>NZ_JBSWUV010000001.1:2232500-4091697 GCF_056159265.1 Epibacterium sp. ABZ3_068
CCGTAAGTTCGCGAGAAGGAGGCCCGGGTCCTACGCAAGTGGAATCCGGGGGCACAAACCAGGGGGTGGCGACTGTTTATTAAAAACATAGGGCTCTGCGAAGTCGCAAGACGACGTATAGGGTCTGACGCCTGCCCGGTGCCTGAAGGTTAAAAGGAGGGGTGAGAGCTCCGAATTGAAGCCCAGGTAAACGGCGGCCGTAACTATAACGGTCCTAAGGTAGCGAAATTCCTTGTCGGGTAAGTTCCGACCTGCACGAATGGCGTAACGACTTCCCCGCTGTCTCCAACATCGACTCAGCGAAATTGAATTGCCTGTCAAGATGCAGGCTTCCCGCGGTTAGACGGAAAGACCCCGTGCACCTTTACTACAGCTTCGCACTGGTATCAGGATTGTGATGTGCAGGATAGGTGGTAGGCATCGAAACCAGGACGCAAGTCCAGGTGGAGCCTCCCTTGAGATACCACCCTTCGCACTCTTGATATCTAACCGCGGTCCCTTACCGGGATCCGGGACCCTGCGTGGCGGGTAGTTTGACTGGGGCGGTCGCCTCCTAAAGAGTAACGGAGGCGCGCGAAGGTTGGCTCAGAGCGGTCGGAAATCGCTCGTTGAGTGCAATGGCAAAAGCCAGCCTGACTGCAAGACTGACAAGTCGAGCAGAGACGAAAGTCGGCCATAGTGATCCGGTGGTCCCGAGTGGAAGGGCCATCGCTCAACGGATAAAAGGTACGCCGGGGATAACAGGCTGATACTGCCCAAGAGTCCATATCGACGGCAGTGTTTGGCACCTCGATGTCGGCTCATCTCATCCTGGGGCTGGAGCAGGTCCCAAGGGTACGGCTGTTCGCCGTTTAAAGAGGTACGTGAGCTGGGTTTAGAACGTCGTGAGACAGTTCGGTCCCTATCTGCCGTGGGTGTAGGATACTTGAGAGGAGTTGCCCCTAGTACGAGAGGACCGGGGTGAACGAACCACTGGTGGACCAGTTATCGTGCCAACGGTAGTGCTGGGTAGCTATGTTCGGAAAGGATAACCGCTGAAGGCATCTAAGCGGGAAGCCCCCCTCAAAACAAGGTATCCCTGAGGGCCGTGGAAGACCACCACGTCAATAGGCCGGAGATGTAAGTGCAGTAATGCACTCAGTTGACCGGTACTAATCGCCCGATTGGCTTGATCTGATCCAGAAATAGACAGTGTCTATTCTAAAATATATCAAGCAACCAAAAGCAAAACTAACTTGGACAACCTTGATTGTAAGCGTCAAAAAAAACGCATGGTATTGCCTCGGTTTGGTGGCAACAGCAAGAGCAAAACACCCGGTCCCATCCCGAACCCGGAAGTTAAGTGCCTCAGCGCCAATGGTACTTGGGCTTAAGCCCTGGGAGAGTAGGTCACCGCCAAACCTAGATAATACCAGTCTCTATAAATCGATAAATACACAAAACCAGCGCGGGATGGAGCAGCCAGGTAGCTCGTCAGGCTCATAACCTGAAGGTCGTAGGTTCAAATCCTACTCCCGCAACCAGCTTTTCCTACTACATCAGACACAACATACTCTGAACGTAGTGGAAAAACACGCGCAAGCCATCTGACCCAGCCCCCTGATCCGGTCCGTTCAGGTGTAGAACCCGTTCTTGTTTCTTTCTGTTGATTGGGTTGCGGTCAAGGCCTGCTGAGCGGAGCCCTTGCGGAGCTCAAGCGAGGCAGGCCGGGTGGCACGGTTGAGACTGGCGCAAACGGCTGGAGCCAGCCCGCCAAGTGAAGTGTGTGGTCGTTCAGTGTTGTAGTCGATCCTCCAGGTTTCAATTATCTTTCTGGCTTCGGCGAGATTGCCGAAGATATGTTCGTTCAGGCATTCGTCGCGCAGGCGGCCATTGAAGCTTTCGACAAACGCATTCTGCATGGGCTTTCCTGGCGCGATGTAGTGCCAACCAACGCCAGTGTCCTGGCACCATCGCAGCACAGCATGAGATGTCATTTCCGTTCCGTTGTCGCTGACGATCATGTCGGGCTGACCGCGTCGGCGGATCAGTTCATCCAGTTCTCGGGTCATGCGTGAACCCGACAGCGAGCGATCCACGACCGTAGCCAGTGCTTCTCGGGTGCAGTCATCCACGATGCACAGCACGCGGAACCGTTGGCCGTCTGCGAAGGCATCTGACACGAAGTCCAACGACCAGCGCTGGTTTGCCCGTTCAGGCACCAGGATCGGCCTGCGCGTGCCCAGAGCCCGCTTACGAGAACGCCTGCGCCGCACGGCCAGCCCTTCCTCGCGGTAGAGCCGGAACAGTTTCTTGTGGTTCACCTCAAAACCCTCTCTGGCCAACAGGATGCCCAAACGGCGATATCCGAACCGACGGCGCTCGTTCGCCAGTTCACGCAGTCGTTTGCGCAGGGCGTCATCGCCCTGATCCTGCTTCTCATATTGAAAAACAGACCGATGCAGGCCCGCCAATTCGCACGCCCGACGCTCAGACAGGCCGTGCCGATCCATCACGTCCGACACGGCCCTGCGCTTCACATCAGGCGTCAGTAGTTTTTTGTCGCGAGGTCTTTCAAGGCCGCATTGTCCAGCATCGTATCTGCCAACATCCGCTTCAGACGATTGTTCTCGTCTTCCAGCGCTCTCAGTTTCTTCGCATCGGACACGTTCATGCCGCCAAATCTGGCTTTGTATTTGTAAAACGTTGCATCGCTGATGCCGTACTTCCGGCACAGCTCTTGGGCTTTCACACCGGCTTCGTATTCTTTGATCATCCCAATGATCTGTTCGTCTGAAAATCTGCGTTTCATAGTCCATCCTTTGCTTGGACGGATTACTAACACCTCAGTGGCCGGAATTCAGGGGGCTGGGTCACGTGAGGCTGCTGGGCCAGCGCCTCATGGCGCGGGCCTTCAACCGACAAGTCGCAGAAATCCAGATCCGCATCGCGGTCCTGAACGGCGACACTGGGCTGGGAACAACCGTCTAAGAGGCCGTGTGGTGAGGCTCTCCGGGAAAGGGGAACCTCGGCCATCACATGATGTGTGCAACACAGCCCCCGGATCAAAAAAAGGGTGGGAGCTTGAAGCTGTCTAGCGTGACGCTTGAAGTAGAAACGAAAGCGTTAGACTTGCGCCCTTGTTTGCCGGTTCAATCACAAGACTTCCGCCGTGCCGCTCTGCAACTGCTGCGGCGATGGCAAGACCAAGGCCGCTTCCTTGCGACGGTTCAACTTGCGAAAAACGCCCAAGTGCCAGTTCGCTTTCCTCAGGAGACAACCCTTTGCCGTCGTCAGATACGGTGATCATTGCCGTATTCCCGTCTTCCCGCAAGCGCACCACAATAGAGCTCAGCTTGGGGCCGCCGTGTTTCAATGCATTGTCGATCATGTTCTTGATCGCTTCGGCAATGAACACTTGGTCGCCCGTCATCACGACGGGATGGTCAGGAGAGACAAGTTCGAAATCGATATCGCGAGACAAAATCACTGGCCCCACATCCGCCCCAATGGACCTGAGCAAGCCCGTCAAGTCGAATTGAGTTCGGTGACTCTCCGGCATGGGCTGGCGCAGCCGATCCATAGAAAGCAACTGCTCAGTCACGCGCGTCAATGAACGTGCCGCAACGACAAGATCTTCGATCCGTTGATGCTGGTCTGCAGGGTTTTGTGCGTCGCGCAAGCTTTCTGCCATGGACAACACAGACGCAGCCGGGTTGCGCAGCTGGTGCGCCGCATTGGAAATGAAAACCTGCTGGGCGGTCATACTGTCCTGCACCTTTGCGAACAGTCGGTTCAGCGTGCGGACAATTCCCTGGGCTTCACGCGGAATGGGGCGTCGAATTTGGCTCAAGTCATCGGGCGAGCGGACTTCGATGGCCTGTTGAAGGTCAAGAAGAGGGCGCAGACCGTGGGCAACCCCAAACCACACCACCAAAGCGAGCGTCAGGAGCAATCCGATGATCAGCCCTGCGGCACGAAAAGCGAGTTGTGTCGCAAACCTGCTGCGCTCAGACAAACGTTGCCAGACCGTCACGGTAGCGTTTCCAGTTACGCCTTCGCTTGTCACACGTTCCACAACTTTGAGTACCCGCACTGCTTCACCGCGATACTCGGCCTGGAAGTAATGCGGTGTATAAAGATCAATGTCTGAAATAGACCCGTGAGGCGGATAGGCATAACCGGTCACGTAGATACCACTTGGTCCGGTTGCATGATAAAACACCTCACCACCAGCCGCATCGTGGATCAATGCGCTTGTTGAGGGAAGCAGTGCATCTCCGCCCGAAATCGCCACATCCCGAGAGATCGCCAATGCCGCAGACAGCAGAGAGCGATCAAAAAACTTCTCAGCTGTGTTCTGCGCCACAGAAACACGCCAGTACCCCAACACCAGCCCCATCAGCATAAGTGGCACGAGAATAAGAACAAAAAGGCGCAGGCGCAGAGAAAACACCTTCGTCACGACTTAACCACCTCAAGCATGTAGCCTAGGCCACGGGCTGTTTTAATTGTGACACCATGGTCGGCAAGTCGTCGTCGCAAGCGGGACACCAAAGGTTCGACCGCAGTATCGTCCACCTCGGCGCCCACCCCATAGACATAATCTGTCAGGACGGGCTTTGACACAATCCGGCTCCGCCGATCGAGCAGACATTCAAACACCGCCAACTCCTTGCGCGGAATATCCAAATGGGTTCCGTTGGCGACCACCTGACGGGCGGTGCGATCAAAGGACAGGTCACCAATAGTCTCGACCGCGCCAAATTCGAGGTTTCGGCGACGTGACAAGGCCCGAATACGCGCTTCAAGCTCGTCCATTTCGAAAGGCTTCACCAAATAGTCATCCGCACCAAGGTCAAGCCCGGCTACGCGGTCACTGATTTCGGTGCGGGCTGTCAGAAGGATCACGGGCGCATTATCCCCACGCGCGCGTAGATCGCGCAGAACGTCAAGCCCGGACTGACCCGGAAGATTTATATCCAGCACAATCAGGTCCGCGCCTTCTCGGGCCAGGAAAATATCTGCTTCTTTGCCGTCGTGCAGCACATCCGCCGCATGGCCACGGTCCCGCAAGCGATAGGAAATCGCCTTGGCCAGTGGTTCATTATCTTCGACGATGACTATTCGCATGTTTGGGTCCGCAAGGTTCACGCAAGGTTGGCTCCTTATGTTCGTTGGATCGTATGGGGAATCAACCCCAAGAATTTATGGACATGTGCGCTGGCTCGGAGGATGCCGTTGTGCTTGTCTGGTCGATAGGGAGGATCCGATGACCAAATTCAACTTTGCACGACGTGCAATCATGGGCCTGATTGCCGCAGCAGGCGTCGCAGCGCCGGCGGCAGCCGAGGTGGATTTTACAGGCAAAACCGTGGAATGGGTCATTCCCTTCTCGGAAACCGGCGGCTCTGCCAAATGGGCAAACTTCTTTGCGCCATTGCTGTCCGAAGCTTTGCCAGGCCAGCCGACAGTGGTTGTAAAATTCATGCCCGGCGCGGGCTCGACCAAAGGGGCCAACTGGTTCCAGAAACAAAAATACGAAGATGGGACATTGTTGTTCGGAACCTCTGGTTCAACTCAATTCCCCTATCTTCTGGGTGACCCGCGTGTGCGCTACGAATACAGCGATTGGGAACCCGTTATGGCCTCGGGAACCGGCGGCGTAGCCTATCTGAATGCCGAGGACGGTGCTAAATTCGATGGTTCGGCTAACGCGTTGAAAGACATTGATTTCATCTATGGCTCGCAAGGAGCCACGCGCCTTGACCTTGTGCCTCTGCTGGCCTGGAAAATGCTGGGAATGAATGTTGAACCTGTATTCGGGATCAAAGGGCGCGGCGATGGTCGTTTGATGTTTGAGCGCGGCGAAGCCAATATCGACTACCAGACGTCATCCGGCTATTTGGGCGGATCGACCGCGCTGGTTGAGGAAGGAAAAGCGGTTCCAATGATGACTTGGGGTGCGCTGGACGACTACGGTAATATCGTGCGGGATCCGACATTCCCTGATATCCCGACCTTTAAGGAAGTCTGCGAAGCCACCGATGGGTGCGAAACTTCGGGCGACGCATGGGACGCGTGGAAAGCTTTCTTTGTTGCAGGTTTCCCGGTTCAGAAACTCGCCTTCCTGCCAGCTGGAACACCGCAGGAAGTAGTCAACACTTATGCCAAGGCCTTCCAGGATGTTGTCGCGCGCGATGACTTTGGCGAAATCTCGTCAAAACGGGTTGGCAAATACACGGTCTTCACTGGGGTCGGCGCTGAGGAAGCGCTTGGCACAGCCACTCGAGTGTCTGAAAGCTCTAAATCCTATGTCACCGATTGGCTACAAGAAGCTTATGGCGTGTCGCTGAACTAAGCGCCCACCACAACGCGCAGCCCTCCTGAGGCTGCGCGCCACTCCCCCCTACATCTATTTAGAAAGAAAGGCGGCTCCTATGGAGGTCTTCGCCACCGCACTTCCTGCGCTTGGAGAAGCGTGGACTCTGATCTTGCAACCTGTCGTTCTGGGATATTTGGTTCTGGGTGTCGTGATGGGGCTGGCCGTTGGGGTATTTCCCGGCTTGGGCGGCATTGCTGGTCTGTCCCTTCTGTTGCCATTCATGTTTGGCATGGATCCGGTGCTGGGTCTGGCGCTGATGATCGGCATGGTAGCCGTGGTGCCGACTTCGGACACATTCGCGTCGGTCCTGATGGGTATTCCTGGATCCTCCGCATCGCAGGCCACGGTTCTGGACGGGTTCCCGATGGCCAAGAACGGTCAGGCCGCACGGGCCTTGTCTGCTGCTTTCACCTCGTCGCTGTTTGGCGGGCTTGTTGGCGCGACCTTTCTGACGATCTTCATTCTGGTTGCCCGCCCCATCGTGTTGGCATTCGGCCTGCCCGAAATGCTGATGATCACAATCCTTGGCCTGTCGATGGTTGCAATTCTAGCAGGCCGTTTCGCTTTGAAGGGTTTGGCGGCAGCGGGGCTTGGTCTGATGGTCGGCACCATCGGGGAGGCCGACGCTGGTGGTTCGCTGAGGATGGCGAGCTATGACATTCCATATCTTACCGACGGGCTCAAACTTGTCATCGTGGGCCTCGGCATTTTCGCTATCCCCGAGATCGTTTCCCTGCTACGCCAAGACCGCTCTATCGCCAAAGGCTCATCGCTTGGCGCTGGCTGGATGGATGGAGTGCGTGACTGGGTTGCCAATAAATGGTTGTCGGTACGTTGTTCCATCATCGGTGTTGTGGTGGGGATTATTCCCGGGCTGGGAGGATCCGTTGTCGACTGGATCGCTTACGGCCACACCGTTCAAACCACGAAAGACAAGAGCAATTTCGGCAAAGGTGAAGTGCGCGGGGTAATCGGGCCGGAAAGTTCAAACAACGCGAAAGAGGGTGGCGGTCTGGTCCCCACTCTTCTGTTCGGGATCCCCGGCTCGGGGTCGATGGCAATCTTCATCGGCGCAATTGCCCTGTTGGGGTCAGGTGACATCGAAGTCGGCCCGGCGATGCTGAAAAACAACCTGGACATCACCTATTCGATCGTCTGGTTGCTGGCGTTGGCCAATGTTGTGGGCACGGTTCTGTGTATCGCGGCGTCTGGTGGTATCGCCAAGCTGACGACGATCCGTTTCACCTATCTGGCGCCGTTCCTGTTCATGTTGATCAGCTTTGCGGCTTTCCAGTCGGGACAAAACTTTGAAGACCTTCTGGCGCTGTTTGCCATCGGTTTGATCGGTATCTTCCTGCGCCGTTTTGACTGGTCGCGCCCAGCCTTCCTGATCGGCTTCGTTCTGTCCAACCCGGTCGAAAAGTTTTCGAACCAGGCGTTCCAGATCGCGTCCTTCCGGTTCCGCAAAAGTTTTGAAGAGGGGATCGACTATGTCTTCTCTCCAATCGTGATCGTGCTGATCATCATTACGGTTTTGTCTGTCGTGCTTGGCCTGCGTCAGGCAAAGGCGATCATGGCGGAAGGTGAGGTACAATCCGGTTCAAAACGTGCACCGCTGATCTTCCTGTTGGTCATTGCCGCCTATCTGATCGTGGCCCTAATCAACGCCAACATGATCCCGGACTACAATCTGACCGACAAGATCATCCCGCTGGTTGTCGGAAGCTTCTCGTTGGTCTGCTGCCTGATCCTTCTGGTACAGATGATGCGCCGCCCCGAAGGTGATGCCATTTTTGCCGACAAAGAGGTTGCAGGTGAGGACGCGGATGCCCCCTTTGGGTTGTGGTCCACGCTGGCGTGGTTTGCCGGCTTAATCGCGGCCACGTGGTTTGTCGGCTTCATTCTAGCGTTGATCGGTTTCCTGATCGCCTTCCTGCGTGTGCGGGCTGGGGCTGGCTGGAGCAAAACCCTGATTCTGACTGTATGCGGAATCGGATTCATGTGCCTGATGGCGGGCGCGCTCAACCGCGACTTCCCTCCGGGATTGCTGCAAGGGGCAGTCGACTTGCCATGGCCGCTGAAATGACCCAGACAGGTATTCCATACATCCACATGCGTGGCGGCACGTCAAAGGGTCCTTATTTCCGGCGAGAAGATCTGCCGGAAGATCTGGACACCCTGTCCCAGGTCCTGATCTCGGCAGTAGGGTCGGGCCATGCGCTGAACATCGACGGAATCGGCGGCGGAGCCGCCGTGACCACCAAAGTTGCCATGCTATCGAAAAGCACCGATGACTGGGCTGACGTGGACTATTTTTTTGCTCAGGTCTCGGTCGAGGATCAACTGGTAGACTATAAACCCACGTGCGGAAACATCTTGTCCGGTGTTGGTCCGGCGGCCATTGAAATGGGGCTAATAACCCCCTCCCAAGACGTGACTGAAATTCGAATTCATGCCGTCAACACGGGTGCCCGCGTGGTGGCCAAGATTCAAACACCCGGAGGTCAGCTGACCTATGAGGGCGGCACTGAAATTGCAGGAAGCCCCGGAACCTCGGCGCCGATCCAGTTGAGCTTTATGGGGGTTGTCGGAGCCGCAACAGGGAAATTCCTGCCCACAGGCAACCTGCGCGACACCTTCGACGGGATTGATGTGACCTGCATGGATGTCGCGATGCCAATCGTCATTGCACGCGCCGAAGACTTTGGTCTGACGGGCTATGAGAGCGCCGAAGACCTGGACGCCAATACCGATTTCTTCGCCCGTTTTGAAGCCATCCGGATTAAAGCAGGTGAGCGGATGGGCATGGGAGACGTGTCGAAATCGGTCACCCCGAAATTTGGCCTCCTGGCACCTGCAAAAGAAGGTGGTAGCATCGCAGTCCGTTACTTTATGCCGTGGAAAACACACCCCACAATGGCCGTGACCGGCGCACAATGTCTGGCGTCCTGTGCCCTGACCCCCGGCACCGTCTCAGATGGGTTGATCGCGCGCCCCAACGAAAACCCCGCCGAACTGGTGTTGGAACATGCCTCTGGTACGATCGAAGTGCTAGTCGATTTCTCGAACGAGAACGGCTTTTCGCTGAACTCTGCCGGGCTGGTGCGCACGGCGCGAAAACTGGCCGACGGCAAAGTTTATGTGCCGACCAGCGTCTGGCCGGGACAAGGAGAGAGACCATGAGCGTTCACAATATTCTTGTTGCCTTCAACGGGTCAGACAGCGCGGTGTCAGCGTTAAATTACGCGGTGTCACTGGCCAAGGGCGGTGCACATATTACTGCGCTACTGGCGCATTCAAGACACGAGACCATCGACGGCAACGCAGCCTGGGTTCCCGAAAAAGCGCGCAAGATCATTGCGCAGGCCAATGCCGACATCCTGTCGGGCATAAAAGCACGTTTCGAAGAATTGCGCCCACAGCTCGGCCTTGGTGACCGGCTGCATTTCGAACAAGTGTCCGGGCGTGTGGATGCGGTCCTGTCGGAAACGGCCCGGAACTATGATTTGCTGGTGGTTGGAAACGACGGCGCGGACGACGTGGATGAACATGTTACAATCCATCCGGATCGCATCGCCCTGATGAGCGGTCGCCCCGTGCTGATCGTGCCAAAAGGCTTTGATGCGGAGGCAAGACACGCTCACGCCGCGTTGGTATGGGACGGCAGCCGCGCGTCAGCCCGTGCCTTGTCCGACAGCCTTGGTTTGTTGGAGGACCAAGGACGGGTGACAGTGCTGACGGTCGGCGACGAGCAAACTCCGCGCCCTGTTCAAGACGTGATGACCCATCTTGCACGCCACAATGTTCAAGCCACCCACAAGGCCATCCCCGCCGAGCCCGGCATCGCACGGGCAATTATCGCCTATTGCCGCGAGGCTGATCCGTGCCTTCTGGTGATGGGGGCATATGAACATTCGAAATTCCGCGAAGATTTCCTTGGCGGTGTTACGGCACGTGTGTTGCGCGATGCGCCGATCCCCGTTTTGCTCTCTCACTAAAGGACCCAAACAATGACCCCTTACGATGCCCTCACCGAAGTGAACGCAGTGATGGACCGTCTGCGCGCGGTGCGCGAAACTCTTGGCAAGAAACTGGCGGACGGAAGTTGCCAATCCAGTGAATTGCGGCAAATGTCTGACTTGCATGATCGCGTCGCACTGGCCATCGCCGCTTACAAGCGCGGGAAGTAAACGTGCGCATACACATCTTGGATGACTGGTTTGATACGCTGCGCAAACTTCCCAGTTTTCGAATGCTGGATGGGCACGACGTCCAAGTTTGGACCGACCATGTCGACGATGTGAATACGCTGGCGGATCGTTTGGCGGACGCAGATGCCGTGGTTCTGTTCCGGGAACGCACCAAAGTCACCAGAGAGCTTGTAGCACGCCTGCCCAAATTGCGCGTGATCAGTCAACGCGGCGTCTATCCGCACATCGATATTGCCGCCTGTTCCGAGCACAAGGTGCTTGTGTGTTCAAAAATACCAAGCGGAGGTGGCACTAATCACGCTGCTGCTGAACTGACTTGGGCGCTGATCATGGCGAGCATGCGTGACCTGCCGGCACAGATGGCAAGTGTAAAGGCTGGTAATTGGCAGTCCGGTGTGGGCAAAACCTTGAACGGCAGGCAACTCGGGCTTTATGGCTATGGCCGGATTGCCAAAGCCGTGGAGGGCTATGCAGAGGCGTTTGGAATGCGCGTGGTCTGGTGGGCGTCCGAGGAAGGGCGCACACGCGCCGCTGCGGATGGTCGAACACTTGCATCAGATCGCTCGTCCTTCTTTGCAGATAGCGACATCATTTCCGTGCACGTCAGGCTGAAACCGGAAACCAAAGGGATCATCACTGCAGATGATTTGGCTTTGATGCAATCCGATGCGTTGTTCGTGAATACCTCACGCGCAGGCCTCATTTCGCCCGGCGCATTGCTGGCCGCGTTGAATGCCAGCCATCCCGGCAAGGCTGCGATTGACGTCTTCGATACCGAACCGCTTACTGATCGCAATGACCCTTTGCTGGCGCATCCCAATCTGATCGCGACCCCGCATATCGGCTTTGTAACCGAGGACGAGTTCGACCTGCAGTTTTCCGACATTTACGAACAGCTCAATGCTTTTGCCGCGGGCGCCCCGATCCACATGATAAACCCTGAGGTTGCTCCTTAACACACGGACCGGATCGCCTGTTTCAGTGCTCTTGAGGCCTGTGTGTCAGCTTGACCTATGCGTGACAGCAGCCCAATGGAACGTGATATCGACGGTGTTGCCAGCGTACAGACACCGACCCGGTCTGTGTCGATTGCGGAGCGGGGCACAAGCGCCATGCCCGCGCCGCCCTGCACCAGGTCAATCGCCGTCGTTGATCGACCCACCTCATAGGTCCAATGCAGCGGCAACCGCGCGCGTGCCAAGGCTTCGTCAATCAGCAGCCGGTTCCCGGTGCCGCGTGCGGGCAGGATCAATGTAGTGCCGTTGATTTCGCTCCAGCTCACCCCTGATCGATTGGCTAGGTCATGTCTTTTCGGGACGGCAAGAACGATCTGATCATCTATCAAGGGCTCGAACTCGGTGGTTGGCTCCAGCATCGGTATCGCGCTTAGCCCAAAATCAGCCTCGCCTGCGGCAACAGCCTCGGCCACGTCATTGGCGGACCCATCCAGCAATCGAAACCGCGTCTTTTGATTTGACCGTCGAAAAGCGTCTAACGCGGGCGACAACACACGGCTTACAATCGTCGGAATGACTGCTACGGTCACAACCGCGCCCCGCTGATGGGACAACGCAACGCTTTCGTCGCGCATCGCGCGCGTGGTCTCATCTGCGTCGTCCAGTATTGCTTCCGCCCGTGCCTGTAGGCGCTTCGCTGCAAGTGTAGGTTTGACCGCTCGTGTTGTGCGTTCAAACAGCACGGAATCCAATGCCGCTTCAAGTTTTTGCACCCGTCGTGTGACTGCGGATTGCGACAGATTCAGCTTTGTTGCTGCCAGATGAAAGGAGCCGGTCTCTTTGACGGCCAAAAAGGCTTCCAGATCGTTGAAGTCATAATTAATGCGCATATCGCATTAATTTCAGAAAAACCTTCATTGGTCAAATTAAAGTGGCTGATTTAGTCAGGGATCAACAAAGGACATCCCATGACCCCATCCTACGATATTGCGGTAATAGGAGGCGGCAATGCGGCCTTATGCGCCGCTATGACCGCTGCCGAAGCCGGTGCCAAAGTGCTGATCCTTGAGACCGCGCCCAAGACCTATCGTGGCGGCAATTCCCGCCATACCCGAAACTTCCGGTGCATGCATACCGGGCCGCTTGGCCCGCTGGTTGAGGACTATAGCGAAGAGGAATACCTGGCCGACCTTCTTAAGGTCACCGGCGGGAAGACCGACAAAGATTTGGCACGGCTGGCTATCCACACATCCGAAGAATGTCTGCCATGGATGCAAGAGCATGGCGTCCGTTTCCAGCCTTCGTTGTCCGGTACGCTGTCGCTTGCGCGCACCAATGCGTTCTTCATGGGTGGGGGGAAGAGCCTTGTGAACGCCTATTACCGCACCGCTGAAAAACTGGGTGTTGATGTGCTCTATGAGGCTGCGGTTACCCATTTAGAACTCGAAGGCGACCAGATCACACGCGTGGATTATACCTGCAAGGGGCAGATGCATAGCATCTCGCCCAAATCCGTGGTGGTCGCCTCGGGTGGGTTTCAGGCAGATACCGATTGGCTGACCCGTGCATGGGGACCGGCAGCGCAGAACTTTCTGATCCGCGGCACCCCCTACAACCGCGGCGTCGTCTTGGCGGATCTGCTGGAACAGGGCGTGCAATCCGTGGGGGACGCCGACCAATGTCATGCGGTCGCCATCGACGGGCGCGCGCCCAAATACGATGGCGGCATCGTGACCCGGTTGGACTGTGTGCCGTTCTCCGTTGTTGTGAACAAAAACGCTGAGCGGTTTTATGACGAAGGCGAGGATGTTTGGCCCAAACGCTATGCGATTTGGGGGCGTCTTGTTGCCGCGCAACCTGATCAGGTGGGTTATGTGATCATCGACGCCAAGTCGCTGGAATTGTTCATGCCCTCGGTGTTTCCGCCCCTGAAGGCGGACACATTGGAAGAACTCGCAGGCATGATGGACCTGCCTGCCGACAAACTGCGCCAGACCGTGGACCGCTTCAATGCGGCCTGTGGTGACACATCGAAGTTTCACCCAACCGAGCTGGATGGTGTGGCCACCTCTGGGATCACCCCGCCCAAGACAAATTGGGCGCGCCCGATCACCGAGCCACCCTTTTATGGCTACACGCTACGCACCGGTGTGACTTTTACATATCTGGGTCTGAAGGTGGACCGCAACGCGCAGTGTTCGACCAAGACCGGCCTGATCCGCAATTTGTGGGCGGCAGGCGAAACCATGGCCGGATCCATCCTTGGCCAAGGGTATCTGGCGGGATTTGGCATGACGATCGGAACTGTCTTCGGACGTATCGCAGGACGGGAGGCCGCAGCCTATGCAAACAAATGACCTGATCCAAGAGGCCCGTCGTCAGGCGGAAATCTGCAACGCCTGTCGCTACTGCGAAGGCTATTGTTCGGTGTTTCCGTCTATGCATGCGGGCCGGGCGTTTTCGGATGGCGACATCACCCAACTGGCCAACCTGTGTCATAACTGCCGGGGGTGTTATTATGCCTGCCAATACACGGCGCCACATGCGTTTGACCTGAATCTGCCCAAAGCGCTGGCCGAGGTACGGCGCGATTCGTGGGAAGTCCATGCCTGGCCACAACCGCTGGCCCGGCGTTTCCATACACATGGCGGCGCGATCGCCTTGTCGTTGGTGGTTGGCTTTGCGCTGATCCTGTTTGCATTGCGAACATTGGGCGGCGGCAACGATGGCGGCGGGTTCTATGCCGCGCTTTCTCACAACGCGATGGTGGCGATTTTCCTGCCGGCCTTCGTGCTGCCTCTGGTCAGCCTTTTCATTGGGCTGCGCCATTATTGGCGCACCGTCGGCGGGGAGCCAATCCGCCTGTCCCACATCACCGCTGGCTTTGGCATGGCGGCCAGAATGAAAGACCTCGCGGCTGGGCATGGAGACGGGTGCAACTTTGAAGACGAAGACCGCTTCAGTCATGCGCGCCGTCATGTGCATCAGGCTATCATGTATGGCTTTCTGCTGTGTTTCGCCGCCACGTCGGCCGGGACTGTAATGCACTATGTCTTTAACATGCCCGCCCCCTATCCGCTCTTCTCACTGCCAAAAGTTTTAGGACTGTCGGGTGGAGTACTGCTGACCTTTGGATGCGGAGGAATGGTAATGCTGAAACGGAAGGCAGACCGGGCCTTGGGCGATCCGAAGGCTTGGGGGGGCGATATCGGCTTTATTCTTCTGCTGGGGTTTGTCGGCTTGTCCGGACTCGTCCTTTATGCCCTTGGGGCGACAGCCTTGATGCCGATGATGTTGGCCCTGCACCTTGGCGCAGTTCTCACCTTCTTCCTGCTCACGCCTTTCACCAAGATGGCGCATGGGTTCTATCGCCTGGCGGCATTGGTCCGGGACGCGCAGCGTCGTTCAATACGTTAATGCACAAGTCGGTTGGCCACAGTTGCAACGGTCTTCATCCCGTGTCTTTGGCTGCATATGCCGCAGTCGGCTGGCATGCCAAGATTCGGCTATAGCCCGCCAGTGCGCGAAACCATCATCCGCATGGATCGCAGGCCGAAGATGCACTAACAATCAAACTGGACCACTCAGGTGGGGCTGATCAATGGCGGGTTTCATGCCGCTCCACCCCGACATTCATGTCGAGCTGAGCATGCAAAATAACTTCCTCTTCACCACATCGATCCTCGAATCTTAACTCATTAAACCCACGACCTTGGTGAGTTTCCAATCTGAACGTTGACCGTGTCTTATGTTCCGGCAGCTCGTAGGGCGGGGTGTTTTTCCCATTATACACACATCCCGTGACGATCGGTTTGTCGGGGTCGCCGCGGAGGTGTTCTACGATGACTTCCATGCCGATGCGGGGGATGACCATGCCGCCCCAGCCTTTGCTGGCCCAGTTCTGGCTGACCCGCACGCGCATGGAATGCGCGCCGTCGAGGTCCCAGTGGTAGCGCACCAGAATGCGGCCGTGTTCGTCGCAGTCGATCTCGCCTTCGCCCACAACCACTGCCGTCTCGGGCCCCTGCACCCGCGGGGCGGCGGTGCGCCGTTCCGGTCGGAAGGGGGCGCTGTCGGGCATCAAGACATAAGCGCCCTCATAGGGGGTCTCATCGCCGCCTGCGTCGCCTGAGCCATAGCCCTGCGCGCGGAATTGGTGCTCGGCCCGCAGGCAGACAAAGCTCTGCCCCGTGGCGCCCGACACCGGATCACCCGCAAGCGTCACCCGCCAGCCCGCGCCCAGCGAGACCACATCGCCGACCGCCTCGTGACGTGGGGCCTGGCCGCGTTCTTCGTCAAGGCGGCGGGTCACAACCTGGCGGCCCTCATCCTGGGTCAGATAATCGCCGGGCCAGTCATAGCTTTCCACATCGCCCTGCGGATGCGCGGCATCGCCCAGCTGGTCAACCTCTTGGGTGGCATGGGGAATTTTGAAATTATACTCGGTCAGCCGCACCGCGCCGGTGGTGATCCGAGCGGCTGTTGACCATTTGCGGAAATGTTCGTCCTCGTGGCGGTGAAACCCCTCGACCCCGTAAAAGGGGCGCGCGCCACCGGGCACTTCGGGCAGCTGAACAGCGGCATCGCTCAGCACCAGCGTGTGCGAGCCAGGGGCGTGTTTCCACGACCAGCTGATGCCATGGCGCTCCAGCTGGCGGCGGATGAAATCCGCGTCGCTTTCGCCATATTGGACGGTGTATTCCAGCACCGGATAGACGCCAGAGGTCAGGATCTCCAGATGCGGATTGCCCATGGCGCCATAGGCTCCCAGCACCTCTTCGATGATCTCGATCACCGATTTATTGTGAAAGATCCGCATGTTACGCCGCAGAGAGGCAACATGCAGCCAGGGCCGCAGCACCAGATCATAGCGAAACCCGTTCTCAAACGCGCCCCGGCTTCTGGCTTCGCAGACAATCCCGTCAAAGGCACGACGGCCCTGGGCGTGGTCGATTTCCACGGTCGATTTCCACGGTGGCATGGGAGCCCAAAAGCGCGTTCAGATCGATCTGGTCCTGCAGGGACAGCGCCTCAACGCGCCACTCAAACGGCCCCGAGATCTCCTCACGGCCATCCATGCGCAACAGCACCAATTGGTCCCCGCCAAGCGCGGTCATCAGCCGACCCTGGCGGTCCTGCTGCGAAAAATGCCTATTCAAAATATGAGTCCAACAAACAGTTAATGCCAAAGGAGGTAGCAAGCCGAACGTCCGCACGCAAGACGTGTGTTAAGCGGTATTGCTGCAAAACAGCCCCAAAAACACAGCGCAGCATTCGGTAAAAGGGGCTCAAAGCCGCCTTGCGGCGGCGCGGCAGCACTGTTGCAGCAAAACAGCGCTCGATCCTAGAAGTCTTATGACGCCAGCCAGCCCTTTCGGGACATTCACGCGAGGCGGATCAGTGCCACTGCTGCAGGCGCGAAGGAAACCGACGGGTTTCCCAAGAGCGGACTTTCAGACCGCTTTGAACCGCTCCGTGCCACCCCAGTCGCAACGCTTTACAGCGTTTTTTACATCCTCCGCCATCACGCACTCTCTGGCAAGGACAAGAATTCGATGGAAACACTGGTGAGATCGATCAGATCCATCAGGGCCTGAAAGGACCGGCGCTGTGCCATCAAATCATTGGATGCAACGCCCTGTTCGCGCGTCTCCCAGAGATAGAGATCAACCCAATAGCCCCCGTCATCAATGTATAATGTCTGACTGATGAAGCCGGGGAGTGTTTCAAGGTCGGGCAATATTCCGTCTACGGCAGAGACCATCTCATCATTTGAAACTGTCGGCTTTGCCTTCCATTTAACGAGTTCAACAACGCGATTACGCTCCATTACCTAGTCCCTTCCACATGCTGCTTGATTGTGACTTGTCACAGTTTGTTAGCCGTTCTAAGCGTTCTTGATTAGCGATAGTTTCTGAACCATTGTCCTGAATCATGAACAGTAAATTCTATGGCCAAGCTGAAGTGCTCGTTGAAATCGTCCGGCAAGGCTCCATGACCGCCGCAGCGGCGGCACTGCGTCTATCCAAATCGAACGTCAGTCAGAAAATCGCAGAAATGGAGAGTGATCTCGACGCTGTTCTTTTAAAGCGCAATACACGAGCGATTGAGCTGACGCCCGCTGGACACAGAGTATACGGTCTATGCGTGAAAGCCGTAGATGCACTGCAGCTCGCTAGGGGAGAAGTCGGGCACGAGCTTCGAAGCGCCGTCCCCAAGGGAGTTGTGAGCTTGTCCGGTTCGAACCTTTATCTGTCCGAATTCATAATGCCTTTGCTTCCGGGCTTGCGCGAAAACTATCCGTTAGTTCGCATTGATCTAGTCGGGGGCGATTCCCCTGTAGATCAACGCGCCGAAGGCGTTGATCTGCGTATTCGGGTTGGATCAACCGATACCGACGGTGCAAGAACCTATCCGCTTGAGCCACTGGAACGTATTTGCTGTGGTCGAAGCGATCTTATGCTTGAAGCAAAAAAACCCTCTCATCCGAGCGAATTACAGGCGTTGCCACTTATTCTGCGAAGGCAGGAACAACCTGTGTGGGTTTTCAGAAACAGCGGCAAGACAACGAATTACAACGTTACCAACCCCGCAATACATGTGAACAGCTACGAGTTATGTGTTGCCGCCGTTCGCGCTGGCCTAGGAGCTGCGGTTCTGGCCAAAGCTGTGGTTCAGAAAGACATAAACCATGGAAGCATCACTGAACTGCTGTCGAACTGGACGATTGATCCCATCCCGGTTTCATTGGTCGTACCAATATCTAGGCTACGCAAGCCAGAAGTCATGGCTGTAACTCGATACATTTCCAGTAATGTCAAACAAAGTTGCGCCCCCTGAAAGCAGCCTTCAAACACATTCTCTAGAAAGTCCGTTTCGTCTAAGGTTTTTGGCTGCTGTTCAGCGTGAGCTGCAGTGGCGACAAACCTTAGACAATTCCGACATTGGTTTCATCAATTCCAATGTCAGCTTCGCTAATTTCAGGGTAGCGCAGCTTGCACCCTCGGCGGAAAGGTGTGTTCGATTGAAAAGCCCCTTCGAGACGGCCACCCGTCTGCTCTTTGCATCTAGGGTATTGGCCATCCAGCATAGGGTTTGATTTCCTTGAGGGCAAAGCTGCTCTCCATAGCCTTAATGCCAGGCATCCGGCGGAGATGTGTCATCGAAAATTCTGCGTAATCGTCCAGATCTTTGCAAACCACCTGCAATAAGAAATCTGCCCCACCCCCTATCGAATGGCACGATACGATTTGCGGATAGTTGGCAACGGCTTTTTCGAATGCGCTGGCTTCTTCCGCTGAATGGGCGTCGATCTGGATCGTAATAAAAACCAGAACGCCCATACCGAGCAGTGTGCGATCAAGGACGGCCCGATATCCTTGGATATAGCCTTCTTCTTCAAGCCGACGAGTGCGGCGCCAGCATGGCGAAGTGGACATGCCCGTAGCTTCAGCAAGGTCGGCGTTGCTTAACCGGCCTTCAATCTGAAGCGCAGCGAGAATGCGTCGATCCGCTGAATCGAGTGGATCCGTTTGAATTTCTCTAGTTTTGGCCATGCGGGAAGACTCCACCTACGTCTGCCATCATTCAGGTAGATACTACCAAAAAACTGTCATTGTAAAACTAATTTAGGTGCAGAACTTCCGGTCAGACAGTGGTTTTGTCCTTCAAAAAAGGGAAGATTAAAATGCTAAATGAACTGCACTTGGCGGAGATGGCAACTGATAAGACGCCCCTTCGGGGCGCTGGCGATCTGCGCTTGGCAATCATCGTGTCCCCGTCTCAGATGGTGGGATTTCTGGCCAATACCGTCGCCACTATTGCGGCGGGCATAGGCGCGGCGCATCCCGGAATAGGAAACGCCAAGCTCACGGACCAAGAGGAAATGACTATCCTCAACTCTGCGGATCGCCCGGTTCCCGTTCTTCAGGCGGACCCCGTTCAGATGGTCGATATCCTTGATAGGGCACAGACAAAAGGGCCAGAACTTACATTGGTGGTCTTTCCCGAATTTGCCCGAAAGCTGCATTCGTTCGAAGACTATGAAGCAGAGTTCCCGCAACGGTCCCTCCGCCAAGAACCGTTAAGCGGCATAGGGCTTTGCGGACCCGCAAAGGTAGTCAAATCTCTGACCGGGTCCCTGAAACTTCTAAGATAAGATGCAAATGCCATCCTTGTCTGGCCAGTTATCCAACCAAATCTCGAGGCACAACTATGGAAGATTCCGCTCTAGCAACTGTATGATAAATACAGTTGCTAGCATTCTGGCTGAGCCGTCAGTCGGAACGTGAAAGCTACTTCGCCGCAAAGCCCGCTGACCCAGCCCCCTGAATTCCGGCCACTGAGGTGTTAGTAATCCGTCCAAGCAAAGGATGGACTATGAAACGCAGATTTTCAGACGAACAGATCATTGGGATGATCAAAGAATACGAAGCCGGTGTGAAAGCCCAAGAGCTGTGCCGGAAGTACGGCATCAGCGATGCAACGTTTTACAAATACAAAGCCAGATTTGGCGGCATGAACGTGTCCGATGCGAAGAAACTGAGAGCGCTGGAAGACGAGAACAATCGTCTGAAGCGGATGTTGGCAGATACGATGCTGGACAATGCGGCCTTGAAAGACCTCGCGACAAAAAACTACTGACGCCTGATGTGAAGCGCAGGGCCGTGTCGGACGTGATGGATCGGCACGGCCTGTCTGAGCGTCGGGCGTGCGAATTGGCGGGCCTGCATCGGTCTGTTTTTCAATATGAGAAGCAGGATCAGGGCGATGACGCCCTGCGCAAACGACTGCGTGAACTGGCGAACGAGCGCCGTCGGTTCGGATATCGCCGTTTGGGCATCCTGTTGGCCAGAGAGGGTTTTGAGGTGAACCACAAGAAACTGTTCCGGCTCTACCGCGAGGAAGGGCTGGCCGTGCGGCGCAGGCGTTCTCGTAAGCGGGCTCTGGGCACGCGCAGGCCGATCCTGGTGCCTGAACGGGCAAACCAGCGCTGGTCGTTGGACTTCGTGTCAGATGCCTTCGCAGACGGCCAACGGTTCCGCGTGCTGTGCATCGTGGATGACTGCACCCGAGAAGCACTGGCTACGGTCGTGGATCGCTCGCTGTCGGGTTCACGCATGACCCGAGAACTGGATGAACTGATCCGCCGACGCGGTCAGCCCGACATGATCGTCAGCGACAACGGAACGGAAATGACATCTCATGCTGTGCTGCGATGGTGCCAGGACACTGGCGTTGGTTGGCACTACATCGCGCCAGGAAAGCCCATGCAGAATGCGTTTGTCGAAAGCTTCAATGGCCGCCTGCGCGACGAATGCCTGAACGAACATATCTTCGGCAATCTCGCCGAAGCCAGAAAGATAATTGAAACCTGGAGGATCGACTACAACACTGAACGACCACACACTTCACTTGGCGGGCTGGCTCCAGCCGTTTGCGCCAGTCTCAACCGTGCCACCCGGCCTGCCTCGCTTGAGCTCCGCAAGGGCTCCGCTCAGCAGGCCTTGACCGCAACCCAATCAACAGAAAGAAACAAGAACGGGTTCTACACCTGAACGGACCGGATCAGGGGGCTGGGTCAATCTGGCGTCCTCCCGGGCAAAGCGCGACAAGTTGGACGAAGCCGCGATCAAGCGTGTTCACGACGCGAGTGGCGGCCGCTACGGGGCCCGCAAGATCTGGCATGCCCTGCGCCGGGAAGGACGCGATATCGCCCGCTGCACAGTGGAGCGGTTGATGCGAGCCACCGGATTACAAGGTGTTGTCCGCGGCAAGAAGGTGATCACGACCAACCCGGATGCATCTCAACCATGCCCTGATGACAAGGTGAACAGAGCTTTCGTGGCAGCGACGCCGAACCAGCTCTGGGTACCTAGAGACGTTGGATGAAGCCGCCTTTGGTGCTGCAAGCCCGGTGAAGCCGAAGTTCACCTCACATTCCGATCCAGCCTCGCAATGGACAGGGGCACGGGGTGGACCCGCCTATTTTGCCTGTTCCGCCAACTATCTGATCGACACCGACAACGGTGTGATCCTGGATGTTGAAGCAACTCGGTCTATCCGACAGGCTGAGGTCGGTGCTACCCGAACCATGGTTAGTCGGGTGCACCAGCGCCATGATCTCAAGCCGGAACGGTTGATCGCAGACACGGCTTATGGTTCGGGACCCATGCTTGGCTGGCTTGTCGATCATGGCATTGCTCCGCATATCCCGGTTATCGATAAATCCGGTCGCAACGACGGGACCTTCGAGCGAGCCGACTTCACCTATGACACTGAGAATGACGCGTACATCTGTCCAGGTGGCAAGGAACTCAAACAATACCGCCGGGCCTTCACAAAGCCGAGGGAACCGAAACCGGACAAGGACGGCATCCTTCGTTATCGTGCCCGCAGATCCGACTGCGACGCCTGCAACCTGAAAAGCCGATGCTGCCCGAAAGAGCCGCGGCGCAAGGTAACACGGTCGGTCCACGAACCATCCCGAGACGTGGCGCGCGCCATCGCCCAAACCACCCAATACGCGATCTCTTGCAAGCTCAGGAAGAAGGTCGAGATGCTGTTTGCCCACCTCAAACGCATCCTCGGTCTCGGACGCCTCCGATTACGTGGTCCATGCGGCGCACGCGACGAATTCCACCTCGCCGCCACCGCCCAGAACCTCAGAAAACTCGCAAAGCTCATCACGGCTCCCCAAACAACACCCGCCATATGATCAAGGTCTCGGCTGTGCAGATATCGAGATCAAAACCGAGCATTCAAATCGGCGAGTTTTTCAACTGAATAGGCCCAAACTCGACATTCGATCCCTGTGCAGAAAGCCCTATGCTGCGGATGCGTGATCCATATGCCAATTTCCCGAAAGCAGCCCTTCGTCGGCCCTGGTGAAGGCTCCCCAATGCTGCGACCGGCGCCAGTGTCAGCGAAGCTCAGATAGCAACGTTTGCAAAGTCGGCGGATCTGGCAGTCAATCGGCGGTCGCATGCCGCACGCGCAAGGGAAGGAGCCGACCTTCGCCGCGCGTGCAGCCGCCAACCGTAATCGAATGAAAGTGATGCGACCTTTCGGATTTTAGCAGTTGTCATGTCAATGCTGGCTTCCAGGATAGATCTCATGCTGCGAGAGGTCGTTGGACGGCACCAGACGTTTTGCTTGGTACGTTTCGAACCGTTCAATTGTCTGCGTCTGAATTGGCAGCGCTGATTTTCTCTTTGAGGTAGTCCCTCGACCACGCCTCCAGCTGCCCCAGAAGCGGTTTGAGTGCGGCGCCGTGTTCACTCAGCGAATATTCAACCTTCGGGGGGACCACTGGGTAAACGGTTCGGACAATAATGTCATATTTCTCCAAGTCACGGAGCTGCTTCGTGAGCATGCGCTGCGTGATATCGGGTATGGTTTTGTGTAGCTCGCTAAAGCGCATTGTGCGTTGACAAAGGCACCACAGGATCATGCCTTTCCATTTCCCACCAATTATGCCCAAAGCGGTTTCAGTCGGGCAGAACAATTGTTCTTCTTTGAAGAGATCGGCCATAGCAGTTCCTTACTTACATTTTTGTATGTATATGCCTTTTTTGTGCATTCTTGCAGCAATTGCATGCTATTTCTATTTCTGCGTCATAGACAACAGGAAGCAGAGATCTATGACACAGACAGCAAACACCCACCCCGCCTTGAACGCTGGCTCCATCCAAAACTTGGAACTTGCAAATCGCTACGTTCTTGCCCCGATGTCACGTGCCAGCGCGACCGAGGATGGAGTGCCGACAACCGAGATGGCCGAGTACTACGCGCGTTTCGCAAAGGGCGGATTTGGGTTGCTCATCGCAGAAGGTGCCTACCCCGATACAACCTTTTCACAGGCTTATTCTCATCAACCTGGTTTGTGCACGGACGCGCAGCAGGAAGGATGGCGGCAAGTCGTAAAGGCCGTTCATGCTCAGGGCAGCAAAATAATTCTCCAGCTGATCCATGCGGGGGCCGTGTCTCAAGTGGTGGATGTTCCGCACGGGCCATCCCCTGTTCGCCCAGAAGGACATATGCTGCAAATGTACGGCACCAAGCAGGGACCCTACGAAGAACCATCGGAGCTTTGCGAAAAAGATATTGCAGCCCTCAAAGCGGGCTTTGTCCAAGCCGCCAAACGGGCCGAAAAAGCAGGCTTTGACGGCGTGGAAATTCACTGCGCAAATGGATATCTATTGGACCAGTTCCTGACACCCGAGACCAACCTTCGAGACGCGCCATATGGAGGGTCTGTTGAAAACCGCATCCGATTGACATGTGAGATAATTGCAGAGGTTCGGGCCATTTGCCGCCAAGATTTTGTTACTGGCGTGCGTCTATCTCAGGCAAAGGCGACACAACCCGATTATTTTTGGATGGGTGGACTGGATGATGCACGCGTTATCTTTTCGGCTGTAGCTGAGGCTGGGGCAAGTTTCATTCATTTTGCCAGTGAGCGGAACGGCTATTTCTACCATAGCAGCACCAAAGATGGTGTCCGGCTGACCACGTTTGCTCGTGAGACGACGGGATTACCTGTGATCGCCAATGGAGGACTGGAAGAACTTAACCTCGCAGCAAAGGTTCTATCGGAGGGGGAAGCTGATTTTCTCGCCATCGGAAAGTCAGCAATGTGCAATCCAGATCTTCCAAACCGAATTGCGAACCAGCAGGAGTTAAAGGACTTCACTTTTGATGTATTCTCCTACGGCGTCAATGTTTCCGGCCAGCTCAAATGGGAGGCTGAGCAATCAGCATAACACAAAGCAAGGCTACACCGGCTTTCCACTACTCAAGAAAGGGCGGTGTAGCATCGCATATGCTCCAATGCCCGCTACTCCGATCCATCCAACATTAATCGGCACGGTGTAAACCGTGCTGATTATTTGCTTCCAAAGCCTTCGAGCACCAGCTTTCCTTTGGCCTTATTGGACTCAATGATTTCATGTGCTCGCTTCAAAGTCGTCGCATTGATCTTACCGAGCGTCTCAGTTGCCGTGGATCTGATTTGGCCGTCATCTAGGAGATCCGCCACCTCATTCAGGATGTCATGCTGGCGCTGCATATCGGGCGTGCCAAACAAAGAACGTGTGAACATTAGCTCCCAATGGGTCGAGACAGCCTTGGTCTTGAACGGCATGATGTTCAGTGCGTCTGGGTCGTCGATCAGGCCAAAGTGCCCTTGTGGTGCAATGAACTCGGCTATCTGATCTATGTATTGATGGGTATGCGTGGTCGAAAAGACCCATCCCGGTTGTCCAATACCGAGGGCCTCAATCTGAGGCGACAGCGGTCTTGAGTGATCAATCACATAATGTGCACCCAATTCCTTAACCCAAGCCTGTGTCTCTGGTCGAGAAGCCGTGGCAATCACGGTCTGGTCTGTCTTTGCACGCAAAAGCTGGATGGCAATGGATCCAACACCGCCTGACCCGCCGATGATAACGACAGCAGGCGCGGCACCTGGAACCGGTTCACTAACCCGAAGTCTGTCAAACAGCATTTCGTAAGCTGTCAAAGCGGTTAGCGGCAGCGCCGCAGCTTCCGCTGGGCTGACAGAAGACGGCTTCTTTCCGACGATACGTTCATCGACCAGATGATATTCTGCGTTGGTTCCGGTTCGATTGATTGCGCCGGCATACCAAACAGCGTCACCGGCTTTGAACAATGATGCGTCACTGCCTGTATCAACCACTTCGCCAACAGCATCCCAGCCCAGAACGACTGGCTGGGATCCTTCGGGCGGACGTTTTTGACGAATTTTCACATCAACAGGATTAACCGATACGGCCTGCACACGGACAAGCAGATCACGGCCCAAAGGGGTTGGTTTGTCGAGTTCAACATCAATCAACGCATCGGCGCGGTCGAGCGATCCGGCTTCGATATATCCAACAGCTTTCATGTTGCGTCTCCCTCTGCCGCCTCAGGCGATCTTTGACATCTCGTTCAAAACGAAATCTGTGACGGCGCCGTCGGTTGCGTTCATGTACGCCTTCAGGTGTGGCGCGTTCATGTGCGCCTGCCAAAGTTCGCGGCTTTCCCAAGTTTCGTAAAAGACAAAAAAGCCTGGGTTTGCGTTGTCCACATGCAAGTCATACTGGATGCAGCCAGCCTCAGACCGTGTAATCGGAACCAGTTTTTCCAGCTCAGCACGGACAAGGTCAGCTTTGCCTTCAGCAGCGGTGATCTGGGCGAGGATAGTGAGAGACATGTCGGTCGTCCTTTTGACTTTTCAGTTTGCTCGTGAGAGATGCAGTGACAGTAGAAAAGTTGCAAGTACGCACAAATGATGTTTATAGGTACAAGATGGATACCGTAACAACTGATAAACCCCGCCGGTTCGCTGAATACGATTGTAGTGACGGATGCCCGGTCGAAGCCGCGTTGGAACAAATTGCGGGGAAGTGGAAAGGGTTGATCTTGTATCACTTGCTTGACGACACCTTACGCTTCAACGAATTGTCGCGGCGTGTCGGCGACGTCACACAACGCAGCTTGACCAAACAGCTGCGTGAGATGGAGGCCGATGGGATCGTTCACCGCAAAGTTTATGCCGTCGTACCGCCTCGGGTCGACTACAGCTTGACAGAAAAAGGTCAACAGCTTCGCGGCGTCATCGAAGCACTGCACGCCTGGGGCCAGGAACACAGACGCAACTAAAGGCTTTCTGGGCCGCAGTTCGTCTCGCGCATCAGGAATTTTGTTAGCAGGAGATCCTCCATGCAGACGTCTGCGCAGCGGCATTGGTAACAACACCCAATTGCCGCTTAGAGGCCGAACGCCTGCTTTGTGGATATGACGCTTGCGGTTACCATCGACCGAAATTGGTGAGAGCGCCGAACACGCATATCGGAAAAATTTTGACGTTCAGAAATGAGTGACCCGAATAATGTTACGACGGAAATTTCATAGCTTCTTCACATGGTTTGCGATCACCACAGTCGCATTCACTTCAATGGCCATGGGACAAACGATGCAGGAACGCATGAGCACTGCTATGGATGCAGGTGAGCTGTCAGGGTTGCATGCAACCGTTGTCATGTTCGGCGGCGAACAGATCGCCGAAGCCTATTTCACCGGTGAAGATGAACGCTGGGGCGCGCCAATCGGGATCGTCGAACATGGCCCGAACACACTGCATGACACACGCTCGATCACCAAGTCCATCATTGGCCTGCTGTACGGGATCGCACTTGATGAAGGCATAGTCCCGGACCTCGGAACACCGCTGCTAGATGTTTTTCCAGAATACTCTGATCTCCGCGATGGGTCTGCGCGTGAAGCCATAACAATTGCAGATGTGCTGACGATGCAAATGGGAACCGAGTGGGATGAAAGCCTTCCTTATTCGAACCCGCGTAATAGCGAGATCGCGATGGAGTTGGCTGACGATCGCTATCGCTTTGTCCTCGACCGGCCGATGGTGGCTGAGCCCGGGACGATCTGGACGTACAACGGCGGCGCTGTCGCGCTGCTGGGTCATCTGATATCCGAAGGCGCGGACATGGGGATCGACACCTATGCACAGACCCGTCTTTTCGATCCCTTGGGCATTTCGGAATTTGAATGGGTGGCGGGTGCTGACGGTGTGCCTTCGGCGGCGTCAGGTTTGCGACTCACAGCGCGAGATCTTGCGAGAATTGGCGCTATGGTCGCCCGAAATGGAATATATGACGGTCGTCAGATCGTGCCAGCATCTTGGCTTGATGCTTCATTTCAGACGCGGGCGTCGATCATGGAGGGCTTCAACTACGGCTTCCTTTGGTATCTCGCCTCGGGTCCCAGCGGTGATCAACTCATCATTGCATCTGGCAATGGCGGGCAGCGATTGACCATACAGCCGTCGGCTGACTTCGTCGTCGCCACCTATGCAGGTCGGTACAATGACTTTGCTTCTTGGCAGCTGCCGGTTCGCATTATCGGTGAATTCGCAGTTCCAGAGGTTAGTCGCGCCCGATCAGAGTAGTTTGACAACCGATGCCATGTGTGAAAACCCGACATTCATGAACTGCTCAGCATTCTGCATTTTGGGCTCCAAGCTGTCCGTCGTCAGGGTTTTTGGGACCAAGAGCGGCTTAATCTAAGAGAGAGTTTGGCTCATCTTATTGGTTTGATTATGCGGCGTGTTTGCGGTAATGCAAGCGTCGCGTTTCGAGTGTCTTTTGTTTGATTCTTTCGCGTTGTTTTAGAATGGCTTTGTCACGTCCGAAGTAGACGTCAGCGGGTGTGACGTTGTTGATGCCCTCGTGATAGCGCTGATGATTGTAGTGGTCGACGAAGGCTTCAATCTGAGCTTCGAGATCGCCCGGTAGGAAGTAGTTTTCCAACAAGATGCGGTTTTTGAGCGTCTGATGCCATCGCTCAATTTTGCCCTGGGTTTGCGGATGATATGGCGCGCCGCGCGAGTGCTTCATGCCTTTGTCTTTCAACCATTCTGCAAGATCACCTGATACGTAACTCGAACCGTTGTCGCTCAGCAGGCGCGGCTTGTGAACGACATGAACCCGGTCGCAGCCAGATGCCTGCATCGCTAAATCCAGAGTATCTGTCACATCCTCTGTGCGCATGTTCGTGCAGAGCTTCCACGAGACGATGTAACGGCTGTAATCGTCGAGAACCGTGCTGAGATAGAACCAGCCCCAACCAAGGACCTTGATATAGGTGAAGTCTGTCTGCCAAAGCTGGTTGATAGCCGTCGTCTTATGCTGGAACTCATTGGCTGCCTTGAGCACGATGAAGGCAGGGCTGGTGATCAGGCCATGCGCCTTGAGTGTGCGATACACCGTGGATTCCGACACAAAGTAGCGTTCCTGATCGGTGAAGGTCACCGCCAACTCGCGTGGCGACAGCTCCGTTTCCTTGAGCGCGAGATCGACAACCTTGCGTTTCACCTCAGTGGGGACCCGGTTCTAGACGTGCTTCGGCGTGGGAGATTGATCCCGCAATCCAGCCTCGCCGCGCTGCAGATACCGGTCGTACCAGCGGTAGAATGTGGTGCGGGGAATGCCGAGCTTAGCCAGCGTCCGACGCGCTGACAGGTGGCTTTCTTCGACCAGCCGGATGATCTCCAGTTTCTCTGATGCGGCATACCTCATTCGTGGTCGCCCCCATCGGCGAGGAGGGCATGGCGAAGCTCGACAGCCTGTTCTCGGGGCGCTCTTACGAAGAAGCCGTCGCTGCCCGCCGCCAGATAATGGAGGCGCAGCGTCTCGCCAACCCGGGACACTTTATCGGTGGTGAGATCGCGGGCGCGGTCCCAACGATATTCGTGCCGGTAGGAGGTGCGGCCGGACGCGCGGTCCAAGCGGGCAAAGGGGCGACAGGCGCTATCCGTGCGGGGGCCACGACAGGAGCCGCCACAGGTGCCCTGTCAGGGGCCGGACACGATGAGGGCAGCATAGTTGATCGTCTCGATGGTGCCGCGCTCGGAGGCCTCACAGGCGGCATGGCCGGAGCCGTCCTCTCCGGTGCAGGGGTTATCATCGCAAGAGGGGTATCGCGGACGCGGATTTGGGGGAGAGTGCCACGATCGAAAGCATTCATGAAGGACGCAGATCCCGCTCGACAAGTGATGGGGCCTGCAGCACGCAGTCATCCAGATGAAATAGCTGCGATGCGAACAGATCTTGAAAAAGCTGGGGTGGAAATCGTAGAGCGTCCAGGTGCTATGTTCTATAGCCCCAGCTCAACTACTGGCAGACCTGGGCAGCTTGTAATTGATCCAGAGGCATCTTTCTCCGCTTGGTCGCATGAGTACCAGCACTTCCTGCAAGATCAGGCGAGCGGATGGCGCGGGTGGCATTCTTTAGCAGATAAGAACACAAGATGGGCATGGGAGCAGGAAGCATTCGGAGTAGAGAAATCTTTGATGCGTCGACTAGGTCATACCGAGGTGATCGAAGATTTGGATGAACTCCAAACTATGGAATGGCAAAGGATATTCAAAGGATGGAACTGATCGATGAGATTCGCGAAAAAGAAACGCATTGGCTAATCACTTGGGCCTCCGCTCAAGCAGAATATCATATTTATATGCCTTATGTACTCGATGAGCTTGTTATTCGATCAAAAGACGATCCGAGTATAATTAAACCACTCGTGGAAATATTGGAGACTCAGACGGATTTTTTGGATCCGAGAAAGCCGATGCCAAGCAGTTGGGCGCTCGAAAGGGTTTTCAATGAGGGGCCCAAACGTCTGTGTGATGAAATCGTATTGCAAGCGAACGCATGGGCGCAACAAAAGCAGGAAGATCTAATTATGTGTGGGTTGAGTCGAGAGAATCGGCTCGAAAAGGTTGCCCAATGGGAGGATCAACTTGGCTTTGTCAGAAAAAAGACTGCAACCAGCCGTAATTGAATTGAGTGCCCCTGCGTTGGGTCAGGATTCATAACCAGAACATGACTACCGTTGCCAAGAAGGCCTTTGGGCATCTGTCATAGCGGGTTGCAACCGGCCGCCAGATCATCGAGGCGAGAGCGTCTCGCCAACCCCGGCCACTTTGGCGGTGGTGAGATTGCAGGCGCGGTCCCAACGATATTCGTGCCGGTAGGAGGTGCGGCCGGACGCGCGGTCCAAGCGGGCAAAGGGGCGACAGGCGCATCCGTGCGGGGGCCACGACAGGAGCTGACCCAGCCCCCTGATCCGGGCCGTTCAGGTGTAGAACCCGTTCTTGTTTCTTTCTGTTGATTGGGTTGTCCAGCATCGTATCTGCCAACATCCGCTTCAGACGATTGTTCTCGTCTTCCAGCGCTCTCAGTTTCTTCGCATCGGACACGTTCATGCCGCCAAATCTGGCTTTGTATTTGTAAAACGTTGCATCGCTGATGCCGTACTTCCGGCACAGCTCTTGGGCTTTACGCTCTAGGAGCGCGTCTTGTGACAACTTTAGTGCAAGGTAGTCGGGCGCGACCGACTTAAGACGCAGGGTCTTGCACCGGATGTTGCTTGCAATGTGCCCATACATAATTGATCAGTCGAGCTTCAGCGCAAAAATCAAAGGCTACCATGACACTGCCTGTTTGTTGCACCCACCAGGAGGGAGAGACTTTAGCGTCGTTCACCTCACGTCTTGCCGCAGCCAATGGTTTGACAGCGACTGAATTTTGTAAGGATCTTGGTCTTTCCTTTTCCGCTGTCATTTTGGGAGACACCAACACGCTTGCCAAGATTGCTGACTTTTCTGGCGCCCACCCACAAGTGCTTGCGGCTTGGTCACCGCAAAAGACTGAAGAGAGGCGGACTGATCTGCGCGGCCATTCGTTTCTGTCAAAAACGTTGAGAACTGCCCAGGTGCGGGGCTGTTTACGCTGTCTGGCAGAAGACGCCGCTCGCAATCCGAAACAGCCCGAGTTGGAACTGGCCCTACGCGGAGCCTGGATGGTGCCCCATATGCAGATCTGCTTGCGTCACGGCACTCCATTGGTGCCCCTTTGGGAACATGCGCAACCAATACAACGCTATGATTCTGCGTTGAATTTTCGTGACACTTGGTCGAAGCTTGAGGCCGTTACGAACACATTGAAACCCGTTGCGCCATCGCGTTTTGACCTCTGGATAGCTGACCGGATGGAAGGCAACTCGCAAAACACCTGGCTCGACAATCACCCTTTGGAAGCCGCATCCAGCTTTTGTTTTGCGCTTGGCACCGCAATTGGGCGTGTGAATCCCATCAAAAATCAACGCGACGCATACGCGCGCGGGTTTGACGTTGCACGCGGCGGACCCGAGACGATCAGATGCGCGCTTGAAAGCCTGCAGCACCTACCGCTTGGTCCGCAAGCTGGTGCAAAGAAAGTCTTTTCAAAGCTCTACGAACGCCTCGCCTATGACACTGCGGATGATCCAGAATACGATGTCTACCGGGACATCCTTCGCGCCCATATGACTGCGACCTGGCCGCTGGAGGCAGGCCAAGACATCCTTGGGGTCTCCCTCAAGAAACGGCGGCTGCACTCAGTGCGCACCGCTGCCAAAGCGTATAAAATCGATCCTCGCCGCTTGCGAAAAATGCTTGCGGCCGCTGGCGTGGTGCCCGCCGCAGGCGCCCAAGGCGCGCGTGCTGACACCTGGGACGTCTTCCCTGCGGAAGACATGCATGCGCGACTGGGCCAATTCTCACGCCTTTGCGACGCGAAAGAATTTGCCGCAAGCCTGAACATGAGCCGCTCACAATTCAACTTGCTCGTACGCGATGGTGTTTTACGCCCATGCTTGCCCAACGCCGACGTCAAAACCATCTGGGATCCGGAAGACGGCGCGATGTTCTTAGCATCGGTCTTTGAACATGCGCGCAGCCTCAAGCACGTAGATGCGCCCTGGGTACACATCGCCAAATCGGCACAAAGGCTGAAAATCAGCCCTGCACCGATCATTCGTGCCATACAGACGGGCAGATTTGCGCACCTGGGTTGCTCAACTCAACATACTGGATACGCATCGCTTTTTGTCGATCACGGCGAAGTATCCAGCTTTCTCAAAGCACAATAGAACAGGGCCGAGTAAATCCTACCCGGCCCTAAACTCAAGAAACGCCTTGACAGCCACTTGGCACGCTTATGCCCAAAACGGGCACAGTTATGCTGACAGAACATAAATGTTCTGTCAGCATAACTGTGCCAACTTCGGGCAACAGCAAACCGAATCGCGTGTAACATGTTGTTTGCAAAGCACAAAAACTACCACTTTCGACCGCACATCAAATCAATGCCAATTTAGGGCATAAACCTACCCAATCCTGCACCGAACGCGGCCAACAAAAAGCCCACTCCGAGGGGTGGGCGATTTAGAACCGTCATGGAGTTTTGGAGTTAGATCCGTTTGCCCTCCCAGAGTTCAAAGATCTTTTTGGCCTCAAAGAGAACCTCGTAGTCGTCGATCGAAAACGGCGAGTAACCGGGCCGCAACCCGGTGGCATCCGTAAAGGCCTGGCAAAAATCCGATACCGACAATTCGGCGCGACCTTGCGATAATGCCAGGATACAAGCATCAATCAGCAGCTCGATCACCAGCCCCCAACGAAACGCGCCAGCGGTTGCCAACCTGTTGTAGAAATCATGTGACGGAAGTCCCCCGAGATCAAGTTCGGCCTTTTGGGCATAGGCGTGGCAAAGAGTGTGTAGCTCGGACTGGTCGCCCTTGTTAGCCATAGAGATTTCGGAGAACGCAAGCGGTCGGAGCAAATAGGCCAATTGTTCTTCTTGTGTGATGTGTCGTGCCAAGCTTTCAACGCCGGACAAGATCAACATCAAGGGCCACTCGGACTGTTTGAGAAGGGACTTGAAACTATCCAGAATTTTGGCGCTGGAGTCCCCGCTTTGCTGCGGAAAAATATGTTGGCATTCGTCGTAGTGAATGCCAACGACGCCCTGAAGTTTGGCCTGCAAGACAACGCGTTCCCAAACCTCTCTTTGGGTCAATCGTCCGGTCGCCGGATACTTTAGTCCGTTGTGCAGCGTATACATCCCGAGATCTTTCCAGGTCAGGGAGCCCTTCAAAATCACCGAGGCGATATTGGCGGGCCTGCCGTCGGGCATCATTGTTTCCCCGGAGTTCACCTCGGACAATAGCTTGCGGATTTCAGTGGATTTGCCGGACCGCGACGGGCCCGTTACCAGGAGGCCACGCGCTTCGAATGGCTGAGACAGCGACATCTTGGCATAATAGTCGGTGATCATCCAAGTCATTCCCTCGCGGAGAAGTTTCGACGAGGGAATGCATAGTGCGCGCCTTTGAGGGTGGCTGTATGATTGACCGTGGTGCCGTTCACAAAACTCATGTCAGTTTCCCTGTCACATTCGGCCGCTCAAAGTCAGCCTGAACGCCATCCTGCTCATGCGTGCCGTCGATGGATGGGTCAAACCCAGGGCCTATATCCCATGCGCCTTCGCGCAAATCCTCGTCGTCTAATGAACCGGGCGTGACCGTTCTGGGCAATGGCTCTGCTTGCGCTGACGGCACGCCCGCTAGAATTTGCTCCGCCATTTGGGTGGCTTCCGCCGCTGTGAGGTAGCTGCGTGGCAATTTCCGATCCGCGGTGATTTCGCGCATGTGGTCAAACCTCTCGCGACGGACCCGAGCCACTGTCCGTTCAAAGTCGGCCGTTAACTCCGGATCCGCTGCACGCGCCATCTTGGCGTAACTCAGGAACTCCTGCAGTGTGAGGTCTCTCATGTCTGTCCACGACAGATCCGCGAGGATCGGCTCCGCGTGTCCTTCTGCCAGGATGGTCGCGTGGGAAATATCATCAGGGTCGACGCAGACTGTTACTTTCGACCGATGATGTTCGCCGAGTTTTTGTAGAGCCTCAGAGTTAAAGGGAAGGCCGAGGAATTTCACGCCCATCTTTGTAATCCGGCATGTGTTCTGCCAACCAAGATGAATACGGCGGCCATGGGCGATCGGCGGCAAAATCGTACCATAGTTGTGCGCAAGTTCCTTTGCGACCACAATCGGAGGGCGCCCAAACATACCTGTGCCCGAGTGCCGCTCGAGCGGATATTCATCAATAAGGTAGCGGGTGATCAGTCCGTAAAGCTCTTCAGTATCCAGCACTCCGCTTTTGATTGCGTCGTATCCCGGCAATGCATTCGCGCGCCGCCCCGTATAGCTTACCGGTGCAATAGGCTCTAGCCCCTGCAAAGCCCGAGAAGCATTTTCCCCCACGAGGATAGTTTTGTACCGCTTCAAAACCTGTGCGGTACTAGGTTGCTTTAGATCCAAGAACGTTTCGTCGATGGCGGTCAGGATGAGCTCATGGTTTTTGCTGCAGATGCGCCGTGACCTGTTCCCGCGCAACCATGTTTGGTCTGCAAGGACCATTTCGTCATACCCGGATTCCTGGAACCGGTTCCGGTATGCCATCAGTGTTTTCGCCTTCGGCATTATTGCGACGGTTCTTGTGGATCCACCACGAAGCCCGACATCAATGGGTCGATGCTGCGCTCGTTACAGATGTCAGCGGAACGCAGAAAGAGTGCATTGAAAAGTCGAAGCCCTCTGGACACATTCATGGCCATTATGGCCCTGACGAAGGCAGCTTCTAGCCCCCAACTGTCACAAGGTAAGCGTTGCTCTCACCCCACGTTGATCAGTTGATGCGTCTGCCTTTTGGCTTCCAACGTTTGGCGAGTTTGAGGACTTCGAGGCGGAGTTCGTCGCTGTCGGGGACGTTTGGGTCGAAGTCGTCGACATGCCAGTCTTTGAGGTCAGTGTGTTCGGGATGCTCGGGATCGCCTATAGCTTCGAGGAACTCTTCGTATCCGGGTGCGCCTCCGACGTCTTCAGGCGGGCAGCGGCCTGTGATGTCAGTCAGACGCGGGTAGAGTTCGCCGGGGACAGGCTCGCTGATCTCGCCGATCTTGATCTTGTGGCTCCAACTGTCGCCGAAGTCGTAAAGATAATTGATCGCGCGGGCCCCTGTGTCTTCGATCAGTTCGGCCAAGGTGGTCTTGTTGGCGGGTAGATCATCGCCGCCGAAGTCCGGGTCGGGCAGCCCCCAAGTCGCGCCGCCTGCTTCGAACATGTAGAGGTGCGAGTTGGTCCAGCCCATGGCGGCCTGGATGGTCAGGTGCAGGCGGTCGAGGCGGATATTTGCGGGCACCTATAGGGTGCGCGTGACAGCAGGCTCGATGTATTCAAGCGTGATCTTCAACTCGATGATGGTCATGGCCCTGTCCCCCTGTCAGGCCTTTGTAATTCCAAGGCAGGAGGGCGTCGATATCTGATTGCTTGTGACCCTGTGCGATAGCGCTGAGTGTCGCGGCCAGCCAGGCGTGAGGATCGACGGCGTTCAATTTACAGGTCTCGATCAGCGACGCGATCATCGCCCAGTTCTGCGCCCCGGCGTCATGGCCTGCAAAGAGCGCGTTCTTACGATTGAGAGCAATGGGGCGGATCGTCCGTTCGACAGCGTTGGAAACCAGCTCGATGCGCCCGTCATCGAGGAACAGGATCAGCCCATCCCAGTATTTGGCGATGTACTTCAGGGCTTCGCCAATTGGCGATTTGCCCGACACGCGGGCGCGGTTGGCCGTGAGCCAGACCTCAAATGCCTCGATGGTCGGCTTTGAGCATTCCTGCCGCGCTGCCTGGCGCGCGTCCGGGCTCAGGCAGCGAATGTCCTTTTCAACGCGGTATAGCTTACCGATGTGATTGAGCCCTTCATCGGCAATCGGCGTGGTGCCGGTCTGGGAGACTTCGTGTAGTTTCCGGCGGGCATGCGCCCAGCAATAGGCGAGCTTTACGCCCTGGGAAGGCCGTTTCAGCAGCCGGTTGTAGCCTGCATAGCCATCGACCTGCAGCCCCCCGCTGAAGCCGCTCAAGATTCTATCCGCATATTGGCCGGATCGCCCCGGCGCATAGGTGAAGGCAACGCCCGGTGGCGCATTGCCATCCCATGGCCGATCATCACGGGCCAAAGCCCAGAAGTATCCCGTCTTGGTTTTCCGCCTGCCGGGATCCAGTACCGGCGCGGTGGTTTCGTCCATGAACAGCTTCGTGGACTGCTTCAGGTTGGCCAGAAGCGCCTCATAGACCGGCCTCAGTTCGAACGCCGCGCGACCGACCCAACCGACCCAGGCCGCCAGTGTCGAACGGTCCAGATCGATGCCCTGGCGGCTGTAAATCTGCGCCTGCCGATACAAGGGCAGATGATCGGCGTATTTGCTGACAATCACATGCGCCAGTGTCGCCTCGGTTAGCATGCCGCCGGGGATCAGATGCGCCGGAGCCGGGGCTTGAGCGATGCCGCTCTCGCAGGAGCGGCAGGCGTATTTTGGGCGGCGCGTGACAATCACGCGGAACTGCGCAGGAACCACATCCAGTCGTTCGCTGACATCTTCGCCGATCACATGGCGTTCACAACCGCAGTCGCAGGTCGTGCTCTCGGGCTCGATCACTTCTTCGATGCGTGGCAGATGCTTCGGTAGCGCGCCCCGGTTGGCCTTGCGCGGGCGTGGCTTGCCGCTGACCTGCCTGGCATCGGCTTCATCTTCGGCATGCACCGCTTCCTGAGCAGCCTCGATATCTTCCAGCGCCAGTTCATATTGCTCCGGGCAGGTTTTCTCCGACCGCGCACCAAACATGGCGCGCTTGTAATCGGCGACCAGCTTTTCCAGTTGGATGATGCGGGTTTCCTTGCGGGCGATGACGCCTTCGTGGATCGCGTTTTGCTCCTGCTGGGCCCGAATGATGGCCTTCAGCGCATCAACATCATCAGGAAGATCAGCCGTCGCAGTCATGCCGCTGATCTACCAAATTGGGACACCAGACACCCGCGTAAACAGGCCCATGATTCACTCTGCCGCAGTGGGCGGACGCGCAGCCAGTGCCTTCACCTTGCGCCAGTCGAGACCGGCAAACAGCGCTTCAAACTGCGCATGATTAAGCGACATCAGACCATCCCGGATCGCAGGCCAGGTAAAGGTCGTTTCCTCCAGCCGCTTGTACGTCATCACCAAACCGGTGCCGTCCCAGTACAAGAGCTTCAAGCGATCCGCCCGCTTTGCCCGGAACACAAACACCGTGCCCGTGAACGGTTCTTTGCGAAGCTCGTTCTTCACCAGTGCCGCCAACCCGTCATGGCCCTTGCGGAAGTCCACAGGTTTAGTCGCCACAACAATCCGCACCCGGTTCGACGGGAAGATCATGGCGCGCCAAGCGCCCGCACGATCTCCGCAACCCGCGCCGCCGGTATCGCCGCATCCAGTCGGACGACAATGTCACCAAATACGATCTCAATCGGTGAACCTGCCGCATCCTGCGGTTCAGTGGTCATCGGCTCCATCACGACCGGCACAAACTCGGCCCCCGCCAGATCAGGCACCGGCAACTTGCCGTCCTTCGCCAACCGCCGCCAGGACGACAAATGGTTGGGACGCAAATCATGCCGCCGCGCAACCTCATTCACCGTCACGCCAGGAACCAGAGTCTCCGCAACAACCCGGCCCTTAAATTCATCCGACCAACGCCGCTTGCCGGAAGGGCCAATCATGACCTCCATCCGGCATCTCTCCTCCATATGGTGCTCTATATCGCCTCCCAAATCCGCCTCCATTGCCAATCTACTCTCGGCAAAGGACTCGCAGATCAGGCAACCTTCAGGAAGGTGGGGTCAAAGCAGCGCTTACGTCACAAGGGCATCTGAGCGACTTTCAGCAGGTATAGCTCCGAGCGATACAGCTGTTGCCGCACGCTTTTCCATTCTTGTAGACTTTGCAGCAGGCCGCGAGTAAAGCCCCCTCTCTAACGGTCAGGCGTAGAAGGCGATCTAGTACGCTCTATGGAGGTGTAGCTCCAGGATCAGCGGGCTTAGGCGCCGGATGTGACCAGTGGCCAAAGGCGAATTGTGCGGGCTATCGGAGATCTCTTGCTGTTTTCAGACCCCACGCTCCGGGACATCCTCAAGGAAACTTGTGATCATCCGCTTGACAGTAGTGTTGTGCCGATCACGCCACTCTGTGGTGGTAATGTCGGTATCGAAAATCGCCGAAAGAGTGAACGAATTGGATATGTAAAATTGGCTCAAACCGGCCATAATGACATAGAGTGTTAATGGGTCGATACCCGGGCGCACCACACCTTGTTTTTCGCCGTGTGCAAGCAAGTCTTGGATTTTCTGGAGCACGGGGGAAGACATGTCACCGATCCTCTCAGACTGGCGCAAATACTGGGCTTGTTCGATATTTTCATTGGTCAACAACCGCACGAGCTCGGGGTGGTGGCGGAAGTGATCGCACAAAAAGTCAAACAGCTGCAGCAGGCCAGAAACCGGATTTGTGTGATCTATGTCTATAGTGGTTTCACGAGCGCGCAGGGCGGCAAGCGCATTTTCGATGACTTCGATATAAAGGTCAGATTTGCTGCGAAAGTGGCTATAGAGCACCTTGGGGTTCGTATTGGCGAGTGTAACAATGGACTGAATGCGAGCGCCTTCGAATCCATTTGCGATAAATTCCCTGGTCGCCGCCGCTAAGATGCGTTCTCTTGGCTTTGTTTTGGGCATGTCAATCTGTGCATTCTTGTTCATTGTAGTTGATCTAGTACGAATTTGCAGATGTTTAAAAGCGCAAAGTCATCCCTGGGAGACCCTAAGATGGACATCCCGACGTTGCCGATCGGTATGTGTATTTGTGGTGCGCCAACGTGCCCAGCAACGGAATTCAGTGCGAGAGCTCGGGCGTAGAAGTCCCCGATATCGTCGGGCTTCATACCGTCGCGCGGCAGACGTGCGACGGGCGACGTGGGCAGGATCAGTGTTGTGTGTTTGGGCAGCGTTTTCAGATAGAGGTCCCGATAATTTGATCGCGCCATTCGCATGGCCGCGCAATCGGCTTGGTTTGAGAGCACTTGAGCAAACCTTGGAGCAATATCTGGGCCAAATTCGGGGGCGATGCGTTTAATCTCATCGCCGATAGCGCTGCGAATATCCTCTGCCTGTAAGGCGGTGTACATTGTTGACAGGGTGTACCAGCCATCAGGGAAAATTTTGATGGGTTTGGCGTTCAAACGTTTGGCAAACCTTTCCACCGCATCGGCGACGTCTGGGGCAACCAACTCCAAAGCGTCAGTTGCGTAAAGTATATCGCCCGGCGACTGCGCTGTGATTGGATCGTCGGGCAGTAGAACTCGACCCACCCGAGTAAGCGTATTCAGATCGCGGGCGAACCATCCAACCGTGTCATAGCTGGGTGCAAAAGGCATCAAACCCTTTGTTGAAACCACCCCATACGAGGGTCGCATACCCCATATTCCACAAAAGGCCGCTGGCACACGCACCGAACCACCCGTATCCGAGCCGAGCGCCATATCAGCCAACCCCGCCGCTACAACGGATGCTGAGCCGCTAGACGAGCCCCCGGGCAAAGAACGTGGATACTTCGGGTTCGTTGGAATGCCATACTGATGGTTGCGCCCCTCAAGGCTAAAGGCCAATTCATCGGAGATGGTTTTGCCACAACAAAAAGCGCCTGCCGACAAAAGGCTAGCCACTGCATCGGCCGTCTTGACTGCTGGGGTTTGCATCCTAGCCCAATCCTTGTTTCCAGCGCCCGTGACCGTGCCTTGGATATCAAACAGATCCTTGGCCGCAAAACTCAAGCCGGCCAGTGGACCAGTGCCCGTCGCTTCTAGGACGAGCCGACTGCCAGGCAAGAACCCGTCGTTACTGTTTTTCTTTTGAGTCATTTTTGTGCTGGTCTGAAATCGCATCCATAGCCGACAGAACCGCACCAGACTCACACACGAAGCCGAAGCATTTTTTCACGTTCCAGATCGTCGCCTCCGTGCAAAAATCCGGAGACGTTGTGGCGCAGCAATCAGTCAGCATGACGCAACCATAGCCTAGGAAATTCGCATCCGTCAGTGAATGCAGGACACATTGGTCCGTGTTCACTCCGGCAAACAAAACGGTCTTGGTACCTAGGTTGCGAAGGATTGAATCAAGCGGTGTATCCCAAAATCCGCTGATGCGATATTTGTCGACACAAATGTCTTTCTCTTCGGGGGCCAATTCATCCACAACGGCCGCCGCCCAACTGTCTTTTTCCAGCACATGCGCGCCATTGGTCGTCAAAGGATCCCCAAGGCCGACCCCCGTCCCATGCGGTTTGTACAGATGGATCTGGTTCGGGGGCATATTCATCAGATCGGGGCGGTTGCCCCAATTGACCCATATGATCGGCACATCGGCTTGCCGCAACGCAGGCAGTAACTTTTGCAGCGGTTCAATTGGGGCACGATCTGGAGTGTAGTCGATTCCCAAAGAGTCCACCCACCCATCTTTAGCGCAAAAGTCATTCTGCATATCGATGATCACAATCGCCGTCCGGTTCAGATCGACGACGACCGCCTGCGGCTCAGAGCCGATACGAATGCGGCGCGGCTCTGCCTCGCGCACGGACATGTCGATCTCGGTGTCAGTCGCCAGCCAGTGGAAAGACCTCCCCGTGCCCAAGCTACCTCCTGTGGGTGTGCTTTTTGTTTCATCTGACATTCAATTTTCTCCGTTGCTGTGAGTCGCGTTGTGCTTTGTTTCACATAGAAGCGTCTCCGCGCTTGAAGCCAGTGAGGTGAGATTTCAGGTGCTATGGGGTGTTCTGGGCGCACGAATTTTTGGCGCTAAGCTCAGCTTTGCCAAAAAAGTAAACGCTTACTTACTTTGTGTGGCTTGTGTTTCTGCTGCTTGGATTTCCAACACTGCGATGTGTGAGACAACTAAATTAGGCGCAGATCAAAGACGAAGCGCCGCACAAATCTTCACTCGCTGATCACCCACCGGGCGGAAGCAGAACGCAAAAAGGAACGCAAGATGATCTTTGATCGCCGAATGACGCTGGCCATTGTCGCCGCCTTGGCAACCGCCGTGGCTGGTCTGGCCGCACCCAGCTACGCACAATCGAATGTCGGGATTTTGATCCCTGGATCCAAATCCGACAAAGGCTGGATGGAATCCGGCTATGACGGTTTGATCGCAGCTGAAGAGAAATACGGTGAGGAAATCGCCGTGCAGATGATAGAAAACATCAACGACGCTGATATGGAACAGGCACTGACCCAACTGGCCAGCGGCAACGAACTGGTAATCGGCGTTGGTGGGCAAACCCAAGCAGCAATTTATAAAATTGCCAAGCGCTTTCCCGATACGAAGTTCTCAATTGTCGGGGGGAACGAAACCGACGGCCTGCCCAACGTTGCGGGTTATGATGTCAAGCAGGCAGAAATAGCCTTTGTCGCTGGCGCTGCGGCAGCAATGCTGTCTGAAAACGGCGCGATTTCCTATGTGGGCGGGATGGAGCTCCCATCTATCGTCAATGCCGGCACCGAGTTTGGGAATGGTGCTAAATATATCAACCCCGACATAAAATACTTCGAGGCCTATACCGGTGATTTCGATGATGTTGCCAAGTCGAAAGAGGCAACTCTGGCCGCGATCGCTCAGGGCGCGGATGTACACTACCACATTCTCAACCTGGGTCTGAAAGGAATGGAACAAGCCGCCACGGAAAAAGACACGCATATTATTGGCAGCTACACAGATCGTTGTGGAACTGATCCGCTGTACACAGCGTATTCGGTCACGGGCGTTGGCTACCAGGTGCAATATGCGATTGATCAATTGGTCGAGGGTACATGGGAAGCTGGGTACAAGCCGTTTGGTTTGAAAATGGGACCTCAAGCTTCGGACATCGTTGTGTGCGGAGGCTCTGACCAGATGGTGAGTAAGCTCAAGGATATTATGAATAAGATCCAGAGCGGCGAAATCGACGTTCTTGAAGGATGACCATAACACTAGAGGGCGCAGATACAGCTGCGCCCGGCTCCTCCCCGACGCAATCACCGACCTTACCGATGTTTCAAATGGACGGGATAGGCAAACGCTTTGGGGCGTTCCAAGCGCTGTCTGAGGTGTGCGTCGACTTTCGAGCTGGGGAAATTCACGCTTTGCTTGGGGAAAACGGCGCGGGGAAATCCACACTGTGCAATCTTATTTTCGGCATTCACAAGCCGACTTCGGGTTGCATGCTGTTGGACGGTGCCGCCTACGCACCCACCAGTCCGAAATATGCATTGGCGCGGGGAATCTCGATGGTGCATCAGCACTTTAGCCTAGCGCCTCATTTGACCGTCATTGACAATCTTCTGCTGGGAGGTGGCTTTGGGCGGGTTAATCGTGCGCGCGAAGCGGACCGCGTAGTTAAAATGGCCGCTGACTATGGACTTCAACTGGACCCATTTCGTGAAATTCGCGATCTGGCCGTTGGCGAACGCCAGCGGGTTGAAATCGTGAAGTGCCTGATGAAGTCACCCAGCCTGCTCGTACTAGACGAACCCACGGCCGTACTAATGCCGGACGAAATCGACGCTTTGCTAGACACATGCGCCAAGGTGGCAGATCGTGGTTGTGCGGTCGTTCTGGTGACGCATAAATTGGCTGAAATACAGTCAACAGCTCATCGCGTTAGTGTTTTGCGGGCGGGTCGCATCGTCGCAAAGTCAAACTCTCCCCGCACTGAAATGGATCGATTGCTTGACGCAATGATCCAGCGAAAAACGGGTGATCTGGTAAAGTTGAGGTCAGTATCTTCTGGCAAAGCATCAGGCGCGTCTGATGCGGAGGTTGCAACCACGAAAGCTGCTGCCGAACGTGTACTGACGCTCGACGGGATCAGCTACGTTGACCCCTCTGGCGCCAAACGTCTCGACAATCTGACACTGACTGTGAATCGGGGAGAAATCGTCGGTTTAGCTGGGGTCGAAGGTAACGGGCAAAGTGAGTTGGGCGATATCTTGGCTGGTCTCCTATCACCAACATCCGGGCATTGGCGTGTGGGCAATCGTGACCTGACCCGGGCAAGTGCGCACGAGATTACATCCCAGGGTGTCGGCATAGTGCCTGAAGACCGCCACCGGGTCGCTATTGCGACCGATATGAACGTGGCCGAGAACATGTTTAACAATCGTTTGGGGCAGGTCGGCCGAAATGGGCTGATCAACCGCAAAGCGATGATGTCCCAAGCGGCTGACCTTATGGAACGGTTCGATGTGCGTGCTACGAGTCCGGACGCGCCGATGAGCGCTCTATCAGGTGGCAATCAACAAAAGGCCGTTTTGGCGCGTGAATTGACAACGCCAGGTTTGCAATTCCTTCTGGCCGCGCAACCAACCCGAGGTCTCGATGTGGGCGCGGTTGATACAGTATACCAGTTGATCCGGTCGGCATGTGATCGCGGCGCGGGCGTGTTGCTGATCTCGTCGGAATTGGATGAAATTCTGGCAGTGGCGGACCGTGTCTTGGTCATTTATCGGGGCCGCATTGTAAGCCAAAGATCAGTCGATCCGAGCCAGCGCAAAAAGATCGGCGCTCTGATGGCAGGACATGACATATGATTAGAACGTTTTCCAGTTTATCGCGTCTGCCTGGTCTGATGCCGCTGATGGCGGTTCTGTTCGCCTTTGCGATCGGGCTAATGCTGATCGCACTGACAGGTGCCTCGCTATCGCAAGCGATAAGTGCCTTCCTAAATGGCGCGTTTGGGTCGGCTTATTCGATCTCAGTCTCGCTCAACAGAGCCGTTGTCTATGCGCTCGTGGGGTTGGGTTTTGTTTATGCGGCGCAGGCCGGGTTGACCAATGTTGGCGGCGAAGGGCAGATTGCCGTGGGCGGCATCGCGGCGACGGCGATTGCGCTCTATGGCGGCGTCGAAGGGGCCCCGATTGGCCTAGCCTTCATCATTCCGATGCTTGGTGCGGCACTGGCTGGCGCCGTTTGGGGCGGGATTGCCGGGGCGCTCAAGGTCAAGGCTGGCACAAATGAGGTGATCTCGACCCTGCTATTGTCCTTCATTGGGATCTGGCTGGTCTATTGGGCTGTTCAATCCACCGATCTGCTACGTCAACCGATGACCACGGCGGCCACGCTGCCGGAATCGTTGGAAATTCCGATGTCGACGCAGCTGCCTCTGTTGACCGGTTCATACGCAGCGCCGGTGACGATTGGGGTTTACATCGCCATGGCTTTGGCCCTGGCATTGATCGTGGTTCTGGCGCGCACCTCGCTTGGGTTCAGACTTCGGTTGATCGGGGCAAATCAATCCGCGGCCCTGCGCGCTGGCTGCAATGTCGACCGATTGACCATCACGTCCCTGATGGTTGCAGGCGCTTATGGCGGATTGGCCGGGGCGATGATGCTGCAAGGCGAACAATACAGCCTCAAGGCTGGATTTTCGTCTGGCTACGGCTTTGACGGATTGGTTGTTGGGTTGCTGGCGCGTGGACATGTCACCGGGGTCATCGCTGGGGCGTTGCTGTTTGGGTTCTTGCGCTCGGGCGGGATCACGATGGAAATGATGGCGTCAGTGCCGACAGCCTTGGTGCAAATCGTACAGGGGCTGATTGTCCTGTTTCTGGCGGGCAGTGCTTTTGCGATGGCACAGAAAGGAAAGTCATGACTTGGGAGCTGTTTGCCGTATTCCTTGCGTCGACGGTCCGATTGGCCACGCCGTTAATGTTTGCCGCGATTGGCGAGCTTGTGTCGGAAAAGGCTGGTGTTTTGAACATGAGCATCGAGGGCATGATGTTAACTGGCGCCTTCGCTGCCGCCGTGGGATCTTGGGCTTTGGGCAGCCCGTCCTTGGGATTGGTGATCGGGATATTGGCGGTTTTGCCCGTTGCCGCACTGCAAGCGTTTTTGACCTGCACCCTAAAGGCCAACCAGATCGTCACGGGCATCGGTATCAATATCTTGGTTCTAGGCGCGACGACATTGGGCTATCGGTCAATTTTTGGCGCGCGCTCTAGCGAAGCCATCCCTGGCTTTGGCAAATGGTCCCCTCCGGTTTTGGGCAATGTTCCGATTTTCGGAGAGAACCTGTTTCAACAGGTTTGGATGGTTTATCTGATTATTCCTGTCGCGGTGTCGGTGTGGTTTGTCTTGTCAAAAACCGGGCTCGGCATTGCATTGCGCGCCTCTGGGGACGCACCTGTCGCTGTCGAAAATTCTGGGTTTTCGGTGATAGGTATTCGCTACTTGGTGATCCTCACAACCGGCGTTTTGGCGGCTTTAGGTGGGAGCTTTATGTCGATTGGCGACATCCTGACCTTTACCGAAGGCATGACAAATGGCGCAGGCTATCTGGCGATTGTGGCTGTCATCTTTGGAAATTGGTCGTTGCTGCGCACAATATTGGCCTGCCTGCTGTTTGGAGCGGCGACGGCATTGCAATTTCAGCTGCCCGCGATGGGGATCATCGTGCCCAACGCGCTGTTGATCATGCTTCCCTATCTCTTGGCTCTGATCGCGGTGGCCGGACTCGTTGGGCGCCAAACCCCGCCATTGGCTTTGTCGCGGCCGTTCTGAAACACTCCCTCAAACAAATAGACGACAAAATAGACAGGAGATCCTCATGGAAACGGCGCTTGGCTTGAATTGTGCTATGACAGCGCCGCACCGCTTGGCCAGCCTCGCGGGCCTTCTGGCGATGGCGGACGGTGCAACCGCGATCGAAGCCATGGTGTGTGCGGCCGCAACGATTGCGGTGGTTTATCCTCATATGAACGGGCTCGGCGGAGATGCGTTTTGGACGATCAAGCGGCGCGGCGAAGCACCCGTGACAATTGCCGGCTGCGGCAGCGCTGGCGCAAAAGCCACGCGCGCGTGGTACGCAGAACAAGGCTATTGTGACGTCTTGCCCTCGCGGGGTCCTCTGGCGGCCATTACGGTGCCCGGTGCCGTTGGTACATGGCAGATGGCTTTGGATATGGTGCCGCCCGCCAGACGCTGGGCCTTAGCCGATTTGCTGGCCCCCGCGATACGCCATGCGCGCGCCGGCGTTGCGATGAGCGGGCACCAGGCCGCAATGACAGGGTTGAATCTGGATCAAGTGAAAGACGTGCCGGGATTTTCTGACGTCTTCTTAGACAAGGGGGCGTCACCTCAACCCGGATGGCGCATGCGCCAAGAGGCTTTGGCCATCACATTGGAAACCCTTGCTGCCAAGGGCTGCTTCGAGTTTTATCAAGGCGACTTGGCCCGCACCCATGCCCGGTTTTTGCAAGAGGTCGGCAGCCCGTTATGTCTGTCTGATTTCGAAGGCTACGCGCCGAAACAACAAGTCCCCCTTCAGATAGATACAAGCTGGGGCACGCTGTTCAACACGCAGCCGCCGACCCAGGGTCTGGCGTCGCTGGCCATTTTGGGTGTGTTTGACCGGCTAGGCGTCGACCCAGGGAAGACCGAGAGCTTTGCGCAAATTCATGGGTTGGTCGAATCCGTTAAACAGGCCTATCTCATGCGCAATCGCGAACTGGGCGATCCCGATCTGATGGCTTCCGCCGGACAAGAGCTTTTGAGTGATGCCGCGCTCAGCAGCATGGCCGCCGCGATTGATCCCATGCGCGCCCGGATTTGGCCTGAACAGCCAAGGAATGGGGATACGATCTGGATGGGTGCGGTCGATAAAGACGGCACGGTTGTCAGCTTTATCCAATCGCTATTCTGGGAATTCGGTTCGGCCCTTGTCTGTCCCGACACAGGCGTGATGTTCCAAAACCGCGGCGCGGATTTTCTATTGGAAGATGGTCCGCGCGGATTGGCGCCGGGGCGGCTGCCGTTTCACACGTTGAACCCAGCCTTGGCAGTGCTCAAAGATGGGCGTGTGATGGCCTATGGCACACAAGGCGGAGAAGGGCAGCCGCAAACGCAAGCCGCCGTTTTCAGCCGATATGCCCATTTCGGGATCCCTTTACAAAAGGCGATCTGCCGCCCGCGCTGGCTTTTGGGGAAATCCTGGGGCGAGGACTCAACGACATTGAAGTTGGAGGAAGACTTTGGTGCTGATCTCATCGAAGAACTGAAAGATGCAGGTCACGCGGTGGAAATCGTGCCGCCCTGTGATGGGCTGATGGGGCAAGCTGGGGCCGTTGTTCTCCATCCTGACGGAACAACAGAGGCGGCGACGGATCCCCGGTCAGACGGGGCGGCTCTGACGATCTAAAGAGTCACGTTTTGGCGGATATGGTCGTTGATAGCACCCGCCGTTGTCCACCACACCTGATCGTCCGAACGCGCCTGCATATACCGCAGGGCGCGTTCAAGATGTTTGATTCGATGCGGATGCCCCATCAGATAGCCATGCAGCGCGATGCCCATGACTAGTGGCCGAGATTTGCTTTCTTCAAGCATTACATCGAAGGTGTCGATGATCATATCGGCAAACTCGTTGCCTTCGCGCTGACGGCCAACAATCTGCGGAATGTCATTTAGTTCTTGTGGGTAGGGCACGGACAAAATCCGGCCTTTCCGCGTTGTCATCCAGGTGGGCTGATCATCGTGACACCAGTCGAGCAGATATTCGTAACCTGCTTCCTGCAAGAGATCGGGTGTGGCGTAGCTCTGCGAAATCCATGGGCCGAGCCATCCCTTTGGTGCGGCACCATGACGATTGGTCAGCATTTCGGTGGCTTCTGCAATCAATGTTGCCTCTTCCGCCTCCGGCAATACACCCTGGCGCTCTGCATTGGTACGGCCATGCCCGGCGATCTCATCGCCACGTGCTGCAAAGGCTTCGGCCAATCCATGGGTCAAGCGGTAGGTTTCTGAATTGACCAATGCGGTACAAGGCAGGCTGAGCCGGTCGAATAACTCCAGCATCCGAGGCGCTCCAACGCGGTTGCCATAGTCGCGCCAGGCAAAATTCAGGACATCCGGTTGTGGCCCACCGGGGGCGAGCATGGCGCCCAGGCCTTCCCCAAAAGAAAACACTTCAAGGTTCATACCAAGATAAACCGCGAGCCCCTTATCCCCGGGCCAGCGGTACTGTTCACGCTCGGAAATCATGCTGAACGTGTAGCGTCCATGTTGGTTTATCTGCATCACGAAACGTCCTTTGTCGCTCTCTGTAGTTCCTGCACGCCGACGGACACGAAGTCCAAAACCTGCTTTGAATCAAAGCGTCGAGCCGGGTCGATTGCCCAAAAATTCAACAAACTTGGCAATTTTGTTGAATGCTAATTCCTTATCCGCGCGGGTCTTATTGCATACAATTAAGGCGCTTTAACAACGTTTTTGCAGAAGAGATGCCAATTAATCGAAAACTTTGTATACCATTCAGGAAATCACCCATGGACAGACGAGCCTTTCTTACAACAGCCGTGGTGGCAGGCGCCCTTGCGGCACCTGCCGTTGCGCAAAGCAGTGGCACCTACAAATGGAAGATGACCACCGCATTTCCTGCGGGGGCTCCGTTTTATTCCAATGGACCAGGCTCACTGAAGGACTTCGCGGCCCGCGTGAAGGCTATGTCGGACGGCAGACTCGACATACAGATCTTCAATGGCGGCGAATTGGTGCCGGCTTTCGAAGGCATTGATGCGGCGCGTCAGGGCATCGTCGAAATGAACGCCTGGGTGTCCTATTTCGGAGCTGGACGGTTGCCTGCGGCCCAGTTCTTTGGCGCCGTTCCGTTTGGCATGTCGACCCAAGGGATGAACGCATGGTTCTATATTGGGGACGGTATCGATCTGTGGAACGAGGTTTATAACCCGCTTGGGCTGGTTGCCATGCCAATTGGTGCGACGGGTGTACAGATGACAGGCTGGTTCAACAAAGAGATTAATTCCATCGAGGACATGCAGGGCTTGCGTCTGCGTGTGCCGGGTCTTGCAGGGAAGGCATATTCACGCATTGGCGTTGATGTGAAACTGCTACCGGGTGGAGAGATTTTCCCGGCGCTTGAGCGTGGTGTCATTGATGCGGCGGAATGGGTTGGCCCGGCAATGGACAAAGTGATGGGGCTGAACAATGCGGCCAAGTATTACTACACCACCGGATGGCATGAACCGACCACGGTCACTGAACTCACGATCAACAAAGACGCCTGGGCGACCCTGCCTCCCGATCTGCAAGCCATCGTCACAAATTGTGCTGCTGCGTGTAACGTGACTTCGCATAGCTGGGGAGAGGCGAACAACGCCGCCGCCCTGCAAGAGTTCAAGGCAAACGGCACCGAGGTGCGCACCCTGCCGACCGATGTGGTCGAAGCTCTGCGCACCGAGATGATGGCAGTTTATGCAGAGATGGGCGCTCAAGACCCGCTCTTCAAAAAGGTGATGGACAATTACTTTGCCTTTAAGGCCAGCCACGATGTCTGGGCGGATGCTTCTGAAAAAGTTTGGCACACGGAACTGCGCTAATCCAGATCACGGCCCGGCGGTATTGCATCGCCGGGCGGCTTCGTCTTTGAACAAGAAGGTGTCCCATGACCGCTGCCCTACGATTTGCCGACTTTATCGACGCAATGACACGGCTTATCAGCCATATCGCTTCCATGCTGCTTCTCGCGCTGGTGGCACTCATTTTCTGCAATGTGGCCGGGCGCTATGTCATCGGCAATGCGCCGGTCTGGATGCAAGAGCTGGAATGGCACTTGCTGGTGCCAGTGGCCATGCTGGGGATCGTCGTTTTGATGCTGGAAAAGGGTCATGTACGAGTGGACATGCTCTATGATAAATTTTCTCCTAAAATGCGCAACTGGATTGATTTCATCTCCATGGTTTTGGGCGCGGCTGTGGCGCTTTTGCTGATCAAATACTCAGCTGGATTTGTCGAAAACTCGTATTCGGTGCTTGAAGGATCGCCCGATCCTGGCGGCTTGCCAGGCCGCTGGGCGCTCAAAGGATTTTTGCCCGTGGCCTTTGCGTTGCTCGCGCTGCAATGCGCTGCCAATGCCGTCCGATCTCTTTACGCTATTCGGAGTACTGAATAATGCCGCTTACGGAATTGCTCGCCATTGGCCTGATCTTTGGTTTTATGTTCTTGCTGATAGCAGGTATTCCCGTTGGCATCGGAATCGCTGTCGCCGGTTTTGTGTTTGGATGGCTGGGGTTTGGGGACTTTCTTTTCAACTTGGTCCCGTCTCGCATCTATGGCGTCGTGACCAAATACGAGTTCATCGCCATCCCGCTTTTTGTTTTTATGGGTGTCATGCTCGAGAAATCGCGCGTGGCCGAGGATATGCTGGAAGTTGTCGGGCGCCTCTCGGGCCGTCTTAACGGCGGGATGGCGATAGCGCTGATTATCGTCGGCATCCTGATGGGCGCTTCGACCGGGATCGTTGGGGCAACGGTTGCAACGCTGACAATGCTGACCCTGCCGGTGCTCTTGCGCCGGGGATATGACGCCGGGCTAGCCTCGGGGGCGATATGCGCCTCTGGCACCCTGGGTCAGATCATCCCGCCTTCTCTGGTGTTGATACTCTTGGCCGACATCATGGGCGAAAGCGTCGGCACGCTTTTTGCTGCAGCGATTATGCCGGGATTGATGTTGTCGGTGCTCTATATCGGTTTCATCGTCATCTACGGTAAATTTCGCCCCGATCTGATGCCCCAGATCCCGGCACAGGAACGCGCGGAACTCAGTGGCTGGCCGCTGGCGAAGAAAGCCGTTCTTTCTCTTGCTCCCCCCTTGCTACTGGTTGGCGGGGTACTTGGCTCGATCATCGGCGGCATCGCGGCCCCAACCGAAGCCGCCAGCGTTGGCGCGGTCTTTTCCATCGTAATTGCCGCGCTTTATGGGCGTCTGACGCTTCCAATGATCTGGCAGGCCGCCCATGGTACGCTGCGCATCTCGGCCATGATCTTCTTCATCCTCGTTTCCGCGCAGGTCTTTGCCATCGCGTTCCGGGGGCTGCATGGTGAGGATTTAGTCAAAGACATGCTCTACCTGCTTCCCGGCGGCGAAACTGGCGCGCTCATCTTCCTGATGCTCCTGCTTTTTGTGCTGGGCTTCTTCCTTGAATGGATTGAGATTAGCTATATCGCCCTGCCATTGCTCCTCCCATTCTTTATGGAGCAAGGGACAGACATGATCTGGCTAGCCGCGCTGATTGCGCTGAACCTGCAAACTTCGTTTCTAACGCCTCCCTTTGGCTGGGCTTTGTTCTTCCTGAAAGGCTCTGCGCCGCCTAGTGTTACGGCAAGCGTAATCTATACAGGTGTTATGCCTTTCATCGCCATTCAGGCGCTGGCACTTGTACTTCTATTCCACATTTCCGGCATAGCGACTTGGCTGCCGAACGCCATTGGATGGTGACGCGTGGAGTTATTTGCCACATATGCACCGCTCGCTTTGGGTCTGATCGTCGCGGCTGTCGTCGCTGGGTTAATGGCAGGGTTCCTTGGTGTCGGAGGTGGTATCGTGCTGGTGCCTGTCATGGTTTGGATGTTCGGGTTTGTCGACTTTCCGGCAGAGCTGGCAATGCACATGGCGGTGGCAACCTCGTTGACGACGATCATCTTTACCGCCATCTCATCCGCGCGGACGCATTATAGTAAAGGCGGCGTTCTTGTGCCGGTCCTGAAGTCATGGGGTCCTTTTGTTGCTGTATCCGCGTTATTCGGCGGCTTGCTGGCTCGGTTCATTGAACCAGACGTGCTCACCCTTATTTTTGCAGTCGTCGCTGTTTTCGTAGCGCTCAACTTTCTGCGGCGGGCGCCTTTGGTTATGGCCGATCAACTGCCAACAGGCTTACGCACAAACGCGGTTATCGCCAGCGGGATCGGATTGACCTCATCGCTCATGGGGATCGGTGGAGGCACGCTGGGTGTCCCGATCCTGAATGCGTTTTCCGTTCCCATCAGAAAGGCTGTTGGTACCTCGGCTGCCTTGGGGCTTGTGATTGCGATCCCAGCCGCGATCGGTTTTATTGTGTCTGGCGTGGGCATGCCGGGGCGGCCGCCGTTTTCACTTGGGTACGTCAGCCTACCAGCCGTATTTTTGATCATTCCGATCACCACCCAACTGGCCCCGATCGGAGCGCGACTGGCCCACCGGGTAAACGCTGCCTGGGTCAAGCGCGGTTTCGCCGTATTTCTTGCGCTGACCGCAGTGCGAATGTTTGTTAGCGTTCTGTGAGCCAACAAAGGGACAACGATGCTAAAGAGCGTTCATAGCCAAATGATTTCCGACACATTGGAGGAGGAAATCTTGAAGGGCGAATTGAAACCTGGCGCGCGCCTGAGCGAACAATCAATCGCAGAGCGTTTTGGTGTTTCGCGCACCCCGGTACGGGAGGCCTTGCAAAATATTGCGTCCCGGTCTTTGGCCGAGCGCGTTCCTTATAAAGGCGTCATTGTACGTGATCTTGATACAGACCGCATCAACATGATGTTCGAAGCTATGGCCGAGATGGAGGCCCTTTGCGGCGGTTTGGCCGCAGAGCGTATTCGTGACGAAGAATTAGCGCGGCTTGAGGGCATGCACCAAAGCATGTCTGAATTGGCTTCACAAAAAGCATCGCAAGATTACGAATCCATGAACCTTGACTTCCATTCGTTAATTTATCAATGCTCCGGCAACGATGACTTGGCATCCATGGCCCACGATATTCGCGTCAAGCTAGCGCCATTCCGCAAATCTCAGCTGTTTCGGTCAGAACGCCTTCAAGCCTCGAACCAAGAGCACGCTTTGATTGTCCAACTCCTTTCGATGCGCAACAAGGCAGGCACTCAAGAAGCACTCCGGTACCATTTGGAGGGCGCGAAATTGTCTTTCTCCAAAGTCCGTTCGTGACCCAACTGCTTCGCTTTCAGAACTGGGACAAATTTAAACAGTCTTTCAGGTCATACCTTTAAAGTCGAAATCAAAGCTCATGATACCCAACCTGTCATTTGCCTTCGCCCCCGCCGTAAAAGCACTGATCCGCCTGGCGTGAATGTCTAAAAAGGGCTTATTCAGTTGAAAAACTCGCCGATTTGAATGCTCGGTTTTGATCTCGATATCTGCACAGCCGAGACCTTGATCATATGGCGGGTGTTGTTTGGGGAGCCGTGATGAGCTTTGCGAGTTTTCTGAGGTTCTGGGCGGTGGCGGCGAGGTGGAATTCGTCGCGTGCGCCGCATGGACCACGTAATCGGAGGCGTCCGAGACCGAGGATGCGTTTGAGGTGGGCAAACAGCATCTCGACCTTCTTCCTGAGCTTGCAAGAGATCGCGTATTGGGTGGTTTGGGCGATGGCGCGCGCCACGTCTCGGGATGGTTCGTGGACCGACCGTGTTACCTTGCGCCGCGGCTCTTTCGGGCAGCATCGGCTTTTCAGGTTGCAGGCGTCGCAGTCGGATCTGCGGGCACGATAACGAAGGATGCCGTCCTTGTCCGGTTTCGGTTCCCTCGGCTTTGTGAAGGCCCGGCGGTATTGTTTGAGTTCCTTGCCACCTGGACAGATGTACGCGTCATTCTCAGTGTCATAGGTGAAGTCGGCTCGCTCGAAGGTCCCGTCGTTGCGACCGGATTTATCGATAACCGGGATATACGGAGCAATGCCATGATCGACAAGCCAGCCAAGCATGGGTCCCGAACCATAAGCCGTGTCTGCGATCAACCGTTCCGGCTTGAGATCATGGCGCTGGTGCACCCGACTAACCATGGTTCGGGTAGCACCGACCTCAGCCTGTCGGATAGACCGAGTTGCTTCAACATCCAGGATCACACCGTTGTCGGTGTCGATCAGATAGTTGGCGGAATAGGCAAAATAGGCGGGTCCACCCCGTGCCCCTGTCCATTGCGAGGCTGGATCGGAATGTGAGGTGAACTTCGGCTTCACCGGGCTTGCAGCACCAAAGGCGGCTTCATCCAACGTCTCTAGGTATTCCCTGACGGCGCGGGGTGCATCTTCAGGGACGATCTTCTCAGGTGCCCAATCCCGCTGCGGTGAGGAGTTCTGCCGATTGGCATCAGCCTGGATCAGGCTGGCGTCAGCTGCGAAACGCTGCCCACTGGCCAACCCTTCCTCGATACAGCGCGTAACAACCGTCTCGAACAAATGCCGCAAAAGGTCACTGTCTCGGAAACGGCCGTGCCGGTTCTTCGAGAAGGTCGAATGGTCCGGCACCGGATCAGTGAGATCGAGGCGGCAAAACCAGCGGTACGCGAGGTTGAGATGCACCTCGTCACAGAGCCGACGCTCAGATCGAATGCCCATCACGTAGCCCACCAGCAGCATCCGGATCATCAGTTCCGGATCAACTGACGGTCTGCCCGTTGAGCTATAGAAGGGGGCAAGGTGTCCCCGGATGCCTGAAAGTTCGACGAACCGGTCTATGCCACGGAGAATGTGATCCTGAGGAACATGGTCCTCAATCGAGAACTCGTAGAACAACGCTCCCTGCGCTTCCTGCCTCGGCCCCATCATCGCGGTCAATCTCCTGCAACGTCGCAAGAATTGAACCAGTCAATCCAGCACCAAACAAGAAGAGTTTTTCAACAGAATACGCAGATAGCAGACTTTGCAAAGTCTAGCGATCTGCCACCCGGGCGGCGGTCCAATGCTGCACGAGCAATGGAAAGAACAGACCTTCGCCGCAGGCGCATCCACCAACCATCATCGAACGGAACGGGTGCGGGGTTTCATGCGACGTTGCACTAGTCGGAGACCGCCAAGAGCACCTGCGAGCAGGAGGCCCGTTGCTGGCAGCGGAACTGGTGCGGGGCCTGTAAGAAAGACGCCCGATGCAGATGTATAGTTCAAGTCCGTGATAATATTAGTTTTGGCTGAGTTCAGAGCCAAGACACCATTGGTAACACTTAGTGTGTTTTGAAGGGCGATTTCATTTATTTCTCCTGTCAACAATTCCAAATGGAGCGTGTACTCACCATGGTTTTCAAACGTTGAATTCTCAAGGTAGTGTATGCCAAAGGTCTCTTCCCCAGTGGGTTTTCCTATCCCGCCGTATTGAACGCTGACACTCGAACGAGAGATCCGCGAACCATCAACATTGAGAGTGGCAAAGGAAGAAGCGAGCACGGTCCCAATGTGGCTTCCAGAAGGTTTTTCGACAAAGTCCGCCTCGACATTGAAATCCATATTCAGATCCACTTTTGAACCTGTTGTCATACCGGTTAAGTCAAATGTAAGGCGATCTTTTAATGTAATCTGCGCCGAGGGAATCGCCCCGGATACACCGTAGGGGCTTGCGATTGCTCCGGCTCCAATTGATCCTTCGCGTAAAGATGCTTTGACAGTGTTTTTTGTGATCGCAATCACGTCGCTATAGGGATCGGGAATGCCAATCGTGATGCGCTCAAAAAGGTCATCCTGCGTAACCAGGCTTGTCTTACCCGCCGTTCCAAACAGCTCAAATCTGTAACCAAAAGGGCTCTCATTAAAAGTCGCAGAAGTCGCGGGTGTCGCGGCAATCAAAACTGACGCAATTGCGCCAAAGAAAAATTTATACATCTGAACTCAACACAGTATCAGTTTTACAATGTGAAAATTATTGTGCAGGTACGGATGTGTCGTCAAGCGACCTTGATCGGTTTTAACATGGCAAAACAAAGAAAACGCCGGCCGAATGGCGAGCGCTTCATTTTCGAACAAAAAGATCTGGTGGTTAAGATTTCTTGCGAAGGCACATGAGACCGTCGAGCGCTCTGGCAAGCTGGCGTGCGGCACCAAGTTTCTTGCTTGCGTGGCATTTCCGACTTCGCGTGTGCTCTCAGCATTAAAACGAGCAGTCCGGTCTGCGCTCGAGGCCGCCTTGCGGCAGCAGGGTTGCAGCGATACCGCACACGGTCCCAACCGCCAGATGACTGAAGGCAGCCCAAACTCGACATTCGATCCCGGTGCAGAAAGCCCTATGCTGCGGTTGCGTGATCCCTAAGCCAATTTTCCGAAAGCGGACTTTCAGAGAGGCATGGCTGACTTGGCGGATGCTGCGCCCCGCCCCAATGGCAGCGAAGCGCAGATAGAGACATTTGCAAAGTCGTGGGGTTCCCGTCTTGCGGTAAATCTCCGCAGCTTTGGTCCGGCGCATCGAGTGTGTTCCGTATCCGCTGGGTTCCAGGCCAATCGCTGTAACCCAATCACGAACAAGTCGACCATATTGACGTGTTGAGATATGCGGGCGGTCGTGGAAACGGCTCGAAAACATGAACCGACACCCAATCATCTCAGGAGATCGCACCCACACTATGACGGTATCTCTTGTGTTTTCAGTGAGTTCGAACTGAACGGGTTTCTTGGTTTTACTCTGGACTATTGAAACGCGTTCGCGAACGCGGTCATCTTTTACCAGATCTGCCACGGCGAGTTTGACCAGATCACAGCCGCGCAATTTGCTATCAATCGCAACGTTAAATAGCGCAAGGTCACGAAGATAACCCGAAAGTTCAAGCCGCGCCCGGATGGCCCACACTTGTTTTGGAAGAAGGGGACGTTTTTGGCCGATGATCCGGCCCTTGTTCCAGGCTTTGTGTTTTGGGGTAACTGCGGGAAGTTGGACTCTTGGCATAATATGCCCTCCAATCCTCCCACCAAACCCAGACATCAGCACCGCGCTGACAAAGAGAGCATAGCATCAAGCTGAATGGCCGTTATCCGAAGCTGTTGGAACCCTGTTCCTCTGCCAGTGCATTCGTCCGCACAGAGCCCATTCTGTGAGTTTGGTTTTCATGCTGCCTGCGATCGTAGCAAATAATATACGACGAGAGCGATTCCGGTGCTAGCTTGTTGCGATCGATATCGCCATTCGTGCAAGTCGCAGCATAGGTCAGTTGCCAAATTAGCTCACGCTTTGCATTATACCAACAACAACTCTACCTTCCGGATTTATAGAGATTGCCCTCAAATCCTGAAAAGTTGAGCCTTGCATGCCCCAAGAAACAAGCATCAGTTTTAAACAGCTTCAAGCTCTAGAAGCTGTCTCGCGGTACGGAAGTTTCACGCTCGCAGCAAAACACCTTCGTGTTTCACAGCCCAGTGTCTCCAGTTTGATTGGTTCACTGGAAAAACAATTTAAGTGCCAGCTGTTTGAGCGCACGGGTAACGAAATTGTACCAACCAGAACTCTTGAAGAAATTCGTGGCAAGGTAAATGCAATTGTCCGACTGCGCGTGGAGTTGGAAAACCAACTGTCAGGCAAGAAAGGATTAGAGTACGGCACGCTTAATATTGGTTATACAACTCACCAGCTTGCCATGCCGATTGTTTCACAGTTTGTGCGCCAATTTCCTGGTGTGGAAGTAACTGCGCGCGCCATGGCGACGAATGATCTGTTGCCACTGTTGAGCAATGGGGTATTCGACGTGGCCTTTATTACGTCCAATGAACCCCCATCTGGTTTGCACTATACCCCGGTTGCTCACACACGGATCGGACTGATTGTGCCAGTTGAACATACGCTGGCAAAAAAAGGATCATTGGGTTGGAATGACGTTGAAGGATTGGATCTGATACAACGGGAGCCAACGTCAGAAACACGCCGGTCCTTTGAGGCAGCAGCGCGAATCGCACGGGTTCAACTCAATACATTGCTTGGTCTGGGATCCTGGGGATCGATCATGACGTTGGTACGGTCAGGATTGGGGGTCGGCGTGGGATTTGAACGGGAGTTTGTAGGAGAAGGCGGTTTGATGTTCTTACCCATCGAGGACAAAAACCTCCAAATTACCCACTACTTAACCTGTCTGCCCGCGATGCGATCTACTGCAACAGTCGGTGAGTTGCTGCGCATCACGAAAGAGGCTTTGTAACGGTTTTGCATCATACTGTAAGTCATAGGATTTTCTAATAGCCCTTGGTCTGTCATAGAACTGTAAAATTCGGCCTCTAACGCTGCGCACACACCGCACAAAGAGGCTATCATGACTATCCGAACATCTCTTCTGTCCTGCTCGGCACTTGCATTGCTGGCGTCCCCAGCCCTGGCGAACTGCCCGGCGGCAACCGTCGCTGACCCCATGGGTCTGAAATCTGAGTTCCCGCAGCAATTCGAACTGGTGGAACTGCAAAGCGCGGCATCTTGTACGCTGGCGTTTTCTGAAAACCCCTCGATCAACGCGCTGAATGCCCGCATCTTCGGCAACGCCGATCTGGCCGCCGTTGCGGATCGTCTGCCAAATGAGCCTCTGGTGGTCATGCCTTATGACACCATCGGTTCCTATGGCGGTGCGATCACCGGGCTGTCGAAAGCCACCGAATCCGGCACCTCGGATCTGCTGTCGGTACGTCACGTGAATTTCGTGCGTTACTCTGACGACCTGCAGACGGTTGTTCCGAACATCGCAAAAGCCTGGTCTTGGAACGGTGACTACACTCAACTGACCATCACGCTGCGTGAAGGCCACAAGTGGTCCGACGGCGCGCCCTTCACGGCTGCTGACGTCGAGTTCTGGATGAACGACATCATTCTGAACCCTGATGTTTACGAAAAGACCCCGGACCGCTGGTTGTTTGCAGGTGAGCCTGTGAAGGTTGAAGCCAAGGATGATCTGACCGTTCAGTTCACGTTCCCGGTTCCAACTCCCGGCATCATGAACCGCTTTGCCGTGGACTATGGCCAGCCGTTCCAGCCGAAACACTTCCTGAGCCAGTTCATGCCCAAGCACAATGCTGACGCAGATGCTGCCGCACAGGCGCTGGGTTTTGCCAATGGGGCAGAAGCGGTTGATTTCTACTATGGTGGCTCGGACTGGAAAGACGTCCCGTCGCCGCTGCTGAAAGACCCTGCCAAAGCCGAAGCAGTCGGTCGCCATGTCGTGCCGACACTGGAAAGCTACATTGTTGTGGAAGAGACCTCTGAAGGTCGCAAACTGGTGGCAAACCCCTATTTCCACCAAGTGGACACTGCAGGCAATCAGCTGCCGTACATCAACGAAATCGTTGAAACCTATGTGGCTGACAAAGAAGTCCAGAACCTCAAGATCATGAACGGTGAAGTGGTCTGGAAACAGCAGGCTGTCTTCCTTGAGGACTTCCCGCTGCTGAAGGAAAACGAAGCGCGCGGCAACTATAACATCCAGTTTGCCCCGACCTTCGGTGAAAACGTGTTCTTCTCGTTCAACCGCACCCACGAAGACGAAGTGCTGCGCAAAATCTTTAGCGATCTGCGCTTCAACCGCGCCATGTCTTTGGCTTTGAACCGCGACGAGATCAACGAGATCGTCTATCTGAGCCAAGGCACCCCGATGCAGGGCGTTCCGGCGGAACCCAAGACCGTTTCGTTCGTATCCGACGAGGTCCTGAACCGCGACATCGCGTATGATACCGCAGCCGCAAACGCGTTGCTTGATGAGATGGGTCTGGCCGACAGCGATGGCGACGGCACGCGCGAACGCCCCGATGGCAAGCCGCTGGTTGTGCGTCTGGTCTATTCCTCACAGGGTGTTCCTGTGAAGATGATGGAACTGGTGCGCGACTACTGGACTGCTGTAGGTGTGCGTGTTGACCTGAAAGAGGTAACATCGGACGAATACCGCGCCTCTGGCAACAACAACGATCTGGACCTGACCACCTGGAAATATGACGGCAATGCTGGCCCGACCATCAGCCAGGACACAACCGTGTTTGTTCCGCCTTTCGGTGACTTCTTCAACCCGGGCACTGGTGCCCTGTGGGCGTCCTGGAAGAAAACTGACGGTGCAGAAGGCATCGAGCCTCCTGCTGACATCCAGAAACTCTGGGCTCTCAGCGAGAAGTTCATCCAGGTTGAAATGGGATCTGACGAAAGCAACAAGCTGGGTGCAGAGATCGTCAAGATCCACACCGACAACATGCTGAAAATCGGCACTGTCGGGGACATCGTCGCGCCGTTCCTGTATCGCAACGATCTGCAGAACGTGAAGCCGATCAAGTCTAAGACTTACGACTTCTACTGGACCTATCCCTACCGCCCAGCCCAGTGGTGGCTGGAGCAGTAAGCCAAACTGAGTTGGCCCGGTGCACGTTCGTACGGTGTGTACGGCATGCGCCGGGCCTTCGTTTTTCCCTTCGGCGGAGTTCGTCTGAATGCTCAGATTCACATTAGAGCGCATGCTTGGCATGATCATCACGATGGCCTTGGTGTCATTGATGGTCTTCCTAATCATGGAAATTCCACCCGGTGACTACGCTGACCGATATGCTTTCCGCAAATACTCTGGCACTGGCGTTAACGTAACCGAAGCAGACATTCAGGCGATCCGTGTTGATCTGGGTCTCGATAAGCCAATGCTGTTTCGTTACTTCGATTGGATCGGTGGCATCGTACTGCGCGGCGATTTTGGGCAGGCGTTTGCCTTTGAAACATCGGTTGCAAATGTCATCGGCGACAAGGTCTGGCTTACCACCGGCATCCTGTTTGCCACGCTGATCCTGACCTATATCATCTCCATCCCAATCGGCATCTATGCTGCGGTGCGCCGTGGATCGGCCGTGGATTACGGGCTGACAGTATTCTCCTATCTGGGTCTTGCCCTGCCGAATTTTCTTTTGGCTTTGGTGCTGCTTTACTTTGCAAACCTTTGGTTTGGCGCTGATATTGGGGGGCTTTTCTCTGCTGCCTATCAGGATGCACCTTGGTCACTGGCCAAAGTGTGGGACATGCTCAAACACCTTTGGCTGCCGGCGATCGTGCTGGCCTGGTCGGCCGTAGCCTATCAGATCCAAACCGTGCGGGCGACAATGTCGGATGAGCTGAACAAGCTCTCTGTCACTGCCGCGCGGGCGCGCGGGGTGCCCGAAGGGCGATTGCTGATCAAATATCCTGCGCGGCTTGCGATCAACCCGATTGTGTCGACCATCGGTTTTGACGTGAACCGCATCTTCTCGGAACTGCCGATTGTGGCCGTGGTGCTGGGACTGACCGAATTGGGCGAGTTGTTGTTAAAGGCCTATCTCGACCTCGATATGAATGTGGCAGGCGCGATCCTGCTGATGCTGACCTTCGCCATTGTCCTTATGAACTTTGTCTCGGACCTGCTGCTTGCGTGGCTGGATCCGCGCATCAAACTGGGCGCCTGATTCATGACCGATACGTTTGACCCGAAGCAACAACCGCTGACCGTTGAAGAAGAAAAAGAGCGCCAGCGCCTTTTGAAATACTACTCAGCCTCTCAATGGACGCTGATCTGGTGGCGTTTTCGCCGTCACCGTGCGGCCATGCTGGCGTCTGTCCTTTTGGGCCTGATGGCGCTGGCAGGCATGTTTGCCGAATTTGTCGCGCCCTATGGGCCGGTGACACGCGACACCTCCTACATTGAGGGCCCGCCACAAGTTCCTAAATTCTGCGACCAGAACGGCTGCTCGATTGTGCCATTTGTGCACGGAACCTCGACGAAGCGCGATCCGGTCACATTGCGTGCGATTTCTGTTCCTGATCCTGAGGTGCGCCATTACTTGCAGGTCTTTGTAAAAGGCGAGCCGGTGAAGGTGCTTGGGGTGCTGCCGACCGATCGTCACCTTATCGGTCTGAGCCCGGACGTGGACCAGAAGTTTCATTTCTGGGGCACCGATGATTTGGGCAGGGATGTGTTTAGTCGCACGATCTATGCCACCCGTACCTCGCTTTCGATCGGCGTGTTGGGCGTGCTGATTTCGTTCGTATTGGCGCTGACCATCGGGGGTGTTGCAGGATATTTCGGTGGGTTGATTGACAATGTCATCCAACGCGTAACTGAGGTCATTCGCGTGGTTCCCATTATCCCGCTGTATATGGGGCTGGCTGCGGCCATGCCCAAGGAATGGTCCACGACGCAAGTCTATTTTGCCATGACGCTGATATTGGGCTTGTTCGGCTGGCCGACTTTGGCGCGGCGCATACGCTCACAGCTTTTGTCGATCCGCAACGAAGACTATGTGGTTGCAGCTCGTCTGGCTGGCGCGCGCCCCAAACGGATCATTGCCCAGCACATGCTGCCAAGTTTCACCAGTTTCATCATTGTCGATCTGGTCATCAGCTTTCCCTACATGATCCTTAGCGAAACCGCGCTGAGCTTTGTGGGCCTTGGCCTGCGCCCACCCTCGGTATCCTGGGGGGTCCTTCTTCAGCAGGCGCAATCGGTTCGCGCGATCGAACAGACCCCGTGGCTGTTCATTCCTGCCATTTTTGTTGTGGTTGCCGTGCTTGCGTTCACGGTCATTGGTGACGGCCTTCGTGACGCCGCTGACCCATATGCGGAGGCCAAGTGATGACCAAGATACTCGACGTTCAAAACCTGACATTGAACTTCAGGACTGACGAAGGCCTGATTACTCCTGTGCGCAATGTCTCCTTTTCTTTGGAAAAGGGCAAAACATTGGGCATCGTAGGAGAGTCAGGTTCCGGCAAATCCATCAGTACCAAGGCGGTGATGCAGCTCTTGCCGGGGATCGCTTCTATTGGTGAAGACAGTCAGATCAATTACATCGCAAAAAACGGCAAGGCGGTTGATATCGCCAAGATCCACCGGAACGATCCGCGCATGCATCGATTGCGCGGCGGCGAAATTGGTATGATCTTTCAGGAACCGATGGCCAGCTTCTCGCCAGTTTACACCGTTGGCAATCAGATCATGGAAGCCATCTTGCTGCATCGCAAAGTTTCGCGCCGTCAAGCGCGTGAAATTGCGATTGAGATGCTGGATAAGGTTGGACTGACCAATCCGGGACAGCGTGTCGATCAATACCCGCACGAATTGTCCGGAGGTATGCGCCAACGCGCGATGATCGCCCTTGCACTGTCGGCCGGTCCACAACTGTTGATCGCTGACGAACCCACGACGGCTCTTGATGTGACCATTCAGGCGCAGGTTCTGAAACTGATGCGCGACCTGCAAACCGAACTCGATATGAGCATGATCTTCATCACCCACGATCTGGGTGTAGTTGCGCAGGTCGCTGATGATGTCGCGGTGATGTACAAAGGCGAAATCGTCGAACGCGGCACCGTTCGCGAGGTGATCCAAAACCCGCAAGAAGCCTATACCAAACGGCTGTTGGCTGCTGTGCCACGCTTGGACAAGGTTGTCCCACCTAAACCGCTGACAGGGGGGGGGGGCCGATCCTTGATCGACGTCAAAAATCTGGCTGTGGATTTCGAAGTTAAGAACAAGAAACTGTTCCGCACCGAAATCGAAACCGTGCGGGCTGTACGCGACATCACCTTTGATATTCTGCGTGGTGAGACTGTTGGATTGGTTGGGGAGTCCGGTTCGGGCAAAACCACAGTTGGTCGCGCCATTCTACGGGCGATTGACCCGAGCGACGGCGAAGTGATTTTTCATCGCAAAAACAAGGGTGATATCGATCTGGCACACGCCAGCCCAGAGGAGTTGCGCAAGGTGCGCTCCAAGCTCAACATGGCTTTTTCGGAAGGGCCGGTACAGATCAACGCTCTGGCTGGTGATGTGCTGAGGTCCTTCCGACCAGAGATGAGTTTGGTCTTTCAGGACCCTTACTCGTCGCTCAATCCCCGCATGACCGTACGTGATATCATTGCCGAGCCTCTGGTGGCGTCCGGCGTGATGACCGATCGAGAGAAAATCGACGAGCGCGTGCGCGAAATTGCAGCGCGCTGTAAAATTGATCTGGAGCACCTGCGTCGCTTCCCACATGCGTTTTCGGGGGGGCAGCGCCAGCGGATCTGCATTGCCCGTGCGCTGGTTTCAAAGCCGAAATTTGTGGTCTGCGACGAATGCGTATCCGCGCTGGACGTATCAATCCAGGCTGAAATTGTAGATCTGTTGCGCGACATTCAGAACGAAATGGGCATCAGCTTTCTGTTCATTGCGCATGATCTGGCGGTGGTGGCGCAAATTTCCCACCGTGTCGCTGTGATGTATCGCGGCCAGTTTATGGAGTATGGGCCAACAGAGAAGATTTTCTTCAATCCCCGTCACCCCTATACACGAGCACTACTTACGGCGGTGCCTCACCCGGACCCCGATGCCCCGTTCAATCCCGAGAAGTTTGAAGGCGAAGACTTTCATCCGGTCGTTCAATGGACAGATGGCGGGTATCGCGTTGTTGATGAGCCGAAAGGCTTTGACCGCGTGGCGCATCCGATCGAGCTTATCGAAATCGACGATGGCCACTTTGTGGCCTGCCATGTGTTGCCTACAAAATCTGCAACGGCGTCTCGGCCAACGCTAGAATTGGCTTGAGTTGGAACTGGACTAAATGACAACTGACATTACGCAACACGCGGAACGGATTTCATCCATCGCCGCTGAAGCCGCACTTGGCTATTTTCGAGGCAAGCTTGGGGTTGATTTCAAATCTGACGAAAGCCCCGTTACCCAAGCCGACCGAGGGGTCGAGGAAATTGTGCGCAGCTATCTGGCTGAGTATTTTCCAGAAGATGGCGTCTTTGGGGAAGAGGCCGGTTTTCAGGGCGATGATCGTGATCATATCTGGATTGTTGATCCTATTGACGGCACTAGATCGTTTTTATCGGGGCATCCGCTCTTTGGTTTTCTGTTGGGCCGGTTAAAATTTGGTCAGCTCGAAATCGGCGTGATTGGCGTTCCGACCTTGGGGGAAACTCTTATCGGCGTGAAAGACAAGGGTGCGACTGTGAATGGGAAGCCGATTTCCGTCAGCAACCAGACTGCACTAGAAGAGGCAGTCCTGTTCATCAACGAGGGCGAGAAAATCTACCGTGACCATGCGGCAGTTTTTGATCAACTCATGAAGGCCGGACAAACCCGCCGCCTTTCCTATGATTGTTATCCCCACGCGCTTTTAGCGATGGGTCATGTCGATGCAGTGGTCGACTATGATCTTCAGCCCTACGACTACCTGCCCGTGCGCGCTGTCGTCGAAGCAGCTGGGGGTATCATGACCGACTGGAACGGTAAGGCGTTGACGCTTCAATCCGAGGGGCATGTTGTCTCCGCAGCAACACCTGCGTTGCACGAGGCTGTCCTGGAACTAATCCAGGCGGAGTGGGCGCGATGACTGCCAGATCTAAGAACATACTCTTTATTGTTATTGATCAGCTTCGCGCGGATTGCGTGTTTGGTGAGCTCGCCAAATATGTCGATTTGCCCAATCTGCGCTCGCTGATGGCGGATGGTGTAACGTTCAAAAACCACTTCTCGGTCACCAATCCCTGCGGCCCATCACGCGCCTCGTTGCTAACTGGCCAATACGCGATGAACCATCGGTCTGTGCGCAATGGAACGCCGCTACGCCATGACACGCCGAACCTTGGCACCGAGCTGCGCAAAGCGGGCTATATCCCGAAACTATTTGGCTATACCGATACCTCGCAGGATCCGCGCGTGCATAATGCGGATGATCCTGCGTTGTTTTCCTATGAATATCCAATGGCCAGTTTCGAGGAAGTGGTGGAAATGCGGGCCGAAGTCTCGGCGGGGTGGCAGGGCTATCTTCGGGACAAGGGTTACCAGTTCGATGGGCTGGGAGATCTGTTTGTTCCGCAACAGGAAAACTGCATGCTGCACCCAGATGGACCCGCGCTTTACGCCAAGGAACACAGCGACACGGCTTACCTGACGGACAAGTTCCTTGAGCATATGGCGGTCAATCCTGCGCAGGGCTGGTGCGCGCACCTGACCTACATTCGACCCCATCCGCCGCTTGTCGCGCCAGCGCCTTACAATCGCATGTACGATCCCAATGAATTGCCGATGCCCAACCGCTTGGCCAGTACAGAAGACGAGATTTCCGTACACCCCTTCTTTGAAGGTACTATTCGCTCAACCTCCGTTGCCGATTTTGTGGACGGGCAACCGGATTTGATGCCAACCGATGCCAATGTTCAGACCCTGCGCTCGATCTACTTGGGGCTGGCCACTGAAGTGGATCATCACATCGGACGGGTTATGTCCTTTCTGAAAGACAGTGGGCAATACGAAGACACTCTGATCGTCGTGACCGCAGATCACGGTGAGATGCTGGGAGACCACCATAGTTGGGGCAAGATGTCGGTACATGACGCAGCCTTCCACGTGCCTCTGATTGTGGGAATGCCTGGAAGCGGAACTCTCGCCGGGCAGGACGTCACGGCGCCAACCGAGTCCATCGATATCATGCCTACAATTCTGGACTGGATCGGTCAGGAGATCCCGAATTCTGTCGATGGTCGTTCATTGTTGCCGTTTTTCGGGACGGAAAAGCCGAAGAACTGGCGAAACTACACCTACTCGGAGTTCGATTTTGGCGAGCCACTTTATGAAACAGAGTGGCAAAAGGTGTTAGGCACATCGATCAGCCAATCCAACGTGGCAATCTTGCGTGAAGATCAGTTTTTACTTGTGGAATTTGCTGGTGAAATTGCACCGCTCTTGCTTGACCGGCATTCCGATGGGTCAGAGAATTTGGCTCAGCAAGCAAAATGCAAAGTCGACCTCTTACGAATGACCCGAAAGCTGCTGCGGCATCGCATGCAAAACGCCGATCAAACGCTGTCTTTCGTGACCATCACGGACAACGGCGCGGTGACGAAGCAGCGATGGGTATAGACCGAGAAAATTGCGCATTTTTACGACTGCCTTGTGTAGAAAGCCAAGCTAAGCGTGAAAGTGCGGCCATGGTGCACGCTTTCGTTCAGTTTGAACCGATGGCCTGGATGTCCCCGACATTCCTCGCTTTCAATGGCCTGAAACAGAAAACCTGCCGCGCTACACAGCAATCAGTGCTGCACTGGAAAGGTTCGGAACCCAAGACCAATTTCTCCGCACTTGGATAGCTCGGAAAGGAAGCGGCGAAAACGAAGGCTGGATTTGACGGCGCGGAGTCGGTTTGAATGGTCGGTTTGACGCCGCTAGCCAGAAGACGGCTAGTTCCGTTCGGCAAACGCGAACGGACGCTGCACAAGCGAAGGCACAAATTCCAATGCCTGCTTTGTCCCGCGACCTGTAAGTTCGCCGCTCGATCGATGCTGCCACCTGCACGAATGGCCGGTTGTTCTGCTGCGCGACAGCATGAAGTTTTTCGCTCATGCCGCATTTCTCCCGCTGCGAGCGCACGCAGCATAAAAACAAAATGGCCGGGTCGGGCTTATTCAGTTGAAAAACTCGCCGATTTGAATGCTCGGTTTTGATCTCGATATCTGCACAGCCGAGACCTTGATCATATGGCGGGTGTTGTTTGGGGAGCCGTGATGAGCTTTGCGAGTTTTCTGAGGTTCTGGGCGGTGGCGGCGAGGTGGAATTCGTCGCGTGCGCCGCATGGACCACGTAATCGGAGGCGTCCGAGACCGAGGATGCGTTTGAGGTGGGCAAACAGCATCTCGACCTTCTTCCTGAGCTTGCAAGAGATCGCGTATTGGGTGGTTTGGGCGATGGCGCGCGCCACGTCTCGGGATGGTTCGTGGACCGACCGTGTTACCTTGCGCCGCGGCTCTTTCGGGCAGCATCGGCTTTTCAGGTTGCAGGCGTCGCAGTCGGATCTGCGGGCACGATAACGAAGGATGCCGTCCTTGTCCGGTTTCGGTTCCCTCGGCTTTGTGAAGGCCCGGCGGTATTGTTTGAGTTCCTTGCCACCTGGACAGATGTACGCGTCATTCTCAGTGTCATAGGTGAAGTCGGCTCGCTCGAAGGTCCCGTCGTTGCGACCGGATTTATCGATAACCGGGATATGCGGAGCAATGCCATGATCGACAAGCCAGCCAAGCATGGGTCCCGAACCATAAGCCGTGTCTGCGATCAACCGTTCCGGCTTGAGATCATGGCGCTGGTGCACCCGACTAACCATGGTTCGGGTAGCACCGACCTCAGCCTGTCGGATAGACCGAGTTGCTTCAACATCCAGGATCACACCGTTGTCGGTGTCGATCAGATAGTTGGCGGAATAGGCAAAATAGGCGGGTCCACCCCGTGCCCCTGTCCATTGCGAGGCTGGATCGGAATGTGAGGTGAACTTCGGCTTCACCGGGCTTGCAGCACCAAAGGCGGCTTCATCCAACGTCTCTAGGTATTCCCTGACGGCGCGGGGTGCATCTTCAGGGACGATCTTCTCAGGTGCCCAATCCCGCTGCGGTGAGGAGTTCTGCCGATTGGCATCAGCCTGGATCAGGCTGGCGTCAGCTGCGAAACGCTGCCCACTGGCCAACCCTTCCTCGATACAGCGCGTAACAACCGTCTCGAACAAATGCCGCAAAAGGTCACTGTCTCGGAAACGGCCGTGCCGGTTCTTCGAGAAGGTCGAATGGTCCGGCACCGGATCAGTGAGATCGAGGCGGCAAAACCAGCGGTACGCGAGGTTGAGATGCACCTCGTCACAGAGCCGACGCTCAGATCGAATGCCCATCACGTAGCCCACCAGCAGCATCCGGATCATCAGTTCCGGATCAACTGACGGTCTGCCCGTTGAGCTATAGAAGGGGGCAAGGTGTCCCCGGATGCCTGAAAGTTCGACGAACCGGTCTATGCCACGGAGAATGTGATCCTGAGGAACATGGTCCTCAATCGAGAACTCGTAGAACAACGCTCCCTGCGCTTCCTGCCTCGGCCCCATCATCGCGGTCAATCTCCTGCAACGTCGCAAGAATTGAACCAGTCAATCCAGCACCAAACAAGAAGAGTTTTTCAACAGAATAGGCCCTGAGCCGACATCCAGCCTGATGTGTTGATGCTGCAGTCGCAGCCCGCGTTGCTGACTTTCGCTGCGACAGCGAAAGTCAGCGAGTATGGAACTGGAACTGTGCGGGACAAAGCGACCATTGGCCGTAGTCAAACCAATGGCCGCTTCTGATCAAAAAAAGCCTCTTGCCGTCACCCTAGATCAATATGCAGGTGTGGTTTGCCATCACTTGTCTTTTCGAGTGACTGCCCTTTGGGGCCTACCGTACCGCGAATACGCTTGCGCCAATTGGAAAATCGGTCCGACGTGACCACGTCAACGGCCTCGTCCAAGTCCAGCTCTAATTGGAACCATCCGGGTTTGACCATCGAGATTGAAATCACCGTTGCCTCAATCGGTTGGGACAAGTAGGTGCCCTTAACCTTTTCACCGACGGCCCAACCGTTGGGCGGCCTGTTTCCGATGGCTGTGCACATTGTGTTCCAATCGCGGAACCCGTGTTGATGGGCGATGAGCTCAAGAGACTTGGCGTGGCCAATCGGCGTACCATCTTCAGTCATTTTCTTGCGTAGGCGTTTCGCTTGCTCCTTTGCCTGCGCCGTTGAAGGAAGTTGGTTGTTCATGACACCTCTCCTGTCCCGCCGTGGAAAATGCCCCATTTCAATCCGGTCTTTTGCGCGGCGTGCCTGAGAACGCATGCGGTGATCCCCAACATGATCACTTCAGCCATTGGACCAGCGTACCAGATGCCGATCTCTCCAAATAAGACAGGCATCAAAAACGTTAGGGGGATCGCGATAGCATATGGTTTGGTCAAACTGAGCAATGCAGCTTTGCCGGCCAGCCCAATTGCTTGAAAGTAAGTTGCAATCATCATCAATGGCCCAACCAGAAAGAAGACCGAGGTCATAACAGGCAAAATACGCTCAACCTCCGCAATGATGGCCATGTCATCCACAAACGCGCTGGCAATCTGGCCGGGCGCGCTCATCACCATGGCTTGCACAACCGCGCAATAGATAAAGGCCAACCAAAGCGCCACACGCAGGCTTGCATCCGACCTATGCCAGAGTTCAGCACCGTAGTTGTTACCCGTGATCGTCTGCATTGCGAACGATAGCCCCAGAAGTGGCAAGAAAGCGAAAGTGATGACCCGAGTGATTATTCCGTATGCGGTAACCGTATCGGCATAGCGCGGTTGCCCCACCCATTGCAGCGCAGCAATGATCGCCGAAGAGCCGAGCGCAAGCCCAATGAAATTCAGGCTTTGGGGCGCTCCTAGCGCGAAGATCCGCCCCCAATTTCCCAATAGAGAATTTGCTATCAATGTGGATGGCTTCAGCGATGTTTCGCCCCAAAAGCGGAACGCGAAAATAATCGCAAAGGCAAACGCTTGCGCCGCGGCCGTCCCATAAGCTGACCCAGCAACGCCCATGTCCAACAGGGCGATAAGCACATAGTTGAACGCGATGTTTGCAATCGACACCAGCAGGCTCATCGCGGCCATGAAACCCACGCGCCCTTCGTTGCGCAATGCATCAGAATTAACAGACAAAACGAACAGCAACGGCGAGAAGAGCACAGTGATCTGCAAATAGACCAGTCCCACCTGCGCCAATGTCTCGGACCCTCCGGCCGCTAATAGCGCAACGGGTTGACCAAAGAAGATAAACAACAGGATCAGGACTGCGCCCAATGCGACGGCCAAGCCGTGCGCGCCTGCAAAGGTGGTTCTGGCCTCATCAATGTTGCCTGCGCCAAGGGACCGCGCCAAAAGGCTCGACATGCCATTCGCGACAAGCGTGGAAAGCGCCACGATCAACATGTAGATCGGGAACATCAGGGTCACGGCGGCCAGTGCACCCGGCCCAACATAGTTGCCCAGAAACAGTGCATCTGCCACGGATAGTACCCCGTTCATCCCCATCACGAAAATGATCGGGAGCGCGGTTTTCATGTAAATGGAGCTTAGTGGCCCATCGGTAAATGTATTGGTGGGGGTATCTGTCATATCCCATATCTCTCTAACCAAATCGCGTAGTGTAAGATGGGATCCGCATTGCCATCCGCGCGATATGCGGAAAGAAGTAGATAGAGATGTTTGTCGCAGAACTTAACCAAGACAAATGTCAGCGGAAGGCAGGCGTCTACAGCCTACTTGCCCTCTAAATAGAGATCATCCTGCAGTCAAGTAGTCAGCAATACCGGCGCGCCCTGAGCCGCCGTTTGTACGCCGTGCAGCATCTTGGGCTAACCGGATGACTGCGTTGCGGGACAAAGCTACCGTTCTCCATCTCGATTGAAGGGCCGCTCTTTCTTCTGACACGCAGCTCTGCCATAAGATTCGCATGAAGAAATACGGACGTACTTTCCATTTGCCTACCTCTCCGGGTGTCGGGAGTGATGACAAGATCATCCAAGATCTCACACATCTGCGGGCCGCCGACGAAGTCGTGTTCACCGAAAAAATGGACGGCGAGAACACGACTATTTTCTCGGGCGGTTGTCACGCTCGAAGCCCTGACAGCGGATACCACGCGTCGCGGGATTGGATGAAGGCGTATGCGGCCGGAATTTCGCCCAGTCTCTCCGAGGATGAGAGGATTGTAGGGGAATACTTGTTTGCGAAGCATTCAGTGGCTTATGACGAATTACCGTCATATTTCCTCGGCTTTGCTTGGGTCGTAGGCGACGAAGTCCAGAGCTGGGATGAAACACTAGGTCGCTTTGAGGAATTGGGCGTGATGCCCGTCCCTGTACTTCAACGGGGGAAATTCAATGACGCTGGAGTGAACTCAGTCCTCAACCTATTGGATCTGAACACCCAGGAAGGCTTTGTTGTGAGGTCGATTTCACCATTTCTTGAAAGCGATATGGCCACGCATATCGCGAAATATGTCCGTGAAGGGCATGTCCAGAGTGACATTCATTGGACGAAAGCCCAAATCGTCAAAAACGGCCTTCGCCGGGACAGCTGACGTTTGCCGCTGGGTAACAACTTGGGAGGTATGGGCTCCGAGCCGCCTTGCGGCGGTGCGGCAGCACTGTTGCAGCAAAACAGCGCTCGATCCTACCCGCCTTATGACGCCAGCCAGCCCAAAGCGGTCCCTTACGCGACAGGCTTTAGGCTCGACGCTGCGTCTGCGAAATTTGAAGGTCAGTTTCCCATACACCGCGCTCGGCATCCCTGTCACCGAGGCCGTGGGATACGTGTGTCCGGGGTAAGGGGAACCCCGGACATCAGCCGATTTGCGCAACAGAACCTCTCCACGGCCCGAACCTCCAGCGTGTCCTCATCAATCCCCAGATGGATCTTGCGCCAGACGCGCCGCTTGGGACCACCATGCTTGCGGGCGTGCCACTCACCTTCACCCTCCACCTTGATCCCGGTGCTATCGATTAACAGGTGCAGCGGGCCCTTCGACCCACGATAGGGGATGTTGACGGCCAGGGTTCGATTGGGCTTTCGCGGCCCCACAGGGGCCACGGTCCCGTCTCACTCTGGCGGCGGGACAGGGTGCTGAAATCGGGCACCGCCCAGTCGAGACCAACCAACCGCAACAGGCTTTCGACGAAACCGTTCGCCAGTGGGCTCGAACCAGTGGCGCCTTCACTGGCTCACTCTGCCGAAGCGCCATGCCGAACAAAACCTTCATCGAAAGGCACGTCTGGATAGCGGCATCGCTATAGGTCTGCTGTCGGCCACGCCTGCCTGTCGGCACGCCATCACAGCTCATCTCAGGGTCGAACCAGATCGTCAGCGATCCCCGGCGCTTTAGCGCTTCGCTCGCCATTGGGCTAGAACCAATGGCGCCTCAATGGCTCGCTAGGCTGGCCAGTTCCTGGTCTTGTAGGTCGGGGGTGTGGGTCAGCTCATGCATCCCGGCTACCACGCTGGGTTCACAAGATGAATCCCTCACGAGATTTGTGCAACAGAGCCACCATTGGTTCCCAAAAATATGACGACGGACAATCGAAACATAAGAACTAATCACCGGAAATCAGGGCCTCACTCAATCATCCTCGGCAATGTAATACCCACGGCATAAAACTACCAATTTCCAATCAGTGTGAAATTCAACTGAGAGGATCACAGCCTCTACGGTTTTATCCCCAGTTTCTGAAACGCTGCTACCCATCTCAAATGAGGATAAATTTTCCTTTGTCAAGTCGTAAACTTCTACTCTAGAAATTATCGCCGGCTGTGGGGGAGTGCACATTGATAACTCGATAACACCTTGAGCAATCATTCTCTTGGTACTTCCACCGTATACAGCTTTCCAGCATAGGTCTTTACCCTCGAGGCGAATTTCTTGAATTTCAAAATCATGTAGTCTTTTGTCAACTTCCTTCATTCTCCCAACCTAACCGTATCTGGCTTACGGCGTCCACCAGTCCATCCAAGTTCTTCGGCCGTTGCGGGGCGCGCTCTGCTGCGCTTGCCTTTTACCCAATCATGAGCATGAGGGCGGCCAGCACCTTCGTGATCGGCGTCCCAATCTACGTCAGTCTTTGGCTTACCGTTCGTTCCATACGACCGATCTTGAAAATCTCCGGCTTGAACGGTTCCCGGATTGCCATTGAAATCAGGTTTCGTGACTGATGGCGGGGATTGGCGGCCTGTGCGGATTTTCGGCAACCATCTGGGTGGTGATGACCGCTTCGATCAGCGGCGCTGTTCTGATGGTCGCCTGGCCAAGTGCGTTAAAAATTACAACGCGGGCTTTGCCGTTTGGGCCGTTCCTGTGTTTCGCCGCGTGGTGTATCAGTGCCATCTAAGATTTATCGCCCGTCCAGAACATCAATCTCCACCTCTGCGCCATAGCGCTCAACCATCTCGAGACAGTCGCGCGGCAGGATCAATGGTGGAAAACGCCCGTAGTGATCGACAATGATCAAAAACCTGACCTTGGTGCAGCGTTGCGACAACTTGGTCAAGACGCTCTCATACCCGGACAGTCGCGTTTTCAGGTTGTCCCAATGCTCTTCAAAACTGGCATCCCACTCTGACGCGGATGTCTCATATCCCAAGAGACTGCTCCGCGGCAGTGCAGGCTTGACTCTGCGACTGCCCTTGTTGCGCAACGTCTCCGGATCTGGCGGCACCACAGAGCGCCAGCTTTCTATATCGGGGTCATCCGAGAAGAACGTCAAACGTATCTGAACATTCCAGTCTCGACATCTTTCATCCATTGCAATGGCTACCAACTCACGTTTCCGACCTAATGATTATGTCTCCTAACGCTGCCACGCGTGCAGAACTTTAAATATTTCAAGCGCAGCTGCACGGGTTTTATCCCAATCAGATGCCGTTTCTCCCAAACATCGGACGTATACCTCTTGCAGATAAAGGAATATCGCCGCTTCATCTTCCGAAAAACGCATTTTTTTCACGATTTCAGTTGCGTAGCGCATGTATTGCTTCTTAGGCCCTCCAATACCTCGAAGCCCTAATGGGTCCCAATCCTCATACAGGACAGAGTTGACCCGCTCTATGAGCGGATCAATCTCAGTGGAATCTAGTTTGCCCATACCGTCACAATCGCACCATTTCCATTTAGCACAGCGGTTGCCCAAGGACCTTCGTACACAGTCGTTGGTCCTTTATCACTTGATCCTGGCCTGACATCGAGGGGGTTGTTGATGGCATCGTAAACGTCATCAGGGGAAATATCCTCGTCCATCATTTCTTCAATAGCATGATCCGTCCATTCCGGCTCCCAATCGTCATCCTCCCAGGGATCTTCATCCGGATTTTGAGGTGAACCCTCTGTTTCATCTTCCGTCTCAGCGGCGACATCATCATCAGGGCGGCTCTCGTTGAGGGTGATATCGGGAAATTGGATTTCTGCCAACCGCCGCGCAATACTATTCACAAGAGCGCGGACAGCATGGCAGGTTCCATAACTTGTAACTGCTGCGCCCGCTGCAGCAGCAGCGCTTGACCTGCCTATTTCAGCAATTCCCTATAATAAAGGGCGTTTGGCTCAAGGCCGTTTTGCGAGTTTTTCGAAATCTAGCGCTGTTGAACGATCACTCTTGTGTGACTTAGAAGTGAAAAACCATGACCCTATCCGCCAGAAACCCAGTGGGTTTGTTTACTGCGTTTACGGCAGTCGCTTTGTGCCCGTCCTATAGAGCTGACCTTTTGCATTGCAGCATGTGACGGTCCCTCATCGTCCAAATCCGACGACTTTGCAAAGTACGGTATCTGCGCTTCGCTGACACTGGCGCCGGTCGCAGCATTGGGGAGCCTTCACCAGGGCCGACGAAGGGCTGCTTTTGGGAAATTGGCATATGGATCACGCATCCGCAGCATAGGGCTTTCTGCACCGGGATCGAACGTCGAGTTTGGGCTGGCTGGCGTCATAAGGCGGGTAGGATCGAGCGCTGTTTTGCTGCAACAGCGCTGCCGCACCGCCGCAAGTCGGCTCGGAGCCCAAAGGTACGTTTTCTGCAGAGCGGACGAACGGCTGCTTTCCAAATCTAGTGCAGTAGCTCCGCACGTTATCACCGGGCCTTGAATGTAGAACGGGCAAATTCAATAAAGGCCAGCATCCTTTGGGATTGATATCGGTCACGTTGATAGAGCAGAGACATTGGCTGCATGGGAAGGGACCAATCGGCCAAGACCGGAACAAGCTCGCCTGCAGCAATGTCACCGCGGGCCAGGACTTCGGGTAGTACAACAATCCCCATACTTGCCCTTGCGGCGTTCAACAATGCTTGGCCAGAGTTGACCGAGACGGCCGCTTTGGGTGCCCAGCTTTTCGTCTCGGCTCCTTTAGTAAAGCGCCAGGGTTTACGGCCAGTTTTTGTAAATAGGACCGCTTGTAGGTAATTTAGATCCGTAGGGTCTTGTGGCATAGGATGTGCAGCCAGGTAATCTGGCGATGCACAGGCAACCATTCTGTAGGGAGCAAGTTTTACCTGTATCAGGCTGCTGTCCTCAAGCGGGCCAACCCGGAAGGCCACATCAAACCCATCCGCCAATAGATCCTCGTTTCGATCCGACAAGCATAGCTCGACCTCAACCTGTGGCGCAGCCTCAGTAAACGTCTTGAGGGCAGGCATCAGGGCAGCTGTGCCAAAACTGACCGGTGCGGTAATGCGCAGTCGCCCATTTAAATGTTGGGCCTGATCATTGGCCTTGCCTTCTGAGATGGACACCATTTCAAGTATATCCTGACAGTGTTCCAGATAGATCTGCCCAAAATCCGTCAGGCTTTGCTGACGCGTTGTCCGGTTCAAAAGTCGGGTCTGCAGGTAATCTTCCAATCCCGCGATCCGTTGCCCCACCAATGCGCTGCTGACATTCAATTTTAGTGCAGCTGCATTCATCGAGCCAGCCCGCGACACTTCAACAAAAGTGCGCATCGCAACGAAGAGATCCATTCAAAAGATATCCTTTTCTATCTGGAAATAAATTTGGAAATTACCCTGAATTCCTTCCCAATCTAAATTGCTCCTACGCGAACACAATGCAATGAGAGAGACACCATGAGAAAACGTTTTGAAGGCCGCGTGGTATTGGTCACCGGTGCGGGTACCGGCATGGGGCGGGAAGCTGCAGTAGGGCTTGCACAAGAAGGAGCAACAGTCGTGCTTTGGGGGCGGCGGGAAACCTTGCTTGAGGCCGTCGCAGATGAAATACGTCAGGCAGGTGGCTCTGCCCGTGTTCAGGTCTGTGATATTGCTAAGCCAGAGGAAATTTCGAAGAATATGGACGCCATTGTCGCTGAGTATGGGGCGCTAGACTCCGTGTTTGCCAATGCCGGACAATTGGGAGAGTTTCAATCCGTTCAAGACACGGACGCCGACGATTTCGAAACCTTGGTTCAGATCAACCTGATTGGTACGCAACAGACCATTGCTAAGGCTCTGCGCCACATGAACGGTGGCTCGGTTCTCATCAATGCGTCATGGACTGCCAATTCTGTCATGCCCGGAACAGCGGCCTATGCCGCAACCAAAGCCGGTTTGCTGGCCATGATGCGTGTCTGCGCCGTCGAAGAGGGGCCGCGTGGAATTCGGGTAAATGCGATCAGCCCTGGAGTTATCCTGACGCCAATGGCTGATGAGGTGTTGGATCCCGAAATTTCTAATCGGCTGTCAGGCCATACGCCTCTGCGTCGGAACGGGAAACCCGAAGACATTGTTGGCACGGCACTATGGCTCTTGTCCAAGGACTCCGAATTCGTAACCGGTCAAGACATCACTGTCGATGGTGGCTTCACTCTGGGAGGAGCGTTGAGATGATCAACAAAACCGGCGCAGCCATGGAGAATGAACTCAATCCCGGTTTGAAGGCGGTATTGGATGAACGATACGGGCACCTCCTGCCGGGCATGTCGGATACGGTCATAGATATGGCTTACGGGCAGTTTTATGCGCGCCCCGGCTTGGACCTTAAAAGCCGGTACATCGCGACAATTGCGGCATTGGCGGCGATGGGTGGCCAAACCGGGCCACAATTGCGTATCAACATTGAGGCTGGTCTAAAAGTCGGACTAAGCGAAACAGAGATCGCTGAAGTAATCTGGCAAATGGCGCTCTACGGAGGCTTGCCTGCAGCGATCAATGCGCTGAATACGCTAGTGTCAATTTGCAAAGACCGTTGAACACTATTGCGGACCTTTGACAGAGCAAAGCAGAGGTCCGCAAAGTCTAAGGTTTGTCGCCACTGCAGCTCACGCTGAACAGCAGCCAAAAACCTTAGACGAAACGGACTTTCTAGAGAAAGTGTTTGAAGGCTGCTTTCAGCGGGCGCAACTTTGTTTGACATTACTGGAAATGTATCGAGTTACAGCCATGACTTCTGGCTTGCGTAGCCTAGATATTGGTACGACCAATGAAACCGGGATGGGATCAATCGTCCAGTTCGACAGCAGTTCAGTGATGCTTCCATGGTTTATGTCTTTCTGAACAACAGCTTTGGCCAGAACCGCGGCTCCTAGGCCAGCGCGAACGGCGGCAACACATAACTCGTAGCTGTTCACATGTATTGCGGGGTTGGTAACGTTGTAATTTGTTGTCTTGCCGCTGTTTCTGAAAACCCACACAGGTTGTTCCTGCCTTCGCAGAATAAGTGGCAACTCCTGTAATTCGCTCGGATGAGAAGGTTTTCTTGCTTCAAGCATAAGATCGCTTCGACCACAGCAAATACGTTCCAGTGGCTCAAGCGGATAGGTTCTTGCACCGTCGGTATCGGTTGATCCAACCCGAATACGCAGATCAACGCCTTCGGCGCGTTGATCTACAGGGGAATCGCCCCCGACTAGATCAATGCGAACTAACGGATAGTTTTCGCGCAAGCCCGGAAGCAAAGGCATTATGAATTCGGACAGATAAAGGTTCGAACCGGACAAGCTCACAACTCCCTTGGGGACGGCGCTTCGAAGCTCGTGCCCGACTTCTCCCCTAGCGAGCTGCAGTGCATCTACGGCTTTCACGCATAGACCGTATACTCTGTGTCCAGCGGGCGTCAGCTCAATCGCTCGTGTATTGCGCTTTAAAAGAACAGCGTCGAGATCACTCTCCATTTCTGCGATTTTCTGACTGACGTTCGATTTGGATAGCCGCAGTGCCGCCGCTGCGGCGGTCATGGAGCCTTGCCGGACGATTTCAACGAGCACTTCAGCTTGGCCATAGAATTTACTGTTCATAATCTAGGACAATGGTTCAGAAACTATCGCTAATCAAGAACGCTTAGAACGGCTAACAAACTGTGACAAGTCACAATCAAGCAGCATGTGGAAGGGACTAGGTAATGGAGCGTAATCGCGTTGTTGAACTCGTTAAATGGAAGGCAAAGCCGACAGTTTCAAATGATGAGATGGTCTCTGCCGTAGACGGAATATTGCCCGACCTTGAAACACTCCCCGGCTTCATCAGTCAGACATTATACATTGATGACGGGGGCTATTGGGTTGATCTCTATCTCTGGGAGACGCGCGAACAGGGCGTTGCATCCAATGATTTGATGGCACAGCGCCGGTCCTTTCAGGCCCTGATGGATCTCATCGATCTCACCAGTGTTTCCATCGAATTCTTGTCCTTGCCAGAGAGTGCGTGATGGCGGAGGATGTAAAAAACGCTGTAAAGCGTTGCGACTGGGGTGGCACGGAGCGGTTCAAAGCGGTCTGAAAGTCCGCTCTTGGGAAAACGCCGATTTCCTTCGCGCCTGCGGCAATGGCACTGATCCACCTCGCGTGAAGGTCTCGAAAGGGCTGGCTTGCGTCATCAGGCGGGTAGGATCGAGCGCTGTTTTGCTGCAACAGTGCTGCCGCGCCGCCGCAAGGCGGCTTTGAGCCCAATTTACCGAATGCTGTAGGCTGGATGAATGGCAGCTTGCGATCACCGACTGTGCGGCTTAACCTACACTTATTGATCATCTTAGAAGATGAAGCTCCCAAGTGACGCAACTGGTCATGTCTGGGAATGTCCTTCTTCAGTAAAACTGTGGAGGACCTAACTTTGAACCATACACTACAAATTCGTTTTGTTCCGGGACGCTATGCTGTTTCTCGACTTACAGCCGATGGGGACGCTCCCGACTGGTTGAACGGCCCAGGCTTTAAAGCGGTTATCAACTCCGATGACGAGACAACCTTAGTCTGCCTTGAAGATCGCGTTCCCGCTGACGTGGAATCAGAAAGAGGTTGGGCCTGCCTGCGCACGATTGGTCCGTTTCCGTTTGATGCTGCTGGAATTGTCCAGTCCCTTATCGAACCTCTTTCCGCCAATGGCATCGGAGTATTTGTCGTCTGCACTTACGACGGCGAGCACGTACTAATATCTGCCTCAGATGCCGATAAAGCAGTGCGGTGTCTGGAATCTGCGGGGCATGTTTGCAGCGGGTAATGCCCAACGCATTGGTTTCAAACGAAATGAGACGATTGAGAGAAATAATGCAAACTGGATTAACTGGAAGCTGTCTATGCGGGCAGGTAACTTACGACACGGGTTCTGAGCCGCTTTGGATCACCATTTGCCATTGCCGATTTTGTCAACGCGCCACGGGTTCGGATCGTATGATTCAACCAGTTTTTGAGAAGCAAGACTTCAGCTTCGGCGGCACCAGCCCTGCGACCTATACACAACCGTCAGAAGGAAGCGGCAAGGAGATCAACGTACACTTCTGTTCGCATTGCGGGACCAAACTGGCGCTGACATTTGAACGGTGGCCGGACAAGATTGGTCTATATATTGGAACGTTGGATGATCCCTCCGCGATCAAAGTTGGGCCTGACAACAGCAAGCACATCTTCGTATCTGAAGCCCCTTCCGGAACGATTCTGCCGCCAAACGTGAAGATGTTTGATCGCCATGCTGCGGAAAATGATGGCACGCCCATTGAGCCAACTGTCCATGCAAAGCCGGTCGTCACCGACTGAAAACGGTCGTTCGCGCAGCCGCAGCGAAATGGTGCTTTGTCCGGCCTCCCTTCCGTTCGACGGTGGTTGGTGGCTGCATCTGCGGCGAAGGTCTGTTCCCTCCATTGCTCGTGCAGCATGAGACCGTTGCCTAGGTGGTAGATCCTGAGACTTTGCAAATGTCGCTCACTGCGCTTCGCTGACACTGGCGCCGGTCGCAGCATTGGGGAGCCTTCACCAAGGCCGACGAAGGGCTGCTTTCGGGAAATTGGCATATGGATCACGCATCCGCAGCATAGGGCTCTCTGCGCCGGGATCGAATGTCGAGTTTGGGCTGGCTGGCGTCATCAGGCGGGTAGGATCGAGCGCTGTTTTGCCGCAACAGTGCTGCCGCACCGCCGCAAGGCGGCTGAGAGCCCGACTCGGCCATTGCAAACTCGCGCTGCGCGCGCTCGCAACCCAAAGATCGCGATATCTACATAGTTAAGTGCCTAGCAAGCCACAAGAACAAGCAGCCATTCGAGCATTGAAGCTACACCTCAGGGAGTGATTGGGATGGTTATAACGATGCGGACACCATGTCCTGGACGGGTTTTGATGTCTGCGGAACCGCCAGCCAACGTTGCGCGTTCTCGGATGGCTTCGAGGCCTATACTTTTCCCCGGCGAGGATGCAGACGGCCTGGCCTCTGCCAAGTCGAAGCCAATGCCATCGTCATAGACAGCGAGCATGGCCGCGCGATCAGAGCAGCTCAGTATGATGTCAATTGCTGCGCTTTCTCCAGCGTGTTTGCGAATGTTATTGAGCGCCTCTTGGGCGATACGGAACAGAACTGTTTCGACCAAGTTTGGCAACCTTTGGTGCTCCAAGTCATCGCGAAAGGAGACCTTACGGCCCTCTGCCCGACAGGGTTCAAGTTCCACATTGATAGCGGGCCCAAGCCCGAGATCGTCGAGCACACCAGGGCGCAAGCCGCCGATGACGGTCCGTGTTTCTGACACGAGCGTTTTGACCAGTGCGAGACCGCGATCAAGCGCGGCGGCCGCTTCTGGATCACCCGGCGGGAAGCGACCGGCATAAGCTTGCAGATGCTGATGTGCCGAGGTCGCAACCTGCGCCAGACCGTCATGCAGATCATAGGCCACGCGGCGGCGCTCTTCTTCTTGGGTCCTGAACTGACGGGCGACAAGATCTTCGAGGCGGCTCTGCCGATCCGCCAAGAGCTTTGTTGCTTCATCAATAGAGGCCGCCAGAGCGTCTATCTCATCGCCCGGTGGCCTATTCGGCAGTGTCAGGGTGCGTGGTGCCAGATTTTCGGCTTTGCGCTGCACGGCACGGACCCGACGCACGATGCCGGTAAAGACAATCAGCGCAACCGCGACCGTACTGAGAATGGCGAGCAGGATTGCCGCAGACATCACGCGTATCTGGTTGCGGCGCGTTGCGTCCTCTTGCGTCAGGCGGTTCTGCAGCAAAGCGCCTTCGCGCGCCCGCAGGGCGTCGAGTTCCAGCCGCACCGCATCCACAGCCAGGACAAATCCAATCGGGTCACGCCCCAATGTGGCGGCGCGGGTCACGAGCGCGTCAACCGCCGGGCGCATGCGGTTCAGTCGCTCGATTTGTTCGGGATCTCGCAGTTCATCCGCCAGTTCTTCCAAAATGGGCGCCAACCGGTCAGCGAGCGCCTGTTCTGCGGCGTCTGTTCGTTCAACGGTGCCATCTTCTGATCCCGCCAATACGGCCGTGGTCGCGGCGCGGTCTAATTGCACTTCGATCCGTTCGATGGCGTCCTGCGCACGCAAGGTGCGTTGCACGGTGTTGGCGGCGTCTTCCTCTGCGGAGGTGGAGTGATTGATCCAAGCCAGAGCGCCCAAGAACGAGAGCAGCGGCAATACGATTATGGCCAGTCCCTGAGAGCGGAGCGAGAAACCCGCGATATATCGATGCTGTGCTTTCAAGGGCGTCGTGCAACAAGGCCGTGTTCGACAGCGTGCACCGCCGCTTGCGTGCGGTCGGCCACGCCCAGCTTTGAAATCACCCGCTCGACATGCACTTTGGCGGTCCCCGGCGCCATGCCGAGCGCACGGGCGATTTCCTTGTTCGTCATGCCGTCGACCACCCGTTCGAGGACGTCCAATTCGCGCGGTGTCAAGGCCACATCCTTTGCCGTGGCGTGCCTTGAGGTTTCGGGCGTACCGGTATTGCCCTGACCCATTGCGCCGATCAATTCCGCTGCCATGCCGCCATCGAGAACTTTGCCGCCGTTTAGCACCGACCGGATTGCAGCCAGGAGGTCTGCACGGGACGCATCCTTGAGCACATAGCCCACAGCGCCTGCCGCAACTGAATGCGCCAGATAGTCTGGATTGTTCTCAACCGTCAGCATCAAGATAGGGACCTGCGTTCCAAGATCGCGGATCTGGCGCGCCGCGCCCAGGCCATCGAGCCCAGGCATACGCACATCCAGCAAAACAAGATCCGGCGAGAGATTTTGGCAAAGCTCGACGGCTTCAGTGCCATTTACAGCCTCGCCCACAATGACCAGATCGTCTTCCCCGCCAAGCATCGCGCGCAAGCCCGACCGAGCCAGTTCGTGATCATCCGCGATCAAAAGTTTCTTCTGCGAACTTCGGTCCTGTGTTGTGGCAGTGTCGCCCGTCATGGCGTGAGGCTCTCCTGATCTAAAGGGCTTTAATTTCCTTCATAACATCTGTCGCTCGTGCCGTTATCCGCCAGGTGGCATAGACCGTTTGGCAGAGCCAATTCGAAACCGTCCGGCAGATGTGCGCCCTGCAATAAACGGTTATCTTGCATGCATCAACAACGCTCTGCATGAAAGGAATTCACATGCAACTCAAGCCCTTCCAAGCGGTTAAACGAACAGGCGCACTGGTCGCAGGTGCACTGACCCTGCTGGCCGCGAGCAGCCCGGCCTTTGCAGGAGGTGCAATTACTGAGGCCGATGTGTTGGCAGCCGAAAAAATCTGGGGGGACGGCATCGTTGCAATCGGCAAAGCCTATTCGGATGGCGGTGACTATCGCGCGATTGCGGCCGAACATGTGGACACGCTTTACGCCTATGATGAGGGCACGGTTCTGTTCAAGCCTACCCGCGCAGCAGACCAACAGTTTCGCATGACCGAAGAAGAAGCCCTTTCCTATTTCGTTGGCGGTATCGTCGAAGAGGACCACGGCTTTGCTATCCAACCCTGGACCGCAGTTCGTTTCGAAAACGCGGGGATCATTCTGGATTCAGATTCCGCAACCGCCATGGGAAATTATTACTTCACCGACGCCAATACCGGTAAAGAGGCCAAGGCAGAATTCACCTTTGAGTATGCCCGCGACGATGCCGGTGACTTGCTGATCACTGTTCACCACTCGTCTTTCCCATATGTGCCAGCCGGATAAATTAACCCGTCTTTGAGCAGTTGGCCCGCCCTTCGCAAGGGCGGGCTGTTTTTCGATCCTCGTCTTGCGCAACGGCTTGAAGCATTGAACCAGCTAGCTGATGCTGCGTCAGAAATAGCTGGAAATTCAAAGTCCACATTCGTGGTCCCGAGGATTTCGTGTCACTGAGTGGTTTGGCAAACGCCCAGGTTGGTTCATGGTCGTTTGCGGCAGTTTGAATGTCAGCAGTGACGACAATTCCTGTGGCGCGGAGGAAACCGCGCTGCCCGCGCAATCGAATGCTGCGCCAGCGAGGGCTCAAAATCGAATGACGGCAAAGTCCGCCTCCCTTCCGTTCGACAGTGGTTGGTGGCTGCATCTGCGGCGAAGGTCTGTTCCCTCCATTGCTCGTGCAGCATGAGACCGTTGCCTAGGTGGCAGATCCTGAGACTTTGCAAATGTCGCTATCTGCGCATTGCTGACCTTAGTGCAGTGTGCAGCATCGATCCAAGGGTCGTGCGGGCTTGAATGGCCGCTAATCCTTCTTGAACATGAGCCTCTCGCAGACGCGGCGAACTTCCGGAAACCGCCCGTCGTGTTGAACCCCTGAGGTCCACGCAGTATCTACAAGGTTCTCTAAATCTCCAGAACATTGCTAAATCGGAAGACGTTGTGCCCGTTCTAAACCTTACGCTGGAACCCAAAGCACGTGAGACTTTGCCTTCGTTCCTGTCTCGATTGGCCGCAGCGAATGGCCTCGGTGTTGTTGAGTTTTCCAAAGACATGGGTTTCTCCTTCAAGCGGGTGTTGAACTTCGAAGAGGTCGCGCTTCAGACTTTGGCTGAGGTTGCTGGTCTTCGAGCGGAACAGCTGGGCGAACTCGTTTCTTGGACCGGGCGGCCCGCAGGTGACATTCGTATGCAATTTCGCGGAGAGCTGGTCCCGTCGCGCACTTTACGAAGTCCCGTGGTGCGGGGGTGCCCGGATTGCCTGAGAGCGGATATCGCAGCGCAGTCTGTGGCGCCTTTGACGGCCATGACATATCGCGGAGAGTGGCAGCTCAAAGACGCCAAGGTTTGCGTCACGCACAACCGGCCACTTGTTCCACTTTGGGAGGAAGATACGCCCTTGAGGCGATGGGACTTCCAGGCGGGGTTTTCGGATCTGCAGGCAACACTTCGCGCGGCGAAAGCTGAGGAAACACCCTTCAATGTCACAGCCTACGATCTGTGGCTCGATAGACGTTTGCGGACGGGGGAAGACGAAACCTGGTTTAAGGGCCACACGGTTTTTGCCGCAGCCAGACTGTGCAAGCATATTGGGCAACAGATCATCGATCATGGTTTTGTGAGCAGGGACCTTCCAGTGGAGGCGGGGCGGCCCGAAGCCATTGGGTTTTCCGCACTTAATGAGGGCCCAACGGCTTTTCGGGCTATTCTCGACGGTCTGGTTATGGCGGCATCTGGTGCAGGGGATGGGCCGAAGAAGGCCTTTGGCGCGCTTTATGCGGTGTTGAACCGGGACTATGCTGATGCGCCGGAATTTGATGGGTTCCGTGATATCATGCGTGCCTGCATCCTGGACCATTGGCCATTTGCGGCGGGCGAGGTGGTGTTGGGGCAAGTTGTCGAGAAAAGGAAACTGCATTCAGTCGCCAGCGCAGCCGCTGAGGCTGGTATTGGGGACGAACTGCTGGACAGGATTTTGACGGAGAAGGGCGCTTTTGTCGTTGGTGACCAACGACCGCCCGCGCGCAAGACCTTTGACGCAGATCGTTTCCAGGATGTCCTGCGCGAGATCCCGAACTGGGTTGGGCCAACTGCGATATGCGCAACGCTTGGCGCAACAAAAGCGCAGTTCCAACGGCTTGTCGAACATGGCGTTCTGACTCCATCGGTCAAGGATCCGAAAGTAAAAGCGCGATGGCGGAAGGAGCAGGCGCAGAACCTGCGGGATGCTTTGCTCAAAGCTGCGGTGAACGTGGCGCGGGGGGATCAGGGCTGGGTTTCTTTACATGTCGCCGGAGGGCAAGATCAGGGCGGGCTGAAGCGCGTGACCGATGGTATTTTCGATGGGACTGTGGCCTTGGGGTATTTGCCCGAACAACGGGGCTATCGGTCGCTGGTGGTGCCCAAATCTATGGTGGCCGTGATTGATCAAAGGAAGACCAATGTCGAGCCTCCGACCGCTGTGGCCTTTGCCCGCAGCATCGGTTTGCGTCAGAAAGGGGCTTTTCTTGCCTTCATCCAAGACGGTCACACGCCCGCAACTTTGATGAAGAACGCCACGACGGGGCAAGCAATCTATCACATGACAGAGAACGACATCGCAGCGTTTCGATCGCTGTTCACGACACTCACGATGCTATCCGAGGAGGCAGGGCTACACCGCAACTCCTTGAGCCGCAGCTTGAAGATGGCCGGCATCATGCCGTTCACTCCAAGCGGTCGGAACTATGGGGGAATTTACCTGCGCCAGGATGTTACTAATGTCATTCCGGAAGTTAGTTTTGAATCAATATCTTACCAAGATTGAGGTGCTTTATTTTGGCGATTCGAGAGAAACCGCTTGACAGCCACTTGGCACGCTTATGCCCAAAACGGGCACTGTTATGCTGTAATGACAAATAAAGAAGTGATGGCGACCCCTGAAGGACTCGAACCCTCAGCCTGCTGATTAGAAGTCAGCTGCTCTATCCAGTTGAGCTAAGGGGCCTGACCACGGGCAATCGTCTAGCAGATGGAGTTAGCGAGGAAAACCCATCATCTTGATTTGCGGATGGCTTGTGGCGCTGGCGTCAGCCCCTCTCAGAGAACGGTCACTACAGTACCCACCGGAACCCGTTCATACAGATCGGCAACATGTTCGTTTGTCAGGCGGATACAGCCGTTGCTAACGGCGCTTCCGATTGTGTCAGGGCGGTTGGTGCCGTGAATGCGGAAATAGGTGTCCACGCCATTCTGATACAGATAGAGCGCGCGTGCCCCAAGCGGGTTCTTTGGGCCGCCGGGCTGGATATAGTCGTTATCGACAAATTTCGAATAGGCCCGCGGGTCGCGTTTTATCATCTCGGGGGTTGGGCGCCAGCTTGGCCACTCGCGTTTACGCTGGATCACGGCAGTGCCGGTGAATTCAAGTCCGGCTTTACCGACGCCAACGCCGTATCGGATCGCCCGGCGTGGCTCGGTCACATAATAAAGATAGAAAGACCGGGGCAGGACCAGGATCTGACCCGGTTCAAACGCTTTCTTGATCTTCACTTCCTGGGGGACAGGATCAAAGGGTTTTGGTTCAGCCGCTTCCAAGAAGCGCGGCGATACAGAAACGCCCAGGGCGGCGGCTGTAATTCCGACAAAGTGACGGCGTGAGATCATGTGACAACTCGCTAGCTTAATTTTTGCTGAACTATGCTTGACGAAGGCTAATAATAGGTCAATGCAGGATTCAACCTCAAAGCGCAGGTTGTGATCTCCAAAAAGGGTAACAGTGCGTGGTTCAGGCCCTGTTGGACAGGGCCGACATCAGAAACACCACGCCGGGCTCGCGCGGTCTCTCTGACGGACGCCAATTGGGTTGAGGGCGTTAAGCGACATTCTGCTGGGCGTTTCCTTTGGCCTCTCCGGAGGCGGTTTCCAGCCATTGCTGATCCAAAATAGTTTCGCGGTCAGGGCCAAATACATGCCCGTCATCGCTGTCATCGTGGCGCAAATACATGGTCAGAACCACGCCAATCATCGTTGCCGCACCAAAGCTGGAGTAGGTCAGAAAGCCCATCCACAATGGCATCCCAAATACAAAACACCCGATAAAGGACGCAATGCCGCCCAATATCATTCCACACGTCAAACCAAAAAACGCCACAGTCTCACCCTTCAAAACCTTTCGGCAATCACCCGAAGTCACTAAAGATCGGCAGACAGGTTCCGGCAAGGATAAGCTGTCTACAGTTCTGTTAAAACTTTATTAGAGTTCAGGGCCGCTGCCCCGCTCGCTTTCACTTCAGAAGTGCATCCACGTTGGAAAAGTTGTCTGTGATTGCACTCTGATTATCGGATTTGGGCGCTTCCAGATGGCTCCAGAAACCGTAAATTATACCTGCCGTGAGCAGGCCCACCAGGGGATAGACAATCAGAATGCCCCAGAGCGACATTCCGAACAGGACAACGCTGGTGCTGGACATCAGTCCACCGGTCAGTGCTCCCGTCAGTGCGCTAATCCAAAGCTTGTCCATTTCTGGTCTCCATCAATCTCGATAAGGTCAGTATGCGAAAATTATCGAAAAAAGGACCGGTTGCTTTGGTATCCTGAGGCGCGACAAAGGTTAGGTTCGCAGGTTGCTCCTATCCTTTGGGATAGGTGGGGGCGGGCAGGCGCTGGATTTCACAATAAACGCCGCTCTTTTGGAAAGCGGCGTTTGGTTGAGATACTTTGCTGCGGGCAGAGGGCTTTAGCCCCGGTGCGCCCCATCCGCGAGAGCTGAGACAAAATCGAGGACTTCGCTCACGGATTTGCCATCCGCAATCTGGCTCACGATGGCACTGCCGACAACAGCACCATCCGCGATGGCTGCAATGGATTGGGCATTTTCGGGTGTTTTGATGCCAAATCCCACGATGACCGGCAGATCACCAGCCGCTTTGATCCGAGCCACTTCGGGTGCAACATCGGCGGCCTGGGCTTCGGCAGCACCGGTAATGCCGGTGATCGAAACATAATACACAAAGCCCGAGGTGTTCTGCATCACGCGGGGCAGGCGGGCATCATCCGTGGTTGGCGTGGCCAGACGGATAAAATTCAGCCCTGCCGCCTGAGCCGGAATACACAGTTCTTCGTCCTCTTCCGGGGGCAGGTCAACGACGATCAGCCCGTCAATCCCGGCCTCCTTGGCGTCGACCAGAAACTGATCCACACCCCGGTTATAGATCGGGTTGTAATAGCCCATCAGCACAATCGGTGTTTCGTCATCGGTTTTGCGAAACTCACGAGCCAGTTCCAAAGTGCGTTCCAGCGTCATGCCGGCTTCCAGCGCGCGTTGACCGGCCAGCTGAATGGTGGCGCCATCTGCCATCGGATCGGTAAACGGCAAACCCAGTTCGATGATGTCGACACCTGCGCCAGGCAGGCCTTTGACAATCTCAAGCGATGTGTCGAAATCGGGATCGCCCGCCATCACATAGGTGACAAATGCTTTTTTGCCTGCGGCCTTCAGCGCGGCGAATTTGGCGTCGATGCGGGTCATGGGCGTGCCTTTATTCCTTGTTCTGCACTGATGTGCCGAAAGTTTTACAAGAAATCAATCCCGGCCGCCCAAGTGACCATTTTAACCGTTTAGTCCTGCCGCGCTTTACAGCGGTTTGTGCCAGCGCAGCATGAGGCTGTTGACGCCGGGATTGCGCTCCGCGGTGGAGGCATTGGACTTGTGCGAAATCGACATCGACACGGCGTTGCCATTGTTCAATGTGCGCCCCACGCCCAACAGGCTGCGGATTTCAAAGGTAGAGCCCAGATCATTGCCCTCTTCGTTGTCGAAATAGGCGCCTGGCATCACGCTGGTTTCGATGAACCAGCGGTTTTTGAGATCAAATGTCCCAACCAGTCCTGCGCCGACAAAGGCGTCTCCGGTTTCTTGGATCGAGGCAACACCGCCCCAGCCAGCAGAAAAATTGCCGCGTTCGAAAAAGGAATCACCATGCAGCTCCACAGCAAAGATCACACCGTCTTCGGAACCGGTTTCAGAAAAATCCGAATACCCTAGACCAAAGACCAGAGATTGTGCCTGTGCGCCACCTGCAACGGCTACGGCCAGCGCCGCGCCTGCGAGCAAAGATTTCATCCCACGTCCTCATCGTGTTTTTGTTTGACTGGAACCATATAGGCGAAAGTCAGCCGTGCAAAAGGGGGTATGACAATCTGGTGAACACAATGTCGCCATTTCCACACGAATGGTTACGGCACGCGCGCAATACTTGCGCCTTGGGGCATTGCTGCCTAGAAGCGGCTTCCAAGTGGCATCAGGAGGCCAAGATGGGCTTTAAAATGGGAATCGTGGGCCTACCCAATGTGGGTAAGTCGACGCTCTTCAACGCATTGACCAAAACCGCCTCGGCGCAGGCGGCCAATTTTCCGTTCTGTACGATTGAACCCAATGTCGGTGATGTGGGCGTGCCGGACGCACGTCTGGACACGCTGGCGCAAATTGCAGGCTCGGCCCAGATCATTCCGACGCGGATGACATTTGTGGATATTGCGGGTCTGGTCAAAGGCGCGTCTAAAGGCGAAGGACTTGGCAACCAGTTTCTGGCCAATATCCGCGAAGTTGACGCCATCGCTCATGTTCTGCGCTGTTTCGAGGACAAGGACGTGACCCACGTGGAAGATCGCGTGGATCCGGTGGCCGATGCGGAAACCATCGAGACAGAGCTGATGCTGGCCGATCTGGAAAGCATTGAAAAGCGCCGGGCCAATCTGGTGCGCAAGCTCAAAGGCAATGACAAGGAAGCCCAGCAGCAGGACCGGTTGCTTGCCGAAGCGCAAGCGATGCTTGAGGATGGCAAACCCGCGCGGCTCGTCGAGGTGGACGCCGAAGACGCCAAAGCCTGGGACATGCTGCAGCTTTTGACGACAAAACCTGTGCTCTATGTCTGTAACGTTGGCGAAAGCGAAAGCGTTGAGGGCAACGATCATTCCAAACGTGTGGCCGATATGGCTGCTGCGCAGGGCAACAGCCATGTGATTATCTCTGCCCAGATCGAGGAAGAGATCAGCCAGCTGGAACCCGATGAAGCGGCCATGTTCCTCGAAGAGATGGGGCTGGCCGAAGCGGGGCTCGACCGTCTGATCCGTGCAGGTTACGAGCTGTTGCAGCTGGAAACCTACTTTACCGTAGGTCCCAAAGAGGCCCGAGCCTGGACCATCACCAAAGGCACCGCAGCTCCGCAGGCGGCGGGCGTCATCCACGGTGATTTTGAAAAAGGCTTTATCCGCGCGGAAACCATTGCCTATGACGATTATGTTGCAGGCAAAGGCGAAGCCGGGGCCAAGGAAGCGGGCAAGATGCGCGCGGAAGGCAAGGGGTATATCGTGCAGGACGGCGATGTCATGCACTTCCTGTTCAACACCTGATTTCTGCCAGTTTGGCTGAAACGAAGGGCGCGTCTTCTGAACGAAGGCGCGCTTTTCTTTTCTGATTGAAGCGGGATGTTAATCCGTGCAAGCGTCAAACCTCCAAAAGGGGCGTGCACCGCTCAGCGGCAGCGCGCTGCGTTTAAAGGACATAATGATGAAGCTGATCATTGACACTGACCCCGGCGTCGACGACGCGATGGCGATTTTCTATGCGGCGGCTGCGCCGGACATTGATCTCCTGGGGCTGACCACGATTTTTGGCAACGTGACCACCGAAATGGCCACCCGCAATGCGTTGCGCCTGCTGGAAGCGGCCGGGCTGGATGATATCCCCGTGGCCCAGGGGGCAGCCAAACCGCTGGTACTGCCTCCGTTTCCTCCTTCGGCCGAGGTGCACGGAGCTGAAGGCTTTGGCGATATTCCGGCTGCGGATCCCAAAGGGCAGGCCGTTGCCGAAGAGGCGGCCGATTTCCTGACTCGTATGGCGCGGGAACACAAAGGGGAGCTGGTCATTTGCCCCATCGGTCCGCTGACAAACATTGCCCTGGCGATGGAGCGCGATCCGGAATTTGTGAAAAACGTCAAAGCGATTGTCATAATGGGCGGTTCCCTAGAAGAGGGCGGCAACATCACCCCATTTGCAGAGGCGAACATCTATCATGACCCGCATGCGGCGGACATCGTGATGCAGGCCGGAGAGAAGGTCACACTGGTGGGACTGGATGTGACGCACCGGATCCTGTGCACGCCAAAGGACTTCACAGCAATTGCGGCCCATTCCCCAGAGCTGGGCGGTATGCTCCAGGACATGTCCCATTTCTACATCGCCTTCTACAAGAAGGTTCGCGATTTCGAGGGGTGCTCGCTCCATGATCCGGCGGCGGTTATTGCCTGCACCCATCCTCAACATTTTGACCGGCGTAAGGTTGCTTTGCGAGTTTCCTGCGAAGGAGAAGATATCGGGGCGACGCTTGCGGCTCCCGACAGTGGCCGCGCACCGGTACATGTCTGCATGGGAGTCGCTGCGGATGTTGTGAAGGCCCAGTTCCTGAAACGTCTGGCTCTGCTTCCCTGACGGGGCGGGCCAGAGGTTCCGGAAAGCCAGAGGTTCTGGAAAGCCAGAGGTTCTGGAAAGATTGTCTGGTCTAAGGTTCAGGCCTGAATATCCGGCCTGAGTTTCTGACCTGAGTTTTGGGTCTTGGGTTAGGGGTCAGCGGGATTTCCGATATCCGCCTCATGAGGCTGCGTTAAGGGCGCTGGAGCGCTGTTTGTTGGCGCTCTGCGCAGGGCCCAGATCAAAAATCCTGCCACTCTCGTGAAGGGGAGGAGCCCCCTGCGGCCAGTTGCGCAATCCGAGCCGAGGTTTGTGGCGGCGGAGGAATATCTGCTACTTCCTCCTCCTCCTCGGGCTCATCAAGATCGAACAGGAAGATTTCACCGTTGGAGCGCCGCTCAATATCAAAATGTGCCACCAGTTCGGCCAGTTTTGCGGCCTCATTCTTCAACAGGTGGCTGGCGGCAGTGGATTCTTCAACCATGGCGGCATTTTGCTGGGTGACCTGGTCCAGCTGCGATACGCCCACGTTGATCTCATGCAGGCCAACGGATTGTTTGTCAGCAGCCTGCGCGATACCCGAGATCAGGCTGGAAATATCGCTGACCTGACCCACGACAGCGGACAGGGCGCTGCCGCTCTTGCCGACCAGCTGAACCCCGTTTTCTACCTGTTCGGCGCTGTTGCCGATCAGTTCCTTGATTTCCATTGCAGCATCCGACGAGCGCTGGGCCAGCGCGCGGACCTCGGCGGCTACCACGGCAAACCCACGGCCAGCATCACCGGCGCGCGCGGCCTCGATGCCAGCGTTCAGAGCCAACAGGTTGGTCTGGAAGGAAATATCATCAATAACCGTGATGATCTTGGAGATGTGGTTCGAGCTCTCCGAAATCTCATTCATGGCCTCAACGGCGCTGCGCACGACGCTGTCGCTATCCTGTGCAACGGTGCGGGCTTCCCCCATTGTGCTTTCGATTCCGCGGGTGCTCTCTGCGGCGGTACGCACGCTTCCCGTAAGTTCATCCAGCGCGGCAGAGGTTTCTTCCAGCGTTGCAGCCTGGCTTTCTGTGCGCATCGCCAGATCGTCAGAAGCTGCAGAGATTTCAGAGGCTCCGTTGCGGATGCTGTTCGAGGTTTCGACGATCTCGTGCATGGTCTCTGACAGGGTTTCAACCGTGCGGTTATAATCACGGCGAAGCTGCTCGTGATCTTCCGGAAAGGTTTCAGAGATCACGATGGTCAGGTCGCCCTTGGCCATGGCATTCAATCCTTCCCGCAGGCGGCTCACGACAAAGGCTTGCTGCTCCTGCAGGCTGGACCTTGCTTCTTCTGCCTGATGGGCAGCGTACAGATCTTTTTGCAGTGACTGCAGGGCACGGCCGATTTTGCCGATTTCATCAGCACGCTGCGCAGTGGAAATCTTTTGTTGCAGGTCACCTGCCGCCATCCGGTCAACTTCCTCACAGATGGTGTCAATCGGGCGTAGAACGGACCGTGCCGTAATGATGGAGATAATCAAACCAATGCATCCAAGGGCCGCCAAACCGCTCAGTAGCGTCCAGGCCAACTTGTCCGCCGGGCTAATTGCGGCATCGATGTTGCGTTTGATGTCAATCAGTGCGCTTTCGGGCAGCGCGCCATCGGGTTTTCCGGGGGATACGGCTGTCACAATGCGCAGAATATGTTGGCCGGTTTTATCCGAGAACTGCCTGATAAACCCGTCTTGCGACGCTGCCAGCGCTTCGTGAAGCTGCATCAGCTCAGGATCCGCGGCGACGGTTTCAGCGGAATGAATGACGATATCAAAACTCTCGTCAAAAAGCGCTGAGTTATATGAATTCTCTTTGTCAGACTCTGCCAACATCAAGCGGATCTGATGGGCGTTTTGCACAGTCATTGTGCTGGCTTGGCTAATGGCGGTGTGTTCCACCATTGCAGGCACTGCAAAAACGCCCACAAGGGCGCATAGAAAGATCATTGCTGGTATTGGCGCCGCGAATTTGAACATCAGCGACCGTGCGGATAATCCCATTACACTTTTCCTCAGGCCAATATGAAGGGGGATGCAGAATCCCTCGACCTAAGCTGAAGCTAGCCCGAGAAGGTAAATTTTGGGAAAACGATCACCCCTTGGTGTAAATACGTAAGCAGCCACACGCAATGCGGGCGCAACGTGCCTTGGCACATCGCGCCCGCAGGAGTCTTGTCAGACAGGAGAGGCTCCCGTCTATGGTCTGGGTTTAGACCAGGAAATCATCTGCAACAAAGACGATTTCGTCGAGGACGCTGGTGTCCGCGTCGCGCACAATGACGCGATCCCGGTCCCCGCCATCCAGCTGGATATGCAGATCGCCGTTACGTTCAAAGGCGCGGCGAATACCAACACCATCTTCCAGAACAATCACGTCTTCGGTGGCGTCAAAATCGGTGATGATGTCGCGTTCGCGGCTGCCATTGTCCGCATCCGCGCCAAAGACAAATGTGTCTGCGCCATCATTGCCTGTCAGCGTGTCGCGTCCAGCGCCGCCGATGATCACATCGTCACCGTCGCTGCCTGTCAGGCGGTCCGCTCCGCTGGTGCCTTGTATCACCACAACTTCGGGCGCCGGTGTCGGTTCTGGATCCGGCGTTGGTTCCGGAGTGGGGGCGGGGTCTTCGCCGCCATCGACAACGCCATCGGCGCTGAAGCCAACCTCTGCGTAGGTCAGGTCGTGGCTGGTAAAGCTTTCAAACTGTGCCCCTACGACATTGTCCAGAGTGTAGCCCGCCGCCTCGATGGTTGCGACCTCTACCGCATAGGCGCGCGTGTCGATGTTTTGGTTGTTCACAAAATCAAGGCCGCCGGACTGGTACGCCTGTACACCGGAAATCGTGCGCCCGTCATCAAGGGTCACGGTTACCAGAACCTCTGAGTTAAACGGGTTTATCTCGGTGCTTTCGTCCGCATTAAACGGGGTGTCGTCGCTATCAATGACCGTACGGGTGGTGCCCAGACCGGGGGCGTCAATGGAACCGGGGCCAAAGACCAGACCCTCAAAGGAGGTCGCACCGGGGGGCAGCAGGCCAAACTCCAACTGATCAAAGGACACATCGTTGGCGCGGATTTGAGAATCCGCAGTGACAGACGTAATGGTTCTGCTCGCATATTCATTGCGTGGCAGGAAATAGGTGTCCCCGCCCGCGGAGAAGGTGATGCCAAACACAACACCTGCGTCGGTATTCAGTGAAACGAACTCATAGGTGGGTGATTGAGACGCAACCAGAACGCCATCGACAAAGAAATCAATGTCTTCCGCTTCGCTCAACACGGTTTCATTCACCGTGCCTTCAAAGATCACCGACTCTGGGATGACGATGAAATCATTTGCATCAGGGTCCACTGTCTTAAGCTCAACAGCGGTGAGGGGTGTGCCAGCCGAAATGATGTCATTCTGACCAAGTTCGACGCCATCAATACGGTATGCGGTACCGACAAGAGTTGTAGGCATGTCATTCATCCTGTTCTGGGATTTTATGATGTTTTTCAATAGGTAAGCTACGGTTTGTAACGACTTTAGATACGCGCCACAGTCATTAAAAAAGTCTTAAATTCCAAATGACGTGACTTCACAAACAGGTGGGTAAAGCGCGAGCAGAAGCCGTATCAAATCGCGCCATGGATGCGATTTTGCCCAGAAAGGTCACCCAAATCCCTGAAAACCCGCTGATTGCAGCGCGCAGGGCGATACACGATAAGTTCAAAAAGGGGAATGTGACGGGAGCTGTTGATCCTGATGTCTTGATGCACAAGCCTGCCTGGCCGGGCCCAACAGCTTTCGATCCTGTGCCTTGGGCGCAGCCAAAAGAATCGCTGCACCCAGAATATCAGCGCCCTCGGGGTCAGAGCGCGGCGCGGCTCAGCCGTTGGAGCTCAGAATGCGCGCCTTGGTCAGGAACCGGGTTGTGCGGCCATTGTCGAGGCTGAAGCCATCGCCAGAGCCGGGTCCCGCGTCGATGATCACCTGCGAGTTTTCCCAGATCCCGGCAATCGACGGAGAGGCCCACACGCCCGCACCATCCGCATCCCCCAGTTTGATGTCTTTGCTGCCAATAAAGGCATTGCTTTCCTTGAAACACATGGCACCGGTTCCGTCACAGCATCCGGCCGACAGCTGGAACACGACGTCACCATATTCAGCACGCAGCTCGTCCAACAGCGCGCGGCCTGCATCGGTGATGACCACTTTTTCCGAAAGATCTGCCATCGGGGGCTCCTCTTTATTGTCTGGGTCAAACGTAGTGAGCACCACAGATGAACCAAGCGCGACCAAAGTCCAAAACATCATGCGATCACAATAGAGTGTATCCGATGACGCTGTCGGGCCTCCATTTCGGATTTCAAGCATGGTGAACGCACAAACCATGTGGACATTGGCCTATGGGAAAAGATGAAATCTTGCGTTTTGTTCTGTTCTTGTTCACATTATGTCCATGGTTCACACATCCGATCACAGTCCCGATGACATGGTTTCCCTGCAGCCGGGGCAAAGGCTGGCACGTGGTGTTGCACGTTACCTGCGCTCACACGGGTTTGCATCTCTCGAAGAGTTTGTACCCACACGTGGCCTGCGGGTGGACGTTATGGCCCTTGGTCCCAAAGGGGAGATCTGGGTGGTGGAGTGCAAGTCAAGCCGCGCCGATTTCACCTCGGACCAAAAGTGGGAAGGTTATCTGGAGTGGTGTGACCGCTATTTCTGGGCAGTGGACACCGCGTTCCCAACTGAGTTGCTGCCAGATGGGACCGGGCTGTTGATTGCAGATGACTACGATGCAGAAATCATCCGCATGGGGCCAGAGACCAAACTGGCCGCCGCGCGGCGCAAGAAGTTGACCCATAAATTTGCGATGGATGCAGCCCGTCGTCTGCACAGCCTGCGCGACCCTAGGCCTGGGCGCGATGGCTTGTTGTTGCACGATCCAGAGGGCGATGGCTGATCAGCGAACCGGTACAGGTTATCGCAACGTGATTGTTAAGCTGTGTTGCGAAAGGAGCGCCATTGCTCAATTCGCTTGAACCCGGCAGATCAGCCGCCTGACCGCTGGTTGGAGATTACCCTGCCACTGCGCGCGCAGCCTGGGCTGCGGCCAGAATTTCTTCGGCAATCTCTTCTGCTTCCTCGGGGTCAAAATCCATCGGGATCTCAATCCCGTCTGCCTCGATGAACAGGCGGATCATGCCGGCATCTGTGGGGCCGATCTGCAGATTGGCTTCGATATCGCGTTCGGAATTGATACCCATGACGGCCTCCGGCTTGGGGTGAGGAATGAACAATTCTGCTACCTTGCGCGATCACGTTTTGCAAGCATCCTGCAGGCCCACCACGCGCTCATCACCGGCCCGACGCCTTGCGCTCCAGTATGAAAGTTTTTCGGCGATCCGCAGAAAAGTTTGTTTTCCCCCTCTTGCGCTCTCTGAAACTGTGCTATAAATCGCCCCGCAGTGCCGCCTTAGCTCAGTTGGTTAGAGCGCCTGATTGTGGATCAGGAGGTCCCCCGTTCGAGCCGGGGAGGTGGTACCACTTATCATACATATCACTTCTGTTGTTCGCCCGTTGTACGGCGCATTTTGTGTCTGCGCGACACATAAAAAGCCCGCTCCAAAAATGGAACAGGCTGAGATGAAACGGGCCGCATTGGTTTTAGGCTTAACCGGCTTGAACTCCGGCGTCTGTGCTACTGCAAGTCAACCGTAGGGGCAGCGGTTGTTGTGGTGGTTTCGCCACTGTCGCCGACCACAACGCCCAGAACCACGGCGGCGGCAATTGCACCGGCGGCCGGGGTTGTCGCCAGTCCGGTCCCGCCAAAGGGGCTTTGGCCAGTGGCTTCCACACTTGCAGCGTCTGTCGCCGCGCGGCGCGGCAGGTTCTGACGGCAGGTCACCTCAATTGACCCGTTCGGCAGATATGCCGCCGAAACTGGGGTGCCGCTTCCGCATGCCAGACGTACGCGGGCTTCCGCCAATGCGGCTTCGACAATTTGTGCTTTTGCCTCTTGCGACTGGGCCAGAAGGGCCAGCCCGATCACCGCTGTAGACAAGAATTTTCTTTTGAAATCAATAAACATAGGACCATCTACCCCGTCAGCAACTGGTATGCATGTTAAGGCAGGCACAAGGTCTGGTGCAAGCCCGTTCCTCAGTGAAAAAGGCGCAGGAAGCCATAGGTATCTTCAGATCGCTGTGGTAAGTCACAGAGAGAAGGTGCCCGGTCGGTTGGGGCCTTTGATGTTTACAAATATGTTCATGGTTTTGGAGGGGGAAATGCACGCTTTGTGTCGTTCACTTGTCACCGGGCTTACTATTACCGGGCTGGCCCTTACACCGGTTGTTGCAACCGCTCAGGCGTCCGGTGTTCTTTATACAGTTGTTGTTCCTGCAGGCGGGTTTGGCTCGTCGCTGTATTTGAAAGAGCTTCTGGGCAGCCTGACGGCCGCACGGCTTTTCTGTCAGCAGCTGAATGATAAAACCCTGCAGGTGGACTGTCTGTCTGACCGGCTTGACCAAATTGCCGAAGAGATTCCCGAGGGGACCGATTACGCCGAAGTCCGCAGTATCCTTGCGGAGACCTCGGCCAATCTGGGTACTTTGGCACGCGAGAACCGGGATCGAACGCGCAATCGTGTGACGGCCTCACAACCGGGGCAGGGCGCTGACAGAGCCACGCGCCCACTTCGCCCCATCGCACCGGATGCGCTGGCTGCCGTGAATGCACAGGCTGTAGACATTCTGGAAGAGGCCAAGACAAAACTCTTGCGCTCTGCAGATAACAGAAACCGCAACCAATACGCCCGCATCGCGCAAGCTCTGGAAAGCAACAAGGTCCTGTTGCGCTCCTGATCTGAGAGTATCGTCGGGGCCGGGTTACTCAGCCTCGATGGCAATCTCCTGCCGCACAGCTCCGGACAGGCTGTTCAGGATCAGAACCCTCTGGTCGGTTGTGACCACCGCAATCCAGCCGTCACCAAAGGTCACGGCCTGCGCCGTCACCCCTTGGGGCAGGGAGATGTTTTCCGGCAATTGCGGCCCGCTGTTTGACAAACGGATGACAAGCAGCGCGACAATGACTAAAAGCCCGCAAACCATTACTGCCGTCAGCCCTGTCACCAACCGGCGCAGGAACCTCAGCTGGCGCGGTTCATCATCTGTCTCTATTTCCAAAGGGTCCGTCATGGGCAGCCGCCAGATCTCATTTGTTATTGCGGAAAACCCGCCTAAGCGGCTTGATAAAGCGCTTTCCCGTGATGTGCCAGAGGCGGCAAGCCTGTCGCGCACCCGTCTGGCCCGACTGATCGAGGGCGGCAGCATCGCCGTCAATGGCCAGGTCCAGACCGATGCCAAGGCCCGCGTGGCCGAAGGGGATCAGGTGGAGATCACGGTGGAAGAGGCTGATGAAAGCCATATCGGCCCCGAAGACATCCCGCTGGAGGTGGTGTTCGAGGATGACGATCTGATTGTGGTGAACAAACCTGCAGGGATGGTGGTTCACCCGGCTCCGGGCTCACCTTCGGGAACCTTGGTCAATGCGCTCCTGCATCACTGCGGCGAGAACCTCTCTGGTGTGGGTGGGGTCAAACGTCCCGGCATCGTGCACCGCATCGACAAGGAAACCTCGGGCCTGCTGGTGGTCGCCAAATCCGATGCCGCCCATCAGGGGCTTGCCGCACAGTTCGAGAAACACACGGTAGAGCGCTATTACCGCGCGGTCTGCTATGGCGTGCCCGCTAGCACCGATCCCCGCCTGCGCGGGGTCAAGGGGGCAAGTTTTGAACCCGGTAATATCCTGAAAATTACCACTCAGCTGGCCCGGCACAAGACCGACCGCCAGCGCCAGGCGGTTCTGTTCCAGGGGGGGCGCCATGCGGTGACCCGGGTCCGAGTGGTGGAAAGCTTCGGGGCGCCAGCGGCGGCCGCTTTAGTAGAATGCTGGTTGGAGACCGGACGGACGCATCAGATCCGGGTTCATATGGCCCATGCGGGCCACGGTCTGGTTGGGGATCCAACCTATGGCGGCAAACGCAAGATCTCTCCTAAAGCACTGACGCCAAAAGCGATCTCGGCGCTGTCCACCTTCCCGCGTCAGGCGCTTCATGCGGCGGTTCTGGGCTTTGATCACCCTGTTACGGGGCAGGCCATCCGCTTTGAAGCGCCACTGCCGCGGGATATGCAGGACATGCTGGCCGCCTTGGCCTGACCTGTCTCGCCAATGCGAAACAACTGCAGCTAGGAGGTGTTTCGCCTCGGGCACAGCCCGAGGCGACCCGCGCCGCGCCTCCGGCGCGGCGCTCGGCCCAACGCTGGGCGGGGTTCTGACAAGAACACCGATCCGGGGGCGGGAGAGGTTGCTCAGAGCCTGTAGGAACCTCCGATCCGGGCAGCAGGGGCGCATGTCCCGGAAAGAATGTGGGGAAATGTCTTCCCGAAAATTTCCCCGAAATGTTTCAATACCGGTCCAAGTGATAAAAAAGATCGAAAAAATGGGCCAAAGAAGACGCGCCGCGCTGGCCTGGGTGACGGTGTTTGCGGTGCAGGCAAGCGCTTTAAAACACTGCCAAAACTGGAAGGTTCGAACCAATCGGGAACATGGGTGCGTTCTGGTCGGATGTTTCAGCCCTGCACATCACTGTGACACGCATCACAGACCCTTTGGGGAAACCAAACTAACCAGTTTATTAATGTTGCATCTTGAAGCGTTGTTTGCGCTACCCCATATGCCTCAATGTTAAACCGTTATACATTACGGGAGGGACATCTAAATGGCGAATTATGCAAATCTGCCGGCACCAACACCAGAAGGCGGTCTGAACCGTTATCTGCAGGAAATCCGTAAGTTTCCGCTTTTGGAGCCCGAAGAAGAATACATGCTGGCCAAACGCTGGGTCGAAGAGCAAGACGCAGCCTCGGCCCATAAAATGGTGACCTCTCACCTGCGCCTGGCGGCGAAAATCGCGATGGGCTATCGGGGCTATGGCTTGCCGCAGGCCGAGGTGATCTCAGAAGCAAACGTTGGCCTGATGCAGGCGGTGAAACGCTTTGATCCCGAAAAGGGCTTTCGTCTGGCGACCTATGCTATGTGGTGGATCCGGGCCTCGATCCAGGAATATATCCTGCGCTCCTGGTCGCTGGTGAAGCTGGGAACGACCTCAGCGCAGAAGAAGTTGTTCTTCAACCTGCGCAAGGCCAAGGCCCGTATCGGTGCTCTGGATGAAGGGGACATGCACCCCGATAACGTCAAGAAGATCGCAACCGACCTGGGCGTGACCGAAGAGGAAGTGATCTCCATGAACCGCCGCATGTCGGGGGGCGATGCCTCGCTGAATGCTATGGTGGGTGGCGATGGCGAAAGCACCATGCAGTGGCAGGACTGGTTGGAAGACGAAGATGCGGATCAGGCGGGTGATTATGAAGCCCGCGACGAACTGGAAGCGCGCCGTGAATTGCTGGCCGAGGCGATGGATGTGCTGAATGATCGTGAAAAGGACATCCTGACCCAGCGCCGTCTGTCTGATCAGGCCAAGACCCTTGAAGAGCTGAGCGGCGAATATGACGTCAGCCGCGAACGTATTCGCCAGATCGAAGTGCGCGCTTTTGAGAAGCTGCAAAAGAAGATGCGCGATCTGGCCAAAGAAAAAGGCATGCTTGCCACCGCATGATGTTGCGATCGGACGTCAGGCCACCTCCGACCCCTCGGGTCTGAACCGGTCCCCCCCCGCATCACGCAGGAAGCAGAAAACCCCGGTTCTCATCGGCCGGGGTTTTCCTTTGTTCAGGGAACTGACAGCTGGTTGCGGTCAGGCGGCGATCAGCGCTGTGTCAAACCGCTGCGCACAGGCCAGGTCAACTGCCGTGATGCCTCCGGCATCATGGGTGCTATAGCGGATTTCGAAATACCCCCAACCCAGCCGAAGGTCCGGGTGATGGCCCGATTGATCCGCCAGAAACGTCGCAAGATTGCTGAGATACACCGCCTTGGCAAAACCCTTTACCGTCACACGGCGTATCAGGACGTTTTCATCCCTTTCGAACGCCCAGTCCGGCAGGGTCTTGGAAATGGCGTCTTCGATCTCGTCGTGACTCAGAAGAGGGGTGTCAAACCCGCCGCGCGATGAGGAAACTGTGGTCATGAGAAGGCTCCTTCAGGCAACTTTGAGCGGGTATTTCGGTGCGTGCAGACCCAAGGACTGTGCGGTGCGTATGTCCGCCATCAGATCGCGCTGGGTGGCGGCAAACAGGTCATCAGCATCTTCCAGAACAAAATATACCGGCTGCGGAATGTCGATCCGATACGGCGTACGCAGGATGTCGATAATGTCAAAGGGGCGCATCTCCGGTTTGCCAGAGCGGCTCCATGTCAGCTCTTCGGGCGAAGAGGCCAGCCCCGAACCCAAAGCCTTGATCGTCTGCCCTTCGCGCAAGAGGCCAAATTCGATCGTGAACCAGTAAAGGCGGATCAACCAGCTGTAGTCCTCGGGAGCGCAGCGGGTGCCAGTGCGGCCAATGGCCTGCGAAAACGCGGCAAACCGGGTGTCGGTCAGCAGCGGCGTGTGGCCAAAAAGTTCATGAAAAATGTCCGGTTCTTCAATATAGTCGAAATCCTCGCGAGAGCGGATGAAACTGGCCGCCGGGAACGTCCGATTGGCCAGCATGTCAAAGAACCTTCCAAACCCGATCAGGGCAGGCACCGGATCAACGCGCCAGCCTGTCAGAGTTTGCAGCCGTGCGGTGATCTCGACACATTGGGGGACGCGGCTCAGGGGTAGGGCGATGCGGTCAAACCCGTCCAGATAGGGGCGTGCCATATGTTTGCGGATCTCGGGGGCCTGGAGTGCATAAAGGTCGGCCCAAACCGCATCATCCGCCGCCGAATAGGCAATCCGCCCATCTGGCCCCGGTGCTTTGGCCTCGTATTTGGTGGATTTTGGCATCTGCGCCTCCTCTTCTGCCAAAAAGTGTCAGGTTCAGTTTTGCGCGAGAACTGGGAAAATACTTGCCTAACTTGCGCAAGTTACAGTCAACTGAGGCAAACCTGTGCGCAGTGGGCGGGAGGATTGGAAAATTTCACTTAAACTGGATGATGCGGATCACCGGCTGCTGGCGGTTTTACAGACCAATGGAAAAGCCTCTTTGCAAGAACTGGCCGAGGCCGCAGGCCTGTCGCAATCCCCCTGTTGGCGGCGGATCAAACGGATGGAGGACGCAGGCCTGATCCGGGGCTATGTGGCGCGGCTGGACCCCAAGGGGCTTGGGCTTCATGCGCTTGCCTATATGTTTGTGACCCTTATGGACCACCAGGAAGAAACAATTGCATCCTTCAACAGGCTGGTCGCCGCAGAGAAGCGGATTGTGGAATGTGCAACGATCACCGGAGGGGCGGATTTTATCCTGAAGGTTGCAGCCAAAGACCCGGAGGATCTGGAAACCTTTCTGATGAAAGGCGTGTTGTCCTCGGGGTTGGTGCGCGAAAGCCAGACCCATTTTATCCTGCGTCAGACGAAAACCCGCAGCCCCTGGCCATTGTTGTAAGCCGATGAAAAAAGCCCAAAATGTTTCGCACGCGAAACAATTGACCGTTTGGACAAGCAGAAAATTTTGCAACGTTTTGGGCCGTTGGCACAGATATGGCAGGGTTTTTCCGGCGGTATCTGTTGCATTGTCTCAAATTTTAACGATCAAACCACCGTTAGACTTCAAAAGTCGCGGCAAAGGCGATTTCCCCTTTGGGGGTAAACGTCACCACGCGGGAGCCCTCTGTGCGGGTCAGCCAGTTCAAGTCTTCCATCCGGGTCAAAAGCGCACGCCCCAGTGAGCCGGCCAGATGGGCGCGGCGCGCGCTCCAGTCCAGGCAATCGCGGCACAAGGGTGCGCGTTTGCGGGAGAGAGCGTCAAGATCAATGCCAAAATCGCACATCAACGCAGCACCGGTGTCGGTCAGGACGGGGCCTGTGCCGGTCTTGAACAGATGCCCCTGGGCGATCAGCCCGTCATAAAGCCGGGTGCCCATATCCCCCGCGAGGTGATTGTAGCAGACGCGCGCCTTGCGCAGAGCGGCATCGCGGGGGCCGGTGCGGGTGCGGAAATGGCCGGACTTGGCGGCGACGCCCATCAAGGCTTCCAGAACGCCTGCAACCTCGTCAGAGGCCAAGTTGAAATATTTGTGCCGCCCCTGTTTCACGGTTTGCAACAAGCCGCCGTCCACCAGTTTGGTCAGATGCGAGCTGGCGGTTTGCTGCGACACGCCCCCCACGCGGGACAGCTCCCCGGCAGTGAGGGCTTTGCCGCCCATCAGCTCCACCAGCATATTGGCGCGGGCAGGGTCGCCGATCAGCGTGGCGATGCGGGCGATGTCTGGTCCGTCTTTCATAGTTCGATCTTAGTCGAAGCATTGGCGTGTTTCAATGCGGTAGGACAGGCGGGCAAACAAAAGGAGCCTGCAATGCTGACCTGTATTATCCGCTATCACATTGATCCGAGCAAACGCGCCGCCTTTGCGGACTATGCCCGCAACTGGGGGCAAGCCATCCCGCGCTGCGGTGCGGATCTGGTGGGGTATTACGCCCCGCATGAGGGATCGTCGACGCTGGCCTATGGGATTTATAACGTGGCCAGCCTTGCGGCGTATGAGGCCTATCGTGCGCGGCTGGCGGCAGATCCCCTGGGGCGCGAGAATTATGAGTTTGCCCAGCGTGAGAAGTTCCTGTTGCGGGAGGACCGGACCTGGCTCAAGCTGGTTTCAGCGCCCCATGGGCAGTCGAAAGAAGGACGCCAGACATGATCGTTGTGATCTTTGAAGTCGAGCCAAAGGACGGCAAGGTAGAGAGCTATCTGGACATCGCCGCCAAGCTGCGCCCAATGCTGGAGCAGGTGGAGGGGTTTATCTCGGTTGAGCGGTTCCAGAGCCTCACGACGCCGGGGAAATACCTGTCATTTTCGGTCTTTGAGGATGAGGCTGCGGTGGCACGCTGGCGCGAGCTGACTGCGCATAGGACTGCGCAACGCGAAGGGCGGGCGGATCTGTTCCACGATTACCGGATCCGGGTGGCAGAGGTTCTGCGGGATTATGGCATGACCGATCGCGACGAGGTCCCGGGGTAACGCCTAATCATTTGTCTCCAGAAAGAACGGCAGCTTGCGCAACGTGGCCTCTGCGTCCTTCAATGTTTCGTGAATGCCGTCCGAGAGCGTGGTAAAGCTGTCGCGGTCCAGTGAGCCAAACAGGCTGTCGTTCACATTGCGCAAAACCGGGGCGAGAGCGTCAATGGCTGTGGCGCAGTTTGGTGTGATCTTGACCAGAACGCTGCGGCCGTCTTCGGGGTTCTGGGCCTTCTGCAAAAGGTCCATCTCAACCAGGCGTCCGACTTCTTTGGTCACATGAGCGCCAGAGACATGCAGCGCCTCCGCCACCTGTGCAACAGTACGTCCATGATCGCCCTGATGCTGCGCCACGTGCAGCAGGATATTGTACTGTGGTTTGGTGACGCCCAGACGTTTGGCAAATTCCGCCCGCATCTGTTCGATCCGGGTGGCCAGCGCGGTGACGTCATAAAGCAGCCTGCGCAACAGCCTGTCATTGCCGCCGATCAATAGCGCCTCGCGCGTGACGGTGCGGGGGAAGGTGAAAGAACTGTCATCCATATCCTATCCAAATAGGGCAAGTTTTCGCGGGGTCTAATCGGTGGTAGTGGCGGTTGTTGAAGGCTGTCAAGCGTCTACACGGGGATGTTAGCTCACGATGTCCTGTCAGAAAGGTTATTTGAGTAGCTAACTCAGTTAGGCAAATAAACCCCTGTCCACGTGACGCGGGTGTTCGCGGACGTGGGGTTTTAGAGTTCCAAGGAGACCGCAAATGAAATCGTTTATGACCGCCTTCGCAGGCCCCGCCGCCGCCCTTATTCTAACCGCAACCGCATCGCTGGCCCATGAAGACCACGTTGCCCCGACCGAACACAAGGGCGTCAGCGTCTTTGGCAAGGCGGCGCTGGAACTGGGTGCGCAGATTCCGGCGATGGAGGGCTATCAGGTCCGCATCCGTCAGGTAAAAGTTGAGCCCGGTGGAATTGTTGCCTCCCATAACCACGAGACCCGCCCGGGTGCCTATTTTGTGATCTCTGGCGACGGTGTGATGGAGCACCGGGGTAAAGAGGAAACTCTGGTTGCGCCGGGGACCGCCGTTCTGGAGAGCAAAGAGGTCGACCACTGGATCTCTAACGAAGGGGGCGAGGCGCATTTCTTTGTCTTCGACATCGTCCCGGTCGAGAACTAATCCAGACGACATAGGTCCAGACACAGGTGAGGTTAGGTTAGGGGCGCGGCTATTCGGCTGCAGTGAGGGTTTCGCCCCTTGGACCAGATATGGCTGCGGATAAGGCGCGGCTTTCCTGACAGGTGAGCACGGGGCGCACATGCGGGCCATAGGTTTGCTGCACGTCCCGGCTCAGATTGGGAAACTCCTGCGCGATGGCGTGCCGTTGCGCAGGAGACAGCAATTCCATGGCCACCCGACCGGGATAGAAGCTCTCGCAACGGGTGCCATTGGCCCATAAAAGGGCATGGTGATCCAGCATCAACGTATAATACACCGCGTCGGATTTGCCTTTCATGCGGCGCACGCGGGGCATGTCCGTCAACCCTTTGGCAACGGCCAGAACCTCGGCCGCACCGTGAAAACACAGAACCTCGGGCCCGTCCAGCAGGATCCGGTGCTGGGGAGAGACAGCCAGATCGCGCGAAGGGCAACCGGCGGCCAGCCCGTCGGCTTTGATCTGGATGGGTTTGTGCTGTTCGTTCTCGGGGGTAAAGATCATCTCACGCTGGCCGATCCAGCGAATGGGCATCGGGCCGTGGTCAACGGTGGAGACCAGATCACCCGGCTTTAAGTGTTCGATGCTGATTTCCCCCAAAGGGGTGCGGATCAACGTGCCCTGAAGGAAGCAGACCGGAGCCACGTTATTGTCGCCCGAAACGTCCAGCTGCACATCGTGACCCGCCGGGCTCCAGTCCAGGTTGCGGATCTGGATGGATGTGATGCCGGGAAGATCACCCACACTGTCGTCAAAGACCGCAAAGTACCGGTCAGAACCGCCGCCCAGAGGGGAGGCGATAATGAAGGCGACTTCTGAGACGGCCTCATCCCCGTAAAGATCGACCGAGGACGCTCCGCCGTCGTAGGTGACAGTCACCGGATCGGCGGTGTCGCTGAGGGGGGTAACCAGTTGGATAATGTAAGCCACACCATCAATTTCGAGCGTTCCACTTTCGCTCGCGTAGGAATCGTTCAGCTCTCCGATATAGGAGCCGGTGTTGCCAGCTTGGCTGTCCGAATAGGTCGCATTGTCCACGACCCCTTCAATATCCCCTCCGCCGCCGGGCGTTACGGTGAACGTGGCGTTGGAGTTTATGGACGAAAGCTCTATCAGATCAGGTAGTGGCGTGTTGCTGGCGCCCATGGGACTTCTCGTGAATTTGATTGTGAAATCCAGTTTTTCACGAAGAAGTTAAAATTCTTGACATACTGATTTAGGAATATTGCGCGTGACCTGCGCGCCGGGCCGCGTTTTTGAGGGGGCAATAGTGTTGTGCGCTCTCTATTCGGCACATCCTGATCCGGCCCAAACATTAGGCAATTTCGATACCCTCTTTGGCCGCAGATCGGGATGATATTTTCCAGATGAGGGTGAGGCTTTATGACAGCATTCTGGCCCGCGATGCCCTGGGCCAGCCAAGGTGTTGGAGGGAGTGGGGCAGGATTTTCACCGTCGCCATTAAAGCGCGCCCGGCAAAACACCCCCGGCTCTGGAATCATGGCCGGGGGTCTTGTTTTGCTGGCGGCTGCGGGCGGAGGAACCTGTCTTGAACGGGCCTGCCTTATTAGGGTGGGTGCGTTCGGATGGGTGTCGGGAGGATCTGGCGATGGCTGGATCAGACTGGCTGGCACTGGCTGAAATACGCTGGCGAGCTGGAGAAGACATGTGGGCTGGCTAACGATCGGTCGGTGGCTGGCGTTGGCACGTCTGGCTGGCCTTGGGGCTGGCTGGTGTGTGCCGTTGCGAGCTGCCTTTGACCTTGGCTTGCTCTTTTGTCTGAACTGTGGATACGACGATTCTTTGCGGGAGGCAAGAAAAAAGTGAGTAAAATCAAATGGTTGATTGTTTTTGTCGGATTTGAAAGCTAAGCAAAATTCTCAGGTTTTTACCGCGCGGCTCCATGCCTCAAGGTGAGCGCTGTATTCATTTCGGAAAAACAGAGGCTTGGACGGCGCAGGCGGTCCTAGGACTGAGCCAGCAGCCGACGCATGATGGCCTGCGGGCCGGCAGAGCCAAGCGGCCAAGTCTTGCCGGTGTTTTCAAATCCTGCACGACTGTAGACCGAGAACGCAGTGAGATTGCGGAGATTTACGGTCAGGTAGACGTAAGTCGCGGTTGGATAGAGCGGAGCGAGATAGGGCCCAAGGCTGCGCATGGCAGTCGTGCCAATACATTCGCCCTGGAAGCGTGCGTCGACGCAGTCCGATTTCGGTCGCGGGCGCAAAGGGAAAGCTGCTGTGATAGCTACGGTCGATCTTGAACACACCAACAGGAGTGGCGTTCCCTTGCGAATCCGTGGACAGGATCTGATGCAGGTCAAACCGCGCGGGCGGTTCCTGGAGGATCTCCTCCACCGTGCCGGCAAAGGGGATCTGGTCCGGGTAGGGCGCGATCTGCGATACCTTGTGCCCGTCAGACCAGTCCAGTGGCGCAAGAGAAATTGGCATAGTTCATTGGCCTGTTTGCTGGGAAAGGGCATTCCTTCGGTCCGAGACCTGACGGGGCAAGGGGCCCGTTTTGCCAAAGATCAGCTGGCTTCAGCCCTCCCTCAGGCAAATATGATCGAGTCCTCAAGTGAATCAATTGAAATGGAGCTCAGGAGTTCCTCGTCCAACCTCACCGTGACCTGCCGTATCGTGTCGCTTTCAACGTTTGACGCAGTCAGATGGAGCCCTTGATCGGTCAGGGTCAGCGATTGGGTATCAAAATCCCAGTCCCCGGAAGAGACGAACTGGATCTGGTCACCGTCGGATATGGAAAAATCCTTGATCCGGTCATTTCTGGCGAAGGTCTTGAATACAAAGGTGTCCGCCCCGGCGCCGCCTCTGAGGATGTCGTTGCCGCCGCCGCCGTCGAGCGTATCATTGCCGCTCCCGCCGAACAGCCGGTCACGGCTGTTTCCGCCTTTTATGAGATCATCGCCGGTGCCGCCAAACAGCCTGTCCTTGCCCGAGCCACCAAACAGGCGGTCCTTGCCAGCTGCGCCAGAAAGCCGATCGTTCTGCGACCCGCCCCAGAGCGTGTCATCGCCGACACCGCCATAAAGCGTGTCTTCGCCTGCGGCACCGTGAATGCGGTCGCGCCCGCTGTGGCCGCGTAGCAAGTCGTCGCCATACCCACCGTTGAGCGTGTCATTGCCGCCAAACCCAAGAATGCGGTCATCGCTACCGGCCGCCTGAACATTGTCTCCGGCAGATGAGCCAATGTAGCGGTCTACAAACGCATCTCCTTTGATGACTTCAAAGCCTGTGAAGGCAAAGCTGGTTTCATCGGCGATGATGCGCCCTTGGCGCAGGTCCACCACAAAGCGGTCTGGTCTGCCAAAATCGTCCAGAATCAAAGTATCATAGCCTGCACCGCCATCAATGCTACGATCGGTATCCCGTGGTCGCCCGGCAAAGAAACTGTCGTTGCCTGCGCCAAGGTCCAGGTCATTGACCGCTTTGAAAAGGCCGCGATCAAAGACGCGGTCGTCCTCGGCACCTAGGGTCAAAACGGAGATCGCTCCTCCCAGGAGCTCGGTAAAGGCGGAGCCTGCGATGTTGTCGCCGTTGATGCGCGCGGTCAGAATATTAGTAAAAAGCGCGCCATCTCCGGAAACGCCTGAAACCGTAGCGATTTCACCGCGATTTTCGGAGGCGAATGTAAAGCTGGTGACGGTCCCCGACAGCCCCCCGTTTTCATTGGCGCGCAGGTCCGGGCCAAATAGGGTCACGCTGGGGTTGATATTGTAATATCTGGTGCTGGCCTGATCCTGTATGTGGATATAGGTGACCTTGCCATTACCACTGTCAATGAACCGGTAGCGCGGCGTGGGAAAGATAAAACCGCCGGGGATAAATGTGTTAGCGAAGGCCGAAAAATCGGACAGGGAGCTGTAGGTAAGTGTCGCCATCTAAAAATGTCCTCATAAAAAATCGGCCCAGCCTTAAAACAGGCCAGGCCGGTTGTTCAAACGATCAGGCTTCCATCGCCTCAAGCTCGTCGATCATGTCGGAGATCATGCTGAGGCCCTTGTCCCAGAATTTGGGGTCCGAGGCATCCAGACCGAAGGGGGCGAGCAGCTCCTTGTGGTGTTTGGAGCCGCCTGCCTTGAGCATGTCGAAATACTTCTCTTCAAAGCCTTCACCGCCCTCGGCATAGACCGAGTAGAGCGCGTTCACCAGACCGTCGCCAAAGGCATAGGCATAGACGTAGAAAGGCGAATGCACGAAGTGGGGGATATAGGCCCAGAAGGTCTCATAGCCGTCGACAAAATCAAAGGCTTCACCCAGGGATTCCGCCTGCACCGACATCCACAGCGCGTTGATGTCCTCCGGTGTCAGTTCACCTTCGGCGCGGGCGGCATGCAGCTTGCATTCAAAATCATAGAACGCGATCTGGCGGATCACCGTGTTGATCATGTCCTCGACCTTGCCGGCCAGCAGGATCTTGCGCTGTTCCTGCGTTTCGGCCGCATCCAGCATTTTGCGAAAGGTGAGCATTTCGCCAAAGACAGACGCGGTTTCAGCCAGTGTCAGCGGCGTGGAAGAGAGCATCTCTCCCTGTTCGGCGGCCAGCACCTGGTGCACGCCATGGCCCAGTTCGTGCGCAAGGGTCATCACATCGCGCGGTTTGCCCAGGTAGTTCAGCATCACATAGGGGTGCACATCGGTGACGGTCGGATGGGCAAAGGCGCCGGGGGCCTTGCCCGGCTTCACACCGGCGTCGATCCAGCCCTTTGTAAAGAAGGGCGCGGCGATTTCACCCATGCGGGGATCAAAGGCGGTATAAGCGTCCATGACGGTTTTTTCCGCATCAGCCCAGCTCACGGTGCGGGTGTCTTCCATGGGCAGCGGCGCGTTGCGATCCCAGACCTGCATGCGGTCCAGACCCAGCCATTTGCGCTTTAACTCGTAATAACGGTGGGAGAGCTTGGGGTAGGCGGCAACCACCGCCTCGCGCAGCGCCTCGACCACCTCGGGTTCCACGTGGTTGGACAGGTGGCGCCCGGTCTGAGGGGTCGGCATGCCACGCCAGCGGTCAACGATCTCTTTTTCCTTGGCTTGTGTGTTGTGGACGCGGGCAAAGGTTTTGATGTTGTCGTTGAACACACGGGCCAGCTCACGGGTGGCGGCCTCGCGTTTGGTGCGGTCCTGTTCAGTGAGCAGGTTCAGCGTGCCTTCGATGTTCAGGTCTTCGCCGTCGACGGTAAAGGTCAGGCCGGCGATGGTTTCATCAAACAGACGTTCCCAGGCATCGCCCACAACGCCAAGGTCATGCAGGAACTTCTCCAGCTCATCGGACAGCTGGTAGGGTTTCATCGCGCGGATGCGGTCAAACACGGGTTTATAGCGCGCCAGATCCGCGTTGGCGGCAAAATGCGCGGCCAGCACGTTGTCGTCGATCCGGTTCAGTTCCAGCGTGAAGAACACCAGCGGTGTGGTGAAAATCGTGATCTGTTCCTGCATGTCGGACATGAATTTTGCCCGGCCCGCATCGGTGGTCAGCTGGTAGTAGCGCAGACCCGCAAAGGACATGATGCGGCCTGCGACCTGGTTGATCTTTTCATTGCGCAACACGCATTGCAGCAGCCCGTCGGCGTCCAGCTCAGCCAGCTTGCCTTCGTAATCTTTGGCAAATGCGGCGCATTCCCCTTGGAGCCAGTCCAGATCGCGGGTGAGTTCGGGCGCGTCTTCGCCGGAGTAGAGATCAGAGAGATCCCATTCCGGCAGGGCGCCGAGTTCATCAGAACCCGAAGATGCATTGACGTCAAAGACAGGGAAGGGAAGCTGGAACATGGGGGCTCCTGATTGTGAGAATGCTTTCCTCAACATCTATGGTGCCCATCGAAGAAGCACAAGCGACAGGTCACCCAGACGGGGCAAGAGCGAGGGGGCGCAAGGGTGTCAGCTGTGTCGGGCGAAGAACTCAACCATTTCACCCAGCACCTGATGGCGGGTGGCGCGGTCTTCCATCAGAACCTCGTGGCGGCCACGGTCAATTATGCGCAGCTCACCCTTGGGCCAGCCGTTTATCCGGGTCTCGATCGCTTCCGAGCTGACAATTTGTTCCGCGCTGCCAAGGAAGCAGATCGTTGGCACCGATGGAGCAGGTTGCTGTGCCAGATGGGAGCATTCGCGCAGACTCTCGTAGACCCAGTTGATGGTCGGGCCAGAAATCGCAAGTTCGGGGACAGCTTTGATCTGCTCGCGCAGCATGGTGTACATGTCCGCGTTGTTGGTCAGCAGGTTTCCCATAAAAGGCTGCACATGCACATAGGGCGTCATGCTGGTCGAGGGCGCCAGCCGGTTGCTGAGACAAAGCGACCGGGAAAACACGCCAATGGCATAGGCCAGCGGCCGCAGGGCTTTGGGCAGTTTGATGTCCCACATCGGCCCGGAAAACGCTGCAGCGGCCACTGGAAGCCCCTCCATCAGCGCGCGCAGGCCGATGGCCCCTCCCATGGAGTGGCCCAGCAGATACCAGGGTTTGGGGAGATCCAGATCCGTCGCCAATGTGACCATCGCCGCCACATCTGCCTGGTAATTTGCGAACTCGTCGATATGACCCAGCAGCGGATTGGGCAGAAGGCGGTCGGCCAGGCCCTGGCCGCGCCAGTCAATGACAAGTGTTGCAAGCCCGTTCTGAGACAGGAAACCGGCTGCATCGCCGTATTTTTCAATATATTCAGTGCGGCCCGGAAACAGAAGCACTGTGCCTTTAGGCTCTGCTTCGGCGGGCCATAGGCCTGCGCGCAGGCGCAGGCCGTCACGGGTTTGGATCCAATGAGCCGAACCGCCGCCCGGACCACGGGCGATGTTTTCGTACAGCGGGGCTTCGGTCGGGCGCATGGATCCTCCGTCCATCAGGCGAGAACCGAAGCCAGTTGCATGGCAGTGCCCATGTCGCCGTCAACCGACAGGCGGCCGGACATAAAGGCGGTTGTCGGGTTCAATTCACCCGCGAGCATGTCCTGAAAGACATCTGCATCCGCGGACAAGGTTACGTCTGCCTCTTCGTCGCTGACGCGGGCACCATCAGAGTCCAAAACAATGCAGCCCAAGCCTTCGATGTCAAACTTTGCCGAGGCCGGGAAGTCCGCGCCGTCCAGTTTTGCGTTTAGTGCTTCGACGGCTTTCGCCAAAATATCGCTCATTTTGCGCTTCCTTTATTGTCTGCGCCCCAGAAATGCACATCTTTGTTACGAGTGAAAGACTCATGCTGGAAAAATGCCACGGCGCAGGTAAACTGGAACCATGATGTTGGAAAAACTCTTAACGTACAAAGCTATCGTCGCGGCAGCTGTGGTGGTAGTCACGATTTCCAGCCCTAGCGCTTTGCTGGCGCAATCCCTCAGTGAGGCGGATCTGCTGGCCGAACTGGCCCGATCAAACCCCGAAGAGGCGGTTCGACTGGACCGGGAGTTGCGCGCCAAATGGGATCACAGCGGCTCTGCCACGATGGATTTGCTGTTGCGCCGTGGGCAGGATGCAATTGAACGGGGTGATTTGTTGGCGGCGATGGATCACCTGACCGCCCTGGTGGACCATGCACCGGAGTTTGCCGCAGGGTGGCTCAAACGGTCGGAAGTGTTGGCGCGGATGGATAAATTCGGCCCCGCTGTGGCAGATCTGGAGCGTGCGCTGGGGCTTAATCCGAATGACTATGACGCGCTTTATGTTCTGGGCACCGTGTTTGAGCATTTCCGCGACCCAGAAAAGGCCTATGAAGCCTATGAGCGCGCAAAGGCTATACATCCCCATCACGAAGAAGTAACCACGGCTCTGGAACGACTGGCGCCCACGGTGGTGGGCAAGGAATTATAAGGCCCTTGGGGCTTTTTCAGGAGTGATGCTATGACGCGCGCATCGCGGGTTGTGGCCGTGTTAGGCCCGACCAATACGGGCAAGACCCATTACGCCATCGATCGCATGTTGGGCTATCGGACGGGGATCATGGGGTTCCCGTTACGCCTGTTGGCGCGTGAAGTCTATGACAAGGTCGTGGCGATCAAGGGGCCGTCGGTGGTGGCGCTGGTAACAGGCGAAGAACGCATTGTGCCGCCCCGCGCCGCCTATTGGATCTGCACGGTTGAGGCCATGCCTGAGGGGATGGGCTGTGACTTTCTGGCGGTGGATGAGATCCAGCTGTGCGCTGACCCTGAACGGGGGCATGTGTTCACCAACCGCCTGCTGAACGCGCGCGGCACCCACGAGACGCTGTTTCTGGGGGCGGATACCATGCGCGGCACCATTGCCGAACTGGTCGATGGTGTGGAGTTCATGCGTCGCGAACGCATGTCGGATCTGGTCTATGCCGGATCAAAGAAGATCAGCCGGATGCCGCCGCGCAGCGCAATTGTCGGTTTCAGCGTTGATAATGTCTATGCCATCGCCGAGCTGATCCGTCGTCAGAAGGGTGGGGCGGCGGTTGTGATGGGCGCGCTGAGCCCGCGGACTCGAAATGCCCAGGTGGCGCTCTATCAGAATGGTGAGGTCGATTATCTGGTTGCCACCGACGCAATTGGCATGGGGTTGAACCTGGATATTGACCATGTTGCGTTTTCCTCCACGTCGAAATTTGACGGACGCCGGATGCGAGCGCTTGCCCCTAATGAGCTTGCCCAGATTGCGGGCCGGGCCGGACGTGGCATGAGCCATGGCAGTTTTGGGGTGACCGGGGACGCGCGTCCTTTGGACGAGGAGACGGCAAATGCAATTATGGAGCACCGGTTTACGCCGCTGAAAAAGCTGAACTGGCGGTCGGCGGATCTGCGGTTCGGCTCGATTGATGCTCTGGAGCGCTCCTTGGAGTTGAGCCCAAATCACGAGCGCTTGATGAAAGCGCGCGAGGCGGACGATCTACGTACGCTCAAGATGCTGGGACAGGACGCCGCAGTTGCCGCGCGCGCCAGCTCTGCACCCAGCGTACAACTTTTGTGGGACGTCTGCCGAATCCCTGATTTCCGTGGTATCAGCCACGCAGAACATGCTTCGTTATTAACCGTTATTTTTGAACATCTTCACGAACGCGGCCGTATACCGGACGATTTCCTTGCCCGGCAGATCCGCCACATTGATAGAATTGATGGAAATATAGATGCTTTATCCAAGAGACTGGCATTTATCCGCACATGGACCTATGTGGCACAACGAAACGGCTGGGTTGGTGACGAAAGTCATTGGCGCGATCAAACCCGCGCTGTAGAAGACAGGCTGTCAGATGCGCTGCACGAGCGCTTGACTCAGAGATTTGTGGACCGGCGCACATCCGTGCTTTTGCGCCGGCTCAAACAGAAGGAGGCCCTTTTGGCCGAAGTAAATGACCAGGGTGAAGTGACCGTCGAAGGCGAATTTGTCGGGCGGCTCGAAGGGTTCCGGTTCTCACCGGACAAAAGTGCGCAAGGCGCGGAAGCCAAAGCGCTGAAATCCGCGTCCATGCAGGCGTTGGCGCCGCATTTCCATCTGCGTGCAGATCGGTTCTACAATGCGCCCGATACCGAGATCGATTTTACTGATCAGGGTGGCCTGATGTGGGGCGAACACGCTGTAGGCAAGCTGGTTGCAGGTGCCGATCCGCTGTCGCCGCAGGTCGAGGTGTTTGTTGACGATGCCGCGGGCGCAGATGTGGCCCAAAAGGTAGAGCGTCGCCTGCAGCATTTCATCAGCCGCAAGGTCACAACCCTGTTTGAGCCGATGCTGAACCTCAAGAACGACGAGGCTCTGACCGGTCTGGCTCGTGGCTTTGCCTTCCGCATTGTCGAAGCGCTGGGCATCCTGCCGCGCGCAGGCATTGCGCAAGAGGTGAAGGAACTGGACCAGGATGCCCGCGCTGCGCTGCGCAAACATGGTATCCGATTCGGTCAATTCACGATCTTTATGCCGCTTCTGCTGAAGCCTGCTCCGACGCGTCTGCGCCTGGTGCTGTGGTCCTTGGCCAATGGCTCGCAAGAGTTTCCGGTGGCGCCGCCCCCGGGTCTGGTGACTGTACCAACGGTCGAAGGCGCGCCTGAAGGCTATGACACCATGTGCGGCTATCGCGCTGCGGGTGAGCGGATGATTCGTATCGACATGCTGGAACGTCTGGCGGATATGCTGCGCAACGAAGACAGTCGTGGCGGTTTTGAAGCCAAGGCGGATATGTTGTCGATCACCGGCATGACGCTGGAACAGTTTGCAACCCTGATGCAGGGCCTTGGCTATCGCGCGGAGAAGGGCGAACGTCAGAAGGTCAAAGCGGCTCCGGTTGCGGCCCCTGAAGCTGAGGTTTCGGCCGCAGAGGCTTCAGAAACAGAGGCTTCAGAAAAGGCGGAGGCCGCAGAAAGCGCAGCGCCCGAAGCTCCCGCTGAAGAGACTGCTGAGGCCCCTGTTGAGGCTGCGACCGAACGCGCGCCCGAGGAAACAGCGGCTGATGCAACAGAAGCAGAGGCTGCTTCGGAGGCGGATGCTGTAGAAGCCGCAGCTGCAACAGATGTTTCGGCACCTGAAGGGGAGGCTGAGCTCGAAGTCTTTTATACCTTCACCTGGGGTGGGAACCGCAACCGTCAGAACGCAGGCCGTGGTCGTCAGGGCCAAGCTGGTCAGGGCCAAGGCGAGCGTGGTGGCGAGCGTCAGGGTGATCGTCAGAACCGTGGTGGTGGCAAGGGCAAACCCAAGGGCGGCAAGCCCGGCAAGAAGAGTGCGCCACGTCAGAACCAGGGGGCCAAGACATTCACCGCACGCCCGCCCAAGAAGGAAAAGGCAATTGACCCGGACAACCCCTTTGCCGCAGCGCTTATGGGGCTGACCAAGGGCAATTAAGCCTGTGATGGCTGACATATCGGGCAAGATCCGCATCGACAAATGGCTTTGGTTTGCGCGTTTTTTCAAAACACGCAGCCTGGCCGCAAAACAGGTTGGTGCGGGTCATGTGCGGCTGAATGGCCAGAAAATTTCAAAACCCGCGCAAAACGTGAATCCCGGGGATGTGCTAACCTTTGCTCAGGGCTCACAAATCCGTGTTGTCGAGGTTTTGGCCATTGGTGAGCGGCGCGGACCCGCTACAGAGGCCCAAACCCTGTACCTGGACAAAACAGAGTGGCGGGACGCTGTACCGAAAAACCCGCGTTATGAGGGAAAGGGACGTCCGGATAAGAAGGAGCGCAGGGCGCTTGATCTTACTCGCGACCGTGACCCCTATTGATCTCTTGAAGTGCCAGGTAACCTGGATTAGCTAGTCGCCAAACAGACGAATGGAACCTTAGCCAGATGACTTACGTCGTTACCGAAAACTGCATTGCCTGCAAATACACCGATTGTGTCGAAGTGTGCCCGGTCGATTGTTTCTATGAGGGGGAAAACACCCTTGTGATCCACCCGGACGAATGTATCGACTGCGGTGTCTGTGAACCGGAGTGCCCGGCGGATGCGATTCGGCCCGATACCGATCCTGAGATGGATAAGTGGGTGGAATTTAATCGGAAATACGCGGAAATCTGGCCTGTGATCGTTTCGAAAAAAGACCCGATGCCGGGATATGAAGAGCGTGACGGCGAGACCGGCAAGATGGAGAAATACTTCTCTGAAGCGCCTGGTGAAGGCGGTTAAGTCATAGAGACTGCACTGGTTTCTGCACTTGCGGCATTCTGCGCCGCAGAAGCAGAGATCCCGTTTGGGTAGTTTGCGTTGCGTTAATTCGCTCACATCTGTGGGGGGTGTCTTTTAGGGACCCCTTTTTTGTGTTATAATCACCCGATGTAGAAATGTTTCGAAGGGGACAGCTGGCTGGGCGATGGGGGAATTCGCGCAGTTACGTTTTTTGTGACAAGTTTAAGCAGTGCGGGGTAGTTTTGCTGTCTCGGCGCTACGTTTTTGTCTGTACAGCTGTTCGCCAATAAGCCGGTTTAATCGGCACGTAAGCGAGGAAAGACCTATATGACCAAATCGAAGAAGCTCGAGTTCCGCCCAAATGAGTTTGTCGTCTATCCGGCACATGGCGTGGGACAGATCATTTCGATTGAAGAACAGGAAGTCGCCGGTTTCAAGCTCGAACTTTTTGTTATCACCTTTGAAAAGGACAAAATGACCCTTCGGGTGCCGACAAATAAGGCAGTCGAAGTGGGGATGCGTTCGTTGTCCTCGCCGGATGTGATCGAACAGGCGATGAAAACCCTAAAGGGCAAGGCCAAGGTGAAGCGGGCCATGTGGTCGCGTCGGGCTCAGGAATATGAGCAGAAGATCAACTCTGGTGATCTGATTGCCATTGCCGAAGTGGTACGCGACCTGCATCGCGCGGATGATCAGCGGGAGCAGAGCTATTCAGAGCGTCAGTTGTATGAAGCGGCTCTGGAGCGTCTGACCCGCGAAGTTGCTGCGGTTGCAGACAATGATGAGGTGCTTGCAGCCCGTAAGGTGGACGAAGTCCTGACCTCGCGCGCAGCCTGATAACGCTCCGCTTCTCAAGTTTTGAACCATCGCCTGCTCTGTGGGCGATGGTTTTTTGTGCAACTAAGCCAGACTGAGCAGGGTCAGAAGGCACAGGAGCTCCGTGACCTGTTGGGCCGTCCCCAGGACATCGCCTGTTTGTCCGCCAATTTTGGCCTTTGCCAACTGGCGCAGTCCCAAAAGCCCCAAGGCGCTGACCATAAGGCAGAGAAGGGCAGGCCAAAGCCCCAGGAATGCCCAGGCCAGAAGGAACGCCAGAGCCACCCCCACACCGGCGGTGCCGCGGCTTGGTGTACCCACCCGATGGGACAGGCCGGTGCTGCGCGCGTTTGGTAGAGACACCATCAGCACGGGCATGGCTGCACGCGACAGCGCCGCAACAGGCAGGATCACCCACGGGGTAAACATTGACACAATGGCCGCCAGCGCGCTCCAGCGCAGTCCCAGGGACAAAATAAGCGCCAGAACCCCATAGGTGCCGATATGGCTGTCTTTCATGATGTCGAGTCGGCGTTCTTTGTTGAAACCACCCCAAAACCCGTCGGCTGTATCCGCCAGCCCGTCTTCGTGCATTGCGCCGGTACAGACGATCCCAAGGCCAAGCGCAAGGCCAGCGGAAAGAACTTCGGGCTGGCCAAAGTGTTGCGCAGTCAATAGTGTGACGGCTGCAAAAAAACCGATCACCGCCCCGACGATCGGAAATGCCCATGCCGCTTGCGCTTGGTGATCAAACCACTTATCGGGCAGATTTGGTGCGGGCAAACGTGTGAGCAGGACCCAAGACAACAAAATGTCGCGTAGTATGAAGTTGAATTTCAATCTATTTGGTCCCTCGGTGGAGTTTGCGTGCTCGCAAATGATAGATTACGAAGCCGTGACCGGTTAAAGCCTGTCCTAGAAAAAGATGCAACGAGGGCATTGAATGCTGCCAAAGTTCAACTCTCTGACCGACTTCAAGTCGTTGTTGGCATCCGCGCCTGGTATCAACAGTGATATCGAGGTGGCGGCCGCCGTCTTGAACGGTGAGCTCACCAAGCCGCCCGGTTCGCTGGGGCGGCTTGAGGATCTTGCGATCTGGTATGCCAGCTGGCGCGGAACGCTCCGCCCCCAGTTGGAAGCGCCGCAGGTGATCGTGTTTGCCGGCAACCATGGCGTGGCACAACGCGGGGTCTCGGCCTTTCCGTCTGAGGTGACCCAGCAGATGGTGCAGAATTTTGAAGAGGGCGGTGCAGCGATTAACCAGCTGGCGGAGCTTGTGGGGGCGCAGTTGGATGTGGTTGCTCTGCAGCTTGACCGGCCAACGCAGGATTTCACCCAAAACCCTGCGATGAGCGAAGACGAAGTTCTGGCTGCGCTGGATGTGGGCTGGAATGCGGTTGATCCGAATTCTGATCTGCTGGTTGTCGGTGAGATGGGAATCGGAAATACAACGGCGGCGGCCGCCCTGTGTCTGGCCCTGTTTGGCGGAGAGGCTAGCGATTGGACCGGACGTGGTACAGGTGTTGACAATGACGGGCTGGCCAGCAAAGCGCGCGTTGTGCGCAACGGTGTTGATACGCACAAGAAGCGCATCGGCGACGGCCTGGATGCGCTGACCTGTCTGGGGGGGCGCGAAATTGCGGCAATGGTTGGAGCTATTGCTGCGGCACGCCTGCTGCGTATCCCGGTTATTCTGGACGGGTTTATCTGCTGTTCGGCAGCAGCCTGTCTGGCACAGACTGTTGATGGGGCGCTGGACCATTGCGTGGCCGGTCATGTCAGCGCTGAAACGGCCCATAAGTCGCTGTTGTCCAATATCGGAAAAGTGCCCTTGTTGTCACTGGATATGCGCTTGGGTGAAGGATCCGGGGGGACATTGGCGATCCAGATTCTGCGCGGCGCTTTGGCGTGCCACAGTGGAATGGCGACATTTACCGAGGCGGGCGTCAGCGACAGCTAACCGCTGCAACTCGAGGCCAAAAGAATGACGCGCGTCACCCTGTGTCGCGCGCTTTTTTCTCCATCAGGTCCAGCAGGGCGGTTTCCAGGTCTTTTTCCAATTCGCGCGCGCGTGTGATATAGGCTTGGTTCTGGCTGGTCGGACGCGCTGGGTCCCAGTGCCGCGCCAGTTCACGCACGGTTTTACGGTCATGCGCATAGAACGTCTGCTCTGCCTGGGCGGCGTCATACTCGCTGAATCCCACATTTTCCAGCACATAGCGCCCGGCTCGCAGAGCGCTGTCGAACATCTCCCGCACGATGTCATCGGCCCCCGCCTTGTACAAGGCATAGACGTGATGGCGATCACGTGCACGCGCGATGATATGCAAGTCCGGGTAGGTCCGACGCGCGTAATCCGTAAGTTTGGTTGTGCTTTCGGGATTGTCCAGCGCCACCACCAGAACCTTGGCATGGGCAATTCCTGCCGCCTTTAAAAGTTCGGGGCGGGTCGGATCGCCAAGAAAGCTTTTGACACCGAAGCGGCGCATAAGCTGTACGGTTTCGATATCATTGTCCAGGACGATGGTGCGATGGCCGCTTGCGCGCACCAGCCGGTTGACGATCTGCCCAAAACGGCCAATGCCCGCAATAATAACCGGACCCTCTTCGTCGATCTCATCCGCGCGGGGTTCGGGAGTTGCCTCGCGCATCCGGCGGGACAGCTGGTCGTAGAGAATAAACAGGAGTGGGGTGATCAGCATGGACAAGGCGATCACCAGAAGAAGTTTTTCAGAAAGGCTGTCAGGCAGAAGGTCCAGTTGTTTTATAAAGGCCAGCAGGACAAAGCCAAATTCACCCGCCTGCGCCAGCCCAAGGGTAAACAGCCAGTGATTTCGATGGCGCAGGCCAAAAAGGTGACCGACCACAAACAGAACCGCGCCTTTGGCCAAGATCACCAGCAGAGCGAGGCCAATCAGATCACCAGGGTTTTCCAGAAACAGGCGATAGTTGATGCCTGCACCCACGGTGATGAAAAACAGGCCGAGGAGGAGACCTTTGAACGGTGTAAGGTCGCTTTCCATTTCGTGGCGGAACTCAGAGTTTGCCAGAACCACGCCGGCCAGAAAGGCGCCAAGCGCAGGGGACAGGCCCACCAATGTCATCAGAAAGGAGATCCCGACCACAATAAGAAGCGCAAGCGCGGTGTACATTTCCCGCAGGTTTGCGGCGTGGATAAAGCGGAAAACCGGCCGGGTCAGGTAAATTCCGGTCAGAATAATCGCGCCAAGGGCTGCCAGGGTGACCAGTGTGACGCCCCAGCCGGGCAGGCCGTCCACCAGCGACAAGTCAAAGCCATGGCCACTTCCATGACCTGATCCATGGGGGGCGTCGCGTGCGATGGATCCGTCAGGCGCGATACTGGGGCCATGAGGCGTTGCCAGCAGGGGCAAAAGGGCCAAGATCGGAATGACGGCGATGTCTTGGGTCAGCAGCACAGCAAATGTCGCCCGACCGCCGCCGGTCTGCATCAACCCTTTTTCGGACAGGGTTTGGAGAACGATCGCTGTGGAGGACAATGAAAGCGCAAGGCCGATTGCCAGCCCGACCTGCCAGGTGAGCCCCGCAGCAAGCGAGGCGCCCATCAGCAGCAAAGTACTAAACAGGATCTGGCTGCCACCAAGGCCCAGAAGATTGTGCCGCATGGCCCAAAGCGCGCGGGGGTCCAGCTCAAGCCCGATCAGGAAGAGCATCATCACCACGCCGAACTCTGCAAAATGTTGCAGGTCTGCTGTTTCCGCGCCCACCAGGCCCAGAACCGGTCCAATAATGATGCCGGCAGCGAGGTAGCCCAGCACCGATCCCAGACCGAGGCGGGCTGAGAGGGGGACGGCGATCACGGCCGCGGCCAGATAGATTGAGGCTTGGTAGAGAAAGCTTTCCATAGAATCGTTATGGCAACTCAGGCGGGGCGGCGGCAACGATTTTAAGGGGTTCTGTGACCATTCATCCGTGGCGTGGCAAAAGCGGTTCACCGTTCAGCCAAAACGGGGAACCGGAGCTGCTGTGAAGCTCCGGCTGTATTGGTTTTGGTTGTGAAGACCACAGGCTGCGCAGGTCTTTGCTGACTGAAAATGTCAGTGCATCTTGTTACTCGATGGTCTGAATCTCTGTGCTCAGATTTGCGATGCGTTCCAGGCGGTGTGAGATCCGTTCCTGGAAGTTGCCCAGTTGGTCAATGATGTCAGACAGGGTCTCACCTGATTCCGGGAGGCGGGCGCTTTCGATTTTACACAGCACACGCGTTGAGCTGAGGCCCAGGAAATGACGGTGCATGACCTGGCAGGCACGCAGAATGCGTTCTGCTTCTGTATCAACCTTCTGCATGCCTTCTTCGGCGTTCTTTGTCTGGCTCTCCACGAGGCCGGACAGCACATCACGCTCAGCGCTCATGTCGACGTCTTGCAGCATCCGGCGTTCGTTTTCGAGCTGTACGTTACACTCGGTCAAGATCCGGACGATACATTCCACAAACAGGCTGTTCTGAACACATTGCAGAAGCGCAGCAAAGTTGCTGTTTTTCCCCATCACATGGGCCGAGAACCAATCGCTCATTTCACGAGACATGGCACCGTAGTTCTGGGAGAGAACGGTCACGGGGCCGCCCGAAGGTTCGATCCGGGAGGCGATCACACGCAAATTGTGCGGGATTGTATTCATCGCCTCGAAATCTTTGATCAACCCTTCGGTTTCGTCCACAAGGGTCTGTGCGTTTTTGACCATCTCGCGCAGTTGGCCAATCTGCTGGCATTTGGCATTACCAAGCCCAGCGTCACGGGCCAGAAGTTCTTCGCACAAGGCGTGAAGGGCAAACTCATCGTAGTCTTGGAACCCCTTCGACCGCAGCATTTCAAGCATATTTGCTGCGCTGTCTTCAGGCTCTAGCCCGTGTTCTTTCTCTGCCTTGAGGAGTTCAGCATAGTCGCGCTGAATCTCGTTAAAGAGCGGGCTTGACGGTTTGATCCGCGCCGACAGATAGCCGCCCTCGCAAGGGACAACAACGGCATAGACCCAATAATGCAGGCCGTCCTTGGACCTGTTTTTCACATAGGCGCCCATCGTCTTGCCCTGTTTGATCGTGTCCCAGAACAGCTGGAACACGCCACGAGGCATGTCAGGGTGGCGAATAACCTTGTGCGGTGCGCCCAAAAGGTCTTCCCAGTCGTAGTGGGAGACCCGTTTGAACACATAGTTGCCTGCGCGAATGACCCCACGTTCGTCCGTCCGAGAAAAGAAAACCTCGTTCAGAGCAAAGGGAGCTTCACCACTATTGGGGCGCTGTTCGATGCGGCGATCCACATATGACACGGGCAAAATCCATCCTATTGGGTAACTTCGCTTGAGATTTAAGGCGTAAGTGTTCCCAACCCGTTAAACAGGACGTCATGGAAGGCGTATTTACTGTGGATAAAATGAACAATCTGCCCGATTTTTTGCGACGCAAATCGGGCAGATTGATGAGCAGAAACATATAATTATGGAATGGGTGAGTCGTCAAAAGTCTGAAACACAGTGGTCTGCGTAGAACTACCTATCTGTGTTGAAACTATAATTCGACTTTTATCCTTTGGGCAGGCGCAGCGTATGGTTGCGGCCGCGCTTCTGATAGAGCAGGCGCTCGCTGTCGATTGCCGTCACCCGACCGCCGTCGATTTTGTCGCCAACTTTTACGCGCTTGACGTTGCCGGAAGGCAGCCGGACCAAAGCACGCCGGTCCGATGCGCTGCCACTGATGCCAATCAGGTTCACTTTGCGCAGGTCGATCGCATTTGCCAGGGTTGCTTCCCGCGATACGCTGGCGCTGGTCGGCAGGCGTGGCGCAACGGTTTCTGTGGCCTGAACGGCAGGGGCCGAAGGCTGGGGTGTTTCTTCGGCGCGCGCAACCAGCCTGTCAAAGTTACTCGGTCGGGCGCGGGGGATTACGGAACTGCCAACGGCCAGCCGGGTTGCGGCGGGCAGCTCTGACGGGGCTGGCTCAGCTTGTGCCGCGGCAATGGCTGCATCAACAGCCGCCGTTTCGACCGATTGCACAGGTGGCTGCAAACCGGCTGGGCGCGCACGCGGACGTTGTTTGGCAAGTTCCGCGAGGTTTAAGCCCCCCAGGCGCGCACGTTCTGCCTTGTCCTGCAGGTCAGCTGGTCTGGGACGTGGGCGAATGCGTTTGATTTGCGGGGCTTGTGGGGCTGCCACCTCGGGGGGGGCAGGGCGTGCGGGCGGGACTTTGGCAGGGCGTCCCAGATACACTGTGATACCATCAGGGTTGAGCGTGCCTTCACGGGTCGCTGTCACAAGCCCGCGATCGTCCAGGTCGAATTCACTGTCTTCGGGCAGCGGAGACGAGAGCGCGTTCTGGATCAGATCCGTTTCAAAACGGTCCCCATCAGGTAGCGCAATGGAATCGTGCGATAGGCTGGTCTTGTCGATTGAGGCCACATAAACGTCGTCCAGATCGGCCCGGCTGGCAGTGGCGTCCGGTGTCAGAACGTCGGGAATTTTTTGCCAGATACCAGTTGCAGCATAGGTGGTTTTATGGGTCAGATCGCTGAGGTCCGGGCCCGCCAAAGGGTCCAGGTAAGCCAGCTCATCGGCGGTGGCCTCGGGATCATTGTCCGTCTCGGGCGTCAGCTTGTCAAAGGCCGCTGCGGCGTCTTCCGCCTCCGGCGTCTCGGGGCGGGCTGCAATCTCCTCGTCGTGCAGCGCGTCCAGAACCGCCGTGTCGGTTTCGGTGAGGGCGGTGTCTGTGGTTTCCTCTGTGGTTTCGACTGAAAGATCCACCGCCGGGGGCTGCGCCACCTCTGGATCAGAGGCGGGCGCGGCGGTGTCGCTCAGCAGCGGTTCGTTAAGAGCTTCCGCGTCGACATCTGCCGGGGCGTCTGGCGCAGGCGCGCTGAGCGTGTCTGGCGAGCGGTTCTGCTGGACCTCGTCCGATGTCGGCTCCAGGCGATCCGGCACCAGGGTGGGCGCCGGTGACGGGGCGAGGGATGGGTCGATGTCATCGAAACCGGCGTTCGACCAATAGGCAACGGCCGCCACCACAGCCATAAACAACAGCAGGAGCGACGTGAGCATCAGCCCCAGAAAACGCGGCTTTCCACCGATCACACGTGCAAGCGAGCGGGACTCGTCGGGGGTGTCGGCGTCATATGCAGCACGGGCGGCTTCGGCATCGCGCGCCGCCTGCGAATCTGCCGGGACGGCAATTCGTTTGGGCTTGATCTGTCCAAGGACCCCAGGCTTGTCGGCCGTGGGGGCTGTTTGTGTCTGGCCGTCTGATTTTGACTTGCCGTCTGAGGTCCGTGCGGCAATGGCTGCAGCCACCAGTGCAGGTGGTTTGGAGGCAGGTACGGTTGCGCGGGTGATCGCCGGAGCACCGGAGGCCGGAGCATGGGGCATCGGCGCAACGGGGGCCGCAGCTGGGGCAATTGCCGGTTTTTCTGAAGGCTCGGTTGCGCGTACCGCGGAGAGGGTTGGGATGCGCGAAGCTGGGCGATCTTCGGCGCCTTCGCGTTTGTGGGGGACCGCTTCCGGGGGCGCAGTGCGGCGGCTGCTAAAGCCAACCACGGGTGGGGCGCTTTGCGGAGCGGTCTCCGGTTCCGGGGGCTGCACGGGGGTGGGGACTGCCGCATTTGTGGGAGCCTTGGGCGCTTCTTTTGCCTGGGTTTTGGACACCAGATCGGCAACGGCCCCAAAATCCAGTGTCTCTGGCAGGCCAGTCGGGGTCAGCGGGGAGACTTTATCCGGCAGATCGTCGCGGGCCAGGGCCTGTGCAGCGCGCGCGGACAGGCGGGCAGAAATACTTTCGATGGTTGCGGGCGCGGATGGCTTTTGCGGCCCCTTGGGCGAAACCGCCGGGTCATTTGCTGCAAGCGCTTCGCTTTGGCTCATCTGAGCCTGTGGAGCCAGCTCATCTTCGGCATCTGCAGTGGCCTCGGCTTCGATCGCCTCCATCAGGTCTTGCTGCGCTGCTGACACGGCAATGTCTGGCGTTGGCGCGTTTGCCTCGGGGGCTGTGTTCGACGTTTTACCTTCTTCTTCGGAGGACGTATCGGCCTCCTGCAGGTCTTCGCCTTCCGGTTGCGGGGGCTCAGCCGGGCCGATGTCGACAACCGCGATCCCGTCCGGGATGATCTCTACCCCCTGCATCGCGGCGGCAGGACCAAAGAAGGGCTCGCCCAGATAATCGGCTGCATCGGGCTGCGCGACAAAGCTGGTGGGGCCAAACCCATGCATCTGGGCAAAGGCTTCGGCCTCTTCCAGAGTTTCATAGGCCACAGCTGCCGCATGGGTGCGCGGACCATCCGCGCACAGGTCGAAGGCCAGCTCGTGCAATTGGTATGGTGTGGCATCTGCCAGAGCCAGACGCACCTCGGCCAGGCGGGTTTCATCACTGATATCGCCAGTCTCGATGGTCAGATAGCGGATCTGGTCGTTGGGCAGGATCAGCTTTGACTGCAGCGGCTCGCCATATTCCAGGCCTTGGGCGCGCAGTTGCGCCAGATCGGCGTCCAAATCATCACTGTCAAAGGTGACGGTGCCAATGTTGCGCCATCCCCCTGACGCACGGCGCAGGAGGGTAATGCCCGTTGAGGACAAGGAGAGTGCAAAACTCGGTTTCATTCCGCCTTCAAACCATCATTTTTCTTGTGAGCCTGCGCAACATGCTGGGGCTTTCTTTTGTTGGCGCAGCTTAACGGAGGTGCTCGAAAAGTTAAAGAACTAGACGTCCTTCCCCCTTGTAAAGTGGCGATGTCTTGCCTTGATTCATAATGGTAACGTGGAGGGTTCCCGATGGAACAGAGTTGGTATCGTAAACTTGCCCCTGCTGTGGTGGCTGCAGGCTGTATTTTGGCTGCAGCAGCGCCGGGCTGGGCGGAATCAGAACACGCCGTGCAGCGCCAGATCGAGGTGAATGGCGAGGCGCAGATCTCGGTCGTGCCCGACATGGCCACGCTGACCCTTGGGGTGAAAAGCTTTGACCCAGAGGCGCAGGTGGCGATGGGTGAAACCTGGCGCAAGATGGTAGCGGTGATCGACAAACTGGTTGAGGCTGGCATTGCGGCGGAAGACATGCAGACCAGCCAGCTTAACCTTTTCCCGCGCTGGGAGCAGGATCGCAAATACGACAGCGAAGGCGGGCGCAAACTGGTTGGGTTTGAGGCCACGAATATGCTGACGATCCGGCTTTATGATCTGAATGGTGTCGGGCCGGTTCTGGATCAGGTTCTGGCGGTTGGCGCCAACAACTTTCGCGGTATCCAGTTTGGCGTAAAAGACAGCAAAGCGCTGGAAGATCAGCTGCGTGCTGCGGCCGTGAAGGACGCCATTGCCAAAGCCGAGATCCTGAGCGAGGCCGCCGGAGCGGATCTGGGGTCTGTGCGCATGATTTCTGACATGGGCGGGCACCGGGGCGGTCCGATGATGGCCATGGAAGCGGCGCGCAGTGACTATGTCCCGATTGCGCCGGGCGCGCTGGAGTTTCAGCACAGCGTTTCCGTGGTGTTCGGCCTGAGGGTTGAAGACTAAAAAGAAAGGCGCGCCCGTGATCTGGCGCGCCCTCCTCCCGAAAAGGTGGTTTTCAGGCAGAGGCAGCGGCCAGAGCCTGATCCAGATCGGCGATCAGATCATCCGCATCCTCAATCCCGATTGACAGCCGGACCACATTGGCACTGGCTCCTGCAGCGTCCTGTTGTTCGGGCGTCAGTTGTCTGTGGGTGGTGGAGGCAGAATGGATGATCAACGATCGGGTGTCGCCCAGGTTTGCCACATGGCTGAACAGTTTCAGCGCGTTGACCAGTTTGACACAGGCATCATACCCGTCCTTGAGCGCAAAGGTAAAGAGCCCGCCGGCCCCCTTGGGGTAGCAGGTTTTGGCACGCTCATGATAGGGAGACGAGGGCAGCCCAGCGTAGGTCACATATTCCACCGCGTCATGTTGTTCGAGCCAGGCTGCGATCTTCTCGGCGTTTTTGACGTGCCGCTCCATCCGCAGCGACAGGGTTTCGATCCCCATCAACGTGTAATGCGCCGCTTGCGGGTTCAGGGTCATCCCCAGATCGCGCAGGCCAATGGCGATGGAGTGGAAGGTAAAGGCCATCGGCCCCAGCGCCTCGTGGAAAACCAGCCCGTGATAGGCGGGTTCCGGTTGAGACAAGGACGGGAATTTGTCATTGGCGGACCAGTCAAAGGCGCCGCTGTCCACCACGCAGCCACCGGTGACCGTGCCATTGCCGGTCAGGTATTTGGTGGTGGAATGCACCACCAGCGTCGCCCCGTCTTTGATCGGGTTGCACAGGTAGGGCGTGGCAGAGGTATTGTCGATGATCAGCGGAATACCTGCCGCATCCGCCACATCGGCAATAGAGCGGATATCGGTGACATAGCCGCCGGGGTTTGCGATGGATTCGCCAAAAACAGCGCGGGTGTTGTCATCGATGGCTGCGGCAACGGCGGCCGGGTCATCAAAGTCGACAAATTTGGCTGACCAGCCGAACCGTTTGATGGTCTGGCTGAACTGGGTCACCGTGCCGCCGTACAGGCGGGTAGAGGCAACCACATTGCAGCCCGGCCCCATAAGTGGGAACAGCGCCATGATCTGTGCGGCATGGCCTGAGGAGCAGCAAACTGCACCCGCACCGCCCTCCAGAAGTGCAATGCGGTCCTGGAGCGCGGAAACCGTGGGGTTGGTCAGGCGCGAGTAGATGTAACCCACTTCTTCCAGATTAAAGAGCTTGGCCGCATGTTCCGCATCTCGGAACACATAGGCGGTGGTTTGATAAATCGGTGTTTGCCGTGCGCCGGTGGCGGGGTCGGGCTGTGCACCCCCGTGGATTTGTAGCGTGTCAAATCCGTACTGATTACCCTCAGACATTGTAAAACCTCCCTGTTTGTCCTGTTTATCCTGGCGGAGGTTAGGGCCGAGATCCCCTGCTTTCAATAGGGCGTGTGTTTGTGCTGTGGACCTGAGTGCGGGCACGTTAAGCCAAAGGTAAACCTGCGCCTGTGTCCGAGTAGACAATTGCCTTGCACCGTTATGTGGGTTATGCTGCACTGCAGCAAAAAGGCCAATTTCCCGCCCCGATCGGAGGTCCCATGGTCCCGTTTCTTGATGCGTTTTCCCGGCAAGCGTTTGCCGGGCTGCCCGCCGCCTTTAACCCCATGCAGTTTGCGCTTCGTCAGCAAATGTCTGGTGTGGATCAGATGCTGTATGGGACACAGGGGATGACGCCTGACGAACGGCTGCACGTGATGCGCGGGCAGGGCATTGCGGGATCCATTTGGGTTGTCTTGCCCGAGGCCGCACAGGGCGAAACATTGGTGTTTTACGAAGATCTGGCCGCTTTGCGAGGGGGGGCTCGTCGGCCTGTTTCCCGGTTTGTGGTTGCCGGAGGCGGAGGAAGCGACTGGGGGGCGGTGGCATTCGCGCGGATCCTGGCCAATCATTTTGACGAACCTGTGGGCGCGATTGTGGCCGGCTATGGTATGGGCGACGCCCTAGGTGATCTGATGGGCGGGATGGCCGCGATGAATGCCTTGAACCTTGGCCTCCACATTCATCATCTGGCCCAGCGTGAAGCGGAGGCTTTGGCCTCCAGCGCGAAGGGAACCGAAATCGCCCCGTCCTCACGGGCCGAGGCGCGGGATCACGCCAGTCTGCGCGCCGCGTCTGGTGTTTTGGTGGAGCTGTTGCAGGACACCGGGTGGTCCCTAAAATCCATCGCAGGACACAGCAAGGGGGCATTGGCCATCAGTTTTGCCCTGGATGCGCTGTTGCTTGCCGGGGATATGGACACGTTGGAGCGGATGCGCAAAGTGGACCTCTTGTCCGTGGGGCTCGTGTTGTCCCTGCCGCCTGTTCTGCCCAATGTGACACAGGTGCTGGGTGAGCTTGATGGCTATGGGGTCGTGAATTCGGACCTGTCGCAGCCGCACCACAGGATTGCCGGGGCAGGGCACCATCTGAACACAGATCTGCCGCTCTCGCTGGATCTTGCGGAATTCCTGCACTCTCAGCAGGTTTAACGCAGCCACAGCCCTTCCGATTTGATCTTGTTACGGATCATTTGCTCGCGCCGGGGCAGGTTGGCCTGATCAAATAGCGCACGTACCTTGTGGCCTTTGCCCTGATAGATCATCCGCTTCATCGGCTCATAGGACTTCAGCACTTTTTTCAGCCAATTGGGGGCGGCCACCTGTTCGAGCACCTCAATCACGCGGTCGCTTTCGCGCGCATAGAGCAGCGGAAACAGCCGGTAGTGACAGCTGACATCGCCATCCAGATACCCATCCGGCAGCGTGTTCCGCCCGCCGCCAAGGGCATGGATCACAAGGGGCAGGGCTATCTGGTCCAACCACGGGTCCAGCGCTTGCCCAACCAGTTCGATCGGCGGGTCATTCAGAATGGATTGGGCATACTCCAGAAAGAGCGCGCCAAAGCGGTGCGGGCAGGACCCGTAGAAGAACCCCGCATTGAAATAGAGATAACGCCGCCAGTATTCATCCGGCTGGCTGCGGTCGAGACTGCTGTCAAAGTCGAGACCAAACCGGTCATAGAGCGATCTCCAGATCCCAGTGTAGCCGGGCCCATAAAGTGTGGGTTTCGGCCACGTCCCTTCGCGTCTGAGCGAGGCTGAGGGGCGGTCAAAATCAAACGGAACCTGAGTGATGTCGCCAGTGATCAGCGTATCACTGTCAAAAAACACAAAGGGTTCGCCCTTTGGCAGGGCTGTCAGCAGCTCAATCTTGTTGCCATTTGGGTATTGCGCGCCAAAGGCCGTATTTTCAAACGGCAAGATCGTCGCATCCAGCCGGGCAAAGGTGTCCAGAACCTCTGGATTCCGCACCGATGGGTCCTTGGGCCACAGCGGGCCGGGCTGTGGGGTTGCAATAAACAGGCGTCCTGCAAACCCGGGAGACATCTGCCGCAAGGAGGCGGCAAACAGCAGTGCCTCGAACTGCAGACGGCCGGTTTGGGCAACAACAACAATATTAAAGGGGCGCTGGGGCATAGGGAATAACCATAAAAGCGGGGAAACCAGGGGTTATGCGGAAATCAGCGTGACGCCTTCCAACTGGTCAATCAACTCCAGATCACGGTCATAGACATCCGAGGCATCTTCGATCAGATCTTCGGTCCAGTCGGGCATGTCCAACTCTTCCTCCACCTCATCCTCCAGCGCGTATTTGTCCAGAAACGCAAGTGTCACCCGTTGTTTCTGGTCTTCATTCAACTGTTGGTGCTGATGCAGATAGGCCCGCAGGCGTTGCATGCCTTCCTTGGACATGATGGACGACAACAGATCCATTCCACCATTGATACGCGCACCTTCCTCCATGCCGCCCATGTGACGGAGAACCTTGGCCCAGACCATGGGCAGATCCTCGTAACACCAGACGGTGACGGGGGTCTCGGGGAAGTTTCTGCGCAAACGCAGCAAGAGTTCCGACCACCGAATTTTAAGCGGGTCATTGTGCCGCCTCAGCTCACGTTTGCGCTGTGGGTTGGCGTTTTCCAACAGAGTCGGGATAAATCCGATCGGGTTGCGCAGTGACAGGTGCAGATGCAGGTCATCTTGCGGGAAAAGCTGCTTGATAAACGCAACCCGTTGTTCCGCATGTGGGTAAAGCTGGTTGTCGCTCAGCGCCATACGTTGAGAGCCCCAGAAATTCGGATTCGACAGGATGACCCGTTCGGCATCTTCCCCATCAAGGATCGCATCCCATAAAGCCTGTCCCTGACTGTCGGCAGGCCGACCTTCTTCCATCGCGGCAATACAGCCCTTGATCAGTTCCCGGTATTTACCAGGCCCCGGAACCGCAGTGTTGGTTTTGACAAAGACTTCCTTGTTGCGCAGCAAACTCTTGAGTAGCCGATCTTCTTCGGTTCCATGGGCCCCACAATGGACGATCACCTGCATAAAAGTTCTTCCAAATACCTGCCGTTGGTCTCCAGCCATAGCCCTTGGAGACGGCCTGGTCAAATTTCTGCATGCAATGAGGTGAGAGTGTGAAGAATTTTCCAAATTTCTTGTCGATTGTCTCTTGCAGAGGGGCAATCGATAGGGTAATTCGCCCGCCAGTGCCCCTATAGCTCAGCTGGTAGAGCAACTGATTTGTAATCAGTAGGTCCGCGGTTCGAGTCCGTGTGGGGGCACCAGAGATTTCAATGGGTTAGCGAGATGTCGCTAGCCCATTTTTTCTTTCTAGCAACCACCTAGCTACCACCCTGCATAAAAAAGCGTGTTGTTGTGTGGAAATCCGTGCATGACGTTTTGATAGATCGCGGTTGCTGTTTTTGTCTTAAGCTATTGATATTAGATATAAATTTGACATTTTGTAGGCTTTTGGTACACTGTTTTTGACAGCATAGTACGCGGTGGCACTGCTTGGCGTGATGTCTTGCGTCTCTTGGAAACGATCCAAGGCGTAGTCTTTCCAACATATCCAAACACCTTAAGGAGCGTACCATGACGGGCAGCGCACAAGCAGAGCATGTCAAACTCACAGCGACCATGTCGCCACTACAAAAGAACCGCGCATTGAACGATCACTTTCGCAAGTCAGCTAAGGGCGGGATCGTTTCGATTTCATGGGGCATTCATATGCTCGGCGTGTCTGACGTCAGCGCCTATGGGTCCAAATAGCGGGATTTGCTAAGAGAGTGTTTGTTGCTCATCGTAGCCACTGAGGAGTGGAAGATGAGAAAAACAACGAAGAGCCCTGGCGAAAAAATCGTCAAAGATATCAAGCGCGCCACGCGCAAACATTATTCCTCTGAAGAGAAGATCAGGATCGTGCTTGATGGCCTGCGTGGCGAGGACAGCATTGCTGAGCTGTGCCGTCTTGAAGGGATCTCACAAGGCATCTACTACAAATGGTCCAAGGACTTCATGGAAGCGGGTAAAAAGCGGCTTGCTGGGGACCTGAGCAGGCTGCGAGCACGGACGAGGTCAAGGCACTGCGTCGGGAGGCTAAGGATCTCAAAGAGGTCGTCGCAGAGCAGACGCTTGAATTGCGTCTTCTCAAAAAAAGCATGCTCGGGGATGGGGGCGACCACGAATGAGGTATGCCGCATCAGAGAAACTGGAGATCATCCGGCTGGTCGAAGAAAGCCACCTGTCAGCGCGTCGGACGCTGGCTAAGCTCGGCATTCCCCGCACCACATTCTACCGCTGGTACGACCGGTATCTGCAGCGCGGCGAGGCTGGATTGCGGGATCAATCTCCCACGCCGAAGCACGTCTAGAACCGGGTCCCCACTGAGGTGAAACGCAAGGTTGTCGATCTCGCGCTCAAGGAAACGGAGCTGTCGCCACGCGAGTTGGCGGTGACCTTCACCGATCAGGAACGCTACTTTGTGTCGGAATCCACGGTGTATCGCACACTCAAGGCGCATGGCCTGATCACCAGCCCTGCCTTCATCGTGCTCAAGGCAGCCAATGAGTTCCAGCATAAGACGACGGCTATCAACCAGCTTTGGCAGACAGACTTCACCTATATCAAGGTCCTTGGTTGGGGCTGGTTCTATCTCAGCACGGTTCTCGACGATTACAGCCGTTACATCGTCTCGTGGAAGCTCTGCACGAACATGCGCACAGAGGATGTGACAGATACTCTGGATTTAGCGATGCAGGCATCTGGCTGCGACCGGGTTCATGTCGTTCACAAGCCGCGCCTGCTGAGCGACAACGGTTCGAGTTACGTATCAGGTGATCTTGCAGAATGGTTGAAAGACAAAGGCATGAAGCACTCGCGCGGCGCGCCATATCATCCGCAAACCCAGGGCAAAATTGAGCGATGGCATCAGACGCTCAAAAACCGCATCTTGTTGGAAAACTACTTCCTACCGGGCGATCTCGAAGCTCAGATTGAAGCCTTCGTCGACCACTACAATCATCAGCGCTATCACGAGGGCATCAACAACGTCACACCCGCTGACGTCTACTTCGGACGTGACAAAGCCATTCTAAAACAACGCGAAAGAATCAAACAAAAGACACTCGAAACGCGACGCTTGCATTACCGCAAACACGCCGCATAATCAAACCAATAAGATGAGCCAAACTCTCTCTTAGATTAAGCCGCTCTTGGTCCCAAAAACCCTGACGACGGACAGCACGTACCGGTCAGGGCGGCACATCAAGATATAGATATGAGATGCCGTGTGGGGGCGCCACTTAATCTCTCCAAGATCAATAAGTTGTGCCAGGGTTGATCGCTCAATTTTTCTGTTGGTTACGCGATCAGAGATATAGCCGATATTCTGCGCAGGCCGATATTGGCAGCCACAGGGAGCCATGATTATGGGGGCCTCAGGTGGGCGAAAATGCACGACAGGCGGATTATGAGGGCCTTAGCCCTAATTGACGTGTTGCCATCGTCCGCAAGCCCTTCATCGCCCTGAAATCCGCCCTTGTATCGCCGATCACCTGCATTCGTGGCCATGGTCAGATTAAACAGGGCTGTGATCCCGGATAATGCGGGTGCAATGTCTGACAGAACCCCAAGCCAGACAGATTTCGCCCGACCACATGAGGTCGCCGACGATCTTGCATCACGACCTCTTTGACGGGAAAACCACCCCTCTTGTAAATTGCAGCTTGGAGCGGTGACCACAGGGGGGCGGTCATGGGGACCGGATATCTCAAGCGCCTTTTTCAACCCGAGTTGTGGAGCACAAGTAAATGAACACCTCCACCCAAGCCGGACCATACCTTCCACTACATATTCTGCAGGTTTCATAGAGTGAAACCTCTGGTCGATTTGTGCTGCAAAGAAACGGTCAAACAAGAAAAAACCGCGCCCTGTGCCGATTGGCGGGCGCGGCTTTCAAAACAATCGGGCTGTTGCATCAGCCCCTGTGCTATTTGCCTGTGTTACTTACCGGCGTTTGGGCGTTTGCTTTTGGTATGGGTGCCGGTTTTTGCCTTTATGACAGCCATTGCACGGGCTTTGTTCTTTTTGCTGTTGGCCTTGCCCGCGGGGGGAGGAGGGCCTTTGCGGGTGGGTTTACGGCTGGGAGCGTCGGTGGCAGGGCCATCTGCCTTGCGGGCACTGCGACGCTCGGTTGGCTTGGCTGGTTTTGGCTTTGCTGCGCGTGGCTTTTCGGATGCGTCGTCAAATTTGCGCGCCGGGCGTTTGCCTTCGGATCCTTTGCCGTCGAAACGCTTTCCTTCGGGGCGTTTGCCCTCGTAGGGTTTACGCTCATAAGGTTTACGCTCGGGGCGCTCGCCGGCATCACGGCTGTCGTCGGATCGCTGACGGTTTGGTTTGCCGCGGAAGCCGTCCGGTTTTGGCCCGCGCTTGTGCGGTGGACGGTCGGGGCGACCTTCTCCAAGGTTCGGCGGCGTGTCCAGCTTTTTGACAGCGGCGCCGTCTTCGACGGTCATATCGGGGCCAATGGCATCAATGAACTTGGCGACACTGGACTCCAGGATCTGCACAAAGCTCTCGTCTTGGCGGACGCGGATTGCACCGATGTCGTCCTTGGTCAGATCACCCAGTTTGCACAGCATTGGCAGCAGGCGGCGAGGCTCGGCCCCTGTATCGCGCCCCCCCGCGATCGAGAACCACTGAGACGGGCCAAAGTCATCCTTGGCGCGCGGCTTGCGCTCTTCGACTGCCGACAGCTCTTCCGGTGCGGAACGGACCGAGCGATATAGCCGCAGATACGCTGCCGCCAGCTGTTGCAGATCAAAAGAGGCAACCAGCGTGGCCACGGTTGCCGCTTCAGAGCCATGGATGGGCGTGGTCCAGGTTTCATCCCCAAGCATCCGCTCCTCGTCGCGGGCGCGCACTTCTTCGGCAGACGGTGCAGTACACCAATCCGGGGTGATCTTGGCAAATTTCAAGATGCGCTCTGCTTTGTTACGGCTGCGTTTTGTCACGATCAGCGCGCTCACCCCATGACGTCCGGCGCGGCCGGTTCGGCCTGAACGGTGCAGCAGGGTTTCGTGGCTGGACGGCAGCTCTGCATGGACCACCAGATCCAGGCCCGGCAGGTCGATCCCGCGTGCCGCAACATCTGTGGCAACACAGACCTGTGCCCGCCCGTCGCGCAGCGCCTGCAACGCATGGGAGCGTTCGGCCTGTGACAGTTCACCCGAGAGGGCAACAACCTTGAAGCCGCGGTTGGACAGACGTGTGGTCAGACGGTTCACCATGGCGCGGGTGTTGGCGAAAACAATGGCGTTGGGTGCCTGATGGAACAGCAGCGTGTTGATGACCGCGTTCTCTGTGTCGCGCTCGTTGACCTGCATTGCCTTATAGTCGATGTCGGCGTGCTGATCGCTCTCAGACTTGGTGACAATACGCTGCGCGTCTTTTTGATAGCTCTTGGCCAGTTCGGCAATCGAACGGGGTACTGTTGCGGAGAACAGGAGGGTTTGTCGATCTTCGGGCGTTTGACCCAGAATAAATTCCAGATCCTCGCGGAAGCCCAGATCTAGCATCTCATCGGCTTCGTCCAGAACAACCGAACGCACGGCGCTCAGATCAATTGATCCGCGCATGATGTGATCGCGCAGACGGCCCGGTGTGGCCACAACAATATGGGCACCGCGTGCCAGCGCCCGGCGTTCATCGCGCATATCCATGCCGCCGACACAGGATGCCATCTCAGCGCCCGCCTTGGCATAAAGCCAGGCCAGTTCGCGTTTGACCTGCAGAGCCAATTCGCGGGTTGGCGCGATCACCAAGGCCAGAGGTGCCTCAGCGGCACCAAATTCTTCTTCATCTTTCAACAAGGTGGGGGCAATGGCGAGACCAAAGCCAAGGGTTTTACCAGATCCGGTCTGGGCCGAAACCAGCAGGTCAAGGCCTGCAAGTTCGGGATCAGTCACAGCTGTTTGAACCGGAGTCAGCGTGGCATAGCCACGGTCATCAAGGGCGTCACGAAGAGCTTTTTTCACGAGGTTTTCTTTTCACTGGGGTTGCGCTTCCCAAATGAAATACCGGCCCCCCTAATTACATTGGGCCGCACCATGTTGGATCAAGCGATGGAAGGCGGCAGCGATATGCCATCACGCCGCATTTGTACAGAGGTATTTCAGTTTATTTAGCCCTTTTGAAACTCCAAACCGGTTTCACCATGCATCTGCAGGCGTCCAAACGGCTAAAAGTTGAATTTCCTACAGAAATTCATCCCACCCATCATCGCCAAGAAAGTTATGATAACGGTCATCGCTGTCGGCTTTGTTGCATAAATTGCTTCTGGGGTTCACTATGTGAATCCAGCATAACAGCTGGGCGACATGAGCAGTTGGGCCCCTACGAGGTACAAGACCAGGAACTGGCCTTCGTACAGTTGGCCATTGATGCGCCATTGGTTCGAGCACAATGGCTGACGCGCTGAAGCAACGCGGATCGCTGTCGATTTGGTTTGATCCGGAGATGATCTGGTCGCCGCCGGCGACGGGCAAACGTGGGCGACAGCAAGAGTTCAGTGCCGCGGCCATCCAGACCTGCCTGACCACTGCCCGGCAGGGCATTGCGCAGCAATGTCCCGAGAGGGATAAAAGTGCTATTTGGCTTGCTGTTGCGGCAAACCACGGGTTTCGTCGAAAGCCTGTTGCAGTTGGTTGGGTTGGACTGGGCAGTGCCTGATTTCAGCACCCTTTGCCGCCGTCAAAAGACACTGGCCGTGAACCTGCCGTATCGCGGTGCCACCGCCCCTCTGAACCTGCTCATCGACAGCACGGGCATCAAATCCGAGAGTGAAGGAGAGTGGAGTTCGGAGGGTCAGAAAACAATCTTGGGGGATCATTTTCCCTACGATTGGATGAACGGCATCAAGCTTCTCGGCCAATCCCTGATGTCAAGAGACTTTGACCGCCAGGTCGCAGAGATCCAAGTCAGCGTCGCCGTCCTGAACCGCTACACCGCTCTTGGCATAGCCGTCACGGAGGCCGTAGGATAAATCCGTCCGGGGGAAGGGGAACTCCGGCCTTCAGATATTTTGTGCAACAAAGCCCCTGACAGCCGTGCGCAGCTTTGGGGCTGAAATCGAAGCTGTGCAGGAGGGACAACAACGTGAGACAGAAGCCCGTCTGGCCAAACAGTCAAACGCGGTTGATGCGCTCAGCGACGGGTTGAAACGTTTGGCTGCGGGGGATCTCACGGTAAGAATTCACGAGGGATTGCCCGCAGGTTATGGCGAATTGCGCAGCAACTTCAATCAGAAACTGGAGCGCCTGAGTGAGACTATAACCCTGATTTCCTCTGCATCACTGTCGATAAAAGGCAGCGCTGAAGAGATCAGCCAGGGTTCGCAGGATCTTTCTGCCCGCACCGAAAGCCAGGCTGCGACATTGGAGGAAACCGCAGCGGCCCTGGAGCAGATGACGGCCAGCGTCCGGTCCGCGGCGGACAATGCCCGAAGTGTGGAGGCCACGATGAATACGGCCCGTAGCGACGCCGAAGCCAACCGCGAGAAAGTGGACAACGCGGTGGCTGCGATGACGCAGATCAAAAAGAGCTCGGCCCATATTTCCCAGATCATCACAGTGATTGACGACATCGCCTTCCAAACCAATCTTCTGGCGCTGAATGCCGGGGTTGAGGCTGCGCGTGCCGGAGAAGCCGGCCGTGGCTTTGCGGTTGTCGCCGCCGAGGTGCGCGCTCTGGCGCAGCGGTCCTCGGATGCGGCGTTGGAGATCAAGGCGCTGATCTCCAACGGCAGCCTGCAGGTGGAAAATGGCGTCAAGCTGGTCGACAAGGCAGGGGAGGCTCTGCAAAGCATTGTGACCCAGGTTACGGATGTCTCGCGTCTTGTCAGTGGCATTGCAGAAGGGGCAACCGAGCAGTCAATCGGTCTGAATGAGATCAATACCGGCGTCATCCAGCTTGATCGGGTAACCCAGCAGAACGCGGCTCTTGTGGAGGAAGCCACTGCAACCAGCATCACATTGAACACGGATGCCCTGCAGTTGGCGCAACTGGTCGCCCATTTCCGGGTCGATGACAGCCCGGCGCAACCGCGCCATACGATGGCTGCGCGCTAAGTTTTTACGTTCAGTTTTTGAAAATCTAAAAAGAGCCGGTGCCTTGGGCCCGGCTTTCTTTATATTGTCGCCTAACTTGCCAATTTTCCCATGGCGGAGCTGCTCCGGAAAAACATGGTTGATAAGTTGTTTACCTTTCAGGATCTATGGTCCTGGAAAGAAAGACAGATTGAGGCGAACATGAAGCGTCTTCGCAACCCGCGCACCGGCATTGCCCAAGGTGAGGCGCAAATCTTTTCGGAGTTTGAAAGCGGCGGCACCATGTGGACGGGCACTGGAGACCGGGAACGGCGCAGATATGTCTCCTTTGAAGAGGCCTATGCCCGCCCGCCTGCCGTGCAGGTTTCGGTCTCCCTGTGGGATATGGACACCACGGCTGCGATCCGGGCTGAAATCCGGGCTGAAAATGTGACCGAAACCGGGTTCGAAATCGTGTTTCGCACCTGGGCCGACAGCCGCATTGCCCGACTCAGAGCCAATTGGATGGCTATTGGTGAACTGCCTTTTGCGGATGATTGGGACGTGGAGTAGCCGCGCAGCAGCCGTTTTTGTCCAATGTGGTTAGACTGTTGTAATGGCGGATCTTTTTATCCAGCAGGGCACGGCAGGCATCAATCTGCGATTGTTGTTTGTCCAGTGTCTCCCGATGTGCCTCTAAAATAGCACGGCGTGCCTCTTCGCTGTCAGGTGTTCGGCTCAATTCCACATAGGTCTGAATGGTCTTGAGCGGCATATGGGTGGCCCGCAGCCGTTCAAACATCCTGAGCCACCGCAAGTCCGTGGGGGAAAACACCCGGTGCCCGTCGCCTCCGCGCTCGACACGCGGCAACAGCCCGGCCCGTTCGTAAAAGCGGATCGTATCCACGCTCAACCCGCTTTCGGCGGCAGCTTCTGAAATCTTCACGCAGCATTCTCCTGTGACCGGGTGTGAACCGCATTGGCGTCTTCCAGCGCGGCTGTATCTTCAAAAAAACGATAAAGGCTCAGCTTTTCGCCTTCAAACTCAGCATAAAGCGTCCAATGGCTGTGAAACAGCCGATCCGTGGCCCGCACGCGGTGAATGAAGCGCCCCGTGGCAAAGCCGCGGTCCTCATCCACCATCGTATGGTCTACTGCAAAAAGCTGCGTGTCAAAGATCCGGCGCAGCTCAGCCACAAAACGATTGAACCCTTCGGGCCCATAATAGGTGCCATAAAGCGGCAACGCGTCATAGGTTTCTTCGCGCACGGCAATGATCCTGGCTTTGTCAGCGATCATATGGCCTGCACCGGCCTCTGTTGCGAGCGCTGAAAAAAACATATCAAGTATATTTGCCATGTTGGCCTCCTGCCTGTTGTGTGGAACTCTTTCAGCGCTAGCAGGCTGGAGTAACTCCAGGTCAAGCGCCAATTGGCAAAAATCTTGGACCCGCCCATTTGCATAACATCACAAAAAAGACCTGCCCTGGGGAAGGTGTGGTTGACGTAGGGGCTGCCCGACTGCCAAGCATGGGCCGTTGCTGCAGGTACAAGGACAGGCGCGAGACATGGATCAGATGCTGATGAGGCGGGCCCTTGCCTGCGCCCACCATATGGCGGACATGGCCCGTCCCTTTGCCCGCTCTACCTGGATGCAGCCCAAGGACGTTTCCTTCAAAGACGATGGCAGTTTTCTCACGCGGGCGGATCTGGCCATTGAACGGGCATGGCGTGATCACCTCCACAGCGTTTTTCCGACTCATGCGATCCAGGGGGAGGAATATGGCAGCAATGCAGTGGAGGCTGACTACACTTGGGTTCTGGATCCCATAGATGGAACCCGACAGTTCGGCATGGGGCTTGGCAATTTCTCCACCCTGATTGCGCTGTGTGATGGGGCAGGGCGGCCGGTTCTGGGGGTGATTGATCTGCCGTTGATGGAGGCACGCTATTTTGCCCAGCGGGGGCAGGGCGCCTTTCTGAACGATCGCCGTTTGTCTGTTTCTGGGGTCACGCAATTGGGTGACGCGCTGGCTATGCTGGCAAATCAGAACAGTTTCCAAGGCGGCGAGCTGCGCGCCTATGAACAGCTGCGGTCGCATGTAGGGGAGGCAGCCTTTGATGCGGGCTCTCCGGCCTATGGTGCGCTGGCGGCTGGTAAGTTGGATCTGTGTCTGAATGGCGGCGATCTCAATGCGCATGACATCTGCGCCTTGGTGCCTGTTGTGGAAGAAGCAGGGGGCACGATTACTGATTGGCAGGGGCAGGCGTTGGGACTGTGGTCCGGCGGCGCAATCCTTGCCAGCGCAAGTGCCGACCTGCACGCAGCGGCGCTGGAGTTGCTGTCGCAAACCACCTGAGCCGCACCAGAGCCGTAACGGAAAAAGCCGCCCCTTCGAGAAGAGACGGCTTTCTGCAGAGTAACCCCAAAAGGGTTTCCGTTTCTGGCTGGCTTACTGGCCGCCTGCCAGATGTTCATAGATCGGGATCAGGGTCTTGTCCTCAAACAGGGAAGAGACCGAGGTGCCGTGCCAGATGTTCAGAATCGCCTGCGTAAACAGCGGCGCGGTTGGCAGGATTCGAATGTTCGGGGCCTTCAGGATCGCCTCGGTCGGCTGGATGGAATCGGTGATCACCAGCGATTTCATAACCGAGTTCGACACGCGCTCCACCGCGGGACCGGACATGACACCGTGCGAGATATAGGCATGGACTTCCTTGGCCCCGTTATCCAGCAGCACCTGCGCAGCCTTGCACAATGTGCCGGCCGTGTCGCACATATCGTCCACGATCAGGCAGATCTTGTCGGTGACGTCACCAATCACAGTCATTTCCGCCACTTCACCGGGCTTCTCGCGGCGCTTGTCCACAATCGAAAGCGGCGCGTTGATCCGTTTTGCCAGTTCACGCGCGCGGGCCACACCTCCGACGTCCGGGGAGACCACCATCAGGTCGTCCATCTGCTCCTTGAACTGGTTTTTTACATCCAGCGCAAAGATCGGTGAGGCGTAAAGGTTGTCCACCGGAATATCAAAGAACCCCTGGATCTGGGCCGCATGAAGATCCATGGTCAGGATTCGTTCCACACCGGCCTCGACCAGCATATTGGCGACCAGCTTGGCGGAAATCGGGGTGCGCGCCTTGGTACGGCGGTCCTGACGGGCATAGCCGAAATAGGGGATCACAGCGGTGATGCGCTGGGCGGAAGAGCGGCGCAGCGCGTCGGAGATGATCAACAGCTCCATCAGATTGTCATTCGCCGGGTTGGACGTTGGCTGAATGATAAACATGTCTTCGCCGCGGACGTTTTCGAAAACCTCGACGAAGATCTCACCATCGTTGAAACGTTCGACCCGGGCATCCACCAGCCCCTGGTCCATGCCGCGATGCAGGCTCATCCGGCGGGCAATGGCTTGGGCAAGCGGAAGGTTTGCGTTCCCAGCAATCAGCTTGGGTTCGGTCAAGGTTGGCATGAGCGTATGTCCTGGCAGCAGTGGCAGATTGTGACAGATTCGTGTAATGCGCACCGCTTAACACGGGTTGCGCCACAGGCAAAGTTGAAAGCCTATTTAGCCAACAAGAGCGTGTGCGCGCTGCGATGCATCCATGCGCCGGTTTCGTCAGTTGCGCCTGCTGTTGCCGGAGCCCTGACCGGCGCTCAGAGGGAGGGGCGGTGCGGCAGCTGTCAGATCGGCTCTTCTATGATATAGTCTTCCCACTCCTCCAGCGGGGTTTCAAATTCCGATACAGTGCGCCCCTGCACCGAAACGCCGGCCTTGTGCACGCTGTCCGGATCGCCGGAAATCAGCGGGTGCCACTTGGGCAGGGTTTTGCCCTCCCAGAGCAGGCGATAGGCGCAGGTTTGGGGCATCCAATAGGCGTGCGAATCCAAGTTCGATGGTTTCAGCACAATACATTCCGGCACAAACTGATGGCGGATGGGGTATTGTGTGCACAGCCCTGTGTCGTCATCCAGCAGCCGACAGGCAACGCAGGTCAGTGCCACCTCGCCTGTGTCTTCGTCCTCCAGCTTGTTCAGGCAGCATTTACCGCAGCCATCACAAAGCGCTTCCCATTCCTTTTCGGAAAGCGATTTCAGAGGCTTCTTTTCCCAAAAGCGGTTGCTTAGCCCTCTGCGGTCGATGGTGTCGTCCTGCGCCATAAGATTACAAGGCAGCCAGAAGGCTGCGGGCCAGATCACAATCCGCCTTCATTTGATCCATCAGCGCTTCCAAACCGTCAAACGTCATTTCGGGACGCAGGTAATCCACAAGGCCAACCGAAAGCGTAGCCCCATACAGGTTTCCAGTAAAATCAAACAGGAAGGTTTCTATATTGGGGTGGTCGCCGTCAAACATCGGCCGCACTCCAATAGAGGCCGCGCCGTGGTAACAGCCGATGTGCGGCCCATCCAGCACGTCGACCAGAACCGCATAGACGCCGAATTTGGGAGGGTGCAGCCCGTCGATCGACATATTGGCGGTGGGAAACCCCATCTCGCGTCCGCGCTGTTCACCTCCGATCACTTCGCCTTCGATTCGGTGCCAGTGCCCCAGCATATTGGCTGCATCGCGCGGTCGGCCGTCGCTCAAGGCATTGCGGATCGCGGTCGAAGAAACGGTATTATCAGAATATTCCATCAGATCAGCCACAGTGACGCCAAAGCCCATCTGAGTGCCAAAGTGTTTCAGGTCTTCAACCGTGCCCTTGCGCCCCTTGCCGAAACAGAAATCCGACCCCACCACCACATGGGTGAGGCCCAACCCGTCGGCGATCACTTTACGGGCAAACTCTTCCGGGGTGAGCGACGACAACGCAGCGTTGAAGTTCAGCTGGTAAAGTTTGTCGACGCCCAGCTTCTCCAGCCGGGAGGCGCGCGCTTCCGCCGACATCAGCCGAAAGGGCGCGGCGCCGGGGGCAAAGAACTCCCGTGGGTGGGGTTCAAAGGTCATAACCCCCAAAGGAGCGTCCGGTGCCGCATCGCGCGCCAGGTCAATCACCGATTGGTGGCCCAGATGAACGCCGTCAAAATTGCCGATGGCGACACTTGCCCCTTTGTCCTGAGGCTCGATGAATTGGAAGTCTCGTATGATCCGCATGAGCGCATCCGTAGCCCTATGGGCGCGGTGGTGCAAGCGTCGCGCACATGAAATTGCAGTTGCAGGGTGGTTGCATCCTCTGGAGGTCAGGCCATGGGCGAACGTCTCAACAAGCGCCCCTGCGCCGCGCCGTCAGGCGCGGCGCCTGGCCCAACGGGGTTTGGCCTCGTCTGTTGATGAGGCAAAGCTGGGCGGGAGGGCTCCCGCGCCTTTTTGCGGGCCCCTGTCGGGACCCGCTAAAGACTTGGGCCCGGCAGCGCGCCTTTGGCGCGCTGCGGTTGCGGTCCCTCGCAGGTGTTGCTCTGGGGGCGTGCGCCCCGGTTGTATGCTGTTAAACGCCCTGTGGCAGTACGGGGACTGATGGATCCTTCGTCGGGTCTAAAATCCCGGTGTCGCAGCACTTAGGAGCAGGGCCCGATGGCAAGGGGTCTTGTCTGATCCATTGGGCAAGCAGGGCTGACACCCCTGATCCCGTATCCGCCGGTGGCGCGCCGCCATTTATTATTCCCCCTGATCTCCACGCTGAACGAGGGCAGCGTACCCGAGACAGCCCCCACTGACGGCCTTCACAGACAGACCCAAGAAAAAACCGGCCGCCACTCGGGCCGCCGGTGCAAAAGCTGTGTCGGCGGCGCAGGTGCTGCGTCCCAAGGCTGGATCAGTCGAATTTGCGCGACGGTGCCATCACCATGGCCTCGCCCACCAGAACTTTCTTCCCGTCCACAATACAGCGGCAGTCCAGTTTCACGCGACGTTTGTCGATTTCAATGCCTGTAACTTCAACCTCGGCCAGCACCATGTCACCGGGGCGCACGGGAGCCAGGAACTTGAGCGACTGGCTCATGTAAATCGTGCCATGGCCGGGAAGCTGCTCCCCAATCACGGCCGAGACGAGACCGGCGGTCAGCATACCGTGGGCGATACGGCCCTGGAACATGGTCTCCTGGGCATAGTCCTCGTCCAGGTGCACCGGGTTGCGGTCGGTCGACACCTGGGCGAATTTCTCGATGTCCTCATCGGTGATGGTTTTACGCAGGTAACGTACCATGCCCATCTCGATGTCTTCGATACAGATGGTTCCGCGTGGCAGATTGTCCAACATTCTGATCCCCCTGGAAGGCCAGCCGCAATGGCGACTGGGTAATTTTCGCGCTGCAAAAGTTTATCTTGGGCAACTTTATTACTTTGCAACCGCAGAAAATCAAGGGGAATCTGCGTTAGCGCAGAAAACCAATACTAAAGTTGGGGGCGGATTTTTCCCTGTCCAAATAGGCTTTTAGCGCATCAGGCTCTGGTTGTTGCGAGGTTTTTGTCTCTGCCGCAGCCAACCCGCCCGTGATGAACAGCGCATCCAGACCTTCCCCCATGGCACCTGAAATATCCGTATGGGGCCCGTCGCCTATGGCCAAGATATCCTCGTCCCGGATGGATTTATCCACCTCCGCCAGACGGCGGCGCGCCAGATCGTAGATCGGCGGATAGGGCTTGCCGAAGTACAGGCTCTCGCCGCCCATCTCGGTATAAAGCTTGGCCAGCGCGCCGGCACACCATTCGCGGGTGTGGCCACGGTCTACCACGATATCAGGGTTGGCACACAACAGCTTCAGCCCGTTGGTCTTGGCCAACAGGAAATCAGCCCGGTTCACATCAGGGTCCGCATGGGGGTCATGAGGGCCACAGCAGACAATCCCCTCGGCCTCAGCCAGCGGCACGCGGGAGATTTCGAGCGGGTTTTCAATCACATTCAGCGGTTCAAAGAACTCCCAGTCGCGTTCCCAATCGCCCATGAAATAGACTTTTTGTCCAACCGCGCCGACAAACATCGCCGCGCGCGCACTGTCGCCCGAGGTGGCAATGGTATCATAGGCATCATCCGGCACGCCGAACTGTTCCAGCTGCGCTGCAACACCGGCGCGCGGTTTGGGAGAGTTGGTCACCAGAACCACAATGCCGCCCCCCTTGCGATAGGTCTGGAGCGCCGCAACGGCCTCGGGGTATGCGGTAATCCCGTTGTGAACACAGCCCCACAGATCCACAAACAGCGCGCGGTAGTTCTGTGAAATCTCGGCAAGGTTTTTGATGATCTGGGTCATGGCAGGCCCCCTTTGGCCAATCGGATTGCTTTGCAAAACCTATGGCAGAGAGGGGGCAGAATTGCCAGCACGCCCGTGCCCGACCGTTAGGGGGGAGCGTCAGAGCGCGATCAACCCATGCTGCAGAGCAATCACCAAAGCCTGTTCGCGGGTGTTGGCCCCCAGAACCTTGCGCGCTTCGGCGAAATGCATGGTGACAGTCACATCGCTCACCCCAAGCTTCTCGGCAATACGCGCCGTTTTATAGCCTTCCGCCAGCAGCGACAGAACATCGCGCTGGCGGGGTGTCAGTTGAAACCGGGGCGGAGGTACGGTGGTTAACTCCACAGGGGCTGACTTCGCGTCGATTGTGCTGGCCAGAAGCGCGGCAAATAGATCCTGCTTATCCAGATTTCGCTGCACATCATGGCCGGTCTGGTCGGAAAATGCTTGTGTCACATATTTTCCAAAACCACCGGTGTCACCAAAGCGGCAACAATGCAGTGTCCTGTAACCCTCTTTGCGCAGGCCATGGCTGATAGCCCAGGCCGTTTCGTTTTTGTAATGGTGTTTTGTCGCGTCTCCGCAGGTCATCAGGATGCGGCCGGGACGATAGGCTATGTCTTCGATCACCGGATCATTGCGAATGTAATCCTTGGCGACATATTCTTCGATCCAACTGCCGCGCATCGTTGATGAAATCCAGTGCACGGTCATCGTCGAAACATCTGCCTCAGCCACATGGAAACTGTCTATGCCCATCTGATCTGCAATCCGTTGGGCAGCCATCCAATGAGAGCCCCCTGCACCAGAGGCAACCAATGCGTTCAACGCGTCAATCAGCTGGTTTTTCATGGCCTTTTTGCCCCTCATCCGCGCGACGCCACCGCCACAGGGCGCCATGCAATCCATGATCCAAGCCGTCACAACCCATAGATGTTCATAGGTTGGCGAGAGGGTATAATCATTGCAAGTTTTTGTTATCCTCAAGTTGTTTTCCGCGGGGGGTGACGCGCTGGCCGTGCGTATTCATATGGAATTTATTGTTAAAGCGGCGCAGGTTTGCCAGTGAGGCCTGTGCCGGTCCTTTTCTTCCAGGGCGGTCTGCAGCCCGGTTTCATGAGGACAGCCGCATTCTGACATGCCCTGAAAAGAGGCGGACCCTACGCACAGAGAATTGATTGTAAAGCAGCCATACTCACCTTGAGGCTGTGCAACTCGGTCTCTAGATCAGGCCATATGATGAAATCATTTACATTTTCAATTGGCCTTATTCTCACGAGCGCGTCTGTCGCGATTGCCTGTCCCCGCGGTGATGTGGAATTCATTCTGACACGGCAAAATGTGGTTGCGGAACATGTGGATTATTTTCGCGAGCAATCAGATTTTCTGACCAAAGATATTCAGAGTACGATTGAGAACTTGGGAGGAACCATCCTAGACCAAGAGGCCTTTGATGCGTTTTTCACCGGAAAGATCGTGGACTTTGTCAATACTCGTGGGATGGAGCTGTTTTCCGATGCTCTTTGTGCAAGCCTTCCTGCCGAGGATTTACAAAGCCTCGCGGCCTTCTATCGCAGCGAGAAAGGGCAGATCTGGCTGGACCGTGCGAATAACCAAGCGGGTTTAAATCGGTTCTATGCCTGGATGACAAGCGGGGCTTGGCAACAGTCGGAACACACCTATCGTGGCAGTCAAGAGTATTTGGACGCCTATTCCCAGCTGCTGGAAGAACAGTTCGACGTGTCAGAACGCATTTTTGCCCCTCGCCGATTTGCCGCCGTGATCCGACGCAAGGATATCGTCGGTTACGCAGATGAAAAGTTCCGAGAGGACCGTGCCCGTGGATTTGAGGCGCTTGCCGACAACTGATGTAGCCCGCAACATTCTCGGAATGACCAAACAACATATGGGCGGCGCGTGGGCGAACTGCCACAAGGGCGAAAGACGTGAATACATCGAAAAACGCGCCCCATTTGGAGCGCGTTTCTTTTTTTCAGCGATGTGGCGACAGATCAGACCTTGAGGTTCGGGATGATCTGCTTCTTGCGGGACATGATGCCCGGCAGGACGACGCTGTCGCCGGTGACAGTTGCGCCAAAGCTCTTTTCTGCAACGCCTTTGACAACGTCGTTTGGAACCAAGAGGGTCGCCTCTTCTTTCAGGATGTCGACCACAAACAGCAGAACCTGATCCACGCCGTCTTCGGCTTGGACGGTGGCATAGGTTTCCATCAGGCTCGCCTTGCGGTTCAGCGGGATTTCCGGCGCGGTGGTTTCCAGAACAGAGACGCGGAACTTCACGCCGTCAACTGCGTATTCCTTGGAGTCCATACGGATCAGTTCTGCATCAGAGAATGCCGATACGTCGGATTTCGCTGCAAACATTTCGGACGCGTAGGTACCCAGATCGATGTTCAGCTCAGCCGCCAGTTTCTCCGCCAGCGCCTTGTCGTGGTCGGTGGTGGTCGGAGAGCGGAACTCCAGCGTGTCGGAAAGGATGCACGACAGCATCAGGCCTTTGATATTGTCGGGCATCTTGGCCGCGTCATCACCCATCAGATCGTACATGATGGTGGCGGTGCAGGCCAGCGGGCGCACGGTGATGTCGATTGGACCTTTGGTTTCCAGGCCGCCGACCAGCTTGTGGTGGTCGATGATCGCCTGCACGTCCAGTTCGTTGATATTGTCGGGCAGCTCGGCCGGGTTGTTGGTGTCAACGATCACAGCCGCGGTACCTGCTGCGAACTCCGTCTTGATGGTCGGCTTCTCAAAGCCCCATTTTTCGACAACAAAGGCCGCTTCGGTGTTGGGCTCACCCAACAGAACCGCTTCGGCGTCCACGCCTTTGATCTCGTTCAGATACCAGGCCCAGATCAGCGGCGAGCCGGTGGAATCGGTATCGGGGGATTTGTGACCAAAAACCTGCAGGGTCATGGGGCGCTCCTAATGACAAGTAAGACAGAATTTGCGCGCCTTATATGTCCCCGAACGCCCCTTGTCACGCCCGCATGTCGCAGTGCAGCAAAAGCGCGACAAAAGGAGCATCTCTGCGAGCGCTAAAGGTCTCATCATGCGGCACGGGTTCGAATAGGTGCCAGTGTCAACCGATACCTGTTGCGAGGTCTGCGGGGCAGCAGGCTGATAGCTGTGCCCATAGGTTACGGGCGACGGTGCGGCGGCGCTAACCAATCAAAGCCAGCCAGCCCCAGATGGTCAGCACCGACAGCGCCGTAGCCAGCAGAACGGCCGAAGCTGCAACCCGTTTGGCGCAGCCGTACAGGTTGGCAAAGATATATCCGTTTATTCCGGTGGCCATGGAGGCGGTCAGAACCCCGGATCGGAACAGATCCTGATCCAGCGCAAAGGCGGTGCCCATGCCATAGACAATCGCCGGGTGCACAATCAGCGACAGTGCACAGACATAAAGGATGATCCGCATGTCCCCTTGGGGGCGGTATTGCACCAGCACCCCGCCAAGGGCAAACAGCGCGCCGGGCAGGGCTGCGCGGGTCAGAAGGTCCAGCGCATCCTGCGCGACATGGGGGATCGGCAGACCCGTCAGGTTTACAGCCAGACCCAACGTGATCCCCAGGATCAGCGCGTTTTTGAACATGGCCTTCAGCACGTGCTGGGCGGTCTTCAACGCACCGGTGCCCCGGTTGCGCAGGATCTCCATCACCGTAATCCCCAGCCCGTAACAAATGGGAGAGTGGAAGGCGATGATCGCATAATTGCCGGTCAGGTTATCCGGGCCAAAGGCGCGTTCCGTGATGGGCAGCCCCAAAAGAAGCGAATTGGAAAAGAGACAGCAAAAGCCAATAGCGGTGCTGTCGGTCCAGGGTCTGCCAAAGAAGAACCTGGCCCCAAGAAGCCCCGCCAGAAAGCACAGGATGGCGCCGCTGTAGAAGCTTATCAGCAGCGGCAGTGAAAAGCTCGCGGACAGATCCAGCCGGGTGATGGCGCTGAACAACAGGCAGGGAATTGCAAAGCCCTGGGTGAATTTCATCACCCCATCCACATGAACCTGTTGGAACAGCCCGGCCTTGGTCGCCGCATAACCGGCCCCAACCACAAGGAAAACCGGCAGGATGACGTCGATCAGCGTGTTTAGCATGGGCGCTCCGCACAGGTTAAGGCGTGCATCCCAAAGGTCACAGCGCGTAGCGGATCACCATCCCGTCATAGGCGGGGGTGATGTGGTCAGGGGTTTCTGCGGCCAATGTGGCATAATCCAGATCATTGTGCAGATTGGTCAGAACAGCGCGGGCAGGGGCCATCCGCTCGATCCAGTTCAGCGCATCCTCCAGACAGAAATGCGTCGGATGCGGCGCACGGCGCAGGCTGTCGATCACCCAACAGTCCAGCCCTTCAAGCGCGGGCAGCGCCTCGTCATAGATTTCGGAGACATCCGGCAAATAGGCGAGGTCCTCAATCCGAAAGCCCAGCGAATCAATCGCGCCATGTTTGACACGGAACGGGCGGAAGGGGATGGTGCCGCCAGGGCCAGTGATCTCAAAGGCGCCGTCAATGCTGTGCAGGTCCAGAATCGGCGGGTATGAAGACCCCTCAGGCTGCACAAAAGCATAGGCAAACCGCGACAGGAGCGCGTTCTGCGTATCCCCATCGGCATAGACCGGTACGCGATTGCGCATGTTGAAAACGATCATCCGCAGATCGTCGATCCCATGTACGTGGTCCGCATGGGCATGGGTGTACACCACCGCATCTAGGCGTCCGGTGTTCGTGTCCAGCAGCTGACTGCGCATATCAGGGGAGGTGTCGATCAGAACGCTGGTGGTGCCCTCCGCCGTCTCACGCTCGACCAGCATTGAACAGCGGCGGCGTGTGTTCTTGGGATTGGCCGGGTCGCATGCGCCCCATTGTCCGCCCAGTCTCGGCACTCCGCCCGAAGAGCCGCAGCCCAGAATGGTAAAACGTAACTCTGCCATCAGGCCACCGCCCGGTGGTCAGCCACTTTCCAGAACAGCCGGTCAAAATTCGCCTCTGTCTGCGCGGCAAACGCGGCGTAATCCATGCCAAAGACCTCGGCCCCGATACGGGCGGTCAGCGCAGTGTAGGACGGTTCATTGCGTTTGCCGCGATAGGGGGGCGGCGCCAGATAGGGGCTGTCGGTCTCAACCAGAATACGGTCGACGGGAGCGGCGGCAAAGATGTCGCGCAGCTCCTGGCTTTTGGGGAAGGCGGCAATGCCGGACATCGACAGGTAGCAGCCGATCTCAAGCGTTGCCTTGGCCAGTTCGGGTGAAGAGGAAAAGCAATGCATGACACATGAAAACGCGCCCTTGGCCATCTCGTCGCTCAGAATGCGGGCCATGTCGTCGTCAGCTGCGCGCGAATGGATGATCAGGGGCAGGCTGGTCTGACGAGCCGCCTCGATGTGGATCAACAGTGATTGCTTCTGAACCTCGGCGCTTTCGGCGGTATAGTGGTAATCCAGCCCGGTCTCGCCAATGCCGACAAACTTTGGGTGTTTGGCCAGGGCCACCAGGTCCTCGACCGATACCATGGGCTCTTCGGCCACGCTCATCGGGTGGGTGCCGGCGGCGTAAAACACCGGGGCATGCGCATCGGCAATGGCGCGCACGCTGGGTTCATTTTTCAGCTTGGTGCAAATGGTGACCATACGGGCCACCCCGGCCTCGGCCGCGCGGGTGATGACCTCATCCAGCTGACCTTCAAAATCGGGGAAATCCAGGTGGCAATGGCTGTCGGTGATCTTGGGGGTGCTCATTCGGGTCGTCTGCCTCTGTCGCCTGTCTCTATAGCCTGGCGTTATCGCCTGTTCGCGTCCCAAAGGTTCAGGGGCGGGACGCGGTGTCTTGCATCTTGAAAACCGTATCTAGAACTAGCGCGGCGGGGTCAAGGTTCACCGCCTGACCGTGGCGTGACCGGGCCGAAGCTGTGGCCGCAAGATCTGCCCATGCGCGCCCTTTGTGCGGGGTGGGGGACAGGCGCTGCAATATCTCGGCCTCCTGCGGGGCGGCTTCGGGCAGGGGAGGTTGGCCGGTGGCACCGGTGCGGGCCAGACGGGCAAGGCTGGTTTCAATCAGGGTCAGCAGCAGTTCGAACCGGGCGGCGGCACCGGGCAGGCCGGCGGCTTCAGCGAGCTTCAGGGCGCGGCCGCGATCCAGACGCGGCATGGACCCCAGGATGTGGACCCATTCGGAATAGATCTCAAGCCCGCCCAGGGACAAAAGCCGGATTGCCTGACCAACAGAACCTTGTGCCAGGGCATTCAGATGGTCTGCTCCTTCGGGGACGTCGACACCGGCTTGCACCAGTGCAGCCTGCATGTCTGCGGCTCCCAAAGGCGACAGGCGCAGGGTGCGGCAGCGTGAACGGATGGTGGGCAGCAGGCGCGAAGGCTGGTGCGAGATCAGCAAGAGTGTGGTGCGCGCGGGCGGCTCTTCCAGCATTTTCAACAGCGCATTGGCGGCGCTGGTGTTCATATCATCCGCCGCATCGACAATCACCACCCGCCGACCGCCGTCGGTGGCCGACAGGCCAAAGAACCGGTTCAATGCGCGGATATCATCCACCACGATCTGGTCGCGCAGCTTTTCGCGGTCATTATAGCTGCGGGTGATCGGCGCAAGCCCCGGTTCGGCCAGCGCCTGAATGCGGTGGCAGACCGGATGGTTCGGGTCAATATCGAGGGTTGTCGGCGGAGGTGGTGCGCCAAACAACCCACCTCCATCATCCTCTGGCGTGGCCAGCAGAAACCGGGCAATGCGCCAGGCCAGCGTGGCCTTGCCAACCCCTTGGGGTCCGGTAATCAGCCAGCCATGGTGCATCCGCTCCGAGGTAAACGCCTGCAGGAAATCCCGCTCTGCCGTCTCTTGTCCGATCAGACGGGAGGTTTCGCGCGGATGGGGAGCACCGGGGGCCTGATCGGCGCGCGGCAGGGTGTCATCATCGCTCATGCCGCGATCACCGGAGCGCGTTGAGCGTGGCGGCCAGAACCTCGGCAGCCACATCATCAGCGGGCTGGTCGCCGTTGATCACCACAAAACGGTCTGCAAACTCCTGCGACAGAGCCAGAAAGCCCGCGCGCATTTTCTGTTGCAGCTCCAGCCCCATATCTTCGAACCGTTCCTCATGACCCTGGCGGCCTTTGGCGCGGGCAAGACCGGTTTCCGGGTCCATGTCCAACAGGATGGTCAGATCCGGCTCGCGCCCGATCATCAGATCATGAAGCGCGTCGACCTTGCTGCGCAGATCCCCGCGTGACACGCCCTGATACATGCGGGTGCTGTCGGCAAACCGGTCGCAGATCACAACCTTGCCGTCGGCCACCGAGGGGACAATCAGGCGTTCCATATGGTCACGCCGCGCAGCGGTAAACAGCAGCAATTCGGTTTCAGCCGACCAGCGGGACGGGTCTCCCTCCAGCACAAGGCTGCGGATTTCCTCGGCCCCTTTGGAGCCGCCCGGCTCGCGCGTTAGAACCGTCTCATAGCCACGTGCCAAGAGCGCCTCGGCCAGGCGTTTGCATTGGGTGGATTTGCCGGAGCCATCGATTCCTTCAAACGTCAGGAACAGGCCTTTTTTATTCTCTGCGGTCACGGGTTCAATTCACTAGGGTCACTGGGACGTTGTTTCGGGGCCATCCAGCAGGCGTTTGATCAGCACCTGCGCGGCTGTTTTGACCCTTACCGGAAAACCACCGGCAGGTACATCGGCCGCAGCCACCAAAGGCAGGCGCATTTCGGGAAGGCCATCGGGCTGGAACACCAGCTCTGCCAGCAGATCACCCTGGGCAATCGGAGCCTGAAGTGGCCCGTCATAGACAACCTCGGCCTGGAGTTCGTTGCGTTGGAGCGCAGGTAAAAGCACGTTCAGGTCTTCCTGCGGCACCAGATCAACAGTGTCTTCGCCGCCCATCCAGATTTCAGCCTTGGCAATGGCTTCACCGGCCTTGGCTATGGTCTTTTGCGAAAACTGGCGAAAGGACCAGTTTACGATCGCCTCTGCCTCTTCGGCGCGTTGTGTCGTGCTGTTCAGCCCGGACAGGACAAAGACCACCCGGCGGTCCCCTTGTTTGGCAGAACCAACCAATCCGTAACCTGCTTCCTCGGTATGTCCGGTCTTCAGGCCATCTGCGCCAATGTTCAGCCGCAGCAGCGGGTTACGGTTGCGCACGTTCGAGGGGGCACGACCGTCAAACTGAAATTCGCGTTCGGCAAACATCGGATAATACTGCGGGAAATCCTCGATCAGGCGTTCCGCGAGAATGGCCAGATCCTTCACAGACATCCGGTGCCCGGCTGCAGGCCAGCCGTTGGAATTGGCAAAGGTCGAATTATCCATCCCCATGTCCCGGGCCCGTTCGGTCATGTAGCGGGCAAATCCGGCCTCGGTTCCATCCGGCGACAGGGCTTCGGCAATCACCACACAGGCGTCATTGCCCGACAGCACGATGATCCCCCGCAAGAGATCTTCGACCCGGACCCGATCCTGCGTATTGAGGAACATGGTCGAGCCCTTGTAGCTCATGGCGTGAAGACTGACCGGCAGCTGTTCGTCCAGGGTCAGGCGGCCATCGCGCAGGGCCTCAAACGCGATGTAAAGCGTCATCAGCTTGGACATGGAGGCCGGGGGCAGCGGAGTTTCGGCGTTCTTGGCCATCAAGACCGTGTCGGTCGCCTGATCCAGCACATAGGCAGCGCGCGCCTTGGTATCAAAGGCCGCCGCCGACAGGGTTGAGAGGCTGACCATCAGGCCAGCGGCGGCGCTGACGGTCAAGGTGGATTTCAAAGTGCTGAACGCGAGGTGTTTCATGGTCTGGATCACATGCGGTCTCCCTTTGATATCAGTTGGTGACGGCATAGGCGTCCGTATAGCCTGTGTCGCGCACTTGTTTGAGCAGCTGCGAGCGTTCCGATCTGGTCTTGGCCGGGCCAACCACCACGCGCCAGAAGGGCTTGCCGTTGGAGGATTGGGACAGAACGGTGGGGATCATACCAGCGTTGCGCATAACGTCTGCGGTGCGTTTTGCATTTGCCTCGACGCTGAAAATCCCGATCTGCAGGAAGGGCTTGGCCAGCGAGGATTTCGCAGTCGGTTTTGGCGTGGCAGTGGGTTGGGCTGCGGGTGGGGCTGTTGGTTTTGGCGCAGCGGCTGTCGGGGGCGCGCTGGCTTCGATCGCGGCGGCGGCACCAGCAATCGGGTCCAGCGTTGCGGTTTCCACCGGCGCAGGGGCCAGCGCGCCAAGGGCGACCTCTTCGCTTGCATCGCCGAGATCGGCCGGGGCGGGCTGTGCCACGGCTTCCTTGCGCAGGGCCGTCACGTTCACTTCAACCGGGGCGCCGGCCAGCATGCCAAGGGCACCGGCTGCATCAGATGAGATCTGAACACGGGGGCCAGGAATTTCCCGTTCGCGGCGGAACAGGGCGCCGATCACAAATTTACCGTTTGCATTGTTGCGGATAATCACCCGTTCCGGGTCGCGGGCATCGGGGTGTGCCACCCAGACACCACCCAACGAGGGGCGCCCGTCCCACAGGCCGGTTTCGGTAACCTGAAAGACATCCGGGGCCTCAACATCGCGTTCCACCAGTTCCGTGCTGGTTGCGGTATTGACTGCACTGCCCTCGGCGGCTTTTTCCTTGGGTTTGAAGAACGCGCCGAGACGTTTGCCAAAGCTTTCCCGCTCTGCCCCTGTGCTGGCGGTATCCACCGCATCCTGTGTCACTACTGCGTCGGTCGCGTCAACGGGGCGCTCTTCCGCAAAGGGCTGATCCGTGCTGCTGGTCTGACAGGCCGAAAGTGCCGTCATCAGAGCCAGCGACACCACGATATGTGTGCCACGAGTGGTAATAAAAGGGACCTTCTGCATCCTCAGTGTCCTTGCCTGTTTTGTGCCTTGCTTGACGATCGTGCCTGATCGTCATGCCGACCTGCTGCAATATGCCTGTATGCAACCGGTAGCTGGGCCTCTATTGTTTGCGATCACCATAGCCAGATGATGTGCACAAGAAAACCCTATGCCCAAGGTCTCGGCAATAAACTGACAAACCTGGGTGACAAGGATATGAATTTGCGCAGAGTTTGATTTCCCACTTGCATCAATTCCGCGCAGCGCATAAACCCCACGCCAGACCGGGGAGGTGGCAGAGTGGTCGAATGCGGCGGTCTTGAAAACCGTTGAACGTGAGAGCGTTCCCAGGGTTCGAATCCCTGTCTCCCCGCCACTCGAACATACCCGGTAAATTTTTCCAACAGTTTGAAGATGCAGCCCATTGGGTGTGCGCCGCTTTTGCGGAGCGAAGTGCAGGCGACCTGTGAAATGGGGCGCAAGGCTGCGCCCCGTCTGATGGTCTTGTTTGTGTGGAGATTAGCCGGGAATGATGGGTTGCACAGGTTCCTCCTGTGCCTGCCAGAGCGCTTCAAACTCGGGCAGGCCAAGGGTGGCCAGCGTCTCTTCGTTGGGGCCGAGGATTTCATAAATCACGCCATCGGTGCCTTTGTTGCTGAACCAGGCAATACAGTCCACATCGCCACCGCCTTCGGTGTGGGGGGCACCGCCTGCGGATTTCTCGACAAAGCTGGCGGTGGGACGGATTTCCGTCAGCGTTCCGTCCGCGTTATAAAGCCGCAGCTCCCCCTGGATAATAAAGGTGCTGTAATCCGCGTGGTGTCTGTGCAGCACAACCTGTTTGTTTGCTGCGAATTTCAACAAGAGATCCACCACCTTCAGGTCCCGATCCACGTTCAGCACGTGATACCAGATGTGGTCAAACCCTTCGAGGGTGTTCCATTTGATATTGGACTGGTCAAAGGCAGCCGCCGCCTGGGATGCGGCCTGGCTGGCGTTCGCGCCCGTGGCGACGGCAGCAACTGCGGTGCCTATGGTGGCAAGCCCTTCGCGGCGTGTCAGGTTTGTCATCTTATCCTCCTGTTGTGGCAAAACCTTTTTTGCTCCGTTCAAAATTGCATGGGGGCAGGGCGCTGTCTTACCATTTGGTGTCATACTAAAGCGTGGCATCCCAAGCTGGGCGTGGGCTGCTAGGCTGCCTGCGGGAGGTGGCAGGAGATGAAGGGGTATACCCGCGCAAGCGCATTGGGCCCCATAGCCGATTTTGTCGATCATCGCGGCGGATCCATCACGCGTGTGTTTCAGCGTGCCGATCTGCCTCTGGCGTTGCTGGACCACCCGGATCAGCCGCTGCCGTTGCAGGAACAGTTCCGGATTTTATCCGAGGCCGGGCGGGAGGTTGGCACCTCGTTTCTGGGGGCAGAGCTGGGGCAGCTGGTGCGGATGGACCGGCTGAGTGCCTTTGGCAGATGGGTTGCAAGGGGTGCCACACTGGCCAACGCCATTGACCGGTCTCATCGCGGGCTGAATCGGTATCTGCAGACCAACACCCGGCTGCGGTTTCAGCTCATTGGGAACCGGGCGCGTTGGTCCATCGAGTTCCTGGATCCGGGCCGGGATGGGCGGTTTCAGAATGAACTCCTTGGGGTCAGCTACCTTATGGATGGGGTGCGGGCCTATGCGGGGCAGGGATGGCGGCCAGAGCTGATCTATTCCACCTGTACCGGCGCGGCACAGGCCCGTCAGCTGGAGGTGATCTTTGATGCGCCGGTTCTGGGCGATTCAGCTGTGTCGGCTGTGGAATTTGACGCGTCATTGCTGTGTGCCCAGAGCCAGCGCATTTGTCGCGCGCAATGCACCCGTGAGCCGAAGATTCCCAATGTTCTTAGCCATAAGGAAAGTGTCGCGGCCCTGTCTGCTATTGCCCTGTTGGAAGGGCAGCCCAAGATCGATTGGGTGGCGGGTAAAATGGGCATGAGCCGCCGAACCCTGCAACGGGTATTGGAGACCGAAGGGGTGCGGTTCAGAGATGTGGTGGATGAAATGCTCAAAGATCGGGCCCTGTCCCTGGTCGGTCAATCGGGGCTCAGCTTGACCGAGATTGCCCTGCAACTTGGCTATAGCGAAGGGGCGCAGTTCAGCCGTGCCTTTCGCCGCTGGACTGGGGTGTCGCCGTCGCAGTATCAGCGGCAATGCAGAATCGCAGCGGTCTGATAGTGCCAGTCTTTACTTTATGGCGATCTAAATTCGGGAACGTATCGTAATCGGTACAGTTGGTATGGAAATTACCCGTTGTTCTCCTTTGGAAATGGCCTGAAATCATAGATGATGCGCAAAAATATTTTTGAGTTGGTTTTGGGGAGTGGTACGCGAACAATGACGGATCTTGAGACAACGCGGGCGCGGCTTGCGGCGATGGTGCGGCTGGAAGAGCATCTGTCCTTTCGAATTTCGCGACTGAACAAGCTGCTGGACAATCATTCGGCCAAGAACCTGTGCCATCCGGACCTGAATCTGACTGATTACCGGATCCTGTTGGTTCTGGATATCTTTGGCGAGGCCAGCGCCGCTGACCTGTCGCGGCTGATGGTGATCGACCGGGCGCAGATCAGCCGGTCTGTTGCTGCCCTGCGCAAGGGTGACTTTCTGGTGGAGCGGGATGATCCCCGCCACAAGCGGCGCAAGCTGCTGAGCCTGACCGAAAAAGGCAGCCTTGCGCTGGAGGGGGAGCGGGCTTTCTTTGCCCAGCGTCAGGCCATGTTTCATGACATCCTGAGCCCCGAAGAGCTGGCGGGGCTGACCGGTGCGATCGACAAGCTGTCGCGCCATCTTGCACAAGAGCTGGACTACCCGCAGGCGGTTCCAACCTCGCAGGCGATGATGCCCTAGGCGTCGGGCCAAGGGCATCGCTTTTGTCTTATTTCCCGGCTTTCAGGACGCCGCGCTGGATTTGATCTGCTTCGATGGATTCAAACAGGGCCTGGAAGTTGCCTTCGCCAAAACCGTCATCGCCTTTGCGCTGGATAAATTCAAAGAAGATCGGCCCGATCACGGTTTTTGAGAAGATCTGCAACAGGATACGGGTTGTGCCGCCGTCCACCACACCTTCGCCGTCGATCAGAATGCCGTGTTCCATCATCCGGTCAACCGGCTCGTCATGGTCGGTGACCCTGTCATGGGACATCTCGTAATAGGTGTTCGGAGGCTTGGGCATGAACTTGATGCCATTGTCCGAAATCAGATCAACCGCGTCATAGATCCCTTCGGTGCCAACGGCGATATGCTGGATGCCTTCGCCCTTGTAACGGCGCAGGTATTCCTCGATCTGGCTTTTATCATCCTTGCTTTCATTGATCGGGATGCGGATCTTGCCATCTGGCGAGGTCAACGCGCGCGAGAACAGTCCGGTCTGCTGCCCTTTGATGTCAAAGAAGCGGATTTCCTTGAAATTGAAGGCCTTGGCATAGAAGTCATACCATGTCGACATATTGCCGCGCTGCACATTATGCGTGAGGTGGTCGAGGTAGTAAAAGCTGGCACCTGTGGGTTTGGGATCCACTTCGCCCAGCCAATTGAATTCGGCAGTATAGGCAGACCCCTTGTCGCCGTAGGTTTCGACAAAATAAAGCAGCGAGCCGCCGATGCCGACCACCGCCGGAACGTCCAGCGATTTGCCGGGGCCGGTGTATTCCTCGGCTCCGTAATCCAGTGCGCATTTCAACGCGTGCTGTGCATCCACCACCCGCCAGGCCATTGCAGGCGCGCAGGGGCCGTGCGCCTCGACAAATTCGGCGGCGTGACTGCCCGGCTCGCGGTTCACGAGATAGTTGATGTCGCCCTGCCGATACAGGGAAATATCCTTGGTCTTGTGACGCGCAACCTCCACATAGCCCATTTTCTGAAACAGCTCTTCCAATGCGCCGGGATCGGTATGGGCGAATTCCACGAATTCGAACCCGTCGGTTCCGGCTACATTGTTTTCATCGATAATGGCCTGTGGCGCGTCATGCGGAAAGGGACCCATGGTCGTCCTCCATTGCAAGTCGCGCTGACGTGCCCTCCACGCGACAACATTTTCCCGGCCCGCGGGGGCCCGCAGGACATGCTGCAGGCCAAGAGTATTTTGGCAACATGTGGTGACTTGTCAACATTTTTTGATCTACGCGAGGCCGGGAGGCCAAATTTGCCGTTACGTCAAGCCGCCACCCGGTCAGGCAGGTGGCGGCTGGCTGAGGTTTACAGCGTCACCCGCGTGCCGTCCCCGCGGGCGGAGGTGGCAATAGCGTGAATAACCTTTTCAAACTCCAGCGCGGCTTTGAAATCCGGATAGGCGTCGGTGCCCTCATAGATTGCATCCACAAACCGCGCGGCTTCGATGATCTTCAGGTCATTGAACCCCAGCTGGTGGCCGGGTGCAGGGCAGAACTGGCCATAGGGCGCATGTTCCGGCCCTGTCAGGATGGTGCGAAACCCTTGCGTCGCCTTGGGGCCGTCGTTGGTGTAAAGCTGCAGCTCGTTCATACGTTCCTGGTCAAAGCAGATCATCCCCTTGGTGCCGTGCACCTCCCAGGCCAGGCGGTTCTTGCGTCCCCAGGCCGAACGCGAGGTCGACATGGAGCCCTGCACACCATTGGCAAATCGAACCAGAGCAGTGGCCGTGTCTTCGTTCTCGACCCTGGCGGCGCCGCTGCCATCGGGCAGGGGGCGGGTTTCGTAAACGGTCTGCATATCCGCAATCAGGCTGTCGATCGGGCCGCACAGCCCATAGGCCATAGAGACCAGGTGACAGCCAAGATCCCCCAGCGTCCCCAGCCCTGCATCTGCCAGCTTTGCGCGCCAGGTCCAGGGCAGGTTTGGGTCGGCCTGGTAATCCTCGTCCACCCAGCCGCGGAAATGCACAATTCGTCCGATCACATCCTGCTCGATCAGGGCCTGCGCATGGGCAAAGGCCGGGTTGTGAATGTAGTTGTAGCCGACCATGGTGCGCACATCATGCGCCTCTGCGGCGGCGGTCATTTCCTCTGCGTCCTGTTGTGTCAGCGCCATCGGTTTTTCGCACCAGACATGTTTGCCAGCTTCGATCGCTGTCATTGCCATATCCTTGTGCAGATGGTTTGGCGTGGTGATCGAGACAACGTCGATCCCGGGATCGGTGACGGCGGCCTGCCAGTCCTCGGTCGCGCGTCGAAAGCCGAACTGATCGGCAAAAGCTGTGGCCCGTTCCAGCGGCGTGTCGCACAGCAGATCCAGGTCGACGCGCCGGTCCTCTCCCAAGACCGCACGCAGGTTGCGCCAGGCCAGCGCATGGGTTTTCCCCATGAAGCCGGTTCCGATCAATGCCACTTTAAGCGGTGTTCCCATCTGCTCCTCCCATAAAGCATTCGAGATTTTTGGTGGAATTTATGTTCTAAATTTGCTATCTGTATTTGATTGCGTTCTGTCAATGGATTTGAGGAGGAGCCCATGGGCATACGTCCCCCCCCGACCAGTATTGAGGGGTTTCACGCGCGTTTGAAAGACGTCTCGGCCGATCTTCCCAAACGTATGCGTCAATGCGCTGAATATCTCGCAGAAAATGCGGACCGTGTTGCCGTCTCTACGGTGGCTGAGCTTGCCGCAGGCGCCGGGGTCCAGCCTTCGGCCATGATGCGGTTCTGCGGGATCCTGGGATTTGCCGGCTACAGTGACATGCAAAAGCTGTTTCGAACCGCCTATGCGCCGGGTCTGCCTGATTATTCGACCCGATTGGTAAACCTGCGCCAGCGCGGCGCGGGTAGCCCATCAGCCCTTTTGGCGGAATTTGTCGACGCAGGGCGTATGTCATTAGAGAATTTGGCAAATACAGTGGACGCCAGGGCTCTGGATGAGGCGGTGGCGACATTGTGTCAGGCCGAGATGATCCATGTCATCGGCCTTCGGCGGGCGTTTCCGGTGGCAACCTATCTAACCTATGCCTTTGAGAAGATGAATATTCCGGCGATGTTGCATGACGGAACCGGAAAGCTTGATCACCGTTGTGCACTGCGTCAGGGCGATGCGGTGATTGCCATTACCTTTGCCCCCTATAGTCAGGAAACCGTGGATCTGGCCAATGAGGCCGCAGGGCGCGGGCTGCCGGTGGTTGCGATTACCGATACCATCATGAGCCCGCTTCATCTGCCCGGGGTGCTGCCTCTGTCCGTGTCCGAAGTTGATTTCGGCTCATTTCGTGCGCTTTCGGCAACCCTGTCGCTTGCCATAACGATAGCTGTGGCCGTAGGGGCGCGTCACGATCAGGTCGATATGGAATTATAAACTTGATTTCTGCCGTAATAGAATGAATATTCCATTAAGGCGGTGGGGGCGATTCTGCATTCCGGCAGAAAAGGCGCTGCTGTCTGTTGGAGGGTCCCGCAGGTGATGCGGGATCAGGGATCTCTGGATAAACCGGAGGCAGCGTTGGCACGGGTTTCATCTGCGGGCTGATGTTATTTTTGGCGTATGCTTTTTGTGCGCTGATTGATCATGGGAGGATCAAGTTATGAAGAGACTTTTGGCTGGTGTTTTTGCGGCTGGTGCGTTGAGTGTTTCAGCGCCTGTTTTTGCGCAGGACATCATTGTTGTTGCGCATGGTCAGGCGAATGATCCGTTCTGGTCTGTTGTGAAGAACGGTGTTGAGGAAGCGGGTAAGGATACGGGTGTGAATGTTGATTTCCGCTCTCCTGAGACGTTTGACATGGTTGCGATGTCGCAGCTGATTGATGCAGCGGTGAACCAGGAGCCGGATGGTCTGGTTGTTTCGATCCCGGATGCGGATGCGTTGGGCCCGTCGATTGAACGTGCGGTTGCGGCTGGTATTCCGGTGATTTCGATCAACTCTGGTTCTGATGTGTCCAAGGGTCTGGGCGCGCTGCTGCATGTGGGTCAGGACGAGTATGACGCGGGCAAGGCTGCGGGCGAGAAGCTTGCGGGCATGGGCGGCACCTCTGCGATCTGTGTGAACCAGGAAGTTGGCAATGTTGCGCTGGATCTGCGCTGCGAGGGTTTCCTTGCGGGATTTGGCGGCACGGGGTCTGTTCTTCCGACGACCAATGACCCGACCGAGGTTGAGGCCAAGGTTGCGGCGGCGCTGTCGTCTGATGAGAGCATCGACACCATCATGGCGCTGGGAGCGTCGACTGCGGGTGAGCCTGCGGTTGCGGCGGCCAAAGCGTCTGGCCGTGATGTGAATGTTGCCACGTTTGATATGTCTGCGCCGTTCCTGCAGTCGATCATGGCGGGCGACGCGGCCTTTGCAATTGACCAGCAACAGTTCCTGCAGGGGTACCTGTCGGTGAACTTCCTGGCGCTGCACGCCAAATACGGTCTGATGCCGGGTGGCAATGTGCCGTCTGGTCCGAACCTGATCACCGCCGACAAAGCCGGTCAGGTTGTTGATCTGTCGGCCAAGGGCATCCGCTAAGCCCGGGCCGGATTTAATCCGAATGCAACCAAACGGAGCGGCGCGTCAGGCGCCGTTCCTCACTCTGGGAGGAAGACATGAGTGTAACAACTCAAGATGCCGGGGATGAGAGGATCAAGTCTGAACCGCTTCTCACCAAATTGATGAAACGCCCTGAGCTGGGTGCCATCGCGGGCGTGGTCCTTGTATTTCTGTTTTTTGCGATCACGGCGGACCGGTCGATGTTCAGCCTCTCGGGGGTTATGAACTTTATGACCCCTGCCTCGCAGCTGGGGATCCTGGCGATCGGGGCAGCCCTGTTGATGATTGGCGGTGAGTTTGACCTGTCGATTGGCTCGATGGTGGCCTTTGCGGGTCTGTTCTTTGGGGTCTGTGTGGTGAACTGGTCGCTGCCTCTGGTGGTTGCGATCCCGATGACCTTTGTTTTTGCAGCGCTTGTGGGTGCGATCAACGGCAATATCGTGATGCGCTCGGGGCTTCCGTCCTTCATTGTGACGCTGGCGTTCCTGTTTATCCTGCGGGGTCTGTCGCTGGTGGGTCTGAAGCTGGCCACGGGCGGGTCGACCCAGCTGCGCGGCGTGCGCGATGCGATCGAGGGGGACTGGCTTGCGCCGGTGTTCTCGGGCGAGGCCTTTGGCGGCCTGTTTGCCTGGCTGGCAGAGGCGGGTGTGATTGCCACCTTCAAGAGCGGTGCGCCCAAGGTGCCTGGCATTCCGGTTGAGATCCTGTGGTTCATCGCAATTGCGCTGGCGGCGACCTATGTGCTGCTGCGCACGCCTGCGGGCAACTGGATCTTTGCGTCGGGCGGGGACAGCAATGCGGCGTCGAATTCCGGTGTTCCGGTGCGCAAGATCAAGGTCTCTCTGTTTATGCTGACGGCCTGCTGTGCGGCTTTGGTGGCGATCATCACAGTGATGGATGCCGGTTCGACCGATGCGCGGCGTGGCTTCCAGAAAGAGTTCGAGGCGATCATCGCGGCGGTGATTGGTGGCTGTCTTCTGACCGGTGGCTATGGTTCTGCGATCGGTGCGTTTTTTGGCTCGATCATCTTTGGCATGGTTGTGATTGGCCTGACCTATACGGATTTTGACCAGGACTGGTTCCAGGTTTTCCTGGGGGCGATGCTGCTGATTGCTGTTCTGTTCAACAATGCGATCCGCAAACGTGTGACAGGGGAGCGCTGATATGACTGAGGATAGCACATTCCACCACGGTGATGCGGCTGATGCTGCGGCTCCGATCGTGCAGATGAAGAACATCGAGAAGCATTTTGGCAATATCATCGCGCTGGCGGGGGTGAGCTTTGATGTGCGCCCCGGTGAATGCCACTGCCTTCTAGGGGACAACGGCGCGGGGAAATCGACCTTTATCAAGACGATGTCGGGGGTTCACAAACCCACCAAAGGGGAGATCCTCTTTGAAGGGAAGCCGATGAACTTCAACAGTCCGCGCGATTCCATGGAGGCCGGGATTGCCACCGTGTTCCAGGATCTGGCGATGATCCCGCTGATGAGCGTGACGCGCAACTTCTTCATGGGGCGCGAGCCCACCAAGGGGCGCGGTTTGCTGAAGCGCTTTGATGTGGAACACGCCAATGATGTCTGCGTGGAAGAGATGCGCAAGATGGGCATCAACCTGCGCGGTCCCGATCAGGCGGTTGGCACGTTGTCGGGCGGCGAGCGCCAGACGGTTGCCATTGCGCGTGCGGTTTATTTTGGCGCCAAGGTTCTGATCCTGGATGAGCCGACCTCGGCCCTTGGGGTGCGTCAGACCTCCAATGTTCTGGCCACCATCGATAAGGTGCGCAACCAGGGCGTGGGCGTTGTCTTTATCAGCCACAACGTGCGCCATGCGCTTGCGGTGGGGGATCGGTTTACGGTTCTTAATCGCGGCAAGACGCTTGGCACGGCCAAACGGGGGGAGATCACCCCGAACGAGCTGCAGGATCTGATGGCGGGCGGGCAGGAGCTTGCGCAGCTGGAAGGGTCGCTTGAGGGCACGATCTGACACGGCGGATCGGGCAGAGACAACCCGCAGCCTGACCCCTCCTCCCGAAGGGCAGGCGATGCGGGGGCGCGGGGAGGGGTGCTGCTTCTCCCCGCCGCAAAGACGGCACAAGAGGGCCAGGGCGGGCGCAGCGGGGACGGATCCCGCAGCCTGCACCGCCTGGGATACGGAAACTTTTGAAGTCCTGAAGAGGAAAAGACCATGCACAAGCATCTCGATGTGATCACCATCGGGCGGTCCTCGGTCGACCTTTACGGCGCGCAGATCGGTGGGCGGCTGGAGGATATGTCCTCCTTTAACAAATACATCGGCGGCTCGCCCACGAATATTGCGGCGGGCACGGCGCGCCTGGGGCTGAAATCGGCGCTGATCACCCGGGTGGGCGACGAACATATGGGCCGCTTCATCCGCGAGGAGCTGGCGCGTGAGGGGGTGGACACCACCGGTGTGATCACCGACCCCGAGCGTCTGACGGCGCTGGTGCTTCTGGGCATTCGCGACCAGGAACAGTTCCCGTTGATCTTTTACCGCGAGAACTGCGCCGATATGGCGCTGAGCGCGGATGACATTGATCCGGACTTTATCGCTTCGGCCAAGGCGGTGGTGGCCACGGGCACCCATCTGAGCCATCCGAATGTGGAGGCGGCGACGCTGAAGGCGCTGCACCTGGCCCGTGAAAGCGGCGCGCAGACGGCGCTGGATATTGATTACCGCCCGAACCTCTGGGGGGTTGCGGGCCATGGCGACGGTGAGAGCCGGTTTGTCGAAAGCCAGGCGGTCACCGAGAAGCTGCAGTCGACGCTGCATCTGTTTGACCTGATTGTGGGCACCGAGGAAGAGTTCCATATTGCCGGGGGCACCACCGATACAATTGCGGCCCTGCGCGCGGTGCGCCAGGTGTCGGCTGCGACGCTGGTGTGCAAACGCGGTCCGATGGGGGCTGTGGCCTTTGGCGGTGACATTCCCGACAGTCTGGATGACGGCGAAAGCGGTCCGGGCTTTCCGATCGACGTGTTCAATGTGCTGGGGGCCGGGGACGGGTTTATGTCCGGTCTGCTGAAGGGCTGGATCGAGGGGGAAGACTGGCCCACCGCGCTGACCTATGCCAATGCCTGTGGCGCTTTTGCGGTCAGCCGCCATGGCTGTACCCCGGCCTATCCCAGCTGGGAGGAGTTGCAGTTCTTCCTGAAGCGCGGGGTCAAGGAGAAGGCGCTGCGCAAGGATCTCGAGCTGGAGCAGCTGCATTGGTCCACCAACCGCAAGGGCGACTGGTCCACCATGCGGGTCTTTGCCTATGACCACCGCATGCAGCTGGAAGAGCTGGAGGGCGCGACGGACGCCAAGATCGGCAGCTTCAAGGAGCTGTGTCTGGAGGCCACCGCAGCGGTGGCCAAAGGGCAGCCCGGCTATGGTCTGTTGTGTGACAGCCGCCTGGGGCGCGATGCGCTTTACAAGGCGGCAGGCCAGGGGTTGTGGATCGGCCACCCGGTGGAGTGGCCCGGCTCACGGCCGCTGCGGCTGGAGCCTGAGATCGGCGCCGATTTTGGCGGGCTGAATGAATGGCCGCTGGAACATGTGGTGAAGGTTCTGTGTTTTTATCACCCCGATGATACGGATGAGATGAAGGCCGACCACGAAGACACGATCAAACGCCTGTTTGAAGCCTGTCGCCGCAACCGACTGGAGATGCTGCTGGAGGTGATCCCCTCCAAGGCGGGTCCGGTGAATGACACCACAACAGCCGAGGTGATCCAGCGGTTTTACGATATTGGCGTCTACCCTGACTGGTGGAAGCTGGAGCCGATGACCACATCTGCGGCCTGGGAGGCCACGGTGGCGGCGATCACCCGCAATGATGCCAATACCCGGGGTATTGTGATCCTGGGGCTTGCGGCGTCCGAGGCGGAACTGGCGGCCAGTTTTGAAGTGGCGGCGGCCTATCCGCTGGTCAAGGGCTTTGCGGTGGGGCGTACCATTTTTGGCGATGCGGCCAAGGCCTATATGACCGGGGAGATCTCGGACGCGGATGCGGTGGCCGATATGGCGGGCAGATATCAGCGCCTTTGTGAGATCTGGGACACAGCGCGGGGCAAGGCCCATTGGCCGAGTAACGAAGGATAAGAGCGATGAGCAAGACGATCCGACTGACAGCGGCGCAGGCGATGGTGCGCTATCTTCAGGCGCAGCTGACCGAGACCGGAGAGCCCTTTATTGCGGGCTGTTGGGCGATCTTTGGCCATGGGAATGTGGCCGGGATTGGTGAGGCGCTTTATGACGCGCGCGAAACCTTCCAGACCTGGCGTGGCCATAACGAGCAGACCATGGCCCATGCGGCGATTGCCTATGCCAAACAATCGGGGCGTCAGCGCGCCATGGCGGTGACCTCCTCGATCGGCCCCGGCGCCACCAATCTGGTGACCGCCGCCGCGCTGGCCCATGTGAACCGGCTGCCGCTGCTGCTGATCCCCGGCGACGTATTTGCCAACCGCGGCCCCGATCCCGTGTTGCAGCAGATCGAGGATTTTGGCGATGGCACCATCAGCGCCAATGACTGCTTCAAACCGGTCAGCCGCTATTTTGACCGGATCACCCGGCCCGAGCAGCTGCTGACCGCGCTGCCGCGCGCCTTTGCCACGATGACCGATCCGGCCGATTGCGGCCCGGTGACCCTGGCGTTCTGTCAGGATGTGCAGGCCGAAGCCTATGATTACCCGGAGGCGTTCTTTGAGCCCAAGACCTGGTATCAGCGTCGCATTCGCCCTGATGCGGGTGAGCTGGCCCGTGTGGCCGCGGCGCTGAAGGCGGCCAAAGCCCCGGTGATTGTGGCCGGGGGCGGCGTGCATTACGCGGGCGCAACCGAGGATCTGAAAGCCTTTGCCGAGGCGCATCAGATCCCGGTGGTGGAAAGCCAGGCCGGGAAATCTGCGCTGGCCTGGGATCATCCGCTGAACCTCGGCCCGGTGGGGGTGACGGGGGCGTCCTCGGCCAATACGGTCTGCGCGGCTGCGGATCTGGTTCTGGGTGTGGGCACGCGGTTCCAGGATTTTACCACCGGCTCCTGGGCGCTGTTCCAGAACCCGGAGCGCCAGCTCGTCAGCCTCAATGTGGCGGCCTATGATGCGGTGAAACACGGCGCTCTGCCCATGCAGGCAGATGCCAAAGTGGGCCTTGCAGAGCTGAGCGCGGCCCTGAGTGCGGACCTGGGAACACATGTGTTCAAGGCGCCGTCGCCAGAGCTGAAAACCAGCTGGTTTTCAGCTGTGGATCCGCTGTGTGACGCGCCTGCAGGGGAGGCGGCCAATGCGCTGCCCACCGACCAGCAGGTCATCGGCGCGGTGCAGCGCGCCTCAAACGAGGACACCGTGGTGATGTGTGCCGCAGGCACCATGCCCGGCGAATTGCACAAACTCTGGAAAGCGCCGCGCCCCGGGGCCTATCATATGGAATACGGCTATTCTTGCATGGGCTATGAGGTGGCAGGCGCCATGGGCATCAAAATGGCCCAGCCCGAGCGTGACGTGATCTGCATGGTCGGCGATGGCTCCTACATGATGGCCAACTCGGAACTGGCCACCGCCTGTATGATGGGGATCAAGATCACCCTGGTGATCACCGACAACCGCGGCTACGGCTGTATCAACCGGCTGCAGATGGGCACCGGCGGGGCAGAGTTCAACAACCTCTTGGAACACAGCTACCATGTGAACCCCTCCGACATCGACTTTGTCGCCCATACCGCCGCCATGGGCGCCACTTCCGAAAAGGTCAAAACCATCGCCGAGCTGGAACAGGCCCTCACCCGCGCCAAAAAGGCCAAGGGACCCTATGTCGTCGTCATCGACACAGACCCATACCCCAGCACACCAGACGGCGGACACTGGTGGGACGTCGCCGTCCCAGAAGTCTCAAACAGAGACAAGGTCAAACAAGCAAGAAAAACATACGAAACAAACATACGCGCAAGATTAAACTAAGCGCGGCACGTGTGGAGCCCACAAACACCTGTCCCGGATCCGGGGCAGGTGTTTTTCTGTTTGTGTCGGGGTGAAGAATAAATACTGCGCAAAACTCGTCCGGTTCGCTTTGTCCTGCAGGAGCTTACGTATAGTTCCTTATGGTATTGGCAGAATTCTCCCGCAGTGGCTCTGGTAGCTTTTCGGATTTTCTGGTTTAGGTGAACCCACGATACCGATTTGGAGCAGCGGCCGGTTATGACTGAAGTGACCCATTTCACGCCAGAAGGCGACGATGCCCGTATGTTGCGTGATGCATTTGGATGTTTCACCACCGGTGTCACCGTAGTGACGGTTGCAACACAGGATGGTCCGGCGGCCATCACGGCCAACAGTTTTTCTTCGGTCTCTCTGGCCCCGCCGTTGCTGTTGTGGTCGTGCGATCGCAAGTCGCGGCGGTTTTCCTATTTCGAGCAGGCGGATCATTTTGCAGTTCATATTCTGTCGGCGGACCAAAAGGATCTGTGTTGGCAGGTGGCCAAGGACGCTTTTTGCCTGGCGCCGTTGGACCTTGCGGTGAGCCCTGAAGGCGTACCGCTTCTGGAAGGGGCTTTGGCGCGATTCGAATGCAAGCGCTATGCGGCCTATGATGGCGGTGATCACATGATCTTTGTTGGTCAGGTTTTGCGCGGTGCCATGGCCAAAAGCGGCGTTCCTTTGGCTTTCTTCAAAAGCCAACCGGGCGGGTTTTCCCCTGAGCCATAGGGGATTCTGGGGCGACTGGAGGCGCATTGCGGCTTTCGCGCCACGCTTAGTAAAATCACCAAAAACGAATATTTGTCCGGGCAGGGTGTTTTGTTAACTTCTCGTTAATAAATATAAACCGAGGCAGGATTAGAGCAGATGAGAGCGGGCTTGGACGGCGCGTTTGTAATCTCTTGGTCGCAGACAGATATAGACGGGCTTCCCGCGGCCACACCTGATAGGCTGCAGGTTGGCTCGGCTTGGGTATGGCATGGGGATGTCGTGCGGGTGGATGGGCCTGCAACCGGACTGCGGCTGGATGCGAACGAGAGCGAAGACCTGACGCGCCATCGCGCGGCAAAAATCGTGCGCAAAATGATAGGAACACCCTGCGCACAGGTTCCTGACGTGGCGCTGGGGCAGGACGTGTCATCTTTGCGCGACAGCTCCTTTGTGGTGACCAACGGGGTGCAGAGTTTTTCCGTAACCCTGATTGACGTGGGGCCGGGGCAATTACCGCTGGTTCTGTTTCTGGGCGCTGTGCCGCCGCGTGAACAGGAGCTGTGGGTGGTTGAAATCAAATTGGACCCGTTGCGCTCGGCGGCGGTGACAGAGCGCAACGGGGTGATCTGTTTCACTCCGGGGACGCGGATTGCCACGCCGGATGGGGCGCGCCGCGTCGAAGATCTGCGCGAAGGCGATATGGTCGAGACCCGCGATAACGGAGCTCAGCCCTTGCGATGGATCGGGGGGCGCCGGATGAGCGGGGCGCGGCTTTATGTGATGCCGTCCCTGCGGCCTGTGCGCATTCGGGCTGGGGCTCTTGGGATTGAACGGCCCGAAGAAGAGTTGCTGGTCTCTCCGGAACATCGGATGTTGATCAAGGGGGCGCATGTGCAGGCCCTGTTCAACACACCCGAGGTCATGGTGGCCGCGCGGGATCTGATCAATAACCGGACCATTCTTGTGGATCATCAGGTGCGGCAGGTGACCTATATTCATATGCTGCTGGATGGCCATCAAGTGGTCTGGGCCAATGGGGTGGAGACAGAGAGCTTTCACCCGGCGTCGGCCACGCTGGATGCGCTGGATGTGGGGGATCGTCAGCGCCTGCTGGCGGAATTGCCCGATGTGCAGGACAACCCGATGGGGTTTGGCGGCTTTGTCCGCCGCAATCTGAACCCGTCAGAGGCGGCGATCCTGCTGCATGAGGCGGCCTGAGGTCTGATTTGCAACCTGGCCAGCCACATGGCCATGGTTGCGGTCTGATGCGATAATTGCGCTTGCGGGCAGGAAGGCTGTTGACACCCGCCCGCAATCCTATAGAAGCGCGACTTCATTGGTGTTGGTGGCCCCCGCAAGGGGATGCCTGTCATGGATGTGGTTCAAAGCGCAAGTTTTGAGTTCGTTCAAGAGGACAACGCCCTTCATAGTGGCCAGCTTTGGCCTCGTTACATCGAAGGAGATCAGCGTATGACTAAACGTACCGCTGCCAAGTATAAAATTGACCGCCGTATGGGCGAAAACATCTGGGGTCGTCCGAAGTCCCCGCTGAACCGTCGTGAATATGGCCCCGGCCAGCACGGTCAGCGCCGCAAGGGCAAGCTGTCCGACTTCGGTATCCAGCTGCGTGCCAAGCAGAAGCTGAAAGGCTACTACGGCGACCTGACCGAGAAACAGTTCCGTCGCATCTATGCCGACGCTGAGCGCGTAAAGGGCGATACCGGTGAAAACCTGATCGGTCTGCTGGAGCGCCGTCTGGACGCAGTTGTTTACCGCGCGAAATTCGTGCCGACCGTTTTTGCTGCACGTCAGTTCGTGAACCACGGCCACGTGCTGGTTAACGGCAAGAAGGTGAACATCCCGTCTTACCGCGTCAAAGAAGGCGACGTAATCGAAGTTCGCGAAAAGTCCAAGCAAATGGCCGCCATTCTGGAAGCTGTTCAACTGGCAGAGCGTGACGTTCCGGATTACATCGACGTTGACCACTCCAAACTGACCGCGACATACGTTCGCGCACCGGGCCTGTCGGATGTTCCGTACCCGGTTGTTATGGAACCGAACCTGGTTGTTGAATTCTACGCGAAGAACTAATCTTCGCCGAAAATGCAAGACATTCCAAAGGGTCGCCAGTGGGCGGCCCTTTTTTGTGTGGAAACACAGGGGAATGGATCATTGCGATTGCCAAGTCGGATCAAATTTTCATAGAGTTTTTGCGTTGGTGTAATAGAGGCGCCTCAGCTTTGGACGGTTGGGTCACAAGCGCCCAAGACAACGGGGAATTACAATGAACGTCATGAAACTGGCTTTGGGTCTGGCCTTGGGGATGTGCGCGCAGATGGCCGTCGCCGGAGCGCTGAAACTGCAGCCCGCGGATCCGCAGCCTACAAATCTGAAACCGGGTCTGGCGGTGCGTTATGCCTATCCCGCCGATGTAAAAACCTTGAAGTCTGCCGAAAATGCTCTGCGCTACAAGGTTGAACAGGGCGCTCCAATTGCCGGGCTGGATCATCGGGATACGGATATTGGCGAAAAGGTGATGACCTCCAAACGTGCGGAGCGTGTGGTTGCGGATATCTCCGGTTATGTGCGGTTTGATGCGCCGGGCCTATATACCATTGATTTTCTGACCAACGATGGATTGCGTGCCACGGTTGGGGGCCAGACCGTCGGAGAATTTGACGGGCGGCAACCCTGTGAAGAGACCTTTGCCGTGGATGTCGAGGTGCCCAAGGCCGGGTGGTATCCGTTGAAAGCACTGTATTTCCAGCGCACAAATACGGCATGTCTGCATATGCGGATGGGGCCTCAAGGCAAACGTCCCAAGTGGATGCCGGACAGCGCGTTTGGTCATTAAGCCTTTACGGTCAAGATATTACAGCGGAAGAGGGCGCCCTTCCGCAATCGCTTCCATCGCGAAGTAAGACGTCACGCTGTCCAGCTCTACCCCGGCGATCAGCCGTTGGTAGACCTTGTCATAGCTGGGCATATCCTGGGTCACGACCTTGAGCTGATAGTCATAATCGCCACCAATACGGTGGAAATCGACCACCTCGGGGATGGTCAGCACGTGTCGTCTGAACGCGGCCAGCCATTCCGCCGAGTGGTGCCGGGTGCGCAACATCACAAAAACCACCAGATCCAGTCCCAGCGCTTGCCGGTCAATCCGGGCGGTGGTGCCTTGTAAAACGCCTGCCTCGTCCAGCGCGCGCAGCCGCCGCCAGCAGGTGTTTTGCGACAGGTTCAGCTTTTCGGCCAGCTCCCGCTGGGACAGGCTGGCGTCCGTTTGCAGGGCCCTTAGCAATGCGCGGTCAATCTGATCTATTTTTTCGCTCATTGGCAATCATATGAACGATAGTCCGGTGAATTCAACGATAAATATGAGGCATTTTCTAAATCAAAGGGTGTCATTATGGCTGGAACCAGAACGGAGACACCGATGTCCTTTACCACCTTCAAAGCCAAACTGGCCCAGCATGTCGCGGCCCGAACCCTGAGCGATGAGATCATTGGTGAAGGCACAAAGATCCCTGGTCTCAATGGAGATGTGCCGCTGGTCTATGCGGATTACGTCGCCTCGGGCCGGGCGATGCGGGTTGTGGAAGAGTTCATCGCGGCCGAGGTACTGCCGTTTTACGCAAATTCCCATACCGAGGCGTCGTTTTGCGGCGAGTACATGACCCAGATGCGCCGTGCGGCGCGGGCAGAAATTGGCGCAGCTTGTGGCGCAATGGCAGAGGATACGGTGGTCTTTGCCGGATCCGGGGCCACGGCCGGGCTAAACCGGTTGGTGAGCCTCTTTGGGGTGAATGAGGCCGCGCGCCCGGTTGTGTTTATCGGGCCTTATGAACATCACTCCAACATCTTGCCCTGGCGGGAGAGCCGTGCGGAGGTTGTCGAGATCCCCGAAGCCGATACCGGGGGCGTGGATCTGCTGGCGTTGCAGGCGGCGTTGGAGGCGCATCAGGATGCGGACCTCAAGATCGGCAGTTTCTCTGCCGCGTCCAATGTAACGGGAATTGTGACCGACCCGGATCCGGTGTCGCGCCTGCTGCGGGCCCACGGCGCGCGGGTGGTCTGGGATTATGCGGGGGCGGGCCCATATGTGCCGATCGACATGGGCGCAAACGGAGCGGTGCGTAAAGACGCGGTCGTTGTGTCCCCTCATAAATTTGCGGGTGGGCCGGGCGCATCAGGTGTGTTTATCGTGAATCAATCCGCGGTGACCCGGCAAACGCCAAGCTGGCCGGGTGGGGGAACTGTGCGCTTTGTCTCGCCCTGGCGTCATGATTACAGTTCTGATCTGGCCGCGCGTGAAGAGGCGGGCACGCCCAATGTCGTTGGTGACATCCGTGCGGCGCTGGCGTTTCTGGTCAAGGACGCCGTGGGTCACAGAGCCATCGCTGAGATCGAAGAGAAATATGCCGGGATGGCCCGTGCGGCCTGGGCGGATCATCCGCAGATCACCCTGTTGGGGCATCCAGAGGCCAAGCGTCTTCCGATCTTCTCCTTTGCGGTGCGCGATCCGCGCGGCACGCCGGTTCACCAGCAGCTCTTTACCCGGATGCTGAGCGATATCTACGGCATTCAGGCGCGGGGAGGATGTGCCTGCGCAGGCCCTTACGCACACCGGCTTCTGGGCATTGATGCAAACGGATCTGAGGCGCTGTTTGCACGGTTGGATGCGGGGCAGGAGCTGGAAAAACCGGGCTGGGTGCGGCTCAACTTCTCTTATCTGATGTCACCTGAGACCGTGGAATATGTACTGCGATCAGTGATTGAGCTGGCAGAGCAGGTGGATCAGCTGTGCCCGGCGTATCGTGCGGATCCGGCCACTGCCCGGTTCAAGGCTGCAGGCTGAGGGGTGCGCGGGCAATAAAATTCCCCTGAAGCAAGAGGTGACAGAATAAAAAAACCATGGCAACATTTCACCGTTTGTTAATGTGTGGAGCATTGTTATGGCGCTCAGTCTTTCGGCCCCTGTGGGGGACAAAAACCGTATTACAAAAACCGATCCCAAGACCGGAACCAGCAAGTTCAAACCGGTGAAAAACGCACCTTCTGATGTGAAGATGGTGCGGCTGATGCTCAAGGCGAATGGCTATTCCAATATCGAGATCTCGGGCAAATGCGATGCAGGCTTGATCAAGCTGATCCGGGATTTTCAGTCCAAGAAGGTTGGATACAAGAAGCCCGACGGGATCGTGGATCCGGGCCTTGGCACCTGGAAGACCGGCCTGCCGAAATTGCAGAAGATGATTGCGGACGACCAGAAGGTGGAAGTCTATGAGATCAAGGAAGAGGGCAAAACCAAGCAGGTCAAGGTCGATGAATTCCTGGCCGGTGAAAAAGCCCTGCGCCACGAGATCCTGTCCAAGGCCAATATGATGTACGGTCAGGCCGAAACCTGGGTCGATTTCTGCAATGATGTGGAAAAGACCCGTCAGGCCGAAGACGGTATGATGATGGCGATTGTGGAATTCACCATGTCGACCGTCAACAGCGACACCGATCCGCCCTGGAGTGCCATTCTGAAGGCGCGTTCCGAGGCCTCTTCGCTCCAGTCTTTGGTCAAACGCGACAGGCCGGATTGGAAGAAGGTCCAGAAACAGGATGCCAAGGCGACGCGGGCCTATAACGACGGGCAGAAGGCGTTTCAGAAGTTCATTGACGCGCGTATCGGTTCGGCCAGCAAGGCGATTTTCACCCTGGAAATCGTGCGCGAGACATCATTCACCATTATCGAGGTCTATGCCACCGCGCGTCTGATGGCGACCAAGGGGATGGACCCCTGGAAAGCCCATGCCATTGCGGCAGCGGGCACCGAGGCGATGAAATCCGGTGCCGGTCAGTTTGGGGAATATCTGGCGGGCAACAAGGTGACATGGGAGGGCGCGGCCAAGAAGGTTGCAACCGATACCTTCTTTGCCGCTCTGGCCGGTGCGGCTGGCGGGAAACTGGGCGGGGCTTTCCTCAAAGGGATTGCGGGTAAGGTTGCCGCGCAATTGCCTTCCAAAGCGTTCCAGACCTTCTCGCAAAAGGCGCTCACCCAGTTCATGGAGAAAATGTTCACCACTGCGGTAGGACAAGAGCTGATCAACAACGCCGCCAAAGAGGCGATTATGCTGTTCAAACCTCTGGTGGAAAAGGGGCGTCCCCCCAACCAAAAGGAAGTTCTGGACGCCATTGTCAAAACTTTGACCGGTGGTTTGATGAAAGCCGCGCCGATGAAAAACGTCAGCGAATTTGCGGGCAGCTATATGTCCAATACTCAGAACTGGCTGCTGAAAAAGATGATCCCTTCGACGATGGACGGCATGGTCAAAAAGGAACTGGCCAAGAAATACGGGCCGGATGTGGTTGAGGCTTTTGCGGAAAAACACGGTCCAAAGATCTACAAGGACATTGCCGATTCCGTGAACAGCAAGACGATCATCCAGTTTGCAAACGATATTCTGGGCGGGTCTGATGGCAGCAAATCCGGGAAATCCATGCAGAAATCCATGGAGGAGGCGATGCGCAAAGACGCCAACCTGCGCAAACAAATTGCCGCCATGATCCAGAAAAAAGCGGATGCAGAACTGAAAAAAATGGCCAAAGCGGGCTAGGGCGCGCAGTCTTGCCGCTTTTCCATCGGCTGCGGTGGCGATATGAGTGGGTCGATCAAAGGAGCCCAAGCATATGACGCAGATCACACCGCAGCCCGGAATCATGGATATCGCCCTCTATCAGGCGGGTAAATCCCATGTGGCGGGCCAAGAGCGGGTTATCAAGCTCAGCGCAAATGAAAACCCGCTTGGCCCAAGTCCCAAGGCCATTGCTGTCGCACAGGCCGCCGCACCCGATCTGCATCGATATCCTTCGACCGATCACGCGTCATTGCGCGCAGCCATCGGAGAGGTCCATGGGCTGGACGCGGATCGTGTGATCTGCGGTGTCGGCAGTGACGAGGTTCTTCAGTTCATCACCCAGTCCTATACCGGGCCGGGGGATGAGGTGATCTATACGGAACACGGGTTTTCCATGTACCCGATCCTGGCCCGGCAGGCGGGGGCAACCCCGGTTTGTGTCCCGGAAAAGGAGCGCCGGGTGGATGTCGATGCGATCCTGGCCGGGGTGACGGAGCAGACCCGATTGGTCTTTTTGACCAATCCGGGCAATCCCACCAGCACCATGATCCCCGAGAGCGAGGTCGCGCGCCTGGCAGAGGCTTTGCCTTCACATATCCTGTTGGTGATTGATGGGGCCTATGCGGAGTTTGTGCGCGGGGCGGAGCCGTTTGACGGAGGTGCTGCGCTGGTGGACAGACATCCCAATGTCATCATGACGCGCACCTTCTCCAAGATCTATGGGTTGGGGGGATTACGTGTGGGGTGGGGCTATGCACAGCGAGAGATCATTGATGTTCTGAACCGGGTGCGCCAGCCTTTTAACCTGTCAAACCTGTCTCTGGCCACGGCCGAGGCAGCGCTGTTGGACCGCGACTATCTGCAGCTGTGCCAGAGCGAAAACGCCAGATGGCGAGACTGGCTGGCGGCTGAGCTGGCTGCCGTGGGGGTGCCTTCGGATGAGAGCCATACCAATTTCATTCTGGCCAGGTTTGCCAACCAACAAGAGGCAGAGGCCTGCGACGCGCTGTTGCAGTCACGCGGCATTATTGTGCGCAAGGTCGCAGGCTATGGCATTCTTGATGGATTGCGCATCACGGTGGGCGATGAAGAAAGCACCCGCGCCGTTGCGGCAGTCATAAAAGAGTTCAAGGAAGGCGCGCGCGCATGACAACAATTGTTTATGAGCGCGTGGCGCTGATTGGCCTGGGGCTGATCGCATCGTCGATGTTCTGGGCCATGAAACGCGGTGGTCTGGCCGGTGAAGTCACAGGCTTTGCCCGCAGCGGCGAAACCCGCGAGACTGCGCGCCGCATTGGCCTGTGTGATCGGGTCTGTGACAGCGCAATTGAGGCGGTGCAGGACGCCGATCTGGTGGTTCTCTGCGTGCCGGTCGGGGCAATGGGCGCGGTGGCCGCCGAAATCGCGCCGCATCTGAAACCGGGGGCAACCGTGTCGGATGTGGGCTCGGTCAAGGGGCATGTGATCAAGGATGTAATGCCGCATCTGCCGGAGGGTGTGCATTTTGTCCCCGCCCACCCGCTGGCAGGGACGGAACATTCCGGTCCGGAATCGGGCTTTGCTGAACTTTATGATAATCGCTGGTGCATTCTGGTGCCGGTGGAGGGCACCGACCCTGCCGCAACCGCGCGCCTGCGCGCCCTTTGGGAAGGGATGGGGGCCAATGTGGATGAGATGGACGCGGACCACCATGATCTGGTGCTGGCGGTGACCTCTCATGCGCCGCATTTGATTGCCTATACAATGGTCGGCGTGGCGGATGACCTGCGGCGTGTGACGGATAGCGAGGTTATCAAATATTCGGCTGCGGGGTTTCGGGATTTTACCCGGATTGCAGCATCGGACCCGACCATGTGGCGCGATGTGTTCCTGACCAATAAGGACGCAACGCTTGAGATCCTGGGGCGTTTTACCGAGGAGCTTTTTGCGCTGCAGCGGGCGATCCGCACCGGTGACGGAGAGCATTTGCATGACTATTTCACCCGCACCCGTGCAATCCGGCGTGGCATTATCGAGGCCGGTCAGGATACGGCGGCACCGAATTTTGGGCGGAAAACGTGATGAGATATTTGGTTGCTTCCGCAGTTTTGGCCGTGGTTCTGGGGGCGGGGTCTGTCGCGGCGGATCAGTTGGGGGCCGCCCCGTCTGACGCAGGCGACTTCACATGGCAACTGCCCAACCGGATTGATGGGCGCATGGTTTTGCCGGATCTGGTGGAGCCGGTTCTGTTTGGCAATCGCAAACGGCGCAAGGCTTCGGTCTGTGGTGACATAGATATTCAGGGCGAAGAGGTGGGTGCGGTGCCCGGGCGTCTGAATGGCTGCGGTGCACAGGATGCCGTGCGGGTGCGCGCGATTTCCGGTGTGAGCCTCAGTCAGCAGTCGGTCATGACCTGCGACACTGCTCATGCGTTGAAGAAATGGGTGGAGAACGGCGTGCAGCCGGCCTTTCGCAAGGATGTGGTAGGGCTGCGGGTTGCGGCCCATTATGCCTGCCGGACCCGCAACAATCGCCCCGGTGCCAAGATCTCGGAACATGGGCGCGGCAAGGCGATCGATATTTCTGGGTTTATCCTGAAGAATGGAGACGTTGTAACCGTTCTGGAAGGTTGGAAACATCGCAAGTCCCGTAAGCGGTTGGAAAAGGCCTGGAAAGCGGCCTGTGGACCGTTTGGCACGGTATTAGGGCCAAGGGCGGACCGTTATCATCAAGATCATTTCCATCTGGACACCGCGCGCCACCGAGGTGGCCCATATTGCCGGTAAAAGCAGTAAAGGCACCGGGCAGCTCCCGCGCCTGAAGGGGCCTTGCGGCCCATTACAGCCTTGGGCGTGGCATCGCGCCAAAGGCGCGATGCGGTCGCATCCGGTGGCAAGCAGCAGCCTGTTTCAGCCAAATGGGACTGCAGCCGCCCAATCGGGCCGCATCAGTGTAAAAGAATGCGCGGGGCGGGCCCCAGAGGCAAAGGACCAAGCATCATATTGCCGCGTACAAATGTGAGCCGCAGTTCGAGCCGGTCAGGATGGCCGCCGCGTCCGGCCAGGAGTGTCAGAACCTGTTCCACGTTGTTTCGCAGACTGGCGTTCAGGAAGCCGGATTCCTCTGCCAGGGTCAACATGCGCTGCCAGTCCTGGGCCTGAAGCGTGACCGCTCCATCGGGTTGGCCGGTTTCATCCACGCTCAGCTCACCTGATGCGCGCAGGAGCATGGGTCCCCATTGGGCGCGGGCGTCTTGCAGGTGAATGTGGCGGGGCTGAGGGCGGCGCAATTCCAGCGCGCGGCGGTCCCAGGCGGTGTCAAAGGTTGCGGTTGCGCGAAACTCCAGAGCCTCAAAATGTTCCGGCAATCCTTGGCTGGCAGACAGAAGCCTGCGCGTGGCCCCAAGAAGCTCCAGTTCCGGGATATTGCCCTGCAGGTCATAGGAGCGCGCGCCGTCGTCCGTCTCGGCCATGCGCAGCAGTACGGCCTGGCCGCCAAAGAGCGGCTCGCTCCCGGTATCAATTTGCCAGGAGCCGGCCACCAGATCCATATGTTCAAGCGCCAGCGCACGGCCGGGCGCAAGTCCAAGGCTGGCGCGCATGTCTTTGGCCGTCAGTGTCAAGGTTTTGTCGAAATAGGAAAACCGCTGAGGCGTGGCGGGAAACATCAGCCCCTGGTGGGCAGGGGAAACTGCCGCGTTGTGAAAGGCGATCCAATCTGCACTCCAGGCTGTTCCGGTGCCCGGGTCAGCCAGCACCGGGTTGAGGATGCGGGTCTCATGGTGGAGCGGATAGCCAGCGGTTTCGAACCCATCATATTCCGCATGCCAGCCCTCGCGGATACGTTCCGCAAACCAGGCCGTAAAGCCCTCACGCAAGGCCCATGCTGCCACGCCCCAGTAGGCGCTCCACAAAACGCAGATCACCAGCAGCCAATTGATCACCCGGCGCATATCACGCCCCCCTTTTCGCAGCTTTGAAATGCTGTTTATAAGGTGCAGTCAGAAAGGACCAGTAACGACATGACGATGTGGGTATTTGGATATGGATCGCTGCTGTGGAACCCGGGGTTTCCGGTGGCACAGAAGCGCGCGGCAACCTTGCATGGATTTGCGCGGTCTTTCTGCATGTGGTCGATCCACCATCGCGGGACGGAGGAAAACCCCGGTCTGGTTCTGGCTCTTGATGAGGTCAAGGGCGCCCATTGCACCGGGATGGCCTTGGCTGTGGAGCCGGGACACGAAAAAGTGACGCTGGAGCAGCTGCGTGAGCGTGAGTTGATTTCTTCGGCCTATGTGGAACGTGATCTCCATGTGGAGCTTGAGGACGGCAGCCAGGTCGAAGCGGTGACCTATGTGATAGACCCAGATCATGTCCAGTACTGCGGCGGCATGCCATTGGAGAGCCAGGCGCAAGTGATTGCACGGGCCATCGGCGGACGGGGGCCAAATACAGAATATCTCTATAATACGGCCGAGCATCTGGCTGAAATCGGCTTGGAAGATGACGATCTGAACTGGTTGGCGGCGCGCGTGCGGCAATTGAGGGCGTAAACGCACGATAAACACTTGGCTCTGAAAGCTCTTTCCCTATAGGCTCGGCTCGGGACAACGAGCAGTAACAGGTGTCAGGAGCGAGACCCTATGGCGCAAAAAGAGCGCGAGGCGAGGCCACAGTTTTCTCAACCCGTCCGGCAGGTGATCATGATGTTGATCGCGCTGGGGCTCTCTGGATTTGGAGCCTTTGTTGCGCTGCCGCGGGTGCTTCCGGTTTTTGAGGCGAACCCCTGGTTGAACGGGTTTATCCTGTTTGTGTTTGTGGTCGGCGTGCTGGCCTGTTTCTGGCAGGTGGTGCAGTTGATCGGGTCGGTGCGCTGGATCGAACGCTTTGCCAGCGGCGAAACCTATGACGGCGACCGCCCGCCGTCGATGCTGGCGCCTTTAGCCTCTTTGCTGCGCTCACGTGGCGCGCGGATGCAGCTTGGCTCGTCTTCGACCCGGTCCATTCTGGACTCGGTCGCAACCCGCATTGACGAAGACCGCGAGATTACCCGCTATATCGTGAACCTCCTGATCTTTCTGGGCCTTCTGGGAACATTCTACGGTTTGGCCACCACGGTTCCGGCGGTGGTGGATACCATCCGCAGTCTGGCCCCGCGTGAGGGAGAGGAAAGCCTTGCGGTCTTTAACCGTTTGATGAGCGGGCTTGAATCTCAGCTTGGGGGCATGGGCGTGGCCTTTGCGTCCTCGCTTTTGGGGCTTGCGGGATCGCTGATCGTTGGCCTGTTGGAACTGTTTGCAGGGCACGGGCAGAACCGGTTTTACCGTGAGCTGGAGGAATGGCTGTCCTCCTTCACCCGCGTCAGCCTGTCGTCCGAGGATGCAGGCAGCGAAGGGGGAGCTGTCAGCCAGGTGTTGGACACAATGGCCGAACAGATGGAAGCGCTGCAAGAGATGTTTATGGATACGGCCGAGGCGCGAGGTAAATTGGATCAGAGAATGAATGATCTGATCAACGTGATTTCCGACATGAACCAGCGGCAGGACCGCACCGAGTCCGTCTCTGCGGCGATTGAGCGCGTGGCCGTGGGACAGGAGGCCCTGACCGAAATTCTGCGGGCACAGGGGGATGTGGGCATCGATGCAGAAAGCCGCATGCGGTTGCGGTCGATTGATGTGCAGATGTTGCGGATCCTCGAGGAAATGTCTGCGGGCCGTCAGGAAAGCCTGGCAGAGCTGCGCAAGGATATCGACCTGTTGGTCAAGGCGTTTGCCACTCCGCGAGGCCGGTCGAGACAGACACCGTCTGAGGGGGCGTAACCCATGGCCCTGTCGCGGCGCACCGGTCAGCGGTTCCAGGCCTCGATCTGGCCCGGATTTGTGGATGCGATGACCGGCCTTTTGCTGGTTTTGATGTTCGTCCTCACCATTTTCATGATGGTGCAGTTTGTCCTGCGCGAGACAATTTCTGGGCAGGAAGAGACGATTTCCGGTCAGGAGAACCGTCTGGAACAGCTTGCCGATGAGGTCAGTGCGCTGGCCCAGGCGCTGGGGTTGGAAGAACGGGAAAAGACAGAGCTGGAAACCCGGCTCGGGGCGCTGAATGCGACGTTGAACTCAACCCGGTCGCTGCTCAGCCAGACGCAGGCGCAATTGGCGGATGTGTCAGCGCAACGGGATCTGACAGCTTCGGAACTGGAAATCGCGCAAAACCGGATCACTGCATTTGAAGCGCAGGTCGCAGCGTTGATCACCAGCCGCGATGAAGCTGAGCGTCAGGTTTCTGCATTGGCGGCTGAACGGGATGATCTTCAGGCCCGTCAAAGCGAGTTAGTGAGCGAACAGGATGCCTTGAGCCTTGCTCTGGCAACCGCGCGACAGGAAATTGATGCCCAGATCGAAACCGCGCGTCTGGCAGCTGCCAAGCGAGAGGCGTTGGAAGCGTTGATCGCGGATCTTGAAACCCAGGGAACCGTCCAGTCCGAGGCGATTGCGGGGTTGCAGGAGCAGTTGAGCCAAGAGGAGGCGGCCCGTCTGGCTGAAGCCGCTGCTGCGCAAGCGTTACGGGACAAGCTGGCAAATGCGGACGCTGAGTTGACAGCCATGACACTTGCGCTGGAACAGCAGCGCCAGGAGGCTGAGGATACACTGACCCTTCTGGCGGCCGCGGATGCGGCACGTCGTCAGTTGAATTCCCAACTGGCAGAGGCGCTGGGCACGTTGGAAGCAGCCAAGGCGCAGGCAAAAGAGCGCGATGTCCTGGCCGAACGGCTGACGCGGGTTCTGGCGCAGATGGAAGTGTCCCAATCCGAGGCGGCAGCGCGTGTCTCTGCTCTTGAGGCGGAACTGGACCGTGTCCGCAGCTCGGGCGCAGAGAGCCAGAAGCAATTGCAGGGCGCTCTTGATGCAGCGCAGGCAGAGGCATTGCGCATCCAGCAGGAACTGGAGCGTCAGCTGGCCCAGCAGGCCGCCGAGTCCGTGCAAACGCAAAGCGCTTTTGACGAAGAGATTGCCCGCCTGAATGAAGACCGGGACAGCGCGGTCCGGGCCTATGAGCAAGCTCTGGCTGAGGCTGCCTCAAATGCGGCAGAGCAGGAAGAGCGCCTGCGTGCGGAGCTGGCCGATGCCGAGACCGAGTTCGCCTCGGCCAAGGCAAGTCTTGAAGCCCAATTGGCGCAGGCGCAGACGGATCTGGTGGCGGCGCGGGCTTCGACCACTTCAACCGAGGACCAGCGGGCCGAGATTGAAGCGCGCCTTCTGATGGCTCTGGAGGAGTTGGAACGCGCCAATGCAGCGGCGCAGGATGAAGACCTGCTGCAGGCCCGGCTTTTGGCGGCGCTGGAAGGTCAGGACGCGGCTGAAAATGCGGCGGCGCAAAGTCGAACACTGGCAGATGAACGCGCGGCCTTACTGGCACAGGCCCGTGCAGCTTTGGCGGATGAGCAGGCGATCTCGTTGGACGCGCAGAGGGAGACAGCCCTGTTGAACCAGCAGGTTGCAGCACTGCGGGAGCAATTGGGTAGCCTTCAGGCGTTGTTGGATGATTACGAGGCGCGCGATGTGGCGCAATCCGTGCAATTGCAAAGCCTCGGCCAGGATCTGAACGCCGCATTGGCGCGTGCGGCATCTGAGGAGCGGAAACGCCGTCTGTTGGAAGAGGCTGAGCGCAAGCGGCTGGAAGAGGAGAAGGCCGCATTGGCCCTGAAGGCGGAAACACTGGAAGCGGAGAGCGCGGATCTGGCGCGGTATAGATCCGAGTTCTTTGGCCGGTTGCGGGATGTTCTGGGCAATCAGGAAGGGGTGCGGATTCAGGGCGACCGCTTTGTCTTTGCATCGGAAGTTCTGTTCGACGCGGGGAGCGCGGACCTGTCGGGTGCCGGGCGGGCCGAGATCGCCAAAGTGGCGCGGATCCTGCAAAGCGTGGCGGCTGATATTCCGCCGGGACTGAACTGGATTATCAGGGTGGATGGGCATACGGATAATGATCCGGTGATCAACCACCCGAAGTTTGCCGACAACTGGGAGTTGAGTCAGGGCCGGGCGTTGTCGGTGGTACGGTATATGGTTGAAGTCCTTGGATTGCCACCTGAACGGCTGGCAGCCAACGGTTTTGGGGAGTTCCAGCCTGTAAACCCGGCGGATACGCCGGAGGCACGTGCGCAAAACCGTCGGATTGAACTGAAATTCACCGAACGCTGATCTGTGGACGGCATCAGCTGGGGTAGGGGGCAGGGCTCCCGCCCATTGCGTGCAACCTCCTGACGGAGGCTGCGCATCGGTTGGGCGTGGCCTTGCTCTGACGAGCAAGGCAGGCGCGATCTTCTATTGCACGGAAATCGTTGCGGAGGTTTGGTCGATCACTGTTCCAGCGCGCAGGAGCCTGGCGGTGCCTATGTAGTTACCACGCGGCCAGCTGTCGGTGCGCAGCCGCTTGCCTGCGGCGCGGTAATACTGTGCCTGTGGTTTGGGCAGCTCTTCGATGTGTGACACAAACTCCCCGCCATCAGGCGCTGTTATCACAAGCTCGATCTGGTCGCCGAGGCGACCGCCAAAAGCGTAGCCCCAGAAGACCAGAGCCGGGGAAGTTGCTGTGAGCCGGTCCTGCGCTGCGGTGCCTTGGCGAATGGCATCATAGTCGGGTACGGAGGCGCTGAAACCGGAAGCGAGAAAGCCGCCTGGTTCATATGCAATAACGTCAGACCAAAGCGTTTCAGATGGCGGCGCACATGTCGCTTCGACACCCGAAGGCGCAAATGGATCCACAACCGTACCGTTGTGGCGGACCGAGATGTGCAGATGAGGGAACTGTGTCTGGCCGGACAGGCCGATTTCACCAAGGGGTGTGCCCGCCGAAACCTCTTGTCCCGGTTGGACCAAAACGGATCCCTGTTTCATGTGGCAGTATTGGGTTTCCCAGCCGTCCGCGTGTTTCAGCACCACGCCATTGCCGCACTCGCGGCCCTGGACCTGTGCGGCGGTCTCTTCGCTAAACCTTGCGTCAGGCATGGAATTTCGCAGGCCCGCCACAGTGCCCGGTGCTGCCGCGAGGATTGTAACACCGGCCTCCATCTCTGCCCGTGTTGGCAGGGCAATGTCGGTGCCTTTGTGGCCGTCATAGGAAAGTCCCTGGCACAGGAAGTCCTGCGCGCCGGGGCCTGTGTCGTGGTCCACGTATTGCTGGATGTGGCAGGTGTCACCCAAGGTGCACTCCACGGGCCAGTCCAACGAGAAATCACTCGCCTCCAGGGGGGAGGCGAGCGCTATTGCGCAGGCAAGCGCCCATGCCTGTTTCATCAGATCAATCCGCGGTCAACAGCGGAGGTTTTTTGCCGGAAATACGTGGCTTGTCAGGGCCTTCGATACGCAGATCCAGCTTACCGTCCTTGATCCCAACTTTGACCAATCCACCCTTGGTCAACTTGCCGAACAGAAGCTCCTCGGCCAAAGGCTTTTTGATGTGTTCCTGGATCACGCGGCCCAATGGGCGCGCTCCCATTTTTTCATCATAGCCTTTGTCGGCGAGCCATTCGGCAGCTGGTCGTGTCAGTTCAATCGAAACGTCGCGGTCCATCAGCTGTGCTTCGAGCTGAAGGACGAATTTCTCGACCACCTGCAGAATCACCTCTTTCGGGAGGGCACCGAAGGAGATCACCGCATCCAGACGGTTGCGGAATTCCGGCGTAAAGGTGCGTTCGATCGCGGCGGTATCTTCGCCTTCTCGACGATCACGACCAAAGCCCACTGCTGATTTCGCCATATCGGCGGCACCGGCGTTGGAGGTCATGATTAGCACCACATTGCGGAAGTTCACCGTGCGGCCGTTGTGATCGGTCAGCTGACCATTGTCCATCACCTGCAGCAGGATGTTGAAGACGTCCGGGTGCGCTTTCTCGATCTCATCCAGAAGCAGAACACAATGTGGGTGCTGGTCGACGCCGTCGGTCAAAAGCCCGCCCTGATCAAAGCCGACATAGCCCGGAGGTGCGCCAATCAGACGGGAGACCGCGTGTTTCTCCATATATTCGGACATGTCAAAGCGCAGAAGTTCTACGCCCAGCTGATCCGCGAGCTGCTTGGCAACTTCGGTCTTACCAACGCCCGTGGGGCCCGCAAACAGATAGTTGCCGATTGGTTTTTCCGGCTCGCGCAGGCCAGCACGGGCCAGTTTGATGGCGCTGGAGAGCGCATCAATGGCATCGTTTTGGCCAAAGACCACCCGTTTTAGGCTCTTTTCCAGATCTTTCAGAACTTCGGCGTCATCCTTGGAGACGCTTTTAGGAGGAATGCGCGCGATCTTGGCCACAACGGCTTCGACCTCTTTTACGCCAATTGTTTTGCGGCGTTTGCTTTCCGGCACCAGATGCTGGGCTGCTCCGGCTTCGTCGATCACGTCGATCGCTTTGTCCGGCAGCTTGCGGTCGTTGATATAACGCGACGACAGCTCTACGGCGGATTTGATCGCTTCCGAGGTGAACTTGATCGAGTGATGTTCTTCGAAATAGGGTTTCAACCCTTTCAGAATTGCAATCGAATCCTCCACCGAAGGCTCGTTCACGTCGATTTTCTGGAAACGACGGGACAAGGCGCGGTCTTTTTCGAAGTGCTGGCGGAACTCTTTATATGTGGTGGATCCCATGGTGCGCAGTTTGCCGCCCTGAAGCGCAGGCTTCAGAAGGTTTGACGCATCCATCGCGCCGCCTGAGGTTGCGCCCGCGCCGATCACGGTGTGGATTTCGTCGATGAACAGCACCGCGTCCGGGTGGTCTTCAAGCTCGGTCACCACCGCTTTGAGGCGCTCTTCAAAGTCACCACGATACCGCGTGCCTGCCAGAAGTGCCCCCATATCAAGGGAGTAAATGGTGGCTGCAGCGAGAACTTCGGGCACTTCGCCCTGAACAATCTTGCGCGCGAGGCCTTCGGCAATGGCGGTTTTGCCAACGCCGGGATCGCCTACCAGCAGTGGGTTGTTCTTGCGACGGCGGCACAGAACCTGAATGCAACGCTCCACCTCGTGAGAGCGGCCGATCAGCGGATCGATGTCACCGTCACGAGATTTTTCATTGAGATCGACGCAGTATTTCGCCAGCGCGCTCTCTTTTTTGTCACCGCTATCGGTCGGTTGTGCCTGCTGGCTGGTTTCCTCATAGTCCTCGGATCCGCTGACCGAGCGGCTTTCACCGAAGGCTGGATCCTTGGCTACGCCATGGGCAATGAAATTCACCGCGTCGTAGCGGGTCATTTCCTGATCTTGCAGGAAATACGCCGCGTCGCTTTCGCGTTCGGCAAAGATGGCAACCAGAACATTGGCACCGGTCACTTCGGTTCGTCCGGAGGACTGTACGTGAATGGCTGCGCGCTGGATGACCCGTTGGAAGGCCGCGGTTGGCACCGCTTCGGAGCCTTCGACACTGGTCACCAGATTGGCCAGCTCCTCGTCGACAAACTCAAGCAGGGCGCTTCGCAATTCACTTAGGTCGACGCTACAGGCCTGCATGACACGGGCGGCGTCGGGCTCGTCCGTTAAGGCCAGAAGCAAATGTTCCAGGGTTGCAAATTCGTGACGACGCTCATTCGCCAGCGCGAGCGCTGCGTGAATGGCCTGTTCAAGCGTGTTCGAGAATGAAGGCACGGGCGTGCTCCTCTGTCTTGGGTTGCTGGTTCCTGGGTCGTTGCAGTGCCTTCTGGCATCTATTAACCGCGGATCCCTCGTACAACCTTGTCTCCATATTATTAGAGTTTGGTTGATCTGGCGGCAGCTTCAAGAGGTTTCTCACATTTTATGGTCACAAAACGTTAGGAAACTGAGTGCCAGAACCTCCGGGCTTAGAAATTATCCTTTCGTCGCCGAATCTCGGTGAACACGGCGAGGGCGTTTTGATCTTTCATGCCAACTGCCGATTTTACTGAGGGCGCGGAGGCTCTCAGAAACGGGTTGGTGGCAAGTTCGAGTGCCAGTGAAGATGGCACCGTTGGCTGGTCCTTGGCGCGGGCTGCATCAATGTCAGCGACGCGTTGAATCAGGGCCGGGTTATCTGCTTCGATTGTCAGGGCAAATTTTGCATTGGCTTGTGTATATTCATGCCCTGAATACACAATAGTCTCTTCTGGCAGGCTGGCAAGAGCGCACAGACTGTTCCATGCCTGTTTCGCGGTGCCTTCAAACAAACGACCACAGCCTAGGGCCATCAGGCTGTCAGCCGTGAAGACCGCGTTTGAGGCCGGGAAGTGAAAGGCAATATGCCCCACGGTGTGGCCTGAGACATCCAAAACGTGCATGTCTTCGCCGAGGATCGAAACCACCTCGCCATCGACAAGTTTTTGGTCCAGTGCAGGCAGGCGGTGGGCGTCCGCAGCCGCGCCGATCACTTTGCTGCGATACCGTGCTTTCAACGCATCAACAGCGTCGATGTGGTCGAAATGGTGATGGGTGATCAGGATGTAATCCAGTGACCAGCCACGTGCGTCCAGCGCAGATTCTATGGGGGAAGCTTCCGGGGCATCCACCAAAGCGGTTTCGCCTGTTTCGTCATTGTGCAACAAAAAGGCGTAATTATCAGTGCGACAGGGCAGGGTTACGATTTCCAGGGGCATGGTCATTCGTCTCAGGATTGCTAAACTAAGCCCAGTTTGGCCAAAGGAGCGCGCGGCTGCAATGTATCTGGACGTTCAAGATTTGAGGAACTTCTATTATCGCAGCAAACTCGGTCGCGCCGCACAGGCGTCGATCCGTGCGCGATTGATGGAATTGTGGCCAGATGCTGAAGGTGAAACGATCGCAGGGTTTGGGTTTGCAGCCCCTTTGTTGCGCCCATACCTCACGTCGGCGCGTCGCGTGGTGGCCTTGATGCCCGGGCCGCAGGGGGTGATGCAGTGGCCCGCCGGTCAGCCCAATGTTTCGGTGCTGTGCGAAGAAACGATGTGGCCGCTTGAAACAGGGCATGTGGACCGGTTGGTGGTCATGCATGGTCTTGAAACCTCGGAGCGGCCGACCCGGTTGCTGGATGAATGCTGGCGGGTGCTTGGCCCCGGAGGGCGCGCGGTGTTTATCGTGCCAAACCGTGCAGGTCTTTGGGTGCGGTCTGACCGCACGCCGTTTGGATTTGGGCGGCCCTACACCTTGGGTCAGCTGGAAAGCCAGCTGCGCAGCCATCAGTTTGAAATCGAAAGCCATTTCGCGTCGTTGTATCTGCCGCCGAGCGAACAACGGTTCTGGTTGCGTTCAGGGCGTTTGTTTGAGCGGTTCGGCCGCAAGCTTCCAACCGTTTTGGCAGGCGGCGTTTTTATGGTGGAAGTGCGGAAGCAAAACTACCCGCAGTCGGGAAATCGGATCAAATCTGAAACGCCAAGCCGCATTCGTGTGCTTGAAGGATTATCAAATCCGATACCGGAGCCCGCCTGGAAGGCCGGGCAGGGGTAGACAAAGGTCGTAGTTCGCTGATTCCCGGAATGCGTGAGAAAAAGACAGCTTTTTACGATCACCGCACAGTTTTCGGGCGTGTTAGCGAGAGCAGTTCACGAAAAATGTCGACTCGCAGAGATCTTTTTCAAGGATAATTCTTGGGTAAAAGCGTCGCAGTTTTACTAACTCATTGAAAATACGTGCATCGCCGAAATGAAATAAGAATTTAAGGCAGTTGATAGGTTGGTAACGCTCTGCTACATCCACGCTGATTTTGATGCCCTGCAACACCGGGGTGCTCACTCACGCCCCCGGACGCGCGCTTTATGCCTGCCAACCGGGGCCTAAATATCGGAAGGGTGGACGTGTCCGAACCAGCTTCGATTTCCGCAGGCATTGCCGCGCGCTATGCAACCGCGATCTTTGAGATCGCGGAAGAGAGCAAGTCTCTCGACAGTCTTGAAACCAGCATCAACGACCTGGCCACCGCATTGGCCGACAGCCAAGACCTGTCGGATCTGATCAACTCCCCGGTCGTTTCCCGTGATGAACAAGGGGCCGCAATCACTGCGGTCGCTGACAAGATGGGAATTGATCCCACTGTTCGCAATACCCTGGCGTTAATGGCCGAAAAACGCCGCTTGTTTGTGCTGCCTGCGCTGATCCAGGCCTTGCGTGCACGTCTGGCGGAGGCCCGCAGTGAAGTCACCGCCGAAGTGATCTCGGCCAAGGCGCTGACAAAAGCCCAAAGCGACAAACTGGCGAAGACGCTGGCCGATCGCGTGGGTAAGAAAGTTACCATCGATGCAAGTGTCGACAAAGACATCATCGGCGGTCTCGTCGTTAAAGTGGGCTCGAAGATGATCGATAGCTCGATCCGCTCCAAGCTCAACTCCCTACAGAATGCAATGAAAGAGGTCGGATAAATGGGTATCCAAGCTGCAGAGATTTCTGCGATCCTGAAAGACCAAATCAAGAATTTTGGTCAAGAAGCAGAGGTGGCCGAAATCGGTCGCGTGCTGTCCGTCGGTGACGGTATTGCACGTGTATACGGTCTGGATAACGTCCAAGCCGGCGAGATGGTCGAATTCCCGGGCGGGATCATGGGCATGGCCCTGAACCTGGAAGCTGACAACGTTGGTGTTGTTATCTTCGGGTCCGACCGCGACATCAAAGAAGGTGACACTGTAAAGCGCACCAAATCCATCGTGGACGTTCCGATCGGTGACGGTCTGCTGGGCCGCGTTGTTGACGGTCTGGGTAACCCGCTGGACGGCAAAGGTCCGATCGTTTCGGAAAAGCGTGGCGTTGCAGACGTCAAAGCGCCTGGCATCATCCCGCGTAAATCGGTTCACGAGCCGATGGCAACCGGGCTGAAATCCGTTGACGCGATGATCCCGATCGGCCGTGGCCAGCGTGAGCTGATCATTGGTGACCGTCAGACCGGTAAAACTGCCGTTGCTCTGGACGCGATCCTGAACCAGAAAGTTTACAACGAAGCCGCAGGCGACGATGAGTACAAGAAACTGTACTGCGTTTACGTTGCTGTTGGTCAGAAACGCTCGACTGTTGCGCAGCTGGTTAAAAAGCTCGAAGAAACCGGTGCGATGGAATATTCCATCGTTGTGGCCGCAACCGCGTCCGACCCGGCACCGATGCAGTTCCTGGCGCCTTATGCGGCGACCGCAATGGCCGAGCACTTCCGTGACAATGGCCGCCACGCGCTGATCATCTATGATGATCTGTCCAAGCAAGCGGTTGCCTATCGTCAGATGTCCCTGCTGCTGCGCCGCCCGCCGGGCCGTGAAGCCTATCCTGGTGACGTTTTCTACCTCCACTCCCGCCTGCTGGAGCGTTCTGCGAAGCTGAACGAAGACTTCGGTGCTGGCTCGCTGACCGCGCTGCCGATCATCGAAACCCAAGGTGGCGACGTTTCCGCGTTTATTCCGACCAACGTGATCTCGATCACCGACGGTCAGATCTTCCTGGAAACCGAACTGTTCTACCAAGGTATCCGTCCTGCTGTGAACACCGGTCTGTCGGTTTCGCGTGTGGGCTCCTCGGCTCAGACTGATGCGATGTCTTCGGTTGCCGGTCCGGTGAAACTGTCGCTGGCTCAGTACCGCGAGATGGCTGCGTTTGCTCAGTTCGGGTCCGACCTTGACGCCGCAACCCAGCAGCTGCTGAACCGTGGTGCACGTCTGACCGAGCTGATGAAACAGCCGCAGTACGCGCCGCTGACCAACGCAGAAATCGTTTGCGTCATCTTTGCAGGTACCAACGGTTACCTGGACAAAGTCGACGTCAAGGACGTAGGCCGTTTTGAAGCAGAGCTTCTGACCTTCCTGCGCGCCAAAAAGGCGGATTTCCTGGACTGGATCCAAACCGAAGATCCGAAGTTCAAGAAGGGCGAGCCCGTTGAAAAGATGAAGGCTGTTCTCGACGAATTCGCAGCTGACTTCGCATAAGGAGAGAGTAGGACATGCCTTCTCTCAAGGACCTTAAAAACCGGATCCAGAGTGTGAAAAACACTCGGAAGATCACAAAAGCCATGCAAATGGTGGCCGCGGCGAAACTTCGCCGCGCCCAAGAAGCTGCTGAAGACGCACGTCCCTATGCCAAGCGGTTCAACGCCGTGATGTCGGGGTTGGCGGCTTCGGTCGGCGGCAGCGATACCGCGCCCAAATTGATTGCGGGCACCGGCAGCGATCAGGTTCATCTCCTGGTCGTTCTGACGGCGGAGCGCGGCCTCTGTGGCGGCTTCAACTCCAACATCGCGAAACTTGCGCGTCAAAAGGCGAATGAGCTGAAAGCCGAAGGCAAAACCGTGAAGATGCTCACGGTTGGCAAAAAAGGCCGCGACGCTCTGAAACGCGATTTCGAAGACCTGTTTGTTGGTCACGTGGACCTGACCGGCCTGAAATCGGTTGGCTACGCCAATGCGCAGGGCATCGCAAAAGACGTGCTTGAACGGTTTGATGCCGGGGAATTCGACGTTGCAACGATCTTCTACTCGGAGTTTGTGAACGTTGTGACCCAGATCCCGACCGCGCAGCAGATCATCCCGGCCTCTTATGAGGCGAGCGAAGACGAAGGTCTTTCGGCCGAATATGACTACGAGCCCAGCGAAGAGGCCATTCTGGCCGATCTGCTGCCGCGTGGTGTGGCCACTCAGATCTTCTCGGCGCTTCTGGAAAACGGCGCATCTGAACAGGGCGCGCGGATGAGTGCGATGGACAACGCAACGCGGAACGCTGGCGAAATGATCGACAAGCTGACAATCGAGTACAACCGCTCGCGTCAGGCTGTGATCACCAGCGAACTGATTGAAATCATTTCGGGCGCTGAGGCGCTCTAAGAGACAACCGGAGACCATAAAATGGCAAATGCAAAAGGTAAGGTGACCCAGATCATCGGCGCCGTTGTAGACGTCCAGTTCGACGACCAACTGCCCGCGATCCTGAACGCCATCACCACCGACAACAACGGTAAGAAACTGGTTCTGGAAGTTGCCCAGCACCTGGGTGAAAACACCGTTCGTACCATCGCTATGGACGCGACCGAAGGTCTGGTTCGTGGCCAGGAAGTTGTCGACACCGGCGCACCGATCACCATTCCTGTTGGGAACGCGACCCTGGGTCGTATTCTGAACGTTGTGGGTGAGCCCGTGGACGAGGGCGCGCCGATTAACGCGACCGAGACCCGCGCGATCCACCAGGAAGCGCCTGAGTTCAAGGAACAGTCGACTGAATCCGAAGTCCTCGTGACCGGCATCAAAGTTATCGACCTGCTGGCGCCTTACGCCAAGGGTGGTAAAATTGGTCTGTTCGGCGGTGCGGGCGTTGGTAAGACCGTTCTGATCATGGAACTGATCAACAACATCGCAAAGGTGCACTCGGGCTACTCCGTGTTCGCCGGTGTTGGCGAGCGGACCCGTGAAGGGAACGACCTCTATCACGAGATGATCGAATCCAACGTTATCAAACCTGATAACCTGGAAGAGAGCCAAGTGGCACTGGTCTACGGCCAGATGAACGAACCTCCGGGTGCGCGTGCCCGTGTTGCTCTGACTGGTCTGACCCTGGCGGAACAGTTCCGTGACCAATCCGGTACCGACGTTCTGTTCTTCGTCGACAACATCTTCCGCTTTACCCAAGCGGGCTCCGAGGTTTCGGCTCTGCTCGGCCGTATTCCTTCGGCGGTGGGCTACCAGCCGACACTGGCAACCGACATGGGTGCGATGCAGGAACGTATTACCTCGACCAAGAACGGATCGATCACCTCGATCCAAGCTGTTTACGTTCCCGCGGATGACCTTACCGACCCGGCGCCTGCGACAACCTTTGCTCACTTGGACGCGACAACCGTTCTGAACCGTGCGATCTCCGAGCTGGGTATCTACCCGGCGGTTGACCCGCTCGACTCGTCCTCTCGTCTGATGGACCCGCAGATCGTTGGTGAAGAGCACTACAAAGTGGCATCCGACGTTCAGCAGATCCTGCAACGCTACAAGTCGCTGCAAGACATCATCGCGATCCTCGGCATGGACGAACTGTCCGAAGAGGATAAGCTGACCGTTGCGCGTGCCCGTAAGATCCAGCGTTTCCTGTCGCAGCCGTTTGACGTTGCAAAAGTCTTCACCGGTTCTGACGGTGTTCAAGTTCAGCTGGAAGACACCATCTCGTCGTTCAAAGCGGTTGTTGCTGGCGAATACGACCACCTCCCCGAAGGCGCCTTCTACATGGTTGGCGGCATCGATGAAGTGCTCGCAAAAGCCGAAAAAATGGCTGCTGAAGCGGCCTAAGGAGTATCCCGATGGCTGACACCATGCAATTTAACCTCGTAAGCCCCGAGCGAAGCCTAGCTTCGCTCCAGGCGAGCGCGGTTGTGATCCCTGGCGCGGAAGGCGACATGACGGCAATGCCGATGCATACGCCGACCATCACCACACTGCGCCCGGGTCTCCTGAAGGTCGAAAGCCCGGAAGGAAACTCGGAATATGTGGTCACAGGCGGTTTCGCGGAAATCGGCGTAGAGGGCCTGTCGGTCCTTGCCGAAAAAGCGATCCTGACTTCTGAGCTGACCCGTGAGCAACTGGATGCCTTTATCGAAGAGGCACGTGCAGCGCATAAGGAAGCGGTAGACAACGAACAGCACGACCTCGTCAGTGACGCGGCAAAACTGTTGGCAGATATGGAAGCCCTGGGCACCCACATCGGCCTCTGACGCGCTCAGATCCAAGATCAAAAACACGATTCGGCTCCCATGTTTTGGGGGCCGTTTTTTTTGGCAATAAGATGAATTTTTAATGCATCATAAAATTGGACTTCCCAATCTAATGTTCTGTTATTTAATTGCTTTTCGATCCTTTAACTGAGTTTAAAGATCTTATTTTTACGATGCGAAGATACCGTTTCAAAATTTGAATTACGGTTTTGCAACTGTTTGCGCATGGGTTGTGCCCTCGGAAAATGGATTTGGACGGAACCACCAGGTCCAGAATTTCCGTTGGCAAAAGAGCTCGCCGCGACTTTGCGCAGGTACTCGCATTGGCGAGTGCGTAACGATTGATTTGAAGTTTCAACAGGGGATGTTGAATATGACACTACGAAATTTCGTGCGATTGTTGATCGCGGTGCCAGCGATGGCGTTATTGTTTGTCGGCGGGCTCAAGATTTATGGTGACTTTCGGGAATATCTGGACGCGCGTGAAACCGTTCACACGACCCATGAGGCTCTGATAATTGCGGACCTCGTGCACTATTTGCAGGTCGAACGGGGACAAAGCGTTGGCTACCTGAAAAGCGGAGATGCGGAATTTAAGGAAAACCTATCAAAGGCACGGACCAAGGTAGATGAGGACATAAACCTCGTTCATGATCTGGCCAAAGGGATCCTAAAAGACCACCTGAACCTTGCCGAAATAAGGGACAAGATCGATAGCCGTGCCATAGAAGGGCGCGATGTCAAGCTGGCCTATTCAAAGGCGATTGCGGCTTTGCTGGATGAAGCTGCGCTGGAGTTGTTGCACCAACAGGACCCGGAGCTTGTAAGTATTTCATCGGGTGTTGTCGCGCTTGATCTGGCGAAGGAAGCGGCGGCCAAGCAGCGGTCAGCGGGATCCGCGGTTTTTTCCGAAGGGGGTGGTACCCTGAAGGATTACCACGATTTTGTCGCTTATGGTGCCGCCGAGTTTGAGCAGCTGCACTGGGCCCAGTCCGTCCTTAGCGAGTATATTCCCGGGCTAAACCTAAAGGAGCACGCTATTGAAATCGGGCTGAAGGACATCATCGATAAGGTTGATGGCGAAGGACCGGCGGTACAACGCAGCTATATGACCGCATCTGAGTGGTTCAGTCTTTCGACGCAGTGGATCGACTATATGCACAAGATCGAAGAAGACATGGCCGCTGTGCTGACCGGCAAAGCTGTGACCTCCAGAAATAGCGCTTTGACCGGTGTGATCATTGACTGTGTGCTGATTCTGGCGTCCGGCCTTGTGTGTCTGGGTCTTGGTGCCCGTTTGCTGAAGACCTTCAACGAACAGATGAGCACCGTGCAGCAAGATCTGGACCGTTTGGCGCACAAGGAGTTTGATTTCGTCCCTGCATATGTCGAAGCGCAGACCGAGATGGGCCAGCTCAGCCGGTCGATGGATCAGACCCGCATCGCGCTGCAGGACGCCGAGAATATTCTCGCAGAGAAGGAAGCCGCACGCAAACTGGTGATTACTGAACTCGACAGTCACCTGGGACGCATGGCTGACCGGGATCTCGATTGCACAATCGTAAAGGCGTTCCCGGCGGAATATGAAACTTTGCGCGAAAGCTTTAACGCAACAGTGCTGACCCTGGGCGAGTCGCTGACGCAGGTTGTGCAGGCCTCTGCCAGCATTCAAAGCGGTGCATCCGAAGTGAGCCAGGCCGCTGATGATCTGTCCCACCGGACCGAAAGCCAGGCCGCAACGCTGGAAGAAACCGCAGCAGCGCTGGAGCAGCTGGGCGAGTCTGTAACGTCTTCGGCTGAGGGCGCACGCCGGGTTGAAGGCATCATGGGGGAGGCCCGCAAGGAAGCTGAAAACAGCGGTGTCGTTGTGCAGAACGCGGTCAGTGCGATGAACGAGATTGAGCAGTCCTCTGACCAGATCGTAAAGATCATTGGCGTTATCGACGATATCACTTTCCAAACCAACCTGTTGGCCTTGAACGCCGGTGTCGAAGCGGCGCGGGCCGGGGAAGCAGGCCGTGGGTTTGCGGTTGTGGCCTCCGAGGTCCGAGCGCTTGCGCAGCGTTCGGCAGAAGCGGCAACCGAGATCAAGCAGTTGATTGGCGAAAGTTCGCGTCAGGTTCGCCAAGGTGTTGATCTGGTTGGCCGGGCAGGAGATGCGCTCACCAATATCGTGGTGCAGGTCAACCATATCTCGCAGCTGGTGTCTGACATTGCCACAGGGGCATCTGAACAGTCGACCGGTCTGAAAGAGATCAATATGGGCGTAACCCAGTTGGACCAAGTCACCCAGCAAAACGCGGCAATGGTCGAAGAGACCACAGCGGCCGGCCATATGCTGGCATCGGATGCGTCCAATCTTGCGCAGATGGTTCAGAGCTTCCAGCTGCCGTCCGAGGGGAGCGGCGCGACCTCGGTCGCGATGGGTCGCGCGGCCTGAACAGGCCATCGAAACCGGTGAAAGAACCGCCGCCCGCGTCTGGATATCAGCTGCGGGCGGCTGTCTTTGGAGGTGCGGCGGACACCTGAAGGGCGAAACCGTGTCAGCTCCTCCTTGCCGCGCGGGGGCGCATGGGCTATTCCGCCGGTCGTAACATAACGACACCTGCGAGGAGGCCACTATGGCCAAAGCCAAGAAACAGCCCCGCCCCACGGCGCAGACGCCCAAGGGGTTCCGTGACTATTTTGGTGAAGAGGTGACCCAACGCACAGAGATGCTGCGGGCCGTTGCGGGTGTCTACCATCATTACGGGTTTGATGCGCTCGAGAGTTCGGCCGTGGAAACAGTCGAAGCCTTGGGCAAGTTCCTGCCGGATGTGGATCGCCCCAATGCGGGTGTGTTTGCCTGGCAAGAAGCGGATGAGGGGGACAAGGGCGACTGGATGGCCCTGCGCTATGATCTCACCGCGCCGCTCGCGCGCGTCTATGCCCAGTTCCGCAATGATCTGCCGTCGCCCTATCGTCGCTATGCAATGGGACCGGTCTGGCGCAACGAAAAGCCGGGACCGGGGCGCTATCGCCAGTTCTATCAGTGTGATGCCGATACGGTTGGCACCGCGTCCATGGCGGCCGATGCCGAGATCTGCATGATGTTGTCGGACACGCTGGAAACCGTTGGGATTCCACGTGGCGATTATCTGGTGCGCGTGAACAACCGCAAGGTTCTGAATGGTGTGTTGGAGGCCATGGGCCTTGCTGAGGATGATCCCAAACGGGACGACGTGCTGCGGACAATCGACAAATTCGACAAGGTGGGCGAGGCCGGCGTGCGCGAGCTTTTGACCAAGGGGCGTTTGGACGCTTCGGGTGCCTTTATCGACGGTGTCGGGCTGGGCGAAGCGCAGGCCGATCCGGTGATCGCCTTTTTGACGTCCAAAGCGGATGACGTGGCAGGCACCATGGCAAATCTGCGCAACGCCGTGGGCGACAGCAAGGTTGGCCAAGATGGTATCGCGGAACTGGAACAGATCGGCGACCTGTTGGCCGCCTCGCAATATGGCGCGGATCGTGTGTTGATTGATCCCTCCATTGTACGCGGCCTTGGCTATTATACCGGTCCGGTGTTTGAGGCAGAGCTGACCTTTGAAATCCTGGATGAGAAAGGGCGCAAACGTCAGTTTGGCTCGGTCTCTGGTGGTGGGCGCTATGACGGCCTGGTCAAACGCTTCACTGGACAGGAAGTGCCTGCGGTGGGGGTGTCGATTGGCGTGGACCGTCTGCTGGCCGCCCTGCGCGAAAAGGGACGTCTGGCCGCGACGCCAACCGGCCCTGTTGTGGTGACCGTGATGGACCGCGACCGCATGGCTGATTATCAAGCCATGGTTGCGGAATTGCGCCATGCGGGGATCCGGGCCGAGGTTTACCTGGGTAACCCCAAGAACTTTGGCAATCAGCTGAAATACGCGGATAAACGCAACTCGCCCATTGCGGTGATCGAAGGCGGCGACGAAAAGGCGCAAGGGATCATCCAGATCAAGGATTTGATCCTTGGGGCCAAAATCGCAGAAAACGCCACTTTGGAAGAGTGGAAAGAACGCCCAAGCCAGTTCACCGTGCAACGCGCAGAGCTGGTCGCAAAAGTGCGTGAAATCCTCGATAGTCAGGACCAGTGACCATGGCGAACCCTACTGATGTATTGACCCGCGCCAAACGGCTGCGGATGGATTTTGAGGCGGCAGGCGCCCAGGTGGTCGATCCGCCGATTCTGCAATCCGCGGAAACCCTGCTGGACCTATATGGTGAGGACATCCGGGCCCGCGCTTATGTGACCTCCGACGCTTTGCGTGGGGAGCAGATGCTGCGCCCGGACTTCACCGTGCCGGTGGTTGAGATGCACATGCGTCAGGGCGCAGAGCCTGCGCGCTATACCTATGCCGGTGAAGTCTTCCGCCGTCAGGAACATGACCCGGACCGATCAAACGAATATGTGCAGGTCGGCTATGAGGTCTTTGATCGTGAGAACCCAGCGGCTGCAGATGCAGAGGTCTTTGCGTTGATCTCAATGCAGATGCGCAACCTACCTGTCCGGGCGGCCTGCGGAGACATCGGCATTCTGATGGCGGCGGTACAGGGGCTCAAGACCTCCGAACTGCGCAAGGCGGCATTGCTGCGCCACCTCTGGCGCCCACGCCGGTTCAAAGCTCTGTTGGATCGCTTTGCCGGGCGTGTGCCGATGAGCGATCATCGCAAGAAGCTCCTGTCAACCGAGGGGCCGCTGTCGGGCTCAGCGCCTCTGATCGGCAAACGCCGGGTTTCCGATATTGATGCACGCGTAGAGGCATTGCGCGCGGATGCGGCTCTTGAGCCAATTGCCGAGAATGAGATCCTGGCCTTGGAAACACTTCTCGCCGTGCGTGAGACAATCCCCTTTGCGGTTGAACATCTGCGGGATGTCGCGGTGGATCTGCCGCAGATCTCTCCGGCGCTGGATCGTCTGGATGTGCGGGTGGCTGCATTGCGCGCGCGTGGCATTGATGTGGAAAATCTCGATTTCGAGGCGTCTTATGGCCGCACGTCAATGGAATATTATGACGGCTTTGTGTTTGGCTTTTATGCGAACCAACGTCCCGATCTGCCAGCCATCGCCACCGGCGGGCGCTATGATGCGCTGACCCGCCGCTTGGGTCAGGGGAGCGAGATCCCCGCTGTTGGTGGCGTGTTGCGCCCCGACCTGATGTTGCTGCTTGAGGAGGACGTACAATGAGCCTGAAACTGGGCGTGCCGTCCAAAGGGCGGCTGATGGAAAAGACCTTTGATTGGTTTGCCAAACGCGGGCTGACCTTGACGCGGATTGGGTCGGATCGCGAGTATGCCGGGCGCGTGGACGGGATCGACGGTGTCGAACTTGTGCTCTTGTCCGCCGGTGAGGTGCCGCGCGAACTGGCTGCGGGTCGCATTCATCTTGGCGTTACGGGTACAGATCTGGTGCAGGAAAAATTGCCGCGCTGGGAGCAGCAGGTTGAAGAGATGGCACCGCTTGGCTTTGGTCACGCGGATCTGATCCTGGCGGTTCCTCAGTTCTGGATCGATGTGGATGGTCTGGATGACCTGGATGCAGTGGCGGCGCGGTTCCGTGCAGACAATGGCCATCGCCTGCGGATCGCGACCAAATACCATCGCCTGGTCCGGGAATTCCTGACAGATGCCGGTGTCGCGGATTACCAGCTGGTGGATAGCCAGGGAGCCACCGAGGGGACGGTCAAAAACGAGACCGCCGAGATGATTGCGGATATCACATCCACGGGTGAGACATTGCGCGCGAACCACCTGAAGGTTCTGAACGAGGGGCTGGTCTTGAATTCGCAGGCCACCCTGTGGCGCAGCCGGACTGCAAAATACGAGCCCGAGGACAAGGCGATCCTGAATAGGCTACGCGACATGTTGCAGGGCTGATCCTGCGCCGCAAATGCCGCGCCCGCGCGTCAGCGCGGGCCACGCCCAACGCGAAGCCGGGCATTTCAATGCCCAATTTCGGGGCGGGAGCCCATCCTAAGCCCAGGGCGGACCGGTCAGGATTGTATCAAGCGATCTGGATTTCTTGCTATTTCCAGACCACTCTGGCTCCTAATGTGGCAAACCACAAGGGAGCCGCTCCATGCCTCAGACACCTCAGACACAGCCGGTGCATTTCGGCGCGCTGTTGCATAAACGCGGGCAGGGGTTGGAAAAAGGCACACCGATTGCGCCGCCGATCTCCACCGCGTCGATGTTCCATCTGCCGGGGGATCCGGATGGCTCGGATTTTTATGGGCGGGCCAGCAATCCGACATGGGGGGTAGCCGAAGCCATGCTTGCAGCTCTGGAAGCCGCGCCTGTTTGCCTCTTTCCCTCTGGAATGGCTGCGATTTCGGCAGCGTTCTTTGCGACCGCCCGCGCCGGGATGCGTGTTCTACTGCCTTCTGACGGCTACTATGCCACTCGCAAGCTGGCCGAAGCGTACCTTGCAAAGTTCAATGTAACCATCGAGGAACGCCCCACCGCTGATTTTACATCGGGTGGTTTTGACGGCTACGATCTGGTGTTTCTGGAAACACCGTCAAACCCCGGTCTGGATATGGTGGATATCGCTGAAGTTGCAGCACGGGTGCGCGCGGCGGGTGGGATCACCATTGCCGACAACACAACCCTGACGCCGCTGGGGCAGCGTCCTCTGGATCTGGGGGTGGATATCACCGTTTCCTCTGACACCAAATCGATGGGCGGGCATTCGGACCTCCTGGCAGGCCATGTGGCCAGTCGCAATCCGGACCTGATGGCGGCGGTGGAAAACTGGCGCTTGCTCTCGGGGGCGATCCCGGGTGCCCATACGGCCTGGTTGTTGCACCGGGGGCTCGAGACGTTGGAGGTCCGCTATGACAGGATGTGTACAACGGCTGAGGTTATTGCAGCCCGGCTGGCAGAGCAGGGCGCGGTTCTGCACCTGCGCTATCCGGGATTGCCGCAGGACCCGTCACACAATCTGGCCAAGACCCAATGCGCGCGGTTTGGGTTCCTGATCGGTCTAACCCTCAAGGACGAAGCAGCGGCCGAGGCTTTTATCAATACGTGCCCGCTGATCCGCCCTGCAACGTCCTTTGGCGGGGTGCACAGCTCTGCAGAACGCCGCGCCCGCTGGGGCGACGCTGTTGCACCGGGCTTCATACGCCTGTCAATTGGTGTGGAGCCAGTGGAGGAACTTTGGGCTGCGCTGCAGGCGGCCTTGCCCAAGGCGTGACGTGATCGGGGCGTGATCAGATCACGCCGATCTCTGCCAGCGCCTGTGACAGTTCCGGTGGTAGCGGCTCTTCTTCTTTGCGCGCCCCGTTCAGATCGGCGGGGCTGTCCTCTGCTTTCAGATACCGCCAGCCCTGAAAGGGGCGTTTCTGTGCGGTTTGGGTCAGATGGATTTCCGGATCAAGCACAATGGCGCAGCGGCGGATTTCATCTTCTCCCATGACCTCTTCCAGGCGCAGGATGCGCTGGCGACATTGGATCTGTCCTTTGATCACCCAGAATATGGATCCGCCATTGAGGATCTCCGCCTCGCGTTTGGGCCACATACGGGTTACATGGCGGGGCAGGCCATCGGGCCAGCGTGTTGAATGGGCCACCTGCCAGGCGGCCAGTGTTTCTACGCTTTCGCTGCCCACCGAGAGCTTTACCAGATTGACGGTCTTATCCACAGCTTCCCCACAGAGTCGTCCCAAGGTTCGACCTTATATTGTAGTTTGGCGTTTGGTGGAGACAAGGTCTTGTGGTATGATCTTTAATAAAATCTAAACCGTGTGCATTTTCCACGTTGAGATTTTTGTGAAGACTGTAGTATCGACGCCGTCACCAAACCTGCCCGCTGATTCATAGGAACTGCTGAATGACCCGCTTTGCTGCCCCCATCGCCGAACAAATCTGGGATATGAAATACCGCTTTAAGGATGCGGATGGCAGTCCCATCGATGTAACGGTCGAAGATACGTGGCGGCGCATTGCCCGCGATCTTGCGCGTGCCGAGGCAGACCCGGATGCCTGGGAAGAGAAATTCTATGATGCGCTGGAGGACTTTAAATACCTGCCAGCAGGGCGGATTACCGCCGGTGCAGGGACCGCGCGTCAGGTGACCCTGTTCAACTGCTTTGTGATGGGCACCGTGCCCGACAGCATGGGCGGTATTTTCGACATGCTGAAGGAAGCCGCTCTGACCATGCAGCAGGGCGGGGGCATCGGCTACGACTTCTCGACCATTCGCCCCCGTGGCGCAGATGTGAAGGGTGTGGCAGCAGACGCATCCGGCCCACTGTCCTTCATGGATGTCTGGGACGCCATGTGCCGCACCATCATGTCTGCAGGCTCGCGCCGTGGTGCAATGATGGCCACCATGCGCTGCGACCACCCTGATATCGAACAGTTCATCACCGCCAAATCCGACCCGGCGCGTTTGCGCATGTTCAATATGTCGGTGCTGGTCACTGATGACTTTATGGAAGCGGTCAAGGCCGATGGTTCGTGGGAGCTGAATTTTGGCGGTAAGGTCTACCACACCGTTGAAGCGCGCGATCTGTGGAACAAGATCATGCAGGCGACTTATGACTATGCCGAGCCGGGCGTGATCTTTATCGACCGGATCAACAAGGCAAACAACCTCAACTACGTTGAAAACATCTGCGCAACCAACCCCTGTGGTGAACAGCCGCTGCCGCCTTATGGGGCGTGTCTGTTGGGCTCGATCAACATGGCGCGACTGGTTAAGAACCCGTTTGAAAAAGACGCTGAGCTGGACCCTGTCGCGATGCAGGAACTGGTCGCAACGGCCGTTCGGATGATGGACAATGTGGTTGATGTGTCCAAGTTCCCGCTGGAAGCACAGGCCCAAGAAGCCCAAGCAAAACGCCGGATTGGTCTGGGGGTTACCGGCCTTGCCGATGCGCTTTTGATGCTGGGGCTGGAATATGGCACCGACGAAGCGGCGCGTCAGACGGATCAATGGTTGCACGCGATCGCTCGCGCCGCCTATCTGGCGTCGGTGGAATTGGCCAAGGAAAAAGGGGCGTTCCCCTTGTTCGACGCGGAAAAATATCTGGCGTCCGGCAATATGATGAACATGGACGATGATGTCCGCGACGCGATCCGCGAACACGGCATCCGTAACGCGCTGCTGACCTCGATTGCACCCACCGGCACAATTTCGCTGTATGCGGGCAACGTGTCGTCCGGGATCGAGCCGGTTTTTGCCTATGCCTACACCCGCAAGGTGTTGCAGAAAGACGGTAGCCGGACCGAAGAAGAAGTGGTCGATTACGCGGTCAAAATGTTCCGCGAAAAATTTGGCGCGGATGCCGAGCTGCCAAGCTACTTTGTAAACGCCCAGACCCTTGCCCCGGCGGCCCATGTCAAAATGCAGGCAGCGGCGCAGAAATGGATCGACAGTTCGATTTCAAAAACCATCAACTGCCCGGAAGACATTTCGTTTGATGCGTTCAAGGATGTCTATATGCAGGCCTGGGACCAAGGCTGTAAGGGCTGCACGACCTATCGCCCCAACGATGTGACCGGATCGGTTCTATCGGTTTCGGAAAACAGCGAGAAGGCACCTGGGGAAGGGGCTGAGACACCGCAGACGGGCGAGGGGGCAGAGGTCGTCTACATGTCCGAGCCGCTGGACCGTCCGCAAAGCCTGGAGGGATCCACCTATAAGCTGAAGTGGCCCGATTCCGAGCACGCAATCTACCTGACAATCAACGACGTGATTATCGGTGGCCACCGCCGTCCGTTTGAAGTTTTCATCAACTCCAAGAACATGGAGCACTATGCTTGGACTTTGGCACTCACCCGCATGATCTCGGCGGTGTTCCGTCGTGGCGGAGACGTTTCCTTTGTGGTGGAAGAGCTGAAAGCAGTGTTCGACCCGCGCGGTGGGGCCTGGGTTCAAGGCAGATACATCCCGTCGATCCTTGCGGCCATCGGTGGCGTGATCGAGACGCATATGGTGAAGATCGGCTTTATCGAGGGCGAAGGTATGGGGCTGAAATCCGACCCGCAGGCGCAGGTTGTGAACCTGGATCAGCGTCCCGGGAAAGCCTGCCCCTCTTGCGGCGAGTTCACTCTGCAAATGGTCGAAGGCTGCATGACCTGTAGCAGCTGCGGGCACTCTAAGTGCGGGTAATGCCTTAGCTCGGCTGTTGTTGTTCTTACAGCATAACAGTGCCCGTTTTGGGCATAAGCGTGCCAATTGACTGTCAAGGCGTTTCTTGAGTTTAGGGCCGGGTAGGATTTACTCGGCCCTGTTCTATTGTGCTTTGAGAAAGCTGGATACTTCGCCGTGATCGACAAAAAGCGATGCGTATCCAGTATGTTGAGTTGAGCAACCCAGGTGCGCAAATCTGCCCGTCTGTATGGCACGAATGATCGGTGCAGGGCTGATTTTCAGCCTTTGTGCCGATTTGGCGATGTGTACCCAGGGCGCATCTACGTGCTTGAGGCTGCGCGCATGTTCAAAGACCGATGCTAAGAACATCGCGCCGTCTTCCGGATCCCAGATGGTTTTGACGTCGGCGTTGGGCAAGCATGGGCGTAAAACACCATCGCGTACGAGCAAGTTGAATTGTGAGCGGCTCATGTTCAGGCTTGCGGCAAATTCTTTCGCGTCGCAAAGGCGTGAGAATTGGCCCAGTCGCGCGTGCATGTCTTCCGCAGGGAAGACGTCCCAGGTGTCAGCACGCGCGCCTTGGGCGCCTGCGGCGGGCACCACGCCAGCGGCCGCAAGCATTTTTCGCAAGCGGCGAGGATCGATTTTATACGCTTTGGCAGCGGTGCGCACTGAGTGCAGCCGCCGTTTCTTGAGGGAGACCCCAAGGATGTCTTGGCCTGCCTCCAGCGGCCAGGTCGCAGTCATATGGGCGCGAAGGATGTCCCGGTAGACATCGTATTCTGGATCATCCGCAGTGTCATAGGCGAGGCGTTCGTAGAGCTTTGGAAAGACTTTCTTTGCACCGGCTTGCGGACCAAGCGGTAGGTGCTGCAGGCTTTCAAGCGCGCATCTGATCGTCTCGGGTCCGCCGCGTGCAACGTCAAACCCGCGCGCGTATGCGTCGCGTTGATTTTTGATGGGTTTCACACGCCCAATTGCGGTGCCAAGCGCAAAACAAAAGCTGGATGCGGCTTGCAAAGGGTGATTGTCGAGCCAGGTGTTTTGCGAGTTGCCTTCCATCCGGTCCGCTATCCAGAGGTCAAAACGCGATGGCGCAACGGGTTTCAATGTGTTCGTAACGGCCTCAAGCTTCGACCAAGTGTCACGAAAATTCAACGCAGAATCATAGCGTTGTATTGGTTGCGCATGTTCCCAAAGGGGCACCAATGGAGTGCCGTGACGCAAGCAGATCTGCATATGGGGCACCATCCAGGCTCCGCGTAGGGCCAGTTCCAACTCGGGCTGTTTCGGATTGCGAGCGGCGTCTTCTGCCAGACAGCGTAAACAGCCCCGCACCTGGGCAGTTCTCAACGTTTTTGACAGAAACGAATGGCCGCGCAGATCAGTCCGCCTCTCTTCAGTCTTTTGCGGTGACCAAGCCGCAAGCACTTGTGGGTGGGCGCCAGAAAAGTCAGCAATCTTGGCAAGCGTGTTGGTGTCTCCCAAAATGACAGCGGAAAAGGAAAGACCAAGATCCTTACAAAATTCAGTCGCTGTCAAACCATTGGCTGCGGCAAGACGTGAGGTGAACGACGCTAAAGTCTCTCCCTCCTGGTGGGTGCAACAAACAGGCAGTGTCATGGTAGCCTTTGATTTTTGCGCTGAAGCTCGACTGATCAATTATGTATGGGCACATTGCAAGCAACATCCGGTGCAAGACCCTGCGTCTTAAGTCGGTCGCGCCCGACTACCTTGCACTAAAGTTGTCACAAGACGCGCTCCTAGAGCGTAAGACGGCCGCTGACCCCCAAGCGTACATGCTATTTGTAGCCGGATGCTCGAAGCGCGTATTTAGCCGTTGCAGCGAAACGCAGCATGGGCGGAGAGCCGAATTTCTCTGCGATCAGTACGAACGGCAGTTGTGCGCAGATTTCGGGCTTTGCAAAGTCGGCAGATCTGACGACGTGGCAAACGATCTATGCCGCAGACGCGCAAGGAAGAGCGGACCTTTGCCGCAGGTGCAGCCACCAACCATCATCGAACGGAAGGGGTGCGGACAAAGTGAGCTTTCGCTGCTGTTGCGCCAATGTCCTGTTTGCATAGTATCCGGCTAGGTTTTTGGCTAACCATTCCCATTGGTAAACGTTTGATCCCGAAAGATACTAACCCAGTTCTGGTTCGTTTGCCGTCTAACGTCGAGTATTGCCGAGTTTTTCGACGTATTTTGTGATACTAATTCACGACACAGTTTTCTAGGATGGCTTTTTCGACAATCCCTAAACAAAGCCCGCACGATCATTGACTCTGCTTCTCGATCTGCAAGAAACCTCTGAACTCTCACCGAGGCAGGTCTCACGAATTCCGAGGGCAGCGTGAGATCTGCCATCCTAAACATCCAAATTCTATCTGTTTCTGGGGCCAACGGCGTGGAAAGCACAAAGCTGCAACTCGACGCAGAATCCCATACAAAGTATATCCGGTCTCCGGTTGCCTTTTCTCGGTAGCGCAGGTGGTACCGCGGTGTGGCGTTCACCTCCGTGTCATACTGCAGACGTTCACAGGTACGAACCAGTTCCTCGGCACTTGCTGAACTAGAACCAACAGCCGCAGCGGTGGCTAGGGCAACAATCGCGACGCACCGATTGAAAACTCGAAGAATTAAAATCATTACGCCGCCATCCTTGACCAAGTTCTTTTATTGGGGGGGGGACCGATACCCTCGTCAGTACCGTGAAGCATAGCTGACTTTCAAGCATTTTGCAGCATCGATGACTTTGGGCTCAGAGCCGCCTTGCGATGGTGCGGCAGCACTGTTGCAGCAAAACAGCGCTCGATCCTACCCGCCTTATGACGCCAGCCAGCCCTTTTGAGACATTCGCACCATGCGCAGCGCGCACTCCGCTGCAGACGCAAAATTTCAGGGGCGTTTTCCCGGAAGCGGACACTCGGTGAGGCGGTTTGGATATTTCTGATGCCGCAGCCGCACCTCTGTCAGCTCAGCGCAGATTTCGGACTTTGCAAAGTCTAGGGATCTACCATCCGGGCGGCGGTCCAATGCTGCACGAGCAATGGAAAGAACAGGCCTTCGCTGCGCGTGCAGCCGCCAACCAACATCGAACGGAAGAGGTGCCGGACATATCGCCCCTTCTCTGCACTTGCGCGAAGGTCTGTTTTCAAGAAGTCACTGGGTCCCACAGATTATCCGCTCTACTTCAACTCGGACTTTACTTGCGCCTTAGAAGGTATCGGTACATTCTCTTCGTATTAGACGATTTGGAAAGACCGACATGGACCTTACCTACTGGCTGATATTCGCAGGAACCGTCATCGGCGTTTCACTAATTCCCGGCCCCAGCACCTTCATCGCATTTGCTCATGGTGCGACCTACGGATGGTTGCGAAGCTTGGTCACGGCGTGTGGAAACGCATCAGCTTCGACCCTTCAGGCAATTGCAGCATCTGCTGGTCTTGGCTTGATCATCACCAGTTCGGCGCTTCTTTTTGCGATTATCAAATACGCTGGGGCCTTGTACTTGATCTACGTTGGCATCCAGCTTTGGCGGTCCGCCACGCAGCGCGTGGCGTTAGGAACGATGGGAACCGGAGCATCAGAGCACACATTCAAGCTCTTTTCTGGCGGGTTCACCGTTGCTGCTAGCAACCCAAAGGCAATTGCGTTCTTCACGGCACTCTTCCCGCAATTTTTATCCCCGGATGGCAACGGCATTGGTCAGTTGGCCGGAATGGTCTTATTTGTTTGCCTCAGTGCATTCGCAGTCGCAGCGTTTTATGGGTGCCTCGGTGCTTATGTGCGCGGACTGGAATTGTCTCGCTCGTTGATGACCCGAGTATACAAGACAACCGGTGGCCTTTTTGTTGCCAGTGGCTTTGGGTTGGCTGCAGCGCGCAATACCTGACATTTGTCCAGTGTGCAGCATCGGTCAAAGTTGGGCTCTGAGCTGCCTTGCGGCGGCGCGGCAGCACGACTGCAGAAAAACAGCGTTCGATCCTACCCGCCTGATGACGCCAGCCAGCCCAAACTCGACATTCGATCCCGGCGCAGAAAGCCTACGCTGCGGTTGCATGATCCGTACGCCAATTTCCCGGAAGCGGACCTTCAGGCCGGCGCAACTGACCAGGGTAATGCTGCGCTCGGTTCAGATGTCTGCGAAGCGCAGATAGCGACATTTGCAAAGTCTGGGGATCTGCAAGCCGGGCGGCGATCCCATCCTGCACGAGCAATGGAAGGAGCAGACCTTCGCCGCACGTGCAGCCACCAACCATCATCGAACGGAAGGGCGCGGGACAAAGCGCCAATTCGCCGCACTTGCGCCAATGGCTGCTTACGGAAATCCGGACTTCCCAAAAACGGTGGTTTCCTGGCCGATCATCTGGTTCAGCCACTTGGCCGTCTCAAAGTCGTTCACGCCAAAGACTTGTTGCACCCCAGCATTGGCGATGAAGGGGTTCGCCATGTCACCGTAGAGGTCCATGAGTTATCGCGAGGACGGGATAATGCGGAGTACGTTGGACGCACCCACATTTTCCAGGGTGTTCAGAACTTTTTGCTGCACATTATTCGGATAGGATGGTTTGGCACATAGCCTGCGCACTGCCCCCTAGATCTCTAGATTGCAGGCCTTCGCTGCGCTCGGGCTGAACGGGAAAGACGCCGGACTTTGTTACCGTTCGCCGCGGTTGCGCCAATGGCGGCCAATGAGGTCGCGCTCTTTAAATATCTGTCGACAAGCCTTTTTCTACTAATCTGTCATACTTGGTTGCCAGTCGATGCTGCTTTTCCCTGTCCATGTCAGGATTGAGCAAGATCATTCCGCTAAAGGCCGCATACTCTAAGAATGCGAAATCCTCGGCTATCGGCTTATCCATTGCGAACCGCTCAGCATAGATTTTGGTTAGTATGGCGATGCGCGTTAGGTCAGTTTCACGAACAATATCCGCGATCTTGGGTATACGCCGCCCAAGTTCCCGAATGCCCAGTTCGAGCCTATAGTCAATTTGTAATGCGGCCGTCGTCAAATTCGAGGCGATCTCTTCGGTGGATTCAGCGCTATTGATGCCTTGGATGACATCTAGTGTGGACTGGTTTCGCCATGCAGTTACAACTGACGTCAGAAAACCCAAGTGATCATTGAAATGGTGATAGAACGACCCACGGGTTAGGCCTGCGGCACTACAAATCGCTTCCAACTTAATTGCATCGGGACCATGACGCGCAAGCTCGGCCAATCCTAACGCCACCCAATCATCCGCATTCAATCGCCGCTTTTTGGTCATGCTAGCAACCCAAGCATACCAAGGACTGCCACAGGGACAAAAAGCCATCCCTGCGGTATCAGGCTATGACTGGCGCTTCGGATCATCACGAGACCAATACCGCAAATAGCAAAGCCTGAGGCGAGTGTGAGCCCTGCAGCCGCCAAAACATCTACATCCCAAAAGGCTGCAAACCCAAAGAAACCCGCCATGCAAGCAATTGAAACGCTTGTGAAATGCCAGCAAAGATACTGGGTTTCCCGAACCACGTCCTCTAACTCTTTTGCCTGTAAAAGAGGCTGTGCGACTTCACGTTCTCCAGCCGTCAAATGGATGACGAGCCAGATTGCCGACAAGACGCTAGCCGCAGAAAAAAACCAAAAGCTCATGTGATATCCTCTCAAAAAGCATACCTTATTGTATGTTTTCTGCATCAAACATACAGTAAGGTATGCTTTTGTGAATGGTGAGAACCCGAATGGTATTCTAGCGACTGACTTTTTTCTTAATTAGTCAGGCTGAGAGCGGCGATAACGGCAGATTGCAGAACCTACGTCGAAGCCGAGCTCAATCTCGCAGACTCTGCTGGTGTCGATGCACAAGTCCTCGCAGCGGTCCTGGCCGAATGTAACCTTAATTTTCAAACGAATTTAGAGCAGTCACGACATTGCCAGATGCACTTGTGGGAAGGCGGGAAGATGATGCAACAAGCCGGGGTATCATCCGAGAGCATTTTGGAGAAGCGGGCCTTATCGACCTTAGATTTTCCATGAATGAAGCTGCGCTCTTGCCCGGCATCAAGCGCGCATTGGGATACGCAGCCTCATGCAACACTGAGATAGCAATGCGACTTCTCCAAGAAAGCGAACCGGCGCAAAAACCTGAAGCCGGACATTCGCGCCAAGCGCAGCATCCGGTAATTTGGGCTCACTGCTGCCTTGCGGCGGTGCAGCAGGCTGGTCATCGGGCGGGACTGTTGCTGTCGCTGTTAAAGATGACGGCCGTCAGCCTCAAAGCGGACACCGGCACGAGCGCGCGGTTCTAGAAGGGTAAGGAAACCGCGCGCTCCTGCCCCATAGAAAACGACCGTTCTATACCATCACTTGCCCATCCCCCGGCATCATATGTATTGGTATTGCAGAGACATAATAGGAAAAAGCAGTGCTTGACCCCGACCTTTTGGCTTTTGTGCAACTCATCGCATACGTGACGCTGACCATAACCGGCATCACCGTGGCAATCATTTCTCTTCGCCAATCTTATCGTAGCAACTTTGGTTGGCCGCCAATACTCCTCGATGTTACTCACGGCCTGAAATCGAAAAGAGCGGAAGACCGCTTGGGGCAGGCAGTGTTTGTTGAATTGGAGCTTTGGAATCGTCGAACGTATCCTGTGGTTCTTCGCAGTATGAGCGTAACTTCTTCTCGATTAGAATTCGACCAAAGCTACGGTAGATCGCACCCAGATGATGATTGGGTTTTCCGAAATTCAACACGCGCGGATTATCGACTAGAACACGTGCTTTCTGGTGGTGAGCATCGCGAGTTTGTTTTCGAAGGAATGCTGTTTGAAGGGCAGAGTCTCGATGACCTTGATACTCATATTGAATTTGAATGCACTTTCTATGATCCTCAACGCGACAAACGTTACGTTATCAGAAGGCCGCTTCGATATACCATGAAGGCTAAACCCGAGTTCTTTAGTGCTGAATTTCTAACAAAAATGATCAAGTAGTATTATCGAGAAACGGCGCAGGCTTTGCAAGGCCCCCTCCCTGCGCTTCGCTGACCTCTGCTTCGAGCGCAGAATCCCCCAGGTCGGTTAAACCGAACTGGATGTCCGCTTCCCAGAAAGCGGCTTCAGAATTTAGCGCCTGCAGCGGAGTGCGCGCTGCATCTGGGACGAGTGTCGCGTTTGGGCTGGCTGGCGTCATAAGGCGGGTAGGATCGAGCGCTGTTTTGCTGCAACAGCGCTGCCGCACCGCCGCAAGTCGGCTCGGAGCCCATCCTGCGGTTTTCTGCCGCGCAGCATCCTCTGTTGGCGTTCAATCAATCCCTTTGGTAATCACTCTCAGGTGATTGCTGTATCAAAGATTCTTAAATCCCGAAGAGCTCAACGATGGATATGCTTGAATTTGCTTCAATTGTCCGAGGAAACCCGATCAACCGGGCTATTTTGGACCTACTGCCTGAAACAGGGCTCAGTGACGTTTGGTTGGTGTCAGGATGTCTGTTCCAGACTGTTTGGAACAGCAAGACCGGACGCGCACCCGACTACGGCATCAAAGACTATGACCTTTTCTATTACGATAACAGTGACCTATCGTGGGAAGCTGAGGATGCAGCAATTCATCAAGCGATGCAGGTGCTTGCCGGTATTGACGTAGAAATAGAAATACGAAATCAGGCACGAGTTCATCTTTGGTATCCGGAAAAATTTGGAGTGCCATACGAACCATTGCAAAGAGCGACCGATGGCATCGACCGCTTTCTTGCTACTGCCTGTATGTTTGGCGTTGCGGGTTCGGCTAAAGACGTCGTGAACGTTTACGCGCCTAAAGGCTTTACGGACCTTGAACACTTAGTCATCAGGCCGAATTCACTTACTCACTTCGATGCGGAAACTTATCAAAATAAGGCGCAGCGTTGGCAAAATCTCTGGCCGGAACTCCGTGTTCAAAGCATTGGCCAATAGACTACATCACTATCGTGAAGTTCCGCTTCGTCCGCCTCCCTTCCGTTCGACAGTGGTTGGTGGCTGCATCTGCGGCGAAGGTCTGTTCCCTCCATTGCTCGTACAGCATGAGACCGTTGCCTAGGTGGCAGATCCTGAGACTTTGCAAATGTCGCTAACTGCGCTTCGCTGACACTGGCGCCGGTCGCAGCATTGGGGAGCCTTCACCAAGGCCGACGAAAGGCTGCTTTCGGGAAATTGGCATACGGATCACGCATCCGCAGCATAGGACCTTCTGCGCTGGGATCGAATGTCGAGTTTGGGCTGGCTGGTGTCATCAGGCGGGTAGGACCGAGCGCTGTTTTGCTGCAACAGTGCTGCCGCACCACCGCAAGTCCGCTTGGAGCCCATATTGCTTGATGCTGCGCCGCGATCGAGCGGCAGCTATCCGGTGGGCGCGTGAAAACATTCACTCCAGAACCCGTCATTGTTGTCAAGTCTTGTGCCCACAGCCAAAGTCGTTCCCAATGTCTGTGTTCGATCTATAAAATCTATCCGCGACTGCCCCCTGTCCGCCTTTATGAGCGGGTGCAGGTTGTCTGCTAAAAAGCAGTCAGATATTGGAAGTGCCCTTTGATATTCGACTGATGTGATCCGCGGCTCCTGTCACAATCGTGTGCAGGACATCAGCCGCCAGGCGTTTGTCACGGATGATACCAGCAGCTTCGCCAACAAAGGTGTTTGACAGATCGGGGTCGCCCGCTTGCCAGGCCTTGGTCCAGATTGCCGCCTGTTCATCAAGGTTTTCCTGCAAACCGTGGGGGTCGCCATGCCAGCGCTCCGTAAACTGGTTCCGCAGAACCCGCGCAGTATATCGTCCGGGCCATGCAAGCCTGCGCGCAACATCCATAACACTGGTGCGGATGGTATCATCACCGGAAGCAGTTATCGCTGCATTCACCATTTTGGGATGCACGAGCGCTTCGTCGCTTGCCCAGAACCGCGACCCCACGAGAGCCCCGTCAGTTCCCAACATCAAGGCTGCAGCCAATCCGCGGCCATCAGCGATGCCGCCAGCGGCGCAAAGGACAGTTTCAGGAGCGTTCTGCGCAATCCAGTCTGCGACTTCAGGGACGAGGGATATGGTCCCGCGCTTTTCGCCGTGGCCGCCTGCTTCGGTCCCTTGAGCGACGATAATATCAGCCCCCGCATCAATTGCGGCTTTTGCGTCTTTCTGGGTCTGCACCTGGCATATAGTGGTGACGCCCGCGTCGCGGATTTTTCTGATCAGGCCGGAAGGGTTGCCGAATGACAGGCACACTGCTTTGGGCTGTTGTGCCAGCACGAAATCCAGCAAAGGTAACTGCTGCTGCAAGGACCATGAGATGAAACCGCACCCGATTGCGGCGGGCTGAACTTTTTTGAACTGTTCTTCAAGCTAGGCTCGCTCTCCGTAGCCCCCGCCGATGAGACCCAACCCGCCTGCCTGGGACACAGCTGAGGCAAGCTCGCCGCCTGCAGCAAATGCCATTGGTGCTGAAATGATTGGATGGTCGATTTTAAGTGTCCGGGTCAGTCGGGTCTGGAGCATATATCTTTCCTTAAATCCTCAGGTTTTGTTCAATTTTCAAAAGGCAAGCTGATACAGAAAGCTGCTCCATTCAGAGGCTTTCCGGTTTATTCCAGCCAAGGCTAATCTTTGGTTCGTAGCGGGCGCTGCGCTAAAGCCGTTTTTCAAAAAAGAGATCCGGATAAGGGTCGTCATTGAACCTTTCGATTTCGCGCCAGCCCATGTTCCGGTAGAGGCCGACAGCTTCGAACAAGGTATGGTTGGTATCCAGACGAAGCGTCTCAATCCCCAGATTCCGCGCCGCATCTTCTGCAGTTGTCATGAGATGCCGCGCTAACCCCAATCCTCGTGCGGCGGGCGCGATCCACATTCGCTTTATCTCTGCAAGGGTATCGCCGTTTCCCTTGACGCCGACACAGCCCACGGGCATGTCTCCGAGCCTTGCCACGACAAAGGTTCCGTGCGGGTGTTTCATCTGAGAAAGCTCCGGATCACCCGATCTTTTGAGGTCGAACTCGAGGCTCAGCCGTTTGCTCAGCTCTGCTGCAAACGCGCTGAGGCATTTGGTGGCTATCTCAGATGAATAATCCGCTTCTTCGAAGACTATGTCCTCACGTGACAGCGCGACAGTCACGACATCCATGGCGTCAAGCAGGCGGGGGGCATTTTTGTGCCGGGCCAGAATTGCTGCGGCTCGTTCATTTGAAAGCGTTTCGTAAATGTTGAATTCCTTTTCGCCGTTCTCAGTAAGTTTGGTAGTGCGGCTGCGGCGGTCATTCGGATTTGGCTTTGTTTCGACGAGCCCCTCTGCCTCAAGCCCGCGCAGCAATCTGCTCAGAAGCCCGGTGTCCAGTTTCAGAAGGGCGCGCAACTCCGCGACATTTTCATATCCGAGGCCGATGGCATTCAGAACACGAGCTGCGCCAAGCGGCCGCCCTCGATCCAGAAATGAGTCTTCAAGCGCGCCAACTTCAACAGCAACTGAGCGGCCAAAGTTTCGAATTCGAGTAATCTGATCTTGATGCATTTAGCTGACTTTAGTCAGGTAAATGCGGGTTGCAAGCAGATTTTGACCTTGATGAACAGTCGATGTAGGTGACCTTTGCCCATACGATCCAGATCTAGGGTTTGTGACAAGCTCAAGAAAAGCAGCCATTGGAGCGGGCGCAGCGAAATGGCACTCTGTACGCACCCCTTCCGTTCGATGATGGTTGGTGGCTGCACCTGCGGCAAAGGTCCGCTCTTCCTTGCGCGTCTGCGGCATAGATCGTTTGCCACGTCGTCAGATCTGCCGACTTTGCAAAGCCCGCTCTCTGCGCTTCGCTGACACTGGCGCCGGTCGCAGCATTGGGGAGCCTTCACCAGGGCCGACGAAGGGCTGCTTTCGGGAAATTGGCATACGGATCACGCAACCGCAGCATAGGACCTTCTGCGCTGGGATCGAATATCGAGTTTGGGCTGGCTGGCGTCATCTGGAGGCGGGGGTGAGGTGCCGTTTCGCTGCACCCTTGCTGCCGCGCCACCGCAAGGCAGCTCAGAGCCCCTTTTCCCGATGCTGCGCTGTGTTCTTGGGGCTGCTTTGCTGCAATACCGCTTAACACACGTCTTGCGTGCGGGCGTTCGGCTTGCTACCTCCTTTGGCATTAACTGTTTGTTGGATTTTTATTTTGAATAGGCATTTTTCGCAGCAGGACCGTCAGGGTCGGCTGATGACCGCGCTTGGCGGGGACCAATTGGTGCTGTTGCGCATGGATGGCCGTGAGGAGATCTCGGGGCCGTTTGAGTGGCGCGTTGAGGCGCTTTCCCTGCAGGACCAGATCGATCTGAACGCGCTTTTGGGCACCCATGCCACCGTGGAAATCGACCACGCCCAGGGCCGCCGGGCCTTTGACGGGATTGTCTGCGAGGCCAGAAGCCGGGGCGCGTTTGAGAACGGGTTTCGCTATGATCTGGTGTTGCGGCCCTGGCTGCATGTTGCCTCTCTGCGGCGTAATATGCGGATCTTTCACAATAAAACGGTAATCGAGATCGTCGAAGAGGTGCTGGGAACCTATGGTGCCATGGGCAATCCGCATCTTGAGATCCTGACCTCTGGCGCCTATCCGGTGCTGGAATACACCGTCCAATATGGCGAAAGCGACGCGGATTTCATCCGCCGCCAGCTGGAGCGCCATGGCATCAGCTGGTCGTGGAAACACGCCCCTGGCTCGCACACGCTGGTGCTGAGCGATGCCGCTGTTCAGCTGCCCGAAGTGCCCGGTGGCGTGCGCCCCTTTTACGGGGTCGAGGGGTTTCACCGCCACGAGGACGAACATTTCCGCAAATGGTCAACAGCCGCCCGGATCACCACCGGCGCGGTGCGGCTGACCGAGTATAATTTCAAAATTCCCCATGCCACCCAAGAGGTTGACCAGCTGGGCGAGGCCGCGCATCCGCAGGGCGATGTGGAAAGCTATGACTGGCCCGGCGATTATCTGACCCAGGATGAGGGCCGCCAGGTTGTGACCCGCCGCCTTGACGAAGAACGCGGCCAGGCCCCACGTCACGAGGCGGTCGGCGATGTGGTCTCGCTGGGCGCGGGCTGGCGGGTGACGCTTGCGGGTGATCCGGTGTCGGGCGCCACGGGGCAGAGCTTTGTCTGCCTGCGGGCCGAGCACCAATTCCGCGCACAGGGCTATGGCTCAGGCGACGCAGGCGGCGATGAGACCCCCTATGAGGGCGCTTATGTCTTGATGCCCGACAGCGCCCCCTTCCGACCGGAACGGCGCACCGCCGCCCCGCGGGTGCAGGGGCCCGAGACGGCAGTGGTTGTGGGCGAAGGCGAGATCGACTGCGACGAACACGGCCGCATTCTGGTGCGCTACCACTGGGACCTCGACGGCGCGCATTCCATGCGCGTGCGGGTCAGCCAGAACTGGGCCAGCAAAGGCTGGGGCGGCATGGTCATCCCCCGCATCGGCATGGAAGTCATCGTAGAACACCTCCGCGGCGACCCCGACAAACCGATCGTCACGGGATGTGTGTATAATGGACACAACACGCCGCCGTATGAGCTGCCGGAACATAAAACCAAATCCACCTTCCGCTCGGACAGCCATAAGAGCGAGGGATTTAACGAACTGACCTTTGAAGACGCCACGGGTGCAGAAAAGATTTATCTCCACGCCGAAAAGGATCAGGAGATACACGTCGAGAACAACCGAGCCAAACGGATTGACCGCAATCAGTCGGAATCTGTCGGTCACAACAAATCCATTGAAGTTGGAAACAACCACCACGAGGTCATCGGCGGCAATATGACCCTGATGGTTGGCCCCAACAAGCTGCAGGCTGCGGTGACCTCTGCCTTCAAAAAATTCACCAGCGCCATCGGCGATATGACCAGCAAACTCGGCCTGCCAGACGCGCTGAATATGGGCGAAGGCAACCTGATCATTGGCGTTGCCAAAAACAAAGCCGAAACCGTGATGGTGAGTTCGAACGAAATTGTGGGCGCAGCAAAAACCGTGACCGTTGGAGGCGGCTATCAGCTGTCTGTCCAGGGTATTCGCAATGAATCGACATTGCTTGGTGCCTACGAGGAGGTGGGCCAGAACAAAGTTGTTGTTGCCGGAAAACGAATTGAGCTGGTTTCAGGAAAGTCGATGTTGCAGCTCAATGAAGATGGGTCAATCGTTCTGGAAGGGGTCGATATTGAGCTCAAAGGCTCTTCTTCGATCAAGGCCGCCGCAGGCCGGATCGACCTGAACTGAGGACCCGAGATGAGCTATAGAGATGGGGTTTTTGCTCAGAAAGAAGCTGCGCGTCGTGCGCTGCGCGATGAGAAAAGAGACGCATTCTTTGCCGACTACAGCGCGCCGCGCCTGCGCGATCCATTCCAGATTGGGACCGACGGGGCGACACAACACAGCAAGGTGATGGAGCTTATTGCTATTGCCCGAGCAGGTCACAATAGCGATCAATCCGGCCTTGATGCGCTGGATCAAGCCTTGAAAACACTGCAATTTGGCATCCAAAACCTGCCGATCAGAAAGCCCAATCAGGTCACCTTGGGTGAAGTTCTAGGAGACCGTTTCCAGGCTGCGCATTTCAATATGAGTTGGGCAAATTGGTTCGATGACTGATTGGGAACAACAGGACGCGCAAGCGCAGGCTGTCTTGGCGGAGCTTCGCTCTGCGGAGGTGCCGGATGTGGTGGACAGCAGTTACCAGTCTCAACTCGCCGCGCTTGGGGATCATGCCCAATCGGCCTTCAACGAGGTCCTGGCCCAATACCGTTTCATGGGGCTTGTCTGCGGCATCAAAGGGCCCAATGGCACCGATGAAGAGGTCAAAGATGCCCGTGATGCGATCATGGAAGCAATCTCCGACTTTCTGCACCCGGATGGCGGACCGCTCAGCACGCAGGTTTCGGAGCGATACCGCCAGTATCTGGATCTGAGGAACGCCCCGGACCTCTATGATCGATTTGGCATTGACGAGGCACTCATCGTTCAGGAAGCCGTTCAACGCATTGGCAGTATCGGCCACCCAAGCGACACCGCCAGCTACGCCAAAGGCATCGTGGACGGTCTTCGACGTCCAGACATGAGCCGCTATCTCGCGGCTGGAGATCTCTCTCAGGCGGGGGCGGACTATATCAACGCGGCTGCCGTGCATTATGAAGAAGCCGTGCGTCTGGACCTTGTTCGTCGCGAACTGGCCGCCCAACGGCGGCGCGAATGGTGGCAGGGCGTCTGGGACGGGATCCGCAGTTATTACGACGACAACATGGAGCTTATCCGCAACGGCCAGTGGCTTCTGGCCACCGGGCGGATCGCCATTGACGCCATGGTGTTTGCCGCGGAAGAAGTGGTGATAACGGGCCTCATGGCCGGTATCGTCGCCATAACAGGGGGGCTGTTGGCCGGCGTTGCCCTGGCTTTGCGTGCGGCCTTGCGCGCGGCCATCAGTGTCGCCCGCCTTGGCACGCGGTCAGTACGCAAAATAACGGCGCATTGGGATTTCAAGATCGAGCTGAGCAAGGTCGAACCCGGCATTCTCTACTCCAACCCGATCCCGGTGAATGTCTCGGTCACCCGCAAGCTGGACTATGAGCAAAAAATAAATGTCGAAACCGACCTCACCCCGGAGGAAGCCCGCGCCATGGGCGAAGGCGGACAGGGATCTACAAGACCGGACGCAGATGAGGCCGAACCCGCCGATGCCCCCAAGCGCGTATTGGACGACGTTGATGCAAGGTGGGAGAAATTCCATGCCGCCGTCAGCCCGGAAGATATCAAGCTGGCAGCGTCGGATGAGGTCAGTGACGCTGCAAGCAAAGCTCGGAAGAAAGTTATTGCGGCGTATGGTGAAGCCTACGATGGTGCCGCGACCGGGAACACCGCTGGTATGACCTATAATCGGCCAATCCGGGTCTTGGAATTTCCGCCACCAGATCAGCTGGTGCAATGGCGAATGCCAGACAATACGCTGACCGGGAATTTCTTTGACCCCACCGGCAACAGCACTCCCAGCCAATTGGGTATCTCCAGCATTGGCCGCACCCGCGAGGTTTATGTGCCGCAGGGGCGCGGCTTGGCGATCGAAGGATACGGGAAAGATAAGTATCCCGACAATTGGACGGTGAAAAACCGAGAGGAAATCACCGAAGGGGGCACACCCCAATGGTTTATCGCCGATCAGGCCAAGCCCTTGGTCGAAGATATGAGCGCCAGCGGCATGACATGGCGCGACTTTGCCGAAAACAAAAAATGGGCCGAACAGCCAGATGGCAGTTTCACCTCGGAGGAAGGCCGGTTGACCAAAGACGTGTTTACAGTGGACAACCGCAACCCGCCGCCCCCAAAGATCACCTTGACCCAATGGACATTGGAACCTGCAGAATGACCCAACCTCAACATCCTCCCATCCTGACAGAGCGCGAGGCGCTTGAGACCTGTATCGCCTATATCGAACTGGCCAACGAAGGTCAGGGGGCTGTGACCTTTCAGGGCACCTATTTGATGATGAAATTCATGTTCGAGGCGTTAAACGCGGGCCGCACCCTACGCGATGCGCTTTGGGAAGATCGGTTTTTACCAAAGCTAGAAAACGAAGTCGAAAAAATTCAATCCACCGGAGGGGACACGGTCAGGGCCTTTGAGTTAATGGCCAAGGCTCTTGTCGATCACCCGAATGGCTTGGATTCAGATGAGGGCTTCTTTTTTTGGGTCTCATTTCTTGCAGAGAAATTGCAACAGCTCTACGGGAAAAATGACTACCCACACAAAAATATGAACCCGCTGGGATTCGTTCGCGATACGCTTCTCGAAGCCATCTATGAAAAAATGGTGGTGGTGCGTCAGGTTGTGAATTCAGGCGGATCTGCCGAGAGCTACCATCAATGGGACATAGAGGCGAATGTCGCAAAGAATTGTTTTTGTTACCTTCCGGTAAAAACCAATATTCTCTCGGGGACATTTGCGCTTGGCTTACAGATCGGTCGCGATGACGTCTGGGGCGAGGCGCGCGTACATGCAGAACGGCTTGCAGCCTATATCCTGGATGAACGCTGCCGCGGTCAGCCCGCCAACCTTCTGGACCCAAATGGGATCCGTATCAAACCCGAAGATTTGGCCTGGGCCTGGGGCAAAGAAGGACGCCACTTCTTGAACTATCGTAGCGAAAAACGCCCCGACACGCTGTGGCCCCGATACTATAATCCGGTCTAAACATCAGGACAGGCGCTCGGTGTTGCATTTGCCGCGCTGAGCATAAAATCAAAACGATTTCAGAGGATCACATATGCCCGCAGCAGGCCGCAAAGGCGATACAGGATCTGGACACGATGGCTTCCCGCCCACACCGGCCACGGCTGGAAGCGGAGATGTCTACGCCAATGGCAAACCCGCACTGCGCAAAGGGGACCCTTTCGCGCCGCACGCAAAGCCCAAACACCCACCCCACGGACGCGCACTTTCAGCCGGGTCCGGGAGCGTGTTCATCAACGGCCAACCCGCTGGCCGCGTCGGCGACGCCATCGACTGCGGCGGTTCCATCGCAAGCGGGTCTGGAAACGTGTTTATTGGCGGATGATACTTTTCCTTCAGTTTAAGGGTTTGGCATTAATTTACTAAGAAAAATTATCCAAAGCCGCCATTGGTGCATGTGCAGCGAAAGCTCACTATGTCCGCAGTGCTGCCCTCTGACTAGTCACTTGTTTTGCAGTCGCCGCGAATTACGGATCTGTCACGTGTGCTTCAGCCGCAGAACTTATCTGGCATTGGCTGAAAAGCCCATTTTTTCCGAGTTGTCTGTTGTGCAGGAGCCGACACGATGAAACTTAACGCACCCAAGGCCTACAAGTAAGACTGTTGGGCCCCGTATGCTTAGCGCGGTCGATTGTTGCTATTGCGGTTAAAACGGCCACCACCCATGGTGAACCCGCTCGATCAGCACCAACGTGATGCCAGCCAAAGACAGAAATATCGAAACCCGAGCAGTCTTGTTTTCCTTAAGCATTTTTTCCCTTTCTCATTGAAGTTAAGTGACTTTTGGTTCGTGCAAGGAGTGACCAAATCAGGCCGATTTACTCTGCCTATTTGCCTCAGGCCCAGCGTGTTGGCCCTCTAGGGTCAGGACCCATTGATTTCCGTCGGGCTGCGTGATTCACTGCTTCGAAAATGAGCGGTGAACATGTCAGACCTTTTCTGGCTGACGGACGCGCAGATGGCGCGCCTTGAGCCCTTCTTCCCGAAATCCCACGGCAAACCACGCGTCGATGACAGGCGCGTCTTGAGCGGTATTATTTTCATCAATCGCAATGGTTTACGCTGGCGTGATGCGCCGAAGGAGTATGGCCCCCACAAGACGCTCTACAACCGTTGGAAGCGGTGGAGTGACAAGGGCATTTTCGCTCGTCTGATGGTCGGCCTGGCCGCCGAGCATCGTGAAGAAAAGACTGTGATGATCGACGCAACTTACCTCAAGGCTCACCGTACAGCGACCAATTTGGGCGTCAAAAAGGGGGGGCGTGGACGCCTGATCGGGCGAACCAAGGGCGGCATGAACACCAAGCTACATGCCATTTGCGACAGCCAAGGACGCCCGCTTGATCTGTTTGTAACCGCCGGACAGGTAAGCGATTACATCGGGGCACGCGCTTTGCTCAGCAACTTACCGCACGTCGATTGGTTGCTCGGAGATCGAGGCTATGATGCCGACTGGTTCAGAGAAGCGTTGCAAGACAAAGGGATACGCGCCTGCATCCCGGGCCGGAAACAACGCAGGAAGCCAGTGAAGTACGATAAGCGCCGCTACAAGCGCAGAAACCGGATCGAAATCATGTTCGGTAGGCTAAAGGATTGGCGGCGTGTGGCGACACGCTACGACAGATGCCCAAAGGTCTTCCTATCAGCAATCGCACTTGCTGCCCTGGTCATCTACTGGCTTTGAAACTCAATGAGTCCAGACCCTAGGAGATCACTCCACTGGCGCGAGCAAATTACTTTATCTAAGAAAATCTATCGAGGTTTTTGAAAATCTTGCAAGCGAAGAACTTTTTGATCGATTTACTACACAGTGGATCATGACGAAAAGAAACCTTGCACTCATACTTTGCGATCTAGCAGACTGTGAAGATGTTTCGAAAAGAGTGTATTACCTTCGAAGTGCTGAGAAGCATTTGATGGAAGTTGAAGAGAAAGTCAATTTTAACTTGGATTTTCATGACTTGAAGAACAACCGGGAAACCTTACTTGAAGTTAGAAGTCGCATATCCAAAGTGTTGAAGGAAAACTAGCTTTCGTATTTCGCTTAAAATGAGAACGGCATCATTTCGGAGGCAATACGAGTGACTTTGAGATGAATTCTCGCCGTCATGGTGTCTGTTATTTTCGGTCTCTGTGTGCTCTCTGAAAAGCAGACCTTTGCGACAGGCGCAGCAATCGGTACTTTGGGCTCTGACCGGACCAATGCCAGCGCGGCAACGACTGACATCGAGCGTCTTTGAAACCGGTCATCCCTTCCGACTGTAGGATCGTCCCGTCAGCGCGGTGCTGATGCTTGGGTGCGGAGGGCGGATCGGAGGGCATATTATGCCACGAGTTCAACTTCCCGCAATCACCCCCAAGCGCAAGGCTTGGAACAAAGGACGCATCATTGGTCAGAAGAGGCCGCTGTTGCCAAAACAGGTCTGGGCGATCCGGGCCTGGCTCGAACTTGCGGGCTATCTACGCGATCTGGCTTTGTTCAATGTCGCCATCGACAGCAAGCTGCGTGGCTGTGATCTGGTTAAACTGTCAGTATCCGATCTCGTCAAAGATGACCGCGTCCGTGAACGTGTGTTGGTCATCCAGAGCAAGACCAAGCGACCGGTTCAATTTGAACTGACTGAAAACACGCGTGAAACCGTGCTGGCTTGGGTCAAATCACCGGAGATGTTTGCGTGTCGGTTTATGTTTCCCAGCCGCTTCCATGATCGGCCCTACATCTCAACCCGCCAGTATGGACGGCTCGTTCGTGATTGGGTTACGGCGATCGGACTGGAGCCCAGTGGATATGGCACCCATTCGCTCCGCCGAACAAAGGCAGCAGAGATCTACCGAAAAACCGGCAATCTCCGTGCCGTTCAACTGCTGCTTGGCCACACCAAGGTCGACAGTACTGTTCGGTATCTTGGCGTCGAACTAGAAGATGCCCTGAGCATCGCTGAGCGTATCGACATCTGAGCCATCTTGGCGAACGGTCCTGCCGTTCGCCATTCCGAAGCGGGTGTTTGTCCCTTTTGCGGCGTTAGTCGGTGCTGAGCCCAGAGTTGCTTAACCATCCTGCAGAACGATCAGGCCGCATACTCCATGCCCGACCTCGGGTGGGCCCTGCTACCCGTGGGACGGTCTTGACCCAGAGCATCGTTGACACAAGACCTGCCGGTGCTTCAACGAATGCCCTTCCGGGGGGTGGTCGGGTATGGCGCAGGCGCGCCGGGTATGAACTGTGATCTCTGTTTCGCACCACTGCTAACGGAAGCTAAGTCCTGCTCACCATCATTCGCTGTATCCGGGATTTTGCACATGCGGCGATTGTGCGGCCGATGGATGATATTCAGTTATTTATGGGCGCTAACGATATGCCGGTACTGCTGACCTATACCGAACCCGGGGTTTTGGTCCCTCCGCAGGCCGTTTCGTTTAATAGCGCGCTGATCCCTAACGTCGAGGCTGTGTTTGTCGGGCAAGGTTTGCACTTTATTCAAGAAGATCAGCCTGTTGCGATTGGCCGTACCCTAGCCGATTGGTTGCGGCGGAATTAAGCCCAGACTTTGCGAACGCGCTGAAATAGGTAGGCAATGTTTTAAAAGGCTAAACCGGCTTACTGAGAGCCTGTTGCACCACGCCCCGCAGCCACTGGTTGCGGGGCGAGTTATGAAATCTCTCGTGCCAGAACGCGTAGTAGCGGATGGGCGCGAGCGAAATCGGAACGTCGTACGTCATCAGCTGCCCATTTGACGCCGAAACCGCCCGATGCGCCACCCGAGCGGGTACGGTCGCGATCAAACCACCTCCCAATAGCGCCTCGGTCAACCCAACGAAGTCGGGTAACGAAAATGCGATGTGCCGCTTCAAGCGACGACGCGCCAGAACATCATCAACATAGCCGCGATGCATCGCCAAAGGGGCGACCAATGCGTGCCGCGCCTGTGCGTAGCTATGCAAGGTAAGGCCAGCCTCTGCTGCCGGGTGCAGACGATCAAGCAAACAGACAAAGTGGTCATCGAACAAAAAACGCTGGCGTAGGGATTGCGGCGCGTGCCAGTCCACAGACAGAACAAGATCTACCTGCCCCAACTCCAACGCCGTTGCCGCATAGTCTGCGGGCAAGCTGCGCATGTTCAGGCGCAGGTTTGGGCTCTGATGCCTGAGGGTTCTTAATAACGTAGAAGACAGCTCCGTTCGGATCTCATCGGTTGTCACGATGGTGATATCGCCCTTCATTTCCGGGGGTGAAAAGCGATCGCTGGTCTTCAGCGCGTCAAGCCCCTCGAGCAGGCCTTGAACCTTCGGCAACATCGCCTGCGCACGTGCGGTGGGCAACATTCCCTGGCTGGTGCGCACAAACAGAGGGTCGCCGTAGCTTTCTCGCAATTTTACCAGCTGCTTGCTCACTGCCGACTGGGTGAGGCCCAAGGCATCAGCGGCTCCGGTCACGCTGCGCTGATCGATCAGGGCAACAAAGGTCTCGAGCAGACTGAGTGTTTCAATATTCCGCTTTGTCATTTCCTAAATGAATTACTTTCCATTGGGGAATTCAAGTGATCTCGTATCTTTGAATCACACCCGAAGTTCGGGCATGGATCAAAGGACATACAGCATGACTTCATCACTCAAGGGGCAGACCGTTGTCGTAACCGGAATAACGGGTGGAATAGCAAAAGCCACAGCGGCAGCGCTTCTGAAAACGGAAGCCAAAGTCGTCGTCACCGCCCGCACGCAGGACAAACTGGACAATGCACTGGCCGATCTGTCGGGCGATGTTGACGGTCAGCTTATGGATCTGGCGGATTCTGACGCCGTGGCTGGGCTGTTTGCTGCCGTCGGTCCTTTCGACCACCTCGTTACGCCCGCAGCCACGAGCATGTTCGCCCCGATCGCTAACATGGACTTCGACGCGGCCTGGAGCATTTTACAGACCAAACAATGGGGCCAGATGCTGTGTGTACACCATGCCGCAAAAGTCATACGCCCCACCGGGTCGATCACATTGTTCTCGGGGACGGTGACCCAGAAGCCCCTTCCGGGTTCGACCATGTTTGCAGCGGTTGGCGCGGCGACCGAGGCCTCGGCCCGCGTCTGGGCACTAGAACTGGCACCCTTGCGTGTGAATACCATTGTGCCTGGCATCATTGAAACGGGCGTATGGACTGGCTTGATGGGGGAAGAAGGCGCACAGGATGCGCTACAGGGGTTCTCCCAAGCGTTGCCTGTGGGCCGTGTCGGCATCCCTGAGGATGTGGCGAAAGCCGCGCTGTTCCTGATTGACAATGGCTTTGTGAATGGAACCTCGCTGGTGGTCGACGGCGGTCACCGCCTGATCTGAGATACGGAACATGTATTCTGAACCGCCCCGGCTTGTCAGTTTCTCGGTCTGCCCCTTTGTGCAACACACCCAAGTCTTAGTGGCACCGAAGGGGATAAATCATTCGAATAAAACAATAGATTTGGACAGCAAGCCAGATTGGTTTTGGGAACGTGGTCCGATCGGTCGTGTCTCGGCCCGATACATCGGGCACGGTCGAGCCAGATTTCGCCAACGACATAATTTCATTTTTGGCAGCCGGGAACTGCTCGGTTTCGCACGCCAGTTCACGGACCAAATCTCACACTCATCTCTCAACTCTTAGGAAGAAAAGATGCGCAATCTACTACTAACAACGTTTCTCACCTTCGCAACAACCCTCACCTCGGTCGCACAAGAGGCCGTCACTCGGGACCTGCATGGAGTTCTTGGTTTTCAGGGTCGTTATCTGGTGTCCGTGCAAGACGCCGACATGGTTGCCTCTGCTTATGTCAATGGACATTTAGGACCACGCGAGGGTGTGGACACTTTGGCGGTTATCGAGTTGGCCGGGGACCCGCGTGACTGGGTTGCGGCAGAGGTGCCCGTGTCAAATTCTGTCGCAGGGCCGCCCGCCGCAGTGGATGTTTCACCTGATGGGAAACATGCCATCGTGATAGAAACTTGGACACCGCGCCCTGATGATAGCGGCGCGCATACCTTCAGCGATCTGGCCTTTGGTACCAAGATCACGGTCGTGGATTTGAGCACCCCAAGCGCGCCAGTTGTCTCTCAGGTCGTTGAAGGCCCCTTGCGGCCGGACTCCGTGCGGTTCAACAGCACAGGAGACTTCGTTTCGATTTCCTTTAACCCAGCAGGCGCGGGCACCGAAACGCCTTTGATGCTTTATCGGTTCGAAAATGGAGCATTGGGAGCAGGCACCACGGTGACCATTCCGGATTGGCCCGCTGGGTCTCGGTTGATTGATATGGCGTGGCACCCTCACGAGAACACGCTCGCGTTGCTGGATGGGTCCGGCGGAGCACAGATGATCTTTGTACGGGTCAACACAGATCTCACACTGGAACGTTTTGGGAATGCCGTCGATCTCGAGCGTGCGCCCTATCGCGTGTTCTTCACGCCAGACGGGCGTCATCTGGTGGTTAATGGTCTGTACTGGGGGCCCGATATCGATGGTTTCTGGATAGAAGGGCCTGTCGGATCGGTCAGCACAGTTCGTATGAATGCGGAAACACTCGATGACGGCACAGTACGCCATGCATTTGTGGATCGCATTACAACCGGTGTTTCGCCAGAGGGGTTGGCGGTATCCCCAGATGGCCAATGGGTTGCGACAACCAACCTTGAACGCAGCTACCTGCCTTATGATGATGGGCGCATCACTTGGTGGAGTTCAATCACTTTGGCGCGCCTGGACCAGGCGACCGGTCAGATGGCGCTGGTCGGCACCTATAATTATGATGGGATTCTGCCAGAGGCTGCAGTCTTTGATAATTCAAGCCAGTATCTTGCAGTCGCGAATTACGATCACTTTGACGACCGTATCGCCGGGTCTTCCATTGATTTCTGGCGCATACAATCTGATCCACTAAATACTGAGAACACGCAGCTGATCAAAACCACACATTCTGTCCGGGTGGCACGCGGGGCGCATAGCATGGTGATCGCGCGTTAGTATCAGGGCCAACTTCGAAACGTGCTACCAGGGTCCTTGTCAGGTTTCTGGCGCAATTTCTTCTCAACATTTTGCGCTAGCTCTGCTCAAGGTCAAGATAGACTAATCTCCAATACTATTAGTTGCTCGGAAACGGAGCGGTAATACGAACGCCTGCCTAGAAGGCATTCGCTACATCGCAACCAAAGGCTTACGCCAAGTTTAAGTTCATGCCGCAACAAAGAAAGCCCATCATCCAGTGCCAGCTTTGTCCGCGTCTGAGTTGTCGGATCAGACTGCGGCGAAAGCTCAGTTGCAGTACTGGCAAATTTGATGCTCTGGAATGACTGCTTCGGTGATTGTGCTGCACGGCAACGCCGAACATTCTGCACGAGCGAGAGAATACTGCGTCAGCAATAGCTGCGTGAGCAAAAGGCCGTTTTGTCCGCATCACTTCCGTTCGATGATGGGGGGGGCGGTTGCACGTGCGGCGGAGGTCTGTTCCTTACATTGCACCTGCAGCATGTGACCGCCGGTTGACTGCCAGATCCGCCGACTTTGCAAAGGGCGTTTTCTGCGCATCGTTGCCATGGGGGCGGGATGCAGCATCAGATTGGCGGCCTGAAACCGCTGAGTGTCTGCTTTCGGGAAAACTGACCTTCAAATCTCGCAGATGCAGCGTTGAGCGCGAAGCACGTCATGTGAGGGACCGCTTTGGGCTGGCTGGCGTCATCAGGCGGGTAGGATCCAGCGCTGTTTTGCTGCAACAGTGCTGCCGCACCGCCGCAAGGCGGCTGCGAGCCCACTTTGACCGATGCTGTGCCGTTAACGAATGGCAGCTTAGACTGATGTGTGTTTGTCTGTATAGAAAGTAGGGCCATGAAAAAATCATATATAGTATGCAAGCACATCAAGCACTGAGAAGAGGCAAGTTTATGATTTGGCGACCAATTAGATATGCGGGCAACGACTTCAGGACCGGCCTCTGGTGGGGCAAGGACCCGACGAAGGAGCCTGGTCCGGGCTCTGGCGTTGCATTTATAGATTTAGACAAAATAAATCCCTCGCCGCTCAGAAAGGAGGACCGCGCTTTTATAGATGAACACTGGGCCATAGCGCGTGAGGTTGTGGGTAAACTCCCGGACTGTTTCCAAAGTTTTGACGACTCCAATATCGTAATGAGTTCTGAAATGGCGGAGATTATAGAGAAGCTGGAACCGGGACAGCACGACATTATTCCGATACCAAATCTGTGGTCTTTCGGGAGCCAGGAGCGTATCAAAAGGCGATACTGCTTTGTTAATGTCCATAAGAAATGTAGAACCGTAGATTTGGATAAGTCACGGGTTGTCCATAAGAAACGGCGTTCCGATGGGCTTGATTTTATTTTTCTTCGATCATTGACCCCCAAAACTTGTGTAGTTGACGAAAAGGCAGCAGAGGGGCACCACCTGTGGCGGGACGACATGGTGCAACATCAAGTGTTTATGTCAAACGAACTGAAATTGGCTTTTGAAAAAATTGGTTGCCTTGGAGTGGAGTTTCTTGCCTGCGCAAGCGAAGCTGCCCACATGTAGACAAGTTGATCTTCCATTGTGATTTGTGAATGACGGCTTCGTCCGCATCTTTCCCATTCTCCGACCTCGAAATTTCGCTATCGCAGCGAATGACCGTTAAGCGGGCTGCGACCGCAGCATCCGGTGGATGGGTTGAGTGACCGCTTTGGGCTTATTCTGTTGAAAAACTCTTCTTGTTTGGTGCTGGATTGACTGATTCAATTCTTGCGACGTTGCAGGAGATTGACCGCGATGATGGGGCCGAGGCAGGAAGCGCAGGGAGCGTTGTTCTACGAGTTCTCGATTGAGGACCATGTTCCTCAGGATCACATTCTCCGTGGCATAGACCGGTTCGTCGAACTTTCAGGCATCCGGGGACACCTTGCCCCCTTCTATAGCTCAACGGGCAGACCGTCAGTTGATCCGGAACTGATGATCCGGATGCTGCTGGTGGGCTACGTGATGGGCATTCGATCTGAGCGTCGGCTCTGTGACGAGGTGCATCTCAACCTCGCGTACCGCTGGTTTTGCCGCCTCGATCTCACTGATCCGGTGCCGGACCATTCGACCTTCTCGAAGAACCGGCACGGCCGTTTCCGAGACAGTGACCTTTTGCGGCATTTGTTCGAGACGGTTGTTACGCGCTGTATCGAGGAAGGGTTGGCCAGTGGGCAGCGTTTCGCAGCTGACGCCAGCCTGATCCAGGCTGATGCCAATCGGCAGAACTCCTCACCGCAGCGGGATTGGGCACCTGAGAAGATCGTCCCTGAAGATGCACCCCGCGCCGTCAGGGAATACCTAGAGACGTTGGATGAAGCCGCCTTTGGTGCTGCAAGCCCGGTGAAGCCGAAGTTCACCTCACATTCCGATCCAGCCTCGCAATGGACAGGGGCACGGGGTGGACCCGCCTATTTTGCCTGTTCCGCCAACTATCTGATCGACACCGACAACGGTGTGATCCTGGATGTTGAAGCAACTCGGTCTATCCGACAGGCTGAGGTCGGTGCTACCCGAACCATGGTTAGTCGGGTGCACCAGCGCCATGATCTCAAGCCGGAACGGTTGATCGCAGACACGGCTTATGGTTCGGGACCCATGCTTGGCTGGCTTGTCGATCATGGCATTGCTCCGCATATCCCGGTTATCGATAAATCCGGTCGCAACGACGGGACCTTCGAGCGAGCCGACTTCACCTATGACACTGAGAATGACGCGTACATCTGTCCAGGTGGCAAGGAACTCAAACAATACCGCCGGGCCTTCACAAAGCCGAGGGAACCGAAACCGGACAAGGACGGCATCCTTCGTTATCGTGCCCGCAGATCCGACTGCGACGCCTGCAACCTGAAAAGCCGATGCTGCCCGAAAGAGCCGCGGCGCAAGGTAACACGGTCGGTCCACGAACCATCCCGAGACGTGGCGCGCGCCATCGCCCAAACCACCCAATACGCGATCTCTTGCAAGCTCAGGAAGAAGGTCGAGATGCTGTTTGCCCACCTCAAACGCATCCTCGGTCTCGGACGCCTCCGATTACGTGGTCCATGCGGCGCACGCGACGAATTCCACCTCGCCGCCACCGCCCAGAACCTCAGAAAACTCGCAAAGCTCATCACGGCTCCCCAAACAACACCCGCCATATGATCAAGGTCTCGGCTGTGCAGATATCGAGATCAAAACCGAGCATTCAAATCGGCGAGTTTTTCAACTGAATAGGCCGTGAGTGTCGGGCAGCGGGAGGCCGGAGGGACCATGCGGTTTGTCTGCTTCAGCAGTTTCGCCACGGCATCTAGAGATGACGGTCAATTTGCCAGTTGCTTACAGACAAAGTCGGCGCGTGTTACAATGTCGGCGCGCGGCAGCTCCGTGATTTCGTATCCGAGGGCGGTGTAGGTCTCGCGCATGACGATGTAGGTTGCTTCGGCCTCGGCACGGGTCTGCGTACGCTCGGTATCCTGCGTGAAGATCTCATCCCAGTAGGGTGTCAGGAAGACGCGGGCGTTGTAGCGGGCTGCCTTGGCCGCTGCAGCGACGTGGGGTGGCACGGGGAGGCCGCAGAGGGTCAGGTAGCCCATTATGTCGGGAATGCCCCGGTCGAAGATCACGGGGCCTGAGAGCGCCTGTGCGTCCTCGTGGGCGCGGAGGTCGCGCTTAGGGTCTGGACCCATTGATTTCCGCTTGGCTACGTGATTCACAGGTCGAAAATCGAGCGGTGAACATGTCTGATCTATTCTGGCTGACGGATGCGCAGATGGCGCGTCTTGAGCCCTTCTTTCCCAAGTCCCACGGCAAGCCACGTGTTGATGATAGGCGCGTGCTGAGCGGTATTATCTTTATTAATCGCAATGGCTTGCGTTGGCGCGACGCCCCCACTGTCTATGGGCCGCACAAGACGTTGTACAACCGCTGGAAGCGGTGGAGTGATAAGGGTGTTTTTGCCCGGATGATGGCGGGTCTGGCTGCCGAGCACGTCGAAGAAAAGACCGTCATGATCGACGCCACGTACTTGAAGGCCCACCGAACGGCGACCAGTATGGCCGCGAAAAAGGGGGGCGTGGACGCCTGATCGGCCGGACCAAGGGCGGCATGAATACCAAACTGCACGCCATCCGCGACAGTCAAGGACGCCCTCTCAATCTGTTCGTCACGGCAGGACAGGTCAGCGATTATATCGGCGCGCGGGCATTGCTCAGAAGCCTTCCGAAGGTTAATTGGCTGCTTGGGGATCGCGGTTATGACGCCGACTGGTTCCGAGAAGCGTTGCAAGACAAAGGGATACGAGCTTGCATCCCTGGCCGGAAGCAGCGGAAGAAACCGGTGAAATACGACAAGCGTCGCTACAAACGGCGCAACCGGATCGAGATCATGTTCGGAAGGTTGAAGGATTGGCGGCGTGTGGCAATCCGATACGACAGGTGCCCGAAGGTCTTCCTGTCCGCAATCGCCCTCGCAGCACTCGTTATCTATTGGCTATGAGTCCTGACCCTAGGTGATGTTCTGCGTCGAGGATTATTCTGAGTAACCATACCAATCCAAGACGGCCTTGTTGATCGCATCGGGGGCGTCTTCCTGGATGAAGTGTCCTGCACCTTTGAGCGTTATCGACAGGTGGTATGGGAAAGCCGTTTCAAACCTGCCGCGCTCGTCTCCGTTGAACGCGAAATCCTTATCCCCCCACAAGATCAGCGCAGGCCTGTTAGAGATGGCCGACAATCCTTCTTCAATCCTCTGAAGGAATTCATCCGCCTCTGTGGGTTGCTTGGGGAAAATGTGCGTTGGAGCACGCTTCTTACGCTGTTTAAAAGGTGCCTGGTACATATCCCAAACTTCTTTCCGAAGAGGTTTCGTGACACCCATTCTGAAGAACCACAACAGCACCCCATTGAAGTGTTTTGCGCCCATTCGGCCCGCCCAACCCCCCATGATCGATGAAAATACGCGCGGGCCGCGCCGTTTCAACGGCCATCCAAATGTATTGCCAATGATCAGACGTTCCACGGATTGGGGGCGCGTTTGCGTCAAATGCAAACCGATCGGACCGCCCCAATCCTGCATCATGACACCAATGCCTTTCAGACCGAGCTGATCGACAAAGTCGACAATGACATCGGCCTGTTCCTTGGCCGTGTATCCAAATCCCGCTCGGGCCTGGGAAAGCCCGAAACCCGGCAGGTCAGGTGCGATACAACGGAAGCGTCCTCGCAGGCCCAAAATGATGTTGCGATACAAAAACGACCACGCCGGGTTTCCATGCAACAGCAGCAAGACGGGTCCGGTTCCCTCGTCGACATAGTGCATCCGCGTGCCATCGCCCAACGTGACCCACCGTGAGGTGAACGGGTATAGGGATTGGTCAAGGTCAAAGTCCGGCATGCGCCATCATTCCTTGATCGCGATCCCGGCGCAGGCGGGAGATCGCGATGAAATGAAACCCAAGAAAGATCGGCACGAAATAGGCAGGAAACATCGCCAGAGGGTGATCATTGATAATATTCGGAGCGTCCAGCGCATAAAGATGCGCAAACCCGGGTGACGTGAGGATCCCTAGAACAACCGCCAGAATGAAGTCTGCGATCCCGATAACTGTCGCGCGCCATAACAGCCGATGGGCATTTGGCGCACCCATTGCCAACGCCCGGCTGGCCTGCCAGCCCGCAATCCCGGCAAGGATATCACCCAACCCGGCGGGGAGTGCAAACAAGGCGGGCAGATCCCTGGCCAACCAACCAACCACAAAGAGGCCCCCCCATCAGTCCGGGGATCTGAAACGCCGCGATGGCGCTCAGAGGTGTGGCCTCGCTGAGCCGTCTGCCAAGCGGTGTCAGCCACGCCAGGGCCCAAATCCCGAACGCGCCGCCGAAGAGATACATCAGCACCACCGGCGGTTCCCCAAATACGACGGGAACGTTGAACATACCCGCTTCTGACAAGGGGAGGGCCGTCGCGTACCAAAACCCGAAAACAGCGCCCGAAACCGCGATGAACAGCCCGATCTGCGCGGGGGTCAGGTTTGCTCGGAAGGCGCCGAAGCTCCCGATCGCGACCGCCAGTATCGGCAGCGCAATGCTGAAGATTTGCACGTAGATCACATAGAAATTTTGCATGTTCCGCTTCCCCCCTCAATGTCGCAGGTCAGCCAAAGGTGTCGGGGGGGCGACTTCCTGCGCGATACCGGTTTCGACGTCGTAAAGCATTGCGGCGACACTAATACCGCCCGGGATATGCGGTGCATCGCGTAGGGTGCGGATATCCGCCAACAGATCGCTGCGCTGGTCCGTGATGGCGTTGGGGGTGACATCAACGCCCGTGCGCTGCTTGATCAGCGCCTGGAACTGCGGGTCCGCAAAGCTCTGCGCGCCGCATTTAGTATGTTGCATCAGAACAATATCGAACGCCGCCTCCATGGCGCCGCTCATCTTTGCGACCATGAAGGCAAGCGCCGTGACCTCGTCGACGAAATTTTGCGTGACCCGGCCGCCGTTGTTGCGAAAGACCACGCAGTCGCCAAGCTCCAGACCAAGAACATGGGCCGGATCAACGCGCGCGTCGATGCAGGTCAGGATCATCGTGCCCAGCTTGGGAAATGCCGGCATATCGCCGCTGTCAAATCCTTCCGAAAAGCGGGAGTTGCGATCAAGCAATAGGGTTGTAGCTGTCATGTTGTTTCTTTCCTGATGATGGAATTAGGCAGTTTTGAAGGGGGCAAGCGCTTGGGTCGGGCTGGGGCCATTCAAGAGCATCAACTGGTCGCGACGCGCCGCATCCTGCCAGTTGGGGTTTTCATGCCCGCCTTTGGGCGCGCTGAGCTGCGCATTGGCTTCGTATTGGGACAGGTCTTTGAAGGTGGGGGCGCGGGTCAGCAGCATTTTGACCATGAACGCCATGGCCCCAAAGGTAGAGGCATCAGAGACATTCGGCGCCAAGCGCCGGACGTCTGCCGCGTAGCGCTCTGCAGTGGTTTTGAAGCTCTCCGCGGGTGAGCCGGTTAGCCTTGCGACATGATCCGTTGGCGCTCCAATGGCGAAGGCACCATTTGCGATCTCCTCGGCATAGTGGCGCAGATTGTGGGTGTCGAAATCAGGAAACCCCATGGCCCGCGCGGCCTTGGAGAACATTTTGAACGAGATGGGCTGGTTGCGCACGCGACGGCCAAATACCTCGGTCAGGATCTCGGCCACATCCGCGCCGGTCAGCATGGCAGGCCCGGTCGGTCGCCACGACGTTCCGACATAGCGTTGCGGATCCTTGAGCAACGCCACGCCGCACCGCGCGATGTCACGTTCCGCCACTGGGGCGTTCGCGCCGTCGCCAAAGGGCAGCGGAAGCGCGCCGAGTTTGCGCGTCACAGGCGTGGTCAAAAGATACGTGAACGCAAAAATGCCTGGGTTCAGATGGATGACACCCACATCCGGCATCCAGCGCGCGATGTTGTTGGCGATCCAGTGCTCGCGCGTCAGCATTGAAGGGTGTTCTGGGCTTGGGTTCCAGCCCGACAGCAAGACCAGTGCTTCCAGCTTTGCTTCCTGTGCGGCGAGGCACACCAACATCGTGTTGTGCAGCAAATGCGGTGCAAAGGGCGGAATGTGAAAAGCGCGGGTGACGCCCTGCATCGCGGTGGTCAAATCGCCAAAGTCAAAGAGATTGCCCACAAAGACCTCAGCGCCAAGCGCGCTGAACTCATCCGCGCGCCCATCTTGGCGTCGCACCATGGCGCGGACTTCAAATCCGCTTTCCAGGAAAAACCGAACCGCATCGCGCCCAATGCGTCCCGCGGCGGATGTGACAAGGATTTTTTGGGCGTTCGCCATGGCTCACCTTTAGATGTTCGTTGTAATCTAAAGAAATAGATGATATCAAAAATCTAATTTGTCAACCTGCGATCCGAGGTCCGCGATGCCGAGAGTGTCCAATGTCGAAAAACAGAAGTCTCATGAGAGAATTCTTCAGGCTGCAGCTGAGCTGTCTCGTGAAAAGGGGATCGAAAACCTGAGCCTCGCCGACGTTATGGCGGCGGCGGGCATGACGCATGGCGGGTTTTATCGCCACTTTTCCAGCAAAGAAGAGTTGGCAACCGCCGCGTTAGCCAGGTCCGTTGATGGGGCAGTTGGCAACATAGAGGCCGCACCCGAAGGCGCAGAACGTGATGCTGCCCGCGCAACTTATCTCAAGACCTACCTGTCCGAAGAACATCTCAACACCCCCCGCCATGGATGTCCCATGGCGGCTCTCGGGTCCGAACTGGCCCGCGCGGATGGACCCCTAAAGGCCGAAATCGCCAATGCAACGGACAGGGTAGCCGCCTTGTTGCAGGGCGATAAAGGTATCCAAGAGGGATATAAGAAGCTGGCGCTGATCGTCGGCGCGATCACGATCGCACGTTTTACCGAGGATCCCGCGAAAGCCAGAGAGATCCTGGATGCCGCCAACGAAGGATTGCGACAGATCAGCTAAGCTACTGCTCACGAGGCATTCTCAAGCACGTGCGTCCTGTCCAAAAGTATCCGCCGTTTCGCCGCGCAAAAGGGGCAGGAGGTCGGGCAGTTCACCAACGATATGATCACTCAATGCGCGGACCCGAACGTTGTCGCGCAGCTCGGCATGGCGCAACAGCCATAGGTCCTGACGTGGTACAAACTCAGGCTCGGTGATCCGCACCAGCTCGGGATCGGGGTCGCACAGCATACAAGGCAACATGACAATGCCCGCGCCCGCCCGACAGGAACTTTGCTGCGCGCGCATGTCCAGGATGCGCAAGTGGGTCGGCAGTTTCGCGAAGGGCGTGGCTTTTTTCCAGCCTTCGGTAGAGCTATCAGGGCTGAAGCTGATCCAGCCTGCGCCACCGACTGCAAGGTCCGGCCCGAAGCGGCGGACATAGTCTCTGGAGGCATAGATCGCGCGGGCGGTTTGTGTCAGCTTGCGCCCGACAAGATGGTCGCTTGGGCTGTGGGAAAAGCGCAGCGCCAGATCGGCTTCGCGCCGGTCCAAGTCAGACAGTGAGGCGCTGGTGATAATCCGCAGGTCGATGTTTGGGTAGCTCTGGCAGAAACGCGCCAGAATGCTCAGCATCGGCGTTACGGCCAAGACATCGCCCATGGACAAAACCACCGGGCCTTCGAGTTCCCGGTTTTGTCCAAACGCGCGACGATCCAATGCGATGATTTCGCTTTCGATGGCGCGGGCGGCGGTCAGCACGTCTTGCCCGATGCCGGTGACTTCAAGCCGACCAGATACCCGCTGAAAGAGTGGCCCACCCGCCAGGGTGCTGAGAGCTTCCAGACGTCGTGCAACGGTGGAATGGCTGACCCCCGTCATCGCACCCGCGCGACGGGTCGAACCGCTGCGCAAAAACAGCAAGAAGAGCTTTAAATCGTTCCAGTCATATTGTCTCATGAGTGTTCCACAGTGTCTCAATAGAAGTAATTGAGAGCCTGTAATGTGACTAATATCTTTCCGATCATCGGGCAATAGCCCGGATTAGATCACACCCTCCGACCTGTGGAGGGAGAATGAGGAGAGATACGAATGACCTATGTTTTGGTCGATATTCTGCCCTTGAAAAAGGGAAAATCCGTCGCCGATGCCATGTCCTATTTCGACAAGGTGAAACCAGCTATGGAACGTCATGGCTTGACCCGGCTGAACGAACCGTTGGAGGCTCACAAGGTGCTGCGCGGCACGCAAACAGCCAACCTGGTGAATCTGTTTGAGACCGACGACCCGGAAAGCTCGATGCAGGGCATGGCCTCGGATCCCGAATATCAATCCCATGTCCCGCTGCGCGATACGATTTTCGATCTGGATAATGCCTCGATCATCCTGACATCGCGCTTCGTCTGAATTTCCAATTCCGATCCACGCCCAGGTTTCCGCACCGGGGAGAGGAGAATACTATGTTTAAAAATCTCGCCGCCGCCGTCAGCTTTGCCACGATGGCCCTAACCGCGACCCTGGCATGGGCCGAGAACAGCCCAATGTTGGTGGACGTCCTGACCCTGAACGAGGGCAAGACCTATGAAGATGCGCAGGGCTACTTCGACAAGGTAATCCCCATCATCGAAACGCACGGCATCAAACGTGTTCGCGTACTGGAGGTCCAAAATAAGATGCAGGGGCACCCGGATGTGACGCCCAACATCGTGCAGTTGTGGGAACTGGAGGTTGCCGACCCGTTTTCGGGCATTTTCTCAGACCCAAACTACCTGCAGCATGTGCCGCTGCGGGACTCGATCTTCAACATGTCGCAAACCCAGTTCTGGATGACGACAGACCGGTAAGCAGATCAGCAAAACCCAGCCACTGTTCGCACCCCGGACAGCCCCCCAATCAAGGATACACCTATGAAATCGCTTAAACTCGCGCTTTGTGTCGCGGTTGGCCTGGCCAGCCCGTTTGCAGCACGGGCCCTGGATTACAAGCTTCCTTTTCCGGTCGTTGCCGAAGAAACCGAACTGCCGCGACAGTCGGTCGACGTGCTCGACAGTACAATGTCATACCTTGAGGTCGGCGCCGGTGCGCCCGTCTTGTTCATTCATGGCAACCCGACCTCGTCCTATCTGTGGCGCAATGTGATGCCCTTTGTTGCCGACACCAATCGGGCGATTGCATTGGACCTGATTGGTATGGGCAACTCTGGCAAGCCAGAGATCACCTATGATTTTGCCGATCACGCGCGTTATCTGGACGGCTTTGTCGAGGCGCTGGGTCTGACGGATATCACACTGGTCGGGCACGACTGGGGCGCGGCGCTAGCCTGGGACTTCGCGCGCCGCAATCCGGACAGAGTCGTGCGGCTGGCCTTCATGGAGGGTGTCCTGCCTCCAGCCTTTCCGCAATCCAGCTACGAGGCCATGGGGGAAGAATTCGGTAATATGTTCCGCGCGATGCGTGACCCTGAAATGGGTCGCCAGATGATCATTGTTGAGAACAGTTTCGTGAACCAGATCCTGCCTGCGATGGTCAACCGTTCTCTTGGTGAGACCGCCACAGCCGCCTATGCCGCCCCCTATCTGGAAGAGGCCGACCGCCTCCCGACTTGGATGTGGCCGCGCGAAGTCCCTATCGGCGGGGAGCCTGCGAGCAATGTAGAGCTTATGAACCTGATTCAAGCGTTTATGGGTGAGACCGGCATGCCGGTGCTGCTGACCTACGCAGAACCCGGGGTTCTGGTGCCGCCTCAGGCCGTACCCTACTACACGGGCCTGATAGAAAACCTGGAAACCAGCTTTGTTGGCCAGGGGTTGCATTTCATCCAGGAAGATCAGCCCGATGCCATCGGCCGCGCGCTCAGAGATTGGATGCGAAGGAATTAAATGGCAAAACATAAAGCCTCCAATCCACAAGCTTTTGGGGGCTTTGTTTTGACTGGCTTCGACGTCGCTACCTCGCGTGGCAAGTGGAACCTGTGCGGAACAATGGCTGTTGCCTGGCCCTTCAAGTCTTCCAGGCCACGGCTAGGCGGACGTCACTCCCGTTCACCCAATGGTGGCGCTCGGCAATCCTTCGCCCGTCCGGGCTTGTCGCATGCAACGCTTTACCCGACAACTTTCGGGTCGTCCAACTCCTGTTGGGCATACTGAGATTGACAGCACGGTCAGGTACCTTGGCATTGTGCTTGAAGATGCTTTGACCGTCGCGGAAGGTATTGAAATCTAAACCATTTGGGCCGTTCGCAAGGGCGGCCTATACCGGTCGCTCGACACCCTGTTTGGATGCTGCACCCGTTTCCCGCTTTCTCGACATTTGCTGCATCTGCTCGAACTCTAGGGGAAGGCAATGGCCGAAATGCTTGGCCTGCGTCAAACGACAGTGCACGGGAAGTGTCACTCGTGTTCACGCCAATACCCTATGCTTGAATGATGTCGATTGCCGAGCGCCAAATCGCCACGAAAAAACGCGCGCAACTCTCGTGCGTTCAAAAGCTCTCCTGCAAAGAACGCATATTGTGGTTTTTCAACGCGACAGATTTCCGTGGCCTGCTCAAGAATGGCCGAGCGAAAAGATGCCCGGTCGAGAGCCACAATCTCTAGGGTCTGGACCCATTGATTTCCGCTTGGCTACGTGATTCACGGGTCGAAAATCGAGCGGTGAACATGTCTGATCTATTCTGGCTGACGGATGCGCAGATGGCGCGTCTTGAGCCCTTCTTTCCCAAGTCCCACGGCAAGCCACGTGTTGATGATAGGCGCGTGCTGAGCGGTATTATCTTTATTAATCGCAATGGCTTGCGTTGGCGCGACGCCCCCACTGTCTATGGGCCGCACAAGACGTTGTACAACCGCTGGAAGCGGTGGAGTGATAAGGGTGTTTTTGCCCGGATGATGGCGGGTCTGGCTGCCGAGCACGTCGAAGAAAAGACCGTCATGATCGACGCCACGTACTTGAAGGCCCACCGAACGGCGACCAGTATGGCCGCGAAAAAGGGGGGCGTGGACGCCTGATCGGCCGGACCAAGGGCGGCATGAATACCAAACTGCACGCCATCTGCGACAGTCAAGGACGCCCTCTCAATCTGTTCGTCACGGCAGGACAGGTCAGCGATTATATCGGCGCGCGGGCATTGCTCAGCAGCCTTCCGAAGGTTAATTGGCTGCTTGGGGATCGCGGTTATGACGCCGACTGGTTCCGAGAAGCGTTGCAAGACAAAGGGATACGAGCTTGCATCCCTGGCCGGAAGCAGCGGAAGAAACCGGTGAAATACGACAAGCGTCGCTACAAACGGCGCAACCGGATCGAGATCATGTTCGGAAGGTTGAAGGATTGGCGGCGTGTGGCAATCCGATACGACAGGTGCCCGAAGGTCTTCCTGTCCGCAATCGCCCTCGCAGCACTCGTTATCTATTGGCTATGAGTCCTGACCCTAGCATCGTTGATAATATGTCTGGATTGGTGGCTTCAGATCACGTATTAATGGTGCGAGTTATGCCGGCATAACGTCGGTAAATTATTATTCTGATGAGGGGATCGACCGTGAGCGAAGCACATAGCAGGAGGATCGTGTCTTCTCGTCACCTTGCTGAAGGCGAAGGTTGGGAAGCCTCCGAACTGGAGTTCGGACTGATCATTGCGCACAATGCGTTCTCTAGATGGATGGTGAAGTGCATGGCCGCGAGCGGGCATACCGAAATGAGCCCTTTGGAAATTTTGGTTCTGCACAACGTGAACCACCGAGGGCGGGAAAAGCGGTTGAATGACATCTGTTTCCTGCTGAACATCGAGGACACTCATACGGTCAACTACGCTTTGCGTAAGCTTACCAAAGCCGGGCTGATCCAGTCCGAGAAGCGGGGCAAGGAAGTCTTCTACTCAACATCGGATGCAGGTGCGAAACTGTGTCAGTCCTACCGGACCGTGCGCGAGCAGTGTCTGTTGGAAGGATTGGCGCGGATGGATTTGTCCGGCGATGACCTGCGCGAGATCGGATCCAATCTGCGCGCACTTTCCGGTCAGTACGATCAGGCCAGCCGGGCTGCCTCTTCTCTTTAAGGCAACCCGGATTAAATTGGCGGCGTCAGTTCATTGCTTCGGGAAGAAAGGTGACGATACCCGGGAATGTTGTGATCAAGATTACAGCCAGCAGGAGCAGGAAAAAGAACGGCATGGCTGCCTTTGCGATCTTCAGAATGTCGATTCCGGTAAGGCCCTGGATCACGAACAGATTGAAGCCGACTGGCGGTGTGATCTGGCTCATCTCAACAACCAGAACCAAGTAAATTCCAAACCAGATCGGATCAATACCCACCTGCTGTACCATGGGCATGATGATCGACGTTGTCAGCACGACAACAGAAATCCCATCCAGAAAGAGCCCGAGAACGATGAAAAAGACTGTAAGCACGGTCAACAGGACGTAGGGTGAGAGCTCCATCGCCGCGATCCAGGTCGCCAGGTTGCGTGGCAGCCCGGTAAAGCCCATCGCAACCGCGAGAAATGCAGCGCCGAGCAGGATAAACGCTATCATGCAGGATGTGCGGGCGGCCGCGAGCATAGCGTCGAGAAAATTCTGCACTGTGAAGCTTCCGGAAACGACCGCGAGCAGGATGGAAAGCAGAACACCGAGTGCCGCAGCATCGGTCGGCGAGGCAATGCCGGAATAGATTGCCCCGATAACACCCGTGATCAGCAACCCAACAGGGATCAGGCTTTTGGACGCCCAAATCCGCTCTGTTAACCGTAGTTTGATGTCTGATACCGGGATCAGATCAGGGTTCCGAAGCGCGCAGAGGGCTACATATCCAGCAAACAGCCCGACCAGCAGAGCGCCAGGGATAAGGCCTGCGATAAACAGGCGCGCAATAGATTGCTCTGTCGCGACACCATAGACGATCAGGATAATCGACGGCGGGATGAGAAGTCCAAGTGTCGCGGACCCTGCCAAAGTGCCTAAGATCAGGCTTTCGGGGTAGCCGCGCGACTTAAGCTCGGGGATGGACATCTTACCGATGGTCGCAGCCGTTGCTGCGGAGGACCCAGACACCGCCGCAAAGATCGCACAGCCGAGGACATTTACATGCAAAAGGCGCCCGGGCAACCCGCCCAGCCAGGGAGCAAGCCCGTCGAACATGTCTTTGCTGAGCCGCGATCGCAGCAGGATCTCTCCCATGAGAATAAAAAGGGGAAGTGCGGTCAGTGACCAGGAATGACTGTGGCCCCAGAATGTGGTAGACATCACAAGCCCAACGGGCGCGTTTGAAAACAGCATCAGTGCGAGTGCCGCCACGCCCGAGAGGGCAAGTGCGATCCAAAGGCCAGACGCGAGAAAGGCGAACAGCACCGTCAGAAGGAAGATGCCAATAATGGGATCAGACATTATGCTTCCTCCCCTGCAGAGATCACTACACCACGGTTTTGAATTGTCTCAACAAGCGTGTGCAGGATCGCAATAAACAGCATGATCAGGCCTAGCGCCATGAAACACTGTGGAAACCACAGCGGGATCGGCACCATGCCCGGGGAGGTGTCTCCGAAGTGGAGGCTCTCTTCGACGAGCTTGACGGTGTAAAAGCAGAGGAAACCAACGAGCCAGGCTGCGCCTATCAGAACGATGACTTCGGTGACGAATTGGACTGTTGCCGGCAGCCTGGACGTGATCAGGCCGACCCGGATGTGACCACCGCTTCGAAACGTGTATGGCATCGCGAGAAAGGTTGCTGCTGCCAGCATAAAGCCAGAAAAGTCCGCGTACGATGGGATAGTGGAGGGCAGGGGCAGGCTGAGCGTGCGTGTCGCCAAGTTCAGGAGCACTTGTGTGCTGACCAAGAGCGCGATGGCCAGGATAGTTGCCGCAGCAAGCCAGCCCCCCGTTTGATAGATACGGTCGAGTGTGGTCCGCATGTCTGGGAATCCTTTTGAAATGGGGCCCGCAAACCTGCCGGGGAGGTACAGGTGCGGGCCCCGATGATGCCTCACTTTGGCGGCGCCGGATCTGTTCGCAGGCGCAGCGCTTCAGAGGCGATCCTATTGAGCGTTACTGCTGGTAGGCTTCGAGAACCGAAAGACCGGATGCAGAGGCTTTGGACGTCCAGGTCTCCAGCATCTTGTCGCCGATCAGTTTAAGGCCCGTGGTTAACTCGGCCGAGGGTTCTGTGATCACCATGCCGTGCTCTTTCATGATATCGACTTTTGCTGCGGCTTCTGCAGCGGACATCTCCCAGCCGCGCGCTTCGGCGGCTTTGGCGGCCTCCAGAACTGCGGTTTGGATGTCATCCGGAAGACGACGGAATGCGCGCTGGTTCACTACGACGATATTCTTTGGCACCCAGGCGTTGATGGGCGTGTAATGGGTAACGAAATCCCATGCCTTTGAGTTCGCGCCAGTCGATGGCGAGGTGATCATTGCGTCAACTTGGCCTGTAGCAAAGGCTTGCGGTATGTTCGGTGCCTCAACCTGAACCGGTGCTGCGCCTGCAAGCGTTGCCATTTCCTCAATCGCGGCGTTATAGGCGCGAAAGCGGAGACCCTGCAGGTCTTCGACCGAAACAACTTCGCCGTTGGTATAGAGACCTTGTGCGGGCCACGGGACGGAGAACAGCGGCATCAACCCCTGCTTTTCGAGCAGTTCGGTAACGATAGGTTTCTGAACATTCCAGAGGCGGGCTGCATCATCATAGCTCGTTGCAAGAAAAGGCTGGCTGTCAAGGCCAAAGGCTGGGTCTTCGTTGACGAGGCGGGAGAGAACGAACTCACCCATCGGGATCTGACCCGAGCGCACTGTGTTCTTGATCTCACCGTGTGGGAAGAGGGAGCCTGCCGAATGGACTGTAATCTCCATCGTGCCATCGGTGGCAGCTGCAACGTCTTTGGCAAACTGCGCTATGTTCTGGGTGTGAAACGTGGCGTCGCTGTAAGGCGTTGCCATGTCCCAAGTTTCGGCGGTCGTCGCGGTTGCGAGGCCTGCGCATACGGCCGCCGCAAAATACATCTGTTTCATTTCATGTCTCCACTGTTGTCGGACGAATTTTGAATTCGTGTGGGTATCTCATTGCCTGGCGAGGCAAATTTTTAGCCTTCCCTAACATACGTTGACAAAATGTCAGCGTTTTGCACATAAAGCAACAGAATTTTGTTATGGAGATGACAATGACTCAGCAAACGCATGGAAAGTGGGACTTCTGGATCGACCGTGGGGGGACCTTCACTGACATTGTCGCGCGCACCCCGGATGGAAAGTTGCGATCTCACAAGATTTTATCTGAAAATCCAGAGCTTTATAAAGATGCAGCAGTTCAGGGAATACGCGAGATTCTTGGGCTGAAGCCAAATGAAGCAGTGCCACAGAATACTATAGGTGCTGTAAAAATGGGCACGACCGTCGCGACAAACGCCTTGCTGGAGCGTAAAGGCGAGCCCACCGTACTCTTCATTACGCGTGGTTTTCGCGATCTGTTGAGAATCGGATATCAGAATCGGCCCGATTTGTTCGATTTGCACATTCAGCTTCCGGAACTTCTCTATTCCGAAGTCATCGAGGTGGAAGAGCGCCTGGACGCAGAAGGCAACGTGCTGACTGTGCTCGACGAACAAAAGACTCGTGACGCTTTGGTCAGCTCCTATCATAGCGGGTATCGAGCCGTCGCGATTGCGCTGCTGCACAGCTACAAGAACCCGGCTCACGAACAAAAGATTGGCGAGCTGGCGATCGAGGCTGGTTTCGACCAGATCTCGCTCAGCCACGAGGCCAGCCCGCTTATAAAGCTTGTGTCACGCGGAGACACAACCGTGACTGATGCCTATCTGACACCGATTCTGCGTCGCTATGTGAATCGGGTTCGCGACGCGCTCGGGCCGGGGACGGTTGAACGCCTTATGTTCATGCAGTCAAATGGAGGGTTGACGGACGCAGATCTCTTTCATGGGCGGGACGCTATTCTGTCTGGCCCGGCCGGTGGTGTCGTAGGCATGGCTGCGACCGCAGCTCAGGACGGTTTTGACCGGTTGATCGGCTTCGACATGGGCGGAACATCTACCGATGTATGCCACTACGCCGGTCATTTTGAACGCAGTTTCGAGACCGAGGTCGCTGGCGTTCGAATGCGGGCACCTATGATGGATATCCACACAGTTGCTGCGGGCGGTGGCTCGATCTTGTCTTATCGTGATGGGCGGTTACAGGTTGGACCTGAGAGTGCAGGCGCCAATCCCGGGCCCGCGTGCTACCGCCGCGGTGGCCCGCTGACTGTTACAGACTGCAACGCTGTACTGGGGAAACTGCAACCGCAGAACTTCCCGAAGGTCTTTGGCCCAAACGGTGACGAGGCGCTGGACCTTGAGACGCCGCGGCGACTGTTCGAGGACCTAGCACAGGACATTGCAGATACGTTGGGTGAAGCGCCCAAGACTGTCGAAGAGCTGGCTGAAGGTTTCCTCCGGATTGCGGTGGACAGCATGGCCAACGCGATTAAAGAAATCAGTGTTGCGCGCGGCTATGACGTCACGGGCTACACGCTGAACTGTTTTGGTGGGGCAGGAGGGCAGCATGCCTGTCTGGTTGCAGATGCTCTGGCGATCAAGACGGTCTACCTCCACCCGTTTGCGGGAGTGCTTTCCGCTCTTGGCATGGGGCTTGCCGATATCGTCGTCATGCGCGAGCGTCAGATGGATGTCAGTGTGCGGGATTTGGACGTGCTGCAGGCCGCAATCGATGCGCTGGGAGCGGACGCCTACGAGGAGGTCTTGCAACAAGGTGTGGCGCAAACCAATATTGACCTGAACGTGACCGTTTACCTCAGATCTGGAAGCTCTCAAACAACGCTACCGGTTGCTTTTGCCACGGCAGAGGAGATGATCGAAGACTTTATGAGCGCGCATGAGGCACAGTTTGGCTTCCGACCTAATGCGGAGCGCATTATCGCAGATATGCTCACCGTAGAGGCAGTTGGGAAGTCAGGCGCATCTGCCGAAATTCAAGAGTTGAAGGGAGGGGATGGTAAAAGTGGTGAAACACGTCTTTGGTCTGCGTCGCGCTATCACACGGCCTCAACCTATGACCGTACGCGGCTGGGTATTGGGAATAAGATTTCCGGTCCCGTTATCATAAATGAGCCTACCGGTACCATTGTGGTAGAAGACGGCTGGAGTGCTGAATGCATCAAGGGCGGCGCATTGGTCCTGCGCCGTGAAGTTGCTCTGGAACGCCGCGAGGCAATTGGCACCACCGTTGATCCGATTATGCTGGAGGTATTCAATAATCTCTTCATGTCTATTGCGGAACAAATGGGTGCAACGCTCGCAAAGACATCCGCTTCGGTGAACATTCGGGAACGGCTCGACTTTTCCTGCGCCATTTTCGATCGTGAAGGTGATCTGGTTGCCAATGCGCCGCATGTGCCGGTGCATCTGGGTTCGATGAGCGCCAGCGTGAAGGCAATTCTAACAGCGAACGAAGGCCAAATTGCGCCGGGCGATGTCTTTATGATGAACGATCCCTTCAACGGGGGAACGCATCTTCCTGATGTTACGGTTGTGACACCAGTGTTCGATGAAAGTGGCAGCGAGGTTGACTTTTTTGTCGCGTCACGCGGGCATCACGCAGATATCGGTGGCAAGACGCCGGGTTCTGCACCGCCTGACAGCCAGCATATCGATGAAGAAGGAGTGCTGATCCGTAACTTCAAGCTGGTGTCAAAGGGGAGCTTCCGCGAAGAGGAAACCCGTGCGCTTCTGGCCTCTGGTCACTATCCGTGTCGGAACATTGACGACAATATCACCGACCTGACCGCACAGATCGCCGCGAACGCAACCGGTGCGCAGGAACTGGGCAAGGCGGTTTCACAATTCGGGCGCGCAGTTGTGCAGGTCTATATGGGGCATGTTCAGGCAAACGCCGAAGAATCCGTGCGGCGCGTGCTGGGCGTGCTGGAGAATTGCCAGTTCTCTTATCCGCTGGACAGCGGTGCCAAGATTGACGTCTCGATCACCGTGGACAAAGCCGCGCGTACTGCGACAGTTGATTTTACTGGAACATCCGAACAGGACGCCTTTAACTACAATGCGCCCTTGGCCATTTGCCGGGCGGTCGTGCTCTATGTGTTCCGGACCTTGGTTGGCAGTGACATACCGATGAATGAGGGGTGCTTGCGCCCGATTAACATTGTTGCACCTGAAGGCAGCTTCATTAATCCACGCTATCCGGCCGCGGTGATCTCCGGTAATACCGAAGTCAGCCAGGCGATTGCGGATACGCTCTACGGAGCGCTTGGGGTGGTCGCAGGCAGCCAGGGGACGATGAACAACTTTGTCTACGGGGATGCGGCGCTGCAGAACTATGAGACGATTTGCGGTGGGACCGGCGCAGGTAATGGGTTCAACGGGTGCTCGGCTGTTCATTCGCATATGACCAACACCCGTATGACTGATCCCGAAGTTCTTGAGGCGCGGTTCCCTGTGCGGGTCGAAAATTTCTCCATTCGGTACGGATCTGGCGGCGCAGGGCACTGGACCGGCGGAGATGGCATCACTCGCACCCTGAAATTCCTGACGCCAATGACGGTCACGGTTCTGTCGTCGCATCGGATCACTCGCGCCTTTGGGGTCAACGGTGGCGAGCCAGGACAGCCCGGAAAAAATATGGTTCAGAGTATGGATGGTGTTCTTAAACATTTGAAAGGCAACGACCGAGTCGACATGAACCCGGGGGATGTTTTTATTATGCAGACACCAGGGGGCGGCGGATACGGTCGCCCGACTGCATAAGAATACTGAAGGAAAATAGTGTGGCCCCCCCACTGGGGGCCACACTATAAAGCGCCTTGGCATCGCCAAGTTGTTTGAGTTGACCTTCCCCCGCGATTAGGGCCGGTTTGCTTCAGAGTCTTCCGGTTGTGTTTGAGTGTTGAGCGGCAGCGAAAAGACCGCAAGAGGCTCAAGCGCTGGCGCAGTGTTTTTATCAGGAACTCCGATGGGGGTAGGTATCCGAGCGCCGAATGTGTCCATTTGCCATTTTCGGTCTCCTTTTCCGCAAAATACCAGTCAAGCGAACGGAACAATTTAGTGGCAAGTCCATCCAGCGACGCCCAGCCCCAAGACTGCGATCAGAACGTAGTTGAAGTCAATTTTCGTAAGAGAGACCAACAGGCTCATGGCGGCCATGAAGTCGACCCTGCCTTCGTTTCTCAAGGCGTCCGAGTTAACAGAAAGCACAAAGAGAAGCGGCGAGAAAAACACGGTGATCCTGAGGTAGACCAGTCCCATCTCGGCTAGCGTTTCCGTGTCCCCTGCGGCAAGCACCGACGCGGATTTACCGAAGACAATAAACAAAACGACCGGGATACCAACGAGACAAAGTGCCAATCCGTGCGCGTCTGCGAAAACTGCACTGGCACCGCAGTGGTCAGCGGCGCCGAGCTTTCCGGCGAGCGAGCTCGACATGCCGCCCGAAACAAGTGTCGGGAACGCGACGATCAGCATATAGATCGGAGACATCAACGTGACCGCGGCCAGCGCGTTCGGTCCGACAAAGATTCCCAGAAACAGGGCGTCAGCAACAGACAGCAGTCCGTTCATGCCCATGACGAATATGATCGGCAGCGCCGTTTTCAGATAGGTGGTGCCAAGCGAACCATCGGTGAAGGTGTTGGAATGGGTAACAGACACATCCCGTATCTCTCGATCCAAATCGCGCAAGATGATATGGGACCCGCATTTCCATCCGCGCGATTTGCGGAAGGAGGTAGATAGAGAAAATCATCGTAGAAGTTCACCACGAAAAATGTCAGCGGGTGGCAGGCGTCCACAGCCAAGCATAGGGTTAATCTGAACTTCCACAACCGTCAGGCTGTCATTCTCCTCAAATCCGACGTCGAATTCTGGGCGTAAAACTGACTGAAGGGTACATTTGACTATCTGCAACGCTGTGCTTCGGCAATCTGGCAGATCAACTGTGCGACGCGAAATGGGTTTTCCTCAGACAGAAAATGATGGCCTGTCCCGAAATCGTGTGTTTCAATTTGCGGGTACTTATCGCAAAACTTCGCAAACTTCTTTTGTGAGGGGGGATGGTCTTCGGACACAATTACCCCAGGCGAAGGCATTAACCAGTGAATGGGCATCGATTGGTGCTCCATTCCAGCCTGAATTTCGCGGATAGCGTCGTATGATGCCTGCGGACGACCCTCAAGTGGATTCAGGTTCACGAATGCGCGGATAGACCGGCGCGACCGGATCGTGGGCAAACTATCGAGATAGTACTGCAATCCATCATCGGTGATCGGGCAGTGTTCTGGGATGAGCTTCTTTGTCATGAGGTTCATGACCTGCACAAAAACGTATCCTGCGGGGCCTCGCATCAGTTTGAAGGGTGTCCGAAATTTTGGCTCGAAGTCTTCTTGATAGTTAAAACTCCACAGGAAGGTTTCCATCAGAATGGCGTCGGAAAACAGCGCTGGCTGGCGCACTGCATTCAGCATCCCCAGTGGGCCGCCCCAATCCTCGGCAACCAGAGTGATCTCCCTTAGCCCGAGTTGATTGATGACATCGGCAATAATCTTGGCGTGCAGGTCCAGTGAATAGGTGACATCCATCGGCTTGTCGGACTTCCCGAACCCCAAAAGATCAAGCGCCACGCAATACCGTCCAGTCTCAGTGTGAACACGCGGCATCACATCCCGCCAAACGTAAGAACTGGTTGGGTTGCCGTGCAAGAAAAGCATCGGACGACCGGACGGGTCTCCCAGTGTGACGACATGAATGTTGTGCCCTTGAACCTTCAGGAGCTGGCTGTTGAACGGGTAGAGTGGAAGCGTTTCGAGCATTGAGATGTTTTCCTTTCTCAAGCTTTTTGGCATGCGTTAGATCAGACCAAGCAAAGGCCCGAACAGCCAGCATCGCGCAAAGCTGTCACAGGCTTCCGCCAGGGACTAGGAGGCCGGTTCTCGCCGACCTCCACAGGTTCAGGCTTTGGAATAGTCGATCAGGCAAAGATTGGCGCCGAACGGATCGGTGAGTGTCGCCATCCGTCCCACTCCGGGAACCGTCATCGGCTCTGACGCGATTTTTGCGCCGCTTGCCTTAGCTTTTTCCAGCCGCGCATCCACGTCGTCGACTGTGATGAAAATCTTCCAGCCCTCGGTGCCGGGCATCGGAGAGAACCCGCCAATGGGTTTTTCGCCCAGAACGATGGCGGAGTACGTTCCGCCGGGCATGTCGTTTTCGACCACCGTCCAGCCAAGTACGGCCTCGTAAAAACTGCGCGCTTCGGCACTGCTTGGTCCGGAATGTTCGATCCAGCTGACCGCGCCATGTGTCTCCATCGGGTTCATGTCTTGCTCCTTGTCATTTCGACACCGCAAGTCGCGGTGACTGGAACAAGGACGATCGGCCAAGATGTAACCGGACAGGGCCATGGGATTTTTTTCAAGATTGTCCGAAACGGGTCTGCTGAGGCGTCTTACGTCAGAACGAGATAGAAAAAGGAAACCTTTGACATGGCTTTCGCTCCTCGGACCTTCGCGATCATCGATGCGGCGCTCTATCTGGTAGCAACATTGGGGTTTGCGCTTATCTGGCACGTACTGGCCTTTGAGCCGCTCTATACCTCTCTCAATTGGCCCACCCCCGAGCCACCGGATATCGCGCTTGGATTTCTCGCCGTCATCACCCAAGGAGTGGTGCTGGGCTACTTGTTCCAGAGATGGATTGATGGCCATGCGCCTGGAAAAAGCGCGGCGTCGTTCTGCGCAATCGCTTTTGTGTTCCTGTGGTCAAGCCATGTGATCGGCGATGCTGCGAAATGCGGGTTTCTTCCCCGAAGCACCTTTGTGGCAATTGAAACGATTTACCTCATGGTCCAGTTTGTAATGTATTGGATTATTCTTACGGCGGTTCATCGGGTCTTTGATGCCAGAACCAAAACGTGATTTTCTCAAGAATAGGAACGAATTGATGCTCTATTCTCTGCTGCTTTTTGGCACCGAAGGTGTTGCAGAAAGCCTATCTCCTGAGGCGCATGATGCCCTGTTGCAAAAACACCGGGACTTGCAGGCGCGTCTCACCGCCGATGGCACATATCGCGGTGCGGTTCAACTCATGCCACCCTCCACAGCCACACATCTGCGAGATGAGGGCAAAGGTGCCGAGCTGTTCGATGGCCCATTCGCGGAATCCAAAGAACAGTTCCTGGGTTTTTATCTTATCGAATGCGACGACATTACCTATGCACAGGCCGCCGCCCAAGACTTACCGCAAGGGATCATGACCACCGAAGTGCGTGCGGCGGCTTGGGCTGGTGGCCCGCTGGCGGGAGATGCCTGAACGTGCCACGATATCTGCGCACTTGGCAGCAGCGCGCCCACGGGCTGTCGCCGCCCTCTTGGGTTGGTGTCGTGACCTTGATTTGGCCGAAGACGGATTTCAGGCAGCGGCTTTGCGTGCAGCAAAGTTCTGGCCAGACAACGGTCTGCCACGCGACCCAACTGCGTGGTTGATCCACGTCGCCCGAAATGCGGTGCGCGATACGCTGCGCCAGCGCGCGCGGCGTCCCGAAAGCCAGATCGAACCGGATCTGGAAGTCGCAGATAACAACATCCAGTCTGCGGAAGACCAACTAGAGAGACGCCAGTTTCAGGACGAGGTTTTGCAGCTTTTGGTGCTGTGCTGCCATCCTAGTTTAAAATCCGGCGATCAGATTTTGCTGTGTTTGCGCTACGTGCTAGGGCTTAGTGTGAACGACATGGCACGAGCACATGTGACATCGGCTGACACGATCCAGCGGCGCATTTCGCGGGCGCGGGCGCGGGCACAGGACTGTTTGCGTGACGGTGCGGACTTGATCGCACCCAAAGAGCGCGCCGAGAGTTTGTCCCAAATCCGCCGTGCGCTTTATCTCATGTATAGCAAAGGTTACAGCGCCAGCCATGACGAGCCGCACGTCCAGCCCGTTTTGGTACGCGAGGCGATCCGGCTGGCGCGGTTGCTGGTCACGCTGTATCCGGCGGAGCCGGAAAGCCTGGGTCTACTGTCCCTGATGCTCGGACAATCTGCGCGGCTGGCCGCGCGCGTGGACGCCGCAGGAGCCCTTGTCAGTTTGGACAATCAAGACCGTGCTCTATGGGATCAGGGCATGATCTCTCAGGCAAAACTCTATCTGGAGAATGCACTGCGCGCTTCTCGGCCTGGCCCCTATCAATTGCAAGCGGCGATCGCCGCCGTGCACAATGCGTCGAAAGAAACCGAACACACCGATTGGGAAGAAATTCACCGTCTCTATCTCATTCTGGAAGCGATGGAACCGACCCCTGTGGTCCGGCTCAATCGAATAGTGGCAGCCGCGCAATGCCAGGGACCAGAGACCGCGCTGGACGACTTACAGAGTTTAACTGAGCCATTGTGCTCTTATCTTCCCTATCACACGGTATATGCTGGGTTGTCCGAGAAAGCGGGACGTGTGGGCGATGCAATTCGGGCACTCTCCGCGGCACTGGACTGCAATCCCTCGATTGAAGAGCAGGCGCATCTTGTGCGCGAACTTGAGCGATTGGGAAAATAGATGTCTTCCCCACACTAAGTCTTGATGCCGACCTATGGGACGCGCGGCAATGTCGAACCGTTTCTGGCCCTGAACCTGGCGCTTGGACTGCGGAAACGGAGCTATCGTGTATGCCCCAAGCTTGGCATGCAGCTCATTGACCTGCTCTTCGTCAATCTCAAGAGCTTTCTTGCCGCCGTGCTCGAACGCGCCAGATGCGTCTTCAAGAAACCCCCGCTTCCAGCTGTGGATCATGGTGGGGTGACAGGACATTGGCTGGCAAGGTCAGCCAGTTTCCGGTCACCCTTAAAGGCTTCAAGCGCGGCTTTGGCCTCGAATTCAGGGCTGTGGTTCTTTCGTTTCGACATCGTTCTCCATGGGCCTCGGACCGATGGCGGCACTCATGCCTCACTCGCCTTTTCGTCGAAGATCAGCAGACAACAAATCGTAGCTTACGTCAGTTTCCGAAGTTCGGGGGGGGGCACTTCAAACGAGGAAAACCCCTCTCATGGATTGCTTTGTAGACTACTTCTGGTCATCAGACGATCAAACCAAACTTTCTGATCGCGTCCAGACACGGTGTTCCTGCCCGGTAAGAATATCAAATTGCCGTAACTCCGTTACAATTTCCTCGGGCTACGGGCGCTTGTTGGCAAGGTGTTTCCTCCGTATTTCTAAATATAGCGCATGGCCGATGCAGTCAGGGGAGGACTCTTTGAGGAAAAACGACCATAGAATCGCGTCGTGAGTTGGCCTGATTAGTCACAAGTGGATTATTGAATAGAAAATTTAGTCTTTTATGGTCGGCACTTAGTAGCTTTCTTGGGGAGGGCAGGTCGGCGGTAACACCTGATTCATGCGTTTGTGCCAGTAAATAGCAGTGTGGGCAACTTTTGGGAACGCTTGGACATGCCACTTAAACTTCGCTCGATTTCAGGTAAACTCCTGATAACTATAACCCTCGCTATTGCTGTGCTAGGGATTTGCTTTACACTTTTCACTGTGCAACGGGTGTCGAAAGAGGCCCACCATCAAGCGCTGGAGAAAGCCACGAATGCGGCCTCTCAGGTGGCGCAAAATTTGACGACTGAACTTACGCAAGCAACAACAACCGCGATCTCGCTGAGTGGGTCTGTTGGCGGTCTGCTCAAAGAGGGTGACGTTAAAACACAGGACGTTATCGAGTTGCTGAAGGGGGTCGCGGAACAGTTTGGCGCTGGCTTTTTCACTTGGGCGGCCGCTGTTCCCGGGGGACTTGCGGACACGCAAATTCAGGGCACCGAAGGACGCAACAAAACTGGTACGTTCACGCCATATTGGACGCGAACCGACACAGGTGATTTGAGTTTTGAAACCTTCGATTTTGATCCCGACACTGATTTGGAATGGTTCAGGGTGCCGGTCGAAACACGTAATGGGCTGATCACTGAACCTTACCTTTCGGCAGAGAACAGATTGCTGACGTCCGTGTCGGTGCCTGTAATCGTCGACGGAGAAGTTGTGGCACTTGCCGGGACTGACGTTGTGCTTGACGACCTGACCAACTTGGTGACCAGCCTTTCGGTTTTTGATGGCGGGCGGGTCATGCTGCTGGGACAAAGCGGAAAATGGCTTGCACATCATGACAAGGAAAAGATCACACAGCCCTATGACGGTCCGGGCGTCGAGGCTTATAATGCTGCCTTGGAAACTGGCGAGACACAGGTGGTGTCTGGTCTGGAAAATGGCGTAACCCGGCTGTTCCAGCCGTTTTCGGCCAGCGGCATGAACAAGACATGGGTAGTGGTTTTGGATGTGCCGCGTCACGTCTTTACTGATCCGGTTCGCGAAAGCGTCAAACAAGGGGTCATCTCCACCAGCCTGTTGCTGGCTTTGGTTCTCGTCACCACTTTCTTTGCAACCCGGTCGTTGGTTCAAAAGCCGCTTTCGAAATTGCTGAATGCTGTCAATGCCTTGTCCGAAGGGCGTGTCAAGGACGACATTGACTTGCCGCAGAGCAAGGATGAAATCGGTGTGGTCGCTATTTCGCTGGACACATTGCGTCATGGCCTGGTCGAAAAAGAACGGCTTGAAGAAGCGCGTATCGTGGAAGAAGAAAACCACAAAACCGTGGTGCAGTCCCTTGCCAGCGGCTTGAACCAACTCGCCAGCGGAGACCTCACCTCTAAACTGAACCAGTCCTTTCCCGAGCATTACGAACAGTTGCGTCGGGACTTCAATAAGACTGTAGATACCCTCAATGATACGATGTCACAGGTTGTCGCCAGCACACAAAGCATCCGCAATGGTGCAACGGAAATTAGCCAGTCTTCTGACGATCTATCTCATCGGACCGAGAGCCAGGCAGCAACGTTGGAAGAAACCGCCGCTGCGCTGGATGAACTGACTGCTTCGGTGAAATCCGCCGCAAGTCGTGCGCGCGACGTTGAGAAGACGATGACCAGTGCCCGTGATGAAGCGGAGAAAAACCGCGCCGTGGTCCAAAACGCCGTGACGGCTATGACTGAGATCGAGCAATCTTCCAACCACATCAGCCAGATCATTTCGGTCATTGATGACATTGCGTTCCAGACCAATCTGCTTGCCCTGAACGCGGGGGTTGAAGCGGCCCGCGCTGGTGAAGCAGGTCGCGGCTTTGCTGTGGTGGCAAGCGAGGTTCGGGCCTTGGCGCAGCGCTCCGCAGATTCAGCAACCGAGATCAAGACATTGATCAGCGAAAGTTCGCAACAAGTCGAACGCGGTGTTGACCTGGTCGGCAAAGCGGGTGGTGCGTTGCAGAATGTCGTTCAGCAAATCACACAAATCTCGCAGTTGGTGTCGGGTATTGCCGAAGGGGCAGCCGAACAATCCATTGGCCTGAATGAAATCAACACAGGCGTTATGCAATTGGATCAGGTCACTCAGCAAAACGCAGCAATGGTCGAGGAATCAACTGCAGCTGGTCACATGCTCAATTCCGATGCAGGAAAACTGGCTGACATTGTTGGGCGCTTCAAAGTCTCTGGCTCAAACGGCGGCCTGTCTCAGTCGTCTTCTGGTGCCGGCGCAACGTCATCAGATGCAGGTGATTGGGAGGTCGAAGAGTTCTCTTCCGCGCCACAAGCTGTTGCCGCATCCCAGGGCGGTGGCGGACAAGGAAAATGGACAGATTTCTGACCGTAACAGTGAATTATGCTAAGCTCCCAAGCCCGTAGTTGGCCTTCGTGAGCTTAGCATTTCAGCGCCCCGCGCCAGAGGCGTTCCAAAAACTTATATTGGCGCGGGGCGTGCTGATCACGACTCTTCGTGATAGCGATTGAGAACGGTGACTTCCTCTTTGGAACCGAGGATCACGGAAACACGCTGATGGTGTGACATGGGTTGAACATCAAGAATGCGCTGTGTTCCGGTGGACGCTGCACCGCCAGCCTGTTCGACAACAAATGCCATCGGGTTTGCCTCATACATCAGGCGTAATTTACCGCCGTCCGCGATGTTGCCCGCGTCGCGCGGGTAGAGAAATACGCCACCGCGCATCAGGATGCGATGCACTTCGGCAACCATGGAAGCGGTCCAGCGCATGTTGAAAGTCTTTGCACGAGGGCCCGATTTCCCTTGGATGCATTCGTCAAAATAGCGTCTTACCGGTTGATCCCACAACGCATAACGAGAGGCGTTAATGGCAAATTCGGCTGTTGTCTCAGGGATGACCATATCGGGGTAGGTCAACCGGAACTCTCCGGTGCCTTGCTGATGGGTAAATCCGTTCACGCCATTGCCAGTTGTGATCACGAGAGATGTGGAAGGGCCATAGACCGAATACCCCGCGCAGATCTGTTCGGCACCTGCGCGCAGCACTGAGCGGTCGTCAGTTGCATCGATTGCAGTGGGCAGCTGCGAAATCGAGAAGATGGATCCGACCGACAGGTTCACATCAAGGTTTGAGGAGCCGTCAAGCGGGTCGAAATAGACCAGATAATCACCGGCTTCTGGCTTTTCTTTCAGCCAGTAAACCTCATCCACTTCTTCTGACACCAGCGCGGCGACGCGTCCACAATTTGAACAATGCCGCACAAACACGTCGTTGGCGATCACGTCGAGTTGCTTTTGTGTTTCACCCTGAACATTGGTCGATTGGGTGGCCCCCAACTTGCCGGCGAACGCCCCGCCGCGGATCTGATGTGAGATGATACGACAAGAGGTTGCAATGTCTTCCAGCAGGAAGATCAGATCCTTATCCAGCTTGTGATGGCTGCGCTCGGCAAGCAGGAATTCGCGAAGGGTGATCTGATTGGAGGTCATGAAAAAAGCCTTTTCTTTGAAAGGGGGCATAGACGACATGTTGTCAAGTTCTGGTCACCCAGTTTTACGGCTGTTTCACCGGGAGGGTTTGGGGAGCGCCGCCAAAGCATCATATCAGTGCTGCGCAAAAGTCGGGTGAACATGGCGATCGTTAACTTCTCTGTGGTCCTGCGCCCGGGATTGGGTTTGGACGTAAACTGGATATTCTTGCTCGCAGGCCCTAACATTTGGATCAGGCACGTCAAGTCACCTTCAAGAGTTACATGTCGCCAGCATCAGACATCGCTTTCAGTTACGTCACTGAAATTATTGTCTTCACGGCCCGCCTTTGGTTGTTTGTGGTCAAAAAATAGTCCAGTGCGTCCTATTTGTTCACCGTCTTGATCAGGGCCGTGATGGCACGAGGGGATAGCTTTTGGCAAGTGTCAGCAGGGGGCGTGCAAAGGCCTTGAGGATGTTCTGTCCAGTTGTACTTCGCTATGTAGCACGACTTAGGGGGAGGTTCCTTTGTTTGAATTGGTGTGTCTTCTTAACGCTTTAAAGTTGTTCTCAGACTTTTTTAAATCAGCGTGAACGCAGCTGAACCGGTCGGGCGGCAGGTTTGTTTCTTTTGAATTTTGGGCCGGTAATTATCAAGCAAAAATATATGTTTAGCATTTTTCTGCCGTGCAGCATTTGTCGTTTAACTTTTACGTCTTCGGACTATAGTCCAGACACAAAGACAAGTTGAGGTAGTGCCGATGAAAGACCATTCCGCTGCGCAAGCGACAGATGTGCACTCGGTGACCAAGGATCAACGAAACAATCGGCCCATGCGCCAAGCCCTGGCGGCGCTGACCCAAGGCAGTTCACCTGCGTCGCTGTTTTCTATCTACGCGGACTGGCAGGCCCATTTGGCGATGGCTCCGGATAAGCAGATGGAGCTTGCTCAGACTGCCGCCAATCATTGGATCAGCTGGTTTGGCTATGTGGCGCAAGGGTGCCCCGATGATCCCAACCTTCGCCCAATCACGCCGCAGCGGACTGATCGCCGCTTTCAGGCTGAAGGCTGGTCAAGGCCTTATTTTGCGGCGCTGTCTCAGGGATTTCTGCTGGCAGAGGACTTTTTTGACCAGGCCACAACAGATGTGCCGGGTTTGGATCCTGCACATGATCGGGCAATGACATTTTTGATGCGTCAGATGCTGGATGCAGCAGCGCCATCTAATTTCCTTGCCACCAACCCAGAGGTGATCGAGCGCACGATAGAGACGGGTGGCGCCAATTTACAGCACGGCATGGCCCGCATGTTGCAGGACCTGAAAGGCGCGCGCCACGCGGATCACGCCGGTGGCAATGCTCAGGTCGGAACAACAGTGGCCGTGACGCATGGCGAAGTTGTCTTTCGAAATCACCTGATCGAGCTGATCCAATATGCCCCGACGACCGATACGGTCCATCCTGAGCCGATCCTGATCGTTCCGGCCTGGATCATGAAGTATTACATTCTTGACCTCAGCCCGCACAACTCTCTGGTGCGTTTTCTTACGGATCAAGGGTTTACCGTGTTTATGATTTCCTGGCGCAATCCGGGAGAGGATGATGCGGCACTGGGGATGGCGGAGTATCTTGATCAAGGCCCTCGTGCGGCCCTTGATCATATCACCGCTGTAACGGGAGCGGCCAAGATCCACACGGCAGGATATTGTTTGGGCGGCACGCTCTTGTCGATTGCTGCGGCCGCGTTGGCGCGGGATGGAGATGACAGGCTGGCCAGCATGACTTTGCTTGCGGCGCAGACCGATTTCAGCGAGCCAGGCGAGCTTGGGCTGTTCATCAGCGAAAGCCAGGTTTCCTTTCTTGAAGATATCATGCAGTCGCAGGGCTACCTTGCCGGAAATCAGATGATGAGCGCGTTTCAGATGATGCGCTCCAACGATCTGATCTGGTCGCAGATGATACGCAAATATCTGCTTGGCGAAGAGGACGTGCCGGTCAATGATCTGATGGCCTGGAATATGGACAGCACCCGGATGCCGGCGCGAATGCATGCCGAATACCTCCGTCACATGTTCCTGAACAATGATCTGGCGGCAGGGCGCTACGAGGTTGATGGCCACCCGGTTTCACTTCGCGACATCCGCATCCCGGTCTTTGGCGTGGGGACTGAAACGGACCACATTGCGCCTTGGAAATCCGTGTTCAAAATCCACAACTCGGGCCATGCTGATGTGACCTTTGCGCTGACCAATGGCGGGCATAATGCTGGGGTGATTTCTGAACCGGGGCACAAACGGCGCCACTATCGGATCCATACGACACGGGTTTCGGACAAGGCGCTGACCGCAGAGGACTGGATGGATGCCGCTTCGCTGGAAGAGGGCAGCTGGTGGCCTGCATGGACGACATGGCTTGAGAAAATTTCAGGTCCGCGCACCCAACCGCCAACAATGACAAAGCCACTGGCCGCTGCGCCGGGCACATATGTGATGATGGAGTAGCCAATGCTGCCAGGAAACGAACTGCTCAAAGGCAAAAAGGGTTTGATCGTAGGGATCGCCAATGCACATTCAATTGCGGCAGGATGTGCTTCGGCCTTTCGGACGTCTGGCGCAGATCTCTGCGTCACTTACCAGAGTGACAGGGCAAAGGCCTTTGTGGAACCGGTTGCAAGCGCCGTTGACGCGGACCTGTTTCTGCCGCTCGACGTGATGGATGAAGCGCAGTTGGATGCGGTGTTCGCCCAGATCCAGGAGCGCTGGGGTAAACTGGATTTTCTGTTGCACTCCATCGCCTATTGTCCGCGTGATGATCTGCATGGGCGCGTTGTCGACTGTTCGCAGGAAGGCTTTGCCCTGGCCATGGATGTGTCTGTCCACTCGCTCATCCGGTTGGCAAAGCGCGCTGAACCGCTGATGCAAGACGGGGGCTCGATCCTGACGGTATCTTACCATGGTGCTGAAAAGGTCGTGGATCACTACAATATCATGGGGCCGGTCAAAGCAGCCCTGGAAGCAACAACGCGGTACCTGTCTGTTGAATTGGGCCCCAAAAACATCCGGGTGAATGCCTTGTCTCCTGGCCCGTTGCAGACACGCGCGGCGTCGGGCATCGACCACTTTGATACGCTGATCGAAGACGCAAAGGCGCGCGCCCCTTTACATCGCCTCACCACCATCGAAGAGGTCGGGGCTATGGCTGCTTTCCTTGTAACGGACCTGGCGGGGTCGGTCAGTGGGAACACTGCTTATATTGATGGGGGGCATCATGTCGTCTGAGGCCCTGGAATTTATCGAAAACCGCCCATTTGACGAAATCGCAGTGGGGGATTTTGCGGAGCTGGTTCGGACTTTGACGGCGCAGGATATCGACGCGTTTGCGGTTGTTTCCGGAGATGTGAACCCGGCCCATGTGGATAGCGAATTTGCGGAAGGTGACATCTTTCACAAGGTGATTGCGCATGGCATGTGGGGCGGCGCGCTGATTTCAAACGTGCTTGGCACCCAGCTTCCCGGCCCGGGGACGATCTATCTTGAACAGTCGCTGAAGTTTCTGAAACCGGTTGGTGTTGGCGATACGGTTACAGTGCGGGTCACTGTTGTCGAGAAACATCCCGAAAAGAAGCGTCTGACGTTGGACTGCACCTGTACCAATGGCGGTGGGAAAGCGGTGATCGTCGGGCAAGCCCGCGTAATCGCGCCGGATCGCAAAATTCGCAGGCCACGGGTTGCGATGCCCGATCTGGTCCTGCACCGGCATGGGGCTGTGCATGGCGATTTGCTGGCCCGAGCCAGATCACAGAAACCGCTGTCAGTTGCCGTGGTACACCCCTGTGATCAGGCCTCGCTTGCGGGCGCCATTCATGCGCGCGATCTGGACCTGATCGACCCTGTTCTGGTCGGACCCAGGGAGCGCATCTCTGCGGTGGCCTTGGAACACGAGCTTGATATCAAAGGGGTGGCAATCGTCGATACTCCGCACAGCCATGCTTCGGCGGAAATGGCGGTTGCTTTGGTTCACGAGGGCAGAGCCCGCTCGCTTATGAAAGGCGCGCTGCACACGGATGAGGTCATGTCCGCGGTTGTGGCCAAGTCCGGTGGGCTGCGCACCGAGCGCCGCATGAGCCATGTTTATGTGATGGATGTCCCGACCTACCCGAAGCCTCTGATCATTACCGACGCTGCGATCAACATCGCGCCGGATCTGGCGACCAAGGCCGATATTATTCAAAACGCAATTGATCTGGCCAATGCGATTGGCATCGACACGCCTAAGGTTGCGCTTCTGTCTGCGGTTGAGACGATTACGCCGCGGCTGCAATCCACCGTTGATGCGGGCGCTTTGTGTAAGATGGCCGACAGGGGCCAGATCACCGGTGGGATTCTCGACGGTCCACTGGCCTTTGACAATGCGATTTCAATGCGCGCAGTGGCGACCAAAAGCATCGTCTCTCCGGTGGCCGGGCAGGCTGACATATTGGTGGCCCCCGATCTGGAAGCTGCCAATATGATTGCCAAGCAGCTGATGTATCTGGCTGGTGCCGAGGCCGCAGGCATTGTCCTTGGCGCCCAGGTTCCGATCATCCTGACCAGCCGGGCGGATGACGACAGCACACGCACAGCATCGGCTGCCATTGCTTCCTTGTATAGCGTGGCCCGCCGCGCATGAGCGGGCTTCTCACGCTCAATGCCGGTTCCTCGTCGCTCAAGTTCGGGCTGTATGAGGACCGCGCGGAACCTGATCTGCTGGTTCGTGGCCAGGTTGACGGAATAGGGCGCGCGGCCCGGTTGATCCTGACCGCAGACGGGACCCGGACATCGCGTGAGATCGAAGCCCACACCCAGCATGAGGCGCTGGACCACGTCATAAAGGCGCTGGAACCGCATATGCGGGGGCTGCGCATCACGGGCGTTGGCCACCGGGTGGTGCATGGCGGTCCAGATTTCGCCGCACCTGTTGTTCTTACGCCCCGGATCCAAGAGGCTCTTGCGGCGCTAAACCCGCTGGCTCCCTTGCACCAGCCGCATAATCTGGCCGGTGTCACAGCCGCTCACGACCGTTTTCCCGAAGCCATTCAGGTGGCGTGTTTTGATACGGCCTTTCATCGCGGCCATCCTTGGGTGAATGACGCTTTTGCACTCCCGCGTCCGCTTTATGACGAAGGGGTCCGGCGGTATGGCTTTCATGGTCTGAGCTACGACTATGTCACCGGTGTCATTGCACGGGAGTTTCCGGACTTGCACCGGGCGCGGGTGATCATCGCCCATCTGGGCAACGGTGCTTCCATGTGTGCGGTTCGAAACGGTAAAAGTGTTGGATCCACAATGGGGTTTTCCGCGCTTGACGGGCTGCCTATGGGGACGCGGTGCGGGCAGATTGACCCCGGTGTTGTGCTGCATCTGATCGAACAGAGAGGCATGTCACCGCATGAGGTCCTGACCCTCCTGTACAAGGAAAGCGGACTGCTGGGCTTGTCGGGGATCTCGGGTGATATGCGAACGCTGCTTGCCTCAGAGGCCCCAGAGGCGCAGCAGGCAATCGACTACTATGTGTTCCGCGCCCGCCGCGAAATTGGCGCGCTCAGCGCGGTCCTTGGGGGATTGGACGGGTTGGTTTTTTGCGGTGGAATAGGTGAGAATGCGGGAATAATCCGGGAGCGGATAGTTGAGGGGCTTGAATACCTTGGGCTGGCGATACATGACAGCGCGCCCGCAGATCCACGCGATATTGGCGGTGGCGCGACTCGGATCCTTGTTATTCCGACGGATGAAGAGCGCGTCATCGCACGTGCCGCGCATCAGGCTGTGGCAGCAGGCGGTTTCTGAAAGCCCCTGTAAACTTCTCCTGGGGGCGCCCTCTCTCCCCCTTGGGCGCATCACGCGGGATGCGAGGCGGGCCTCCCCGAAGGGAACGTGCCCTTTGGGTTTCTCTTTCGTTCAAAACCGGAGGCCACCGGAGGCCATTGGGGCGGGGCAGCCGAGCATGTCTGTTCTGAATGATCCGCTTGTTTGCGACACGACCTGAGGGTCAAACGAAAATGGCAGCCACGGTTTCCCGTCGCTGCCATCATGTCCTATGGTCTGCCGCGTTTTAGAAGTGCAGCGACTTTGCGCCGGCCGGGACTTGCTGAGGTGGTGCAAATTTGGTGAGGTCGATCCCCTCCACAGCCGTTTTATATTCTTCCAGGGTTGGCGTGCGGCCGAGGATCGCTGAAAGAACAACAACCGGGGTCGAGCCAAGAAGGGATTCACCTTTCTTCTCAGGAAGGTCAGCCACAACGCGGCCCTGGAACAGACGGGTCGAGGTTGCCAGAACAGTGTCGCCTTTGGCGGCTTTTTCCTGGTTCCCCATACACAGGTTACAGCCCGGACGCTCAAGATAGAGGATGTTCTCATACTCGGTGCGTGCGGTTGTCTTGGGCGCTGCATCGTCGAACTCAAAGCCAGAGTATTTCTGGAGAATTTCCCAGTCGCCTTCTTCTTTCAGCTCGTCGATGATGTTGTAGGTCGGCGCGGTGACAACCAGCGGTGCTTTGAACTCAACCGAGCCCTTTGCTTTTTCGAGGTTGCGCAGCATTTGGGCTACGATCTTGATGTCGCCCTTGTGCACCATGCAGGAGCCCACAAAGCCCAGATCGACCTTCTTCTCAGCCTTGTAGAAAGAGATCGGACGGATGGTGTCGTGGGTGTAGCGCTTGGAGACATCCACGTTGTTCACATCGGGGTCCGCGATCATCGGCTCGACGATCTGGTCCAAATCCACGACCACTTCGGCAAAGTACTTTGCATTCTCATCCGGGGTCAGGGCTGGCACTTCGCCAGATTTGATTTCGGCGATGCGCTTGTCCGCGATGGCGATCAGGGAAGCAAGCATGCCATTTTCATGCTCCATACCTTTGTCGATCATGATCTGGATGCGGGACTTTGCCAGCTCCAGCGAGCCGATCAGCGTTTCATCATTGGAGATACAGACGGAGGCTTTTGCCTTCATCTCGGCAGTCCAGTCGGTGAAGGTAAAGGCTTGGTCCGCCATAAGGGTACCAATGTGCACTTCGATCACGCGGCCCTGGAAGACGTTGTCGCCGTGCTGCTCCAGCATCTGCGCCTGGGTTGCGTGCACAACGTCACGGAAGTCCATGTGGTCTGCCATTTTGCCCTTGAAGGTCACCTTGACCGATTCAGGAATTGGCATGGAGGCTTCACCTGTTGCCAGTGCCAGCGCAACGGTCCCGGAATCCGCACCAAAGGCCACGCCTTTTGACATCCGGGTGTGGCTGTCGCCACCGATGATGATCGCACGGTCGTCCACGGTGATGTCGTTCAGAACCTTGTGGATGACGTCGGTCATGGAGTGATAGACGCCTTTGGGGTCGCGACCAGTAACCAGACCAAAGTCGTTCATGAACTTCATCAGGCGGGGTGTGTTGGCCTGTGCTTTCAGGTCCCAAACCGACGCGGTGTGACAGCCGGACTGGTAGGCACCATCCACGATCGGGGACACAACGGTAGCCGCCATAGCTTCCAGTTCCTGCATGGTCATCAGGCCGGTGGTGTCCTGAGAGCCAACGATATTGACTTTGACACGAACGTCAGAGCCTGCGTGCAGCGGCTTGTCGGATTTCACACCAACCGCGTTGCGGTTGAAGATTTTTTCTACCGCAGTCAGACCTTGGCCATCCACATGGATCTCTTTGGACGGTGCAAAGGCGGATTTCAGTTCAACACCCAGTGCTTCGGCTGCAAATGTCTGCAGCTTTTTGCCAAAGACGATGGCGTAGGACCCACCTGCCTTCATGAACTCCAGCTTTTGAGGAGTGAAAGAAGAGTCCAGGCTGACCAGCTCTTCGTCGCCCGCTTCGTTATAGAGCTTCTTCTCTTTGGTGTTGATTTTCAGGATGGTGCCGGTCTCAACAGAGTATTTCTGTTCCAGGATCGGGTTGCCATCGTTGTTCAGGATCGGAGTGCCGTCCTCATCAACTTTCTTGACCCAGTTTTTAAGGTCGATGCCGATGCCGCCGGTCACACCTACGGTGGTCAAGAAGATCGGGGAAATGCCGTTGGTGCCTGCAACGATTGGGGCAAAGTTCACAAACGGAACATAAGGCGATGCTTGCTTGCCGGTCCACAGGGCCACGTTGTTTACGCCAGACATCCGTGAGGAGCCCACACCCATGGTGCCCTTTTCTGCGATCAGCATCACGCGGGCATTGGGGTGTTTGATCTTCAGCGCTTCAATCTCTTGCTGCGCGGTTTCGGAAATCATGCATTTGCCGTGCAGCTCACGGTCCGCGCGAGAGTGCGCTTGGTTACCCGGAGACAGCAGGTCTGTGGAAATATCCCCCTCGGCGGCGATATAGGTCACAACTTCGATTTCTTCGTCGATCTCGGGCAGCTTGGTGAAAAACTCTGCCTTGGCATAGCTTTCCAACAGGTCTTTTGCGACTGCATTGCCTGCTTCAAAGGCCGCTTTGATGCGGTCGGTGTCAGCATCATAAAGGAAGACCTGCGTCTTCAGAACGTCGGCGGCTTGTGCCGCCAAGTCTGCGTTGTCGCCCAATGCTATGTCCAGCAGGACTTCAACCGACGGACCGCCCTTCATGTGGGACAGCAGTTCAAAAGCAAAATCTACCGAAATTTCCGGGACGCTCACGTTGCCCAGAATGATCTCTTTCAGGAACTTGGCTTTTTCACCCGCAGCGCTCGTGGTGCCGGGCAGGGTGTTATAGATGAAGAACTGCAAGGAGTCTTCGCGATGCGCGTTGTCAGCATCTTTGATCTGCGCGATGATTTCCTGGGTCAGCGCGCCATCATCGATGGGCTTCGGGTGCAAACCCTGCTCTTTGCGCGTTTCGATCTCATTTAAGTAGTCTGTGTACAAGCTCATGACTGCCTCGACGAATATGCGTTTCGGGAAGCTTGACCACTGAATCTAAGACAGGTCTGGCGAGTCAGCGACAAGCGCGTTGTATGCGGATGTATACCAAGTGCGGCGAGTTTGCAAGACGATCAACTGAACGAAAGGGGGCTGCAAAAACGCGATCCCTTGCGTCGCTGATCCTTTAGGCTCCGGTTTTTACCTGTGTCCTTCCAAAATCTCTTACTACACTTGCTACAAGGGCTCAATCTAGCGCGTGATGCTTTTACGGTTGATGCACAATTAAGCCGCAGTTGCGATAGACCCTTTGAGGCTGTGTTCCAAAGCCTGCCCGGTAAGCCAATGCGGCACGGTGCCGCCGAGTGCAGAAAGTGCCCCGATATAACGAAAGAGAGGCGCCGTTTGAACCGCGCCTCTTTTGCACATTTTTATGCTCTTTTATGCGTGCAGCTTCGCCGCTTTCAACGTGATGGTCCGGTCCGCCCATTTCGCGGCAATATTGCTGTCATGAGTGACCAGGACAACTGCGATCCGCTCATCCCTGGAGATCCGTTCAAGAAGCAAAAGCGTCTCTCGCTGGGTGATGGGGTCCAGGCGTGACGTGGGCTCATCTGCCAACAGCACCTTGGGTCCAACCGTCAAAGCCCGCGCTATGGAGATCCTCTGCAATTCGCCGCCTGAAACCTCATCCGGGCGTCGATCCAACAGGGACGGGTGGATGCCAAGCTGTTCAAGCGTGGCGATCACTTTTGACCAATCTGTTTTGTGCAGGTGGGCAACATCTCGCAACGTCTGCTTTAGCGCAACGCGTGGGGGGAAGGCGGCAGGCGGATCCTGATAGAGCTTTTGAACCGCATGCCGGGCCAGATTTGGGTTGCGTTTGACGGTACCCGAAGCAGGGCGAAGCACTCCCGCCAAAGCATCAAGCAGCGTGGTTTTGCCAATGCCGCTTGGACCGACCAGCGCAACCCGTTCGCCGGCCTGAAGGTTCAGACCGAAATCCTCAAACAGAAGACGATCACCACGTGATACGGAGACGCCTTTGGCTGTCAGGACGGTTTCGCCGGGCTTGCTAGCGTCACTGCGGGGCCAGTTTTGCGGGTCAGCGCCCAGAAGAGCCTTGGTGTAGGGGGCCGTAGGGTTTTCCATGACGGACACGGTATTTCCTTGCTCTACCAAGGCGCCGTCGCGCAGCACAAGGACCTCGCCGCCCAAGGCATGGGCAACGCTTGCTTCATGAGTGATGGCAATGAGCGTGCCGCCGCTTTTGGGGACGTCTGCCAGCAGTTCAACAACCTTTGCGTTGCGTTGCGCGTCCAGACCTTTGGTGGGCTCATCCGCCAGCAGGATCGGAGCTTTGGCCGCCGTGGCCGCCGCAAAGGCCACCCGTTGCGCCATACCCCCGGAGAGGGCACCGGGCAGCCTGTGTTCCGCGCCCTTTAGACCTAGGGCTGCAAAATCATCCTGTGCGTTTGTGCGGGCCTCTGCTGGTGAGGCTCCGGCCACGTATTGATGCGCTTCGGAAACCTGAAAGAGGGCCTGCATCAGCGGGTCCAATGCGCGCCAGGGTTCCTGGGGCAGGGTTGCCAGCTCCTTGCCCCACATGGCGACACGTTCCGCAATGGGCAGTTGGTCGACGCGGCGGCCGTTGATGGCAATCTCCCCTTCGGCATGCAGGGCCGCCGGAAGGGTGCCGAGGATTGCCTGGGCGATCAGGCTTTTTCCTGCGCCGGTTTCGCCCATGATAACAAGTGTGCCACCGGCGGCGACTTGAAAGCTCACGGGGCCCATCAGGCGGGTTGATCCCGCATAGACAGAGAGCGCGTTGACTTCGATGGAATAGGTCATGGTCGACGCAATCCTCCGACTGAAAGATGTAGGGCAAGGACTGTGAGGACCAGACAGGCGACCGGCTGCAGGATCAGGAACGGAGCTTCACGCCAATAGGGCAGGAGTTCCGTCATCATTACTCCCCATTCCGCTGTGGGGGGGCGCACGCCGACGCTGACAAATCCGAGGGCCGCAACAGAAGTCACGGCCGTCGCCGCGCCAAAGGCCGCGATGGTTTTGAGACCGGGACCGATTGCCGGGATCAGATGTCGGCGCAGCAGCAGCCAGGGACCCAGCCCAAGGAGGCGGGAGGCTTCAACAGCGGGTTCGGCCAGAACAATGCGGGCCTGCTGGCGGGTGTAGCGGAAGTATTCCACCCAAAGCGTCAGCGAGATCCCTGCATAAAGGGCCCACCAGGATCCGGGTGAAATGGCGGCCAGCATCAGAACCAGCAAAAGACCGGGCAATGCCAGGACCGCATCAGCAAAGGCACCCAACACGCGATCCGTCCAGCCTCCGAACCATGCGGCGGTGATGCCCAGAATGGTGCCGGGCAGGCCTGCTGTCAGAACAGACAGAAAGGCCAAAGACAGGGACAGCTGTGCCCCGGACAACAGGCGGGAGGCCATATCGCGGCCCAGATTGTCCGTTCCCAGCGGATGTGCCGCGCTTGGGACCTCCATGGTGCTGAGCAGTGATTGTTTGGCAGGGTCGCCCCCGATCAAAGCAGGGCCGCCGATGGCACATATGGCCAATAGGGCCAGCAGCATCAGGCCCAGCAGCTGAGGTCCGCGCAATCGCGGAACAGCAAGCGCGGCAGGGGAGGTCAGAAGTGAGTTGGATTGATCAGTCATTGTGCCCTCACACGGGGGTCGATTGCGCGGCAGGTCAGGTCAACACAGAGGTTCAGCGCAACGTACAAGAGGCCAAGTGTCAGTGCGGTGCCCTGTACCATGGCGATGTCGCGGCCAAAGATGGCATGGACCAGAGCATGGCCGATACCAGGCCAGGCAAAGACGGTTTCAACAATCACCACGCCCTCGATCAGATAGGCCAGTTGAACGCCAATGTAGGTCACAACGGGCAGTGCCGCATTGCGCAGAACATGGCGCCAGAGTGTCAACCGGGCGGACAGCCCTTTGGTCCGGGAAAACTGTTGCCAGTCAGCGCTCATGGCGTCTGCAACTGCGTCTCGTACCACGCGATTGGAGACAGCGGCCAAACCAAAGCCAAGGGTGAACGAGGGTAGGATCAGATATTCGATCCCCCGAAACCCGGCGACAGGAAGGAGTTTCAGCTGCACCGCAAAGATCAGGACCAGAACGATCCCCAATGCGAAGGCAGGCACTGCGCGCAGAAGGACAGAAACCGCCAGCGAAACTCGGTCCACAAATCCCCCCGGCTTGAGGCCTGCGGTAATGCCAACAGGCAAGGTGATCAGAAGTGATGCAACCACAGCCCCCCCGGCCAGCATCAGCGAATGACCGAGCTGGGTTGCGATCTCATCCACCACTGGGGTTCCATAGACCGCTGATGTGCCCAAATCAAACTGTGCAAGAGCGGTCAGCCAGGACATCAGCTGGACAATCCACGGCCGGTCCAGCCCCAGTTCGCTGCGAACGGCCTCGGCGGCGGCGGCGTCCATCATGTCATAGCCATAACGCCCCGCGGCGATACGATAGGCCGCATCGCCCGGCAGCGCGTGCATCATTGCAAAGCTCACGATGCCGACGATAACCGCGACAATCAGCGCTTGCAGCCCCCGGGTTGCAAGCGCCTTTGCGATTGAATTCAGAAGAATGGGCATCTGATCACTCGACCCAATACATCTTGCTCAGCCCGTAGGACCGTTGAAGCGGATCAATCACCACACCTTCCAGCTTGTCGGCAACGGACACCGTGTGCTGATACCAGACAACGGGAATGACCGGCAGTTCGTTGTGAAGGGTGGTCGAGATCTTGGCGATGCTTTCTTTGCGCAGTTGGGGATCCGAAGAGCCGGCAACGATTTCCAGCGCTTTTTCAACATCGGCGTTGCTCCAGCCCATGGCCCCCCAGTCTCCGCCACCTTTGCCAAAATCCTGCAGAACGGTGCCGATCGGATCCGGGGTCAGACCGTAGTTACGGGCATAAAGCGCAACGTGCAAAGAGCCGTCTTTGTGACCTGCGGGGATCTCGGAGTAGTTGGCGACGCTGACGTCCAGCTCGATACCGATCTCGCGCCATTGGTCCTGAAGGGCGGCGGCGATCAGCGGTAGCTCTGGGCGATCCGGGAATGTGCGCAATTGGATCGAGAACCGTTCACCATTTCGGGTCAGAATACCGTCATCACCCGGAACCCAGCCCAGCTCTGCCAGCAGCGCCTTGGCAGCTTCAATATCGGTCTTCAGAGGCTCAAGACCGTCAGAGTGCCAAGAGTTCAATGCAGGTGGGAACAATTGTCCAGCGGCGGCTTCTGGAAAGCGTGTGATTGCCTTGGCGATGCCTGCGCGCGGTGTTGCGAGGCTTAACGCCTGGCGGGCACGTACATCGTTCAGGAACGGGTGGCTTGCATTGACCTTGAGCGAAACAACGCGCGGGATCGGGTGGGCCGAGGTTTCAATATTGTCCACGTGCTGAAGATGGGCGTAGCCGGATGGATCCAGGCTGAACACGATGTCTGCATCTCCACTTTCCGCAAGCAACGCTCGTGTTTCGGCGCGACCCGCGGCCAGATATGTGGCGCTTTCCAGTTTGGGGGCATCTCCCCAATATGCGGTATTGCGCGCCAGCGAGATGCTTTGCGGAGGTGTGAATTCAGTAACGCTGAACGGTCCGGTGCCAAGCAGTTTGACCGCATTGCCTTCTGCATCAAATGCGGTTGGGGCGGGAATGATGGTTGTGGCATGGGCCAGCAGTGACGGAAGCGCAGTGAAGGGCTTGTCGACTGTGATAACCAGGTTGTTGCCCTTGGCTGCGATGCTGGTGATCGGTGCTTTTTTCAGAACGCCCGGCTGTTCCCAGGCGCGTGTCAGAACCTGGGCGACAGTCCCGGCTGTCATCTCTGTGCCATCGTGATAGGTGACACCTGCGCGCAGTTCGAATGTCCAGGTCAAACCGTCATCGGAGGCAGCCCATGCTGTCGCAAGTCCCGGGCGCAATGTGCCGGTTTCATCCGCATCGACCAGATTTTCCATGATTTGCAACTTTTGCAGCGCAAAGCCTGCAACCGCCGGATCATAGCTTGCGATTTCCCAAGGAGCGGCAATGGTTACACTTGATTTCGTGTCGGCCATGGCCCAGCTGCCTGAAAGCGCAGTAACCAGACACAGAGCCGTGCTCAGATTTTTAAACATAAGGGACACTCCGATTCACATTGGTGAGATTCGCAGCGTATGTATCAGTGTATGGTATGTAATAACATATCCAGCTGCGTCTGTGTCGACATCAAGAGCGTCTGTCAGCGCGGCAAGGTTATGCGTGCCCGCAGGCCGGTTTCGCCGTCTTCAAAGCGCAAATTGCCGCCGTGAATGGAAACGATTGTTGAAACGATCGACAGTCCTAGCCCGGTGCCTTCGATGCGCGTTGTGTTGGGGCCTCGGGTACGGGTTCATCGGCTGGACGGCTTGGGTTTCATTCACCCGCTCAAAACTGTTGCCCCGCTATGAGCTGAAGGGCACGGTGCAATACGAAAAACTCTTTGCCTCGCCCCGTTGGGACACGGCTATGGACAATCTTTTTGTCTTTGGTGCGCTGTTTATCGTGGTAGCAATGGTGCTGGGGCTGATGCTTGCGATCCTGCTGGATCAGCAGGTGCGCAGCGAAGGGGTGATCCGCACGATTTACCTGTACCCCATGGCGCTGTCCATGATCGTGACGGGGACAGCGTGGAAATGGATCCTGAACCCCGGTCTTGGGCTGGAGGCCATGGTCAAAGGCTGGGGATTTGAGACCTTCAGCTTTGACTGGCTGGTTAACCCTGACTACGCAATTTACACTGTGGTGATCGCAGCGGTCTGGCAAAGCTCGGGCTTTGTGATGGCGCTGTTCCTGGCGGGCCTGCGTTCGGTGGATGGCGAGATCATAAAAGCGGCCCAAGTGGACGGTATCCCGACCTGGCGCATCTACACCGCAATCATCATTCCCTCGATGGCGCCAATCTTCCTGTCCGCGTTCATTGTGCTCGCCCACCTTGCGATCAAGAGCTTTGATCTGGTGATTGCCCTGACGGGTGGTGGCCCTGGCTATGCAACCGATCTACCCGCTACATACATGTACGCAATGGCATTTTCGCGCGGCGATATCGGTCAGGCGGCAAGTTCGGCCATGATCATGATGGCGGTCGTCTTCACCATTGTCGTTCCCTATCTCTACTCAGAATTGAGGGCGAAAAATGACTGATATCTCTGTGCCTTCCGCCGCCCAAACATCCAAATCCGAGACCCGGCTGGGCAAGATTGCCCTGCGCTGGGGGCTCTACCTGATCCTGGGCCTCTTTGCGCTTTATTATCTTTTGCCGCTTGTGGTCATGATCACAACCTCGCTCAAAAGCCTCGATGAAATCCGTACCGGATCGCTTGTGGCTCTCCCGCGTGAGGTAACGTTTGACGCCTGGAAAACCGCCTGGTCCGGAGCCTGTACGGGCATCCAATGCGAGGGCCTGCGTCCGTATTTCTGGAACTCGGTTCTGTTGGCAATCCCTGCTGTTGCAATCTCGACGATCCTTGGGGCGCTCAATGGCTATGTCATCGCCCATTGGAAGTTCAAAGGCGCAAATCTGATCTTCTCGCTGCTGCTGTTTGGCTGCTTCATCCCGTTTCAGGTGGTGCTGCTTCCCATGGCGCGTGTGTTGGGGTTCATGGGGCTGGCCGGGACCATTCCGGGGCTGATCTTTGTCCATGTGATCTATGGGCTTGGCTTTACCACGCTGTTCTTCCGCAACTACTACGTGACGGTTCCAACCGAACTGACCAAGGCGGCCAAGGTCGACGGCGCTGGCTTTCTGCGGATCTTCTGGTCGATTTTCCTGCCTCTGTCGCTGCCGATCATCGTGGTCACAGTCATCTGGCAGTTCACCCAGATCTGGAACGATTTCCTGTTTGGTGTGTCCTTCAGCCAGTCCGGCACGCAGCCTGTTACGGTTGCACTCAACAACATCGTCAACTCCACCACTGGCGTCAAAGAATATAATGTAGACATGGCGGCCGCGATCATTGCAGCGCTGCCCACGCTCCTTGTCTATGTCGTCGCCGGCAAATACTTCATCCGCGGCCTGACCGCCGGTTCTGTGAAAGGGTGACCCATGGCTCCTATTCTTGATATCAAAAACCTCTACAAGAACTACGGCAACGTCGAGATCCTGAAGGATATCAACGTCTCCATTGAACCCGGTGACTTCCTGGTCCTTGTTGGCCCCTCTGGCTGCGGCAAGTCCACGCTGCTGAACTGTATTGCAGGGCTTGAACCGATCACCGGTGGGAGCCTCAGCATTGGCGGCCGGGATATGACCCATGTCAGCCCCAAGGACCGCGACATCGCCATGGTGTTCCAGTCCTATGCGCTTTACCCGACCATGTCGGTTGCAAAGAACATCACCTTTGGCATGAAAGTCCGTGGGGTGGATGCGGCCACGCAGGAAGAAAAGCTGAAAAAAGTCGCGGCCCAGTTGCAGATCGAGCAGCTTTTGAACCGTCGTCCGGGGCAGCTGTCCGGTGGTCAGCGTCAGCGGGTTGCGATGGGGCGTGCGCTGGTGCGTGATCCGAAGCTCTTCTTGTTTGACGAACCTCTGTCGAACCTTGATGCGAAGCTGCGTGTTGAAATGCGGTCCGAGATCAAGAAGCTGCACCAGACGTTGGGAGCTTCGATGGTCTACGTGACCCATGACCAGATCGAGGCGATGACCCTTGCGACCAAGATTGTTGTAATGAAAGGCGGCGTGATCCAGCAAATCGGCACCCCGGCCGAGATCTATAATACGCCTGCCAATCTCTTTGTGGCGGATTTCATGGGCTCACCGGCAATGAACCTGATCCCGGCCAAGGCACATAAGGACGGTGGCGAGACCGTGTTGGAAATCGCCCGCACCGAGGGCGCACCCATCATCCTGCGGGATCACCGTAATCCGGACCTGCCTGCTGATGTCCTGTTGGGACTTCGCCCGGAAGACATCGCAGAAAGCGGCTTTCGCTCTGGTGCGGATGTGCAAGAGGCGGAGTGTCTGGTTGAGATGGTTGAACCTGCTGGTGCGGATACTTTTGTGGTGTCGCATCTGGGAGGAAAACAGGTCACCGCGCGGCTTCATGCAGAAACCACGGCACAGGCTGGTCAGCCCTTGTCGCTGGCCTTTGACCTTGGAAAAGTGTCCTATTTCGCGCCACAAACGGGAAACCGCTTGAACTGATTTGAACTGATGTTGCCTGAAAACGCAAAAACACGCGCCGAAATCCGGGGCGTGTTTTTATTTTGGCATTGCGGCCCCATGGGGCCCATTCGCCGATGACGGAGATGCGAAAGGGCGTATGCTTTTGGTCACTTACTTGACTTTGCCAAAGCAGAGATCATCGTCGTACAGTCATCTGCGCGCAGGGGTTCAAAAGATCTGCACCGCACAGGTCCGCCATTCAGCATAAAGGAACAAAGTGATGTCTTCCCACGGTTATGACACTGGACGTCTGAACCTGCCCTTTGTCGGGCTGCCGACCTTTGGCAAGGCGCCTTATGTTCCGGACTGGGATCAGATTGATGCAGATGTGGCGGTCTTGGGGGCCCCGTTTGATTTCGGGGCGCAGTACCGGTCCGGGGCGCGGTTTGGCCCGCGCGCAGTGCGTGAGGCTTCAACCTTGTTCAGCTTTGGTCATGCCGGTGCATATGATCATGAGGATGATGCAACCTATCTTGGCAAGGATGTGCGGATCGTGGACCTTGGGGATGCAGATATCATCCATACCAAAACCGAGGAGAGCCATGCCAATATCGCCCTTGGCGTGCACAAGATCCTCAAAGCCGGTGCGTTGCCGGTGACAATCGGTGGCGATCACTCGGTAAACATTCCTTGTATCAATGCCTTTGCCGATGATTGTGCTGAAAACGGCCTCATTCATGTAATCCAGATTGATGCGCATCTCGATTTTGTGGATGAACGGCACGGGGTGACAGCGGGGCATGGCAATCCCATGCGACGCGCCATAGAAAAAGAATATGTCTCAGGCATGACCCAGCTTGGCATCCGTAATGTCTCCTCCACCGCAAAGGACGGGTATGAGGACGCCCGCGCCCGTGGATCCGATATTCTGTCAGTCCGGCAAGTTCGCAGGTTGGGAACCGAAGCCGTGCTGGCACGTATTCCGGAAGGTGCGCGATATTATGTGACCATCGATATTGACGCCTTTTGCCCCTCAATTGCAGCCGGAACAGGCACGCCCAGCCATGGGGGATTTCTTTACTATGAGGTTCTTGAAATTCTTCAGGGCCTCAGCAAAAGAGGGGGCGTGGTCGGGATCGACCTCGTCGAGGTGGCGCCGGCCTATGACCCTTCCGAGAGCACCCAGATCCTGGCCGCGCAGTTGCTGTTGAATTTCCTTGGCTTCATTTTTCACAACCGCCGGTCCTGAGAGCGCACCTTGAAACCGCGTAGGGTGCGCGGGGCCGGAGGCGGTCGCTAGTCCAGCCGTTTGACGTCCACCAGTGCCGTATGCGCGGAACAGCCCTGACCCAGCCTTGAGGTGCCGATGTCCTTGGTCAGCACGTTTGGATTGCCGTGCGGGTCCAATGCGACGCCGGGCTTGCCGTACCAGGCGCCGGTAGGCAGGGCGACGACGCCGGGGGTGATGTCTGTGCTGACCACTGCGCGTGCGCGACATGCCCCCCGTTTGTTGAATACCTGGAGCAGCGTGCCGGTTGTTATCCCACGCGGCTCAGCGTCCGCCGGGTGGATCACAAGCCGTACGGGCCGCGCATCCGGTTCATCGGCAAGGGCCGCCTCAAGCTGGCTGTGCAGCTTGTCACCGGGCTGGGGGGAGACCATGTGCAACGGTGTCTCTTGTGTTGCGGCCCCTGGCCACTCAGACGGTGGCATCCAGACAGGGTGGCCCGGGCAGTCATCATACCCAAACCCGTCGATCGTGTCGGAAAAGATCTCGATCCGACCGGAGGGGGTTGCAAGTGGCGCGCCCTCTGGATCCTGACGAAAGCGTGTCAGGAACGCCGGCGGCGCTTTTTCTTGGGCGTTGGGCAGCTTGCCCCAGTTTTGCTCCTTTAGCTGCTGAAAGCTTGGAACGTCGATCCCGCGTTCCTGAGCGTCCTGTTCAAAGCCGCTGTAAAGATGGTCAAGCCACTGTCGGGTGTCGCGTCCTTCGGTAAACTTGGCTCCCGCATCCATCCGTTCGGCTAGGCCGGCGAAAATATCATAGTCATCACGCGCCTCACCGACTGGAGGAATGAGCTGCGGCATGTGGAACATGTAATTATCCAGATCGCTGCGTCCGATGTCTTCACGTTCATATGGGGTGGTGGCCGGAAAGACGATGTCGGCGCGCTGGGCAGTGGCTGTCCACCACGGTTCGTTGACGATGATTGTGTCCGGGCGTTGCCAGGCTTCGTGCAGGCGGTTCAGATCCTGATGGTGATGGAAGGGGTTGCCGCCTGCCCAATAAATCAGGCGGATACCCGGATAGGGTCCGCGTTTTCCATTGAAGTCATACTGCTCACCCGGATGCAGCAGCATATCCGCAATGCGCGCCACGGGGATTACGGTGTCGACCGGGTTTTCACCTTGGGGCAGGGTCGCGCCACGTGGGCCGTTTACGGATTTACCGATGCTGCCAATTGCGCCATACCCGTAACCGACACCGCCGCCGGGCAGGCCGATCTGCCCGAGCATGGCCGCCAGAACCGCGCTCATCCAATAGGGTTGCTCCCCGTGTTCACCGCGCTGCAGAGACCAGGCGACGGTGATTAATGTGCGGGTTTCCGACATATGCCGTGCCAGCGCCCGAATGTCTTCGGCGGGAACGCCACACAGGTGTTCTGCCCATTTCGGCGTTTTCGGCTGGCCATCACTGTCTCCGATCAAATAGGGGCGAAACCGGTCATAACCCACGGTATAGCGGTTGAGGAAATCGTAGTTGGTGCGCCCCTCGTCTTCGAGCACATAGGCCAGCGCAAGCATCAGTGCAGTATCTGAACCGGGACGGCAGGGGATCCATTCACATCCTTCGGGCGCGTCGGTGCGCTGTGGCCCGATGTTGATCCGCCTGATCCCTTTGGTGGCGAACCTGTCGAACCAGCTTTCGGTCACATGCTCAGTGATCCCCCCCATCGAGACCTGGCTGTTCTTGGGGTTTATCCCACCAAACATAACAAGAGTTTTTGTATTGTCATGGATGGTCTGCCAGCTGTCTTGCGAGTCGTAGGTGTATTTGAGGAAAGATACGCCGAACACATGGGGCATGATCGACTGTGCACAGCCGGTTGAATAGCTGCCAAATGATTTTACATAGCCGCCGATGGAGTTCAGGAACCGGTGCACCTGGCTTTGAGCGTGGTGAAATCGCCCCGCTGAAGACCACCCGTAGGAGCCGCCAAAGATCGCCTCGTTCCCGTGCGTCGTTCGTACCCGGTCGATTTCCGCAGCCGTGATGTCCAAGGCCTCGTCCCAGGGCAGTTCGACAAAATCACCGGTTCCCCGGCCGCTGCGTTCCCGCGTCTCAAGCCATGCGCGCCGGAATGAGGGGCGTGCAACACGGGAAGAATGATGCACGGCCTTTGCGAGGATATGGGCAATCTGCGGCGGGCTTGGATCCTGCGAGAACGGGCGCGCTGCAACGATACGGTTATGCTCAACATCCACTTCCATCGCACCCCAATGGCTGGAGGTTATCCGTGTTTTGGTTTCAGCTGACGACATAGGCAAATTCCCGAGGTTCCTGAGCGCAAAGCATAAAGGCGCAGTTTGGTTCCTAAACATATAGGTTCAATTGTCGCCATGAAAAAAGCGCGCTGGACGGCGCATCCAGAGTTGAATGGCGCGAATTTGGGAGCAGACCCTCCGCATCCGCGCCTCGGCGGCGTCTCGTCAGAAAAGGGATGTTTTGAATGTCGGGCCACTGAGAAAAGCCGCTTTTCGGTGTTGTGCGAGACGTGTGACATGCAATTTGCATTGCTTTTGTGATGTTGACGGTAACGCAAACTTGTTCGGGTTTCGAATTCCAGATTAACAATTTGTTAAGAGCGCTGACGCCCTTCTGGCTTCACTTTTTAGGAGGGGCGTTATGTCTACTGAAAATGAATCTGAAACAGTTTTGTTTAACGAATTTCGGTTTTTGAACTCTGTGGTCGACCAGATTATTGGCGACAACGGTGGGAATTTCCTTGTTGGAGGGGCTGGCAATGACACGATCTTTGGCCTTGGTGCCAATGATTACTTGTCCGGTGGCTATGGCGCTGACGACGACGTTCTGATTGGCGGAGAGGGCCGCGATACGTTTGCCGGTGAACTTGGCGATGGATACGGTTTTGGCAATGATACCGTCGCGGACTTTGGTGCGGATGATAACAATCTCAGCGCTTTTAATTACGGTAGCGCGCCGGTCACTATCGATCTCAGCTTTGATGGCACCAATTCCTACCTGATCTTTGCGCAGGGCACAGATGCTGAAAGCACGTTTACGCTGCAAAACTACCTGGTCGACAGTGGCTCCATCACCGGGGCTATTTTTCCGGGGGCGGAGTTTAACCTCACAAGCTTTGCAGACGGCGTCGTGTCAGATGACATTATCATCGGTACACTCAGCATTGAGAGCCTGTTTGGCTATGCCGGTGATGACGAGCTGATTGCGAACAACGGGCTGGACTATCTGTTTGGTGGTGCGGGCAATGACACATTGTTGGGGTCGAACGCTGGTCATGACCGATTGTTTGGTGAGGCCGGAAATGATCAACTGGTCGGCGGCCATGGGCGCGACTTCCTGGATGGAGGTCAGGGCAATGACGTGCTGAGCGGTCGTGGCGGAGATGACCGTTTTGAATTTGTCCAAGGTCAGGATGACTATGGTGCGCGCGGCTGGGGCTTTGGCCACGATACTGTGACGGATTTCGATGGCGAAGATCAGTTGACCGTGTTCAACTATGGCGTCGAACCGGTCACTGTTTCGGCCAGCTTTGCCGGCACGGACACGATCCTCACCTTCTCCGAAGGCACGGCGTTGGAAAGCTCAATCACCTTGCAGAACTACTTTGTCGCGCCTTACCAATTGCCGGCCGGTGGCGCATTTGATTTTGAGTTCTCTTTCCAGGGACATCAAAGCGGCATCGTGTCAAACGATGTCCTTCTGAGCACTTCTGCAAATGGCTTTGTGGTCAGCGCCGCGGCAGGAGATGACACTGTCTATGGCGGCGGCAGCGCGGATTACCTCTATGGTGATCAGGGCGATGATGCGCTTTTTGGGGGCAGCAGCCGCGATGTTCTGGCGGGTGGAATTGGTGACGATTACCTCCAGGGGGACGCGGGCGCGGATTTCTTTGACTTTGACGTCTTTGCGCTGGACGGGCATGAAATCGGTTTTGGGTCTGACGTGATCGGCGATTTTGAAGCGGGTGATCTGGTCTCCATTTACCTCAGCGGTTTGATCTCTGTTGCAATAGATCTGTCCCAGGATGGTGCGGATTCTGTTCTGACAGTGGGTGGGGGAACCGCCTATGAAAGTCAGATCCGGTTCCGGGACTATGCGTTGGAGGCCAATGACATTGAAGTGCAGAACGGCTTCATCTCCATTCTGGGGCAGGATGATTACCTATACTGACCTCGCGTTGTAGAACCTGCGGTCGGCAGAAAGTTTGCCGGCCGTTTCTATGCTTGTGTGTTCCAGCGGAAAAAGGAGGCTTGATCGCCAGGCGCTTTTTTATCTATGAAACTAAAAGCGCGCCGCCAATGCGGTGAATTTTTATAGATAAAATGGCCCGAGGAGATCCTGATGCTGGACGCAGCCCCCATTCGCACCGACTGGACGCGTGAGGAAGCCGAGACAATCTACAACCAGCCCTTTATGGATCTGCTGTTTCAGGCGCAGACTGTGCACCGTGAACATTTCGACCCGAACCAGGTTCAGATGTCCAAGCTGTTGTCGATCAAGACAGGCGGCTGTCCAGAGGATTGCGCCTATTGTTCGCAGTCGGCGCGCAACGGGGCAAAGCTGTCTGCGGCGAAGCTGATCGAGGTGGAGCGCGTGATTTCTGAGGCCAAAAAGGCCAAAGAGGCAGGCGCAACCCGTTACTGCATGGGTGCAGCCTGGCGCTCGCCCAAGGATCGCGACATGGATGCACTTGAAGCGATGATCCACGGGGTCAAAGAGTTGGGTATGGAAACCTGCATGACGCTTGGCATGCTGGACGACACTCAGGTGTTTCGTCTGCGCGACGCAGGTCTGGATTACTACAATCATAACATCGACACATCCGAGCGTTATTACAAAGAGATCATCACAACGCGCACCTTTGCGGATCGGATCGAGACTCTGAACCGCGTGCGCGAGGCAGGCATGAAAGTCTGCGCCGGTGGGATTGTTGGCATGGGCGAACAGCAGATGGACCGCATCGACATGTTGCTCGCATTGGCCACATTGGACGAGCACCCCGATTCCGTGCCGGTGAACCAGTTGATCCCAATTGCGGATACCCCCTTGGCCGATGTTGAAAAGCTGGACCCGATCGAATTCGTTCGCACCATCGCGCTGGCGCGGATCCTGATGCCTAAATCCCATGTGCGCCTGTCTGCGGGCCGGACCGAGATGAGTGATGAGATGCAGGCCATGTGTTTCTTTGCGGGGGCCAATTCGATCTTTGTCGGGGATACACTGCTGACAGCGGATAACCCCGAAGAGGATAACGACAAGGCGCTGTTCACCCGACTGGGCATCACTGCGATGGCGGCGGGCTGCGACGGCAGCCGCTGATGGCGGATCTCTTCGCGCGGCACAGTCATGCGTTGGATCGTCTGAAAGAACGCGGGCGGTATCGTCAGCTTTTGCCGCGCGCAGGCCATGATTTTGCGTCCAACGATTACTTGGGGCTGGCGGACAGCGATGTGCTGCGCGCCGCCGCGGCGGATGCGATTGCGCGGGGTGTTCCGGTCGGGGCTGGGGGCGCGCGCCTTCTGCGCGGGAACGCCCATGAACACGCCTGTTTGGAAGAAGACGCAGAAGCGTTTTTTGGAACCGAGGCGGCGCTTTTTATGGGCGGCGGGTTTAATGCCAATCTGGCGATTTTTTCCAGTTTGCCGCAGCAGGGGGATCTGGTGCTTTATGACGCGCTGATCCACGCCAGCACCCACGATGGGATGCGGTTGGGCCGTGCTGAGGCCCGCGCCTTTGCCCATAGCGATGTGCAGGCCGTGGCAGATGCGATCCGGGATTGGCGGGCCGAAGGTGGTTCGGGGCGTGTTTGGATCGCGGTTGAGGCGGTCTATTCCATGGATGGCGACAAGGCTCCGATTGCGGATCTGTTTCAGCTGGCACAAGAGCATGACGCCATTCTCGTTGTGGACGAGGCGCATTCCACCGGTGTCATGGGCGCAGGCGGGCGCGGTTTGGCGCACGCGGTGGCCCATCACCCCAATGTCCTGTCGCTACACACTTGTGGCAAGTCGCTGGGCGTTTCGGGCGCACTGATCTGTGGTGCACGGGTTTTGGTTGAGACATTGATCAACAAGGCGCGCGCCTTCATCTATGCCACGGCGCCGTCACCTTTGAATGCGGCGCTGGTGCGGGCCGCGCTTCGGGAGGTGGCAGAGAACAACGATCTGCGCCGCCGCGCGTGCGAAACGGTCGACCATGCCCACCGGGAGGCCGCGCGGCTTTGTGGGCTTGGCGGCTTTCAGACCCAGATCATGCCGGTGGTTATCGGCGGCGACACGCCGACCATGGCGCTTGCTGCCGCATTGCAGGAGATCGGCTATGACATTCGGGGAATCCGTCCGCCGACAGTGCCACGCGGCACCTCGCGCCTGCGGCTGTCCATCACGCTCAACACCAGTGCCGCCGTCATTTCATCGATGTTTTCTGATCTGGCGCGCCTACGTCAGGAGGTCCAATGAACAGTCTGGTCATCACGGGAACGGATACGGGCATCGGAAAGACGATTGTCTCGGCCGGTTTGACCCGCGCGCTGCGGGCAACCTATTGGAAGCCAGTGCAATCCGGTCTTGAAGAGGAAACCGACAGTGAGATCGTCGCGCGCCTGTCCGGTCGCCCTGTGCTGCCAGAGGCCTACCGCCTTGATCTGCCTGCGTCGCCGCATTTGTCTGCCGAGGCAGAAAATGTCGAGATCGACCCAGCGCGCCTGTCCTTGCCAGAGGGTGAGGGGCCTTTTGTTGTGGAAGGGGCGGGGGGCCTATTGGTGCCTTTGAATCGGCGCATGCTCTATCTTGATCTGTTTGCGCAATGGCAGGCCCCGGTGGTTTTATGCGCCCGGACCATGCTGGGAACGATCAATCACAGTCTTCTGTCGGTGCGCGCCCTGCGCGACGCGCGCGTGCCTGTGGTGGGGATTGTCTTTGTCGGCGAGCCTGCTGCGGATGTAGAGGCGACCATTTGCGACTTTGGCGATGTGGCGCATCTGGGGCGTCTGCCCATGTTGGATAGCATCACACCGGATACGCTTGAGGCTGCAACTGCAAGCGCGCTGGATGTCGATCGGATCCGGCAAAGTCTGGAGAATGTGTCATGAGCGACCTGACCCAGCTTGAGTTTGATCAACAGCACCTCTGGCATCCCTATACAAACGTTACCAAACCGGGCCCGACGTTTGTGGTCAAGGAAGCAGAAGGCGTCCATCTGACACTTGATGACGGCACCCAGCTTATTGATGCCATGTCTTCGTGGTGGTGCATGATGCATGGCCATCGTCACCCGACAATCACCGCGGCGATGCATGATCAGCTGGACCGCTTGCCCCATGTGATGTTTGGCGGTCTGACCCATGATCCGGCAATCGATCTGGGGCGCAAACTGCTGGAAATTACGCCGAAATCGCTTAACCGGATTTTTTATTGCGACAGCGGGTCCGTCTCTGTCGAAGTGGCGATGAAGATGGCGGTGCAATACCAGCACGCGTTGGGCCATCCCGGGCGCAGCGAATTTGCCACCATCCGATCCGGGTATCACGGTGACACCTGGAAGGCGATGAGCGTCTGTGACCCTGACACCGGTATGCACCATCTGTTCCAGGGCGCGCTGAGTGTGCAGCATTTTGTGTCCAGGCCGCCGGTGGCTCTGGGGCGGGAGTGGCGTGAAGATCCTGCGCAAAACGGGCTGGCTCAGCTGCGTCAAACCTTGGAAGCCGGGCAGAACAAGATTGCCGCGCTGATCCTTGAACCGGTCGTGCAAGGCACCGGAGGCATGTATTTCTATCACCCAGAGTACCTCAATAAGGCGCGCGCGTTATGTGATGAACTGGGGATCCTGCTGATCTTTGATGAGATTGCTACAGGTTTTGGTCGCACCGGAGCCCTGTTTGCCACCGACTTCTGTAAGGTCGAGCCGGATATCATCTGCCTTGGCAAAGGGTTGACGGGCGGACATATCTCTTTTGCCTGTACCATGACCAATGATCGGGTGGCCAATGGGGTCGGCGGTGGCAATCCTGGCATCTTTATGCATGGTCCGACCTATATGGCCAACCCTTTGGCCTGCGCGGCCGCCAAGGCGGCGCTGGATGTGCTCACAGGACAGGATTGGCAGAGCCGCGTTGCAGGGCTTGCGGCACAGATGGCAGAAGACCTTGCACCCGCCCGCGATCTGCCGAATGTGGCCGATGTTCGCGTCTTGGGCGGGATTGGAGTGATCGAGATGACGCATCGTGTCAGTGCGGACGAAGCCCATGCACGCGCCAAAGAGATGGGCGTCTTTCTGCGTCCTTTTGGCAAGAATATCTATACGATGCCGCCCTTTATCACCACAGCCGAACAGCTGAGCCAGATCACCCAAGGTATGCTGCGCTTGGCGCGGGAGCTTTAGGTGAAGGGGCGCTGGCTCCATAAGGCTGACCGGGCAGAGGCCGTTGTGGTCTTTGGCGGCTGGGCTGTGGGGGCTGCGCCGTTTTTGGATCTGGCTGCGGATCGGGATGTCTATTTCCTGGATGATTACCGGGATCTGGACGCGGATCTTCCGGATCTGAGCTGTTACGACAGCGTTGACCTTGTGGCCTGGTCCTTTGGCGTAGCTGCCTATGGGCACTGGCAAGTTGGACGTCACGACCCCTTTGCGCGCAAAGCGGCCCTGTGCGGCAGTCTTGCACCTGTGTCTCGGCGCTGTGGTATTCCTCCGCTGGCCTATCGGCGCACGGTGGAGGGGCTCAGCCAGGCCAGTTTTCAGCAGTTTCAGGAGCGGGTGTTCGGCGTGCGCCAGCCAGAAACAGGGATTGTTGTCGACGACCTTCGGGCCGAGTTGATCGCTGTCGAGAACCGGGGGGACGCGCCTATGGTGACATTTGATCGCGTATGGGTGGCCGAGCGTGATCTGATCTTTCCACTGCAAAACATGTTGCGGGCATGGGCGGAGCAGGACCCCAAAGTTCTGGACGCCCCCCACGCTCCCTTTGCGCATTTCCCGGATTGGGAGGCGTTTTGGGCATGAGGGATCATCCCAATCAGCAAGACAGCCGGAAAAGGCTGCGCGAGAGCTTTGGTCGGGGGCTGTCCACCTATCACGACGCGGCCATTGCGCAAAAACAGATCGCCAAAACCCTGGTGGCCCATCTTTTTAAGGCCCGCGGTGGGGCTGCATTTGAGCGTGTTTTTGAATTCGGCTGCGGCACAGGCCATCTGACACAGGCACTTCTGGATCGCGCAACGGTTCGCGACCTGACACTGAATGATCTGGTGGCTGACGCCGAGAGGCCGGTTCGATCCATTGGCCAAGCCCATTGTTCCAATGTTCAGTTTCTCCCCGGTGCGGTTGAGCAGCTGACCTTGACGGATGCGCAGGATCTGGTGATGTCGGCCTCCACGCTCCAATGGGTCCAGGACGGACCAAGGACGCTGGACCGAATTGGCCGTGCTGTTGCGCCGGGCGGCTGGATGGCTTTGTCGAGTTTTGGAACAGCGCATTTTAAAGAGCTGGTACGACTTGGCTCGGATGCGGCGGCGCCGAACTATTCGGATGCGGATACACTGGCAGGCTGGCTGCCAAAGGGGTTTGAACTCATGACCCTGAACCAAGCCCCCATCGTGTTGAATTTTGATACCGCGCAGCAGGTGTTGCGGCATCTGCGCGACACAGGTGTCAACGCACGCTCCGGGCAGCAGTGGAGCAAGGGAAAGCTGGTCGCCTTTGAAGAGAGATACCGCGCTCTGTTTGGAGAAAACGGCCGTTTGCCGCTGACCTATGACACGGTTTGGCTGATTGCGCGCAAAGTTTAAGCGCACGCGCCGCGGAAATCTTCAAACCAATCATTAGAAAATTGATCCTTCGTTTAAGAAGTTTCCCGCTTTTGTGTTTTGGGGTCGCATTCCCGCGCTGAAGTGTCGTAATTTCGTTGGGGAATGTGCGCGGATCCGGCGCAGGCTGATTGCCATAAGGCAAAGGTCGACAGGGTCGGCTGCATGAAATGCCAAATAACGCAGGGAGATTTTATGATGATGCGTACCACTTTCGCAGCGACTTTGGGGGCATTGACGGTTGCAGGCATGGCCTCGGCCGCTGATCTGGGTGCCGTGGATAAGCCGATCAAACTGGCCGTCAACGAATGGACCGGGCAGCATGTCACCACTCATATTGCAGGTGAGATGCTGAAAGCCGCAGGATATGAGGTTGAATTTGTCGCCGCAGGCATGATGAACCAGTTTCAGGCCATCGCAGATGGTGACATCCATGCCACACTTGAGATCTGGTCTTCGAACGTCTCTGACGAATACGCGGTGAAAGTCGAAGAAGGCACCGTGGTTGAACTGGGTGATCTGGAGTTGGCCGCCAAAGAAGGCATTGCCTACCCAGCTCACGTTGCAGAACTCTGCCCAGGCCTGCCGGCATGGGAAGCGCTCAAAGCCTGCGCGCCGCTGTTTGCAACGGCTGAAACTTTGCCGGCGGGACGGCTTGTGGACTATCCTGCGGATTGGGGCACTCCGGGTGCAGATCGGATGACCGGTCTGGAACTGCCTTTCAAAGCGGTACCTGCTGGGTCCGAGGCTGCCCTGATTGTGGAACTGAAAGCCGCAACCGAGCGGAAAACACCTTTGCTGATCACGTTCTGGCAGCCGCACTGGGCGATGTCCGCTTATGATGTGAAATTCGTGGACCTGCCTGCAGGCGAAGACGCATGTTTTAATGATCCATCCTGGGGGCCGAACCCGAACGCGGTCAACGATTGCGACTTCTCTCCTTCACGCATCTTCAAGGCGGGGTGGTCCGGTCTGGCAGAAACATGGCCTGCAGCTTACGAGATCCTGTCGAATTACACCCTGGCGGTTGAAGACCAGCAGCCAATGATGGGTGCGGTTGATGTGGACGGCGGCAAGGTTGAAGAAGTTGTCGCAGCTTGGATGGCGGAAAATGAATCCAAGTGGCGCCCAGTTGTTGACTCTGCGGTCAAGTGAGCCTGACACCGTGACGGATGAACAGAAAAACGCAATCACCTGCCAGAATGTCTGGCAGGTGTTTGGTCCAGGGGCAGAGCAGGCCCTGAGCGATGCGCTCTCCCAACACCAAACCTCTGCCGCCGCTGCGGATGCCTTGCGCGCAAAAGGTCTGGTTCCGGCGGTGCAGGACGCGAACTTCGAGGTCAAAGAAGGCGAACTCTTCGTCATCATGGGGCTTTCGGGGTCGGGTAAATCGACGCTCATTCGCTGCATCTCACGTCTTCTGGATGCTTCCCATGGTCAGATCCTGATCGAAGGGGAAGACATCGTGGCAGCCAGCTCCAAGCGGCTGATCGAAATGCGCCGCAACAAGCTGGGTATGGTGTTCCAGCACTTTGGCCTGTTTCCCCATATGACGGTTGTTGACAATGTGGCCTATCCGCTGCGCGTGCAGGGTGTGCGCCGCAAAGAGCGTGAGGCCAAGGCGCGCGAGGTCATCAATCTTGTTGGGCTGGACGGGCGCGAAAACCGCTTCCCCCGTGAGCTGTCCGGGGGGCAGCGTCAACGTGTCGGGATTGCACGGTCGCTGGTTGGGGATTGTTCTGTCTGGTTCCTGGATGAGCCGTTTTCGGCGCTTGATCCGCTGATCCGGCGACAGCTGCAGGACGAGTTCCTGCAAATTCAGGCAAAGTTGAAAACCACCATTGTGTTTATCACGCATGACATAAACGAGGCCCTGAAACTGGCCGACCGTATCGCGATTATGCGCGATGGTAAGATTGTCCAGATCGGCACCCCGTCCGAGATCGTGTTGAACCCGGTTGATGATTACGTGCGCGAGTTCTCCAAGGACGTTGCCAAGGGACAGCACGCCAAGGTTGCCTCGGTCATGGCAAGTGGCAACGGCATGGTGCATGGGGCCGATGATCCGGGGCTGCGCGCTGATATGACGCTTGATGCGGCTTTGGCCCGCTGCATGGAATTGTATGAACCCGTACCTGTGCGGGATGCGGAAGGCGGTCTGGTTGGTGTGGTGAACCCATCTGATCTGGCGGCGGCGTTGCAGGTGGAGCGCACATGACTATCCAGGTCACGACGGGTGTAAAGGCCGCAGCTCTGGCTGTGGTTGTTGGGGCGTTGTGTCTGGCCCTGGAGGGCGTGCTGCCGTGGATCTCGGTCTATCCCAAAGTCTGGCAACTGCCGATGACGGATTGGGTTGGCTCTGGAGTTGGGGCTGTTCTGGCGGCGATCAAGCCGGTTGCGCGCAGTTTCTCCACGCTTATGTCCTATCCGACGGATTGGGTAAAAGCCGTGCTGACGGCGACGCCATGGCCGTTGATTGTCGGTTGCGTCTTGGCCTTGGGGTGGCGTACCGGCGGCTGGAAAATGCTGGCACTGGCTACGGCCGGCATGGGGTTTGTGCTGGCCTCCGGATATTGGCAGGAAGGTATGAACACGCTGGCATTGGTTGCTGTTTCCGTTCCCCTGGCCCTTTTGATGGGGGCGGCGATCGGAATCCTTGCCAACGAATGTCCACGCCTGCGCGCCCCGGTTGAGGCGGTCTTGGATGTGATGCAAACGGTGCCGACCTTCGCCTATCTCACCCCGCTGTTGGTGTTGTTTGGCTTTGGTCCGGTGGTGGGGCTCGTTGCATCTGCGATCTACGCTGCACCTCCGATGGCGCGGAACGTGCTTTTGGGACTGCAGCGGATTGAGCCCGAGATCAAAGAGGCCGCAATTATGGCGGGCGGCACCCGCCGACAGCAGCTGTTTCAAGTGGAACTGCCCGCGGCTGCAACCCAGATCATGGTTGGTGTAAACCAATGTCTGATGGCCGCCCTGTCGATGGTCATTATCGCAGCCGTGATTGGCGGTTTCAACGACATTGGCTGGGAAGTCCTGCTGACCATGCGCAAGGGATGGTTTGGGCAAAGCCTGATGGCGGGCATGGTGATTGTTGTCTTCGCCATTCTGATCGACCGCATGAGCGCGACGCTCGCCCAGGACCGTCTGCCGCAATATGATGCCAAGCTCGGCTGGGCCCTGATCTCGTTGGGGGCCGTGGTGTCGGCCGTTTTTTATGGCGATGTTGTGGTATCCCCGGATGAAACGCTGCTTTCTCCGGTCTCGCAGGCGCTGGATAGCGGGCTGACCGCTTTTACCACGGGCAATGCCGAAGCCCTGACAGCCTTCAAGAACAACGCGCTGTTTTATGTGCTTCTGCCGCTTCGGATCGGATTTGATCAGGCGGTGCTGCCCTTTACCTGGGGATTTGCCTGGACCCCCGCCATGAGCCTTTGGCTCTTTGGAGCGGCCGGCATTGGGGCGCTTGCCTTGGTGGTCTCAGGGCGGGTTATGGCGGCATTGCTGCTTCTGGTTTTTGTCGGCACATTGGAAACGGGCGTTTCGCAACTTCCGTGGCCCTTTGTGCTGGTGGCAGCTGGTGGCTTGGGGTGGAGCGCAGGCGGAGGCCGGTTGGCCGCGCTGGTTGTGGTGCTTCTGGCGTCCATTCTTGTGGCGGGGCTTTGGGATCGTGCGCTTTTGTCGCTTTATCTTTCGGGTGTATCCGTTCTGGCCTGCGCTGTGATCGGAGGTATGACCGGCCTGATCTGTGCGATCTGGACTCCGGCCTGGCGGGTGGTGCAGCCTATCTGTGACATGCTGCAGACGATCCCGTTGTTCGTCTTTCTGATCCCAATCCTGATGGTGTTTCAGATTGGCGAGTTTTCGGCCTTTCTGGCGATCATCGCTTACGCAATTGTGCCGATGATCCGCTATACCCGGCAGGGGTTGGTGGAAACTCCGGATGAGATGATCGAAGGTGCAACCGCATCGGGCGCCACCAAATGGCAGATGCTTTGGCACGTGCGCGCGCCCTATGCGATGCCGTCTATCCTTCTGGGGCTAAATCAGACGATCCTTTATGCCTTTGCGATGCTGGTGATTGCCGCGCTGATCGGCACCACGGGGTTGGGGCAGTCGATCTATCTCGCGTTGAACAAGGCGGACGTCGGACTGGGACTGTCTGCCGGGGCTGCGATGGCAATTCTGGCCTTTGTGGCAGATCGGATTGTGCAGGGGTTTGCCAGTGAGCGGCGTCGCGCACTGGGACTATAGATCAATCAGAGGGCGCTTTGTCGCGCCCTCTGGCGACTCTTTGAATGTGTTGCTAGCCTGACAAAGCGCTACGCATATACCAAAGAGACAAGGATCCGCAGCATGCATCTGGCCTATGTGATGAACCCGGAACGTGGGGCAACGGATCGTTTGTTGAGCGCGCTTGCCGCGCGGCTCGCTGGGCTCGGTATTGAAACTGCCGGGATTGTGCAGACCAATCAGGAAATCTGCGACACGGAACTGTGCGATATGGATGTGAAGGTTTTGCCCGATGGAGAAACCATCCGTATTTCTCAATCATTGGGCAAAGAATCACGCGGCTGTCGCCTGAACCCCGAAGCGCTCGAACGGGCGGTGTCCCTGGTTCAGGAACGTCTGAACACCGCGCCAGAGCCCCAAGTGCTGCTGGTCAATAAATTTGGCAAGCACGAGGCGGACGGGCGCGGAATGCGCGTTGTCTTTGCCGAAGCGCTTGAGCGGGGAATACCGGTCATTTCTGGGGTGAATGGTATGAATGTCGACGCTTTTAACGAGTTTAGCGGTGGAATTGCACAGCCCATGCCTTCGAATCTGGAGGCTTTGGTTGCTTGGGTGCAAAATTGCGTTGACCAAGCGTAAACACCACTATGCGGAGTAATAATGTTTTTTAAAAACAATCGCTTCACGCAGCTGGTCTGTTAATATTTTCCTGTGGATAAATCGGGGATGTTTTTGTTGCTAAAAACATGACCACCATTTTCATCTTTTTGACATTTCGTGCAAAAAAGAGAAAATGGTGGGCGACCCTGGAATCGAACCAGGCGTGCGTCTCCGCGAGGGAGTTACAGTCCCCTGCCACACCTTGCGGCCTGTCGCCCACGATCAGGTCTGTGTTGCACCTGATGTGGAGGCGTGATTAATACCGCCAACTGCTGGCGTCAACACGAAAACCACAAGATTTTTGCGATGACCCGAAATTTTTTGTCCGGAGTGGAAAATGTCCAAGAAACCCAAGTGGGTCGTCGAAAAAGAACAGTCTAAAAAAGCCTCTGCAGCGGAAACCGTATGGCTGTTTGGTTTGCATGCGGTACGCGATGCGTTGCTCAATCCCAAACGGGAAAAGCTGCGGTTGATGGTGACGCTGAACGCGCGGGACAAGCTGTCGGATGCCATTGCCGAAAGCGGGATTGAGCCCGAGATTGTCGACCCGCGCACGTTCCGGGCTCCCATCGATCCGAATTCGGTGCATCAGGGCGCAGTACTCGAGGTAAAACCTCTCAGCTGGGGCGGGCTGGCAGAGAATTGCATCGGGGCAGAAGTGCCGCGTGTACTGTTGCTGGACCGGGTGACGGATCCGCACAATGTCGGGGCCATTCTCCGCTCGGCGGAAGTTCTGGGCGCAAGCGCTGTGATCGGCACACGCCATCATTCCGCTCCCGAAACCGGGGCGCTGGCAAAAACCGCAAGCGGTGCATTGGAGCGCCAACCCTATCTGCGGATGCGCAACCTGGCGGACACAATCACCGAGCTTCAGTCGATGGGCTTTCTTGTATTGGGGCTCGATGGCGAAGCGGAAGAAACGATTGAACAGGTACTAGAGGGGCGCACCGGTGATCCCGTCGCGCTTGTTCTTGGTGCCGAAGGGCCGGGGCTGCGCCAGAAGACCAAAGAAACCGTGGACAAGCTGGTCAAGATTGATGCCGCCGGGGGATTCGGCTCGTTGAATGTTTCAAATGCCGCAGCGATTGCCCTTTATGCGTCGCTGCGTGGTGCATGAAACCTGACGCAAAAGGTGAGTCTTAGTCAAAAACGCCGAAAAACTAGGGATGAGCTTTGCTCATCTCAACGCGTTGGTAAATTCAACTGTGCTTACCTATCACATAATCGCGACCGGGCTTGATTCGAGGCACGGATCCGGCATGCTGGAACCTTGAATGTGATCAAACGCATTCAAGTGTTTGTCGAATAAAGGTAATATTAGCTGATGCTGCGACTGACGGCTTCTTTGATGGGATTGGTGCTTTCACTCGCGCCTGTTACGGTCTTTGCGGAACAGCGTGTTCTGGCGCATTCGATTTATTATCATGATCTCGGCTACGCGATGAACGGCTATGATCCGGTTTCCTTCTTCATGGAGGAGGAGCCGATACATGGCGCGATGACCTATTCGGTCATGTGGAAAGGTGTAACCTGGCTGTTTTCGACCGCAGAGCATCAGGCAATGTTCGAGGCCAACCCGCGCGCCTATGCGCCCCGTTTCGGGGGCTACTGCGCTTATGGGGTTTCGCGGGGCAAGCTGGTCTCTGGCGATCCGCATAGTTTTGAGATTCGCGACGGCGCGCTTTATATGCTGCACAGTCCCGAGGTTTACGCTCGTTGGGTTCTCTCGGCCGATGAGCGCCTTCGCGAGGCGCAAGAAAACTGGCCGGACATTCTGCGTGAGTGATGATCATGAGGGGCAGTGTTGCAGAGCTTTCTTTACGATTCCTTTGCTCACGATTCTGAGAGTCCCCCTTTAATTCTTCAAAAACCGCACCAAATATAGTCTTAGGACTGCGGAATGGAACCACCGCAGATCTTTCACTGTCCCTCGTTCCGTACTTAGCGCCCAGTGTCGACTGGGCGCATTTTTTTGTTTATGGTCTGCTGAGTGTTGAACTGAGGATTTCCAATGCTGCATTCATCTGATGAACTCATGCTGCAGGCTCTCATAAACGCCAAAACCATCGCCTTGGTTGGGGCCTCCATGAAACCAGATCGGCCCAGCCATTACGTCGGTGCGTTTCTTCGGCAGAAAGGGTACCGCATAATTCCGGTAAATCCAGGTCAGGCCGGAAAGATCCTGTTTGGTGAGGTCGTGCGGGCCAGTTTAAGGGAGATTGACGGTGATGTGGATATGATCGACATCTTCCGCCAGCCAGATGCAGTTCCGGGGATTGTTGAGGAGGCTCTGGCCTGTTTTCCGAACCTTCAGACAATCTGGATGCAGCTTGGGATCACCCATGAGGAGGCCGCAGAGACGGCACGGGCGCAAGGGGTCACCGTTATCCAGAACCGATGCCCAAAGATTGAATACCCACGTCTGATGCCGTCTTGACCTTGCGGGCAGAGCCGGGGCTGTGGAGAGATTACGTTGTGGGGCGTGCAGATTTCTCTTCTATGCCGCTAAGCCCCTGACGCTGTGCCAGAACATTTAGTACGTCATCAAGCGCCACATCACGTGCGGCCAGCATGACCAGGAAGTGGTACAGGACATCTGCCCCTTCCGAGGCGAGCTTGACCTTGTCATCCTTCACCGCTTCGATAATGGCCTCAATGGCTTCCTCGCCAAATTTCTCGGCGCATTTTTCCGGGCCTTTTGCCAACAGTTTGGCTGTCCAACTGCTGGAGGGATCTGCGGATTTGCGCGACAGGATGGTGGTTTCCAGATCGTGGAGCAGGGTCATCATTATTTCCTTCAGCCTAGACGCATCGGGATGCCAGCAGCCTGCATGTGCTCTTTGGCTTCTTGGATGGTGTATTCGCCAAAGTGGAAGATGGACGCTGCCAGCACCGCAGAAGCGCCGCCCTTGGTGACGCCTTCCACCAGATGGTCAAGATTGCCAACCCCGCCCGAAGCGATGACGGGCACATTCACAGCGTCAGAAATGGCTTTGGTCAGTGGCAGGTTGAAGCCCGATTTGGTGCCGTCCCGATCCATCGAAGTCAGCAGGATTTCACCAGCGCCTTTTGCAGCCACCAGTTTGGCAAACTCCACAGCATCAATCCCGGTTTCCTTGCGCCCGCCGTGAGTGAAGATCTCCCATTTGCCGGGCGCTACCGTCTTGGCATCAATCGCGCAGACAATGCACTGGCTGCCAAATTGATCGGCGCTTTCGGCTATCACATCCGGGTTTGCTACGGCAGCTGAGTTGAACGAAACCTTGTCAGCCCCTGCCAGCAATAACGCGCGCACATCGTCTTTTGTCCGCACACCGCCGCCGACCGTCAGCGGCACAAAACACTGTTCCGCCGTACGCCGGACCACATCAAACATGGTGCCGCGGTTTTCATGCGTCGCATGGATGTCCAGAAAACAGATCTCATCCGCACCGGCCGCGTCATAGGCCTTGGCGCTTTCCACCGGGTCACCCGCATCGCGCAGGCCGACAAAGTTCACACCTTTGACCACTCGGCCATCGGCCACGTCCAAACAGGGGATGATGCGGGTCTTGAGCATATTTTCGTGATCCTGTGCCTTTTCGGGATGTTTCTATGAGGTTGCATCCTAAAACACCAGTGCGCAGTGCGTATTGGCTGCGCTGTTGAGAGGGAGATTTTCATGAATAAATTGAAAGCAGCACTTGTAGGAGCAATCGTCATGCCGGGGTTGGTGCAGGCGGGAGACATCGCGCAGGTCAAGTCGGCGCATGATGTGCCCACAACGATGGATGCGCTTGAGGCGGCAGTGAATGGCGCGGGTGCCACGGTGTTCGCACGGGTGGATCACGGCGGTGGTGCTGAAAAGGCCGGGCTTGAACTGGCACCGTCTGAACTGTTGATCTTTGGCAATCCGAAACTTGGAACGCCTGCCATGCAGGACGATTCGCTGGCCGGTCTTTATCTGCCATTGAAAGTCTTGGTCTATGCCGATGCTGCCGGCGACGTATGGCTGTCTTACGAAGACCCCAAAGCCATGCTGGGTAAGCTGGACGGCGTATCAACCGAGGCTGAGTATCTGGCCAAGATGGCCGGGGCCCTTGGTAAGCTGACAGCCAAGGCTGCGGGCGAATAAGGTCACAAACACAAAAGGGGCGGCGCAATTCCGCACCGCCCCCATTTGGTCTTTTCCAATGCTGTCTCAGGCTTTTAAAACAGCCAGCGCTTCGGCCAGGTCAATTGCCCCGTCATACAGCGCCCGGCCAGAGATGGCCCCGTTCAGGGCCGCGCCGCAGGACTTCAGCGCGTGCAGGTCGTCGAGCGAGGAAACACCGCCGGATGCGATGACCGGGATTGAAACCGCATTGGCGAGCTCTGCAGTGGCCTGCACATTTGGCCCCTTCATTGCTCCGTCGCGCATGATGTCTGTATAGATGATCGCGGCCACACCGGCGTCCTCAAACGACTTGGCAAGATCGGTGACCATGACATCTGTCTCTTCGGCCCAGCCTTTGGTGGCCACCCGACCGTTTCGCGCATCAATCCCCACAGCGACCTTGCCCGGGAATTCCTTTGCAGCTTCGCGGACCAGATCTGGGTTTTCCACCGCCACCGTGCCCAGAATCACGCGGGCCAGACCTTTGTCGATCCAACGTTCGATGGTCTTCATGTCGCGAATGCCACCACCCAGCTGTGCGGGTACTTTGGTCTGTTTCAGGATCTCTTCGACTGGGGCCGCATTGACCGGTTCACCGGCGAAGGCACCGTTCAGATCTACCAGATGCAGCCATTCACAACCGGCCTTTACAAACTCCAGCGCCTGCGCGGCAGGGTTGTCGTTAAATACGGTGGTCTTGTCCATGTCGCCATGCAGCAGACGCACGGCCTGGCCGTCTTTGAGGTCAATCGCGGGGTAAAGGATCATGGCAGCGCGCCCTGTGCAAAATTCAGTTAGCGGTCTTTTGCACAAGGCGGGGCTGGAATGCAACGTGACCTGAAGTTAGGCTTGCCTGCCCAATCGTTGTCGGACAGTGTCTGCGCAATGTGATGGAGGTAAGATTGCAACGTTTTTTGATAGGTTTATTTGGCGCAACCCTGGCCACGGTAGCGCAGGCTGATCCGGTCTTGGGAACATGGAAGACAGAGCCCGATGACGGTATCTATGCGCATATCGAAATGGTGTCCTGTGGGCCTGCGATCTGCGGCAACATTGTTGCAACATATGAAGACGGCAGCCTGTTTGTTTCGCCAAATCAGGGGCGGACCCTGGTCATGGATATGATGCCCCAAGGGGATGGTTCGTATCAGGGGAAAGTCTGGCGCCCGTCCAACGACAAAATCTATCTGGGAAAAATGACCCTGGACGGCAATCAGCTCGCGCTCAAAGGCTGTGTCGCTGGTGGTTTGCTGTGTTCCAAGCAGACCTGGGCAAGGGTGAAGTAACTACAATAATCCCAGTTGTACGGGGATTGGCACAAAGCCGCGCTTGATCTGGCGGGCGCGGCAGATCTGTGCCTGTTCCAGTGCGTCGCTGTATGATTTGAAATAACTGCGCCGGATACTGCCACCGGCATCCCCCAATGGCCCGCTTGTCAGTTCGACGCACCAGTCTCCCAGCAACGTCTGCCCAAGGCTGACCGAGCAATAGCGGTGCTGGCCTTCCACATGGTCGAATTTTTCAAGTCGGACAAACACGATCTGTGCAGGGTCTTTAGGCAGTTGAAACGGTTCAGCACCTTTGCCCGATTGCAGCTGTTCTGTCCATATTCGCAACCGATTTGTGTCACAGTGAGACGGAAGGGGTGGCGCTGACAGCACAGGTTCCCTCGGGCCGAGGGAGGGGGGCGGCCCGAGGGGGCATGTTTAAACTTCGCCGGTATATTCCCCGCGCGCCGGATAATTGTTGGGGATGGCGAAATCCAGGGCGCCAACAAGTTCTTTGAAATGCGGGCGCACAAAAGGCATGGTCTGAACCGCACCGTAATAAAGCGTCTGTTCCGGCGTCACCATGAAGAGGCCGGGTTCGGAAAACAGCGCGGGCTCTTCAATACCGATCGAGGTTTTGCCGCGGCTGGTGGAAATATAAAGTCCCCATTCGCGGGCAACGCTCAGCGAGAGGTCATAGCCGAACCGCAGCTTCTCGGCTCCGACCGCTTCCACCATCTGGCGGGTGCGCTCTTCTCCATCCGAGCTGATTGCGATCGACGCAACACCCCGTTCCGCAAAGGCGTCGACCTGCTTTTCAAACTCTTTCAAATAATTGGCGCAGATCGGGCAGTGCAGCCCGCGAAAGAAGCAGATTACCGTGCCGCGTTCAGCGGTTTCAGTTGTCAGATCAAATGTCCCGTGGCTCACGGTCGGGACCGAGAGGGCAGGGACTTTGGCGCGAGGGATCAACATGGAGGGGCTCCTTTGCCATATATGTTGTCCGTACATGTTGCACATGCTATTGGTAGAAAAATCCGAAAAACCTGATTGAAAGACCGAAAATTGGACCGGCTGACAACGTTGATGACGCAGTTCCACCTCTCCGTTCGGCGAGCTGGGGAACAGGGGGAAAATCTATATGTCACCGGGGCTGATGATGGCATGCCGCAGCAGGTTGTTTATGTCACCAAAGATGCAGGCGCTTACCAATTCAAGGATGCGGTTCTTTGGTCCGGGTTTGTGCAGTGGGCCGGAGAGGTGAACCCATTCCTGCACGCTCTGCCGGATGTGGTGGTTTATGATCTGATGCCCAATCCCGATGCGCTTGGGGTGGTGCAGATGATACGGGGGGAAACCGAAGACGGACGTTGCGGTGCGCAATCTGTGGTGAACCGTCTGGCCGAAGTGTTGATTGTGCGCATGCTCAGGGATCTGTTGCAACGCGGCGCAACCGAACCCGGTCTGCTGGCGGGGCTGGCTGACCCGCGCATCAGTCGTGCCGTTGTTGCCATTCATGACCGGCCGGGACAGAACTGGAATAATGCCAGCCTTGCGGAAGAAGCCGGATTGTCGCTTTCTCGCTTTTCAGAGCTTTTTGCCGCAACTGTAGGAGAGACACCCATCGGGTATCTGCGACGCTGGCGCTTGCTTCTGGCACAGAGGGACCTGAAAAACGGTGCGCGTGTGGATGTCGTGGCGCGCCGCTACGCCTATGCCTCGGGAGAAGCGTTCTCGAGAGCCTTTCGGCGGGCTTATGGTGTCTCTCCCATGGCGGTCCGCCGGGGAGAGACTGTTTGATCGCGGTTCAAGGAGCCCAGGTCAGGAAGTTCCCGATCATCCGCAGGCCCACGTCCTGGCTTTTCTCGGGGTGGAACTGCATGCCAAGGATGTTGTCCCGGCCAATAACGGCGGTCACATCACCGGCATAGTCCACATGTGCCAGCCTTTCGGCCGGGGTGGTGACCCGGAAGTGATAGGAGTGAACAAAGTAGACGTGATCACCGGATTTGATGCCCGCGAACACCGGGTGGCCGTTATCAATCACCAGATCGTTCCACCCCATATGGGGCACTTTGAGCGTCGGATCATTGGGTTCAATCTTCACAACATCGCCGCCAATCCAGCCAATGCCGTCTGTATCCCGATACTCATGCCCCGTGGTCGCCAGCAGCTGCATGCCCACGCAGATGCCAAGAAAAGGACGGCCCTTTACCTCGACGGCCTCTACCATCGCGTCATAGATCCCCTTGTGCCCGCGCAGCTCAGCGGCACAAGCAGGGAAGGCGCCATCTCCGGGCAGAACCAGCCGGTCCGCACGGGCCACAACCTCTGCGTCTGACGTTACAACAACATCCCCGGCATTCACTTCCTTGGCGATCCGCTGGAATGCTTTTTCCGCCGAGTGTAGATTGCCGCTTTCATAGTCGATGATCGCAGTCAGCATCAAAGGGCACCCTTGGTCGATGGGATCTCATCGGCCTTGCGCGGATCGGTTTCCACCGCCTCTCGCAGTGCACGCGCGACGGCCTTGAATGCCGCCTCAACAATGTGATGGCTGTTGAACCCATGCAGTTGGTCGATGTGCAGGGTCACGCCGCCTTGTGTCGAGAAAGCCTGGAAAAATTCGCGCACCAGCTCGGTGTCAAAGGTGCCGATTTTCTGCGAGGGCAGGTCGACATTCCAAACAAGAAACGGGCGCGCTGACAGGTCCAGCGCACATCGAACCTGCGCGTCGTCCATCGGCAGGTGACATGCGCCATAGCGACGAATACCTTTTTTGTCGCCCAATGCCTGCGCCAGCGCCTGTCCAAGCGCGATGCCGGTGTCTTCCACAGTGTGATGATCATCAATGTGATAATCCCCTTTGGCGCGGATTGTCATGTCGATCAGGGAATGGCGGGCCAGCTGGTCCAGCATATGGTCAAAGAAGCCCACGCCGGTCTTGTTGTCGAAGGCACCGCTGCCATCAAGGTTGATGTCCACCGAGATTTCGGTCTCTGCCGTTTTGCGGCTGATGTGTGCTGTACGCATGTTGATCCTTCCAATCCTGCGCCGTGCTTATAGGCGCTGAGGTGGAGGTGGCTCAAGTCTTGTCGTTCTAGGAGCGCTAAAAGAGGTGAAGATTGTTCAGCCTCTTCACGTGCCGAAATCCCGTGCTTGGGAAGTGGATTACCGGCATTTAGATTTCTTCGGATAGTTTGGCGGCGCTTGGCAACCACCGTGTGACCTGAAATCACAAAATAACCAACACAATCAACCGTCACACGGCGCTTGCCAGGGAAAACAATCACTTGTTACGTGCAAACCGGGCGTGCGGGGAACAATTGCACGCCCGGTCTGTATTGCACCAATAAACTCGTTACAGGTGAATAATAACGCAGTCTCACAGAAATTCACGAAAAAAAGAGATACAGATTTATGATTTTTCGGAGGGGTGGATTTTGGATCCAAGATGGCAAGGGCGTTTTATTGACGCCTTTTGCATTGGGTCTGGCCTTTTCGAGATTCAAAGTAAGGCCAGGTACAACTATGAAATTGAATGTGTTTTGAAGCGTTGGAGCTCTGGAGCTATCCAGTCTCCTCTTTTAGAGGGCGCACAGACGTCGGCAAATCTCTTGGACGGATTTCAGCAATCTGAACTAATTTTGATACAAAAAAACCGCCCAAGCGGGCGGCTCTTTTTGTCCGAATGGAGCGGGCGAGGCGATTCGAACGCCCGACCCTAACCTTGGCAAGGTTATGCTCTACCCCTGAGCTACGCCCGCACTCCGTTTCGGTGAGCGGGGATTTACGGTCTGCGCTGGGGAAGCGCAAGGGGAAAATGGTGTTTCAGCCTGAAAAATTTCAACTTCTGCAGGTCGTCAGCCTTGTCCCGGCTCAGGCAACTGATGAAAACCTGCCTGGAATGCCATTTGCCGCGCTTGCGGTGTGTCTGGTCGAAAGGAAATAAAGCTGCTTTGACCACACTCTGGCAGCCCCAAGGCCTTGATCAGCTGCGCATCTGTACGCCCTTCCAAGAGAACAATACCCTCGCGCTCCAGTATATCCCGCGTGCCGCGCCCATTGTCCTTGCGGATACGTCGGGTGAAGTCCTTTTGCCGGGCAACAGCCTCGATCACGTCCCGTGAAATGGGGCGTGCCGGAAGCTGGCGGAACAGTTCGGCCATACGTGCGTTGCCGGATTGCCCTGCGAAAATCTGTTCAACGGCTTCAGCGGGCACGGTGCGCCAAAAGTTCGCGGGGTAGGGGTGTTCCTTGAGAAGCCAAAGAATATGGCGAAACCCTTCCGCTGATACGCTGCGTTTCGCATCCTTGTTTTTGCCCAGCGTCAGGTAGTCGGGGCGGGCGACGATGAGGCCCAAATAGCACATGGCACGTGTTTCGTCGGCGGCCACCAGGATGCAGGCCTGGTCGACGGCCTCGGTTGGAATCATCCAGTTGCTGCCCATTGTGTTCTTGATATCGACATCCTGGCCAAGGATTTCCGTATCCAGCCGCCCCTTGCGCAGGCGCAGCATCGCGCGCAGCTCTATTTCAACGCGGGTGCCGATATATGTCTTTTCGGTTTTTTCCAGCTCTTCATAACTGCGGCGTCCGGTCTTGGCGGTCATGATCACAGCGTCAATGCAGTCGCGCAACATCTGAGGGAAGCTGCATTCAAGTTCCAGTTGGCCACCGGCCCGCGAAGTGATCTCATGTGCCAAAGACGTCAGCCGGTCAAAATCCGGATGACCAGGCGCAAGGGTGTTGGTGGGAAGGGAGCGTTTCATGGGGTGAAGCCTCGCATTGGGCCTGTGACGCTCTGAACATATTGTCAGAGCAGTTAGGTCTGCACGTAGCTTAGGCTGAGACCGAGCGCAAATTGGGGCGCACAATCGCCTTGCTCAGCTGTTTTGAAACGGCAGCAGCGACAGGGGGCGGAAAGGCGTTTCCGATCTGGCGGTAGGCATTGGTTTTTGCGCCGGTGAAGTGCCACTCGTCCGGGAACCCCTGAATACGAGCCACCATGCGGCAGGTTAGGCGCGGCATGTCATTGTGAAACGGGTCAGGCGCCTCATTGGCGATGGTGCGGCCCTCTACACCAAGAGCCGCCCAGGCTCGTCGGGCACGGGTTGGCCCCAGATCCGGGCCGCCATGTTTCTTAGAGCCACCAACAATCGTCGGCGCGATTTCATTGGCTTGCTCTTTCCAGGCGTCGGCCCCGCGCCAGCCGCGTTCCTTCATGAGATCAATCAGCGTTTCGCCCACGGTTCTGGGGTTGTGGGGCAGAGGGTCCGGCCAGGAGAACTGTCCGCTGAATTCCTTGCGTAATGCAACAATCGCCACACGCGGGCGCAGCTGTGGGACGCCAAAATCTGAGGCGTTGAGTAACCGCCAGTCGGTCTCATATCCCAACTTCGACAGTTGCTTCTTCAGCTTCTCACGGTAGTCCAGAAATACGGCGTCCAGAAAGCCACGTACGTTTTCAATCATGACGGCACGGGGGCGCGTGGCATCGACGATATCGATGGCATCATCAAACAGGTTACGCTCGTCTTTTTCACCCAGTTGTTTGCCTGCCACAGAGAACGGCGGGCAGGGCAAGCCGCCGGCCAGTAGGTCGATCCCCCTGTATTCGCCCGCGCGGTCTTTGAAGTCGCGCACGTCTTCTTCCAGCACGTTCCACTGTGGGCGGTTGTGGCGCAGAGTGGCGCAGCAATGCTTGTCGATTTCTACCAACGCTGTGTGATCGAAACCGGCCCGTTCCAATCCCAGGGCCTGTCCGCCTGCACCTGCGCAAAGTTCCACCGATGTAAGCATCCTGCCTCGTTCTTCTCTACTGGATCAGGGTGATGATTGTTCGCCCTCTGTTCCTATCGGTCCGGGCGATTCCGATCAAGGGCTGAGACGGGGAGAAAAAACAAAACCGCCCAAGTGGGCGGTTGTTTGTCCGAATGGAGCGGGCGAGGCGATTCGAACGCCCGACCCTAACCTTGGCAAGGTTATGCTCTACCCCTGAGCTACGCCCGCACTCCGTTTCGGTGAGGGAGTGAATACGGGAAGGGCGCAGGCTCTGCAAGGCAAAAAACAGATTCTGGTGAATGAAATCAGAATTTCTTACCACGAAAATTTGAGCGCCATACAGAAGCGCTTTGATCACGGGTGCCGTCTGATCGCTTTCGGTAAGTCGTTGAATTTCTGAAGAATTCCGAATGGAGCGGGCGAGGCGATTCGAACGCCCGACCCTAACCTTGGCAAGGTTATGCTCTACCCCTGAGCTACGCCCGCACTCCGTTTCGGTGAGCGGTGATTTAAGGTTTCAACACGCAGAGCGCAAGAGCGAAATTGGGGATTTTGTAAAAAACTTCGACGGATGTCTCTGGCCACGGCGTGGAACGAAAAGCCTTTCAAAACAGGATTTGAGCTGAGGGAAACACAGATGAAGACTTGGGAGAATTTTAAATTGGCCTGCCTGGCCGTGACTGTCAGCCTGGCTCTTTGGGGATCCAAAGTGCACGCGATGGTGTGTTGCTTCTAAGAGCGTCAGCTGGCCAAGAAAAAAAGGCCGCAGCGGACTGCGGCCTTCTTCTGAATTCAGAGGCGTCGCGTTTATTCCAGTTCGATCAGAAGATCTTTGGCGTCGATTTGACCGCCAGCTTGAACGTGTACCGCAGAAATTGTTGCGTCGCGTTCCGCGTGGATGCCGGTTTCCATCTTCATGGCTTCGATGGTCAGCAGCAGATCGCCCTCTTTGACCTCCTGACCCGGCTGAACCGCAACAGAGGCCACAACACCCGGCATCGGCGCGCCGATGTGGTTTGCATTGCCTGCTTCGGCTTTTTTGTTGGCGGCCTGGCTCGCGGCTACCTTGCGGTTTGGAACTCGGATCACACGGGGTTGGCCATTGAGTTCAAAGAAGACTTTGACTTCGCCCTTGTCGTCGGTTTCACCAATCGCCTGCAGGCGGATTTCCAGCTTCTTGCCCGGGTCGATCTCGGCGGTGATCTCTTCACGCGGCTCCATACCATAAAAGAAGGTCTTGGTCGGCAAAGCCCGGACAGGGCCGTACAGCCGGTGGCGGCCCATGTAATCCAGGAAGACCTTGGGATACATGAGATAACCGTTCAGATCTTCGTCATCGACGGTAAACCCTTCCAGTTCTTTGGAAAGCTCCGCGCGGGTGGCTTCCAGATCAACCGGTTCCAGATGGGCGCCCGGACGGGTGGTATTGGGCGCTTCGCCTTTCAGCACCTTTTTCACGATGCCTTCAGGGAAGCCCCCCGGAGGCTGGCCGAGATTGCCGCGCATCATGTCCACAACGGAGTCGGGGAAGGCCACATCGGTGTCCGGGCTTTCCACGTCCGCGCGGGTTATGTTCTGGCTGACCATCATCAGTGCCATGTCACCCACAACTTTGGATGATGGCGTCACTTTGACAATATCGCCAAACATCTGGTTCACATCCGCATAGGTCTGGGCGACCTCGCTCCAGCGGTCTTCGAGACCCAGAGAGCGTGCCTGTGCCTTGAGGTTGGTGAACTGACCACCGGGCATCTCATGCAGATAGACTTCGGACGCGGGGGCCTGCAGGCCGCTTTCAAAGGCGACATATTGCGCACGCACCTGCTCCCAGTAGCCTGAAATCTCGCGGATCTTGCCAATATCCAAACCGGTGTCGCGGTCGGTGTTCTTGAGCCCTTCAACGATGGAGCCAAGGCAGGGTTGCGACGTGCCGCCAGAGAAAGCGTCCATCGCTGCGTCCACAGCGTCCACACCTGCGTCAGCAGCTGCGAGGATGGTCGCGCCGGCAATGCCAGAGGTGTCATGGGTGTGGAAGTGGATCGGCAGGCCGACTTCTTCTTTCAGTGCTTTGACCAGAACCCGTGCAGAGGCGGGTTTCAACAGGCCAGCCATGTCTTTGAGGCCCAGAACATGGGCACCTGCCGCTTCCAGCTCTTTGGCCATGCCGACATAGTATTTGATGTCATATTTGGCGCGGGCCGGGTCCAGAATGTCGCCGGTGTAACAGATGGTGCCTTCGCAGATTTTGCCGCTTTCGACCACAGCGTCCATCGCCACACGCATGTTTTCCACCCAGTTGAGGGAGTCAAAAACGCGGAAGACATCGACACCTGTCACTGCCGCCTGACGTACAAACTCCTGCACAACATTGTCCGGGTAGTTGGTGTAGCCAACGCCATTGGAGGCGCGCAGCAGCATTTGGGTCATCAGGTTGGGCATGGCCTCGCGCAGGTCGCGCAGTCGCTGCCAGGGGCATTCCTGCAGGAAGCGATAGGCGACGTCAAAGGTCGCCCCGCCCCAGCATTCCACCGAGAACAGCTGGCTGAGGTTCTGCGCATAGGCCGGGGCCACTTTGATCATGTCATGGGACCGCATACGGGTCGCCAGCAGTGATTGGTGTCCGTCGCGCATGGTGGTGTCGGTCAGCAGCAGCTGGCGCTGCGCTTTCATCCAGTCGGCAACGGCCTGAGCGCCTTTTTGCTCCAACAGATTACGGGTGCCATAGGGGGTGTTGCCCGGCTCCACTTTGGGGGCGCGGGGTTCTTTCAGATCGTCAGAGGGGCGGGCGCGGCCTTCTGTCTCCGGATGTCCGTTGACGGTGATGTCCGCGATATAGGTCAGAACCTTCGTGCCGCGGTCGCGGCGCTTCTTGAACTGGAACAGCTCTGGCGTCTCGTCGATGAACTTCGTTGTGTACTCATTGGACAGGAAGGTCGGGTGCTTCAGCAAGTTTTCGACAAAGGCGATGTTGGTCGACACGCCGCGCACACGAAATTCGCGCAGGGCACGGTCCATGCGGGCGATGGCTTTTTCCGGTGTTGGCGCCCAGGCGGTGACCTTGGTCAGGAGCGAATCGTAGTACCGGGTGATGACGCCCCCCGAATAGGCGGTGCCACCATCGAGGCGGATGCCCATTCCGGTTGCCGAACGATAGGCCGTGATGCGGCCATAATCGGGGATGAAATTGTTCAGCGGATCTTCTGTGGTTACGCGGGTTTGCAGCGCGTGTCCATTCAGGCGGATCTCATCCTGGCTGGCTTTGCCGGTGGCTTCCGCCAGCGGTTTCCCTTCGGCGATCAGGATCTGCGATTGAACAATGTCGATGCCGGTGACTTCTTCAGTCACGGTGTGTTCCACCTGAACCCGGGGGTTTACCTCGATAAAGTAGAACTTGCCCGTGTTCATATCCATCAGGAATTCAACGGTGCCTGCGCATTCATAATTCACATGGGCACAGATCTTGCGACCCAATTCACAGATTTCTGCGCGCTGGGCGTCGGTCAGATAGGGGGCGGGAGCACGTTCGACCACTTTCTGGTTGCGGCGCTGAACCGAACAGTCGCGTTCCCACAGGTGATAGATCTCGCCATGTTTGTCACCCAGGATCTGAACCTCGACGTGGCGGGCACGGGTGATCATCTTCTCCAGATAACCTTCGCCGTTGCCAAAGGCCGCTTCGGCTTCGCGCCGCCCTTCGAGAACCTTCTCTTCCAGCTCGTCTTCGCCAAAGATCGGGCGCATGCCGCGACCGCCGCCGCCCCAGGACGCTTTGAGCATCAAGGGATAGCCGACATCCGCCGCTTCTTTCTTGATGGCTTCCATGTCATCGCCCAGAACCTCGGTGGCGGGAATGACGGGAACGCCCGCTTCGACCGCCACCCGGCGCGCACTGGCTTTGTCGCCAAGGGCGCGCATGGTTTCGGCTTTGGGGCCGATAAAGGTGATGCCGTTACGGGAACAGGCGTCCACAAAATCCGGGTTTTCAGACAAAAGGCCGTAGCCGGGGTGGATCGCGTCTGCGCCACTCTCCTTGGCTACACGGATAATCTCATCAATCGACAGATAGGCCGCAACGGGTCCGAGGCCTTCGCCAATCCGGTAAGCCTCATCCGCCTTGAAGCGGTGCAGCCCCAGTTTGTCCTCTTCCGCGTAAACGGCGACGGTTTTCTTGCCCATCTCGTTTGCGGCACGCATCACGCGGATGGCGATCTCGCCACGGTTCGCGATCAGGATTTTGTTAAACTCGGTCATTTCTTCCCCCGGTAAAATCGGTTCTGGCAGAGTGTTAGGCGGAACATCCCGTTCGGTATACTCGTATTATGCGGTATTCTCTCGCAGGCTTGCGACTTTCGTCCCAAAAATAAGGCACTTATCGAGCAGGAATAAAAATGTATCGAAACATTCCGGGATCCAAATTTCGTGTATTTTTTACATTTGGAGATTTGCGTTAGCGCAATAACGTTGCAAACGCTCCGAATCACGGCGGTTTTTGTAAGTGAATTCAGGTGTGGTAGCGGTAACATTTTTGTTCGCGTGCCAATCTGTTTGTGGAAGGTTCCGGCGCCAGATTCGGGGTACAAAGACGGGTACAATCCGGAGACGATTTGTGCCCGGTTAGGTCAAATCGTAGTGTTCGAGCGTGCCAGTCTCCGAAAGCTCTGAGATGCCCAGTTGCCCCATATTGGCTTTGAGGTCTTCTGAGAGAATTTTGAGCAAATGGGCCGGGCCGTCGGCGCCCAATGCAGCAAGCGCAAAGTGAAAGCCGCGCCCCATCATGACAAGATCAGCGCCAAGTGCATAGGCGCGCAGAATATCCAGTCCAGTCTCTATGCCACTGTCCAGGATCAACGGCAGTTTTGTCGCGTCGCGAATGGCGGGCAGAGCTTCAATGGATGCGGGCGCTGCATCGAACTGCCGACCTGAATGGTTTGACACCCAGATGGCGTCCAGACCGGCGCGCTCCAGTGCTGTGGCATCTTCTGGTCGCAGAACGCCTTTTACCACCAGCGGTCCGTCCCAATTGTCCCGCAACCAGGACACATACTCCCAATCCGGCGAGGTGCGCAGCAGATATCCGATATGCGCGGTCGAGGAGCGGGCGGTGGTTGGTGTGGTCGTGTATGCGTCGAGCGTCCGCATGCGCGGCATGCCTCTGCACGCCATCCCCAATGCCCAGGCCGGGCACTGTGCCACCTGTGCAAGCAAGCGGGGCGTCAGGCGCGGCGGCTGGGTGAGGCCAGAGCGGGTCTGACGTTCACGACGGGATGCAACAGGCACATCGACGGTCAGAACCAATGTGCCAAAACCCGATGATTTTGCGCGGTTCAGCATATCCTTGCGGATGTCCGGGTCTTTGGGCGGATAAAGTTGGAACCAGGCGTGCTCTCCCACATGGGGGCCCAGATCTTCGGGGCTTTGGCTTGCAACCGTCGACAGGCAATAGGGGATGTTGGCACGGCGTGCAGCTTGCGCAAGAAGGGTTTCCGCTCCGGGCCAGATCAAGCCTGACATGCCAACCGGCGCAATCCCAACTGGAAGGGGCAGGCGCGTGTTGAGCCAGTCCACCCCTAAATCGCAATCAAGGGGGCCGTGCAGGATCGAAGGAACAAAGCCAACACGGTCAAGGGCTTGCCGATTGCGGTTCTTGGTTTCTTCGCTGCCAGTGCCACAGTCCAGATATTCCCAAACAAATTTGGGAATGCGTTTCTGAGCTTTGACACGCAGGTCTGTGAGCGCGGGGTAGGCCTGGTCGAGATTCATGCCCGAAATAGGCCATTAAACCCGTCTGCTGTCGAGCGCGAACTGTCCTTCGAGGCAGAGAAACCGGCACGTATCCAAATGCTATGCTGCGGCCAGACGTTGGAAACTTGCCAGAAAATCCCGCACACGCAGGCGCACCTCGGGGTCATTCCCACGTGCCTCACTGTTCATCGGCATCAGTTCATTGATCGACAAAACGGCCTGTTGGGCTTGGGGCGGTAACTGGTCCGGGTAAAACAGGCTCATCTTCCAGTCCGGGAAGGCGCGTTCACTGGTTTCTGAGCTGCTGATAAGGCGCATGTCCGCGTGGCGTTTGTCCAACTGGATGCGCTTAAAGCAGCTGTCCAATGCGGTTTGCGGGCCTTCCAGCACCTGAAAGAACCGGCCTTGTATAAAAACCAGGAGGCCTGTAACCCCAACCTTTCCGTTATTTTGCTGTGATTTTGCCGCCAGGGTTGCGATTTCCGGGGCGCTCATCGGCTTTGTTGCCTGGCTGAGATATATCAATCTGTGCATGAAGCTCTCCAACTGAGGTAAAAGCGTCGCATCCGTCTGCTGCGCACGTTTAAGATGTAATCTGATCGTATCCCAAAGTTTGTGCTGTAACTCGGTGCACAAGGATTGGCCAAAGCCACTTTGGATTAGGGGGCGCGCAATGGTATATGGTGGCTTGCGTTGCCCCAAACATGGCGCAAAGCGCTGATTGCGGAAAAAAAGGAGTGAACAGACTGTGAACATCCTCTTTTCGCTGTGATTGAATCACGTTAGGATCACCAGTATGAGCAGCTTTGACGAAATGGACGCCTTTGAGGGCGCATCGCTTTCCTCCCGTGCCATGGCCGCACGCCCGATGCCTTATCTGGATGGGCTGAACCCGGCCCAACGGGAGGCTGTGGAATGTCTTGAAGGGCCGGTATTGATGCTGGCCGGGGCGGGTACGGGCAAGACCAAAGCTCTGACCACTCGGATCGTTCACCTGCTGAACACCAACAGCGCCCGCCCGAACGAGGTTCTGGCGGTGACCTTTACCAATAAAGCCGCGCGGGAGATGAAAAACCGTGTTGGTGCGATGATGGGGCAGGCGATCGAGGGCATGCCCTGGCTTGGCACCTTCCACTCGATCTGCGTGAAACTGTTGCGTCGCCATGCGGAGCTGATTGCCATGGATGATGGCAACGGAGTTATAGAAGAGGCGCGCCCGCCGCTGCATCTGAAGTCGAACTTCACCATTTTGGATACGGATGATCAGATCCGCCTGTTGAAACAGCTGATCCAGGCCAATGGTATTGATGACAAACGCTGGCCTGCGCGGATGCTGGCAGGCATTATTGATGACTGGAAAAACCGCGCGCTGACACCAGAGAAGGTGCCCACGACGGATGCGGGGGCCTATAATCACCGGGGCGCTGACCTTTATAAGCAGTACCAACGCCGCCTGCTGGAGCTGAATGCAGTCGATTTTGGCGACTTGTTGCTGCACATGGTGACGATTTTTCAGACCCACCCGGATGTATTATCGCAGTATCAGCGTTGGTTCCGGTTTATCATGGTGGACGAATATCAGGATACCAACGTCGCCCAATATCTGTGGCTGCGACTTTTGGCGAGCGCGCATCACAATATCTGTTGTGTGGGGGATGATGACCAGTCGATCTATGGCTGGCGCGGGGCCGAAGTGGGCAACATCCTGCGGTTTGAAAATGATTTTCCCGGCGCAAAAACCGTGCGGCTGGAGCAAAACTATCGTTCAACAGAACATATCCTGGCCGCCGCTTCCAATGTCATCCGGGGCAACCAGGGACGTTTGGGAAAAGAGCTGTGGACCGAGGCAACCGGCGGCGAAAAGGTCCGCCTGATTGGTCATTGGGATGGCGAGGAAGAGGCGCGCTGGATCGGGGAAGAAATCGAATCGATGCAGCGGGGCAGTCGCGGCGTGCGACCGATGGATCTGGACCAGATGGCCATCTTGGTCCGCGCCTCCCACCAGATGCGCGCGTTCGAAGACCGTTTTCTGACCATTGGCTTGCCCTACCGCGTCATTGGTGGCCCGCGTTTCTATGAACGGATGGAGATCCGTGATGCGATGGCCTATTTCCGGGTGGTGACCTCCCCGGATGATGATCTGGCGTTCGAGCGGATTGTGAACACGCCCAAACGTGGCCTTGGCAACAAGGCGCAGCAGACCATTCAAAGCGTGGCGCGGGCCAATGCTGTCTCGCTGGTCGAAGGCGCCCGGCTGGCGGTTGAATCGGGTATGATCAAGGGGAAGGGCGGTGCCGCCCTGCGCACATTGGTCGAGGATATTCGCCGCTGGGGCCGATTGGCCGGAGATGGCGACATGACACATATGGAACTGGCCGAGATCATCCTGGATGAGAGCGGCTATACCACCATGTGGCAGAACGATAAGACGCCGGAGGCTCCGGGGCGGCTGGAGAACCTCAAGGAATTGGTCAAGGCGCTGGAAAGCTTTGAAAATCTCCAAGGATTCTTGGAACACGTCAGCCTTGTTATGGACAATGACAGTCAGGACGCAGAGCAAAAAGTCAGTATAATGACACTGCACGCCGCCAAAGGTCTGGAATTTCCAGCTGTTTTCTTGCCGGGCTGGGAAGATGGCCTTTTTCCGTCACAGCGCTCTATGGATGAAAGCGGGCTCAAAGGGCTCGAAGAGGAGCGCCGCCTGGCCTATGTGGGAATCACCCGCGCCGAGGAGGTCTGCACGATTTCTTTTGCGGGCAATCGCCGCGTGTTTGGTCAGTGGCAATCGCAGCTGCCTTCACGGTTTGTGGATGAGCTGCCCGAAGACCATGTTGAAGTGCTGACCCCGCCGGGCCTTTATGGGGGCGGCTATGGGGCTGCTGCGCCTGTGCAATCGACCATTGATGAGCGCGTCGCCCAGGCAGATGGCTATAACTCTCCGGGTTGGAAGCGTATGCAGGCCCGGTCCGGCGAGCGGGGATTTACGCAACCCAAGGAGGCCCGCCATCAGGTGATCGACCTCAATGCCGTTTCCGCGTTTATGCTTGGCGATCGGGTCTTTCACCAGAAATTCGGCTATGGCGCTGTGATCGGCATCGAGGGCGATAAGCTGGAAGTCGACTTTGAAAAGGCGGGACCCAAGAAAGTGATTGCGCGATATGTCACGTCAGATTCGGATGTTCCGTTCTAGCCTGCACCGCGCCTGATACCCCAAGCCTCCACCCCAAGCGTCGCCAATGTGTTGCCGCTATCCGAAGCGGCTGCAGTCAGGGTGGCATGTTGAGGTTGTGATATTTTCGATAACATCTCGGAATAATTGCGCACGCGTGCAAATCATGATGCGCGCGCAGTCTTCGCAACCATCAACTGAACCTATTGTGGAAAGCACGCTCCCTTAAAACGAAAAAACGGCGGCACCAGGGAGGAGGAGGGGTGCCGCCGTTCTTGTAAACATCAGGACTAGGGAGGAGGAGTGCCCCGATGTATGTCTGGCCATTTGGCCGTTATAGGTCGCGGTGGCATCAGGGAGGAGGAGGATGCCACCGCTAAAGACAGGTCCTAGGGAGGAGGAGGAAGGACCTGATCTCTCAGTTAAATATTGTCATAGGCCGCTTCAAGGGCGACGCGTTTAATCATGCTGCGGGACAGGCCAAGATCAGCCAGTTCGCGGTTGTTCAGAGCGCGAAGTTCGTTCAGCGACTTGCGGTAGACCATGTATGCCTTTGCCTTCGCGACCAAACCCGCAACAAACCCTGCGCCAGCAGTGTTTGAAAGTGTCATCGGCGTGGTGTTCAGTGCAGTTGCCATGTCTAAGGTCTGTGTCCGTGTGTCGTGTTGTCTTCGCTGTTGATATTGAAAATAAACAAATGCTGCGCTTGCACAACGGTCTTGTTGGCAAGTCCGCTATGCGGTCGGCGCATGGGTCTGTTGAGTTTGCAAGATAGGGGCCTGTAAAAACGTGCCGTGGCTTGTTTTCTATGCCCCCTTTTTGATATTTTGCTGTGCTTTTGTGGCACATGGCTCGGGTTTTGGCCGTCCATTGCTGGTTGGGACTTGCTTCAAGCGTCACTATATGGAGTGCGACGCAAAGAAATGGTGTGTGAAAGATGGATGATTTGATTCGAGAGGCGCTGAATCGCTTGCCCTATCCGGGGGAGGGGACTCTGATCACAAATGACATCGTGCGCGCACTGCGCGTCGACGGGGGGCAGGTGTCAATGGTGTTCGAGGCCCCCAGTCCCGAGGTTGCGGCACAGATGGAGCCGCTGCGCCGCGCGGCTGAGGCGGCGGTAATGGAAGTTGACGGTGTAACCTCCGTCTCCATTGTTATGACTGCGCACCAGTCTAAGCCTTCAGCGCCTGCCGCGGGGAAGGGTGTGAAATTTGGCGGACATATGGCTCCCCAGGCGGACCCGATGCGGCCCAAGGGGGTAAAGCGTATCTTGGCGATCGGTTCAGGTAAGGGCGGCGTGGGGAAATCGACCGTCAGCTCGAACCTTGCGGTTGCGCTTGCACGGCAGGGGCGGCGTGTCGGGCTGCTGGATGCCGATATCTATGGTCCGAGCCAGCCCCGCATGATGGGAGTTTCTGGGCGTCCGGAAAGCTCGGACGGCAAGATGATAGAACCGCTGACGGCACATGGTGTGACCTTGATGTCCCTGGGTTTGATGGTGGCGGAGCGTGAAGCCATAATCTGGCGGGGGCCCATGCTTATGGGGGCCTTGCAGCAGATGCTGACCCAGGTGAACTGGGGAGAGTTGGATGTGCTTCTGGTGGACCTTCCGCCTGGCACCGGGGATGTTCAGCTGACGTTGTGCAGTAAGTCCGAGCCCACAGGCGCGATTGTGGTCAGTACGCCGCAGGATGTTGCGCTTTTGGATGCGCGTAAGGCGCTTGATATGTTTGCCAAGCTCAAAACGCCGGTCCTTGGCTTGATTGAGAACATGTCCTTCTTCACCTGCCCCGATTGCGGTGGTGAACACCACATCTTTGGGCATGGGGGCGTTGCTGCGGAGGCGGACAGGTTGGGAGTTCCCTTGTTGGGGGCTTTGCCGATTGATCTTGAGACCCGCTTGGCCGGGGATGAGGGGCGGCCGATTGCATTAAGGGATGGTGCCATGGCCGACGCCTATATGCGCATAGCCGAAGGGCTGGTTCGCGGTGGCGTTGCCTAACTCCGTTTTTGACATCGGGGCGTCTCAACTTTGCTCACGAATGGGCTGGAGTGGGATGCTGCTCTGATTTTGGGAAATCATGGCACCCATGGGAAACCGTGGGACCGCCACGGGCGCGACGAGATTTCCGGCATCCGTCATAAATCTGGGAATTCATGGGCCAAATGGGAAAATATGGGCATTCGGTGGCATTTGTCTAAAACGAATCACTTTTGATGCGTTGAACTACCCAAAATCACCCATTTTTTAGAACGTTTTGCGAACATTTGCGCCGATTGCCACCGCGCGATTTTTGGTGCGGGAAATTATGGGATTTTTTTGGCATCGCAATATCTGCACAATATGTAGTTCTGTGAGGTACCTTTGGGCCTACATTGGCTAGACTGTGGCGGAAATGTGGCTTCAGTCGGTGCGCTTTGGGTGAGTTGAAGGTCCGGATCACGGGCGTGTCTGGAAATTAATGGTTGTCAGCCCATTAATTCCCATAGTATCCCTTTCTACATCGAGAGACGGAGAGCTGGGGCAGCAAACGACCCCGACCAAAACTATAAATAGCAGGTTTCATACAGGCCTTCGCTTTTTCGAAAAAAGAGAGATCCGGCGCGCGGGCGAGCAGACATCCCCCCAGGTGGCGCGCGCAGTCGGACACCCGCTCAGCGGGCTGTGGAGGCGGGTTGATCAGTGGCAGCAGATCAACCCGCCCCTTTTCATTTTGGGGGAAGGGACAGCGCCAAAAGGCGCAGTAAAGGAGCGGTCGTTTGGGTCGCAGGTTCAGAGGCGAGGGCCACCACAAGGTGGACACGAAGGGGCGGGTGTCGATTCCGGCCTCCTTTCGCCGTGTGCTTGAGGCATCAGACCCGAACTGTGAACCCGGTGGCAATCCTGAACTGGTGATTGTCTATGGTGACCAGCGCCGCAAGTTCCTGGAAGTTTACACAATCGAAGCGATCAATGAGGTGGACGACAAGATCGACGCCTTGCCGCGTGGCTCGATGCAGCGCAAGATGCTGCAACGCATGTTTCACGGGCAATCCTTCCCGACAAATGTGGATGAGACCGGTCGCCTGGTGTTGCCTGCCAAGTTGCGCAATAAGATCGAGCTCGACAAAGAGGCCTTCTTTATCGCTGCGGGCGATACATTCCAGATCTGGAAGCCGGAAACCTATGAAGCGGAAGAACTGGCCCTGGAAGAAAAATGGATGGAAGAACTGCCTGAAGATTTTGACCCGACGGAGTTTCTCGATGCCTAAGGTGACGGTGCTATGACGCAGACCGGGGGGGATGCACCACATATTCCAGTCTTGCTAAGACCGCTTCTGGCGGCGGTGTCTCCGGTGTCTGGTATCTGGTTGGATGGCACCTTTGGTGCAGGCGGATACAGCCGGGGCCTTCTTGAGGCAGGTGCAGATCATGTGATCGGCGTGGATCGCGATCCGCTGGCCTTTGAAATGGCCGCAAGTTGGAAGGGTCAATACGGTGACCGTCTTACCCTGCAGCAAGGCGTGTTCTCCAAAATGGACGAATATGCTTCGGACCTGGACGGGGTTGTTCTGGACCTGGGCGTTTCTTCGATGCAGCTGGATCTGGCAGAGCGCGGTTTCTCTTTTATGAAAGACGGCCCCTTGGATATGCGTATGTCCCAGGACGGGCCAAGTGCGGCAGATCTGGTGGCCGAGCTGGAAGAGGTTCAGCTGGCGGATATCCTCTTTACCTTTGGGGAAGAACGCGCCAGCCGCCGGATCGCGAAATCCATAGTGCGGGAGCGCGAGGTTGAGCCGATCACAACAACTCTGCGGCTTGCCAAGATTATCGAAGGTTGCCTGCCGCGTCCGAAGCCCGGCCAGTCACATCCCGCGACCCGCAGCTTTCAGGCCCTGCGTATTGCGGTAAATGGCGAATATGAAGAGCTTTTCGCCGGTCTTCTGGCTGCTGAACGGGCGCTGAAACCCGGTGGGCTTCTGGCGGTGGTTACCTTCCATTCCGTCGAAGATCGCATGGTGAAACGCTTTTTCCAGCACCGTGCAGGGCGGACTGGGCGGGCCAACCGCTATGCGCCTGAACTGGTCGAGACGCCGAACCAGTTTGAACTGGTGACACGCAAGGCCGTCGGGCCGGATGATCAGGAGCTGGAAGAAAACCCGCGGGCGCGTTCTGCACGGCTGCGGGTGGGCCGACGTACGGATGCGTCCCCGGAAGGAATTTCGCCGAAAGAATTGGGCATGCCACAGCTGAGAGAGGGGCGCAGATGAAAACACTCCTTTATATGGCAACCGTGATTGCGGTCCTTGGTCTGGCGGTGTGGGCGTATCAGGAAAACTACGCCACCCAACAGGCATTGAAAGACACGCGCTCCTTGCAGCGTCAGATCGGAGCGTCGCAAGCGCGGCTCAGCGTTTTGCGTGCCGAATGGGCCTATTTGAACCGCCCGGACCGCCTGCGGGAGCTGGCAGAGCTTAATTTCGACCGGTTGGGTCTGTTGCCATTGCGGCCGGACCAATTTGGTCAGGTGGATCAAATCGCCTTTCCTCAGAGCGAGGTGGAGTTTGAAAACGGCGTCGTCGTTTCGACGTTGAATGCCGGGAGAGAACCATGATCCGCAAACCTCTGCGTCCGTTAGCCCGTGTTCTTGCCGCCCGCGCAAAAGGTGAAAACCCGGATGTCATCGAGCGTGAAAACCTGCGTGAGCGCCATGCGGAAATGTCCGTAAAGTACCGTCAGCGTGCTGAGGGACGTTTGTTGGTTCTGGGGGTCTTCTTTATCTGCGCCTATGCCGCAATTGCGGGAAGGATGGGCATGATGGCCACGGCAGAACCGCAGGAGCCTCTGGCGAATGTGGCCGGTGGCTCCATCGCGATGCAGCGTGCGGATATTGTGGACCGACACGGGCGTATCCTGGCAACAAATTTCGAGACTCACTCACTCTATGCGCAGCCGCCGCAGATGATCGACCCGGTCTATGCAGCCGATGAATTGGTAAAGATCTTTCCGGATCTGGAGCGCGACAAGCTGATTGAAGACTTCACCGGGAAGCGCAAGTTCTTGTGGATCAAGAAAAGGATCAGCCCCGAACAGAAGCAGGCCGTGCATGACATCGGTGATCCCGGTCTGTTGTTCGGCCCGCGTGAGATGCGGCTTTACCCGAACGGGCGTCTGGCGTCACATGTTCTGGGGGGTGCAGGGTTTGGCAAAGAAGGCGTCAGCGCTGCGGAAGTGATCGGTGTTGCCGGTGTTGAAAAGCAGTTTGACGATTACCTGCGTGACCCCGCAAACGGGAATCACCCGCTTGAGCTGTCGCTTGATCTCACGGTGCAGTCCGCAGCTGAGCAGGTCCTGGCCGGGGGCATGAACCTGATGAACGCCAAGGGGGCGACCTCGATCCTGATGGATGTTCATACGGGTGAGGTTGTGTCGGTGGTGTCCTTGCCGGATTTCGACCCAAACGACCGCCCACGTCCCCCCACGGATGGGTTTGACCCCTCGGTCAGCCCGCTCTTTAACCGGGCCGTTCAGGGCGTTTATGAGTTGGGGTCGACTTTCAAGATCTTTGCAGCGGCGCAGGCGGTTGACCTTGGTCTGGTGCGCCCGGAAACCGTGATCGACATTCGCGGCCCTCTGCGTTGGGGGAAACATGCGATCCGTGATTTTCACTATTACGGCAAAGAGTTGACGGTCTCCAAGATCATTGTCAAATCGTCCAACATCGGCACCGCGCGACTGGCCCAGCAGATCGGTGTCGCGCAGCAGAAGTCTTTCCTGGGACGTCTTGGTCTTTTGGAACCAACCCCGTTTGAGATTGTCGAGGCACAGGGCGGCAAGCCCCTGTTGCCTCCCAATTGGTCTGAGCTTTCTGCCATGACCATTTCCTATGGGCACGGGATTTCAACCAGCCCGATGCATCTTGCGGCGGGTTATGCGGCGATTGCCAATGGCGGGCATTATGTGGCCCCGACGGTTCTGAAACAACAGGGACCGCAATATGCCCATCGGGTCATGTCAGAAAAAGCTGCGGCAGATGCGCGGGAAATGCTGCGCAAGGTTGTGACAGAGGGCACCGCATCTTTTGCCGAAGTTCCGGGCTATCAGGTGGCGGGTAAAACCGGCACCGCAGACAAGCCGCGTCCGCAGGGTGGATATTATGATGACAAGGTTATCGCCACCTTTGCGACGATGTTCCCGGTTGATGACCCGAAATATGTGCTGGTTGTTACGTTGGATGAACCAGAGATCGTGGCGCATGGCGAGCAGCGGAGAACCGCCGGTTGGACAGCTGTTCCAGTCGCAGCCGAGATGATTTCGCGCCTTGCGCCGCTGCTTGGGCTCCGGCCACACGTTGAACCTGCCAAGGTCACGGGTATAACGCTGACCTCAAACTGACCAGTGAGGGTAAGAATGACCGTAGCGAGTGAGCTTGCGCTGAGCCAATTGGGGCTGACGGCCCGAGGGGGGGCGGATCCCACTATCCGCGGTCTGGCAACTGATAGCCGCAACGTGAGCAGCGGTTTCCTGTTTGCCGCATTGCCGGGCAGTCAGGTCCATGGCGCGCGTTTTATTGAAACCGCAGTTGAACAGGGGGCGGCGGCGATCCTGACCGATGTGGAAGGGGCGGCGCTTGCGGCCGAAGTTCTGGATCACAGCCATGTGGCCCAGGTTATCGTTGAAGACCCGCGTCAGGCGCTGTCGGGTGCCGCCGCCCTGTGGTTTGGCGCGCAGCCGCAGACGATGGTGGCGGTGACAGGAACCAACGGGAAAACCTCGGTGGCGACCTTTGTGCGTCAGATCTGGAGCGAACTGGGATATGAGGCGATCAATGTCGGAACGACCGGCATAGAAGGCGCCTGGACCCGCAAGCTGCAACACACAACACCGGACCCGATCACCCTGCACGCGGCCCTCGCAGATGCAGCAGAAGCCGGGATTACCCATGCCGCAATGGAGGCCTCATCCCACGGACTGGATCAAAGGCGCCTACACGGGGTGAACCTGGTTGCCGCAGGGTTCACCAATTTCACTCAGGATCACCTGGATTATCACGAAAGTTTCGAGGCTTATTTCGCCGCCAAGGCCAGCCTGTTTCGAAATGTGCTTTCTGAGGATGGCGTTGCCGTTCTGAATATGAATGACCCGCGCGGTGTAGAGATGCGGGCAATTGCAGCGGCCAAGGGCCAGGAAATCATGACTGTGGGCCTGGGCCTTGGTGATCTTGCGCTGGTTGGTACGCGCTATGACGCCAGCGGGCAGGATATTCGCTTCTCATGGCATGAAAAACCCTATGTGGTGAGGTTAAGCCTGATCGGCGGCTTTCAGGCTGAAAACGTTTTGTTGGCAGCGGGCTTGGTGATTGCAAGCGGCGAAGATCCGCAACGTGTCTTTGAAACTCTGCCGCATTTGTCCACCGTGCGGGGGCGTATGCAGCTGGCGGCAACGCGTGACAACGGTGCCACCGTTTTTGTGGATTACGCCCATACGCCTGATGCTGTCAAAACGGCAATCAAAGCCTTGCGTCCCCATGTGCTGGGGCGATTGATCGCCATCATCGGTGCGGGCGGGGACCGGGATACGTCCAAGCGCGCGCTTATGGGGGAGGCTGCTCAGGAACATGCGGATGCGGTCATCGTTACGGATGATAACCCGCGCAGCGAGGATCCTGCTGCCATTCGGGCCGCAGTCATGTCCGGCGCGCCGGATGCGCTGAATGTCGGCGACCGGGCCGAGGCGATCCTGCGTGGCGTCGATATGCTGGGGGCAGGGGATGCATTGATCATCTGCGGCAAAGGTCATGAAAGTGGTCAGGTGATCGGTGATACGATCCTGCCGTTTGATGATGTGGAACAGGCCAGTATCGCAGTTGCTGCTTTGGACGGGAGGATGGCGTGATGTTGTGGACGGCCAAGGAAGCAGAAGCCGCAACGGGCGGTCAGGTTCAGGGCGATTGGTCGGTGGCCGGGATCTCGATTGACACCCGCACCCTGCAACCCGGAGACCTGTTTGTCGCGCTCAAGGCCGCGCGAGACGGGCATGATTTTGTCGCGCAAGCGCTCGAAAAAGGGGCTGCAGCGGCCTTGGTTACGCATATCCCGTCCGGTGTTGCTGCAGATGCACCGCTTTTGATCGTGGAGGATGTCCAGCGTGCGTTGGAAGCCTTGGGGCGGGCCGCGCGATCCCGCACCAACGCCAAAGTTGTCGCTGTCACCGGCTCGGTTGGCAAAACGTCGACCAAGGAAATGCTGACCTCCATGCTTGGCGATCAGGGTAAGACCCATGCCGCTGTGGCAAGCTACAATAACCACTGGGGTGTGCCCTTGACGCTGGCGCGCATGCCGCGTGACACAGAATATGCGGTGATCGAGATCGGAATGAATCACCCCGGAGAAATCGCCCCTTTGGCGCAACAGGCCCGACCCCATGTGGCCATGATCACAACGGTGGCCGCAGTCCATCTGGAAGCCTTTGAAAACGTGGCCGGTATCGCGCGTGAAAAAGCCGCGATCCTGACCGGGTTGCAGCCAGGCGGCGTGGCGATTCTCAACGGAGATGTCGATACAGCTGCCACGCTTGCCGAGACGGCCGGGGACCTTGGCTGCGAAACGCGGTGGTTTGGGCTGTCCTCGAACAGCCATCGGCTGGTTTCCCTGCGGACCGAAGGGCAGGCCACATTGGCGGCGGTTCAGATCTCGGGCCATAGCTATACGCTTACGATCCAATCACTTGGTGCACATTTTGCCATGAATGCCCTTGGTGCCCTGGCTTGCGTAGAGGCTTTGGGCGCGGATGTTGCGCAAGCTGTGAACAGCCTGGCGCTTTGGTCGCCGGTCAAGGGGCGCGGGGCTCGGCTGGAGCTGGCGTGGAGCGGCGGCGCGCTGACCGTTCTGGATGACAGTTACAATGCCAATCCAACCTCTGTTGGCGCAGCTCTGTCTGTGCTGGCGCTTGCCGCAGGGGCAGAGCGTAGAATAGCCGTGCTGGGCGACATGAAAGAACTGGGAGCAGGCGAGGCTGCAATGCATGCGAGCCTTGCTGAGCTGGAGGCGCTGGAGCGTATCGACACGGTCCATTGTGTTGGTCCCCTGATGTCGCATCTGCACGCCTCCCTTCCGCCGAACAAACGCGGCGCGGCCTGGATGACAACCTCTGAGGCGATTGAACACCTCCCGTCGCAACTGAAGGCCGGCGATGTGTTGCTGGCCAAGGGCTCTTTGAGCGTTGGCTTGGGAAAGCTTGTTGACGCGCTGCGAGATATGAGCGATGCCCGCGCAAATTCCACAAACAACCATTCGTGAATAGGACCACCAAGGCATGTTATATTGGCTGACTGCGCTGTCAGACGGGGGCGACTTTTTTAACCTGTTCCGCTATATCACCTTTCGGGCAGGCGGAGCGTTCCTGACGGCGTTGATCTTTGGGTTTCTGTTCGGAAAGCCCCTGATCAACGTCCTGCGCAAGAAACAGGGAAAAGGTCAGCCGATCCGCGACGACGGCCCCGAAGGGCATCTGTCCAAGGCGGGAACCCCCACGATGGGAGGCCTCTTGATTGTTGGCGCGCTTGTCACCAGCACGCTGATGTGGGGGCGCTGGGACAATCCTTATATCTGGATGGTGCTTCTGGTCACTCTGGGCTTTGGTCTGATTGGGTTTGCCGATGACTACGCCAAAGTCTCCAAGCAGAACACCAAAGGTGTGTCGGGCAAGCTCCGTCTCGCACTTGGGGTGCTGATTGCACTGCTGGCAACCCTTTGGGCGACATATTTCCACCCGGAAGGCCTGCAGAACCAGCTTGCACTGCCTGTGTTTAAAGACACGCTGATCAATATGGGGCTTTTGTACATCCCGTTTGGGATCTGCGTTATTGTCGGTTCGGCAAATGCGGTGAACCTCACGGACGGTCTGGATGGGCTGGCGATTATGCCCGCGATGATCGCAGGGGTCACCCTTGGTGTGATCGCCTATGTGGTGGGGCGTGCGGATTTCACGCAATATCTTGACGTGCACTACGTGGAAAACACGGGCGAGATCTTTATCTTTACCATGGCGCTCTTTGGGGCAGGGCTTGGGTTCCTGTGGTATAATGCACCGCCTGCGGCTGTGTTTATGGGCGACACCGGATCGCTGGCCCTGGGCGGCGCTTTGGGCGCCATTGCGGTTGCCACCAAACATGAATTGGTTCTGGCCATTGTCGGTGGGCTTTTTGTGGTTGAGGCGCTGTCGGTCATCATTCAGGTTCTCTACTTCAAACGCACTGGCAAACGCGTCTTCCTGATGGCTCCGATCCACCACCATTACGAAAAGAAGGGCTGGGCCGAACCGACCATCGTCATCCGATTCTGGATCATCGCGCTGATCTTGGCGATGATCGGTCTGGCGACGCTGAAGGTCCGCTGAGCTTCCAGACGAAGTTGTGAAGAAGGGTCGCGCGCACGCGGCCCTTTTTTGTTGCGCTCCCTTGCAAGTCTTTGTGATCTCGGTACAGGGTTGCCGCTGAAGAGAAACGGCTTGGCAGAAAAGGGGAACCGCATGATCCCGGTGGTTGGTTTTAAAGGCGCAAAGGTCGCGGTTCTGGGGCTTGGCCGGTCGGGACTGGCCACAGCGCGCGCGTTGCGCGCAGGCGGAGCGGAAGCGATTTGCTGGGATGACAATGCCGCCGCCCGTGAAAAGGCCGAAGACGAAGGTTTTGCCTGTCGTAAACTGACCCGTGATGATGCCTTTGATGATATCGCCTGCCTTGTGGTCTCGCCCGGTATTCCGCATCTTTATCCGACGCCCAACCCGGTTGTGCACAAGGCGCTGACCGCTGGTGTGCCTGTGGATAATGATATTGGCCTGTTCTTTCGCTCCTTTGCGACACGCGCCTGGGACCAGTTTGAACAGATGCCCAAGGTCGTTGCGGTTACAGGATCCAACGGCAAATCGACGACAGTCGCCTTGCTGCACCACATCCTCGAGGAGGCCGGGCGCGAGAGCCAGCTGGCTGGGAACATCGGCCGTGGTGTGCTGGACATCGACCCGCCGGGTGATGGCGGTGTGGTTGTGCTGGAGCTGTCCAGTTATCAAACAGACCTGGGGCGCGCGCTGACGCCGGATGTGGCCGTGTTTACCAACCTCAGTCCTGATCATCTGGACCGCCACCACGGAATGGGCGGCTATTTTGCCGCCAAACGCCGACTCTTTGCCGAGGGTGGACCGGATCGGGCAGTGATTGGTGTGGATGAGGACGAAGGTCTGTTCCTGGCCGGGCAGTTGTCTGAAGGGCCTGCGGATGACCGGGTGATCCGGGTGTCTTCAGGGCAAAAACTGTCGGGGCCTGGCTGGAATGTTTTTGTGCGCAAGGGCTTCCTCAGTGAATATCGCAAAGGGCGGCAGGCGGGCGCGGTTGATTTGCGCGAAATGCCCGGGCTGCCCGGGGCGCATAACCACCAAAACGCCTGTGCCGCCTATGCCGCTGCGCGCGCTTTGGGCCTGTCTCCGCGCCAGATCGAGGTGGGGCTTGCCAGCTATCCCGGACTGCCGCACCGCAGCCAGACCATCGCAGAGGTCAATGGGGTGCGATATGTAAACGACAGCAAGGCCACAAATGTGGACAGCGCGATCAAGGCCTTGAGTGCGTTCAAGAATATCCGCTGGATTTGCGGAGGTTTGGAAAAGGAAGGCGGAGTGGGCGCGTTGAGAGGGCAAACCGGAAACGTCAAAAAGGCCTATGTCATCGGTCGAGAGGCCGCCAATTTTGCCATGCAGCTGGATGTAGAGGCCGACGTCTGCACCACAATGGAGGAAGCGGTTGCGCAGGCAATGACGGATGCCAGTTCCGGTGAAACTGTTCTGCTGGCCCCTGCCGCGGCAAGTTTCGACCAATATAACAGCTTTGAAAAAAGGGGTGAGGACTTTATTGCCGAAGTCCAAAAGCACCTTAGGGACGGATTGGCCGCAAAAGGATAGGCCGGGGACGGGGTGAAGGAGCGCTTCGGGGCTCTCCAAAGCGGAACTTTCCGCGGTGTCCCCGCCTTGCGCAGGATCCCTGCCTGCCTGAGCCGCCTTGCCCTGCAAGTAAAATGGCCGCATCCCCACCGTGCGGTGGGGCCCCTCGGCAATTTCTCTTGCACGTCTGCGGGGCCTCATGCCATTGGGAGCCAGCGAAGGCGGCTCCGAAGCGGAAGGTTACCCTTGGGCGATCGCGCTGCCTGCTGCAAATCCGGACGCCCAGGCCCATTGGAAATTATATCCGCCAAGCCAGCCGGTTACATCCACCGCTTCGCCTATTGCATAAAGGCCGGGCTGGCTTTTTGCTTCCATTGTCTTGGAGGACAGCGCGTCGGTTGCAATGCCACCCAATGTTACTTCGGCGGTGCGATACCCTTCGGTACCTGAAGGTTTCAGGTTCCAGGAAGACAGCGCGTTGCACAGTTCGCTCAGGGCTGCGTCAGAATGATCCGCAAGGCGGCCGGAGAGGTTTAGTTGCGGTGCCAGGAACTCCACCAGCCGGGCCGGGAGATGTTTGGACAGCTCGGTTGTCAAAGCCTTGCGGCCGGATGTCTGGCGTTGGTCGCGCAGTTTTTCAAACAGCGTTCCATCCGGGATCAGATTTGCTGTAAATGCCTCTCCCTCGTGCCAATAGGATGACAGCTGCAATACCGCCGGACCAGACAGGCCTCGATGGGTGAAAAGCAGGGCTTCATCAAAGCGCGCACGCGTATTTGACAGCCGGGCGGGCAGGGCGACACCGGCAAGCGGTTTGAACCGCTCCTCGGGGAATGTAAAGGGCACGAGGCCTGCACGGGTGTCGACCAGCGGCAGGTCAAATTGCTGTGCAATATCATAGGCAAGCCCGGTGGCGCCCATTTTGGGGATCGACTTGCCGCCGGTGGCCAGGACCAGATTGCGGCAGGCTATACGAGTGGTTTTGTTCCCTTGTATGAGCGTTACGTCAAACCCGTCCGGTGTCCGAGTGACCGCGTGAACGGAGGTTTCCAACCACAGATCGGCTCCGGCCTGCTTTAATTCTTGTACCAGCATGGCAACGATCTGCTTGGCGGAGCCATCGCAGAACAACTGGCCCAAGGTTTTTTCATGCCAAGCGATGCCGTGACGCTCCACCAGGGCAACAAAATCCCACTGGGTGTAACGCGCCAAGGCCGATTTGCAGAAATGCGGGTTTTGCGACAGGTAATTTTCGGCACTGGCATACATATTGGTGAAGTTGCAGCGTCCGCCGCCTGATATGCGGATCTTTTCGCCTGGGCTTTTGGCGTGGTCGACAACCAGCACCTTGCCCCCTGCGTGCGCCGCACACATCATGCCGGCTGCCCCAGCGCCAAGAATGACCGTTTCATACTGCATAAAGGGGCATTGGCGCGATTTACTGCCAAAGGCAAGAGGAAGAGGCTGGCCTGATGCGAAGTTTGTGGTTACAGTCCCCTTAATGACCCTCACAAGAGGGCGTTTTGAGGCAGTAATAACAGATCCCGGTCGCGTGTCTTTGACACGAATACGGCGGCAGAAACGGCGGCGGTAAATCCATGACTGAAATGGTCTATGGCGCGGTTCCGGTACAAACCGGCGAACCCATTCTCCCTAAGTGGTGGCGGACACTTGATAAGTGGACCGTGACATGTGTCTTGTTGTTGTTTGTCATTGGGCTTTTGCTGGGGCTTGCGGCCTCGGTCCCTTTGGCTGCGCGCAACGGGTTTGACAATTTCCACTATGTCCAGCGGCAGGCGGCCTTTGGCTTGATGGCACTGGGGGCGATGATCATCACCTCTATGATGTCGCCAACAATGGTGCGGCGGCTTGCGGTGCTTGGCTTTGCGGGCGCCTTTGTCGCGCTGATGCTGCTGCCATTTCTGGGTACGGATTTTGGCAAAGGGGCGGTGCGCTGGTACAGTCTTGGCTTTGCCTCCGTGCAGCCTTCCGAATTCCTGAAACCGACATTCATTGTTGTGGCCGCCTGGCTGATTGCGGCAAGTCAGCAAATCAATGGACCGCCGGGCACGCTTATCTCGTTTGGTCTATGTATGACTGTGGTGATGTTTCTGGTGATGCAGCCGGACTTTGGCCAGTCCTGCCTGGTGTTGTTTGGCTGGGGCGTGATGTATTTTGTAGCCGGCGCTCCGATGCTGTTGCTTGTGGTTATGGCCAGCGTTGTCGTCCTGGGCGGCATTGTTGCATATTCGTCGTCTGAACATTTTGCGCGCCGCATTGATGGCTTCCTGAGCCCCGATGTCGACCCGACCACGCAGCTTGGCTATGCGACCAACGCTATCCGCGAAGGCGGTCTGTTTGGGGTTGGTGTCGGGGAGGGGCAGGTGAAATGGTCGCTCCCAGACGCGCATACAGACTTTATTATCGCTGTCGCAGCCGAGGAATATGGCCTTGTTCTGGTTGTGATCGTTATCGCGCTTTACATGTCTGTGGTCGTCCGGTCGCTGTTCCGCCTGATGAAGGAGCGCGATACGTTCACACGCCTTGCCGGAACGGGGCTGGTCTGCACCTTCGGCGTGCAGGCGATGATCAACATGGGGGTTGCCGTACGGCTGTTGCCAGCCAAGGGCATGACGCTCCCCTTTGTCAGCTACGGCGGTTCTTCTTTGATTGCTGGCGGAATCGCAGTAGGTATGCTTCTGGCCTTCACCCGCAGCAGGCCGCAGGGCGAAATCGCCGATTTTCTGCGCGGCGGTGGCCGGGGGTAATGGGTTTGCGAAAGACATAAAGCATGACGCAGAAATTGCTTTTGATGGCGGCTGGTGGAACCGGCGGACATATGTTCCCGGCGCAGGCCTTGGCCGAGGCGATGTTGCAACGAGGGTGGCGGGTAAAGCTTTCCACCGATCCGCGCGGCGCACGCTATACCGGGGCCTTTCCGCAGGGCTGTGAGATTGTGCAGGCCTCCTCATCGACTTTTGCGCGCGGTGGGGTGCTGGCCAAGGCCATGGTCGGCCCCAAGATTTTGCAGGGAACGCTGTCCATGGCGTTGCAGATGATGCGCGACAAGCCGGATGTTGTTGTTGGCTTTGGCGGATATCCCTCGATCCCGGCGCTTGGTGCGGCGACCTTGCTCAAACGTCCCCGGATGATCCACGAACAAAACGGTGTGCTTGGTCGGGTCAATCAGATCTTTGCCAAACGTGTTGCGCAAGTGGCCTGTGGTGTTTGGCCAACCGAACTGCCCGAAGGGGCGACAGGTGTCCATGTGGGAAATCCCGTGCGGTCCGCCGTCTTGGAACGCGCTGGTGCCGGCTATATTGCGCCGGGTGATTACCCGATGGAAATTCTGGTGATGGGTGGCAGTCAGGGCGCACGTATTCTTTCGGACGTGGTCCCACCGGCGATTGCCAATATGCCTATGGAAATCCTGCGTCACCTGCGGATCTCGCATCAGGCGCGTGACGAAGATCACGAACGTGTTTCAGCCTATTACGCGGAACATGCAATCAACGCCGATGTTCAGCCATTCTTCCACGATGTGCCCAAACGGCTAAGCGAAGCACAGCTTGTTATTTCCCGTTCAGGTGCCTCGTCTGTTGCGGATATCTCGGTCATTGGGCGCCCTTCGATCCTGATTCCATATGCAGCCGCGGCGGGGGATCATCAATCCGCAAATGCACGCGGCCTAGTTGACGCCGGGGCGGCGGTTCTTATGCCTGAAAGTGCCCTTGACGTTTCCGTGCTGACAAAGCACATCACCGCAATTCTGAGTAACCCCAAGGCCGCACTTCAAATGGCCATTGCAGCGCATTCCACCGGCATCCCCGACGCAACAGATCGTCTGGTGGCCGAGGTCGAGCGTCTGGCAGAGGAAGGATAAAGAGAGACATGAACCCGGCAACCAAACTCCCCGGCGACGTAGGCCCGATCCATTTTGTGGGTATCGGCGGCATTGGCATGTCGGGCATTGCCGAAGTTCTGTTGAACCTGGGCTATATTGTGCAAGGCTCGGACTTGAAGACGTCCAAAATCACCCAGCGCCTGGAAACCCTGGGCGCAACCGTCTTTGAAGGCCAGCGCGCGGAAAACCTGGAAAACGCATCCGTTGTGGTGATCTCTTCCGCGATCAAACCGGGCAATCCGGAGCTGGACGAAGCCCGGCTGAAAGGTCTGCCCGTGGTACGCCGGGCCGAGATGCTGGCCGAGCTGATGCGCCTGAAATCCAACATCGCGATTGCGGGCACCCATGGCAAGACCACCACCACCACCATGATGGCGGAACTCATGGTGCACGGGAAGTTCGACCCCACCGTGGTGAACGGCGGCATTATCCACGCCTATGGCTCCAACGCGCGCATGGGGCAGGGCGAATGGATGGTGGTTGAGGCGGATGAAAGCGACGGCACCTTCAACCGCCTGCCAGCCACCATCGCCGTGGTCACCAATATCGACCCTGAACATATGGAGCACTGGGGCAGTATCGAAAACCTGCGTCAGGGGTTTTATGACTTTGTCTCCAACATCCCCTTCTACGGCATTGCCGTCTGCTGCACCGATCATCCCGAAGTGCAGGCGCTGGTGGGCCGGATCTCGGACCGCCGGGTTGTGACCTACGGTTTCAACGCCCAGGCCGATGTGCGCGCGGTGAACCTGACCTACAAAGGCGGCGTTGCCCATTTCGACATTCACCTCCAGGCCGAGGACACGATTATCGAGGGCTGCACCCTGCCGATGCCCGGCGACCACAATGTCTCAAACGCATTGTCAGCCGTGGCCGTTGCCCGTCATCTGGGCATGCGCTCGTCTGAAATCCGCGAGGCATTGGCCAAATTCGGCGGCGTCAACCGACGTTTCACCAAAGTGGGCGAAGTGAACGGCGTCACCATTATCGACGACTACGGCCACCACCCGGTGGAAATCGCCGCCGTGCTGAAAGCCGCGCGTCAGGCCTCCAAAGGCCGTGTCATCGCCGTCCACCAACCGCACCGCTATTCCCGCCTATCCAACCTGTTCGACGATTTCTGCGCCTGCTTTAACGAGGCCGATGTCGTCGCCATTGCCGAGGTTTTTGCCGCCGGTGAAGAGCCCATCGAAGGCGCAGGCCGTGATGATCTGGTCGCAGGCCTCATCCGCCACGGTCATCGCCATGCGCGTGCCATCCTGTCCGAGGATGATCTGGAACGCCTTGTCCGCGAACAGGCCCGCCCCGGTGATATGGTGGTCTGCCTTGGGGCAGGCACCATTTCGGCCTGGGCCAACGGCCTGCCTGCACGGCTTCAGGCATAGGAGGTCCCGGTGAACCTGTCCCTGCTTCTTGCATGTCTCTGGGTGGTGCTGGCCAATGTACTGGCCATGCTGCCGAGCCGGGACAACCACTGGACCTATGCCTATGTGCTGATCGGCGTCGGCATCCCGCTGCTCGGCTATGTGACCTATGAAAACGGCCCCTGGTGGGGGCTGGCGCTGCTCTTGGCGGGCATGTCCATCCTGCGCTGGCCAGTGATTTACCTCTGGCGCTGGATCACCCGGCGCTGACGAGCCGCGAGACCGCTTTTCATTGCCCACAGGCCCCGGTTGTGTAATCTGGCACAGGATTGACACACAACGGATTTGAACGGCCAGTGGTTGAGATTTCAGAGATTGAAGACAGGGATAGCCTCAAAGCGTGGCTGACCGACCGACCGCGCGCGTTTTCCACCGCCATTGCCGCCCGCAGCGCATTGCGAGTCTTGCCTGTGTTTTGGGACTGGAGCCTGACCGAGGCGGCGCGCAAACGTGATGTGACAGCTCTGCCAATTCTGCGTTCAAATCTTATTGCAGCGGTTGCCTGCAAATCACCAACCGCTGCAATAAAGACCGCCGCCGACTCCGCCGCCCGCGCCAACTCCGCCGCCCGCGCCAACTCCGCCGCCCGCGCCGTCTCCGCCGCCCGCGCCGTCTCCGCCGCCGTCTCCGTCTCCGCCGTCTCCGCCGCCGTCTCCGTCTCCGCCGTCTCCGCCGCCGTCTCCGTCTCCGCCGTCTCCGCCGCCGTCTCCGTCTCCGCCGTCTCCGCCGTCTCCGCCGTCTCCGCCGTCTCCGTCTCCGCCGTGTGGGAAAACATCCGCCGGGATTGCGCGGATCTGGAAGCGGGGCAAGATCTTCTGCAAACACCGCTCTGGCGTGATGTAAATCCGCTTGCCGGTCTGTGGGCAGATCTGCGCCCCAAGATCCTGAGCGCAGAAAACTGGCAACCCGGTGATTGGCGGTTCTGGGTGGACTGGTACGAGCAGATGCTCGACCCCGTCTCCAACCCGCCCAATTGGGAACTGCTGGAGCAGATCGCTCTGATCGATTCTGAGGTGTGGAAGGCTGGGCCAAAGGACGTGAGCGAGGCGATTGCTGAGATTGAGAACCGCTTTGCGTTGCTTGACGAAACCAAAGCGTGGCAGCAGCGCGCCGAAGCGCTTGAGGCGGAAATAGCAGCGCTTAAAATGCGCTCGCATAACCAGCCGCCGGAATTGGTGGAGGATGTCCAGGCGCTAGAAGCGCCGGTTTTAGATCTAACACAAAACCTCGCCGTTGTTGCGGAAGAGTTAGAAAAGCCCGAACCTGAAAAGCACCTCTTGCGTCGATGCGGCGAAGTGATCAGAGATGCCGCGCTTACCATCATTAAATACTGCGGCTCAATTGCGAATGATGTGATCCGCGCAGGCGCTAAAACGTTAGGAACCGGTGGCGCGGGGCTTGTTCTGGACAGTGCTTTCAATGATGGTCGCTTGGTCGAATATGCAACCAAGCTCCTCAACGTTGTCGTCGGAGGCTGACGTTTCGTATGTGAGCTAAGGGCAGAGCCCGTCCCGGGGTGGGTGCGAAGCGCCCGCCATCAAACCAAAGGTTTGCCTCCGGCAAAATGGGGGCGGGGCGGGCGCTGCCCGGCCTTGCGGCCTGGCAAAAGGATTTCTGTAGGGCGGTCGCGTGCCTGCCGCTGGCGCGACAGACGGTTTACTGTGACTATGCTCTTTCCTCCCTTTCCCACATGCCCTAAACCCATCCGCAGTTTTTGAAGACCCCTGTGGGGCATGGAGCGGGTATGGCTGATCTTCCAACAGTGCGCGGTAAGTTGACAGAGGGGCGCGACCTCTCGACCCTCACGTGGTTGCGTGTGGGCGGCCCTGCGGATGTGTTGTTTCAGCCTGCGGATGTGGACGATCTGGCGCAGTTCCTGCGGGATCTGGACCCCGGCGTGGCGGTCTTTCCCATGGGGGTGGGGTCGAACCTTATTGTGCGCGACGGGGGCTTGCGCGCCGTGGTGATCCGGCTGGGGCGCGGGTTCAATCAGATCGACGTGGATGGCCAGACCGTTACCGCCGGGGCTGCGGCTTTGGACGCCCATGTGGCCAAAAAAGCGGCGGATCAGGGCGTGGATCTGACGTTTTTGCGCACCATTCCGGGATCCATCGGCGGTGCGGTGCGGATGAACGCGGGCTGTTATGGTTCATACGTGGCGGATGTGTTCCAGTCGGCCACCCTCGTCACCCGCCAAGGCGAGATCCGCGAGATTTCCGCCGCAGAGTTGAATTTCCAATACCGCCAGTCTGATTTGCCCGAGGGCGCGGTGCTTGTCTCGGCCACCTTCGAAGGCCCGGCAGGCGACTCCGCAGAGTTGCACACCCGTATGGAGGCGCAGCTGAAAAAGCGGGATGAAACCCAGCCCACCAAGGACCGCAGCGCGGGATCGACCTTTCGCAATCCGGCCGGGTTTTCGTCGACGGGACGGGCGGATGATGTGCATGATCTGAAGGCCTGGAAGGTGATCGACAACGCAGGTCTGCGTGGCGCAACACGGGGTGGGGCGCAGATGAGCGAGAAGCACTCCAACTTTATGATCAACACCGGTGGCGCAACTGCCGCAGACCTGGAAGGTTTGGGCGAAGAGGTGCGAAAAACTGTTTACGAGGATTCTGGCATCACGCTAGAATGGGAGATCATGAGAGTTGGAGAACCGCTCTAACGGGATTTCGCCCAAAACGATATCTTGGTTAATGCGTGTTAGGTTTTTGCTAACTTTCGTGGCTTAATGGTTAATGGGTCATTTTGTGCGGTTTGGTTCCTTGGGTGAGTGAACTATTGGTTGTGCGATCTGATTCAATGGGGCATCGCCCCGTAAATTTTGCCCGAACAGGGCAGTAAACAATAAGGGGCGCAAATGCCCCGTGAGCTTTTGAGGCGCGGTATGGTGAGTGGGACGAGCACAGCACTCCCAAAAGTCGCAGTATTGATGGGCGGACCTTCAGCTGAACGCGAAGTGTCCCTGTCCTCAGGTCGTGAATGCGCGACCGCACTGCGTGGGGAAGGATACGAGGTCACCGAGATTGATGCGGGTGTTGATCTGGTCGAAGAGCTGACCAGGGTCCAGCCGGATGTTGTCTTCAATGCGCTGCATGGACGCTGGGGCGAAGACGGTTGCGTTCAAGGTATCCTGGAATGGCTGCGCATCCCCTATACCCATTCCGGCGTATTGGCGTCTGCCTTGGCGATGGATAAGCAACGCTCCAAAGAGGCTTTCCGTGCCGCTGGTCTGCCGGTTGTGGAAAGCGCGCTTTTTGCCAAAGAAGATGTAGCCCGCGCCCATGTGATGGCGACACCTTATGTGGTGAAACCCAACAATGAAGGCTCCAGCGTTGGTATTTATCTGGTGCATGAGGACAGTAATGGCCCGCCCCGATTGGGTGATCAGATGCCGGATCGGGTTCTGGTAGAGAGCTTCGTACCCGGACGTGAGCTGACCGTCTCTGTTCTGGGGGATCGGGCGCTGGCCGTGACTGATATCCTCACGGATGGCTGGTATGATTATGATGCCAAATATAAACCGGGTGGATCACGTCATGTGGTGCCTGCTGATTTGCCGGAAGAGATCTCGGACCTTTGTCTAGAGTATGCGCTGCGGGCCCATCGGGCGTTGGGATGCCGCGGGTTAAGCCGAACCGATTTCCGCTGGGACGACAGTAAGGGCGCGGCGGGACTGATCCTTCTGGAAGTCAATACCCAGCCGGGAATGACGCCCACGTCGCTGTCTCCGGAACAGGCCGAACACTGCGGGCTGAGTTTTGGCCAACTCTGCGCTGCGCTGGTGGAGGATGCATCGTGCGATCGGTGATCCAACGATTTAAGCGCAATCGCGCCGACAAGATTGACCCGGCGCCTTCGCGTCTGAAATACCGCATTCAGCGCTGGATGCTGACCCCCGGTATCCGCGTGGGGCTGCGCTTTGGTGTGCCGATTTGTATTCTGGCGGCGGGCGTCAGCATTTTTCTTGCGGATGAAGAGCGCCGGGACGTAATCGTCACGGCTGCAAATGAACTGCGGGCGGATTTCGAGAACAGGCCGGAATTTCTGGTCAATGTAATGGCCATCGACGGGGCCGGACGGGACTTGTCCGAGGATATTCGCGAGATCGTCTCGATCGACTTTCCGATCAGCTCGTTCGATCTGGAACTGCCGCAACTGCGCGATCTGATCGAAGGGCTTGATCCGGTCAAAACCGCCAAGGTCCGCATTCGTCCCGGCGGCATTTTGCAGGTCGATGTGGTGGAGCGTACCCCGGCAGTTGTCTGGCGGACACGCGACGGGCTTGCTCTGCTGGATGAGACGGGCGCCTTTGTTGCGGAACTTGGCAGCCGTGACTTGCATCCGCAGCTGCCTCTGGTTGTGGGAGCGGGTGCCGAAGAACATGTCGCTGAAGCGTTGCAGCTTTTTGCGGCGGCGCGTCCTTTGACGGCCCGTGTGCGCGGGTTGGTGCGTGTCGGCAACCGTCGGTGGGACGTGGTTCTGGACCGGGATCAGCGCATCCTGCTGCCAAGCGAGGATCCGGTGTCTGCGCTGGAGCGCGTGATTGCAGTCAGCGAAGTTCAGGAGCTTCTGGACCGCGACGTCGCAGCTGTGGATATGCGCTTGGCGGCGCGTCCAACTGTGCGTATGACTGAATACTCAGTCGAGAACTGGTGGCATATTAAACAAAGCAACGCAGGCAATCCGTAACATGGCAGATCTCTATCAATCGCAACGCGCAATGCGGCAGATGCGTCGTCTGGCGATGCAGCGTGGGGTGGTGGCGATTTTGGATGTGGGCAGTTCCAAGATTGCCTGTCTGATCCTGCGTTTTGATGGGCCTGGCCGCTTGGGGGAAGATGGTTCGGTGGGCGCGCTTGCCGGTCAATCTGGATTTCGGGTTATCGGGGCCAACACAACCCGATCTCGCGGGGTTCAATTTGGTGAAATCACCGCCATGCAAGAGACGGAACGCGCCATTCGGACCGCCGTTCAGGGGGCCCAGAAGATGGCCGCTGTTCGCGTGGATCACGTCATCGCTTGTTTCTCGGGAGCCCGCCCGCGGTCATATGGGTTGAACGCGCAGGTGGATCTGGAGGGGCAAGAGGTCACCGAGAACGAAGTGGCGCGTGTTCTTGCGGCCTGTGAGGTTCCGGAATACGGGGGCGGCCGCGAGGTCCTGCATGCCCAGCCGATCAACTTTGCGCTTGATCATCGCTCTGGCCTCAGCGATCCGCGCGGTCAGATTGGCCATGCGCTTGAAGTTGACATGCATATGCTGACCGTTGATGCACTGATTGTGCAAAACCTGGTTCACTGCATCAAACGCTGCGATCTTGAACTGGCCGGCATTGCCTCATCGGCTTACGCGTCCGGCTTCTCCGCGCTGGTCGAAGACGAGCAAGAGCTCGGTGCGGCTTGTATCGACATGGGCGGAGGGTCCACGTCGATCTCTGTCTTTATGAAAAAACATATGATCTATGCCGATGCTGTGCGAATGGGCGGGGACCATATTACCAGCGACATTTCGATGGGGCTGAGCGTTCCCACCGCCAACGCCGAGCGGATCAAGACGTTCTGTGGCGGCGTGCAGGCGACCGGTGCGGATGATCGAGACATGATCGACATCGGTGGCGAAACCGGCGATTGGGAACATGATCGGCGCACCGTCAGCCGGGCAGAACTTATTGGGATCATGCGGCCACGTGTCGAGGAAATTCTGGAAGAGGTTCGCGCGCGGCTGGATGCGGCCGGGTTCGAGCATTTGCCCAGCCAACAGATCGTCCTGACCGGCGGCTCCAGCCAGATCATGGGGCTGGATGGATTGGCGACGCGTATTCTGGGGCATCAGGTGCGACTTGGGCGCCCGTTGCGCGTGCACGGCCTGCCTCAGTCGGCAACAGGGCCGAGTTTTGCATCGGCTGTTGGTCTGTGCCTTTTGGCAGCCCACCCTCAGGACGAATGGTGGGATTTTGAGATACCCGTGGACAAACATACACGCGGCACGTTCCGGCGCGCGGTGCGTTGGTTCAAAGAGAATTGGTAATCGGGCGTGACAGCGCTCTTGTAAAACGCTAAGACTTCCCTAATTGCCGCAGAATGGTGGCACCAAAGACGGTCGAGCAGGCCACATGCAATTTAGATTTCGGCAACGTGGGCATGCCCTGCGGTGTTTTTGTTCGTTGTGCCTGCCCGGATCACATGCGCAATATCTGCTGTCGTCGGCGAAATGCCGCGTTTTTTTACCATAAAACTGCCATATTTTGTGGTGGTCTTTGTTTTGGGGGATGACGCGTCACTCGTCGTTCGGTAGACTTGCGTTAATTTAGGACAGGAAAAAGCCCTTTGCGGTAGGGCAAGAACACAGGCGGATAGATCATGGCTTTGAACCTTTCGATGCCCGGACAAGAAGAACTGCGGCCGCGGATCACGGTGTTTGGTGTCGGCGGGGCCGGCGGAAACGCTGTCAACAATATGATTGCCAAAGAGCTGGACGGTGTCGAGTTTGTCGTCGCCAATACGGACGCTCAGGCGCTGCAACAAAGCTCGGCCAAAAGCCGTGTGCAGCTTGGCGTCAAAGTCACCGAAGGTCTGGGTGCTGGTGCGCGCCCGTCGGTTGGCTCGGCCGCAGCCGAAGAAAGTATTGAACAGATTGTCGATCACCTGGCGGGGGCGCATATGTGCTTTATTACCGCCGGCATGGGCGGCGGCACCGGCACAGGTGCAGCCCCGATCATCGCGCAGGCGGCGCGTGAACTGGGTGTGCTGACCGTTGGCGTTGTGACCAAACCCTTCCAATTCGAGGGCGCGAAACGCATGCGCCAAGCCGAAGACGGTGTGGACGCCCTGCAGCGTGTTGTCGACACGCTGATCATTATTCCAAACCAGAACCTGTTCCGCCTTGCCAATGAGAAGACGACCTTTACCGAGGCGTTCTCCATGGCGGATGACGTTCTGTACCAAGGTGTGAAAGGCGTCACTGACCTGATGGTGCGCCCCGGCCTGATCAACCTCGACTTTGCGGACGTACGCGCCGTGATGGACGAGATGGGTAAGGCGATGATGGGCACCGGTGAGGGCGAAGGCGAAGATCGCGCGGTTCAGGCCGCCGAGAAGGCCATTGCCAACCCGCTGCTGGATGAGATTTCGCTGCGCGGTGCCAAAGGCGTTCTGATCAACATCACGGGCAGCCATGACCTGACCCTGTTTGAACTGGACGAAGCGGCGAACCGTATCCGGGAGGAAGTGGACCCAGAGGCAAACATCATTGTTGGCTCTACCCTGGACACCGAAATGGATGGCAAAATGCGCGTGTCTGTTGTGGCCACGGGTATTGACGCAACCGATGTGAACACGGAAATGCCGGTGCCGCGTCGTCCCATGTCCGCTCCGTTGACCAAGACGGTTTCTGCCGAAGCCAAGGAAGAAACACCCGCGCCGCTGGAGCTGGACGCAGCTGTGACCCAGTCCGCTGCACCGGTTGCTCAGCCGCAGGAGCCTTCCCTCTTTGAAGGTATGGAGCCCGCCGCGGCAGAAGCTGAGCCGGAAGTGATCGAGCGGGCGGAAGAAATGGGCGATGATGGTTTGCCGCCGCCTGCCTATCGTCCGGCCGTTCCTGAGTTCCAGCCCCGTTCGGATGCGACGGAGAGCAGTGCCCCAGGTTTCGTCGCGCCCAAAGCTCCGGCACCTGGCACGCCGTCGCCGGAAGCTCTGCAACGCTTGCAAGCTGCCGCTGCGGCAGCGCAACCGCAGCAACGTATGGCACCTCCGGTTCAGCAACCGGTCGCACAGGCCGAGCCCGCACCACAGCAGGACGCCGCAGAACAGCGTCGGTTTGGTTTGAATTCCCTCATCCACCGGATGACCAACAACAATCAACCAGATCACGGTCAGAACGCCCCGATGCGCCAACAGCCGCCGTTGCAACAATCCGCTGTGCCGCAGCAGGCCGCAGCGCCGCAAACGCAGCGTCAGAGCGACCCTGAGCAGGACAAGATCGAAATTCCGGCGTTTTTGCGCCGTCAGGCGAACTGAATATTACATATGTTACGATTTGGAAGGCCGCCCTTTGGGCGGCTTTTCTTTTGCAAAACAGAGGCTTAACTGGTGGTAAGCGGTGTTTTGCCTATGTGTTTCAGCCGTGTTTCAATCCGTTACAAAGATTGAATTGTGACTTTTCTGCGAAGCTCTTAACTCTTTTGCAAAGGCGATCCATACGATTGCGATAACGAATGAGGCACAGTGTGCAAAATACGCTTAAAGCATCGGTTACGTTCGACGGCTTTGGTTTGCATTCCGGCAAACCAGTCCGCATGAAGCTGTTTCCCGCGCCAGCAGGCCACGGCATAGTTTTTAAACGCACTGATATTGCTTTGGGCGACACGTTGATTCCTGCCATCTGGCACCTTGTAGAACGTTCGCCGCTTTGCACCCGTCTTGTAAACAACGCAAAAGTATCGGTCTTTACCGTAGAGCATATCATGGCGGCGCTGGCTGGTTGTGGTGTGCACAATGCGTTGATCGAACTGGATGGTCCCGAAGTACCGATCATGGATGGGTCATCCGCGCATTTCGTACGTGGTATCATGAAGCATGGTGTTGCACGTCAGTCGCAGCCTGTTCTGGCCTATCGCGTGAAGAAAGAAGTGTCGGTCTCCAATGACGAAGGGGCAGTGGCAACGCTGAAACCTGCAGATCGTCTCAAGATCGAATTCAATATCGATTTTGCCGATGAAGCAATCGGTCAGCAGGCCCGCAGCCTGGACATGCGCAACGGAGCTTTTGCGCGTGAACTCTGCGAGTGCCGGACCTTCTGCCGCCGCTCTGATGTAGAGGCGATGCAGGCCGCAGGTCTCGCTTTGGGTGGTGTTCCGGGTGAAAACGCTGTGGTTTTTGATGGCAATAGCGTCGAAAGCGGTGGCGGTTTGCGCCATGCCGATGAACCTGTGCGCCATAAAATGCTGGACGCGCTGGGGGATCTTGCTCTTGCCGGAGGGCCGCTGTTTGGTCACTACATTGGCGACCGCGCCGGTCATTCCTTGACCAACACACTCTTGCGGGCGTTGTTCGCAACTCCGGGTGCTGTGGAGCCGGTTCTTTGCGATCCGATCATGATTGCACGGCTGCCGGGGCAGGGGCTGGTTTGGGACGAGATTCCGCAACAGCGCCGCGTTGCCTGATTGTAAAAAGCCAATGCAGGTGATGCAAAGAATTGAAGGCCCGCGCTGCGGGTCTTTTTTGGCGCTGTTTCAGGCCAAAGGTCGCGGTGTCTTGAGCAGCATACCCTTGACCAAGCGGCATATTCCGGGCCAAGTGAACGAGATCGGGGCGAAAGGCATTTTGTCTCTCAATTGATTGTGCTAGACCCTGCACGGTGGGCGATGCCCCCGGTTGGAATGACGACGAGGTTAGACATATGTTCGGCATCAGAACGGCCACAAAATTTGCCGGTTCAGTTCTTCTGATGGCAGTTCTCGCCGGCTGCGGCGGTGCAGACGGTGACGCGGCCGCGCGTTCAGAAAACCTCGAAATCTATACGCCTCAGCAGATTTTTGAGCGTGGCGAATTTGAGCTTGCACGCAAGCGCAACAAGGATGCGGCATATTTCTTTGCCGAGGTCGAACGCCTCTACCCTTATTCTGAATGGGCCAAACAGGCGCTGATCATGCAGGCGTTCACCTTTCACAGCGGTAAGGACTATGAAAGCAGCCGGGGCGCGGCCCAGCGGTTTATTGATTTTTATCCAACCGATGAAGACGCGGCCTATGCGCAGTATCTTCTGGCGCTCAGCTATTATGACCAGATCGACGAGATCGGCCGCGATCAGGGGCTGACCTTTCAGGCCTTGCAGGCGTTGCGGACCGTGATCGAGGTCTATCCTGACAGCGAATATGCAAGCTCTGCCATTCTGAAATTCGATCTTGCCTTTGACCATCTGGCGGGCAAAGAGATGGAAATCGGTCGATATTATCTGCGTCAGGGCCATTTTACGTCCGCGATCAATCGGTTCCGGGTGGTGGTCGAGGACTTCCAGACCACAACACATACGGCCGAGGCGCTACATCGTCTGGTCGAGGCCTATCTGTCGCTGGGGCTGACCAATGAGGCGCAGACCGCAGGTGCCATTCTGGGGCACAACTATCAATCCACTGAATGGTATGAGGACAGCTATAAGCTCCTCACCTCTAACGGCCTCAAACTCAAAGATCGTGGCGGCAACTGGCTGAGCCAGATCTATCGTCAGTCGGTCAAAGGGGAATGGTTGTAACCGCTTTTACAGGAACGGGGCGGGACCATGCTGCGCACGCTTGAAATCCGTGACTTGCTGATCATTGATCATCTGGAGCTTCTGTTCCAACCCGGTCTGAATGTTCTGACCGGTGAAACCGGCGCGGGTAAATCGATTCTGTTGGATTCGCTTGGCTTTGTTCTGGGCTGGCGCGGGCGTTCTGAGTTGGTGCGCCAGGGCGCAAAGCAAGGCGAGGTCATAGCAGAATTTGATCTGCCTGACGGTCATCCGGCGCATGCGATTTTGGAAGAGGCGGGGCTGCCGCAGGGGGACAGCCTTTTGTTGCGCCGGATCAATACAGCCGACGGGCGTAAAACAGCATGGGTCAACGACAGGCGTTGTTCCGGAGATGTCTTGCGTGCCTTGTCCGCTACCCTTCTGGAACTGCATGGACAACATGACGACCGGGGCTTGCTCAACCCTCGTGGCCATCGGGCCATGTTGGACAATTTCGCCAAAGTGGACCCCTTGCTGGCAGAGACGCGCGCCGCTTGGGCAGAGGTCGCACGGACCCGAAAAGCGGTTGAAGCCACCCGCGCCGCTCTGGATGCCGCCCGCGCCGAAGAAGAATTCCTGCGCCACTCTGTTGCTGAACTCGACAAGCTGTCCCCGGAACCGGGCGAAGAAGAGACACTCGACATTCGTCGCCGCCAGATGCAGAACGCGGAACGGATCCGTGGTGACATCGCCCGCGCCCATGCGCTGTTGACCGAAGGCGCTGAGCAAGCGACATCCGAAGCCTACCGGTGGCTGGAAAGCGTGAACGGTGACGAGACCGAAGGTTTGGACGAACCACTTGCTGCGCTGGATCGCGCTATGGCCGAATTGGGCGACGCCGAAAACGCGATCGGCCGAATCCTAAGCGGGCTGGATTTTGACCCCAACGAGCTGGAAAATTGCGAAGAACGTTTGTTTGCGATCCGGGCTCTGGCGCGTAAACATGATGTGCTGCCGGATGAGCTTGCAACTTATGCAGACTGCCTGCGGGACCGACTGACAGCCCTGGATGCAGGGGACCAGGATCTTTCTGAACAAGAAGCTGCCTTGCGCGCTGCGCAATCCGCCTATGATGCGGCCGCCGATAGATTGAGCGCGGCCCGCCGCCACCATGCGGCGGATCTTGATCAGGCTGTTATGGCCGAGCTTGCACCGCTCAAGATGGAACGGGCTGTGTTTCGCACCGAAATCACAGCCTGTGATCCCGGGGCCGAAGGGCGCGACGCGGTGGCCTTTACAGTTGCCACAAACCCAGGTGCCCCGTCGGGACCCCTGAACAAGATTGCTTCGGGTGGCGAGCTCAGCCGCTTTCTCTTGGCGCTCAAGGTTTGTCTGCGCGGTGAGGATTCGAGCAAGACACTGATCTTTGATGAGATTGATCGTGGTGTGGGTGGGGCAACAGCGGATGCCGTTGGGCGACGTTTGCGCGCCCTTGCTGACGGGAGCCAGGTTCTGGTGGTCACCCATTCGCCGCAGGTTGCCGCTCAGGGGGCGCATCACTGGCGGGTCCAGAAACAAGTTCTGGACGGCATCACGGTTTCACAAGTTGTGTCGCTGCCCGAAGATGCGCGTGTGGACGAGATCGCGCGTATGGTTGCCGGTGATACGATTACCGAAGAAGCCCGTGGAGCCGCCAAAGCGCTGCTGCTACAGGACAGCTGATCGTGTTTCTGCCAGCGCAACTCGAAAGACTTGTAAGACTTACCGGTTTTTACGATGTCTTAGAAGTGCTCTGGTTGAAAGTGGCAGCCAAAGAAATTTATGCGATCAACGGTGCTCCGTTTGACTGAAACTATCTTGAATAGCCTTTTTCGGGACTTGCGTGCGGCCATGCGCGCCTCTTGGCGTGTCTTGCGTCAGCGCGGGCCCAGCCAGTTTCAGTTTTGGGTTATCGCGCTGATCATCGGGGTTGCTGCTGGCGCAGCTGCGCTGTTCTTTCGCAAGGCGATCAATGCGTTGCAGGCCTGGGCCTATGGCACCGAAGATGTGAATTTCATCCATTCTTTTGCCGAAGGCCTGCCGTGGTACATGCTGCTGCTGATCCCGACGCTCGGGGGGCTGATCGTGGGTGTTGTCCTGCACCGTTTCACGCCTGATGCGCGCGTTCGATCTGTTGCGGATGTGATCGAAGGCGCAGCGCTCAACAATGGTCGCGTGGAGCGTAAGGCCGGCATTGCCTCGGCGGTTGCGTCACTCATTACCCTGAGCACAGGTGGATCCTCGGGGCGGGAAGGGCCCGTAGTGCATCTGGCAGGCGTCATTTCCACATGGGTCAGCAATTGGATACGCGCCGATGGGATAACGGGGCGCGATCTTTTGGGGTGTGCGGTGGCTGGTGCCGTTTCGGCCAGTTTCAACGCCCCTATTGCCGGTGCGCTTTTTGCATTGGAAGTTGTGCTGCGCCATTTTGCGGTTCACGCCTTTGCGCCGATTGTCATTGCCTCGGTTGCGGGTACCGTTATCAATCGCTTGGAATTCGGGAATGTGGCCGAATTTGATTTGGTCACCCCGGGTGAGCTTCAGTTCTATGTGGAGTTACCGGCCTTTCTCCTGTTGGGGGCCGTTTGTGGGATTGTCGCTGTGGTGCTGATGCGGTCCATCTTCTTTACCGAACGGGTGATGACGACGGTGCAAGAGGCGACAGGCCTGCCGCGCTGGCTGCGTCCTGCGGTGTCCGGGGCTATGCTTGGTTTTATAGCAATCTGGTATCCGCATATCATTGGTGTTGGTTATGAAACCACTGCACTTGCGTTGATGGGGCAGCTGACGGTGCAGCAGTGCGTTCTGTTTGTCGCGATCAAAACGGCAGCCGTGGCCATTACAATGGGGGGGCGGATGGGAGGCGGTGTGTTCTCTCCGTCGCTTATGGTTGGTGCGCTGACCGGCTTGGCTTTTGGCTGGATCGCAACAAGCGTCCTGCCCGAGGTGTCGGGGGTTCACACACTTTATGCCTTTGCCGGGATGGGCGCTGTCGCCGCTGCCGTATTGGGGGCACCTATTTCGACCACGCTGATCGTCTTTGAGCTGACCGGAGACTGGCAGATTGGCTTGGCTGTGATGGTGGCGATTTCCGTCTCGACCGCCTTTGCTTCACAGGTGGTGGATCGGTCATTTTTCCTTACACAGCTGGAAAACCGCGATATTCACTGTGCGGCCGGCCCGCAGGACTATGTGCTGGCCTTGCAGAACTGCGGTGGGCTCATGCGCTTGTTGGATGATCCGCGGGGGCCGTCCGAGGCGTTGTGCCGGACATTGGTGGCGGATGGAATTTTCTTATCTGCCGCAGCCACTTTGGACAGGGCGATGCCGTTTTTTGAACGCGAACCCGATCTTGAATTCTTACCGATTGTAGATGCAGGCCAGGGGGATGAGCCTGAACTCTTGGGGGCTCTGTTTCATATCGATGCGCTCAAGGCATATAATTCCGCATTGGTCGCCGCAGCCGCGGAAGAGCACAGCTGATTTACGCCTGTTCGCAGCCCCTTGATGAGCGGAAAAACTCTCACCCCACGCACAATCACAACATGTGATCTTTTTGCATCGCACTTTGGTTAAATATTTCTTTCATTTGATCTGCGCGCGTTAACCAAGAAAAATAAATCGTGAACGAGCAGCAATTCACAATTTTGCGGAAACAAGCGAAATGTGTCCAAAAGACATAAACCCAAAGCGGGCGACGAAAATCAGCGTAAACTCTGACAGTGAATACGCGCGTATAGCTTTGGATTCACTCATAGACTTTGCAATTGAATGCGCGATGGAATTTCATCAGACCTCTGGTGAACAGCGCAGCGCAAGTGTGAAACGGGACCTGTGTTGTAAAGTCTAAGGCCAGTTTCTTTCGATTCTCAGCTGATATTTACGTGATCGTTCTATACGTCATTTCGGCGTGTTCACGTTTTGGTTCAATAGACACATTAAAAAAGCGCCCCCCTGTGAAGAGCGCGCTTTTATTTAATGACCAAGGTTTCTGATCTTAAACCTGCTCGACCTTGAGACTTTCGAGCTTGGCAAAGGACAGATAATCCTTCACCTGCTCCAATCCTTCTGCCGGGTCTTCATACGACCACGCAGCATTGCTGGTGGTCGAAGACAAGTTTACGATGTCATAGAAGGTCGCGGTGCCTTTGGTTGTGTCTTCTTTTGCATTGCTGCTTTTGTCCAACATCGCCATCGCGATATCTTCACGGGGGAAATACAGCTCGGACGCCTTTTCGCCTTCGGTCAGTTCCAGAACCCGAGTGCTCTCTCCCAATACGGCGCCTCCAGAACGCACAACCCAGGTGCCTTCGATCTTGCGAATGCGGATATCGCTCATGTTTTGATCCCTCAATCGTTCAGAGTTTTACAGGCTTGTGCCCGGTGTTTGTAACAGGAAGGTTTCAAACCTCCCGCGTCGCCCCTGCCAGCCACGTTGCAGCGTGGGGCGAAAGATGCGGCGTAAGCGTTTTGGCGACCGTGGAATGATACCCGTTCAACCAATCTTTTTCATCTGCGCTCAGTAATTCCGCGACAATCAACCGACGGTCTATCGGAACCAGCGTCAATGTGCGCCATGACAGAAAGTCGCGCTCTGCGTCGCCTTCTGGCAGGGCAGGGGCTTTTTCTACCACCACTAGGTTCTCAATGCGAATACCAAATGCGCCTTCACGGTAATAACCTGGTTCATTCGACAGGATCATGCCTTCCTGCAGGGGAACATCGCTCAAACGGCTGAGGCGTTGCGGACCTTCGTGGACGCTGAGGTAGGCACCAACCCCATGGCCAAGCCCGTGATTGAAGTCCTGCTCTGCCAGCCAAAGAGGTATCCGGCCCACACATTCGATATCGCGCCCGGCCAACCCACGCGGCCAGCGCAGCCGCGACATGGCGATCATACCCTGCAGAACCCGGGTAAAGGCGGCCCGTTCCTCGTCGCCGGGCGTGCCGATTGCAATCGTACGGGTGATATCGGTTGTCCCATCCAGATACTGCCCGCCGCTGTCCAGCACCAGGAGATGCCCGTCTTGCAAGGTCGCATTGCTTTCATCGGTCACACGGTAGTGGATGACCGCTCCATTTGCGCCGGTGCCCGAGATCGTATCAAAGCTGATCTCCCGAAGCGACGGGTCTCGCCTGCGCAGCTCCTCCAATCGTTTGACAACATCGATTTCCGTGCAACTGCCGGGCGTCTGCGCATCGAGCCAGGCGAGCAGTTCCACCACAGCAACCCCATCGCGAATATGTGCGGCGGCGCTGCCCTCTACTTCGGCAGTGTTTTTTATGGCTTTGGGCAGGAGACATGGATCGTCGCCCCCTGTGAGACGATCCCCAACCGTGTCGGCGATGATTTGTGGAACAGTTGATTGATCGGCCAGAACCTGGCCGTTGATCGCGGCGAGAAAGGTCAGAAAATCTTTAGGATCCTGAACTGAAACCCGCGCGTCCAATGTCAGCTGAGGATCCGTGAGTTTTTCTGCGTCCACAAAAAGGTCGACATGGCCGCTGTCATGAAGCACCGCAAAACACAAGGCGACCGGATTATGGGCCACGTCTGACCCGCGAATATTCAAAAGCCACATGATGCTGTCAGGAAGGGTGATAACGGCTGCTGCCAGCCCTTTGGACTTGAGGTCTTTGGCCAGTCGATCGGTTTTGGATGCAACGCTTTCCCCCGCGCGTTCAATCGGATGGGGAGCAATTGGGTGCCGGGGAGAAACGGGCTGATCGTCCCAGATCCGGTCCACAAGGTTTTCGCATTGAACCAGAGTAATTTTGCTGTTGTTTAGGGACTTCGAGAGCTGAGCAACCTGACCCGCGGAATGCAGCCAGGGATCAAAGCCAACCGTACCGCCGTTGGGCAGTTGCTCTTTTAACCAGTCAGACAGGGAGACCTCCGGCCACGGGACAGGGGTGAATTCCTGTGCAACTTGCTGTTTGACCTGTGTGCGGTAGCGCCCGTCAATAAAGACACCCGCACTGTGTCGAAGGGCGGCGCAAAATCCGGCTGAACCTGTGAACCCCGTCAACCAGGCGAGCCGTTCGTCCCGCTCGGCGACATACTCACCCTGATGGGCGTCTGCACGGGGGACCAGGAACCCGTCTAGCTGTGCCCGTTCCAGTTCCAAGCGCAGCTTGGCCAGCCGCGCAGGTCCCTGTTCCGGGCGGGCGGTGACGTCAAAGGATTGGTACATAGAATGTCTCCCGGGTTTTCCGTCTGTAAACTGGCCAGCAAAGAGCAAAGGGCTGCTTTCCAGAGAATGTGTCTTATGCCGCCGCAGCGCGCAAGCGGTCGTGATGAAGCTATTGCCCAAACGCAGAACAGGGCACTCCCGCCCGTTTTGTGACATTCACAGAATGTTCAAAACAGTTGGGCCAAGCGCCGCGCTTTGCGCGCGGCGCGGTCTGTGTCGCAGCCGTTGGTGTAGTAAAGACACCGCCGCGCGACAGCGCGGCTACGCCCAACCCTTGGAACTGCATCCGTGATGCAATGACAAGGGGCGGGAGCCCTCCCCGCCCACCGCAGGTGATCAGCCGACTTTGCGGATGCCCATTACTCGTGCCCGCGCCCGCGGATCGCTGTCAAACAGAGCTGCCAGTTGCTCGGTCATAGCGCCGGCAAGCTGCTCCACGTCGGTGATCGTCACCGCGCGGTCGTAATACCGCGTTACGTCATGGCCGATACCAATTGCCAGCAGCTCCACCTGGCGGCGTTTTTCGACCATCGCAATCACGTCTCTCAGGTGTTTTTCCAGGTAGTTCGCCGGGTTCACCGACAGTGTGGAATCATCTACGGGTGCCCCATCAGAGATCACCATCAGGATCTTGCGCGCCTCGGGCCGTCCCACCATCCGGCGATGCGCCCATTCCAAGGCCTCTCCGTCAATGTTTTCCTTCAGTAGCCCTTCTTTCATCATCAGGCCCAGATTATTCCGTGTCCGACGCATCGGCGCATCAGCGGATTTATAGATGATGTGGCGCAGATCGTTCAGCCGTCCGGGCTGCTGAGGGCGGCCATCGTTCAGCCAGGCTTCACGCGCTTGCCCGCCTTTCCAGGCGCGAGTGGTAAAGCCTAGAATTTCCACCTTCACATTGCAGCGCTCAAGTGTGCGCGCAAGAACATCGGCACAGATCGCCGCGATCGAGATCGGACGCCCCCGCATCGAACCAGAGTTGTCCAGCAGGAGTGTCACCACCGTGTCGCGGAATTCGGTGTCGCGCTCCATCTTGAATGACAGCGGCGTTGTCGGGTTGGCAACAACCCGCGCCAAACGGCCGGCATCCAGAATGCCTTCCTCAAGGTCAAACTCCCAGGACCGGTTCTGCTGCGCCTGAAGACGGCGTTGCAGTTTGTTGGCCAGACGGCTGACGGCGCCCTTCAAAGGTTCCAGCTGCTGGTCCAGATAGGCCCGCAGGCGTTCCAGCTCTTGCGGCTCTGCCAGATCCTCGGCGGAGATTTCCTCGTCGTGACTGTCCAGGAAGACCTTGTAGTCGGGATCGGCTTCGGACACAGGCGGAGGCGGTGGGGGATCCAGGGGCGCTTCGCCTTCCGGGATCTCTGTCTCATCCGTCAGCTCTTCCTCGGCCATGTCATCCATATTAACCTGGGCCTGGCTTTCGTCCTGCTGTTGTTCCTGGCTCTGCTCGGGAGAGGCGTCGACGTCGTCTTGCTCGTCTTCATCCTGCCCTGCGGAATCCGGATTTTCGTCCTCTTCGCTATTTTCTTCTTCGGCTTCGGTCTCGTCTTCATCGCCCATGTCGTCGGGATCATCGCCCAACTGATCACCATAGCCGAGGTCATTGATCATCTGCCGCGCAAACTTTGCAAAAGCCGTTTGATCAGCCAGTGTATCGTCAAGGTTTTCAAGCGTTTCGCCGGCTTGCGATTCAATAAAGCCGCGCCACAGCTCCATGACGTTCTCTGCCGCGGCAGGCAACGGACGCCCGGTGGCCAGATGGCGGATCAGATAGCCGGCTGAGATCGCCAGCGGGGCTTCGGCCGAGGTCTTGACCTGGTCATAGCCTTTTCGCAAGGCTTCATGAGTGATCTTCACGTCGATATTGGAGGCGGTGCCTGGCATGTAGCGCGCGCCCATGGCCTCGCAACGCGCGGTTTCCATAGCTTCATAGAGTTCACGTGCCATGTCGCCGGGCGGGGCGTATCTGGCGTGGAGATCCGCATTGTGAAAACGACGTTTCATCGCCAGGGCATCGGCTGTGCCGCGCGCCAGCAGAACCTCATCCCGCGTCATCCTGCGCGAGACCTGCGGCAGACGCATGGTATCCCCGGACATGCCAGAAGGATCGACGGTATAGTTGACCGTCAGTTCTGTATCATCGGCCATGACTTTAGTGGCCTCCGCCAAGGCCTTTTTAAACGGATCCGCCGGGTTGTCGTTTGGTTTACTCATGGCCATTTCCAAATTCGTTTAGGCAGGTCGCCTTTTCAGCTCTGATAATTTCCAGCCGCATGATTTTTGATGGTACTATGACAGGACCAAACAATTCCATGTAGTCGCCTACATAATCGTATGCACCTTCAATGCTAGCTGCATCGGTTTTTCTGATCATGGTGTCCAAGGCGTCCACCCAGTTAAGCTCTTCGCCTGCAGTTTCGTTTTTTCCGTATACCGGATTACTGCGCATGATTTGGCGGTAGATAAAAACCGCATTTGACAGGGAAACGCAGCGCTTAGTTACTTCCTCTGCTGGAAGTTCAGTGATTGGGGGCAAGTTGAAATTGGGGCCTGATGGCTCGTCTAGAGTCCTCGGTACAGCCGCAAAAACTGCTGCTGTACCTGAAAAAATCAGGAGAAGGCTTGATATCCCTCCTAACCAGTTCACCCCAAGCTCACGCTTGCCGCGCTTTCGGGGAGTTCTTCGTCAAAGCAGCGCTGGTAGAACTCGGCCACGGTCTGACGCTCCAGCTCGTCACATTTGTTGAGGAACGACAGGCGGAAGGCGTAGCCCACGTCGCGGAAGATCTCTGAGTTCTGGGCCCAGTTGATTACGGTCCGTGGAGACATCACGGTCGACAGGTCGCCGTTCATAAATGCGGTCCGGGTCAGATCCGCAACGGTCACCATCTGGCTGATCTTCTTACGGCCTTCGGCGGTGTTGTAATGGGGGGCCTTGGACAGGATGATCGCGGCTTCGGCGTCGTGGCTCAGATAGTTGAGCGTAGCAACCAGCGACCAGCGGTCCATCTGGGCTTGGTTGATCTGCTGTGTCCCGTGATAAAGACCCGTGGTGTCGCCCAGACCGACGGTGTTTGCGGTAGCAAACAGGCGGAAATTCGGGTTCGGGGTGATGATCTCGTTCTGGTCCAGAAGCGTCAGCTTGCCGTCATGCTCCAGAACCCGCTGGATCACAAACATCACGTCCGCGCGGCCCGCGTCATATTCATCAAACACAATTGCAACAGGGTTGCGCAGCGCCCAGGGCAAGATGCCTTCGTGGAACTCAGTGACCTGCTTGCCGTCACGCAGCTTGATCGCGTCCTTACCAATCAGGTCGATCCGAGAGATATGGCTGTCGAGGTTCACGCGGACAGACGGCCAGTTCAGACGTGCAGCGACCTGTTCGATATGGGTGGATTTACCGGTTCCGTGATAGCCTTGGATCATCACACGCCGATTGTGGCTGAAGCCTGCCAGAATGGCCAGCGTCGTGTCCGGGTCAAATTTATACGTCGGGTCCAGTTCGGGCACGCGGCTTGAGCTTTCGGCAAAGCCCTTGACGGTCATATCCGTATCAATGCCAAAGGTGTCGCGGACCGAAATTGTTTCAGTCGGTTTTGCAGTGCTGTCCAGAAAGCCGTCGTTCATTCCCGTCGTCCTTGTTCTCGTTCCACCCCAACAGGGGAGGCATCTGTTCCCGCCGATTGGTGCCCGATCTGGGCGAGGAGGGCAAGGGGATCAAACGTCCTAATACAATTCATCCGGGATTTCATATGTCCAGTGTCGCATTCAGTGCAATTGAGACAGCAAACCGCCCGCAGCGGGGGCTACGGGCGGCGACGGCATGACGCTTGTAAGGGTGAGCTTCAGATCAGGGTGCTGCTATTCGGATTAAAGTGCAGCTTTGATGTTCTGATGCACGCGCAACAGGCTGCGCTCATCAACAAAACGCGGGGTGGTCTGCATATATTCCGCAAAGGCCCGGCCATACCCTTTGAGAAGCCAGCGTTCCTCATTCAGTACAAACAGGAAATAGAGCGCAAACAAGGCCGCCGCAAACCCCAGCGTGATCAGCGAGCCCGAGGTGATGCCAAGCCCGACCGTCGCCAGAACCGACGTGACATACTGCGGATTGCGGGAATAGGCATACATACCACCCGTCACCAGGCCATCGCTTTCACAGTAGGTGTTGTCCAGTCCAAGAAATTTATAGCCACGCAGGGTGATGCCAAAAGCGATCACCATAATGGGCAGCCCGACCACATAGCGTGCCCAATGGCCAAACCCGTTTACAAAAATTTCGCACACGGCAAAGACAACCGTGGTTCCGCAAAACACGCGAAAGATCCCAAAGGCCAGATGGTGACGCCATCCTTCGGCGGCAGGCCACAGGCCAAGGTTCGGAAACCTCAGGCTGAGCGTCAGATGCGCACCAAGAGCGATGGCAGAAAGAATGGCGGTCCAAAGTGAGATTTGGTGGAGGCTGTGGAAAATATCGGTCATCGGTCCTGTCTGCAGTTCAGTGGATCTGTCCAACGGTTATCAGTACGCCAAGCAGCAGATGCGCTAATCTGCGCCGACCCTCTGCTGTTACCAACCGATTGTAACAAATATTCTGAAGTTTTGAGACACCAATGCATCACCGGCACTCTTGTGTGCCCTGTGGTGTGAATTGCGCAGTAAACTGCGCAATCGCGTTTTTAAGTGTGTGACAGACAGAAACGGCCTGCCCAAAGATCGAGGGGGCAAGCAGCTGCGCGCCCGGTTACTTGAACGAGCGGCTGTCCTTCACCTGATCCCAGGCCCACATGACCTCTTGCAGCTGTTCTTCCTGACTGCGGTCACCGCCGTTCATATCCGGGTGCAGGACCTTGATCAGCTTTTTGTAGGCTTTGCGGATCTCGGCCTTGGTCCAATCGTCCTTCGCCTCCAGCACCTCCAGCGCGCGCCGCTCGGTCGGCGGCAAGCGTCGGCCCACCGCTCCACCGCTGCGACCCGGGTTCTGGGTGGCATTGCCGCCAAGAACCTGATGCGGATCTTCAATGCCAAGCCGCGCCCAGGCCCGGGCTTCCGGATCGCCAAGGGGCTTTGTCTCTCGCTCCCAGACCTTGTCCTTGGAACGCTGCGCATTCAACTCGGCTTCTGTGGTGCCTTCAAAGAAGTTCCACTTTTGATTGTATTCGCGAATGTGCTCCTGGCAGAACCAGAAGAAATCATCCAATACATCGGGTGCCTTGGGTGCGCGAAACTTGCCAGGCTTTTCACAGCCTTCATGATCGCATTGACGCACCGACGTTTCCGAGGCACCAGACGCACTGCGACGGCCCCGCGGGTTCTTCTTTTTGGCAGAGCTAACGGACATATCAAAACCGAAAGGATCTGACTTGCTCATGGGGGGTCACCTTCTGGACGCACTATTCGACTCGGGAACAGCAGTTTAATCCAAGGGTCAAAAGATAGAAGGGGGGTAGAAGAATTTTTATGGAGATGAGCGGAAAATGAGCATGCGGGACACAATCGAAAAAACGCTGCGCGCAGCCTTTGAACCAAGCGAGTTGGACGTTGTGGACGACAGCGACAGCCATCGCGGCCATGCAGGGCACGACGGGCGCGGAGAGAGCCATTTCAACGTGCGGATTCGTGCGGCGGATTTTGCCGGGAAAACCCGCGTCGCACAGCACCGCGCCATTCACGCGGCTCTCAAAGATGTGATGCCTAAAATCCACGCGCTGGCCTTGGACGTCGGTGCTTAAACCGTTGATCAGGCGGGTCAGCTTTCGCCTTCGGTGCGTTGGCTGGCGCGCCGTTTCAATGCAGAGGTGAGGCCGGAAACCGGGCTCACTTCCTCAACCCCATCGTCTTTGAGCATGCGCACAGCGCCCGGGCCGGGTACTGATTTTGCCGACGGCGGGGCTTCGGGATCTCCGGCAAAGGCGATTTGATCCCCTTGTGCGGTCAACGGGGGATCGGTCCGCTGATGGTGTGCCGCATCAATCAATGGCTCTCGTTCGATTTGGGACGGGGGTGCCATACCTTTCGAGGAGGACTCCTCAAACTCCTGCTGCACAATTGCGCGGCGGAAAATCAAAACATTGCGCCAGTTTGTTGTTGAACTTGTCAGCCCCGAACGCTCCTCGGACGGCAGCAATTCAGCCCGCAGATATTCCCAACCCTCGGTGGCCATTTCATTCAGTGTAATCTCCACCGAATTGGCAAACCGCGCCTCGGGGGTCTTTACGCCCTTGGCTTTGGTGCCTTTGGCAGGCGCGGGGACGACCTTGTATTCAAATGCGGGCATCGCGTTATCTCCTGGATCTTGTCTCTGAGGTTTAGCGATTGCAGTTGGGTCGTCAACTCCCGAGTACACGGTCTGAAACCTAGTCCGCCGGGATCAGAAGGAAAGTATTAAGCAGGTTAGAAGGGGCGGGGGTAAATTTTTTTGTAATATTTACGGTTGAGCAAGTCGGACACTCAAGATTTTAAGGAAAACAACCTAGGGAGGAGTCGGTTGTGTTTGCCCGGAGGGCTGTTGAGTGTTTAAGATACCAGATTGGAAGCTTGCCTGGAAATTGCCAATTACAATTGCGCTCCCAGTGCTGATGATTGTGTCTGCCCTTGGGGTATTGCAGCTGAAGCAATCCTCTGACGCGATAGAGGCGGATCATCGCGCAGCTTATGCGAGCTACGTGCATGAGAAGGGCGCCGCGGTTGAAGACTTTCTGACCGAAACCCAGAACGACGTTCTTGCGCTTTCAGATAGTTTTGCGATCCAAACGGCCTTGGTCGAGTTTACAGAGGCATGGCAGTCATTTGGCAGTGGCGTCGACGACGAGCTGCGTCGCCTTTACATCACCGACAACGCCCATCCTATTGGGGCGAAAGACGAATTGGACAATGCCGGCGACGGTTCGCAGTGGTCCACTGTTCATGAACGTCATCATGTGGGGCTTCGGTCTTTTCAAAGGGCACGCGGATATTACGATCTCTTCCTTTTCGATACGGCCGGAAATCTTGTCTACTCGGTATTTAAGGAAGATGACTTTGCTCTGAATTTCGTTCAGGGGAAATACGCAGACAGCGGTCTTGGTGAAGTGTTTAGGGCTGGAAGCACACTTCAACCGGGTCAATTGTACATGACCGAAATTGACAGCTATGCACCAAGCGCTGGTGCGCCAGCCTTGTTTATGTCGACACCTGTTTTTATCGACGGCCGTCCCTCTGGTGTTGTTGCGGTACAGCTGCCGTTGGATCGGATGAACCATATCCTGTCGGACTCCGAGCTTTTGGGAGAGACAGGGGAGGTCTACCTGATTGATGGTAACCGCCGTGCGCTTTCGCCGTCACGCCACGATGGCGGACATGCGGCTCTGCAGGTATTGCCAGAGCTTGAGCAGATTGATTTAGCACTCTCTGGTCAGGACGTATACACGCCAAAAGCTACAGGCCTGCGCGGCACGGAGGTTGTGGCCGAAAGCTATCACGTTACCCCCCCAAACGGTCAAAGCTGGGGGCTGGTGTTTGAAATTGATCGGGCTGAGGCGAACCAGTTTATCAACCGCGCGATTCTGTTTGGCACAATCGAGGTTGCAGTATCCGGCGCATTGCTGTGCTTGCTGGTCTGGTTCCTTGTTCGCCAAGTCATGAAACGCATCATCCAGCTGACGCGTGAATTAGAGCTCATCGGACAGGACGTTTTTGATCAGGAGATTGTGGGCCAGAATCGGACAGATGAAATCGGCTTTATCTCTAAGACCATTGCCGACCTGCAGATCAATCTGAAAAAAGGCGCGGATGCACAAGCGCGCGAAGTGGAGATTCAAAAGGGCAATGCTAAGGTTGTGCGTCTGTTGAGCGCTGCGCTGATAAAGCTGTCTGAAGGCGACTTCCGCAACAAGGTTCTGGAGTACTTCCCGGAAGAACACAAAAAGCTGCGATACAGCATCAATGACGCCCTGTCTGGGCTCAACGATGTGATTGTGACGGTACGTGATACGGCCGGCAATATCGACAGGGGCGCACAAGAGCTGGCCAGCTCGGCGGATGACCTGTCGCAGCGCACGGAATCGCAAGCGGCAACTTTGGAGCAGACCGTTGCCGCGCTGGAGGAAGTCACAACAAGCGTTCGCTCTGCCACTGAACATGTGGAGAACGTGGAAAGCACCGTAGAGGACGCGCGCCGCAAGGCCGAAGAAAGCGGTGAGGTAGTGCGCGACACCATTCAAGCGATGACCGAGATCGAGAGTTCCTCCAGCCAGATCAAACAGATCATTGGTGTTATCGATGATATCGCCTTTCAGACAAATCTCCTTGCGCTCAATGCCGGGGTGGAAGCCGCGCGCGCAGGTGAAGCAGGGCGCGGATTTGCGGTTGTCGCCTCAGAGGTGCGCGGCCTGGCCCAGCGGTCCGCGGACGCGGCGCGGGAGATCAAGGCCCTGATCGAAACAAGTGGTCAGCAGGTTGGCAAAGGGGTCCAAATGGTAGGGCTTACCGGTGAGGCGCTTACTGTGATCGTGGACCAGGTCAAAAACATCTCAGGTCTTGTGGGTCAAATTGCAGAATCCGCGCGCGAACAATCCACTGCACTTTCGGAAATTAACATTGGCATGTCTCAACTGGACCAGGTCACCCAGCAAAACGCCGCCATGGTCGAAGAGAGCACCGCGGCCTCACATCTGCTGCGCACTGATGTGAACAAGCTGAACAGCTTTGTTGCCAAGTTTAAAACCGCCGAACCTTCAGCATCTGACGGCAATACAAAGGCACAAGCTGCGCCTAAAGCGAGCATGGAAGCCGAGCTGGATACACTCGTGGAGCACCAAGACGAGACTGTCGCTGTCGCAGCAAATGACGACAAATGGACGTCCTTTTAACACGCATCTGAAAAAGGCCCGCGGCTGCGCGCAAGCTCAAGTGAAAAACAAAAAGGGTGCCTCTCTGGGCACCCTTTGATTGTAAGAACTCTTGGTTTAGCTGCCCAGCTTCTTGGCGACCAGCTCGTTCACCGCCTTGGGATTGGCCTTGCCGCCGGTGGCTTTCATCACCTGGCCGACAAACCAGCCTGCCAGCTTTGGGTTCTCCTTGGCTTTTTCCACCTGTGCCGGGTTGGCGGCGATGATTTCGTCCAGGGCTGCTTCAATCGCGCCGGTGTCGGTCACCTGCTTCATGCCGCGTTCTTCGACAATCTGCGCCGGGTCGCCGCCTTCGGTATAGACGATTTCAAACAGGTCTTTGGCGATCTTGCCGGAAATCGCGTCGGACGCGATCAGGTCGATGATGCTGCCAAGCTGTTCGGGTGAGACGGGGCTTTCGGTAATGGACTTGTCTTCGTCCTTTTTCAGGCGACCAAAGAGTTCATTGATCACCCAGTTGGCAGCCAGCTTGCCGGAACGTCCCTTGGCCACAGCTTCAAAATACTGTGCCGCTTCCACTTCGGCGGTCAGAACCGAGGCGTCATAATCCGTCAGACCAAAATCCGCGATAAAGCGCGCCTTCTTCTCATCCGGCAGTTCCGGCAGTTTGGCGGCGATATCGTCAACCCAGGCCTGTTCGATCTCCAGCGGCAGAAGGTCGGGATCGGGGAAATAGCGGTAGTCATGCGCCTCTTCCTTGGACCGCATGGAGCGGGTTTCGCCCTTGTCCGGGTCATAAAGGCGTGTTTCCTGCTCGATCTCGCCGCCCGCTTCCACGATCTGGATCTGGCGGCGGGCTTCAACCTCGATCGCCTGCTGGATAAAGCGCATGGAATTCATGTTCTTGATCTCACAGCGGGTGCCGAGGTGGGAGAAGTCGCCGGTTTCCTGGAATTTCTCATACTGGCCTGGCAGACAGATCGAGACGTTGACGTCTGCGCGCAGGTTGCCATTTTGCATATTGCCGTCGCAGGTGCCCAGATACTGCATGATCTGGCGCAGCTTGGCGATATAGGCGGCGGCCTCTTCGGGGCCGCGGATGTCAGGGCGGGAGACGATCTCCATCAGGCAGACGCCGGTCCGGTTCAGGTCAACAAAGGACATGTTCGGATCCATGTCATGGACCGACTTGCCCGCGTCCTGTTCCATATGGATGCGCTCCACGCGTACATTGCGCGCGGTCCCATCTCCCAGTTCAACCAGCACTTCGCCTTCGCCCACAATCGGATGATAAAGCTGGGAGATCTGATAGCCCTGCGGCAGATCCGGGTAGAAGTAGTTCTTGCGATCAAAAGCGGACCAGAGGTTGATTTCCGCTTTGAGGCCCAGACCTGTGCGCACGGTCTGTTCCACACAGAATTCATTGATCACAGGTAACATGCCGGGCATGGCCGCATCAACAAATGCCACGTTGGAGTTCGGTTCAGCTCCGAATTTGGTGGATGCGCCAGAGAAGAGTTTGGCGTTCGAACTCACCTGCGCGTGCACCTCCATGCCGATGACCAATTCCCAGTCATGCTTGGCACCCGCGATTACCTTGGGCTTGGGGAGTTCATATGTCAGGTCGAGCATCTTTGGCCCTTTTTGCTGTGGTCCATCGGTATCTCTGCGGTTCTAGGCCCGAGTGAAGCAAGGAGCAAGGGGGCATTCAGATCTTGGGGCTGGACTTGACCAAATTGCGCAATGCTTTGGGACCGGGGCAGAGACTTGTTTACTCAAATCCCGCACTTGGAATGCGCGCAGGCCTGTGCGGTTCATCATCCCGCTTTTGCCGGCTGTGCATATCTCGAAAACCTAAAAGCGGCGAGCACAGAGGCCCGCCGCTTTCAACTGTCCGGCCCGGTGAGGGCGATCAGTTCAGGTATTTTGCGAGGATCGCGTCATAGGTGCCGTCGGCACGCATCTCGTCCAAGGCGGCAGCGAGGGTCGCCGAAACGTCTGCTGGGAATTCCTTGTTGGAGGCGAGCCAGTTGCTGTTCACTCTGGTCGGTTCTCCAAATGTCAGCTGGCTGGGATCAAAGCCTTCGGACTTGAAAACGAACGCAGCGCGCTGGTCCAACGTGTACCATGCTTCTACCCGCCCACCTTCGAGAAGACGCGCAGCCGTTTGTGTGTCTTTGGCGGCTTGTAAATTGGTGAAACCTGCTTCGTTCAGGCGCCGTTCGCGCGGTGTCCCGGCGAGGATTGCGATACGTGACAGTGCTGCTCCTTCTTCAAGGGAGTTCACCGGGGCACCAGTCGTCACAAATGCTTCGCGCGGGCTGACCATCTCGACCACCCAGCCATAGATATCTTCGCGCGCGGCCGATCGGCTGGCGGTGAACAGGAGGCTATTGGGAGTTTTTTGAACCGTGGCTTGAGCTCGCTTCCAGGGCAGGTACTGAATGTCGATTTCAACACCGGCGCGGTTTGCCATTTCCGTCAGCAGCTCATGCGAAATGCCGGGCATATCCGCGTCCGCGGCAATTGTGTAAGGCGGCAAGCTGGCGGTATATGCGATATATGTTTCAGCTTGGGCGACGGCACCAGACAGGGTGATGGCGGCGGCGGCCATGATTTGAAGCAGTTTGGTTTTCATGAACTCATACCTTGGCTACGATTTCTATGTGCGCGCAAAAAATTGGAAAGCGGGCGCGAGTTGGGCGCCCTGAGCGGGCCTCCCCCTCGTTAACCGCGCTTGCTTTAGATTGAATTAACAGCTGTTGGCGCGCGCTGCTTCGAAACACGCGCCCGCAACGGCGGACGGGCGTTGGCGCGGGTGTTGCGTGGCGGGCGTTCGCTGATGTCGGGGTTGGTCAAGATCTGTGGAATATTCTCCCTTGGCCCGGATCACTGCTGCGGCTACTACTGACCGTCCGCAGCCCCAAAAGAGGAGAGGCCACCCGTGGACATCCAGACACGTATTGCTCAGACGATTGCAGCCGAAATCGGGGCTGCCGCCAAACAGGTGACGGCAGCTGTTGACCTGTTGGATGGCGGGGCAACGGTGCCCTTTGTGGCGCGTTACCGTAAAGAGGTGACCGGTGGGCTGGACGACAGCCAGTTGCGCAAGCTGGATGAGCGGCTGGCCTATTTGCGGGAGTTGGAAGCGCGACGGGCCAGTATTCTGGATACGATCAAATCCCAGGACAAGTTGACGCCGGATCTTGCGAAAGCGATTGCGGGTGCCGAGACCAAGGCGCAGTTGGAAGACATGTACCTGCCCTACAAACCCAAGCGCCGGACCAAGGCGATGATTGCGCGTGAAAACGGGTTGGAGCCTTTGGCGGAGGCAATTCTGGCGGATCGGGGAGCCGATCCTGAGAGTTTGGCGCAGGGGTATCTTGGCGAGGCGGTGGAAACGGTCAAGGACGCCTTGAACGGAGCGCGCGATATTCTGACCGAGCGTTTGACGGAAAATGCAGCCCTGATTGGCCGCCTGCGTGACTTTATGCAGCGCGAGGCGGTCCTGACAGCACGTGTTGTAGAGGGGCAGGAGCAGGCAGGGGCAAAATTTTCCGACTATTTCGATCATATCGAAGCCTGGTCAAAAGTACCCTCGCACCGGGCTCTGGCGATGCTGCGGGGATCGAACGAAGGTGTGTTGACCGTGGATGTGGCACCGGGCGGAGAAGATGGTGTGTCGCGCGCAGAGGCGATGGTAGCTGCGGAACTGGGGGCAAAGGGGCAGGGTAAAGGTGACATCTGGCTGCGCAAAGTGGCGGGCTGGGCCTGGCGGGTCAAGCTGTCGCTGTCCCTGATGCTGGAACTGATAGGCGATCTGCGCGGGCGGGCGCAGGATGAGGCCATTGATGTCTTTGCACGCAACCTCAAGGACCTGCTGTTTGCCGCGCCAGCCGGTGCGCGACCGACGCTTGGGTTGGACCCGGGCATTCGCACCGGCGTCAAAGCGGCAGTGGTTGATGCAACCGGGAAATTGGTGGCCACAGCGACCCTTTACCCGTTTCAGCCCAAGAATGACTTGCGGGGCGCGCAGGTGGAGATTCTGAAACTGATCGCGACCCATGGCGTTGAACTGGTTGCCATCGGCAATGGCACCGCCAGCCGCGAAACGGAGCGGATGGTGGCTGAGGTTTTGAAGAACCTGCCTGCCAAAGTGAAGGCGCCGACCAAAGTTGTTGTCTCTGAAGCTGGGGCCTCGGTCTATTCCGCGTCTGAGTTGGCGGCGCGGGAGTTTCCGGATCTGGACGTGTCTTTGCGCGGTGCCGTGTCGATCGCCCGACGTTTGCAGGACCCGCTGGCGGAGCTGGTGAAGATCGAACCCAAGAGCATTGGGGTCGGCCAATACCAGCATGATGTGGACCAGCACAAACTGTCAAAATCGCTGGATGCGGTGATCGAGGATGTGGTGAATGCGGTTGGCGTCGATCTCAACATGGCCTCAGCGCCCTTGCTGGCGCGGGTGTCGGGCCTGGGGCCTGGCCTGGCTGAGGCTGTTGTGGCCCATCGGGACCAGAACGGTGCGTTCCAATCCAGGCGCGAGCTGCTGAAAGTGGCGCGCCTTGGCCCCAAGGCCTTTGAGCAATGTGCCGGTTTCCTGCGGATCCGAGATGGCAAGGAACCCTTGGATGCTTCGGCCGTGCACCCCGAAGCCTATGCGGTGGCGCGCAAGATCGTATCGGCCTGTGGGCGTGATATCCGCGAGATTATGGGAGACAGCGCCGCGCTGGCCGGGATCCGGGCTGAGGATTTTGTGGATGAGACTTTCGGCTTGCCGACCGTGCGTGACATCCTGTCGGAACTCGATAAACCCGGACGTGACCCGCGCCCTTCCTTCAAGACCGCAACCTTTACCGATGGGGTGGAGCAGATCACGGATCTGAAACCGGGTATGGTGCTGGAAGGTACCGTGACCAATGTGGCAGCCTTTGGCGCCTTTGTGGATATTGGGGTCCATCAGGATGGGCTGGTCCATGTGAGCCAGCTTGCGGATCGCTTTGTCAAAGACCCGCATGAGGTGGTAAAAACCGGGCAGGTGGTCAAGGTCACGGTGACGGAGGTCGACGTTGCGCGCAAACGTATCGGGCTGACAATGCGCAAGGATGGCGGAGCCTCGGCCAAACAGGAACGTGACGCACGTTCCGACAGGGGCGGGCGCAGCACCGGTGCCGCGCCGCGCGGCCAGGGTCGATCTGCGGGGCAGGCTCTTTCGGGACAGGCTCTTTCGGGGCAGGGACGATCCGGGCAGATGTCTGCACATCCGCCCAAAGGGAGCACGGGAAAATCCCGAAACGGGGGCTCTGACACCGGGGCTTTGGGAGCCGCTCTTTTGGATGCGTTCAAAAAGAAATAGAAACAGCGCCCCTTTGCACCCGACCCTTATGTCGGGTGCACTTCCAGTCCGGTGGGCGAGAATTCAATCTGATGCCCTTGCGCCAGTTCTTCGCGGAAGCACTGTTGCAGGAAACGATGCGCGTCGGCTTTGCCCCGTGCCGAAAACCGACGTGGAGACGGGATGGCGGCATTGTTGGCAAACCCGAGGGACGCATGGGCCCAGTGAAACGGGTGGATTTCTTGCAAATGGTTGCGCACCAGCCAGTCTGACGCCTTGGCGATCTGACGACGCACCGTATCGGCTTGGGGTGTGGCTTCGCATTTATGCTCAAGACCAATGGCGCAGAAGGCAACCAACAGGTTGACCGTCTCTTGTGAGGGGCGGTTTTCGACGATATCACGTAACCCTTCCATGAAGAACGGCACATCCAAGGACAAGCAGGCCTGATCCTGCGAGGCAAGCGCGTCGAAGTAGGTCCATGTATATCCACCAGCGCCCCAAATCGACTGGGTCAGCGCAGCCGTGCGGCGCGCCTCCAGCTCGAGCGTTTTGGCCTGGCCCAAACGGGTCGGAGACATGGCAGCCCCAAGCGCGCGCATATTGCGATAGTTCAGAGGATCCAGGTCGATCAAACGGGCAAAGGCATCCGCCACTTTTACAGGGGGAAACTCCTGCGTCGCCATCGCAGCGCAATAAGCCCCCTGCAAAAAGGGGCTGTCCTGTGCCACTTCGGCCAGGGGGTGCATCAAAGCCCATGCGCGTTTGAAATGGGCCTGTGCCCGGTTTTCAAAGGTGCTGGCGGCAAGGGTAATTGCAGCCTCGCTGCGCCAAGCCCAACCGATGTCCATATGGGTCAATGCGACCAAGGCGACCATGAACGCATCGCTTCCAATGTCCAGACGCGCCTCTTCCAGCGCCATGACGCCAGCCAATAACGGTTGGGCTTCGGGGGAGAGGCACATTTCGAGCGCCTGTTCGACGCCGTGAACCACATCAGATCGCGCCCCAAATGCCAGAAGATCGGCAATCGGCAGGCCCGCACCTGTTGCCGCGCGGGTGCGATCTGCGTCTTTGATGGCCGACACGACATCGTCCCAGCGTTCCTGACGCGCCAGAAACAGTCCGGTGTCGCGCGCTTCCTGGCTTTGACGTTCATCCTCGCTTTGGGTCTGCACCGGGATCGTCACTCGGTCTGACAGATCTTCGGTCTCCGAGAGCTCCGCTCTGTGTTTGGCAGTCAGTCCCAATCCCGAAAGTTTACGCAAGCGTGCGCGTATCGGGCAGGTTGCCTTGGACAGGGGAGCAAGGGTACGCAGCAGCGTAGCCGCCGCAGGGCGAGGTGTTTTGAGCATGCAGTTTTTCCGCAGATTGGCAGCATCATGGGTCCGCTCAAGATCTTTGGAATTTGGGGCGCAAAAATGGCCTTTGTGGGGATTTCCCGGAGCGTCAGCGCAAAAAATGTACTTTCTATTTTAACGATCTCGGCCGAAGTGCGGTGATTGTCCAAGATGTGGAAACTGCGCCGCAAAATTGCGACGCAGTTCAATGTCTTAGGCTTCCAGAATGCGGCTGACCATTTCGTTGGTGTCGCGGCTCAGGCCGTTGATCGCTTTGATCCGTTCAAGCGCTGCACGAATGAGGTCCTGACGTGTGGAGTCATATCTGGTCCAGGTTTGGAAGGCTGCGCACATGCGGGCCGTGGTCTGCGGGTTCAGGGCATCCAGCTCTGCAAGTTTCTCTGCCAAGAGATCATAGCCAGCACCGCTGATGGCATGGAAACCCGCGTGGTGGCCGGCCAATGCCCCCATCACCGCGCGGAACCGGTTCGGGTTCTTGATGGTAAAGAGCGGGTGGGCACATAGGGCACGCGCGGTGTCTGCAGTTTTCCCTGGTTTGGTGGTTGCAACCTGCAGGGCGAACCATTTGTCCATGACCAGACGGTCGTCTTTCCATTGGTCAAAAAACGCCTGGGATTGGCTGTCGCCTTTTTCCGCACGTAGGAGGCAGGCAAGAGCTGCATACTGAAGGGTCATATTGTCGGCGGATTCAAACTGCCGCGCCGCTGCTGCACCTGCGTCCATCCGGGTCAGCAGGGAGAGGATTGCCCCATTGAGCGCGCGTTTGCCGGATCCTTCGGCGTCGGGTTTATAGGGGCCGTCCACAGTTGTGTCCGCATAAAGGCGCGGCAGGCTGTCCGACAGAGCCTGGGCAAGGCTTTGGGTGAATGTCTCTGCCGCATCGTAGATCTTGTCGGGATCCGGTGTGTGGCCCTGTTCAAACAGGATCTGCGCAATCTGTGCTTGGCTTGGAGGTTGCAGCACCAGGGCGCGGAAAGCCGGATCCTGGCTGTCGTCGCGCACCAGTTTTATCAGCGCATCCAGATAGTCCGCATCCGGCGCAGCCCCGTCCAGAACCATCCGCAACCGCGTGTCAGTGGCCAGCGCATTGCCCGCCTCCCAGCGGTTAAACGGGTCGGTGTCATGGGCCAGTAGGAAGGCGCGTTCGGAATTGGAGATCTGGCGTTCCAGGATAACGGGTGCTGAAAACTCGCGCAGGATCGACGCAACGGGTTTTGCGGCCAGCCCGTCAAAGGTAAAGCTCTGTTTGGTCCCGGTCAGCTCAAGCACTTTGGTTGGCTGGATCTCATCGCCATTGTCGCCCAGCAGGCCGACTGCAATCGGGATGACCCGCGGGGCTTTATCTGGCTGGCCGGGGGTGGGGGGCGTTGCCTGTTCGAAGGTGAGGGTCAGCGTGTTCCCTTCAAAGGCTTCGGTGACTTTGACCCGCGGCGTGCCAGCCTGACTGTACCACAGTTTGAACTGAGCCATATCGCGACCGGTCGCGTCCTCAAAGACTTTCAGCCAGTCTTCGATGGTGCAGGCCTGCCCGTCGTGACGGTCGAAATAGAGGTCCAGCGCCCTGTAATAGGCGTCATCGCCAACCAGCCGCTTCAGCATGCCGATGACCTCGGCTCCTTTTTCGTAAACCGTAGCGGTATAGAAGTTGTTGATCTCCTGAAACTCTTCCGGGCGCGGTGGATGCGCCAGCGGGCCGCCGTCTTCGGGGAACTGGCGCGCGCGCAGGGTAATGACGTCGTCGATGCGCTTTACCGGGGCAGAGCGCATGTCCGACGTGAATTGGGCGTCACGGTAGACGGTCAGCCCCTCTTTCAGGCACAGCTGGAACCAATCGCGGCAGGTGATCCGGTTGCCGGTCCAATTGTGAAAATACTCATGGGCGATGATCGCCTCGATCCGTTCGAAATTCGCATCTGTCGACGTCTCGGGAGAGGCTAAAACGCAGGAAGAGTTGAAAATGTTCAACCCTTTGTTCTCCATTGCGCCCATATTGAAGTCATCCACGGCCACAATGTTGAAAATGTCCAGGTCATATTCGCGCCCATAGACCTCTTCATCCCAGGTCATGGATTTTTTCAGCGCTTCCATGCCAAAGGCGCATTTACCCTCATCCCCTGGACGAACCCAGATATTCAGTTCGACATCCTTGCTGGATTTTGTGGTGAAGCGATCGGGATGATTGACCAGATCACCCGCCACCAGCGCGAACAGATAGGCCGGTTTCGGCCAGGGATCATGCCACTCCGCAAAGCCATCCCCCGTGGCGCCGGGGTTGCCATTGGACAGAAGCACAGGTTCGCGACCTTCGATACGCACGGTAAAGGTGGACATCACATCCGGTCGGTCTGGGTAATAGGTGATTTTGCGGAAGCCCTCGGCCTCACATTGGGTGCAATACATGCCGTTTGACATATAAAGCCCCTCCAGAGCGGTGTTGCCCTTGGGGTTGATTTCCACCTCGGCTTCCCAGGTGAAGGGCTGATCCGGCACAGCGCATTCCAAACCGCCGTCGATCAAACTGGGCGAAACATCAGTGCCGTCTACCTTGGCCCAGATCAGTTTCAGCTCTTCGCCGTGCAGAAAGAAGCGTGGGTCGGCTGCGTCTGCTTTGGGGGCAAAGCGGATTTTGCTTATGACCCGCGTGGCTTCGGGTGCCAGTTGAAAGGTCAGTGCGACCTCTTCCACATCAAACCCAAAGGGCGTGTAGTCCTTGAGGTAGAAGGTCTGCGGAGCGCTGGCGGGGGAAGCGTCTTTCATCGCGTCGGATCCTGTTCTGTGGTCGTTTCTGCGTGGCACGTGCCGGTTTTTCTATCAGTAGGAGCGATAGCCGGGCGCAGCAAGGGTATGGCGAGGATTTGATGGCTCTTACCCTTGTGGTCGACCAGATCCGCGCCCCATAGATCTGATATTTTTGAAAAGCCTATTTGCGAATTGGTAAAATTACTTTACCAGTTTAATTGCAATGATGGGGCGACTTCCCATAAATCTGGGTGAACAGCATGAATGGCGGGGAGAATGATATGCGCGCGATCAATGGTTTGCAGGTTGCAGAAGAACTGGCCAGCTTTATTGAAACCCGGGCGTTGCCGGGCACAGATGTAACGGCTGAGGCATTCTGGGCTGGGCTTGATGCACTGGTCAACGGGATGGGGGGTGAAAACCGCGCGCTTCTTGCCAGACGTGCTGAATTACAGGGCAAGATTGACGCGTGGCATGTAGAACACAAAGGTCAGCCTCATGACGGGGCGGCCTATGAGGCTTTCCTGCGTGAGATCGGCTATCTTCTGCCCGAAGGTGAAGATTTTGAGATCGAGACAACGCATGTAGATCCTGAGATCGCGCAGATGTCCGGACCGCAGCTGGTGGTGCCGATTACCAATGCGCGCTTTGCGCTGAACGCTGCCAACGCGCGTTGGGGCAATCTGTATGATGCGCTCTATGGTACGGACGCGCTGGGCGACCTGCCAACGGGCACAGGTTATGATCGGGACCGTGGGGCGCGGGTGATTGCGCGTGCCAAAGCCTTCCTGGATGAAGCCCTGCCGTTGGCGGGTACCCGCTGGGCCGAGGTGACGGATGTCGCCAAAGCCCCGCTGAAAGATACAAATCAGTATCTGGGCCATATGGAGCAGGGTGATTGGAAAGGCTTCCTGTTTCAGAATAACGGGTTGAAGATTGAAATTCTGATCAATGCAGAAAACGAAATCGGCCAGACCGACCCGGCCCATATCGCGGCGGTGAACCTGGAATCCGCGCTGTCAACGATTATGGACTGCGAGGATTCTGTGGCCTGTGTTGATGCAGCCGATAAGGTTGTCGCCTATTCCAACTGGTTGGGTTTGATGAAGCGCGATCTGACCGAGACCTTTGACAAGGGCGGCCGGATCGTTACCCGCAAACTCTATGAGGATGTGCACTATACCGCAGCGGATGGCTCCGCGATCCCGGTTAAATGCCGTTCGCTGTTGCTGGTGCGCAATGTGGGCCATTTGATGACCACACCCGCCGTCCTGGATGCACAAGGGCGTGAGGCCGGCGAAGGTCTGCTGGATGCGATGGTGACTGTGATGATTGCCATGCACGACCTGAAAGCAGAGGGCGGAAATTCCGACACCGGCTCGGTTTATGTGGTGAAGCCCAAGATGCACGGCCCCGATGAAGTGGCCTTTGCCGTCAAGATCTTTGATCACGTTGAAGACGCGCTTGGCCTGCCGCGCAATACCGTCAAGATCGGGATCATGGACGAGGAACGCCGCACCAGCGTGAACCTCAAGGAATGTATCCGCGCGGCGAAATCGCGTGTCGCCTTTATCAACACCGGCTTCCTTGATCGCACCGGAGATGAGATCCACACATCTATGGAAGCGGGGCCGATGCTGCCCAAGGGAGAGATGAAGTCGACGCCCTGGATTGCCTCTTATGAAGATCGCAACGTGGATATCGGACTGGCCTGTGGGCTGAAAGGGCGCGCGCAAATCGGCAAGGGCATGTGGGCCATGCCGGATCGCATGGCGGAAATGTTGGAGGCCAAGATCGGTCACCCGCAATCCGGTGCTACATGTGCCTGGGTGCCATCCCCCACTGCCGCCACGCTGCATGTGATGCATTACCATGCGGTGGAAGTTTCAGCCGTTCAGGAGGACATCAAAGCAGGCGGCGCGCGCGGTCGCCTGTCCGATTTGCTGACCATCCCGGTGATGCATGGTGAAAACCTGAGCGACGAGACCATCGCAAAAGAGATCGAAAACAACGCTCAGGGGATCTTGGGCTATGTGGTGCGCTGGGTGGATCAGGGGGTTGGCTGCTCCAAAGTGCCGGACATCAACAATGTGGGCCTGATGGAAGACCGCGCGACCTGCCGGATATCCTCCCAGGCGCTGGCGAACTGGCTGCACCACGGTGTCGTAAACAAAGAGCGGGTGATGGCTGCCATGCAAAAGATGGCCGTCGTAGTGGATGGCCAGAATGCGCATGATCCGTCTTATACACCGATGGCACCGGGGTTCGACGGAATTGCCTTTCAGGCGGCCTGCGATCTTGTGTTCAAAGGCCGTGTGCAACCTTCAGGCTATACCGAGCCGGTGCTGCACAAACGCCGCCTTCAGTTGAAGGCTGAGCTCTGAGATTTTCAAACCAAACCGAAGGGGCAGCGCATATTTTGCCCCTTTTGCACGTCAGAACCAGAGAGAGAACCATGGCGATTTCATTAGCGCAGGCCAAAACCATCATTGACGCCACACGTGCCAAAGGGCGCGAGATCGGGTTAAAGCCGCTCTCGGTTGTGGTTCTGGATGCGGGCGGGCATGTCCTTGCATTCGAACGCGAAGATGGTGCCGCGCCGGGGCGTTTCGGCATTGCACAGGGCAAGGCTTATGGCGCGGTGATGCTTGGTCTGTCTGGCAGCGCGCAGATGGCACGTGCCGAACAACAGGCCTATTTTATGGCGGCTGTAAACGGCGTTTACGGCGGGCAGGTTGTACCGGTTCCGGGCGGAGTTCTGGTGCGTGACAGCGCCGGAGAGATCATCGGCGCTGTCGGGGTCACTGGCGACACGTCCGACAATGATGCCATCGCAGGTGCCGCAGGTATCGAAGCGGCTGGCTTTGTTCCGGAAACCTGACACCGACGTGGAAAGGCTGTTTAGCCAGTCTTTAAGAAAGACCTGCGACAATAGAGGTGGGTCATGCTAATTTATTACGCATTCTGCCGCAGCTAATTTTGTGCGCCTGTCCACAGTCGCCTGCGCTGGTCTGTGGAGTTGTCAAACAGCGCACCAAAGCTGTAGGAAAACTCTCATGCGTGAAAGGATGCACGCAGTACGGAATGACAAAAAAGAGGTGCCACATGTCGCGTCCGCGCGTCGGGATTATTGGAAACGCCTACCTTCTGGATGAGAGCTACCCGGTACATGCCGGCGGCACCATGAATTCCGAGGCGGTTGCCGATGTGGCCGGTTGCCTTCCTCTGATGATCCCGTCGGATCCGCGATTTGTCTCTGTCGAGGAATTGCTGGACACTTTTGACGGGTTTTTGTTGACCGGTGGACGGCCCAATGTTCACCCCAGTGAATATGGCGAGCCCGAGACCGAGGCGCATGGTGCCTTTGACCGGGCGCGCGATGCGATCACCTTGCCTTTGGTGCGCGCCTGTGTGGAGCGCGGTCAGCCGTTTTTGGGCATCTGCCGCGGTTTCCAAGAGGTCAACGTGGCCATGGGCGGCACGCTCTATCCTGAAATTCGCGATTTGCCGGGCCGGATGAACCATAGGATGCCGCCGAATGGCACCCTGGAAGAGAAATTTGCCCTGCGTCACCATGTGATGTTCCAGCCGGATGGTCCGTTTGCCCGTCTGTTCGGATGCGACAAGGTGATGACAAATACTTTGCACGGGCAGGGCATTAAGGAGCCGGGGCAGCGTGTGGTTGTGGATGGTCAGGCCGAAGACGGTACGCCGGAAGCAATCTATATCAAGGACGCGCCTGGATTTACCATGGCGGTCCAGTGGCACCCGGAATACCGCGCGCCAACCGATCCTGTCTCACGCCCCTTGTTCGAGGCCTTCGGCGAGGCCGTTCACAGTTGGGCAGGCCGCTAACCCTGTCAGGCTTCCCCTTCTGTAGCGGGGATCAGCTGTCCTTTGCTGCGCAAAACATAGTGTTGTGGCCACCTCTTGGGAGATGTGACAGGTGGGTTTGTGGGCAAGTGCGTTCAACCTGAGCGGTTTGAATGCCCCGGCTGCATTGTTCGATCCAGAGCGCTAATGCGATCTGATGTCGTCGTGTGCCCCGGGGCGATGCGTGTTTCACGCCTGCCATCCTATGGTGCCACACCCCCCTTAAACCGCTTGCCCATGTGCCGTGCTGTTTTACGGTGTGATGGCATCTGTCTTGCTCCGCAATTCTCCGCCGATGGCGCTGCCCGACTCGCGGTGGGGTGCCTGTCGGCGACCGGGGCACCGCCTGAATCTGGCTTATGTTAAATCTCTGCAAAGCGATGAAAAACGGGGCAATTGGCGTGGCCAGGGGATGATTTTTGGTGTACCAGTGTATGCATGAGCTTTTCGGAAAGTGAAAACTGCGCTAAGGCTCGACGAGAACAGAATATTGGTCGCCAAAAATGCTGCATTGCGGAAATCGTCTTTCGCATGCCGCTTTTTAGCTGTTTTTGTTCCTTTTCCCCTAATCTGTGACAGCTTGTCGCAAGACCAATTTGCATTTGTTCGCGAAACTATATTGCGTGGAGAATAGGGGAAGAGTCCGATTGTGAGTGGAAATTTAGCAAAGCGGTGGCTGGATATACCTCCGGTTTGGCTCTTGTTGGCGATGGCAATTGTCTGGGTTCAAGGTGGTTGGTTGCCCTTGGGCGCGCCGATGCGCCATTGGTTTCCTTCGGCGATGATCTGGCTGCTGTGGGGGGCTGCGGCGGCTGTGACATTGGCGGCGATCCTCCAGATGCGACGCTTTCATACAACGGTCCATCCCCATGATAACGCTACCTATCTTGTGACCAACGGTGTTTTCAGGCTAACCAGAAATCCGATCTATGTATCCGATGTTTTGGTATTGCTTGGCGTTGTTGTCTGGGTTGGAACCTGGGCGTCTTTGGCCATCGTGGCACTGTTCATTTGGGTGTTGCAACACAGGTTTATTCGAGCGGAAGAGCTGCGGCTAAAGTCTCAGTTCCCGGACGATTGGGCGAAATATAGGAAAAGGACGCGACGATGGATCTAGCGGCCTTTTAGAGTGGTGCTGGACTTGCACCAAGAATACGGCGAACTTGCAAGTCGAGTTTCGCGGTCTGGATTTCAAAATTACGATCCAAACCGGAGTGGGTGAGGACGTGACAAACGAAGGGGAACGTACGTGAAATTAGGTACGCCAAAAGAATCTTTCGCCGGGGAGGCGCGGGTTGCGATGACCCCGGACTCGGCGCGCCAGCTGCAGAAGCTGGGGTATGAATGCGCAATTGAAAGTGGTGCCGGTGTGGCAGCGGGTTTCAGCGATGACCTCTACAAAGAGGCCGGTGTCGAAGTGATCGACGGGGCAGCCGAACTGTGGAAGGCCGTTGATATCGTCGCCAAGGTTCGCGAACCAGATGAGTCCGAACTCACCTACCTGGACAAGGGTAAGACGCTGATCTCCTTCTTCAACCCAGCCGGGAATGAAGCGGGTATGGAGGCTGCTAAAACCTCGGGCGCAAATGTCATCGCCATGGAAATGGTGCCCCGTATTTCGCGCGCACAGAAGATGGACGCGCTGTCCTCCATGGCCAATATCGCGGGCTACCGTGCGGTGATCGAAGCGGGCAACAACTTTGGTCGCTTCTTCACCGGTCAGGTGACTGCGGCGGGTAAGGTTCCCCCGGCCAAGGTTCTGATCGTCGGCGCCGGTGTGGCTGGTCTGGCCGCAATCGGGACATCCACCTCGCTGGGCGCGATCACCTATGCGTTTGACGTGCGTCCCGAAGTGGCGGAGCAGGTCGAAAGCATGGGCGCTGAATTCGTCTATCTGGATTTCGAAGAAGAGCAGCAGGATGGCGCAGCCACCGGCGGTTATGCTTCTGTTCAGTCTGAGGAATTCCGCAACGCACAGCTTGCCAAGTTCCGCGAGATTGCACCAGACATCGACATCGTCATCACCACCGCGCTGATCCCGAACCGTCCGGCTCCGAAACTGTGGCTGGAAGATATGGTTCAGGCGATGAAGCCGGGTTCGGTCATTGTCGACCTTGCCGCTGAACGCGGTGGCAACGTCGAAGGCACCATCAAGGATCAGAAGGTTGTCACCGACAATGGCGTGACCATCATCGGCTATACCGACTTCCCAAGCCGGATGGCGACCCAGTCCTCCAACCTTTACGCAACAAACATCCGTCACATGATGACCGATCTGACCCCTGAAAAAGACGGTCAGATCAATCACAACATGGAAGACGACGTGATCCGTGGCGCGACCGTTACCTTTGAAGGTGACATCACCTTCCCGCCGCCGCCGCCAAAAGTGAAGGCAATCGCGGCCAAGCCCAAGGAAGTTGTGCCCGAGCTGACGCCTGAAGAGAAACGTGCCAAGGAAGTGGCAGACTTCAAGGCGCAGACCAAACAGCAGGTGACCCTGTTGGCGGTTGGTGCGGCCCTTCTGCTGGGGGTCGGCCTGATCGCGCCGGCCAGCTTTATGCAGCACTTCATCGTGTTTGTTCTGTCTGTTTTCATCGGGTTCCAGGTGATCTGGAACGTGTCGCACAGCTTGCACACACCGCTGATGGCTGTCACCAATGCGATCTCTTCGATCATCATTCTAGGGGCGCTGATGCAGATCGGATCGGGCTCCTTCCTGGTGATCCTCTTGGGCGCATTGTCCGTCTTTATGGCCGGGATCAACATCTTTGGCGGCTTCCTCGTGACACGGCGTATGCTCGCCATGTTCCAGAAATCCTAAGGAGTACGGGTAGATGGAATTCGGATTTACCACTGCGGCCTATGTTGTGGCTGCTGTTCTCTTCATCCTGTCCTTGGGTGGTCTCTCTGGTCAGGAAAGCGCAAAGCGCGCTGTATGGTATGGCATTGTCGGCATGGCGCTGGCGGTGTTTGCAACCCTCATCGGTCCGGGATCGGGCCTGTGGGTTCTGTCGGTTCTGCTGATCGCAGGTGGCGGCCTGATCGGCTATATGCTGGCGTCCAAGGTCGAAATGACCCAGATGCCGGAACTGGTGGCCGGCATGCACGCGCTGGTTGGTCTTGCGGCGGTGTTCGTGGGCTTTAACGCCCATATCGAGCTGGGCCGTGTTCTGGCGATGGACGACAGCGCCAAGAAGGCACTGGAAGGCTTTGCAGCCCTTCTGGCCAAGAAAGACGGCGTGGAAATCGGCATCCTGCGGGTTGAACTGTTCCTGGGCGTCTTTATCGGTGCGGTGACCTTTACCGGGTCCGTGATCGCCTATGGCAAACTGTCGGGCAAGGTGACCTCGGCTGCGACCAAACTGCCGGGTGGGCATCTGCTGAACATCGCGGCGGCTGCAATCTCGGTTATTGCGCTGATCTGGTACATGAGCACCGGCGGCTTCTTCCCGCTGTTCATCATGACCCTGGCGGCGCTGTTCATCGGGTATCACCTGATCATGGGCATCGGTGGCGCGGATATGCCGGTTGTTGTCTCCATGCTGAACTCCTATTCGGGTTGGGCGGCTGCAGCGATTGGTTTCTCGCTGGGCAACGACCTGCTGATTGTGGTCGGCGCGCTGGTGGGCTCGTCAGGTGCGATCCTGTCCTACATCATGTGTAAGGCGATGAACCGGTCGTTCGTGTCCGTGATCCTGGGCGGCTTTGGCGGCACGACAGGTCCGGCGATGGAAGTCGAAGGGGAGCAGATTGCCATTGACGCGGACGGTGTTGCCGCAGCTCTGGAAGAGGCCGACAGCGTTGTCATCATTCCGGGCTACGGTATGGCGGTTGCGCAGGCCCAGCAGAATGTGGCGGAGTTGACCCGTCGTCTGCGCGCCAAAGGCAAGAACGTGCGCTTTGCGATCCACCCGGTTGCGGGGCGTCTGCCAGGCCATATGAATGTTCTCTTGGCCGAGGCCAAAGTGCCCTATGACATCGTGCTGGAGATGGAAGAGATCAACGACGACTTCCCGGAAACCGACGTGGCGATTGTGATTGGCTCCAATGACATCGTGAACCCGGCGGCGCAGGAAGATCCGAACTCGCCTATCGCCGGCATGCCGGTTCTGGAATGCTGGAAAGCGAAACAGGTGTTTGTCTCCAAACGGGGGCAGGGCACAGGCTACTCCGGCATCGAGAACCCGTTGTTCTACAAAGAGAACACCCGCATGTTCTACGGCGACGCAAAGGCCTCGCTGGACAGCCTGCTGACGCTCATCAGCTAAGAGGTCAAAAATCGAAACAAAGAACCCCGCCGGGCTGGTGGGGTTTTTTGTTTTTGCAGCCTATTCCGCCGCGCGGGGCAGAGGGTCTTCGGGGAAGCCTTCGCCGGGTTTCCAGCCTTCCGCATCCCATTTCAGCGCCACCTCATGCAAAGACCGCAGGGCCTGATGCAGATCGCGCCCGTGTTCCGTCATCTCGTAGCTGACTTCCGGAGGGATCGTCGGTTTTTGCGTGCGCAGGACGATGCCGTTCCTCTCTAGCATTTTCAGCCGGTCGGTCAGAACCTTGGCGGAAATTTCCGGCATCAGCCCCATCAGTGCGCCAAACCGCAAGGGGCCTTCGCTGGACAGGTGCCACAGAATGGTGGTGGTCCATCGCCCAGTGACGGCCTTCAAGACCGGGTCCATCGGGCAAGAGATACAGGATGCGCCTTTTACTTTCATTTTGGTAACCGGTTACTCTTTGGTAATTACTTACTTTCTGAAAGTAGGGCTGCCATCTCTTCTTTTCAACCAAGAAGGAGAGTGCAAATGGCACGGATCGAAATCATTTATTTCTCGGGCTACGGCCACACCGCAAAACAGGCCGAAGCGGTACTGGAAGGCGCTAAAACCAAAGGCGAGGCCCGTCTGTGGGCGATCCCCGAAGACGGCGTCGTCTCAGCAGAGGTCTGGGAAGCCGCAGATGCAGCAGATGCGCTGATCTTTGGCGCGCCAACTTACATGGGTGGGGTTCCCTGGCAGTTTAAGCGCTTTGCTGATGAAACGTCCAAACGCTGGTACGAAGAAGCTTGGGCCGATAAATTTGCAGGCGGCTTTACCAACTCCGGAAGCAATCTTGGCGACAAAGGGGAGACGATGAACTATTTCCGCGTCCTGTCCGGCCAGCATGGGATGTTGTGGGTGTCTTTGAACCAGAAGCCTGCAAACCTGTTGGACAGCACCCCGGAAGACCGAAACTGGGCGGGCGGAAGCGCCGGCGCCTTTGCAACCTCACCCGCGGATTCGTCTCCTGAACAAGCACCGCGTGCGGGGGATCTGAAGTCGGCCTATGACTATGGCGCGCGTGTTGCAGGGTTTGCAGCGGCCAGGGTGGTTGCGTCCTGACCAGAAAAGCCGGCCGTAGGTTTGGATCAGCCGAGAGGGCGTAGCACATATCCGCTGCGCCCCCTTTTTGTTTCTCTCCAATGCGTTACTTGGGAAAACTGCGGGGGAGATCTGTTGTTGTGAAAGCTGCGATGTCGGTTTCCTATACTTCTCTGTCGAAGATGGGGTGTCGCTGTGTTGTCATTGTGTATACTTTTGCATCCCCTTAACTCATTGAAACAAAAGGTATTATTTACAAATCATTTTGGCTGCACTAGGGTTCGGAAATGACGAAGGAGCCGCCAATGACCACGATTCAGGACCACCCGCTGCGCTATCAATTGGCGAATGAGCTTCACGCGCGCCCTTTCCCGGCGATCAGCGCGCCCAGCACTGTGATCTATTTTGCAGTGAAGCAACCGACCGAAGCGGTGGCGCGGGACCGGACAAAGGACGTGGAGCATCTGGTGGAGCTTCTAGATCGTTACGGCGTGTCTCACCCGGTGCCGGGTGCCACGCATCATTCGGCGACCCTTGGGCGGTACCAGCTCAAATGGGAGCAGCACACAGAATTTGTCAGCTATATGCTCTATTGCGAAGGCGTCGGGGATCGCCCGTATGATCCTGCAGATTTTGAGGCGTTTCCAAGCGATTGGATGGCCAAAGCGCCGGGGCAGGTTATTGCATCCGCGATGATCCGGGTGGTGGAGCGGCCAGAGGAAGCGGAGATCCGCAAAAGTCTGGAACATTGGATGGTCCCCGAAAGCTTAACCGTGTCGCGCGTTCTGGGTGATAGTGCGGTTCTGGCGGGGGATTTCCGTATCGATGTCGCAGGCCACATGCGATTTGCGGTCTACGTGAGTGAGGGCACGGGACCCAAACGGATTGGTCGTGTGGTCCAGAGACTGTGCGAAGTGGAGACCTATCGCGCCATGTCGATGCTGGGTTTTTCGCGCGCGCGTGGATTGGCCCCAACCATCGGCGCGCTCGACACGCATCTGAGCGAGATGATGCAGCAGATGACCGGACAGTCGGTCAAGGCAGAGGCGACGTTGAACCAGCTTCTGACCGTCGCTGCCGAGCTTGAATCCCTTGGCGCGCGATCTGCGTTCCGTTTTGGCGCAACCGGAGCCTATCAGGCGTTGGTTTCTCAGCGGGTCGAGTTGCTACGAGAGGAACGGTTTCAGGGCTATCAGACCTTTGCAGAGTTTATGCTGCGCCGGTATGAGCCAGCAATGCGCACCGTGAAGTCGACTGAGTCGCGGTTGGCGGCGTTGGCGGATCGGGCAAGGCGAGCGGGCGAGTTGTTGCGAACCCGTGTCGATGTTGAGCGCAGTGCGCAAAACCAGGCCTTGCTTGAAAGTATGGACCGCCGCGCTGATCTGGCGTTACGCCTGCAGCACACAGTCGAAGGCCTTTCGGTGGTGGCGATCAGCTACTATGCGGTCTCTCTGGCGTCCTATGCCTTGTATCCGCTGACCAAGGCGCTGGATATTTCCAAGGGGACGTTGACCGCAGTTGTCACACTGCCTGTTATTTTTATTGTTTGGTTGATGGTTCAGCGGATCAAGAAAAGTTTACATTGATTTCACCTTATGTGATGTGCGTCATTCTTAGATGTCAACTTATTGGGTTATTCTGACCGGAGTTTGGTCAGAATAACGGTGAAACCCATGTCACTCAAAAAAGTGGACGGTCGTTTTTCAGAGATTGCCAACCGGCTGCGATTGGTTCGAAGTTTTTACGATCTCTCAAGCAAACGCTTTGCAGAACAGGCAGGCGTTTCGGTAAAGTCTTATTCGCAGTGGGAATCCGGTGATTTTCGGATCTCCCTGGACGGCGCCCTTTCAATCTGCGCGCGGTTCGGGATCTCGTTGGATTACATTTATCTGGGCCGGATGGACACGCTGCCCTACGCTTTGGCGATCAGTCTGAAAGACACGGAAGAGGAAACAAACACGGCCCCCATTCTCGCTGAATGAGGGCCGTTGTCATGTCCTTGGCGCGGGTGTTATCGGCCGCGGATGCGGGGATCAAGCGCGTCGCGCAGCCCGTCGCCAAGATAATTCACGCTCAGCACCGTGAGTGAGATCAGCAACCCTGGAAAAATCACCCGCTCTGGGTAAAGGATCATCCTATCAACGGAGTCGTTCAGCAAGCGCCCCCATGTCGGGAAATCTGGTGGGAAGCCAAAGCCAAGGAACGACAGCGAGCTTTCTGCGATAATCGCCGTTGCAATGCCCAGTGTTGCTGAAACCATGATGGGCGACAGGACATTTGGCAGGATGTGACGCAGCACCATCTTGGTGCTTGTGGTGCCGACAGAACGCGCAGCCAGCACAAATTCGCGTTCTTTCAGCGCCAGCACATCGCCGCGTACGATCCGGGCTGTTGGCATCCAGCTGGTAATCCCGATCAGGCAAACAATCAGGACAAAGATACCGCCCTCAGGGCCAATCGCCTGAGACAGCGCCTCACGGAACAGAACCGCGGCCACCAGGATCATCGGCAGAAGCGGCAGCGCGAGAAACAGGTCGGTCAGGCGCATCAAAACGCCGTCAAGCCTTTTGAAATAGCCTGCTACCACTCCCACCAGCGTGCCAAGAACAAGTGCCAGCACCATGGCTGCCATGCCAACAGCAATGGACACACGGCCTCCGAACATCAGACGCGCCAGCGTATCGCGCCCCAAGTTGTCGGTGCCGAGCGGATAGGCCCAGTCCATCTTGGCGCCGCTGTCCCAAAGCGCTGTGTAGATCGGGCGCATGTCCCGCAGTTTCAAGAAATCACGTCCCGTGGGGACAAATTTCGCGTCGTTCCAATAGACAAACGGACCGACCAGCACCGCCAGCAAAATGAAGGCAAACAGGAGGCCCCCCATCAAGGCCCCTCGGTGGGATTTGAACTGGTCCCAGATATCCAGCCACTGGCTGCGCGGTGGCGCGGTGGGGACGGGGTTGCTCAACTCAGTCATAGCGGATCCTCGGATCGAGAATGCCATACAGCACATCGGCAATCAGGTTAAACAGCACGATGAGAACGGCAAAGATAAAGGTCAGGGTTTGCACCATCGGCAGGTCATTGGCCTGGATCGCACCAATCAGAAGCTGGCCGATACCATTCACCTTGAACACCTGTTCGGTGATGATTGCGCCGCCAAAGATGGAAGGGATGCCCAATGCAATCACGGTGACCACGGGGATCATGGAGTTGCGAAGGACGTGTACCATGACCACGACATATTCACCCAGACCCTTGGCGCGCGCCGTGCGCACATAGTCCTGGTTCAGGTTGTCCAACATGGAGGCCCGCATAAACCGGCTGAGCTGCGCGGTGATCTGCAGCGCCAAAACCATGACAGGCATGATCATCTGCTGCAGCTGATACAGGAAACTGTCCCAATCTGTGACCTTATGTGTGGTGTCATAGATGGACGGGAACCAGCCCAGCTGGACCGAGAAAATCACAATCACCAAAACGCCCGAGAAGAAAGGCGGCACTGAAAAGCCGACCATCGACACAAAGGTGCCCATCTGATCGAACCAACTGTATTGGCGATAGGCCGAATAGATGCCGATGGGAAGCGCGATCAGGATAGCAACCACATAGGCGGTGCCCACAACCCACAGCGTCTGGGGCAGGCGCTGCACAACGATGTCCATCACCGGCGAACGGGTCTGCCAGGAGATCACCCGCAGTTTGCCTTCGGAAAAGGACGTGCCAAACAACGAGTCCATCAGAACCTGTGGTTCTATCCAAAAGAATTGCACAATCCATTTCCAGAACCGGATGTGCATGGGCTCGCCCAATCCCAGGGCAAGGCGCATTTTCTCTTTGACTTCGGCAGGCACGGTCAACGGAACCTGAGCCATTGGGTCGCCAGGGGCGAGCTCAAGAAGCAAAAAGATTGCCAGGCTGATAAACAGTAACGTTGGTACTGCAATGATCAGCCGTCGAATCGTAAACGTCAGCATCGGAGGGGACGCCTTTATTTTTGTTATGGTTATTGTTGTTAGTCAGTCAGGCGAAACACCACAATGCCTAGCAGAGGCCGAGAATGTAACGTCCGAATAACATTCGGCCCCGGTCAAAAGCCGGGGCCGAATGAAACAACATATGTTACTTGATGCGGTACCAGTCTGCGATGTTCCACAGCTCGCTGTCCCAGACGTTCAGATCAACACCACCGAGGGTGTTGGACACGCCAGACAAACGGCCGCGATGAACCAGCGGGATCATACCACCTTTTTCGAAGACCATGGTGTTCAGCTGTTGGCCGATTTCCACACGTTTTTCGAAGTCCGCCGTTTTGGTCAGCTCCAAATGCAGCGCGTCATACTCTTCGTCACAGAAACGAGAGATGTTTTCACCCTGCCACTGGTTCGCAGGCGACGGAGCCTGATCACACAGGCCATGGCCGAAATAGGTCTGTGGGTCAGTACCAGCAAAGGTGTTGGCGTACATTTCCACGTCTGCATAGAACTTCTGGAACGTGTCAGGAGAGCCGGGATCACCACCAAAGAACACGGACGCGTTGATATTGCGCAGTTCGGTTTCAACACCGATCTCGCTCCACCACTGTTTGATCAGCGCTTGGAAGTCCTGACGCACTGCGTTGGTTGATGTTTGGTACACCATGGATAGCGGCACGCCGTCTTTTTCACGAATACCATCGCCGTCGGTGTCAACGATGCCTGCATCATCCAGTAGTTTGTTGGCGCTCACTATATCCTGCACGTCACAACCTTCGGGGTTGATGGCGTAGGCTTCAGGGGCGGGAACCCAAGAACAACTCGGTTTACCTGCTTTGCCGTACCCGATCTCCACCAACAGTGGACGGTCAATGGCCATGGACAGTGCCTTAAAGACCGCCGGGTCACTCAAAAAGGGGTGTGGGCGAACAACGGCACGCTCATCCGGGCCAAGTGCAGGATCAGGGTTGGTACTGTTGATCATGATGCGCTCAAGCAGCGGACCAAAACCAGCAACAGCTGCGCCTTTACCACCAGCTTCCATCTGCGCAATGACATCTGGAGCCAACTGCAGGTTCCAGGCGTAGTCAAATTCGCCTGTTTCCATAACTGCACGACCAGCCGCTGCTGCGTCGCCGCCACCTTTAAACAATACCCGACCAAAGGCAGGTTTTGCAGGGTCACGGTAGTTTTCATTGGCGACGAAAGTGATCACGTCGTTCGGCTTGAACTCTTCAACCACAAAGGGGCCGGTGCCGACTGGACCAAAGTTTGCATCGGTGCACTCAGGTGCTTTTGCGCCCAGGCAGTCTTTGAATTGTGCGGCTTGAATGATCGGGTTTTCGACGCCAACAAACGGGCCATAAGGCGACGGGGTCGGACCTTCGAAGGTGACAACAACGGTCAGGTCGTCCGGTGTATCAACAGATGTCACACCGACAAATTTTGTCAGCTGCGCGCAGCCGCCTTCCGGATGGGTGCAATATTCATAGGTGAATTTCACATCGGCAGAGGTCAGATCGCTGCCATCGGACCATTTCAGGCCTGGCTTGATCTTCCAAGTGATGGTTGTCAGATCTTCGCTGACGCCACCATTGTCCACAGTTGGGATTTCAGTTGCGAGCCACGGAACCAGTTCACCTTGTGGGTTGTATCGGGCCAAGGGTTCCAGAACCAGCGAGGAGGCCTCGGTATCCTTGGTGCCGCTTGACAGGAACGGGTTCAGGATGGATGGCGCTTGCCAATAGATGATATTGACCTGGCCGTCGCTGCCGCGTTCGGCAAAGGCTGCGGGGGCCAAAGCTGTGGCAGTTACTGCACCCAGCAGAAGGCTTTTGATTTTCATTGCACTCTCCTTGTCAGACGTTGTTTGTCCCGCTTTATTTTCTAAAGCTGGGGCTTCCGCCCTGTTTATGTTTGGCGCCTCGATACATCTCCCGTTCGCACTTGGTATCGATACCGGTGCGAGCGGTAGCGACACGGGCTGAACGTGTATCAAAGCTGCCTAAATGACGGACACATGTGGTGCCGTGCAGCCATCGAAAGCAGAGTTTTTGGAAAAAGCAACCCATACGAGACGTAAATTTGATCATTTGGTTGAAATCGCCAAAGAGATTGGCATAGTCGATGGAAATCACCCGGGCAGCATAAGTCCGGATAAAAAAGCAGGGAAAAAAACGTGCTGGATCAACCGATTGCCCGGATCAAAGGGCTAAAAGTCGAATTTCAAACCAAAGACGGTCCGGTATTGGGGGTCAAGGATGTTTCCTTTGATGTGCAGCCCGGAGAGACGGTCTGTGTGGTTGGCGAGTCCGGATCGGGCAAGTCGGTTTCCTCTCTGTCCCTTATGCGTCTGGTTGAATTCGGCGGTGGCGAAATCATCGGCGGGAGCCTTGAATTCGATCGCAAAGATCATGGCGTAGCCGATCTGGCCAAGGCCGAGCAAGCCATGATGAAACAGATCCGTGGCAATGAAATCGGGATGATCTTTCAAGAGCCGATGACCGCCCTGAACCCGGTGTTCACCGTGGGGCGCCAGCTTACCGAAGGGCTGCGTGTCCACAAGGGCATGACCAAAAAACAGGCAGCGGCACGTGCGCTGGAGCTGTTGACCCAGGTGCGGATCCCGGAGCCTGAGCGCCGTCTGAAACAGTATCCACATGAGCTGTCCGGCGGTATGCGACAGCGGGTCGTGATTGCGATGGCGATGGCCTGCGAGCCGCGCCTCCTGATCGCGGATGAGCCGACCACAGCTTTGGACGTGACCATCCAGGCGGAAATATTGGCATTGATGGACCGTCTGAAGCGGGAAACCGGAACGGCTGTTTTGTTTATCACTCATGACATGGCCGTGGTTGCGCAGATGGCTGATCGCGTGGTTGTCATGTTCCGTGGCAACAAGGTCGAAGAAGGGCCGGTTCAGCAGATCTTTGAAAACCCGCAGCATGAATACACCAAGGCTCTGTTGGCAGCTGTGCCAAAGCTGGGGGAAATGGCGGACAAGCAATATCCTGAACCGATGCGCCTGATGGGGCAGGAACAAGTCACGCCGCAACCGATTGTCGGCACGGATAAGGTGCTTCTGAATGTCGAAAACCTGGTGGCCCGCTTCCCGGTCAAAGGCGGGTTGCTGCGACGCACCGTGTCAAATGTTCATGCGGTCGAAGATGTGTCTTTTAAGGTGTTCGAAGGACAGACCCTGTCGCTTGTGGGTGAGTCGGGCTGCGGTAAATCCACTGTCGGGCGGTCGCTGCTTCGCCTTGTGGAGCCGATGGCCGGGAAAGTGGAGTTTGAGGGCGGGGATATCCTTGGCTATTCCGCCAGCAAAATGCACAAGACACGGCAGCAGATGCAGATGATCTTTCAGGACCCCTTTGCCTCTTTGAATCCACAGATGCAGCTGTTGGACCAAGTAGCTGAACCTTTGCGCAATTATGGCCTTGTTTCGGGATCCGCGCTTCAGGATCGTGTTGCAGAACTCTTCGACCGGGTGCAGCTGCCACGCAGCTTCATGCGACGATACCCACATGAAATGTCAGGCGGCCAGCGCCAGCGGATTGCCATTGCGCGGGCTTTGGCGCTCAATCCCAAGTTGATTGTTGCTGACGAAGCTGTTTCTGCACTTGATGTTTCAGTTCAGGCGCAGGTTCTGAATTTGATGATGGAGTTGCAGGCGGATCTTGGTCTGTCATTCCTTTTTATCAGCCATGACATGGCCGTTGTGGAACGGGTCAGTCATCAGGTCGGTGTCATGTACCTTGGACGGCTGGTTGAAATTGGTCCGCGTGAACGTGTCTTTGCGAATCCGCTTCATGCCTATACGCAAGCCCTGATGCGTGCGGTGCCGATTGCGGACCCGACGAAGCGTAAATCAGAGCGTGAGCTGAACTTCAAACCGATCCCGTCGCCGATCCACGAGCTTGGGTATCGGCCCGAGAAATCGGAATATATCGAACTTGAGCCGGGTCATTTTGTGCTGACAACTGACTGCGGTTATTGATTAAATTATTGGCGTTCTCCGATCCGGTTCACGGATTGGGTGGCGCTAGGCTTGCAACCCTCTCAGAAGAGATTACTTCATCTGTTATCAATTCGTTTGTGTAGATGCGATCTTTGCGTTGCTGCGTTTGCGCGACGATGAAAGAGGGGTTCGGGCGCTTCTTGCTGGGAGCAGGGAACCGACCTTGGCGGTCAGCGCTGAAATGGAGCTGACCAAAGATTGACATTGGACGTTGAGAAGGAGCCTATCATGCCCGTCAAAAATCGTTTTGCGGAGCTGCAAGAGGAAATCACCGCCTGGCGACGGGATATCCATGAAAACCCTGAAATCCTGTATGACACGCATCGCACCAGCGCGCTGGTGGCGGAGAAGCTCAAGGAATTTGGCTGCGACGAGATTGTAACCGGTATTGGTCGCACAGGGGTTGTGGGGGTGATCAAGGGCAAGACGGACACCAAGGGCAAGGTGATCGGCCTGCGCGCTGATATGGACGCGTTGCCGATCATGGAAGCGACAGGGCTTTCCTATGCGTCCAAGACGCCGGGTGCGATGCATGCCTGTGGGCATGATGGGCATACGGCTATGTTGCTGGGGGCTGCCAAATATCTGGCTGAAACGCGTAATTTTGACGGCACCGCGGTGGTGATCTTCCAGCCTGCCGAAGAAGGTGGTGCGGGCGGCAAAGAGATGTGCGACGATGGTATGATGGATCGTTGGAACATCCAGGAAGTTTATGGCATGCACAATTGGCCTGGCGGTCCAGTGGGGGCTTTCTCCATCCGGCCGGGTGCGTTCTTTGCAGCCACGGACCAGTTTGATATCACCTTTGAGGGCCGCGGAGGCCACGCCGCCAAACCACATGAAACGATCGACACAACGGTTATGGCGGCGCAGGCGGTGATCGCGTTGCAGACCGTTGCGTCTCGTAGCGCGGATCCGGTCGAGCAGATTGTGGTTTCGGTCACGTCGTTTGAAACGTCGTCAAAAGCGTTCAACGTGATCCCACAAAGGGTTCAGATCAAAGGGACCGTGCGCACAATGGATCCCGGTATTCGCGACCTCGCTGAGAAACGTATTCAGGAGATCTGCGCTGGTGTTGCCGCGACATTTGGTGGCACGGCGGATGTGAACTACATGCGCGGCTATCCGGTGATGGTGAACTCTGAAGAACAGACCGAATTTGCCGCCAAAGTTGCGCAGGAAGTTTCGGGCCATTGCGAGGATGCGCCCTTGATTATGGGCGGCGAGGACTTTGCCTATATGCTGGAAGCCCGTCCGGGCGCTTATATCCTGGTTGGCAATGGTGACACTGCGCCTGTGCACCACCCGGAATATAACTTTAACGACGACGCCATTCCGGCAGGATGCAGCTGGTGGGCGGAAATCGTTGAGCAGCGTATGCCTGCGGCGTGATTTCCTGTTGTAGCAGGCGGGGGGGCTCCCGCCTGTTTACGCCCTGCCAGAGGCAGGGCGACACAGTTGGGCGTGGCCGGGATCCGTTCCGGATCCCGGTGGGCGTTATGTCTGACAGGTCTCGCAGTTATCGGCTGAGCAGATTGCGGTAGATCTCTATGATGGCCGCAGCCTCTCCCTCGAGGCGGAAGTTTTCCACCACATGCGACCGGCTGGCGTCGGACATAGCAGCCAGGCGCGCAGGGTCAGCAAGGCAATGTGCGACGTCTGATGTGATCTTCTTCACATCCTCGATCTCGCACAATGTGCCGGTCTTGCCGGGCACCAAAAGTTCTTCAAACGCGCCGACCTTCGTTGCCACTGCCGGCGCGCCACAGGCCATTGCCTCCAGAGGGGTGAGGCCGAAGCCTTCCCAGCGTTGCGGAGCCACATAGAGGTCGAGCGCCTGGAAATGGCGCGGCACATCTTCGACAGGAACTTCATCGCGAAAGAGGATCTGCTCTGTTAGACCGGCGGCAGCGACCTGATCCTTCAGCCCCTGCAGAAACTCAGCATTATCGGCTGTGGCGCGGCCCATCATCAGGGCACGCACATCGGGCCGACTTTTGCAGACTTCGATCATGGCCTGCACAAAAAGATCGTTGCCTTTTTGATGGCGGATACGGCCAAAACAACCCACCAGAAGCCCATCTGTGGGCAGATCCAGTGCTGTACGCAGGTCAGCTTTGTCGGCGACAGGCTGGAACAGATCACAATCCACTCCGTGGCGGATCACCGTTGCCTGGCGCTCCAGATAGCTTGCGGATTTGCCGGAGGTTGCGATCACATGGTCCATCCGGCGGATCAGCCAGCGGGTAAAGCCGGTGTGGCGCCGTTGCGCGGCCGACGTAAACAGCAGGCGCAGGCGTTTGCGCAGCAGGTATTTGAGTGCGAGCCCCGCGACCATTTCCAGGTTGCGCCGGGCGTGCCAGACACGTGCACCAGACGGACCTGAGCGGGACATTGTCAAGAGCGCCTTGGGCGGCACATTTGGAACCTCGGCCGGAAGAAGTGGTGAAGTTGCGGTGATTGCAATCTCACGCGCCTGAATTGGCACCAACCGGATCACGGTAGAGGTCACGCCGGAGTAGCGTTTTTTGAAGCTGGGCGCGATGACATCAATGTCGCGGAAGTTCTTAGGGGGCATTCGCGCCTCGATTGTCTGGGTCTAAAGCTGGGACAGCAGCATATCTGCTGTTTGATCCAATAGGTCAGACTGGCGGGAAATGAAAGTGCGCGCAGCGTCCCGCGTGGTTGCAAGCCTGGTGTCATCCGTCAGCCATACCGTCATCTGGCGGGCCAGTGCGTCTGAGGTTGCCACTTCGGTTGCCGCACCCTCGGCAATCATGTCGGAATAGGTCTCGGCAAAATTGAAATAGCCGGGTCCGGTGGTCACCGCACATCCATGGTGGGCCGGTTCAAACGGGTTGTGGCCCCCGATGTCCAGAAACGAGCCGCCAAGAAACACGCGCGGGCACAGCGCATACCATGTGCCGGTTTCTCCCAAGGTGTCGGCAAGGTACACTTGGCTGTTTTGCTCCAATACCTCCCCGCGGGAACGGCGGGCCAGTGTCAGGCCAGCATCGCGGCACATCTGTTCGACTTCGTCCCCCCGTTCGGGATGGCGGGGGATCAGGATCATGCAAAGATCAGGGTGGGTTTTCAAAAGCTCCAGATGGGCCGCAATCACAGGGGCTTCCTCTCCACGGTGGGTGGAAGAGGCGGTCCAGGTGCGGCGGTCACCCAGTGCATTTTGCAGTTCCGCAAGCAAGGCTGCATCCACGGGGGGCGGTGCCGCAAGCGCCTTGAGGTTGCTGCCGGGGCGGATGCGGTCAGCGGGCGCGCCAATGCTGCGGAGGTTGTCAGCGGTGTTTTGGTTCTGGGTGATAAACTGTGAAAACTGCGACAACAAAAAGCTGGCGGTGCGTCGGCGTTTTTGCCAGCTGGCCACGGATTTTGGAGACAGACGTGCGTTCAGCAACACAAGCGGGCAGCCGAAGGTGCGGGTCTTTACAATCAGGTTGGGCCACAGCTCGCTTTCGACCAGAACCGCCAGATCGGGCTGCCAATGGCGCAGAAACCGGCGCACATAGGTCGGATGGTCCAACGGCGGGAACTGATGTCGGCACCGCGGTGGCATGCGTTTTGCGATCAGCTCGGCTGAGGTAGGCGTGCCGGAGGTGATGAGGAATTCAAGCGCCGGATCACGCTCTCCCAATCGGTTGACCAGGGTCAGGATCGAAAGGCTTTCTCCGACAGAAGCCGCGTGAAACCAGATCACCCGGCCTTTGGGGCGTGGCAGGGAGGCATGACCCAGACGTTCGCGCACACGCGGTTCCGGCAGGCCATAGGCCCGCAGCTTGGCCGAGACCTTGCGCCAGGCGATGGGGGCCAACAGGCGAGAGGCAACACTATATGCCGCAAAAAGCGGCGTCGCCTTGGTGGCGGGAGGCAGGGATGTGGGCATGGGATCAGCCGCCGGTATGGCTCATATGGCGAGACATCTGCCCATCCACGCGCTGGCGTGAATAGTCAAAGTCATGCCCTTTGGGTTTCAAATTGATCGCGGCCCGGATCGCCTCTTGTAGCAGGGTGTTATCCTGTTCCTCAGCTCGCAGCGGTGCACGAAGATCCGCCATGTCTTCCTGACCCAGACACATGTACAGCTGGCCGGTGCAGGTCAGGCGCACCCGGTTGCAGCTTTCGCAGAAGTTATGGGACAAAGGCGTGATGAAACCGATCTTCTGGCCTGTTTCCTCCAACCGGACATAGCGCGCAGGACCTCCGGTGCGTTCTGTCAGGTCGGTGACAGTATAGTGATCCTCATAGGCGCGGCGCACCTCTTTCAGGGACCAATACTGGCCGATCCTGTCATAGGCTCCCATGTCTCCCATGGGCATGACTTCAATCCACGTCAGGTCCATGTCCCGTTCTGCACACCATTTGGTGATGGTGGCCAATTCCGGTTCATTGAACCCTTTGAGGGCCACTGCGTTGATCTTGATCTTCAGGCCTGCTTTCTGCGCGGCATCAATCCCGTCCAACACCTGTGCAAGACGTCCCCAGCGGGTCACTTGTTTGAACTTCTCGTCATCCAGCGTGTCCAGGGAGACATTTACCCGTCGCACGCCCGCGTCATAAAGATCCTGAGCGTATTTTCCGAGTTGCGAACCATTGGTGGTCAGCGTCAGCTCTTTTAAGGCACCGCTTTCAAGATGACGGCTCATGCTTTGGAAAAACGTCATGATGCCACGCCGCACTAGCGGCTCTCCGCCGGTGATCCGCAGCTTCTCTACGCCCATGCCAATGAAGGTGGAACACATGCGGTCCAGCTCTTCCAGCGTCAACAGGTCCTTTTTCGGCAAAAAGGTCATGTCTTCCGACATGCAATAGACGCAACGGAAATCGCACCGGTCGGTTACGGATACACGCAGGTAGGTTATCGCGCGGGCGAAAGGATCAATGAGGGGCGCTGTCATGTACAATTAGGTAAATCGCAATAGAGCTTCCGACAAGGGGAGCGATAGGGTTATGCTGAGAAAAATAATTTTACCGAAATTTGAGGTACGGGTATGAGATTTCTGATTGTTGCTGCGGCTGCAGGTTTGGTTTGCGCAGGATGTAACGGGGTGGCATGGAATTCAGATATCCTGAATGGCACGTCCGGGGGCGGGCTCTTTGATCGCCCGTCTGATCCGGCTCCTCGGCAGTCGGTGGATAATGCGCCACTGGATGCCACCGGGGGCGGAAACGCTGGCGCAGCGCTTGAACCTCTCACCCCGGCCGTGCCGCAGCAAGGTGCGGTTGGAAACAGTGGCACAATCGTTGCAAGCCTCGGCGATCCGGGAGTTCCGGGATTGTGGCTGGAAACGGCGCTTGTCAGCCAGGCCGGATCTGGCCGCGTGCGCACCGCCAATGGATCCTCTTTGGTTCTGACCCTGAAACCTTTGTCCGGAGAGGGGGGCAGCCGCCTGTCGATTGACGCAATGCGCGCCCTTGGCGTGCCGCTGACCGAGCTTGTCGAGTTGACGGTTCAGCCGTTGGGCTAGGTCTCTTTCAGATATTTGCCCGCTTCCTTGCGGGCAAAGGGTTTCATACCGGCACCGTGTTCGTCCAGAAAGGCGCGGGTGAGATCGGGCGCATGTTTGCTGAGATCGCGCAGCCACCAGGCGATGGCCTTTTGGATGAACCACTCCCGGTCTGCGACATACCCTGCGGCCCAGCCCAGAACACGGGCGCGCACCGCATCATCCGCGGATTTCGGGTTTGGCAGTTTGGCCCAGGGCAGAGTGGACACCAAGGCTGCGCGCCGGGTCCACATGTGATCTGACCCGGTCCAGCGTTCGACCTGATCCAAACGATCCGGAGCGGCGACCAGACGTTTGCCAATGGCCGAACAGGCGTGATCCGCAATCGCCCAGCTGTCGAAGTCCGTCACCCAGCTCTGCAACAGATCCCAGACCGGATCATCCTCCTTGATCCGCGACTGGGTCAGGAGTTTTCCCGCCGCAATGCGTGCCTCAAAGATATCACTCTGCCACAGCGCATCGGCCAGAGCGACGCGTGCGTCCAGATCCAGCGCCTGCCGCCAGCCCTTGGTCAGATCATTGATCGCGCCGTTGGAAATGCCCAGCACCACGCGCGACTGCTTGTGATAGCTGGACATCTGTTCCGCACGGCCAGGCTCGATATGGGCTTCCAGGGCGGCCAGCGCTTCGCTGAACTGCATCGCCTATTCCACCGTCACGGATTTCGCGAGGTTGCGCGGTTGGTCCACATCGGTGCCTTTGGCCACGGCGGTGAAATAGGCAATCTGCTGGGCCGGGATTGCATAGAGCACCGGTGCCAATACATCTGACAAAGGCGGCATGATGATGGTCTCATGAACGCCATCTCCTGCCAAACGCGCGCCTTCGGCATCGGTGACCAGAATAACCTTGCCGCCGCGTGCCATGACTTCCTGCATGTTGGAAACGGTCTTTTCAAACAGAGCGTCCCGCGGGGCGAGAACAACCACAGGAACGGTTTCGTCGATCAGCGCGATTGGACCGTGTTTCAGCTCTCCGCTGGCATAGCCCTCTGCATGGATATAGCTCAGCTCTTTGAGCTTCAGTGCCCCCTCAAGGGCAATCGGGTAAAGCGCGCCGCGCCCCAGGAAGATCACATCCCGCGCGCTGGCCAGATCCCGGGCCAGGGCCTGAATGTTGTTCTCGGCTGCGATGGCCTGATGCACCAGACCGGGCAGGGCGCGCATATCATCAAGCAGAGTGTTGGGCAGGCTCAGCCCGCGCTGTTCCGCAGCTTTCAGAGCCATCAGCAAAAGCACGGTCAACTGGCAGGTAAAGGCCTTGGTGGAGGCGACGCTGATTTCCGGTCCCGCCTTGATCGGCAGGACAATGTCGCTTTCCCGCGCGATGGAGCTTTCGGGAACGTTGACCAGACCTGCAATTTGCTTGGCCTTGCCGCTGGTATAACGCAACGCTGCCAGCGTGTCGGCCGTTTCTCCGGATTGGCTGACAAACACCGCCAGCGTGTCCGGGCTGATCGGCGGCTCGCGATAGCGGAATTCAGAGGCCACGTCGACCTCAACCGGCATGCGGGCGATCTGTTCGAACCAGTATTTGGCCACCAGGCACGAGTAATACCCGGTGCCACAGGCCACGAGGGTCAGCCGTTCAACCTGGGTAAAGTCCAGGTTCTCCGGCAGGGAGAGTGTGTTGTCTTCTGTCAGGTAATGCGCCAGCGCCCGGTCGATGGCTGTGGGCTGTTCGGCGATTTCCTTGGCCATAAAGTGCTTGTGGCCGTCCTTTTCGATCCGCGCCATATCCAGCTGGATCTGACGTTTTTCACGGTTTGCCAGTTTGCCTTCGCTGTTGCGGATCTCCAGAGAGGTGCGTGTCAGGACAGCAAAATCACCCTCTTCCAGATAGGTGATCTGGTCCGTAAACGGCGCCAGCGCCATGGCGTCCGATCCCACGAACATCTCTCCGTCGCCGTGGCCGATTGCCAGCGGAGAGCCTTTGCGGGCGGCGATCATCAGATCCTGTTCGCCGTCGAACAGGAAGGCCAGCGCAAAGGCTCCATGCAGCCGCTCAACGGTCTTTGCTGCGGCATCCACCGGGGACAACCCCTCGCGGGCAAAACTCTCCGCCAGCAGGGCGACGGTTTCGGAATCGGTTTCGGTTTCATAGGCAAGCCCTTTTGCGGCCAGCTCCTCACGCAGTTCCTTGTAGTTTTCGATAATCCCGTTGTGAACAACAGCCACACAGCCGGAGCGGTGCGGGTGGGCGTTGGTCACGGTGGGCGCACCATGGGTGGCCCAGCGGGTGTGACCAATGCCGGATTTCCCCGCCAGCGGATCATGAACCAGAGCATCCGACAGGTTCACCAGTTTGCCAACAGCGCGACGGCGCCCCAAGGTGCCGTTGTTCACGGTTGCGATCCCGGCACTGTCATAGCCGCGATATTCCAGCCGCTTCAGCCCTTCGACCAAAATCGGAGCAGCCTCGTGGTTGCCTAGTACACCGATGATTCCACACATGGTTCGGCTCCTTTGTTCTTAGCTCTTGTTGGTGATCCGGGCCTTTTTTGCGCGCAGCATGTCCATCAGCTTACGCGCCCGGCCGGGCTTGTTTTCCTGCGGGGCGCGGCCAATGGCCAAATCGCCGTCATCCACATCTTTGGTCACCACCGCACCTGTTGCGGTCATGGCCTCATTCCCAATTTTGACCGGTGCCACCAGCATGGTGTTGGAGCCAATAAAGGCACCTGCGCCAATTTCGGTCCGGTGTTTCATGAACCCGTCATAGTTGCAGGTGATCGTGCCAGCACCGATGTTGGTTTTCCGGCCCACCGACGCATCGCCGATATAGCTCAGATGGTTGACCTTGGCGCCTTCGCCGATCTCGGCGTTCTTGATCTCGACAAAGTTGCCGATATGGGTGTCCTCCGCCAGTTCTGCGCCGGGACGCAAACGGGCATAGGGGCCAACTTTGGCCCCGCGGCTGACATGGCAGCCTTCAAGATGCGAGAACGCCCGGATCAGCGCACCGCTTTCAACGGTCACACCGGGGCCAAAGACAACATTGGGCTCAATCACCGTGTCCCGCCCGATATATGTATCAAACGCAAGGTATACGGTGTCCGGTGCCATCAGGGTCACGCCCAGGTCCAGCAGTTCGGCACGCGCTTTGGCCTGAAATACTGCATCCGCCTGGGCCAGATCCGCACGGGAGTTGATGCCGAGCGTTTCTGCCTCGTCACAGGAGATGGCCGTTACGGTCAGCCCCTCAGCGCGCGCAATCTCCACCAGATCGGTCAGATAGAATTCACCCGAGGCATTATCGTTTCCAACCTTGTCGAGCAGCGCGAACATACGCTCTGCGTTGCAGGCCATCAGACCAGAGTTGCAGAAGTTGATGGCGCGCTCCGCTTCCGAGGCGTCTTTGAATTCGACAATCTTTTCCAGGCTCTCGCCCCGCATGACCAAGCGACCATACCGTGCCGGGTCTGCCGCCTCAAACCCGAGGATTACCAGATCGGCGCGGCTGCGCGCTTCTACCATCCGTTCGATGGTTTCAGCGGACACAAAAGGCGTGTCGCCGTACAGAACCACCGCATCGCCCGCGAACCCGTCCAACGCCTCTCGCGCTTGCAGGACGGCATGGCCGGTGCCCAGCTGCTCTTCTTGCAGAACGACCTGCGCCTCTTCATCGATCCCGGCAACTGCCGCGCGGACCAGATCTGCGCCGTGTCCGGCAACCACAATGGTCTTTTCCGGGACAAGCGCTTGACCTGCGGCCATAGCGTGTTCCAGCATCGGAGCCTGCGCAATCGGATGCAGCACTTTTGGCAGGTCAGAGTTCATCCGAGTGCCTTTGCCTGCGGCAAGGATGATAAGGGCGGTGCTCATGCGCGATTTCTCTTTGTGTTTTGGTTTCGACCGTTTTATCCGCTGGAGGACAGGGCGCAAGCGTTTGCGCCATCAAACATGGTTGCGACCTGCAACATCCAGTGGCGGGAATACGCCGAAAGGGGCAGAAATGCGAACAGTGATTTTTGATCTGGACGGGACGCTCGCGGATACGTCGGGCGATCTTTTGGCGGCGGCCAATCATTGTTTTCGCAAAATGGGGCATGGCGATGTGCTGAGCCACCCGCAGGATGCAGGTGTTGCTTTGCGGGGGGGGCGGCGGATGCTGACAGTAGGGCTAAAGCGTGTTGACGCCTTTGCAGAACCGCTGCTGGATGAATTTTACCCGGTCTTGCTGGATGCGTATCGAGAGGCAATCGCGACACATACCGTGCTTTATCCCGGCGTGTTGGAGGCCATCGAAGTGCTTAAGGCGAGAGGTTATGGGATCGGTATTTGTACCAATAAACCCGAAACTCTGGCAGAACAGCTGATGCAGGCGCTTGGCGTGCGTGATGTGTTCGGCTCTTTGGTGGGGGCGGATACGTTGCCGGTGCGCAAGCCGGATCCTGCGCCACTGATCGAAGCAGCCAATCGTTTGGGCGGCGATCCCGCAAAAACGGTTCTGATCGGGGACAGCGACACGGATCGTAATACATCGGCCAATGCAGGGGTGCCCTCGATCCTGGTGGAGTTTGGCCCATCAGGCGCGGATATGGCGGCGCTGAAACCCGAAGGGTTGATTGGCCATTTTGATGAGCTGCCTGACCGGGTCGATCAGGTCATGGCGGCGCATCTGTCAATATAAGCGGAAGGTTTGATATGAGCGAGCGTTTCACAGGCAATTTCACCCAACAAGAACCCATTCCCGAAGAGGCGATTGAGGCCGCAGTGGCCGTTATGCGCAGCGGACGCTTGCACCGGTATAACGTGGCGGAGGGCGAATTGGGCGAAACTGCCCTTCTGGAGCAGGAATTTGCAGCGCAGATGGGATCGAAATATGCGCTGGCGGTGGCCTCTGGCGGGTATGCTCTGGCAACCGCCCTGCGCGCGGTTGGGGTAAAGCCTGGCGATCCGGTATTGACCAATGCCTTTACCCTGGCGCCTGTGCCTGGGGCCATCGCAGCGGTTGGGGGGCGTCCGCTTTATGTCGATGTAAATGAGGCTCTGACCATCGATCTGGATGATCTGCGGAAAAAACTGAGTGGTGCCAAGGTGCTGATGCTCTCTCATATGCGGGGGCGCCTTTGTGATATGGACCTGTTAGTGGAGCTTTGCGACGCGGCTGGTGTCGCGGTGATCGAGGATTGCGCACATACAATGGGTGCGCGCTGGAATGGGGTTCTGTCCGGTCGGCAAGGGGTGATTGGTTGCTATAGCTGTCAGACCTATAAACATGTGAATTCGGGCGAAGGTGGGTTGATCATCACCGACGACGAAGAGTTGGCCGCGCGCATGGTGATGCTCTCAGGCTCCTATATGCTGTATGAACGGCATCTTGCGGCACCAGGGCCCGATGTGTTTGAGCGGGTGAAATATGAGACACCGAATATCTCTGGCCGGATGGACAACCTGCGCGCTGCCATCCTGCGCCCGCAGTTGCGCAATCTGGAGCAGCAGGTGGCGCGCTGGAATGCACGCTACCAGGTGATTGAGGCGGGGCTTAGCGATGTTCCGGGTCTGACTGTGATTGAACGCCCGGAGGCGGAAACCTATGTGGGCTCATCCATCCAGTTCCTGCTCTTGGATTGGAGTGAGGACGCGGTGCAGTCAGTTCTCGCGCGTTGTGCGGATCGGGGGGTTGAGTTGAAGTGGTTTGGGGTGCCGGAACCAACAGCCTTTACCTCGCGCTATGACAGCTGGCGCTATGCTGATGTGCCGGAGTTGCCCGCGAGCGACCGTATCTTACGTGGGATCATAGATATGCGGGTGCCGTTGACCTTTAGTCTTGACGATTGTGCACAGATTGCGCGGATCATCCGTGCCGAAGTTGGTGCTGTCCACCAGTCCGGCTGAGCGGGCATTTTGCTTTATTAGCTTGCGGTGCGGGGCTTGCGCCCCGCTCAGGTTTTGCGCTGCGCTTTGCGCATCGCGGTGGGGCAGCCCGCGCCTTTGGCGCGGGCTGCCCGGCCCAAGGGGAGGGCGTTGCAATTCATTGCAGCCTCGACGCGCGGGAGCTCTTTGGGCGGTGTGGTGTGTGCCACACGTTTCCATTCCAATGTGACCTCACGTCTTCTTCCAAGAAAGGCTTGACCGGATCGCCTGTTCTGACAAATAAATGAACATTCGTTCAATAATGGCGGCGATGTGCCCTTTGGTTTGGAGGAGAGGCCAATGTTTACCGCAAGCATGCGATTTGACTTGGGAGAGGACGTCAATGCCCTGCGTGATGTTGTGCATCGCTGGGCGCGGGAGCGCGTAAAGCCCATGGCTGCTGAAGTCGACCGTACCAATAGTTTTCCTGCAGCGCTTTGGACTGAGATGGGAGATCTGGGTCTTTTGGGTGTGACGGTTTCCGAAGAGTACGGCGGATCAGCCATGAGCTATCTGGCGCATGTGATTGCTGTGGAGGAGATCGCGCGCGCCAGTGCCTCGGTTGCGCTGTCCTATGGGGCGCATTCAAACCTCTGCGTTAACCAGATTAAACTGAACGGTACGCCGGAGCAGAAGTCCAAATACCTGCCGGGCCTTTGCGCAGGTACCCATGTCGGTGCTCTGGCCATGTCTGAAGCAGGGGCGGGCTCTGACGTGGTCTCTATGTCGTTAAAGGCTGAAATTAGAAATGATCGCTATGTCCTGAACGGCAACAAATACTGGATCACCAACGGCCCTGATGCGCACACTTTGGTCGTCTATGCCAAAACTGACCCTGAGGCTGGGAAACGCGGCATTACCGCCTTTATTGTTGAAAGTGCCATGGCCGGGTTTTCGACCTCTGCGCATTTCGACAAGCTGGGAATGCGCGGATCAAACACTGCGGAACTGATCTTTGACGATGTGGAAGTTCCGTTTGAAAACGTGTTGGGGCAGGAAGGACGCGGTGTAGCTGTTCTGATGTCGGGGTTGGACTATGAACGCGTCGTTCTGGCAGGCATCGGCACCGGTATCATGGCCGCCTGCCTGGATGAGGTGATGCCCTATGTAAAAGAGCGCAGGCAGTTTGGTCAGCCGATCGGGAATTTTCAACTGATGCAGGCCAAGATAGCGGATATGTACACCGCGCTGAATACGGCCCGTTCTTATACCTATGAGGTCGCAAAAGCCTGTGACGCCGGTACGGTAACACGCCAGGATGCGGCGGCCTGCTGTCTTTATGCGTCCGAAGTGGCGATGACACAGGCGCATCAGGCCGTGCAGGCTTTGGGTGGGGCCGGATACCTGAACGACAACCCGGTGGGACGTCTTTTCCGTGATGCCAAGCTCATGGAAATCGGCGCGGGCACAAGCGAGATCCGCCGCATGCTGATTGGTCGCGAATTGACGTCACTGCAATAGGCGCATCAAAAAACGGGCCCACCGCAGGGTGAGCCCGTCTGGAACCTCATCTCAGGAGAGATCAGAAACGATGGACGTAGGCCACACCCACGGTAACCGGGTCGATTTCGGCGGTGCCGATTTCGCTGCCGTTCAGGCTGACGTCGGATTCAATGTTGATGTAACGGACGTCCAGACGGATCGCGCCGCGATCACCCACCAACCATTCTGCACCGAAGGTCGCAGCCAGACCAAAACTGTCATCCAGCTCCAGAGTGCCAAGCGAGGATTCTTCTTCAAAGAAAGTTGTGTAGTTGACGCCGAGGCCAACAAACGGTTTGAAGTTCGATTGGGTCGGGAAGTGGTATTTGACCGACAGGGTGGGCGGCAGCTGCTTCACGGAACCGGCGAAGCCGACACCGGCCAGATTGACGTCATGCTCAAACGGCGATGCAGCCAGCAGTTCGATACCGATGTTGTCGGCAATAAAATACTCGGCGGTGAACTGAAGCGCAGTCGCATCGTCCACATCGGCAGCCAAGCCGGCCAGAGTGCCGTTGTCAGATTTCGGGTTCACGTTCACAACACCAACACCAAGGGTCCAGTCCCCTTTGGATTGGGCAAATGCAGGAGCGGCGAGGGCCAGGCTGGCAACACCAAGGCACAGCGCGGTCATCATACGGGTCATGGGTCTAATCCCTCTTGTTCTTTTGATGAGCGTAAACTTGTACCGATAGCCCGGGTCGACACTGATCTAGATCAACAGAAATCTGTCTTAAGTTCATGTTTTGAAGAAATAAAACATGTGAATTTGGTGAACCTATTTGGCCGGCGCCGGGGCGCGGGCAGGAGGGGGCTATGAAGCTACATTCCCAGATCAATGCGGGGGCGCAGGAGTTCCGCGAGAATCAGGACGTTCATTTGGCAATGCTGGCCGAGGTCAGCAAAGCTGCGCAACAGGCGCAGATGGGAGGAGGGGCAAAGTCCCGTGACCGCCATGAGGCGCGGGGCAAGATGCTGCCGCGCCACCGGGTGGCAGAACTGCTGGATCCCGGCGCGCCTTTTCTGGAAATTGGCGCAACGGCAGCCCATGAGATGTATGAAGGTGCTGCGCCGTGTGCGGGGGTAATCGCCGGGATCGGACGTATCCATGGTCAGGATGTCATGGTGGTCTGCAATGATGCCACGGTCAAAGGCGGCACCTATTACCCGATGACCGTCAAGAAACATCTGCGCGCGCAGGAAATTGCCGAAGAGAACCACCTGCCATGTGTCTATCTGGTCGACAGCGGTGGGGCAAACCTGCCCAATCAGGATGAGGTCTTTCCCGACCGAAACCACTTTGGCCGGATTTTCTACAATCAGGCGCGGATGAGCGCGAAGGGGATTGCTCAGATTTCCGTCGTGATGGGATCCTGCACCGCAGGCGGCGCCTATGTGCCGGCCATGTCGGATGTCTCGATCATTGTACGCGATCAGGGCACGATTTTTCTGGCAGGCCCGCCCCTGGTCAAAGCCGCAACAGGAGAGATTGTCTCGGCCGAAGATCTGGGAGGCGGGGATGTGCACACGCGCCTGTCGGGCGTTGCGGATTATCTGGCCGAGGATGACGCCCATGCGCTGGCGCTTGCCCGTCGCGCGGTCGGCGCGCTCAATCGCAGTCGCCCGCAGACCGTTGCCTGGCAGACCCCGGAACCCCCCGCCTATGATCCGGCGGAAATCCTGGGGGTTGTGCCTGCCGATCTGCGCACGCCCTATGACGCGCGCGAAGTGATCACGCGATTGGTGGATGGCTCGCGCTTGGACGAGTTCAAGGCGCGCTTTGGGGAAACACTGGTTACTGGTTTTGCACATATAGACGGCTGCCCGGTCGGGATTCTTGCCAACAACGGTGTGCTGTTTTCAGAGGCAGCGCAGAAGGGCGCGCATTTTGTCGAGCTCTGCTCACAGCGCCGCATACCACTGGTGTTCTTGCAGAATATCACCGGTTTTATGGTGGGGCGAAAGTATGAGAACGAAGGCATCGCGCGCCATGGGGCCAAACTGGTGACAGCTGTTGCCACCACCTCCGTTCCCAAGGTCACCCTGCTGATCGGTGGCTCATTTGGGGCTGGTAACTATGGTATGGCGGGACGTGCCTATTCGCCCCGGTTCCTGTGGACCTGGCCCAACAGCCGGATCTCGGTTATGGGCGGGCCACAGGCCGCAGGCGTACTGGCCACGGTGAAACGGGATGCGCTGGAGCGCGCCGGGGAGACCTGGAGTGCGGCGGAGGAAGCCGCGTTCAAACAGCCCACGCTTGATATGTTCGAACGTCAAAGTCATCCGCTCTATGCCTCGGCCCGGCTTTGGGATGACGGCATCATTGATCCCCGCAAATCGCGCGAGGTGCTGTCGCTTTCCTTACGCGCGGCGCTCAACGCGCCGATCGAGGAGACCCGCTTTGGCTTGTTCCGCATGTAAGCCCCGCTGTTTCATCTTTTTAATAAATACTTCGGGGGTCCGGGGGCTGGCCCCCGGCAAGGTTTCCACAAACAAGGACTGTCGCCTATGTTTGATAAAATTCTGATCGCAAATCGCGGCGAAATTGCCTGCCGGATCATTGAGACCGCGCGCCGGATGGGGATCGCCTGCGTAGCTGTCTACTCGGATGCGGATCGGGAGGCGCGGCATGTGGATTTGGCCGATGAGGCTGTTCACATCGGTGGCGCGGCCCCGGCAGACAGCTATCTGTTGGGCGACCGTATCATTGGGGCCGCGCAGGCCAGCGGAGCGCAGGCCATCCACCCGGGCTATGGCTTTCTGTCGGAAAACCCTGCGTTTGTGGATGCGGTGGAGGCGGCAGGGCTCATATTTATCGGCCCCTCTGCCTCAGCCATTCGCACCATGGGGCTGAAAGACGCCGCCAAAGCCGAGATGGAGGCCGCCGGTGTTCCTGTGGTGCCGGGCTATCATGGTGTGTCGCAGGATGTCGAAACATTAGCCCGCGCCGCAGCCGAGATCGGATACCCTGTGTTGATCAAGGCGGTTGCAGGCGGCGGCGGTAAGGGGATGCGCCGTGTTGACGGGGCCGACGCGTTTCAGGAGGCGCTTGCAAGTGCGCAGCGTGAGGCGCAGAGCGCCTTTGGCAACCCGTCGGTTTTGATCGAGAAATTCGTTTCCTACCCCCGTCATATCGAGGTGCAGATCTTTGGGGACGGCAGCCGCGCGGTTCACCTGTTCGAACGGGATTGTTCGTTGCAACGGCGCCATCAGAAGGTGATCGAAGAAGCGCCAGCCCCTGGAATGACGGCAGACATGCGCGCGGCGATGGGTTCGGCCGCCGTCCGTGCGGCTGAAACCATTGGCTATAAAGGGGCGGGGACGGTCGAATTCATCGTGGATGCCTCGGACGGGCTGCGGCCTGACCGGTTTTGGTTCATGGAAATGAACACGCGTCTTCAGGTCGAGCACCCGGTGACCGAGGCGATTACAGGTGTTGATCTGGTTGAGTGGCAATTGCGCGTGGCAGCGGGAGAAACGTTGCCCATGGCGCAGGATGAGTTGCACATAAATGGCCATGCGTTTGAGGCGCGGATCTATGCCGAAGACGTGCCTGCGGGGTTCCTGCCTGCAACCGGCCATTTGACATGTGCCAGCTTTCCAGACGCCGCGCGGGTAGATACGGGGGTGCGCGCAGGCGATGACATCAGCCCATGGTATGACCCGATGGTGAGTAAGCTCACCACCCATGCCGCCACGCGTGACATGGCGCTGGCTCAGTTGCGCAAGGCTCTGTCTGACACACAGATTGCCGGCGTGACCACCAACCTCAACTTTCTCACAGCGCTTTGTCGGCACAAAGGGTTTGCCAGGGGAGAGGTGGACACCGGCCTGATCGAACGGGATGCCGCGCATCTCACACAACAGAACGCACCACTGCCTGTGCAGCTGGCGGCGGCGGGGCAGGTGGTGCTTGGCTTGCGAGAGGCGACACAGTTTGCAGGTTTTACCCTTTGGGACCCTTTGCAGCGAAGCCTGCAATTGACCCACGCCGAGCAGTTCTTTGACGTGCAGGTCATGGTCCTGTCGCCGACCCATCAGCGCTGGGTAGTAGAGGGCAAGAGCCTGGATTTGCATCTGCAACACGACCGCTGGACCTGCAACGGGCGGGCGCTGCCGTCCGTGTCTCATCATGACGGGCGGATCACCGTTTTTGGCGAAACCTCAGTTGTTCTGGAGTATGCCGACCCATTGGCACGGCAAGGCGCGTCGGGCGGGGATGAATCCACGATCACCGCGCCCATGCCGGGGCTGGTCAAGGCGGTCTTTGCCAAACCGGGGCAGGCGGTCTCGGAAGGAGAGCGCCTTGCGATACTGGAAGCTATGAAAATGGAACATGCCCTCTTGGCAGCGCGGGATGGTGTGGTCGAAGATGTTCTGGTGGCGGTTGATGATCAGGTTGCGGTGGGTGCACCGTTGATCCAGCTCATCCGCCCGCAGGAGACATCATAGGAGGACGCCATGGGCGAACGGGTAGAAATCTTTGAAGTTGGGCCGCGAGACGGGTTGCAAAACGAGGGGCAGGCCATTGCCGCGCAGGACAAAATCGCTCTTGTGAACCTTCTGTCGGGGGCTGGCTTCCGCCGGATTGAGGCGGGCAGCTTTGTGTCTCCGAAATGGGTGCCGCAGATGGCCGAAAGTGACAAGGTGCTTGCCGGGATCACCCGCGCCCCCAACGTGCGCTATTCGGCTCTGGTGCCCAATATGCAAGGTTACGTTGCGGCCATTGCCTCCCGGGCGGATGAAATTGCCGTCTTTGCCTCTGCATCGGAAGGGTTTTCAAAAGCCAATGTAAATGCCTCAATTTCGGAAACACTGGACCGGTTTCGCCCGATCCTGGAGGAGGCGCGTCATGTGGATTTACCAGTGCGTGGCTATGTCTCCTGCGTGACCGATTGCCCCTATGACGGGGCCGTCGACCCGGCACAGGTGGCGCAAGTGGCGGATCAGCTGTTTGCCATGGGCTGTTACGAGATTTCACTGGGGGACACGATTGGCAAGGGGACGGCGGATAGCGTCTCCAAGATGCTGCTGGCGGTGCGCGAGCATGTACCCGTAGGGCGTCTGGCCGGGCATTTCCACGATACAAATGGCCATGCTCTGGAGAATGTCGATTGCGCCCTGGCGCTGGGTGTGCGCGTCTTTGATGGTGCCGTCGCAGGGTTGGGCGGATGTCCATATGCGCCCGGCTCAGCAGGGAATGTGGCAACTGAGACATTAAACGCACATCTGGTCCGCCTGGGGTTTGAGACCGGATTGGACGCAGGGATTTTGCAACAAGCGGCAGAGCAGGCCCGCAGTCTGCGCAGTTCTTAAAAAGAGGAGGAGGTCCCCATGTACGACACCCTGAAAGTTGACCTCGATGATCGCGGTGTCGTGCGCGTCACGCTGAACCGCCCTGACAAACACAACGCCATGTCGGCTCAGATGATCCGGGAGCTTGCACATCTGGCCGAAGCTCTGGATCAGGATGAGTCCGTCAGGGTTGTCGTGCTGACGGGTGCAGGGAAAAGTTTCTGCGCCGGAGCGGATCTGACCTGGATGCAAGCGCAGGTGGAAGCCGACGCCGAAACGCGGCAAAAGGAGGCCCGCGCTTTGGCGTTGATGCTGTTGCAGTGGGACCGCCTGTCAAAACCGGTTGTTGGAGCGGTCCAGGGCAACGCATTTGGCGGCGGTGTGGGCTTGATTGCGATCTGCGACGTTGCAATTGGTGTGGAGGGCATCAAACTGTCCCTCAGTGAAACACGGCTGGGATTAATCCCAGCCACCATCGGACCCTATGTTGTTGCCAAAATTGGTGAGTCGCAGGCCAGACGGGTCATTTTGTCTGCTCGAATATTTGAGGCGCGGGAAGCGGTTAGCCTCAACCTGCTCTCTGAAGCGGTGTCCGGCGACTCTTTGTCCGATGCCGTCGAACATGAAGTGAGTCTTTTGCTGCAATGCGCCCCAAATGCGGTTGCTCTGGCCAAGAAAACGATCCGTGAGATGGGTTTGGACGTTCAGGAAGCTATGATATCGCGCACAATTGACGCTTTAACGCAATGTTGGGAAAACGGCGAAGCGGCCGATGGGATCACAGCGTTCTTTGCCAAGGAAGCCCCCTCCTGGAGACGGTAAGAGGTTGAAATTCAGCACCTTTTTTGAGGCTCCCAAGGCGCGAATGGCTGATTTGTCTAATCTTATGAAAATACTCAGAAATATCAAAAGCGACGCATCCCGGTCGCGCTGTTAAAAGAACGGTTAGCTATTAACCATGCGTTGGTTGACGCTCATGTGGCAGGGGAGTAGACACTGCCCAAGTCAACACGCCAATTGACGGTGCGCAAGAAACTGCGTGCGCGGAAAGGAGCCACTCGTGGAAGAGATGTTGCGGGAGTACCTCCCGATCCTCGTGTTTCTGGCCATTGCGGTCGGGCTTGGAATTGTACTTATTCTAGCAGCGGTTGTTTTGGCCGTTCGCAACCCGGACCCTGAAAAAGTCAGTGCTTATGAATGTGGTTTCAACGCATTCGATGATGCCCGGATGAAATTCGACGTTCGGTTTTATCTGGTGTCCATCCTGTTCATCATTTTTGACCTGGAAATCGCTTTCCTGTTTCCCTGGGCCGTCGGGTTCAAGGACATCAGCGATGTCGGCTTTTGGTCGATGATGGTGTTCCTGGGCGTTTTGACCATCGGCTTTGCCTATGAGTGGAAGAAGGGAGCCCTGGAATGGGAGTGATGACCGGAGCCAATACCGCTGGCGTCGACAAGGAAGTCGTCACCCAGGCCCTGAACACCGAGTTGCAGGACAAGGGGTTTCTCCTGACCTCCTCGGAAGACATCATCAACTGGGCCCGTACCGGGTCCCTGCACTGGATGACCTTTGGTTTGGCCTGCTGCGCGGTTGAAATGATGCATGTGGCGATGCCACGGTATGATTGTGAACGCTTTGGTATCGCTCCGCGCGCTTCTCCGCGTCAGTCTGATGTTATGATTGTTGCGGGTACACTCACCAACAAGATGGCGCCGGCGCTGCGTAAGGTTTACGACCAGATGCCAGAGCCGCGCTATGTGATCTCTATGGGATCCTGTGCGAACGGTGGCGGGTACTACCACTATTCCTATTCTGTTGTGCGCGGCTGTGACCGTGTTGTTCCGGTTGACATCTATGTGCCCGGCTGCCCTCCGACCGCAGAAGCGCTTCTGTACGGTCTGATGCAGCTTCAGCGTAAGATTCGCCGTACCGGCACTCTGGTCCGCTGATCGGCTTTGGTTGGAGTTTTTGAAATGACTGAAGCACTGAAAGAGCTTGGCGCACAGATCGAAGCCAGACGCCCCGAATGCGTTCTGGGCTGGGATGTGACCCATGACGAGCTGAATGTGGATGTGAAACCCACAAATATCGTGGGTCTGGTTGAGTTTCTGCTGGCCGATCCTGCCTGCAAATTCTCGACCCTTGTGGACATCACCGCAGTGGACTACCCGGAGCGCGCTAAACGTTTCGACGTGGTTTACCACTTCCTGTCGATGTACACGAACCAGCGCATTCGCCTGCGGGTCTCCCTGCGCGAAGATGAAATGATCCCGTCGATTGTAGACGTTCACCCCTCGGCCAATTGGTTCGAGCGTGAAGTGTTTGACATGTTCGGCATCCTCTTCACCGGCCACCCGGACCTGCGTCGTCTGTTGACCGACTATGGCTTCCGCGGCCACCCGCTGCGCAAGGACTTTCCGACCACCGGTTATACCGAGGTCCGCTATGACGAGGCCCAGAAACGCGTCGTCTATGAACCGGTGAAACTGGTCCAGGAATATCGCCAGTTTGATTTCATGAGCCCATGGGAAGGTGCCGAATACATCCTCCCCGGCGATGAGAAAGAGGGGGAGGCGAAATGATGGACGGCTCCAAGTTTGACGACGGTAGTGTCGACGCCCTGAGCGGCGAACAGAAAATCCGTAACTTTAACATCAACTTCGGCCCGCAGCACCCGGCGGCGCACGGTGTTTTGCGTCTGGTTCTGGAACTGGACGGTGAGATTGTGGAACGCTGCGACCCGCACGTGGGTCTGCTGCACCGTGGCACCGAAAAGCTGATGGAAAGCCGCACCTACCTGCAGAACCTGCCGTATTTCGACCGCCTCGACTATGTGGCGCCGATGAACCAGGAACATGCATGGTGTCTGGCGATTGAGAAGCTGACCGGTGTGGAAGTGCCCCGCCGTGGGTCTCTGATCCGGGTGCTGTACTCGGAAATCGGCCGTATCCTGAACCACCTTCTGAACGTGACCACCCAGGCGATGGACGTGGGCGCGCTGACCCCGCCGCTGTGGGGCTTTGAAGAGCGTGAGAAGCTGATGGTGTTTTACGAACGTGCCTGTGGCGCGCGTCTGCACGCTGCCTACTTCCGCCCCGGTGGTGTCCACCAGGATCTGCCGGACGAGCTGCTCGACGATATCGAAGAATGGGCGATTGAATTCCCCAAAGTGCTCGATGACATTGATGGGCTCTTGACCGAAAACCGGATCTTCAAACAGCGTAACTGCGACATCGGCGTGATCACCGAGGATGAGATCCAGAAATTCGGTTTCTCCGGTGTGATGGTGCGCGGCTCTGGCCTGCCGTGGGATTTGCGTCGTGCGCAGCCCTATGAATGCTATGACGAGTTTGATTTCCAGATCCCGGTTGGCAAGAACGGCGACTGTTTTGACCGCTACCTCTGCCGTATGGAAGAGATGCGCCAGTCGCTGTCGATCATCCGTCAGGCGATCCACAAGCTGCGCGAAGCCACCGGCGATGTGCTGGCTCGTGGCAAGCTGACCCCGCCGAAGCGTGGCGATATGAAAACCTCGATGGAGAGCTTGATCCACCACTTCAAGCTCTATACCGAAGGGTTCCATGTCCCCGCTGGCGAAGTCTACGCCGCCGTCGAAGCGCCCAAGGGCGAGTTCGGCGTCTATCTGGTGGCGGATGGCACCAACAAACCCTACCGCGCCAAACTGCGCGCACCGGGCTTCCCGCATCTGCAGGCGATGGACCACGTTGCCAAAGGTCATCAGCTGGCCGACGTTGCAGCTATCATCGGCACCATGGATATCGTATTTGGGGAGATCGACCGCTAATGCTGCGCCGTCTGCACTCTGAACAACCCGCAAGCTTTGCGTTTACCCCGGACAACCAAACCTGGGCCGAGGCTCAGGTCACCAAATACCCCGAAGGTCGTCAGGCCTCGGCTGTGATCCCGCTGTTGTGGCGCGCGCAGGAACAGGAAGGGTGGGTGTCCAAACCCGCCATCGAATATATCGCCGATATGCTGGGGATGGCCTATATCCGCGTGCTGGAAGTGGCCTCGTTCTATTTCATGTTCCAACTGCAGCCCACGGGGTCTGTTGCGCATGTGCAGATCTGCGGCACCACCTCCTGCATGATCTGCGGTGCCGAAGATCTGATTGCGGTGTGCAAGGAAAAGATCGCGCCCAAGCCGTATACCCTGTCGGAAGACGGCAAGTTTACCTGGGAAGAGGTCGAATGCCTGGGTGCTTGCACCAACGCTCCGATGGCCCAGATCGGCAAAGACTACTATGAAGATCTGACCGCCGAAGGTTTTGCTCAGATGCTGGACGATCTGGCCGCTGGCAAGCTGGTTGCGCCGGGTCCACAAAACGGCCGTTACGCGGCTGAGCCAAAAGCCGGTCTGACCTCGCTCGCCGAATATGACAGCGGCAAGACGCAACATAACGCCTCTGTGCAGCTTCAAATGGATGTCAAAGACGGCGTGAAGCGCATCCAGGGGGATGAAGTGCCCCTGTTGACCCCTTGGATTGGCAAAGACGGTGTTGTTGCGGGCCGCGCTGCGGCTGAGCCGACGCCCAAAGCGCCTGATGCTCCAAAGCCTGCGGTAAAACAGGCTGCTGAGGCTAAGAAAGCCGCCGCCAAGCCAGAGCCGAAGGCCGAAGCTACTGTTGCGGAAAAAGAACCGGAAACCTTGAAAGCCGCCCGGGATGGCAAGGCAGACGATCTGAAACTGTTAAAAGGCGTTGGCCCCAAGCTGGAAGAAACCCTGAATGAACTGGGCTTTTTCCATTATGATCAGGTGGCCGCCTGGACCGAGGCAGAAGTTGCCTGGGTTGACAGTCGCCTGAAATTCAAAGGGCGCATCGAACGCGACGGCTGGATTGATCAGGCCCGGAAACTGGCAGCCGGTGAAGAGACCGAGTTTGCCAAAAAGGCCAAGAAAGACGGCATTTACGACGAATAAACCGCTTTGCCCCAATAAGGGCGGAGCCTGACACATAGGACCATATGAGCGTGGATAAGGAACAAGCCATCGCAGCAAAAGGACGGCACATCGCGATTGTGATCGCGGCCACCATTTGCCTCTGGCTGATCCTGTCTCTCTTTGTTGGCCCCGCGCTGGGGCTGCCTGGGAATTACGCTTTGCTTTTTGATTTCGCAGCGCTTGCGGGATTGATCTATGCAGTGGTCAATATTTTTCAACTCTGGCGCATGCGTCAGGGCCAGTGAACGAAAGAACCAAAGGTAGGCAGACATGCTGAAGGACCAGGACCGGATCTTTACCAACCTGTACGGTATGCACGAACGCACGCTTAAAGGCGCGCAGACCCGTGGCCATTGGGACGGCACTGCTGGCCTGATTGAAAAAGGGCGTGACTGGATCATCCAGACCATGAAGGACTCTGGTCTACGTGGGCGCGGTGGTGCGGGTTTCCCCACCGGCCTCAAATGGTCCTTTATGCCCAAGGAAAGCGATGGTCGCCCGTCTTATCTGGTGATCAATGCGGATGAATCCGAGCCCGGCACCTGCAAGGACCGCGAGATCATGCGCCATGATCCGCATACGCTGATCGAAGGTGCGCTGATCGCCTCTTTCGCTATGAACGCGCATACCTGCTATATCTACCTGCGCGGTGAATACATTCGTGAGCGTGAAGCGCTGCAGGCGGCCATTGACGAGGCCTATGATGCCGGTCTGCTGGGCAAGAATGCGGCCGGTTCCGGCTGGGACTTCGATGTGTTCCTGCACCACGGGGCAGGGGCCTATATCTGCGGCGAAGAAACCGCGCTGATTGAAAGCCTTGAAGGCAAAAAAGGCATGCCGCGCATGAAGCCGCCATTCCCGGCGGGTGCTGGCCTTTATGGTTGCCCGACAACCGTGAACAACGTGGAATCCATCGCCGTCGTGCCCACCATCCTGCGTCGCGGGGCTGAGTGGTTTGCAGGCTTTGGCCGCCCGAATAACGCCGGCACCAAGCTGTTTGCGATCTCGGGGCATGTGAACAACCCATGTGTCGTCGAAGAAGCCATGTCGATCTCCTTTGAAGAGCTGATCGAGAAGCATTGTGGCGGCATCCGTGGCGGCTGGGACAACCTTCTCGCTGTGATCCCCGGTGGGTCCTCTGTTCCTTGCGTGCGCGGTGAGAACATGCGCGATGCGATTATGGATTTCGACTACCTGCGCGGTGAACTTGGGTCAGGCCTTGGCACAGCGGCGGTCATCGTCATGGACAAGTCCACAGACATCATTAAAGCCATCGCGCGTCTCAGCTACTTCTACAAACACGAAAGCTGCGGTCAATGTACACCGTGCCGCGAAGGCACCGGTTGGATGTACCGCGTGATGGATCGTCTGGTGAAGGGCGAGGCCGAGCTGGAAGAAATCGACATGCTGTGGGATGTGACCAAACAGGTCGAAGGCCACACGATCTGTGCGCTTGGCGACGCGGCTGCATGGCCGATCCAGGGTTTGATCAAGAACTTCCGCGAAGAGATCGAAGATCGTATCAAGGCGCAGAAAACCGGCCGCATGGGCGCAATGGCCGCCGAATAAGAACAGACGCTGCTCGGCCAATATGGGCGGTGAAGAGAATTAAGGACGAGAGTCAGAATGGCACGTAAACAGGCATATCGGGTTGCGACAGCTTTGCTGTGTACAGCGTTTGTTGTGGCGAGCTGTGGCAGCGTAACCTCGCGGGACAAACGTGTGCGTTATGATGGCGTTGCCTTCCGGACCTCCTCCAAAGCCCTCGACAAGAAAGCCACCTTAGCTGAATTCCAGGTGGTTGTGAAAAATGCGCTGCAATCGCCTAAAGGCGCGCGCCAGGCCGTGCATCACGAAGGCACAAGCTACTGCATCGAAAATTACGGTCGCTCTGACATTGTCTGGGCCGTGGACCCTCTGGATCCTGAACAGGACCTGCGTCTGGATGGCGACGACGCGGTTTATACCGGGACCTGTGACGCGTGAGCGGATTTGCGTCATATCCCGGCTCTTTGGGCCAGCCGTTATTGAATAACGGGTCGCAGTTTCAAACCTGTGGTGTCTCCAAGTTGAAGGAGAATTCCATGCGTATTGTTTCTGTGCTGCTGGCCACTGCCGTTGCGGTTTTGACGCCCCAGATCGGGTCTGCACGCCCCTCCCTGCGGGACGTGGCTGAAATCGAAAACCCGCTGTTTGCGGTCGCCGTCGCCAAAGAGGTCGCGGATCACTGTGACAGTATTGGCCCCCGCTACATGAAGGGCTTGGGCGAATTGCGTCGTCTCAAGGCGCGCGCAAATGAATTGGGTTATTCGGACAAGGAAATCCGCGCCTATGTGGAATCCAAGTCCGAGAAGGCGCGCATGCGGGCCAAGGGTGAAAAGCTCCTGGCGCAAAATGGCGTTGTCTATGACCAACCGGAAACATTCTGCGCGTACGGTCGCGCGGAAATTAAGAACAACAGCGCAATCGGCGTTTTACTGAGGGCGAAATAGACCATGTCTGACCTCCGCAAGATCAACATTGACGGAAATGAGATTGAGGTGGATGGGGCGATGACCCTTATCCAGGCATGCGAAGAGGCGGGTATCGAAATCCCGCGCTTCTGCTACCACGAGCGTCTGTCGATTGCTGGTAACTGCCGTATGTGTCTGGTAGAGGTCGTCGGTGGCCCGCCGAAACCTGCCGCCTCCTGTGCGATGCAGGTACGTGACCTGCGCCCCGGTCCCGAAGGGCAGGCACCGCAGGTGAAAACCAACTCTCCCATGGTCAAAAAGGCCCGCGAAGGTGTGATGGAGTTCCTCCTGATCAACCACCCGCTGGATTGCCCGATCTGTGACCAGGGCGGCGAATGCGACCTGCAGGACCAGGCGATGGCCTATGGTATGGCCGGTTCCCGCTTCAAGGAAGGCAAACGCGCCTGTGACGATCTGGATCTGGGTCCGCTGGTTGCCACAACCATGACCCGCTGCATTAGCTGCACCCGCTGTGTGCGCTTCACAACCGAGGTTGCAGGCATCACGCAGATGGGCCAGACCGGTCGCGGTGAAGATGCCGAGATTACCTCTTATCTGAATCAGACGCTGAACTCGAACCTTCAGGGCAACATCATTGACCTCTGCCCGGTTGGGGCGCTGACTTCCAAGCCTTACGCCTTTACCGCCCGCCCGTGGGAGCTGACCAAGACCGAAACCATCGACGTCATGGACGCGCTGGGGGCGAACATCCGTGTTGACACCAAAGGGCGCGAAGTGATGCGCATCCTGCCGCGCAACCACGACGGCGTGAACGAAGAGTGGATTTCCGATAAAACCCGCTTTGTCTGGGACGGTCTGCGTCGCCAACGTCTGGACCGCCCCTACGTGCGTGTCGATGGCAAGTTGAAACCCGCTACATGGCCCGAAGCGCTGGCGGCTGTTGCCGAAAACGTCAAGGGCAAGAAAATCGCAGGTCTCGTGGGGGATCTGGTCTCGGTTGAGGCCGCCTTTGCCCTGAAACAGCTGATCGAAGGTTTGGGTGGCAAGGTTGAGTGCCGGACCGACAACGCACGTCTGCCCATCGGCAACCGCGCGGGCTACGTCGGCAATGCCACCATCGAAGATATTGACGACGCAAAATTCATCCAGCTGATCGGAACCAACCCGCGCAATGAGGCACCTGTGCTGAACGCGCGCATCCGCAAAGCCTGGCTGAAGGGGGCGCAAGTGGGTCTGGTCGGCCCGGCGGCGGATCTGACTTATGAATACGCCCACGTCGGCACCGACCGTGAGGCGCTCGAAGGGCTCCTGGACAAAGACTATGGTGCTGTCAAAGACGCCCCGTCTGTTGTCATCGTAGGGCAGGGCGCTCTGCAAGAGGCGGACGGTCTGGCGGTTCTGGCAGCTGCTCAGAAACTGGCGGCTGACACGAACTCCAAACTCATGGTTCTGCACACCGCCGCCAGCCGCGTCGGTGCAATGGATATCGGCGCCGTCACCGAAGGCGGCTTGGCCGCTGCGGTGGATGGTGTCGAGGTCATCTATAACCTCGGCGCAGATGAGGTCGACATTGACCCCCGCGACCAAGGCGGTGCGTTTGTTATCTACCAGGGATCCCACGGGGATCGCGGTGCCATGCGCGCCGACGTGATCCTTCCGGGGGCTGCCTATACCGAGGAAAACGGGCTGTTTGTAAACACCGAAGGTCGCCCTCAACTGGCCATGCGGGCCGGATTTGCACCGGGTGAGGCCAAGGAAAACTGGGCCATCCTGCGGGCGCTCTCTGCGGAACTGGATGCCAAGCTGCCGTTTGACAGCCTTGCACAACTGCGCAGCGCGCTGATTGCCGAAGTTCCCCATCTCGCCAAAATCGACGAAGTGGTTGAAAACGAAGGCGAAGCGCTGCCGGTTGAGAAAATGGGCAAGGCGGATTTCCTGCCAGCTATCCGGGACTTCTATCTGACCAACCCGATTGCGCGTGCCTCGCAACTGATGGCAGAGCTGTCGGCCCAGGCCAAAGCACTGAACACACAGGCAATGGCAGCAGAGTGATCCGCACCAGCATCATATCCCTTCTTGCCCTGGCGGGCTGCGCAGAAGCAGGCCGCCAGGGCGAGTTCACCCCCGGCTACCGGGGTGTTGAAACGCGCCTGCTGAATGGGGATCTGGTGCAATTCAATGTCGAGATGACAGGCGCACGCAACGCCAATGACGTTGATATGTATGCGGAATGTGCAGCGGCGCAATATGCGCTGATCCGGGGCTACGGTTTTGCCCGTCATCTGCGCACAAATTTGAAACAACAGGATGGTATCTGGCACGCAGACGCGGTCTATACCATTTCTCCTTCTCTCCCGCGCGGCCTGCGCACCATCGACGCCGAAGTCGTGGTCGCGGATTGCGAGGCTAACGGAATACCCACGGTGTGAGGACCTATGGCTGATTTCTTTAACACCCCAGGCGGCATTGCTGTTCTGATAGTGGCACAAACTCTTGCCGTTGTTGCCTTTGTCATGCTCTCGCTTCTGTTCCTGGTTTACGGCGACCGCAAGATCTGGGCGGCGGTGCAGATGCGCCGGGGCCCCAATGTGGTGGGCGCTTATGGTCTGCTGCAGACCGTGGCTGACGCATTGAAATATGTGGTCAAGGAAGTTGTGATCCCGGCCGGTGCCGATCGCACCGTCTTTATGCTGGCTCCAATGGCGTCCTTTGTTCTGGCGATGATCGCCTGGGCCGTTATTCCGTTTAACGACACCTGGGTTCTGTCGGACATCAACGTGGCGATCCTCTATGTGTTTGCTGTGTCCTCGCTCGAGGTGTACGGCGTGATCATGGGGGGCTGGGCGTCAAACTCCAAATATCCGTTCCTGGGATCGCTTCGCTCTGCCGCGCAGATGATTTCCTATGAGGTCTCGATTGGCTTGATCATCATCGGTGTGATCATTTCCACCGGTTCGATGAACTTTGGCGATATCGTGCGCGCACAGGATGGCTCGGCTGGCTTGTTCAACTGGTACTGGCTGCCGCACTTCCCGATGGTCTTCCTGTTCTTCATCTCCTGCCTCGCGGAAACCAACCGCCCGCCGTTTGACCTGCCCGAAGCGGAATCGGAACTGGTTGCGGGCTATCAGGTGGAATATTCCTCAACACCGTTCCTGCTGTTCATGGCCGGTGAATATATCGCCATCTTCCTGATGTGCGCGCTGACGTCGCTTCTGTTCTTTGGCGGCTGGCTCTCGCCCATTCCATTCCTGCCGGATAGCCCGCTGTGGATGGTCGCCAAGATGGCGTTCTTCTTCTTCCTCTTTGCAATGGTGAAAGCGATCACACCGCGCTACCGCTACGACCAGCTGATGCGTCTGGGTTGGAAAGTCTTCCTGCCGTTCTCGCTGTTCTGGGTGGTTTTTGTCGCCTTTGCTGCACGTTTCGATTGGTTCTGGGGTGCCTTCGCACGCTGGACGACCGGAGGCTGATATGACCCAAATCGATTACACCCGCGCCGCCAAATATTTCCTGCTGCAGGATTTCTGGGTCGGTTTCAAACTGGGGATGAAGTATTTCTTTGCCCCCAAAGCGACGCTGAACTACCCGCATGAAAAGGGGCCTTTGTCGCCCCGTTTTCGCGGCGAACACGCGCTGCGTCGCTATCCGAATGGCGAAGAACGCTGCATTGCCTGCAAGCTTTGCGAAGCGATCTGCCCGGCGCAGGCGATCACCATCGACGCGGAACCCCGCGAAGACGGCAGCCGCCGCACCACGCGCTATGACATCGACATGACCAAATGCATCTACTGCGGTTTCTGCCAGGAAGCCTGCCCGGTGGATGCAATTGTCGAGGGTCCGAATTTCGAATTCGCCACGGAAACCCGCGAGGAGCTGTTTTACGACAAGGACAAGCTGCTGTCGAACGGCGAACGCTGGGAAGCAGAAATTGCCCGTAACCTCGAATTGGATGCGCCCTACCGATGACAGATCCCAAGAACCCGTTTGAAGCCATGATGGAACAGGCGCAGGAAATGGCCAAAGCGCTGAACCCCGCGCTTGAGGAGTTTTCTCCGTCCGAGGCGTTCAAAGGGTTTGAGGGGCTGTGGCCAACCATGCCCAAAGAGGTCATGGAAATGATGTTCGGCAACACCGTCAACAAAGACGGGCTGGATGCCAAAACCCGGCTGTTGCTGACACTGGCCGGTTTGATTTGCCAAGGCGCACAGGCGGATACAGCCCTGCGTCAGACCGTGCGCCACGCCATTGCGGCGGGCGCAAAGAAACAAGAGATCGTTGAAACGATCGGACAGATGTCGGTTTTTGCCGGCATTCCGGCCATGAACCGGGCGCTGGATCTTGCGCAATCAGTCATGGACGAAAAAAGGGACGATGAGACATGAGCGTATTTGCCTTTTACCTCTTCGCCATCAGCGCCATTACCGGCGGGCTGTTCACTGTGATCAGCCGCCAGCCGGTTCACTCGGTGTTGTGGCTGATCCTGGCCTTTATCTCCTCGGCCGGGCTGTTTGTGCTCCTTGGGGCGGAATTTGTCGCCATGCTGCTGATCATCGTTTACGTCGGTGCGGTTGCGGTGCTGTTCCTCTTTGTGGTGATGATGCTGGATGTGGATTTTGCCGAGCTGAAGGCCGAGATGGCAAAATACATGCCGCTGGCACTTCTGATTGGTCTGGTTATCCTGATGCAGTTTGTCATGGCCTACGGCGCTTGGGAAACCGCACCTGCCGCGTCTGATTTGCTGGCGCAGCCGGTGCCGGTCGATCGCCACAACACCGAGGCCCTGGGCCTTATTATCTATGACCAGTATTTCCTTCTGTTCCAGCTGGCGGGTCTGATCCTTTTGGTTGCCATGATCGGCGCCATCGTTCTGACCCTGCGCCATCGCCAGGACGTCAAACGCCAGAATGTTCTGGCCCAGATGTACCGAGATCCGGCCAAGGCCATGGAGCTGAAAGACATCAAACCGGGGCAGGGCCTATGATCGGACTTGAACATTATCTGACCGTTGCGGCGACGCTATTTGTTATCGGCATTTTTGGGCTCTTCCTGAACCGCAAGAACGTCATCATCCTGTTGATGAGCATCGAACTGATGCTTCTTGCAGTGAATATCAACCTGGTCGCCTTCTCTTCTTTCTTGGGCGATCTGGTAGGGCAGGTCTTTACCCTGTTTGTCCTGACTGTGGCAGCCGCCGAGGCTGCGATTGGTCTGGCGATCCTGGTCTGCTTCTTCCGTAACCGCGGCACTATTGCTGTCGAAGACATCAACGTGATGAAGGGCTAAGGCGTCATGGAAACCATCCTTCTTTTTACTCCGCTGGTCGGGGCCATAATCTGCGGCTTTGGCCACCGGTTTATTGGCGAAAAAGCGGCGATTGTGACAGCAACCGCGCTTCTGTTCCTGACGGCGCTGCTGTCCTGGATCACCTTCCTCACCTTTGATCCTACCGCGCATGAGGGCGGGTATTACACGGTTGAGATCCTGCGCTGGATCCAGTCCGGTAATCTGGATACGTCCTGGCAGTTCCGGGTCGACCGTCTGACCGCGATCATGCTGATCGTCATCACCACCGTGTCGGCGCTGGTTCATCTCTATTCCTTTGGTTACATGGATCATGATCCTCAATGGAAAGAGGGCGAAAGCTACAAGCCGCGTTTCTTTGCCTATCTGTCGTTCTTTACCTTCGCGATGCTGATGCTTGTGACCTCGGACAATCTGGTTCAGATGTTCTTTGGCTGGGAAGGCGTGGGCGTTGCCTCATATCTTCTGATCGGCTTTTACTACCGCAAGCCTTCGGCCGGTGCCGCGGCGATGAAAGCCTTTATTGTGAACCGTGTGGGTGACTTTGGCTTTGCGCTGGGTATCTTTGGCCTGTTCTTCCTGACCGACAGCATCAACTTTGGCGACATCTTTGCCGCCACGCCGATGCTGGCCGAAACTTCTGTCTCCTTCTTGTGGACGGAATGGAACGCGGCGAACCTCTTGGCCTTCCTGCTGTTTGTGGGCGCGATGGGTAAATCGGCGCAGCTGATCCTGCACACCTGGCTGCCGGACGCGATGGAAGGTCCTACACCCGTGTCGGCGCTGATCCACGCGGCAACCATGGTGACTGCGGGCGTCTTCCTGGTGTGTCGTATGTCGCCCCTGATGGAAGTCGCGCCGCAGGCCACCGCGTTTATCACCGTTTTGGGGGCTACCACGGCTTTCTTTGCGGCGACCGTGGGTCTGGTTCAAACCGACATCAAACGCGTGATCGCTTATTCGACCTGTTCGCAGCTGGGCTACATGTTTGTGGCCGCAGGCGTTGGCATGTATTCGGCGGCCATGTTCCACCTGTTCACACACGCCTTTTTCAAGGCGATGCTGTTCCTGGGCGCGGGCTCTGTGATCCACGCGATGCACCATGAGCAGGACATGATGAACTATGGCAATCTGCGCAAAAAGATCCCCTATACCTTCTGGGCGATGATGATCGGCACGCTGGCCATCACCGGTGTTGGCATCCCGCTGACGCAGATTGGTTTTGCGGGCTTCCTGTCCAAAGACGCGATCATCGAGAGCGCCTATGCCGGCGGGTCGATGTATGGCTTCTGGATGCTGGTGATCGCGGCGGCGATGACGTCCTTCTACTCTTGGCGTCTGATCTTCCTGACCTTCTATGGTGAGGCGCGCGGTGACAAACACACCCATGATCATGCGCATGAAAGCCCGATGGTCATGTTGATCCCCCTTGGCGTTCTGGCGGTGGGTGCGGTGCTGGCCGGTATGGTCTGGTACGGCAGCTTCTTTGGCCACGCGGACAAGGTGGGCAAATTCTATGGTATCCCAGTGGCTGAGGCTTCGGCGCATGCAGAAGGCCACGAGGACCACGCCAAAACCGAGGCCCATGATGACCACGGTCACTCGGATGATCATGGTGACGCACATGCTGCAAAGGATGATCACGCAGGTGATCACGGTGACGCGCATGCGGACGATCATGGTGAACATCACTATGTGTTTGCTGGCAAACCGGGTGAGGGCGCGCTGTACATCGCTCCTGACAACCACGTGCTGGACGATGCCCATGCGGCCCCCAAATGGGTCAAAGTGGCACCCTTCATCGCAATGGTTCTGGGCTTTGCACTGTCTTACCTGTTCTACATCGTAAAACCGGATCTGCCCAAACGCCTGGCCGAGCAGCAAAAGCCCCTGTATCTGTTCCTCAAGAACAAGTGGTATTTTGACGAGCTCTATGACGCGATCTTTGTCAAACCGGCGCTGGCTCTTGGACGTTTCCTGTGGAAGCGCGGCGATGGCGGCACCATTGACGGGTTCCTGAACGGGCTTGCCATGGGCGTCATCCCCTTCTTCACCCGCCTCGCCGGTCGCGCACAGTCGGGTTACATCTTCACTTATGCTTTCTGGATGGTGCTGGGCATCGCGGCCCTGGTCACCTGGATGTCGATCGGCGGAGGATCGCACTGATGGACAATCTCCTCTCTATCGTCACCTTTATTCCTGCGCTGGCAGCGGTCATTCTGGCGATCTTCCTGCGTGGCGATGATGCGGCGGCGCAACGCAATGCCAAATATGTGGCGCTCTTTGCCACAACCATCACCTTCCTGGTGAGCCTTGGCCTCTATGTCGAGTTCGATCCAGCCAACACCGGCTTTCAGTTCCTTGAGGAACGTGACTGGCTGATGGGGCTGAAATACAAGATGGGCGTGGACGGGATTTCGGTTCTGTTTGTCCTTCTGACCACCTTTGTGATGCCGCTGACCATCCTGTGCAGCTGGGATGTGAAGACCCGCGTCAAAGAGTACATGATCGCCTTCCTGCTTCTGGAAACGATGATGCTGGGCGTGTTCATGGCGCTGGATCTGGTGCTGTTCTACCTGTTCTTTGAGGCAAGCCTCATTCCGATGTTCCTGATTGTGGGCATCTGGGGCGGCAAGGACCGGATTTATGCGTCCTTCAAGTTCTTCCTCTATACCTTCTTCGGCTCGGTGCTGATGCTGGTGGCGATGGTCGCCATGTACACGGATGCGGGCACCACCGATATCGAGGCGCTCTTGTCGCACAGCTTCTCGGCCGGTTCCTTTGATGTTCTGGGCATCCATGTTGTGGGTGGCATGCAGACGCTGATGTTCCTGGCGTTCTTTGCCTCCTTTGCGGTCAAAATGCCGATGTGGCCGGTCCACACCTGGCTGCCGGATGCACACGTTCAAGCGCCAACCGCGGGTTCGGTTGTGCTAGCGGCGATCATGCTGAAAATGGGCGGTTACGGCTTCCTGCGGTTCTCCCTGCCGATGTTCCCTGTTGGGGCAGAGGTCATGACCGATGTGATCCTGTGGATGTCGGCCATTGCCATTGTCTACACTTCGCTGGTGGCGATGGTGCAGGAAGACATGAAAAAGCTGATCGCCTATTCGTCCGTGGCGCACATGGGTTTTGTGACCATGGGGATCTTTGCGATGAACCAACAGGGCATCGACGGCGCAATCTTCCAGATGCTCAGCCACGGCTTCATCTCGGCGGCGCTGTTCCTCTGTGTGGGCGTGATCTATGACCGGATGCACACCCGTGACATCGACGCCTATGGCGGTCTGGTGATCCGTATGCCGGCCTATGCGCTTGTGTTTATGTTCTTCACCATGGGCAACGTGGGCCTGCCGGGCACCTCGGGTTTCATCGGTGAATTCCTGACCCTGATGGGCACGTTCCAGAAAAACACCTGGGTGGCCTTTGTTGCGACCTCGGGCGTGATCTTCTCGGCCGGCTATGCGCTGTGGCTTTATCGTCGGGTGGTCTTTGGTGACCTCATCAAAGGCAGCCTCAAGACCATCAGCGACATGACCGCACGTGAAAAGTTCATCTTTGCACCTCTGGTGGCCATGACCCTGATCCTGGGCGTCTATCCTGCGCTCGTCACCGACATCATTGGCCCGTCCACTGCGGCGCTGGTCGACAACGTTAACCAATCTCTGGCCGCTGCGGACACCTCGCCCGTTGCGACCCAGATTGCTTCGCACTAAAGGAGCGCAAGGCAGATGATCCAAGCTGATCTCTCCGTTATCCTGCCAGAGATTATTCTGGCGCTCTTTGCCATGGGCGCGCTGTTGGCCGCGGTCTATACGGTCAAAGACAAACTGGCGGGTGTCCTGGTCTGGGCCACCGCCGCGCTGATGGTTGTTCTGGCGATTGTGATCGCCAGCCTGCCTGCAGGCACCAATGTGGCGTTTAACGGCATGTTCGTGGATGACGCCTTTGCGCGGTTTTCCAAGTCGGCAATCCTGATCGTTGCGGCCATCGTGCTGATTATCGGGCAGGAATACATGAGCCGCCGCGACATGCTGCGCTTTGAATACCCGATCTTGGTGGCCCTTTCCGTTGTCGGCATGATGATGATGGTCTCCGCGGGCGATCTGATGTCGCTGTATATGGGGCTCGAACTGCAGTCGCTGGCGCTTTATGTGGTGGCCTCCCTGCGCCGTGACAGCGCCAAATCGACTGAGGCCGGTCTGAAGTATTTCGTGCTGGGCGCGCTGTCCTCGGGCCTGTTGCTTTACGGTGCATCGCTGGTCTACGGCTTTGCCGGCACAACCAAGTTCTCGGGCATCATCGAGGTTGCTGAACAGGGTGAGGTGACAGTTGGTCTGCTCTTTGGTCTGATCTTCCTGATCTCGGGTCTGGCGTTCAAAGTCTCCGCCGCGCCGTTCCACATGTGGACGCCGGACGTCTACGAAGGCTCGCCCACCCCGGTTACCGCCTTCTTTGCCACTGCACCAAAGGTGGCGGCGATGTCGCTGTTTGCCCGTCTGATGTTTGACGCCTTTGGCGCGGCCATCGGCGACTGGCAACAGGTGATTGTGGTACTGTCGGTCCTGTCGATGTTCCTGGGCGCGGTTGCCGCCATCGGTCAGCGCAACATCAAACGGCTGATGGCCTATTCCTCCATCGCGCATATGGGCTACGCTCTGATCGGTCTCGCCTCGGGCACTGAAGAAGGCGTCGCAGCGATGCTGGTCTATATGGTCATCTATATCACCATGAACGTCGGCACCTTCTCTTTCATCCTGATGATGGAGAAAGACGGCAAACCCGTCACGGATATCAATGCGTTGAACCTGTTCTCGAAGAAAGAGCCGGGCAAGGCGCTGGCGCTTCTGGTTCTGTTCTTCTCGCTGGCTGGTGTGCCGCCGATGCTGGGCTTCTTTGCCAAATACGGCGTCTGGCGCGCGGGCGTGGATGCGGGCCTCACCGGTCTGGTGATCGCCTCGGCTGTGGCCTCTGTGATTGGTGCTTTCTACTATCTGCGTATCGTCTACTTCATGTACTTCGGCTCTGATGGTGCCGAGCTGGAGACCAAAGGCTCCCCAATTCTGGGTGTTGCGCTCTCTGCGTCGGCAATCCTGATGGTTGTAGGCGTGATTTATCAGTTTGGCATCGAAGGCGCGGCGCTTTCCGCGGCAACGGCCCTTGTCAATTGATATTGGCGTAAGGCAATTTGGGAAGGCCCGGTCGTGCGACCGGGCCTTTTGCATGAGGAACCGCACATGAGCTGGCCGGAAGGTTACGGAAAACGCATTCTGCCCGAAGTGGATAGCACCCTGGACGAAGGCGCACGGATTGCGCCCGATCTGATGGGCCCTGAATGGATTCTGGCGCTGAAACAGACCAAAGGCCGCGGGCGTCGGGGACGGGACTGGAAAGACCCCAAGGGGAATTTTGCCGCCACGCTTGTAATGCGTCCCGATGGTGATCCTGCCCATTCGGCACTGCGCAGCTTTGTCGCGGCGCTTGCTCTTTATGATGCGGTGGAAGGGGTGACAGGGCGATCCGAAAAACTGTCTCTCAAATGGCCCAATGATGTGCTTCTGAATGGGGGAAAGCTCGCCGGCATCCTGTTGGAAAGCAGTGGGTCGGCGGGCGGCGTTGAAAACCTCTTTATCGGGATTGGGGTCAATCTGATGGAAACCCCGATGAAAGAATGGCTGGAGCCTCAGGCCGTTTGGCCTGTTTCCATCCATGGTGAAACCGGTGTGCAGGTCACGCCGGAACAGTTCCTGGATGTCCTAGCCGAGGCCTATGCGCGGTATGAACAGCAGTTCCGGACCTTTGGGTTCGAGCCGATCCGCACAGCCTGGTTGGACCGGGCCGCCCGGTTGGGAGAGGTGATTGTGGCGCGCACCGGCAAAGAAGAGCGCGAAGGCACCTTTGAGACGGTGGACGGCGAGGGCAATCTGGTACTAAACACCGCCAAAGGCCGCGTCACCATTGCGGCGGCTGAGATTTTTTTCTGAACTTCGGGGACGGCTGATGCTTCTGGCGGTTGATTGCGGCAATACAAACACGGTGTTTTCCTTGTGGGATGGCAGCGCGTTTCTGGGTATGTGGCGCACGGCAACCGATTGGAAACGCACGGCGGATCAATATTACGTCTGGCTGAATACCCTGATGAAACTGCAGGGCATTGACGCTGAAATTTCGGATATGATCATCTCCTCCACGGTGCCACGGGTGGTGTTTAACCTGCGTGTTCTGTCAGATCGCTATTTTAACACGCGCCCCATTGTCGTGGGCAAACCTGACTGTCACCTGCCGATTGATGTGCGCGTGGACACGGGCACAACGGTTGGACCGGACCGGCTGGTGAACACGGTGGCGGGGTTTGATAAACATGGCGGAGATCTGATCGTCGTCGATTTTGGCACCGCGACCACTTTTGATGTGGTAGACGTCGACGGAGCCTATGTGGGAGGGGTGATTGCACCGGGTGTGAACCTCAGCCTTGAGGCGTTGCATCAGGCGGCAGCAGCGCTGCCCCATGTTGATATTTCCAAGCCCCAGAGGGTTGTCGGCACCAATACGGTCGCCTGTATGCAATCCGGCGTGTTCTGGGGCTATGTTGGTCTGGTGCGTGAGATCTGCGACCGGATCAAAGCTGAACGTGGCACTGCCATGAAGGTTATCTCTACAGGCGGGCTGGCGCCGTTATTCCAGCAATCCGCTGATCTGTTTGATGCGTTTGAGGAAGACCTCACGATGCATGGGCTGCAGATCATTCATAAATACAACAAGGACATTGGCGCACAGGAATGAGCACTGACAGATTGATTTACCTGCCCTTGGGTGGGGCAGGGGAAATAGGCATGAATGCCTATGTTTATGGCTATGGCAAACCTGGCAAGGAACGTTTGATACTTGTCGATCTTGGCGTGACCTTTCCGGATATGGATACCACGCCGGGCGTGGATCTGATCATGGCTGACATGAGCTGGCTGATCGAACGCAAAGACCGGCTTGACGCAATTTATATCACGCACGGCCACGAAGATCACATCGGCGCGGTTGGGCATCTTTACACCGAACTCGACACGCCGATCTATGCGCGGGCCTTCACGGCAAATCTCGCCCGGCGCAAGTTGGACGATCAGGGGCTGGATGTTGACGTGGTTGAAACCGTCTCTCCCTGGCCGGAAGTGCAGGAACACGGGCCGTTCAAGGTCTCGGTTGCGCCCATGTCGCATTCGATCCCCGAAAGCGGCGCGCTGGTGATCGACACGCCTGCTGGCCGGGTGATCCACACCGGCGATTTCAAACTGGACCCGAACCCGATGGTTGGGGAGCCCTTTGACCCGGACATGTGGACCGAGATCGCCAAAGACGGCGTTCAGGCGCTGGTGTGTGATTCCACAAACGTGTTTTCCCCCAATCCCGGCCGCTCGGAATCAGAGTTGCCAGAGGCGATTACCAAACTGGTGGCTGGGGCCAGCGGCATGGTGGCAGCAACCACCTTCGCATCAAACGTGGCGCGGGTGCGGACTTTGGCCGAAGCAGGCGCGCGGGCCGGGCGCTCCATTGTGCTGTTGGGCCGCGCGATGCAGCGGATGATCGAAGCGTCTACTGAAACGGGTGTGCTGACCGATTTCCCGTCGGTTGTGTCGGCAGAAGATGCCAATAAGATGCCGCGCGACAATCTGATGCTGATCACTACCGGCAGCCAGGGCGAACGCCGCGCTGCCACTGCCCAGCTTGCACGCGGAAAATACCGCGGAATCGAGCTGAAAGAGGGCGATACCTTCTTGTTTTCCTCCAAAACCATTCCTGGCAATGAAAAAGACGTCATTCGCATTATCAACCAGTTCTCGGAACGCGGTGTGGAAGTGGTGGATGACAGCTCGGGTCTGTATCACGTGTCCGGCCATGCCAATGGCCCGGATCTGGAGCTGTTTCATAACTTGATCAAGCCCAAAATCCTGGTGCCGATGCACGGCGAACACCGCCACCTGCGCCGCCATGCACAGCTGGGAGAGGAAAAGGGCATGGCCAGCACCGTGGCGGTCAACGGGATGATGCTGGATCTGTCCGGTGATGCGCCGAAAGTGGTGGAATATATCGAGACAGGGCGCAAATATCTCGATGGGTCCATAAAATACGGTGCCATGGATGGGATTGTGCGTGATCGTATCCGCATGGCGCTGAATGGTCTGGTGGTGATCACCGTTATTCTGGACGAAGATGACGAAGCCATGGGCGAGCCTTGGTGCGATATCCGTGGCCTGCCCGAGGTTGGGCTAAGTCGCGCGTCTCTGGTTGAAGTCATGGAAGAGGATCTGAACCAGTTCCTGATGCGCGCGGACGCCAAGACACTGCGCGATGATGATAAATTGGAAGAGAATCTGCGCCGGATCGCACGTCAAACGTCGATGTCGGAGATCGGCAAAAAACCGGAAGTTACCGTAATTATCAGCCGAATGCGCTGATCCGGTCAAAGTCTCCGGGTGGTTCTCCCGCCCGGGGCTTGCTGCATCAAAGATGCCGCAAGCCCAGTTGGGCCAAGCGCCGCGCACCCTATCGGGTCCGCGGCGCTGTTGCGTTCTTGTCTTCTGTTGGGGCAGAAGAGGCCGTGGGATTAGCCGCGCAGGGGACGTGCGCAGCTGGGGCAGGCTGTTGCCTGACGGAGAGAACGCGTGAAGAAGCGCAGGATCTGGCTCAGCATGCCGGCAAATGCCTGTGCGCGCAGCTCGTGGGCGCGGGCCTCGATATCGCGGATCTGAGCGGCGGTGAGGGTATACGTGGATTCAGTCATCATAGCGGTGTCCATCAATTATGGCGCGATTCAAATGTTGCCCTGTCTATACGCCCATCGTTTCCCAATAACGTCAGCCAAGTGGGAAAGCCCGCCATGCTATTTATGCAAGGCTCCTGATTTTACTCAAAATCACCACAAACAAAAAACCGCCCCGAATGGAGCGGTTTCTGCAGTGTCTCATCATCAGACAGGGATCAGCTGGCGCGGCGTTCCGCAAAGCTGAGCGCAATAAAGCTGGGCAGGTGATCGCCCATGCCAACTACGTTCCGGTCATCGCGGCGCCCGGAGGAGCGTTTGCTGGACTTATTGTCGCGAGGCTTGGCGCTGCTGTCACCGGTGCGGGAGCGCGATTTGCTCTCCTGCTTGGGCTTGTCCTGAGGGGCGGGTTTCTCGGCCACATCTTTTGTGGGTTTGGGCTTTTCTGCCTTGGGAGCTGGCTTCACCGGGTTTTCATGCCGGTTGATCTCTTTTTTCACCAGAGTTTCAACAGCGGCCAGAGCTTTTTCGTCCTTTGGGACGCAGATCGTGAAGGCCTTCCCCTGACGGCCTGCACGGCCGGTTCGGCCAATGCGGTGCACGTAATCCTCGGCATGGCCGGGTACATCATAGTTGAACACATGGCTGACGCTCGGCACGTCGAGGCCACGGGCTGCCACATCGGAAGCCACCAGAATACGCAAGGCTCCCTCACGGAAACCGTCAAGGGTTTTTGTCCGCTGGGCCTGATCCAGATCGCCGTGGATCGGTGCCGCGTCATGGCCGTATTTCTTGAGGCTTTTGGCAACGATATCCACATCCGTTTTCCGGTTGCAGAAGATAATCGCATTGGTGCAGCTGTCGCCTTCCTGTTCGATCAGGGCGCGCAGCACTTTGCGCTTCTCGCTGCCCTCACGGTCACGGCGGGAGGCTTTGAAGATCACCACATGCTGTTCGATATTTTCGGATGTGGTTGCCTGACGGGCGATTTCGATCCGCGCCGGAGCGGACAGGAAGGTATTGGTGATCCGCTCGATCTCAGGCGCCATAGTGGCCGAGAAGAACAGAGTCTGGCGGGTAAATGGCGTCAGGCTGAAGATGCGTTCGATATCGGGGATGAACCCCATATCCAGCATCCGGTCGGCTTCATCCACCACCATGATCTGAACACCGGTCAGCAGCAGTTTGCCCCGTTCGAAATGGTCCAGAAGACGGCCGGGCGTTGCAATCAGAACATCCACACCACGGTCGATCAGCGCTTCCTGCTCTTTGAAGGAGACGCCGCCGATCAGCAGCGCTTTGGTCAGCTTCAGGTGCTTGGTGTAGGTGTCGAAATTCTCGGCCACCTGCGCCGCCAACTCGCGGGTCGGGCACAGAACCAGGCTGCGCGGCATCCGGGCGCGGGCGCGGCCACGGGCCAGCAGGGTGATCATCGGAAGCGTGAAGGAAGCGGTTTTCCCGGTGCCGGTCTGAGCAATCCCAAGCACGTCTTTGCCTTCAAGGGCAGAGGGAATAGCCCCTGCCTGAATAGGTGTGGGGGTTTCATACCCGGCTTCTTCGACAGCTTGAAGAACCTTGGGGTTCAGGTTTAGATCACTAAATTTGGTCATATGTATCCGTTTGTTGCGGACACAAACCTGGCCCGCGCGTCATCGCGTTTAAGGAGCGGGTAAGCAGTTACCCGTCTCACAATTGTCGCTGCGCATAGCAAAAACGAAGCTCAGCGTCAAACCAAGCGTCGGATATTAAAGATCTTAGTCAAACTTAGGATATTTGGGCAACAGAGCGAGCATAGTCCGGAAATTGGTTCCAAAGTGCCGCCTGCAGGTCGAGGTTGTGATCGCATAAGAGATCAAAATCCCGCAGCTGATTCCGCCTGTCTTCGCTATTGACGCAAAACTCATTGTAAAAGGCACGCAGCCCGTCTTCGCCGTGGGTGGCCTCCAGCTCAGCCAGAACCTGATGCATCGTGGGCGCATCGCGCAAAACAGTATTGGATGCACGCAGCTCCGCGCGATAAGCCCCTTTTTCGAGGCGAAATCGGTAGTGGTTCAGCCAATGCGCCCAGTTGCGCGCATGAAAATGGCACAGGTCCATGGCGGGAAGTTCGACCAAACAAGGATCCTTCAGATCACCCACAAAGCTGCGATGAATGCGCAGCTTCAACCCCTCAATGCCGGTCCGTACAAAGATCTTGCCGGCCCGGTGGCTTAACATGCCACCGGCCACAAACGCCCCCCAGTTGGGATACAAAGCCTGCGTCTGATCCTTGCCGTGGGTGGCGTCCCGGATGGATCTGCGGAAATACCGATCCGAATGGTCCAACACTTCGGCCGGGCGCACCCGTGCTGTGATCGCCTCCTCAGGTAAAGCGCGCAATTGCGCGGAAATGGAAACAGGGCTGACAAGGAATTCATCAACGTCGATATGGGCCAGCCACTCCAGATCCTTGCATTGTTTGCGATAGGCGCGGGTGGCATTGAAGGTCTGGCGCAGCTGATGCGCCTCTGGCCGGTCCCGCCGCTGGCGCTTCCAATAGGCCGCGTCGCAATGGATCACGCGAACCTTGGGATGCGCCTTCAAATGGGCAAAAGCCTCGGGGCAGGGGGTGTCCAAATAGATACAGACCCGATGCGCTCCCTGTTCCAGATGATAGGCCACAAAGGTCAAAACATCCTGCGCCGACGCCTTGATGGTGGAGACAATACCCCAGCGGGGGAGAGGTTGGGGATCGGTCATTCGGGTCAAATTGGCGGCGCAATCATTGTTGGATCAAACAGCATCGAGCATGCCGAGCCGGGGGCGGGAAGGCAAGGTTGAAGCCTTGCGCCTCAGTAGTACAAATCGCTGAAGTCAGCTCAATGTGGGCGTTTCTGAGGCGTAGAAACAGTAACATCTACTGCGCTCATATGCGCAGATATTACCTAGTAGAGACGCATAATTCTTGTAGGTCGATTACGTGAGATCAAGGTTCAAAACGCTATCTGATAAACTGCGCCTAGTGAATTCTCGTCGCCGCTGCATGCGCTTATCTAGCTTGACCCAGGCAATAACTCCCTCATCGGTCATTCCCTCATCTTCTAACAGGTATGGACTATGCGGGGGAGGTTCTGGGACAGGTTGCTCTTTTAGCAGTTCGACTTCCCCTTGGGCAAGTGGGGGCCTCAATACATCACCAGCGTCCGCATTCTTAGTCATGGGCACACGAACAACTGCAAAATCATTCTTCAGGTGACCAACGGCGCAACACGTGCAGGAACGTTTGCCACATCCAACATGTCCTGTGTTTACGCACTCTCCATTGCGGCCGTCACTTTTCAGGAGAGTAGAGTGAAGAGTTCGCAAGTATTCGTAGGTGGCCGATACCCACAAACGCGACAGCTGGAAATGGAACTGTAACCCAGCAGTTTCGTCCTTGTAACCAATATCATCCTTGTTTCTTCTGTGGCACTCGTCCTCGAAACTTCTAAGTAGGACATCTATCCCAACGTTTGAGTCCGCAACTGGGTCTCGGTATCCGCGTAACTTGTCGAAGGCAGCCATTACCGTACGCCATTTCTGGAACACCTCCATGTTTTCTTTTTGTGCACGATACAGCGCAAAGGAAGCATTGTAGAAGGGCGCTTCCAAATCAAATTTAAACGGTTTCAATTGGTCAGTTTCCGGTCTGTCAGGGGGGGGCATCAGTGCCTGGAAAACATTTTGCTTGGCTACTTGTGGTCCCAATTAAACACTATCAGCGAAATCACCTTGTTTTACAAAAGCAGCGCTCGAAAAACGGAAATGTTAGCTGACACCGAGGTGGCCATTTCTTGGAGTTTTGCAAAGACTGCTTACTACTTAAATCTACCGCAGGGTCGCGACGTCGTATCTGTGACCACACTCAGGCTGGCGATCTCACAGGCAAAGGGATGTCGCTGCAATAAAAAAGGAGCCCGGCGGGCTCCCTTTTCCAATCAGATCAGACCATCATTTCTTTGGTTGCGGTCAGCTTCAGCTCGGGGTGGTCGCGGACCACGCGGTCGATGTCCCATTGCAGACGGGTCAGGAAGACGTGGTCGCCGTCATGGTCAAAGGCCATGTGCTGTTTGTTGCGGTCGGCAAATTTCTCCACATCGGCTTTGTCACCGGACAGCCAGCGGGCCGAGGTAAACTGCGAGGCTTCAAACCGCACCGGCAGGCCGTATTCCATCTCGATCCGGCTTGCCAGAACCTCAAACTGCAGCGCCCCCACAACCCCAACGATAAAGCCCGAGCCAATCGCCGGTTTGAACACTTTGGCGGCCCCTTCTTCGGCAAATTGCATCAGGGCTTTTTCCAGGTGTTTCGCCTTCATGGGGTCGCCCGCGCGCACGCCTTGCAGCAGTTCCGGCGCGAACGACGGAATGCCAGACACCCGCAGCGCCTCACCTTCGGTCAGCGTGTCGCCAATGCGCAGCTGGCCGTGGTTCGGAATGCCGATGATATCACCGGCCCAGGCTTCCTCGGCCAGTTCCCGGTCCGAGGCGAGAAACAGAACCGGGTTGGACACGGCCATCGGTTTCTTGGTCCGCACATGGGTCAGTTTCATGCCGCGTTTGAAATGGCCGGATGCCATCCGCACAAAGGCCACCCGGTCGCGGTGCTTGGGATCCATATTGGCCTGCACCTTGAACACAAAACCCGCGACTTTCTTTTCCTCGGGCGCGATTTCCCGTGGTTGTGCCGATTGTACCTGCGGCTCGGGACCATAGGTAGAGATACCGCTCATCAGTTCCTTGACACCAAATGAGTTGATGGCAGAGCCGAACCAGATCGGCGTCATATGCCCCTCCAGCACCGCTTCTGGATCAAGGGCTGGCAGCAGTTCACGCGCCATTTCCACCTCTTCCAGAAGCTTTTCCAGAAGATGTTCGGGCACATGCTCAGCCAGTTTCGGATCGTCCAAACCATCAATCTGCATGCTTTCAGCGATCTTGTTACGGTCGGCGCGGTCCATCAGCTCCAGCCGGTCGCGCAGCATGTCGTAACAGCCGATGAAGTCGCGGCCCACACCGATGGGCCAGGATGCGGGTGTCACATCAATCGCCAGATTTTCCTGGATTTCGTCGATGATCTCAAACGTGTCACGGCTTTCCCGGTCCATCTTGTTACAGAAGGTCAGGATCGGCAGATCGCGCAGGCGGCAGACCTCAAACAGCTTCTGGGTCTGGCTTTCCACGCCCTTCGCGCCGTCAATCACCATGACTGCCGCATCCACAGCGGTCAGCGTGCGATAGGTGTCTTCCGAGAAGTCCGAGTGGCCGGGCGTATCCACCAGATTGAAGCGGTAGCCGTCAAAATCAAAGGACATCGCCGAGGCCGAGACCGAGATCCCGCGGTCTTTTTCCATCTGCATAAAGTCCGACCGAGTCCGGCGCGCTTCGCCTTTGGCGCGGACCTGGCCGGCCATCTGGATTGCACCCCCATACAGCAGGAATTTTTCCGTTAGCGTGGTCTTGCCCGCGTCAGGGTGCGAAATGATCGCAAACGTCCGGCGACGGGCAATTTCGGGTGGCAATTCGGGGCGATTTTTAGCGGTGTCCAACATGAGCGGGGATATAGGTAGTTTTTGAGACATGAGCAAGAAAAAGCCCCCTTTGTAACAAAGGGAGCTTTGCGACTTTCCGGGCCTGTTTCAGAGAGCCTTCAGGTGTCTTTTCCGTCCTGTGCCTTTTCAACCTGCTGGCTGATCCAGAAGGAATAGCCGACAAAGATATTATCCATTAGCTCCAGCGCCTGGGTGGTCTGCTTGCTCATCTGGGCTGAGGCTTGCAAGACGATATTGCTTTGTCGGTCGGCCAGTTTCGAGGTGGTGTCCGCGCCCGGCAGTTTGGAGGCATAGATCGCCCAGTCCTTCCAGTCTTCCTGCCATTGCTGCTGCATTTCAATCCCGCGCTTGCCGGCGCTGAAAAACAGGGACATCGCCTCAAACATTGTGTTGGGGCGATCCATCTTGGTGGCCAGAAGAGCCGCGTCTTTGAGCGTGCCCATGGCCCGCATGCCGTTTTTGGCCTGCACTTCACAGGGTTTGACGATGTGGTCTTCAAACATAGGTCTGATCCTTTTCGGGACGTTACGTCGCTGCGTTACAGAGAGGCCAGCTGGGAGAGCATCCCGTGGATGGCACTGATCTGAACCGCTTTTTGGGAATAATAGTCCGGCACAGGAGAATCTGTGTCGCTATAGCCCCACCAGTCCCAGCACCCTTCGGGGTTTTGCGCCGCATTGGTGTCTGTGCCGACAGCCTGCGGGAACAGCAGGATTATATTGTTGGCTTCGGCCATCTCCACATAGCCGGTTGTGGTGATGTAACGTGTCCCATAGGGGGGCTGATTGGCTTTGTCCGCCAGCCCGTTGACATAGTTCACGTAGGAATAGCCCTGTTTGCAACCATGCATCACGATATGGACGCCTTTTGCCTCAGCCGTGCCCTTGTCGACCTCTGAGGGGATATAGGCGTAGCCGTATTTCGCCATGCTGGCCCGCGTGCCTTCATCTCCCCAAAAGGGCTCCTGTTCAAACTGCACATAGCGCCCATAGGTGTGATGGGCTGCGGGTTTCAGTTTGCCATAGATATGTTCCAGCAGCTTGTGGGACTGGATGAAATCCCCCTTGTTGATATAGGGCGGTTTGTTTGCCCCCAGCGGGCTGTCGGTATCATTGACGGTGATGATCGAATGGCCTGCGGGCACCGTGTCGTCGAACGCGATGTTCTTGTCCGGCACGCCCAGCTCCACATAGAAATCCCGCGTCGCTGCCACTGTAACAGAGCGCACGACCCGGTCCTTGGAGCCGGTAAAAATATAGACTTTGTCGTCTTTCAGGTTCGTCAGATCGTCGATGTCATCGGTACAGCGCGCCTTGTCCGCCAGCTCTTTGCCATTTGGAGCGGTGTCCTTGGTCAGCGGGTTCATTGCCACGTAAAGCGCGTTCAGAACATAGGCATCGGCGGGTTTGTTGGCCGCATGCATATAGCTTTCGACGCAGCGATAGGGGCCGCCGGCAATCACGCCAGCCCCTATGAAATCGGCAGAATGCGCCACATGCATCTGCACAGTCATAAAGGCTCCGGACGACAGTCCAGAGATCGAGTGTTGGCCTTCGGTCTTGAACTTGGGAAGTGCAGAGGTTTCCAGATACATCGTAATCCCCGAAACTATGAGAAAGCGCCAAAGGCGCTGCTAAAATCATATCCCTAGGATAAGTTTGCCACAGGATTGAGTAAATCGGGTGACAGGCAAAGCTGCGCAAAATCGTACAACTTGGGGGTGTGTGATGAAATTACCGGCGGGATGCATCCTTGAGGATTGCCGCGGCATCCCCCTTGGGCAACTGCCCCTTGGCGGTTTCAACATAGGGTAAGGGATGATTGACCGCGTCCAGCGGGCGCATCTCCGACAGCAAATCCGCAGGCAGCGCCGGCTCGGTGAACGGGTCAAGGAACAGCGTCTCCGCCGCGATCCCCTCGGCATAGATGATGTGATGTCTGTCAAACAGGATCTGGAAATAATCCACATAGCCGCCGTCCTGCACCACAACCGAGGTGCCGTTGACCAGATCCCGCGCGCGCACCAGAATTTCGGGAACGCCTGCCCCGATCGCATCCGTGCGCTGATAGACCATCAACCTATGATCCGGGCTGACCACCAGGTTGTTTGCGTTATTCAGCGCGCCTTTGCGGATCAGAATGGGAGCCAGCGGCCCGACGGCCTGGGTCGTGTTCTGGCCGATCCAGCGGATCTCTTGCGGGCCGTCATCGCGGGTCAGTACCCGGTCGCCGACTTTCAGGTCCTCGATCCGGCGCTGGGCGCCAGAGGCCAGCGTGATATGGGTGCCCCGGCTAAAGGAAACGCAGGCAATCTGCGCCAGCTTGCGCCGCGTGCTGTGGCGATCTGCGGCCACCAGCGTATACCCTTGATCAGGTATCAGCGAGGCCAGAGGAATCAGGTAGATCTCGGCAATCATGCCGTCACTGTCGACTTCCACCGCGACCAGCGCCTCGACGTTGGCGCCGCGTGCAGGCATCAGGGTCACCACACAATCCAAATGCAGATCCGCCCCCGCAGCCCCCAACTGCGTATCCCGGGCCACAGACAGATGCCCGTCACGAAAGGCCGCAACGCTCAGCCGACGCGGGGCGTCTGCTGCGACCAGCTCATAGACGTCATCCAGCACCAGATCATCCATGACACCCAGATCATCCCCCATGTTTGCCCCTGATTCCACGCGGAACTGATCCGCGCGATAGGCTGGGATGGACAGGATAGAGGCAGAATCTCCGGGCATGGTGTATTTTGTTAACCGAGCGTGCGAGTGAAACGAAGTGGTGCGCATTGATTTCTCAATATGGACGATATGTAAAACTTTAATCTGAGAATGTGGCCATTTGCGGTCCTGCCTCGGGACATTTCATGGCGACGCAGGGCTGGTCAGACGGTTCTGCCTGTGTAAGTGTCGCGCGGCAAAGAACATGTTCAGAAAGGAAAGATCATGGATCTGGGGATTTCTGGTAAGAAGGCGCTGGTCTGCGCCAGTAGTAAAGGGTTGGGTCTGGGCTGCGCCGAGGCGCTTGCAGAGGCCGGTGTAAACCTTGTGATGAACGCACGTGGGACAGAAGCGCTTGAGGCCTCGGCCCAGGCGATCCGCGACGCTTATGGTGTTGAGGTAACGGCGGTTGCCGCCGATGTCACCACCGAAGAGGGCCGCGCCAAGGTTCTTGAGGCCGCAGGACAGATTGATATCCTTGTAACCAATGCGGGCGGCCCCCCTCCGGGCGTGTGGAGCGATTGGGACCGTGATGATTTTATCGCGGCACTTGATGCCAATATGCTGGCACCGATTGCCCTGATGAAAGCCACGCTGCCGGGTATGATCGACCGCGGCTGGGGCCGGGTGGTCAATATCACCTCGCAATCCGTAAAAGCGCCGATTGCGGTGCTGGGGCTGTCCAATTCAGCCCGCGCGGGGCTGACTGGTTATGTGGCTGGCACTGCCCGTCAGGTTGCCGAACATGGTGTGACGATAAACAACCTGTTGCCCGGCATTCACGCAACCGACCGCGCGGTGTCGCTGGATCAGGGCGTGTCCAGCCAGCAAGGCATCTCGATGGAACAGGCTAAAGCCAACCGCGAGGCAACCATTCCCGCCAGACGTTATGGCACCCGTCAGGAATTTGGCGCAACCTGTGCCTTTATGTGTTCACAGCATGCAGGGTTCATGGTTGGGCAGAACATCCTGCTGGACGGCGGATCAACCAACGCGACATTGTAATCATGGCATCAGGTTTTTCGTTAAAAGATCAATTATTTAACCAGGAAAAAGTCCGGTATCTCGCCGGGCTTTTTTCCGCCGCAGATCCCGATTTTCAGGAAAAAGACTTTGATGGCAAGGTGATGAGCCGTCTTCCTGATCTTGAGCTCAAAGAACGTATTGCCTGGATCGCAGAGGTTCTGGCCCAATTCCTGCCCGGCGATCTGCCAGATATCGCGCCGACCCTGCGCGCCGCCTTGCCGCCGCCACTGGATCCGACCCTGCGCGATGATGATTTTGGCGATTTCATCTTTGCGCCATTGGGCGAATTTGTCGTGGCCAAAGGCTTGGAGGACCACCCCGAGCTTGGCCTTGATCTTTTGTGCGATCTGACCCAGCGGTTTAGCATGGAATGGGCGATCCGACCCTTTCTGAACCGCTGGCAGGATCTGACCCTCGCCCGGATGCAGGATTGGGCGGCCCATGAAAACTATCACGTGCGCCGCTTGGCCAGCGAAGGCGGACGCCCGCGCCTGCCGTGGGGCGAAAACGTGGGGCTGTCCCTTTCGGACCCTCTGCCGATTCTGGATGTTCTGCACGCCGACAGCACCCGTTTTGTCACCCGGTCGGTGGCAAACCATCTGAACGACATCTCGAAAAAGGAACCAGAGCTGGTTCTGGCCCGCCTGCGCAAGTGGGCTGCGCAGAAGCAACAAGACGACAAGGAACTGCGCTGGATGACCACCCACGCCCTGCGCGGCTTGATCAAGGACGGCCACCCGGAGGCCATGCAGATGCTGGGCTATCGTCCCGACGCCGATGTAGCGGTGGATCTGTCGCTCGCCAGCCCGTCTGTGCAGATCGGCACAGCGCTTCAAATCAGCTGTGAACTGACGGCTGCCGACGATCTTCCGGTTCTGGTGGATTACGTGCTGCATTTCCCCAAACCAAATGGCAGCACCCGGCGCAAAGTGTTCAAGCTGAAACAGGCGAAGCTTAAAGATGGCACGCTGAAACTGGCCAAGAAACACCCGCTCAAAGGCAATGCCTCCACGTTCACGCTCTATCCTGGATCCCACCGGATCGAGGTGATGGTGAACGGTGTGGTGCGCGCAGAAACAGCATTTGACCTGACGGAATAGGAAACAATTCCCCGTACCAGATCACTGTTGCGTGACAGCGCGCGCCCATTTCTTGCGCGCTTCCCATGCGATGCGTAGCTCAGTTGGGCGAAGAAACAGGAGCGCGCCCGGATGAAACATGAGACTGTGCAGAACTATTACGGTGAGGTGCTGCAAGGCAGCGATGACTTGCAGACAAATGCCTGCTGCACGCCGGATGACATGCCCGATTACGTCAAACGGGTTCTGGGCCAGATCCATGACGAAGTTCTGATGCGCTATTACGGCTGCGGTCTTATTGCGCCGCTAGCCTTGCAGGGTGCGCGTATTCTGGATCTGGGCTGCGGGGCAGGGCGTGATGTCTATGCTTTGTCAAAACTCGTGGGGGAAACCGGCAAAGTTGTGGGGGTCGACATGACTCCGGCTCAGCTGGATGTGGCCAAACGCCATCAGGCGTATCACGCCGAAAAATTTGGCTATGCTCAGTCCAATGTGGAATTCCATCACGGCTATATCGAAACGCTGGACGAACTGGACCTGGAGCCGGGCAGCTTTGACATTATTGTCTCAAACTGTGTGGTGAACCTTGCCACCGACAAAGGCGCGGTGCTGCGCGGCGCGGCGCATCTGCTGAAAGAAGGCGGAGAGATGTATTTCTCGGACGTCTACGCAGACCGTCGCATCCCCAAAGACATGGCCGAGGATGAGGTGCTTTATGGGGAATGCCTTTCGGGCGCGCTCTATTGGAATGACTTCCTGACCATTGCCAAAGGTGCCGGTTTTGGCGATCCGCGCCTGGTCACAGCCCGTCCGCTGACCATCGAGAACCCGGCATTGGAGGACCGCGTTGCGCCGCTCTCTTTTGTGTCGGCCACCTATCGTCTGTTCAAACTGCCCGCGTTGGAAACCGCCTGCGAAGACTATGGCCAGGCGGTGATCTACAAGGGCACGGTGGACCACGCTCCGCATGCCTTTACGCTGGACAGCCACCATGTGATGGAAACCGGCAAGGTCTTCCCGGTCTGCGGTAACACCTGGATGATGCTCAAGAGCACGCGCTTTGCACAGCATTTCGAGTTTATCGGCAATTTCGACACCCATTACGGGATTTTTGACGGCTGCGGCGGTGATGCGCCCTTCTCCTTTGACACAGAGGGTGGGGGGCAACCCTGTTGCTGATCTTGCGTGATTTTGTCGGGATTGCTATTTGCGGCAGATGCCGGTGACAGTCCCGACCCACGCAAAAGGCCAATGCATCTATGAATACATCTGCTCAGCCCGTCATTGCAGGGACAGCGCCCCGCCTTGAAATCCGCAATATCCGCCGGTTTTTTGACGGACGCCCTGTGGTGGATGATGTCTCGCTGACCATTCAGGCGGGGCAGGTGACCTGTCTTCTGGGGCCGTCGGGTTGCGGCAAGTCGACAACCCTGCGCATTATCGCCGGGGTGGAGATGCAGGACGAGGGTGAGATCTATGTCGATGGTCAGCTGATCTGCGACACGGTCTACCGCGTGCCGCCAGAGCGTCGCGAGATCGGTTTGATGTTTCAGGACTTTGCCCTGTTTCCCCATCTGAGCGTCGCGGACAACGTGGCCTTTGGATTAAAAGGGCCCAAGGACCAGAAACGTGCCCGCGTGGAAGAGCTTTTGGCAAAGGTCTCCTTGGGGCGGTACATCGACGACTATCCGCATCAGCTGTCCGGTGGTGAACAGCAACGTGTTGCATTGGCCCGTGCCGTGGCTCCGAGGCCCCGGATCATGCTGATGGATGAACCGTTTTCAGGACTGGACAACCGCCTGCGGGACGGCATCCGGGACGAGACTCTGAGCCTTTTGAAAGAGGAAGATACGGCGGTTCTGCTGGTCACCCACGAACCCGAAGAAGCCATGCGCATGGCGGATGAAATCGCCCTGATGCGTAGGGGCAAAATCGTCCAGCAGGGCGCGCCTTATAATGTCTATACCCGCCCGGCGGACAAGGCGGCTGTTGGTTTCTTCAGTGACGTAAATGTGCTGTGCGGCACTGTTCGGGGCGCCTTGGTGGATACGCCTTTTGGCCAGTTTCTGGCCCCGGGTCACCCGGACGGAACCGAAGTTGAACTGGTCTTTCGCCCGCAACATGTGCGCATTGATTTCGACCGCAACGGCACGGGTCCGCTGCCCACCGCCACCGATGGGGTCGCCGCACGGGCAACCGTGGCGCGCGCGCGGTTTCTGGGGCATGAAAGTCTGGTGGAGTTCAAAATGGATTTCGACGGCTCCATCCTCAAGGCGACCGTGCCCAATGTGTTCCTGCCGGAACCCGGTCGTGCCCTGTGGCTGACCGTGCCGCGCCGCCGGTGTTTTATCTTCCCAAAGTGACAAGAGGGGACGTCAGAGAGCCGGGCTGTACCCGGCTGCCTCCGGCGGAAGTATTTTTAAGAAGATGAAGTCTGTGTGGCCTGGTTCTGGGGGACAAAGTCAGCCAGGGTCTTTCCCGGCTCATCCACGAACAGTTCGGGTAAGGCGCTGGCCTCTTCGATCAGATCCACCCGGAACACCCGGAAGGCCGCGCGTGTCTCGCACCAGGCGGTCAGGGTCCAGACCCGGCCCCAGTATTCCATATGAAGTGGGCGAATGGTGCGTTCGGTCAGTGTTCCGTCAATGCGCCGGTAGCGCAGCGCAAGTTTCTGTCGCGCTTTGATCGCCGCCCGCAGGGTCGACATATGGGAGAACCCGCGCGCCGCATCCGCAAAGGGGTAGACTGCGAATTTCCAGGCATCCGCTTCGGCAATGGTCTGGGTCGGCAGAACCGCGTCGATTTTGTCCGCCAAGGACAAGGCCGCGCGTTTCAGATCCGGATCTGCCGCCTCTGCCACAATGGCCATTCCAAGGTTCAGCGCCTCCAGCTCTTCGGAGGTGAGGTTCACGGGCGGCAGGGTGATTTGTTCGCGCACCACATAGCCAACGCCGCGCTCTCCTTCGACCGGAACGCCCGAAGCCACAAGCGTATCCATATCGCGGTAGACCGTCCTGACCGACACCTCCAGCTGTTCGGCAATGTCCTGCGCGCGGTGCAACTGCCCGTCGCGCAGGATCTGTATGATTTCAAACAGTCGATCCGTGCGGCGCATGGCCTACCCTTGGCGCATGGAGCCGTCAGACGTCAAGGGGATCAGGTGGCTTGCATCGTCCAATGTACCAATTCATGGCGCATCTGGATGCTGCCCGGTTTCATGGAGGCAATCAGCGCTGGCAGAAACGGCTGTGCCTCAAATGATTTGGCGGCGGCCTGTGCCGTTTCCATATCCTGCCAGATCACCGTATCGGTCCAGCGCCCGTCCTGACCGCAGCTTAGGCGGCGAAAGATAAAGCCCGGGCAGCTGCGCACAAACGCCTCGGTTCCTTGGATTTGCGCTAGGAACTCTTCGCGTGCAACTGTCTCTGCCAGTTCAAAGGTCACGGTCTCGGCCACAGTCTGTGTCATCATCAGTCTCCTTTTGTGATGTGATGGCTTCTCATAGCGTGGAGCAACTGACATAAACCTGTCAGTTGGGTGTGCGATCGCCGAGATAAAACGCTATTCTGCGTCGCAGCGCGGTCTCATCCGGGTGCAGAGCTTTGCATTGGCGGCAGGCGCGGCCTAACACTGGGGATAACAGAGATTGGTGGCGCGGCTGTGCCACAGACAACAATAAGGAGTGTTCGTCATGGGTATTGGAAATATCGGCCTTCCGGGTCTTCTGCTGATTGCAGTTGTTGTTCTTGTGCTTTTTGGTCGTGGCAAAATCTCGTCGCTCATGGGTGAAGTCGGCAAGGGCATTACCGCGTTCAAAAAGGGTGTGAACGACGGGACCAAAGAGCTTGAGGAAGACGCGGCAGAAACGGCCAAGGACGTGACGCCCGAGACCGAAAAAGACAAGGCGTAACCGCTTATGTTCGATCTTGGATGGACCGAACTTCTGGTCATTGGGGTGGTGGCGCTGATTGTCGTTGGTCCCAAGGATCTGCCGGTTCTGTTCCGCAATGTGGGCCGGTTTGTCGGCAGGGCACGGGGCATGGCGCGCGAGTTTAGCCGCGCCATGAATGATGCCGCCGATGAGGCCGGGGTCAAGGATATGGCGCAGGGGTTCAAGACCGCAACAAACCCGATGGGAGCGGTCAGCGACACCATGCGTAAGGCCGCAGAAGACCTGCGCGACACGGTTGATCCCACAAAATTTGGCAGCGCGGCAGATCCGGACGGCAGCACATCCGGCGGCCTGCCCGACCAGCGTGCCGATGACGCCAAGCGTATTCAGGCCGCCACCGCCCGCGCTGCTGCAGAACGAAAAGCGCGCGAGGCACAGGAAGCCATGGCCAAGGCCGATGCGGCAGAAGCGGCGCTCAATACACCGCCAAAGGACGAGGCTTAATACATGAGCCAATCAGAAGACATTGACGATTCAGCGGCTCCGCTGATCGAACATCTGGCAGAATTGCGGACCCGGCTGATCCGGGCCGTCGTTGCCTTTATCATTGCAATCAGCTTTTTCTTTGTTCCCGTTCAGGGGGAGTTCATCGCCGAACATGTGCTGAACTTTCTGGTGGACCCGATTGTCGAGAGCTTGCGGGCTTTGGGTGATCCATCTCCTACGCTCCAGTATACCTCGCCGCAGGAGTATCTGTTCACGCTGTTTCGGATCTCTATGGTCGGGGGCTTTGCGCTGTCATTCCCGGTGATCGGTTACCAGTTGTGGCGCTTTGTGGCGCCGGGGCTGTACAAAAGCGAGAAGGGGGCGTTTCTGCCTTTCCTGCTGGCCTCACCCGTCATGTTCCTGCTGGGCGCTTCCTTTGCCCAGTTTGTGGTGACACCGCTGGCGATGCAGTTCTTCCTGGGGTTTGCTGATGTGGCCTCGGTCTTTGCCAATCTGGTTGGGGATGGCGTTGACACCATTCCGGCGGATGTGGCCGTTGTGCCAGAAGCCGCGCAGGGGGTGAAAATTACCTTCTTTGGCAAGGTGAACGAGAGCCTGGACATCACGCTCAAATTCATCATGGCCTTTGGTCTGTGTTTCCAGCTGCCCGTTCTGCTGACCCTGATGGGCAAAGCTGGTCTTGTCAGCGCCGAGGGGCTTGGCTCTGTGCGTAAATACGCGATGGTGGCCATTCTGGTGCTGGCGGCCCTTGTGACACCGCCGGATGTGGTGACGCAGCTGATACTCTTCACCGTGGTCTATGGTCTTTACGAAGTGTCGATCTTCCTCGTGGGCCGGGTTGAGAAGAAGCGCGAGGCCAAGCTCAGAGCCGAAGGGTATTACGATGATGAGGTCGACGGGGAATAATCCCTGTCTCCCGTCTTTGAAACACCAAACGCCCCCGATCGCCGGGTGCGTTTTTATTTGGCGCTTGTGCAAAAACTGTGGCGGGATCAATTCGGTTGCACGGCGACCAGAACCAGCCCCAGCTGCACCTCGAGCTGTTTCAGTTTGCGCAGTTTTTCATCGGACAGCTCGGCCGAATCCGCCCTGATCTCTGCCAGCGCCACCACCGGGCTGCCCAGATCCTGTTCCAGACTTTTGATCGCGTTCAATGTCTCTGTCTCAAGCGTTGCAATGGGGTAGAGCATGGTTGGTATCCCTTCCTAAAAATGTCCGGTTTGCATGATCAGCCCGAACCCTGCGCCGCTCGTTTGAGCGCGCGCCGGGCGGTGCATCCCGTCTGAACCTAGGACGTCGCGGCGTTTTGGCAATTCGCCATGCTTGTCGTTGCCCGCTGAACATGGTTTTAAATTGGTCAATTGCACAAAGGACAGACCCGATGGATGAAGCTACATTGGCCCGAATTGCAGATGCGTTGGAGCGGATGTCACCCGCACCGCTGGCGGCCCCTGATTTTACGGCGGCTTCGGCCTTTGTCTGGCACGTTGTCCCGGATCGCCTGTCGCCGGTGCCTGAGGTCAACCGGATTGCACTGGACCTTCTGGTAGGGATCGACCGGGCGCGTGACACGCTCTTGGACAACACCCGCCGCTTTGCCCAGGGGTATGGAGCCAATAACGCGCTTTTGTGGGGCGCACGTGGCATGGGAAAATCCTCGCTGGTGAAGGCGGTACACGGCCATCTTACAGCGGATCACCCAAACCTCAAACTGGTGGAACTCCAACGAGAGGATCTGCCCTCGGTGGCCCGTCTGTTGAACCACCTGCGCGGCAGTGATTGCCGCTTTATCCTCTATTGTGACGACCTGTCGTTCAGCCACGATGACCAGCATTACAAAAGCCTCAAGGCGGTTCTGGACGGCGGTGTCGAAGGCCGGCCTGACAATGTGGTGTTCTACGCCACCTCCAACCGTCGCCACCTGATGCCGCGTGATATGATCGAAAACGAACGCTCCAGCGCCATCAACCCCTCTGAAGCGGTCGAAGAAAAAGTCTCCCTCTCGGACCGTTTTGGCCTCTGGCTGGGTTTTCATCCTTGTGATCAGGACGAATACCTGTCGATGATCCAGGGCTATTGCAGCGCCTATGGCGTTGAAATTTCGGGCGAAGACCTGCGCGCCGAGGCCATCGAATGGCAAGCCACCCGCGGCAGCCGCTCAGGCCGCGTGGCCTGGCAGTTCTTCACAGATCTGGCAGGACGACATGGTGTGGCATTAACCTAGGCAATGCCGCCGAGCAGGTACAGATCCGGGTTGCGTCCGCCGGATCTCCCGCACGCACCTCCGACCGAGCATCAAAAAGCGCCGAGAGAGAGGGGGGCGGGACGAAGCGCCATTTTGCTGCTACTGCGCCAATGGCGGCTTTTCAATCGCAAACCAGTTAAAGAGCCGCTCCACATTGCCCATCAGAAATTGCGTAGGTTTCCAAGACATAGCGCCCTGCCGCACCCCCTGAAACGATGCGTACAGCAATGAAGTTTGGATCTTCGATACCCATTTGTTGCTGTACGAATGGAATGACAGATGGCGCATAGTGATTGCAAAGAGCCAAAAGGAGATCATCCAAGTTTTCTTTACCGAACAATCCGTTAGGAACTGGATCGGGTTGGATGCGCATCTCTATTCCCTCACCGTGAAAGGAATGGGACAAGACTCCGGTATCGACCAATTGCCATTGTACATCTTGTGCTGAGACGGGCTGCGCCGCAGACAAAAAGAAACTTGCGAGTATGGTACAACGTTTCATGTGGGAACTTACCTTGTATATCTCTGCTTCGCTTCAAACGGACACTTGCGCACGGTGCAGCATCGGTCAAGTTGGGCTCAGAGCCGACTTTACGAACACCGGGTCTGGACCGCCTGATCAGTTCAGATACGGCAGAGGGTCCACGCTGTCGAAACCGTTGCGGACTTCGAAATGCACGTAGGGGTTTGCCTCTTCGCGCAGGGCTGCAATGGATTGACCGCGTCGCACGGTATCGCCCTTGTTCACCTCGATCTTGTCCACATTGGCATAAACGGTCAGAACCTTGGGATTGTGGCGGACCACGATAATCGGGATGCCGTTGGAATCCTTGGTGATTGCCGCAACTGTGCCTGCGTCGGCGGCGCGGACCGTGGCACCGGCAGGGCCCGAAATATCAATGCCGTCGTTCTTACCCTTGTTGTAGGTGCGAATGATCTTGCCGCGCACCGGGTAGACCATGGCCGAATCCGCCTTCTGGGTCGGCTCGGGCACTTTGACCTCGGGAACGATCTCCGGCTTTACGGCGGCCGGTTCGATCTTTTCCTGGGGCAAGGGTTTGGTCGAACTTGGAGGGGTAGGGGTTGCAGTGCCCTCGCCCGGAGCGGTGACGACCGGCACCTCTGGCTGTTCTTCGCGCTTGGGGGCGGCCTGGTTTTTGACCGGGATCAACAGATGCTGCCCTTCGCGGATTGCAAAATTGCTGCCCAGACCATTCCATTCCGCTAGGGATTTCACCGGCACCTGATAGAGGCGCGAGATGGTAAAGGCGGTCTCGCCGCGCTCCACCTTGTGGCGAATGGGTTCCGGGCCGTTCTGCACCGTCGGAGCCTGAGGGGCGCTTTGGGTTGGTTGCAGGGTCGTCGGCGTCGCAGATCCCGGGTTCGAAGAGGCCAGCGGCGCGGTGTCGATCGCCTGGCCCGCCAGGGCTGCAATATCGACGCCACCGGGGGCAATCGTTTCGGATTGGGGAACCACATCGGGGGCGCGGCGGGGGAGGGCGATGATCTCACCCTTGCGCAATGTGTCGGTGGGTTGCATCCCGTTGTAGCGTGCCAGCTCAGAGGCGGGCAGCCCAATGCGATTTGCCACATCGGCCAGCGTATCGCCACGTTGGGCCACGGCCACCTGATAGGACGGATAGCTGATCAGCCCGCGCGCATCTGCGGCCGGGCGGCTGGTGGTGGCGTTCTGGGCGGCAGGGCTGGTCGAAAACCCACCCACACGTCCGCGCAGATCATAATCCAAAGGGGAGCCGTCACAGGCGGCCAGCCCCACCACCAGAGCAAGGGCGGACCCCATGCGCAGTCCTGCGCGTCGCGGGCAACGTGGGATGGTCACGGTCATCTTTGCTCTCCTCATATCCCGGTGCGATCAAAACAAGGGTCACACCGGTTTACTGGTCCATCTCTTGCGCGTCACATCCGGGCTGTTGCACTGTGCCCTATGACATCTGGATGGTATACATCAATTCATTAGGTCTCTTTGCCCAGTCCCTCAAGCAAAGGAACAAAGCGAACAGAGCGTAATTCGTCATATTTCAGCCCATCGGCGGTTTTATGCACACGAATAAGCGATTGAACATGGTCGGATTGCCCAACAGGCAGGACCATTATGCCGCCAACCTTCAGCTGCGCCAACAGCGGACCCGGCGGATCTTCGGCGGCGGCGGTCACAATTATACGATCAAAGGGGGCCTGTTCGGGCATCCCGTGCGACCCATCCCCCACCATGGAGGTGAGGTTTGAGATTGAAAGCCGGTCCAGTACCTCACGGGCTTCGCGCACCAGCCGGGCGTGACGGTCGATGGTGTAGACCCGGCGTGCCAGCCGCGCGAGGATCGCCGCCTGATAGCCCGACCCGGTCCCCACTTCCAGGACCGTGTCCCGCGGCGACAGTTGCAGCGCCTGCGTCATGATCCCAACCACCGACGGCTGAGAGATGGTCTGCCCGCAGGAGATCGGCAATGGCATATCCGCATAGGCGCGTTCGGCAAAAAGGCCGCGCACAAAAAGACCCCGGTCGATTGCTTCCATCGCTTCCAGTACGGGCTGGTCGGTCACGCCTTTGGAGCGGAGCGCAAACAGGAACTGCATCTTGGTTTCGGGATCTGGACCTTGGGTCATGCTTCGGACTTCAGCGCCTCCAGAACATCATGGGCGGTCAGATCCGCACGCATCGGGGTGATTGAGACATAGCCGTCCAGATTTGAGGCCGCATCACTGCCCGCAGCTGTCGCTGCGCGCTGATCACCGCCTTTGATCCAGGTGTAATGACGCCCGTTGGGGGAGATGGAATTTTCAGCGCTGAACCCCGTGCCCTGACGCAGACCCTGGGGCGCAAAGCGCAGCCCCTTGACGGCGTCGGCCGGAACCGGGGGGAAGTTAATATTGTAAAACAGCTGATAGGCGCTGTTGTTTTGCGGCGCAGCGGCCAGAACCTTTTGAATGGCGCGTACCCCATGGGCTGCGGCGGCTTCAAACGGGTTGGCAAGGTCCTTGTTGTCGGGACCAAAATACTGTGACAGGGCAAAAGAGGGCACGCCCTGCAGAGCCCCTTCCATCGCAGCGCCCAAGGTCCCGGAATACAGCGCGTTTTCGGCGGAGTTGTTACCGCGATTGACGCCGGAGAGGATCAGATCAGGCAGGCAGCCGCCCAGGACATTATGGATGCCAGCCAGCACACAATCCGCCGGAGATCCCTCGGCGGCAAAGCGGCGGGGGGCCAGTTCGGAAATCATAAAAGGGTGGGTGTAGCTGATGCAATGGCCAACCCCCGACTGTTCAAAGGCAGGGGCCACGGTCCAGACCTCGCCGCCGTCCTGAGCCAGGGTTTGGGCTATTTCCGCAAGGGTTTGCAGCCCCTGTGCGTTGATGCCGTCGTCGTTGGTAATCAGAATGCGCATGCCATGTCCCAAGATCATCTGTTGCCAAACTGAATATGGCCTGCGCTGCAAGGGGGCAAGGGTTTGCGTGGGGCTGATCGGTGGAAAGCACGGTGATCTTTGGGGAGGAGCTGGATTGCAGAGCGCTTTAGACGGGGGGCGTTCTGTTCGCAGCTCCCGGTCGCTGCCCGGTTCTCCCCTGATTTGGTCCTAGTTCAGGTCCCGGCCAGTGGGACCACGGGCGGCTCCCGCGCGAAGAGATCCGCATCCAAGATGCGCAGCCTTCCCTTGGGCCGGGCGCCGCGTGTTCCACGCGGCGCGGTTGCGCGAGCCGCGCCGGTTTGTTCGACCAAAAACGGGGAGCTTAGTCTGCGAGGATCTGAGGCAGCAGGCGTTCGGCTTCGGATTGTGGTGTGGCCAGCGCGTCCCGGTCTTCGCCCGGGAAGAAGCGGGCGCGCAGAGCGGTTGACATGGGCGCAGGTGCCAGGATCTTGATCTTTGGGCCGATGCGCTCACCTTCGGTCTGCCAGCTGCGGGCCAGCGCCATCTGCGCCGCCTTGGTTGCACCATAGGTGCCAAAGAATTTCTCTCCGGCGCGGGGATCGTCAAAGAACACCGCCTGACCGGATTGTCCCAACAGCGGTGCCACATAGGGGATCAGAATCGAGGTTGCCGTTGCATTTATCGCAAGGCTTTTGTCCCAATCCTTGGTCGCCACGAAATTTGCCGGGCTGAGCGGAGCGGCATGAATGGCGGTATGGACCCAAAGATCCAGACGCCCCCAACGGTCATGGATCCCACGGCAGAGCGTCGCCATCGCCTCTGGTACCGTGATATCCATCGGCGCAAGCGTTGCAGTTCCGCCTTTGGCCTGGATCCTGTCGTCCAGCTCTTCCAATGCGCCGGTGGTGCGACCGACTGCAAGAATGTGATGAGTGGGGGCAAGCGCCTCGGCCAAGGCTGCCCCGAGGCCGCGTGAGGCGCCGGTGATCAAAGCGAGTTTCTGTGTCATGTCGCTTTCTTGGGGTGCGCGGGCGAGAGGGTCAAGGGGCAGAGTGACGGGTGCGACTAACCGCCGGGAATTTCCAGCCGTTGGCTGCGGGCGCCGCGTTGCAAAACCAGCCCGCGCTCATCAATCGCCACCACCTGCGCTGAAGCCAGACGGCTGCCGGTTTTGATCCGCCGGATCCGCCCGCCGGATGTGCGTACCAAGGCCTCGGGCGCCGATGCAGAGCCAAAAATTCCCAAGACAACCGTGCCCCCATGGGGCAGGGCGTTTTCCTGGGTTGCAGCCTGCGCCACCATGTCCGGGGTGTCTTCTGCCTGTGTCTCGGCCTTAGATTGGGTCTGTGTCTCGGCCTTAGATTGGGCCTGTGTTTGTGAGACCATAGAGTCTGTGCCTGTTCCTAATGAGGGGTCTGAACCCTCGGCATGCCGAGGATCGGGCGCATCTATCAACGGTCTCGGGTAACCAAAAGGTCTGGACAAAAAACCTGCAGATCCTCGCTGAAACCCCTGCAAGGAAGCGGCGGGAAGGCGCGCATCAGTACCAAAACGGCCAAGGGCAGGCCTTGAAACCAACGACCTGCGTGCAGTTAATCAGGCATCATAGAGGAGCGAGGGAAGGTCATGCCCATAGGCATAAAGCAGCTCCAGCAGCTCCTCGAACTCCATCCCACGCGATTGTAGCGCATAAAGCGAATGTGAGGTCTCCATCACATCCAGGTCGGGATACTGACCATCCTCGCGCGGGCGAATGCGGGCCGCTGGCGGCTGGCTTTCGTGCTGGGGGATTGCATTTGCCAGCCAGGCCGGTCGGGGGCCCATCGTGTCAGCTTCCTGCATGTCCACCAGTTCAAGATACGTGTGAAAATCATCCTCTGACACGCTGGCCCAGGTGCCCAGAATGAACTCAGCGCCGCCGGAACAATTGATCGGCAAGGCCAAAACCGCGCGCAGGAAATGCAAATCGCCCAGACGGCAGAAATCTTCGGTCAGCACATCGCCTGTCTCTGTCAGGATCGCCGAATTGTCCTGCACCACCAGGTCATCGCCACAGATGTCAGGCCGGTCACAGGACAGGCTGAGCAATTGGGCAAATGTCGCGCCACAACATTTGCACGTACGGTGCGACGTCAAAAGCCGTGCGAAATGCGGATCCAAATGGTGTTCCCGTGCTGTCAGGTGGCAAAAGAAAAAGACGCTGATGCGAAGACCAGCGTCTTTGGTGAACTGATGTGAGCGGCGTCATACTCTGCAATGGGACAGAGTTCAAACCCTAGTTTGAGACGTGCCCTTGATCGTACCCCTAGCTTGAGGCCAACTGCGCCTTGTTCCAGGAGCTGCCGGCTTCGGGCATGTCCTTGATCTTGTCGCTGACACGGCTGCTGTTTTCCAGCGCGTCCAGATACTCCTGGGTGACACCGGTGACGTATTTGCCATCAAAGCAGGAACAGTCGAAAGTCTCGATCTCGGTGTTGCCTTCCTTGGCGGCCCAGACCAGATCCTCGAGATTTTGATAGAACAATCCATCAACACCCAGCTCTTCGCGGATCTCTTCGATGCTGAGGCCATTGGCGATCAGCTCGTGTTTGGTTGGCATATCAATGCCGTAGACGTTCGGGTATTTCACCGGCGGCGAGGCAGAGGCCACATAGACCCGTTTCGCCCCGGCTTCGCGGCACATTTCCACGATCTTCTTGATGGTGGTGCCACGCACGATGGAATCGTCGATCAACAGGACGTTCAGCCCTTTGAACTCCAGCGGGATCGCATTCAGCTTGCGGCGTACGGATTTCTTACGCTGCTGCTGGCCCGGCATGATGAAGGTCCGACCAACATAGCGGTTTTTGACCAGACCCTCGCGGTAGCGGATGCCGGTGGAATTGGCCACTTCCAGGGCCACGGGGCGGGCCGAATCCGGCACCGGGATGATGCTGTCGATCTCAAGGTTGGCATCCTTGATCTGCTTGGCCAAAGCCTGACCCATTCGCAGCTGAGTCTTATAGACAGAGACGCCGTCCAGCATGGTGTCGGGGCGGGCCAGATAGACGTATTCAAAGATACAGGGGGTGAGCTTGCCTTCGACGGCCTGATGGCAATGCATATTACCGTCCAGATCGATCAGGATTGCCTCACCCGGTTTGACGTCGCGGATCTTCTCGAACCCGTTGATGCCAAAGGCCACATCTTCGGAGGCAAAGGCATAATCATCACCGTCTCCCTGGGCTGGACGTTTGGCCACCGACAAGGGGCGGATGCCGTTTGGATCGCGGAAGGCCAGCATGCCGACACCGGCAATCATGCAGATCACGGAATAGGCGCCCTGCACCCGCTCCATGGTCATCTTTACACCGGCAAAGATATTACGAACCGGCTCGGCGTTGCCGTTCACCTTCATTGCGTCGGCGACTTTGTCAGCCAGAACGTTCAGCAGGATTTCGGAATCCGAAGTGGTGCGCAGATGGCGGCTGTATTTTGCGGTCACCTTCTCGCGCTGTTCAGCGGTATTGGTGATATTGCCGTTGTGGACCAGATAGATGCCATAAGGCGCGTTCACAAAGAACGGCTGCGCTTCTGCCGCGCTGAGCGACCCGGCGGTGGGGTAGCGTACATGCCCCATGCCAATCTTGCCTACCAGCGTTTCCGCGTTTTCCGGACCAAAGACGTCCTTGACCAGACCGTTCTCTTTCCGCTCGCGGAAGAACTCACCGTTATAGGTCACAATGCCGGATGCATCCTGACCGCGATGCTGCAGCATCAGCAGGCCGTCATAGATCTCCGCGAAGACATCTGAGTCCCGGTTTGCGATTCCCAAAATCCCGCACATAGAATGGCTCCATTTCCACTTAGGCGTTGCTGTGTGTATGTTCCCGGTTTCGCCACCATCACTGAACCAGGGCGCACGTCACGACGGGCGCTTACCGGATCGCGGCTCATAAGTTCAAGCCTGTAGTTGCGAAACTGTCTGTTCGATCTGCACCAAAGGCATCAAACCCGCGGTATGCTTTGACCGTTGCACAAACGGCAAAAGGGCAGGCGGGTCGCTGCGGCATCATCAAGATGTTGGCTCCGAATCCGATTCAGGGGGTCTTGCCTCCACATAGAACGATTGACGCCCGCTGTCATCAAAGGATCACAATTAAAGCAAAGGCCCGAACCGGGTTCTTCCGGTCGAGCCTTCCAAAACGCCACATTTTGCCAAGTCGCGTGAAATTCGGGATTTTGTTTCCCGGCTCAGGCCGCAAGCCGGGTCGGAGCCAGAGTGTTCAGCTGTTGCAGCCAGGTTGGCAGGGTATTTGTTTGTGTGGCCGCTGACACGATTTCGGAAACTTCTGGCAGGCTGCGGTCTTGGCTGGAGGCCACCAGCGCGCGGGTTTCTTCCAGAGACAGCAGCCAGAAGGCTTCTGCCGCGCCTTCCTCATCTGCCACATGCAAAAGCATGCCACATTCGCTCCAGATCAGTTCTTCCTCGGCAAAGGTGATATGGATCTTGGCCAGACGCTGCGGCATGGCCGGGGTAATGCCCTTGTATCCTGCCAGTGAAACCAGCTTGGCCAGAACAACCGGCACGTCAAACAACTCCTCAGCTGTCGCTTCGTCCAGCGCGATGATCTGATCAGCGGGCAAATTCATATCGCGGTCATTGCCCAGGGCACCTGCCGGCACATGCATCATCGAGGTCAGACGCGGCACGGAGTGTTTAACGGTAATTACTTCCTGACAGCCGCCGTCATAGGTGAAAACCATGTCACCGGCTTTTAACTGTCGCGCCTGAACAAAGCCGTTTTCCGTCTCGACTTGCATATGGGGCAACAGACCACCGCTGCGGGGACGAACCGGGCTGCGCGACAGGGCGCCAAAACGGGTGGAGGGCATATCTGCTGCGAAATCAACCGGTTGGAAGTCCGCGAAAGCGCTGAAATGATCCAGAAACATGTGATGCCCCTCGTGCCTGTTCTTGTGTTGATCCTATGTGGCTGGGGAATTGGGCCGAAAATGGGGCAAGCTTTGGGCTAAAATAGAAATTGTTCCGTTTTGTGTGAAAATGTCGTGATTTTCACTGGTTTTGTTAACCTTTGACGGGTTGTTGCGTGGATTTCTTAACCAGATTTGCCAAAAACCTATTGGGGATAACGTGAAGAGTGATTCCTGATTCTCATTTATTAACAAAAGGTTAATGCCTTTCCGGTGGGTTAATTATGGTTAACGTCCAGTGTGGGTAACTCTGTGGGCTGCGTTGATAAAACAAAAAGGGCACCCGATGGGTGCCCATAATTTCCGGTCAAGACAGGTGGAGCGTTACTGCTCGCAGTGCGACATCAGGGTTTCATATTTGGATGTCACCCATCCCAATGCTTCCTCGGGGTTGCGGTCCTCGATCTTGCCGATCAGGCGCTCAAACACCACGGCCGATCGGCTGTCGTCCACCATTGCAAAACTCTGCCCGGTCATCACCACATTATAAAGGAAGAAGGCGATGGCCACCAATAGGATGCCGCGCAAGACACCAAAGAAGAAGCCGATGCCCTGATCCACTCCCCCAAGGGCCGACCGCTGCACCAGGCTCGAGAACAGCGGGGTAAAGAAGGACACGATAATCAGAGCAATTGCCAGCACCCCAAAGAAGGCGGCAATCAAGGCCAGTTCGCAGCTGTCGGCCAGAAACTCTCCAACTACGGGGATCTCTGCCATCAGCGGCTCGGCCTGGGGGGCAAAGATAAAGGCGAGGATCGCCGCCGCGATCCAGCCCGCAATGGCCATGGCCTCGCGCACAAAGCCGCGCGAATAGGCAAGCAAAGCTGAAATTACAATAACCAGGGCCACGACCCCGTCGACTATGGTGAAATCTTCCATGTCCCTCGCCTGTTCTTACGCGATTGATTTTTGCGGCTCTATCCAGCCCCGAAATATTCGCCGACAAAACCAGCCAGATCAGAGGTCTTCCTGAAAGTCAGACCCTCCACCGAAACTGATTTGCCGCCGCTTGGAGCTATGCTTGCGGTGAAACCAAGTTTTTGCGCCTCTTTCAACCGGTTTTCGGTCTGAGGAGCCGGTCGAAGGGCACCAGACAGGGAAATTTCTCCGAAAATAACAGTATCCGCAGGTAAGGACACATCTTCGCGAGCACTAAGCAAGGCTGCAGCCACCGCAAGATCGGCGGCGGGTTCCTGAATTTTCATGCCACCTGCCACATTCAAATAGACATCCAATCCGGCAAAGGGGATGCCGCAGCGGGCTTCCAGAACCGCCAGTATCATCGCAAGGCGGGCGTTGTCCCAGCCAACCACGGCGCGGCGGGGTTGCGAATGCGGCGACGGCGCGACGAGGGCCTGCATCTCCACCAGAACGGGCCGGGTGCCCTCGATGCCGGCAAACACCACGGATCCCGGTGCCGGTTCGCCGCGTTCGGACAAAAACAGCGCTGAGGGGTTGGTGACCTCAGAAAGACCCTGGCCGGTCATTTCAAAGACGCCGATCTCATCCGCCGGACCAAACCGGTTTTTGACAGCACGCAGGATGCGGAACTGGTGACCACGCTCGCCTTCGAAATATAAGACCGTATCGACCATATGCTCGACCACGCGGGGGCCTGCAATCTGGCCTTCCTTTGTGACATGGCCAACCATCACAACCGAGATTCCATTGCGTTTGGCAAAACTTGTCAGCTCATGTGCGACCGCGCGCACCTGAGAAACAGAGCCCGGGGCGCTGTCGACATTGTCCACCCACATGGTTTGGATCGAATCGATGATCACCAGTTGGGGCGCTTCCTGTTCGAGCGTGGTCAGAATATCGCGCAGGTTGGTTTCCGCAGCCAGCTTCACCGGAGCCTTGGCCAAACCCAGCCGTTGAGCGCGCATACGGACCTGAGCCGAGGCCTCCTCGCCGCTGACGTAAATCGTCTTGAGCCCGCTATGTGCAAATTGCGCGGCAGCTTGCAACAACAGCGTGGATTTGCCGATGCCGGGATCGCCGCCCACCAGAATGGCTGAGGCTGCGACCAAGCCGCCCCCCAAAACGCGATCCAGTTCGCCAACTCCACAGACCGCGCGCGGGGGAGGGGTTTCATGGGCGGCCAGATCGGTAAGAGTGATTGCACGGCCGCGTTTTGCGCCCAGAGATTTCTTGGCCGGGCCACCGGCGGCCAGCCCTTTGTCTTCGCTAATCGTATTCCATTCACCACAGGCCTCACAGCGACCGGACCATTTGGAGAAGGAGGCTCCACAGGCGGAGCAAGAAAAAGAAGTCTTTGCCATGATCTCTGTTTGCCTGATGTTCAGGTTTTGTTCAAGAGGCGAAGGCTCCCGCCAGTCATACGATCATCAACAGATGATCTTTTCCTGTTGGGCCCGGCGCCGCTGACGCGGCGCGGTTGTGACAGTATCCCATTTCATCTTTTCAAAAATACTTCGGGGGTGAGGGCTTAAGCCCGAGGGGGCAGAGCCCCCTATTGAGACGTCTGCGCAAGCGGGGGGAATTTTGCAGTTAAGAGCGACAGGGCCATCGACAGGAGGATGCAGGAGCTGAAGAGATAGAGCCCCCAAGCGGTTTCAATGGTGCCGAGGCCAATGCCTTTTGACAGGGTGATATAGAGCGCAATCAGGAAGATGTCTGCCATTGCCAGTTTGCCCAGCACATCAAGCACGGGCAGGGCGCGGCGGTCCAGAAGGTGCCATTGAACCAGAGCAAGGCCGATGGTTTTTACATAGGGTGCAAAAAGCGCAAAGAGGGTAACGACAAGGGCGAGGAAGATGTCCTTGCTCCACAGAGATTGCAACCCGGTCATCACGCTGATTTCTGAGAGGCCGAACACGGGCAAAAGCCCCGCGCGCATCAGAGGTGCGAACCAGGCGACCGGATAGAGGATCAGCAGGGAGAGGGTTGCAAGGCGCAGGATCATGAGGGTGCATCTATCATTAGATAACTGTGGGTGCAAAACGCTTTGGTGAAAATTTGGGTACACCGTTTGGCCCAATCAACCCTTAGGGTGGGCGTCGGGGGAGATTTGATGCGGGGCGCTGTGGAGCCTGCCAAGGTGATTTAAGTATTTGAAAAAAGATGAAAGCAGGCTGTAGTGGGCAAAAGAAGGGTGGCGGCCGCCGGGGGCGGAGGGCCGGGGTGGGGATCTCTCCCCATTCAGAGCGCTCGGAATGTTGCGCGGGGCTGGCACCTGATCACGGGGGCTTTAATCCCGGTCAAAAGGTGGTTTGAGGTCCCGTGCGGTCTCCCGTATCTCCTGAGGTCTTCCTGTGCCCCGGGTGTGCCAGACCCAAGGCGGGTGTTCGAACATTTGCGAGTTTAGCCGGGCGCAGTTAATCGAGTGCAACGGGGGCGTACGGTGGATGTGCAACAGTGAGGACCGGCTCCCGCAGGGATAAACTGTCCGGGGGACAGTTTAAGGTCCGAACGGGCGGAGCCCCAGACCGGTTAAACGTTTGGTCAGAACGAAACAGACTATTCTTCTGCTTTTGAATTTTCCGGTGGGGGTAACTGCGGTAGTTCTTCCGGTACCGGAATTTGCTCGTACTCTTTTGAACTTGATCGTGCTATGCTCGCGACCTCGTTCATTCGGTCCGTTAAAGGTTTAATATCGGTCCCGAACTTTCCTAGAGTTTCACCAACATCAGAGACGCCTGACCGCACAACGTCCAAAAGTCCTTTGGGTTGTTCAACTTGGTGCTCAATACCGGCAATTCGATTGAGAAGGCGGCGCTTGTGAGGCTGGTCGAAGACTTCTGTTGCCAGTACAATTTTGCGCATCTGGGTGCAGAGTTCGAGCACGCGGGCTTTATCCTCTTTTTCCAGTTGGAACTTGGGAACCAACTCGTCCGCACCTGTTTCTCTGCTCGTTGTCTCGCTATTTAAATCATTTAACCCCTCTAATAGTCCGAGGAGTTTTTCCATCTCTTTGATCGCCCCGATGTAGTCACCCTCTGAAACGAAGCCGTCGTAAGCCTCTACAACACTATACACTCCGGTCTGAAAGTGCTCAGCGAACCCAGAAGCATTAGTTTTAATTCTGTAAATTAGACGGTTATCGATCTGATCGAGTTTGATGCAGTTTTCGAGTCTTCTAAGTAAATCGTCCATTCATACATCCGATTTTGTAAATTACCGCACCGCTTCAATCGGACCCTCTGCGCTGCCGGAGATGAATTGCTCCACGTAAGGGTCTCCAGATGCATCCATTTCTGCCACCGGGCCGGTCCAGCGGATTTTGCCTCCGTGGAGCATGGCGACATTGTCGGCTATCGCGCGCACTGAGGTCATGTCGTGGGTGATGGTCATGGCGGTGGCGCCCATTTCAACCACGATCTCGCGGATCAGGTCATTGATGACGCCGGACATGATCGGGTCCAGACCGGTGGTGGGCTCATCGAAGAAGATGATCTCGGGGTCGGCGGCGATGGCGCGGGCAAGGCCCACGCGTTTTTGCATGCCGCCGGAAAGCTCCGCCGGGAAACGGTCGGCGACGTCCGGTTTCAGACCCACACGGCGCAGTTTTTCAATGGCGATCTCGCGGGCCTCGTCACGCGGGCGGGCGAGGGAGCCGCGCAGCAGGCGGAAGGCCACGTTTTGCCAGACAGGCAGGGAGTCAAAGAGTGCCGCGCCCTGGAACAACATGCCAAAGCGTGCAAGGAAGGCGTCGCGGTCGGCTTTGGTCACGTCCTGACCGTCCACCAGGATCTTGCCGCTGTCGGGGGTGATGAGGCCCAGGACACATTTCAACGACACGGATTTCCCTGTGCCGGAGCCGCCGATGATTACCATGGAGGTGCCTTTTGCGATCTCAAGATCAAAGCCGCGCAGCACCTGATTGTCGCCAAAGGTTTTGTGGACGTTTTCCAGACGGATCATAGCGAGAAGAACATCCCTGTGAGTACAAAATTGGCGGCGAGGATCAGCACGGCCGCCGCCTCTACCGAGGATTTGGTGGCGCGGCCCACGCCCTGAGCGCCGCGGCCCGATTGCATGCCGTAGTAACAGCCCATCAGCGCGGCGATCACGCCGAAGGCCGCACCTTTGGTCAGGGAGGAGACAATGTCGAGCCATTCTAGGAAATCGACAGTGTTTTTCAGATAGGCCGCCGGGTTAAAGCCCAGGTTCTGTGTGGCCACCACATAGCCGCCCATGATGCCGATGATGTCGCCCACGCCCACCAGCAGCGGCACGGTCAGCAGCGCTGCCAGCACGCGGGGAGCGACGAGGTATTTCATCGGGTTGGTCGAGAGCGTCACCAGCGCGTCGATCTGCTCGGTCACTTTCATGGTGGCGATTTCGGCTGCAATGGAAGAGGTGACCCGCGCGGCGATCATCAGACCTGCAAGCACGGGGCCGAGTTCGCGCACCATACCGATGGCCACAATCTGCGGCACCACCGCTTCTGCGTTGAACCGCGCGCCACCGGAGTAGATCTGCAGGGCCAGTGCGCCACCGGTAAAGACGGCCGTAAGGCCCACAACAGGCAGCGACAGCCAGCCGATTTGCAGCAGCGCCAGCAGGAACTCACGCGGGTAATAGGGCGGGCGGATCATATGGCTGAAACTGGAGGCCGCAAAGATCGAGACGCGCCCGACCGAGGCAAGCGCATTCAGGACGGCGCGGCCGATCTGCGCGAGGAGAGCTGCTGGCGACATCGGGTTCTAGCCTTTGTAACTGCGGGCGTAGCGGTGTCCCAGCGACGTCAGGATTTCATAACCGATGGTGCCTGCGGCTTCGGCCACCACATCCACGGTCTGCGCCTCGTTGATCAGCGACAGGCTGGCGGGTACTTCGGCAATATCGGTGACATCGACGGTGATCAGATCCATGGAGACACGGCCCACCACCGGGCAGGGGGTGGCCTCTGCATAGACGTGGATGCCGCCGGATCCCATGGCGCGGATCAGCCCGTCGGCATAGCCGGCCGCCACGGTGGCAATGCGGGTGGGGCGTTTTGCGGTCCAGGTATTGCCATAGCCCACCGTTTCACCGGGGACGAGCTCGCGGGTCTGGATCACCGGAAGATCCAGTTTCACCACGGGCATGGCCTGCGCAAAGGGCATCCCGCCATAAAGGCCAATGCCCGGACGGCAGAGGTCAAAGTGATAGTCCGGTCCCAGGAGCAGCCCGCCGGTGGCTGAAAGCGACCGCGGGATTTCGATGCCATCGGTCATGTCATGGAAGGTCTTGAGCTGGTGGGCATTCATCCCATGTGACGGCTCATCCGCGCAGGCGAGATGTGACATCAAAAGAACCGGTCCCTGACCCAGAGCAATATCACGCACGGCAGCCCATTCGGGGGCCTCCATGCCAAGTCTGTTCATCCCCGTATCCAGCTGCACGCCAAATGGGTGGCCGGGCAGGCGTTCGAAATGGCGCAGCATCTGGTCGAGCGAATTCAGCATCGGAGTGAGCTGAAAATCCTGCAACAGTTTGGTGTCGCCTTCCATATGGCCGGAAAAGACCGAGATGCCGGGACCCGCTCCCAAGGCACGGCGCAGAACCACGCCTTCCTCAGCTGCTGCCACAAAGAAATTGCGCGCGCCCGCTGCGGCCAGCGCCTTGCCGACACGGGCCGCATCCAGCCCATAGCCATTCGCCTTGACCACTGCGGCGGTCTCGCAGTTGGTCTTTGCATCAAGAGACCGCCAGTTGGTGACCAGCGCGTCCAGATCAATTGTCAATTTTGCCGTACTCATGCGCCGTTCATGACATCTGCGCCGGACAGGTCAAGTGGGAAAGTTTTGCCTGCACTTAATGGGCGGGAAGTTCTCGCCCTGTTGCCGGGTAACTGTGCCAAGTTAGAACACTTAGGATCCTGGTTCCCGCGTCCCCAAAGCGTTCTTTGTGGCTGCTATTGCGTAGCGTTTGCTTGCATATGTTGTATAGGTTGCAGTAGTAAAACTCTTTCGGGAAATCACTATGAAGAACTTCCTTGCCGTTTGTTGTGTTCTGGGTGCGGCTGGCTGCGGTATTCCGCCTGTTGATACAACCTACATCAGCGCGGTTCCGGCTAGCGCGCAGAGCTTTGCCGTGGCGCAACGCGCAGTGCGGGCGTGTTCGACGGTTTCCAGCCCGGATCGGGTATTAAGCAACTTTCGTAAAGCGGGTTTTCAGGTGAGCGATACGCGGAGCCGGACCTTTGGTGGTGCCACAACCGAATTGGGGTCGATCGTCGCGCCGGATCCTACTGTCACAGTATTCTATGAAGTGGCTCAGTACGACAAACGCCAGAGTGCCGAATGCAGCGTCGGTCTAGAGGGTATGACGCCCGAACAGTCGAAACAGCTGGCGCAAATCTGGGTCAAGGCGCATGGGGCCAAATCAAATGCGGAACATGGCGACGGCTTGTCCGATCATGTATCTGGTGCGTGGCGACGCCTCTATACGGGACCCAAAAATGCGCCACCGGAAACGGCCTATATTCATCGCCTTTACATCGCCTCCTATAAGACGTGGCCCCATGGTCCCTATGCGGTGCGCAGTCATATTCCTTCGGCCGCCAAGGCGGTGTTCCCGGAAAAACCTGGAGCGGCGGTAAGGTTGAGGCAAACAAGTGAATGCCAAAATGGTCTGTTTCTGAATGCCGACAAAAACGGGCTGCTGCCCTGTTCCGCGCTGGAAGATCGGATTGAATGAGGTCACCGGCGTAGAGGCAGGGCCGTCCTCAGATCAATACCCCTCAGGCTCCTGTTGCCAAGACTTTGCCAGGTTGCCGAAGCGGGTGAATTGGGCTTCGAACGAGAGTTCAACCGTGCCGATGGGGCCGTGGCGTTGTTTGCCGACGATGACTTCGGCCTTGGCGTGCAGGCGCTCCATCGCGGTTTTCCACTCTTCCATCTTGTCCAGTTCGTGATCGCCGGGTTTTTCGCGCTCTTTATAATATTCCTCACGGAACACGAACATCACCACGTCGGCATCCTGCTCGATCGAGCCGGATTCCCGCAGGTCTGAGAGCTGCGGGCGTTTGTCTTCGCGGCTTTCCACCTGACGTGAGAGCTGCGACAGGGCGATGACGGGGATGTTGAGTTCCTTGGCGATGGCTTTCATACCCATCGAGATCTCGGCAATCTCGTTCACGCGGTTGTCGGACATGCCGCGGCAGAGCTGCAGGTAGTCGATCACCAGAAGGTCCAGCCCATGGGTCCGTTTCAGGCGGCGGGCGCGGGCGGCGAGTTGCGAGATCGGGATCGCGGGCGTGTCGTCGATGAACAGCGGGCAGCTTTCCAGATCCTTGGCGGCCTGCACAAAACGTCGGAACTCACCCTCGGTCATGTCGCCCTGGCGGATCTTGTGGCTGGAAATCTCGGACGCTTCCGCCAGGATCCGGCCGGCCAGCTGTTCCGCCGACATCTCGAGTGAGAAGAAGCCCACAACGCCGCCGTCCACTGCGCCCTCGCTGCCGTCGGCCTTGGTCCCGCGCTTGTAGGCTTTGGCGACGTTAAAGGCGATGTTGGTCGCCAGCGAGGTCTTCCCCATCGAGGGACGCCCCGCCAGGATCAGCAAATCCGAAGGGTGAAGGCCGCCGAGCTGTTTGTCCAGATCAGCAAGACCGGTGGAGATCCCCGCCATGCCGCCGCCGCGCTGATAGGCTTCGTTGGTGACATTCACCGCCTCAGTCACGGCCTTGAGGAAGGATTTGAACCCGCTTTCGGTCTGGCCCTGTTCGGCGAGGGAATAGAGCTTCTGTTCGGCGTCGACGATCTGTTCCTTGGGCTCGGAGGCCACATTCACCCGCCGCGCCTGATCGGCGATGGAATTGCCAAGCGCGATCAGTTCGCGCCGGATCGCGAGGTCATAGATCATCTGCGCATAATCGCGCACCGCAAAGGAGGAGATCGACGCCCCCGCCAGTTTCACCAGATAGGACGCGCCACCCAGCTCTTTGAGGCCTGCGTCATCTTCCATAAACGCCTTGAGCGTCACCGGAGAGGCCAGCGCATTTTTAGAGATTCGCGCGGCGGCGACTTCAAAGATCCGGGCATGGACGGGATCATAAAAATGGCCCGAGTTGATGGTCAGGGCAATGCGGTCATAGACGTCATTGTTGGTGAGGATCGCCCCCAGAAGCTGCTGTTCCGCCTCAATGGAGTGGGGAAGCTCATTGGTTGTCTGGCCACCATCGTCCATGGGAGCGGGCAGCGGCGCGTCGCCCTCAAAGGATCTGATCTCGTTCATATCGTGCTGTCTCGCGTGCCTTGCCTATGGGCTGATCTTGTACCCCAAGGCCCGCGCCGGGGGCAAATTGTATAAGCCTGTGGATAAGGTTTGAGTGGCGGTTTTGTGCAGAAATTGACCCTGGCAAAGATCGGAGGATCGGCCGCCTGGGCCGCTATCCCATGCTGCACGAGCAATGGAAGCAGCAGACCCGCACTGCAGGTGCAGGCATCAACCAAGGTCCAACGTTTTGAAGGCAGACAGGCGCGATGCTGGGCCGCGCAGGAATGTTAACAAAGCGCAGGCAACCTGTCTTCCCAACCGATCTGAAAAGCCCGGCCAACTGGACCGGGCTTTCTTTTTCTGTTCGTACTGGCGGTGGGGCGGTTACTTTTTGTTCGCTTCCTGCCAGGCGCGGGGGGCGTTCAGGAATTTCTCGACCTCGGCCAGAGTTTCGGGGGAGAAGGCCTGTTGCGCCTTGGCCTCGGCCAGGACATCCCACCAGGTGCAGAGGTAATGGAGCTCCACCCCGTGGTCACCCAGACGCTGCGTGGTTTCTGGGAAGATGTCGTAATAGAAGATCACCGCGGTGTGGCCACAGGAAGCGCCGGTGTCGCGGATCGCGTCCACAAAGGACAGTTTAGAGCCGCCATCGGTGGTCATGTCTTCTACCAGAAGAACACGCTGGTCCTCGGTCATCACGCCTTCGATGCGGGCGTTGCGGCCGTATCCTTTGGGTTTCTTGCGCACATAGGTCATCGGCAGCGCCATACGCTCCGCCACCAGCGCGCCAAAGGGGATGCCGGCTGTTTCGCCACCGGCGATATTGTCGAAGGCCTCAAACCCTGCGTTGCGCATCACGGTGATGGTCAGGAAATCCATCAAGGTGGAGCGGATGCGCGGGAAGGAGATCAGCTTGCGGCAGTCGATATAGCTGGGCGAGGGCAGGCCGGAGGCCAGCGTATAGGGTTCATCCGTGTTGAAGTTCACCGCACCGATTTCCAGCAGCATACGGGCAGACAGACGGGCAATTTCTTCGCGGGAGGGGAAGGATGTGGGGATCATGGCGGCACCTTCTTGGGACAGTCAGTGGTTTGAGCGCTGATACCGGCCCAGGCTCGCGATGTCGAGAGGGGTTGCGCTCACCCTATGCGGTCATAGGGTGGCGGTGGCAATTGTTTTGGGGGATCTGGATGAAGACGGACAAGATGGTCACGGCGGTGACCGGTTTTCTGACGCGGGGCGGGCGGGCGGTTTTGGGGCTGGTCGCGAAAGACAGGCTGGACCGGTACAAGCGGTATTTGAATGTGTGGACGCGGCGATACCCGGTCGAGTTCTTTGCGGGTGTTGCAGGGATTGCGCTGTTGTTATGGGTTTTGAGCCCTGTCTATATGCGTCTGTTTTTTGGTGCTGATGCTGGCTCTAAGGGGGATTCCTTTGGCGCGCTCACCTCGCTTTTCACCGGGGCGGCTTTTGTCGGGCTGATCGCGACATTGATGCAGCAGCAGCGTGAAATCCGCATGCAACGGCAGGATCTGAAACTGCAGCGCGAGGTATTTAAAGAAACGCGCGATGAGCAGGCGGGTCAGAAAGAGCAAATGGCGCTGCAGAACCAGAGCTTGCGGCAGCAGATGTTTGAACAGACGTTTTTCAATCTGTTGAATGTGTTCAACCAATATCTCAACGGTATTGCCAGCCCGCCGAAAGGCAAAACAGGCTTTATAGTATCCGGTCGAGACCAGATGTCTAATATGCTTCGAACCTCAACAAGTACGAGTGGCAACACTTCCACTTCTATTGCCCAGCTATACAGGTCCTCTTACAAAGAGCAATCGGATGACCTCGGTGGATACTTCCGTCTCTTGTACAATGTGTTGAAGCTGGTAGATGACTCTGAAATCACCGACAAAACAGTTTACACTAATATTCTACGCGCGCAACTTTCAGACAGCGAACTTCAGCTTTTGGCCTTGAACTGTGCGCGCAAAGAAGGTGAAAAACTGCAGGTTTTAGTAGAGCGCTATGACATTCTGAAACATCTGCCATCACAGCTGCGCGGGCAGGACATTCATCTGATTTGCGGTGAAATTCGTAGGCTGGTGGCCGAGGTTGCGTAAGGGCCATTCAGTCTTCCGCCAGAGGCACGCGGGGGAGCCTCCGGCGGAAGTATTTTTGAAAAGATGATAGGGTCGGTTAAAACGCTTACCCTGTCGCCGGGGAAGTCGGCGTTTTTAGTCAGTCCGCCGTCCAATAGACCGGGAAGCCGGGATCAAAGACGGTGACGGGGCCGTCGCCGCTGTCGATTTTCTCGGGGAAGGTCACGGGGGAGTCCTGCTTGGTCAGGGTGAGCGTGCCCTCGTTTTCCGGCAGGCCATAAAAACCGGGGCCATTTTTCGAGGTGAAACCTTCGAGCTTGTCGAGCGCGTCTTCTTCTTCGAACACATGGGCCAGAAGCGCCATGGTGTTGGTGGCGGTGAAACAACCCGCGCAGCCACAGCCGGATTCCTTGGCCGCATCCACATGGGGGGCGCTGTCGGTGCCGAGGAAGAAGCGGGCATCCCCTGAGGTGGCGGCTTCGCGCAGGGCGAGGCGGTGTTCTTCGCGTTTGGCAACAGGCAAGCAGTAGTAATGGGGTTTGATGCCACCGGCCAGAATGTGGTTGCGGTTGATGATCAGATGGTGCGTGGTGATGGTTGCGCCCAGATCCTTGTCGTTGGCCTTCACATACTCAACCCCGTCGCGGGTGGTGATATGTTCCATTACAACTCGTAGACCGGGGGTGGATTTGCGGATTGGATCCAGAACCCGGTCGATGAACACGGCTTCACGGTCGAAGATGTCGATCTCGCTGTTGGTGACCTCTCCGTGCACACAGAGCGGCATGCCGATCTCGGCCATTTTTTCCAGAACCGGGCGGACCTTGTCGAAATTTGTGACCCCGGACGCCGAATTTGTGGTGGCACCGGCGGGGTAGAGTTTGACTGAGGTGACCAGACCGCTGGCGTGGGCGGCGGCGACATCCGCCGGGTCGGTGTCTTCGGTCAGGTAGAGGACCATCAGCGGATCAAAGGACATGCCGTCGGGCAGGGCGGCAAGAATGCGGTCGCGGTAGGCGGCGGCCTGTGCACCAGTGACCACCGGGGGCACCAGATTGGGCATGATGATCGCGCGGCCAAAAAGACGTGCGGTTTCAGGCAGGACGGCCTTGAGCATCGCGCCATCGCGCAGATGCAGATGCCAGTCGTCGGGGCGGGTGATGGTCAGCGATTTGGTCATGCCGCCGCGTTAGCACAGCCGCGCGCAAAGGAAAAGAAGCGGCATGTGCGAATTCCGGCAGCAGGATTAGCTGCGTTCAGCTGGCCAGGTGAATTCCCCAGCTTCGGCGCGTTTCTTCAACCCTTGCAGGCGGCGACGGAACCGGGGCGCGCGCAAACGCTGGGTCACGTTGCGGCACAGAAGCGAAACCAGATAGGGGCGATCCTGGTTGTCGATATGGGCCATCAGCCCTTTGAGGTAGCCGCCATTGTTTCGCCGTGCGCGGGCAAGTTTGAAGAAGCTCAGTTCCGTCAGCTTGCCGGAGCCGACTTGGGACAGGATCGGATAAAGGATCTCCATCTCGATCAGGCGGGTCTGCACGGCAGCGCCCATAAAAGGCAGGCGCAGGCGTGTTACATTGGAGCGGGCGAACAGAGCTGCATGCATCGCGTCCAGACGTTCATATGGGTCATAGATAATGAAGGCGTGATCCGCTGCGTCCACCATGTCCGGCGCATAACCGTAGCGATCCACAAAGGAGGTGCGGCGCATTTCCACAAAACGGTCGTCCCATTCGGTAATACGCGGGTCAAGCGTGGCCTGGGGCTGGATCGCCAGGACGGTGGCGCCGGGCGCCGCAACCGAATAGGCGGCAGCCGAATATCCGCAGGGGCCGGCACCGTAGAACACCACATTGTCAAATTCTTCAAAGAAACCATCGTCGATCAACTGATCAAAGAAGGCATAGATCTGTTCGGCGCGGAACCAGGTGTCGCCATCCGAAACCAGACACAGATGTGACCAGCCGAGGTTGCGCACCAGGTCAAACCCCAAAGGTTGCGCCTGGTCAGAGAGGTTGTGGATGCCCTGCAAGGTTTCAAATGTGACCAGCAGGGTGTTGCCCTGGTCAATGAAGGTTGCAAAGTGACGCTCGCCCAGATCCTGGAACAGGCCGTTTTCCTCTGCAATCTCTGCCATGCGGGCTTTCCACTGGGCTGGTTTCAGCCCCGAGAGATCCTCGTCCAGCGCGTCGATGACTTCTTGCATACCCGTCGTCCTCAATATGCCGAAAAACTGCGTTCGGTTTATAGTTACCATGAGGGTTAATGGCAGAATGAGGCCAAAATTTGGAGAACTCGGGCTGATTTGTCGGCGCTGGCTTGTGCGAACCGGTGAGACATGTGGGGGTGCCTGTTTTAGGAGCTCCTCAAAGGGGCGTGCAAAAAAAAGATGCGCGCCGCTTTGCCGGGAAAGCGACGCGCCTGGGTAATGAGGGAAGGCTCGCGTTTAGTGACCGCCGCCGCCGGCCAATCCGATACCGTTCAGAATGGAGCCGATCACCTTCATGCGCAGACCGGCGGCTTTTACGACGCCGGTTGCCGCGATGATGTGGCCAAATACGCCATCTAGATTGTTGGTATAGGTCTGCACGATACAGCCCGTTCCATCCATCAGCATGGCTTCATGTTCGTCGTGTACCAATTCCAGATAAGCCTGAACGCTGCCCCGCTGAACTGCGTTGTTGAGTTCGCGAATATCGCCGCTTGGTACAACCTGGCCTGTGGCAACCGCGGGCTGAATAGAGACGATATGCGCCGGGAAAATCGCATTGCGAAAGCTCAGTTTGGCGTTGGTGTCACAGGCGATTTCAGCTGGCATGCCTTCGTAGATCGTGGAATTGGCAACCTGGGAGAAGCCTGCAACGACACGGACAGGCACATTTTCGGGTCGATCCGGGATAATTATCATCGACGGGCGGACAACCAAAGTGGTCGCCGGGCTGCCGACGCTGAGGGAAAGCTGGGTGACGGTCCCGCTGATGTAGCTGCGCACTTCTGTGAAGGCCAGTGCCGTTTCGGCTTGCTCGATTGAGGCTTGGATTGCGCTGCGCTGGGCCGGGATGCTTTGTTCGAGGTCAACAAGAGCAAGATCCAGCTGTGAGCGGGCGGCCTCCAGGTCGGCCTGGGCGGCCTCAAGGACGGAGCGTGCCTCTACCACAGTGTTGGTGGTGCCAACGCCGCGGTCGACCAGAGCCTGAGCATCGTTCAGGTCGTCCTGCAGGCTGACAATCCGGGCTTCGATCTCGGCGATGCCAGCCTCGGCCACTTGTTTGTTGTCTTCGGCTTTGGCGGCCTCTGCGTCGATGACCGAAAGCTGTGCCTGGGCTTCAGCCAGAGCCGCACGCTGGGCACTGTTTTCGATGCGGAACAACAGATCCCCGGCGTTGACGTGCTGGCCATTGTTTACGGCTACTTCTGTTACCGGGCCAGTGGTTTGCGCGACAACCGAAACGGTGCGGTAGGGAACCACGCCGGCATAGGTTTTGGGGTGGAAGTAAAAGACCAGAGTGAACACAAAAAACGCCATCAGCGCCCAAAGAAACACTGCCGTTTTCATGTTCCAGACGGTGATCGCCTCGCCACGTCGTCGCAGTTGGAAATAGCGGATCACTGCGGGAAAAGACGTAAAAAGAAGCTCAAACATCGACGTGCTCCCTTTCGTTCGGCTCGGCTGTTGTGTCGACAGCTGGTGCCGCCGGCTTAGCATCTGCTTTGATGTTCAGGTGAAACCGGGACCAATCCGCCATCAGCGCAATCAGAACAGCGCTGAGGGGCAGGAGCGGGTGGAAGTGGTCGAGCGGGAAGATCTCATAGAGCAGGGCGATGGCTAACAAGGTTGGGATGGTCTTCGCAAGCGGGGTGCCTTCAGCCTGATGTTCTGCCCAACGGTCGAATGCAGCATAGAGATATACGATGCCGTAAAGCCCGCCGAGGACAAGCACCAGCACAACTATCGCAAGAAAATCGCCACTTCCCGGATCTACAAACCAACTTGGGTCCGGGTGGCCCCCATGTGCAATATCAGACATTATGTTGTAACCTCGTTATTCAGAAAAATGATTTTTCCTGCAGCTTAGGTCGCCACGAAATATCTGTCTACAGGCCAGTTTATGCATGTTTTTTGGGCAAAACCTGAGGCTGTGTATCAGGTGTGAGGGCACACATAATCGACGCGCTGTGAAAGCGCAGACCCGTTGGCTGATGGGGGGCTTAGTCTTTGCGTTCAGAATCTAGAGTGCGTCGGCCCAGTGACGCAAAACCTGATAATGTGCGCGCCGTCGCGATGTTAATGGCGCGTGAGGGCGGGGTCATCATCAGGCGGGCAAAAAGCGCGCGATAGGGCTCTTCGAGCATCAGGTGACGGAAGCGGGAGTGGCGCCACGCCACGGCCTTTTCCTGGAGACGTTGCAGTTTCTTGTCCTCAGCCATTTCGGCCATCAGCGAGTCCCGCAGGGGACGGTAACGCATCACAGAGGTGTCCACATCCATGTTGAAATTCCGCTCCACCCAATAATCAACATCCAGCATATGGTCCGAGTGGACAGCCCGGCCGCGGGCGGCTTTGAGAACAAAACTTTCCATTGCACCCAGAGCATAATGGTTCAGCTGCGCAAATTTGTAATTGTGCTGGCCGTAATTGGAGAACAGCCGCTTGGTCTTGAATTGGCGCCCCAGTTCGCGCCCCTCGCAGTCATACCAGCGGTAGGTTTCCAGCCGGTCTTCGTCCTTGACGCTGCGGGGGCGATGAACGCCGGTTTTCCTGTAGGTGCCATCGTTGCGGTAAAGCGTCTTGAACATAGAGGCGCGCCAGGGCCAGTTGATAATCTGCGGCGCGCAGCGGTTAAAGACATCGGTGACCGGCGCGTGCTTGTACCGCACTTGGTCCGCATTGCCGAACAAACGCCAGGTCAACGTGATCGCGTCGGCTTTGGGCAGGACCTGCAACAGGTCAGAGATCCGCCCGTCCCCGGCATGGATATTGACAAACTCGTCAATGTCGAGCGACAGGATCCAGTCTGCCTGTTTCACAAGCGGGTGTTTGTCGGCCATCTTGAGCGCCGTGAACTGGATGCCGGATTTGTCATAGGGCCCGTCGTTGCGGATATGGGTCAAAAGGCCCATGTCCTCCATCCGGTCCAGCATCTTATCCGTGCCGTCCTGGCAATCGTTCGAGAATACGAGGAAATCGGTAAACCCCACAGCGCGGTGGTGGGCCAGCCATTCCAACAGGAAGGCGCCTTCGTTGCGCACCGTGAGGATGGCCAGAATACGCATGTCTTACCAATCAGACCGGAACACGGCCACTTTGCCATGGGACCAACGCGGGAAAAAGACCAGCCCTGCGGCATCCAGACAGCGGAAGACCTTTTGAATGCCGTCTTTGCCGATCCATTGCGGGTGGGTTTCGATCACCACCGCGCGCAAGGAGCTGAGGTCCATTTTCGGCAGCAGGTCAACTTCGGCCCCTTCGATGTCGCAGATCAGGACGGTAGGTTTGAGGTCGCCAATCACCTTGTTCACGTCCAGCGTCGGGACCTGAACCTTGGTTACCTGGTCCGTGTCATCCTCCATCGGCGACAGGGACGATGCCAGGAAGTTGGGGCGCACATAGAATGTCGCTTCTCCGTCTTCGGAGCCCAGAACCGCATGGGTGACTTCGGCTTTCTTTGCCTTGTTGAGCGCGTGAACCTGACGGATATAGGGGATCAACTGCGGGTTGGCTTCAAAGGCGTGGACGGATTTGGCGCGCGTCTTGGTGGCCACAAGTGTGGACATGAACCCGATGCCACCGCCCAGCTCCATTACCACATCACCTTTCTTGACCAGTTTGCCAATTGCAGTGGCTTCCTTGTCCTCGTAGGTGTCGCCCCGCAAAAGGGCGCGGATGCGCGGTGGCAGCACGGATTTGTCGAGCGGGAATTTCATCCCCCGGCTTTTCAAAACCTGTTGTGTGTCCGAAAGATCGTTCATGGATCAGCTTTCCATATCCAGAGCAAGCGCATAGGCCACACGCTCCACACTGTTGAGTTTCACCTTGAGCGCCTGGCTGTAGAGCTCGGCAAACTCTGGCTGGCCGTGCAGGGTTTGCACTTTGGCGCGGTGCCAGTCCAGCCCGTGTTTGTGCCAGCGCTGCAATTCGGCGTCTTTCAGCAGGCGGTCGTATTCGGCGCGCAAACGGGGAATGTTGCGTTTGATCGTGTCGTCCCGATGGTCGCTCCAGTCCATGCGGATCCAATAGTTCAGCCCGATAGAGCGATCCACATGCAGGGCGCGGCCCCTCTGGCGTTTGATCAGGAAACTCTCAGCAGAGCGCAGCGCATAGTGGTTCAGCTGCAAAAGGTCGTACCCGATGGATTTGCGCGAAGAGCGCCAGCCTTTCTCGGCAGCTTCCTTGGTCATGTCGCGGCCTGAACCGTTGACCCATTTGACCTGATCACGTTTGTCGTCGACCAGTTTGTTCGGGCGGTGACAGCTGAGTTTGTCATAGGCGCTGATGTTTTTGACCATGGTTTTGAACCCCCAGACAGTGTGGGGTTTGGGGCAGTATTTCGGAGCGCAATGGTCGAACTGGTCGATGACAAACCTGTCCTCCAGCGCGGTGATGCCGTTGTTGCCAAACAGCCGCCAGGTCATGGCGACATTGGTGGCATCGGGCACCCGGTCAAAGAAATCCTGCAAGGTGCCATTGCCACAGCGCACGTTGATGAATTCATCCACGTCAATATGGATCACCCACTCCGCGTTCTTGATCACCGGTTCCTTGAGCGCGCGGTTCAGGGCGAACTGCTGTGGAGAATTGCCGCGCCAGTCATCATTGTTGCGGTGCTGGAGAATGCCCATCTCTTGTAAACGGCCCAGAATCTCATCCGTGCCGTCTTCGCAGCCGTTGGTATAGATCAGAAAATTGTCGACCCCAATGGCCCGGTGATAGGCAACCCACTCCAGAATATAGGGTGCCTCATTCTTCATGCAGCCGACGATCACATTGCCGCTGGAGCCTTCGGGCAGGGTTCGATCGGGCCGGGGGGGGAAGGTTTCGGTCGGGAAGCTGCGATCCTCGGTTCCGACACCGTTGTGAGGTTTGAAGGCAGAGCGTTGCAGTGTGGCGTAGTTCTGCAAGGCCAAGGGCGGCATCAGGGCGCGTGCTTCCGGCGAAAGCCCATGGAGCGCGGCTGCGTTCAGGTCTGCGTGCCCGTCTTTTGCGGCGCGTTCGTCCTTGGCCGCTTTTTCGATGCGCGGCAGATGCGCCAGCAGGTATTGCGAGGCGCGAAAACCCATTTGCGGATCCGCCTCCTGCCAACCGGCGCGCGCGCGGGGCGCTTTGAACAGATCCTTAGGCAGGTCGGGGTGCTGTTTCAGGAGCAGTTTGTTTTGCGCGGCAAAGTGTTTGGAGACCTGAGACAGGGAGCCGGGGGCGATGGTATCCGTGGGCCCATCCTGGGGCAGCTCAAGCTCTTGCAGAAGGCTGCGCCACAGGCGACGGGGCACCATCCAGTCACGGTGGTCCATCAGTTTTAGAAGGCCCGCGTTATAGCGGCGCGCGCGCGACAGGGTTGTAGCTGAGGGCTGGGAGGGCGGCATCGTGACCTCAGCCTTGCCAATCTGGTCCTGTATGCCGAAGGCCGCGCGCAGTTCCTGCGTGGCATCGGCGCTGTAAAACAGATCCGCCTCATAGGGGCGGAAGGTCAGGCAGCCGACTCCAAACACATCTTCCCATTGTGCTTGCAGCCGCGCGTAGTCAAGCCAGAAAGGCGCGCCCTGGATTTCTTCAAAAACGCCTTTTGCGGGCTGAGATTCTGGCAGGGTCTGAAGGGCGGCGGGCCACCAGCTGTCGCTGTCACTCAGGCCAAGCTCCCGCGATAGCGGCGCAGCGCGCCCTTCCATCACCTGCGCTGCGTAATGGCGTGCCAGCGCATGGGCGGGTTCGTCTATATGGGCCAGCAGCTGAATGTCGTCCGAAAACGGGCTGAGGAAGGCGTAGAGCCGCTCCAGCTCGCTTTTGCGGTGAAGTTCACCCCCCAATTGGCTGGCCGACAGGATCAGCGTGTGGGGCGATGCCATATCAATTTCTTGCGTCAGATCCTTGGCCAGTTTGTCGCGCAGCTTGGCCTGTTGATCCGCCGCAGAAAAGCCCCGGTTCCAGCGCAGGCTGTCCACGTGGTCGGGATCCGTCACCGCCATAAACAGACGGGTCTGATTGGTCTTGCCCGGCGCGATGGGAAACAGCACGCCTTTGCTGCGCAGGTTGTCCCGTTTGGCGGCCAGCACTTGTTGCAGCCGCTCTGCTCCCATTTGTGGCAGGCCAATATGAAGGAGGATGCGCATCAGCTGGCCTTTGCTTTTTTGTTCACATTGGCCTTGCCCCACCAGGGAAGATCGCGGCCCAGAAAGGCAGAGACTTTTTCCTGTGCAGCATCATCGGCCACATCAAGTTCGAGATAGTCGGGATCGTCGCGGAACCAGTGCTTCAGCGCCTCGTAATGGCCGTCGATCCAACGCATCTGCTGGTCTTCGGTCTTGCCATATCCCACCGGCAGTCCCGGCACGGGGCTGTTGGGGAGGCGGGCGGTGCCGAGGTTGTTCCAGGCCATGATGGATTTGGAATGGCTTTGGGCATCTCGCCGGGTTGCGATGAATTTCAGGCCTGGATAGCGTTCTTTGAGCGCGCGCAGCAGGATGAAATCACACTGCGGCCAGACCGAGAATTTGCCATGGATAAAGCTCATCTCGGAAATGGCGGTGTAGCCGGGCAACAGTGCCATCGGGTCATCATGTTCGTAAAGACCGCGATACAGGAGATTGGCAACAAATATCCGGCGCTTGCCGGGTTTGTCTTCTTCCTGGTCGCGCAGGCGGTGATCGGCGACCTGGTATCCGGCCTTGTTTAACGCATGCGCAAGCGTCGTGGTGCCGGATTTCGGCAGGCCAAGGTTCACAACTTCCAATGTCATTCACAAAGTTCCAATTCTGCAATCAGTGCCTCTTCGGCGGCGGTGATTGGTGCGGCCTCTTGTAAGCCTGCGCGCATGGCCTGAAAGCGCGCCATGGTCATCAGTTCGGCGCATTTGGCCCGGTGAGCCGCGACGCAGGCCTTGTGAAGAGCGGCGATTTCGGGATCGTTTTTCAGCGCCCTTAACGCGTCTTTCAGCGCAGGCAGGTAGCGACGGATCGTGGTGTCCTGATGTGCGCCATCATTGCGTTCGCGCCAATAGCTGTCATCAAATGCGCGGTTCTCGCGGTTCACATCTCCGCGGTCGTTTTTCACCAGATAGCTGTCAAGCGAGCGCAGCGCATAGTGGTTCAGGGTTGCAAACTGGCGCGCGCCCTTGGCCGGAAACTTGCGGATCCGGCGGGCATTGGCAGCGGTCAGGAACCGGAACTGGACGGGGCGACCGGAGCCGTCGGTCCAGCGGGGGCGGTCCTCTTCGGAGAGACGTTTGCTGAGGAACGGCCGGTGGGCCCCGTAATATTGCAACGGGAAATCCTTACGGATGAGAGATTTGACTTCGATCGCGGTTTCCCCACACCAGATGTCCGGGTTGTGACAGCGACTGAACTGCGAAATCACGGGTTTGTCGCTGAACGTTTCAACTCCGGCGCTGGCGAAGAACTGAAAGCTGACCGAGATTGCAGCCGGGTCCGCGCAGGCCGTGATCAGATCCGGGATGGTGTGGTTGCCAACATGGATGTTCAGGAACTCGTCCACATCAGCAATCCAGACCCAGTCGGCTTTGGTGACAATTGGCTGATGACGCGCGTCTTTCAGCGCTTCCATCTGGTAATTGCGCCCCTCTGCCGGATTGGGCAGATGTTGTACAATCCCACGTTTGGCCAAGGCGTCCAGCAGGTGGTCGGTGCCGTCGGAACAATCGTTCGAGTAAAACAGAAAATCACTCACGCCAATAAGCTGGTTAAAGGCAATCCATTCCAGCAGGAATGGACCTTCGTTTTTCACACATGTGACAGCGGTGATGCGCATCTGGCAACGTCCCAGGACTTAACAATTATACCCCGAACACCGGGACCATGAGCGGTAATGACCTGTTCAGAGGGTGTTCTGAAACCGGGCCGACATTTGGCTCGATACTATTCTGGCACAGATGCCACTGCGAATGGTTAACGGTCAATCCGGGCGGAATATGGGCCAAAAGGCTTTGGAATTGTGTTGCCAAGATGCCAATTGCGACTTTGGCAGCCTTGACGAGGTGTTTTTGCCATGCCCTCCTGATCTCTGAGGGAGGACGACATGCAGGATTACGAGACCATCGAAGCCCTTCAGAGCGATTTGGAGGCGCAGCAATATGTCTGCGGGCGGTCGCTGGCGACGGTGCTGTTCCTTTCGCTGAAACTGGGACGGCCGCTGTTCCTCGAGGGGGAGGCAGGCGTTGGCAAGACGGAAATCGCAAAGGCGCTGGCGGCCTCTTTGGGGCGACGGCTGATCCGGTTGCAATGCTACGAAGGGCTCGATGTGGCCTCTGCCGTTTATGAGTGGAACTTTGCCGCGCAGATGGTGGCAATCCGAACCGCCGAGGCTGCCGGGGAAGTTCAGGCGGCGCAGCTCAAGCAGGATCTCTTTGCTCCGGAGTATTTGATTGAACGCCCCTTGCTGCAGGCTATGCGCCCTGATCCCGCAGGTCCTCCGGTTTTGCTGATCGACGAACTTGACCGGGCCGACGAGCCGTTTGAGGCGTTCTTGCTGGAGGCTCTGTCCGAGTTTCAGGTAACGATCCCGGAGTTGGGCCCGATTACCGCGTCAGAGCCGCCGATTGTGATTCTGACCTCCAACCGCACACGAGAGGTGCATGACGCGCTGAAGCGGCGCTGTCTCTATCACTGGGTGGAATATCCCGACTTTGATCAGGAGCTGGAAATTCTGAAAACGCGTCTGCCGGGAATTTCCGAACATCTCAGCCAAGAGGTGATTGCGGTTGTTCAAGCTCTGCGGACAGAGGATCTGTTTAAAAAGCCGGGGATTGCCGAGACGCTGGACTGGGCAAAATGCCTGCTGGCGCTGGATGTGGTTGCCATGAGCCCCGAGGTCATGGCGGATACATTGGGCGCGCTGCTGAAGTATCAGGACGACATTGCGCAGATGCAGGGGAGCGCGGCCAAACGGATCCTGGATCAGGTTCAGGCCGAGCGGAGCCTGGTGTGAGCGCGGCGCTGGATCTTCCGGTGCCGGAAGCGCCGAAACTGGCGGAAAACATCACTCATTTTGCGCGTGCCTTGCGAAATGCGGGCCTGCCTGTCGGCAGTGATCGCATTCTGAACGCTCTGGAAGCTGTTGAAACTATGGGGCTTTCACAAAAGGCGGATTTCTATTGGGCGCTGCGGGCCTGTTTTGTGTCCCGCCCTGATCACCATGAGGTCTTTGATCAGCTCTTTCACATGTTCTGGCGGGACCCCCGGTTTCTGGAGCGGATGATGGCGGCGATGTTGCCCGCCCTTCGCAAGGCGCGCGAGGACAGCACGGCCAAACCCGGTTCCAAACGAGCCAGCGAAGCCCTGATCGACGCCATGCGTCTGCCGCCGCCCAGTCAGCCCCAAAAGGAGGGCGAAAGCGAGGTTGAGGTCAACGCGACACTTACTATGTCTGCGCAGGAACGACTGCGCCATATGGATTTTGAACAGATGAGCGCCGCAGAACTCGCCGAGGCAAAACGGGCGCTGGCGCGGTTGAAACTGCCGATCAAGCCGCTGATCAGTCGCAGAAGGGTGCCGGTCACCCATGCCGGGGGGATTGACCGCAGACGCAGTTTTCGCGCGGCGCGGCGCACCGGCGGCGAGCTGCAGAGCCTGTTTCGCAGCGGACCAGCTGTGCGTGTTCCAAATATCGTGGTGCTCTGTGATATCTCCGGTTCCATGAGCCAATACAGTCGCGTTTTGCTGCATTTTATCCACGCGTTGGTTCTCGCGCAGCGTCATGATGGCGCGCTGGTGCACAGCTTTACCTTCGGGACACAACTAACGAATATTACACGGCATTTGCGCCACAAGGATGTCGATGCGGCGCTGGTGACTGCCGGGCGCAGTGCCTTGGATTGGGAAGGGGGAACCCGGATAGGTCAGTGCATCGACAGGTTCAATCGTGACTGGTCTCGCCGGGTTCTGAGCCGGGGTGCGGTGGTGTTGCTGATTACCGATGGACTTGAATGCGATGCCCCTGATGAACTGGCCACAGCGATGCAGCATCTGCACCGGCGGGCGCATCGTTTGATCTGGGTGAATCCGTTGATGCGGTTTGATCGCTTTGCGCCTTTGTCCCAAGGCGCGCAGGCGATCCTGCCTCATGTGGATGCGCTCTGTGCGGGGCATTCTGTATCGAGCCTTGAAGGGCTGGCCCAACTCTTGTCGCAACCGGTTGGTGTCAAAGTAAAGCAGACCCCCATCGGGAGGTGAAGTACACTCAAGGGTTTACTTTTGCTCTTGAAAGCGCAAGTCAAAGGGAAGACAGTCATCGGCATGCGCAGCAGAGCGCGGAGGCTTATATGAAAAATACCGTACAATCTGTTGAAAATGCGCTGGAAACCGCTTTGGCCTGGCACCGGGAGGGGATCGGCGCAGCGCTTGCGACGGTGGTTCAGACCTGGGGATCCGCCCCACGCCGGGCGGGCTCGCAACTGGTGGTGGGCGGTGACGGGCGCATCGAGGGTTCGGTTTCGGGGGGCTGTGTGGAAGGGGCTGTTGTTCATGCGGCACTCGAAGCTCTGGAGACAGGACGCCACGCGCTTCTGGAATTTGGGGTCAGTGACGCGGATGCCTTTGCCGTTGGGCTGGCTTGTGGGGGCACGATCAAGGTCCTGGTGGAGCCGGTGGGGGCAACGCTGCCCGAAGACCTGCTGGCGGATTTGGTCGCGCGCCGTGCCAGTCGCCAGGCGGTGGCCTATGTTGTTGATCTGGAGAGCGGGCAGGGAGAGCTGACCTGTGATGGCGTTGCAGACGCGCTGGCCAAGGATCGATCCGGGATGACAGAGGACGGGCGCTTTGTGGCGGTTCATAATCCGCCTCTGCGTCTGATTGTTGTAGGAGCCGTTCACATCGCGCAGGCGCTGGTGGTGATGGCGCAGGTTGCAGGCTATGCGCCTGTCGTTGTGGACCCGCGCGAAACATTTGCAAATGCCGAGCGGTTTCCGGGTGTTGCATTGATGGACGATTGGCCGGATGAGGCATTGAAGGCCCTTGCGCTGGATTCGCGCTGCGCCGTTGTTTTGTTGACCCATGATCCCAAGATTGATGATCCGGCCTTGGATGTGGCGCTGGGATCGGCCTGTTTTTACATTGGCGCACTGGGCTCAAAGAAGACCCATGCGGCGCGACTGGCGCGGATGGCTGAAGCGGGCCATGACGCGCAGGCCTGTGCGCGGATCAAAGGGCCGGTTGGTCTGGATATCGGTGCCGCAACCCCGGCCGAAATTGCAGTTTCCATTCTGGCAGAGATGACCGCGACTTTGCGTGGTAAGCTTACATGAGGTTTGGCCCGGTTCCGGTGACACAGGCGCAGGGCAGCTTGCTGGCCCATTCTGTTGCGACGCCTGCACGTCAACTGCGCAAGGGCACACGGCTGACGCAGGATGATCTGGCTGCTTTACAGGCGGCGGGGTTGGAAGAGGTGGTCGTTGCCACATTGGAAGCAGGCGACCTGCACGAAGATGACGCTGCCTTGAAGCTGGCGCAGATGCTGGCCCCGATTTCCGAAAATCTGGGGGTGAGAATCGTTCCGGCCGGAGCAGGGCGGGTGAACCTTTATGCCACGGGGCCGGGGATCATCAGAGTGGAGGCCGCGCGTATCGCGGCGCTGAACGCGGTGGATCCGATGGTGACTTTGGCCACTGTTCCGGATTTTCACCGGGTTGATTCAGGCACGATGGTCGCAACGATCAAAATCATATCCTATGGCGTGCTGGATCAGGCTGTTGAGGATGCGGGCGCTGACGCAAGCGGAGCCCTGCGGCGGCTGGCGCCGGTGTTCGGGTCGGCAGCACTGATCGAAACGCAGGTGCCGGGGCAGACCCTCTCGGACAAGGGGCGTGCGGCAATGACGGGGCGTCTGGATCGGATGGGTGTTCAGATCGGTCCGCGGGTCATGGTGCCACATGGCGAAGTTGAACTGGCCGAGGCTCTGCGCGCGGCAAAACAAGAGGTTCTGCTGATCCTCACCGGCTCGGCCACATCAGATGTTCTGGATGTGGCTCCCTCCGCTCTGCGCGCGGCCGGCGGAGTGGTGGAGCGTTTTGGCATGCCGGTGGACCCCGGCAACCTGTTGTTTCTGGGGCATTTGGGCGACAAGCCTGTGATTGGTCTGCCGGGATGTGCGCGTTCCCCTGCGCTGAACGGGGCGGATTGGGTGTTGGAGAGGGTCCTGTGTGGAGTGCCTGTAACGGGGGATGATATCGCGATGATGGGCGTTGGTGGTTTGTTGAAAGAAATCCCCACGCGGCCCAGACCTCGGCGCGAACAGGCAGACTAACGACCAGAGTACAAGGGGGCAGGTATAGGCAAAAAGTACTATATGGCGATGTTTTCCTAGCCAAGTGCTCGTAACGGTGCTTTGGTTGACGCTAACAGCGGTTCACTGCCGGAAATCGACACCTGGCCACACTCTTTCCGGGACCTCAGCGGGATCGCGCACACAGGACTTCTCCGATTCGGTTTTCGATGTTGCGCGGACCCCGTGCAGCCAAACATAGCTATGAGGGAGGAACCTATGGCGAAGGTCTCAATGACCGTAAACGGCACCCCCGCCGAGGGGGATGTTGAAGGAAGAACGCTGCTTGTGCAGTTTCTGCGTGACACTCTGGAGCTGACCGGAACCCATGTGGGCTGTGATACGTCCCAATGCGGCGCGTGTACGGTGCATGTGGATGGGGTTGCGGTGAAGTCCTGTACCATGCTGGCGTTGGAAGCGGATGGCGCAGAGGTTACGACAATCGAAGGCATTGCCGAACCCGATGGAACATTATCTGCGGTGCAGCAGGCGTTTCAGGACTGCCACGGGCTGCAATGCGGGTTCTGTACACCGGGTATGGTGATGACAGCCACGGCGCTGCTGAAGGACAATCCCAAACCGTCCGAGGCAGAGGTGCGCGCCCATCTGGAGGGCAATATCTGCCGCTGCACCGGATACCACAATATCGTCAAAGCTATTTTACAGGCCTCGGGGCAATTGCAGCCGATCGCCGCCGAGTAATCAGATCCGCCGGACCGATTGGAGGATTGGGCCCGGCATTTGGATCACGACCAAGATTTTCGCCTGCCAGAGGAAACGCAGGCAATCCAGGGAGGAGAGACCATGCCCAAGGATCAAGGCATTGGTGTCAGCAGCAAGCGACGCGAGGATGTGCGTTTTCTGACTGGGACCGGAAATTACACAGATGACATCAATTTACGTGGACAGGCCCATGTGGCGTTTCTGCGGTCTGATGTGGCCCATGCAAAGATCACCCAGCTGGACACAGCCGATGCGGCGGCAATGCCGGGGGTGATCCGCATCTTTACCGCGAAAGATTTCGAAGGGGTCGGGGGCTTGCCCTGCGGCTGGCAGGTGACCGACCGCGAAGGCAACCCGATGCAGGAGCCAGCCCATCCCATTCTGGCCACGGATAAGGTGCGCCATGTCGGGGAGATCATCGCCGCAGTGGTTGGCGAAACCTTTGAACAGGCGCGTGATGCGGCCGAAGCAATTGAATTGGACCTGGATGAGCTGCCCGCCGTGGTGGATATGAAGGGGGCGCTGGACGCCGATGCGGCCAAAGTTCATGACGATCTGACGTCAAACCTTTGTTATGACTGGGGATTTGTGGAAGAAAACCGCGAGGCGGTCGACAAGGCGATTGCTGAGGCTGCCCATGTGACCACGCTGGAACTGGTCAACAACCGACTGGTTGCCAACCCGATGGAGCCCCGCGTGGCCATTGGCGACTACAATCGGGCCGATGATCAATCCACGCTTTATACCTCCTCGCAGAACCCTCATGTGATTCGCCTGCTGATGGGGGCTTTTGTGCTTGGGATCCCGGAGCACAAGCTGCGGGTTGTGGCCCCTGATGTGGGTGGAGGATTTGGCTCCAAGATCTTCCACTATGCGGAAGAAGCCTTCTGTACTTTTGCTGCCAAAGCTTTGGTGCGGCCGGTGAAATGGACCTCAACCCGGTCCGAGGCGTTTATCTCGGACGCCCATGGGCGGGACCATGTGACCAAGATCCAACTGGCGCTGGATGCTGACAATAATTTCACCGCTATCCGGACTGAGACCTACGCCAATATGGGAGCCTATCTGTCCACCTTTGCACCTTCGGTTCCCACCTGGCTGCATGGCACGTTGATGGCGGGGAACTACAAGACTCCGTTGATCTATGTGAATGTCAAAGCGGTCTTTACCAATACGGTGCCGGTGGACGCCTATCGCGGCGCTGGGCGGCCTGAAGCAACGTTCCAGCTGGAGCGGGTGATCGACAAGGCCGCGCGAGAGTTGGGGGTTGATCCCATCGCATTGCGTCGGCAGAATTTCATCACCGAATTCCCCTATGCCACGCCGGTTGCCGTTGAATATGACACGGGCGACTATCACGCGACCATGGATAAGCTGGAGGAGATCGCCGACCTTGCGGGGTTCGCGGCGCGCCGTGCCGAAAGCGAAGCCAAGGGCAAGCTGCGCGGTCTGGGCATCAACTGCTATATCGAGGCTTGCGGGATCGCGCCGTCCAATCTGGTCGGGCAATTGGGGGCGCGTGCGGGTCTTTATGAAAGCGCCACTGTGCGGGTCAATGCAACTGGTGGTCTGGTGGTGATGACCGGCAGCCACAGTCATGGCCAAGGGCACGAGACGACCTTTGCCCAGGTGGTGGCGGATATGATCGGCATTGATGAAAACATGGTCGATATCGTCCACGGAGATACGGCCAATACGCCGATGGGCATGGGCACTTATGGCTCGCGTTCTTTGGCGGTTGGCGGGTCGGCGTTGGTACGCGCTACCGAGAAGATCATCGCCAAGACCAAGAAGATCGCGGCGCATCTGATGGAGGCCGCAGAGGCAGATATCGAACTGAAAGACGGGGCCTTTACCGTTGCGGGAACGGATAAATCCGTCACTTGGGGGGAAATCTGTCTGGCGGCCTATGTGCCCCATAACTATCCGCTGGAGGATATTGAACCGGGGCTGGAAGAGACCGCCTTTTATGATCCGTCCAACTTTGTCTACCCGTCCGGAGCCTATGCATGTGAGGTTGAGGTGGACCCGGACACGGGCAAGGTCACAATCGAGGCGTTTTCTGCGGCGGATGATTTTGGCAATATCGTGAACCCGATGATTGTGGAGGGGCAGGTCCATGGCGGGCTGGCCCAGGGGATCGGTCAGGCGCTTATGGAAAACTGCGTCTATGATGACACCGGGCAGCTGTTGTCCGCGTCTTTCATGGATTACGCGATGCCGCGCGCGGATGATTTTCCGTCCTTTGTGGTAGATCATTCGGTCCAGACGCCCTGCACTCACAATCCGCTGGGCGTCAAGGGCTGTGGGGAAGCCGGGGCGATTGGGTCTCCTCCTGCTGTGGTCAACGCAGTGGTCGACGCGCTGAACTCTGCCGGAAAATCCGTCACCCATATCGACATGCCGATGAGCCCGTCCCGTGTCTGGGCCGCAATGCAAGAGTGAGGTTGAACAATGTATGAGTTCGAATTTGAAAAACCGACAACATTGGCCGACGCTGTAAACGCTTTGGCTGCGGACGGGGCGCAGGCGCTGGGCGGAGGGCAGACGCTTTTGCCGACGATGAAACAGCGTCTGGCGATGCCCGAAAAACTGGTGTCTTTGACCGCTGTGCCCGAGCTGAAGGGCGTCAGTGGTGATGGCAGCAATCTGACGATCGGGGCAGGGACCCCCCATGGTGTAGTCGCGGCCGGGGTTGCTGGCAGCTATCCTGCACTGGCACAGCTGGCGTCCAATATCGGTGATCCTGCGGTGCGCAATCGCGGGACCATCGGCGGCTCGCTCGCCAACAACGACCCTTCTGCCTGTTATCCTTCGGCGGTTTTGGCAAGTGGTGCGACCGTTGTGACCAACACGCGTGAGATCGCGGCGGATGACTACTTCCAGGGGATGTTTACAACCGCTCTGGAAGAGGGAGAGATCATCACTGCGGTGCGTTTCCCGGTCCCGCAGGTCGCGAACTACCAGAAATTCGTTCAGCCCGCGTCCCGCTTTGCGCTGGTTGGGGTCTTTGTGGCAAAATACGCGGATGGCGTGCGCGTGGCTGTGACGGGCGCTTCCGAGGACGGTGTGTTCCGGTGGAGCGCAGCAGAGGCTGCCCTGGCGGGGAACTTTGATGCTTCGGCGGTTTCCGGGTTAAGCTTGGATGCTGCGACCATGATCGAGGACATGCATGGCAGTAAGGCCTATCGCGCGCATCTGGTCAAAGTTCTGACCGGCCGTGCTGTTACCGCCGCCTCCTAAAGAAAGCGCAGGATAAGATCTGACGGGCAGGCCGGTTCGGCCTGCCCGAAGTGTTTGGATCATGCCCGAAGGAACCCGGCGATATCGTTCAGAAGGACCTGCGTTCTGCCAGACAATTCCCGGATCTCTTTGGCGATGACGGTAAACCCTTTGCCCATATCGCCAATCCGCGCCGCCTCAATCGAGGCGTTGAAAGCGATCAGCTGAATGTTGCGACCCACGGATTCCGCATTGGAGATCGCGTCCAGCATGTCTTTCTCGCGCTTCTGGTTGCGTTTTTTGTGCGTGTCCAGCAGATTATGTGTCATTTCGGCCAGGAAGTCTGTAACAGCGGGTTCCAGAACATAGAGACAATGGTTGGAGAACTCCTCTGTCGCGGCGGGCAGGTTGGCCACTTGACCCTCAGCTCCGCGGATCACTTTGATCAGGGGGGCCAGAGACTCCATGCTTTTGGCTTGCTTATCCGTCAGGGTTTCCGGAAACTCATGCTGGGCGGTGCGCAGCAGTTCTGGCAAGGTGGAGCCCAGCATCCTATGTGCGTCTTCCAACCGCGTGGCAGAGAGTTTGAAAATCTCCTCGGCTTTGGCGTTCTTGGTCTGTTCATTCATCAAAGCCATCAGCGTCAACGCGGCAATCCGGCAGGGACCAACCGCCGAAAACGCCGTATTCTGTAACTCCGTTAAATTATGCATTGGGTTCACCCGTTAGGAATTCACAACGGGTTTAGGGACAAATAGTTACTGGCTTCGTAACCGAGATCCCAAATCGACAAAAAACCCTCCGCAGATCGGAGGGTTCTTGTGAATTTTTCAAATGTGCCGGTGGAATAGGCAATTATCCCTTGGCTGGAAGCGGGCCGATCATCATGATCATCTGACGCCCTTCCATCTTGGGCATGTTTTCCACCTTGCCCACTTCCTTGATGTCTTCTGCAACACGCAACAGCAGTTCACGGCCAAGGTTCTGGTGCGCCATTTCGCGGCCCCGGAAGCGCAGGGTCACTTTGACCTTGTCGCCTTTTTCAAGGAACTTGAAGACGTTGCGCATCTTGACTTCATAGTCATGGGTGTCTGTGTTCGGGCGGAACTTCACCTCTTTGACTTCGATGGTCTTCTGCTTCTTGCGCGCTTCGCTCTCGCGTTTCTGCTGTTCGTACTTGAATTTGCCGAAGTCCATGATCTTGCACACCGGAGGTGTGGCATTGGGAGAGATCTCCACCAGATCAAGACCGGCATCAGCAGCCATTTGCATCGCTTTGGCAGGGTGAACCACCCCGACGTTTTCCCCTTCGGCGCCAATCAGGCGGATTTCAGGGGCGCGAATACGATCATTGATACGCGGGCCAGTTTCACGTTGAGGCGGCGCATTGTGCGGTCGGCGGGCTATGACGTCTATCCTTCTGTCATTACGAAAAAGTGCCTGAAAACTACAGTCGACAAGCACATGATTCAAGTTAAATGCGGGTATGACCGGCCTTTTCCGGGTTTTCAACCCATGTTTGACCTCGGGCCTCTGTGTTTCTCGGCCAAGGACCGCCCATTGGGGGCTTTGTGATCAGCAGAGCTTGGCCCATGCGGTTTTTTGAAACTCTTTCCCCCTTGAGGCGCGCGGTCTTCACGCTCAGGTACACCGTGAGTCCGGGTTCGGATATGGAAACGAAAGGAAGTCACGATGAAACCTGTAACAGTTGTCGCTGCAGTTGCTGTTGTTGGACTGGGGGGGGTGCTTTGGTATCAGTCCCAAAACACGACACAGGTTGAGAGCGAAGTAGAGACACCTGCGATCGCCGAAGAGACCGCGCCGGACGTCGCAGAAACGGTTGAGGCCGAAGCTGAGGAAGCGGCTGAGGCCGTTGAGGATGCGGCAACTTCGGTTGTGGATCAGGTGGAAAGCGCGGTGGATGGCGCGGCTGAGGCGGTTGAAACTGCCGTGGATGAGGCTGCAGATGCGGCGACTGAAACCGCACAGGATGCGGTTGAGGCCGCAACCGATGCAGCCGCTGATGTTGTTGACACTACCACCGATGCCGCAGCAGGTGCTGTGGAAGGTGTTACCGAAGCCGCAAACGAAACTGTCGAAAGTGCCACGGAAACAGTGGGGGATGTGGTCGAGAACGTGACCGAAACCGCAACCGAAGGTGCCAATGTGGCAGCTGAGGCTGTTTCGGATACCGTTGACCAGGCGACCTCTTCTGTTGAAGCGGTGACCGAGCCCTCCGTGGACAGTGCTTTGTCGGTGCTTACTGCGGACGGTTTTGATTTCGACAAGGTTGTCGAGATGGTCAATGGCTCTGAACTGGACGCGTTGAAGAAGACCGCGCTGACCGCAGCGCTGACACAGGCGCGGGACAATCCCGAACTGCTGCAAGCCGCATTGGATCAGGTGAAATCTGCGCTGGGGCTGTAAGCCACTGTGGTTTTCAAAACACCTGGGTCTCCCCGATGGGGGAGACCTTTCTGCAGGGTGGTCAGAGTGGGGCAATTGTGCCGATAACGTGCAGAATGAAGATCAAAATCAAGACACCGATCACCAGAAGTACAATCCACCAGTAAAACTGGAACACAACGGCGGTAACGCCCAAGCCAAAGCCGAACGCGGCAAATTTCCATGGTTCGCCATTAAGAAGTGCCACCAGCGCAAGTAGAATGGCGGTCACGCCAAAGATTGGCACAAACAACGCGAAACGTTCCCACAGCTGCGGAACAGGGGGCTTGGCAGCCTCGGACTGCACGCCAAGGACCGCGTGCCAAGCCGTACGGGTGATATCTCCTGCGATTTCTCTGATCGGCGTTTCTTCAGGCGTGTTCGGGTGCACTGCCGGACCGGTCATCTGCAACAACACCATAACAAGTGCGAGGCCGCCGACCAGTGCGGCCCAAAAGCTCCACCGGCGAAGAGGTGAGGGGGCGGTGGTGATTGGCGGCTCGTTGTTCATAATGCTCTCTCTTGCAAAATCGCTTTGGTCTAAAAGATCTTTTTGGCAAATCTTTGACCGCATGCCAATGTTCGTCCGTGGTGAGACAGCGTCACAGACAGAAAAAGCCGGGCTTTGCAGAGCCCGGCTTTTTTTTCGTGAGTGGTCTTGATCTTAATCCAGGAAGGCTTTTTCGACGACGTAATGTGCCGGTTTCGAATTTGCGCCTTCTTCCAGCCCGTAGCTTTCGAACATTTCTTTCAGTTCGAGGTTAAAGGCCAGGTTGCCGCAGATCATGGCGCGGTCTGAGTCCGGGTTCAAAGGCGCGACCCCGAGATCCGCAAAGGCTTCGCCGGACTTCATCAGGTCGGTGATGCGGCCCATCTTGGCGCTCTCTTCGCGGGTGGTGGTCGGGTAGTATTTGATCTTCTTCCAGAAGCCTTCGCCGATCACCTCATTGAGCAGCTCGTCTTCCTTCAGGCTTTCGATCAGCTCGCGCCCATAGGTCAGCTCACCGGCTTCGCGGCAGGTGTGGGTGATGATGATCTCTTCGAACTTCTCATACGTCTCTGGTTCGCGCAGCAGGGATGCAAAGGGGGCAAAACCGGTGCCTGTGGCAAAGAACCAGATGCGTTTGCCGGGGATCAGCGCGTCATGCACAAGGGTGCCCACCGGTTTCGGGCGCAGGATGATTTCGTCGCCTTCCTTGATGTGCTGCAGCTTGGAGGTCAGCGGACCGTCCTGCACTTTGATCGAGTAGAACTCCAGCTCTTCGCCCCAGGACGGGGAGGCGATGGAATAGGCGCGCATGATCGGCTTGGCCTTGCCGGTCTTTTCGTTCACGTCGCCCATCAGGCCGATCATCACAAATTCACCTGAGCGGAAGCGCAGCGAAGCAGGGCGGGTGACCTTGAAGGAGAAAAGCCGGTCGGTCCAGTGCTTCACTTCGGTTACGGTCTGCGCGTCCGGCAGGGTTGGGGTCTTGGGTTTGGTCTCAACAGCAGCGTCGGTCACGGGGCATCTCGTCTCTGGTGGGCTCTCGGTTTTGTAAACCGGAGCCGGGGATTACTCTTTGATGTCGATCAGACAGGCGCCGGCAGGTCAAAAAGTGACGCTGCCAACGCCAGATCCTGGGTTTTGTGGTCTGGCTGGCGTATCAGCGGGCGGCTTGGCCACCGCGCAGGCGGGCTTGGTAATTGTGGCTTTTCCAGTCGGCGCGGGCAAGCCATTGCTCTTGCGGTTGGCGGGTGGCGAGATCATCGCTGATTTCCACCTCGTCAAAGCCCGAGCGGCGCGCCATTGCGTATTGGTCAGCCAGCACATGGCCCTTGGCCCGCAGGCGTCCGGTGAAACCCTGCAGACGCAGCTGACGCGCCAGCGTGAAGCCGCGGCCATCCGCGAAGCTGGGGAAATCCACGACAACCAGCTCGATACCGTCGAGCGAGGATACAGCCTCTTTGAGAACCGCATCAGAGGCCAGTTGAAGGACATTTGTGCCCTCAAAACCGCCGGTCCAATCGTCCTGGAGAAAACCGTTATCGGTTACAATCACACTCATCTCTTACGCTCCTGTGCGTACAAATTTGCCATCCACCACATGGATGCCGCATTCTTCTTTGTTGTCGCCGCGCCAACGGCCGGCACGGGGGTCTTCGCCTTCCTTGACCGGGGTTGTGCAGGGGGCACAACCGATCGAAGGATACCCCTGAGCCACCAACGGGTGACGGGGCAGGCGGTTTTCATCCATATAGGCCCGCACGTCTTCCGGTGCCCAATGGGCCAGCGGGTTGATCTTCATGCGGCCGGTGCCTTGCTCGACCTCAAAGAAGTCGAGCGCCGCGCGGCTGCCCGCCTGAAAGCGTTTGCGACCGGTGATCCAACCGTCATAACCGTCCAGAGCCTTTGCCAGCGGCACGGTCTTGCGCAATGTGCAGCAGGCGTCCTTGTCGCTGAAACGCAGCGCGCCATAGGGGTCCTTCTCTGCGATGTCGTCGGCCTTGATGATCCGGACCTTGCGCAGACCCAAACGTTCGCTCACTTCCTGCTGATACAGCAGGGTCTCGGTGAACAAAAGTTCGGTATCCACAAACAACACCGGTGTCTCGGGATTGATCACCGCCGCCATGTGCAACAACACCACGGATTCCGCGCCAAAACTGGATACGAGGGCGATGTTACCCGCCTCTCGCAGGGCGCCTTCCATGACCGACGTGGCCGAATGATGCCGGTAGCGTGTGTTGAGCACGTCAACCTGTTCGGCCAAGGCTCGGTCAGCGTCGCTGAGCGCCTCGGGTTGGAGTGGTTCCGCAGAAGTGAACATGTGCCTCAGGCCACTTTCTTTTCACTGTCGGGATAAAGCGCGGCTTTGAACGGCTGCATTCCCACCCGGCGGTATGTTTCGAGGAAGGTCTCTTCCGCGGTTTCACGCACCTCAAGATACGTGTTGATAATGCGCTCGATGGCCGGGATGATCTCATCATAGGCAAAACCCGGACCGGTACGCGTGCCGATGGCTGCGGTTTCCGTGCCGTCGCCACCCAGAGTGATCTGATAGTTCTCTACGCCTGCGCGGTCCAGACCCAGGATGCCGATGTGACCCACGTGGTGGTGGCCACAGGCGTTGATGCAGCCCGAGATCTTGATCTTCAGTGCGCCGATTTCATGCTCCAGCTTCAACTCGTCAAAGCGGGTTGCGATGTCCTGGGCCACCGGGATCGAGCGGGCGGTGGCCAGCGCGCAGTAATCCATGCCGGGGCAGGCGATGATGTCCGAGATCAGTCCCACGTTGGCGGTGGCCAGACCGGCCTCTTTCAGCTTGGCGTGGATCGCGGGCAGATCCGACTTATGGACATGCGGCAGGATCACGTTCTGCTCGTGGCTGATGCGCAGTTCACCATAGGCGAACTGTTCAGCAAGATCTGCCATCACATTCATCTGTTCGGCAGTTGCATCACCCGGTGTCTGGCCATGTGCCTTGACCGAGATGGTGACAATCGCGTGGTCGTCTTTGCGGTGCTTGGCCAGGTTGGTGTCGGCCCAGGCGCGGAAGATCGGATCAGCATCATAGGCCGCATCATAGGCAGCCGTGTCCTCGGTGCGGAACTCTGGCGCGGCAAAATGCGCTTCGATCTCTTTCAGAAGCTCCTGGTCCGTGCCGTCAAACTCGGCGCGACGCTGGATGAACTGCTCTTCGACCATCTCGCGATAGGTGTCAATGCCGTTTTCCTGAACCGTGATCTTGATCCGTGCTTTGTATTTATTATCGCGACGGCCCAGGATGTTGTAGACGGCCAGAACCGCTTCCAGATAGGGCAGCAGATCTGCCTGCGGCAGGAAATCACGCAGGACTTTGCCAACCATCGGGGTGCGGCCAAGGCCACCACCGACGATGACCTCGAAACCAGCTTCGCCGTCTTTTTCCACCATGCGCAGGCCCACGTCATGGGCTTTTGTCACGGCGCGGTCATTGGGGCTGCCGGTGATGGCGATTTTGAACTTGCGGCCCAGGAACTGGAATTCCGGGTGGTCGGTGGACCACTGGCGGATCAGCTCGGCAATGGGGCGGGGGTCTTTGATCTCATCTGCGGCGGCGCCGGCAAAATGGTCCGAGGTCACGTTACGGATGGTGTTGCCCGAGGTCTGGATCGCGTGCAGGCCAACCTGACCCAGCGCGTCCAGCATATCCGGCACGTCTTTCAGTTTCGGCCAGTTGTATTGAATGTTCTGACGGGTGGTGAAATGGCCATAGCCCTTGTCCCATTTCTGCGCCAAGAGCGCCAGGGTGCGCATCTGGTCGGGGTTCAGGGTGCCATAGGGGATCGCAACCCGCAGCATATAGGCGTGCAGCTGCAGATAAAGACCATTCATCAGGCGCAGGGGCTTGAATTCGTCCTCGGTCAGGGATCCGTCGATGCGGCGCTCTACCTGGGCGCGGAACTGCGCGTTGCGTTCTGCCAGAAAGGCCGTGTCGAATGCGTTGTACTTATACATCTGCTGCGGCCTCCTGTTTGCCGTGGCTATAGTTCGACGGGCCGGTTCGACGGAATTCTTCGCGGAAATGCGTTGGTTCCGGGCCATTTGGACCTTCCTTGGCGTCCGCGAGATAGGCTCCGACGATCACAAGGTTCTGTTTTTCGGCCTCAAGAAGGCGCAGCTGCGATTCCGCCTCGTCGGTGATCAGCTCAGCTTCGGACAGGTTGCGTGTCCAGGTGTTGTCGGCGGTGAAATAGATCACATCACCTTCGAGCAGATCATTGGCGGTCACTACTTTGGGCGTAAAGGGGCGTGGCATTATGCATGCTCCATTTGCAAATCGTAAAGGGCAGCAGCGCTGTCGCGCGGAGCAAGCCCGAGAAGGGTGAGGGCAGGGCCGTCAAATGCGGCATCTGCCAGATCGTGAGGCAGGCGGTCCAACGTCGTTTCCAGAACGCGTTGATTGGATCGCGAGGCATTTTCAACAATTGTCACAGGGGTGGCGCGATCTGCACCGTGCATGATCAGACGCCCCTGCACAAAACGGGCGGATTTTTTTCCCATATAGATCGCAGCAACCTGACCAGGGCGTGCCAGCGCGGCCCAGTCATGATCAGCAAAGCCTTTCATGTCGTGGCCGGTGAGGTAACGTACAGAACTGTTGCGCCCTCGCTGGGTCAGGCTTTGCCCGATCCCCGCCACAGCCGCGGAGGCCGCCGTAATGCCGGGCACGATCTGATAGGAGACACCGGCTTGTTCGCAGGCGGTGACTTCTTCGTCCAGCCGGCCAAAGATGGTGGGATCGCCGGATTTCAGACGCACAACTTTACGACCCGCCTGCGCATGGGCAACCAGACGGCTGCAAATCTCTTCCTGAGAAATCTGCGGGCCAAAACCCTCTTTGCCGACGTTTTCCAGCCGCGCCGAGTCGCCTGCCAGTTCCAGGATCTCGTCGCTGACCAAACGGTCATAGAGAATAACATCTGCCTGAGCCAGGGATTTGACCGCTTTGACGGTCAGAAGATCCGCATCGCCGGGGCCGGAGCCAACAAAGGCAACGGCGCCTGGCATCAGGCAGAACCGTCCGCGCCCGTGCGGGAGAACAGCTTTGGCGCGCTCTGTGCGTTGGTCTGACATTCATCTGGTCCGTGTTGCTGTTTGACTTGATGGTAGATATAGGAAATATTCCCCCTTGCCCGCCATATGTAAGAGAAAATAAGAATGATTATTCTATGGCTTTCAGAGCGCAGAATGGTTTGTCCTGAAATGGAAGGAAAACAGGAATGACGGTGCGGATTGATGGGACGGATCGGAAAATTTTGGCCGAGCTGCAGCGTGATGCGGGCCAATCTCTGGACGAAATCGCGCGCCGTGTCGGCAGTTCCAAGACGCCAGTCTGGAATCGTATCCGGAAACTGAAGGATACCGGCGTCATCAAACAGCAGACCTTTTTGCTGGATGCCGAGGCCCTGGGGTATGAGGCTTGTTTCTTTGTGCTGATCCGCACTTCTGAACATGAAGCCGACTGGCAGGCGAAGTTCCTGAAAGCCTTGCAGGACCGTCCCGAAGTGCAAGAGGCGCATCGGCTGGCGGGAGATATTGATTACATCATCAAGGTTCGGGTCCAGAACGCACGGGCCTATGACAAATTCTATCAGGCGCTGATCTCGGAAGTGCGGGTGCATAATGTGACCGCGCTTTTGTCGATGGAAGAGATCAAGTCCACCACCATGCTGCCTTTGGGCGGTTAATCTGAACGGTGCGGGGATGGGCCGCGCACAACGGCCTGCCGCTTGATCCGTGTTTCTTGCCCTTATCCCATGGCTACCATCAGCTCTGGAAAGCCGTGGAAGTGATAGCTGTCCGCGAAGCTGGGCTGGGTGGTCAGGCGCAGATCCGGGCATCGGGACAGAAGGATCGGCAGCGCGATCTGCATCTCCATCCGCGCCAGAGGAGCCCCCACACAGAAATGCAGCCCGCCGCCAAAGGATTTGTTCACTTTTGGCAGGCGCGTCGGGTCGAATTGATCCGCACGCGGGCAGGTGTCAGGATCGCGGTTTGCGGCCGCCAGCAACAAGGCCACCTGGTCCCCGCGCTTGAAGGTGTGACCGAACATCTCGACGTCTTCATAGGCGTAGCGCGTGAACATATGGAGCGGGGGATCGTAACGCAGAATTTCTTCGACCAGACGTTCTATGCCTTCAGGTGCAATCCAGCCTTTCTGCCATCCCCTTTGCAGCATGATCCGCAGTCCGTTGCCGAGGGTCGAGACCGTGGCCTCATGTCCGGCGTTCAACAGCAGGATGCAGGTGCTGATCAGCTCCTCCTCGCTAAGGGCGTCGCCTTTTTCCTCTGCCTTGATCAGCCGGGTGATCAGGTCGTCACGCGGATCTGTGCGGCGGGCCTTGATATGCTCTTTCAGATAGGCACTGAATTCAGCGCAGGCCCGGGCTGCACTGTCCTCGGTCTGTCGGGTGCGCCCTGCCTGATACATCGCCACAATATCATTGGACCAGTAGACCAGGCGCATCGCATCCTGCTCCGGTACGCCCAGAAGGCGGCAGATGGTGATGGCAGGCACCTGCACGCAATAGGCGTTCAGAATGTCAAAGGGCTGGTTCGGAAAAGCGTTGATCAGATCATGACACAGGGTTTCGATGTCTGCGCGCAAGGTCTCTACGGCGCGGGAGGTAAAGGCGCGCAACACCAGCTTGCGCAGGCGGGTGTGACGGGGCGGTTCCGCATCCAGCATGGAGTGCGCCTCAACCGCCATGAAGGGGGCCAGATGTGCGGGGGTGGCAGTCACCTGTTCCTCGGGTTTTTCGCGCCCAAACCGGCGATCGCGCAACAGCATGTGCACGGCGCTGTGCGAAAAGGCCGCAACCATCCCGTAGTCGTGCCAGTAATGCAGCGGGCCCATTGCGCGGGCCCGTTTGTAAAACGGATAAGGATCCTGAATGAAATCCGGATCGGTCGGAGATTGATGCAACGTTTCCATACCTTAAAGTCTTTGCCACGATCTCTGGCCTTTGCAAAGGCAGCTTTGATAAGGTGCGCATGATGCAAAGACTTATTGAAAACCGCTGGGCCGTAATCGCCGGATTTCTGACCGCCGTTCTGACCCTGGCCGCCATTGTCTGGACCTATGGGTTTCATCAGGCTCTGGACGGGTTGGCGCAGCGCACCGCTGCCGACCTTGAACTGGCCTCGGACCGGGTCACCTCACAATTGCAGGTCTATCAGGAGCTTGCGGTCCTGATGGCTGACCACCCCGAGGTGCGGCGGCTTGCTGCAGGGGAACCTTCTGAACAGGTGGCAGACTTTCTGCAGGCGGCGGCGGATAAAACCGCGGCACTGGACGTGTTCTTTGTCGACAGGCACGGGCAAGCGGTTGCCCAGGACCAGGACCGGCCAAGCCGCAAGGTGAAGGGGACCCCGTTTTTCGAGCGCGTTATGCAGGGCGCATTGGGCAGTGGTTCGGCAGTTCTGACACCGGGAGATCGGCGGGCCTATTTCTTTGCCGCACCGATCTTTGAAAACGGCGCCGTGCAGGGGGCGTTGATTGTTGTGGCTGATGTGGAAGACGTGGAACAGACCTGGCGGGGGTCTTTGCCTGCGGTGTTCTTCACCAATGCCGATCAGCAGATCTTTATCTCCAACCGGCCTGAACTGTTGTATTGGCAGCGTTCAGCAGATGGGCGGCACCTGTATGATAACCACGGGGTCGAACGGTCGATCCGGCAGCTTTCACTTGGCGGGCATCGGCTGTGGCTGTCGTCCTTTAATCCATACCTGCCAGAGAGGGCCTTGCACCAATCCATGAACCTGCCGGTTTTGGGGCTGGTGGGTGAAATCCTGGTGGATGTTTCACCGGCGCATCGGTTGGCGACCTTGCAGGCGGCCACTGTTATGGCGCTTTGTCTGGCATTTGGTGCGCTGCTTTTTCTTGCAACCGAACGGCGGCGTACCTTGGCGCAGGCCAATGCCGAGCTGGAGGAACGTGTGGCCGCCCGCACTCAGGAACTGACGCAGGCCAACGCGCATTTACGCCGGGAAGTGCATGAGCGCGAAGAGGCTGAAGCGGCCTTGACGCGTGCGCAGGAAGATCTGGTTCAGGCCGGAAAACTCTCTGCGTTGGGCCAAATGTCCGCGGGGATCAGCCACGAGTTGAACCAGCCGCTGATGGCAATTCAGCAGTTTGCCGAAAACGGTGCGGCATTTCTGGAACGCGGCAAGGACGAGCGTGCGAGCGAGAACTTGAGCCGTATTGCCGAGCTTGCCGCGCGGATGGCCCGGATCATCAAGAACCTGCGTGCCTTTGCTCGAAATGAAAGCGAACCGGTGGGGCGTGTTGATCTGGTGGACGTGATCAATACGGCAGTGGAACTGACCGAACCCCGCCTGACGGCGGATGGCATTCAACTGGACTGGGATCCGACCCTTTATGACGGCCCTGTCTATGCTTTGGGCGGGGATGTACGATTGGGGCAGGTCTTTGTGAACCTGATCAATAATGCCGCTGACGCAATGCTGGAGCAGGACGAACGGCTGATCCGAATTGTGATCCACAATGGAAAGAAACTGACGGTTGGCGTGCGCGATTTGGGGCCGGGTTTGAAAGAGCCGGAAAAGGTGTTTGAACCGTTTTATTCGACCAAGGACGTTGGTGCCAGCGAAGAAGGCATGGGGCTGGGGTTGTCCATCTCATACGGGTTGGTGCAGAGCTTTGGCGGCAATATTCGCGGCATCAACACAGAGCGCGGCGCATTATTTACGGTTGAGCTGGACTATTGGAACAAGGAAGACGCGGCATGACACGCAAGGTTTTGTTGGTGGATGATGATGCTGCGGTACGCGAGGCATTGGGTCAAACCTTGGAACTGGGGGATCTGGAACCTGCGACCTATGGCTCCTTTGTTGCGGCCAAGGATCACATCACGGCTGATTTCCCCGGGGTGGTGCTGTCGGATATTCGTATGCCCGGGCGGGATGGGTTTCATCTGTTGGATTACGCGTTGGAAGTTGATCCTGAACTGCCGGTGATCCTTTTAACCGGTGAAGGGGATATTCCCATGGCAGTGCGGGCGATGTCACAGGGGGCGTTTGATTTCCTTGAAAAGCCCTGCGCTTCGGCTGATCTGCTGGCGGTTCTGGAGCGGGCTTTGCGGACGCGGGCTTTGGTTCTGGAAAACCGGGACCTGAAGCGCAAGCTGGAAACCGGAGATGCGGCGGCGCGGATGCTGTTTGGTACGTCCGATCAATCAGAGGCGTTGCGGCAACGGGCGCGATCTGTAGCGCCCACTCGGGCAGAGGTTCTGGTGACGGGGGCGCCGGGGAGTGGCGTTTCCAAAGTTGCAGAGGTGATCCACCTGATGTCGCCCGTGGCGCAGGGGCCGTTTCTAAAACGCGCGTCCGCATCTATTTCCGCGAGCGATGTGGCTGTCTTGTGCCGCGAAGCGGCGCAGGGGTCGCTGTTTCTGGATGAGGTGCAGGGCCTGTCAACGGATGCCCAATACGCTGTTCTTGAGGCTCTGGAACAGGGTCCAGAAGCGCGCGTGATTGCGGGGACAACAACGGATCTGACCAAGGCGGTTGAGGGGGGAGGCTTCAATGCGGATCTCTTCTATCGTCTGGATGTCATGCGGGTACGGATTCCGTCCCTGGCAGAGCGCCCTGCGGATATTCCGGTCCTGTTTCGTCACTATGTCCGGCAAGCGGCGGAGCAGGCCGGGATTGCGGCACCTGAGGTCTCGTCCGAATATCTGGCGGCTTTGATGACGCGCGAATGGCCGGGGAATGCGCGCTCTCTGATGTCCGCGGCGATGCGGTTTGTACTGGGCATGCCTGAAGAGGTAAGCGAGTCGGCCGAGTTGGGGCTTGCGGAACAAATGGCCCAGGTGGAGCGGTCTTTGCTGATCGCGGCTTTGGGCAGACAGAACGGGCGGGCGGCCGCAGCTGCACAGGCGCTGAAACTGCCACGCAAGACCTTTTATGACAAGCTGGCGCGCTATGGGATTCGCCCCGAAGACTACCGGCGCTAACATCTGTGCGGAATCTCGCACAATTGGTTTTTAACCTGTGCGGGTTTCCGCACAGGTTAAAAAATGAACGCTCACGACAGATTGCTGCGCAAATTATACGCCTTTGAAAACAATTGTTAATTTTTGGCGATTCTCCGAAGTTCGAATCGATTCTTGTAGACCCGTGTGAGATCGAACACTGTCCTCCGCAAGCTTCCGTCTATGGCGGGAGCAGGAATTCTTACTGGGAGGTTATCATGAAATTCCTGACCGTTGCGGCAACTGCCGTTGCTCTGTCCGCTACCGCCGGTGCTGCGTTTGCAGCCTGTGATGAAGGCGAGATCGTCGCGAAGTTCAGCCATGTAACCAACACCGACAAGCACCCCAAAGGGATTGCTGCGTCTTTGTTGGAAAAGCGTGTGAACGAAGAGATGAACGGTGTTATGTGCATCGAGGTCTACCCGAACTCGACGCTTTACAACGATAATAAAGTACTCGAAGCAATGTTGCAGGGCGATGTTCAGCTGGCCGCGCCATCCCTCTCCAAATTCGAGAAGTTCACCAAGCAGTTCCGCCTGTTCGACCTGCCGTTCATGTTCAAGAACATCGAAGCGGTTGACGCTTTCCAAGGTTCGGAAGCCGGTCAGTCGATGCTGGATTCGATGCAGCGCCGTGGCCTGCAAGGGCTGGCCTTCTGGCACAACGGCATGAAGCAGATGTCTGCAAACAAGCCGCTGATTTCCCCCGAAGATGCGCAGGGCCTGAAGTTCCGCGTACAGTCTTCTGACGTGCTGGTTGCGCAGATGGAAGCCATCGGTGGTTCACCCCAGAAAATGGCTTTCTCTGAAGTATACGGCGCGCTGCAGCAGGGCGTTGTGGACGGTCAGGAAAACACCTGGTCCAACATCTACGGCAAGAAGTTCTTTGAAGTTCAAGACGGTATCACGGAAACCAACCACGGTGTTCTTGACTATCTGGTTGTGACCAACGTGGACTGGCTGAACAGCCTGGAGCCGGAAGTGCGTGAGCAGTTCCTGACCATTCTGAACGAAGTGACCGCGACACGTAACGCTGAATCGTCCAAAGTGAACGAGGAAGCCAAAGCCTCTGTCATCGCGGCTGGCGGTGTTGTGCGTACCCTGGACGAAGATCAGCGCGCAGTGTGGCTGGAAGCGATGAAGCCCGTTTGGGACAAATTCGCCGGCGATGTTGGCGTTGAGATGATTGAAGCAGCGCAGGCTGCAAACACTGGGCTTTAATCCGGTTTGAATTTCAGAGGGGCGGGTTTCTGCGCCCCTCTGACCTTGGCGGCGCCCCTTCAGGCGGTGCCGTTTCTTTTTCCTGAAAACTTGGGAGATGACTTATGTCGGGGGCACATTCCGGGCCAACCGGGCTTATGGATGCAATCGAAGAGACGTTGATTGCCATCATTATCGGGCTGATGACAGCTCTGACCTTCGCCAATGTAATTGCGCGATTTGTCTTTAACTCGAACATCCTGTGGGCGCTCGAAGCCACTGTGTTCCTGTTTGCGTGGCTGGTTCTTATGGGCGCATCCTATGCGGTCAAGAAGCACTCGCATCTTGGTGTGGACGCGATTGTCAACATGTTGCCACAGGGACCGCGCCGCGTGGTTGGCCTGTTTGCGGCGGCCTGCTGCATCGTGTTCTCGCTGTTGTTGCTGAAAGGCGCCTATGACTATTGGGCGGTTTTTGCGGATCTGCCGCCGACCTCTGGCCGTTGGTTCCCGACGGGGCTCAACGAGACCGCGCGTTCGCAAAGCTTCTATGAAGTGCAGGACGTTCCGATGATTGGCGCCTTCCGCTTTCTGGAAGAGATGATCAACTACGGCGATTCTTACGAGAAACTGCCGAAGGTGGTGCCCTATGTGGTGTTGCCGGTCTCGATGCTGTTGTTGGTGATCCGTTTCACGCAGGCGGCTGTGCAGATTTTCCGCGGCCAAGCCGACCGTCTGGTTGCAAGCCACGAAGTAGAAGATGAGCTGGAAGCCGTGCGTGCCCAGCGTGGGGAGCATGACTGATGGAAGTGGTATTTCTCTTTGGCATGGTGATAGGCCTCCTGTTGCTGGGTGTGCCGATTGCGGTCTCTTTGGGTCTCAGCTCGACCCTGTTCCTGCTGATCTATTCCGACAGCTCGCTGGCCTCTGTCGCGGGCACGCTGTTTGAAGCCTTTGAAGGTCACTTTACCCTTCTGGCGATCCCATTCTTTATTCTGGCGTCCAGCTTTATGACCACGGGCGGCGTGGCGAAACGGATCATCCGGTTCTCGATCGCCTGTGTGGGCCACCTGCCAGGTGGTCTGGCGATTGCGGGTGTGTTTGCCTGTATGCTGTTTGCGGCCCTGTCCGGCTCGTCCCCGGCAACCGTTGTGGCCATTGGTTCGATCGTGATCGCAGGTATGCGTCAGGTGGGCTATTCCAAGGAATTCGCCGCCGGTGTGATCTGTAACGCGGGCACCCTCGGCATCCTGATCCCGCCGTCCATCGTAATGGTTGTCTATGCGGCGGCAGTTGAAGTGTCCGTGGGCCGAATGTTCCTGGCCGGTGTGATCCCGGGCCTTCTGGCTGGTCTGTTCCTGATGGTCACCATCTATGTGATGGCCAAGGTCAAGAACCTGCCCAAAGGCGAATGGCATGGCTGGAGTGAGGTCTTTGCCTCGGCCAAGGACGCGGGCTGGGGGCTGTTCCTGATCGTGATCATTCTGGGCGGCATCTATGGCGGTATCTTTACCCCAACCGAGGCTGCGGCGGTTGCGGCGGTCTATGCCTTCCTGATTGCCTCTTTTGTCTACAAAGACATGGGGCCGCTCTCAAATGGGGAAAATGCGCCCAAGACCCCGCTGATCAAGAAACCTTTGGCTCTGATCACCGCGTTTGTGCACCCTGACACCAAGCACACGCTGTTTGAGGCCGGTAAGCTGACCGTGACCCTGCTGTTTGTGATTGCCAACGCGTTGATCCTGAAGCACGTGCTGACGGATGAGCAGGTGCCGCAGCATATCGCCAATGCGATGCTGTCTGCGGGCTTTGGCCCGGTGATGTTCCTGATCGTTGTCAACGTGATCCTGCTGATTGGTGGCCAGTTCATGGAGCCATCAGGCCTGTTGGTCATCGTGGCACCACTGGTGTTCCCGATTGCAATCGAGCTGGGCATTGATCCGATCCATCTGGGCATCATCATGGTTGTGAACATGGAGATCGGGATGATCACCCCGCCGGTTGGTCTGAACCTCTTTGTGACCTCGGGCGTTGCGGGCATGCCGATGATGGCTGTGGTTCGTGCGGCCCTGCCGTTCCTGGCGGTTCTGTTCGTCTTCCTGATCCTGATCACCTATGTTCCGGTGATTTCGACCTTCCTGCCCAACCACTTTATGGGGCCGGAGATCGTCACCAAATAGAGATAAAAAGAAGAGACCCGCCGGACAAACCGGCGGGCCCCAAGTAATACCTAAAGGCGTCCCCTCGGGCGCCTTTTTTCTTGTGTCGGCTTAAAGCGCTGCGGCGATTGGACCAAAGTCAGCCGCCTTGAGGCTTGCACCGCCGACCAATGCGCCATCGACGTTCGAGACGCCAAAGATCTCGGCTGCATTGCCTGGTTTGACAGAGCCGCCATAGAGCAGAGGGATCGCATTGCCGATGGTATCGCCGAAACGGGCGACCAATTCCGCGCGCAGGAAATCATGAACTTCGCCGATTTGCTCCAATGTCGGGACCTTGCCGGTGCCAATGGCCCAGACAGGTTCATAGGCCACAACGGTGTTTTCACCTGTGATGCCATCAGGCAGGGAGCCTGCCAGCTGGGACCCCGCCACTTTGAGCGTATCACCCGCTTCGCGTTCATCCAGAGTTTCGCCGATGCAGACCACCGCAACCAGCCCCTGGGCCTGGGCGGCCTCGGTCTTGGCGCGGACGATGATGTCGGTTTCGCCATGGTCTGTGCGACGTTCCGAGTGGCCGAGGATCACAGCCGTAGCACCGGCGTCTTTCAGCATCTCGGCACTGAGGTCACCGGTGTGCGCGCCGGAAGTTGCTGCGTGGCAATCCTGACCGCCGATTGCAACCTTGCTGCCCATTACGGTTTCGGCTGCTGCGCTGACCAATGTGGCAGGGGGACAGATCAGAATGTCTGCGGATACATCTTTGGTTGCTTCAGCAATGGCCGCCAATTCCGCCAAAGCGGCACGGGTGCCATTCATTTTCCAGTTGCCAGCTGCAAGTTTGCGCGCCATTTCGGTAATCTCCCTTACCCGTTACTGGGTCAGGGAATAGCACTGCGGACGCTCACCGACAATTACAGATAGACCCGGGCCGGGGTTAACCCGGGAAAGGTGGCAGTTACGCGCTGCCGTCAACCTTAAAGCTGATGGATTCACCACAGCCACAGGCTTCCGCAACATTGGGGTTGTTGAATTTGAAGCTCGCTTCTAGCAGGGAAACCTCATAATCAATCTCGGTGCCAAACAGGAACATTTGCGCCATAGGCGCGATCAGCACGCGTGCGCCGTCCTGTTCGACCACTTCGTCATTGGGGTCTGCGGTATCAACATACTCCATCGTATATTCCATACCGGCACAGCCGCCTTTTTTGACGCCGATGCGAAGACCGGCGCGGCCGTCCTTTTCCATAAGTTTGGAAATCTGCGCCGCAGCGCGTTGTGTCATGGTGACAGCTTGCTTGCCGGGAATAGCGAACATGTAGATCTCCAAAATTGGGCGCGGTCTCCTGTAAATCTAGGGTCGCAACGCCAAGGCTTCAAGTCACGGGAAGGTTACATAAAGCCCAATTCGAGGCGCGCCTCGTCGGACATCATTTCCATTCCCCAGGGCGGTTCCCATGTGAGTTCGACATCACAGCTTTTGATGCCCTCCACGGGTGAGACCGCATCGATGATCCAGCCAGGCATGTCGCCTGCAACCGGACATCCAGGTGCGGTGAGGGTCATGATGATTTTAACGTCGTTTTCGTCAGTGATGTCGATCGTGTAAATCAAGCCGAGATCATAGATGTTGACCGGAATTTCCGGGTCATACACCGACCGGCAGGCTGCCACGACCGCATCAAAGAGGGCGTGGTTCACGCTTGAAGGCGCAATCAGCGGCGTGCCTTCCATGGTTTCAGGTGTGTTGGTCATCGGTGCCTCGAATGGTAATCCGACAGAATATATAGGAAACTCCGGCGCAGGCGTCCAGTGGGCGCGGGCAGTAAGACGCCCGATCGCCTGCGCTTGTGTTCATAAAACGCGATTTGCGTGTGTTTGCGATATCTGATTAGTCGTTGATGTCGTGGTCAAAGGTTTTGACCTGCCCGGTCGGCAAGGAGAACATTCGCCGCAGCACAAGCCAAGCCGCAAGCGACAGGATCGCAAACAACAGAACAAGCAATGATGGCGCAATGACCAGATCCGGTGCGATGAGAAACAGGCCAGCGATCAAGCCCGCGCCGATGCCGAAGCCAAGCGCAATGAAACCCGGAGCCAGGATTTCAATGACCAAGAGGGCCAGAGCCGCGATGCCCCAAATCCACCAGACCAGCCAGAATGCATCCTGCATCATTTGATCCCCTTGAGCAGTTTGAAGGCATCGCCAAAGGCCTCAAGCGCCTGCGCAGGTACGACAATAGTCTGTTTGCCTTCGCCTTGGCCCAAGGCCGTCAGCGCTTCTACTTGTTTCAGGGCAACCTGATATTGGGCGGCTTCGATGCCGTTGTCCTGGATCGCTCTGGCAACAACTTCGGTGGCATAGGCCTCAGCGTCGGCTTGGATCCGGCGTGCTTTGGCGGTTTGTTCCGCCGCATAAAGCTCTGCATCTGCCGACAGTTCGACAGAGCGCTTCAGACCTTCGGCTTCGGTCACCTGCGCACGACGCGCACGTTCCGCGTTCAGCTGCTGCAGCATCGCGTCACGGGTTGCCTGGTCCAGGTTCACGTCCAGGATTTCAGCGCGGGTCACTTCAATGCCCCAATTGTCCACCGCGTCCTCAACACTTTCCTGAATGCGTGAAATCAGCTGAGCGCGATTTGATTGCACCTCATCCAGGTCCATTTTGCCGATTTCTGCACGGACGATGCCGGCCACGGTTGTGGCAATGGCACCATCGACGTCGCGGATTCGATACACGGTCTTTTCCGGTTCGAGAATGCGGTAGAACACCGAGGTGTCGATTTGCACCAGGACGTTGTCTTTGGTGATCGCATCCTGAGAGGCATTGGGCAGTTGGCGCTCCAGGATCGAGATCTTATGCGCAACGCTGTCCAGAAACGGGATGATAAAGTTGATGCCGGGGCCAAGCACCGCATGCAGGCGGCCAAACCGTTCGACCACAAACTTCTGCGATTGCGGCACAATGCGCACCCCGCGAAAGATGATCAGGACAATCAGAACTGCCGCGACGATAAAGACGATGTTTTGCGACAGGAGGTCGATGATGAGCTGTTCCATGTCGGTGGGTTCCTTCAAATGAATTTTGTGCGTTTGTTGAACAGATTAAAGCGGAATGTGCCAGTTACATAGGCATTTCCGGTAAGGCGCGCAATTGCGCAACCTTGGCAAATCGGCAAACTCTGCGTATTCAGGCGACCTTGGACCACGTGGGAACAGATGAAATGGCACAGGACTTCGGATTTACCCTGAACGCAACCGACGGCAAGGCGCGCACCGGCGTGATCAATACGCCGCGCGGGGATATTCGTACACCTGCCTTTATGCCCGTTGGGACGGCAGCAACCGTCAAGGCGATGATGCCCGAAAGCGTGCGCGCAACCGGTGCCGATATCCTGTTGGGCAACACCTACCACCTGATGCTGCGCCCCACAGCCGAGCGGATCGACCGGCTGGGTGGCTTGCACAAGTTCATGAACTGGGAGCGCCCGATCTTGACTGACAGTGGCGGGTTTCAGGTGATGTCACTGGCGGGTTTGCGCAAGCTGACGGAGCATGGCGTGACGTTCAAATCGCACATTGATGGCTCCAAACACGAGCTGACGCCGGAACGCTCAATGGAGATCCAGCGTCTTTTGGGTTCTGATATTGTGATGTGTTTCGATGAATGCCCGGCCTTGCCCGCAGATCGGGACCGCATTGCCGAAAGCATGCGTCTGTCGATGCGGTGGGCTGAACGGTCACGCGATGCCTTTGGTGATCGCCCTGGGCATGCGCTGTTCGGGATTATGCAGGGCGGGTTGGAACAGGACTTGCGCGAAGAAAGCGCCGAAGCGCTGAAAGCCATTGGGTTTGAGGGCTATGCCATTGGCGGTCTGGCAGTGGGCGAGGGGCAGGACGCAATGTTTGGCTGCCTCGAATATGCACCAGATTTCCTGCCTGTCGACAAGCCTCGTTATCTGATGGGGGTCGGTAAACCAGATGACATCGTTGGCGCCGTGAAACGCGGCATCGACATGATGGATTGCGTGCTGCCATCGCGCTCTGGCCGGACCGGGCAGGCGTGGACGCGCTACGGGCAGATCAATATCAAAAACGCGCGTCACGCAGATGATCCGCGCCCGCTGGATGAACACTGCAGCTGCCCGGCCTGTTCCAATTACAGCCGTGCCTATCTGCACCATGTGTTCCGCTCAAACGAGATGATTTCCGGGATGCTGCTGACCTGGCACAACCTGCATTACTTCCAGGAGATCATGCAGGGCATGCGCGCGGCCATCGCGGCGGGCACGTTTGACGCGTGGGAAGCCGATTTCCATGCGGTGCGTGCACAAGGAGATATCGATCCACTGTGAAGCGACAAGCGTTTCACGCCGCGATGTTTCAAGTTGTGATAGTATGGGTTTAGAGGCAGAGTATCAGGCCCAGATGTATAATCTGGGCTCTGAATTTAGCTGCGCTTTTTGCGTCGACGCACAGCAGCCATTGTACCAACTGCACCCAGCAACAAAGGCAAGGACGCAGGCAGCGGGACAGGGGCTACGGGCTCGCTGGTCGCAACCAGATTGTCGACAACTTCAAACAGATTGCTGTTGGAGATGTTCACCTCGTCAAAAAGGCCAATGTCGTCAAAGCCAAAGAAGCTGCCGCCGTTGGGCGCGACCACTGCCGTAAATGTATCGACAAGTATGTCGTTCAGAAAGGCTGTGACCGTGTAGTCCTGGTTGCTTCCTGTTTGCCCACCGCCGCCATTATTCTGGAAGATATCCAGACCAAAAGCGGTAAACACTCCGCCGAGGTCAATGGTCAAAGAGTCAGATCGCGGGAAATTCGACCCAAGGGCCTGCGAGCTGTTTGTGCTTTGGCCTGTGGCAGAGACGAAAAGGTCGTTGGATTCGCTGCTGATGGTAAACCCTGACGACAGTGTAACGGGGCCGGTTACAGAACTTGTTACATCAGCGAAGCTGCTAAAGTCTTCTGTGACATCGGCTGTGTTCGTCAGCAAGAAGTCGGCTTGGCTGGTGTATGTGGCAGCTTGTGCTGCGCCAACAGTCAGACAGCCAACAGTCGCAGCCAGAAAGGTAAGTTTGGTCTTCATAAGCATTATTCCTTGTTAAAAATTGAACCCAGTCGGTGGTTGGCGTTATAACGAAAGCGTGAGCAACGCCAACTAAAAATTAACCATTTGTTAACGTAATTTTGCAGGAAGAAATGCGGGTATTTCCGCAAAACTTTTCCCCTTGGAGGGGGAGGGAAATGGTGAAATTTTCTTATAATTTATTGATTTTATTTTTGGTTTATGATTTTTGAGTCTGCCGTTATTAGCCCGCCTTCGCTATGTCAGCGCACCTCGCGCGATGGATCGTGACGGGTTTTGTGCAGAGCCGTAAAGCCAAGAGGTATCTTTCATAGTTAACGTCGGCCCAATTTCTGAGCTTCGCAAAAGGCGAATCATGCTGAAAGCAAGGGCGGGATGTTTGGGTTAACCTGTTACCAACCTAATGCGCAAAAGCCCTCTTGTGGTCCCTGTCTTCAAGGGGCAATGTGGTTGCTAAACGCAGGTTGCTTGAAAAACACAGGCCACCTGACCACATAAAAAGCTCCAAAGAGGAGACGCCGAGGCTGCCGGGAACCGGGGCCTGCGCGTCTTGCCAAACAAAGGACCGAGTATGCAAGAGCCACTCAATTCCTCCTATCCTGTTCTGCCGCTGCGCGATATCGTGGTGTTTCCACATATGATCGTGCCGCTGTTCGTGGGCCGTGACAAATCGGTGCGCGCGCTGGAAGAGGTGATGGCGGATGACAAACAGATCCTGCTTTCAAGCCAGATTGATCCGTCCGAGGACGATCCGGAAATCGACGGGATTTATGACGTTGGCGTTCTGGCCAATGTCCTTCAGCTTCTGAAACTGCCAGATGGCACTGTAAAAGTGCTTGTCGAAGGGCAGGGTCGTGTAAAAATCACCGATTTTCTAGAGAATGAGAATTTCTTTGAAGCGCGGGTCGAGGCGCTGACCGAAATTCCCGGCGATGTCACCACAACCGAGGCGCTGGTGCGCACGGTGGGTGATGAATTTGAGCGTTATGCCAAAGTCCGTAAAAATATCCCCGAAGAGGCGCTGGCCGCCGTAGGGGAGACTGCTGAGCCTGCAAAACTGGCTGATCTTGTGTCCGGTCATCTGGGCATTGAGGTTGATCGCAAACAGGAGCTTCTGGAAACGCTGTCTGTCAGCGAACGCCTTGAGAAGGTCTATGGTTTGATGCAGGGCGAAATGTCCGTCTTGCAGGTCGAGAAGAAGATCAAGACTCGCGTCAAATCTCAGATGGAGAAAACCCAGCGCGAGTATTACCTGAATGAGCAGATGAAGGCCATTCAGAAGGAGTTGGGTGACGGTGAAGAAGGCGCAGGCGAAATTGCCGAGCTGGAAGAGAAAATCGCCGCAACCAAACTCTCCAAAGAAGCGCGCGAGAAAGCCGATGCCGAGCTGAAGAAGCTCAAGAACATGTCGCCCATGTCGGCCGAAGCCACCGTGGTGCGCAACTATCTGGACTGGATGCTGTCGATCCCGTGGGGCACCAAATCCCGCGTCAAAAAGGATCTGGGACGTGCTGAACAGATCCTGGACCAGGATCACTACGGTCTGGAAAAGGTCAAAGAACGCATTGTTGAATATCTTGCGGTGCAACAGCGGTCTGCCAAGCTAAAGGGGCCGATCCTGTGCCTTGTTGGCCCTCCGGGTGTGGGTAAAACCTCGCTGGGGAAATCGGTGGCCAAAGCCACCGGGCGCGAGTTTATCCGCATCGCCCTGGGTGGGGTGCGGGATGAGTCTGAGATCCGCGGTCACCGCCGGACCTATATTGGGTCCATGCCGGGTAAGATCATTCAGGCGTTGAAAAAGGCCAAAACCACCAATCCGCTGATCCTCTTGGATGAGATCGACAAGATGGGTCAGGACTTCCGGGGCGATCCGGCGTCTGCGATGTTGGAGGTTCTGGATCCGGAACAGAACAACACCTTTATGGACCACTACCTTGAGGTGGAATATGATCTGTCCAACGTGATGTTCCTGACCACCTCGAACAGCTACAACATGCCGGGCCCGCTGATGGACCGGATGGAGATCATTCCGCTGTCGGGGTATACCGAAGATGAAAAGCGCGAGATCGCCAAGCAGCACCTGATTTCCAAACAGGTCAAAAACCACGGGCTCAAGGCCAAGGAATTTGAACTGCAGGAAGACGCGCTGACGGATATTATCCGCACCTATACCCGCGAGGCAGGCGTGCGGAATCTGGAGCGTGAGATTGCGAAGGTCGCGCGGAAGTCTTTGACCAAGATCGTCAAGAAGGAAGCTGAAAGCGTGACTGTCACGCCGGACAATCTGGATGAATTCCTGGGCGTGCCCAAGTATCGTTTTGGTCTGGCCGAAAAGGAAGATCAGATCGGCGTTGTCACCGGTCTGGCCTATACTTCGGTCGGCGGTGAGCTCTTGTCCATTGAAGCGCTGCGCCTGCCGGGCAAAGGTCGGATGAAAACCACCGGTAAGCTGGGTGATGTGATGAAGGAGTCGATCGAGGCGGCGTCCTCATATGTGCGCTCTGTCTCGCCGCAGCTGGGGATCAAACCGCCTAAATTCGACAAGTGGGACATCCACGTTCACGTGCCCGAAGGGGCCACGCCAAAAGACGGCCCAAGTGCGGGTCTGGCGATGGTGACTTCTATTGTGTCGGTGTTGACGCAGATCCCGGTGCGCAAGGATATCGCCATGACCGGCGAAGTTACCCTGCGTGGGAATGCGCTGGCGATTGGCGGTCTGAAGGAGAAACTGCTGGCTGCGCTGCGTGGCGGGATCAAAACCGTGCTGATCCCGGAAGAAAACGCAAAGGACCTGCCGGAGATCCCGGATAACGTCAAAGAGGGCCTGGACATTATCACTGTGAGCAACGTGTCCGAAGTGCTGAAAATCGCGCTGACTGCCACACCTGAACCAATCGAATGGGATGAGGAGGCCGAAGAGGCCGCCGCTGCCCAGGCTGCGATTGAAAACAAGGAGTCCGGTCAGGGCGCAACCGCGCATTAAGTCAGCGTGACCCTCTATGATCAAACCAAAAAAGGGCGGCCATCGGGCCGCCCTTTGCAGTTGTCCTAATTGTTTAGGCCGCCTTAATCTGGCGCTTTGATGTTTTCCCCAACTGGATGATTGGCTGCCTGTGCTGTCTGTTCCGCAACAGGTAGCGCGCGCCTTGTATGGAAGGCGGCGCGCAGGTTCAAGCGGCTTGTGACGCCATTTGCTCTTCTACGGTTGCAATGGCGACATCCGCAGGGCTTACATCCTGTTTCGACGCTTGGATAAGCATGTTTTTCAACGTCTCATCCAGAGCTTGCAATTTTGATTTTACAAATGCCTCACGCTCCCGGATCTGCTCGACCTCAGTTGCGACGTTGATGATGCCGCCGCCATTTGCGACGAAATCTGGCGCATAAAGAATACCCTTGGCATGCAGTCGTCCCGCATCTGCGTCTGTTGCCAATTGATTGTTGGCGCCTCCCGCCACGACACTCACCCGCAGCTGTGGAATGGTCTGCGCATTCAGAATGCCGCCGATGGCACAGGGGGCAAAGATATCGGCGTCCGCCGCGTAGATCGCGTCAGTGGTCACAGCCACCGCGCCAAAGATCTCCTGCGCTTTTTGGATCCGGTCGGCATCGACGTCTGTCACAATAAGTTTTGCGCCCGCATCATGGAGAAAACTGCAGAGGTGCCAGCCGACATTGCCCAGCCCTTGGACCGCAACTGTAATACCTTCCAAAGCGCTGGTGCCGTGTTTGTGGGTCCAGGTGGTGCGGATCGCGTTGAATATTCCGCGAGCCGTCACGGGGGAGGGGTCGCCACTGGCAAATTCACCCTCTGCCAGGCCAGCCACAAAATCGGTTTCCTCCGCCAAAATGGCCATGTCCGATGGGCTCATCCCCATGTCTTCCGCAGTGATATAACGCCCCTCCAGGGATTGGATGGCGCGAGCAAAAGCACGTAACAGCTCAGGGGTTTTCTGAGTTGCCGGGTCTCCAATGATGACCGCCTTGCCGCCGCCAAGGGACAGGCCTGCGGCGGCGTTTTTGAATGTCATGCCTTCGCTCAATCGCTTGACATCCATCAGCGCCTCTTCCGGGCTTTCATAAGCGCGCATGCGCAAACCGCCCGCTGCGGGGCCAAGCTGCGTGGAATGAATGGCGATAAAACCGAGTAAACCGACGTCAGGCGCGCTGACGTGATAGATTGCTTCGTGGGTGTCACTGGGGACCGGGGTCACTTGCATGTGGCTCTCCTACTGATTTGCGACCAATAATAAGGGCTGCGAGATGCAGGTTTTCGCCAATAACTGTCTTCTTTGAGGGGGATTTTAGTGTATAATCTGTGTGATTTGAAAAATTTTGGTGAAAAGCTGCATGGATTTGATTGATCACAAGATTCTTCGCGCGCTGCAGCAGGATGGGCGCATCACGATGGCGGAGCTGTCTGAAAAGGTCGGCCTGTCGCCAACGCCCTGTGCCCGTCGTGTGGCCACTTTGGAAGATCGGGGGGTGATTGAAGGCTATGGCGCGCGGGTGAATCCGGAAGAGCTTGGCCTGACGGTTACGATCTTTGTGGAAGTCGAGCTTGAACACCAGAGCGCACAGGCCTTGCAGGCGTTTGAGGCCGCTGTAAGACCTTTTGAGCAGGTAATGGAATGTCATCTGATGACAGGAACACGGGACATGTTGTTGCGGGTTGTTGCAAAGGACCTCAATCATTTTGACCGGTTTCTGGAACAGCAATTGATGCGCGTGCCCGGTATTCGCAACACACGGTCCAGCTTTTCGCTGCGCACTATGATCCGCCGAAACAGCCTGCCAACGGTTTAGATCGCAGAAATTTCAAATTTTCCGCCAAAGGCCACTTGCACCTTCATAATTCTGTCGCTAAACCCCCGCCCAACGGGTCGTTAGCTCAGTTGGTAGAGCGCTTCGTTTACACCGAAGATGTCGGGAGTTCGAGCCTCTCACGACCCACCATTACTTCCCAAGACACCTGAAACACCTGTCAAAGCCTTGAAGGGCATGGATAATTGGGGTGTTCTAGCTCCTGTTTCGCGGCAGTATGAAAGACGGTCTGCAAACACCAGTTTCAGCACTGTTCTACGTATTGCGATATTGCCACTTTCCCAGAGTTTCCAAGGCTTTGACAGGAACATCAGCGAGAGTTCTAGCGCGGCGTCAAAGTCACGTGTCGAACGGGTTGGGTTTGCTTGATTTTCTTCTAAAAGGATCTTCTCTGTTTCAAGAGTGTCGATCTTTTTCTCGTAAGCTTTGATCACCGTTGGACTGTCGCTTTCAACAATGCGGTCCAACAGGGCATCAATCTGTTTTTGTGCCTCAGCAATTTGCTTCTGAACGGTCTTGGCCTCATGTGCCACCTGCGCAGCGCGCATGTCCCAGGCAGTACGGAACATGGCTTTTGCCATCGCAAACAGACTCGGGTTTGGTTCAAGCAGGCGAAGAAGTTCGCCGACATCTCCCTCCAGCTTGTCGCGGCGGATCGACTTGCCGTAGCTTTGGCAACTCTTAGTTTGACACAGATAGTAGGGATGGTGTTTTGTCTTGCCCTTTGACCAGCAAGAGCGAAGGGGCGCGCCACAGTCGTTGCAGACTGCTACCCCACGCAAGGCAAAATCATTGCCGATGTTCTTTCGCGCGGGTGCAATCGCGCGGTGTTTTCTCCGTTCCTGGATGCGCCAGAACGTCTCTGCGGAGACTATTGGTTCGTGGTGCCCTTTGATCTTTGAGATGCCCCAAGGCGCGTAGCTGATCAATCCGCAATAGACCTCTCGATTGAGAAGCCGCGTGACCTCCTGCTGTCGCACCACCCCATTCTTGCCCTTTGGAAATTCCGGCTTGGTGTTCAGAAAATTGCGGATATCGACCTGATTGGTAAAACGCCCGTTGGCGTATCCTTCCAGCGCTTCCTGCACAATGCTGGCCTTAGGCTCGTCACGCACAAGCATTTTTCCATGCCCCTGGGTTTTGTCGTAGCGGTATCCAAACGGCGCTGAGAAGGTGTAATAGCCCGATTCCATGCGTGCTTTCATCTTCTGGACAACTTGGCGACCATTTTGTTTGCGCTCAAGCTGGCCTTGCGCGGCCATAATGGTCTCAACAAACTCGCTCTCCGGGCTTTCGTCGAAGGTGAAGTTCAAGCATTCGATTATGGCACCACGCTTGCGAAACGCATCACGCAGGTCCAGATGGAAACGCGTGTCACGCGCAAAGCGTTTCAGATCATCAAAGATCACCACAAAGCTTTCATCGGGCTGTGCATCCAAAAACGACAACAATGCGACCATGCCAGGGCGTTTCATAAAATCCCCACCGCCTGTGATCGTGTCAGGAAAGACCGCTGCGATCTCATAGCCTTTGGTGTCTGCATAGGATCTGCAGCGCGTTTCCTGACTTTCTAAGCCATGCCCCTCAGTCTCCTGGGATCGACTGCTAACTCTACAGTATATAACGGCTTTTTGTGTCATAGCTCCTCCTTGTCAGTCTCTTCTGATTGTACCACAGCGGCGCGCAGGGCGGCGGTGAGATCTAAACTTTGTCCACGGGTTTCTGGATTGGTGTTGAGATCCCAGCCGAGATCAACAAAGGCGAGGACGATGGACCAGAGGGTTTCGATAACCTGCTGTTTTTCCACCTCAGTGGCGGTGCTGTCCTCAACATAGGGCAACCAGTCTTGCCAATTCAGATGAATGCTGGGACGGGTTGTGGGTGGGGCTTGTGGTATATCTTTCATTTTATTCCTTTCGTCATATGCTCCTCTACTTTGAGAACAAAAGAGAAACATAAAATCACGTAAGTCTTTTTTTGAACAGGATTATTTTCCTAATCCATACTATCGTGTGCGCTGGCGCTCCTGCGGGCGGGTTTGGAGCTGTTCGGCCTTTCGAGCAGCGATCTCTGCCTCTTTGGCTGGGCGGTGGTAGGCGTCTTCATAGTCTTTGCCGACCTCATAGAGCGTGCGCCCCTGGCTTTGCTCAAAAGCCTCTTTCATCAGTGTCTTTGCTCCGGCCTGGGTGATCGAGAGCTCTTTTGAAAGCGCCACGGCTGCGGTGTCATAGGCTTGATAGAAGGGCTGGGTTGCACCGTCTTGAATGCGCGCGCTGATGGATTGGGCCTGTGCCAGGGCGCGGGCCTGCGCGGTCTCTGGCAAGGCCTTCTCACGCTCCAAGAGGCTTTCTCGGGTTTGGTTGAGGCTTTGCTCATAGCGGGCGGTATAGATATCGCGCAAAATGGTTTCCGCGCGCAGCGCATCAAAGCGTTCACCGCGCGCAAAGGCGTGGGCGTAATCTGTGAGCGGTTCACGGAACGAGCCTGTTTTTTGTATTTGGCTGTGCAAAATGCTGGAAATCGCCCAGGCGGACTGCAACTGACTGTTGGTCAGACTTTTGCCCGAATAGCTGTCGCGGGCGGCTTGAATGCGGTCACGTTGATCTGATTGAGTGCTCATCTGGTTGGTCTCCTGTTATGAACGGGTTGGGCCGGATCGACTGGGTGTGTGCTGCGGATCTTTTGTCTTCACTTGGGCGAAGGCCTCTTTGGCCTGGTCTTTGCGCTGATCGCGCGCCTGGCTGCGGATCTTTGCGCGGGCCGCCAAGTCTTTGGACAGGTCTTGATATTGATCCATCTCATCGGTGCGGATCATCAACAGACGCGCGTCGTGATCGGCCTGCACGCGGTTGCGCGCCATGAGATTGAGACGCTCATTGCTCAGTGGGGTGTCCACGGCCCAGCTGGGCTTTGGGTGGTTCAACTGGCGCGCATTTTGCTCACGCAAGATGACGTCATAGGCCTCTACCAGGCGGTGTTTGTAGTCTTGCTGGAACGAGGTGTTTTCCTGATCGGTGCGCGTGGCTGCCTCATGTGCGATCTTTAAATACTGTTCCCAATCTTTCTGGGTCACCAAAGCTCTTTGCAGGGAGTGTTGAAGCGCCAGCCGATAGGTCTCTCGTACTGCGTCATAGGGGGATAAGCTCATGAGAATACGCTCCAAATTTGCAAGGCATGTGCGGGGCGTGGTATGATCAGAGCATGTTTGAAGATATCCAAGCCGTTGAAGACTGGTTGCAGCCCCTGAGCTACGCGCAGTTCTGGCAAGCGGTTGAACCTTGGATGCTTTTTGACTCCGAGGATCGCGCCCATTGTGATGAGACCATTGCCCGAGGCATCGCCACCGCTGAGACGGTGCTGGCCGGGTTGAAGATCTCGGCCCGGGTGGCGTTGCAGTTGCGGTTCGGACTGAAAGATCGGATCTATATGCCGCGTGACGCTGAGTGCCTCGCCTCCGTACATTAAACTGAACATTAGGCTGGGCATTAAACTGAGCACTCGCCCGAGCACGAACCTGCGCGCAGGGAAGTGCTCGCACTTGAAGGCGCGTGGAAACTGGCAGGCACCACTGCCGCGTCCAATCATGCTACACCTCCAATAAAGCCAGCGGGCGCGACAAAGGTCACTTTGGGATCCGACGGCAGGCGCGCGCCTTCCAGCGCGTTGTCGGCGTAGTGATCGCAGTAGGGCCAAATATTGGCCTGGGTCAGACGTTCGGTGAAGAAAAACCCCAACCCCTTAACGTGGTTCATGATCCAGTTGCGCGGCAGAGCCATCAGCTCAGCCGGTGTCATATGGGGCTGTTTTGCAAGGCTGAGGTTGGTTTGGGTTTTGAGCTCAGCGGCGCTGCCGCTGATGCCGCGCATCACCGTATGACCTTCCCCCATCGCTTTTGACACGCGGCTCGCCTCATCAAAGGAGAAGGACAGCCACTGCATGGTGATGCTGTTGTCCTCGATGGTTTGGGTTTCTTTTGCGCCAAATTTACGGACCACCTCTGAGCGGGACTGGCTGATCATATGGATCTCGCCTCCATAGGCTCTGAGCGTTGTTAGCGCTGCTACAAGTGATTTTAGAGGGGTATTGGTGAACTCATCGGCAATGACCCGCAAAGCGCCCGCCTGATCATAAAGCGCATCACAAAAGGCCTGGATGTGGAGAGCGTAATAGGAGGCGCAGAGATTTAAGAACCGCTGCGGGCCAACAATGAAGATGACATAGCCTTGATTGATTAGCTCGAAATGGGATTTTGGTTTGTGCGTTCCGACATCATGCAGGCGTGTGCCCGGTGCAAACAGCTGCAAGGCCCGGCGCGCCTCACTGAGATGTTGCCCCCAATTGTCTTGCGCCGAGGCTTCAATCAGGGTCCGGGCTTCGGATTGCAGCAGCGGACTGCCTTCCGCAACTTCCACCTCGGTGATGTATTTGAGCATGTCCGGATCGCTCAACAGCCCGGCCACCGCCCCGGGTGTGGCCTGCTCAGGGTTGCGCGACAACGTTGCATGGAGGGCAAAGCCGATGATATCGCGCGGCACATCGCGGAAGTATTTGTTCTTGGCATCGCCTTCTGCAGGCTCGGGCACCAGAGTTTCGGCGATGGCTTGCGTGGAAAAGCGCACATCGCGCGCATCGCGCTGATAGGTTGCGCAGGCCGCGCCAAAAGGGTTGAGATGCACCCTGAGATGCGCAAGCTCGGGGCGCGTGCCCATATCGTCAATAACAGCCACTTTACGGCCCATGCGTTCAAGCATCGGGGCCAGTTGGCTGGCGAGCTCACCGTCTTTACTGTCCAGGACTGCAATCGCTTTATGCGGTTCACTACAGGCAAAGCTCATCACGGCGGGCACCGCAACGGAGGTGGTCTTGCCGCTGCCATTGGCAGCATAGGTGGAACTGTGGCCTTTGGGGGCAAAAACGGGCTGTTTGGTCTCGATATCCAGCCCAAGCAGGCGCTGTCCCTCGGGGTCGATTGCAGCGCGGACCGTGCCAGGTTTGGTCCGTTTGAAAGGCAGGCTCATTTGAACATACCCCGGGTGGAGAGATCTTCGCTGCTTGCCAGCTTATCTGCCTTTGGGGCGGCACCTTGGCGCTGGAACCGGGCCCAGCTGCGTTGGCGCAGGATAAGGCGCAGAAGGCCATAGAGGCCTTTGACCAGCGGCTGGAGCGCGCCTGCGGCAAAGATGGCGGCAAAGAGCCTGAGCAGCGCCCAGTCGCCCACGCCTGCGGTCCAAAAGAGCCAGGCCATACAGGAGCAGAGACCGGCGCTCAGAAGATCGCCAATGATTTGTAGAACAGGTTTTAAAGCAGGTCGGTTACTCATGGAGAATGCCTCATATGCAAGATCAAAACGAAGGGGTGTGAGAGAGGATGCTGCGCCGCCGTGGCTGCGCAGCATGGATGATCAGCGCGTGGGGCCGATGCCGGGTGTCCAGCCATGTTTGCGCATCGCGCGGGAGAGCCACATGGGACGTGTGCCGCCGCCAGAATGCCAGGTTGCAGCTTTGGGGCGCATGTCCGCGTGCAACATGTGTGGGATGTGCCGATATGTGCCAAAGCTCGTGAAGCCGTGGGTCATCAAGAGCGAGGCCAAACGGGTGCGCTCTGCCGCGCTGTAGCTCTGCAGTGAGATATCAACCGCGTCTGAGATCAGGTGACGGCTGTGTGTTGCGCCGCCAACCGCTTTGTTCCACGGCGGGTCGCGATAACCGGAGGTGATGATAATGGGGTGTTCCAGCTTGTCGCGCACCTGATCCAATTCCGCGATGAGCCTTGCGGAGATCTTCACGAGGCCATTGCCATTGGATGCAAATTCCTCAGGCTTGAAGTAGCGCGCGCTCCAGCCGGTGATCTGGTCTGGATAGCCAGTGTAAAACCCGCCTGAGGCTCCGTTTGAGGAATAGGCACCTGTTGCTGCAAAACTGGCAGCTCCGGCCAGAAGGTGTCTTCGTGTGATCAGCGTCATATAGCGTCCTCCAGATGAACGAGGCGCGGTGCGCCTCAACTGAAGGAACCGTCGGATTTTTTGCGATATCACATGGGCTTATGGCGGGCGTAGAGTGGGCGGATTATGCGGTGACGCTCCAAACAAAAGACGGGGCGCATAGCGCGCCCCGTGTTAAGTTAACCTGTGTGTGAGTCAGCTTATGTGTGAGCCGTGGAAATGCTTACGACGCGGGCCATTGGCAGACAGTTTTGCCCGCTTCAAAGGCCGCTCTTGAGATGCCGCTGGCCCGCAACGCAGATGCGGTGGCACTCCCAGGCTCAACTGGTTTGCCATAGGCTTTGGTGCCAAGATCAAAACGCTGGGTGATCCCGGATTTGGTGATGTTGAAGTAGCACCAGGCGCTTTCAAACCGATCCGGGTAGTTGTCTTGCATATAGAGCGTGCCGGTGGTCACCTCGACCCCTTTGAGGCTGGGATGCGGTTTGGAGGCAAAGAGATTAAAACGCGCAACATACGCGCCTGTCACCGCTGTTGATCCCACCGCGCCGCGATTGATCTCGCGCATCTCGACGGCACCAGCCCCATGGGGCTCAACAAAGGGCTCCACCGTCAAAGGCGTGTTGGCTTGCGCCGCAAACCGGGTAAAGCAGCTTGGCAGATTGTCGCTCCAGCTCACCAGGGTGCCACCACGTGCAGCGATGTAATGGGACCAGAACTGCTGATATGCCGCTTCCTCATCAGAGGACAGCGCATCACCCATTGGGCAGATATGCACCGAGACATTCTGCAGACCTGTCGGTCCTGCCGCGCCCATGCCCCAGGGCGAGATGGACAGCGGTTGTTGGATATGGGCTGGTGAGGGCACCCGCAATGTCTCCCCCTTGCGCAGATCAAAGGTTGGATCTGTTGCGGCGCGATCTGCTGAGCTGTTGATCACCGAGCCGATGAACAGCAGATGCCGCTCAGCCGCAGGGTCAAGGCGGCTGGTGGCCTCATGACGCAAAAGCCCGGTGAGATCGGTGGCCCCATCACCTGAGGAGATGGTTTTGACAAAAGCCCCAACCGCTCGGGCTTCTTTGGCAAAGCGCTTAATGCGCCATTTGGCCCGCTCAAATCGCGGATCATCGGGGATATGGATGACGGCGATTTCGCCGGGGTCTGAGGCATTATGAACATAAAGGCTATCACCAGGGCCAATGTCTTCGGTGAAGAACGACCAGAGTTCAGATTGCACGGCCTCCGGTCCCTCCGGCAGTGTTTCCGGCAGGGCTACGGAAAACTCCATCGCCTGCGCCGTGCTGGCCAGAAGACTTGCCGTCAGGGTTTTAGAAAGCAATTTATACATGTGTTTCCTCCTCAAAGCTTTGCCAATCGCGCTTGAGTGCGATCAGGGCGTTGACACTGTCTGTTGCTGTTTTTGCTGCGAGAAACTGCTGCGCCATCTCCACCTTCAGAACCACACGATCCTGAAACGCCTGCAGCGCCGCAGCATAATGATGGGGTGCGGCGGCCATGGCGTCGCGCTGCTGTGCCACCGTGAGCGCATCTTCACTGCGTTGGGACAGCAGGTCTTTTAGGGTGATGGCTTTGGCACTGACCTGCGCCACTTTATGCGCGCCATAGGTCAGCAAATGGGTTGCAGCGATATAAGCGGCAGACCCGCCGAGAAATTCCAAACCCAAATGCAGCGCATACCACTCGCTGAGGCTGGTTTTATCTGCCACCTCGGTACCAAAGCCGCCTGAAAGGACATCGCTTAGAAACACCGGGCCAAACTGATGCGCCCATGCGCCAAAGGTTGCGATGGCAGCGACAAAGATCGTGCGATCAAACCAACGTTTTGCTCTATCGGTCTGGAATGTGTCGCGCAACCCATGGGCCGCAACCACACCGCCCAATGGGGCCACCCCATAGGTCAGCGCCAGAAGTGGTGTCTCAGTCACACGATCAATCAGTAAAGACTCTTCCACCCCGGAACCAACGACAAGCACCAAGGGTACCAGCATTGTGGTGCAAAGCACGGCTGTTCCAAAGCCAACCACACGAAACAGCCTGTGCACGGGCTTTGGCCGCTCAGCCGTGATCAACTCTTCAATGTGATCTGTTGCGGCTTGTTCTGCGCCAAGCTGCTTCAATATGCGCGCGGCTGTCTTGCCCAGTTTTGTCAGAACGGCGGTTGAGAACGGATACTGAGGTTCGGGGTTTTGCGCCCGAAACAGATGTTCTGCCAGGGCGCGCACCTCCTCAGGTGTTTTACCAAGGGCTGCCAGTTCCAAGATCCACTGCCGCGAGATCGACAGGATGAACCCGTCTGCCTCGCTCAGTGTGTCAGTGATTGCTTTCATCTCACGCTCCTATCTGCGCCTTAGGTGACGCAGGATTGGGAATACGTGGATTGAGAGGGGCGGATGGGCCATCACTGGGCGGATTATGGCCGCGCATTCAGGCCGCAAGTGCAAGGCTTAACAGCAGCAGGCCCACCGCCATGGCCCGACGCAGAGGCAACGGCTCACCATAGAAGATGCACGACAGAGCAAGCACGGCGATAAAGCCAAGACCTTGGCTTACCAACACAATGGAGCCCAGATCATGCGCCCGGTTCAGGAGGGCAAACACCCCCAAAGCGGTTCCGGCCCAGGCCAAGCAGCCAACAATCGCAAAACACGCATCCCCGCTTTGGGACGCATGTTTAAGCGCCAGAGACCCCGCAACAGATAAGGCCGTATTTGCAAAGACAATCATCCCCGATGCCAAAACCGACATAACAAAACCCTTCCCAATAAGATCATCGCCCGACCTCAAAAACAGAGATCAGGCGATGACTGGGGCCGATGGCGGGCGGTTATTCTTCTTGTTGGATCCGCTGGGAAACATCTGCCCAGAACATCAATGACAATTGGCTTGCCTTAACGCGGTTACGGCTGGGCGCATTTGCCTTTGCAAAGAAGCGGTTCATCGTGCGGCGAGGATCTTTGCCAAAGGCCCAATTGGTATTTAAAAGCGGTATGCTTTGCTCTGTGCTGATCTTGCCGCGCTTATAGAAGCGTTTCTCAACAAAGACGCGCGTACCGTCCACCGTGTAGCTAAATGGGTCGTCAGACAGGTCCATGCGCTCGATATCAATCTCCTCGACCTCATGCGTCAGAACCGAGTTTCCAGCGATGTGCCAATAATAAGGCGTGTAGGAGATCTCATCCGCCGTTGCCGTCGCACTCAACCCTTTGTCGCGCCAATACTGAGCGAGGCTGGATGCGTGGAGCGGATTGCGCAGCAAGCGCGCATGTGCGGCAATAACAATGCGGCTCATTGTGAAACCTCCACCGTCTGCGTAAAAAGTGCGGTATTTGAGACTTCTCCTGAAACCAACTTACCATCTGGCAAGGTCGCTTGCTGTTTGGGGCTTGCCTTTTGAAAAGAGGCTGAGACGGAATAAACAGTTCTATTACTGTTCAAAAAAGGTGCCATTTTATATCTCCTTGGCACTGCGGAGAAGCGCAACTCCTAGACAGTCAGATCGGCCGATCAGGTTGAGACAGTTGCCCAACATCTGATGTTTTGGCAGAGTTTGAACCGCATGTAATTCCGCCTAGTTGCAGAAGTCTTCGGAAGCCCGCAGAAATCGCGGAAATATTGTAATATTATGTTTTTGTTGATTTATTTTATCTTTCAAAGTAAGATATAACTGTGATTGACTCTAGACCTGGCGAAGGACAAACGCAGTACAACATCAGAGAAATATACGACGAAGAAACAGGTGTTTTGCGCGTGCGACAAGTGCGGCTGGGGGATGAATTACATAGTCCTCCGAGCGGTGATCCATCTCATGCAATTTTCGACAAACGAGGTCGGCCACGTACTTTTGAGTGGCACCATCATGGTTTGGAGCACACCGAAACCAACGACCCATCCTCAATTACTTTTTATCCAGACGACGATATCCAACGAGAATTCTATCGCCTACATGACCATCCCCGTCCTAGCGTTCTTGGGCCGTTTATCGTTGATCGTCAGATGAGCTCAGGTCTAGTGCTTAGCACCAAGCTTCTTGATCTTCACAGTGATCTTGAACCTTAAAGATTCTTCCGACACAGTGACTGAAGTGTTTAAGTGGGGTGGTGATGAAAACGAAACTTATTGTCCCGTTCGTTAAGTTCTATGATGCGATCAAACATTCAAAACGCCTAGAAGATAAAGATCTCGAGTATAGCTACAAGGTCTCAGCTAAAAAATGTGCCTTCTGGTACAGGGATAGACATCACGATCCTAAACTTGATGGCACGCAAGACAAGTGGTGGCCAGCGTGGATAGATGTCGCCAAGCCTATGAACGCCGAGGGCAGAGAACGCAATGTGTGGAACAAAGTGTGTAGAATAAGCAGAGGAAACATCAGCAAATTGGAGGAGGGATCCGGAATACACTATGCTGCAATAGTGCACTACAGACTCCACGCGACCGCAGACACTCGAGCTCAGAAATTTGCCAAATTGCTCGACTATCGAGCTTTTGGTGAGCCTGCGGAAGAAACCATTGGGAAGATTTGTGAGTTCGTTGAAGCAAGTGAGCTCGACGGCGTAACGACACTGGATGACGAAAATAGACATAGATCCTTGATCAATGTTTCGGGCCTAAGATGGACTGAGCTTCCTGCAAACAATATTGACAGAGGTATGGCGATGGACTTGACTTTTGATATATTCGAACAGGAAATCGGTAACCGCTTCTACATGTACGGAACTACGCGCGCAGCATTCGAAATCAAGGCGCAAAATTTTGAAGCAACTAAGTTCTCTAAAAGCAGCAGACGAGAGCTGCCAAACTACATCTTAGACAATAATCGGGGCCGATACACTGCGATAGGACCAAAAGATGATTTTGGATTTCTTTTTGGGAACGCAATTTCAGACATCGTATGTATCGTAACCCCTAAGTCAAGCGCCGGTGGATCAATTCGTGTATCTACCGAGGTAATGCGTTACAATCTTGATGTAAGATCGATTGACACCTCTTCAAATGTTACTGGGGACGAGGATGATGATGAGCGTGTGAACTTGATCGATAGATTGGTTTGTGTTCTGTTAAATAAGAGATTTCTCGAGGTGGAGGGTCGAAATATCAAGGTATCGCAAATCACGCTCACAGAATAGGTTGTGCTTGTCTCTGATAAGTTTCACCTGAAAACTATTTGAGGTTTAGGTTTGCCTGAATTTTACTTTGCCTAAAATGGGAAGGCAGTGTATTTCTTGAGGCGTCAAGATTGATAAAATAGCTAATCAGGGTTGCTGTATGTGGATGGAATTCGAACGGCGGAGACCTTCTTAAGGTGGATCGGATCATTTTTTTGTTTTTGGAGGAATTTTTCATTTCTGAAAGGTTTCGTTTTGCAAGGGGAGTAAGTTAATAGGGCTGATTATACTGATATTTTCTCATTTTCTCATTTTGAAGCACAATCAAGGCAGTGCTCTAGTTATGACGTTTCTTGCGGTTTGATCTTTGTTGGAGAGGTGCAGCTTTGATTCACGGTAATCCATTTTTAAGTCTTACTCAGAATGACTTTGATAACATTGCCTTCTTGCAGGTATCCTCTGAGTTGAACTTTTTAGATTCAGTAAAACACCTGGAGCTTGATCCCAAAACAGACTTTAGGTGGGTGAACCTTTCGGGTATTTCGTTTGATGGCTTAGATTTAGAGGGTTTTGATTTCACCGGAAGCGATGTGTCGAACTGCTCATTTTTAGATTGTAAACTTCCGAAAGGCGTGTTGTCGATAAATGATAAGGTTTTCTCTTTGCAAGGCCGACCGTTAGACGATTTAGCTATGATCCTTTCACAAACGTCCAAACAAAAGCGGCTTCGCGAAACGAAGGGAACGGAATCAATTTCGGTGTTTCGCTTGGTATTGCGTGCTCCAGTCGGGAAATCTTTAAATGTAGTCGTCTCTGAGTTAAGGGATGAGCAACTTTCAGAACTGAAGCAAGTTTCTAGGCTTCAGTTCGAAATAGGCCCAAGAGTGATGATGGGTTTCGGGCATTCGAAGATCAAGGAGGTGCATTTGCAAGTTGACGATCCATCAAGCTTAACACCTTCTAATATTGGGGCAATACTTGCTTTTATTAAAGCAAGTGAAGCTATAGAGGGGGCTTTTTGGGAGGTGGATGGGATAGATTTCTTGCTTGATTTATAGGCTTCTATTTTTGATTGTGTTTTTTGGTGTTGGAACTTTTCTTGCGATTTCTGTTTGTAATTTCAGTAATTGCAAAGTTAATTTTGGCGGTAAGGAGAGATTGTTGTGAGTAAAGATGGTTTGGAGAAGAAATATGTGAACCTGTTGATAGAATCTCAACGACCACTCTCAATGCAATTTAGTCAAAGTCAAAATTTATTCTTTCCCTTGGCTTTGACCGCGTTATCTCTACTGCCTGTCAGTATGTTCGTTGATCTAAAATACTTGGCATTTGTTAGCTTGTTTTTATTTCTTGTTCTTTTCTTCATTTGGCCATTGTTCGGATTCCTAACCTCTCGAAAGGCGACCCTCCTAGAGCGTGAATTATTGAGTGCTGACTTGGATTTTTTTTCTAAAAGGTTAGCTGGTGTTCGAATTTCCCAGAGGGGTTCATCAGCGGCCTACGACTTTATTTTCTTTAAGTTTTCTACGATCGCTAAAGAAGAACTGGAGAAATGCGTCAGAAAGGGTAGTACTTCTGGTTTGTCTATCGTAAATCTGCATGAAGCTGTTCATCTGCAAAACAGAGATCCGCTACGTATCTCTGTTTTGATTTTTTGCTCATTGTTAACCATAATTTCATGGGGGCTATTTTCGGTAAGTGTTTCCAGTGGGGAATTCGCCTCTCAGATGAATTTTCTAGCCAGGGAAAGCGTTATCATTTTAGGCTTTTTGCTTCTGGTGGTTGGGGTTTCGGTGTATCCGTTGTTTTTCTTATCGCGGTACTCGCATCAAAGAGAGTATTTTGTGGACAGGGTATGTTATGAGGTCTTTAAAGAACGTTACGAAAATATTTTAAAGCGAGAGATTATCCTTGAGGATATGTCTACCACCTCTAATGTGCTGGTGAAATTTTGGAATAAAATGACGCACTCCAGCTATAGTGATAGACTTGAGAAATTAAGTGAGGTCAATACTCTTAGTTGGAAATTTGTTCCATTTGTAATTTTCCAATCATACTTAATGTTATTGTTTGCACCTTTGTTTGCCCTACTTACTTTGGATTTGGTTGCTTCATACGTTCCGTTTGCTGCCCGTGAGCTCTCAAATATTCAGATTTTTTTATTGCGGAGCGGGTTTGTGATTGTTAGCGCGTTTGGGGCTTCTATTGCTCTAATGTTGCTAATATCCACTTGCCGAAAGCCAAGAAAGCATTTTTGGAGGAACTTGCCAAGTATCTTTGTTACGTTATTTCTGATTTGGCAGGTCGACACCTTTATTCATGGCTACCTCGCTGAAGCGATTGAAACAAATAGGTTTACTGACCCAGTTCTGAGGAATGGTGAAGAGTTACTTTCCGGAATCCCGACCTTTACAAATGCGATATTACTATCAAGTTCAATAATCGTTGGCTTGTTTGTGCGAATTCTCCCTGATCAGAATAGATTGGCATTCGGACTGCCAGCCTTGCAATTTGTGAATGATGGTTTGCTTGCAGCTAGACTAATATCGGGAGCATGGACAGGGATAGGTTCGGATGTAGGTTGGCATGCTAGTAGTTTGATCTCCCCTGTTTTTCTGTGGGGGGTGGGCGAAGCGATAATTCACTTATTTCGCTTATACCGGATAACCTTGAATGGAGGTGTGGTTTGGAGTGGGCTATGGATCGGAGGAAAAAGTTGGTTTCCTATTTTTATTTTCCTTACTTCGGTTGTTGGTTTGTTTTTGATATATGTAAATCCAAAATTTGTCACTCAAGTGATTGGGTAATTCCCCCTCTTGATTAGGGTCAGGATTCATAACCAGAACATGACCACGGCTGCCAAGGCACATGCTGACAAGAAGACTTTTGGGCATCTGTCATATCGTGTCGCAACCCGCCGCCAGTCCTTGAGACGGGCAAAGCTGTTCTCGATTTTGTGGCGTTTGACAAGCGCCCGTGCACCGATGTAGTCGCTGACTTGTCCTGCGGTCACGAACAGGTTCAGCGGGCGTCCTTGGCTGTCGCAGATGGCATGCAACTTGGTATTCATACCGCCCTTGGTGCGCCCGATCAGACGCCCACGCCCCCTTTTTTGACGCCCAAACTGGTCGCCGTTCGATGTGCTTTCAAATAGGTAGCGTCGATCATCACAGTCTTCTTTTCGCCGTGATCTGCGGCCAGACCTGCCATCATCCGCGCAAAGATACCTTTGTCGCTCCACCGCTTCCAACGGTTGTAGAGCGTCTTATGTGGCCCGTATGCGGCGGGTGCGTCGCGCCATCGTAAGCCATTGCGATTGATGAAGATAATCCCGCTCAAAACACGCCGGTCATCAACGCGCGGCTTGCCGTGGGACTTTGGAAAAAAGGGCTCGAGACGCGCCATCTGCGCATCCGTCAGCCAGAAAAGATCAGACATATTCACCGCTATTTTTGCAGCGGTGAATCACGCCACGAGGCGGAAATCAATGGGTCCTGACCCTAGCAGATGGCCAAGCTTTCCCTTTTCTTCCCGAGGTCGCAGTGCAAGCCATCGCACTAGCGGCAACCATAATCTACTTGTTATCAATCCTGACCTTAGAAAATATTAAAATTTACTGTGGATTAGGAGCTAATGGAATTCCCCATCCCTGTCTTTCGTGGTCGTCACTAATTATTCCGCAATCGTCGATTTCGATGACTTGGTTGGACCATGGCGCTTTTATCGACACTGGGTCGTGTTCGATACCGTTATCGGTATAAACTTTATGATAGGCACTTAAGTGGCGCGGGCCTGCTAAGGATGCACGAAATCTTGTCCCATCAATGTTCCCTTTGACCACGAGGCCGTAGGTGGGACATATTGCCCTTAATTCGACCTCTTGTTGTCCTTGAGCAGTAGAATAATATGAGATAGCCAAGCATTCTTGACCGGTTTCATTAAGTTCCAGTCTGCCAGGAGCAACCAGGCGACACATGAAACGTTCAGTTTTAACGACTTCGCTCGACACCAAAGACCGAATTCCCTCAATAAATTCTTGGGGAGAAAAGTATCCAAATTGCGAGGAGCTATACATTGTGATAACAACTGAAATGCTAACCGCAAGCGTGTATTTCACTTCAAACATTCACTCTTCCATTATTTAAGTACACATCCGAGTTTAGCGAAAAACCATTCAATGTAATTAGTTTTTACAGTTCTAATGGAGAGCTCTATTTTTGCTCGTTGGAGCTTCATTAAGCTCTACCGTGCGAGATTACCCTCCGTTGAGCTATTAATGCAAGCATCTGTGATTTCGCAAGCCTGATATCGAGTTCATTCAACCCCTGACAGGATCACGGAAGGCGATGCTCCCAACACCTGTTTTCGGAGACCAAGGTATTGGCCCGAATGACGAGCTTCCGCATGATCGCAGTGAGTGCGACCTTAGGTGGTTTCCCTTTTTGGATCAGGTTCTTGTAGATCTTGCTGTATGCGCCGCGTCGATTTATGCCGGAAACCGCGCACATATAGAGCGCCTTCCGGATGTGCGATCGTCCGCCTCGTGTCACACGCGTTCCCGTTCGCGAACCTCTGTCCCAGTTCATAGGAGCCACACCTGCCAACGCTGCGATTTGGCGACAATTCACGTGACCCAGCTCTGACAGATCGGCCAGCAACCGTGCAGCGGTCGTCGCGCCGATGTTCGGGATGGACGTGAGTATCTTGAACTTCGACGAAAGCTCGGGATCAGCTAAAATCACTGCCCGTAGCGCGTCTTCAATGGCCGAATTATGAGATTGCGCCAGCTTCAGGCGCGCCCGGAACTGTTTTTGAACGAGGTCGTAGTCACAGGCCTTGAGGCGGCGCTTGAGATTGCCAATCTCATCAACAAGTTGGCGTCGCGCGGTCTTAAGTTCTTGCAGCTTCTTTCCCGTGTCTGAGATCGGCTCAATTGCTGGTGGATTGATCACCGCGCCATACTTGGCGAGGACGCGCGTGTCGATTTTGTCAGTCTTCGCCAACTGTCCGAGGCTGTCCGCGAATTGACGGCTGCGGAACGGATTGACGACTGCGACGGGGATTTCGGCATCGTGCAACTGCTTATGAAGCAGCCTATGGAACTTGCCGGTAGGTTCTCAAACGACCAGCTCGACATTGTTCAGCAAACACTCTCGTATGAGCTTTTGGATGCCGCGTTTGTTGTTCGGCACGGACAGATGAGTGTCCTTGCCATAAATCGCGAAATCCAAAGTGTCTTTGCTGACGTCAATGCCTGCATAGTTTGCAACGACGTGGTGGTTTATCTGTTCTTGCGTTCGAGACATCCGAGGACTCTCCTTCATCTGTTCAGATCGTAAACCGGTGCATGACCCGATCCTGCTTGCGATGGGACCCGTGATGGTCTTAGCTGTGTGCGATCCAGATCATGCGCCAAGTGGTTCACCTGGCAGCCCAAGAGTTGCAAAGAATTGGGCTAAGGAGAATATACGCAAGCTGTGTTTTTGGTAATACCAAAAACGGCTTGTGAAGGGGGCAAAGCCCCCGTTCAATCCCCCAGTGCGCGTCTCAATTGAACCGTTGTGTGCATGCGTGGGTAATCCGTATCCGCCTCAAATTTGCACCTCTCTGCCGATCTAAGGTATACTTATAGGCAAGGATTTATGCAGAAGACGGATTGGCCAGAGATACAACGAAAAGAAGACCTTGATGATTTGCAACGCGAATTGTCGGGTCAGGACGGCGCGCGGGTGCAGCGGTTCTTGCGTGACGATGATCCCCGATCTCGAGAAGGGCGGCGCAAGAAAGCTGAGCGGCGGTTTCGTGACCTTCTGGAACGGTTGCTAGATGACCCAGAATACCGTGCCTTGTATGAGCAGCTTGGGCATGAACTGTCTTCCGCAGAATATGATGCGGATCAGGCGGTCTCAGACCTCGAACAACAATTAATCGATTTGCAAATACAGATTGAGGCGTTGGAAAATGCCGCCGCCCGTGGCCCGGATGGGCAGCCTGTATTCAAAACAGCCGATGGGCGGGTTGTGTCAGCGGATGGTCAGGAATTGCCGCCCGAAATCGCAGATGGGATCATTTGGCCTGCAAACGCACCAACGGCGGAGGAGTATTTTGCTTTAAAGCAAAGCCATCGTGATTATACGGACCTATTGGATCAATGGCGTACCTACCGATTTGAAGTGCTTGGCGATATTCGCGACCGCTATGACGACCGCGACAACCCCATGAGCAAAGATGACCTGCGGGATGCCATTCAGCGCATTGAGGATCTGCGTCCGGCCCCAGCTTCTGTCGAGACAAAACCGAGCCAAGAGGCGCAGCTCTCGTCCGCACCGCAGGCCTTCCCAAGCTTCAATTGAACGAACCACATTCGTTTTCGATGACAATGACCAGCACCGAACTTGGATGGAATTCTGAAAACTCACCGACCCTAGCCATCACAGTATCAAATCCGCTCTCTGACATCCCGAGTTCGTCAAAGAAAACGCGTCCGATGCAGTCCGACACTTCGGGTTTGATACGCGCTGCAATTGAAGAAGCCATCACGAGTTGTGTTGAGACATAAGCGCGTTGATCGTCCATCGAACGCTTGAGAAAAACCTCTCCGGTAAATCCTTCCGCAGAAGAAACCTGTGGACAGATTGCGAGGGAGGTAACCATTGCCGTTGCCTTGACCATCTTGGCTATGCTGTTCATATTCCATGATTTTTGAACAGGGCGAGACTTTACTGGAGCGACCATACAGCCTAACGTCGCAACACGCAAAAACGGGGATTTACGCCGCGCATACGGGCGTGTGTGATGCGCGAACTCAGGTGATCGGAAAGGATCGTTTTCGATCACATCTGATGCAGACACCCCGCCGGATCGGCTATATCCGCGTCTCGACCCGGGCGCAGGCGACGGATCGTCAGACCGCAGCGCTGGAAGCCGAATGTGATCACCTCTATGTCGAGTATGTCTCAGCCGTTGCGGATGAGCGTCCGGTGTTTGAATCTGCATTGGCTGCGCTTTCGCACAACGACACCTTTGTCGTGCTGGATCTGGATCGTGCTTTTCGCAGTTCGATTGATGCCATGCTGACAGCAGAGGCACTGCGTGAGCGGGGTATCAAAATGCGTATCTTGTCTTTGCCGATTGATACCGCCACGGCGGAAGGCGAGCTGTTCTACACGATGGTTGCTGCCTTCGCGAACTTTGAACGCCGTATCATCAGCCGCCGCACCCGCGAGGGTTTGGATATCGCCCGAAAACGCGGAAAACGCCTTGGCCGACCACCATGCCTTACCCCAGAAATCATTCAAGACGCATACGACTGGATGGCCGAAGAAGACCTGCCATGCCGTTATGTTGCGTGGTTACTGGGCGTCTCCCGCCTCACATTACAGCGCAATTTCAAAAGGTTGGGGCTACCATACCCCATTCACCACGACAAAGGAGACCCCAAATGATTGAAACCGTTTACCAGCTAAGCGAAGCAGAATTATTCCGGCTGACCTCTGCCTACACCGCCATCCGAGACCCAAAGATACGAGCAGAATTCTTGTGCACCGTCGAGGCGTGGGCAATCGATCAATGGCAAAGCTGCGACGACGCATAGATTGAGCAGGCATTCTGCTCGCTGGTGACATTCCCGGCCCAAAGCCGCCTTCCGATTGGGGTGTCAGTTGCTGCAGTGCGGCCCGTCGAAGCCGCCGTTCGCCGCAGGTGCACGATCGAGCAACCGACGAACTGGAAGTCTGCGGGACAAAGTGCCAATTCGCTGTGGCTGCACCAATGTCTGCTTTTTGAATCCGCCGTCGGGACTGGATTGTCTCATGGCCATACAGCAGTGAGTTTTCAATGCGCGTTATGGCGGGTCAAGCAATACAAGCGGTTCAAAACTACCTGATGGAGCGTCAGTCGACTTTGAACTGGAACCTCTGTAGGTTTGTATGCTGTCATCACCAATCCGTACAATCCGTTCTTCAGGATCGTAGACCAATTCGCATACCTTAAACGCCACAGCAGTTCCGACGGTCTCAGAGTAATTTAGCACCAAATCTGATGAACTCTCCATTCCAGCACTGACCTCAAATTGCGTCATAGAAGGCCCATGAGCTTCCATACCTGCTTCACTGGTTCGAATTTTCCGCACCTCGAAACTGCTACAGAGCACCAAATCAGTAAGAACAAAAGCCCGGCCACCTTTGACTGTCTCATAGTTTTCTTTGCCGAATTCTTTTGAAAAACTCTCGCTCAATTCCCTCCTGAAAGAGATCCTATCGACAATTGACTCTGTCACCAAAGTCTTGAATCTGTAAATATATGTCCATTGCACACCTAGGTTTCCTTTGATGCTTGCGCCATCAACGCCAGAAACCAGCGGAACCCCGGCGGTCGCTTTACCATCAAAGCCGTACTTGAATGTCGCGTCTGTCAATAGAACCTTACCGCCATCAGTACTTGGGGGCACGCCGCCAGAGCTCGAAGGCAACAAAGCCCTTATGTCGGAGTGGACCACGGTCACAGGCTGACTCTTAAACAGACTTAAACCGCTCCTTTTGCTTTTAGTCAAAAGTGCAAAAGGTTTCAGGGTTGGCTGAGGTACACTAAGCCATGAGTATCCGTCTAACATAGTGTTTGCCCTTTGTGGAATAGATTGAAGTTGAATTTTCCCGATTGTTCTAAACTAAGACCTTGAAGCGATGTTCTCAAATCAAACTCTGAAAGTTCGGTTTTGCCCTGAACATCTTTGAGTAATCTTTGAATAAGCGTTGGAGGGATCGTCTCGTGTAAAAGGCCTTCGAAGCCAACCGCAAACCCACCCGCTTCAGATATCTTTCGAGCATACTCGGTCGAGTTGCAGCACAGCAGCACGCTGAGCTTTGGCGCGAAGCCCGTGTCAATAATGGCCTGAGCGAAAACCTCCATTTCAATCGAAACTGCGCGTTGATCAGGTTCTTCACTAACTAATTCAAGAACGTTACTGCTCGTAATGTGCGCGGCCAACACAGAAATCTCGGGCCGGAGGCTCATGGCAGCCAACAATCTGCTGTATGAAAGTACAGGTACTGGGTCGAGAAAACTAAAGGACGATTGAAAAATCTCGGTTAAAGTGCTGTGGTTGTTAAACAATTTATCCCTGTTAGAGGGCGATGAGTGGCAATACTGTAAAGTCGGAGCACTTGAAAGGTCGACAGACCGAACACCCGCTGCCCCAGTACCGGGAAAGATAGGCTCCGACGTTACTGAAGACAAAATCGCGTTTACTTCATCAGCACTCAGATAGACAGCGCTATCCTCTGCTAGGAGTTTTTTCCTTAAATCTGTAGTTTTGAGGTTTTTTACTGGAATGGATAGCCCAGCCCCACTAAGATCATAAAACTGATCGAGGGAAATTCCGACCACTTGGTTAGAAGCATTATAATTGTTGTGTTGAGAAAACTGCTCTTTGCTCCATATAATCTCGTGAGTTTCTCCATCAAAAACCGCCTCCAGGTTTTCAAAAAGTATGTCCGCATCCGAGTATCGTTCTGAGTTCGGATCACCCGATTCCCTCAGCTTTATTCGTTCCTGATCAATGTCGACGAAGTAAGTACCTTCAATGCGTCCAATGCCCCAAATCTTGCAACCCCTCTCTTCGTATGGGTTCAATTCTTCATCAAAAGTATAAGTAAATACAAGGTATTGTTCTTGAAAGAGGTATCGCCCGCGAGGACCTAATTGAACATAGACCGGATACTTACCCTGAGAGAGAGCCGAACTCGTCTTTCTTCCTTCAATACGTTTCGGATTAGACGAAACCATCATTCCGTCTACTTGATCATACGGTAGCTGCAAATGCTCTTCACTCAAGCGAGCACTATGCCCCATAGCGTCACCCAGCAAAATTCGATCAATTTCTATTCGGTCGAAGTACTCCGCTTGCGCGTTTGTTGCCTTCAGAAAATTATTAATCGACCGCAATAAACTATTCGAACGCTGAAAGTTGAGTACGTAGGAGACTTTATGAAGATCGAAGTCAGACTTTATCTGAGAAACGTTACAGGTCAACCTACTCGAAGCAATCTCTGGCACGCAGATTATAATCTCATCTCGGTTGAACTTCTTCTTTGGGTGCGTATGGAAATTCCTTACAGACACGATAAAACCAAATCCGTTTAATTTTGTTCCATCGTCACAAACAAACTCAACTTTGCTCCGCTCTATTTTCTCAAAGCCAGGCATTACTTGGCTTAGTATCCACTTTGCACTTGCCATGTTGTCGTAGGGATCAAGTGAATATATTTGTTCAACTTCCCTCGACAAATACACAGTGCTGTCGTTCAGCCTATGCTTTCGAGCGTGACTGCCGTCCAAGTTAAATCCGAAGCGCACCATCTGAGAGATGATTTCTCCATTTAGTTGGCGACTGTTGAACACCTCTGAAACTAACTTTTCGTAACCTCTCGCCTCTGCGAACCTTACGGCTTCCAGCAAAAGTTTTTCAATACATCGCTCACGGAAACGGCTATAGTCAGTGCCTTCTTTAACGGCCTCACTCAGCTCGTTATCCAAGATTGAAAGGTTCTTTATCTCGAGGTACGGAGTAAAGGCCTTCTTCGTAAGAATCATCGACGCTGCTAGCGGAATATATTGCTCGTCCTTATGATCGAGTAAGGCAAACGCTCCATAGGCAATGCGCGCGTAGTCGTCTTCTTTGAGACCTGTTATTACGTTCCTAATCCAGGACTCGTGATTAGGATACGCTTCGTTCCAAAGACGAAGTTTATCTAGGTTGTTGTTTAGCACCTTTTCATATTCGGCGCTGGAATGTAAGCGCCGCACGAATACATAATCACCTGACATTAATTAATTAACCTCGCTACCGGACGATGCAAAGGCTTTTCTTAACCAGATTTCCTCAATTTATATTTGTATGTATCCAAACTTGTTCGATCATTCAATTCTATCATGCATTGTTGCTCTCGTACCCGAACTCTACACCCTTCGTATTTAAAGCCTTTCCCATTAGCCGCCTTTGTGGTGCGGTTAGGTTTGTGCGTGACGACGACGCAGTCATCATTTCCGCTTAGGATTTGTGTAATATGTTCGACTGTTGCTTCTGATACTTCTTCTGTGGTCAGCACAAAGACATTATATGTTCTTGGCCACATGGACGATGCCTCTTCCGTAACTCTCTAAACCGCAGTTCAAGTAGACATACACATCAAAACCTGGATTTGCTACGTCTTTTCTGTAGTCCTCCATAGATTGTCTGCAGGCACAGTAAGGACTTGCACCTGTTGTCATTTGATCTCCTTCCACCGCGCGTACCAAAAGCGGGCTTTGGTCCCTGTCGCAGCATTGAGCAAAAAGGGCTCTTCTGGCGCTTTCGCCGCCAGTTGTTCGAATATCTGCCTACAATCTGCCGACGATCAGGCACCGCGTGGCAAGCTGCGATATCAAGGGCTTGGCCTGAACGGATGATGTCCGCTCTGAACTTGCCTGCTCCGATGGCATCGCCGCGCTGGCATTGGTCCGTTCCGAGCCTATCTTGCAAGAATTCTACGTTGCAGCCAATGTCGGATTCCGAGTTTCAGCTAATGAAGGCATTTCGGTGAGTTTCAGGAAAAGATACCTTGCTCTGTTGGTGATGACGCTGTGGTTGTCGGGCAAACCAATTCACGCTCAGAGTATCATTCAAGATTTTGAAAGCCTATTCGAACGCTGTCGATTGTCCATCGAATTTAGCTCGGCATTCAATAGCGCAGGCCTTGAAGAGCGCGACGTTCCGGAGCACCATGCACGTGATTGGGGCATGTCTTCGACACAAGAGGCTTGGGCTCCTCCAGAGTCAGAATTGTATGTTTTGCTCACGCAATGGACATCTCGAGACGGCACTCAAAGACGCCTATGCGATATAAGACTGGTAGATGAACAGTATGTTTTACCGCCAACCGAACAAGCGCTTCTGCTGCGACACTTCCTAATAAGACAAGTCGAGTTAATCGGTGTCGGAACTCATAAACTGGATCGGCGGCTATCGCCCATTCCACCTGCGGTTAATGCGGCGTTTCTGCTTATGGATAGGAACCCAAATGGGTGTGTTGTGACCAATACCTTTGCATTATCACCTGACGGGAAGTTCTTTTCAGCAGGGTCCGGCGAACAGGCCGTGATGCCCTGTGACGCTGAGTAGACTGGCCATTGAGGTTAAGTCTATTCGAAGCAAAAAAGCTGATGGGGTGGATGGCTCCTGCTTCAACCGGCGTCGCAATGCGCCATAGTGCAGGTGTCAAAATCTGCTTATGAGGGGAGCCACCCCATGCAAAATACCACAATCGGCGTTGATCTGGCCAAGAACGTTTTCCAAGTCCACGGGATCACCGCGAGCGAAGAAGTCGTGTTCAACAAGCCGCTGCGACGAGCGCAATTTCTGCCGTTCTTTGCAAAACTGGATCCGTGCCTGATTGGCATGGAGTCGTGCAGCAGTGCGCATCATTGGGCCCGTGAACTGACAGCTCTTGGTCACGAGGTTCGGCTGATTCCGCCGATGTATGTGAAGCCATATGTCAAACGCGGTAAGTCTGATGCCATTGACGCCGAAGCAATTTGCGAGGCAGTGACTCGACCCACCATGCGGTTTGTTGCGACCAAAACAGTCGAGCAGCAATCCCTGTTGTCGCTGCATCGGGCGCGTGACCTTTTGGTGCGTCAAAGAACGCAACTCATCAACAATCTGCGTGGTCTGGTCGCGGAGTTCGGTATCTTCATTCCCAAAGGGCTGGCCCGTGTGATTGGATTTGCTGAGGACATCACTCTTGGGGAAGTGCTCGACTTGCCAGACATCGCCAACGAGGTGATCCGCAATCTGTCAGAACAGCTCATGGCTCTGCATAAGCGGGTCCGATGGTATGAAGAGCGCCTCAAGCAAGTGGCCAAAGAAGATACGCGTGTCCGTTTGCTGCGCACTATACCCGGCGTCGGCGCGGTGACGGCTTCTGCGATCATCGCCAGCATTGGAGATGGTCACCAATTCAAAAACGGTCGGGAGTTCGCAGCATGGCTGGGTTTAACGCCTGCCAACAAATCCAGCGGCGGTAAAGAGAAGTTGGGGCGGATCACCAAGATGGGTGACCAGTATCTGCGATCATTGCTTGTCGTTGGTATGACATCACTCGTTCGACAAACACGATCCCACCCCGAGCGAGCCAGCAAATGGCTTACATCCTTGCTTGAACGCAAATCTGCGCGTGTCGCAACTGTTGCCATGGCCAACAAGACCGCCCGGATCGTCTGGGCTGTCCTGACCCGCAACGAACCCTACAGCCCACGCACTATAGCCTGAGACGAAAGGAACAATGAGTTAGCAAGACCCGCGAGATGATGGTGCATAAGTCTGCCGCCAAAGCCAAGACACTCCGCCGAATGGCGCGGGCATAATAGCCCGTAAAGCTGATAGGAACTTGGTTTGCGGAACCCATCAGGGCCAGCGGTCAAAACCGCGCAAACAGGCCGGACACATGACTGCTTCTGACAAATGCACAAATCAGATCAAAAATGTCTTGCTATGCAGGAGCCATCCACACATGCCATTCGCTGCATGAGCAAAATCTGAACGCGGTCGAACTTACATTCTGCGGGGCCTTTCTGCTGTTAGATCAGTGGAAGAGAAGGTCTGCTCTCCTGCGCCTTGCAGACATGTAAGACCGATTGCACAGAAAAGGCAGGCATGTGCTACCAACGCCTTGGCTGAACGATAGGATTGGTCCGATCCTCCATCAGTTTACAAGCGTTTTTGATCCCGCAGTGAGCAGCCTCATCTGACTGGTCCAAGTTGATTGTTAGTGCATCATCGGCCTCAAACATCTTGCCTTATGCCAGCATCACGACATTGGAAACGAACGGGGTGACCGGACGATTCCGATCAGCTAAAGGCGACATATGTCCATACTCAGACGCTAAAATCGCCAGTGAAACTGTCCAGCCACGCTTGTACCATCGATGAAAACGGCTTGTCTTTACGGCCCATCTGGACCAGCTCGGCCGTGATCTCGTCCGCCAATCCACGCAAGGCGCGCGCAGCGTGTGTCAGAAGTTGAGCGGTTCCGGCGTCTGCCGGGGGGGGAACGTCCTCGATCTGATCGGAAAGCGCATGAAGCTGAACGATCAGAGTGCCCATAAACTCCAGCCTGCGCAGCAATTCGGTCCGGGCCTGAACCAGGCCCAGCCGGTTCAACCCGTAGACATGGATGGAGGTTGCACCCTTCAGGCTTAGGTCATCCTCTCCCCGGAACGGGTCTGGCTCGGCAGGATCCAGGGGGGCCGCCAACAGGAAAGACACAGGCGGCAAGCTGCGCCCCTGATCGTCGGTCACGCGCGCAAAGTGATGGACCAGGTGCTGTGCAGGATCATCTGCCGCCGGGTTGAGGAGCAGCGCCGCCTCGCCCACAAGACCCGGACTGCCTGCGGCGGCAACATCATCGCGCGCGGTGGCGCTAGGGGCGTTGGCGCGGGCGCCGGTGGGCGCAAGCGGGAAGCTGTCTTTCTTCCCGGAATTTTGCACCGCATGATCGGAAAACGCGTTGGCGGTCTCGTTGACCAGCGTGAGTTGGCGAACGTCACCATGCGGCGTGAACTGCTTTCGCTTGCGGTTGCAGTCGATGCAAGAGGGCAGTAGGTTGTCCCATTTCATCGCCAGCCACCAATAGCCGGGATGATCGTCATCTTCGGCCACGGCGCCCTTGGGGCGGAAATGTTCGACGTCCATGGGCTGCGTGGCGGAGTAGAAGGTTTCGCAATAGGCGCATTTGCCATGGAACAGATTGTGCAGCGCGTCCTTAAGATCTTTGTGTTTGTAGACCTTGAAATCGAAGCTTTTCTTCTTGGTGCGATCGGCACGATGAGCGACGACCTTGTCGAATTCGTTACGCGCGCGATCCTCGAACCCATCGGGGGCTGGGCCTCTTTCCTCAATTCGGCGCATCGTAGCCTCTGAGTGCTTTCAGGATGCGGGCCTTGGTCGCGTCGCGCAATGTGTCGATGCGCGCCCGGGTGGCAGTGCTCCGCTCTGCCAGATAGTCGGCGATGGCCTCGTGAACCAGGCGCTGCACCTCTGTGTCGCCGATGGGCAGGGCGGCGCTGATCTCGGTCAGGTAAGCGCGGACATCGGGATTGTCCTCGGGTCGGTCGCCACGGGCCAAAGCGTCTTCGGCGGCGGCGCGGTTGCGTTCGCTGTCCACAGCTTCGGTGGAGCGCAGTTGAAAGAAATCAGCCGTCAGAAGCTGCTGGATCGTCCAGTTCTGGTTGTCGGGCAGGTCTACCAAGGCTTGGGTAGTAACCGGCAGGCCCTGTTCAGAGGTCTCGGTTACACGTTCCAGCACGAGAACCTCGCCCTTGTGCATACCGCGCAGGCACAGCGGGTCATGCGAGGTCGCGATGAAGCAGACCTGCGGCAATGCCTTGCGCAAACCGGTCATGATCGACACCTTCCAGCGTGGGTGTAGATGGCTTTCGATCTCATCAATCAGAACCAGCCCGGTGGCGGTTTCCAGCGACTCGAAATCGCGATTGATCTTGCGGTTCATGAGCCCCTGCATGATGTCACACAGCATCGCGAGCACCGCCCGGAAACCCGACGACACAACCGAGAGCGGCGTGCGCGATGACGTCCCGTCGGTCCCAATGGGAGAGACGACATAGACACTATCGTCGTCGCGAGCGAGCACATCAAAGCTCGCCTCGATGGAAAACACGTCGCGCAGCGCCCGAGCGACCATGTTGAAATCCGACGGGCTGAGGCGGAGGAGCCATTTTTCGGGGTTCGACAGCAGCTCGTTGGGTTCAAAGAGCGACCGGATATGCCTATGGCGCGTGTTGCGGCGTTCGGTTTCAAGGTACTGACGAAAAGCGCCGTACGCAAAGAGCGGCAGGCTCGAAGCGACACCGTCTTCGCTGAAACCAACTCCTGCATCGCCGCCCGCACGTATATTCAGCGCCCGGGTGGCACCACTATGGAAAGTGAGGGTGATCTCTGCCGTTTCGGGCGCGGGGTCTTCGCCGCCAATGAATTGAGGGTTAAGCACGAGCTTCGAGGGGTCGAGCCGCAACATCTGCCGCGTGCCCGGTGGGATCAACGCGAGCGCCAAGGCTTCGAGGATGGTGCTTTTGCCCGCCGCGTTCTCGCCCAGGATTAGCATCGAAGGTGCAGTGGGTCTGGTGCCGCCCTCCGGTGCATCGGGCACTGAGAGGTCGATCTTCTCCAGCGATTTGTAGTTGCGGATCGCCAGATGCACAGGCAAGGCAGAAGACGGCGGCGGGGCATAATAGCCCGCACGCATCAGCTCTTCAGGATCCACGGCTTCATGGGCGATCAGGTCCCTCTCTTCCGCGTCCAGCCGGGCGATGGCGCCGCGCAGCCGATCTTGCGCATCGGGCAGGCGGATCAGTTGTTCAAGCGCACCTGTGACGTTGGCCGAGGGGCGCGACCGACCAAGCGCAATGCCCAGCACCTCGCGGAAGTATATCAGCGAGGCACCGGGAAAGCCTGCGATATCCGGGCCCAATATGTGGTCTGGTGTTGCGCCAGATGTGCCCGCCAAAACGTTTTCCAGCGCAAACTGGCGAGTTCGGAAGGCAGCTTCGCGATCGCGGGTCAGACTGTTTCGGTCCAGCTTGAACTGGGCGATGGTCGCGCGACCGGTCCGGTCTCTCCCAAGGATCGTTCCATGAGGCAAGAAGCGGAAGTGCCGCCACAGCTTCTCATCATAGCAGGGATCGGCAAAGACATGTGCTTCCTTCAATGGAAACTCCGGCCAGCGGCCGTCCTCGCGGTCAACGAAGGCTTCGAAAGCCTCCGCCCCGGGCAACGGCGCGCGCCGGTCGTTCTTGACTGGAAAATACTCCGGGCGGTCGGGCTGACAGTCGTTGCAGATCAGGTACAGGTTCTGCCACGCTTCCGCCAACCAAGTGTAGTAGAGGTGCGAGGTGCTGGTATCGACGGCGGGTTCGGCATTGGCCGTCGGGCGAAACCGATGAATCGGGGCTTCATCGCCCACTGGCGTTTCGCAAAAGGCACAGCACCGGTCGAACAGCTTCATCAGATCGCCGCGCACCCCTTGCTCCAGACCGATCACGACAGTTTTCATTGCCGGTTCCCCGATGCGTTTTTGCGTGAGGCCTTCGAAGGTTTGCGAGAAAAAATCTAGCAGGTTTCGACGGTTCTGTTCCGCTTCCTTGGTGAAAAACCATTTGGGCGGTGGGACGCGGTCGCGTTCAACAAAGCGCATCGGCGGACCGTCAGAGGCTGTGCGCCCGGATAGGCGTCTGTTCAGACTTGCCGTGCCAGAGCGCCTCTTCCTCGGTTAGATGCGCCAGGTTCACCGCAGCGCGGAGGGCTTTGAGCGTCTCAGACCGCGTGTTGGCGATGGGCGCTGTCCAATAGTCGTTGTGGCGAAATCCCGGTGGCGTGCCGATGCGCAGTTCCACATCTGTCACCGCGCGCCCGAATTTAGGCGCGGCGGGGCCCGAGACGATGTCGCCCTGCACGATCCGGCGGAAAGGGACGTAGATATTTGTCCAAACCGTGGCGGCAAAGGGGGCGGCGTGGTGCGGGCGTCGGTGTGGGCTGGCATTCGGTTGATAAGTGAAGACCGGGGTGCCGCCTTCGTCCTCGAACGTGGGCGGGGCCGTCGGCAACTCGCGCAAGGTTTTGCGCGCGGCGAACGCGTCCGGCGTGTCGGCCAATAGAGCGTCGGCCTTCGACAGGGGCGAGCCGAGCGTTACCAGATCGCTGATGAGCCATAGCGGGTCATCTTTGTCTGCCGAGATTGTAGCGAAGTAAGCGCGCTGCGCCTGGCGATACGCAATGCGGGCCGTGCCAACCTGATCGGCAGGCGCGGCGGCAAGTACGCGCGCCGTTTCTTCGACCGTGGCAAGCGCCGCAGCCGTCGCGGGATCGGCGTGAGCGGCCACTTGTGCCTCGTGGCTCAGCCGCAGCCAAAGGAAATGCACGATGTCATAAGCCACGACCGATCCAAGGGAATGGCCGACGATTATGATCCGGTCGTATTTCTTCTTAGCTGCCAAAGCCTCCAACAGCGCGACACCTTCGGACCGGATGGTCTGGCGGATCGCCACGTTGTTTGGGGAGGGGTCGAGGTAACGCGCCGCATCACCGATCCTGGGCAACACTTTGGCGGGAAATAGCCATCCCACCAGCGCCACCAGCGCCCCGACCAGAGCCGCAGCCCAGCCAGGCAGGCCAAACGGCAGGCCCCATTTGGGCGCAAGCCACAGTCCCAGCACCAGAGCCGCCGCCGCCAGCAAAATCAGCGCAAAGCGCCATAGCCCGACCAGTTCGGCTGGCACATCGCCACTCCCGCGCAGAAAGACGCGCTGCGCCCAACTGATCACGATCGCGGTTGTGTGCCCCTGCATATGGTGGGCCCAGTAAAACTCAAAGAAATCCATCCGCTTAGGCGGTGTCGCGCTGGACTCGCGCGTCGTGATACGGCGCAGCTCAAACGAACCTGAGACGAAATCAGGCTTCGAAAAAATGCCCGCCCGGCTGGGATGGACGATGCCGGGATCGTCGCTCCACACCGCATCGACGAAGCCGCGCAAGGTTTCCATCGGGCGCTGCTCGCCCATTCCGTGGATCATAACGATGGCGGTCTTCTTGCTCATACCAATGCCTCTCTGCGGGCCATGCCGCGCTACGAATGCGATGGGTTCAATAGCCTTTGTGCGCCGCGGGAACGCGGAATTAACATTTTTGAGTATGCGGAGGCGCGGCGCATCTGTCTAGGCCCTGTGGTTGCACGCAACCGCGCAACGTGGGGCCAGTGGTTGATTTGGGGTTGTTCCGGTGTGCGACGGTCACAAGCGGCTGCAACCCTTACCGGTCACTCAATACAGTGTTGTAATGCTGCAGTTGCAGTCCGCAAAGCGGTCATCCATTGCAGGTGCGACATCGTCGGCTGGGCTCGTTTCGTACCTCGACGAGACGGACACGCTTGCGTACTATTCATAATAGTCAATTGAATTTTGAGAGAAAATAGGCTGATTGGCACAGAGTGGGCCAAGCTTGTTCTAGCTAATCAAATTTATAGTCTAAGAAATGCCAATAGAGTTTACAAAGATCGGTAATGACGACAGATGGTTCGGTTCTGATTGGACCATCTGGGATGGAGATGAGCTTGCTCGGCACATTGCCCGTATTGCGTTGGGGCAATACCGACATGTCGCAAAGGTGCTGGCAGCAACAGGTCCGTCAGCTGGAGTTCCCCACGAAACCGCCTTCCAAGGGGCACGCGCGCTTTTGACACAAACACAGAAAGACCCGTGGCATCGGGATGGCTGGATCTTTCAAGTCATATCATGGATCGCAGCTCATCTTCAAAGTAACGGGGAACTTATCGCTCCACCTCATATGCAACATGCAGACAAGGGGTTCGACGGACTTCATCTACATGTTTGCAAAGATACGAGTAAGATTACACATGCCGTAATTTGCGAAGAGAAGGCGACAGAAAACCCCCGCGACACCATTCGCGACTCAGTTTGGCCAGAATTCGATGACTTCGAAACGGGTGCGCAAGATCATCGACTTGTATCAGAAGTAACGCAACTCCTTGAAACATCACGAGATGTTGACGCAGACTCCGCGATTGCCAACGTCATCTGGAACAAGGCGCGCGCATACCGGCTATCCATCACGATTGGCGAAACACACAATTCGAAGACAGGTCGCGCTCGTCTTTTTAAAGACTACGAGAACCATGTCTCGGACGATGTCGAGAGAAGACGCGCAGAGACACTCTACCAAGAAGACATCCGAAAATGGATTGTCGACCTAGCAACACGATGCTTGACAGCACTCAATACTCTGGAGGCTCAGCATGTTTGATCCAGACACAAGTGCGTTGATCGGTACAGTCCCTGATCTTCCAGGCCTCGAGAAAGAGGCGCTTGCCAAATCTCTTTCAAAAGCATTCGCACAAATCTCTGCCGCTCGGATTCGTTTAAGAACAATAGAAGAAGCAGAAGCGGATGACGTGCTAGTCGAAGTCATTGATGAAATGCGCCGGCTCGCCATGGCAAATGAGGCATTTGTCACCGTAGACATCGAGCGTGAAGATCGTGCGGCGGCGGCTTTTGTCGCAGGGACGGCATACCAGCTTTGGTTCAATGCAGAAGCTCTTCAGGAGCGACCGATTGCGCCGTCACGCCTCAGCGCCCGGGATGTTTCGCCTGAGATCGCCACTGTGCTGCTGTTCTTGATTGCCGAAGCGACAGCAGATGCGAGCGAGGCCTCCGAACACCTTTTCGTAGACAGCACAGACCCGATTGAACGGGCCATTCTGAACTCGATCAGATCGCTCGCCAGAGGGCGGTTGGAAGACATTCTTGAAATTGAGATACCAGGATTGGACCACCTCGATGGGGCAGATCTTGCGGATTTAGCTGTCGCGTCCATTTACCGGCAACTTCTGGTGGGACTGCGCACGCTCGCGCTCCGTCTCGCCGGTCAAGCGACTGAAGCGAATCCAAGAGACCTGTTTATCTCGCTGAGAGACCTGTGTTTGTCCGATCAACATGATGTCTTCGCTGATGGTCAGCCCGAATATGTTTCGGGATTTCCTGGGCCTTTTCACCTGGCAACGCTTCTGGCTGCACTTTCCGACGATCTGCTGGACAGTTCGGCTGTAAACATTCCCTGCCCCAATGGGCTGGATCCAGACAGTTGGGCTGACAGCCTAAAGAAGGTTGCAATTGAACGTCCGTTTCTGTGGCGCAACCACAGGGAAGCGATCGCTGCGGGTTATCTTGAAATCGGCGTATCATCGGTTGTTGGGTTTCCGACTGGCGCTGGTAAATCAACCTTGTCCGAGTTGAAGATCAATGTTGCCCTGTTGAATGGTAAAACCGTCGTATTCTTGGCGCCCACCTTGGCCTTGGTCGATCAAACCGCGCTATCGCTCGCAAAATCGTTTCCGAATGCACAGATAGATCGGGAAAAATCTGATCCTTTCCTTGCCAATTTAGAGGAAGATGCCGTCGAGATACTAGTCCTGACACCCGAGGCGTGCCTTGCCCAGATGAGCTTCGACAAAGAAGCATTTGCGAACGTCGGATTGATTGTGTTTGATGAGTGCCATCTGCTCCACCCTTCTGACCGCCCCGAAGATCGTCGGCCGATCGATGCGATGTTGTGCTTGCTCAACCTCATCAGACTTGCTGACGAGACGGATGTCTTGTTGCTGTCGGCTATGGTGCAAAACACTGACGAGCTTGCGGGTTGGTTGAACGAGCTAACAGGCAAATCATGCCTACCTTTGTCACTGTCATGGAAACCCACCCGACAGATCCGAGGGTGCGTAGTCTACGATGACAATGACATCAAAGCCATTCAAAGCGACCTCGTCCCCAAACGAGCAGCAGCCACGACGAAAGGAGTTCCGACCGCGGTTAAGAAGAGCATTGGTGCGGCGCCTTATGGCTTTTTTAGTCTTCATCAAACATGGGCGACCAAGAAGGCGAACGACTACAGCCTACAAAAATTGTTAGAAGACGAGATCTTGCTCGGTATCAATGGGTATTGGCGATTGACGCCGAACGCAGGCGAAATCTCGTCGGCGATCGCAGCAAAATCGAGCCAGATGGGCGTCAAGACGCTCGTGTTTTTCCAGACAATCAAAAATGCCAACAGCGCGGCAAAGAAAGTAGCCAAACTTCTGCCGAATGATCCCATTCAACTTACTTCAACGGAACAGACCCTCTTCAACGCGGCGGTATTGGAATTTGGCGCTTCCAATTGCTTGTATCTGAACGTTGAGGACGATTGCGTCTCGGAACAGGCGTCCATTCATCATGGTTTGTTGCTCCCCGAAGAACGAAGGTTGGTTGAAAGCCTCTATAAGCGTTCTGATGGTATATCTGTTTTGTGTGCAACATCCACATTGGCCCAGGGAATGAACCTGCCTAGTGAGATGGTAGTCATTGCCGAGGACAGTAGGTTTAATGAGGCCGCGAACCGCCGTGAGGTTCTGGAAGCTCAAGATCTTCTGAATGCTGCAGGGCGCGCAGGGCGTGCTGGCATGAATGCCAATGGGATGGTGTTAGTCGTTCCAGGCAAAGTTGTGCCAATCAACATGGAAAAAATGACGATTGGCAACCACTGGACGACGTTGTTGGCGATTTTTGGTCAATCGGATCAATGCTTGGAAATCGACGACCCGCTGACAGCTGTCATGGATCGGATCCACGCCGGAATTGAACCAGGTGACGAAGAGGCACGCTACTGCATTACGCGTCTTTCACTGATCCAGGATGAGGCGGACGAGGCTGCCCTCGCTAGAGTAATTCGTTCCACTCTGTCTGGATACAGAGCTCGTAAGAAAAAGGACGAGCAATGGATTGAAGATCGCGTGTCTGCCGTAATGAGATATGCCGAAGAGGCTGGTCTGTTTGCGGCATCCGAAATCACACCAGATCAAAACATCGCGGCTCTGTTCGGCTTCCCGATCTCAGTCATACAGTCATTAAGAGAATTCCTTGACGCCATCGGTAGCGATAAGCACTTCACCATTTTGGAGTGGTGCGATGCACTTTTCGATTGGCTGGCAGGTGATAGAGCTGCGTTTCAGGCCTGCTTTCGACATGAGAACCTCGCGAGACTGTTTGGCTCGCACTACGAGGCGCTCAAATTGGATGCGCAACGTGACTACGCCGTTCCTAAGCTGCAAGCCTTTACAAGGCTCTGGTTGGAGGGTGCGCCACTTATTGAGATCGAAGAGAGACATCAGCAAAAAGCCGTTAAAGCCAACAAGTGTCTTGCGGCAAGACGCTTCGTTTTGAGATGCATCCCCGACATCTCGTACTCGTTCAGCTTGCCAATGAAGGTTCTCGAGCAGGATGCCTCTCAGAGTGCTACATCATGGGAGCCGCCCGCACCGCTTGAGTGTCTGTCACGGTGCATTCGAGAGGGCTTTTCAAGTCCAGAGCTTCTGGCATTGAGAAATGCTTCTGAGAACAAGTCGCTGTCACGCTGTCAAATCTACCAACAATATCAAAACATTGCTCCACACTTGACAGTGTCTGAGCCTCAAGAAACCTTTGACACGGTGTCCAATCGGGTCGAGATAGCTTTGTTGCTGAGTTAGATTTTGCGTCTAAAACGCGGTAAACTCGATCATCGCCTCGCGGTGTTAGATCAGTCCATCGCCGCCTATCTGCGTGAAAATATGTAACCGGCTGCGACTGCGGCATCCCAGCAAAGAAACAACGGCGACTGAGGGGCTCGCTGCTGCCGGTTGCTAACTCTCACATCTAGGCGTCCACAAACTGCCACATTCACGATAGGCGGCTAGCGGGCCAAAACGATTCTTTGTTTGCGGCGGCCGCTCACCAACGACGGTGCCCAGCATCAAAAACTCCCAATAGCATACCTAGTCAACTCTGGGTAACCACTCGAGAGGTACTAGTGCCTCGCCACCACGCCATTCCGCCGCAAGAGTAATGCCTCCGAGCTTTCCCCAGACTTCCGGTCCGGCATGGTCCAAGACAATTGCTTGGAGACGGCCTTTTGCACCAACAACCTCTCGTGAAAGAGCTTTGAAAACTGATCTAATTGCAGAGACATCTTGATCTCTTGTCCTTCCAGTTATGTCGCTATCGTGGTGTTCAAACCCGGTCGGAAAGTAGACTTGGCTCGGCTGATCGTACATTAGGAAGCCCGGCACAGGATGGTTTGGGACCTCAAGAAAGAACCTTTGAAAGGCCAGGGTCACAGCAATGTGGTAAGCTAACCAATTGGCTCCACTCCCGATTTCCCAAAGATAGTCCTTTCTGTCCGGATGGATTACACGAATAGAAAGGTCGTTGACCAAAATCTCAATCGGTGTATTGGGCCATTCCGCATCAAGCTTGGGGATTATTGTGGCAGCGTACTGCTCCACTTGTCGGAGAGCGTTTCGAGTACGGCTTGCAACCTGGCTTTCAGAGTAGATTCTCCTCTGCTCCCGAATCTTTTCTTCAAGTTTTGCCACTTCGGACGCCTGCTGCGAGGCATCGTCGGCGCGTTCGAAAGTCTCAAGAGCTTGTTCAAGGCGACCAAGGAAGCGTTCCATGCGATCACGCCTATACGTGGCTCTTTGGACTTCTTCCGACTTCCTTTCCAACAAAGTTATTTCCTGACGAATGCTACTCAACTGTTTCGTAACGTCGTCAACCTCGGCACGGAGACGGAGCCGTTCCTTGTCAAATGAATCTGATAGACCCGGCTGAGTTCGAAGCTGGATTTCAATACCGGCCAGTGCCTGCACCAGCGCATCAAGCTTTTCCCTACCGTCGGTCATGGCCAACAGAGGATCGTCGCTGGTTTCGACACGATCTTTCAGCCATTGCGAGATGCTCAATCGATCTCTCTGGACGCGGATGGCGTCACCAAACTTTTCACTGCTCTCGACGAGCTTTTGGACTTCGTTCAAGCGCTGACGCAATTTGGAGAGTTCAAAAGCTGTCTCGCTTTCGCGGTTTTGCAGCGCTTTGAGTTCCTGAAGGGCTGGCTCAATTGAACCTATGGTGACAAATGAATCTCTGGTATTGGTCTCAGTGGCCCGCCTTAGAAGGTCTATCGAATGTTCGACATCGTCTTCTGGCACCAGCGTATTTGGCGGCAAAAGCCCCAATTCTATCGCCTGCCGTATCCACGAACGAGTCTCTACTCGCCAAGCGTTGACTGCGTTTTGTACCGCTCGCAATGCAGCCTCTGCTTGACGCAGCATTCGTTGCAACCGATCTATCTCCCATCTAGCAGCAAGCATTTCAGGAGTAAGGGCACCAAGAACATAGGGGAATATCGACTTTAGCTTTTCTCTGTGTTCTGCGGAATCTGCGTTGAAATAAAGCGCCAGAGGGTTGGCTACGATGTATTGGGGTTGAAAATTAAACGCCATTAAGTCGCGGAAACTGACCCGTGACTGGTACCCCACTTCCGAATCTGGGTTGATGCGTATTTGCGACAACCCAGCTAGCTGATCAAGCTTGCGCTTCACTGCATCTGCCGAAGCATTTTTTTGTTGAATCCTGTCTGGAACTTCGATTGCGTCGCCTTCAAGGACGAACATATCACCAGTTTGTTTGGCATCACCAGGCTCGCGCCGAGCGAGCAGTTTCTGTCCTTCCAGTGTTTCAACGATAATGCCGAACCACGAACAGGCCTCGCGAATAGTGCCGACAGGAATGCTGCATTTCCCGGACGCTAGGCAATAATCTATGATCGGGATAACAGCAGATTTTCCTGTCTTAGAGGCGCCGCTGATTACATTTGCCATACCTGGTTCAAAGGGCACTACGCGTGGCTTATGATCGCCTTTTGACCAAAGGATCAATTTCAGAATCTGAAAGTGCATTTTAAGGTTCTACTTGAAGAAGTGAAAAAACTTGTTGTAGTGGTACTCTGGCGAACCAGATTCCTAACTTCTCTGCGCCTTTGAGATGGTACTTGAGGCGTTCAGGAGCTTTAGGGGGCTTGACTTCATTGCTTCGGACCTTCGCGGTCGTGTAGTCCAAGTGTAACAGCTGACATGCGATCCCAGTAGAAACCGAATTTAATGTAAGTTCCTTCATGCTTCGGGTTCTGCTGTGTATGGATAAGACCTGTTCTCTTTGCACAGCAAGCTTACCCACAAGTTGTCCTAGCCCCGAACTTGGAAAGGTCGTTCGAATGCTTTCAAGTGTCTTCGCATGCAACAGCAATGGCAGCACCAGGAAATGCAAGTTTAGCAATGGCAGCTCTGCGACTGTTTCTTTTTGGTAAGATCGCCCAAAATGCCAAAGCAAGACTGCGCCGAGTGCAGGATTTTGGACGAGGCCTACTGCATTGGTTTTGAAGCTAGAGTCGGCCATGCTCATTCATTCGGAAAAATAGTTTCGTAATCTGGATGCCATCCCAGTCGAGGTTCATTGGCAAGTGCGTTGTACTCTCCAGGAATGAAGTATGTTGGTAACGGGCTGCCTTCGAGGGGAATGTCGAGTCCAATGCATTTTCGGTACAGTCGTCGACCTTGATCTTGTGGTGAGAGGTGGCTGCAGAGGTCCACTACTTCGTCCTTTTCAAGTAAATGATGGCGAAGAAGCGCGTCGTCCAATTCGTTTAGGCTATCCTCAAAGATATCACCGTCGTCGGCCCAATTTACTTTGTCTGATGTGGCACGGAGATAGTCACTAATTGCGGAGGTCACGAGGGTCTCCGAGGCATTTACCGATGTCAATTGGCGCACAAAGAGAGGAAGTTTTTGTAGCACATCCGCAACTTGCTGAGAAGACGGAGCCTCTACTGTTGGCACAAGTATCTGAGAAAGATCATACTTCCTTATGAATGCTCGAAACCGTTTTCGAAAACTTCCCGCATCGATGATGGGCGGTTCGTTGTTTCTCAGAAGTTCCTCAATCTCATCTTTAGCCATCCCGATAGCGACCGCACAAAAATCATCTATTGTTTCCTCTGGTAGTACAGGGATCAACGTTTGTCTAATTGGCTCAACAGGATCCTCTATGGATTGCAGATTGAACCTTACGATGATATCAAGGCAAATTTGATCGCCAGCACTTAGGAATCTCTGAATCTCAGGTTCGATTCCTTTCCCAGGTGTTTTTTGAAAAGCTTTAGATTTGAAGAGTTTCAGAAGGTCTGAGGCACTCTCGAAACCATTTACTGAATGCAGTTTCTCCACCAGTGGACCGGTCTTTACTGGAGTAACAAAGTAGCACAGGTTTGCAGAGGCAACTTTAGCGTGACCAGCGCAAAAAAGTTCGGCCCAATTAGCCAAAGTCTTCCATAGCTCTGGAGAACGGTCATTTGCCGGGTTGCCAGATAATGCGCTTTTAGTCTGCTCCAGAAAGACGTTGTCCCCGGTTCCGTGGATCGCAACATCATCGATGTACTCTAAGGAAACCTTGTGTCCCTTGGTCGCGGAGAGCAGGTGATAACAGAGACGAACTGGCTGTAGCCCGTATCCAAGGTACTGGCCTGGCGCAGAACTTTTGATTTTTTTTCGCTCGACGACTGCCATTTGTCTTGTGTCTTGTGTCTTGTGTCTTGTGTCTTGTGTCTTGTGTCTTGTGTCTTGTGTCTTGTGTCTTGTGTCTTGTGTCTTGTGTCTTGTGTCTGGTCGGTTTCGTTAGCTCTAAGCGGAATGCTACCACAGGACGGTACAGGCTGTTGAGAAACAATCAAGAGTGGAGAGCTTAAAAAAACTTTGTATCGGCAGAGTTAGGCGCTGGAAGAGCTTACCACTGGCAATTTCCTGAGTTTCCGAGGTCGCGGCTCCTAGATCATCGAGTACCTAAAAAGTTAGCAAATACCAGAGTCGGACTGTTGAGCAGCGTCCCGTGTTAGAGGACAATTTCTCAGGCGTGATCCGTTTTTTGGAAAGTGGTGGCATCCAACCTGCACAGAATTGGTCAGGTTTCCAATTGCGCTCAAAGGCTCTCAGCATGTGTCTGACGTCTTTGGGGATGGATACACAGGCGATCTTCGCACTGTTCGCATTGAATACGAAGGTAGGAGTGATGTACCCCACCGCAATGTCAGGGCGATAGAAAGCTGTCCAACGTGTGGTGCGAGCGGTTCAGGTTGACTGAAATGCAGTAGGGAAGCTCAACTTCACGCCGGTTAGTCTGATCGATGCTAAAGTTTGGCTCCACTGAATGTCGGCTATTGACAATGCACAGCCGGGATCTCGCTTCTGTAGCGAAAGTCCTCTTCCCGCCCTGTCTGCCGAGCGACGGATTTGATATGCGAGCGCGTTATCGTTGTTGATATGGCGTTGCAGCAGTCGCATGAGGCGCTTGTTGATCGGTCTTCGTTTCCACACATGTGTATGTAAATAGGACTATTTTCTTGTAGGTTTGCGGTTATTTGTTCTATTTATGTTCTCATTTGTTAACTGCAATTGATTGGAGGAGATATGAATGATGAGCAGAACAAAGATCAAAACCGCAAGGTAAACGGGGGTAAAACACCCTATATGCTGGGTTATACCGTGCGCCCCATCGGGGATGGTCAGAAATCCCATTGGAGCAAAGTGGCGGTGGCCTGGGCGCATAAGGATGGTCAGGGCTTTAACGTGCAGATGGATGCTTTGCCCGTTGATGGGCGGTTGGTGTTGCGTGCGGTCAATGATGATGGGGATGAAGCCGTTGAGTTGTTGGAAGATACGCCACCTGGCTTGACTTAATACATTGTCGATCTGTGAGAAAGGCGGGCGTTTTGTCCGCCTTTTTTGTCGTGCGCCTTTTCGGGCTCGCGTGCACCACGCCCGCATGCGGTCGTGGCCCTCCGGGCGTTGATCCCGGGCGCGTCTGGTGAGGCGGCGGGGCCGCCACGTTTTTCGCGTGTGCCACGCTTGGGAACCTGATCCTTCAGCTTGTGTCACCAAAAGCCGCTTTCCCAATAGATCAAATGCGTCTGCCCGCTCCATTCGGGCGGGGAACCCGCCCTCCCGTGTGGCCGCATTTGACCTTTGGGGCGTCTTTCTTGTGACCGATCGTCCAACAGCGGTCGCCCCAGCAGGCTGGGGCGGCGTTATCGCTGATCTGTCTTGGACGCTCGCCGCTGGGCAGAGGTTCAAGCGCGGGGTGATGGTTGATCTCCGGGCTTTTGAACCCACCAAAAGCGAGGACAGAGATATGATTACCCTTTATGCCCAACCCTATAATATTGATGCGATTGACTTTTCCTTTCAAAGCGCGGACGAGTTTTTTGACAAGAGCCACCGCCATCAGGATCGGTTTGGCCAACCCGTGGAGGAATTCGAAATCCAGTTCATTGATGGCGAGGAACTGGACGCGGAACTGGCCAAGGCCATTGGTTTAAACCAAGCGAATTTCGCCGATTTCCTAAGCTGCGCCGAGGACTGGGACACAGATCAAAAGACCCGCGTGATCATCGCGGTGGGCGAAGGGGGATACACCTTTGACCCCAAGGTCGACCCCGACAGCTATGACATTGATCTGTACCAGTTGGACAGCCTGCGGGAGTTGGCCGAGCTGTTCATTGACGAAGGGCTGTTCGGCGACATCCCAGAACGTCTTAGCTGTTACCTCGATTATGACACCATCGCGCGGGATCTCTCCTTTGACTACTGCGAGATCACCCTTGGCGGCACCAACCTGATCTATCGCCTGTCCTGATCCAACTGCACCCGCAAGCCCCTGCAAACAGGGCGGGGGCTTCGGGGTGCAGTTGGGCACCAAACCCATTTTCAACACAGGAGACAGACGATGGAACTGACATTTATTGACCGAGAACAGCTTACCCCCTCACGCCGCAATGTGCGCAAACTCGGTGCAAAAGACGTGCAGGATTTAACCGCCAGCATTGCGGCCTTGGGGCTGTTGCAGCCCTTGCTGGTGCAACCCTTTGAGGACGGCTTTGAAGTGATCGCCGGACAGCGGCGCTACCACGCGCTGTGCGCACTATCCGACGATGCCACCCCCGATCCCGTGCCCTGCGTGGTGATGCAGGAGGGTGACGATGCCCAAGCAATTGAAGCCTCGCTGGCGGAAAACCTCATACGCTTGCCCATGGATGAAATCGATCAATACAAGGCCTTTGCTGCGCTTGTGAAAAAGGGCATGGATGCGGGCGATATCGCCGCACGTTTTGCCATCAGCGAACAGGCGGTTGCGCAGCGGCTGGCGCTTGGTAATCTCTTGCCGCCAATCCTGACGCTCTATCGCAAAGAGGAGATTGGCGCGGCCAGTCTGCGCACTTTGACCATGGCCACCAAGGCGCAGCAAAAGGCGTGGCTCAGCCTTTATCGCGATGATCCCAATTCCGCACCCCAAGGTTATCGGTTGAAATCATGGCTCTTTGGCGGTTCAGAGATCAAAACGGATGTGGCCTTGTTTGATCTGGACACCTATTCCGGTGCAGTGATCCGTGATCTCTTTGGCCGTGACAGCTATTTTGACGATGTAGAACTGTTCTGGACACAGCAAAACCGTGCAATCGCAGCGCTGAAACAAAGCTTGGAGCAAGAGGGCTGGGCGGATGTTATCTTGCTGGAGGTCGGTGCGCGCTTTGCCGCGTGGGATTATGTGGACACCGCTCTGGTAGAGGGCGGCAAGGTCTATATTCAAGTGAGCCATAATGGTGAGGTCACCGTGTTCAAAGGCCAGTTGTCGCGCAAAGACATCCGCAAGACAAAGACCACAACGGAGAATGCCAAACCGGAACTGACCAAACCTGCGCAAAACTACATTGATCTGCACCGCCATGCGGCTGTGCGTGCGGATCTCATGGGGCACCACAGCTTGGCTTTGCGCCTGATCGCAGCCCATATGCTGGCCTCATCCGGTCATTGGACGGTCTATGCGGATCCCCAGAAAACCGCACGAGATGACATCGCAGACAGCCTGTCCCAGAACAAAGGCCAACAGGGTTTTGAAGCAGAGCGCAACGTAATGGCTGATCTGCTTGGTTTTGGCGCTGGAACCTTGCTTGAAAACAAAGACCCTCAGGCAGGTTTCACACCCCGCCCGACAATTTGCGCGTTATTTGAACATCTGCAAACACTCTCCGACAATGACATCCTGCGGCTGCTCACTTTCCTCATGGCCGAAAGCCTCAGCGCCACCAGCCCAATCATCGACAGGCTCGGCGCAACGCTTGGCACAGAGATGTCCAAACATTGGTCGCCAGACAGCACTTTCTTCGCGCTGATCCGAGACAAAGCCACCTTAAACGCCATGGTGCGGGATTATGCCGGAGCCCAAGCCGCAGAAGAACACCTGACCGCCACCGCCAAGACACACCGCACGATTTTGACCGCCTGTCTGGATGGCACACGTACCCCCGCCGATCCCAACTGGATGCCGCACTACATGGCGTTTCCGCAGGGCAGTTATCGGCAAGATAAAACCACGGCTGCAACAGACGACAGGGTCAAGGACGCTCCAGAAAACCAAGCAAAGGCTGCTTGAGCATAAAGAAAAAATTCGCCGCCGGGATAAACCCGGCGGCGATCTCGCATCCGCGAGGGGAACGCTGTCAGAGTTTCAAACTGACCCCACCAGTGCAGCCTTTCAGGCAACGTGCGGCTAATGACGGGAACGAGCCCACTATGACGGATGTTGCATCCGCAGAAATGGTGATAGTCAGGCGTATGGTTGCTGTATTTCATACCCAGACAAGCCTTCTTGATGATCTTATCTCGCTCGGCATTCACGCCGGAGACGGGCTTTTTGTGCATGGCTCGATGAGTGCCGTAGGCGCTACCGTGGGCGGTGCCCGAACAATTGTGGAAAGCCTTCTGGAAACGGTGGGTGGAACAGGTCTTGTAGGAATGCCGGGTTTCTCTTCCGACGCCTACTTTCCTGCTGGAGTTGATCCGTCGCGCTTAACCCAAGACCAGATTACCGAAATCGAGGGCGCGGTTCCCGGCTTCGATGTGGCGAAATCCCCAACGTCTGGCATGGGTGTCATTGCGGAAACTTTCAGAACCTGGCCGGGAACCCAACGCAGCGACCATCCGGCTGTATCGATCTGCCTCAATGGCAAGAATGCAAACGACTTTCTGAAGGAACACAGTCTGGCGTGGGCCACGGGAGAGAAAACGCCCTTAGGGAAGCTCCGTGATCGCCATGCCATGAAGATCTTGCTGATCGGGGTCGACTGGAACCGATGCTCAGCTCTTCACACAGCCGAGACCTTTGCACAACACAAGCGTACCAAGACGCGGCGCTTCAAGAACGGAGGTCCCAATGGATCATGGATCGAAACACCCGACGTAGCAGATGATATGAACCGGCTGTTTCCGGCGATTGGTGAAGCGTTCGAAGAGACCGGCGCTGTTTCTTTCGGAAAATTCGGAGGTGCCGATTGCAAGGTATGCGATTTCCGATCTCTAGTCGCTTTTGCCTCTGACTGGATCGACTGCGCCAACAAACGAAGCGGCGATCTCAGCTAGAGGAACTGTACTGCCCAATGACCGCTCTGTCCCGCTGTTCGTCACCAGTTGATCGTAATCTGTATGTCCGCATAGGGTGGGGCGTCCATCAAAGGAGAAGTTCGTGCGAAGCGCGGCGAATGGGTGCTGAGAGCCCATACTTCTGGATTGCTGCAGCGCAACCAATGTCAGCTAAAGCGATTGTCTTGAACAATTACTGCATCAAAAATTGAGAATATCTGCTGAGCTAGAGGTGTGCCAACCAGCTCTTCACGACTCATCGCTGATCCAACGAGTTCGCTAGAAGCGATTGGTCGGTCGTTTGCATTGATCACAGAAACACCGGGAACGCCTTCGTTCTCAAAGTAGACTAGAGAGATCGCGCATCGATCCATTTTGCTGGTTCCTTCACCCCAAGCTCCATAAATTAGATCGAAATTTGCAGGATGGTCTTCAATTGACCTTCCAACAGTCCATTGAACGAAGTAACTGGCGAGCGTTCCTCCACCTTCTTCATGAACAAAGCCCCAGACCATTCGGGTTTGATTGCCGCAGCAATCGCAAACGCCGCCACTTTCTTCTGTTGGTTCGACTTTAAACATCACTTCAGCCTTCTTGTCTTTCATGGAATCTAAGCGGAAAGCAGACGACTAGTCCAGAAATAGCAACGACAGCAAGGTCCCGCACTTTTACTCTCTACAGCTGACCGATTGAACGGCGGCTCTGGTCAGATCGCCCGTATTGATCGGTCAGCCCATGCTGGGGCCAGCGCGGGTTCTTTGGTGCTGTTGCTCTTGCGTTCGGTCTCTGTAATCTCTGTCCTGCGCCCATTGGGGCAGATCGCTTTGATCCAGATACAGTTGCAGATCTGACTTGTGCCGGGTCATGGCGACATAGGCCAGATGTTGGTCCATGCTGCGCGAGGCGAGCACATAGGCCTGATCTACGGTTGCGCCTTGCGATTTATGGATTGTGACCGCGTAGCCATGGTCAAAGTGTTGATACTTTTGGGTATTCACGCGCAAGTCGCGCTTTGGATCATCATCCAGGGTGACCTGGAGCTCCCCTTGGCTGGCTTCTGTGACCGTGCCCAACATGCCGTTTTTGACGCCCAGATCCTTGTCATTCTTACTAAAGACGAGCCGGTCTCCGGCGGCAAAGGCGCGCGGGCCGGTTTCCGTGTGATAAAGATGTTCGATGTCTGGTGGTTGTCCTTCACGCAGTTGAGACCGGATGGCCTGGTTCAGCGCGTGCACATCTTTGCGTTTATGGGCCAGAGCAAGGCGTGATTTCTGGGGGCCATGCGCTGCCACGTCCATGACGTAAGATGCCGCGAGGTGATCAATCGCATCGTTCTTGGAGGTGTTCATCGATACAGCGTTTTCCTCAGCGTAGCGCGCCAAGGCTTGATGGCTGCGCCCCTCAGCGAGGTCCTTGGAGGCCTGTTTCTGCCAATCAGCCTTTTGCCGGTGGATTTCCGTCAGACGTGCTGCGCCGTGCTTCTTAACCAGATCTCGGAAGGGCGTGCCTGCCTCGATGGGTTGCAGTTGCTCCGGGTCCCCAACTAAGACCAACTTGGCCCCGATCTCATCTATCTGTTTTGTAATCCGCGCCAGTTGACGGGTGCCGATCATTCCGGCTTCATCCACCACCAGCACATCCCCTTTGGAGATCGGGCTGTGCCCGTTTTTCCAAGAGAGTTCCAGTGAGGCCAGCGTGCGGCTGGGAATACCGGATGCACCTTCTAATCCTTCGGCGGCTTTCCCAGCAAGAGCAGCTCCATGGACACGCAGGCCTTGCTGTTCCCAGGCCATACGTGCGGTGTCCAGCAGGGTGCTTTTACCTGCGCCCGCGAGCCCAACAACAGAAGCCATGCGATTGTCGCCGAGAACATGATGTAGGGCACCGCGTTGTTCCTGGCTCAGCTTGCCGCCAAAATCCTGCATCATGCGCCTGTCCTGATCTGCTATGGCGCGGGTGATATGCTGGTCTTGAACCTGGAAACCGCCTTGCTGTTCCAGCTTGGTGGCTGAGGCGTGCAGTTGCGCTTCGGCCTTTTGATAATCCTTGGTGGTGAAACACGGCTGCAAAGTACTGGTGCTTTGCAGGGTCACCAACTCACCTGAGGCCATCGCCTGTCGCGTCGCAGCCTGCAGCTCCATCGGGTCCGGCAAAACCTGCGCCATTGCCCGCAACACATCGGTGCGGGTGAACGCGGCTTTTTTCTGCGAGATATGATCTAGCACCAGTGCAGGATCTTTGCGCAATTGCTTGGCGGTATATGGCAGCGCTTCGGGACGGATCTGCAGGCGTTGTTCAGGATCTGTGCTGCGACCAAAGACCGGCTGTAGGGATCGTTCCCGCGAGTGCTGATCTAACGCGCGGCGTTCCGCCAGATGGCGGCTGATCAAGGCCTGTTGTTCGGCGCGGGCGGCAATCTTTGCGGCCTTCGCTTCAGATATAGCCTTGTCTCTTTTGACCACATCCTGCCCGGTCATGCGATCAAACAGCGCGCGCAACCCTCTGCCAGCGCTCTGTCTTTGCGCCAACAAACGATCACGTTGCCGTTGGACTTGTTGTGCAATCAGTGCCTCGCGTTCCTGCCGCTGCCGCATCACCAGCTCATCCCGCTGCTTTCGAAATAGGGCAGGTGATTTCTGTTTCTTTGGCGCTGGCAGGTCTTTGGCTTGCGACTTAACATCTTCAACCAAGGGTAGCCTGTCATGTAATCCTAGACGTTTGCGCAGATCCTTTGGGCGCACGCCGCACCAACGCGACAGCGACCAGACCTTGCCATCGCCATCCACGGCCACAAAACCACGGCGTGTTCCGCGTGCCAGCAGAAAGCCTTCCTCTCGCAGTGCAGCGGCAAAGCTGTTCAGATCATCCGATTGCGCCCAACAATCTTGGAGCTTTGCTTTCAACGCTTTGGGGTCACGATCCGTGCGTTTTGCTTGGCCTGCCTCTTGGCGGGAGTAGTTCAGCGGATCGCGATCCTCAAACCGCTTGAAACCATCGGGCATGTCCCAGCCCTGATCTCTATATATATCACGCGACAGCCCCATCAGCTTGCGTTTGAAATGCGGCAGCTGAATTGCGGTCATGGTCTTGGGATCAATGCGCGACCACACACAATGGGCATGGCGGCGTCCGTTTTTCTCATGAAAGACAATCGCGCGGGGTTGTCGCGCAAGGCCAAGGCGTGCCTCAGCATCAGAAATGGCCTGTTCAAACACTTCGACCGGCACCTCGACCTCAGGCGGAGGATTGAACGACATGGAAAACAGATACTTCCGGCAGCGGGTGCCAGATGCAATCGCTTCAATTTCCGCAAATGCGCTGGCCAGATCATGGCTCAAAAAACCTTCCACGCGGTGCAGAGTGACATGGTCATTGTCGCGCGGGTTCATCAAATGCCGAGCAAGCTCCGCCCCATACCCGCGTGTGTTGGCCTCGAGTATCATCCACGCCTCCGCGCCTTGCCAAGCGCTGCCATCAAAGCGGTTCGGATGGCTAAGAGGTGTTGATTGGCCTCCGCGATCTGACTCTTGGCGCGATCATCCTCAATCATCAGGCCAAGGTTTGCGTGATGCGCCAATTGGTTCAGATTGCTGGCGATGCGAGAATGGCCGAGCAGCCCCATCACCTCGGCCAGTGCTTTTTTCTCCGCAATAGCATCCGCAGGGCGCGCCGCCCGCAGGCGTTCCTCCTCAGCAAACACGCAAGCCCGCACATAGGCACTGAGCGTCATCCCCGCCGCCAGCTCTTCCAGCCGCGCACGCTCCTCAACGGTCAGGCGCAATGTCAAAGGGGACAATTCCCGACGTTTGGATGCTTTGGTTTTAATGTTTCCATTTGCAGCGGCCCGGTGCGCGGACGTCAGCGACGCCTCGGTTGTTACCTTGCCCTTCCTCATGGGCTTGGCTCCGGTGGGGGAGGCAGAGCGTTTGTGTCGCCAATTGAAGTATTTTCCGTAGCCTCAGAAAACGCCGCCAGCTTGCGCGAGACCTCTGGATCTGCCCGCAAAACCTCTGACCAATCCTCAAGCGCAGACAACACTTTATCCGCTTCAAAAGGTTCTAGATTCGGCTCATCTGGTCCACCATTCTCCTTTACAAATGAGTTGCTTACGGTGATCCTTCCTGTCTGGATTGGGCGCAGGGAATTGTACCTCTTGGCAGGCTGGGAATTGCGCCCTTGGCGGTTTCTCGTTAGCCGTTGTTACACATTGTATTATGGAGGTTTGCATGGGTGATTTTCCCACAATCTGGTTCCTGCGGCATGGGCAGACAACCTGGAACGCAGCACGCCGTGTGCAGGGGCAGAAGGAATCGGATCTGACGGAATTGGGCACCCTGCAGGCACAGGCACAGGCGCGTTTGCTGGCTCCGATTCTGGCGGACGCGCAGCCGCCCTGTCTGGTGTCTCCTCTGCGGCGGGCACAGCAAACTGCGAGACTGGCGCTTGGCTCATATCCTTATGTGACAGATCCCTTGCTGGCTGAGGCACAGGCTGGGGATTTCGAAGGTAAGACCCTGGATGAAATTGCGGTGTCACACCCTGAGATTTCCGCCGCATGCCCCCATGCTTTGGATCTGTTCTGTGCGGCTCCGGGAGGGGAAGGGTTTGATGCTTTTTCTGACCGGGTGGCGCGCACTTTGGCGGGGCTGGAATGTCCAACGGTTATTGTGGCGCACGGGCTATGGGGGCAAATCCTGCGGGGGTTGGTCTGTGGTCTGGATCGCGCCTCAATGGCCGTGCTGCCAAATGAGCAGGGCTGTATCTATGTTCTGGAAAACGGGCAGGAAACCGTTCTGAAAGAGGGCTGAAGTTTTTTCAAAAAACTTCGAAACAGCTCTTGCGCTCTTCCGGTACATTCTTTAAATCCGCCTTCACCGGGTCGTTAGCTCAGTTGGTAGAGCGCTTCGTTTACACCGAAGATGTCGGGAGTTCGAGCCTCTCACGACCCACCATTTTAATCCCAATATATATCGTTACTAGGCGTCAGCAGTTTCATTGCGCTGGGGTTTTTAGCGCATCGAAATCTCTCTGCTTTTGCGCGGCTTCCCGAATTCGCAGTAAAATAGTCGGGAGATATGGCGTTCCGTTTGTTGATATGGCAAAGGGAACATAGCCAGTGCCCGCCGTTTTGCAGCACAAGCCGGAAATCACCTTTTCTTGCTGAACGACCAAGAGGTCTGATATGGATTTCAAAACGCTTGTCTGCGCGACTGCGCTGATGATCGCCGGGCCGCTTGCGGCCGAAACACTTTCCGTGGAAACCGCGCGCGGCGCGGCGGATGTTCCCGAAGAGCCTAAAACCATTGCAGTGTTTGATGTGGCTGCCGCCGATACAATTGCGGCCTTGGGTGTCCCTGTGGCGGGCACGCTGAATAAGCTATATGTCGACTATCTGAACGAAACCGCTGACAAAGCGGCTGACCTGGGAACGTTTTTTGAGCCGGATATTGAGGCTCTGCATGCGCTGAACCCCGAGCTGATTGTCATTGGTGCGCGCACTGCGGATCAGGCAGACGCCTTGTCGCGTATTGCACCCACAATTGATATGAGCGTCAGTGTCGATATCGTTGGTGAAGCTCTTGCGCGGCTCGAGGCCTATGGCAAGGTTTTTGGGCGTCAGGAACAAGCCGCAGCGCTCAAGGCGGATTTTGAAGCCCGTTTGGACCATGCAAAACAGGCCGCACATGGTCAGGGGACCGCTTTGGTGGTGATGACCAATGGTCCGAAGATTTCAGCCTATGGCACGGGCGGACGCTTTGGCTGGCTGCACACGGCTGTTGACCTTCCTGAAGCCGCGCCGGAAATCGGTGCGTCGACCCATGGCGAAAGCATCTCGTTCGAGTTTATCCGTGATACAAACCCGGATTGGCTGATTGTGGTGGACCGTCTGGCCGCCATTGGCAGCCCCGGTGAAAGCGCTGCGGCGACGTTGGATAATGTTCTGGTCCGGGACACCAAAGCCTGGAAGTCCGGTCAGGTCATCTATTTGAACTCGGCGGACATCTATATCGCAGGGGGCGGGATACAATCGTTGAACCGTACTCTAGACACGTTGACGGCAGCCTTTGAGGGGCGCTGAAGGCGATGCGTCTGTTGATCCTGGCACTTCTTGCACTGGTGTCCCTGTGTGTGGCGTCTCTTCTTGCAGGTGTGTCCGGGATCAATGCCACTTCGCTGGCAAATGGTGAGGCCTGGATCCTGATCCGGGACAGCCGTTTGCCGCGAACACTGGCGGTGTTGCTGACCGGGGCCACTCTGGCCATTGCGGGTCAGATTATGCAGCTTATTTCGCGCAATCGTTTTGTGGAGCCGATGACGGCGGGCACGGGGCAGAGCGCGATTTTAGGTATTCTTTGTGTATCCCTTCTGATGCCAGGAGCAGGGCTGGGCATCAAGATGGCTTTGGCCTCGCTCGCGGCTCTTCTGGGCAGTCTGGGCTTTTTTGCAATCACGCGCCGTTTGCCGCCGGCCCAGCCGCTTTTGGTGCCTCTGGTCGGTCTGGTCTACGGAGGAGTCATTGGAGCGGGGGCAGCCTATGTCGCGTTTCAGGCGGATATGTTGCAATATCTCCAGATATGGACCACCGGAGAGTTTTCAGGAGCCATGCGTGGCCGGTACGAGCTTTTGTGGCTCGCAGGTCTTGGCGGGGTTTTCTGCTATCTTGTGGCGGATCAATTCTCGATCCTTGGCCTGGGGGAAGACGTCAGCCTGAACCTTGGTCTCAACTATAAACAAGTGGTGCTGAGCGGTCTGGTGGTGGTCTCGGTTGTAACGGGGCTGACCGTGGTGACAGTTGGCACGATCCCCTTTGTTGGGTTGGTGGTCCCTAATCTGGTCAGCCAGTTTGCGGGCGACAACCTGCGCCGCAGCCTTCCGGTTACAGCCCTGGCGGGAGCTGCCATCGTGCTGGCGGCTGATCTGGTTGGCCGTTTGGTGATCCATCCCTTTGAAATCCCAGCGGCAACAGTGATTGGCATCGTCGGAGCGGCAGGCTTCCTGTGGATGCTCTACGGTAAGGGTTCCAATGCTGCGTAAAAGGCTTTTGCTTCTGTGTGTTGCTCTGATCCTGAGCTGCGCCGCATATCTTTTGACTGGCGTAAAAGGCAGTTGGGAGTTTGCCCTGATGTTTCGCGGGCAAAAGCTGCTGGCTCTGTTGCTGGTTGGCGCAACTCAGGCCGTGGCCGCCATGATGTTCCAGACCATAACGGGAAATCGTATTCTGACACCCTCCATTATGGGGTTTGATGCGCTGTATCTGCTGCTCCTGAACACCATTATCTTTGTCATGGGGTCGCAATTGTATTTGCTGTTGGATTCACGCCTGGTGATGGGGGCAAATGCCCTGTTGCTAAGTGGCGCAGCTGTACTGTTGTTTGGGACGGTCTTGCGCAAGGGGCAGGGAGATTTGATGCGCATGGTGCTGACCGGGGTGATCCTGGCCGTGCTGTTTCGATCAATCACCAGCTTTATGCAACGTGTGATCGACCCCAATGAATTCTCTGTCATTCAGGCGAGCTCCTATGCGCGGTTTTCACGGGCAGATCTGGATGTCCTGGGGGTCGCGGCTGTTTTATGTATCGCGGCCATGGTTCTGGCCTGGCGGATGCGATTTCGCCTGGATGTCTTGGCGCTTGGCCCTGTTGCGGCTGTTTCCCTGGGAGAAGACCCGCTGCGGGGGCAGCGCGGCGCGCTTTTGATAATTTCCGTCCTCGTCGCGGTCTCGACGGCGCTTGTGGGACCGGTTGCGTTTTTTGGTCTTTTGGTGACCTCGTTAACCTATCTGGTTCTGCCAACACATCGCCACGCGGTGCTTTTACCCGGCGGGGTATTGGTGGCCGGGATCGTACTTGCCGGTGGGCAGACCGTGATGGAGCGGGTGATGCATTTATCCACGCCGCTCAGTGTTGTGGTGGAGTTCTTGGGGGGGCTGGTTTTCCTTGGGCTTCTTTTGAAAGGGTTGAAACGATGATTGATATTCAGGGCGTGTCACACCGTATCGGCGGTGCGCGGATTTTGAAGAATATCACGCTTCAACTGGAGCGAGGTGGCGTGATTGCTCTGGCAGGGCCGAATGGTGCGGGTAAATCCACGCTTTTGTCTTTGATGGCGCGTTTGCAACCGTTGCAGCAGGGCAGGATCACGGTGGATGATCTCCTGCTGGGTGACTGTGATGACAGGGCGCTGGCGCGCAAACTTGCGATCCTGCCACAGCAGGTCAATGCCTCAAGCCGTCTGAGCGTGCGTGATCTTATCGGCTTTGGCCGATACCCCCATCATCGCGGCCGTGCTGCCGCGCAGGACCACGCCTGGGTGGAAACCGCGCTTGATCTCTTTGACCTGCGGGATTTTGCGGACCGCCAGCTTGAGACCTTATCGGGTGGGCAGCGCCAGCGGGCCTTTGTGGCGATGAGCTATGTGCAGGATACGGATTTTCTGCTGCTGGATGAGCCGTTGAATAACCTGGACCTTTCAGCCTCGCGGGGGTTGATGCATCGCCTGCGCAGCTTGGCGGACGAGCAGGGGCGAACAGTTGTGATTGTTCTTCACGACATTAATTTCGCAACGGCCTATGCGGACCGTATTGTTGTGATGAAGGCAGGGGAAGTGGTCGCTGATGGTTCGCCGGGACGGGTTGTGACGTCTCAGATGTTGCAAGAAGTCTTTGAAACAACCGCCGAAGTGCATGACGTCGCGGGCCGCCCCGTGGTTCTTGTTTGAAGCAAGGCTGTCTGAAAGGCAGCTGTGGAGCGGGCTTTTTCCTGATGCTTCAAGATGTTGTTTCGGGTTTGACAAAAAAAGACATCCCAAAACAACGAAAATGCAAATTCACCGCTTGACGCCCCATGGGCCTGAGAATATTACACCCCAACGTTCAGCGGCGACGCTGGATATAGCAGCAAGCGGTTGTAGCTCAGTTGGTTAGAGTACCGGCCTGTCACGCCGGGGGTCGCGGGTTCGAGCCCCGTCAACCGCGCCACTGCTCCCAGTCCTGAAGGGTATCAGGACCGCCCCGGAGGGGACATGAAAGTTTGATGCGCGGTTGTAGCTCAGTTGGTTAGAGTACCGGCCTGTCACGCCGGGGGTCGCGGGTTCGAGCCCCGTCAACCGCGCCACTTTCACCATACCTGAAGGATATCAGGTCCGCCCCGGAGGGGATGAAAATACGATGCGCGGTTGTAGCTCAGCTGGTTAGAGTACCGGCCTGTCACGCCGGGGGTCGCGGGTTCGAGCCCCGTCAACCGCGCCACTTTTCTTTGCAACGGTCCCGAAAGGCGGCCGTTTTTGTTTTTCAAATTCCCCTTAAGTCGTTGGTCGTGCATAGTGATCCTGAAAAGAAACATGCAGGCAGTCTGCATCTAATACACAGGAAGCGCGATATGGCCGATCTGGTCCAGCCCCCCGAAACCCAACCCACCATTCGCGTGATCGCGATGCCGACCGACACCAACCCGGCCGGGGACATCTTTGGCGGTTGGCTGATGAGCCAGATGGACCTTGCCGCGGGCACAATTGCCGCGCGTGTCTCCAAGGGGCGCGCATCCACGGTTTTTGTCGACGGGATTCAGTTCCACCAGCCCGTGACTGTGGGCGATGAGGTGTCATTATATGCTGAGCTGGAAAAGATTGGGCGCACCTCTATGCGGATCAAAGTGCGGGTCTGGAGCCGTGCGCGGCATCAGGAAGACAGCAAACCAGTGACCGAAGGTGTTTTTACCTTTGTGGCCTTGGATGATGATGCGCGTCCACGCCCGGTAGAGCGCGCGGATTAAAGCAAAAAGCCCCCACCACAGGGCGGGGGCTTTCTGCTGCATCTTTTGCGAGGCAATTAGGACGACAGCGCGTCCAGAATGCGTGCCCAGCTGCGGATGCCTTTGTGGAAGCTTTTGACGTCGTATTTCTCGTTTGGAGAATGAATGGCATCATCTTCGTTGGCAAAACCCACCAGCATCGAATCAAGTCCCAGGACGGTTTTGAAATAACCAACTACGGGAATGGAACCGCCCATCCCGGCAAAGACGGCCTCGCGTTCCCATTCATCGGACAAGGCACCACGTGCCTTTTCGAATTCGGGCCGTTCCAGGTTCATGACGGATGCGGGGGAACCCTCCATGTCGTTGTCCCAGACCACTTTGGCATCCACGCTCAGCCGGTCCTCTACATGTTTGCGGATCTTCCCACGCAACGCGTTTGGGTCCATGTCACCAACCAGACGGCAGGTGATTTTGCAGTGGGCTTTTGAGGGGATCACGGTTTTGGACCCGGCACCATTGTAGCCACCCCAAAGGCCGTTGACTTCCAATGTCGGGCGCGCCCATTGCTGTTCCAGCGTAGAATAGCCCTGTTCACCATGCGCCTGCGTATAGCCGACACCGCCAAGGTAATCCGCTTCGTCAAAGCCGCAATTCTGCCATTGGCGCAGCTGATCCTCGGGCACCTCATGGACGCCTTCATAAAACCCGTCGACGGCAACTTTGCCGGTCTCATCGTCATAGAAGGAGGCGATGATTTTCGACATCTCGCGCAGAGGGTTAAGGCCCGGACCACCGTAATGGCCTGAGTGCAGATCAATCCGCGGGCCGACGATGGTAAACTCATCCTTCAACATGCCGCGCAGCTGTGAGGAGATGGATGGAACGCCGCGCGCCACCATAGAGGTGTCACAGACCAGCGCCAGATCGGCCTGCAGCTCGGTGGCGTGTTCTTTCAGGAAGGGCACCAGCGAAGGTGATCCTGATTCTTCCTCGCCTTCAAAGAAGAATGTAATGCGGCAGGGCAGGGTGCCATGAACGGATTGCCAGGCACGGCAGGCCTCCACAAAGGTCATCAGCTGGCCCTTATCGTCCGATGCGCCACGTGCGCGGATCACTTTGCCGTGGGGTGTGTCCTGAAGTTCCGGCTCAAACGGTGGTGTCTCCCAAAGCTCCAGCGGGTCGACGGGCTGCACGTCATAGTGACCGTAGAACAGCACATGTGGCGTACCATCGGGAAGGTCTGTCCCGATCTGACCCGTGACCATCGGATGCCCTGGGGTGGGTCGTTTTTCTGCGGGAATGCCAATGCTTTGTAAATCAGCCACCAGCCAGTCTGCGGCACGCTCCACATCGGCTTTATAGGCCGGGTCGGTAGAGATTGAGGGAATGCGCAGAAAGGTCATTAACCGCTCCATCGCTGCATCCAGATCCGTGTCGATCTTCTCAAGTACCGGGGTCAATGACATGAGTTTCTCCTGAAGGAAGTTCCGATTTGAACAGATAGCTATCAGCGGCGGCGTGCGGGTTCCAGCAATGCCGGGCAACGTTCTCATGATTCGGTCATTTTTTGTACATCAGCGGGTTACGACTAAATTGTCGGTTTTGTGACGTTTGACCGCAGTGCAAAATAGCCCATGTTTGTTGCTGTATTGTCAGAAAAAGCCTATTTGACATGCATCAAGGCAGCGGAGCTTACGCGTTGTAAACCACAGGCAGACTGTTTACAGACTGCGCTTTCCCATCAGAAGGGGAAACGGTTGCACGGACAGCCCGCAACTATGGATGGAGACTATCGTGGATTATACCGCGCAACTCGACGCTGCGATCAACCGCCTTCATGAAGAAGGCCGTTACCGGACCTTTATTGATATCGAACGCCGTAAGGGTCAGTTTCCGCACGCGATGCGCACCCGTCCGGATGGGTCTCAACAAGAGATCACTGTTTGGTGCGGCAATGATTATCTTGGCATGGGTCAGCATCCTGTTGTTCTGAATGCGATGCATGAAGCGATTGATGCAACCGGTGCAGGATCGGGCGGAACACGCAACATCTCCGGCACCACGGTCTATCATAATGCGCTGGAAGCCGAGCTTGCGGATCTGCACGGCAAAGAGGCCGCGCTGCTCTTTACGTCGGCCTATATCGCCAATGATGCAACGCTGTCGACACTGCCAAAACTGTTCCCGGGTCTCATCATCTACTCTGATGAGCTCAATCACGCGTCAATGATTGAAGGCGTGCGCCGCAATGGTGGAGCCAAACGCATCTTCCGTCACAATGACGTTGATCACCTGCGGCAGCTGCTGGCCGCGGATGATCCCCAAACACCCAAGCTGATTGCCTTTGAATCCGTATACTCGATGGATGGTGACTTTGGCCCGATCAAAGAGATCTGCGATCTGGCCGATGAGTTTGGAGCGCTGACCTATATTGATGAAGTGCATGCCGTGGGCATGTATGGCCCGCGTGGCGGTGGCGTGGCTGAGCGCGATAACCTGGCCCATCGGATTGACATTATTAATGGTACTTTGGGCAAGGCCTATGGTGTCATGGGGGGCTATATTGCGGCCTCTGCCAAAATGTGTGACGCAATCCGGTCTTATGCGCCGGGGTTCATCTTTACCACTTCGCTGGCCCCGGCAGTTGCTGCTGGCGCGGCAGCCTCCATCGCCTATCTGAAAGAGAATCAGGCGCTGCGCGATCAGCACCAGGATATGGCAAAAGTTCTGAAGCTGCGCCTCAAGGGGCTTGGCCTTCCGATCATTGATCACGGCTCGCACATCGTGCCAGTGATCGTAGGTAACCCGGTCCATACCAAAAAACTGAGCGACATGCTGTTGGATGATTTCGGGATCTACGTTCAGCCGATCAATTTCCCAACTGTTCCGCGTGGCACCGAACGTCTGCGCTTCACCCCGTCACCAGTTCATGGGGTGGGTGAGATTAACCGTTTGGTTAGTGCGATGGACGAACTTTGGTCTCATTGTGCGCTAAATCGCGCCGAACTTGCCGGATAGCATACTGTTCTGTGTAAAAAACTTTTGAGTGTGTTATTCTAACCTCAACGAATGGGTGCGACTGAGTCGGAATATTGACTTTGTCCAAACCCACGTCGATTGCGGCAGGATAAGATGGGACAGCAAGGATGATTGGGCGCCTCACGCAGCGCAGGTCCAAGGCGGGGGCAAGTACGTCTTCTCCCAAGAGCTTTGACGATTTTGAGTTAAAGCTTGGAGATGTTATGCGTGGTGAGCGGGCAACCATGGGTAAATCGCTGTTGGATGTGCAACGCGAATTGCGGATCAAAGCCTCTTACATTGCAGCTATCGAAAACACAGATCCTTCCGTTTTTGACACACCTGGGTTTATTGCAGGATATGTGCGTTCTTATGCGCGCTATCTCAACATGGATCCTGAGGCGGCCTTTAGCCAGTTTTGTGAAGAAAGCGGATTTGAAGTTGCACACGGGATGTCGGCAGATGCCTCCGGGCGCAAGCCTAGATCCGCAGCAACCGCTTCTGTGGGTGGGTTGGGAAGTGATGCGTTTGTCTCTCCCAATACGCCGTTTGCCCCTTCAGTCGGGGGGGTGCTGAGCCAGATTGATCCGCGTGCGATCGGATCTTTGGTTGTACTTTTGGGGCTGATCGGCGGTATCGGCTATGGGGCGCTGGCCGTTTTAAAGGAAGTCCAGCAGGTGCAATTCGCACCGGTTGAGCAAGTGCCGACGGTTCAGTCTGAACTCGACCCGCTGCAGGGCGTTCTGCATGCGGAAGCCGAAACGGCAGAGGATCCGGCGGCTCAGGCATTGGATCGCCTCTATCGTCCGCCAGCACTGGATGTCCCGGTTCTGGTATCCCGCGATGCGCCGATTTCCACATTGAATCCGAACCAGTTCGGCAATTTTGTGACGCCAGATCGTCCAAGCATTTCCTTGGCTGAAGCCTCTGTTTCAGCGGATGAACCATCCGAGGCTGCGCCTGCCTCTCCGCAGGTGGTTGCAGACCTTGCACCGCGCCTGACTATGGTAGCGGTCCGCCCATCCTGGGTGCAGGTGACTTCTGCTGATGGCAGCGTGATTTTTGAATCCATAATGGAAGCTGAACAAACGTTTAGCGTGCCGTTGACGGAAAACCCGCCGCGTTTGCGAACCGGTGAGAGCAGCGCGATCTATTTTGCGACGAATGACGGGCAGTTCGGCCCCGTCGGGGAGCGTGGTCAGGTTAGCAAAAACATCGAACTTTCGGTGTCGGCTGTGTCTGAACGATTTGCAAAGGTCGATGACATTCAAAGCGATCAACACCGAGTCTTAGCCAAAGTGGTGGCCGAGCTGCAAACCGCGCCTGCTTCCGAGTAATCGTCGCGCCTCCCAATTTTTCGCGGGATCATTGCAGGACGGAGCTTTCATGCGTATCTAAGCCGCAGTGAATGCAAGTGGGAAACGACCATGTCGATCAACCATATCCGTCCTTGGCGCAATATTGAACGCCGCAAAAGCCGTCAGATCATGGTGGGTAATGTTCCCGTTGGGGGGGATGCACCGATTGCGGTCCAGACCATGACAAATACGCTGACCACCGATGTGGCGGGCACGGTTGCACAGGTTCAGGCGGCTGCAGAAGCCGGAGCCGATATTGTCCGTGTGTCGGTGCCGGATGAAGCCTCGTCCAAGGCACTGAAAGACATTGTCGCTGAAAGCCCTGTTCCGATCGTGGCGGACATTCACTTCCACTACAAACGCGGTATTGAGGCGGCAGAGACAGGCGCGGCCTGTCTGCGCATCAATCCCGGCAATATCGGTGACAGCGCTCGGGTGGCCGAAGTTGTAAGAGCTGCCAAGGATCACAACTGCTCGATCCGGATTGGCGTAAACGCGGGGTCGCTGGAAAGACACCTTCTGGAAAAATATGGCGAGCCCTGCCCGGATGCGATGGTTGAATCCGGTCTTGAACATATTCGTATCCTGCAGGAACACGATTTTCATGAGTTCAAGATCAGCGTAAAAGCCTCAGATGTTTTTATGTCGGCAGCGGCCTATCAAATGCTCGCCGATGCAACCGATGCGCCCATTCACCTTGGGATTACAGAAGCCGGCGGGCTGATGTCCGGCACGATCAAATCAGCGATTGGTTTGGGGCAGCTGTTGTGGATGGGAATCGGAGACACGCTGCGGGTCAGCCTCTCTGCGGATCCAGTCGAAGAGGTCAAAGTTGGATATGAGATCCTGAAATCCCTGGGCCTGCGTCACCGGGGGGTAAACATAATCTCCTGCCCATCCTGTGCGCGTCAAGGGTTTGACGTGATCAAGACTGTCGAAACTCTTGAAGAGCGTCTGGCTCATATCAAAACGCCCATGAGCCTGTCGATCATTGGCTGCGTCGTGAACGGCCCCGGCGAAGCTTTGATGACGGATGTTGGTTTCACCGGTGGCGGGGCCGGATCCGGCATGGTCTACCTGGCTGGGAAGGCGAGCCACAAGATGTCCAACGAACAGATGGTCGATCACATCGTTGAAGAGGTCGAAAAGAAGGCTGCCGCATTGGATGCTGAGGCCGCGGCACAGGCGGCGGAATAATCCCGGCGCATTGAGTTTTTTGCCAAATCAAAAGGCACCCGCCGCTGGGTGCCTTTTTTATTTCTCCTACGGGCTGCGGATCAACCGTTTTGCGCGCGCTGCTCTTCGATCATTGCTTTCATCTGGTCCAACGGCAGATAGCCCCGGACCATCTCTCCGCCAAAGATAAAGGTGGGCGTGCCACCGATCGACATATTATTGGCCAGTTGGCGGGTTTGGCGAAGTTCGCTGGTGACTTCTTCGGTGTTCATACCTGCCAAGATCGCCTCTGTGTTGTAGCCAAAACTGTCCGACAAACGCGCCAGATTCACTTCGTTTGGCTCACCCGGCATATCAATCAGCGCGTCATGAATGGCCTTGTAGGCCTCAGCGCCTTCAACATGTTTGGTGGACACAGCAAAGCGAGATGCCACAACCGAGGATTCGCCAAGGATCGGAAGTTCCTTGATAATCAAACGGATATTGCCATCTTCGGCCAATAGCTGCTCCACCTCGGGCTTGGCACGACGGCAGAAACCACAGCGATAGTCCATGAATTCCACCACGGTGATGTCGCCTTCGGGATTGCCGCCAACCCAAGAATAGCCGTCATCCACAAGCGCGGCCAGATTGTGCTGGACAAGCGCCTTGTCACGTTCGGCTTCGGCCACCGCATTGCGCTGTTCAAGGATGTCGATCGCTTCCAGAATGACCTGCGGATTCTCCAGCAGATAGGCGCGGATCTGTTCGCCGAATTCCGCCCGCTCATCCTCGGTCATCGCACCAAGATCAAAGGCAGAAACGGGTTGAGACAACGCCAGAGCCGTTGCAGCAGCGCCTCCCAAACGTTTGAGCGTTCGAGCCATAGAGATCATTATTTCTTCCTTTTTTCATAACGTTCGGCAGCAATCAGCACGTCTTGTGCACGTCTCCAGGCTGCGGAACCCGTGGGGAGGAGGCCAGAGGCCCGTTTCGCGTGTACAAGCGCGTCACCCAACCGTCCGCGCAACGCATAACGTTCTGCGGTAACCAGGGAGGCCATACCATTTTGCCCTGTCTTTGCATAGGCTTGTGCCATGTCTCTCAACAAGGCGTTGTTGCGGAAATCTATGGTGCGCGCTTTTTCGAGGGTTTTGAGGGCGGCGCGTGGTTGCCCGGCCGCCAATTGTGCTCGGCCCAGACTGGCGAGGATCAGCGGATCATTCGGGTTTAACTGTGCAGCGCGGTTATAGGTGGACAGAGCCTGCGACCACCGGCGGTTCTCCATCAGGAACTGCCCGCGCAACTCATGGTAAAACCCGTCCTGCGGCCGCAGACGTAATGCGCCGTCGATGGATGCCAGTGCCTTGTCCAGCTTGTTGTTACGGTGATAGGCGACCGCTTCCCGCATCAGTTTGACGTCTTTGTATGGATCACTTGAGGCCCGGCGCATCGTCCATTTCGGAGCCCGCAGAAACGCCGAGAGCTTGCCCTGAACCCGCGACAGCCAATAGGCCGCCTGAGGATCCGGTTTGCCCTGATCTCCGTAAGAGGCGACAAAAGCCTTGGCGGCGCGGATACGGTCCCGTGTCAAAGGGTGGGATCGTGCGTAAGGATCCTGATTGGCGGAACTCAGTACCTCCTGACCGGCGAAAAGTTGCTGAACATCCAGCATGCCCTGAATCGGAATTCCCGCCTGATGCATAACAGAAGCGGCTGTGCGGTCTGCGGCGCTCTCTTCGGCGCGGGTATGCGACAGGAAGCTGCGTTCCGCAGAGCTGCGCGTTCCAAGGGCGATACCTGCCGCGGCGTCGCCTGCACCGGCGGCAGCGGCAAGCAGAGCCAGCGCCGTTCCAAGCCCTGCCGCAGACCGGGCCGAGCGCAGATTTTCCAGGCGGCGTGCAAGGTGTCCATTGGTGATATGTGCGGCCTCATGGGCGATGACCGCTTGCAACATTTCGGGTGTGTCCACCTTCAGGATCAGCCCGTAATGTATGAAAATCGTTCGCTGATCTATGACAAAGGCGTTAAGGGTGGATTGGTTGACAACCAAGATGCGGACCCGATTTGGGTTCAGCCCGGACGCCCGCAAGACCGGTGCTGCCAGTTGCCGGAGCCCGTGTTCAATATCTGCGTCCCGCAGCAAGCCAATCGATTGCGCATGCGCGGCAGTTGCCAGCCACATGACGAACCCAAAAACCAACGCTGGGATTGACGCCAGCCGGTATACACGATCAAAGGTCATGACCGCACCTTGGGAGATCGGAATGCGAAACTCAACCCGCTCTAATGTGGATCCCTTCATTGTGATGGATGTGATGGAAGCTGCGCGTCAGGCAGAGGAAGCCGGGCGCCACATCATCCATATGGAAGTGGGCCAACCCTCCACCGGCGCCCCCGAAGGCGCACGGCGCGCTTTGGCTGCGGCCCTGGAGCAGGACACATTGGGATACACGGTTGCACTGGGGATCCCTGAACTTCGCAAACGTATCGCAACCCTTTATGGTGATTGGTATAATGTTGATCTGAACCCGGATCGAGTTGTGGTGACTCCAGGATCATCCGGGGCGTTCACCTTGGCGTTTACATCGCTGTTTGACAGCGGTGACCGCGTCGGGATCGGTGCACCGGGGTATCCGTCCTATCGGCAAATTCTGAACGCGCTGGGGTTCACGCCCATAGATATTCAGACCAGTCCGGAAAAACGTTTGCAGCCGGTGCCTGCGGATTTTGCCGATCTTGATCTGGCAGGTCTTATGGTTGCGTCACCGGCTAACCCGACGGGTACCATGTTGGGGCGGTCAGCAATGCAGGCTCTGATCGAGGCCACCCATGCACAGAACGCGGCCTTTATCTCGGATGAGATTTACCACGGTCTGGAGTATGAGGCCAAGGCCGTCACCGCGCTGGAGTTGACCGACGAATGCTATGTCATCAACTCATTCTCCAAGTTCTTTTCAATGACCGGATGGCGTGTGGGCTGGATGGTTGTGCCCGAGGATCACGTGCGTGTGGTCGAGCGGATCGCGCAGAACATGTTCATCTGTGCCCCGCATGCAAGCCAGGTGGCGGCGTTGGCTGCACTGGATTGCGAGGATGAGATGCGTGAAAACCTCTCAGAGTACGCCAGAAACCGGGAGCTTATGCTGAAGGGTTTGCCCGAAGCCGGTTTCACCAAGATCGCGCCACCGGATGGAGCGTTTTATGTCTATGCAGATGTATCGGACCTGACCAACGACAGCCGCGCCTTTGCCAAGGACATTTTGGAACAGGCCGGCGTTGCGGTCACTCCCGGCCTTGATTTCGACCCGGTACGCGGGGCAACCACCTTGCGGTTCTCTTATGCACGTGCGACCGCCGATATCGCGGAAGGTCTCGAGCGTTTGAAAACTTTTATGGCGTCCCGTGGTTGAGCAGCGCATGATCCGCTGTAACGACAAGAAGCAGACAGAGATGAAGTGCTGATGAAATACCTTTGGGCTGCGATATGCGTTTGGGGGCTGAGCGTTGGTGCCGCGCTGGCGCAGGGGTTTAGCGGGTTTGCCCGTGTGGATGCGACCGGCACCTTTGCAAAAGAGACGCGTGATTCTGTGCAGATCGAATTGTCGCTCACACAGGGCGTGCCCTATCGGGTTTTCACACTGGATGCGCCACGCAGGCTTGTTATGGATTTCCAGGAAGTAGATTGGACCGGGTTCCCGGCCGATGGGTTTCGGGCCACAGACCTAATCAAAGAGGTGCAATACGGCACCTATGTTCCTGGTTGGTCGCGGATGGTGATGGAACTTGCCGAACCTGTGGTTGTGTCAGAGGCCGCGTTGAGCGTGGATCCCGTCACAGCCGCCGCGCGCTTGTCCATCAAACTCGAGTCCGTGGCGGCAGAGACCTTTGCCGCAAACGCCGGCGCGCCACAGGATCCGCGATGGGATCTTCCCGCTCCCGAAGACATTCCACAGCCGATTGGCAGCAATCCGGACGCGCCGCTGTTGATTGTAATCGACCCGGGACATGGTGGTATTGATCCCGGTGCCGAAGCTGAGGTGGATGGGCGAACGGTGTTTGAAAAAGACCTGGTCTTGCAATTCGCTCTGGAGCTGGGCGACATACTGTTGCGATCTGGACAGTTCGACGTGCGTCTGACCCGCAATGACGACTATTTTGTCTCGCTGGAACGACGTATTGCGCTGGCCCATGCGGCGGATGCCGATCTCTTTATCTCCCTTCATGCAGATTCGCTTTCAGCTGGCTACGCGCATGGTACGACAATTTATACTTTGTCTGATGAAGCCTCGGACGTGGCCTCGGCCAAATTGGCAGAGCGGCAAGAGCGCAATCAACTGCTGTCCGGCACAGATCTGACCAATACCGATGATGTGGTTGTCGACGTGCTGCTCGATCTGGCGCGGGTGGAGACGCACCCCAGATCCTTGAACCTGGCCCAATCGGTGGCGGATGAGCTTCAAAAGCAGGGCGGGCCGATGAACCGACGTCCACTGCGGTCGGCCGGGTTTTCGGTTCTCAAATCCGCAGACATTCCGTCAATCCTGATTGAGATCGGGTTCCTGTCGAGCAAGCGAGACCTCGATAATATCCTCAATCCGGACTGGCGGCAAAAAGTGGCGCAGGGAATTTTGAACGGGCTCTTGGTTTGGCAGGAAGACGATGCGGCCCGTAAATCGCTGGTACGTCAGTAGGTATTGACGTATTTCAGCCGGGAATTGCCGAGCGGATCACAGCAGGTTGAATGTGTGATATAGTGATTTAGCAGATATGCTGCGATACGCGTGTGTTTCCCTTTTTGACCCCGACGGCGCTGCCGCATATATAGGCGCAATGCTGCGAGAGAGGCTTTGACGTGCTCAGGTTCTTTTTGTCCTTCTGGGGCGCTATTTTTACCACGATAACTATGGGAATCGCGGCTGTTGCCGTGACCGTGGGTGGGATCTTTTGGTTTTACGGCCGCGACTTGCCGAGCCATGAGGCGCTGGCCAGATACCAGCCGCCAACCATCAGCCGAATCTATTCCGGCGAAGGAACGCTGATCGACGAGTTTGCCAAAGAACGGCGTCTGTTTACCGCAGCAGAAGATATCCCGGCGCTGGTGAAGCAGGCCTTTATCTCGGCCGAGGACAAGAATTTTTATCACCACAAAGGCTATGACATGCGCGGCATCGCCGCCGCCGGGATCGAGGCCATCCGTTCGCGCGGCAGCAATGTGCGCGGGGCGTCGACGATCACCCAGCAGGTGATGAAGAACTTTCTTCTGTCCGGTGAACGTAAGGCTGAGCGCAAAATCAAAGAGATCATCCTGGCCGCGCGTCTGGAACAGACGTTGGAAAAGGATGACATTCTCGAACTGTATATGAACGAGATCTTCCTTGGTCAGAACTCTTTTGGTGTGACCGCGGCGGCGCAGACCTATTTCAACAAAACGCTGGCAGAGCTTGCCCCGCATGAAGCGGCGACGCTGGCCTCGATGCCCAAGGCTCCGTCTGATTTCCACCCGGTCAGACAAAAAGACCGCCTTCTGGAGCGCCGCAACTTTGTTTTGGAAGAGATGTATGAGAACGGATACATTTCCAAAGCCGTGTATGACGTTGAAAAAATGCAGCCGCTGCGATCCGTACAGAACGGTGATTTCGAGAGCTTCCGCACAGCTCTGCCTCCGCGGGATTATTTCACCGATGAAATCCGCCGTCAGCTGAGCGAGGATTTTGGCGAGGGTGAGTTTTTCACCGGTGGCTTTACTGTGCGTGCAACCATCGACCAGGAAATGCAGGATGAGGCCGCCTTGGCTCTGCGGACCGGTTTGCAGAAATTTGACCGTCAACGCGGGATCTGGCGTGGAACCGGCGTGACCCTTCCGGAAGACGTGTTGAATGACGAAACAGCATGGCGCGAAGCGCTTTCCGGCGCCAAGGTTCCGCGTGACATCACCCTTGGTGGCAGCTGGTATCCGGCGGTTGTTTTGAACGTTGCCGAGCAATCCCTTGAGGTTGGTGTGGAGGGGCATTCCAAAATCGGCTCTGTCCCACGGTCCGACATCAAATGGATGAAGGGCAATTTCTTTGACAACTTCTCCCGTGGTGATGTGGTTCTTGTGCGGGGCGTCGGCGGTGAACTGGGTAATCCTGAAACCTGGTCGGTGCGTCAGGTTCCGGAAGTGCAGGGCGGCTTTGTTGCAATGGATGTAAATTCCGGCCGTGTTCTGGCGATGCAGGGCGGATTTTCCTATCAGCACTCGGTTTTCAACCGAGCCACACAGGCGCAACGTCAGCCGGGCTCCAGTTTCAAGCCATTTGTCTATGCAGCCGCGTTGGACAGCGGTTACAGCCCTGCGACCATCGTTGTAGATGCCCCGATTGAGATCAATACCCCCCAGGGTCTGTGGCGTCCCAAGAACTCGTCAAACAAGTTCTATGGTCCGACACCATTGCGCACCGGGATTGAACAATCGCGGAACCTGATGACCATTCGTCTGGCGCAGGAAGTCGGTATGGAAGTTGTCGCGGGCTATGCGGAACGGTTTGGCGTCTATGACAGAATGGGCGCGTTCCTTGCCAACTCTCTGGGGGCTGAAGAAACCACGCTTTACAAGATGGTTGCAGCCTATGCGATGTTTGCAAACGGTGGTGAACGTGTCGAGCCGACCTTGGTTGACCGTATTCAGGACCGCTCGGGTGCGACGATCTACCGGCATGATGATCGGGACTGTGTCGATTGCGCGGCCTCGCAGCTGCCAGCAGGGGCCTTGCCCCGCATCGAAACTCGTCGGGAACAGGTGATGGACCCGATTACAGCGTATCAGCTGACGTCGATGATGAAAGGGGTTGTGGATCGCGGTACGGCAAGCTCTGTTATCAACCTGCCAGTGCCGACAGCAGGCAAGACCGGGACCACCAACGATTCCCGTGATGCCTGGTTTGTGGGCTTTACCTCCAACATCGTGGCAGGGTGCTACATCGGGTATGACCAGCCACGTCCCATGGGACGTGGGGCCTATGGAGGCACCCTTTGCGGTCCTGTGTTCCAGCAGTTCATGACAAAAGCGACCGAGAAATACGGCGGCGGCGCCTTCCGTGTGCCGGAAGGTGGCCATTTCATCAAGATCGACCGTTTTACTGGCGCGCGGCTTCCCGACGATGCATCAGGCAACTACGTGGTGGCGGAATACTTCCGCGATGGTGATCAACCGATCTTTGGACTGACGTTCGATGGTGGGTTTGCCATGGGATCAAACTTGCCGCTGTTTGAAGAAGTGCAGCAGCAGGGACGTCAGGTCACTACGTCTACTGGTGGCACTGCAGTGTTGGGACCCAAAGCGACTTTTGGCACTGTCAGTTCCGGCGGTTTGTACTGACGTAACATCCGCCATTCTACAGCGTTGAGGCATGGGCGTGCGGTTTGGTGGCAATCCAACAACGCCCGGCCTGAATTGGTAACCGTTGCGACGAGGTCGGTTTTCATCGACTTGGGCAATCTGGACAGTGCTTGCGGTCCGGGAAAGAAGCTTTCAACCTCGAGGCCATTCGCAAAAACCACCTCGTGTTGAGGCAGCAGGATATGGAAGTATCTGACCTCCAAGCAGGGCTCCCGATATACATCAGCGTCTTCCTGCAGCGCGAAAGCGGGAACCAGAACCTCGGGGGCGTCAAACATCAGCCCGGCTGTCCGGTCGCGGATCAGGATACGGTGTGGCGGGGAAAGATAGAGGTCTTTTGGGCCGCCTTTATGGGGCTTTTCCAGACGGATGGGGACAGTTGGCCTGCGGCAGAAACCTTACTCTCACCTTTCCACAACAGAGGTTGGCGCACCTTGTCCTGGGTTCTGATCAGGTCTCCCTGTCGTAGATTTTCAACCGGTCGGGGGCCGTTGGAGGTGTCAATTAGTGTGCCCGCCACAAGGCCGCTTGCCGCCTGATGCGATGAAATACGGGCGGTGGTCCCGTCCCGTAGTTTCTGAGTGGCGCACATGTGCTCGCCCTGATCAACTTCGGACGTTTTCCGTAAACCGGATGGTCGCTGAGTGCAGCCGTTCAACGTTTTGCGATCTTTTTCCTGTTCTTCTCCACCGGCTCCAGAAATGCCTGCTGCGCTGCTTTCCCCAGTGCCAACGAATTGAAAATAATCGTCGCCCTCACCACCCAGAAGAAAGTTTGTGGATCCTATTCCCCCCGTATCGCGGTCAAATTCGCTGTCGGTGGTCTTTGCTGCCTGTCCGACTACCGGTGGCTCGACAAACATACTGTCCTTGACAACGCCACCTTCGATCGCAGCTGAACGCGGGGCTGGCGTATCCACTGGGATGATGAAGGTAATCTGCGTATCTGTATTGCTTAGGCGGTTGCGCCGGTCCGCTTGAAGGGTTGCGCCCAGCACCAGCTGGTCAAACGGCGCAACAGAAGTGATGAAGACGCTGCCGGTGCCAAAGTCAGTCTCCGCTGAAAACTCCCCCTCAGCAACGAGGATGCTGCCTTTATAGGCTTTCCAGTGACCAACTTCGCCGTGGCTGGTGGTGCGCAGGTGCTGAAACTCAAATGTTGCGGTGGTTGTCGTCTGGTCGAAGTCGATAAAGAGTTGTTCATAGGCTCCCATCGCGGTGTCATGGTCGATCTGCATTTTGATCTCATTGCCCGACAGGGCGCTTGCACGGTCTGAACCCGTGTCGGGGCAGGGGCTGTCTTGAGCAACAGCGATGCGGTTGTTTCCTTCTTCGCGCAGCCTTTCGCTATCGTCTATGCTCTGGACATTTCCTGTGGCGGTCATTCTTGCACAACTGGCCGGGTCATTGGCTTGTGTTTTGGGCGCTCTGTCATCTGATAGGTTGTCAATTGCGCCGTCGTTTGGATTGAAATACCAGTTCCCTTGCACGTCGTTCCATGACCAACCGCCGCTGCCGAGATAGGGCGGGTTTGTCAAAGGGGTATACACGCCGCCAATTGCATTGCGGCTTTCTAACGATTTGTCACCAAGGGTGACCGAATACCCCTGTGCCATTGTGCTGCCCTACAGTCTACAAAGAATGGGTATAGTTCATTGCAGAAGAGTAGATCGGGCACCCTTTAAAAATCGTTGAAAAGGGAAAACGGGACCTGTTTCGTAAACAGACTGAGACAAGGCGCAGGTGCTTGCCCGCATTGTCACTCTGGTTTATCACGCCAGTCTGAACACTGTGACAGGAATTCCGACCATGCGCGCCGAAACCCAGAATACCGTGACCGAGATCGAAAAGTCGCTGGAGCTGTTGAGCCAGCGTCTGAACTGGGAGACGGCAGAGTACCGCCTGGAAGAATTCAATGCCCGTGTTGAGGATCCGAACCTGTGGGACAATCCCGAAGCGGCGCAGAAGCTCATGCGGGAACGGCAGCTTCTGGTTGATGCAATTGATACGTATAAAACTATCAAGCAAGACCTCGCGGACAATATCGAGCTGATCGAATTGGGCGAAATGGAAGAAGACGATGAGGTTATTGCCGATGCGGAGGCCGCTCTGAAGGCGCTTCGGGAAACCGCTGCTGAGAAAGAGCTGGAAGCGCTTCTGGACGGTGAGGCAGACGGGAATGACACGTTCCTGGAGATCAATGCGGGTGCTGGTGGCACCGAAAGCTGTGACTGGGCGTCGATGCTGGCACGTATGTACGTGCGTTGGGCTGAGAAGAAAGGCTACACGGTTGAGCTGCAGTCAGAAACACCGGGCGAAGAAGCCGGGATCAAATCCGTTGCGTATAAGATTACTGGCCACAATGCCTATGGCTGGCTGAAGTCCGAAAGCGGCGTACACCGTCTGGTGCGTATTTCTCCTTATGACTCGGCGGCCAAACGACATACGTCCTTTAGTTCGGTCTGGGTTTACCCGGTTGTGGATGACAACATCGAGATCGACGTCAACCCGAGCGATATTCGCGTGGACACCTATCGGTCATCCGGGGCGGGAGGTCAGCACGTGAACACAACAGATTCGGCTGTGCGGATTACACACATCCCGACCGGGATCGTCGTGACCTCATCAGAGAAGTCGCAGCACCAGAACCGTGATATCGCGATGAAGGCGCTGAAATCGCGCCTGTACCAACAGGAACTTGACCGCCGCAACGCAGAGATCAATGCAGCACATGAGGCCAAAGGTGACGCAGGCTGGGGTAACCAGATCCGATCCTATGTCTTGCAGCCCTATCAAATGGTCAAAGATCTGCGCACGTCGCATGAAACCTCTGACACCAAAGGGGTTCTGGACGGTGATCTGGATGGGTTCATGGGCGCGACGCTGGCACTGAAGGTCTCCGGCAAAAGCCGGGCCGATGCGCAGTCTGAATAACTGTCATCCAAGCGCGCCGAACAGCGGGTTAGCGGAACGATTCCGTAGTGCGCAAAAGATGTTGGTGGAACGGTGGCAATTCCAGTGCGGACTTAAAGCCGGCCACACGAGCCACAGATAGCGCGCGCGCCAAATTCGCGCCTAGATATTCATAAACCATACGGGTCACGCGCTCTGCGCGTTCTGTTTCACGCGTTGTGCGTGCGACATATCCCGACCAGAAGTTGCTCTCCATCGAGGAGGCCCGCGCCAGGTAATTGAAAGAAAAGGTGAGCGAGCCTCTGCGTGCGATCAGCAATGACACTCCGTCTTCATGCGGGAGAGCATATCCACGGAACTCTCTAAAATCTTTGCTCAGAGGCAGGCCCTGGAACCGCATTGCATCCTTTGCTTCAAAGCCTTTGACAAAGGTCACGTTGTCTTCGTTTCTGAAAACATAGATCAATCCCAGCACATATTGATCGGTATTCACAAAACTGCGACGTGAAAAGCTATAGAACCCGGATGGAAATACATCTGTAGGAACACGTTGCGCGCTTTGGCCAAAAAAATCCGACAGAAATGGGCCGTTCAGGATCTTTCCATGTTGAACCAGCGTGTCCACAGGCTCCAACAGAATGCGCGCGTCGACGTCAAAAAACGTACAAATTCTGTCCAGAACATCGGGACGCGGAAAGCTCTCTCCAGACAAGTAGCGGTTGAACTGAGTCCGATTTATGCCAAGCTTGCGCGACAGGTCCGAAATCGACGTGTGTCGTTGGGACAGCTTTCGAAGGTTCTCTCCAAACACATTGCGCAATTCAACCGGAGAGCGTTCAGATTCTGGCATGCTCGTGTCCTTTTTCTTACGCTGTATACTACCTTGAAGTGAGCGGGATTGCGACAGCTTCTCCTTTGACAGATCGAATGTGACGCCATTCGGCATCACTTTGAATTTGAAGAGCGTCAGCGCACTGTGTTGTTGACACAAAATGCCAGAGGCAAATCCAGAATTGGAAGTACAGTTATCACCTTTCTTATTGGAATATATGCTTTATTGAACACACAAGTTGGTATGGCGAGGTATGGTATGATCGGTGTCGTTTTGTGGTGTGATAGTGCCAAAAACAGGGCCGTGATCTGGTGCGAAGATCATGGAGATCTCGCATTCTACAAAACCGATAGCGACAATGCACCCGTCTTGCGGGACGGCGATTGTGTCGCCTTTGAGGTCGATGTGAATGGTGAACTGCGTCACGCCAGAGATCTAACACTTCTGGAAGAGGACTCACATCCGGCTCTGGCGGCCTGTCTGGCAGAATTAGGGCGTGAGGACAGGGAAATCTCAGGGCGCAGTGCGGGTGAGCCCACGCAACGCCCCAATAGTGTTCCTGTTATGGGCGAGCTTATCCCGTTTCCGGCACGAGCCAGAACAGGAAAAAGAAACGCGGCCCGCCGGGGATCGGCCTGCCGCGTCGTTCACGTATCCTAGGTTCAAGACTTACAGGGTTGTGGTGAACCCTTTACGCCTCACCTCTCAGCAGAGCTGCAACCCCCGTGCGGGCGACTTCGGTCAATCCAAGGGGACGCATCAGATCTGCAAAAGCATCGATCTTCTCAGGTGAGCCGGTAATCTCGAATATAAAGCTGCTGAGCGTGCTGTCGACGACGTTGGCCCGGAAAATATCTGCAAGGCGCAGCGCTTCCACACGTTTTTCTCCGTCACCTTCGACCTTGAAAATCGCAAGTTCGCGTTCGACGGATGGTCCCTCAACGGTGAGGTCGTTGACCTGGTGTACGGGAACAATCCGCCCCAGCTGGGCTTTGATCTGTTCAATAACCTGAGGCGTGCCGGTCGTCACAATGGTGATACGGCTCAGGCGGCCTGTGTGGTCAACCTCAGCCACAGTCAGGCTTTCGATATTATAGCCACGGCCCGAAAACAGGCCGATTACACGGGCCAGAACGCCGGGTTCGTTCTCCACCAGCAATGCCAGCGTATGGCGCTCCTGAACATCCGAAAACGTCGGGCGCAGGTTATAGGCGGAATGCTTGGTGGAGCCTTTTTTGATATGTAGAGCAGACATTTATGTCCCTTTCCTCAATCCGGGGCAGGGCGCGCACGCCCTGCGATACCTGTTCTAAGCGATTAAACCAGCACGGCGCCGCCGGATTGGATGACGCCTTGGGTCTCGGCCTCGCCCAGCAGCATTTCATTATGCGCCTTGCCCGACGGGATCATCGGGAAGCAGTTTTCGTGCTTCTCAACCAGGCAGTCAAAGATCACCGGACCATCATATTCGATCATCTCCATTATCGCATCATCCAAATCCTTGGGGTCAGAGACACAGATCCCTTTGGCCCCAAAGGCTTCGGCGAGCTTTACAAAATCCGGCAGCGCTTCAGACCAGGAGTGGCTGTAGCGTTCACCATGCAAGAGCTCCTGCCACTGGCGCACCATGCCGAGGCGTTCATTGTTCAGAATGAACTGCTTCACCGGCAGGCGGTATTGCGCGGCGGTGCCCATTTCCTGCATGTTCATCAGCCAGGATGCTTCGCCCGCAACGTTGATCACCAGCGCATCCGGATGAGCGATCTGCACCCCAATGGTGGCGGGGAAGCCATAGCCCATGGTGCCAAGGCCACCAGAGGTCATCCAGCGGTTGGGCTCTTCAAAGCCCAGGAACTGTGCCGCCCACATCTGGTGCTGGCCTACTTCGGTGGCCACATACCGGTCCATGCCTTTGGTCAGGGCTTCAAGACGCTCCAGCGCGTATTGTGGTTTAATTGTCTTCTCGGACGGAGTGTAGGACAGGCAGTTGACGGCGCGCCACTCTCCAATCTGCTGTTGCCATTTGGACAGCGCTTCGCTGTTTACTTTGCGGCCACGGGATTTCCAAACCGTCAGGATATCTTCCAGGACGTGTCCGACATCACCAACGATCGGAATGTCAACGCGCACAACCTTGTTGATAGAGGACGGATCGATATCCACATGTGCCTTGATCGAGTTCGGGCTGAACGCATCCAGACGGCCGGTGATCCGGTCATCAAAGCGCGCGCCGATGTTGATCATCAGGTCGCAGCCATGCATGGCCATATTGGCTTCATACAGGCCGTGCATGCCCAACATACCCAACCAGTTTTTGCCAGAGGCAGGATAGGCTCCCAACCCCATCAGGGTTGACGTAATCGGAATCCCCGTCGAATCCACCAGTTCCCGCAAAAGCTGGCAGGCCGCCGGACCCGAGTTGATCACCCCACCGCCGGTATAAAAGACCGGGCGTTCGGCTTTTTCGATTGCAGCCACCAGTTCAGTAATCTCATCAAGATCGCCTTTGAGCTTGGGCTGGTAATGGGATGTCGACGGCTTAGGTGGCTGATAGGTGCCTGTTGCAAATTGAACATCTTTGGGAATGTCGATCAGAACGGGACCGGGACGGCCAGAGATCGCGACATGAAACGCTTCATGCAGCGTCGCGGCCAAGGCGTCGGTTTCTTTGACCAGCCAGTTGTGCTTGGTACAGGGGCGGGTAATGCCCACAGTGTCAGCTTCCTGGAAGGCGTCCGAGCCAATCATGAAGGTCGGAACCTGGCCGGTCAGAACAACCAGCGGGATAGAGTCCAGCAGGGCATCGGTCAGACCTGTTACCGCATTGGTGGCACCGGGACCGGAGGTTACCAGAACAACACCGGGTTTGCCGGTCGAGCGCGCGTAGCCTTCGGCAGCGTGCACAGCACCCTGTTCGTGGCGCACCAGAATGTGGCGGATGTCGTTTTGTTGGAAGATCTCGTCATAAATCGGTAGAACGGCGCCGCCCGGATATCCGAATACAGTGTCGACACCCTGATCCTTCAGGGCTTGGACTACCATCTTTGCGCCGGTCATTTCACGTGTCATCTGCTTTGCTCCAATTGGCGACATCGTTTTTACGCGTTGCGTACTTTAGCAATAAAAAAGCCCCCGATTTTTGATCGGAGGCGCATGGGATCGAGTATGGTCAACCGTTACCGGCCCATGCGCGTGGTTCCTACGACTACGACTAGGGAAATCATAAGGGTGGCTCCTCGTTGCGTTGCAGCGGACATTAGGACGGCTGTCAGGGGGCGTCAACCGGCAAAGCGGTCGAAAAACACCCCTCGTGGGACATTTTATTTCATTTTCCTAGGCTCAGCGGACACTTTCGGCAATATCGGGCAGTGTTTTTGACCTTTTTTCCTGATGCTTTTGTGGATTTGCGATCACAAACAGCATGATTTCCGCTATTTCTGATACCAAAGCACAGGAGAGAGACCATGTCTGCCACACTCATCCAGGTGACCCCATTTGTATTATGCGCCGATCTGGAGCGTCAGATTGGCTTTTACCGGGACATTCTGGGCTTCACGCTGGGGTTTCATGCCGAGAATTACGCCTTCTTGCGGCGTGATGGGGCAGCGGTGCGGTTGCTGGAATGCCCGCCCCGCCCGGATGGGGCACCGTTGGGGCACGAGCATTCGTTTTACATTGACGTTGAGGATCTGGACGGGCTGTTTCAGCAGTTGAAGCCCCACTTGGACCAGTTGCCACCAGAGCGGGTCCGCGCGCCGTTTGACCAGCCTTATGGCCAGCGAGAGTTCCATGTGCTGGACGAGGATGGCGCGCTGGTGTTCTTTGGCGCGGCGATTGCCGGGTAGTGTTTAATACCCGGCGCTGCCCTGCAACACCCCATGCTCCATTGCATAGCGTGTCAGACCTGCGGTGGAGGAAATGCCAAGTTTGCGTTTGATGTTCTTGCGGTGGGTTTCAACCGTGCGCACGGAAATATCCAGATCGCGCGCGACTTCCTTATTCGATTTTCCTTGCGCCAGTTGCAGCAAAATCGTCTGTTCGCGCCCGGTCAGAGCTTCGCGGTCTCCGTCGTCTTTGGGCTTCAGGCTGCCTTCGGCGCCGGTGCACAGATAGGTCTTGCCATCCATGACCGCATCAATTGCCATCTTGATTTCGTCAGTCGGAACATCTTTCAGAACATATCCAACGGCCCCGTGACTGAGCGCGGATGAGATATATTCCGGGCTGTCATGCATGCTGAGGATGAGGATGCGCGTCTGAGGGGCCTCCTCGCGAATGATCTCGGTTGCGCTCAGGCCGCCAAGGCCGGGCATGTTGAGATCCATCAGGACGACATCAGGCTTGAGGAGCGGAACCTGGGAAACAGCTTCCTGCCCATTTGTGAGACAGCCGACAACCTCGATGTCATCATAACTTTCAAGGATCGATTGAATACCCTCTGCCACCATCGGATGGTCATCTACAATAAGCACGCGTGTCGGGGTGTCTGGCACGTGTTTTTCTCCCTCGGCCTTGTTTCTGTTCCAAACAACAAGGCGCGCTTTATGCGCTTTTGTCTTCGGGTTCCGGTAACCAATTCTGTCCTGGCGGTAACAAACTACTGAGCGGAAGGCGCACGACAATTTCCGTACCGCTCTGGGGGCCGGAAGATGACAGAAGCTTGAGGGTGCCGTCAAGCTGCTCCACACGTTCCTGAATGTTTCGCAGCCCGATTCCGTTGCCGCTGCGCATATTGTCCTGCGGGAGACCGCGCCCATTGTCCCGAATGGACATAGTGACGCCTTTTTTATGACCACGTAGATGGATCTCGACCCTGCTGGCCGCAGCATGGCGTTCGATATTGGTCAGGGCTTCCTGGGCGATTCTGTACAGGGCGATCTTGCTTTCCTGTTCCAGCCTGTTGCGGAAAACCACCGTGTGAAACTCTGTCTCGATCCCCGTGCGTGTCGCAAAGTCTTCGGTCAAAGCCTTCAGGGCAGGGCCCAGTCCAAGATCATCCAACACGCCTGGCCTCAGATCCCGGCTGATGCGACGTACTTCGCTGATTGCCGTTGTCAGATGTTCAATACCCTTTGTCAGCGGTTTTGCCGCTTCCTCGACATCCTGACGTTTTATGCGCCTCAGAGCGATGTCCAACGCGTATCTTACCCCGACCAGCATTTGACTGATTCCATCATGCAGCTCGCGCGCAACCCTGCCACGCTCTTCCTCCTGCGCGTCCAGCACCCGTTGGGTCAGCTCTTTCAGCTTGGCATCAGCCAACCGTCGTTCCCGGATGTTCAGGACCATACCTGTGGCAAAGACGATCACCAGCGCAATGATCGTAATGCCGCCAATATAGTAAAAGGTGCGTTGAATTCTGTGTTCCACATCGGCCCGGGCCGATGCGACCGTTTCCAGAACGTCGTCGATAAAAACCCCTGTGCCCAAAGCCCAACGCCAGCTTTGAAACCCTACAACATAGGAAATCATCTGGGCCTCTTCCCCTGTTGACGGTTTGGGCCACAAAAACGTATGCCAACCGGCGCCTTGGCGGGCAATATTGATCAGCTCGTCCACCACCTGCGTGCCCTGGCTGTCCGTCAAGCCTGACCAGTTCTTGCCAATAAGAGAGGTTTGTCGCGGACTGACGATATTGTTGCCGTCGTAGTCATACACAAAGAAGAAACCGTCATCTCCATAGATCATCGCGGCCAGGATCCGCGCGACCTGGCGTTTGGCTTCCTCGTCATTTGGGGCAGCCGAACCGTAAATATAGTAAAAGCCGTTACGGGCCTGGGTGACGTAATTCCGCAGCTCCGCTTTTTTGGCCTCAAGCAACTGGGTTTCCAATGCCGCAATCTCCCGCTCAGCCAGTTGCCGGGACTGAAAGGTCACCAAAACGGATATCGCCGCCGCAGCCAGTATAAGAGGCAAGGCCGCCAGCAGAGACAGCTTCTGGCCGTAGGACGGGCGGAAGAATGGGAAAAGGTTACGCATGTATAGATTCGATATGCGATCGGCGGATTTTTGCAAACCCATGCATTAGTTTTTTTGCCCATCTGAGAAAAAAACACCAAATATGACTTTGTATTATTGTTTGATTACAGTGTTTTGGTGGTTTTGCGGAGGCGTCTACCGAGTACTTGGTATTCACATGAATTTTTCCACCGCTAGGGTGTCTGAACTGAAAATGAACTGCCATGGATCTATGGCAGTAGGACTTTTGGGAGGAAATTCATGGATCGTCGTTCTTTTCTGAAGACGTCTGCGCTGGGTGGCGGTGCCGCCGCTGCAACCACTCTGGCTGCGCCTGCATACGCGCAGGGCAACCGCAAGCTGACAATGGTCACATCCTGGCCGCGCGGCTTCGCGGTTCTGGACGATGCGGCAAGCTATATGGAAAAAATGGTCGGTGAGCTGTCTGGCGGCTCTTTGACCATTGATAAAAAAGCACCGGGCGAACTGGTGGGCGCGCTGGAAGTGTTTGACGCTGTAACCTCTGGCCAAGCGGATATGTATCACTCTGCCGACTACTACTTTATCGGACAGCACCCGGGCTATGCGTATTTCACCGCCGTTCCGTTTGGTGGTACTGCACAGGAAGTCTCGAACTGGTACTATCACGGCGGCGGTGAAGAACTGCACGACGAACTGGGCGAGATCTTCAACCTGAAGGGCCTGATCGCAGGCAACTCTGGTTCGCAGTCCGGTGGCTGGTTCTCCAAGGAGATCAACTCTGCCTCTGACTTCAATGGTCTGAAGTTCCGTATGCCGGGTCTGGGCGGCAAGGTTCTGGGTAAACTGGGCGCATCCGTTCAGAACATTCCTGGCGGCGAACTGTATCAAGCGCTGTCTTCTGGCGCCTTGGACGGTCTGGAGTGGGTTGGGCCGATGGCCGACGAGCGCGCCGGCTTCCAGGAAGTTGCAAAAGTGTACTACACCGCGGGCTTCCACGAGCCGGGTTCGGCGCTGTCGTCCTCTGTGAACCTGGATGTATGGAACGAGCTGTCCGATCAGCACAAAGCGATCCTGCGTTATGCATCTATGGCAGTGACCCAGTACCAGCTGGCTGAAACCCTTTCCAACAATGGCGCGGCACTGGCCCGTCTTCAGGCGCAAGGTGTGCGTACACTGCAATTCTCGGACGATGTCTGGGATGCGTTTGGCAAAGCCTCTGCCGAAGTCATGGACGAAAACATGGGCGACGAACTGTTCGCAAAGATCCGCAACTCCTTCGAGGCTTCGCTGGCGACCTCTGCGGACTGGATCAACAAATCGGACGGTTACTACGTTCAACAGCGTATCCGCGTTCTGGGCGGCTAAACCCAGCCTAAGATGCGACGGAAGCCCCTTCATGGGGCTTCCTCTGTTTATGCATTAAGAAAATGTGAAGCGATCCCCGTAAAACCGGGGGCAGACAGGAGGGGACATGCAAGAAGCAGCCTCTGCAGGCTTTGGTGGCGCGATCCTGACCGTTCTGAGCGGTCTCTGGTGGGTCCTGAAGAACCTTGGCGAAGCCTATTACAACATCGCCTATGCTATAACTCACCCGTCGCTCTGGCTGGATTGGTCAGACAAACAAGCGATTATGCGCTTTGTTTACTACGGCGGATCGGTTGAGTTTTTCTTTGCTGTCATGGCCATCGTGGTCGTGTTTACCGCAATTGGCCTGTATCATCGTCCCTTCATGTGGGGCTGTGTCCGGGTGCTGGAAGGTTTTGCAAACGGCATCGGCCGTTTCTTTGCCTGGGCGGGGCTTCTGCTGGTTGTGCAGCAAATCATTATCGTCTTTATGCAGCGCATTTTTACCCGGCCGGACATCGTGTTTGGTGTGGGTGTGCCGCTGCAATTTGACATCAGCTGGTACGCGGAAGAGCTGAAACTCTACAACGCGTTGGTTGTTGCCCTTTGTGTGTCCTACACATTTGTCCAAGGTGGGCATGTGCGGGTCGATCTGGTTTATTCTGCTGTCAGCCACCGTACGAAACGCGCAATCGACATGTTTGGATCACTGATCTTTATGCTGCCGATTGCCACGTTGATCTGGATGTATGGCTGGTTCTTCCTGTGGCGTCACCTGATCGTGCCAAAGCCATCGGCTTCGGATGCGCTGGATCGTCTGCTGCTGAAGTCGCGTGCCCTGCGCTGGAATGTGGAGACCATAGGCTTCAGCCCCAACGGCTTTACCGGATACTTCCTGTTCAAGATCCTGTTGGTTGCCTTTGCCGGCATCGTATTCATCCATGCAATCGCGTTCTTCTACCGCTCCTTCCTGGAATTCATCGAAGGTCCGGCCAGCGAGAACAAATACCTCGACAAGGATTCCCTTGGCGAAGGTGAAGAAGCCTATGAAGGCGCTCATTAATCTGAGGGACAACGGATATGCTATTCGGTCTTGATGGCGTCGAAATCGGCCTCATTATTGTATTCTTCTGCCTCTTCGGAGGCATCCTGTCCGGTTTCCCGGTGGCCTTTGCCATCGGTGGCGCGGGGATCATCTCTTTTGGTATCATCGCCGCGCTGGACAGTGCGGGCCTGTTGATCCACCAGGCCATTGACACCAACAGCGATGTCTATCGTGAGCTGGTCAGCTCGGGCGTTAAGCCCGATATCATATCGATCTTCCGATACCCGGACTTGCCGCGCATCGCTGAGCCTGTGTTTGTTCAGGGTTGGGAAACCGCTCTGGATCGCAATGTGTCGTTCATTGTGAACCGCATCAACGAGCGTGTTTTGGCGGGGGCGTCAATTGAGACCCTGCTGGCGGTTTTGATGTTTGTTCTGATGGGCATCACTCTGGAACGGTCCAAGATCGCAAACGACCTTCTGACCACAATGGCGCGCGTCTTTGGCCCGCTGCCCGGTGGTCTGGCCGTTTCGATTGTTGTTGTTGGTGCCTTCCTGGCGGCCTCCACTGGTATCGTTGGTGCAACCGTAGTGACCATGGGGCTTCTGGCTCTGCCGACGATGCTGCGCAACAATTACAGCCCTGAACTGGCCACTGGTGTGATTGCGGCCTCTGGCACATTGGGTCAGATCATTCCGCCATCCATCGTGATTGTTCTGCTCGGCACCCTGGCGGGGGATCTCTACTCCACTGCGCAGGAAGCCCGTGCGCGCGAGGCCGGTTGTACGGACGCGCTGACCTATCTGGGTGAGCCCGCGGTAGTGTCCGTGGGGACATTGTTCCAGGCGGCGCTGCTTCCAGGGATCATGCTGGCGCTTTTGTATGCGGGCTATGCCTTTGTCTATGCGTTGATGAACCCGGAAAAAGCCCCGGCGGTTGTGCTCGAAGGAGGCTCCAATGAACCTGTGACCCGCAGCGAGGCGTTTACCTGGTATCTGGGTATTCCGATCGCCATTATCGCCGGCGCGCTGTTGCTGGGGACATTGGACATTATCGGTAGCCAAAGCACGGTTGTCTCCAGCTTCTCCGAGGCGGGGCAAGGTGCTGCACTGCGTACAAATGTAGGTGCGCAATGTCAGGCGGCGATGATTGAACTGCATGGTCAAGCCGCGTGGGACGCAGCTGTTCTGGAACAGGCCGCGTTGGACGCAGCAGGTGGTGTTGAGCAAGCCCGCCAGCTGACAGCGGATGAGATCGAAGCCAACCGGATTGCAATGATCGAAAACGCCGCGCCTATCGGAACAGGTATGGCGACGCTGATCGTGTTGTTTGGTCTGACCCTTGCAATTGGTCGTGGGGTCTCTCCGTCACGTGACGCCAAGCCGTTGATCCTTGGCGCGATTGGCTTGCTGTTGCTGGCACTTGTCGATGTTCTGCTGATCCAGCCGACCACATCGGCCAGCGGTACGGTTGCCTTGATGGCGATCCCGACAGCGCTGGCGCTTTATGGCGTGCGCGAGGCTGCAATCCGCTGCGCTCAGAATGATCTGATCCGCGTGGTTTTCCCGCCACTGGTTCTGATCATCGCTGTGCTGGGCTCCATCCTGGGGGGTATTACCAATCCGACGCCTGCGGCAGCGCTGGGTGCTGGGGGAGCGATCATGCTGGCGGCCTATCGTCGGCTCAAGGAAGAAGGCCAATCCGGTTCGATCATCATCTGGGCGACGCTGGCCATTGCCGTTTCGGTTCTGATTGGTGTGAACTTTGATCTCCGTATCAACCAAGGCGGCGCAAGCGCCGAGAGCTGGGCTGCTTTCTTTGTCGCCTATGCATGCTATATGTATGCGCTTTTTGGCCTGATTTATGGGTGCTGGGTTCTGTACAAAGGCGGCGTTCTAACCCCGGTGGTGCGGGAAACGGCCAAGGTGACCTCGATGGTTTTTACCATCCTCATCGGCTCACAGCTGTTGAACCTGGTGGTAATCTCCTTTGGAGGTGAACATTACATCCAGCAGTTCCTCAAGAGCTTTGACAATGAGCTGACGGTCTTCCTGATCGTTATGGTGGTTCTGTTTATCCTCGGTTTTGTTCTCGACTTCCTCGAGATCATCTACATCGTGATCCCGATTGTGGGGCCTGTGATCTATGGCGGGTCGTTTGATCCGAAATGGGTGACCATCATGATCGCGGTGAACCTGCAGACCTCCTTCCTGACACCGCCCTTTGGCTTTGCGCTGTTCTACCTGCGCGGGGTGGCACCAAAAGAGGTCACAACGGGCCATATCTACCGCGGGATCCTGCCGTTTGTGCTGATCCAGGTCGCTGGGCTGGGAATCCTGTGGTTGTTCCCAACCATCGTGACCATTGTGCCGGCGTTGATCCCGAATTGATCACAGGATGTTTTGAAAACGACAAAGGGGCCCTTGATGGGCCCCTTTTTTATGGCTTGGATTTCAGCTCCAACAGATCCCAGCGATTGCCAAAGGGATCGCGCCAGACTGCGACGGTTCCATAGGGTTCATGGCGCGGCTCTTCCTCGAACTCTACGCCCTCGGCCAGCATCTGTGCGTGGTCGCGGGCAAAGTCATCCGTTGTCAGAAACAGTCCAACACGGCCACCAAACTGATTGCCGATGGCGGCTTCCTGTCGCGCGCCATCTGCGCGTGCCAGAATCAATCCGCCGACCAGTGCCCCGGGAGGCAGGATCCGCACCCAACGCTTGTGCCCTTGGTCTACGTCTTCGGCCAAGGTCCAACCCAGCGTTCCGCAATAAAAAGAAATCGCCGTGTCATAGTCTGGAACAACCAAAGACACCGCGTGAAGTGCTTGCTTCATGATTTGTCCGGAAGTGGTGGCAGCTGGATATTGGCAACCTGTTCCGAAATCGGGTCTCGTGTATAGGGCTGGCTTTCCTCGATTACCTTTTCCGGGTCTTCCAGAACTTCCCAGCGTCCCTGCCTATATATCTCGAGACCAGAGAATTTGGCCTTATATCCCATTTTCTCACTGCCAGGCACCCAATAGCCCAGATAAACATAGGGCAGCCCAGCATCACGTGCGATCTGGATGTGGTCCAGGATCATATAGGTGCCAAGCGAATTCTGGGGCAGGCTTGGGTCGTAGAAAGAATAGACCATGCTAACCCCGTCCTCCAGAACGTCGGTCAAGGACACGGCCGTCAGCTTTTGTGTGGTTTCGTCTACATATTCGATTACCCGGCTGCGGACCGGGGTTTCTTCAATCATGGCCGCGTATTCAAAAACATCCATATCCGCCATGCCGCCATCGGAATGGCGACTGTCAAGATAGGTGCGAAACAGCTCAAACTGATCTTCCGTAGCCCACGGCGAAGTGGCACGCCGTATCAGATTGGAATTGCGTTTCAAGGTCCGCTTTTGACTGCGTCGTGGTTTGAAGGCTTTGACGTCTATCCTGGCAGAGAGGCACGCGCTGCAATCCGCACAGGATGGGCGATACAATACGTTTTGTGAGCGGCGGAACCCCTGTTGGGACAGGGAATTGTTCAATTGCTCTACGCCGTCACCTTGCAGTGCCGTAAACAGTTTCCGCTCCATCCGGTTTTCCAGATAAGGGCATGGTTGAGGAGCTGTGACATAAAACTGTGGAGCGATGGGCAATGAATGGCGCATATGTATATGTTTTACATCCTAGACAGCAAAGCGATACCTAAAATGATAACAAGCCCGCTGTGTAACGCCAAGACACAGCGGGTTGAAATGGTTTATCGCTCCTTTCACGCTCTGCGATTGAGCATCACAGTGCCAACAAACATATCGCCAAGGCTTTGTCCTTGGGCGGTTGTAAGCATCAACACGATCGAGATCAGCTGAAGCGGAGCAAAAGCCAGCGCAACCGAATAGGCCAGTGTGTGCATGACGGCTTGCCCCAGGTTCAGGCGCGCGCCGCTCATATCGCGCAGTTCGATACCCGCAAACCGCATGCCCCAGGTGGCTGACCCGTTGGCAAGCGTGACGATGCGATAGGCAAAGCCCACCATAAGAAACAGAGCGCCCAGAAAGAACAGTCCGATAAAAGCGGTGCCCACCACAATCGCTGCGCAGATACCACAAATAATCAGACCGTCGACAAACCAGGCAAATAGGCGTTTGGCCGGGACCGAGGCATAAAATTCCGGTGCATAGATAGGATCAGGCAGGGCAGGCATAGACTGATGTGTCCTTATACGTTCTGTGTGAGTCCGGGGGGCAATTGGGCCCCCGGACGGCTGTTGGTGACCCAAATTTACGCAGGCTTGGCGGCGCTGTCTTCTGCGTCCTGCTCGTCGGGGCGGGACGCGCGGTCATTCATGAACTGGTCGAATTCCGCCTTGTCCTTGGCTTCGCGCAGGCGGCTGAGGAAGGCTTCAAAGTCGTCTTGTTCCTGTTCAAGGCGGCGCAGGGTATCAGCTTTGTAGGCGTCAAATGCACTGTTGCCGCTGTTGCCGCGGCTAAAACGGGATGCCGTGTGGCGTGTGCGGGAACGTGTGCAGCTGTGTCCAAACATTTTCTTGCTCCAGATCATGTAAAACAGAAGGGCGAGGCCAACGGGCCAGAAAAAGACAAAGCCCAGTACCATTGCGGCAATCCAGGCGCCTTTTCCCTTTTCATCCAGCCAGGTTTCGCAGCGAGTGAACCACCCTTGGGCATGGTGGGGGGGGACTGCGTTGTAAACGGTGGTCATCATACTCTCCAGGTTAAGTTCGATGTAAATGTCATTCACATTGCGTAATAGTGATATCGGAACCCAGTCCCGCGTATTCAAGAGTCTATGTTAAAATTATTTACATGGTCTAAGGTGTTCTGTTAGGTGATTGATATATATGGTTTATACGGGGCGTTGAATTGCCGCGCCGTCGGTGATTGACCTTCTGTTCGCCTCGGCGCAGGTTGGGTGTATGAACACCGCCCTTTATATCACCCGTCCGCCCCGCGCATTTGATCAGGCTCTTGGTCAGGAAACTCTGGCCGTGCTTCCCTGGCTTGCCCCCGAGCATCAGGAGCTGATCAAAGGCACTGCGGGAACAAGCCCATACCTGAAAAGCCTGATCTTACAGGAACGGGATTGGTTGCCAGAAGCGCTGGCTGCGCCGGAACAGGCCTTTGCGGATGTGATGTCAGAATTGCCAGGGATTGCGCCGGATCAACTGAAGCCAGATCTGCGTCGGGCCAAACGTCGGGTGGCATTGCTGACAGCGCTTTGTGACCTGGCCGGGCACTGGCCGTTGGAACGGGTAACAGCTGCCCTGTCCGATTTTGCAGCCCTCTCCGTGGATGTTGTCCTCAAATCCGAGATCGCAAAGCTCATTACCCGGAAGAAACTGCCGGGCCAGTCCGAGGATGGCATAGCCTCCGCAGCGGGGCTCTCGGTTCTTGCTATGGGGAAAATGGGCGCACATGAGCTGAATTACAGCTCTGACATCGACCTGATTTGTCTGTTCGACGAGACCCGTTACGACCCGGATGATTTTTATGAGGTGCGTCAGGCGATGGTGCGCGCAACGCGTAATATGTGCGGTATTCTCAGTGACAAGACGGCCGATGGCTATGTGTTCCGTACAGACCTGCGGCTGCGCCCTGATCCGTCTGTGACCCCGGTTTGTGTCGCTATGGAAGCGGCGGAACGCTACTATGAAAGCCTGGGCCGGACATGGGAACGTGCAGCCTATATCAAAGCGCGTGCCTGTTCCGGTGATATTGCAGCCGGTGAAAAATTCCTCAAAACCCTGCGCCCCTTTGTCTGGCGACGCCATCTGGATTTTGCAGCCATCCAAGACGCGCATGACATGCGCCTGCGCATTCGGGCGAACAAAGGCACCTATGGCAGTCTCGAAGTGCCCGGCCATGATATGAAACTGGGGCAGGGCGGTATTCGCGAGATTGAATTCTTTACACAGACCCGCCAGTTGATCGCGGGGGGGCGGGATCCGGATCTGCGCACGCGCGAAACGGTCAAAGGTCTGGCCGCGCTGGCTGAAAAAGGGTGGTTCGGGCAGGATGTGGCGGATGAGCTGAGCGATCATTACCGGGCCCATCGCACGGTGGAACACCGGATCCAGATGATCCACGACGCCCAGACCCACCGGATGCCAAAATCAGAGGATGGGGTTGCCCGTATTGCCTGCCTGATGGATCTCGACCCGCAGGAGTTGGTGGCTGACGTGGGGCGGCGCATTTTGGCGGTGCGGACCTTGGCCGATCGCTTTTTCGCCCCGGACAAGCGGGCGGTAGCCCCTCAATCATTGGAAACCCCTGAAGGTTTGGATGGCGATATCATTCGGCGCTGGCGGAGCTACCCTGCATTGCGGTCCGAAAGGGGCGCTCAGATCTTTGAGCGGCTGCGCCCTGAATTGCTGTCACGTCTGTCCCGCACGGCGCAGCCCTCCGAGTCGCTTTTGGCTTTGGATGGGTTCCTGGCAGGTCTTCCGGCAGGCGTGCAGCTTTTTGCCCTGTTTGAGGCCAATCCGCAGCTGATTGATCTGCTGATGGACATTGTTGGGACTTCTCAGGAGCTTGCCGGGTTTCTTTCGCGTAACTCATCGGTTTTTGATGCGGTCATCGGGGGGGCGTTCTTTGATCCCTGGCCGGGAATTGCGGCGTTGCTTGACGAGATCACAGACCGTCTTGCGGCGGAGGACGATTATGAGACCAAATTGGACGCGGCGCGCGCCTGGTGCAAAGAATGGACATTCCGTATTGGTGTGCATCACCTGCGGGGGCTCATCACAGGAAGAGATGCAGGGGCACAATATGCGGAACTGGCAACCGTTGTCATTGCGGGGCTGACCCCTGTTGTCGTTGGGCAGTTTGCAACGAAACACGGGCCTCCCCCTGGGCGCGGTCTGGCTGTTCTTGGGATGGGGTCTCTTGGGGCTTGCCAGATGACGGCCAAGTCCGATTTGGATCTGATTGTCATCTATGACCCGCAGGAGGTCGAAAGCTCGGACGGGAAACGCCCGCTGGCGTCGCGTGTCTATTACGCGCGGCTGACACAGGCGCTGATTACGGCGCTGACGGCCCCCATGGCGCGCGGGCGACTTTATGAGGTGGACATGCGGCTGCGGCCTTCGGGCACCCAGGGGCCCGTGGCCACCAGCCTTGGCGCTTTTGACAATTATCAGCACAACGAAGCATGGATATGGGAGCATCTCGCGCTGACCCGTGCGCGGGTAATTTCGGGCGCGCCGGGGTTGGCCAATGACGTTGAAGTGATCCGCACTGATGTTTTGAAAAAGCCGCAAGCCCGCGACGCCGTGCTAAAAGAGGTTGCAGATATGCGTGCCCGGCTGTCGGCGGCCAAACAGCCCAAAGGTCCGCTGGACGTCAAAAACGGTGCTGGCCGCATGGTTGATGTTGAGTTGCTGGCTCAAACCGGCGCGCTTTTTGCAGGCGAGACAGCGCGAGGCATCGAGCTGGGATTGCAGGCGGCCCTGCGGTGCGGCTGGCTGGATGCTGACCAGGTTCAACAACTGGCCGACAGCTATGACCTGTATCGGGAGGTGCAGATGGCTGTTCGCCTATTAAGCGATAAGCCGCTGGATCTTGGGGACATCGGGGAAGGGGCCGCTCGCTTCATTTGCCGTGTCTCGGGCAAGGACAGTATGGAGGATCTGGTGCAGGATTTGGAACAGAAGTATCAAGTTTGCCAACAGATCGCAGACTCGGTTTTGGCAACACAGGCAGATCAATGACGGACCTTTTGCATCTCGACCCTAAAGGGCTGTTCCGGGAAAGCTATCGCATAGACGAAATAACGGATGAGCAATGCCGCAGTATCTTTTTGGACTGGGCGCTCAGCCTGCCTGACGGGACGGATGCCAAAGATGCGCTGCGCTTGGTGCTTGAGACATTCGAGCCGGAGCACCCGAACCACCCGATGACCGATGTCTTGAAAGGGGGGCTGCAGGATATGGGCCGCCCGAAGCGGCGCGGAGGATGGCGTAGTCGACCACGATAAGGGGGGCAAAGCAGCGCTTAGCTCTTTTCCACAGCGAGACATCTGGGTAAGAGGGCTTATGACAGATCCAAGCTCTGCGCCCATGCGCCCCCGTATCAAGCTGAAACCCAAAGCAAATGCCCGCGCGCTGCGTCACGGGTTTCCGTGGGTGTATTCCAACGAGTTGGTGACCGATCGCAGAACGCGCAAGCTGGAGCCCGGAACCTTGGCAGTGCTGGAAGATGAAGCCCAGCGACCCCTTGGGGTTGTCGCGGTGAACCCGGACAGCAAGATCATTGCGCGGATGCTGGACCGTGACCCCGAGGCGCAGATTGACCAGAACTGGTTTGAAACCCGCATCGCGCGCGCCTTGGCTTTGCGGACACAGCTTTATGAAGATCCTTTCTATCGCTTGATCCATGCCGAAGCGGATGGTCTGCCTGGGGTCATCATTGACAGGTTTGGAGACACCTGCGTCGTGCAGCCAAACGCCGCTTGGGCAGATGCGCATTTGGCGGAGCTGACCGCAGCGCTTGCCGCGGTAACAGGATGTGAAACCATCCTGAAGAACGCGTCAGGACGGACGCGGTCATTGGAAGGGTTGGATGACGCGGATCAAGTTATGATTGGCTCTGCGCCCGATGCACCAGTTCCGGTTTCGATGAATGGCGCGACGTATATGGCGGATCTAACGGGCGGGCAGAAAACGGGTTTGTTCTTTGACCAACGCGAGAACCACGCCTTTGCCGGGCGTTTGGTTGCTCCGGGTGCTCGGGTTCTGGATGTGTTTTCCCATGTCGGAGGCTTTGGCCTTGCGATGCTGGCCGCTGGTGCAGCGCAGGCGACTTGTGTGGACGGTTCGGCTGCCGCGCTTGAACTGGCTCAGATGGGGGCTGCGGCCAGCGGGTTTGGCGATCGTTTTACCGCTCGTCAGGGGGATGCCTTTGAAGTCCTCACTGCGCTGGGCGCGGAAGGGGCGCAGTTTGATGTGGTCATCTGTGACCCGCCCGCTTTTGCTCCTTCCAAGATCACGCTTGAAGCCGGGTTGCGCGCTTATGAACGTGTGGCCAAACTGGCGGCACCGCTTGTGGCACCGGGCGGATATTTGGGCCTGTGTTCCTGCTCGCACGCAGCAGAGCTGACCAAGTTCCGCAACGCCTCCGCACGCGGTATCGGTCGCGGTGGGCGGCGTGGACAGCTATTGCACACGGGCTATGCGGGGCCGGATCATCCACAGATGCCTCAGCTGGCCGAAAGCGGCTATCTGAAAGCTGTGTTCTTCCGTTTGGATTAATCGCGTGAAGCTGCTTCTGGACACATGTGTGATCTATCCGACTGTGATGCGCGAGATGCTCCTGGGCGCAGCCCAAGCCGGGCTTTTCACGCCGTTGTGGTCCGCGCGTATTTTGGAGGAATGGTCCCGCGCGGCGCGTAAACTTGGGCCAGAAGGCGAAGCACAGGCACGTGGTGAAGTTGCGATGCTGCGGGCAATCTGGCCAAAGGCCGAGGTCGCGCCTGCTGCCGGGCTGGAAGCACGGTTGTGGCTGCCGGATTCAGCGGACATCCATGTGCTTGCAGCGGCGATTGCGGGCCATGCGTATGGAATCGTTACGGTAAACAACAAGGATTTTCCCCGCCACACTTTGACGGAGGAAGGGCTGACCCGGCACACGCCGGATGAGCTTCTATATGGGTTTTGGTTGGACCAACCGGCGAAACTGGAAGCAGTCGGAGCGAAGGTGCTGGCAACCGCAAACAGCATGTCAGAAGAAGAATGGGACATCCGCAGATTGCTCAAAAAGGCGCGTCTGCCGCGTCTGGCCAAAGCTTTGGCGCAAGCCTAGGCAACGTCAGACAGGGGCATTCAGACGGGGGCATCTGGGACACAGTACTTAACTTCTTTAAAAACTGCACTCTCTGCAGTTTGATCTCGGTGGGGTTGTGATGCTAGCCCTGCTAGAAGCTTACAAACGACACTTGTTTTTGGGAATTGAAATATGACCAAGCGTTTTCCCCCTCTGCCTCTCGTTGCCCATACGCGCAAGGCAATCAAAATTTTGTCCCTGGCCGCGGTTGGTCTGGTGACGGCCTGCGCCGAAGCACCGGGACCCTCGGTGCCCTTTCAGGCTGGCAAAGGCCTGGATGATGCCAAAGCTGCCTTTGAGATCTGTGCACCGCAAGGCCCTGTGGGCGCCCGCCAGAACCTGACCGCGAGCTATTGGTTCAGCCCGCTGTGGGGAGGGGTTATTGTTGGTCCATTGACGATTGCAGCCACCGCCGACCAGATCCGCGAAAACGGTGCGCGCAACGCAGTAGACAAATGCCTGACCGAGCAAGGGTACACGCGGCGTGAGTTGACTGTCGAAGAGGTCAAATTCCTGAATGAGAGCGACGCATATGTGCGCGAGCTGTTCCTGGATCACCTGATCGCAGGCGGAAGCCTTGTTGCATTTGAGCGAGACACATTCGCCAACTAAGCGTCTCTTGCCCATTGCGTTTCAAGCTTTTCGAGCGCAGCAATGCGCTCGTCTGTCTTGGGGTGGCTCATCAACCAGGCGGGTGCCATGCCAGCACGGGACTGGGTTAGCGCGTCGAGCTTTCGGAACATTTCCTTTTGCGGTGCAATGCCAATACCCGCCTTGCTCAACAGCGCTGCGGCGTATTCGTCGGCCTCATATTCATCCCCGCGCGACAGCCGCGCCGCCAAGAGGTTGGTGAGCATCCCGGCGATCCATGGCCCGATGATCGGAATGAACCGCCCCAGAACCATCATCAAGGCCGTTCGCAGTGCGTTTTGTCCGGAAAAATCAATTGCGCGCCTGCGGGCATGGCCAAGGGCCACATGCCCCAGCTCATGTGCAATCACACTCCCCAGCTCTTCGGCGGTGACTTCGTTCTGCTGATACTTCCGGTAAAATCCGCGGGTGATGAAGATGCGCCCATCCGGGGCGGCCAGCCCGTTCGCCGGGTCGACTTCATAGATGAACACAGGGATGCGGGGAAGTTCCAAAGCCGCCGCCAACTGATCGGTCACCTGCTTTAACTTGCGATCCGCCAGTTCGGTGGACTTCTGGTCCAGCTCCTTGTGCGTGCGCCAGACAGACAGTCGATAGGTCACCAGACCATAAATCAGCGCGAGCAATATGGGCAAAAACTTCAGCATGGGTCTGATATGGGAGCGGGCACAGAAAAGGACAATAGCCGACCGCTTTCCACCCAATTTTTGCCTGAAAACGCGGTTAATTCAGAGTTAACGAGCAGCAAAAATGAGAATTGGAAACAATCATGCGACGTCTACTTTTGGGCGGGTATCACCTGTGCCTGCGCGGCCTAGCGATATTGGGTTTGCCGTTCCTGGTCATTCTGGGGCATCAAACGGGATTGCAGGCGCTTTCTGGCGGGGGCGAGGCGATCTGGCCAAATTTGATTCTGATATTGGGCACCTCTCCCTTGTGCCTGTTCTTTGCAATGCCACAGCTGTTGCCACGCCGGGTACGGCAGCCGGATGTGCGTGATCTTGGGCCTTTCCTGTTTGTGGGGCTTGGGTTTGTCGGCTTTGCTGTGATGAGTTTGGCGCAGGCTGCCATCCAAGGGTTGGACTTGCCGACCGATACGCTGGAACTTCTCGAAAAGGGAACTGGCGCGATTGCGATCCTGTTGGGCGGGGCGGCCGGCCTTCTGGCGCTGACCTTGTGTAATCAGGCCTTTGATCACGCCAGACTGCCAAATCAACCGGTTGAGCGCTGCTCCAGTCAGCCTTTGCGGCCCAGCACCGATGAACTCCGCGCTTTGCGTCATGCCAGGATGCGTGGAGTTTCGTTGTAATGGGAACCGAAAAGGTCTAGCGGCCCAGTTCCTTCATACCTTTTTCAAGGCCGGAGAGTGTCATGGGCACCATCCGGTCTTCAAAGATCTCCCGGATCATGCCGATCGAATGGGTGTTGCCCCAACGCTGTTCCTGCACAGGGTTGATCCAGAGGTTGGACGGCCAGTGCTCACGCGCACGTTCCAACCAGACCTGACCTGCCTCTTGGTTCCAGTGTTCATTGGCGCTACCGGGATAGGCGATCTCATAAGGGGACATCGAGGCATCGCCGACAAAGATGCATTTGTAGTCTGACCCGTAGGTGCGAAAGACGTCCCAGGTGGCGGTCTGCTGGTCCCATCGGCGACGGTTGTCACGCCAGACCCCTTCATACAGGCAGTTGTGGAAGTAGAAATACTCCAGATGTTTGAATTCAGTCCGCGCCGCTGAAAACAGCTCCTCCACCACTTTTATGTGCGGATCCATCGAGCCACCCACATCAAGGAACAAAAGAACTTTGACCGCATTATGTCGTTCTGGTCGCGTTTTGACGTCCAGGTAACCGTGTTCGGCTGTGGAGCGGATGGTGTTATCCAGATCAAGTTCTTCGCGCGCGCCGTCGCGCACCCAGCGACGCAGACGTTTCAGCGCAACTTTGATGTTGCGGGTGCCCAGCTCCACATCGCTGTCCAGATTGCGAAATTCGCGTTTGTCCCAGACTTTGACAGCCCGTTGATGGCGGCTTTCCTTCTGGCCGATCCGCACCCCCTCCGGGTTATAGCCATAGGCGCCGAAAGGAGATGTGCCGCCAGTGCCGATCCATTTATTCCCCCCCTGATGGCGGCCTTTTTGGTCCTCGAGACGTTTTTTCAGCGTCTCCATCAGCTTTTCAAAGCCCCCAAGCGCTTCGATCTCAGCTTTTTCCTCAGCCGACAGATGTTTCTCGACGATCTTGCGCAGCCATTCTTCCGGCAGGGCTACGGCCTCGGCCACTGCCTCCATGGGGATCTGTTCAAGGCCTTCAAATGTGGTTGCAAAGGCGCGGTCAAACCGGTCGATATGGCGTTCATCCTTTACCATGGCTGCGCGGGCCAGATAGTAAAACCCATCGATGTCATAGGTCACAAGGCCTGCCTTCAATGCCTCAAGAAAGGTCAGGTACTCCCGCAACGAGACCGGCACCGACTGGGATCTGAGGTTTTCGAAGAAAGGCTGAAACATCCGGCGGCCTTAGCTCAGAATACGATGTGCAAAAATTGTCACCGCCAGTCCCGAAAGCCCAAAGATGATGGCATAGACTGCTGCGTATTGGAGCATGTCCAGCTTGTTGCCGCCGCGTTTTTTCGCGCGCAGAGCGCCAAACGCAACGCCTGAGATCATAGGAAGTAGTACCAGCATATTATTTGAACCTCATAAGGGCTTTGGGTCGATAGAATGACGGGCGGGGGCAGGGCGGCTTAGCGGTTGCGGCGCGCCATAAAGGCGAGACGCTCGAATAGATGCACGTCTTGTTCGTTCTTCAGCAAGGCCCCATGTAGTCGCGGCAACGCATTTGCGCCATCCCGCTTCAGGTCCTCGGGCGACAGATCCTCTGCCAGCAACAGTTTGAGCCAGTCAAGCACTTCGGACGTGGATGGTTTTTTCTTCAGCCCTTGCGTTTCGCGGATGTCATAGAACTGCGTCAGCGCAGTTGTCAGAAGCGCTTCCTTGATGCCTGGGTGGTGAACCTCGACGATCTTTTTCATCGTGTCGGCATCCGGAAAACGAATGTAGTGGAAGAAACAGCGCCGCAGAAAAGCATCCGGCAGCTCTTTTTCATTGTTCGAGGTGATGATGATGATCGGGCGCTGACGTGCTGTTACCGTTTCGCCGGTCTCGTAGACATGGAATGCCATCTTGTCGAGTTCCTGCAAAAGATCATTTGGAAACTCGATATCCGCTTTGTCGATTTCATCAATCAGCAGCACGACTTTTTCGTCGGCCTCAAAAGCCTCCCAGAGCTTGCCTTTCTTGATGTAGTTCTTGACGTCGTGCACCCGCTCTTCACCCAACTGACTGTCGCGAAGTCGACTGACCGCATCATATTCATACAGCCCCTGTTGCGCGCGGGTTGTGGATTTCACATTCCATTCGATCATCCGAAGGCCAAGCGCCGTGGCCACCTGTTTGGCCAACTCTGTTTTGCCAGTGCCCGGTTCACCTTTGACCAGCAGTGGGCGCTCCAAAGTCACCGCTGCATTAACCGCGACTTTGAGATCATCAGTTGCAACATATTCTTTAGTGCCCTGAAAATGCATGTATTTCGCTCCCGGAACTTGAACTTGGACCACTTGTATGGTGTTAAAGGCCGTTTTAACCTCACGTTGGTAGGATTGTGTAGTGACAATTGATCCACGAGGGGATAAACGCAGCGGCATGGGACGCCATATGTTTGAGAACAGCAATAAAGAGACGGACATTATGGGCCAGACCGAAGGAGCCGAAATGAAGCAAGAAGTGTTTCTGCCGGATGACTATCGCCCGGCCGAAGATGAGCCTTTCATGAATGAAAGGCAGGTCGAGTACTTCCGACGCAAACTTATCAATTGGAAGCACGATATCCTTGCAGACAGCCGTGACACGATCGAGGGACTGCAGGATGGCACGCGCAACATTCCCGATGTTGCTGACCGTGCAAGCGAAGAAACCGATCGTGCGCTGGAACTGCGCACCCGTGACCGCCAGCGCAAGCTGGTTGCCAAAATCGATGCAGCTTTGCGCCGCATCGACGAAGGTGAGTACGGGTACTGCGATGTGACAGGTGAGCCTATTTCCCTTAAACGCCTGGATGCCCGGCCCATCGCAACGATGAGCCTGGAAGCCCAGGAGCGTCACGAGCGCCGGGAAAAAGTCCACCGCGACGATTGAAGTGCGCTTATCGCACACCGTATTATAAGTCGTTAAAGACGCCAGCGCTCTTTTGCTCTGGCGTCTTTTTCTTTATGAAGGGGGTGGGGGGCACGGAATTAGGTGTCATGGATCTCAAAGATCAGAAGATCGTTATTATCGGCGCTGGAATTGGCGGGTTGGCGGCGGCGTTGTCTCTGCGTGCTCATGGTGCACGGGTCACCGTTCTGGAGCAGGCCGAGGAAATCTCCGAAGTTGGCGCAGGGCTGCAGATTACACCCAATGGGGTCGCTGTAGTCAAGGCGCTTGGCTTGCAGGAACAGCTCGCGTGGAAGTCTCCGCGGTCCCATGGCGTAACCCTGCGAAAGCACAAAAATGGTGATGCGGTTGTTAAACTGGATTTTGATCAGTTTGCCGCGGATCAGCCGTATTATTTTGTGCATCGGTCGGACATAATCGGCATTCTGGCTGACGCTGCTCGGGGCGCGGGCGTTCAGGTGCGCTTGCTGCAACGTGTTCAGTCTGTTGAACCTGGACATCGGCCAACGGTTCAGTTGGCAAATGGCTCGTCCCTGTGTGCCGACCTTGTGGTTGGCGCCGATGGGCTTCATTCGTGTACGCGCGTGGCGCTGAATGGCGATGTGAAACCCTTTTTTACCGGACAGGTGGCGTGGCGTGCGATCGTCCCGAATACAGTAGGTCTTCCGCCTGAGGCGCAGATTTTTATGGGGCCAGGGCGTCATTTGGTTGCCTACCCGCTGCGGGACTGCAGTCATGTGAACCTTGTCGCGGTTCAGGAGCAGAGGGCTTGGGTCGACGAAGGATGGGCATTTGAGGACGATCCTCAAAATTTGCGCCGGGCGTTTTCGGCATTTGGTGGGGATGCGGGGCGTTTGTTATCTGCGGTGGAACGCACCGGGCTATGGGGTTTGTTCCGTCACCCGGTGGCGCAAACCTGGCAGTCCGGCGGTGTTGCGATTTTGGGCGATGCGGCCCATCCGACGCTCCCGTTTATGGCGCAGGGCGCCAATCTCGCTTTGGAGGATGCCTGGGTATTGGCGCAAAGCCTTCATACCGCTGATAGCATCGAGGTGGGATTGCAGCAGTATCAGATGCTTCGGCGCGCGCGCGCGCAGAAAGTGATTGACGCAGCCAACCGCAATGCCTGGAAATTCCACCTGCGTGTGCCTTTGTCCTGGCCTGCGCATCTGGGACTGAAGTTGACCGGTCAGCTTGCACCAGAAAAAATGGTGCGCCAGTTCGACTGGATCTACAGACACGACGTAACCGCTTGATGACTCAGGTGAAGGCGACGTCGGGCTCTCCCGCGCGGGCCATGCTTCGTCTGTTGGACGAAGTTGCCCCCTTGGGCATGGCGCTGCGCCAAGGCGCAGCGCGGCACCGCAGGGATCAGATGTCGATCTCGATCCAGACGGGGACATGGTCCGAAGGTTTCTCGCGACCGCGAATGTCTTTGTCAATCTGACAGTCCAGAAGTAAATCCGCAGCCTGCGGGCTCAGCAGAAAATGGTCAATCCGGATGCCGTCATTGCGATTCCAGGCGCCTGCTTGATAATCCCAGAAGGAGTATTGGCCAGGAGCCTGATTGCGGGCCCGGAAGGCTTCGGTCAGGCCGAGGTTGACCAGTCGCTGAAAGGCGGCGCGGCTTTCCGGCCTGTGCAACGCGTCTTCTTTCCAGGCTTCTGGCCGTTTGGCATCCTCGGCTTGGGGGATAATGTTGTAGTCGCCCGCCATGAGGAAAGGCGTCTCTTCCGCCAGCAAGGTTTCTGCGCGTTCTTGCAAACGCTGCATCCAGCGCAGCTTGTAGTCGTATTTGCCGCCGGGCATCGGGCTGCCATCGGATGTCAGCTCCACAGGGTTACCGTTGGGCAGGTACAGGCCACAAATCCGCAGGGCCTGTTTGCCAACCACGGTTGCCTCGATCCAGCGCGCCTGAACGTCTTCCTCATCGCCCGGCAGGCTACGTGTTACATCCTCCAATGGCATTTTGGATAGAATGGCCACGCCGTTGAAGCTCTTTTGCCCGTGGGTTTTGACAATGTATCCCCGGTCTTCGAACAGATCCCGTGGAAAAGCCTCATCCACGGATTTGATCTCTTGCAGGATGGCGATGTCAGGTTGTGCTTCATCCAGCCAGTCACACAGAGCATTCACCCGGGCCTTGATGCCATTGATGTTGAAGGTCGCGATTTTCATTCGGGGCTCTCCGCATTCTGGTTGCTTGTCTTGTCTATCGCCGATGCTCGGAAGCGGAGCAAGGGTACAGCTGGTGGAATTTGAAGACACTGAAACCGGGAATCACACGTTAAGGGGTAGCGATGGGCATTGCAGCAATCCATGGGTGCATAAGGGGTGTGGCGAAGGATCTTTGCAAAAATGTCTTGCGGATAATCTTGTGGAGGATATTTTAATAAAATCAATTAGTCCTTGATTGCTGAGGGCTTCGCCTGTGAGTATTTTGTGCAGCTTTCAATAAATTTCTAGGCGGAAAAATAAATTCATTGAATGAGTGTGATTTTTGGTTCGAACTCAGGTTGTGGTTCTGCAACTTAGGAGTTTAAAATGACTGCATTGAAAAAAGAAGAAATCGCCCGCACTGTTCGTGTTTCGGTGGACGCGTTTTCGGGCGAAGGTGTGAGCATGTTTTCCTCGGGCTCCTCTCCGGTTTCTGAAACGTCGGAATTTGATGGTGTTTCAACAGAGATGTTTTCTTCGGGTTCAGCCCCTGAGGCAACTGCGGACATCCGTTGCGGCGAAGCTGTGATGCTGTTTTCTTCCGGTAGCTAAGTCTTTGTTGCGCCGGGTGAATGCCCGGCGCAAACACACTGAGAGAAGGTGATTTATGGCAGAAGTTATTTCTCTTGCGGATCGGTTTCCGAGGCAGGCGACCTGTAATCCCTGTGATGCGCTTATTCACAGTTTCTCTCAATGCCGACGTGCGGAGAATGACGTTTTTTGGCTCAAAGAAAACGCAGAGCTGTTAAATATTTTGGAGTGCGCTCATAAAACGGAGGTGGAGTTGCCGTTGGATTTTTACGCTCCGTTTTATGATTCAGTGGGGAGGCGTATTTCTTTCTTTCGCCAATACTATCGGTTCTATCTTTCGATCTGTATGGATCTTGAGGATTTGGGAAATTGCGGCAACAAGGGAGAGCGCTTGGCGCAATGGGTGGACAGCCAACGCCTTGTTGATGCGGAACTCTCGGATTTGCAACGTGGAGAGGCTGAGCGTCTTCTGGCGCGCCGTAACGTCGGGACGCGGGATCCGGGGCTGTCGGATCGCCTGCGTTCGTTCATGCACCAAAGCGCCCGGTTTGCGATGCCGAATATCAAAATTGCATATGAGCTGACCCATATTGTTTTCTACTTGTCAGAATATGGTCGGGTGGACCCGGAGCTGCAGCCAGAGGCGCTGATCAGCTTGCACAACGTGGGAACTGTCGCCTTCTTGGATCAAAATATGGATTTGCTGGCTGAGGTCTGTATTGCGTTGCGATATGCCGGTGTCGTGGTGCCAGAGGCCTGGGAGTGTGCGCTGACCGCTTCTATGGCGAGATATCGATTTGATGCCAATGGGTTTGACGGTGCCCATGATGATTACCATGCCTATTTTGTCGGGGCGTGGTGGTCGATGACAGCTGGCCAAGGGGGCTTCACCCATCGGTTTCCAGGGGGGGCAATGGGTATTCACAGCGCAAAGGCACCTGGTGTTATGCGCCCATTATCCCATGTTATTTATAGCGATGAACATTTGGGATGCCTGCCGTGGTCGTCTGCGCGTGGTCGCGTTCTGGCAGCTTTGCCCGAACGCGAAGGTGCGCTGCTGCGGGACGCGGAAAGAAGCGCGCCTGACTTCGAACAATTCTACGAATATTTTGCCAGGGGCGGGCGCGCGATCTAGAGTATCCTGACTTGGCCCGTGGAATGCCCGCCGTTACAAACCCTACATTGAAAAGGATGTGCCGCAGCCGCAGCTTGCTGTTGCATTGGGGTTGTTGATCACAAAGCGCGCGCCAATCAACTCTTCTGAAAAATCGATGATCGCATCGGCCAAAAATGGCAGGGACACGCTGTCGACAACAACTTTTTCTCCATTGCCTTCGAGCACCAGGTCATCCTGTGACGGTTCATCCAGTTCGATCTGATATTGAAAGCCCGAGCAGCCGCCGCCTTCGACGGCAATACGCAGCGCCTGGCCCTGTGCGGCAGCGCCGATCTCAGCCAGTCTTTCAAAAGCCCGATCTGTGACTTTGGGGGGCATTTGCATATTATCTCTCCAATGCTGTGTTGCAGCGGAACTTAATATATAGAAAGGTGCAGGCTAGGCGACAAGATTACTTCAAGGAAAAGATCATTGACCTACGCGCCTTACGCTACCATGCCGGATCGTACCCGGGGACGCCGCATCTTTGAAGAAGAAAGCAGCTTCCGTTCTCCTTTTCAACGTGATCGTGACCGAATTATTCACGCCAGCGCCTTTCGCAGGCTCAAACACAAGACGCAGGTCTTTGTGGAGCACGAAGGGGACAACTATCGCACGCGGCTGACCCATTCGATCGAAGTTGCACAGGTTGCCCGCACCATCGCCGGCGCGTTGGGGGTGAACCAGGAGCTGACGGAAGCCGTCGCATTGGCCCATGATCTGGGGCATACGCCCTTTGGTCATACGGGTGAAGATGCGTTGCACGCGCTGATGGAGCCCTTTGGGGGATTTGACCACAACGCTCAGGCCATTCGTATCGTCACTTTGCTGGAAAAACACTATGCGGAGTTTGACGGTCTGAATCTGACCTGGGAAACTCTGGAGGCCATTGCCAAACATAATGGTCCGGTGGTGGGCGCGCTGCCTTGGGCGCTGGCGGCCTGCAATGCAGATATGGATCTGGAGCTGGAGACCCATGCCAGCACCGAAGCCCAGGTGGCGGCCCTTGCCGATGACATCGCTTATAACAATCACGACCTGCACGATGGACTGCGGGCAGGTCTTTTTACGGATGAGGACATCTCGACGCTGCCTATCATCCGCGATGCCTTTGCCGAAGTGGATCGCAAATACCCCGGTCTGGATACAACCCGACGTCGCCACGAGACGCTGCGGCGGGTTTTTGGGGTGCTGGTTTCTGACGTGATCGACACCACGCGCGCAAATTTGGACAATGCGGGTGCCGAGAGCGTCGAGGATGTCCGTGGTCTTGGCCGCCCTGTGGTCGCTTTCTCGGATGCGCTGTGGCAGGATTTGAAAATGATCCGCGCATTCTTGTTCACCCGTATGTACCGTGCGCCGTCGGTGATGGTTGTGCGCCGTCATGTGGCAACAGTGGTCGAGGATCTCTTCACGCATTATCTGGAAAACCCGATGGAGATGCCCGCGCGCTGGCATCCTGAAATTCAAGCCTGCCCGGACCAGTTGTCACGCGTGCGCCTGGTGTCTGATTATATTGCTGGGATGACGGACCGGTTTGCTCTGCAACTGCATGCGCAGATTTTTCCTGACCGCGCGGCGTCCTCACCGCTTTAGATCCCGGTTTGTAGCCGCCGGAGATGATCAAATCACATGGGAGAGCTTGACCCTGTGCCGGGGCGTGGGTATCCGCTGGAGTGAACAATAGGACGCCGGATATGAACCTCTTTACCGATATTCATTCGCTTGTGATCGAAAACCTAAACGCCATGGTGGCGGACGGGGCTCTGCCCGCAGGGCTCGACTTTGCCAATGTCGCGGTAGAGCCGCCGCGCGATGCGGCGCATGGGGATATGGCGACCAACGCCGCGATGGTGCTGGCCAAGCCAGCCAAAATGAAACCGCGTGACATTGCGGATGCGCTGGCTGCCAAACTGGGTGAAGACGCACGCATCACCGAAGCCTCGGTTGCGGGGCCCGGATTTTTGAACCTGCGTCTGGCGGACGGCGTCTGGCAAGGTGTTCTGGGCAAGGTCCTCGCTGGGGGGATCGATTATGGCCGCTCGACCATGGGGCAGGGCAAGCGTGTCAATGTGGAATACGTATCCGCCAATCCCACCGGCCCGCTCCATGTGGGCCACACCCGTGGTGCTGTCTTTGGCGATGCGCTGTCCAGCCTGCTGGATTTTGCAGGCTATGATGTCACGCGCGAATACTACATCAACGATGGCGGCGCTCAGGTTGATGTCTTGGCGCGCTCCGCCTATCTGCGGTATCTGGAAGCCCACGGTCAGACGGTCGAATTCCCTGATGGGACCTATCCTGCCGATTACCTGAAACCCGTTGGTGAAGCTCTGAAAACAAAATACGGCGATCAGTTCATCGACAAGGGTGAGCAGTATTGGCTCGACGAAATTCGCCTTTTTGCAACGGATGCCATGATGGAGATGATCCGTGAGGATCTCGCACTCCTGGGCATCGAGATGGACGTCTTCTATTCCGAGAAGTCGCTCTATGGCACTGGTCGTATTGAAGCTGCGCTGGAAGAGCTGAAGAAAAAAGGCCTGATCTATCGCGGCGTTCTTGAACCTCCCAAGGGGAAGAAGCCTGACGATTGGGAACCGCGCGAGCAGACGCTGTTCAAATCCACCGACCATGGTGATGATGTGGACCGGGCCGTGATGAAATCGGATGGGGCCTGGACCTATTTCGCGCCGGATATCGCCTATCACTACGACAAGGTTTCTCGTGGTTTTGATGAGCTGATCGACGTCTTTGGCGCCGATCACGGTGGCTATGTCAAACGGATGAAAGCAGCTGTGTCCGCGCTGTCTGATGGCAAAGTGCCGCTGGACATCAAGCTCTGCCAGTTGGTCAAACTGTTCAAAGACGGGGCCGAGTTCAAAATGTCCAAACGGGCAGGGACCTTTGTGACCCTGCGCGATGTTGTGGATGCTGTGGGCGCGGATGTGACCCGGTTCATGCTGCTGACGCGCAAGAACGACCAAGGCTTTGACTTTGATCTCGACAAGGCGCTTGAGCAGTCCAAGGATAATCCGGTCTTCTATGTGCAATATGCAAATGCCCGGATTTGTTCGACGCTGCGTAAAGCCGCAGAGCAGAATGTCGACGTCTCTGATGAAGTCCTGTCTTCGGCGGATCTGACGCTGATTGCGGATCCTGCGCAGTTGGCAGTTGTCAAAAAACTGTCAGAGTGGCCGCGTCTGGTCGAAATCGCGGCGCGTACCAATGAACCGCACCGGGTTGCCTTCTATCTGTATGATCTGGCGTCAGAACTGCACGGCCTTTATCACCTTGGCAAAACAAACCAAAATTTACGTTTTGTTACGGATGGCGACCAATCGGCAACACATGCAAATTTGGCGCTGGCGCGCGCCGTTTCCGTTGTCATTTCTGCTGGGCTTGGTATTCTTGGCGTGAAACCGGCGGAAGAAATGCGATAAAGCGAAAACAAATTCGCAACCAATAAACGCTACCGCTGGACTGAGGCAGAGTTCAAAAGAGACCCGTCGCACGCGATTCATTCGTGTGCGCGTGGGCAGAGAGGCGGATATGGCGTATTTTACGCAGGCCGGTGCGCACCAGGCCTATTCCCAAGGCGGATTCCAAAAGCAGGAACCGTCTCAAAGCGGTTCTTCTTATCAACAGTCTAACGGCGCTGGCCATTCCGGCTATAGCGGCCCTGGGACTGAAACATATGCGCAGTCTGCATATGACAACAATTTATATGCAACGCCGAGCAACGGATTTGCTCCGAACGCTGCCGGGCAGGATTATGTCCCGCCCGCAGCAAAACGGGACTGGACCCGTACTCTGGGGATAATTGGCGGGGTTGCCTCGATCGCATTGACCATCGGCGTAGGCTACTGGGGCTATAACCTGATCACGCGGGATGTGACCGGGATCCCTGTTGTGCGCGCTGCCGAAGGGCCGTTGCGGGTTTCACCCTCCGAACCGGGCGGGCGTCCTGCGGACAACCAAGGCCTTGCTGTCAATGCGGTTGCGGCCACAGGTATTGCCGAAGCTCCTGCAGATCGCCTGACCCTTGCGCCACCTGAACTGGATCTGAGCGAAGACGACAAAACCTTTGCCCAGCTGAGCGAGATTGAAACGCTGCACACGCCGGTGAACCTTAACCTGGCGTTGGCTGACGTCGAACCGAGCCAGCCTGCGACCCAAGTGACCCAGGGTGTTCAAAGCTCTGATATTGATGCGCTGGTTGCGCAGCTGACCGATGGTGTCGATCCAATTACACCTACAAATGCGGCGGGGTCCAGAACTGAAGTTGCAGCCCTTGCACCTGCCATTGTTCCGCCTGAGCCGCTGAGCCAGATCGAACCGGTTGTCGCATCTGCGGTTTTTGACGCCCCCGGTGTGCGCGTGTCACTGCGCCCGGCTGCGCGCCCATCCAGCCTGTCCCGCGCCAGCCTGACGTCTGTGTCCCCTGCGGCTGTGGATACGTCGGCAATTGATGTGGATCCGGCGAGTCTGCCGTCTGGCACGCGTCTGGCCCAGCTAGGAGCCTATGAAAGCGTGGAAGTTGCCGAGGCGGAATGGGGTCGGATCTCTGCGCAATTCTCAGACTATCTGTCAGGAAAGCAACGGGTTATCCAACGGGCCGAAAGCGGCGGTCGCACGTTCTTCCGCCTGCGGGCCATGGGCTTTGCCGATCTGTCTGACGCACGTCGTTTCTGTGCGGCTCTGGTGGCTGGCAGCGCGGATTGTATTCCGGTGACCACCCGATGACACGGTTCGGGGCTGCAATTCTTGATGCTGAAGGGCTCCGCCTGACAGCCGAGGAAAAAGCCCTTTTTGCCGATACCAAACCCTTTGGTTTCATCCTGTTTGCCCGCAATATTGAGTCGGCAGACCAGGTGCGCGCGCTGTGCGATGATTTCCGGGAAGCTGCAGGCCACGATTGCCTGATCACCATTGATCAGGAAGGTGGCCGTGTACAACGGCTGCGGTCGCCGCTTGCGCGGGACTGGCAAGCGCCGCTGGACCATGTGACACAAGCCGGAGCAGGGGCGGCACGCGCGATGTACCTGCGTTACCGCCTGATTGCGCATGAGCTGCGAAGCTTGGGCATCGACAGCAATTGCGCACCCATTGCCGATGTTGCAACGCCTGATACCCATCCGTTCTTGAAGAACCGCTGCTATGGTGAGACGCTGGATACAGTGGTGGCCTTTGCGCGTGCAGTTTCCGATGGCCATCTGGACGGCGGCGTGCTTCCGGTTCTGAAACACATACCGGGCCACGGCCGGGCAGTGTCCGACAGCCATCTGGATCTCCCCCTCGTTTCGGCGTCACAGGCCGAGCTTTCGGTACAGGATTTTGCAGCCTTCAAGGCGTTGAATGACCTGCCAATGGCTATGACCGCTCATGTGGTCTTTGAGGCTATAGACAGCCTGCCTGCGACACTGTCTCCCAAATTGATAGACATGATCCGGTCCGAGATGGAGTTTGATGGGCTTCTGATGACCGATGATATCTCGATGAAGGCGCTGTCGGGATCCTATGAGGACATTACGCGTGGGTCCCTTGCCGCAGGATGCGATGTGGTTTTGCTGTGTAATGCGAATCTCGCAGACCGAACTGCGGTGGCCGAAGCTGCGGGTGAAATGACGCAGGACGCGCAGCGGCGGGCCTCCGCCGCATTGGCGATGCGAAAGATGCCTCAGCCGCTTGACATTTCCGCCGCAGAGGACGAACTATCCGCTCTCATGAGCGGACAGGTATATGGCTGAAAATACGCTTTTTTCCGAAAATACGCAATCGGTCGAAGATCGGCTTGCGGCTGAAGCGTTGATTGTTGACGTCGACGGCTTTGAAGGGCCGCTCGATGCTCTTTTGATGCTGTCGCGCACGCAAAAGGTGGACTTGCGCCGGATCTCTGTTCTGGAGCTCGCGCGGCAGTACCTGACCTTTGTCGAACGTGCCAAAGAGCTTCGGATCGAGCTGGCGGCGGACTATCTTGTGATGGCGGCGTGGCTTGCCTTTTTGAAATCCCGGCTGCTGTTGCCGCCTGATCCAACCGAAGACGGTCCCTCCGGTGAAGAGCTGGCCGCCCATCTGGCTTTCCAGCTTGAACGGTTGCAGGCCATGCGGGATTGCGCTGCACAGCTTCTGGCGCGGGATCAACGTGGACGGAATTTCTTTGTCCGGGGCATGTGCGAAGGTGTGACCCGTGTCAAATCCGTGACCTATTCCGCCAACCTGTTGGATTTGATGCAGGCCTATGCCCGGATCCGTACAAAAGATGATTTTCGCCCCTTCGTGATGGACCGCGAGTCGGTCTATACCATGGAGCAGGCGTTGGAACGTATGCGCAGCCTGATCGGTTTTACCGGTGATTGGACGGATATGATCAGCTATTTGCCGGATGGGTGGCACAGCGATCCTGTCAAACGGCGCTCGGCCACAGCGGCCACCTTTGCGGCTGCGTTGCAGCTGGCCAAGGAAGGGAAGCTGGAGTTGCGGCAAGGCGACATCTTTGCACCAATCAAACTGCGCAGCCTGAACGAAGGTGAATAATGGACATCCAAGCCCAGAACACGGCTGAAAAACCCGAACAGCTGGACACAGATACGCTTTTTGACGCGCCGCCGATGGCTGAACAGGAGCGTATGGTCGAGGCCGTTTTGTTTGCCAGCGCCGAACCGGTGACACTGCGCGAACTGGCGTCCCGTATGCCCCATGGCTGCAATCCGGCAGAGGCCGTCGCGCATTTGCGCAGCCGCTATGAAGGGCGTGGTGTCCGTGTGGTCCGCGTCGGAGAGGCCTGGGCCATTCGCACCGCCCCTGATCTGGGCTTCCTGATGGAGCGTGAGACGGTTGAACAACGTAAACTGTCCCGTGCCGCGATCGAGACGCTAGCAATTGTCGCCTATCATCAGCCGATCACCCGCGCTGAAATCGAAGAGATTCGCGGTGTTTCGGTGGCGCGTGGTACCATCGATCAGCTTCTGGATATGGAGTGGATCCGACTGGGCCGCCGCAAGATGACACCGGGGCGCCCGGTGACCTTTGTGGTGACGCCGCATTTTCTGGATCACTTCGGCCTTGAAAGCGCCCGTGATTTGCCGGGCCTAAAAGAATTGCGCTCGGCCGGCCTTCTGGAAAGTCGTCCTCCACCGGGTGCGCTGCCTCTTGGTGGGCGGGACGATGAGGATGAGCCGGAAGAGGAACAGGCAGAGCTGTTCCCAGAAGAAGATGCCGCCAAACCGGCGGCGGACTCGGCTGACAAAGAGCAGACGCCCTAATATCTTCGTAATCCTGTGTCACAAGGCGTAGGCGAACAAGGGAGCCAAGGCGATGAATGCAAATTGGTTGATCAATATGATTCTGCGCCGGGTGATCGGACGGCTGGTAAACCGCGGCGTTGACGCAGGCTTTCGCGCGATGAGCGATCAGCCCAAAGGCGGCAAACGGCAGATGAGCGACGAGGAGCGTGCAGAACGCGAGCGTATACGTGCCATGCGCCAGGCACGGCGTGCCAAGCGCAATTCAAACTCCTAGGCCGAGCGATCAGCCAGGCGTGCGGAAGTGTTTCGAAAGTTTCAGCCCCTGGCCCTGATAGTTTGAGGCAATCCCGGCGCCATAAAGCTGGTCCGGTACGGCCGCCATTTTCTCGTAGACCAGCCGTCCGACGATCTGACCATGCTCCAGCACAAAAGGCGCTTCGTGGCAACGGACCTCCAGAACACCGCGTGAGCCGGTGCCCCCGGCGGCGGCGTGACCAAAACCGGGATCAAAGAAACCCGCATAATGCACGCGGAACTCACCAACCATCGCCAGATAGGGCGCCATCTCAGCAGCGTAGGCCGGTGGGATGTGGACGGCTTCGCGGCTCACCAGAATGTAGAACGCACCGGGATCCAGAATGATGCGGCCATTGTCGCTGCGGACTTCTTCCCAATACTCTTTGGGATCATAGACACCGATCCGATCCAGATCGATCACACTGGTATGGGGTTTGGCGCGATATCCAACAAGGTCGGTGCCGGGGAGTTTTAAATCTACTGAAAAGCCCAGACCGTCTTCGATGACGGCCAGTCCGTCCACCAGCGGAGCCTCGGCATGCAGAGCACGCAGTTCGGCGTCGGGCAGAACGGCTTGTCCCCGGCGGAAGCGAATCTGGTTCAACCGCATACCTGGCCGCACCAGAACCGAGAAAGAACGCGGGCAGATTTCCGCATACAGCGGGCCAGAGTAGCCCGGTTTGATCCGGTCGAACTCTTCCCCGCCATCGGTAATGGTCCGGGTCAAAAGGTCCAACCGACCAGTGGATGACTTTGCATTGGCCACGGCCGAAATGTCATCGGGCAGCGCCAGCCGCTCCATCAGAGGCACCACATAGACGCAGCCCTTTTCCAAGACGGCCCCGCCTTCGAGGTCGATCTGATGCATCTCAAACTCGTCCAGCCGCTTGCGGACGGATTGCGTCTGGCCAGCAAGGAACGATGCGCGCACGCGGTAGGCCACAGTGCCAAGGCGCAGGTCCAGGCTTGCAGGTTGAATCTGTCCTTCGGCTGCCGGGCGGTCCAGTTGGATTTCGCCGGCATCCAGCATCATCTGAATGTCCTGACACGGCAAAACGCCTGTGGTTTCAGTGGTCATGATCCTGTCCTCCGGCTCAAGGGACGCTGTGTCCCCGTCATACGTTCTGCCATTCTTGGCCAAGGGTCCGGCATCCGGAGCCCAGATGCACAAAACGCCCGGGTGAGAGCCACCCAGGCGTTTTTGCGGGGTTGTTTGGTCGGGCTAGCAGGACTCGAACCTGCGACCTTCCGTCCCCCAGACGGACGCGCTACCAGGCTGCGCCATAGCCCGATGAGGGAGCTTTCTACTGGTTCTGACGGCAGGGGCAAGAGGGAAAACCATTTTTCTTCCATCTTGGCCTAAATTTATGCCCGTTGCACAAGCGTATGCAGATCCGCAATGCACTCAGCGATAGCTTGCTGATTTTGCGTGGGAATTTCAGAGAGCTTTGCCGCGCGCAACAGCATGCTTGGTACCGAGGCAGCTGCAATCTGTGGGTCGAAATCCAAAACTTCGATGACCCGCGGACGCGCAGGTTCAGCCTCTTCTATTTCTGTGGGGGCCAAGGTCCCTTCGGTGACATCTGAATCCGCGATAGCAAGCTGGACAGTTGTGATCGATTCATCCACCAGACCTTCGGTTGCTGCATCCGGCGTGGAAACGAGCTCTTCCTCAACACTGCTGTGGTCCGCTGCCGCCGCAAAATGGGAGACGTCCATATTCTGCGTGTCGGCAGGCGGGACCGCCACATAGGGCGCATCGCTGTCGTCTACAAAGGGAATCGACGGCTCAGGCGCTGTCGGTTCGACGGGAGGTGGTGTCAGCCCCGCGTTCGGTTCTGACGCAGAAGTTGCGGGCAGAAGATCGGCTGGTGAGTCTTCCGGCAGATTTGGGGCAGGGGTAAATCCAGCCTCCGGCAAGGCGGGGGGAGTTGACTCCTGAGCATATGCAACATGCTCAATCTCAGGTGCGGGTGCGTCCTCTGGCTGTACTTCGCCGGTCACCCAGCCCGAAGGAGCCGAATCGGCTTCTGGCTCTGCGGGAGGGTGTGGTTGAGAAATTGTGACCGGTAGCTCGACTGCAGGCTCAGCCGCAGGAATTTGCTCCACCTGATTCTCACCGGATGAAAGCCCGTCTGCACCCTCTTCAACAATATCGGCCACAGAAACGGGGTCCTGCACAGGCGCGGCTGCTGGCTGCGGGCTTGCAATCGGCTGCGGAGCGGCAGCAGGAGCTGATGGATGGCTCGCTGTCTCTGCAGGTGCCTCAACCTGGGCTGGCGCCGCCGCGGTATGAGGTGCTGGCGCAGGCGTGGCGTGGCTGACCGTGACCTCTTCGGTTGGGGCAGCATGTACAGCTGGCGCAGCAAGCGGTTGTGGAGGAACTGGCTGCGGAGATACGGGTGTCTCAGGCGCGGCAAACGTCGCGGGAGCCGTGTCAAAAGACGGCTGTTCTACTGTCTCAACTTCAGGAGAAGAGGTTTCAGATTCGACACCTGGCGTTTCATAGACTGGCGCCGCGGACACGGGTATTTCGGCAAGCGTGTCGGTGGTCAGGTTCGTGTCTTGTGCCGCAGTTACATTTTCATCGGCGGCTTCGGTCATTGGGGCGAAGGTATCGGCCGCTACTCCTGCGGGAGCCGCGGGGGCATCCACCAAGCCTTCAGGGGCAGGGTGCGCAGGTGCCTCAGTTTCCTGAGTTTCTGGCAGGTCGGTGATTGCTGAAACCGGATTCGGCGCAGTTGGAACGGCTGCCGCTGGTTGAGGCGTCGGCGTTGCAGCTGCTGAGGTCTGCGGGGCAAAATCCTGTTCAAAGCTCTTGTCAGCTGGCGCAGGGGGGGCAGCTGTAGGCGCTTGCATCGCAGCAGATGCTTCCATCGTTGTCGGTGCTGCAGTCGCTGGCGTTTGTACCGCTGCAGGTATTTCCGCCATTGCCGGTGCTGCTGTCGATGGCGTCTCTACCGGTGCAGGTGTTTCCACCATTGCAGGGGGGGCAACTTCTGGCGCGTGCACCACGCCGGGTGTCTCTATCGGTGTTGGTGTCGCAGCAGCGGGTGTTTGGGGAACAGCGCTCTGGTCCTGAGGAGCAGCCGTATCCCAAAGGCCGGGCTGGGCTCCTGTGCTTGGGGATGGAGCCGGTGCTGCAGTGTGCGTTTGCACCGCAGATCCGGTGAGCGCAGACTGCAAACGCTCGGCCTTTTCAGTTGGGTTTTCCTGCGGTGGGCTCGCGACCGGGCCAAGATCCAGCGCGGTCTGGCCCGAGCTTTCAGGCGCAGTTGAAGGAGCTGGCGCAGTTGAAGGAGCTGGCGCAGGAGTGGGAGCTGGAGCAGGTGTGGGAACTGGTGCCGGGGCTGCTGCGGTTGGGGGCGCTGGAGAAACCGAACCCGTGGGGTCATTAGCCGACGGTGCCCCGGCAGCAGGGGAGAAGCTGGTTGGCACTGGCTGATTGGTTTGCACTGCCGGTGCTTGCGGTTGATGAACACCTGCTGCAACCGGACCAACCGCCGCCGCCGGAGAAGCCATGACAGGTGCCTCCGGGGCAGCCACTGGTGCTACTGGCGCAGTCGTAACTTGCCCGACAGGTTGCACCGCCGCTGGCGATGTGTGGACTGCGGGAGCGGCTGCCGCAGGAGCAGCGGTTTGATCCGCCAGAACGCTTTCTGGAGGCTTAGCGAGATCCGCCGCCGGTTCCGGTGCCGCTTCCATAACGTCCGCTTGAACGTCCGGTGTTTGCGGTGCTGAGGTGTCTTCCTCTGCGCTTTTTTGTGCTCCGTTTGGATCACCGGCAGCGCCTGGAGTGAACGGCTCGTCAAGCGGGTGCGACTTGGCTGAAATATGCGCCGCCCCCTTTTCCCGCAAAAGGGCCTGCACATCCTTGATTGCCATGCCCTCGTCATGCAGCAGGTATCGAATGCCCCCAAGCAATAGCATATCAGCCGGACGGTAGTACCTGCGACCACCCGCCCGTTTTACTGGCTTCAATTGAGGAAACTTGCTTTCCCAAAAGCGCAGCACATGCGCTTGGACCGCCAGCCAATCCGCAACTTCGCTAATGGTGCGGAAGGCATCTGGTGATTTAGACATTCGTTCGGGTCCCGTTGTTACTTACGGTTGCCCTCTGCTACGCGGTCCTTCATCAGGTGAGACGGTCGGAAGGTCAGTACCCGACGCGGCTGGATCGGCACTTCTTCACCTGTTTTCGGGTTGCGTCCGACACGCGCGGACTTGTCCCGGACGCTGAACGTACCAAAGGAGGAGATCTTAACCTGTTCTCCGCGCACCAAAGCATCCGACATGTGTTGCAACATGCTTTCCACCAACTGTGCGCTTTCGTTTCGTGAAAGGCCAACCTCGCGAAAGACAGCCTCGCTCAAATCCATACGTGTAAGTGTTTTCTCGCTCATTCCAGTCCCCGTTGTTTTCAAAAACATAGGGTGCAGAGATTTTACCTGTCAATATCAATGAATTGCTTATAAAATCTTACACGCAAGTTCGCTTTACCAGCGCAACACCACTGACCCCCATGCCAGACCGCCTCCGATGGCTTCTGTAACGACCAAATCACCTTCTTTGATCTGGCCGCGTTCTTTGCCGGCTGACAGCGCCAGCGGAATGGATGCGGCAGATGTGTTGCCGTGATCCTGAACCGTCACTACCACCTTTTCCATTGGCAGGCCCATCTTTTTTGCGGTGCCCTGGATGATGCGGATGTTGGCCTGATGCGGGACAATCCAGTCCACATCATCGGCGCTCAACCCTGCGCGATCTAACGCGGTATGAGCGGTTTTCGCAAGCTTTTCAACGGCATGGCGGAAGACTTGGTTGCCCTGCATGCGCAGATAACCGGTGGTGCGCGTTCCAACACCGCCATCCACATAAAGGAGATCCTTGTAGCGACCATCCGAGTTGAGATCCGTCGACAGGATACCCCGGTCCCTATTGGTTCCAGGTTGTTCCTGCGCTTCCAGAAGCACAGCACCGGCGCCATCGCCAAACAGCACGCAGGTGGAGCGATCACTCCAGTCCATAATGCGGCTAAACGTCTCTGCGCCGATGACCAGAACGCGGCTTGCCTGTCCTGAAACAATAAGCGCATTTGCATTGCTGAGGGCATAAACAAAACCGGCACAGACCGCTTGAACGTCAAATGCAAAGCCGCGGGTCATCCCAATGGCGGCCTGAACCATGGTTGCGGCTGAAGGAAAAGTGAGATCGGCGGTGGAGGTTGCAAGAACTATGGCGTCCACATCCGACCCGTCAAGGCCAGCATCCTTCAGCGCGGCCAGCGCCGCTTTGGTGGCCAGCTCAGAGGTGGTTTCATCGTCGGCGGCAAAATGGCGGCGCTCAATTCCAGAGCGGGTACGAATCCACTCATCGGTGGTGTCCAGCTTGTCTTCAAATTCGGCATTTTCGACCACGCGTTCGGGGAGATAATGTCCGGTTCCGATAACCACTGCGCGTCGCGTCATCTGTGCCTGCCTTTTATGTGTCGTCTATTCGGGTGCGCCAGTCTTGACTGTGGCGGACCCATCTTGGGTAAGCTCCCCGGCGGATGCAACCCGCGCGGCCAGTTTTTGTGCAAAACCGTGCTCTGCCAGTCGGAATGCCAGCTTCACGGCTGCAGATACACTGGTGGCGTCTGCGCCGCCATGGGATTTTACAACGGTTCCGTTCAAGCCAAGGAAAACACCGCCGTTTACCCGGCGCGGGTCTATCCGTTTGGAGAGGCGCTTGAGGGAGGTCAGGGCCAGCACTGCCGCAAACCGGGACAGCAGAGAGTATTCAAATGCTTCCCGCAGCGCGGTGCGAATAAGGCTTGCAGTGCCTTCGCCTGTCTTGATGGCGACATTGCCGGTGAAGCCGTCGGTGACGATGACATCCGCGATGTCACCGGGAATATCGCTGCCCTCGACAAACCCCACAAATTCGAAATTCGCCGCTTCAGCACTGTCACTGATCAGACTGTAGGCTTCTTTCAGCTCGGCGCGGCCTTTGTGCTCTTCGGTGCCCACATTTAACAGGCCAACGCGCGGAAGGGCGATGTCCATCGAATTGCGCGTGTAGGACACGCCCATCAAGGCAAATTGCAACAGATCACCGGCATCGGCCCGCACATCGGCGCCAACGTCGAGCATCACGTTAAACCCCTGTGGGTTGCGGGACGGCCAGAGAATCGCAATTGCCGGGCGATTGATGCCCGGTAACTTGCGCAATCTCAGCATGCTAAGCGCCATTAGAGCGCCTGTGTTGCCACAGGACACGGCACCGTCCGCCTCGCCGTTGCGAACACAGTCCAGTGTCGACCACATGGACGTGCCTTTGCCATTACGCATTACCTGACTGGGCTTGTCTTCCATCGTGACCACACCCTGGCAGTCACGAATTTCGACCCGATCGCGCAGAATACGGCGACGGGCAACAAGCGGATCAAGCTGATCTTTTGGGCCGTGAAGAATGAACCCGATCTTCGGGTTCTTCTTCGCGGATTTGGCAATGCCGGCCACCACGACTGAGGGACCGGCATCTCCGCCCATGGCGTCAACCGAAATGGTAATGCGGTCAGACTTATCCTGACGGGAAGCGGTGGTACCGGTCATCCGAAGGCCTGCCTGACGTCAAATGGAAGACGGCTTAGGCCGCGTCTTCGTCCAGATCGATTTCGTTAGCTTGTGCAACAACTTCTTTGTCGTCGTAGTGACCGCAAGACGGGCAAACGTGATGCGGACGCTTCAGTTCGCCACAGTTCTGGCACTCGTTCGGGTTTGCAGCAACCAGTGCATCGTGCGCGCGGCGGTTGTTGCGGCGCGATTTGGATACTTTGTTCTGTTGGACGGCCATGTCTCAACCTTTGTACATTGGGGCCTTGGGGCATGCCCGCGGCGCGTTTCGTGTTCCGTGTTCAATCGGTGTGACGTGCGTTTAGGCCGCAGCCTGTCCGATGTCCAACGATAAATCCGATGAGCGCGCGAAAATACTCAGAATCTTCAATAGCGCAAGCGGTTTTTAGGTCAGGCGGGAAAACTCTTCCACTTAAAAATGCACGCCCGCGATAATTTAATCGTCTTTCTTGAGCGCATCTTTCAAAGCGGCCAGCCCTGCAAAGGGTTTGGTGTCTTCATCCCGCATAGGTGTGACGCCAGGTTCGGCAAATACCGCTTCGCCGAGTTCCGCACCGTCCTTGCGAGGAAACTCTGGAATCACCAAAGCCAGAGCTTCGGCCATGAGCGCGAAGATGTCGATCTCGGGGCCAAGTTGTTCATACCTGTCATCCTCGGGCATCTCCACCTCAGCGCCCTCGGGCGTGGGCAGGTCAGCCAGGAAGATACGATGAACAGGTTCGTCCACCCGCGTGTTCATCGGCTCAAGCGACACAACACAGGTTTGTCCGATGGTCGCCCCCAATGTGGCTTTCAGTTCCCAGTCGCGGCGACCACGGGCGCGGATCTCACCGGCAAAGCGCACCTTGCGTAGATCTTCGACGCCAAATTCCGTGGCAAGTTTCGCCAGCGCTTCGGCCTCCGGGCGTAAATCAAAGGCCGTGGGCGCGTTCTGATCCAGGTCGGATACGCGGAAGATAGCGCTTTGTGACATTAAGAACTCTTTCATTTCTTGAACCGGGGCTTTGGTTTAGGTAATCGGGTTCAGAGCCGGGTTCAAGCCAGAGAGGGTTATCGGTACATGCGCGCAGGTCTTTTTAAGCAGAGCAACACTATCAAGGCAGCTCTGAAGGGAACAGCGCTGGCGTTTGCCTTCGCAGTGGTTGCAGCCTGCAGCCCCATTGATCGCAAGCACGGATACGTGCCCAGCGAAGGTGATTTGGCGGACATCGTTCCCGGAATCGATACCAAGGATTCGGTGGCCGAGACCATTGGTGTTCCTTCCGCGTCGGGCGTTTTGAACGAAAGCGGCTATTACTATGTGTCTTCCGTCATTCGTCAGCGCGGCGGGCTCGAGCCCAAAACGATCTCGCGCGAGCTGGTTGCCATCAACTTCAACGAAGGCGGCACTGTCACAGGGGTCCAACGTTTTGGACTTGAAGATGGCCGGGTCATTCCTTTGCAACGTCGTGTCACAAGCTCAAGCATCGAAGACAAAACCTTCCTGCGTCAGCTGTTGGGTAACTTGGGTAACTTTGGTCCGGGTAACTTTATCGACGACAATTGATTTCGGCTCATATCGCCGGAAGGCCTTCATTTGACTGTCACGGAGCCTATGTAAACGGGACGCAAAAGGTGCGGACGCCAACTCCGATGAAATGACCCGATGAGGTGGGGTGACAGCATGTCTGAAACTGATCTGTTGCTGAGCAAAGGGCGCTATCGTGCCCGACTGGCATCTTCCGAGGCGGATATCGCCGCGGCTCAGGCCTTGCGAACACTTTGCTTTCACACGTCTGAGGTGGATCAGGACGACTTTGACCCGAGCTGCGCGCATGTTCTGGTCGAGGATACCCGGTCCGGCATGTTGGTGTGCTGCTTCCGCATGCTGATGTTGGGTGGTGGAACAGAGGTTCCAAATAGCTATTCGGCACAGTTCTATGATCTTTCTGCGCTCCAGACCTTCGAAGGTCGTATGGTCGAAATGGGGCGTTTCTGCATCCATCCGTCCTGCAATGACGCGGATATTCTGCGTGTTGCCTGGGGCGCAATGACCGCCTTTGTCGACCAGAATAATATCCAGATGCTGTTTGGGTGCTCCTCTTTTGCGGGGACGGAAACCCAGGATTATCTGGATGCTTTTGCTATGCTGAAACACCGCCATCTGGCTCCGAAACGCTGGTTGCCGCGGGTCAAGGCGCCCAATGTGTTCAAATTTGCGGCCCGGTTGCGGCGGAAGCCGGATGCAAAGAAAGCCATGCTTCGGATGCCGCCCTTGTTGCGGACATATCTGCTGATGGGAGGCTGGGTCAGTGATCACGCTGTGGTCGATTCCCATATGAACACGCTCCATGTGTTCACCGGTTTGGAGATCGGTGCGATTCCTGCATCTCGCAAACGTTTGCTACGTGCGGTCGCCGGTTGAGCCCAGCATTTCCACAAAAGATGGATGCGTGAACGTTGACGTAATGTGGCCAGCGGTTTAGCTGGCTGACATGGCACGTATTCCTCTTCTTCAGATGAACGGGATCTCTCTCACCTTTGGGGGTGATCCTATCTTTTCCGACCTTGATCTGGTGGTTCAACCCGGTGACCGGGTGGCCCTTGTCGGGCGCAACGGATCGGGCAAATCAACCTTGATGAAAGTCATGGCTGGCCTGGTTGAGGCCGACACGGGTTCCATTGTGGTGCCGCCGGGAAAATCGGTCGGCTATATGGAGCAGGACCCCAAGATGGAGGGGTTTGCCACCCTTGGGGATTTTGCCGCCAGCGGGCTGGAACCCGGAGAGATGTACAAGGTCGAGAGGGCAGGGGAAGGGCTGAAATTTGACCCGGCCCGGGCGGTAGAGACCGCGTCTGGTGGCGAACGTCGCCGTGCAGCGCTGGCCAAGCTGATGGCTGAAGCCCCTGATCTGATGTTGCTGGATGAGCCGACCAACCACCTTGATATATCCGCGATTCAGTGGCTTGAGGATGAGCTGTCCTCAACCCGCGCGGGGTTTGTTCTGATCTCACACGACCGCGCATTTTTGAATGCTCTGACCCGTGCAACCCTCTGGGTGGATCGCGGTCAGGTCAGGCGTCAGGAAAAAGGTTTCGCCGAATTCGAGGCTTGGCGTGACAAGATCTGGGACGAAGAAGATCAGGCCCGACACAAGCTCAACCGTCTGATCAAGTCAGAAAGCCGCTGGGCTGTCGAGGGAATCAGTGCGCGTCGCAAACGTAATATGGGGCGGGTGCGTGCCTTGCAGGACCTGAAGGCGGAACGGGCCTCTCAGATCAAACGGCAGGGCGCGGCGGAGCTGGCATTGGAAAGCGGACCCAAATCCGGCCGTAAGGTTATTGAGGCTGAAGGTCTCGCAAAGTCGTTCGGCGATAAAGTGATTCTGTCGAATTTCGATCTGAAGGTTCAGCGCAGCGATCGCGTGGCCTTTGTCGGACCCAACGGGGTGGGCAAAACCACGCTGTTGAAGATGCTTCTGGGGATGGAAGACCCCGACGCTGGTCAGGTAAAGTTGGGAACCAATCTGGAAATTGCTCTGTTCGACCAGACCCGTGATCAATTGGACGGGGATCTTAGCCTGTGGGAAAACCTGACTTCAGATCCGTCCATGCGGATTTCAGGTAAAGCGGATCAGGTAATGGTGCGTGGCCAGCCCAAACATGTGGTTGGATATCTCAAGGAATTCCTGTTCGATGAACGGCAGGTGCGCGCACCGGTGCGGTCCCTTTCCGGCGGTGAGAAGGCCCGCTTGTTGCTGGCCCGTCTGATGGCGCGCAACTCGAACCTTCTGGTGTTGGACGAACCCACCAACGATCTGGATGTGGAAACGCTGGATCTTCTGCAAGAGCTGCTGGACGCCTATGATGGGACTGTCCTTCTGGTCAGCCACGACCGGGATTTTCTGGACCGGGTGGCGACAACCACTATCGCAATGGAGGGCAATGGTAAGGCGACGGTTTATGCGGGCGGATGGAGCGACTACCTTGCGCAGCGCCAGCCGGATGAGGCCGTGGAAGTGGTTGCCAAACCCAAAGTCTCAAAGACCAAGCCAAAGGCTGAGGCCAAGGCCGAAGGGGGCTTGAGTTTTAAGGAAAGGCACCGGCTTGAAGCTTTGCCAGCAGAGATTGAGCGTCTCGAGAAAGAGATCACCAAACTGGAAGAGCTGATGGCGGACCCGGAGCTGTTCACGCGTGAGCCGATCAAGTTCAAGAAGGCCACCGAAGCCCTTGTGGAACGTCAGGAGAAATTGGCGGCTGCTGAGGAAGAGTGGCTGATTCTGGAAGAGAAGGCGGCTGAATAAGTCCGGTCGCAGAGAGGTTTTTCGCTTCGGGCGATGCCCGAAACGACCCGCGCCGCGCCCAAAGGGCGCGGCGCGGGTCGTTTGTAGCGGCTGTGACCTCAGACCTCTCAGGCTCGCATGAGATTGAGGTCGAGCGATGCAAGCGGGGCAAAACTGCGCCCCAAAGGTGGCCAGTAGACCCAGGTGCCGCCCAGCTTTTGCACATCTGCGCCGGTACCCAGTTTGAAACGGGCCAGACCTTCTGCATCCTCGGTGTTGATCACCCCAAGGTCGAACGTAGAGATCCTTTTCGCAGCCAGCCATTCCAGTGCGTTCCACACCAACAGGTTATGGGCATTCAGTGTTTTGCCCAGATGACTGCTATGTGCAACGTGGTAGGTAGCGCGGGCGGCGTGGGTCAGAACCAGAATGCCGGCGACCACCTCTTTTCCCAGATGTGCCTGAAACAGTTTGGCCCGACCGGGGTTTGCCTTGGCATACGCCAGAGTCAGCCCGATTGGCCAGCTTTGGTATCCGCGGGTTTTCTGAAGTGCCTTGTCCGCACGCAGGAGCCAGTGATCCGCATCAAGCGGCTGGTTTTGACGCGTAACCCGAAGGTCAGAGCGTTCCGCCACGCAGAGGCGGTTGCGCCATTTTTGTCGAAGCCGCCCCCGACGGTCCGCCGATGTTCCCGCAAGGGAGAGAACTGCAACCGAAACAGGTGTCATCAGCGGCAGAGCACCAAGACGGGCAAGCTCTGGCGTAGGGCGTTCCGGGGACAGCAGAACCGGCGTGCGTCGCAGCCCTTCTTCCTGCAGGATTTTAAACAGCAGAGAGGGGTCTTGCAGCTCTGCACGATTGATCATCGCAACAGGCATCCGTCCAAAGATCTTGCGCCGCAGAACCAACATGTTCTGCATGCGGTCCAGTTGCATCGGGTTTTGCCCACTGATCCGGAGGGCCTTGGCAAATTCCTGGGATTGCGGCAACGCGCGCGCGTTGGCATTCGTGTCGGCGTTGGCTTGGCTGTCATGCGGCATGAGCTCGGCGGGACGGGTGTCAAACATACGCCGTATTAACTCCGGTGAAACCTAAATGATGGTTAATGGAGCCATGAGAAATCGAATTAAAGTATACGGGATCGAAGCGCCCTGTTCACGCATGACAAAAACCGCGGCTTTTGTGATCGCGATTTTATTATCTGTGCCGGTGTTCGTCATTCTGACGCTTTTGGATCTGTTTGTGTTGTAACCCTAAGGCACGAAAAAGGGGCGCATGCTCTGCGCCCCTGTTCTAACCTTGTTTGCGTCCAATGCCTCAGCCCTGAAGTTGTACCAGAGCGTGGCGTTTCTTTCCTGCGCTCAGTTTGATCGGAGAGGACAGCGCCGCCGCGTCAATCATCAGACCGCCATCGGTCAAGGGTTGATCATCCAGCTTGGCGCCGTTTTCGGCGATCAGGCGCTTGGCTTCCTTGCCGGTTTTTGCGAGGCCTGATTTGACAATCAACTGCACGATGGAAATGCCGTCTCCGAGGTCCGCCGCGCTTAGGGACAGGGTGGGCAGATCGTCGCCAATGCCGCCTTTTTCAAAGACTTCACGCGCGGTTGCTTCGGCTGCCGCAGCGGCGTCAGCGCCATGCAGCAATGTTGTAACCTCGCGCGCCAGAATCACCTTGCCTTCGTTGATTTCTGACCCTTGCAGGGCTCCGAGGCGGTTGCATTCCTCGACCGGCAGCTCGGTATAGAGCTTCAGGAAACGTCCGACGTCGGCGTCAGTGGTATTGCGCCAGAACTGCCAGAATTCATAAGGGCTCAGCATGTCGCCGTTCAGCCAGACCGCGCCGCCCTGAGACTTGCCCATCTTGCGCCCGTCGGATGTGGTCAACAACGGGGAGGTGAGGCCATAAATCTCGTTTTCCAGAACCCGGCGGGTCAGGTCGATGCCGTTAACGATATTGCCCCATTGGTCCGAGCCCCCCATCTGCAGAACACAGCCATAGCGACGGTTCAGCTCAAGGAAGTCATAGGCCTGCAGGATCATGTAGTTGAATTCAAGGAACGACAGCGATTGTTCGCGGTCCAGGCGGGACTTGACGCTTTCAAAAGACAGCATCCGGTTGACCGAGAAATGTCGACCGATGTCACGCAGGAACTCCAAATAGTTCAGATTGTCCAGCCATTCCGCGTTGTTGAGCATCAGCGCGTCCGATGCACCGTCGCCATAGGAGAGGTATTTTGCAAATACCTGCTTCATCCCGTTGATATTGGCGTCGATCTGCTCCGGGCCCAGCAGCGGGCGCTCATCCGAACGGAAAGAGGGGTCGCCCACCTTTGTGGTGCCGCCGCCCATCAGCGTGATGGGGCGATGGCCGGTTTTCTGCAGCCAGCGCAGCATCATGATGTTCAGCAGATGGCCCACATGGAGCGACTGCGCGGTGGCATCATAACCGATGTAGGCCGTCACGGTACCGTTCACCAGCGCCTCATCCAGGCCCTGATAATCGGTGCAGTCCGCAAGGAACCCGCGTTCCATCATGGTTGCGATGAACTCCGATTTGGGATGATAGGTCATGATATGCCTCGGCTATGGAATTGCGAGGGGCTGTATAAAGCGCAATTGGGGGAGTGGGAACCTATTTTCCTGCGAAACTTCTCGCTGTAGTCTGTCGGAAAACAAAGAAACCAGCGGCGTGGATGCGCTGGAGGCACAATGGCTTTGAATAAGAGGTCGCAGATGGGGCAGAGAATTTCGAAAACCGGCATGGTCCGGGCCGTCGGCGCGATGAGCGGCACGTCTTTGGACGGTGTTGATGCGGCAGAAATTGTCACCGATGGCATGCGGATTGAAGGATTTGGTCAAACAGCCTTTCGTCCCTATGAAGAAGCAGAGCAGGCCGTTCTTCGGGCCGCGCTCGGGAAATGGTCCGGGCCAGAGGTGGATGCCGCATGCAAGGTTGTTGATGCGGCCCATCAAGAGGTTCTTGCTGCGTTTGACGCGGTGGATCTGATCGGATTTCATGGTCAGACTTTGGCCCATGCGCCGCGTCTTCAGGGCACATTGCAGGTCGGCGATGGAGCAGCCTTGGCAGAGGTGCTTTGCAAACCGGTGGTCTGGGATTTCCGATCTGATGATGTGGCGATGGGCGGAGAAGGTGCGCCCCTGGCGCCATTTTTTCACTTTGCCTGTGCAAAATACATCAAGGCGGATGCGCCGGTCTGTTTCCTCAATCTCGGCGGCGTTGGCAATCTGACCTATGTGGATCCGCGCTTTGATCGCCCCGAAGATCCCGGTGCCCTTCTGGCTTTTGATACAGGGCCAGCCAATGCGCCTGTAAACGATCTCATGATGGAGCGTTTGGGGCAGCCGATGGACAAAGGCGGAGAGGTTGCGCAATCCGGGACAGTGGAAACCGGTGCGCTTGAGCTCTTTCTGGCTGAGCCTTACTTCTCTCGTATGCCGCCAAAATCTCTGGATCGCAATGACTTCGCCGAGATGGTGGCTCTGGTACGAGAGCTGAAAGACGCGGATGCGGCAGCTACGCTGACGGCTATGTGTGCGGCTGGTGTGGCCGAAGGGATGAGCCATTGCCCCGAAGCCCCCGCACAGGTGCTGGTCACCGGGGGCGGGCGGCATAATCCTGTCTTGATGGAGATGTTACGCGTTTCGCTGGAGTGCGCGGTGGAGCCGGTAGAAGCGGTTGGTCTTGACGGAGATATGCTGGAAGCACAGGCCTTTGCCTATTTGGCCGTAAGGGTTGCCCGGGGGTTACCAACCTCTGCCCCGGGAACAACAGGTGTCAGCGCCTGCGTCGGCGGAGGAATTTTGAGCATTCCGACAGACGAAGAGTAGAAAGAGAGCGGACGTTTCGGTCTCCGCCCGCAAATGGCTCCCGCCCGTCCCAGGGTGCTTTTGCAAAGCCCCGGGTCCCGTTGGGCCAAGCGCGCCGCCGCCCAAAGGGCGGCGGCGCGCGGGTCGCTTCAGGCAGGGCCTTAAGCGAAATACCTCTACAGATGTGAGGTCTGCGACCCTTTGGTCTAGCGTGGGATGTCAAATGCAGGCGCAGCCAGTTCAAATCCTTCAAACTGAAACCCGGGGCTGACGGTGCAGCTGACCAGGGTCCATTCGCCGGTTGTACGCGCCGCCTGCCAATGATCTTTGGGTACGATCACCTGCGGAGCGCCTTTGGCCAGATCCGGGGACAAAAGGATATCCTGGGCTGGGCCGTTCTCATCCGCGGCCAAGGACAGAACCAGAGGCGCTCCAGCGTGATAAAGCCATATTTCAACCGCATCTACCCGGTGCCAGTGGCTGCTCTCCCCGGCCTTGAGCAGGAAATAGATACATGTCCCGGAGGGGCGACCTTCGTTTTCTGCAACCCAAGTCTGGCGATACCAGCCGCCCTCGGGATGGCGGGTCAGGTCCAGTTTTGCGATAATCTCATCTGCGGTCATCTGGTGCTCCATTGCCTCTGGTATTCCTGCGTGCATTGCATATCTTTGCGCCATGACACTCACCATCCCATTTGACAACACTTTCGCAGGCCTTGATCCGGTCTTTTATTCAAAGCTTGCGCCGGAGCCGGTTGAGGCCCCGCGGCTGCGTGCCTTTAACGGTGTGCTTGCGCAACTCCTCAAGATCACAGCGGGTGATGCGGGGGAAATGGCGCGGGCCTTTGGCGGAAGTGATGTGCCCACCGGTGCAGACCCTTTGGCGCAGCTTTACAGTGGACATCAGTTTGGCACGTATAATCCGCAGCTAGGAGATGGGCGCGCGATCCTCTTGGGGGAGGTTGTCGGAATTGATGGTATCCGCCGCGACATCCAGCTCAAAGGGTCCGGTCGTACGCCGTTTTCACGTCAGGGGGACGGGCGCGCCTGGTTGGGGCCGGTCTTGCGGGAATATGTGGTATCCGAGGCAATGCACGCCCTGGGTATCCCCACTACCCGGGCCTTGGCGGCTGTTGAAACGGGTGAGACGGTGTGGCGGGATCGCGGCCTGCCCGGTGCGGTTCTAACGCGGGTGGCACAAAGTCATCTTCGGGTGGGGAGCTTTCAGATATTTGCTGTGCGTGGGCAGACCGACGCGCTGAAAGCTCTGACGCAATATGCCATTGATCGCCACTACCCGGAGGCCCAGGGCCCCATGGGACTGCTCAGGGCCGTGCGGGACCGTCAGGTGCAGCTGATTGCGGGGTGGATGGGCGTTGGCTTTATTCATGGGGTAATGAACACGGACAATTGCTCAATCGCGGGGGAAACTATCGACTATGGCCCTTGCGCTTTTATGGATGTGTTCCACCCGAACCAGGTGTTCTCGTCGATTGATCGCATGGGGCGCTATGCCTATGCGAATCAGCCGCAGATCATTGTCTGGAACCTTGCACAGCTGGCCACGGCACTGTTGCAACAGATGGACGACCCCGAAGCTGCCGTAGAGGAGGCAACAGAGATCGTCCATGCCATGCCGAAGCTCTTGCAAGATGCCTGGGTCGAAACCTTCCGCGCCAAAATCGGCCTTGCAACGGCAGAGGAGGGCGACCAAGCCCTGATCGCGAGCTTGCAGGACCGTATGACCGCAGGGCAAGCGGATTTCACCAATACATTCCGTGCGCTCTCTGATGGGGGGGCACGGGATCAGTTCTCAGAGCCCGAAGCCTTTGACCAATGGGAGGGCGAATGGCGCGCGCGTCTGGCGCGCGAAGCGGATCCCATTTCCGTCATGCAGGCCACCAATCCTGTTGTTGTCCCGCGCAATCACCGGATCGAGCAGATGATCACGGCAGCAGTCGAGGGGGACTTTGAACCATTTGACCGTCTGAACAGGGTGCTCTCGACTCCGTTCAACCTGCAGGACGAAGACAGGGATCTGACGCGGCCTCCGCTGGACACCGAAGTGGTCCAGGCCACGTTTTGCGGGACCTGAGAGGTCCCGCAGGCAGAGGATCAGCTGGGGCGGCGTCCGGGTGACGGCGCGCCATGTTTGGCCGGTTTCTTGGCCTTGTTGCGACGGCGGAACCCACCGGGTTTGCCGCCTGCTGGGGAACCTGCGTCCCCTTTGGGAGCTCCGCCAGGGCGACCTCCGCGACGCGGACCATCTCCACGACGCCCTTTGGCGGCGGAGGGATCCGGCATAGCTTCCCAGGGGCGGCCAGAGGCCACGGGGATGGTGATCTTCATGGTTTTCTGAATCGCCTTCAGCTCGTCCATCTCATCGGGAGCGCAGAAGGCAACCGCCTGACCGTCCTTGCCCGCACGTGCGGTCCGGCCAATGCGGTGTACATAGGCGTCCGGAACATTGGGGAGCTCATAGTTATAGACATATTTCACGTCCGGGATATCCAGACCCCGTGCTGCCACGTCGGTAGCCACCAGGAATTTGACTTCTCCGGATTTGAACGCCGCCAATGCGCGCTCACGCTGTCCCTGGCTTTTGTTGCCATGGATCGCCGCCGCCGAGAAGCCCGCCTTGTCCAGCGTCTTCATCAGACGTTCCATGCCATGTTTGGTGCGGCCAAAAATCAGCGTGCGCTCATCCTTGTGCTCTGCCAGCAGCTCTTTCAGCAGCGACAGTTTCTCGGCCTTGGCAATAAAGTGGATCGACTGGGTCACCTTGGCTGCGGGTTTGCCCGGCGGGGTGACTTCGATCCGGATAGGGCTGTCCAGATAAGTCGACGCGATCTCGTTCATCTGTTTGGGCATGGTGGCCGAGAACAGCATCGTCTGGCGTTCTTCGGGCAGAAGGGGGGCGATTTTCCGCAGCGCATGGATGAAGCCCATATCCAGCATCTGATCGGCTTCGTCCAGCACCAGGAAGTCACAGGATCCCAGGTCGATCGCATTCCGGTCCATAATGTCCAAAAGACGCCCGGGCGTTGCGACCACAATATCAGAGCCGCGCGACAGGCGGGTGATCTGAGGGTTGATCGACACACCACCCACAATCACGGTGACACGGACCGGCGTGCCCTCGGTGAGAGCTTTCAGGGTTTCCGAAATCTGGTTTACCAGCTCCCGTGTCGGTGCCAGGATCAACGCGCGCACGGTGCCCGCGGCCGGCTTGCGCCCGTACTCCAGCATCTGGGCGACCAGAGGAATGCCAAAGGCCGCGGTTTTCCCTGTGCCGGTTTGGGCCAGCCCCAGGACATCACGCCCCTGCAAAGCATGGGGAATGGCGCGCCCCTGAATGGGGGTCGGCGTGGTCAGCTCCATGGCTTCAAGACGTTTCAAAAGCTGCGGCGGCAGCTCCATTGCAGCAAAATCGCTCACTCGGTGATCCTTTCGCAGCCGCATGCGCCGTTCGGGCGGGGCTGCTGTCATGCGCGGAGAACCCGTTACAGGCGGTCCGCATACCAAAGAATATCAGTTGCTGGGCAAATGACTGTGGATAACCGGCTTGTCAACCGGCTATGGTCAATAAAAGCCGGTTTGCGGTTCCATTCATTTCCGTTAGAGACAGGACGCTCTAAGACTTTTGCAGTGAAAAGAGAGGACTGCGATGACATCGTCAATTATCACCCGTTGTGAGGCCAAAGGGTTGCGTATGACAGGTCAGCGCCGGGTGATTGCCCAAGTGTTGCAAGACAGCGCGGATCATCCCGATGTGGAAGAGCTGTACAAACGGGCGAGTACCATGGACGATGCGATCTCGATTGCAACGGTTTACCGCACTGTGAAACTGTTTGAAGAGGCAGGTATTCTGGAGCGCCTCGAATTCGGCGACGGGCGTGCGCGCTATGAAGATGCCGAACGCGATCACCACGACCATCTGATTGACCTGAACAGCGGTGAGGTGATCGAATTCTGTGATCCCGAGATTGAAGCGCTGCAGGAAAAGATCGCCGAGCGTCTGGGCTATGAGCTGCGCGGGCACAAGCTGGAACTTTATGGCGTGCCAAAGCGCAACAGCTAACCTCCCATCAAGAATGGTGATGCCTTGTCGCACGCCATATCATGACGGTTTGTCGCATATGAGCTTGCACCAAGCCGCGGATCCGATGTCAAGCATATGAGACGGTTCTCGGTTCGCGCCGTCTATGTGGGGGCAGATCACAGTGAATAATGTGAATGGCATTCTGTTGGTATTGCTCGCGATGGTGGGCTTTACCCTTGAGGATATGTTTATCAAGGCGTTGTCGGTGGGGCTTCCTGTTGGCCAGATCCTGATTCTTATTGCGGCGGGCAGCGCCACTGCCTTTGCAGTTCTGGCGCGTCTGCAGGGGCATGATCTGTTCGACCGTCGGGCCTGGACGCCGCTGTTTTTGGCACGGGCCGCTACCGAATCCCTGTCGGCCCTGTCTTATGGAACAGCTTTGTCTCTGGTGGATATTTCAACTGTTGCCGCCGTCTTTCAGGCGACGCCTCTTGTGATCACTATGGGCGCGGCTCTGTTTCTGGGAGAGCAGGTTGGCTGGCGCCGGTGGAGCGCCATTGTTGTGGGGTTTGCGGGGGTGATCATGATCATCCGTCCCGGTCTGCAGGGATTTCAGCCGTCTGCGTTGCTTGTTCTGATTGCCGTTCTTGGAGTGGCTGCCCGTGATCTGATGACCCGAAAGCTGGATCCCAATGTTCCTTCGACCGTGATCAGCTTCCAGGCCTTTGTCACTGTTGTGCCGGCGGGGGTGTTGCTGATGTGGTGGAACGGTGATGCCTGGACTGCGCCTGTTTCCACCGATTGGAGTATGATCGCAGCGGGCGTCCTTTTTGGGGTTTGCGGCTATTACGCCATTGTTATTGCAATGCGCATTGGCGATGCATCCGTGGTCACGCCGTTCCGGTATACGCGGCTTTTATTCTCCATTTTGGTGGGCGCTATCGTGTTTGGCGAGCGGCCCGACCTTTGGACGCTTGTGGGCTCTACTTTTGTTATTGGCTCAGGGCTTTACACCTTCTTACGAGAACGCCGCCTGCAACGGGCTGCGACCGCGATCAACGCATAAGCCGTTTGCCCTTTAATTTCAGACCGTTGGCGCAAACAGTTTAATTGTTAGCCCTAAACTGCGCATTTAAATGCCGTTAGCGATAACGAACATGGTTTACTTTTACAAACCGGCTGGTATGACGTCAGCACCCGTAAGTCACAGCCAGGGACAACAGTGATGAGCACCATTATCGATATTCACGCCCGTGAAATTCTGGACAGCCGCGGAAACCCGACTGTTGAAGTCGACGTTCTGCTGGAAGACGGCACCATGGGCCGCGCCGCAGTACCATCCGGCGCATCGACCGGTGCCTATGAGGCGGTCGAAAAACGCGATGGCGATAAGTCCCGTTACATGGGCAAAGGCGTTCTGGAAGCCGTTGCGGCGGTAAACGGCGAGATCGCGGAAGAGCTGGTTGGCTTTGACGCAACCGATCAGGTTGCGGTCGACCAGGCGATGATCGATCTGGACGGCACCGACAACAAAGGCCGCCTGGGCGCAAACGCGATCCTCGGCGTGTCGATGGCCGTTGCAAAAGCGGCTGCTGATTTCACCACCCAGCCTCTGTACCGCTATGTTGGTGGTACTTCGGCGCGGGTTCTGCCGGTTCCGATGATGAACATCATCAACGGTGGTGAGCATGCAGACAACCCGATCGACATTCAGGAATTCATGATCATGCCTGTTGCCGCGGAAAATATCCGTGATGCGGTGCGCATGGGCTCCGAAGTCTTCCACACCCTGAAAAAAGACCTGTCCGCCGCTGGCATGTCCACCGGTCTGGGTGACGAGGGTGGCTTTGCACCAGAGCTGGGGTCAACGCGTGACGCGCTGGATTTCATCCTGAAAGCGATCGAAAAAGCGGGCTACAAGCCGGGTGAGGAGATCTATCTCGCGCTCGATTGTGCGGCGACCGAATACTACAAGGACGGCAAATATGTCCTGTCCGGCGAAGGCAAGACCCTGACTTCGGATGAAAACGCGGCCTATCTCGCAGCCTTGGTCAACGACTACCCGATCATCTCTATCGAAGACGGCATGTCCGAAGATGATTGGGACGGCTGGAAGGCGCTGACCGATCAGATTGGTGACAAAGTCCAGCTGGTTGGCGACGATCTGTTTGTAACCAACCCGGCGCGTCTGGCTGAAGGGATCAAACGTGGCTGTGCGAACTCCATGCTGGTCAAAGTAAACCAGATCGGCTCTTTGACCGAGACGCTGAAAGCGGTCGATATGGCCCACCGTGCGCGTTACACCAATGTCATGTCGCACCGCTCTGGCGAGACCGAGGATGCAACCATCGCAGACCTCGCCGTTGCAACCAACTGTGGCCAGATCAAAACCGGCTCGCTGGCGCGTTCTGACCGGCTTGCAAAGTATAACCAGTTGATCCGTATTGAAGAAATGCTGGGCGAAGTGGCGGAATACGCAGGCCGCTCGATCCTGAAAGCCTAAACGCATCAACCTGATTGAATGCTGCAACGCCCCGCCATATGGTGGGGCGTTGTTTGTTTGAAAAGGGATTAATATGGGGCAGATGATGCAGGAACCCAGTTCTGAAAATGAATTTCAGGCCGAACATGCGCAACTTCTGACCAGCAGCTATGCCCGGCTGTTGGGGCGCGCGCTGTATCGTTATGCTGCTCCGCAGGCGCTGTATCATGCGCCATTCCCCATCCTGTCCCATAGCACCGACGATGATCCGGTGCTCACCTATGGTAACCTGGCCGCGCAAGAGCTGTGGCATATGAACTGGGCGCAGCTGGTAGGAATGCCGTCACGATTGACCGCAGAGCCACAACATCGCGATGCGCGCGCTGAGATGTTTGACCGTATGCGCGCGCAGGGCTTCATTGATGACTACTGTGGCATCCGCACCAGTGCCACAGGACAGAGGTTCGAAATCCAAAATGCGGTAATCTGGACGCTGATCGACGACACCGGACAAAAACGGGGGGAAGCTGCCAGTTTTTCCGACTACAGGTTGCTTTAAGGCTTACATGCGTTTTGTCTCGGCAGCAGAAGGACTATTTTTCGGGCCAGCCAGAATGCAAAGGGTCCAACCAGCATTGAAAGTCCAAAGGCCACTGGCATCGCGACGACAAAGCGCCCCATCCACATCCGGACCCACCCGTCGGCAAAGCCGCTGGGGATGGCAGTGAAAATGCCCGTCATCAGAAAGGCCATCATCAGGGCAATCAGAAACTGGCCAAGAAATATAACGCGTTTATCTGGCGCCATTTGAAACTCCGTATCTTTTATAGGGGGAGCCTTCGAAACATAACAGCATCCCCCAATGTCCTATTGGGTGCTGCTGCGGGTTCGGGCAAATGCCAGACTAACTCCTGGACAGGGGCCCAAGGGGCAGCCTGTCAGTGACCGGGATAACCTGACCGGTCCACGTTTTTCAGCTGTATATGAGCTAGCAATCCCGGCGTAATTGCGCAAGACCGCAGGTCAGATTGCACTTGAAACAAAGCCGAAAATTGCATCCTTCTGTAACGGGAGCGGGGGCACGCGGTGGTCAGGCACCTGACCTTGCAGCAAAATCTGACTTGAAGTGGAAAGAATACATGACGTTTCCTGATGGTATCACCGAGCTGCCCGCAGGCAAGCTGGCCGCTGTGGTAACGTATCTGCAGATGTTTGAACGCGCCGAGACGGGGGCAATTGCTCCGCCGGACGCGCTTTCCATCACGCGTCACGATCGTCCCAGTGCAGAGTGGTATGTCAAACTCTACCGGCTTGTCGGGGAGGACTATCTATGGTTCTCGCGTCTTCAATTGGACAAGCCACAGCTGGAGGCGCATCTGGCTCAGGACAGTGTGGAAGTCTGGTCCGTCCAAAAGGACGGCCGCGATCTGGGCCTGTTGGAACTGGAATGGCAAAACGATGGGGACTGCGAACTGTCGTTCTTTGGCCTCTCGGCAGAGCTGATCGGAAAAGGCGTTGGCCGCTGGTTGATGGCACACGCAATCGAACGAGCTTTTGCCCGCCAAATCACACGCTTTTACGTTCATACCTGTTCTCTGGACAGCGCTCAGGCTCTGTCTTTCTACATCAGATCCGGTTTCAAGCCCTACAGGCGTGCAATCGAAGTCATGGATGATCCTCGCATCACAGGCCTTATCGATCCAGAGAAAGCACAACACATACCCTTGGTCTGAGCGGTTGATTAAAATGACGTCATTATAGTCAAGACATCATGATCTTTTGGCGTCTTGTCAGGCTTTGAGTTGTTTTGTAACTTTTTTATGACATCGTGGTCCTTGAAGTGTTCATTGGCACAACAAGGAGCGCGAATTTCATGGGACACATGCGGCGGCTGTTTGGCTTTGGTGTATTGGGGTTAACGCTTGCGTTTGGGGGCCCGGCCGCAGCGGATTGGCGCATGGTTCAGGGCGGGATCAGGCTGGATGGTCCTTTGGATGAGGCCTTTCACGGTGCCTTTCTTCATTCCTTTTGGTCCGCAGCTTTGAACCTGGACCGGGGGCAAGCGATCGGGATCTGGCTGAACAGCTCTGGTGGAACCCTGGACGAGGCGCTGCGTGTTGGCCGGGTCATTCGCGATCTTCAGGATGGTGGGGCGCGTGTGGCCACATTGGTTGCGACAAACGGTCAATGTGATTTGCCGTGCCTGGTTATCTTTGCGCTCGGTCAGGAACGCTATGTGGGGGAGGGGGCGCACATCCACATTGATCTGGGTGCAATGCTAAAAGAGAATCCCGAACTGATGGACGGGCCGCTGATATCAATCCTGGCAGAGGCTGACGCGCAATTTGCAGCCTCGGTTCTGACAGGGCGCAGTCAGGCCCTCAGCGCAACAGAGCTGGCCGCCAATTTTCCAGAGTTTACCCGACGTCTGCAGTGAAGGTTCAACCGCCGGGTTTGGCCAGAACCTTTGTCATCAGAAAATACCGTTCACGGGGTTCAAACCGTGCGCGCCCGTAAAGACGCAGCGCGGTTTCATTCTCATAATCCACTTCCAGATGCAGCGCTTTTAATCCGACGTCGGCCAGCATCTTGGGCAGGTTTTGCAGCACTTCGGTTGCAATCCCGCGGCCGCGAACGGTTGGGCGGACGTATAGTTCATCCACGAACCCATCCATGCCGCCCAGTTCAACTGACCAGCCAAACGTTAGCACGATGTACCCTACGGGCGCACGGGGTGGACCGATCAGATAGACAGCACCATACGGGTGCCCGTGCAGAAGCGGTTCAATTGCTGTGCGCCGGTGCGCATCGTCGCTTTTGATCTCTGTTTCCGCATGGAAGGCCTCGACCAATTCCACCACCTTGTCCAGATGGGCCGGTTTGGCGAGGTGTAGTTGAGCGCTCATAGGTGCGCGATCCTTTCGGTGAGCATGTCAAAGAACCCGTCAGAGTCCACATCTCCCATAAACATGGCATTGGGCGCACGATCTGTCACCCGCCACCAATCTGCGACAGTCATCCCTAGTGTCAATTTGGACTCAGTCTCAATCTCCACGTTGATGTGACGCCCCTGGAACAACTCGGGTTTGAGGAGATAGGCAATCACACAAGGATCGTGCAGCGGGCCGCCGTCGGATCCGTATTTGGCGATGTCAAAGCGTTCAAAGAAATCAAGCATCTCGGCGGTGAAGGTACCAACCTTGCTGCCAATCGCGCGCAAAGCCTCCACGCGGGCGCGGGTCGCCAGCACCTTGTGGGTAACATCCAGCGGCATCACCACCAGAGGCACTCCAGATTTGAACACAGTTTCAGCGGCTTCCGGATCGACATAGATGTTAAATTCTGCTGCTGGGGTGATATTGCCGACCTCGAAATAGGCTCCGCCCATCATGACCAATTCCTTGACCTTGGGCACAATATCCGGGGCGCGTATGAAGGCCGTTGCAACATTGGTCAACGGTCCAAGCGTGCAGAGCGTCACGCTGCCCGCCGCTTCGCGCCGCAAAGTGTCGATTATGAAATCCACCCCATGTTGATCGGCCAGAGCCATGCTGGGCTCAAACAGCTCCGGTCCGTCCAACCCTGTTTTCCCATGCACATGTTCCGCCGTCACCAGCGAGCGGCGCATCGGCGCGTCGCAGCCGGCGTGGATCAGGACATCGGTTTTTCCCGCGACCTCACAGACAATTCGTGCGTTTTTCTGGGTCAAGGCAAGCGGGACGTTTCCGGCTACACAGGTGATCCCCAGCAGGTTGACTTCTGCCGGTGAGGCCAGCGCCAAAAGGATTGCAACCGCATCGTCCTGGCCTGGATCTGTGTCGATGATGATCTTTCGTGCGCTCATTGCCTGGTCCTTACCTTTTGGCCCGTTCATCCGCCTTTACCGCATCCCACAAGGCGTCCATCTCGGCCAGATCACTGTCGCTTGGCGACTTTCCACGCTCGGCCAGTTTTGCCTCGACCCCTTGGAAACGTCGGGTAAATTTAGCGTTGGCCTTGCGCAGAGCGGCTTCGGGCTCAACACCCAGATGACGGCCCAGATTGGCCATTACAAACAGCAGGTCACCAAATTCCTCCTCTACCTCATCCTGGGACAGATGATCGCGCGCTTCTACAAGTTCCGCTGATTCCTCAGCAATTTTTGCAATCACATTCTGTGCTGAAGGCCAGTCAAACCCGACCCGCGCCGCACGTTTTTGCAACTTATACGCCCGCAACAGGGCAGGCAGTCCGACGGCGACACCATCCAATGTGCCCTCTTGGTTTTTCTCGGCACGTTCGGCGGCCTTGATCGCTTCCCAATCGGCGGTCTGTTGTTCGGCGGATTTCTCCCGGCTCTCCTCGCCAAAGACATGTGGGTGACGGCTCACCATCTTGTTGGACATGGTTGTCACCACGTCCTGAAAAGTGAAATGCCCGGCCTCGGCTGCCATCTGCGCGTGAAACACGGATTGGAACAACAAATCGCCCAGCTCGCCTTTCAACTCTCCCCAGGCCTCCCGCTCAATCGCATCCGCAACTTCATAGGCCTCTTCAATGGTATAGGGCGCGATAGTTGCAAAATCCTGTTCGAGATCCCAAGGGCAACCAGTGTCCGGATCCCGCAAACAGCGCATGATTTCGAGCAGACGTTCAATTCCGGCACTTTCATCGTGGATGATCGGTTTGTCAGTCATTGCGGTTGCCCTTGTTCCAGTGTCACATGCATCAATCACCGAGTCGAATGCAGGAGTCCAGCCCATGCCCGTCGTGAACCGTGTTGCCGATTATGCCCGCGAGATGCAGGGATGGAGACAGCATCTGCACACAATTCCCGAATTGTCTTTGGAGCTGCCCAAAACCGCAGCATATGTGGCTGAAAGACTGCGCGAAATTGGCGTGGACGAGCTTTACGAGGGCATCGCCACCAGCGGCATGGTGGCCATTATCAACGGGCGCACCAAAGGTGAGACTATTGGCCTGCGCGCGGATATGGACGCTTTGCCGATCGAAGAGGAAACGGGCGTCGATTATGTCTCCACACATAAAGGCAATATGCATGCCTGCGGTCATGATGGTCACACCACAATGCTGTTGGGGGCCGCGAAATATCTGGCCGAGACGCGTAATTTCTCGGGGCGGGTGGCGTTGATTTTCCAACCGGCCGAAGAAACCGTGGGCGGGGCCCGTTACATGGTCGAAGAGGGCGTGCTGGAGCGGTTCGACATTTCGCAGATCTATGCGCTTCATACAGCTCCGGGGGTGCCTGCGGGGCATTTTATCGCCAGGCCGGGCCCGATTATGGCGGCCGCGGATGAGTTCTATATCTATATCAACGGTGTTGGGGGCCATGCAGCGTTGCCCCATGAAACCCGCGATCCGGTTGTTGCCGCCTGTGGCATCGCGCAGGCCATCCAGACTATCGTCAGTCGCAATCACTTTGCGCTCGATGATCTTGTGGTCTCGGTCACGCAGATCCACACAGGCAGCGCCGACAATATCGTGCCGGACACGGCATTTATCAACGGAACTGTGCGGTCTTTTGATCAAAATGCGCAGGCTGTTGTGATGCGCCGCATGGAGGAAATCGTGCGCGGTCAAGCGATCGCCTATGGGGTGGACGCGGAGCTGAAGTACCATGTCGGTTATCCGGCCACCGTGAATGACCCCAGCCGAACCGAGCTGGCGCTGGCCACCGCGCGCGAAGTTGTTGGCGACAGCCGTGTCGATGGTGACTGCGCGCCGCAAATGGGATCCGAGGATTTCAGCTATTTCCTGCAGTCCTGTCCCGGTGCCTATCTGTTCCTGGGGCAGGGGGATGGGCCCAGCGTTCATCACCCGAAATTCGACTTCAACGATGAGGTTGCGCCCATTGGCGCTTCATTCTTTGCCCGTCTGGTCGAGCGCCTCCAACCGGTGGGATGACAGAAGCGCGGGTATCGTATATTTGATCAAATATCAAAGCGCGACGCAGGGAGTATGTCATGGCACTGGAAGATGCAAAAAACCAGGTGGATGAGGCCTTCACCCGCGAAGACCTGAAGGGGCCGAGTTTTGAAAACACCTTTGGTGGGGCGATGTCCTTCTTGCGTCGGCGCTATACAAAGGACCTGCGCAAGGCGGATATTGCCGTAACCGGTGTGCCATTTGACCAGGCGGTGACCAACCGCCCGGGCACACGTCTTGGTCCCCGCGCGGTGCGCGAAGCCAGCGCCTTGCAAAGCCCCGATGCGCCCTATGGCTGGCCCTTTGACGTAATGGGAGAACTTGCCATTGTGGATTACGGCGATCTGGCGTTTGATTATGCCAATGTCGCAGCCTTCCCAGATGCGCTGACCGATCACATACGGGGTATCCTCGACACGGGCACGGCGTCGGTTGCCATCGGTGGCGATCACTATATCTCCTTTCCGATTCTCAAAGCCTATGCCGAACGCTATGGCCCCTTGTCGCTTTTGCAGTTTGATGCGCACAGCGACACCTGGCCGGATGATGATCTTGACCGCGTCGACCACGGCACCATGTTTTATAAAGCGGTGAAGCTGGGCCTGATTGATCCCAAGACCTCCGTCCAGGTGGGGATCCGCACCACCAATGCCGACACATTGGGGGTGAACATCATCGATGCCCCCACAGTGCATGAGATCGGCCCGGTGGAAACCGCGCGCCGGATCAAGGCGATTTTGGGGGACCGCCCGGTCTATCTGACCTTTGATATCGACGGTCTGGATCCTGCCTTTGCCCCCGGCACAGGCACACCGGTATGGGGTGGCTTGTCCTCTGCGCAAGCCGCGCGTATTTTGCGCGAAATTGCTGGCATCAACATCAAAGGTGGCGATATCGTGGAAGTCTCTCCGCCTTACGACACCTCTGGGGCTACAGCCATTGCCGGCGCTCATGTTGCAACCGAAATCATCTGCCTACTGGGCTGGAATATCTTAAAAAATGACACCAACCAATCAACCGATCAGCGGTAACGATCTTGCACGGTTCTCGGGGCCGAACACCTTCATGCGGCTGCCGCAAGCCACTTCGCTTGATGGGCTGGATGTGGGGTTCTTGGGGATCCCGATGGACATTGGCACATCTTGGCGCTCTGGCACCCGATTTGGCCCCAAGCAGATCCGCTCTGAGAGCGCGATGATCCGCCCTTACAATATGACCACCAAGGCGGCGCCGTTTGATTTTCTGAACGTGGCCGATATCGGGGATCTGGCGATCAATACGTTTTCACTGAAGGATTCGATGCGCATTGTTGAGGAAAGCTACGACGCGATCCTGTCCGGTGGCTGCACGCCGATGGCGATGGGAGGGGATCATTCCATCACCCTGCCGATCTTGCGGGCCATGGCTCGTAAATACGGGCCGATGGCGGTGATCCATGTGGATGCGCATGCGGATGTAAACAAGGACATGTTTGGGGAAAAGGAAACCCATGGCACTGTGTTCCGGCGCGCCTATGAAGAAGGTCTGGTTGTGCCCGACAAGGTCTACCAGATTGGTCTGCGCGGTACGGGATATTCAGCCGAAGACTTTGCTGAGGCAACCAGCTGGGGGTTTCAGCATTTCCCCGCAGCCGAACTGTGGGGGCGCTCTCTGGCGGGCATGGGCGCAGAAATCCGTCGCGACATTGGCACCCGACCGACCTATATTTCCTTTGATATCGACGGGCTTGACCCCTCGTTTGCGCCTGGCACCGGTACCCCGGAAATTGGCGGTCTGACGACCATGCAGGCTCTGGAACTCATCCGCTCACTGACAGGGGTCAGTATTGTGGGATGTGACATGGTCGAAGTGTCGCCGCCCTATGATACAAACGGCAACACTGCTCTGACGGCGGCAAACCTCCTTTATGAAATGCTCTGCATCTTGCCGGGAGTTGCGCGCAAATAAAGTCGCGCCTGCGCGGTATGACTGTTGTCTGATATCCGGAGACACATGCCGTGCGGGCAGTTTCCTTTTGGGTTCATTTGCGGAGCGAAAAGCAAAAATTAACTCATCTGAGGCTATTGATCAGGACGTTCCGAAGACTAAGGAGGGTTCAATGGACAAAGCCGTATTGGAGCAACAAATCGGGGAAGCCATGCAGGCGCATGCAGCCTGGAAGCAAAAACTGGGCGATGCAGTTAAGACAGGCAAGCTTCCCAAGCCGAGCTGCGATATTCGCACCAATGACCAGTGCTCTTTTGGCAAGTGGCTGTTTTCATTGACGTCTGACCCCAAAGTCGCAAAAAGCAGCGGTTATCAAGAGGTGATGAAAACTCATACGGTTTTCCATCTGGAAGCGGGACGTGTCGCTGAACTGGTAGAGAAAAACGACCTTGCCGCTGCGGAACGGGCCTTGAATGGTCCAGGATATAACGCTGCAACAACCAATCTGAACACGGCCATGCTTCAGTGGAAGCAGAGCATCTGAGGATCACGTCCTGCGCCAAGCCTGAAGTGCTTTAGGCTTGGTCAGGAAATCGGATTGCTATAGCTGCGCTGGGTTCCGCCCTTTGGGGCGGCTCTGCTTGAGGTGAGAGGTGGTACATCCGTCTTCGACCTTGCGCCACATGGGAACATTCAGTGACATCTGACACTGTGCCATGAACATATTTCCATCCACGAACAAGCAGATGGTTTCTCCCAATTCTATCCGGCTGCCAGACGAATCGGTGCAGTAGCAGTCGATGGTCTTTCCTCCTGGACCTGCCACATCTGCGAAGGCGGGTGTCAGACTTGCAACGACTGCCAAAGAAACAAGAATACTGGTAAGTTGCATGACGCTAGCATATCACATAGTTCAAATCTGCCTAAGCGCAAAAGATATGAAAGCACCTCGATGATCCCCGAAGAACGTCTGCACCAAATCCTGCAACGATTTCAGTATCTTGAAGCTGCAATGGCAGATGGAAGCAGTGGCGAGGATATTGCAAAGCTGGCCAAGGAGTATTCCGACCTGCGCCCTGTGGCCGAACAGATCGGCAGCTATCAGAAGCTGGTAGCAGATCTGGCAGAGGCCGAAGCGCTGATGGATGATCCCGATATGCGCGAACTGGCCGCAGAGGAAATTCCCGCGCTCAAAGCCGCTCTGCCCGCGGCGGAACATGCGCTTCAACTCGCGCTGTTGCCCAAGGACGAGGCCGACGCGCGCCCCGCGATTCTGGAGATCCGTCCGGGCACAGGCGGTGATGAGGCTGCGCTTTTTGCGGGTGATCTTTTGCGGATGTATACCCGCTACGCCGAGGCGCGCGGTTGGCGATTGGAGCTGATCGAGGAACAGGCCACAGAACTTGGCGGGATCAAAGAGGTTGTGGCCCATATCAAGGGTGAAAACGTCTTTGCCCGCATGAAATACGAAAGTGGCGTGCACCGGGTGCAGCGGGTGCCTTCAACCGAAAGCGGCGGGCGTATCCATACCTCTGCCGCAACGGTTGCCGTTCTGCCCGAGGCAGAGGACGTCGACATCGACATCAACCCCGCCGACATCCGGATCGACACCATGCGTGCCTCAGGTGCCGGTGGTCAGCACGTGAACACCACAGATTCCGCTGTGCGCATCACCCATTTGCCAACCGGCATGATTGTGACCAGCTCCGAGAAATCCCAGCACCGTAACCGCGAGATCGCGATGCAGGTTCTGAAAACCCGGCTTTACGATCTGGAGCGTCAGCGCATCGACAATGAACGCTCGGCTGATCGCGCCAGCCAGGTGGGGTCCGGGGATCGTTCCGAACGTATCAGAACCTATAACTTCCCACAGGGACGAATGACCGATCACCGGATCAACCTGACGCTCTACAAACTGGATCAGATCCTGCAGGGAGACTTGGATGAGACCATTGATGCGCTGACGGCGGATGCCCAGTCCCGCCTGATGGCCGAGATGGACCAATGAGCGTCGGAACTGCAGCCCAGGCGATGGCCGAGGCAACACACCGCCTGCGCGCAGCAGGCGTCGCCGACCCGGCTCGCGATGCCCGGGTGCTGTTGGCCCACGCCGCCCGCATCGAAGCCAGCCGTGTCACCTTGATCGCTCCTGAAGAACTGTCGGATGAGGTTGCGGACCGTTACGAACAGCTGATTTCCCTGCGTGCGATCCGGGTTCCGGTTTCACATCTGGTTGGGGAACGCGAATTCTATGGCCGCCGCTTTAAGGTCTCGGGAGATGTCTTGGACCCGCGCCCCGAAACAGAGACGCTGATCGAAACCGCATTGAGCCAGCCGTTCAAACGGGTGCTTGACCTTGGTGTGGGATCCGGCTGCATTCTGGTGACGCTGTTGGCCGAACAGGAAGGTGCAACCGGCCTAGGCGTGGATCTGAGTGAGGCAGCCTGCCTGCAGGCCAGTGCCAACGCGGTTCTGCACCGGTTACAGGATCGCGCGGACATCAAATCTTCGGACTGGTTTTTCGCGGTTGAGGGGCAGTTTGACCTGATCGTCTCCAATCCGCCCTATATTGCACTTTCGGAAATGGGTGATCTCAGCACCGAAGTGCGCAAATATGAGCCTGAAATGGCGTTGACTGACGGGGCGGACGGTCTTGGGGCCTATCGCGCAATCTGCCGCGGAGTTGGCGCGCATCTCGCACCGGGTGGTCGTGTGATGGTCGAAATTGGTCCGACCCAGGCCGCAGCGGTCACGGATTTGTTCCTGTCCGCCGGTTTGACCCAAGTGCGTACCGTAAGAGACATGGACGGTCGTGACCGCGTTATCTGCGGATTTTGGCCCGTCTGACCCGGGAAAATCCGAAAAAACGTACCTCTGATGGGAAAAATCGCATAAATTTCTACACGACCCCTTGTGTCGGGGGGCATTACATGGTTACTCAAGATTGTCGCTTGAGTGTGAGGAGCTAAAGTCCTCTGCGGCGACATCAAGCCCAAAATCGTCGACGACCCTGCGCAGAGGCGCGCAAATTCGGGGTCTCAGACATAATGAACTAAGGCTGACGTTAGGCTTATGAGATCGTCTAAATCCCGTTCCCGGTCGAAATCGAACCGGAGCCGTCCCAACGGTGCAAATGTTGTCAACCGCGTGTTTGACAGTTCTGGACCCGAAGGCAAAGTGCGCGGTACGCCGCAGCAAATCATTGATAAATATAACCAACTGGCGCGCGATGCACAGTTAGGCAACGACCGTGTGGCTGCTGAGAATTTTCAGCAGCACGCCGAGCATTACGTACGGCTTCTGAACGAAGCCCAGCGTGAGATCGAGGCCCGTCGCGAGGAGCAGGAGCGGCAAAACCGTGAACGCCAGGCAGAGCGTGATCGTGAACGGTCAGAGCGTCTTGAGCGTCAGGAACGCGAAGCTGCGTCCAAGGCCGAAGCCGATGCAGAAACTGCGTCTGTAGCTGCTGAAGCAACCGACGTGATCGACCCGCGCGAGGCATCAGAGAGCGACAGCGGAAGCGGCCTGGTGGAGACACCTGAGGACAAAAGCGGCGCGCCTGAAGCTGAAGTCGAGGATGCTCCGGCCAAGCCCAAGAAAGCTGCACCGCGCAAGCCACGCGCTCGCAAGCCGGTCGCAGAAGGTGAAGAGGCACCAAAACCTCGCTCCACTCGTGCGCGTAAGCCTAAGGCCAAACCCGAGGGCGAAGCCCCGGCTGCAGAGGTAAAGTCAGACGAGTCTCCCGTAGATCCGGGTGATCCGGCGGCAGCGGCAGAGTAAAACGCTGAAGAGAACGAAATCAAAAGACCCCGCAGCCAGACCGGCACGCGGGGTTTCTTTCTTTGTGAGCCGGGGCCAGACATAACCAGTCATAAGAAGTGACCTGTCTGGCGCTCTCTATCCTACAGGTTTTAGGTTACGGGTTTCAGGCTTCGCGCCAAGGCGCAGAAGGCTTCCAGGCTGACTTGCTCTGCACGTTCTGTGGGCGGGATGCCTGCAGCGGCCAGATGGTCTTCGATATCCGGGCTTACCGATTTGAGCGCAGCACGTAGCATTTTGCGCCGTTGATTGAACGCAGCGGCCACAACCCGTGACAGGGTCGCTGCATCCGCCGGATAGCGCGGCGCGGGCAGGGCGTTCAGATGCACAACAGCGCTGCTGACCTTTGGAGGCGGGGTAAAGGCACCCGGCGGCAGCGACAGGACAATCTTGGCGTCAGAGCGCCATTGCGACAGGATCGCCAGGCGACCATAGGCTTTGCTGCCCGGTTGCGCGACGATACGCTCTGCCACTTCGCGCTGAAACATCAGGGTCAGGCTTTGCCAGAACGGAGGCCATTCTTTTGGTGTCAGCCAGCGCACCAACAATTCAGTACCCACGTTATAGGGCAGGTTTGCCGCAACCCGGATTGGCGGTGTCAGGTGGGCCAGCGGGTCAATTTCAAGCGCGTCGCCGTTGATCACTTCCAATTGGCCCGGGTAGGCATCTGAAATCTCGGCCAAAGCTGGCAGGCAGCGCTGGTCTTTTTCAATGGCCAGCACCCGGCGGGCCCCTTCAGACAGGAGCCCACGGGTCAAGCCTCCGGGACCTGGGCCAATTTCCAGAACGTCACAGTCTTTCAGATCTCCGGCCTGGCGCGCGATCTTGGCCGTCAGGTTCAGATCCAGCAGAAAGTTCTGGCCAAGCGATTTGCGGGCCGACAACTGGTGCGTGGCAATGACCTCACGCAGAGGGGGCAGGGAATCGATAGCGCTCATAATCTCTCTGTTCTGACCAAATGCATGGGATGCGGAGGCGTTGCGCGTGCTTAGGAGCGCACCCCGCAGCCGTCAAGAGCTGGCAGCCATTCGTTGCGCCAGCAATAGCGCTTCGATCAGGCTGGAGGGGTTGGCATTCCCTGTGCCTGCGATATCAAAGGCCGTCCCGTGATCGGGTGAGGTACGGATAAAGGGCAGACCAAGGGTTACGTTTACACCCCGGTCGAAATCTAATGTCTTGATCGGGATCAGTGCCTGGTCGTGATACATGCAGACGGCAGCGTCATAGGATTTGCGCGCGGTTGCATGAAACAGCGTATCGGCCGGATGAGGGCCAGTGATGTTACAGTGATCCAGATCCAGTCCGGCCAGCAGATCGTTGATCCACTCCAGCTCTTCCCGCCCCATGGCCCCGCCTTCGCCCGCATGGGGATTAAGGCCTGCCACTGCAATGCGCGGCGCTTCAATACCAAACTGATCCCGCAAGCCGTCGGCGGTGATCCGTATCACCTCTTCCAGCAGGTCCGGTGTCAGCACTTTTGGCACATCAGCAAGAGCAATATGGATCGTTGCCGGTACCACACGCAGGGCAGGGCTTGCCAGCATCATCACCACGCGATCACGTCCGCCCAGATGCGCCAAAAATTCCGTATGGCCGGGATAGGCGAAGTCAGCGCCGTCAATCAGGGCTTTCTTGTGGATCGGTGCCGTACACAAAGCGGCCGCCTCACCGGACTGCACCAGTGAAACGCCGGTTTCGATCGCCCGGATCACGCCGCGTGCGTTTTGGGGGTCTGCGACCCCTTTGGCCGTGTTGCCCTCAAAGGGGATGGGGAAAACCGGCAATGCCCGGACCGAAACCTCGCTGGCCTGCGCAAGGGTTTCGACAGTCTCAAACGTCGTCCCCTGCGGCAAATGGCGCGGATCACCCAGCCAGACAAAGGGGCATCCGGCACGGAGAACGTCCCAGGCTTTGACAGCGATCTCCGGTCCAATCCCTGCAGGCTCGCCACAGCTCAGAGCAATCGGGCGTGCGGGGCTGCTCATTCGACGATGCGCGCTTCGGACTTCAGCTGCGACAACAAGCTATTCGAGAATGTCTCGAGCCGCTGTTGTGTCAGCGCATTGGCGACGGATTGACGATCTGTCTGTTCTGCCACTTCGCTGGTGCGACCGCATAGCATAACCAAGGCCAGCGTCTGTCCGTTGTTGCGGGTCACAGCGGTCGAGGTCTCGCCCGCGTCCAGCTTGGCCAGCTCGAGCGCGATGTCGCGTGGAATATCCGCTGGCGGCAGGCTTTCGACTGTCAGAACTGCGGGATCCTGTCCCTGCGCAACCCCGTAAAAATCGTCGCAGGTGTCGACCTGATCAATGACGGCTTGCGCCGCTGCAAGGCCTTCGGGCGAGCGTCCGCCCGGGATCAGGTAAGTCGCATATTCAATCGCAGCATAGCGTTCAGATCCGCCCTCAACCTCGCGAATGCCACGCATCTGGAACAAGGCAACGGCCCCTTGCAGCAGGATCGCGTCTGAAATTTCGCCGGTCTTGAGATTCAGAACCACATCGCGAAGCTGTGGCGGCAGGTTGGTCAGGTTCATCCACGGCAGGCGACCGCCGTTTTTACGACTGTCAGCCGCCGAAAAGCGTGATGCGGCGGCTGAAAAGGCGTCAAACCCTTTCTGCGCACGGACCTGTTCGGCAAACTCCTCGACCTGAGCGGCGTTTTCCTGCGTGATCGGCACGATCAACTCGGACAGCAATACCTGAACACCGCCCGTTCCTGCTGAGCCCATGGCTTGGTCGATTTCTGCTTCGCTTGGCCGTGCCCGCGCCAGAAAACGCGCCCCCACATACTCGCGCCAGCCCAATCCAACCCGAGTGAAATCACGCAGCGTCTGCGGATCGACACCGGCTTGGGCAAGTGTTCCCAGGAATTCATCCAGGGACAGGTTTGCGCGCTGCGCGAGGTTTTCCATACCCTCGCGTACTTCCTCATCTGTTGGCGTCAGGCCAAATTCGTTGATCAGTTCCAGCTTCAGCTTGTCTTCGATCAAAATCTTGCGCGCTTCTTCCAGCGGGTCGCCAGCCGTTCCGGTGGCGGCAAGGAAGCGTGCACGTTGCTGCAGCTCATATTCGGTGATGGCCTGATCGTTTACTCGAATAACAGGCGAGAACAGCCCCTGTGCCGAAACCTCGGGCGCAGAGGTTACCAGAAGGGCCGCAACCGCAGCAGCGCCCAAGGCGCGCCGTACGAATTGGCGCGCTGTTGCGGAAAGGAAATGCGGAATAATCAAGTCTTGCTGCATGATCGCCTGTACTTATTGGTGCCGCTGTTTACGGAAAATCCGTTTAGCGAAATGGTAAAGCCGAAATCCGTGGAAGGCTCAACACTTGTTGTCGATGTATAGCGTCGATTGACCGACAGGTCGACCGTCACACATTCGTTTTGATAGGCGAGTCCAAGCCCCGCCCGCGTGGCACGTCCGTCCGAGACGTCATAGCGAAGGTTGGCGCTGGCCAGCCAATTTGCATTGACCTCATAGTTGCCATCAAACCAGAGCTCCGAGGTGGAATCATCGCGGTCTTCGGCCGCGTCTGTGCCCAGCCACAGATAGCTGCCGCGCACATTGGCCTTTTTGTAACTCACATCTCCGCGGACCTCGGCTTTTGACAGGTTCAAAGAGCCATTCAATAGCCCCCGAGCTGTCAGGGCAACACCCTGGTTCAGCTTCAATTGCCCCGCCAGCAGAATGTCCGAAGATGTGCCGCCCAGGCCGGATGTCTTGGTGAAGTCTTCCTCGGCATCCTGACGCAGAACCTGCCCGATAGTGCCCGAAGCCTGCCATCCCGAGGGGGCAAAATGCGCCCAGTTCACGCCATAGGCCAGCTGCAGACCGTCTTCGCGCTGGTCCGAAGCCGGAAACCGTGACAGCGACAACAGGTTACCCTGATCAAATTCGACGAAATTGCTTTCATCATTTGGAATTTCATCACCAGAGATGTGGGACCACGCAATCTGCGCAATGGGTTCCAGATATTGGGTGGCTCCCCCCGCTGTGACACGGGTCATCGGCAGGCGGAAGGTCAGTGCGGTGCGTGGGACCGTGCGGCCGCTATCGTTTGCAAAAACAGCGTCATCTTCGATGGAAAACTGCTCAAAGGCAGCTCCGAGCTGCCATTGTGCAACCACACCGGAGTTGAAGCGCCAATTTTGGTCCCAGTCCAAATCAAACGAGAACCGCCCAATGTCCCGGCCCGCTGAATCCGTATCCGTCGCCAGCTCGTTCGAGGTCCGCCGATGGGCATGGGTTTCCAAACGGTAGCTGAATGTCCCGGATTTAGCCCAGACCGGATGATACTGTTTTTCGTAAGCAAAATCGACAATCAGAGATGGAACTTCGTCCTGTGCTTCGCTGTCACGGAGCGATTTGTAATGGGTAATCCCGCTGCGCAGAAACGCGTCCCGCTTGATTCGAGAGAGCGTGATATCTGAACGCAGACGGTCCACATCGTCCAGCCCGTAGTCCGCGAAATAGGCGTCATCGGATACCGTGCGCAGGTTGAAGGACAGCCGATAACCCTGTGACAAATCAAAGCGCCCGTTCAGAAACGCATATCCACGGTCCTGATCACGTTGCAAATCATCCCGGGTAAAGGCACCGTCCAACTGAATATTTCCGCGCCGGAAGGCCTGACGGTAGCGAAAGTCCAAGGTCCGGGTTTTGGATGATACATAGGGTGAAAGCGTCAGGTCCTTGTGATCTCCGATTTTGAAGAAATAGGGCACCTTTATACCTGTCGCCAGGTTCGATGTGGTCCGCAGGGACGGCACCAGAAACCCGGTGGCGCGGTCCAGGGTCGGATCCGGAAGGCGCAGTCCCGGGAAGTAAAACACCGGCACATTGCGGACACGCAACTGGGCGTTTTCCAGATAGATCTGGCGTTCTTCCTGGTCATGGGTCACCCGTTCAGCCCGGATCTGCCAGAGCGGCGGGCGACCGTCGTTGCATACATCGCAGGACGTCACTGCCGTCTTATATAGCTGAGTATACCGCCCGCGCACCCGAGTAGCCTGCAATGAGGCCAGCTGCACCTGTTGGTTGAACACCAGTCGCGCGGAGGAGAGGATGCCATTTTGCAGGTCGCTGTCCAATTCAGCGGCATCGGCCAAGATTGACAGATCGCCGTTCTGGTCAATGCGGATCGGGCCCTCGATCTTGAGCAGCCCGCTTTCATCGTCAAAGATGATCTTCTCGGCCTGAAGGCGCACATCATTCTGGAACACTTCCACCCCGCCCGAGGCAACCAGCTGCCGATCCGGGGTGATAAAAACCTTGTCAGCCACCAAAACCGCCTGCTGTGTCACAGCTGCGGGCGCTGCCAGCTCTTGTGGAAGGGCGGGCGAGGCCGCCGCTAACCAGGGCAGCACAACAGTCATCAAAAGAGTGCGGCGCATATTATCCGTCCTCCGCATGGAGCAAGAGCCCCAACGTCAGCATTATGGACGCAACTGGCGGTGCCCAGGCTGCCAGCGCAATAGGCACCTGTCCGTTTTCACCCAGGATCTGGGCAAAGTTGCGAATGAAATAAAGGCCAAAGCCCAAAAGAACAGCAGCCAGAACCGCAAGACCGGTTCCGCCAAAACGGGCGTGGCGCATTGTAAACGCCGCCCCCACCAGAACCATTGATACCAGAAAGATCGGACGTGCAAGCTCCACCTGCAACAGAACCTCATACCGTTTGGTCGAAAACCCGGCGCTGGCCAGATCTCGTATGGTCTGTGGCAGGTTGTAGATCGAAATCCCTTCAGTTGCGCCAATCGTGTCCCGGATCCGCTCTGTGGTCAGTGTGGTCGGAAGGCGCAGGGATTCATGTGTTTTGGCGGCGTTCTCCGGAACAAAACCCACGGTCAGCGGCCAGACCTTTGCATTGGTCAGAACCCAGGCATCCCCGTCCAATTGCGCCGTGTCAGCCAGGATGCGCGTTTTCGGGCCGCCGGAATTTGAATACTCTAGGATGCTCACATTCTGCAGTGCCACGGCGTCTCCCAGGCCAAGGTATCCACCGGCATGGATCACGGATTGTCCCGCAGGCGTTCCCTGACGCAACCACAGACCTTCTCCACTGATGGAAAAAACTGCCCCATTTCCATTGCGGTATTCATCCGACAGTTTCTTGTAGCGGTTCGCGGTTGCCGCCGCGATCGGATTTAGAGTGGTCAGCGCCACAAGACCGATCAGCATCGCCACAACCAAAGGGGGCACAAGGGCGCGGATGCCAGATCGACCGGCGGCGCGTGTCACCACGAGTTCGCTGCTGCGAGCAAGCCCGACAAACAACACGATCGTGGTCAGGATCATGATCAGCGGCAAAAACTCATTCAGCGCGGCCGGCGTGTTCAAAAGTGTCAGGTTCACCAGCTCCGCAAAACTCAGATCAACGCCGTCAAACCTCCGGATCTGTTCGTTCAGATCGATCAAGGACACCAGAGTCATCAAAACTCCGCTGATAACGGCAAACCACTGCAGGAACCGGCGGGCATAATAAAAGTCCAGCTTCAAGACTCAGCCTCCCGCCGCGCCATGCGCAACCGCTTTAATCGAACCCCTAGTGGCTGGGCTGATAGCTGTAGGAAGATCAGCGCGATGGCGATCCCAAATCCGGTTGGTACATAAATCAACGGCCAAAGATCCGGGTCCTGCAGAACAGGTTCGGACACAACGCCGCGCATACCTTCGACGACGATCAGCAGCACAAAGGCCAGCAGTGCCTGCTTCCACACCCCAAATCGAGAGAAATTCCCCAGCATCAGAGAAGAAAACCCAATCAAGGTCACGGCAATACACACTAAGGCGCGGGCAAATCGCAGGTGCAACTCCTCTGCCTGGGCGCCAAGGCTATGTCCATCGCGGGCCTGAACCATGTCCCGGCTGTGCATCAGCTCGGCACTTGGAATGGCGCGAATGTTGCGGGACTTATTCTCAGCCTTATTGGCTAATGGGCTGATATCATATGAAAAATCTGAAAACGCCGTGGTTGACAACCGACGGGTTTGTTTCTGCAGACGCTGGGCCATGCCGTCCACCATGATCAAATGGGTGCGATCTTCGTTTCGCACCAGAAACGCTTTGGAACCGGTATAGGTCACCGTCTGATCCGGGTCACGCCGATCTGACAGGAATACATCGTTTAAGGTGCCATCATCATCGATTTGACGGATATAGAAGGTCACTCCCGATGCGGGGTGCAGAAAATCCCCTTCATTCAGAAGGCGTGCGGTGACATTTCGTGCAACTTCCGACTGGCGCTCATCCAACTGGCTGATGGACAGGGGCAGCAGGAAATGGGTCAGCGCCAGCATCATTGCGGCGCAGAACACCCCAAATGCCAGTGCAGGACGCGCCAGTTGCCAGGGGCTTGACCCTGTGGAGCGCAGAACCGTCAGCTCACTTTCCGCATTCAGACGATTGGTCACCCAAACCGTCGCGGCAAAGGCGGCAATGGGCAGGATCATTCGGATCAAGTTCGGTAGCGTCAGCGCTGAAAACTCAAGGAAAACCAGAACCGACTGACCGTCACCGATCAACCGGTCGAACAGCACCACAGCGCGGTTCACCCAAAAAACTGCCACAAGAACTAGAGCAAAGAAGCCGAAGAATAGCAGATATTGAGACAGGACATATCTGTCGAAACGTGACAAGCAATCCCCCCAGATCCGCATGTGTCTTATTGCGGCGACCTTAGTGCATTCAAACAGCCGTGAAAACTGCAATTTCGACCTGCCGGAGAATTGCCGCTCCTTTGGTCGGTAAGACGCAGTATTCCCTTGTCACCGTCTTTGATTTTTAGTCCCATGCGTTTTGCCTAGTCACCGCTGGCCGACCACGGTACCACTGGGTAACAAATTGAACCAAAGGGGAGTTTCATGAGCCAATCACCCAAAGTCCGTGTCGTTGAATTTGACGTCAAAACCATGGGCGATGTTACCGGTCGTCTTGCCGTCATCGTCTCACCCGAAGGCGATCTGGACCCCGGCGCACGGTCTGCAAACCGTCTGTGCAAGGGCGCGCTGGCGCGTATGGTCGAAGGTGATGGCCTGAAAAAAGCCAAGGCCGGCGATGTTCTGTCTCTGGCCTGGCCTGTTGGCCTTCTGGTGAAGGTGCTGGATGTTGTGATTCTGCCCAAAAAGCCAACCCAGGAACAGCTGCGCGGGGCAGGTGCCAAACTCGCGGCGCGTGCGGGCGAAGAGATTGTAACCTTGATGGCTGGTTCACTGGCCAATGCTGAAGATCTGGCCCTTGGCTTTGCGCTGCGCTCTTATTCCTTTGATGCGCATAAATCTGAAACCAGCGGCACCCTGCCGGAACTGGTGATTGCGCATAAGAAACCCGAGGCGCTGGAAACCCCGATCGCCACCGTTCTTGCGCTGGCGGATGGCGTCCATATGACCCGCGATCTGGTGAGCGAACCGGCAAACGTGCTGACCACCACCGAATTTGCCAACCGACTTGTTGAGATGCAGGAACTGGGCCTTACCGTCGAAGTTCTGGAAGAAGAGCAACTGGAAGAACTTGGCATGCGCACGCTTTTGTCCGTGGGCCAAGGCTCTGACAGCCCGTCCAAAGTTGTTGTGATGCAATGGAATGGCGGCACCAAAGGTGAAGCGCCTCTGGCACTTGTTGGAAAAGGCGTGGTCTTTGACACCGGTGGGATCTCCCTGAAACCGGCAGCCGGCATGGAAGATATGACCATGGATATGGGCGGCGCAGGCACTGTTGCAGGCACCATGCGGGCGCTTGCTCTGCGCAAGGCAAAGGCCAATGTTGTGGGTCTTGTTGGCCTGGTGGAGAATATGCCCTCTGGCAGCGCGACGCGCCCTGGTGATGTGGTCAAATCCATGAAGGGCGACACGGTCGAGATCATCAACACCGACGCCGAAGGCCGTCTGGTTCTGTGTGATGTGCTGTGGTACGCGCAGGAACGGTTCGAACCAACCGGGGTGATCGACCTTGCAACGCTGACCGGTGCGATCATCATCGGCCTTGGCCATGAAAACGCGGGCGTATTCTCCAATGATGACACGATCTGCAACAACTTCCTATCGGCCGCCGCTGCCGAAGGGGAGGGGGCCTGGCGCATGCCTCTGGGTGCGGCCTACGACAAGAAACTGAAATCCCCGATTGCCGATATGAAAAACATTGGCGGACGTCCGGCGGGTTCTATCACGGCGGCGCAGTTCCTTCAGCGGTTCATCAAGGACGGCACCCCCTGGATCCACCTTGATATCGCGGGCGTTGCATCGGTTGCCTCAGGCACACCCTACGCACCCAAAGGGTCCACCGGCTGGGGCGTTCTGGCGCTCAGCCGTCTGGTGCAGGACCACTACGAGTCGGAGTAAATCACATGGGGGCCGCCTATTTCTATCACCTGACCCGCCGCCCGCTGGAGGAGACCTTACCGGTCCTTCTGGACAAGGCGCGCGGGGCGGGGTGGCGCATCGCGGTGCGCGGCCAAGAGATGGAGCGCATGGCCTGGCTAGATGACCGCCTGTGGTTGGGAGCCGAAGACAGCTTTCTGCCCCACGGTCTGGCCGGCGGGCCCCATGATGCCCTGCAACCGATCCTGTTGACGGCCTCGTCCGAGGCCGCCAATGGCCCAGCCTGCGTCATGGCCATTCATGGCGCAGATGTCAGCGCGGATGAGGTTAACGGGCTGGAACGGGTGTGTATCCTGTTTGATGGCACCGATGCTGAGGCCGTCCAACGCGCCCGTGTTCAGTGGAAAACCCTGACATCAGAAGGTTGTAGTGCGCAGTATTGGTCTGAAGAAAGCGGCCGTTGGGAGAAAAAGGCCGAAAGCTAGCGTGTCAGGACCAGCGCATTGTCACGGATCTCGATCTTGGACCAGCGCTGAAGGTAGCTCATGCCCAGCAGTGAATTCTCCAACGCGCCCTCGTTGACCCAGGCGCGCACGTTCCGATCCTCAAACCCACCAACCGAGACGTGATCCAGGCGGATCATAGAGGTGCGCACCTCTCCGTTTGCAGTTTGTGCGCGGCTCAGAAATGGCAGCTCGCTTGTGTTCAACCCGATGCGTTCGGCGTCCTTCATCGACAGCACCACCTGGGATGCGCCGGTATCGACCAGAAAGAAAACCGGCACGCCGTCGATCTCTGCTGTCAGGTAATAATGTCCGTCGCGGGCACGGGGCAGGGTAATCGAGCCGCCATCGGCATGGACGCTTTGCTGCGTCACCAGATCGCCCTGGATATCGTCCCAAAGGCCATACCCCGCAACGGCTCCCATAAAGATGAACACCCAGATCACAATCTGCTGCAGGGTCTGGTTCATGGACTGCCGGTTCTGCGCCACAAACCAGGACAGGACCGCAAGCAGCAAAATCACAAGGTAGACGAGATGAGCGGTTTCAAATGAATCCATGTATGCCTCCAGTCACAACAGATAGGGGCGCACGGCCACCATTACGATCCGGCAAAGCCAAATGCCTGCAACCCATCCAGCACAAACTGAACCGCCAGCGCGGCCAACAACATGCCCAACAGCCGGGTCACAACCGTCACCCCGGTTTGGCCGAGAGCCCGCGCAAGCGCTCCTGCCGACAGACATAAAACGAACAGGATCAGCAGAACCGAGGCCGCAACCCCCATGACGGATGCAAACCCAACAAAGCCCGGCTGTTGGCCGGTCAGAAGGATCACCGTTGCGATGGATCCGGGTCCGGCAATCAGTGGGATCGCCAAGGGAAAGACGGAAGGATCGTGAAAATCATCCTCTTCGCCCGGCTGGCTGGTGTCTTCACGCCGTTTGGTGCGCCGTTCAAACAACATGTCCAGTGCCGTCAGGAACAATAACACGCCCCCCGCCACGCGAAAGGCTGGCATGGAAATCCCGACAAAACCCAGTACAGCTTCGCCCAGAACGGCAAACAGGGCCAGTATGCCGCCGGCGACAAGGATGGACCTGATTGCGATCTGGCGCCGTTGCTTCGCCGTCATGCCATGGGTCAAGGCGATAAAAATCGGCGTCAGACCGATCGGGTCGATGATCACAAACAGCGTCACAAAGGACGTAATCAGAAACGCGGTATCAATCATAACGCTTCTGCACGCTCCAGTTTTTCCAATGCTTTTTCCCACATGGTCTCGGCCCGGTCGAGCGCCTCAATGCACTCTTGATGTTTCCTCTGCCAGACGCCCAGATCATCCGCGCGCTCTGGTTCATATATTGTGGGATCCGCCAGCTTGGCGTCCAGCTTGTTCTGCATATCGGTCAGTTTTTCGACGCGTTCTTCACATTTGCGCACATCCGCCCGCAGCGCCAGCATTACATCGCGGCTGGGGCGTTTGGGTTTGGGCTTGGCCGGTTTGGTGGTGGAGGATTTGGAATTTGACTTGTTCTGAGTCAGCAAGAAGTCGCGATAGCTGTCCAAATCGCCATCATATGGCTTTACGGTCCCGTCCGAGACCAGCCACAGACGATCCGCCACCAGTGACAGCAAATGCATATCGTGGCTGACCAGAATGACGGCACCGGAGTAGGCCGTCAGTGCCTCCACCAGTGCTTCGCGGCTTTCGATGTCCAGGTGGTTCGTCGGCTCATCGAGGATCAGCATATGCGGCGCATCCAATGTGGCCAGCAACAAGGACAGCCGCGCCTTTTGACCGCCAGACAGCCGCCCGACAAGGACCTCTGCCTGATCGGCACCCAACCCGAACCCGGCGAGCCGTGTGCGCCATTTTGCAGGCCCTTCGTTGGGGCGCAGGCGGCGCAGGTGCTCAACCGGGGTTTCGTCTACATAAAGTTCGTCGACCTGGTGCTGGGCAAAAAAGCCGACCCGCAGCTTGTTGGATTTGGTGAGCTTGCCTGCCATCAGCGGCAGGCGGTCGGCCAACAGTTTGGACAGCGTCGATTTGCCCTGGCCGTTCTTCCCCAGCAGCGCAATCCGGTCGTCCTGATCGATGCGCAGGTCCAGACGTTTCAGAACCTCAACGTCACCATACCCGGTTATGCCACCCTCAAGATGGATAATCGGCGGCGACAACTCTTCGGGTTCGGGAAAGGAAAACGCGCGCATCGCCGCTTCCTGCGGAGTCGAGATCGGCTTCATCTTGGCGATCATTTTGACCCGCGCCTGTGCCTGCTTTGCTTTGGACGCCTTGGCCTGGAACCGGTCCACAAACTTTTGCAAATGAGCCCGACGCGCTTCCTGTTTTTTTGCCTCGGATTGGGCAACTGCAATACGCGAAGCACGGGTTTCGGCAAATGTATCGTATGAGCCCTGATACAGCGTCAGCTTCTTGTCTTCCAGATGCAGAATCGCATTCACGGCCCGGTTCAAAAGTCCCCGGTCGTGGCTGACAATCAGGACCGTATGGGGGTATTTCGCCAGATAGGCCTCAAGCCAAAGCGCCCCTTCAAGATCAAGATAGTTGGTTGGTTCATCCAGCAGCAGCAAATCCGGTTCAGCAAACAAAACCGCCGCCAGCGCCACCCGCATCCGCCACCCGCCGGAGAAATCCGAACAGGGGCGTTTCTGATCTTCATCGTCAAACCCCAACCCTTTTAGGATGGATGACGCGCGTCCCTCGGCAGACCAGGCGTCAATATCGGCAAGGCGTGTCTGGATTTCCGCAATCCGGTGCGGATCCTCGGTCTCTTCTGCCAACAGTGCTGCACGCTCTTTATCGGCGGCCAGGACCGTGTCGATCAGCGAGACTTCGTTGGAGGGCACCTCCTGCGCAACCCCACCAATCTTGGCACGGCGTGGCAGCTCAATTGTGCCGCCTTCCAGCGACAGCTCCCCTCGGATCAGCCGGAACAGAGTGGACTTGCCGGTGCCGTTGCGCCCGACAACTCCGACCTTGTGGCCCGTTGGGATATTCGCCGTTGCGCCTTCAATCAGAGTGCGCCCGTCGATGGAGAAGGTGATATCTTGGATCTTTAACATATTTGGGGTGTGGCGCAGGGGCAGGGAACTGTCAATTCGTATGCAGGCCAATCTGGTCAATTTACCCCGCCTGTGCCGGAAGGCACGCAAGCCCCGCATGAAGCCTCTTCCCAAGGGCGGGCAACCATGTTAGGCGGCGCGCGATGTTTTACGCTGCGGGGATGGCCCCGCAGACCAGCTAAGGAGAGCCAAGATGGCACTGGAACGCACCTTCTCGATCATCAAGCCCGATGCAACCCGCCGCAACCTGACCGGCAAAATCAACGCCAAGTTCGAAGAAGCTGGTCTGCGTATCGTTGCGCAAAAGCGTATCCACATGACCAAAGCACAAGCGGGCAAATTCTACGAAGTGCACGCCGAGCGTCCGTTCTATGACGAACTGTGCGAATTCATGTCCTCCGAGCCGGTGATCGTTCAGGTTCTGGAAGGCGAAAACGCCATCGCAAAAAACCGCGAAGTCATGGGTGCAACCAACCCAGCCGAAGCCGATGCAGGCACCATCCGTGCTGAGTTTGCTGAATCCATCGGCGAAAACTCTGTTCACGGTTCTGACGCACCGGAAACCGCAGCGGTTGAGATCGCATACTTCTTTGCGGGTATCGAACTGGTCGGCTAAGCCGCACCAGTCACTTCGCAAATAGGTGAAAGTTTATGTCAAGGCCGTCCCATTTGAATGGGGCGGCCTTTTTCTGGGCAGTGACCAGCCCGGTTTACTGGGCCAGGCAACTCACACTGTCGGCGACAACCTCACCGGTTGCGCTGCGTTCAAACAGTAAAATTTTCGTGTCAGTCTTCTCACCCATAGGCACCGCATAAGACAAGCTGCACAGCCCGTTGCCGCGCCCGCCGCATTCATGAGTGGTTGGCCCTTGCACCTGTAGTGTCCGCATATAACCCATCAGAAAATCACCAATGGTGTCCGGTTGACCGGCAGACAGATTGCAATCGGTTTCCTGTATTTCGATTGCATGGGCCGCAAACAGAGCTTTGCCAAGCTCGGCGTCAAACACAGCAGAGGAAGGTGTATCTGCGCCTTTGCCAAATGGGGCAAACTGCCCCACCGCGACACCCGCTGCCACCAATACTCCTGCGAGTACAAATCTGCCGAGACTTTGGATCATGAGATACTCCAGAACAGCACTTCGCGCGATTGCTTCTGATCGCTGGTTGAAGGCGACACGGTTTCCCAAAAGTTTCGGCTCCAGGAGAACCATTGCCCGGTTGCGCGATTGCGGTTCCACAGGTCAATGTGATCGCCGGAGCGGTTCGCCACGCTCTCGTTTGACCGCTGCCAGTAGTCTTTAAAGAAAACGATACCCGTTTTACCAGCCAACTCTGATTGATACTGTTCTGGGGAGACCGAAAGTGTCGGGCCCAATCCGCGCAAAGGCGTCAGCTTGAGCCAATTGGCAAATTCCTCAGCCCGGATGATATGTTTGGTGTTGTATTTGCTGGTGTCGTTCCAACAGCGGGTGCCTCGGAAACCGCTCAGGTCGATGTCACATTCCATCAGCGCATGTGAAACCCTGATGGCGCATTGGTTGCTGAACGTCGGATTGGTGCAAGGGTTGCCGTCAGGATAGGCGTCCCAAACATCCTGAAAGGTGGCTCCTGATGTGCCGAGCTGATTTCCCATGGGATAATCCTTTAATTTAAATAATTAAAACTGCGTTTTGAATGCATTTTTGCATGAAAGCAGGCGCATAGTGTAGGACAAGATGGCCGTCGTAAACCTCAATACTTGTAGGTGTTAGTATTTGTGACGTTTTGGTTGAAGTCGCGTGTTGCGATAGCATCAATTGCCTGTTGCAATTGTGGCAATCAGCGGCGTCGCTCGATCACGCCGATACTGTCCAAGATACGCTCAAACTCTGAGAGGTTTTTATCAAAGGCCTGTGCTTTGATGGTGTCAAAGCGCTGTCGCAACGCCTTTTTTTCTTCGCCTTTACAATCATTCCACGGGCGGCCCTGAAGCGCCATCACCAGCACGTAATAGCCAATAAAGTGCGGCCTGGTCCCTGAACGCAGGAGTTGAGCATAGGCCGCATCCGCACCAAGCGCGCGCAGCTCTTCCGCTGTCAGGATACCGGCTGCTTGACAGGCTTGCTCAAAGGCGGGGCCGAGGTTTCGGATCGAAGAAATAGCACTGGACATAACGGGAACATATGCCGGGTGTTCCGCATTGTCATCCCGTAAAGCTGATCAGGTGAGCACAAATTTGACGGGGGGGCCGCACGCGCCTTTTGTGGCGCGCAGGTCTATGTTCAGAAAAGACCGGCTTCCTTGGCAATCAGTGCAGCTTGGGTGCGGTTCTTGGCATCCAGTTTCCGGCAAAGGGTGCGTACGTGTAGTTTGATTGTCACTTCCTGCAGGTCCAGTTCGCGCGCAATTTCCTTGTTCGAAAGACCCCGGCTCAGCCCGCCCAGAACTTCCAATTCGCGCGGGCTCAGTTTTTGGGCCAACGGATGTGTTTCGGCACCGGCTTGTTCACGCATCAGTTCTACAGGCACATAGATTTCGCCAGCGCTCATGAAACGTACCGCATTCAGCAAGGATTTTGCGCCCATGGTTTTGGGAATAAACCCAATTGCCCCTGCGGCCAATGCGTCCTGGGCGGTGCGCGCCGGTGCCGTGCCTGACAGGATACCGACCCCTTTGCCGCCATTTGCAGCCAAAGCGCGCGATAGCCCATCCAGCCCCATCATTCCCGGCATGTTGTAATCAAGAAGCACCAGATCAAACGGTCCGCTGACTTCCATCTCGTTCAGAGCGGAGGGCAAATCGATTGCTGTGGTGACGTCTGCTCCGCCCTCTGCAGACAGATATGCAGAGATTGTATCACGGACCATATCGTGATCATCGGCAATCAGAATGCGCATGTCGGATGACGCCCTTCTCTTGGTTAGATGATCCAATTCTATTTCTGAATTGGTTTCAAAATCCTGAACTTCATCCCAAGATTGTACAGCAAGTTGCGTCATCATTTCCTCCGAAATATTCAAGTTTATGCACTTTAGATTAGTCTGAAATAGCTTTTTACGCTGTCTCAACTTGGACCAGTCGTTCGATTCAGAAGTTCGAAATAAATATACGAAAGAGTACCTCTGTAACCTGACGGACTCATGCAGCGACGGTGTGCCTATGCGATAGTGCGGGTAATCCCCGGGATCTGTTCAAGAAGGAGTATTTTTGATGAAGGGAATTATCAAAGCGGCTAAAGCAACTCTGTTTGCCGTTTTTGCACTGACGGCCGCAGCGCTAACCACTGCCGCAGTGACAACGTCGGCGAAGGCCGCTGGCGAAAACATCCTTACGGTCGAATACGTGAACCAAGACGGCACCGTAAGTCAAAGCCTCGGCTATACTCTGGATGATCTGCGCGCCATGCCAGCCGCCTCATTTGAGACTGAGACGATCTGGACCGAGGGAAAACAGTCCTTTACCGGAGTCCCTCTGGTGGCACTCATCGGGGAACTGGGTTTGGAAGCCGGTGAAATTGAAGCTGTGGCCATCAATGCATATTCGGTCAAAATCCCGGTTTCTGATGCGGTGGATGGCGGTCCTATCATCGCGTTTGAGCGTAACGGCGATCAGATGAGCATCCGCGCAAAAGGGCCGTTGTGGGTGGTCTACCCTTACGACAGCGACCCGGTGTACCGAACAGAAGCCGTATATTCTCGCAGCATCTGGCAGCTGGAAAAGTTGATTATCAAGAAATAGCCGAAGGTCAAATCCATGAATTCTCAGCAAGAGCGGAAATTACGCAACTACCGCCGCGGAGTCGCGGCTTTCGGAATTGTAGTTCTGCTCTTGTTGTTCGGTGAATCCGTTTGGCTTGGCAGTAAAATTGTCCATCGGCTCGAAGAGCTGTCAACGGCGCAAACGGACAATATGCGATGGAATCTGACCCGGATTGAGGTTGAATTTCTAAGGGTTGAGAATAGCGCGCTCGAGGTTGAGAGCCGTGCGGACCTCAAAGATTTACGCCGCGCGTTCGACGTGTTCTACAGCCGGATCACCACCGTGCGCGAGAGTGTGGCTTTTGTTCCCTTCCGGAGCAATCCAGAAGCCAACCTCTTGCTTGAACACGTGCAGAGGCGTCTGGATGAACTTGCTGTGTACGTTGATTCCGGAGATGATCAGCTCCTCCAGGACTTGGATGTGTTCCGCGCGCAACTGGTTGAGAACCGGAAAGACATTCGCGAATTGTCCATCGCGGGGCTCACGATCTATGCCAAAGAGAACGAAGCCAAACGTCTGGATCTGCATCGCATGCTTTCCCAGCTCGCGGCAGTTGTGTTTGTCCTGATCACCGCTTTGGGATTGACGGTTTTATTGCTGGTTGTGCTCTATCGCCGGGTGCGCAGTTTGGCAGCCGGAAGTACGCGGACAGCTGCGCGTATGCAGGCCATGGTGTCTTCCTCCCTGGATGCGATACTTGTGATGAACAGTGACGGCCAGATTATTGAATACAATGGCGCAGCCCAATCCATTTTCGGATACAGTCGCGAAGACGCGTTGGGCTCGGATATGTCGCAGCTTATTGTTCCGCACAATCACGGTGAAGACAGCCCTGATCTGGGGCCTTTCTTGGGGGCCGGGGCTGCACCTGTTGCTGTCAACGGTCGTATTGAGCTTCGCGGCATTCGCAAATCGGGAGAGATCTTCCCGGTCGAATTGTCGATCACCCCGACGCTGTCCGGAGACAATGCTGTTTTTGTCAGCTTCCTACGCGATATTTCTGATCGTTATGAAGCGGAAGCAGAGCTGCGCGCTGCACGAGATGACGCATTGGCGGGCGAGCGGGCAAAAGCGAATCTTTTGACTGTAATGAGCCACGAAATGCGCACTCCTTTGACAGGTGTTCTCGGGGCCATTGAAATTATGGAAAGTGAGCAACCAACGCAGTCTCAACGCAAGTATCTGAATGCCATGCGTGTATCTGCAGAGTTGCTGCTGCAGCACGTTAATGACGTTCTGGAACTCTCCCGTCTGGAAGCGGACGCGCTGCCGGAAGAAACAACTTCTTTCGATCTGGTGGATCTGGTCGAAGGTCTGGTGGCCAGCCAGCAGGCCGCTGCGCAATCGGCTGGGATCGAACTGTCAGTGTATTGTAACCTTGGTGGATCCCGCTTCGTAGAGGGGCATCCGCGTGCCGTCCAACAAACGCTTCTCAATCTTGTGGGCAATGCGATCAAATTCACCCGCGAAGGTGGGGTGATGGTGGACATCAGCCGCGAAGAGGGCAGCGATTTCGTTGAATTTCAGGTGGCTGACACCGGAAAGGGCATCGCGCCCGAACATTTGGAGCGGATCTTTGATGACTTTGTGACGCTTGATTCCAGTTACGGCCGGATGAGCGAGGGGACCGGTCTGGGGCTGGCCATTACCCGCCGTATGGTGGGTATGATGGGGGGCGAAATCACCTGTGAAAGCGAGCTGGGAGAAGGCAGTACATTTGTCATTCGTGCGCCATTGCCGGTAGTGGATAACTCGACCCCAGGTGTCATCAGCCGCGCCGATGTGGACCGCCGATCGACCCGGCTTCTCGTGGTTGAGGACAATGACGTCAATCGGGAACTCTTGCAAAGAATGCTGGAGCTGATGGGCCATAACGTGACCGCCGCGTCCGGCGGTGCAGAGGCCGTTGCATTGGTGGCCCATAATCATTTTGATCTCATCTTTATGGATATCAGCATGCCCGAAGTGGATGGGATTGAGGCCATCCGCCGGATCAGGGCGCGCAAGCTTGCTCCACAAACGAGTGTGGTAGCATTGACCGCGCATGCGGCAGCGGATGATCATCGCCGGATCATGGCTGCAGGCTTCGCGGAAATCCTCACGAAACCTGTCAGCAAACGTCAGCTGGTCGAGGTTATTGGCCGCCGGGCCCTACGTGAGGTTACCGCAAGCGAAGAAGAGGTTGAATCTGATATTGCTCAGTTCTTTGAAGCGCTTGGCGCCGAAAAGGCCCAGGAATTCTTGATGCGTTTTCTTGATGAGATTGCGGCCTTCGCGTCTGATTTGGCTGAGGGCGGAGAGATTTCTCGGGAAATGCGTGCGGAATCACACCGTCTCGCGGGATCCGCTGCGGTTTTGGGGCTGACAGGTCTGCGCCGTTGTTTGCAGGATATCGAAATGGGAGCCGAGGACCGCCCACCAGCCTGTGATCGTTTTGGTGAGGTCTGGGAAGAGGCGGACGCCGTTTTGATGGCTGAACTTGGCCAAATGGCAGCTGAATGATTTAGAACGGCCATTGGTCAACAGGGGCTCAAATGGAGTCTGAAACCCAGCGAATGAGAGACTGTCTCTCCCCTACTGAACTGTTTCCCCGCTATATTTAGGAAACGGAGCAACACGAATTGCAAACAAGCGAGCGAAGCCCGAAGAGATAGTCTTGAAGTTACGTCAGGTTGAAGTTCTGATGGGGTAAGGTATGTCCGGTCTCGATGCGATCAGACAGATTGGCATTGTTGAACAAACCTATTACCGCTGGCAAAAGAAGTTCGGCGTCGTAGGCGCAGATCAGTTGAAAGAACTGAAACGGCTTCAGAAAGAGAATCAGTGATTGCGATGTGCGGTTTCTGATCTGGTGTTGGATAGACTGACCCTGACGGAAGCCGCAAAGGGAGTGATGGCCATCTAGGAATTGATCTCGCGGGTCAATTCATGCCTGAACGGACGGAGCCTCTGAGCCCCGGTTGTATTCGTGCTTTTGTTCACCATGTTCGCGACCAACAGAACATTTCTGAGAGGCGCGCCTGCTGTCGGCTGGGACTACATCGATCAACTCAACGACGTATCCAAAATGCTCGCGCGGACGAAGGCTGGTTGTAGCGCTTTCTCACCGGTCCGCTCAGGTGCAATGGCGCGTGCATAATCCGAAGCTGTGATTCCAAATCGCACCAGTTCAGACTACACCCGTTCCATTAGCCCCGTTTCCATGTTCACAAGGCCTCCCGAGTAGTCAAAGGACGGGGAGCTGAGCTAAAGCGTCCGACTTTTAACGGCTCTGTTGCACAAATCTCGTGAGGGATTCATCTTGTGAATCCAGCGTGGTAGCCGGGATGCATGAGCTGACCCACACCCCCGACCTACAAGACCAGGAACTGGCCAGCCTAGCGAGCCATTGAGGCGCCATTGGTTCTAGCCCAATGGCGAGCGAAGCGCTAAAGCGCCGGGGATCGCTGACGATCTGGTTCGACCCTGAGATGAGCTGTGATGGCGTGCCGACAGGCAGGCGTGGCCGACAGCAGACCTATAGAGATGCCGCTATCCAGACGTGCCTTTCGATGAAGGTTTTGTTCGGCATGGCGAACGGTTTCGTCGAAAGCCTGTTGCGGTTGGTTGGTCTCGACTGGGCGGTGCCCGATTTCAGCACCCTGTCCCGCCGCCAGAGTGAGACGGGACCGTGGCCCCTGTGGGGCCGCGAAAGCCCAATCGAACCCTGGCCGTCAACATCCCCTATCGTGGGTCGAAGGGCCCGCTGCACCTGTTAATCGATAGCACCGGGATCAAGGTGGAGGGTGAAGGTGAGTGGCACGCCCGCAAGCATGGTGGTCCCAAGCGGCGCGTCTGGCGCAAGATCCATCTGGGGATTGATGAGGACACGCTGGAGGTTCGGGCCGTGGAGATCACAGGGAGCCACATCGGCGATGCGCCGGTGTTACCCGACCTGCTCAAACAGATCCCGGCGCACGAGCGGATCGGCAGCGTCACCGCCGACGGTGCCTACGACACCCGAAAATGCCACGATGCAATCGCGGATCGCGGCGCCCACGCTGTCATTCCGCCTCGCAAGAATGCCAAACCGTGGAAGACAGTCACCGCCGGCGCGGTCGCGCGAAACGAAGCACTGCGGGCATCGAAATACCTTGGTCGTGCCCTCTGGCGACGATGGAGCGGATACCACCGCCGAAGCCGCGTCGAGATATGAGGAGGGTCAGAAAATGATCTGGGGGATCATTTTCCCGACGATTGGATGTATTGTGTGAAACTGCTGGGCCAGCGGCCTCCTCTCACACATTCTGCGAATGTGTTGCCGAGCGGGGCATGGCACGGGACTTTGACCGTCAGGTCACCGAACTCTAGGTCCGCATCGCCGTCCTGAACGGCTACACCGCGCTCGGCATCCCTGTCACCGAGGCCGTGGGATAAGTGTGCCCGGGCTAAGGGGAACCCCGGCCATCAGCCGATTTGTGCAACAGAGCGTCGTGAGACTGGAACTCAGAGGGGTATTGAAGGTATTGGACGCGATCTGTGCTGCTGACGATCTTTCGAGTGAAACCTAGCGACAAACAAAGCTCATTTCGGTCTGTATGCCTTGTGGCAAGTGACCGAATTTTCTCTTCTATCGATCGAAAGGGTTTGGAATCTACACGCAGTCAGTGTCGGTCAATGCCGAGGGGAATTTTCAGGCGCGAAGACGTGTCATTGGGTTGAGATTTATTGAGAATTGCCGTGGGTTGGCGTTGCAGCGCTTCTTTGTTCGATGAGTTGCAAGTTACGTGTCGGGAAATGGCAAGTTAGATGTCGGCGCTATCAGGAAGCCCCACAAAACAAGGGGGTTCCAGTCGCCAAAAGTGTCACCTTATATGTCGCTCCAGACCGTGTGCTGACTGACAAGTTGCTCCTGTTGACCCGCACTTTCTTGATGGAACAGCACCAGCGTAAGGACTACCAGCCGTCCAAGGAAAACGTGCAGGACGCAATCACGACCGTTGCCTATTTCTACAAGTTCAACCCAATCCTGGACTATCTGGATAGCCTGACTTGGGATGGGACAAGTCGGGTGAAGGACCTCTTTACTGTTGCCTTTCAATGTGGCCGAGACGAATACACCGAGGCCGTCTCACAATGCTATATGGTCGGGGCCGTGGCTCGTCAAAGGCAACCCGGCTGCAAGCTGGACACGATGCCAGTCATCAAGGGGCCGCAAGGCTCTTTGAAATCTACGGGCATTCGGGATCTGTTTTCCCCGGATTGGTTCAGTGACGCAGAGCTTGGTGATCTTCGGAACAATGATGCAGCCATGAACCAGGAAGGTGTCTGGGTCCACGAGTTTGCCGAATTGGCCGGTCTTCGGGCAGCCAAGCACAGTGATGAAGACAGAATAGGCACCCAAATGAGCTTGATGAGGATGAACCGGATCAAACCGGCCAGTGACCGGCGGATGCCTTCCAAGATTGCAGCAATTACCCGCCCCATCTACGGCGAAAAGGGTGACGAGTTTCTGCTCTATCTCCGTCAGTTTGGACATATCAACTAAACTAGCACCGGGGCGGCACGAAAGAGGGACAGGTCCAGTGGCAGCATGACTGGAATGGTGATTTCAAACGCTGTCAAACTGGAACAACGCCGAGACGAATTGTCCGATCAGCTCGATGACGCTGAAGTCCAATTGCAAGGCGAATTGGTTGGTGTTGCAGAGCAGATTGCCGATGGCAAATCTGTACCCCCGGCAATTGCTTTGGTCTTGGCCAGAAACCAGTTTCCTGACGTAGACTTTCTGGACTGATCCGCACCAATCCAAGTGGCTGCAACCACTTGGGGCATTGTAGCCATAGGCGACGCAGCGGGCTAGACCTGCTGCGTCGTTTCATTTTGGATGGAAATCAGCCAGAAAACTGTGCTCGATACCGTGCCCAGATGTCGACCTCTCCATAAGTGAAAGGCCAATCAAGGGCTTAGGAAGATGTCCCGTCTAACAAAATATCAGTGGAGGGCCGTTGCCAACTGAGCCAACCGTGTAGGCCAGCGTTCATCACATTATGCAACGGTTCCAATTGCGGGGCTCGCGGGGTTTTCAGCACGCGCAATCTTGGGATCAGCCTTGCCTGTATAAAGAGGCGTCTCCTTTCCTGAAATCTTTTCGTATGCAGGGTAGTCGCCCTTGAAATAGAGCGCATAGACACCCGCACCGTAGAATTTTTCGACTTCCGAGAGAGGGTGACGGGGTTGGATCAGCAGGGCCGCAGCAGTAAATCGGCCCATGTAATTCGGATTCGGTGGGTCAAAAATGTGTTCTGGCTGTTTGACCGCATCCAGTTCGGCTTCCAGTTCGCGCAAGAACTCCATTTTGGCGGTCAGTTCTTGCCGCAGCCGCTTTTTCTTAACAGCACTTAGGGCTTCAATTGCGGACCTTGCGTTTTTCGGATCAGTCGCCAGGAGATCTTCTGCGACAGAGTTAGCGCCGACCAGCGCTCCACCAATCGCTTTCCCATCGTTCTCGAGCCAAGTTTTGAAGTCCTCGACCTTGTATGTGGGGCCATTTGGTCCTTCCGAAACAGGTTTGGGAAAGTCGGCTTTGCGTTTCGACCAGTTCCAGAAGGCTTGGCGAGAAACATTTGCTATCTTGGGCTGTGTTTGCTGTACTTATTCTGTACTTGAAAAGAAAAAGGACTTAGCGGATGAGTGCTAAGTCCTTGAAATCTTTGGCTCCGGCGGTAGGGATCGAACCTACGACCAATTGATTAACAGTCAACTGCTCTACCGCTGAGCTACGCCGGAATGTGCTGCGTCATATAGGGATATCCGCTTTAGCCGTCCAGAGGAAAAGTGCACTTGTCCCAAAGAAATTTTAGAAGTTTAACCAGGCTGGTTTGCAACTCAAGACAACTGCCAACAGGCGTTGCATTTCGACCGTACGGTCAATTGTTTCGCGTGCGAAACAATTGACCGAATAGTCAAACTGAACCTGCTCTCTGCAGGAAATCCCGTCTTGTCCATTTGCTGGACGCGGGTCTTGCCCATACCGATGTTTTGAAGCTTCTTCGGGAGGCTGGTGACGCCCGCAAAAGGGGCGTTTGTCCTGGAAAAAAAACGAACAGAATCCATGATCTTTCACTCTTGCTGGACCGGGTGAGCTTTCCCAGTTCTGGTCGTTTCGCTTCTCGATAGCCCTAATCGCCCCCTCAGATTGTGACATTTCCAGAGGCGGTAGATCTTGAAATGGGCGCTCTGGCGCGTGGGTTTCGTGGTAAGCGTGGCCGGGTTCTATTTCGGGAAAACGTGGCAATCACGGCGGCAGGTGGTCCAGCACCGGCGAAGGATTGGAAGGCACTGGACGTAACCCCGGATATGCAGAAAAGCATGTCGCTGGAAACGCTCGAAAGTGCTCGGCAGTCTAACAGCAACGCTTATGGCGTTCTGCCCGCCCTTGCCAATGCCAGCACAACCGGCCCGAAGGTGAGGGCAGCGCAACGCCACCTAGCCCAATGGACCTTGGAGCCGATCTTCGCCTTGCTGGCAGAGGAAGCCCAGAACAAGCTGGGCAACCCCGTGACCATTGACGTTGTGCGCCCCTTGCAAGCCTTTGACGCAAGCGGACGTGCGCGCCGCGCTGCGGCTGGCATCATTCAAGCGCTGGCAATGGCGAAAGAAGCGGGGGTGGACCCGTCGCAAGCATTTGCGCTGGTTGATTGGGATGGGTGAGCGTCTAACGCCGACTTTTGTGCACCGCTACCCAATCAACAGATGCATGGTACATCATCCCGCAAGCTGCATTGGGACACTCTGCGGGTGGGAAAGGCGATGCTGTGAATGGGTCAATATATGAATCGTAGTTTTCGGTGCAGAAAGCGCAGCCGTCACGGTGAGCGCCAAGTTGGCTGATACGTCCGAACTCGTGGCCAGAGGCTGTCAGAATGCGCTTGGCACGATCTACCGTAAAATCTGCGCGCCATAGTGTTAGATAATGTGCCTCTAGCGGCTTTAGCTTGCCCTTCTCGGACAGCTCACTTGCGGCCCGCTTGGACATGAAGGCGTTCGACCTGATCCCAAGCGCTTTCTTTTCCTCTTTGCTCAGTTGCTCCCCGTCTTTTCGATGTGACAGAGCCACAGCTTTGAACCCTTCAGCCATGCAGCGATGGATAGCGGCATCAATAGAGGGCTTCGCAGACGGTTTTAGCAAGCCTAAGTGCTCGAATGCTTCATCAATAGCGTCGCTGGTGATCGTATCGGGGTTGAAAGTCAGCTCTTGCTTTGGGAAGGCAGGTGCTTGCACACTTCTGGTATTAGTTTGCGCGGTAGCCGGTGAACTAGATTCTTCATCCTTACTCGGTGTTCTGAACAGACCTTCTAAAAGTGCTTTAAACATAACAATGCCCTTCGATGCGCAAATCAGAACCAAGCGTAGCATCAACTTGCCCGGAAATCAGACTTCGGCCAACAGATGAATCACGGCAGGAGCAAACAGTTGTTGGGAACAAAACTAACACATAGTGGATTGTTCCCTCGGCGTTCCCAATAGAAAAAAGGCCTAGAGGATCAAGCCTCTAAGCCCTTGAATTCTTTGGCTCCGGCGGTAGGGATCGAACCTACGACCAATTGATTAACAGTCAACTGCTCTACCGCTGAGCTACGCCGGAACGGTCCGAGCGATATAGCGGGGGTTTTTCTAGGCGTCCAGAGGGTTCCTGCAAAAAATCTCAAAATTTTTAGGAAAGGCGGGAAAATTCGCTGGCGAAGCCGAGCGAGCCACGGCATGACACGCGTTTTTTCTGATGCAAATCAACAAGGTGGGCAAAGACATTGCGCTCAGCCGCTGGCAGAAGGGCGGGGGGAGTTTCTGTGTAAATTGCACGGGTTAAAATGAACACTGTTGCTGATGCTTTGGAGAGCTCGTTCAAAATGGCGCCCTCGCGCGCTCTGCGATGTTCGACAAGCCAGCGTAGCCGCGCGTCAGGGGCGCAAACCGGCGCCCCATGGCCCGGCAGGAAGGCCCTCCACTGCCGCTGCAGAAGCCGGTCACAGGAGGTCATGAAATCGCTCAGATCGCCGTCCGGAGGGGAGACCAGTGAGCTGGCCCAGCCCATTACGTGGTCACCGGTAAAACAAAGATCGTCCAGCGCCAGGCTGATATGGTTGCCAAGATGGCCGGGCGTGTGAATGACCTCAAGCTGCCAGTCCGATCCGGCCACCACATCACCATCTGAAAGGTTGCGATCAGGCTGGAAGTCATGGTCGATGCCTTCGCCGCCCCCTGCCAGCCCTTGGGCTGCGATCTCCTGCATGATTTTACTGCGCCCCGCCACCGCATCACCAAAGGCCAGGATCTCAGCGCCGGTCGCGTCGCTGAGCGGTCGGGCAAGCGGGCTGTGGTCCAAATGGCTGTGTGTGACAATAATATGGGTGATGGTCTGTTCCGGGGTGAGAGCTCCCAGAATCGCGTTCAGATGTGTGTCGTTTTGAGGCCCCGGATCAATTACGGCCAGGTCTTTTGTGCCAACAAGATAGGTATTTGTCCCCTTGAAGGTCATCGGGGAGGGATTGGAGCACAGCAGCAAGCGAACCTGCGAGGTGATTTCTACAGCAGTTCCATACGGCTGGGGGTAATCAAAATCCGCTTTCATACTGTCCTTGCCTCTCAATCCCATTATGATCGCCCTGAAGAAATGAACCTCTTATGAGCAGTTACAAATAGGGTTACCTGATGGCACGCAGTCGGCTCAATAATTATATCCCGCGCAGCCTGTATGGGCGGGCGGCATTGATCCTGGTGCTGCCGGTGGTGGTGTTGCAACTGGTGGTGTCGACCTCGTTTGTGCGGCGGGATCTGACCGATGTGACCGGGCAGATGACCTATACGATCATGCGTGAGATCGCGCTTCTGGAAGAGGTGATCGCGCAGTCAGACAGCCAGGCCGAAGCCCTGCAAAACCTTACTCCCTATTTGCGGCCCCTGCGGATCGAGGCGCGCTTTCTGCCCTCAGACGCCCCGGCGGAACGGGATATCCTGAGTTGGACCGAGTTTTCCGGCCGGGTTGTGAGGGATACGTTGCGCAGCAACCTGCCGCATGTGATTGCGGTGCAGATGCCTAACAGCAAGATAGCCGCCATTGTGATCGGCACCCATTTGGGGCCGTTGAAACTGGTGTTTGACCAACGTCGTGTCACTGCTGCTGCACCGCACCAGCTGATCGTGACGCTTGTGATCTTCAGCTTTCTGATGACCGTGATTTCTTTTGTTTACATGCGCAATCAGCTGCGGCCGATCAAGAAACTGGCCGAAGCCGCGCAGGCCTTCGGACGCGGGCGTAATGTGCCCTATAATCCTCGTGGCGCTGCCGAGGTAAAGGCCGCCGGCACTGCCTTTGTTGATATGCGAGCCCGGATTGAACGTCAGATCGAACAGCGCACCCTAATCCTGTCGGGGGTCAGTCATGATCTGCGCACACCGCTGACGCGCCTGCGGCTGGGCCTGGCAATGCTGGACGAGGAAGACGCTGAACCCATGCTGCGGGACGTGGACGAGATGCAATCGCTGCTGGATGCGTTCCTGGATTTTTCGCGTGGGGTCACCACCAGCGCTCCCGAAGAGGTGGATGCGCATGAACTGGCCAAAACCATTGTCGGGGACTGGCAGCGGCAGGGCAAGGATGTGATGTTGGGCGATTTGGTCGGCTCTGGCCTTGTCACGCTTAAATCGGGCGGGATGCGCCGCGCGATTGAGAATTTGATCTCAAATGCGGTACGATATGGCACGCGGGCGCGGGTCTCGGTTTCGGTGACGGAAAATGCGTTGCGGATCCGTGTGGAAGATGACGGACCCGGTATCCCGCAATCCCAATGGAGTGAAGCGGTGCGCCCCTTCACCCGGCTGGATCCTGCTCGCAACCAGAACAAGGGGAGCGGTGTCGGTCTGGGCTTGGCGATTGTGGCTGATGTGGCCCGCGCGCATGGGGGCGTGTTGCGATTGGGGGCAAGCGAGGCCCTGGGTGGGCTTCAGGCCGATCTGGTGATCGGGCGATGATGAGCCTTTGCGCGACGGGGGCACCTATTGGGTGATATCGCGGTCCGAGATCCAGCTTTCGATATGCAGCCGCGCTGCGCCGATACTGTTAAACCAGCCGGAAGGCGCAGGCAGGCTGAGGAGCCAGAGCCGCGCGGAGGCTTCTTTGAGAGGGGTGGGGGGATCGGCAATTCCATTCAGGCGCAGCACCAAATCCGTGCCGCTGTCCTCATGCAGGACGGCGGGGATGGTGTCATCCGGAAACATTACAATTGCCACAGGCATCAACAGCCCCCTCGCCGGTTCAGTCAGTTCGTTATAGGCCGCCGGAACGGTAAAGTTATGAATAAGCCGGGAAGGATTAAAACGGGCCTTATGCATGTGCAGCTTATCATCAGCTTTGCGTGAAATGCTCGTTCTTGTGGCGTCGCGGGGATCAAAGCCTGTCTCCCAGAACCGTCGGACAGCGCAGCAGGGGTGTCTAAACGGGCAAAAGGACCGGTTCCGCTCAGAAGGGCCGCATAAGCGGGGGCGCGGGAAGTAAGCGGTTCGAAATCTTATAAGTTTTGCGGGGAATGGTAGGCCCGGCAGGATTCGAACCTGCAACCAAAGCGTTATGAGCGCTCTGCTCTAACCGTTGAGCTACAGGCCCGCCGTGGTGCTTGGCTACGCTTTGACGCGAGGAAGGTCAAGAGGGCAGCCGCGGCTCTGGAGTGGGTTTGTCGCGGCTGTGTTTTCCAAATCTCAATTGAGATCCTTCAAGACCCGCGACGAACCCAACGCCATGTCACGCGGTGATGAGTTCCAGATGTTTTCCGACGCTCTTGCCTTTGGGCGGCACGGCCTCGGTTATGGCGGCGAGGAAGCCGTCCACGATGGCTTGCTGTGTGCGGTCCAGACCGTTTTGGGATGGGTAGACGGCATAGACATATTTGGGCTGCGGCGTATAGGCCGGCAGGATCTGCACAAGTGAACCGTCAGCCAGGTGATCATCGGCGATGACGCGCACCACACGGGCAAAGCCCATCCCTCCTTTGAGCGCCTGAATGGTCAGATGTGGATCGCTCGAGGTGAAACCGGGGGTGACCGGCGCATCAATGCTGAGGGTCTTGTGCTTCAACCGCAGGAGGTTGTTGGAAGATTCGTCATTGTAGCGGATGAACTTCAGATCTTGCAGCTCGTCGGGGTGCTGTGGCGCTCCATGGGTGCGTAGATAATCAGGGGCGGCCACCAGCACGGTTTCCAGCTCTGCAATCTTGCGGCAGAAACCATCGCTGTTACCCATGGTGCCTGCGCGCAGTGCGAGGTCAAAATTTTCACGGACCACATCCACGATGCGATCCTCCATGGACATCACGATGTCCAGATCGGGGTAGGCGTGTTTCATCCGCATCAGAAGCGGTCCCATGACCGCCTGCCCCAGAACGGTGCCCACGGAAATTCTGTAGGTGCCGGACAGGCGGTCGCTTTGCTCCTCCAGATCTGCTTCAAGCGCGGCGTAGCCCATCAGCAACTGTCGCGCATGCTGCGCTGCGGTGGCACCCGCCCGTGTGGCATGGACACCGGTGGCGGTTCGTAATAACAATTGCTGGCCAAAATGCGCTTCAAGCTGGCGGATCTGCTGGCTGACTGCGGATTGTGTGATGCCCTGGCGCCGAGCCGCACGGTTCAGGCTGCCTTCATCCAGAGCGGTGATCAGGGTTTGCAGCAATCCAAGACGATCCATGGCACATCCTCGGGTTATAAGCGTCGCTAATAGGGTGTCATCAGGAATATGGGGATAGTGCCCGACAATACTACCCACTAGTTTGCATTTACAGTCGAATTTTCCCACATGCCTTATTGGAGAAGTAGTAATGGCTATCAATCGCAGACAGATTTTGGGCGCGACCCTGGCGGCTCCTGTCGTTGCAGCTGGGGGCTTGACCCAAGTTGCCCATGCTGAAGCGGCCCCGGCCAAAACCGGCACCATTCACAGCTTTACAGTTGGGGATGCAAAGGTCACCGCGCTTCTGGATGGCCACATTGCCATCGCCTCGCAGATCATTTCCCCGTTTGACCAGGCCAAAGCTGATGACGTTCTGGCGGACACGCTGTTTGGTTTTGGTGAGCAGGGCATGCCGATCCCAGTGAGCGGCTACCTGATCGAAAAAGCAGGCAAATACACACTGCTGGACGCAGGCGCGGCAGGTCTTTTTGGCCCAACCCTGGGCAATCTGGCAGCGTCGCTGGCTGCAACCGGTGTCAAACCTGAACAGATTTCCACTATCCTGCTGACGCATATGCACCCCGACCACTCTGGCGGCCTGGTGGATGCAGAGGGGCACGCGGTTTTCCCGAATGCCGAGCTGGTTGTTTCCGCGACCGAGCATGGTTTTTGGTATGACGATGGCATCATGGCGTCTGTTCCCGAAGGCAATCGCCCGTTCTTTGAAATGGCGCGCAACACCACCGCACCTTATGCGGACCGCCTGAAAAAATTTGATGGCGAAGTCGAAGTGGCGCCGGGCTTTACCTCCCTGCCTTTGCCGGGGCACACTCCTGGTCACTCTGGTTACATGCTGGATGGCGGAACCGAATCCCTGCTGCTTTGGGGAGATGTAATCCACCTGACCGGCCTGCAGTTCGCTTTGCCCGAGTGGACCGTGGCCTTTGACACCGATCCGGTTTTGACCGTCGAAACCCGGAAGAAAATGCTGGACCGCGCGTCCGCAGACAAGATGCTGGTCACCGGCGCCCATATTGAATTCCCGGGCTTGGGTAAGGTGATCCGCAAGGGCGCGGCTTATGGCTTTGCTGCAGCCCCTTGGCAGTTTGCTGTCTAATAAAACACTTACACATGCTTAAACTTTGCCCTGTCCGCCCCGGCGGGCAGGGTTTTTGTCTGAGCGGTGGCGGTCGTCCTGTTCGCATGCAGATTAGGCGTCATTCGCATGTTCCCTTTGGCAGCGGCTTGCGGTAAAGGCAGCGCATCCATTGCAAAGGAGCCAAAGATGACCACTGGCAAAAACGGTCTGACATACGCAGACGCAGGTGTTGATATTGATGCGGGCAATGCCCTGGTGGACCGGATCAAACCGGCTGCAAAACGCACCAATCGCTCTGGCGTCATGAGCGGGCTGGGTGGCTTTGGCGCTCTGTTTGATCTGAAGGACGCAGGCTATACCGATCCGGTACTGGTTGCCGCCACCGATGGCGTAGGTACCAAACTGCGTATTGCGATCGACACGGGTGTTGTTGATGGCGTTGGTATAGATCTGGTTGCCATGTGTGTGAACGATCTGGTTTGCCAAGGGGCAGAGCCGCTGTTCTTCCTGGATTATTTTGCAACCGGAAAACTGGAAACCGAAATTGCCGCGCGTATCATCGAAGGCATTGCCGAGGGCTGCGTGCGCTCCAACTGTGCGCTGATTGGTGGTGAAACCGCCGAGATGCCGGGGATGTATCCCGAAGGCGACTTTGACCTCGCCGGATTTTCGGTTGGTGCAATGGAACGTGGTACTGCGCTGCCTGCGGGCGTTCAGGAAGGGGATGTTCTGCTGGCGCTGGCGTCTGACGGTGTGCATTCCAACGGCTATTCGTTGGTGCGCAAACTGGTGGATGTTGCGGGGCTGGCCTGGGATGATGCCTGCCCATTTGGCGAAGGCACCGTGGGCGAGGTTCTGCTGACGCCCACACGGCTGTATGTCAAACAATGTCTGGCGGCGGTGCGGGCAGGGGGCGTTCGTGCGCTGGCCCATATCACCGGCGGTGGCCTGACTGAAAACCTGCCGCGTGTTCTGCCCGAGGATCTGGGGGCGGACATTGATCTCGACAGCTGGGAACTACCGGCGGTCTTCAAATGGATGGCTGAAACCGGCGGGATTGAAGCCTCTGAGATGCTGAAAACCTTCAACTGTGGTCAGGGCATGATTCTGTCCGTTGCAGCTGACCGTGCAGATGCGCTGGTCGAGGTATTGGAAGGTGAGGGAGAGACCGTCACCCGTATCGGTACCGTAACCCAAGGTGCAGGCATCCGTTACACAGGCTCGCTGCTGTGAGCACGCCCAAGAAAGTCGCTATTCTGATTTCGGGCGGCGGCTCCAATATGGTGTCGCTGGCCGAGAGTATGGTGGGGGAGCATCCGGCTCGCCCCTGTCTGGTGCTGGCCAATAGCGCGGACGCCGGCGGTTTGGCCAAGGCTGCCGCCATGGGGATCCCAACGGCCGCCGTGGATCACCGCCCCTTTAAGGGGGATCGGGCTGCGTTTGAAGCGGAACTGGTCAAGCCAATCCTGGAGGCCGGTGCAGATATCGTGTGCCTTGCGGGGTTCATGCGGGTTCTGACTGCGGATTTTGTCGGCCAGTTCGACGGGCGGATGCTGAACATCCACCCGTCGCTTTTGCCGAAATACAAAGGGCTTCACACCCATGCGCGCGCGCTTGAGGCCGGTGACGCCGAACATGGCTGCACCGTTCACGAAGTGACGCCGCTGCTGGATGATGGCCCGATTCTGGGGCAGGCGCGGGTGCCGGTTCAGGCCGGTGATACCCCTGACGATCTGGCCGCACGGGTTCTTGTACAAGAGCACAAGCTGTACCCCGCCGTATTGCGCCGCTTTGCCGCTGGTGACAAAACTCCGGTTCTGCTGCCTTAACGCTGGCCACCAGCCGAGGCTGAATTGCCGTGCCAATCCAAGTCCCCGTCCGGCTGGCTTGGCGCGTTCAATGCAGGCAAGCCCAACAGGACGATCAAGGCAACCCCGGCCAGGACCGGGGACAGGACGTTCAGGTGCAGATGAAAGATTGGCGCGTTTGGTATGTGTTCACGAACAGACATGGCTGCGTCTCCTTTTCTGGGTGTAAGGTGAACCTAAGGGCGACGCCGGCATTCTCAAAATGAATGATTTTTCTGTAAAGCATCACGTATCGTGAAGCTTTGGGGCGCGCACCGTTTCTGCCGTCACAGGAAATTCACTGTTGCTGCGGCACTTGTTTGCATTGGCTGTGACAAGAGCGTATCACATCCGGATAAACGCCAAGAGTAACAAGAAAAGCCGCGATTGATGAAAACCCTTACCACGACCGAAGAGTTGGAACAGTTCTGCACCGAAGCCGCAGGGCATTCCTATGTTACTGTGGATACAGAGTTTTTGCGCGAGCGGACCTATTACTCGAAACTCTGCTTGCTCCAGCTGGCCTTTGATGGCGATGGTGAAACAGACGCGGTTCTGGTGGATCCTCTGGCTGAGGGACTGTCGCTGGAGCCCCTTTATGATCTGTTCCGCAATGAAGCGGTGGTAAAGGTCTTCCACGCGGCGCGTCAGGATCTGGAGATTTTCTGGGTCGACGCAAAGGTGTTTCCCAAACCCCTGTTTGATACCCAGGTGGCCGCGATGGTCTGTGGCTTTGGCGAACAGGTCGGATACGAGACGTTGGTGCGCAAGATCGCCAAGCAAAATCTCGATAAAAGCTCGCGTTTTACCGATTGGTCACGCCGCCCTTTGAGCGACGCACAGAAGACTTACGCGATTGCCGATGTGACCCACCTGCGGGTGATTTATGAATTCCTCAGCAAAGAGCTGGCCAAGAGCGGTCGTGCCCATTGGCTGGAAGAAGAGCTGCGGGTGCTCACAAACCCCGAGACCTATGACATTCGCCCGGAAGACGCCTGGCGTCGCGTGAAAACGCGCACCAATTCCGCGCGGTTTCTGGCCATCGTTCGGGAACTGGCAGCCTTTCGGGAAGACTATGCGCAGACCAACAATGTCCCGCGCAACCGGGTTTTCAAGGATGACGTGCTGGTTGAACTGGCCTCGACCAAGCCGAAAAACGCAGCGGATCTGGGTAATTCTCGCCTTCTGCTGCGCGAGGCCCGCAAGGGCGCGATTGCCGAAGGCATTCTGGCGGCCGTGGCACGCGGAGTGAACTGTCCGGCGGACAAGATGCCAAAACCCGATCGCAGCAAGGACAAGATGCAAGTGAACCCAGCTTTGGCAGATCTTTTGCGGGTGTTATTGAAGGCAAAGACCGAAACGGCAGGCGTCGCGGCCAAGCTGATCGCACCAAGTGCCGATCTGGATGCAATTGCGGCTGGTCAACGGGATGTGCCTGCCCTCAGCGGTTGGCGCAAAGAGGTCTTTGGTCTGGATGCGCTGCGTCTGTGCGCCGGGGAAATTGCGCTGGTTGCACGTGGTCAAAGCGTGGATGTGGTCGAGCTCTGATCTGTAATCCGTATCAGGAGGTGCGGTAGAACTTGCGCCGCGCTTCCTGCTCGATATTCAGACGCAGCTGCAGATCTGCCAGCTTGCGCATTTCGGCTTTTTTCTGTTCCGGATCAGTGGCCTTTGACAGAACTTCGGTTTGGGCGTCGACGGCTTTCTTCAACTCGATCTCTCGCGGAAGAACTCCGGCTTGGGCCATAATGCCCATCCCTGCATCCACGATATCTCCTGCGTCGCGATGTGTCAGATGTTTGCCTTCACCAGCTAAACCATCCAACTGGCCTTCGGCCTTGGCTTTTTGGATCTGATGCTCTGCTAGGTCACGCCATTTCATGAGGCTGTCCTCCAAGGGGGGCAATTTATGCCCCCGCCACAGCACGACCGAAGGCCAAAGCCCAAGCTGAAGTTTTAGCGGCGGCGGGTTTCACGTGCGTTTTCGGCGGCAACCACCCGGATCAGACGGATGTCGCGCAGGTCCGCATTGGACAGGCTGTAGGCGGCGCGCACTGTGCGGCTGAACTCGCTGCCCCGTGCGGTTGCAAACTCGGGATAATCGACCAGGAACTCCAGTTCCAGCACACCATCTTCGGACTCCTCATTGCGGCGCAGTCCAACGTTATATGCGCCTTGGCGGCTTGGCAGGCCCGCGACGTTGATGATTGCCCCGGTGGGGGTGCGTTCCACGCGCAATTCGATGACCGAAGTGATCAGCACGCGGGTGTCGTCGGCTTCGGCCTTGCGAGTGATGTTAACCTTGTCGTCGATCGGGATCAGCGGGTTTGTGGTTTCGGCTTCGACCTCGCGACGCACCTCATCGGAGCGGCCGAACCAATTGCGCGGGTTGATCTTGCTGTCGCGGATTGTACCGCAGCTGGAAAGGACAAGCGCCCCGGTCAAAAGAACAGCGATGGATTTCTGCATGATGCCCGCCCGTTTAAGTGTTTCGGCAAATGGTTACCCGATTGCGCGGCGCTTGAAAAGCGGTTGAAAACTTGTGACGGGCCGCATAGGTCGTCAACGGGCCCAGACGCATCACTTTGACCAACACACGAAGGACATTCGCCATGGCAACTGCCGCCTTTGAAGAGATCGTGGAAGATTTTGAATTCCTCGAGGATTGGGAAGATCGCTATCGCCATGTGATCGATCTGGGCAAGGCGATGGACCCACTGGATGAAGCGCTGAAAGTGCCGGCGACCAAGGTCGACGGATGTGCAAGCCAGGTCTGGCTGCACGCCACAATCGAGGGCGGGGTGTTGCAGTTTGACGGTGAAAGCGATGCGATGATTGTGCGTGGGCTAATTGCTGTTCTGCGCAAACTTTACAATGGTCTGGCGCTGGCGGATGTTCTGGCGGTGGATGCGCGCGCGGAACTGGGCCGTTTGGGGCTGAACGATCACCTGTCAGCGCAGCGATCCAACGGGTTGCGCGCCATGATCGAGCGTGTGCGCGAGATCGCTGCGGCCAACGCCTGATACCTCGGCCCGTGCAGCGACGCTTACCTGTTTCGGCAGGGGGCCAGATCGCGCGCCTTGAGCCGTTCGATAAAAGCGCGCAGGAGCGGGACCCGACGGGGGCGGAAGCTTTCGTTGGTTTTGCTGTAACCTTCGATCCGGGTGACGTGAAAGCTGCGGAAATTTTCGCGTTTGCAGCACCAGGCCAATAGCATCACGTTGCGATCGAGATACGAGAGCGCCAACGGATAGATCCGACGCGTGGTCTTTGCGTCCTTCAGGTCGCGGTAGCCGATATCCAGCGCTTCCTCGGCCCACATGGCTTCACGCAACAGGGTCATGTCGATGGTGGGGCTTGGCACCGCGTTGAACCGATGCACAATGTTCACCGCGTGCATGGCCTGACGTTGTTGACGCTCAGGCAGGGTGGCGAGGATCTTGACCAGCGCATCATTAGCCGCCTGAGCCAGATCCGCATCACCACGCTGGTTCACATCCGAAAGACCCAGGGTCAACGCCTCCAGTTCGATCTGGGTGAAGGTCTGCGGGGGCAGGGCGGGGTCTTCGGTCATTGTATAGCCCAGCCCGGCTTCGCCCTCGATCCGGGCACCCGCCGCGCGGAGGCTGTTGATGTCCCGATATATCGTGCGCTCTGTGACCTCCATTGCCGCCGCCAACCGCGCGGCCGTCACAGGCGGGCGCAGCCCCCGGATCAAATGCAACAAACGAAAGAGACGATCGGATTTGGACATAAACTGAAAATGCCCTAAGGCTACTGACGGAAATTGTCAGGAGCATAGCTGCATACCCGCCCCATAAACAACCTGAGACATAAAAGGAATTCAAGATGCCCACATTGTATCATTCACCGAACACCCGGTCCTCTCGTATTGTTGCGCAGTTGATGCTGATGGGAAAGCTGGCCGCGGTCGACGTTGTTGTTGTTGATATCCCGCGCCAGGATGGAGCGGGCCAAAAGGATCCCCGCAACCCGCATCCCGAAGGCAAGGTTCCGTTCCTGGTTACGGATGAAGGGCATGAGCTGCGTGAGAGCGCAGCGATCATGATGTATCTTGAGGAGATCTTTGACCATCCGCTCAGCCCTGCGATGGGGTCCCCGGACCGTGCCGATTACCTGGGCTGGATGTCATATTACAGCGGGGTGGTGGAACCCGTTCTGGTGGCAGAGCTCTCGGGGATAGATCACCCGGCAATCGCGCGCAATTTTCGCGATATGACAGCCGTGGGCGAAACCCTGGCCCGCGCCTTGAAGGGAAAACCATTTCTGATGGGCGATAAGGTGAGCGTTGCAGATGTGCTGATGGCGTCCCCCTTTAGCTGGATGCCCCATTTGACTCCCGATATTCCGGTTGTCAAAGACTGGTCGGAACGGGTCGGGCGCAGCTTGGACGGTGCTGCATTGGCAGAGTTTGAGGCGGCTGCAGTGGAGAAGATTTCCGCAAGTGCCAACGCATAGGTAAAAGCCATGCCAAGGGGGCGTGTGCCTAAGGTGCGCGTCCTTGTTGCTGCCAGTCCTTCAGCTGTGTCTCCAGATCCCCGTATCCGGTGTGACGGTGTTCAAAGGCCAGTCCCATTCGGCTGGCGCAATCTTTGGCTTTGTCGATCAGGGCCGGGTCGTCGATCTGTGACTGGTAGACCAGGGTGGTGTAATTGCCAAAGATCATGTCCCGCAGTTCGGGATTTTTATCAAGCCCCATGGGCCGCCATATAAAAGCGTCGAACTGTTTCACCAGAAAGTCTGTCAGATAGAAGGCGGTGATTTCGCCAGCTTCGCTGTGTTTGGCAAAGTCTTCGTTGCCCTCGAAAAACGAATAGCAATGGGGGCCCTGGATCATTTCAACACCAAGGTCTGCACATTTCTGGGCCAGTTGTCCGCCGGTTCCACAATCGGCATAACCGATGAAAATCTGGTCATAGACCGCGCGATGTTTCAGCACCGCAGCTTCCACCGCCTCTGTGATCTGGTTGGGATACAGATGCAATTTGGCGGGCAGGCACGTCAGATCGAGGTGATCCATGCCGTTGGCCTGTTTGATCGCCAGAATTTCGCGGGCCAGGGCACCGCAGGCGATCAGAAGCACACGCCCGGTTTTGCGTTCAGGTGCTGCAAGCCCGTGTTCCGCAAGGGAGCGTTCTTCGAGTGTGCGCCCCGTCGGGGGGCGCCAAGCGGCCCGCTCTGTCAAGCGGGCGGCTCTGCCTTTTCGGGCCAAATCAGGCGCTCATCTGGTTGTGCTTGCGTGCCACGTATTCCTTGGCTGTTTCCACAGCAACAGCGGCGTCGCGGCAATAGGCGTCCGCGCCGATGGCTTTGCCAAACTCTTCGTTCAGCGGTGCGCCACCAACCAGGACGATGTAGTCTTCCCGTTTGCCCTGTTCGACCAGCGTATCAATCACCACCTTCATGTAAGGCATGGTGGTTGTCAGCAGGGCAGACATACCCAGAATATCGGGTTTATGGGTGTCGAGCGCTTCCAGATATTCCTCAACCGGGGTGTTGATGCCCAGGTCATGGACGTCAAAGCCCGCGCCTTCCATCATCATCGACACGAGGTTCTTGCCGATGTCGTGGATGTCGCCTTTGACGGTGCCGATCACCATAGAGCCCATGCGCGGTGCGCCGGTTTCAGCCAGAAGCGGTTTCAGGATGGCCATGCCGCCCTTCATCGCGCCAGCGGCCAACAGAACTTCGGGCACGAACAGAATACCGTCACGGAAGTCTGCGCCGACGATTGTCATACCGCCAACCAGCGCTTCAGTCAGGATTTTATAAGGCTCCCAGCCACGCTCCAGCAGAATGTTCACACCTTCTTCGATCTCTTCCTTGAGACCGTCATAAAGGTCGTCGAACATCTGTTGGACAAGTTCCTCATCGTCCAGTTCCGAGAGGATGATGTCGTCTTCTTCTTCCGACATAGGCGTATTCCTTGCTGGGCGGGAGTCCCGCGATGGCATGTCTCTTGATCTTGTTTTCGTCAACTTGTCGCATTTCGACTGTCTGAATTGCGACCTCGTCGAGATCTGAACCGACCTATACGAATAATTCTAAAAAATGAAAAATGAGAAATCTGCATGGAGATGTTCGTTTTTTCGGGTTTGTTCTTTATTTGTTCTACCTCTTGTGGCAGATACAGCCCATGGAAACTGGCAGCACATTGGATGAACATCGCTATAAGGCGCGTGGCGCACTGAGCAATGCACCGGGGCGGTTTGAATTGGACCGGGGCGCGGTGGATGACGGTTGGTCCGTTGAGCCGCGCAGCGACCATATTGCCACTCAGATTCGGCAGGAAATGGCGCGCACGGTTATCACCTACAACCGGTCGCCTGATCTGCCGTTTGATCGTTCCCTGAACGCCTATCGGGGGTGTGAACATGGCTGTATCTATTGTTTTGCACGGCCCAGCCATGCCTATCTTGGCTTTTCGCCGGGTTTGGATTTTGAGACCCGGCTGATTGCGCGGCCGAATGCGGATGCGGTACTGCGGCAGGAGTTGGCCAGGCCCAGCTATAAGGCGGCGACACTGGCGATGGGCACCAATACGGACCCCTATCAACCCTGCGAGGGGGAGTGGCAGATCACCCGTCGTTGTCTGGAAGTGCTGCGTGATTTCAATCATCCCGTTGCCATTGTGACCAAAGGGGCTTTGGTCGAACGGGATCTGGATATCCTCGCCCCGATGGCGGCCAAGGGGCTGGTGCGTGTTGGTATTTCGTTGACCACACTGGATCCGGATCTGGCCCGGCGGATGGAGCCGCGGGTGCCGACGCCTGCGCGGCGGCTGGCCACCATCCGCAGGCTTTCCGAGGCAGGTGTTCCAGTGCGGGTAATGGCTTCGCCCTTGATCCCGGGGTTGTCCGATCACGAGGTTGAGGCGCTGCTGGCAGCCGGTCAGGCGGCTGGCGCGGATGCGGCAAGCTGGATTATGTTGCGCCTCCCGCGGGAGGTCTCTCCCCTTTGGCAGCAATGGCTCCAGGAACACTATCCGGGCCGCGCAGCCAAGGTAATGGCCCGTTTGCGTGAGATGCACGGTGGGCGTGATTATGATCCGCGCTGGGGTCACCGCATGCGCGGAGAAGGTCCTTTTGCAGAGATGATGTCGATGCGGTTCAAAGCGGCTTGTAAGCGTTTGGGTTTATGCGAAAAAACCGCTCCCTTGCGCGCTGATCTGTTTGCCCGTCCACCCCAGCCAGGGGATCAGCTCGCATTGTTCTGACAGGGCAGACCTGCGGTCGGAGCCGGGTATTATGCCCACCCAAACGGGTAAACTGTGCGGGCGAAACCTGCGGGCCGGTCGCGGCCTTTAATCCGCGTGTTGCCGTAAAACGGGCCTTGGTGGTCTTTTGTCTTGTCTATTTTAGGACAGCCCTTAAAGCGAATTCCAGAGCACCCATATATTAGCTCCGCGATTCTCGGGTGGTCTGAATTCATTTTCAGTTTGGACAAACGTCATGAATGGCATTTTTTCACTCGGCTGGGAGGAATGGGTTTCTTTTCCCGATCTTGGCTTGGACGCGATCAAGGCAAAGGTTGATACCGGTGCAAAAACATCGGCGCTGCATGCGGCGGTGATTGAGCCTTTTGGCTCGGTTGAAAAACCGATGGTGCGGTTCCTGATCCAACCCGATCCTGACCGGCTTGATCTGGAAATCACCTGTACCGCACCGATCGTGGACCGGCGCAGTGTGACAAGCTCCAATGGCGAAACCGAACTGCGCTATGTGATTGAGACCAACATAAAAATCGCGGACCGAGTCTGGCCGGTTGAAGTGACCCTGACCAATCGCGAGAATATGGCCTATCGGATGCTGCTTGGGCGCACGGCGATCATTGACGAGATGGTTGTTGATCCCAACAGTTCCTTTTGCCAGCCGAAACTGTCGTTTGATCTTTATGGAAAACGCCCGGTTGCAGCGCCCGTTCAGCGCCCGTTGCGGATTGCTTTGTTAACGCGTGAGCCCGATAACTATTCCAGCACTCGGATTGTCGAAGCCGCACAGGCGCGTGGTCACAATATAGAATCCATTGATACAACCCGTTGTTACCTCAAGATGGGCGGATTGGCCCCTGAGGTTCACTATGACGGGTCTCCGCTGCCCCATTTCGACGTGGTTATTCCGCGGATCGGCGCGTCTACAACCGCCTATGGGATGGCGGTGTTGCGCCAGTTCGCAAGCACGGGTGCGTATTGTGTGAACTCCGCCGAAGCGATTGGCGCATCTCGGGACAAACTACTGGCGCACCAAATGTTGGCGGCGGCAAAAATCGGCACACCGGTCACGGCCTTTGCGCATTCTCCAAAGGATACGAAACAGCTTGTCGAATTGGTTGGGGGTGCACCGGCTGTTGTGAAGCTGCTGTCGTCCACCCAAGGGCGCGGTGTTGTGCTGGCTGAAACCAAAAAAGCGGCAGAAAGCCTTGTGGATGCGTTCCGAGGGTTGGATGCGAATTTCCTGATCCAGGAATTTGTATCTGAGGCTGCGGGGGCGGATATCCGGTGTCTTGTGGTTGGCAACAAAGTTGTGGGGGCAATCAAACGACAGGCCGCGGATGGAGAGTTTCGCTCCAATTTGCACCGGGGGGGCAGTGCGCGTCGTGTGCGGATCTCGAAAGAGGTACGAGAGGCGGCCAAACGTGCCACGCGGGTGCTGGGGCTTTCTGTGGCCGGTGTCGATATTCTTGAGAGCAAGTCTGGCCCGCAGGTGCTGGAGGTGAATTCCTCTCCCGGTTTTGAAGGGATTGAGAAAGCAACTCAAAAAGACATCGCTGGGGTGTTGATCGAATTCATCGAAACAAAGGTCCGCCCACTTGCAAAGAAGCGTTAAAGCCGGGGCGCCATAGCCAGGGTTGAACGCGGGCGCCGCTTAACGACGGAAATTAAACCCCAAAAACACAAAAAGGGCCCATCCGGGCCCTTTTGCGCTGTGCAAGTTCTGACAGGTATTTATGCGCGACGGCGGCCTCGGCGGGCACGTCGTTCACTGCCGCCAGAGCTGTCTTCGGTACCGTCATTCGCCGAGGAGAACGGGCCAAGGATTTCTACGATCTGTTCAAGAGTCGGACGGTCCCCGCGCGGGCGGGTATCGAGCGCTTCGCGCATTTTCTCAAGGTGAACGGGCATGGTGCCACAGCAGCCGCCGATAATTTTTGCACCTGCGTTACGGGCCAGAACCGCATATTCGGCCATCAGGTCTGGCGTGCCGTCGTAATGAATGTGCCCATCCACATATTTCGGGATGCCTGCGTTGCCCTTGGAGATGATCGGGCGTTCGCTGCCCTGTGCGCCAAAGCCTAGAACAGTGCGCAGGATGTCCGAAGCGCCGGTGCCGCAATTGGCACCATAGGCCAGGGGCGGCGTGTCAAACTCTTCCACAAGTTTCGCCATATCGGCAGATGTGACTCCCATCATGGTGCGCCCGGCGGTATCAAAGCTCATGGTGCCGCACCAGGGCATACCGACCAAGGCAAAGGCTTCGGCGGCGGCGCGGAACTCTTCCGGTGCTGAAATGGTCTCAACCCACAAAACGTCTACGCCACCCTCTTTCAGCGCGTCAGCCTGTTCATGGAACATCTCAACGGCCAGCTCATGGGACAGTTCACCAACGGGCTGGAGGATCTCGCCTGTGGGACCAACGGAGCCGGCAACGATAATGTCACGGTCGCATTTATCTGCGATCTCGCGGCCAAGTTCCGCACCAACGCGGTTCAACTCGCGCACGCGGTTTTGCGCATCATGCAGTTTCAGGCGGGAGGCGGTGCCACCGAATGTGTTGGTCAGAAACAGATCACTGCCAGCATCCACCGACCCTTTGTACAAGGCTTTGATGTTCTGAGGCTCATCCGTGTTCCACAGTTCCGGCGCGTCGCCGGATTGAAGGCCCATGTTGAACAGGTTGGTCCCGGTGGCGCCGTCGGCCAGCAGAACGTCCTTTGATTGCAGGGCTTTCGCGAATTTGTCGCTCATAACACTTGTTCCCATATACGCGTCGTCAATTATGGCTCTTTTCAGAACCAAAGGGCATTGCACCCAGTCTCATGCACGCTGCGCAAACACAATTTCATTTTCTTCATCTTTATTATGAATGCCAGTCCCCCATTTTTCAGAGGTCGCAGGGCAGAGGTCGGAGGGGGCCCAGTCCAGTGCCGGTTGAACGGGCAGGGGGCGGTGGACCAGGCGTATCATCTCTGCCAGGCACAGCGCCATCTGGCCCCAGTTTGGAGCAGTCATGTAAAGGGGCTGCCAGGTCGGGGCAAAACAGGCTTTGAACCGGCGAAGTCCACGTTCGACCCTTTGGGCAAATCGGTGATCCGGAACGGCTGCCAGCGACAGGCGCGTGATCTCATGGGTGGCGGCGGCGTCAATGGCCCGGCGTATCAGCGCGTGACCGGTGCCATCCGGGGCGTCAGGGCCCATGCGGATCAGGTCGAGGCACCATTCCCGATCAGAAACGTGAAAAGTGGCAAATCCGATGATCGTCTTGTTTTGCCACGCCAGGAAAACCCGCTGCCCCTTGATATAGCCAGGTTCAAACCGTCCCATGGTGGTGCCATGGGCGTTTCCGTGCGCCTCGTTCCAGATCTGGTCAACGCGGGCAAGCTGTGACATGGGCAACGCCTCCGCCGCGTCGCGTACTTCGATCCCGGATTTTTCTGCGTGGCGCAGTTTGCGGCGAAGCTGGCGTTTGGAGGATCCGCTCTCGCTAAAGTCGGTGGGGTCCACGAATGCTTCTTCGGCAATGCGCAGGGCGCGCCAGCCCGCCGTGCGGGCCGCTGCAGCCACGCGCGGCGTGCATTTGTAATAGCAGGCCGCCGCATTGCGCGATTGTGCATACTGGCGCAGAGGCTGGAAGGTCTCTGCAGTATTTCCGGATACCGGATCAAAAAACGCCACCGAACATTGCGGCGTGTCCAAAAGTGCGAGTTGGTTGAAGCCGAAGCTGCGCAGATGGCCGCCATTTTGCCGGATAATGGCAGTTTCAGAGCGGGGGCGGGCAAAAGGGATCGTATGTGGGCTGTCCTTGCGCGATCCAATCAGATCCAACATCTGGTATTTGCGGTTTTTTGGTCCAAGAAGGTTTGGCCAGACCAGAACCACCGCAGACAGCGCAGCGGGGGCAAGATAATAGACAAGCCGGAAGGCAAATACTCCGGCCAATAAGGACGTTGCATCAAACTGCGACAGTAGGGACACTAGGGCCAGTTCCAAAGGGCCGGTGCCGCCCGGCGAAGAAGACAGTATCGCCAGTCCCAAAGCCAGGAAATAGGCCGGCAAGAGCAGCGTTAGGGAAATGCCGCTTTCGGGAGGCATCAGCAACCAAAGAGCCGTGCCAGCAGCTGTAACATCCACAACCGCCCAAATGCCTAACGCCAGTAGCGCGGTTACAGAGGGCCAGCGAAACCGATGTTTTCCCAATGTCAGGGTCGGAAACAGGAAGGTGGCGCAGCAGGCCAGCGCGCATCCCAGAAGCAGCATCACGCCTGTGAAGACCGCATAGGGAAATGGGGACCAGGCGATCAGAGCCACGCCACAAATGGCCGCAAGCGCCGCCATAAATGTCAGCCCCGTCAGCGCGGTCATTTGGGCCGCCCGCACCGGCGACAGCCCTGGCAGCAAACGCCAGCGGGCAAATGAGCCGGTAAAGATCCCGAAACCCGCAGTTTGCGAAAACCCAATGGCAAACATGCCAGCCAGACGTGCGTGGGTTCCGTCCAGCCCGGTACCAAGGTGGCGGTGTGCCACCCCGTCATATCGGCCAAGCGACCAGAAGCTGACAAGGGTTGCAAGGCCAGCACCCAGCCAGTTCAAGGTGGGCACCTGGGCGATCAATGTTGTCAATTCAGCGATGCTAGGCAGGCGGATGCTTGTGGACAGCAGCCACAGGCAAAGCACGGCTGACGCCACCGGGATCAACAGACGCATGGCTTTCGACGCCGTTTGGCGCGCTGCCATTTTGGAATTGAGCATATCGACCCCTCATCGCCCACGATATAGGAGGTAAAGATAGCGGGCTTACGATTTCAGATCGGTTAATTACCAACGCATGTCACAGCCTTGATTTACCTAAAAAAGTTCAAATCCCGCCACCGGAATTGGGTGACAGGATTTGACTGCATTGTTTGCAATGACTTTGTGTCACCCGAAGGGTCACACCCCGGCGTCTTCAATCTGTTGGCGCGCAACATTGGCCAGCTCTATCAGCTTGGTCTCGATCTCCTGCGCGCTGGCGCTTCCGTTCAGGTCAGCTGTTGCCTTGGCCAAAATGCAATGCTGATCATTTTGCACAATGCCCTGCACCGCGTAGGAAGAGACCAGCTCTTCGCTGGTTTTGCCGCTGAGCCCAAGTTTTTCCGAAACCCAACTGCCAAAGAGCCTGTTGCGGCGGGCTTCGGTTTTGAAGTCCAAATTCGTTTCATGGACGAATTTCGCTTCAAAGGCTTTCTTGCGATCTACGAATAAAGTCATTTGGTCACCTGTGAATTTTCCCATTGGTGACAGACGGCACCGCCCTTTGGGGGACCAAAACCCGAACTGTGTCGCATGGTTTTGGACAAGGGTTAGGCTTCTGCCAAATCAACCGAATGTCTGCCTGCGGTTGATAAGACATAAAGGTAAGTGAAGACATCGTTGATAACGCAAGGGGTTAACGATTGGTATATGAGTTGCCCTCAATAGGCCGTCAGCCGGGGGGCACTCTGGCGTCAGTGCGGATCTCTTCCAGAGCGGTTGCCAGCTCATTCTCCATCCTGGCGCGCAGTTCGCTGTCCGCTATGCGGTCACGCAGATCCTGACGCAGGCGGTTTAGAAACGCATCGTGCCCCGGTTCCATAAGATCGCTGAGTGCTAGGGTTTTTGCATAGTTTTCAGCGTCTTCATGCGCCATGCCCAAGGTCTGAGCCACCCAGAGTGCGACCCGATTGCAGGCGCGCGCGGTGGCTGCAAATTTGATCTTCTCATCATGTGCAAATTTGTTTTCAAAAGCGGTTTCGCGGTCGTCAAAGGTTGTCATCCAGCTCCTCCCAACATTTAAAATCCTTCGGAAAAAGCCTTGTTCCGATCGTGCCTGATAATGCAGGTCATATTCTTTGTGGTGGAACGCAGGATCTTAACAAAGCTTCTCCTGAGGTTTATCTATGTTGAAATTCACAGGTTTCCACGTCTGGAGTGCGGGCAGGGCCTAGCTGTGCAGCGCATCTGGTGCTGCTCATCTTGCGATACGCGGGGGCTTGCACTATGAGGGCGTTAAACGGGCGGAGATTCCCGCTGCTTCAACCCCCGAAAGGCTGTCCATGGCACGTCGCAAGAAAATCTATGAAGGTAAGGCAAAGACTTTGTACGAAGGCCCAGAGCCGGGTACGATCGTCCAGTACTTCAAGGATGATGCCACAGCCTTTAATGCTGAAAAGCATGATGTGATCGAAGGCAAAGGTGTGTTGAACAATATCCTGAGCGAGTTCTTCATGCTTGGCCTTGGCCAGATCGGGGTTCCGACCCATTTCCTGAAACGGTTGAACATGCGTGAACAGCTGGTGCGCAGCTGCGAAATCGTGCCGTTGGAAGTGATTGTGCGCAACTACGCGGCCGGATCCATGTCCAAACGCCTGGGCATTGACGAAGGCACGCAGCTGCCACGACCGATTGTGGAATATTGCTATAAGGACGATGCGCTGGGCGACCCCTTTGTCAGCGAAGAGCATATCGCGGCCTTTGGCTGGGCCAGCCAGCAAGATATGGAAGACATCCTGAGCCTGGCATTGCGCGTCAACGACTTTATGTCCGGCGTGTTCTTGGCCGTAGGCATCCGTCTGGTGGATTTCAAAATCGAGATCGGTCGCGTTTATGAAGGTGATTTCCAGCGCCTGGTTATTGCCGATGAGATCAGCCCGGACAGCTGCCGCCTGTGGGACATCAAAACCGGCCAGAAGCTGGACAAGGACGTATTCCGCCGCGATCTGGGCAGCCTGACCGACGCTTATAGCGAAGTGGCGCGCCGTCTGGGTGTGATGCCGAACAACCCGCCAGCTGCAGGCAAGCCGACGCTGGTGAACTGAGCCGAGATCCTGCCGCTTGAAACAACCGGCGGGATTTTGAGTATTTTAGAAAGATGAAAGCCCGGTCATCTGCCGATCGGGCGCGCTGGATAGCCAAAGGAAAACGCGATGAAAGCACGGGTGCATGTGATGCTGAAAAACGGGGTTCTGGATCCGCAGGGCGAAGCCGTTCGTCACGCGCTGGGGGCCTTGGGGTTTGACAAGGTCGAAGGTGTGCGTCAGGGCAAGGTGATCGATCTGGATCTGGCCGAAGGCGCAACCGAGGCGGATGTAACCGAGATGTGCGAAAAGCTTCTCGCCAATACCGTGATTGAATCCTACAGCATCGAGACCCTGTGATGAAGGCGGCGGTTCTTGTATTCCCGGGCTCCAACTGCGACCGCGATCTGGCGGTTGCGTTCGAGCAGGCCGGGTTCGATGTTTCCATGGTCTGGCACAAGGACAGCGCGCTGCCCGAAGGTGTTGATATTGTGGGGGTTCCTGGTGGCTTCTCCTATGGCGATTATCTGCGCTGTGGGGCGATTGCAGCGCAGTCACCGATTTGCAAAGCGCTGGCCGAACATACCGACCGTGGCGGTTATGCACTGGGTGTCTGCAACGGGTTTCAGGTTCTTACCGAAACCGGCATCCTGCCGGGCGCGCTGCTGCGCAACGCCGGTTTGAAATACATCTGCAAAACCGTCGATCTGAAGGTGGCAACCGCAGACAGCGTCTTCACCCAAGGGTATAAGGTCGGCGATGTGATCGGTATTCCGATTGCGCATCATGACGGCAACTATTTTGCTGATGACGCAACGCTGGCGGCGTTGAAAGATCAGGACCGGATTGCGTTCACCTATGGTGACAACCCGAACGGGTCGCGTGACGATATCGCAGGCATCCTGTCTGAGAACCGTCGCGTGCTGGGAATGATGCCACACCCGGAACGGGCAGCGGATGAAGGGCATGGCGGCACGGATGGCGCGGCGATGTTCCGCGCACTTGCGGGAATGCTCGCGGAAGCCTGACTTGTGCTTGGGCGGCGGCGGGCATAAATTCCGAATATGTCTGTCTCGCCCAAAAGCCACCCTCCCAAACGGGCCCGCGCCCGTCTGCGCACAGTCTCTTGGCGTGTGCGTCTGGTGCTGTTTATGTTTGTCCTGGCCGGGGCCGCGACAATCTGGTTTACCAACCGCAGTCTGACCCACCGTTTTACCGAGACCACCCGTAATCGGGCCGAGCTGCGTCTGGCGCTGTATTCCGGTAACCTGGTGAGTGAGTTGCGCCGTCACGCCATTGTGCCCCAGCTTCTGGCGCGCGATCAGGCGCTGATCTCGGCGCTGCAATCCAATGACTTTTCGCTCTCTACCCAACGGCTTATTTCCTTTGTCGAGGAAATCGGCGCGGCGTCGATCTTCCTGTTGGCGCAGGATGGGCGCACAGTTGCGGCCACTGATCGGAACCGATTGGGAGAGAACCATCGCACAGCGCCCTATTTCATTGACGCGGTGCGGTCAAAATCCACTGTCTTTTCGGTCATCCCACGCGAAGTTGCCGGATACCGCTTTACTTATTCGCGCAAGATTGTCGACGCGTCGGGCGTTCTGGGCGCAATTGTGGTTGAGGTCGATCTGCAAAAGTTTGAACGCGCCTGGGCGGGGATTTCCGATGCGGTGATGGTCAGTGACAGCACGGGAACCATCGTGCTGGCCACAGAATCCCGCTGGCGCGGCCTGTCGGAAACGGATGCGTTAAAGCTACAGACCCCCGAAGGGGCGATCCAGCGGGCAATCCGCGCCACCACGGATTGGACAGCCCTGCCGCCCGATGCGTATTTGCAGGGGGAGGCCGTGATGCGGCTGGAAAGCCGGATCCCCTTTCAGGGCTGGCGGATGACCAGTTTCACCACCTATGCCTCGATCCGGGAGAAGGTGAATGCGGTTCTGGCACTTGAAATCATGGGATTCGCGCTTCTTCTGGCGCTGGCGTTCTATGCGCTGAGCCGAAAGACCGCGTTGCGTATGGCGTTGTTCCAACGGGAGTCGGCAGAGCTTCGCGTATTGAACAACCGCTTGCAGCGGGAAATTGCCGAGCGGGAACGCATGCAGCAGAGCCTTGAAGTGGCGGAGCAAAGCCTTGCGCAAAGCTCGAAATTGGCGGCATTGGGAGAGATGTCGGCGGCTGTCAGTCATGAGCTCAACCAGCCTCTGGCTGCGATGAAAACCTATCTGGCCGGGGCGCGCCTGTTGCTGAACCGCAACCGCCCGGATGAGGCGCTGGCCTCTTTTGGCCGGATTGACGATCTGATTGAGCGGATGGGAGCGATCACACGCCAGCTGAAATCCTATGCGCGTAAGGGTGGGGACACGTTTAACCCTGTAAACTTGGGCGATGCGCTGGCGTCGTCGCTGTCGATGATGGAACCGCAGTTGCGCGAACGTCATGTGAAAATCAGCCGAATTCTGCCCGAAGACCCTGTGTTTGTGATGGGGGATCAGATGCGGATCGAACAGGTCATGGTGAACCTGTTGCGCAATGCGATTGATGCCACCAAGTCTGTCCAGGACCCCGAGGTGGAGATTATTCTGGCCGCAGGGGAAACCGCGACCCTTTCCGTGCGTGACAATGGCACCGGGATTACCGACTATGACAACCTGTTTGAACCCTTTTACACCACCAAACAGGCGGGTGAGGGCGTTGGACTGGGGCTTGCCATCTCTTCCGGGATCGTGAACGACCTAGGCGGGAGGCTAACGGCGCGCAACGGGGAAACCGGTGGCGCCGTGTTCGAGATGCAACTGCCGATCCTCTTGGATGGGATCGAGGCCGCTGAATAGCGGCAGGAGAAAGGAAGGCGCGAAATGGCACAGGCCATGAAGATTGCGATTGTCGATGATGAAAAGGACATGCGCCAGTCGATCAGCCAATGGCTGGCCCTGTCCGGATATGACACAGAGACCTTTGCCAGTGCGGAAGATGCGCTGAAAGAGCTGGGGCCGGACTATCCGGGGATTGTCATCAGCGACATCAAGATGCCCGGCATGGACGGCATGCAGTTCCTGAAGAAGCTTATGGGTAATGATAGCGCGCTGCCGGTGATTATGATCACCGGTCACGGGGACGTGCCCATGGCGGTTGAGGCGATGCGCGTCGGCGCGTTTGATTTCCTGGAAAAACCCTTTAACCCGGACCGCATGTCGGAACTGGCCAAAAAAGCCAGCAACGCGCGTCGTCTGACGCTTGATAACCGGGTGCTGCGTCGGGAACTGTCCGATGGTGGGCAGATTATGAAAAAGCTCATTGGCTCCAGCCCGGTGATGGATCGTCTGCGGGAAGACATCCTGGATCTTGGACAAGCTGACGGGCATGTGCTGATCGACGGCGAAACCGGCACCGGCAAGACCTTGGTGGCCCACGCGCTGCACGCAGTTGGCAGCCGTGCAGGCAAGAAGTTTGTGCTGATCTCCTGCGCCGCCTTTGAAGAAGACGCGCTGGCCAAACGGTTGTTTGGCCCCATGCTGCCCGAAGACAGCATGCTGCCTGCCATGGAGGAAGCGCGCGGTGGCACATTGGTTCTGGAAGATATCGACGCGCTGAGCGAGGCCTTGCAGGCGAAGCTGCTGAATGTGATCAACGAACAGGGCATTCCCGGCGAAACCCGGATCGTGGGGATCTCCAACCTTCAGGAAGCGGGCAAAACCTGCGAAGACATCCTGCGTCCGGATCTGTTTTACCGTCTGGCGGCCTTGCGCATCACCGTGCCACCGCTGCGTCAGCGCGGAGAGGATATCCTGACGCTGTTTACTCGGCTCAGCGAACAATTCGCCGAAGAATACGGTTGTGAAACGCCGCAGGTCACCGCTCAGGAAGCCGCGCAGCTATTGCAGGCACCGTGGCCGGGCAATGTGCGTCAGCTGATCAATATCGCAGAGCGTGCGGTTCTTCAGGCGCGGCGGGGCTCGGGGACAATTGCCTCTTTGTTGATGTCGGATCACGAAGAAATGCAGCCGGTGATGACCACCGAAGGCAAGCCTCTCAAGGAATATGTCGAAGCGTTTGAGCGTATGTTGATCGACAATACCATGCGGCGGCATAAGGGCTCTATTGCCAGTGTTATGGAAGAACTGTGCCTGCCGCGCCGGACTTTGAACGAGAAAATGGCCAAATACGGGTTGCAGCGCGCCGACTATCTTGGCTGACGTTTTGCTTTCAAAAGTAGCAGGCATCTCCGCCCGGTGGGGATGCCTGAATTTGCAAAATATGCAAAATTCCAAGAAATCCCGGCGTTTAGGCGCGTTTGGTTAGCGATTTCTTTAAAGTTTCATGTAAAGCGTGTGTTTCACATGGTCCTGTGACGAATGCCCATTGTCATTACCTATCCACAGGTCTTATGTTGGTAAAACGGGGCTGAGCCTTTCGGTGGTTCCCCCGAAGATGAGATTCGCTGCTTCGGGCGTTTGTCCGGCCACAGCCGAGAACGACCAAGCAGAGTGATAGGCTTCACAGTTTGTGAAGCAGTAAAGCACCTGAACCAACCGTGTTGGGGCAGGCAATGAATGGCAGGGCCAGGATTGGAAACCTGTCGGAGAAGAAACGCGATGACGCGCGCGCGAGCGAAGAGCATAGAGGCAGAGACGCTGGGGACCGAAACGGCCCAGGCTGCGCTCTATTCTGCGCCGCAGACAATCGCCCAGACCAGACGCCCCCCCAACCAGTTGCACCCCGTTGATCACATACGGGACCGCGTTGCGCGCGGGCGGCGCACCAAGGAAACATGGCAAAGAAGATGCTTATCGATGCCACCCACGCGGAGGAAACCCGCGTTGTGGTGGTGGACGGAAACAAGGTTGAGGAATTCGACTTTGAATCTGAAAACAAACGCCAGCTTGCTGGCAACATTTACTTGGCAAAAGTAACACGGGTTGAACCCTCGCTTCAGGCGGCTTTTGTGGACTATGGCGGAAACCGCCATGGCTTTCTGGCATTCTCGGAGATCCACCCGGATTACTACCAAATCCCGGTAGCGGATCGCGAAGCGCTGATGGAAGAAGAGCGCGCCTATGCCGAGGCGCAGCGTCAGAAGGATGAAGAAGAGGACAGCAAGCCCTCTAAATCATCTCGTCGTCGTCGCAGCAGCAAGTCCAAGGCGCAGAAGACCACTTCGGCTGATGTGGTTGAAACCAAAGACGTCTCCGACGAACTGGCAGAGACCAAACCTGCCAAGGTCGAAATTTCGGGTGAAATCTCCGGCATGGAGACGATCGATCTGACCGACGACGCAGATGTGTCTGAGGTTGTCATTGCAGAGGTGCCGGAAGGCAGCTCTCCGATGGAGACCGTTGCCGAAACTCCGGTTGAAGAGCCTTCCGAAACGGAAGAAGAGATCCCGGCAGAAGCTGTTGAAGAGGCGGCTGTCAGCGACACAGCCGAAACCGATCCTAAAACGGATCTGGACCCGGTTGCGGACGCTGATGGCGACACTGTGGAAACGTCGGAAGTCGTTGAGGCTGAATCCTCCGAAAGCGCGCCGTCCGAACAGGCGGAAGAGGTTGTAACTGAAGACGCAACGGACGCATCGGCACCCGTTTCTGAAGCTGACTCCGATGCGGATGAAGGCGACCAGATTGAAGACGATCAGTCTGATGATGACGCGGCGGCGCAAGAAGAAACAATCGAATCTGTCGCCGAAGAGGATGACAGCGAAGAGATCCGTCCGGCCCGGAAACCACGCCCGCGTCGATACAAAATTCAGGAAGTGATCAAAGTCCGCCAGGTTCTGCTGGTGCAGGTTGTAAAAGAAGAGCGCGGCAACAAAGGTGCGGCTCTTACGACATATCTGTCTTTGGCTGGCCGTTATTGCGTGCTGATGCCCAACACCGCGCGTGGGGGTGGGATCTCGCGCAAAATCACCAATGCTGCCGACCGCAAGAAGCTGAAAGAAATTGCCACCGAAATGGACGTGCCAACCGGCGCGGGCCTGATCATCCGCACGGCGGGTGCGAAACGCACCAAAGCGGAGGTGAAGCGCGATTACGAATACCTGCAACGTCTGTGGGAGCAGATCCGCGAACTGACGCTGAAATCAATCGCGCCTGCAAAGATTTATGAAGAAGGCGATCTGATCAAGCGGTCGATCCGTGACCTTTACAATCGCGAGATTGACGAGGTTCTGGTCGAAGGCGAACGCGGCTACCGCATTGCCAAAGACTTCATGAAAATGATCATGCCGTCCCATGCAAAGAACGTGAAGAACTATCAGGAAACCCTGCCGTTGTTCGCGCGCTTCCAGGTGGAAAGCTATCTGGGCGGCATGTTTAACCCGGTCGTACAGCTAAAGTCCGGCGGGTATATCGTGATTGGTGTGACCGAAGCGCTGGTGGCCATCGACGTCAACTCTGGCCGCGCGACCAAGGAATCCTCGATTGAGGAAACCGCTCTCAAGACAAACCTGGAGGCCGCCGAAGAGGTGGCGCGCCAGCTGCGTCTGCGGGATCTGGCGGGTCTGATTGTCATCGACTTTATCGACATGGACGAGCGTAAGAACAACGCCGCCGTCGAGAAGCGGATTAAGGACAAGTTGAAGACCGATCGTGCGCGCATCCAGGTGGGCCGCATCTCGGGGTTCGGCCTGATGGAAATGTCCCGCCAGCGTCTGCGTCCCGGTATGATCGAGGCGACAACTCAGCCGTGCCCCCATTGCCATGGCACCGGCTTGATCCGCTCGGACGACAGTTTGTCGTTGTCGATCCTGCGTCAGATCGAGGAAGAAGGCACCCGTGGCCGTTCGCGTGAAGTCCTGGTGAAATGCCCTGTGGATGTCGCGAACTTCCTGATGAACAACAAACGCGAACATATCGCTCAGATCGAAGCGCGTTATGGTCTGTCCGTGCGCATCGAAGGGGATCCGCATCTGGTCAGCCCGGACTTCTCAATTGAAAAGTTCAAGACCGCGACCCGGTTTGTGCCTGCGGTTGATACGCCGGTTGTCTCTGTCGATACCAAGATCATGGATGAGGTTGACGCGGAAGAAGAGAGCGAGACCTCCGACGAAGAGAGCGCTGTCGCGACGGAAGAGGGTGAAGAGACCAAACCCAAACGCCGCCGCCGTCGCCGTCGGCGGAAGAAGTCGTCGTCTTATAGCCAAGATCAGGAAGATGACGACAACGAAAGCGATGCGAGCTCTTCTGACGATGACGATGCAGAGGCCACTGATAAGGCCGAGGCTGGGGAAACCTCCGAAGGCGAAGCCTCTGCAGATGCTCCTTCTGACGATGCGCCGAAGGAAGAAAAGAAGTCTTCCCGCAGCCGCAGCCGCTCTCGGAGCCGTAAGAAGAAGACCGGCGTTGCAGCGTCTGAGGCCGTCGTAAGCGGGACCACAGAAACCGAGGGATCCGAAACAGCTGCCACAACGGCAGAGGAGTCGACCCCGGCAGAAGATGCAACTGTTGAAGTCGAGGCGGTTGAAGCCCCGGCGGAACTGGCCGCCAAAGCAGATGTTGCAGAGGCAGAGCCTGCGGTTGAAACGCAAGCGGAGGAAACGGTTTCAGACGACGCAGTTACCGAAGCACCTGAGGTTGAGACGGCTGAGGACAGTGCTTCCGAAGACGGTGCTTCCGAAGACACGGCGCTCGTAGACACTGCCCCCGAAGACGCGCCAACCGACGAGGTCCGCGCCGAGGAGGGGACTGATGAAGCCCTAGCCGAACCTGCTGAGGCTAAAGAAGAACCCGCAGTCGAAGAGGCGCAGGTTGACGAAGCAGCGGAGGCGGAAAGCGAGGCCACGGTGGAAGAACCCACCCCGGCCGAGGAAGCCCCGGTTCTGGAAGCGGTTGGAGAGCCTGCGCAACCCGCAGCTCCGCCCAAGTCCAAGAAACGTGGCTGGTGGTCAAAGTAATAATGAAAAAGGCGAGCCAGAGCGGCTCGCCTTTTTATTTTACGTCAATGGGTTATCGAGATTTTCTGAGAGTGTAGATCTGATGGTCAGATGCCTCTTCCACGCCCAGAAATTCATGACCTGCTTCAGTGCAGAAATGGGGCACATCCACAATCGCGGCAGGGTCATCAGCCAGCAGTGTCAGAACCGCGCCGGCCTCCATTGATTTAAGCCGTTTGCGCGCTTTAAGCACGGGAAGCGGACACAGTAGCCCGATTGCATCCAAAGTGGTGTTTTCATCTGTCATGGGCAGCAGTTAATCAGGATGTTTCAGCCTGTCCACAAGGATGTGACGTCCTGTGCGGGTGACCTTTGGAAATGGGGAGGTTAAGTGTAGCGCATGTTTGGGATTGATATCATTGATGCAGGCCTCTTGCCTGCCATGCTGGTTGCGCTCTTTGGAGGGCTGATCAGCTTTTTGTCGCCATGTGTGCTGCCGATTGTGCCGCCCTATCTGGCTTATATGAGCGGCGTCTCGATCAATGAGATGCAAGGAACCTCGGCTGCGCGGCGCAAGGCGATCCTTGCGGCTCTGTTTTTTGTGCTGGGACTGTCGACGGTCTTTATTCTGCTTGGGTTCACAGCCTCGGCCTTCGGGGCCTTTGTGTTGCAGAACCAGCAGCTTTTTGCACAGATCTCGGGCGTTATCGTGATCATCTTTGGTCTGCATTTTCTGTCGGTGTTCCGTATTCCGCTTTTGGATCGTGAGGCGCGGATGGATGCGGGGCAATCTGGCGGCTCTGCCTTGGGGGCTTATGTTCTGGGGCTGGCTTTTGCCTTTGGCTGGACTCCGTGTATCGGTCCGCAGTTAGGTGCAATCCTGTCCTTGGCCGCATCCGAGGCATCGGTTGCGCGTGGTACGGTTCTGCTGGGCGTTTATGCGATGGGGCTGGGCGTGCCGTTCCTGCTGGCTGCGATCTTCCTCAACCGGTCTATGGTGCTGATGAACAAGCTGAAACGCCATATGGGCCTGATCGAGAAAGTGATGGGCGGGCTGCTGATCTTTGTGGGCTTTATGTTGGTGACAGGTCTTTTTGCAACCTTCAGCTGGTGGCTGTTGGAGACGTTCCCGGCCCTGGCCGAATTCGGATAGACCTAAAGACAATCGTAAAAGCGAAAGAGGCCCCTGCGTGGGGCCTTACTCTTGCCAGATTGGCGGATTAAGCTGGGTCGGATCGATCAGGCGACCAGTGAGCAAACAGTGACCGGGCAGACAGGTGCGGAGCATCCATCAAAAAGCGTGCGCAGGCGGCGGGTGTTTTACATCCCCGGTTATGATCCGATTCATCCGCGCCGGTATCGCGAGCTGTACCGAAAGGAAGGCGCGGCTCAGTCGGAGATTTCAGGCTACACACTGAACCTGTCACCCAGTCCCGCCGAAGGTGCCTTTGGCTGGCATGTATCGTCGGATATTGCGGGCGAACGGGTCGAAACCGATTTCGAGGTTATGGTCTGGTCTGATATCGTGCGTGACAGCATGGATGCCAGCATTGTGGGGACCTATCTGCAGCTGATCCGTACAGCTTGGGTCTATGTTGCGTCCGGGACGCTCAACAGATTGATGTTGCTGCGCAAAGGACCGGTTATTGCTGCCTTGTACCCGGTTCTGATGCTGTTGGTTCAGGCGCTTCTGGCGTTGGGGCTGGCGGTTCTGATCCATGCGGGCGTGGGTGCGATTTGGGGTCAGTTTGCTGCGCGCGGGCTGATCTCGCAGGCTGTTGGTATGATCCTTGGCGGTTTTGTCGGTGCACGTCTGTTGCAGTGGTTCAAACGCTTGGACAACAAGTTTTTTGCATATTACCTCATGCATGACTATGCTTATTCCGCCGCCTCATGCGGGGAAAATTCGCCTGAACTGGAGGCGCGGATCACAGCATTTCGGGACCGTATCCATGCGAGTTTACGCGACCCAAAGGTGGATGAGGTGTTGGTGGTCGGCCATTCGTCCGGGGCGCATGTCGGGGTCAGCGTTCTGGCTGATCTGCTGCGCAAGGGACTGTCCAGCACTGCGCCAACCTTGTCCTTTCTCTCATTGGGTCAGGTTGTGCCCATGGTGTCTTTTCTGCCCAAGGCGGCGCGTCTGCGTCGGGATTTGCAGTATCTGTCGCTCCAGGATCGGGTAACCTGGGTGGATGTGACCGCGCCGGGGGATGGCTGCGCTTTTGCTTTATGTGACCCTGTGGCGGTCAGCGGCGTGGCGACCCCGCAGAAGCGCTGGCCTTTGGTGGTGTCAGCTGCCTTTACACAAACGCTGAGCGCGGACCGCTGGGCCGAACTGCGCTGGCGCTTCTTTCGGCTGCATTTCCAATATCTTTGCGCCTTTGACCGGCCGGGGGATTATGATTACTTCCAGATCACGGCTGGCCCTCAGACCTTGGGCGCGCGCTACAGGGACCGCAAACCCTCGCCTGCGCGAATTGATGTGCAGGCCTCGAAATATACATCCATGGCCCTGGAATGACCGCCACGCCCCCTTTGCCGCCAAAACCCCCGTCCCGTGCGGATCGGGTGTCATTGTGGCGATATGCGCGCCTGTTTCGCCAGGATATCCTGTCCGCGCAGCCCGCGCGGCTGTATCGGGCGTGGATGGCAGAATTCCGAACGCCTTTCTTCCGGTCCTATTTGATGAACCAGCCGGATCTGGTAGATACAGTCCTGTGCAAGCGGCCTGACGACTTTCCCAAATCCGACCGAATTGCCGAAGGGCTGCGCCCTCTATTGGGGCAATCCGTCTTTGTCACCAATGGAGAACTGTGGAAGCGCCAGCGGCGGATCATTGATCCGGCCTTTGAAGGCGGTCGATTGAAAGAGACATTTGCAGCCATGTTCGCAGCCGGTGAAGCCGGGTTGCGACGGTTGCAGGGGCAGGGCGCAGAGGTCGAGATCGAGGAGGTCACGTCCCATCTGGCAGCGGATGTGATTTTTCGCACCCTGTTTTCCATCCCAATCGAACATGAAACCGCCACTGCTGTTTTCCACCGGTTTCGGGACTATCAACGCAGCCAGCCGATTTTGAATGTGGCGGCCTTTGTGCCCTTGCCCCGCTGGATGCCCCGCTTCTTCCGCCGCGGGACCAAGGCGAACGCGGCTGAGATCCGGCGGCTGATTGCCTCTCTGACCCATGCACGTCAGGCAGAGATTGCGGCAGGCACCGCGCCAGATGATCTGGCGAGCAAGATCATGACAACGCGCGATCCTGAAACCGGCGATCTCCTTGACGCGGATGAAATGGTCGATCAGGTCGCGATCTTTTTCCTGGCGGGGCATGAAACCAGCGCGTCGGCGCTCGCCTGGGCGCTCTATCTGATGGCGCTGTATCCAGAGTGGCAAGAGAAGCTGGCCGCAGAGGCGCAGGCGATCACAGGGCCGGATTTCTCAGTCGTTTCCAAGCTGCGCCTGTCCCGTGATGTCTTTCGCGAGACGCTGCGTCTCTACCCGCCGGTGCCGATGATGGTGCGGGAAAACAGCTGCCTGGAACGGTTTCGGGACCGCGATATCGCCACTGGGTCGCAGATCGTCCTCAGCCCCTGGCATCTGCATCGCCATGAGCGGCTGTGGGACAATCCGGACGGGTTTGACCCAACGCGATGGCAGACCGAAAACGGTAAGACATGTCAGCGCGAGGCCTATATTCCCTTTTCCGCAGGGGCGCGGGTCTGCACCGGGGCGGGGTTCGCCATGGTGGAGGGGGTCTTGCTCCTGTCAATGATCCTGCGGGATTTCAGGGTCGAGTATGCAGGCAGCACGCCGCCCGTTCCAGTGGCACATCTGACTGTGCGATCCAAGGATGGGATCAGGCTGCGTCTGACGCCGCGCGTGCCTGAAGATGGCGCAGCACATAAAGCCGGATAGCCGAGGCCAGCCCACATTCCGTGCCCCGTGTTTCGTCAATTTCTGCCGCAAGTTCATTCAGCGCACGCCCTTCATGGGCGGCAATCTGGCGAAAAGCCGTCCAGAATTCATCCTCAAGCGAGACAGAGGTGCGGTGCCCGCGCAGAGTAAGCGAATGTTTCTTGGGGCGTTGGTTCATTCGTCGTCGGTTTTGTGTCCATCCAGATCGCGGATGAATTTCTCCACCTTTGCGGTCTCCAGCGATTTTTCTGCTTTGTTGCGGCCGAATTTCACGGCGTTTTCATCAGCCTGCGCCTTTTTGCCGGCGCGGGCTTTTTCTTTGCGGAAGCGGTTCAGGTTCACAATCTCGGCCATGGCATAACCATAGCCGAGTGCTGCGGGAAATCCAGCCCTATGCCGCGCGCGGGCTGCGAGGACGCAGATACCAATACCAGATGCGATAGGATTCCAAGAGGATCAGCGGCGCAAAATGGATAATTGCAGCTTCGGGATGACGCCAATTGTGCAAAGCGGCCCAGTGGACCAGTGTCAACACAGCGGCCGGGTAGGTCCAGCGTTGCAGCTGTTTCCAGCGCGGCCCCATTGTGCGGACGAAATAATCCATGGAGGTCACCGCCAGCGGGATAAAGATTACAAAGCCAATCCAGCCGGTCCAGATATAAAGCCGCGGCAATTCTGTGATCACCCGCTCCAATGAGGATTTGTCGATCAGATAGAACACAGTGTGTGCAGCGGCATAAAAAAACGCAGCCACACCAAAATAGCGGCGGTTCTTTTTCAACCAGCGCGGGCCACGCCAGCCCTTGAAAATCAGCATCAGCGGGGTTGCCAGCATGGCAATGATCATGAACCGCGCGGCAAATTCACCGCTGGGGTGGACCAGAATGTGATAGATGCGGGGGCTTGTCGAGGTCGCCAGATCATAGGCCATGCCAAAGGCGGGCAGGGCGAGGATGACCCATAAAATATAGGGCGAAAACCGTTGCATAAGAGGCTCCGTTCAAAAGTCTTTGGCGTTCAACGGATCAGCTTGTGATTTCCGTCGCAATAAAAACAAAAACGCCCGGAACAATCCGGGCGTTTCGTCGGTCATGTGACATAGGATCAGGCTTTGGGCCCAATCATCTGTTCCGGGCGCACCACGGCGTCAAAGGTTTCGGCGTCCACAAAGCCAAGCGCGATGGCTTCTTCTTTGAGGGTGGTGCCGTTCTTATGCGCGGTCTTTGCAACGGTGGTCGCGTTGTCATAGCCGATGGTCGGCGCCAGAGCGGTCACCAGCATCAGCGATTCTTTCATCAGCTTGTCGATGCGCGGCTCGTTTGCCTTGATGCCGTTCAGCATACGTTCGGTAAAGCTGTCAGCCACATCGCCCAGCAGCTGCATGGACTGCAGCAGGTTATAGGACATCATCGGGTTGTAGACGTTGAGTTCAAAGTGACCTTGGCTGCCTGCGAATTTCATTGCTGCGTCATTCCCCATGACGTGGGCTGCAACCTGGGTCATGGCTTCGGCCTGTGTCGGGTTCACCTTGCCCGGCATGATCGAAGAGCCCGGCTCGTTTTCCGGCAGGATCAACTCGCCCAGACCGGAACGCGGGCCAGAACCCAGGAAGCGGATGTCATTGGCGATTTTGTACATGGCACCGGCAACGGTTGCTAATGCGCCGGACATAAAGACCATGGCGTCATGGGCGGCCAGCGCTTCGAATTTGTTCGGCGCGGTGACAAAGGGCAGGCCGGTGATTTCAGCCATATTCGCCGCGACGGTTTCACCCCAACCGGGGGCGGTGTTCAGACCGGTCCCCACGGCGGTGCCGCCTTGTGCCAGTTCATAAATGCCGGGCAGGGCGGCTTCCACACGGGCGATGCCCTGACGGATCTGGTGGGCATAGCCGCCAAATTCCTGACCCAGTGTCAGCGGAGTTGCGTCCTGGGTGTGGGTGCGGCCGATCTTGATGATGTCTTTGAATTCTTCCGACTTGGCTTCCAGACCTTCTGCCAGTTTGGTGAGGCCGGGCAGCAGAACATCGCGCACGGTCATCGCGGCGGCGATGTGCATGGCTGTCGGGAAGGTATCGTTTGAGGACTGACCCATGTTGCAGTGGTCATTCGGGTGAACCGGATCTTTGGAGCCGATCACGCCGCCGAGGATTTCAATCGCGCGGTTGGCGATCACCTCGTTGGAGTTCATGTTGGACTGGGTGCCGGACCCGGTCTGCCAGACAACCAGCGGGAAGTTGTCGTCAAACTTGCCTTCAAACACCTCACCGGCGGCCTGGATCACAGCATCTGCGATCTTGGCATCCATCTTGCCGCTGGCCTTGTTCGCCATGGCACAGGCTTTTTTGATCACACCCAGCGCGCGCACGATGGCAACGGGCTGTTTTTCCCAGCCAATGGGGAAGTTCATGATCGAGCGCTGCGTCTGCGCGCCCCAATATTTATCTGAAGGAACTTCAAGCGGACCAAAGCTGTCTGTTTCGGTGCGGGTCTCGGACATGGTGTCTCTCTCTCCGTCTGGTAAACCGTCCCAGTGGCTTTAGCGCAAGGGGGGGGACGGTTCAATTGGCAAGGCGCGCATTGAGCCCATGCTAACGCTCACAAAATGCCGGAAACCTTTTCAAAGGAGGTTTGGCGGCATACATAACCCCCATCGGCACTGCGTTTACTGCGCGGCGATTCCAAGCTGGTTGATGGGCGGACATTCAAAATGAGACTCACCATGCAAAAGGCTGCTACACACGTTCAGGTTACAGCCAAAGGCTTTGCTGCCCTGGCCGCTATACTTCTTGTCGTATTTTCGCTTGTAATCACCTTTTTACCCGGCTCTGCAACCGCGCAGAAATACGGCGCCAAAGCCAACCCGGCGCTGGAGCGGTTTGTGGGCGTCTATGCGGGCTCAGCCGAGGTGACGCGGCCTGACGGCAAGGTGGAAACCCGCGATATGCATGTCGAAATCCGTGCCGCGGCGTCGGGGTTCTGGGTCAAATGGACGACCAAACGGTTCAAAGCCTCCGGCAAGGTCTCTGCCAAAAGCTATGATATCCTGTTCGAACCTGGAGAGCGCGGAGAACTGTTTTCGGCTGCAATGCGCCAGAATGTTTTTGGCCATGCCGTGCCGCTGGATCCGTTGAAAGGCGAACCCTATGTCTGGGCCCGCCTTGAGGGGGACACGCTGACGATTTTCTCTTTGTTTATTGATGCAAACGGGGACTACGAAGTCCAGCAATATGACCGGACCTTGGTCGAGGGCGGCATGAACTTGCATTTTTCAGCCCATCGCAACGGCTTCCCGCGGCTGGAAACAACGAGCTTTCTGGAACGCCAGCCCTGAACCTGCGCCGCTCTGAAGGTACATTGACGGGGCGACACACAGCGCGAACCAACAAACAAAAAGGGGCGCGTCTGACGCACCCCGCTTGGAATTCGGTTCCCGGTCAGGTCATTTGCGGAAACTGTCGAGAGAGACAACCTCAGCATCTTTGTTGGGGGCCTCCTCTGTCTCTTCTTCCCCTTCGCTGACCTCTTCTGTGACCTCATACACGGTTGGGGCATCATCGTCCTCATCCGTCTCCGGGCTTTCAAACCGCAGCCCAAATTCAACAGATGGGTCGACAAAGGTCCGGATTGCGTCAAACGGGATATAAAGAGGTTCCGGATTGTCGCCAAAGTTCAGGGTGATCGAAAAACCGGCGTCATCAATTACCAGGTTTTCAAACCAATGCTGCACCACAACAGTCATTTCACCGGGGTAGCGGTCGCAGAGCCACTGGGCGATCAACACATCGGGATGGTTGGTGTCAAACGTTATGAAAAAGTGGTGGTTCCCAGGCAGGCCACGCTCGGCCACGTCCTCCAACACGGTCTTGATCAGGCTGCGCATGGCGGCATGCATCAGATTTCCATAATCGATTTCGCCGGTCATAGAGTATTCCCTTAGCTCTTTTTTCCAATCATAGCGGAAATTTGCGGAAACTAAAGAGATTGCGGAAACACGGGGGATTTTTTTCCGCGGGGCGGTTTATTGCAGAAACGGAAGCCTTTGTAAGAGGATGGCCAAGGTTGCCATGGCCAACAGAAGGGTAAACAAGTTGCCTTTGACAATCTTCAAGGCGAGTGGGGCGGCAAGGACAAGAAGAAGCGAGACAACGTTCAAGCTTGACCACACAGGCAGGCTGAAATGGAGCAAGCCGGTTGTGATGCGCTCCACCTGGTCGAACAGGATGGATATGGCGAACCACAGAGATAGGTTCAGGATCACGCCTACAACCGTGGCTGTGATTGCCTTCAGCGCAGCATTGAGCCGAGGCACCTGGGTCAGTCGTTCCACAAAGGGCGCTGCGGCAAAAATCCAAAGGAAACAGGGTATAAAAGTCGCCCACAGTGCAATTGCGCCGGCCGCCAGAGCCAGTGTTGCGCCGCCAGCATTCTGACCTGTCAGCATGGCGACAAACTGTGTCACAAGGATAAGAGGGCCGGGAGTGGTTTCCGCAAGGCCAAGCGCGTCAACCATCTGGCCCGAGGTGATCCAGCCCTGCTCTTGTACAACGGTCTGTGTCATATAGGATAAAACGGCATAGGCCCCGCCAAAGGTCACAACGGCCAGCTTGGCAAAGAACCACCCGATCTCTGCCAGAAGCGGAGCCCCCCAAACAGAAAGCGCCAGCAGCGGCAGCAGCCACAAGGCCGACCAGAGCGCCACCTGGCGCATATGTGTGCCTGGCGAAACAGGCTCTACATGTGAACCTGTCTTTTCGGTGGACTGCCCCGTAATCGTAAAGAACTGCGGTAAGGCGCAGCCGATCACTCCGGAGGTCAGGATGACAAGCGGAAACGGAAGGTTCAAAAAGAAGAGCGCAACAAACCCAAAAAGCGAAAGCAGCCCATCCAGAGGGCGGTGCAGCGCCTTTTGGCTAAGACCCCAAAGAGCCTTGAACACGATGGTGATGACCGCAGCCTTGATGCCGAGGAACCCCGCAGCCACAAGGGGATGAGCCCCAAGGCTGACATACAGCCACACCAATGCTGCGATGACACAGGCGCCGGGAAGTACAAAAAGGGCTCCGGCCAGGATCCCTCCCAAGGTGCCCCGCAAACGCCATCCCGCATAGGTCGCAAGCTGCATCGCCTCGGGGCCTGGTAACATCATGCAAAAGCTGAGGCCGCGCAGGAACTGATCTTCACTCAGCCAGCGGCGTTTCTCCACCAGCTCCTGATGCATCAATGCAATCTGCGCAGCCGGCCCACCAAATGACAAAACGCCAATCCGGCCAAAGGCGCGGAACAGTTCACTAAAAGTAGCCATCGCCAAACCTGTATCCCCTTGGTCGCACGGCCTTTTGGGGCGCGTGACGCTTTGCTGTGATGGAAGGAGGGATGCGCGGTTTTGGGGGCGCGGTTCAAGTGAAAGTTTTTCTTGGGCCCCCATAGAAGACTTTCTGTAGGTGCCTGCCCGGTTGTGTTTGCTTTGTCCGGAGCATTCAAACGGGCACACGGTCATACGGGCAGGCTAACCGCTCCGGCAGATGCGTCCCGTCACGTCCCATTCCGTCCGGGATAAGCACGGGGCTGTCGCCGGATGTAGACGACCTTTTTATCTTCTCTTTGTGCGAGGAAAATGCAGAGTGTTAAGAAGGTGTGGGGAGGGGAAGTGCAGGTTTCTGTTGCCAGGTACCTGCGAACCCCGCCTTACGCGGCTAGGCGTAAGGGCTTAATTTCGGTTTTCCGAACTGCTTACGCAGCCAGGGCTACCGGAGCACGATTGTCATTTGCAATTGTACAAGTTTCGCCGATAACGGTGGCAGACAGCCGAAACAAAGCTAACCCCTTTAGACGTCCGTCGATCCTGTTTCGACCCCATGATCCCCAAATGAAGGATGTTTGGTGGAGTCGCCGGGTACCGCCCCCGGGTCCGATCCGTTTATTACGAGCGCGTTTATGTCCATAGTTCCCGAAGGAACGCTCTGAATATAGGTGCAGATGCGTCAGAGTTAAAGGGCAAAATACTGAAAACAGTAGTCTCTTCATGAGCCGATTATAGGTCGGCACCAGGCACGGCCTCTTGGGCGCTTTAATAGGGGGCTGCGGCTTCAAACCTCTTGCGAAGTTCTTACCTTTGGGGAAGTTTGGGCCGGAACAGGACAGGAGACGCCGGATATGACCGAATTGGATGTCGAATACGTCAGATCGCAGTTCCCCGCGTTTGCAGAACCAAGCCTGAAGGGGCAGGCGTTCTTTGAAAATGCTGGCGGGTCATACACCTGTGCGCCAGTGATCAATCGGCTGACGCGGTTTTACCAAGAGCGCAAAGTGCAACCTTATGGTCCCTATGCGGCCTCGCGCCTGGCTGGACAAGAAATGGATGAAGCCCGCGCGCGTCTGGCAGCCTGGATGGGCGTTCAGTCGGACGAGCTGAGCTTTGGCCCGTCAACCACACAGAACACCTATGTTCTGGCGCAGGCGTTTCGCAGGTTCATGTCTCCGGGAGAGGCAATTGTGGTCACCAATCAGGACCATGAGGCCAACACCGGACCCTGGCGGCGGTTGGCCGAAGAAGGAATTGAGATCCGCGAATGGAAGATGAACCCGGAAACGGGCGTATTGGAGCTGGAGGCCCTTGAAACCCTGCTGGACGAAAACGTTCGTCTGGTGTGTTTCCCGCATTGTTCCAATGTTGTTGGCCAGATTAACCCGGTTTCGGACATCACTGCGATTGCCCATGCCGCAGGTGCCTTTGTCTGTGTGGATGGTGTGTCCTATGCACCGCATGGTTTGCCGAATGTAGAAGACCTTGGGCCGGATATCTATTTGTTTTCAGCCTACAAGACCTATGGGCCCCATCAGGGGGTTATGGTTGTCCGCCACGCGCTTGCGGATTTGCTGCCGAACCAGGGGCATTATTTCAACGCCGAAACACGTTACAAGCGGTTCACCCCGGCAGGTCCGGATCACGCTCAGGTCGCGGCATCAGCCGGGATGGTGGATTACTTCGAAGATCTGGCTGCTCATCACGGTGGGCAAGGGCTGGCAGTGCAAGGCAAGGCCACGTTTGTTCATGATCTGATGCGCGCCCATGAGATCGAGCTGATGCAGCCGTTGCTGCGTTTCCTTCAGGCTAAAAATAACGTCCGCCTGTTGGGACCGACGGATGCTGCGAACCGTGCGCCGACCTTGGGGCTGGCTTTGCAGGCTTCTCCGGCAGAGGTCGCATCGCAGCTTGCGGACCGTGGAATAATGGCAGGCGCCGGAGATTTTTATGCGGTGCGCGCATTAAATGCGCTGGGGATTGATCCAGCAACCGGAGTGCTGCGTATCAGCTTTGTTCATTACACGTCCCCACAGGAGATCGACAATCTCCTCAATGCGTTGGAGGATGTTCTTTAAGGCAAAAGGGGAGCCGCTTGACCAAAAAGAAGATTGTTGTTTGGTGGATCAGGCGGGATTTGCGACTGGCCGACAACCCGGTGCTGGACGCCATTGCTGCAAAAGGGGCTGCGGTTCTTCCGGTTTATATCTGTGACACGGCAGAAGAAGGGTTGGGCGCGGCGGCGCAGTTCCGGCTCGGGCTGGGCCTCGCGCATTTTGCGCAGCGTTTGAAAGAGCAGGGGTTGCCGTTCATAATCCGGCGCGGGACCGCGCTGGAGGTGTTGCAGGATTTGGTGCGGGAAACCGGTGCGACAGGGGTCTACTGGTCGCGCCTTTATGATGGCGCAGCCCAAAAACGCGACATCGAGATCGAGAAATCGCTCAAGTCTCACGGGGGGGAGGCGCGCTCTTTTGGGGGGCGCCTGTTGTTCGAACCCTGGTCGGTGGAGAAAAAGGCGGGTGGATATTTTCAGGTCTATACCCCGTTCTGGCGTGCGGTTTCTGTACAGGAGGTTTCCCCGGCCGCGCATGTTGCGCCGAGGCTGGATGCGCCGGATTGCTGTCCTGCGTCTTTGACACTTGCAGAGCTGGGTTATGACAGCCGCATGCACCGTGGTGCAGATGTCGTCGCCGCTCATTGCCGGGTGGGTGAGACGCGCGCTTTTGCACGGGCGGAGGAATTCATTCACGAAGACCTGCCGCGCTATGATCAATTGCGTGATGTTCCGGCAGCCGAGGTGACATCGGGGCTTTCGGAAAACCTGGCTTGGGGAGAGATTTCGCCGCGACAAATCTGGAGCCTGTGCGACCAGGTTGCGCCATCTCCTGCCGTGGAGAAGTTTCGTAAAGAATTGGTTTGGCGAGAGTTTTCCTATCATCTGATGCATCATACGCCGCACATTCTGGACCGGAACTGGCGGTCCGGCTGGGATGACTTCGACTGGCAGAGCGATCCGGTTGCAGAGCAGAAGTGGAAACAGGGGCGTACGGGTGTCGATCTGGTCGATGCAGGGATGCGAGAGATGTATGTCACTGGAAAAATGCACAATCGGGTGCGGATGGTTGTCGCGAGTTTCCTGTGTAAGCATTTGATGGTGCATTGGAAAACCGGGATGGAATGGTTTGCGGACTGTCTGGTGGACTGGGATCCCGCAGCAAATGCGATGGGGTGGCAATGGGTGGCGGGATGTGGCCCGGATGCTGCTCCGTTCTTTCGCATCTTCAACCCGGACGGTCAGCGCGACAAGTTTGACCGGGACGGGCGCTATTGCCGAAAATGGATCGCCGAGGGGCAGGGCGCCCCCCCTGAAACTGCAAAAGCGTTTTTTGAATGCTGCCCTGCGTCATGGGCCCTGTCTGCCGCGGCTCCGCGAGATGAACCGATCATCGACCTTGGCTACGGGCGCAAACGGGCGCTCGCAGCTTATGAAAGCCTAAAATCCGTGCCAACTTGAGAAGGGAAACACAGATGTCTTGTCACAATTCCGTTTCTTTTTTAGCCTGTAACTATAATCCAGTACGACGGGGAAGCGAATGATTTTCACGACCACCGAAGGCCAACGAAACCTGCCGCGCTATTTTCCGCAGGTCTTTCACGCGCTCTGCCAGATGGAGGCCGGGCAATTGGATATTTATCTTCCGGATGGACGCATATTTCGCGCAAAAGGGGCGCAGCCGGGACCGGCGGCGGATTTGCATATCCACAATCCGGACAGTTTCGCCCGGTTGATCCGCGAAGGGGACCTGGGCTTTTCCGACGCCTATCTGGAAGGCTGGTGGAGCACCAATGATCTGCAGGCCTTCATGGATCTGGTTCATATGGGGGCCGATACGGTGTACGATGGCTTCCCGGGACAATCCTTGGCGCGGGCCTATGAACGGTTCCGTTTCTGGCTGCATCGTAACCACCGTAAACAGGCGCGCAAGAACATCTCGTATCACTATGATCTCGGGAATGATTTCTACAGCCTGTGGCTGGATGACACGATGACCTATTCCAGCGCGAAGTTCGACACCGGACAGGAAAGTCTGGAAGGGGCGCAGACCGCAAAATACGCCTCTATGGTGGATCAGATGGGAGTGAAACCCGGCGATCATGTTCTGGAAATCGGCTGCGGCTGGGGCGGGTTTGCTGAATATGCAGCCAAGGAACGCGGGCTTCGGGTGACGGGTCTGACGATCAGTGAAGAACAGCTGAGGTTTGCCCGGCAACGAATTAAAAAGGCGGGTCTTTCTGATCAGGTTGACCTGAGAATGCAGGATTATCGTGATTGCCAGGGACGTTTTGACGGGATTGCCTCGATCGAGATGTTTGAGGCCGTCGGGCAGAAATACTGGCCGACGTATTTCGACACCATTCGGGATCGACTGAAACCTGAGGGGCGTGCGACACTGCAAATCATAACCGTTGCGGACCGGCGGTGGGAGATATATCGCAAAGGTATTGATTTTATTCAGAAACACATCTTTCCCGGCGGCATGCTTCCAAGCCCGGGCATTTTGCGCCAGCATGTCGAGCATGCAGGGCTGAATGTGGTTCAATCCATCGAATTCGGCCCCAGTTACGACCAGACTCTGCGGCGTTGGCACAATACGTTTAATGATCGCTGGGATCAGATCCAGACGTTGGGATTTGATGACCGGTTTCGCAAAATGTGGAATTTTTACCTCACCTCTTGTGCGGCGGCCTTCAAAACGGGTACCTGTGACGTGACACAGATAACAATTGCCCATCGATAACAGGATATTTGAATGCCGACTGCCGCCCGACTAGCTGCTGCGCTTTTACTGGGCGCTTTGGCCTTTGTTGTTTCGATACAGGTGATGCCGTTGCTGCCCGAAGGGACCGATTTCGGCTATTTTGTACATTTCAATGTGATGCTGGGGGCTATGGTCGGATGGGTTTACATGGGCAGCCGTACCGGCTTTGGATTTGTTCCGTCCATCAACAACGGTCTGACGGGCATGTTTCTGATGGTTGTTCTGGCACTCTTTGCCCAGGGTGCCTGGGAAATGTTCCGTCTTGCCCAGCGATTGCGCTATGATGGGCCATTTGACGCGATTGGCGCCATTTTCACAATTGCTTTGGACTATTTCTTTGTTATCGCCGACGCCAAGGTCTGGGCGACTTTGATTGTTGGCGGCTGTTTGGTTGGCCTGATCACAGAACGCGCCGGAAAACGCTGGGGTTAGTTTTTTAGGATCGAGGTCCGTTCAAGTGATAGATTTGTTTTTTTACGGCACGCTGCGCTTTTTGCCGGTGTTGGAGCATGTGCTGGGACGTTCCGCGTCTGAATTGGATATATCGGCTGCCTATCTTGACGGGTATCAGGCGTTTAATGTTGTGGGGCAGCCGTTCCCGACCCTTTGTGTTGTTTCAGGAGAACAGGCAGAAGGGATTCTGGTGCGCGATCTGGATGCGGATGATCTGGAGGCTTTGGCCCATTACGAATCCGGCTTTTCCAGCGATATCGACGCGTGCCAGGTCCGCACCGTAAACGGAGACCAGCACGACGCGCAGATGTTTTTTCCGGAAAAGAACACTTGGTCTAAAGGGGCGCGGTGGGACTTCGAGGCGTGGAAGGCCCAATGGAGCACAGTGTGTCTGCGCGCTACAGAAGAAATGATGGCCTGGAAAGGTCGGCGCACGCCAGAACAGATGGCAGCCAGCCTCAATGCCATTCGCAACCGTGCGTCAGCCTGGGTTGCCTTGCAGGGCGGGAGCGAACATCCGGATCACCCTTTGGCGCGCGATGTTGTGGTGCATGAGCACAAGCGGGAATACATCAACCATTTTGCCATGGATGAAATGGATTTGCGGTATCGTCGCTTTGATGGAAGCCTGAGCGAGGTCATCAATCGCGGGTGTTTTCAGGTGGGGCGGGCATCAGCGATTCTACCCTATGACCCGTGGCGCGATGAGGTTTTGTTGATCCAGCAGTTTCGTGCCCCCGTCTACATGGCCGGGGATCGGCAACCCTGGCTGTGGGAGGCCGTTGCCGGGATGATCGACTTTGGCGAATCTCCTGAAGAAGCCGCAATTCGCGAGGCTCAGGAGGAAGCGGGCATCGCTTTGAAGCAATTAGAGAGCGTTTCGCAAATTTTTCCGTCCTCGGGCTCCTCGGGGGAGTTTGTTCACTTGTTCGTGGGTGTGGGCCGCTTTGAGCAGGTCGCCGCAGGGGGAGGTTTGGACTGCGAGGGAGAGGATATCCGTCACCGCGTTCTGAGTTTTGATGACTTCATGGAAGGAATTGACGCAGGCGCTTATCGCGACGGCCCCCTGGTAACCTGTGGTTTATGGCTCGCCCGCCACCGCGCCCGCTTGCGCGCGCAGGCGAATTGACCATTTCCCCTGGGGTTCCTGCCTTGTGAAGCCGGAACCGCTTCGCTACATCATTGGGGGAATGATCGAAAGGGATACCATGCGCATTGCACGCGACTTGGCCGATGCTATTGGCCACACACCGCTTATCCGTCTCAACCGTGTGAGCGAGGAGACCGGATGTGAGATCCTGGGCAAGGCCGAATTCATGAACCCCGGCCAATCCGTCAAGGACCGCGCCGCGCTCTATATCATCAAAGATGCGATCGCGCGCGGGGATCTGAAACCCGGCGGCACTATCGTCGAAGGGACGGCGGGCAACACTGGCATTGGTCTGGCGTTGGTTGGCTCTTCCATGGGCTTCAAGACCGTAATCGTGATCCCCGAGACCCAGTCCGAAGAGAAAAAGGACATGTTGCGTCTAGCCGGAGCACAGCTGGTTCAGGTCCCGGCGGCACCTTACCGCAACCCCAACAACTATGTCCGTTATTCGGAACGTCTGGCCAAGGAACTGGCCAAAACAGAGCCCAATGGCGCAATCTGGGCAAACCAGTTTGACAATGTTGCCAACCGTCAGGCGCATATCGAAACAACCGGTCCCGAAATCTGGGAACAGACAGGTGGCAAGGTCGACGGTTTTACCTGTGCGGTTGGGTCCGGCGGAACATTGGCCGGCGTTGCAGAGGCGCTCCAGCCCAAAGGTGTAAAAGTCGCGTTGTCAGACCCGATGGGCGCGGCGCTTTATTCCTTCTACACCTCCGGCGAACTGGCCTCCGAAGGCTCTTCAATCACCGAAGGCATCGGGCAGGGACGTATCACCAAGAACCTAGAAGGGTTCACTCCGGACTTCTCCTATCAGATCTCGGACAATGAAGCGCTGCCTTATGTCTTTGATCTCCTGCACGACGAAGGCCTGGTTCTGGGCGGTTCGTCCGGTGTCAACATCGCCGGAGCCGTGCGCATGGCCAAGGAAATGGGACCTGGCCATACTATTGTGACCATCCTTTGTGATTATGGCACACGCTATCAGTCAAAGCTCTTCAACCCGGACTTCCTGCGTGACAAAGGGCTGCCGGTGCCGGACTGGATGACCCACGCTCCGGCGTCGATTCCGGGCGTGTTTGAAGACGTATGAATGTTGGATTGACCTACATGTTCAAATTTTTCCTGAGGCTGGTCGTTCTGATCAGCCTCTCTGTTTCTGTACAGACCCAAGTGACGGCAGCCCAAACCAGTGCTGCGGCCAAAGAGTATTACCAAGGCTGGCTGAAGACGGCCGACCGCGCCGAAGAGGTGATTGACGCAAACCGCGCCTCGACTGTGTCACTGGAGCAGCTGCGGCATGATTTGGTGAGCTATCGCGACACGTTCCGCGATGAGCAATCAAAGAACGGTGAACGCATTGCCACACTTCAGGCGCAGCTGGATGCACTTGGTGAGCCACCCGCCGATGGCGAAATGGAACCAGAGGATCTTGCGACTTTGCGCAAGCGCCTCAGCAACCAGCTGATCGAGCTGCGCGTGCCCCGCATCGTTTCCGAGGAGGCCTTTCGCCGGGCATCAGGTTTGATTAGCGAAGTTGACAGCATCATCCGTGAACGTCGCAAGACGGTTTTGCTGGAACGCGGGCCGACACCACTTAACCCGGAAAACTGGAAGGACGCGCTGTCCAGCCTGACTTCGGCCAGCAATTCGATGTGGAACGAGACGGTCAATCAAATCGGGCACGAGACAACAGCCCGGCGTATTGAACGAAACTGGCCGACTTTGGCCGTTCTATTGGGGTTGGGCAGCCTCTTACTTCTGAGGGGGCGCGCGCTGTCGCAGAAAACGGCTGCCTATGTCCGCAAGCACGAACTGGAAAGCTCGGCCATCTGGGAATTCTGCGTGTCCCTGTGGCAGGTGATCCTGCCCTATGTCGGTGTTGTGCTGATTGTCAGCGCTGTAAAGATGGCTGATATTCTTGGGGTTCGCGGATCATTGCTGCTGACCAACATTGCGGGCTGGGCGCTGATCCTTCTGGCGTTTCACTGGTTGGGAGGTCGGCTTTATGTTCGCCGTGCCGAAAATCCCTTGCTCCCGGTTGACCCAAAGAATGCAGCAGCAACCTGGTTGGTTCTTGATCTCTTGGCCGTCATCCTGGTGGCCAAGGATGTGCTGAGCACGCTGGAAGATTTCATCTTCTTCTCCGAGGGGGCATTGGCCGTCCTCCGCTTCCCGTTGATCCTGGCGGCGGCCCTTCTGATGTTGCGGTTGCACCGTATCGGAAAGCAGCAACGCACAGATGTTTCCGAAGAGGAAACTGGTGAAGGCGCGCTGGCGGTTGGGATCAATGGCATTATTCAGATGGTGCGCCGGATTGCCTACCTCCTTGGGTTCCTCTCCCCGGTTCTGGCTGCGGTTGGGTTTATCAATGCGGCAGAAGCGTTGATTTACCCGTCGATCCTGACCTTGGCGCTGATCGCAACCTTGCTTGTACTGCAGCGGTTCCTGGTGGACGTTTACGGCTACCTCAGCAAACAGGATCGTGAAACTGCGAGCGATAGTCTGGTTGCGGTTTTGCTGGGCTTTTTGCTGGCCTTGGTCAGCATGCCGTTCTTTGCACTGATCTGGGGCGCGCGGCAGGCGGATCTGATGGAGCTGCTGAACAAGCTGCGCAACGGGTTTCACGTCGGAGATGTCACGATTTCTCCGACCGCATTCCTCAGCTTTACGGTGATCTTTGCCATCGGATATATGGTGACCCGCATCCTCCAAAGCAGCCTGCGGACGTCGCTTCTGCCCAAGACCCGGCTGGATCCGGGGGGGCAGAATGCAATTGTTTCGGGCACGGGATACGTCGGGATATTCCTGGCTGCGGTTATCGCAATTTCCGCGGCCGGATTGGATCTGTCGTCCTTGGCCATTGTGGCCGGTGCATTGTCCGTGGGCATCGGTTTCGGCCTGCAGACAATTGTGTCCAACTTTGTCTCGGGTATTATTCTCCTAATCGAGCGTCCGGTCTCAAAAGGGGATTGGATCGAAGTTGGGGGCATGATGGGCTATGTGCGCGACATTTCGGTGCGCTCCACACGGATCGAGACCTTTGACCGTACCGATGTGATTGTGCCGAACTCGGATCTGATTACTGGAACAGTCACCAACTTTACCCGTGGCAACACGGTGGGACGCGTTATCGTTCCAGTTGGCGTGGCCTATGGCACCGATCCGCGCAAGGTCGAAGGGATTCTGTCCGAGATTGCCAATGCCCATCCGATGGTTCTGGCCAATCCGGCTCCCAGTATCGTGTTCCAGGGGTTCGGGGCGGATAGCCTTGATTTTGAGATCCGCGCGATCCTGCGGGATGTGAACTGGAAGCTCTCGGTTCAATCCGAAATCAACTATGAGATCGAGCGCCGGTTCCGCGAAGCCGGAATTGAGATTCCCTTTGCCCAGCGGGATCTTTGGATTCGCAACCCCGAAGCCTTGCGGGGCGATCCTGAACCGGATTCTACCGCGTAAATGTACCAAGAAGAAGGCCCGGCATTCAAACTGTCGGGCCTTTTTGGGACGGGCGGAAATTTACCCACAAAAAACAGTCACATTTCAGCAAAGAAATGCTGTTTTGGCTCTTGCAATCCCCTCTGTAATCAAAGATATATCCGCCTCACGGAGAGGTGGCCGAGTGGTCGAAGGCGCACGCCTGGAAAGTGTGTAGGCGGGAAACCGTCTCCAGGGTTCGAATCCCTGTCTCTCCGCCATTATCTTCTTTTGGCAAGAAAACCCCTCTAACACCTTGAATGGTAAGGTGGTTTTAGGTGTTCGAAGTCCTTCATTTCTTGCAAAGCTGATTTTCTCTGCAAAGGCCAGCCTCAGGACAGTTCTCTGGGCAATTAGATTGCCACTTTTCCAGATTTTCCAAGGATTTGACAAGAATTGCAGTGCGTGTTCGAACATTTGCTCGAAGGTATGCATTGGCTTCCCGCTATTTTGCAGTTTTTCGTCTAAAATCAGCTTCTCACGCTCCATCTTTTTGATGCGCTTCTCGTAGGCGGTGATCAGGGTTGGGCTATCCGCGTCTACTACGCGATCCAAAAGGCCTTCGATTTGCTTATCCAGTTTGTTGCGCTCCGTGCGGATCAGGCGTTTGTCAGCCTCCATTTGGCACGCACGTTGGCCCCAAGCGTCTTTGAACATCTTTGACGCAATGGCAAACATGCCCTCGGATGGTTTGAGGCTTTGCATCAATAGGTCAAACTCCCCCTCGAGCACATCACGACGGATGGATTTGCGATAGCTCGGGCATCCTTTGGCGTGGCAGAGATAATACGGATGTTTCTTGCCCGACTTGCTGGTAGACCAGCAGGCCGTCAGAGGTGTGTTGCAATCATCGCAGCACACAAACCCCCGTAGAGGGAAATCCGCGTTTGATATCCTTGCGAGCGGGCGCTCTGGCCCCGTCCTTGATCCGTTGCTGGATCAGTTCATGGGTCTCCAATGAGATCAGGCCTTCATGATGGCCTTTGCGCAAAGATACATCCCATTCTGAAATTCGATGTAGCCCGCAAAATGCATACGCGTCATCAGACGAATGATCCGTTCAAAACGGATCGTGCCATCGGCGAAGTCTTTCGGGAACGCAGGTTTGGATTCCAGAAACCGTTTCACTTCGGCTTGAGTTTCAAAATGCCCTGAGGCAAACCCTTCCAAGGCCTCTTGGATGATGGACGCCAAAGGTTCATCGCGCACAAGCATGTTGCCATGTGCTGCAACACGCTCGTATTTATAGCCAATCGGCGCACGGAACACCCAATACCCGTTAAGCGCACGCCCCCGCATACGATTTTTGGTTTGTTCGCCGTTTTTCTGGCGTTGGTGCTGGGACACAGATGCCAGCAGGTTCTCCAACAGAATGCTGTCGCTGTCTTCGCCGAATTCAATCGACGGGCTTTCCAGCTTCCCACCCGCTTCGGCCAGCAGCGCGCGTAGTTGCCAATGCCCAACCACATCCCGTGCAAAACGGTTGATATCGTCGATGATTACGACGCAAGTATCTTTCTGGGCTTTCAGATAGGCCAGCAAGGCAATCATGGCAGGACGATCCGCATCACCACCTGATTTGTTGTCATTGAAGACCTCAAGCACCTCATAGCCTTTTGTATCGCGCATATTCGCGGCAACGGCTTTCTTGCGACGCCAACCCGTCACCCTTTTTCAACTGAGCGACGCTTGAAACGCGGGCGTAAATGACAGCGTGTTGTTTTGTTTCCATTAAAGACTCCCTTCTTGTCGCGCGTCAGTCTCGGGGGCTGCGGCAGTTTCAAAAGTTGTTTTGGTATTGGGTGATTTTAGCACATCCGCTGCGGGCATTTCTGCCAAAGACACGTCTTTTCCACAGGCTTGCTGGACGGGGTGAACGCCGAACCCAAGATCGACAAAGCTGACCATGATGGACCACAATGCTTCGATCAACTCGCGCTTATGTTCGTCCGAGATATCCTCATCTTCGATGAATGGCAGATAGGCATCCCAATCAATCGTCAGGCGCGGCGGGGCCGTTTCGGGATTAAATTCTGGGGGAATGTCGGTCATGGCCTGCCTCTTTCTGCCTCTCGGCGTTTCTCTGGTTCGGGGGCTCCTTTGTTGCCTCTCACTGCAAGAGAACATAAGTGGAACAATATAGGGCATTATTCCCAAGACCCAAAGCGATAATTTTCTGGCTTCGAGGTCTGGATATCCTAAAATACCGCTGTAATGACCGTAGGTTGCGGGTAAAATCGGGTAGTTTTGAGGCAAGGGTTTTGATGTGGAAAACAATTGGAAGTCAGCGACCAAGGCTGATCGCGCCGCCCTGTATCATGTCGCCCGTGCTGTCGCGGACACCACCAACTTGAGCGTAGAAGCCATTATGGAGCAAGCCTTCGGCCACAAACTGACGGTTGGCACCGATTACCTATCGAATTTTCGCAGCGGAACCATTGGACGTCCCAAAGCCAAGCTGATCCATGCATGGATCGCTGAAAACCATGCTGAAACGGCGCATGCGGTTGATCCACGATTATTTCCGAAACAGCATACAAACGCATGGGATAGTTATGTCGAGGCGCGCGGCATTCGCGGGAAACTCCAGATCAAACGTTTTACCAAGGACGAATTGAACCTCATCAAAAAGGTCAAGGATCGTGTTGCACCAAACACTACACTTAAACTAGGGGAGGAGTTTTGCTTTTTCCTTCGGTCCGACGTCCACGTGCATGCTATCGGGTTTGAACGATACAAAGGGGAATGGCACCTGATGCCGTTAGGCCCGAATAGCTCGCATACCTTTCAGCTACAAAGTGACGAACCTCATTTCCCAACTGATGTGAATGGTGAAATTGAACGGCTTTCTGAAGAAAGCGATTTGGACATGTATCGCTTTGCATTCGTTGTCTCGCAAGATACAAGTGACCTACCCAGAACGCCCGATATCAGGGATATTGGCCAAGCCGCAATTCTACATTATATTGATGTTCTATTCTCCGCCTGAAATTTATAGACCAACGGCAAAATTTGCTCATTGGCGTCTTTCAGTACCGCCCATTCCTTCGCGCCAACCGTTTGCAATTGGTCCCAGTGGCCAAGTTTTGCATGCGCGATATCTGCAAAGAAAATTTCAGGATTACCTAGATCATCGATGAAACTTGTGGCCTCGGCTGATCTTGCCATCTCAACCGCATCGAAATAGGCAGGCAAAATCACCTCTTTTGCAAACTCCTGAATACGCTCAGCATCAGGCAGATTATCAGCATTTAGTGATACACCAATGGACCACATATCGCCGACATGCCCAAGTAGCTGAAATATTCGCGTCGCGGCCTTGGGATGGGTTTCGCTAGGATTAGGATTGTCAGTGTCAATCTTTTCAATCAACACCATCACAGAAGCAATGCTGGCAATCGTGACGCGCAATTCGACCCAATCGACCTCATCCATGTTGCCTAGCATTTTTTCTAAGGCCTCATGATCGGCTTGTAATTCCAAACACCGCTCTACCTTATCCCAAAGTTCACGCGGAAGGTCAGGTTCTTGAACCTGTGACTTACCAGACTTAGAAATCAGGTTGAAGGTTGGAACGCCCTCCAAAATGGAGAAGTGGCCAAGCTCAATGTGTGCCCGCTCGTGGAGAGCAATCCATTTGGCAGAATAGTTTGTACTAATGCAGTCACAAAACGAGAGAACTGCGTCAACAACTTCTGAACAGAAGGCAGCTTCCATCGACATGCCACCTTACACTACACAAGGCCGATGTGGCGTTTGAGTAAATTCTGAAGAGAGCGAATAAGCCCAGTTTCAAACGATGCAAAATCTTGAGGCGACAAATCCAGTTCTGAAATTTGACTCAGTGCCGCATCTAAACTTTCGGGTTGCCCGATGAAGCGCTCTAATCGAGCTGCAGTTTGCAGCGGAATTCCATATTCATCTAACGCGAATAGATTGGCGGGTATGAACAGGTGTTCTAGTTGTTCGCAGAATTTTGAGTAGTCGCCACACTCGCGACCGTACCGAGTAAGAATTTCCGACTGGATTTCTTCAATAACCTTAATGTCTTTGGGAAGCCTGTGACAGATAACATTTCGCACGAATCTCAACGCACGTTCGATTGCATCACTGACACTCTCCTCCGACCCTATATTTTCTATGCAGCTTCGAATGTAAGCTCCGAGTGTCCCACCTGTTCTAAGCTCATTGATATGCCAAGCGAGTTGCTTCCCAGAAAATATGCCATAATATCTCAACGTGCTCTCAGACAAATACTCAAAGATGAGGTCTGCTAGGGTCTGGACTCATTGAGTTTCAAAGCCAGTAGATGACCAGGGCAGCAAGTGCGATTGCTGATAGGAAGACCTTTGGGCATCTGTCGTAGCGTGTCGCCACACGCCGCCAATCCTTTAGCCTACCGAACATGATTTCGATCCGGTTTCTGCGCTTGTAGCGGCGCTTATCGTACTTCACTGGCTTCCTGCGTTGTTTCCGGCCCGGGATGCAGGCGCGTATCCCTTTGTCTTGCAACGCTTCTCTGAACCAGTCGGCATCATAGCCTCGATCTCCGAGCAACCAATCGACGTGCGGTAAGTTGCTGAGCAAAGCGCGTGCCCCGATGTAATCGCTTACCTGTCCGGCGGTTACAAACAGATCAAGCGGGCGTCCTTGGCTGTCGCAAATGGCATGTAGCTTGGTGTTCATGCCGCCCTTGGTTCGCCCGATCAGGCGTCCACGCCCCCCCTTTTTGACGCCCAAACTGGTCGCTGTACGGTGAGCCTTGAGGTAAGTTGCGTCGATCATCACAGTCTTTTCTTCACGATGCTCGGCGGCCAGGCCGACCATCAGACGAGCGAAAATGCCCTTGTCACTCCACCGCTTCCAACGGTTGTAGAGCGTCTTGTGGGGGCCATACTCCTTCGGCGCATCACGCCAGCGTAAACCATTGCGATTGATGAAAATAATACCGCTCAAGACGCGCCTGTCATCGACGCGTGGTTTGCCGTGGGATTTCGGGAAGAAGGGCTCAAGGCGCGCCATCTGCGCGTCCGTCAGCCAGAAAAGGTCTGACATGTTCACCGCTCATTTTCGAAGCAGTGAATCACGCAGCCCGACGGAAATCAATGGGTCCTGACCCTAAGGCCTCAAGTTGTTTTTGCTTGGGGACGCCTTTCCAGTTCAAAACATCATCATAGAGAAATAAATCATTGATAATGATTTCTGCAATCCAGTTTTGAATGTCTGGAGAAATGTGGCGATTGGCGCGTATAGTTTCAATCGACAAAAGACTGTCATCTCTGACTGTAGAAATTCGCTCCTTGGATTGTGGTTTCAATTTCTCGTCTGGCAGTTCGAGCAGTAGACTCAACGGCGTAGCATCAGGTTGATCTTCGATCACCAAATCTACCGAATACTCCTTCTCTTCAGGTGGACTTTCTAGAACAAATACATTCCCGACAAAGTATTCGTTCATTCTTCCAGCTCGGCCAGATATGTTCTTGTAAGTAAAGTGATCTACTAAGTTAGTGCTTTCTCTTCTGTCATAGATCACCACGTTTTTTGCCACAGTGTTCACTCCTTCGATGATCGTCGAAGTGCACACAAGATACTGAATTTTTCGATCATTGAAGAGTTGAATAAAGTGCTGCTGAAGCGCTCTAGGAACGCCACCGTGATGTATACCAATACCCTTCTTTATGGCGAGATGAACAACCCACTCTTCATGATACTCCTTTGCAATCCATTCAGCTTCTTCTTGTGCTGCGGGATTATCAGGCAGTGCCAGTTCATCAATGAGGTGATTTGCAACCTCGGCTGCCTTATTCGGTGATTGGCAGTAGACAATGGTTGGCTCCCTAAACGATGTGCAAAGCTCGATGAGCTTATCTTTTCTAGCGTTACCCTTAGTTGGTAAATCGAAGTTCTTAATGTCTACTGCTACAGTTGAGAAATCTGTTTGAATAAAGCAGTAATCGTAGCTGTTTATGCCATTAATCGACTGTATGTTTGGTCCAAGTAGATAGAACTGTGCGCCTGTGCTCGCTAGGCGTGAAAATGCTAGGTTTAGATCAACTGATCTGTCCCGATCATTGTTGTCAGAAGGAATGTTGAGTTTATAAAATTCATCTACGACAAAAAATCCACATCATCTAAATCATCGCGATCTAACACTCGCTCTTGTGTCAATACGTACAGATTACAGATTCCTGGTGCGGCGCTTTGGCTTGGGTGGGTAATAACTTTACAGTCATCTCCAAACTTACTTAAAAATCGACGCCGTGTCTCGTCAATTAGCGCAATTGTAGGGACTATGATTACTGCTTTGAATGGCCGCTTATGGGATATGTACGCGTCAACGATTAGGCTTTTACCAACGCTAGTTGGGGCGCTAAATATTACGTTTGCACCAGACAAAAGCAAGTTCAAAACCTTTGATTGCTCACTGTGTAGCGTTACCTTCTGATCCGCGACCAGTGAGGTGTGCATCTCATATGCCAATCGATCCTCAAAGTTCTTTTGAGACAAAAATCTGGACAAATAGGGATGTAGCCCTGTTGATCGAACGGGACTTCCCAATAGTTGTTGGCCCACATCGCTGAATGCCTCAAAGTTTGCCAGAGAACGTATAACCAAGTCTCGCCCCTGAGAGCGGGTCGAAGCGTTATTGGTCAAGGTGACGATATTTTTAAGTGCTTGGAACTCTTGCTCACGAATCCTCTCAGAGCGTGCAAGGATTTCTTTTGTAGCTGAGTAACTTATTTGCATAGGCTTCGAAGCTTTGTTTCAAATTGACTGAGGAGTGTAGCGGTGCATTCAATAGGAACTGTGACCCAGCCCCCTGATCCGGTCCGTTCAGGTGTAGAACCCGTTCTTGTTTCTTTCTGTTGATTGGGTTGCGGTCAAGGCCTGCTGAGCGGAGCCCTTGCGGAGCTCAAGCGAGGCAGGCCGGGTGGCACGGTTGAGACTGGCGCAAACGGCTGGAGCCAGCCCGCCAAGTGAAGTGTGTGGTCGTTCAGTGTTGTAGTCGATCCTCCAGGTTTCAATTATCTTTCTGGCTTCGGCGAGATTGCCGAAGATATGTTCGTTCAGGCATTCGTCGCGCAGGCGGCCATTGAAGCTTTCGACAAACGCATTCTGCATGGGCTTTCCTGGCGCGATGTAGTGCCAACCAACGCCAGTGTCCTGGCACCATCGCAGCACAGCATGAGATGTCATTTCCGTTCCGTTGTCGCTGACGATCATGTCGGGCTGACCGCGTCGGCGGATCAGTTCATCCAGTTCTCGGGTCATGCGTGAACCCGACAGCGAGCGATCCACGACCGTAGCCAGTGCTTCTCGGGTGCAGTCATCCACGATGCACAGCACGCGGAACCGTTGGCCGTCTGCGAAGGCATCTGACACGAAGTCCAACGACCAGCGCTGGTTTGCCCGTTCAGGCACCAGGATCGGCCTGCGCGTGCCCAGAGCCCGCTTACGAGAACGCCTGCGCCGCACGGCCAGCCCTTCCTCGCGGTAGAGCCGGAACAGTTTCTTGTGGTTCACCTCAAAACCCTCTCTGGCCAACAGGATGCCCAAACGGCGATATCCGAACCGACGGCGCTCGTTCGCCAGTTCACGCAGTCGTTTGCGCAGGGCGTCATCGCCCTGATCCTGCTTCTCATATTGAAAAACAGACCGATGCAGGCCCGCCAATTCGCACGCCCGACGCTCAGACAGGCCGTGCCGATCCATCACGTCCGACACGGCCCTGCGCTTCACATCAGGCGTCAGTAGTTTTTTGTCGCGAGGTCTTTCAAGGCCGCATTGTCCAGCATCGTATCTGCCAACATCCGCTTCAGACGATTGTTCTCGTCTTCCAGCGCTCTCAGTTTCTTCGCATCGGACACGTTCATGCCGCCAAATCTGGCTTTGTATTTGTAAAACGTTGCATCGCTGATGCCGTACTTCCGGCACAGCTCTTGGGCTTTCACACCGGCTTCGTATTCTTTGATCATCCCAATGATCTGTTCGTCTGAAAATCTGCGTTTCATAGTCCATCCTTTGCTTGGACGGATTACTAACACCTCAGTGGCCGGAATTCAGGGGGCTGGGTCAATCACGAGACGTCTCTGATGACAAAGAGACTTTCCGCTTATAGCCTGGCGGCATGTCGAATGGACCCTGGACAGATGAAGAAAATGATCTGATCGTCGCAGATTACTTTGCGATGCTGGGTGATGACATCGCTGGGCACCGCTACAACAAGGCCGAGCATCGACGGGCGCTACTGCCTTTGCTGAACGATAGGTCCGAAGGGGCGGTCGAGTTCAAACATCGGAACATCAGCGCAGTGCTCAAGGGGCTTGGGGAAGATTGGATCCCCGGTTACAAGCCTGCATTCAGTTTCCAGATGGCATTGGAGGATGCCGTGGCGCGCTGGCTGGCGTTGAACCCGGCGTGGCTCGGCCGCCATTCGGGTTCTGGCGCGCTGACCAGCCTGGCCGAAGCCGCGCCAATCTGGATAGGGCCACCGCCGACACTATCGAACCAGCCGCCGCCCCAGGAGCTGGAGCAGATGCTGCACATCGCCCGCAAATTCGATGTCGCGGCGCGGGATGAGCGAAACCGTGCCCTCGGCCGTGCCGGTGAGGAACGCGTCCTGGCGCACGAGCGTGCAGCCCTTAAATCAGCGGGCTGTCACGACCTTGCGCGTAAGGTCCGGTGGGTGTCGGAAGAGGATGGCGATGGTGCTGGCTACGATATCGCCAGCTTCGCGCAGGACGGACGCCCGCGCCTGATCGAAGTGAAAACGGCAAACGGCTGGGAGCGCACGCCTTTCCATATCAGCCGCACCGAATTGGCCGTGGCCGAGGAGCGGCGTTCGGAATGGTCTCTGTTCCGGCTCTGGAACTTTGCGCGTGAGCCGAAGGCGTTCGAGCTGCACCCGCCGCTGGACGCACATGTTTCCCTGACGGCGACGTCCTTCCAAGCGAGTTTTCTTTGACGGTCAGCGAGATGTTCACTCAGCCTGCTTCTGCTAGGTTCTAGATTGTTGTGGTCTCTCCTGCCGTCAAGCCGATCGCGGCAACTCAATCCGCAGCATGTCTAGTCATTGGCGAAAGGAAATGAAAAAGGAGACAGACGCACAAACCGCACCATGACCGCTGAGACATAAACAAGGCTGATGGTTCGCCAAAGCAAGGTTGTGGCAATCAGTTGCGAGATCTGGACCTGCGGCGCAGCAGGGTGGCTGCAATGGGCGCTCCGATGATGACTAGAACCATGCGCACCAGATGGTGGGCGACGACAAATCCCAGATCGGCTCCGGTGACAATCGCCAGAACGGCCATCTCAGCCTGACCACCTGGGGCGAAGGCCAGAAACGCCTCAACCTCTTGGCCTGCGCCAAGGTGAATTACGACCTGCGCGAACAGGATTGCAAGCACACAGAGAACGCCCACATAGCTGACACCAGCCAGAACCACGCGCCGCAGCTCGGTCAGGGTGACACCGACAAAATGTGCGCCAATGACGGAGCCGATGAAGAACTGCGCGACCAGAACGGCCTCTTTGGGGGGGCGGGTATGAATGACATCGCCCAATGACAGGGCTGCGGATAATATTAAGGGTCCGAGGATCGTTGCCCCGAACAGCCCGATGCGCTCCCCGAGCTTCCATCCGATCAGGGCAGCGGCGGCCATGATCATCAGCTCTCGCAAGGGCAGTTCGCTGGCGGGTGACCCGATCGGGTGGCTGAGGTCCGCCGTATAGAAATGCGCAAGAAGCAGCGGCGACAGCGATACGATGCATAAAACCCGGGTTGCATGGATAAGGGACAAGGCGCGTGGGTTTGCCCCGGCTTCGATCCCAAAAATCACCATGTCCTGCAAGCCGCCGGGCATGGCGGCGTAATATGCGGTTGCATGGTCGAGCTTCCAGACCCTCTGAAAGAACGGGACGCCCACCAGACCAATCATAAGTATAAACACCGGAACCAAAGCGATGGAACTGGCCATCGCGGGCAGCTGTGCGAACAAGGCAGGTGTGATGGAGGCCCCTACGGCAACCCCTAAAATGGTGCGCGCAGCGGCAGAGAGCTGGCCGAAACCCGCAAGAGGCACCCCAAAGAGCGCCGCGATCAGGCAGGCAAACATCGGACCAAACAAGAATGGCAATGGCAGGCCGCCCCACCAGAAGACGGCCGTCCCCACTGAGGCGACCGTAAAGGTTGCGATGCGGCGTATCAGAAGTGACCATTCATGGGGCTTAGACAAATGCGCGCTCTCGGAATGTGGCTTGACGTCTTTCTTTCTAACAATGTATCCATCTGGATACAAGTGTATACATGAGCGGGTTTGAAATGACCGACATCGAAGAGGCGGCCTCGGGGGGACCACAAGGCAACGCAGTCTATCGTCAATTGCTGGACGAAATTCGTTCTGGTCAGATGAACTCGGGCGACCGTCTGCGCGAGACAGATATTGCGGAGCGTCTTGGGGTAAGCCGCACTCCGGTACGCGAGGCGATCCGTCAGCTGGAGGCTGATGACATTGTCACTCATGTTCCGCGACAGGGGGCCACGATCCGGGTGTTGGAATATGCGGAGCTCATGGAGCTTTATGAGATGCGCTCGGTGCTGGAGGGGACAGCAGCACGGGTGGCGGCGCGTGCCGCGTCGCGTATCGAGATCGAAGAGCTTGAGGCTTTGAACCAGGAATTGAAGAAAATGGGCAACGCGCCAGAGGCGGTCCCATTGAATCGTCAGTTCCATGCTGCCATTGTGGATGCTGCGAAAAACCGGTTTCTGTCCCGATCAATCATTAGTCTGCAAAAAACTCTGCTGATCCTTGGTCCAACAACTCTGGCCCATGCAGACCGTGCGGAGAAAGCCGTTCAGGAGCATTTTGACGTTTTGGACGCCATCAAGGCACGTGACGAGGCCCGTGCCGAAGCCGCCATGCGCGCCCATATCGAAATGTCCCAAAGGGTGCGCGTGCGCGCATTGCGGTCGCGTACCACATTTGGTGAAGATGGGACATAAAACGGCTGAACTGCGGTTCAGGCGATGAGCGCCCGTGCCATGGCAACGGCAGCCCTGACACCGTCGACCAGATGCACATGTGTTTGAGAGCGGGCCTTTTCGGGCAGTTCGACCATTCCGGCGCAGCCCAAGACTACCGTTTTGATCCCATCTTCCTTTTCCGCAGTGCAGATTTCATCGATCACTTTTGTTTCTGCCTGCTCGAGTTCAAGCACGGGCACACCGCTGGCGCGGACCTTGGCCAGGGAACTGCCAAGCCCATAAGCACGCAGGTTGGCGTCCAGTATGGGCACTGAAATATCCAAAGTGGTGACAACGGAAAACTGCCCCCCCAGCATGGCTGCCGCATGATAGGCCGCCTGACCGATACCAAAGACCGGGCAGGGAGCCAGGGCCTGTGCCTCCGCCAATCCGGTGTCGTCAAAACAGCCGATGATGATCGCCTGCGCTCCCTGATCTACTGCGCTTTTGACCAGATCCAGCAGGGGTGGAACAGCGGCTTTGCCGTCTTCGGGTCCCTGAATGGACGGCGGCCCAAGGCGGGAGGTCCAGGCCTCTATGGGCACGTTTCCCGCCAGAGGTCTGGCTGTTTCCAGCATTGCCTGGGACATGGTCTCTGTGGAATTGGGGTTGATGATAACAATCATACCATGCCCTTTCCTGCGTCCGACCCCTTGCGCGCCTTGCGGCGGGTGCTGATCCAGGCCAGCAGCAGGAAGGCCGCGATCATCAGCAGGGAAAACAGCGTCGTCAGTGTCCCCAGCGCATAAAGAACCGGCGTGGTGACATTTGTGGTCATGCCAAAAATCTCAAGCGGGAGGGTATTGTAGCTGCCAGCTGTCAGAAGCGTCCGTGCAAATTCATCATAGCTGAGCGTAAAGCCGAATAGTGCCACGCCGATCAGAGAGGGGCCGATGATCGGGATAACCACATGGCGCAGCACCTGCCATGGCGTGGCGCCCAGATCGCGCGCGGCTTCTTCGAAACTGCCGTCAAACCGGTTGAAAACCGCGAACATGATCAGCAGACCAAAGGGCAGGGTCCAGGTAAGCTGAGCGCCAAAGCCAGAGGTGGCCCAGTGGACTTCAAGTCCGGACTGGCTGAACAACAGCCCAACCCCAAGGGAGATCAGTATGGAGGGGATCACCAGCGCGGTGATGATGATGTAGAACAGGATGGTCGACCCGGCAAACCTGTGCCGGAACGCCAGCCCCCCCATGACCGACACCACAACAGTGGTCACCATGACCATAAAGCCAAGGGCAAAGCTGCGGCGGAAACTGCCCCAGATATCGCCCACGGCCTGTTCCTGAAACAGGTCATAGAACCAATAAAGTGACACGCCATTCATCGGAAAGGTCAGCCCGCCCTGTGGCCCTTGAAACGACAGGATCGCGATGGTGAGCGTTGGACCGTACAGGAACAGCAGAAACAGGCCAAAGAACGCAGCGAGTACATAGAAAGAGCGTGAACGCGGTTCCATCTCAAAGCTCCTTGCGGATGTCGACAAAGCGCAACAGGATTGCAATCACCATCAGAACCGTGATCAGCAGGATGACGGCCGTGGCAGCGGCTGACGGGTATTGCAGCAGAGAAATATCGTTTGAGATCAGACGCCCCACATTGGCAGATTGTGAGCCACTCATAAACCGCACGGTGATGAAATCGCCCATCACCAGAGTCAGGACAAAGATCGTGCCGATCATAATGCCCGGTTTTGTCAGCGGGATGATCACATACCACAGGATCTGAGCGCCAGTTGCGCCCGCGTCCCGCGCGGCCTCGATCAGAGAGCGGTCAATCCGCATCATCGTGTTGAAAATCGGCACAACCATGAACAGCGTATAAAGATGTACAAAGGCAAGGATGACGGCAAAGTCGCTGAACAAAAGCCAGTCAACCGGTTCATCGACCAGTCCCCAAGACATCAGCGCCGAATTGGCAATGCCATTGCGTCCCAGAAACGGGATCCACGAGATCATGCGGATGATGTTTGAGGTCCAGAACGGGATGGTGCACAACAGGAACAACGCGATCTGCCAGGTCAGGCTGCGCACATGGAACGCCAGGAAATAGGCCACCGTAAAGCCGATCAGCAGCGTGCAGGTCCAGGTGATGGCGGCATATTTGAACGTATTGGCAAAGACCTTGTAGGTCACCGGAGAGCCAAAGAGGAATTCATAGTTTTCAAAGACAAAGGCCGGGACAATTGACCATTCGGTGGCCTGCCAGAAACTGACCGTAACGATCATGACAATGGGCAGGATCAGGAAGACCAGGAGCACCAAAGCAAGGGGGCTCACCATCATCCAGCTTTTGAGAGTTCGGCTCATATGGAGGGGGCTCGGGTTTTGAAAAGAGGCTATCAATGGGCAGGGCGCGAACGCCCCGCCAGTGGTGTCTGGGACTGGCTTAGGCCGCGATGAACTCGTTCCATTTGCGAACCATATACTGGTTCTCGTCCATCACCGCGTTCCAGCAGGCCACAGCGCCCATACGGTCATAGAAAGAGCCGCCGTCACGGACCGCGCCCGCTTTTTCCATGACATCGCCAAACGGGTTGGTGATGTCGCCCTTTGCTTCCTTCCCTTCGAACCAGAAGCCCCATTCGTCTTCGGACATGTAGTTCTTGGAGGTTTCGGGCACCGCAGAGTAGTAGCCCTGACGCATCAGGAAGCCACCGACCCACCCATCAAGGTACCAGTTGATGTACTCATAGGCGGCTTCCAGTTCGAGGCCGGAGAGGTTTGCCGACAAGCCCAGGCCTCCGCCCCAGGACCGATAGCCCTCTTTCAGCGGTTGATAGACGCATGGGATACCTTTGGAGCGTACGGCGGTGATCGCAGGGGACCACATGGATTGGATCACAACTTCGCCCGAGGCCATCAGGTTGACGCTTTCGTCAAAGGATTTCCAGAAGGCCCGGAACTGGCCCGCTTTTTTGGCCTCGGTAAAGATCGCCATTGTCTTGTCGATCTCTTCGCGGGTCATGTTGCCCTTGTCGCCATATTGGATTTCACCCATCGCCTCGCAGACCATGGCTGCGTCCATAATGCCGATCGACGAAATGTCGAGGATCGAAGCCTTGCCCGCGAATTCCGGGTTCAACAATTCAGTCCAGCTTTCGATTGGGCGGCCAATCAGGTCGGGGCGGATGCCCAGCGTGTCGGCGTTATAGATGGTTGGGATCAGGGTCATCCAACCGGTTTCCTCAGACGCGAATTCCTTGCCGTCAACACCATTCACAAAGCCGACTGTATGCGGTGCCGTGCCTTGTGCAATCACACTGTCCGGTGTCAGTTTGCCGCTTTTGAAGGTGCCGACAATCTTGTCGTAGTTCTTGATTTTGGAGACATCCATCGCCTGCAGGTTGCCGGTGGGCCAGACCTTTTTACAGATCCAATATTCGATGTCAGCGATGTCAAAGCTCTTGGGCTGGGTCGCGGCCCGTTGGGTCACGCTGTCGGAATCCAGCGCGGTCATTTCAAGGGTAAAGCCCAGGTCCTCTTTGACCTTTGTGGCCACTTCATTCAGGTTCGACACCCCGGTGCCGAACTGGCGCAGGGTGATGTCTTTGATGTTTTGTGCCCAAAGCATCGGCGCGCCCAGGGTGCTGGCACCCACCGCAGCGGCCCCGGTCTTGAGCAGTTTTCTTCTGGAAATTCCGGCCATTGTGTTCTCTCCTAGTCAGACAGTCAGGATTGCAGTCGATGCAGTTTTTCTTGCTCCCAGGTCAGACCGACGGTGTCGCCCGGGTTTCGTGATTGGGAAAAGAAGTCGCTGTCCGGCATCAGAACCGCGACCTCCTGATTTCCGGCAATTCGGGTTGTGACGCTGACATGGGTGCCTTGGTATTCGACGCCGGTGACTTGTGCCTCCATGCGGCCCAGGCTTGCATCCGTCAGTGCCAGTTGATCCGCACGCAGGGCAAAGCGCCCCTCGGGGAGGTCGATCACGTTGTGCCCGCCCAGAAACCGGGCAACAAAGGCCGTCTGAGGCGCATCAAACACGTCGCGGGCGCTGCCAGCCTGTTCAATGACGGCGTTGTTCATCACCACGATTTCATCGGCCAGCGCCAGGGCTTCGTCCTGGCCATGGGTCACATGAACAAAGGTAATGCCAAGTTCCCGCTGCAGTTTTTTCAACTCGCTGCGCATGCGGATCCTCAGGAACGGGTCCAGTGCCGACAGAGGTTCATCCAACAGCAATACCTGTGGGCGGGTGATCAGGGCCCGCGCCAGCGCAACCCGTTGCTGTTGACCGCCAGAAAGCTGATCCGGCGTGCGGTCAGCCAGATTGGACAAATCCACCAGTTCCAGCATTTCTCCGGCGGCTTTCAGACGGGCGTCTTTGTCTGTTCCCTTCATCTTGAGGCTAAAGGCCACGTTTTCGGCGACTGACAGGTGGGGGAACAGGGCGTAGTTTTGAAACATCATCGCCGTGCCACGTTTTGCGGGCGGCAGTTTGGACACGTCACGCTTGCCGATCAGAACCGCGCCGCTGCTGACCGTTTCGTGGCCCGCAATCATCCGCAGGGTAGAGCTTTTTCCGCAGCCCGATGGCCCGAGAAGACAGGCATAAGAGGCTGGTTTGAACCGGTGGTTGATCGCGTCCACTGCGATTGTGCCGCCATAGTTCTTGGTGACTTGAACCAATTCCAGTTCTGTGTGCCGGTCTGACATGCAAGCTCCGTTATTTTGCTTGCATCATCCTTGGCGGGGGTGTGGGGCGATGGGGAAATCCCTTTGTATATCGTCGGTGCAGAAAACTTGGATTGCTCATTTTATGGGCCATATTTATGCAGGAAGTTGATAAATTGAGCGCAAAATTGTATACAATTAAGTATCTGCATGGATGCAGTTTGCGAATCCCTTGTTTGCAATTTCCGGCTCTGCCAATGATGTCCCATTATGAATGATCGTGACGCCAAGAAACCCAAAAGCCGCAGCTCCCAGGCGGATGCCGTTGCAGATGAGCTTTTGACAGCTATACACCAGCACCGCATCGCTCCGGGGACCAAGCTGGGTGAGGATGATCTGGCAGAGATTTTCGGTGTGTCCAGGACCATCATTCGCTCGGCTCTACAGGCTCTCGGCCACCAGCAACTGGTTGAAATCCGGCGCAATCGGGGGGCGTTTGTTGTTCAGCCGTCGATCCGCGAAGCGCATGAGGTCTTTGAGGCGCGCGCCTTGCTGGAGCCTGGGCTGGCCCGACGTGCCGCGACGCGTGCGACAGAAGAAGATCTGGATTTGCTCCAGCGCCACATCAAAGACGAACACGATGCATTGGCGTCGGGAGATAATGGCAAGGCGCTGCACCTGTCCGGGCTCTTTCACATAGAGATCGCCCGCATAGCAAATCATGCCACAATTGCCGGATTTATCGAGGCGTTGATCGCACGGTCCTCTTTGATCATCGCTTTGTACTGGCGCCGTGAAAGCGCCCTGTGTGAAAAGCACGCCCATCACGCACTGGTTGAGGCATTGGCCAATAAACAAGGTCAGGCCGCGGAAGAATTGATGAAAAGCCATCTTGTGGATCTCCATTCCGCCTTGGACCTACGGGAACGCCCCAAACCCGCACGCACGTTAAAAGAGGCGCTGACAAAATGATTTACCGCAATATGACGGAACAGGAGTTGGAGACCTGTCTGGGCTGGGCCCAGGAGGAAGGGTGGAACCCCGGACTGGAGGACGCCCGGGCATTTTTTGCAGCGGACCCGGATGGTTTTTTTGTGGCGGAAACCGAAGGCAGGCTGGCGGCTTGTATTTCGGTTGTAAACCATTCGGCGGATCAGGCGTTTCTGGGGCTTTATATCTGTCGGCCGCAATGGCGCGGGCAGGGGGTGGGGTTTGGCCTGTGGCAAGCGGCCCTGAAACATGCGGGCACACGCACTGTCGGGCTGGATGGCGTGCCGGACCAACAGGAAAATTACCGGCGCTCCGGGTTTGCCGGGGATGGGCAGACGGTGCGCTTTATGGGGGCGCTACCGCGTGGCAGAAAAGCCTCGCGCAGGGCTGAAAACGACGATCTGGCCCAAATCCTGCCGATGGACAGTGCGGCTGCAGGCTATGGACGCAGCGCCTATGCCCGCGCTTGGTTCGCCACAACTGACACACGCCAGACCCAGCTGTTGGAGGTCGGAGGCCAAATTCGGGGCTTTGCAACCTTTCGCCAGTGTCACGAAGGGGTCAAGATTGGTCCGGTGCAGGCCCAGACTGAAGAGGACATCATAACCCTGCTGCAGTCCTGTCCGGATCATTTCCCAGAGGGTCCGTTTTTTGTGGATACGGCCGCTGGATCTCCCTTGGCAGAGGTTCTGGAGGGCATGGGCTTTGCGCCGGTCTTTTCAACCGCGCGCATGTACCGTGGAACACCCCCGCAGCCGTGCGAGCCGAAGTTCTTTGGAGTGATGACGTTGGAGCTGGGTTAGGGCGCGCGGCGGCGCGCAGAGGCTTTGGGAATGCCCAGGAGGTCGCGGTATTTCGCAACCGTTCTTCGGGAAATTGGCAGATTGGCACTTTCCAGTTGCAGCGCCAGCGCCTGATCTGATAGCGGCGCGATCTTGTCTTCGGTCCGGATTAGCAGGGACAGGCGTTTCATCGCGTGCTGGCGGGTTTTGCCATCTCCTTCGCTGTTCAAAGGGCGAACGAATAGCTCTGAAGCCGCAATCAGCCCATGGTCACATTGGATGAAACAATCTGACAGAGCTCGGCTGATGGTGCTCTTGTTCATTCCGATTTCCTCGGCCAGCCCGGCCATTGTCAGTGGCTTTCGGTCCAGCATACGTCCGGTTCTAAAATAGCGCGCCTGGACACGCGCAAGAATTGCTCCAATTCGAAGCAGCGTGTTGGCGCGTTTCTGAGTCGATATGATAAATCCCGCAGCCTGACGGTGGCAGTCTTTATAATACGCAAGCGTTTGTGCATCGACCTCCGTTGCACATCGGTGGTTGAATAGCGCGTCATCCAGCAGCATTTGTGGCAAGGCTTCTGGGTTCAGAGTGATCTGAAGAACGCCGTCTGCATCATGGTCTGCAATCAGGTCCGGGATTTTGGAGGCGACATACTCTGGCATCAAAGGCACCAGCGGCGCGGGGCTCAATCCACGAATATCTGCAATGATGTCTTCTGCGTCTTCGCGCTCCACCGCACAGGCCGCGCTCAGGCCTGCGATGTCCTGTTTGGCAACGAGGTCCAAATGGTCCAAAGCGCGGGCAATGATGAGGTCGAACCGGTTTTGCGCTTTCAATTGGACCGCAAAGCTTTCGGCCAAACTCCACACAAAGATCCCGGCAGGCTGCAGCTCTGACTGTAAACAGGCCACAACGCGGGTCAGCGCCGACGCCGTGCAGTTCAAATAGCCGCAGATCTCCTCTGCTGGGTCTGTGAAATAGCCGCGATCATCAAGGCAATGAACCAGGTCACGCGCAAGGGCCTGATCGTCTTTTGACAGCCGGATCAATGCGATCTGCTCCAGCAAGGCGTCAGACACGGACAGCTGGGCTTCGGCGTCCTGTTCAGGCCTATGGGAAACGCCCGTGTGAGGGGCGGAGGGGATCAGCTTCAAAAACGGGTTCCGTCGGCTTTCCCGGAGTGCCGCGCGATACGCCCCCTCGGCCCCCAGTTGCAGCAAGCTGAGCGAGTTTTGCATCTGTTGCGAGAGCGATAGACGCTGCTGCTGGGTCTGAACCTGGGCTTGTTTCATCCTGCCGATTTCCTGTTTCACACGAGCATTGTGCAGGGTCCGGGGGGACTTTTCCAATACCGCCTTTGTCTTGGTTTGCGCCGCGCCAGGGACAAAGGCCAGGTCCTACCTCAGTTTGGCATGATCGTTGCTTGGTTCATTGTCAAAGGGAGGCAGCATTGTGAAAGCAAAAGTAGGCATCATCGCGAATCCGGTCTCGGCCCGGGATATCCGCAGGGTTGTTTCCTATGCGGGAAACCTCCCGATCAACGACCGGGCCAATATCGTTCTGCGCATATTGTCGGGACTGGCAGCTGTCGGCGTTGAGGAAACGGTCATCATGCCGGAGAACGGCGGGATTCGCACGCAACTGCTGCGCACTATGGAGCGCGAAGCGCGTATGGGAGCGGTGCGGTTCCCCAAAGTGTCCTACCTTGATATGCCCGTCACCTGCAGCGCCATGGACACGGCGGAAGCCGCGCGCCAGATGGCTTCCATGGGAGTTGGAGTCATCGTTGTGCTTGGCGGGGATGGTACCAACCGTGTGGTGGTGGCCAATTGCGGGAACACGCCGATTGCCGGTGTGTCTACGGGTACCAACAACGCCTTTCCCGAGTTACGCGAACCCACGATAACGGGGCTGGCCGTGGGGCTTGCGGTTTCGGGACAGATACCCTGCGACTTTGCGTTTCAGGACAACAAACTGCTGGAGGTCATGGTCAACGACCGGCGTGAGATCGCCTTGGTGGATGTGGCGGTTGTGGCCGAAGGGTTTGTCGGGGCCCGTGCACTCTGGAAAACCGAAAATTTCCGCGATTTATTTGCCACCTTTGGCCTGCCTGAGGGGATCGGCATGTCCTCTATCATCGGCCTGTTGGCGCCATTGAGCAGGGATGAACCGGAGGGACGCCGCGTCCGACTGGTTCCCACTGTGGGGGCACCTTCTTCTGTACTGGCTCCCATTGCTCCGGGTCTGATCGAAGAGATCGGCGTCGCAGACGTGGAGCGGATGGAGCCTAATATTTTGTTTTTACCGAGTATTTCATCTGGTTCGCTCGCCTTTGATGGTGAGCGGGAGCTGACATTTGGCGAGACGGATGATGTCAGTATCCGTCTGAAAACAGATGCGTTTCGCACCGTTAACGTGCCCGCGGTCATGGCTTTTGCAGCCAAAAGCGGGCGTCTCACTCGTGCAGCGCAGGAGGTGCTGCGCGCCGCTCAATGAACAGGGAGGAACTCATGAGCAATCCATTTCCATTGGACAAGGCGGGGCTGTTGGAAGCCTATCGCCGCATGAAAACCATTCGGGAGTTCGAAGAACGCCTGCATGTGGACTTTGGACGCGGTGAAATTCCGGGTTTTGTGCATCTCTATGCCGGTGAGGAAGCAACCGGAGTGGGCATTATGATGCATCTGCAGGATCACGACCGCATTGCATCAACCCACCGGGGCCACGGCCACTGCATCGCCAAGGGGGTGGATGTCAAAGGGATGATGGCTGAGATCTATGGCAAATCCACCGGCTCTTGTGCGGGTAAGGGCGGGTCAATGCATATCGCTGACCTGAGCAAGGGAATGATGGGGGCAAACGGTATCCTTGGCGCAGGCGCTCCGCTGGTCTGCGGTGCGGCCCTGGCCGCGCAAAAACTCGGCCATGATGGGGTGGGTATCACCTTCTTTGGCGATGGGGCGTCGAACCAGGGCACGGTTCTGGAGTCGATGAATCTTGCAGCCATCTGGAACCTGCCGGTGCTCTTTGTGGTGGAAAACAATGGGTATGCTGAATCCACCTCCGTTGAATATGCGGTGGCCTCGGACAGCTATGTGGACCGTGCCACGGGCTTTGGCATGCCGGGGATCACGGTTGATGGCACGGACTTCTTTGCCGTCTATGAAGCGGCGGGAGAGATTATCAAACGCGCACGCGAAGGGGCTGGGCCGACCTTGCTGGAATGCAAGATGATCCGTTTCTTTGGTCATTTCGAAGGCGATGCTCAGACCTATCGCGCAGCCGGAGAGAATGAAGAAAACCGCAAGAACCGCGATTGTCTCAAGATATTCCGGGCCAAAGTGACCGATGCGGGCGTGTTGACAGAGGCCGAGCTGGACGCCGTGGACAGCGAAGTGCTCGCCTTGATCGAAGACGCCGTCCAAGAGGCCATCGCCGCGCCTCTACCAACCCCGGCTGAACTGACAACCGACGTGTACGTGACCTACTGACACGTTTGACCAAGGAGGAGAAAACACATGGCACGTACATTAAGTGTAAAAGACGCAATCAACGAAGCTCTGGACCAGGAGATGAGCCGGGATCCCACCGTTGTGATGTTGGGAGAGGATATTGTTGGGGGCGCAGGGGCGCCGGGCGAAGATGACGCCTGGGGTGGGGTTCTTGGCGTGTCCAAGGGGCTTTACGCCAAACATCCCAAACAGATGATCGACACCCCCCTGTCCGAAAGCGCCTATGTCGGGGCCGCGATCGGAGCCGCGACCTGTGGGTTGCGGCCTGTCGCGGAACTGATGTTCATTGATTTCATGGGCGTTTGTCTGGACCAGATATTCAATCAGGCGGCCAAGTTCCGGTATATGTTCGGTGGCAAGGCAGAAACGCCGGTGGTGATCCGGGCGATGTGCGGCGCGGGCTTTCGCGCGGCGGCACAGCACAGCCAGATGCTGACACCGGTCTTCACCCATATTCCGGGCCTCAAGGTGGTGTGCCCTTCAAACGCCTATGACACCAAGGGGCTGCTGATCCAGGCCATTCGGGACAATGATCCGGTGATCTTTCTGGAGCATAAGAACCTTTATGGCTCGGAATGTGATGTGCCTGAAGAACCCTATGCGATCCCCTTTGGTGAGGCGGCGATTGCACGGGAAGGATCTGATGTGACCATCGTGACTTATGGGCTGATGGTGCGGAACTCTCTGGCGGCGGCAGAGACACTTCAGAAAGAAGGTATCGACGTTGAAGTGATCGACCTTCGGACCTTGTCACCCATTGATATGGAAACAGTCATTGAAAGCGTCGAGGAAACAGGGCGGCTGGTCTGTGTGGATGAGGCCAATCCGAGGTGTTCGATTGCCTCTGATGTGTCCTCGGTTGTTGCGCAGGATGCGTTTAACGCGCTGAAAGCCCCGATTGAAATGGTGACTGCGCCCCATGCGCCGGTGCCGTTCTCGCCCGCGCTTGAAGATCTCTATATCCCGTCCGCTGATCGCATTGCCGACGCCGTGCGCAAAACCATGGGCGCAAATGCACGTGGGGTGGCCGCGCGATGAGTGCTGAGATCACACCAATCCTGATGCCGAAATGGGGCCTGTCCATGAGCGAGGGAACCCTGGCCGCTTGGCATGTCAAAGAGGGCACCGTGATCAGTCCCGGGGACGAGATCATGGATGTGGAAACCGACAAGATTGCCAATGTGGTAGAGGCCGCCGACGGGGGGCTGCTGCGCAAATGTGTTGGCACTGCGGGTGAAGTCTATCCGGTCCGCGCGCTCTTGGGTGTTCTGGCTCCTGAAACCGTCAGCGATGCGGAAATTGCAGCCTTTGTCGACAGCTACGAGATGCCCGTCGAAGACGCGGAAGAAGACACAGGACCGACTTATGAATTTGCCGAGCTACCCATTGGAAAAATCCGTTATGCGGAACGGGCAGGTGATGGGGTGCCGGTTATTCTGATCCATGGCTTTGGCGGAGACCTGGACAATTGGCTGTTCAACATTGACGCAGTCGCCGAGGTTGCACCGGTCTTCGCGCTTGATCTTCCGGGTCATGGGCAGTCGGTCAAAACCGTAACCGAGCCGGATCTGCCGAAGCTGGTGCAAACGGTTGTTGCCTTTATGGACCATCTGGGCATCCATAAGGCTCATCTTGTGGGGCACTCCAAAGGCGGGCTGGTCTCCGGTCAGGTTGCAATTGCCCATCCGGAACGCGTCGCCTCTCTCACCCTTATCTGCTCTGCCGGTCTGGGCGCAGAAATCAACGCCGATTACATTGAAGGCTTTGTCTCGGCGGCCAGCCGCAAAGAGCTGAAGCCCAAGCTGCGCCATCTTTTTGCAGACAAAAGCCTGGTGAGCCGCTCGATGGTCGAAGATCTCATGAAATACAAACGGATTGATGGGGTGCAAAGCTATCTGGAGGCCTTGCAGGCAGCCCTGTTCCGGGGAGGCGATCAAGCGGTGCAGATTGCATCCGCCCTCGAAGATCTCGCCATTCCCAAACTGGTGATCTGGGGGCGCGAGGATGAGGTTATCCCGGTCTCTCATGCGGACCAGATCAAGGGGGCAGAGGTCATTGTGATCGACGGAGCCGGTCACATGGTCCAGTTGGAAAACGCAGCACGGGTCAATGAGCTGATCAAAACTCAGCTCTGACCTCTCCGCGCGCGCCCGGTCACCGCCCAGACCGGGCGCGCATTTGCCCTTTTCGGTCAAGCCTGCTTCGGTCAAGCCTGCCCAACCTCCCGAACCTACATCCTTGGTCGTATTGCGCGCCTTTCCGCTTTACTTGGGGCAAGGCAACAGAAACACTTTGGCAATTGTTCCAATGGCCCTAATCTGAACATGTAAGACTGTAGAGGAAACGGGTTGCTGTCGCTTTGGGAGGAGGGCTGCAATGACCGGAACACGCGCCTTTGCGCAACATGTAAATGAAATTGTGACCGCCGCAGAGGGCGGTAAAACCACGCGTGACAAAGCTGTGGTGGCCTCTTGGATGCGGTGTCTGAACGATCACAATCTGGATCCCGAACATAAGGGGCAGGCGCGGATCGTGCCCCAATCCGTTCTGCGAGAGCATCAACAAGAGGCAGAGGACCTGCTGTCCATGGCCAGGTTCGGGATGGAAGACCTGTACCGCCGCGTCAATTCCATGGGCTATGTTCTGCTTTTGACAGATGCCAAAGGGGTGACTGTTGATTTCATCGGCGACGAAAAGGTCGACCGGGAACTGAAACGCGCTGGGCTTTATATCGGATCCGAATGGAGCGAGGCCCATGCGGGAACCTGCGGGGTCGGCGCATGTCTGAGTTCCGGTGAAGCAATCACCATCCACCAGACCGATCATTTTGATATGGCGCATACGCCGCTCAGCTGCACGGCTGCACCGATTTATGACCCGACGGGCAAGCTGGTTGGCGTACTGGATGTCTCCCTTCTGATGTCTCCTTCGGAAAAATACAGCCAGGCCTTGACCCTTGAGGTGGTGAAATCCTGCGTGCGGCGGATCGAGCTTGCCAATTTGATGTCCGCTCGCAAATCCGACTGGATCCTACGGCTGAATACATCGTCTGAATTCTTGGGGGTGGATCCCAACTGCGCGGTCTCTGTAGCGGATGACGGCACAATTTCAGGCGTGACCCGTGGAGCGCATCATATGTTGAGCGGCACCAAGGCGCGTCAGCAGGTGGTCGGGCGCCCGTTTGAGGACTTCTTTGAATTCGATTTTAATGACCTTCCCTGTCTTTTGGGCGCTACGGCCCCCGGTGAACAGGCCTTGGAGACTCTGGACGGGCAGATTGTGTTTGCTGATGTTCAGGCTCCGGTGCGGTGCCGCAAGGCGGCTGCGCAATCTGACCTGCCACGGGCGCTAACCCGGGTTCATGGCGGTGATAGCCGTATGCAGGCCTTGGCAGCCAAAGCGGCGCGGGTGGTCGACAAACAGATCAGCATCATTCTGGAAGGTGAAACCGGCGTCGGCAAAGAGTTTGTCGCCCGCGCCCTGCATGACGCCCGCAAGAAAAAGGGCCCGTTCATTGCCATCAACTGCGCAGCCCTTCCGGAAACACTGATTGAAAGTGAGCTGTTTGGCTATGCGCCGAATGCCTTCACGGGGGCTCATTCCAAGGGCAAGAAAGGTTTGATTGAACAGGCCCATGGTGGCACGCTTTTCTTGGACGAAATCGGTGATATGCCCTTGGCCCTTCAGGCGCGTCTGCTGCGGGTTCTGGCCGAACGCGAAGTCATGGCCGTCGGCGCGACCAAACCGGTGGCCGTTGATATTCGGGTCATTTCGGCCTCGCATCGGAATTTGAAGGAACTGGTTGATATGGGGCAGTTCCGTCAGGACCTGTATTACCGCCTGAATGGAGTGATCCTGGATATTCCCGCGCTCAGAGAGCGAGAGGACAAATCCTGGCTGATCCGTTGCATTCTGAAACGTGTGGCCGAAGATCGCCCCGTCCGGTTCTCCAAGGCGGCAGAGGCCGCGCTCTGCGCCTATGAATGGCCGGGAAACGTGCGTGAGATGGTCAATGTCTTTGAGCTCTGTCTGGCCCTGTGTGAGGGCAGCACGGTCGAAATCGAAGACCTGCCGGACCAGTTGATCGCCATGGCCTGATTTTGCTCCTCCAAAAGTTTGGGCGCTTAAACCCTGTCCCCACATAGGCTGGATGGGGTTTTATGCTGTGTGAATTCTGCCTTTTGAAATTCTCCATCAGGTTTTGGCACGGGCGTTGCTTGTTCATCTGTGTGGCTTCGCACGAACGTTTGCGAAACCCGCAGGGAACATGGAGGAGACAAATGGCCCAAGGCATCTTGTTTGGGGTCCATGGCGTTGTAGCAGCAGCGGCATTGGCAATGGGGGCAATCGCCCCGACACTTTTACTGGCGGATGACGGCGCGGACTGGCCCAAATACCACCGGACGGACGATGGCTGGCGGTACAGCCCGTTGGATCAGATTACATCAGAAAACGTCAAGGATCTGCGGGTGGCCTGGATTCACCAGCCCGGTGATATTCAGCACGGCCTGCAGGCGACCCCCATTGTTGTCGATGGGATCGTCTACTACGTCGGGCCGAATAACAACGTCTATGCGGTGAACGGCACCACCGGCGAGACGATCTGGCACTATCAACCGGATCTGGATCCCATCGTTCGCCGGGTGTTCTATCAGGCGGCCTCACGCGGGGTGACTGTCGGCAATGGTAAAGTATACTTGGGAACGCTTGATGGCCGTTTCATTGCGCTTGATCAACAGACGGGCAAGGTCATCTGGTCCCGTCAGATCACCGATCTGAAGAACTGCTATGGCTGCCTCTTCTCCTCGCCTCCGCAATTGGCAGGAGGTGTCCTTTATGGGGGAACCACCGGTGGGGACCAACCGCAACGGGGCAAGATCTATGCGGTAAATGCTGAAACGGGAGAGCCTGCCTGGACCTTTGATACGATCTCGGATGATCCTGAAAGCTGGCCTGCCGACACAGGTGAAGTGGGTGGCGGCGGTGCCTGGATGCCGGGGCAGTACGACGCAAAGCGTGACGCCATCATCATCGGAACCAGTAACGCGGCCCCGGATTTCTTTGGCAAGGCACGCAAGGGGGACAACAAATACACGGCTTCCGTTCTGGCGATTGATGCCCCGACGGGTGACCTGAAGTGGTTCCACCAGGAAGTGCCCCATGACGTCTGGGACTATGACTCGGCCTATGAGACGGTCACCATTGAACACGACGGCAAAGAGGTCATTTTCCATCTGAACAAAGGTGGGTTTGTCTCGGTTCTGGAAAAGGAAACCGGCGATGTCGTCAACGTTTGGCCCTTGGTTCAGAATTATAACTGGGTCGAAGGGATAAATCCCAAAACGGGTGAGCTGATTGGCCGGAATGAGCCAAAAGAAGGCGAAGAGACCACGCTGTGCCCATATCTGCTGGGTGCGCGCAGCTGGAACCATGGGGCATACAGCCCCGAGACCGGGCTTTGGTACACCAATGCGATGGAGGTCTGTAACCGCATTGTTGCTGCTCCACAGAATCCGGAAGAGGTCGGCCTTGCAGGACTGTATCTCGGCGTGTCGGTTCTGGAGGCTGTGGATCCGCCGGGTGGCAAAGCCAGTGCGCGCCTGGACGCACGAGATCCGATGACCGGAGAGCTGAAATGGACCGTCGACTATGACATTCCGGGTCTTGGCTCTGTACTGGCGACGGCTGGTGGGCTGGTGTTCAACGGAGATGTACACGGCACGGTTCATGCCTATGACGACAAAACCGGGGAAGAGCTGTGGAGCTTTAACACCGGGTCGGGCATCCGGTCTGGTTTGGTCAGCTATGGCGCGGATGGCAAACAATATCTTCTTGTTCCATCTGGGTTGGGTAGCCACGCTCCAGGGTTCATGGCGAGCGCCTTCCCGGACATCGTCGGCCTTCCCGGTGGCGCTGCTCTGATCGCCTTTACGCTGGACTAAGCCCATGAATGCGGGACGCATGCTCCGCGTCCCGCCGATTTTCCTTTGACAATGAGCGGATCAATGAAACTCTCTACCTTTCGTCTTGTGCCGGTGTTTTTGCTGTCGGGGCTGATCGCCGGATCGAGCTTTGCCGCCACGGGCGGTTCCCCTTTTTCACCCACGCCTGTGGCCGCCGGAAATGCGACGGCCCCCTTTGATCTGGAGCTGCAGCCCCATATCGACAATGGCAAGCTGAGGTTTGCCCAGAATTGCGCCTATTGCCACGGTGCCGAAGGCGTCGGCGGAAAACACCGAAAACTGCAATGCCGCAGTTTCGAACCGGATTACCTGTTTGATACCATTACCTTTGGCCTGGAAAGTGGATCTTTCTTTATGCCGCCATGGGAGGATGCGTTTAGTGAGGAAAAACGCTGGGAGCTTGTGGCGTTTATTCTGTCATTGGGCGCGCTTGAAACATGCGGTTGAGGCACGTTCTGTGTCTCTGTGCGGTTGCAAACTGGGTAACCGCACCGGGGGCATGGGCCCGTGATATGGAAGATATCCAGCGCGCGGGCGTCTTGCAGGTCTGTGCCAATCGCGATGCGCTGCCCATTTCCAGCGATGGTCCGCAACCAGGGTATCAGCTTGAAATCGTGCAGGAAGCCGCGCGTGATTTGGGGGTGCGGCTGCAAATCGACTGGATCTGGGCCAGGTATCAGTCACGCTACACAGACTGCGATGTGGTTCTGGGGGCTGCCCGAGATCCGAAGCCCGGGGGATTTGCGCGCTATGTTCAGGCCTTGAGTGATGTGCAGACCTTGTTGGTTTTCCGCGCGGGGCAAGAGGTGGAGGAGGCCGCCGATCTAGCGGGGATGGTGATTGCAGCTCCCAGCGCCTCGCTTGCTCATTTTGCTTTGATCGACCAGGGCGCCGACCTGCGCGTCGCCTATAAGAACGATGCGGACATTTTGAAGGCGATACAGTCCGGAAAGGTGGCGGCAGGCGTCGTGAGCAACATAGCCTATGACTGGTTTATCCATCAAAATCCGGGTGATCTTTTTACTGTCAGGTCTACGGATATGCTGGGCATCCCAGGCCATTACCCGCTGAGCATTAGCCTGCGTCACATGGATGCGCTGTCCGAGATGGACTTTCAGGACCTTATTGATCGTCAGTTTCAGGATGGCCGCCTGCATCAGATCCTTGGCCGCTATGGGCAAGAATTAAGCCGGGACTTTGAAAACCCGTATGCCCGTGTTCCTGACGAGATTTCAGAGCCGACGGGATCACGCATTCGTAAGGACATCATTGAGCAGCTAGAGTTACGTGTAAAAGGGTGTTGCGCGGAAAAATAGGATTGCGTAACGCTACGACATCTCTGTTTGGCCGGACAATTTTGGTGCTATTGTCCGGCTCTCATTCTGCATGTGCCTTTATTCTGCGGCTTTTACAGCCTTATCCGTTTGGTCAGGAATGTAGTCTATCCGGCGATACGAATCGCATTCGTACAATGGCTTGTTCCGAAATTCGCGACATTCTCTGGCTTTGGGGGAGTTTTGTTGCGTTTCCTGTGCCAGTCACGCTGCATCGTGCCAAGTCAGCGGACCTGAAAATTACCTACAGGCGAATCTATGCCGATGGTTTCGTAGCTGTGCACAATTCCCGAAAATTATGTAGAGTTTGATTGGCTTAGCCTAGCTTTGTCTCTTTTGTGGAAACATATCTTACAATCATTGCGTGCACGTAAGCATTTATACGACTTTGAAATGTCAGTTTTGGGGACCTTATCGCGGTGCGGAGCGACTTTTGGACTTTGTCGCTAAGCTGCAGGGCTTTAGAACAGTCAGAGCCCTTGGGGGGGTAGAATACAATGAGTGAGGTGCAGGTTTCTTGCGCCTTCTGACAGCGACGCCAGTGGACAAGTGTGTCCGGTGTGCCCGCTGTCTTTACTGACATCCTGAGCCGTATTCGGCGCTCGGGATTAGGGCTCATTTAATGCCTTCCCCTGAAAATGAGTTTGTTGGCCGCGTTTTTCCGGAATTCCGGTGGAGTGGCGGTTGTCGGTCTGCGGTGTCAGCCGAATGGAAAGTGCGGTCTTTGCGGCCGAGGAGATTGTAGAATGACCTATTATAACAACGGCACGATCTCTGGTCGCGTGTTCACCGATATCGACGGTGATGGACGCGATAATGACGCCAATAACGGTGTAGAGGGCCGCACAGTTCAGCTGCTGGACCAATACGGAAATGTTGTTGCCACTACGACGACAGATAGTTCCGGCAACTACAGCTTTGCGAATCTTTCAAGCGGCAACTACCGCGTTGATTTTGGATCTGGTGACTACACCACAAAAGACGTGAATGGCGGTTCGGAATTCGAAGTCGACAGTGATGCGAACGCCAATGGCGTGAGCGACGTGATTTACCTCGGCTCGGGTGAGACGATTGACACGGTTGATGCTGGGCTCTTGCCGAGCGGGGACGGCGTGGTGGATGGTGCCGATTCTGGCGAGACCATGGAGCTAGGATTTACCGACGCTCAAGGGGATGTGATCACAACTGGTGACGACAGCATCGTGGGCAACGGCGGTGATGACAGCATCGACGGTGATGCGGGCAATGACACCATCGACGGTGGTGAAGGAAATGACACCATTCTTGGTGGGGATGGCGATGATACCCTGCATGGCGCAGGTGGTGATGACAGTCTTGTTGGCGGCGAAGGGAACGACGTTCTGGAAGGCGACACCAACGCGCCTGGAACGTCAACCACGCCCGGACGCGAGGTGTTTCAGTGGGATCTGGCACCCGACCCCGACGATGGTGGCCAAGTCGACAACGATGACAATATCTCTTCCGGTTTCAGCCAGAACACCGGAACGGTAACCGTAGATTTCTCAGTTCTCAATCAGGATCCGGGGGTCGAAACGGATTTCTCAACCTCAACAAATAATGTTTCCGGTATCGATTCTGGTGGTGGAACTGTTGACGTTAATAGCGCGCTTGGTTCTGTGACCAATGGCAATGGAAATCAGGCGGCCTATCAGCTGGATTTCTCTGGCCCGGTTGAAGATGTCTCGTTCCGTATCAACGACATCGACGGAGGTGCACGTGTTACCGTCACGGCCTATGATGCGGATGGAAACGCGGTAGAAGTCGACCTGTCTGCCGGTTCCAACCTTTCTCTGGCGGACACGGATACAGTTGCTGGGGCGGACACTGCAATCTCCGATGGCAACTACGAGGACACTGACAGCCCGAATTACTCGGTTCTTGTGACAATTCCCGGACCGATCACCCGGATCGAGATCGAGCATGAGCAGGACGGCGACAATTCCGGCGTCCAGGTTACGGATGTGTACTTCGATCCGGTTGTTGTGCCGACAGACCCCACGCCTGGCAATGACACGCTGGATGGTGGTGACGGTGATGACATTATTGTCGCAGGTGGCGGCGACGACTCGGTTATTGGTGGTGACGGTTCCGATAGTGTGACCGGCGGCGATGGCAATGACGTCATCGACACCTCTGGCAGCGTGCCTTTGCCGGATCGTGGTTTTGACGGCTATACCGATACAACTCCTGATATTCCGGCGGTGCCCGCCGATAGCGACCCGAACAATGACCGCGACACGGTTGATGCTGGCGCAGGAGACGACACGATCACAACCGGCGACGACGCCGACCTGATCACCGGTGGTGACGGTCTGGATGTCATTGACGGCGGCATTGATGACGATACCATTGATGGGGGCAATGACGCGGACCAGATTACGGGGGGCGAAGGCTCTGACAGTATTCAGGGTGGCGAAGGCGACGACACGATCTTTGGTGGCTTGGATCCTGCCTTCCCGGATGGTCTGAACATCACCGATGACGGCTCCGACGGCCGCGATCCGGATCCGGACCCCACCAACGGTAGGGACACGATCGACGGTGGCGAAGGCAATGATGTCATCTATGGTCAGGACGATGACGACGTAATTTATGGTGGCTCCGGTGACGACACCGTTGATGGTGGCATTGACGATGACAGTATTTTGGGCGGCTCCGGGTCTGACAGCCTGATTGGCGGCACGGGTGACGATACCATCTACGGCGACGGCGATGTGGTCTCTGGCCCGGTGACGATCACAATCACCGAAGCAGAGAGTTCTCAGAATCACGCCGTCTTTGCATATGTGCGGGATGACAGTGGTGTGATTGTCCGCACCATCCCACTGAGCGATGGCGCTCGGGATGATATAGGTGAGAGCTATACAGTTGATGTCGCGCCCGGCGAAACCGTTGGTGTTGGCTTCACAACCCCGGGCGGCGAGACCTATTACTCCAACTCCGATCTGAACTCCGGCGGCGAAGACCGTATTCAGCTGATCAGCCAGGATGGCAGCGATGGCCCTGTGGTTATCGGGTTTGAGGACTGGACGGACAACGACTTCAACGATGTGCAGGTCAATATCGACCTGGGCGAGTCCGGTGCCTCTTTTGACAGTGATGACGTGAGCTATGACTCCGATCCTGTGATTGACCCGACCGCAGGCAATGGCGATGACACCATCCTGGCAGGTGACGGCGATGACGTGGTCAGCGGCGGCGGCGGGGCAGACAGTATTCAGGGTGGCGAAGGCGCGGATACACTTTCGGGTGGTCTGGGCGAAGACACTATTGACCTTGGCGCGGATGATCAGGCCGACAGTGTAAGCGGCGGGCTGGATTCCGACAGCATCACCGGCGCGGGTGTCGGCGATGTTATCGTGGGCGGCGAAAACCCGGATGGCTCAGACGTTGACGTTCTGGACCTGACGGGCACGGCTGAACCCGGCGGTTCCTTGTCGGTTGAATACACATCGCCTGATCGCGAAAGCGGTACGGTCTCGTACTACGATTCGGATGGTGCGCTGACTGGAACCGCGACCTTTTCTGAGATCGAAAGTGTTATTCCCTGCTTTACGCCAGGCACGCTCATCGCAACCCCTCAAGGGGAGCGCCGGGTTGAGGATCTGAAAGTGGGAGACCGTGTGATCACCCGCGACAACGGGATCCAGGAAATCCGCTGGTATGGTCAGCGTCACATGACCCGTCAGGATATGACCGCTAACGCAAAACTGCAGCCGATTTTGATCTGCCAAGGTGCGCTTGGCAACGGTTTGCCCGAACGTGATATGCTGGTGTCTCCAAACCACCGTGTTTTGGTGGCCAATGACAAAACCGCGCTCTATTTCGAAGACCGCGAAGTTCTGGTGGCTGCGAAACATCTGGTGGGTCTGGAGGGGATCGATGCGGTGCAGACCGGGGAGGTCACCTATATTCACTTTATGTTCGACCAACATGAGGTTGTCCTGTCAGACGGTGCCTGGACCGAGAGCTTCCAGCCGGGGGATCAAACCTTGCGTGGCCTGGACAGCGCGCAACGGGCTGAGATATTTGCGATTTTCCCAGAGCTGAAGTCCGAAGCAGGCCGGGAGAACTTTGTCTCGGCCCGCCGGTCTCTCAAGAAACACGAGGCGCGTTTGCTGGTGCATTAAGCTCCGCCAGATCTGGAAAACACAAAAAAAAGGCAGGTCTGTGAGGGCCTGCCTTTTCTTGTGGCTAGGAGTTGCGCGAGGCGCGCCAGTTTGCCCAGGCTTCTGGTGTGTCGAGATCTGTCATCGCGCGGTTGCCTGGCAGGGCGACCGCTTTTACCGGCTGCCCTTTCAGCACGCGCCGTGCGCCTTCATCTCCATCAAGCGCGTATAAGCCGGAAAAGAGCCGTTTGGGAAACAGAACAGGGTGCCCCGGCGTGCCCTCCACAGTTGTCGCGCGGATCACTGGACCATCCGCCCCTTCGAAAGCGTCGATAACAGCCGTCAGATCGGATGTGTGGAGTTCTGGCATATCCGCGGGCAGGATCATGACCCCATCCAAATCGGCCGACAACGCTGACACGCCTGTTCGAAGGGAAATGCCCATGCCGTCAGATGCGTTGGGAACATAAACGGGCGTCGCCGCACCAATCAGGTTATTACGTGGATGAGACGCGGCGGGCAGAGTCACAAAACAGGGGTGGCCTGTTGCCATTGCCCGGTCACACATGCGCGCAAGCAGAGGCTTTCCGTCGACCTCCTCCATCAGCTTGTCAGCCCCGCGCATACGTGTGGATTGCCCGGCTGCCAACAAGAGGATCGCGACGCGACCCGTCACTTTAACGGGCGAACTTTGAGGCCGGTCACCCGGTTGCCTTCGCGGGCGGTCACTTCAAATCGGAAGCCATGGAACGAAAAGACCTGGCCAATGGTCGGGATCATCTGGGCTTCGTGGATCACAAGGCCTGCAATAGTGTTGGCTTCCTCATCCGGCAGCGACCAATCTGTGGCCCGGTTAAGATCACGGATTGTTGTGGCCCCGTCGACCATGAAATGCCCGTCTGCGCTTTTGATCGCGACCTTCTCGGCATCGGGGTCGAATTCATCGGTAATCTCGCCAACGATTTCTTCAAGAATATCTTCAAGCGTAATCAATCCCCGCAGCGCGCCATATTCATCTACAACCAAAGCGAAATGCGACCGCTGACGCAGAAATTGACGCATCTGGTCATCCAGCGACGTGGTTTCGGGGACAAAATAGGGCGGTTTGGCGACATCGGTGATTTCAAAATTCTTGAGCACTGCGCCATCCCCATTGGCCGCGCTGACAAGGGCATAAAGCTGGCGGGACAGATCTTTGGCGTGCACAACGCCAATGATGTTTTCCGGCTCATCCTTGTAGACCGGCAAACGGGTGTGGGGGCTTTCCAGACATTGGGTCAGGATGGCCTCGGGGGCGTCGCCGGCATTGATCATTTCAATGTTGGAACGGTGGAGCATAATCTCTTCGACCAAGCGTTCCGACAGATCCAGCGCGCCCAGAATCCGGTCGCGGTCCTCTTTTTCCACCAGTCCTTCAGAGTGGCCTAGGTTCAGCGCGCCTTCAATCTCTTCGCGTACGGCCATGATATGGCTGTCCGGGTCGATCCGAACCCCAAAGATGCGCAAGACGCCGCGCACCAGAAGACGCACCGCCCCAACAACGGGGGCCAGGATGGTCACCAGAAACCCGATGATCGGCGCAACGGTCGAGGCTGCTTTCTCGGCGTTGGAAATGGCATAGGTCTTGGGCAGAACCTCGGCAAAAATCAGTACCAGCAAAGTCATGACCAGGGTGGCCAGCGCTACGCCACTTTCGCCAAAGGCGCGTGTAAACAGAGCAGTGGCCAACGATGCCGCGAGGATGTTTACCAGGTTGTTGCCCAACAGGACCGAGCCGATCAGCCGTTCGCTGTCCTCGGTCACAGCAAGCGCTCTTTGTGCGCCCCGCGATCCCTTGTCAGCCTGCAGCCGCAGCTTGCCACGGGATGCAGCGGTAAGCGCAGTTTCAGAGCCCGAGAAAAAACCAGACAATACCAAAAGGAGCAAAATCCCTCCGGCGGTAATCCAGAAAGTGCTGTCAAAGGGTGATACGTCCGAAATATCCATCAATCGCGCTCTAGGTTAGGTTTGATCTGGTTATGGGCACCCGCGCGGCGTCGATCAAGGGTATCTGGGGAAGATACCGGATTATCTGGGTTTTTCCGTTAGGGGTTGCGCCGACGCAGCGGCCTCAGCGAGTGGGTGGTGTTCATGGACCAGTTCTTCAAGCTGGGTTTGCAGCACATGGGTATAGATCTCTGTGGTCGCAATATCCGCGTGCCCCAGCATGGCCTGAATGGCCCGTAAATCAGCCCCATTGGCCAAGAGATGCGTCGCAAAGGCATGGCGCAGGGTATGCGGCGTGACCTTTTCCGGTGAAACACCCCCAGCCACCGCGAGCTCTTTGACCAGAAGATAAAACCTGTGGCGTGTCAGGTGACCGGCTTGCCCGCGCGACGGAAACAGGAAGCGGGACGTGGGCTTTCCCTTGGCTTGAGCCGCCTCATCCACGTCGTCGCGCACCTGTATCCAGGCTGCCAATGCGGCACGGGCAGGGGGGGACAGGGGCACCAATCGTTCTTTGCTGCCTTTGCCCAGAACCAAAAGCATCTGCGGATTGCCCCGTGCCGTTGCAACGGGCAAAGAAACCAGTTCGCTGACCCGCATTCCGGTCGCATAAAGCAGTTCCAGCAGGCAGGTGTTCCGCAGCCGGTCTGATTGGTTGCGTCCGGATTTTCGCGCCGCATCCAGCAACCGGTCCACCTCACTGATATCCAGCGTCTTGGGGAGGCGTTTGGATCGTCCGGGCCCTTTGATCTGGATCGCGGGATTGTCCGATCGCCAGCCTTCCTCAAATGCAAAACGGTAGATCTGCTTGATCGCGGACAGGCGGCGCGCGCGGGTGGATTTGGACAGGCCTTGGGCGTCGCAGGAAATCAGGTAGTCTTCGACATGCTCGCGTTCTGCGGTTGCAAAGCTCAGCTTGCGATGCCCCAGCCAGCCCGCCACATCCCGCAGGTCGCGCCCATAGGCAAGAAGCGTATTGCGCGCGGCTCCGATTTCGGCCGCCTGAGCATCCAGAAACAGCGAAATCCAGTCATGAGAAGAGGCGGGCGCTGGCATGTTTATCGTTCCAATAGAAGGAGTTGCAGGGCCGCGCGGCGCGCCGTTTCTTCCAATCCAACAAGACGGAAGGTCGCCAAGGCACCGCTGAGCGCTGCCCAATTGCCATCACTTCCCTGTGCGAACAAGACCATTGCGTCCAAAATGGCTTCTCCGAGGCGTCCGCTTTCGATCTTTTGGCGCAACGAGGACGGCACCAACGTCTGGGTCGCGTCCTCTGCAAACGCGCGTGAGATCGCGGACTGGCGTGATGAAAGACCTTCTGCATTTGTGCTGCTTTTGCCCATCGCAACTGCGGCCAGGAAATTGTTTTCGGCGCTGTCGCTTGGGGGCAGCATGGCAGCCAGTTCATATTCCGGCGCCAGCAGCCGAATACGCCATGCCTGCTCTGCAACGGCACCGGTCAGGTCATACCGGGCTAATTCTTCCCCAAAAAGTTCGGCAAACCCGGTTTCAACCCCCGCTTCTTTGGCGGCCTCCCAAGCACGGGGCAGGGTTTTTCCAACAGCTTCCGGGCTGCCTGTTCTTAAAGCCGTTTCAAAACGTTGCAGCGCGGAAACTCGGTCCCAGATCCCTCCAGATGCCGCGGGCTTGCGGGCGCTGAACAAGCCAATGAACTGGTTCGGGTGCAGGGCCCCGATGTGTGCCAGCCGCTCGGCGGCTTCCAACTGGGCTTTCCATCCGGCCAGATCGCGCAAATCCGCAGAGGCAAAGGCGCGCGGCAAATTCGAGGTCGGCAGTGGTTCGCCGATGGCTTCAAACAATCGAAACGTCAGCGGGGTGACCGTGGCAGGTGCCGCAGGTGGCGGAGCAAATTCAAAAACGTCCGGGTTCAAAAAACGGTCCAGAAGCCCCAACTCCTGTTCGGGCAAAAGGTCCAGAGTATGGGCGCTTTCGAGCAGCAGTGCCGCAGTGGCCCAGTCTCCTCGCCGCGCGTCACAGAAAATGCGTTCAGCATAACTTGGGGCCAGATGTGGTGCCTGGTGCAGCGTGGCGCAGGCGCGGTCCTCATCGCCGGTCAACAGGCTGGCATCGAACCAGCGTTTGAAACGGTCACTTGTCTTGGTCGGGTCCGCCTGCTGCGCCAAAGCCTGGGCAGGGTCGGTTGCGCCAAGCTCCATTAGGCGATCCAAACGCGCCAGCAATAACTGATCCTGATCTTCTTCGGGGGGGCGGGTCTCTGACAGTAAAAGCGTGAACAGAAGCGCCTGCATGGCTGGCGTATCCGTCACGCGGACTGATGTGATCAACCGGGCCAGACCCTCTGGATCACTGCCACGCCAGAGGTCCGCGGGCAGCCCTGTGGTCGCCGCTGACACCAAACCGACGGGCTGGGGCACGCTGCGTAACGGGGTCACTGTGATTTCCGGTTGCGTTGCACTGCCCGCAACAGGAGGTTCCAAAAGGATCGTTTCGGGTAAGGCCGCCGGTTGCGGCGCGGCATTCAGCCAGTCGATGGCGGCCAGGGGTTCCTGTGCCGTACTTGCACTGGCCCAAACGGCCAATGCCGCATGCAAGGCCGCCGCAACTGGTTTAATTTGCATCCAAAATCACCGGTTTGCGCACTTCACTGGTTGGTGCGCTGAAATCCGCTCCGAAGAATGGTCCGATATAGGCGTAAACGACTAATCCGATGCCCGCCAATATCACCAAATAAAACAAGTATTTGAATATGCGCCCCATTGTATGCTCTGCCCGCTTCACTGTCTTTTCTAAAAGTTATATATGGCCTTTTTAGCAATATCACGTCATTCACGGAAGAATGAGCGAAAAAGAGCACAAAGACGCGCCGACCGAACCGGCGCAGCCCGGTGAGCTCCACAAGACTGTGGTCATGGTGGGTATGATGGGTGCGGGAAAGACCGCGGTGGGCCGAGCATTGGCCCAGCGTCTTGGCGTGCCGTTCCTGGACAGCGATCACGAGATCGAAACGGCTGCAAATATGACCATTCCGGAGATATTTGAACGCCACGGCGAATCGTTTTTCCGCGAAAAGGAGCGGATGGTGATTCACCGCCTCTTGGAGGAGGAACGCGGGGTTCTGTCGACCGGAGGCGGGGCCTTTCTGTCAGAGGAAAACCGCAACAATATCTCTCATTTTGGTGCCTCTGTATGCTTGCAGGCGGATCTGGAGGTTCTGTGGAACCGTGTACGGCATCGCGATACCCGTCCATTGCTGCGGACCGCAGATCCTTTTGCAACGCTCAAGGAGCTTTATGAAAAGCGGGTGCCACTGTACCAACTGGCGGATATATCCGTGGTTTCGGACGGTAAGGCGACAATCGAAGATATGGTAGACCGGGTGTTGGACGCCTTGCGCGCCCGTCCCGACGTATTGGAATGGAAGTGATGGAACAAACGGTTCACGTCGATCTGGGCGAACGCTCTTATGATGTCATTGTTGGCCCTGGGCTCATTGCAGAGGCTGGCGCACGGATCTTGCCCTTGCTGCGCCGTCCCAAGGTAGCTGTAATCACCGACGAAACCGTCGCAAGTCTGCATCTGGACGCCTTGCGCGCAGGGCTTGCCGCCGCAGGGGTAGAAATGGAAGCGCTGGCTTTGCCCGAAGGTGAAAGCACAAAAGGTTGGCCGCAATTTACCCGCACTGTTGAATGGCTGCTCGACAAGAAGGTAGAGCGCAATGACGTTGTGGTCGCCTTTGGTGGTGGTGTGATCGGCGATTTGGCCGGGTTTGCGGCCGCCGTGCTGCGCCGTGGGGTGCGGTTTGTACAGATCCCGACCAGCCTTCTGGCACAGGTCGACAGCTCTGTCGGCGGTAAGACCGGTATCAACACCATGCATGGCAAGAACCTCGTCGGTGCTTTCCATCAGCCGTCGCTGGTGCTGGCCGATACCGAAGTTCTGGGAACGCTCAAGCCGCGTGATTTCCTTGCCGGGTATGGTGAGGTTGTCAAATACGGTCTTCTGGGGGACGCTGAGTTCTTTGACTGGCTCGAGGAAAACGGCCCGGCGCTGGCGTCTGGTGATATGCAAAAGCGGGTCGAGGCGGTGACCCGCTCTGTTCAGATGAAAGCGGATATCGTTGCGCGAGACGAGACCGAGCAGGGCGACCGCGCGCTGTTGAACTTGGGGCATACTTTCTGCCACGCGCTGGAGGCCGCCACGGGCTATTCTGACCGGCTGCTGCATGGGGAAGGCGTTGCAATCGGCTGTGCCTTGGCTTTTGAACTGTCTGCACGCCTTGGGCTGTGCAGTCAGGAAGACCCCAGTCGTGTGCGGGCCCATCTGAAAGCGATGAACATGAAAACCGACCTCAGCGACATTCCGGGTGAACTGCCGGACGCCGAGGCGCTGGCCGACCTGATGTCGCAGGACAAAAAAGTTGTTGATGGCCAGCTGCGCTTTATTCTGGCGCGTGGCATTGGTGAGGCCTTCGTGACCGCGGATGTGCCGCGTGAAGCGGTGGTGCAGGTCATGAAAGACGCTCTCTAAGGTTTTGAATTCAAAACCTGTTTGGGTTCCTCATTTGAGGAACCCACGCTTTGCCAGCCACCACATGTCGGCAATATAAGCCTCGGTGCTGAAATCAGGCGCCTGCTTCAGCTGTTCCCACCCTTGGAACGACATGGCTGACCATAGCATATTGGTTGCGCTGTCCACCGCCCAGCCAGGTGCCAGATCTCCCTCGGTCTCGATCTGTTCAAACGTAGTGCGAATCTCTGCGCGCAACGCTTCCATTCGTTCCTGCCAGGCTGCATTCGCCTCAGAATCGGTGGCCCGCAGAGCCAGAAGTGCGCGTGCCATTCCCTGGATTATCTCCATCTGATGCGCCCAGAATGTCACCAGTTCCCGCAGTTTGTCGCTGCCGGTTTCTGCACTTCTGTAAGGTTCAAGTCGCTCTGTAATATTCTGTTTTTCATCAATAAACCGCGTTGTGGCAATCAGAAGGTCAGCGCGGTTTTCAAAATGTAGATACAAGGCTTGTCGCGACACGCCAGCGGTTTTGGCGATGTCGGACATACGGACCCCTTTGCCCAGGTTGGCCTCTGTGAGCTGCCAACATGCGGTCAGGATTTTTTCACGGGTTTCATTTTTCTCACTTGACATGGTGTCAATCAATCACAATGTTTACACCATGTCAATTGACACTGTGTAAATTGACATGGTGTAAATAGACACTGTGTCAATTGGCGATGTGTCAAGTTTTGGAAAAGGTAAGAGGATCGACGATGAAAGTGATTGTATTTGGCGCGACCGGAAGCATCGGCCAGCATGTCGTAAAAAGTCTTCAAGCACAGGGCCACGAAGTGACCGGATTTTCCCGCCGTGGGCAGTGGCCCGAGGGAGTAGAGGGCGTGCATGCGCATATGTTGCGGGGGGATGTTTTGAACGCTGGGCAGGTGGCTGCGGCTCTTCAGGGGCAGGACGCCGTGATCTGTGCCTTGGGGGCCGGGATGAAGGGGGAAATTCGCACGAAGGGGACCAAAACCATTGTTTCTGGCATGCAAGAAACTGGTGTTAAGCGTTTGATTTGCCTGTCTTCCTTGGGGGTTGGAGATAGTGAGCCGGTTTTGAATTTCTGGTGGCGGCGTATCATGTTCGGCCTGCTCCTGCGCGCAGCCTTTGCGGATCATCACACGCAGGAAGATCTTGTAAAAACCTCCGGTCTGGACTGGACTATTGTACGTCCCGGAGCCTTTCAGGATGGTGATCCGCTGGGCACATATCACGTCGGAGATTTGCGGGAAAAACGCGGTCAGCTGTCGCTGAAAATGCGGCGCGCGGATGTGGCGGACTTTATGGTGCGCCAGATCGACAACGCCACCTTTCTGCACCAAGCGCCGAGCCTGTCATATTGAATGTCAGAGGCAGTCAAACCGCGAAGATGAACGAATGCAGGTAACGCCCTGTTAATTGGGCGTTACCATAGGGGCAAAATCGAAGGTTCTCTGTAAGGTTTTGCTTTTGGTGGAAAATGTCTTAGGCTTTGCCTTGGGTCGTGCAGATCCGTCCCGGAGGTAGAGCCATCGAAAACTCACTCGATCTTGGAGAAGAAGCATGGAACGACGTCCTTCAGGCCGTCGACAAAACCTATGCGGAGATGATCGACTATCAGGAGCAACTGGAAGCGCGCAACGCAGAGATGTTGCAGCTTCGGTCGTTCCTGTCATCCGTCATGGCTTCGATCAGTGACTATCTGGTGGTGACATCAAAAGATCGCAGTATGGCCGAGGTCAGCGCCTCGTTTTCGGCGGTGGTGGGGCTGACACCGGATCGGCTGATTGGCTGCGATATCGTGGATTTCGTCACGGAAGAGCACAAACAGATATTGCTGGACGGGTTGGCAGAGGTTGGTGCTCTCAAACAGGAAGTAACCTTTGAAGCCAATCTGCGCACACCGTCGGGCGCGGAACCTGTAGAATTCAAACTGGCACCGCGACTGGATAAGCGTCGCCGGGTCACGGGATTTGTTCTAACTGGTCGGCCTTTGGGGGTCCTGCGGCGCGCGTTTTCCAAGCTGGAACAAAGCCACGAGGATTTAAAACAGGCCCAGATGCAATTGGTGCGAAACGAAAAACTGGCCTCGCTCGGGCGGTTGCTGGCCGGTGTTGCGCATGAGCTGAACAATCCCATCAGCTTCGTCTATGCCAATACCCATGCGCTTGAAAAATATCTGGATCGTTTCGAAACCTATTTCGATCGGGTGCAGGCTGGTGCGGCGCGGGAAGATTTGATCGAACTGCGAAAAACTCTGAAATTAGACCGTGATCTCAGGAATTTGCGCACTGCAATTGAAGGTGCGCGTGATGGCTCCGAACGGGTGCGCAGCATTGTCGAAGACCTGCGGCGCTTGTCGGCCGACGGATCGGGCGATTTTGCACCGTTTGATCTGACGGATACGGCCCGTGTGGCCGCGGAATGGGTCAAGCGCGGGACAAAATCCGACATTCGCATCATGTTCAAAGGCGAAGCCCGGTGTATCGCTCTAGGGCGTCCGGGGCACGTGCAACAGGTTGTCATGAACCTTGTTCAAAATGCTGTTGATGCGATGAACGGCTGCGAAACACTTGATAATACTTTGGAAATAACCATGGATCTCACCTATTGTGAAGGTCGCGCCAGGCTTACGGTCTGTGACAATGGGCCGGGGATTGCGGATGAACTGCGCAGTGCTATTTTCGATCCGTTCTTCACGACAAAACCAGTGGGGGATGGAACCGGGCTTGGACTTTCGATTTCCCACAAGATCGCAGAGGAACACGGTGGAACGCTCACGCTGTTGCCGCAAACTGAACGCGGGGCCTGTTTCCGTTTGGACCTGCCACGAGGAGAGACTCTTTGAATATTCTCTGGTTGCAATCTGCGGGATGTGGCGGCTGCACCATGTCTCTTTTATGCGCCGAAAGCCCGAATGTGCTGGATCTCTTGTCGGGGGCGGGATTGTCGTTTCTTTGGCACCCCTCGCTGAGTGTTGAGACCGGCGCCGAAGTGCGCCGCCTGCTGAACGATATTGAGACGGGTGAGCGGTCTCTGGATATTCTTTGTGTTGAAGGTGCCGTGACCCGCGGACCCAACGGTACAGGCAAGTTTCACATGCTGGGGGGGACGGGGCGCAGTATGCTCGATTGGGTGCAAAGTCTGGCACCGCTCGCGCAGCATGTGGTGGCCGTTGGCACCTGTGCAGCCTTTGGAGGGGTCAGCTCGGCTGGTGAAAATGTAACGGACGCCTCTGGCCTGCAATATGAAGGCACGCATCAAGGCGGCGTGCTGCCAGCGGACTTCAAAAGCAGATCCGGGTTGCCGGTGATCAATGTCGCAGGCTGCCCGACCCACCCGGATTGGGTTACAGAGACGTTGATGATGCTGGCCGCCGGAGAGATGCGGACCAGCAGTCTGGACGGCTTTGCCCGTCCGCGATTTTATGCGGATACGCTGATCCACCATGCGTGTCCCAAGAATGAGTTTTATGAATATAAGGCCAGTGCCACCAAACTGTCCGAGATTGGCTGCATGATGGAGCATCTGGGCTGCGTTGGAACCCAGGCCGTGGGGGACTGCAACATTCGGGGTTGGAACGGAGCCGGCAGTTGCACGCGCGCAGGCTATCCATGTATCAACTGTACCGCCCCCGAGTTCGAAGAGCCCGGCCATAAATTCACTGAAACGCCAAAGTTCGGCGGCATTCCGGTGGGCTTGCCCAGCGATATGCCCAAAGCCTGGTTTATGGCGCTGGCGTCCCTGTCCAAGGCGGCAACACCAAAACGGATCGGTGCCAATGCGACCTCTGACCGAATTAAAGTCCCGCCTACACTGAAAGCACCAAAATCATGACCAAAACTTCCCTGTTGGTGGGGCCGTTTAACCGGGTTGAAGGCGATTTGGAGATCCGGCTTGAGGTAAGTGAGGGTCATGTCAGCGCGGCCTATGTGAATTCGCCACTGTTTCGCGGGTTCGAGCGGATCCTGCAGGGCAAAGACCCGATTGATGCGCTGACCATCACGCCACGGATCTGCGGCATTTGTTCCATCAGCCAATCAGCGGCAGCGGCGCGGGCATTGGCTGATGTCGCAGGGGCGGACCCTGCGCCCGAGGGGGAGAAAGTTGCCGCTCTTCTGCATGCGGTGGAAAATCTCGCGGATCATCTGACGCATTTCAATCTCTTCTTTATGCCGGATTTTGCCCGCCCGGATTACGCCAAGCGCCCATGGCACGACCGTGCAGTTGCCCGGTTTACGGCGTTACAGGGGTCCGGTTTGCGGGCCGCGACCGAGGCGCGCGCGCAGCTTTTCCATATCGTCGGGCTTTTGGGGGGCAAGTGGCCGCATACTTTGGCCATTCAACCCGGAGGGGTCACGCGGGCGCCCAGTCTTCGGGACAAGATCCGGATTGCGGCGGATCTCAAGACTTTTCGTCACTACCTCGAAGAACATCTGTTTGGTGCCCCGGTGGAAGACTTCGCATCGTTGTCCTCGGCGGAGGCTCTGGAAAACTGGCGCACCGGCGACATCGGGCTGTTTCTGGAGATTGCCGCCGAGCTTGACCTGAAATCATCGGGTGTTGGACGGGCGCGATATCTGTCCTATGGCGCTTACCCAACGGCGGTTGGGCATATGTTTGCGCCAGGCCTGTGGGAGCAGGGGCAGCTTGGGCCCTTGGTCCTGGATAGCCTTCAGGAAGATCTGAGCCATGCCTGGATGCTGGGGGAGGCCTCCCATCCGACGCAAGGATTGACCGTGCCGGATGAAACCATGCGCGAGGAGGCCTATAGCTGGTGCAAAGCACCGCGCCTAGGCGGGGAAGTCTACGAAACCGGTGCTTTGGCACGGCAGGTGATTGACGGCCACCCGTTGGCACGTGCTCTGGCAGATGAAAACGGTGTCCGCGCGCGCGTGGTCGGTCGCATGTTGGAAATCGCTCTGACCCAAATCGCGGTAGAGGCGCTTGTGCAGGGCATTCAGCCAGAGGCCGCGTTTATGCGTGATGTGACCCTGCCAAAGGAGGGGGAGGGGATCGGGCTGGTGGAAGCCGCGCGCGGCAGTCTGGGTCATTGGCTGCGGATCGAAGGAGGTAAAATCGCCTCCTATCAGATCATCGCACCAACCACCTGGAATTTCAGTCCGCGCGACAGCCGGGGGGTGCCAGGTCCGGTTGAGGCTGCCTTGGTTGGCGCGCCGGTGGCCGAAGGGGAAGAGACACCGCTGAGCGTTCAACACATTGTGCGCAGCTTTGATCCGTGCATGGTTTGCACGGTTCACTAAGGGCTGGCTTTGCATCGCTGCACTGGGAGGGGTGAATGGAGAACGGACGTTCAATCCGCGTGCGGGGACAGGTTCAAGGTGTTGGCTTTCGTCCCTTTGTCTGGACTTTGGCCCGGCGTCTGGGTCTGCGGGGACATGTGTTGAATGACCCAGAAGGGGTCTTGATCAATGCCGTCGGCGCAGATCTGGATGGGTTCGAGGCCGCTTTGATCGCAGAAGCACCACCGCTTGCACGGGTCGATGCGGTGGAAAGCCATACGCTTCAGGGGGATTTTGGCCCTGATTTCCGGATTGCTGCCTCCACCGGGACGGGGGCTGAAACGCGCGTGACCCCCGATGCCGCCACATGTCCGGCCTGTCTGGCTGAGATCCGTGACCCCGCAGAGCGGCGGTTTGGCTATGCCTTTGCCAATTGCACCCATTGTGGCCCGCGGTTCACTATTCTCCAAGCTTTGCCCTACGACCGTGAAAAAACAACCATGGCCCCTTTTGCGCTGTGTCCTGTTTGCCAGTCTGAATATGAGAATCCCGTGGATCGACGGTTTCATGCGCAGCCCGTCGCCTGCCCGGAGTGTGGGCCCAAACTCTGGATCGAGCCGCGAACCGATTTGGATCCCATCGCAGAAGCCACGCGCCATCTAAAGGCCGGGCGGGTATTGGCCATCAAGGGCTTGGGCGGGTTTCACCTGGCTGTGGACGCCAGCAATGCAGAAGCGATTGACCTGTTGCGCCGCCGGAAGCACCGGCCCAGCAAGCCCTTTGCCCTGATGGCGGCGCTGGATGTGGTTTGTGAATATGCCGCCCCTACCGAACAAGAACGCGACCTGCTTTGCAGTTCTGCCGCGCCGATCGTTTTGTTGGAACAAATTGGCGCTGCACTGCCCGATGGTATTGCGCCGGGGCAGGCGACGCTGGGGTGGATGTTGCCCTATACGCCGCTGCATCACCTTCTGCTGGACGCTTTTGATGGCCCCTTGGTCATGACCTCTGGCAACCTGACGGGCGAGCCTCAGGTGATCGGCAACGACGAAGCACGGGAGAAACTCGGCGGTTTTGCAGATGCGTTCCTGATGCACGATCGAGAGATCGCCCGACGGCTGGATGACAGTGTGGAGCGGATCACGTCGCAGGGGCCCATGGTGCTGCGCCGGGCGCGTGGGCGGGTGCCGGGAACCTTGCCGCTTCCGCCGGGATTTGGAGAGGCTCCGCAGGTTGCCGCCTTTGGCGGGCAGATGAAGGGCGCGATTTGCCTGATCAAAAAGGGCCAGGCGCTGTTGGGTCACCATCTGGGAGAGTTGGACGATGCGCTGACCTATGACGCTTTCCTGCAGGCAGATGCGGATTACGCGGATCTGTTTGATCATCGCCCCGGGGTTGTGGCGGTCGATTCGCACCCCGAATATCGCGCCACCAAACATGGTCAGGCGCGGGCAGGCCAAGACGGGCTGCACCTTGAGCGTGTTCAGCACCACCACGCGCATCTGGCCTCCTGTCTGGCTGAGAATGGCTGGCCTTTGGATGGGGGCAAGGTGGCCGGGATCATCCTTGACGGGACCGGGCTTGGTGACGACGGGACGCTTTGGGGAGGGGAGGTTTTGCTTGGCGATTATCGTGGATTCGAGCGACGGGCGTGGCTGAAGCCGGCGCCGTTGATTGGCGGCGATATGGCCGCGCGGGAGCCTTGGCGCAATGCGTTGGTGCGGCTGGATCAGGCGGGGCTGTCCGATTGGGCCGATGAGCTGTTCGCGGACAAGCCGTTGGCCATGGCGCGGATGGCGGCAGAGCGTGGCGTGAATGCGCCGATGTCGTCCAGCGTCGGGCGGCTGTTTGATGCGGTGGCGGCGATCCTGGGACTCTGTATGGATGGTCAGAGCTATGAGGGTGAAGCAGCTATGCGTCTTGAAGCGCTGGCGCGGGCGTCTTCAGGGCTGCGTCGCAATGGCCATGCGATTGGGGTTCCTGGGACGTCAATGATAGATGGGGCCTTGGACCCGTCGGAAATGATCCGCCATTTGATCACCAAGCGCAAAGCGGGAGCTGAACTCGCCGATCTGGCCTTTGCGTTTCATCATTGGCTTGCCCGGTGTTTTGAGGGGGCCGTGACGACTGCCATAGCCAAGACAGAGGCCAAGGCGGTTGTTCTGTCAGGTGGATGTTTTCAGAACGCTTTGTTGCTGGAATTAATGGTTGGATCGCTGCATCAATATGATGTCTTGTTGCATCACAAAACCCCCGTCAATGATGGTGGTTTGGCCTTGGGGCAGGCGGTGGTTGCGGCGGCGCGCCATATTTTACAGCCGGAAAGCCATTGACCGGATATTCTGGAAGCCGGTTATCCACTGGCCGGCGCGTTTGCGGTGGGTGTACCGATTTATCCCGCTAGTGCCTTGATATTTAATGTGAAAATTTCATATGTGCCTCTTTTGGATTTGAAATTGCTTTAGCTGTCTCTGGGCTGGTCTGATGTATGCAACGGAATGCGATAGCCGCATTCCACCGCACACCAGACGCGTTTGGGAGGACCAGCATTGAGCGAGATTGAGACCTTTTACGACGTGATGCGCCGGCAGGGGATTACCCGCCGCAGCTTCATGAAATACTGTTCGCTGACGGCAGCAGCCCTTGGCCTGTCGCCGTCCTTTGTGCCCAAAATCGCCCATGCGATGGAAAACAAGCCGCGCACACCGGTGATCTGGGTGCACGGTTTGGAGTGCACCTGCTGTTCTGAAAGCTTCATCCGTTCCGCCCACCCGCTGGCCAAGGATGTTGTGCTGTCGATGATCTCGCTCGATTATGATGACACGTTGATGGCGGCTGCGGGGCACGCGGCCGAAGCGGCCTTTGAAGAGACCATCGAGAAATACAGGGGTAACTATATCCTCGCCGTGGAGGGCAACCCGCCTTTGAACGAAGATGGGATGTACTGCATCACCGGTGGCAAGCCCTTTGTTGAGAAACTCCGCCACGCGGCCAAGGACGCCAAGGCGATTATCAGCTGGGGGGCCTGCGCCTCTTATGGCTGTGTGCAGGCGGCCAAGCCGAACCCGACCCAGGCGACTCCGGTCCACAAGGTGATCACCGACAAGCCGATCATCAAGGTTCCGGGCTGCCCGCCGATTGCCGAGGTGATGACCGGTGTTATCACCTATATGCTGACCTTTGACCGTCTGCCCGAACTGGACCGTCAGGGCCGCCCGGCGATGTTCTATTCCCAGCGGATCCACGACAAATGCTACCGCCGTCCGCACTTTGACGCGGGCCAGTTCGTCGAAGCCTGGGACGATGAGAACGCGCGCAAGGGCTACTGCCTTTATAAAATGGGCTGCAAAGGCCCGACCACATACAACGCCTGTTCCACCGTGCGTTGGAACGAAGGTGTCTCTTTCCCGATCCAATCCGGCCATGGCTGTATCGGCTGTTCTGAGGATGGTTTCTGGGATCAGGGCAGTTTCTATGACCGGGTGACCGATCTGACCCAATTCGGGGTCGAGGCAAACGCGGACAAGATCGGCATCGCGGCAACCGGGGTGGTGGGCGCAGGTGTCGCGGCGCATGCGGCTGTCACCGCGCTCAAGGCGGCGCAACGTAAAACCCAAACCCGAACTGAAAAAGAGGAGGCCTGATAGATGGCGACGACCCCGAATGGTTTCGACCTTGATGATACCGGCCGCCGTATTGTTGTGGACCCGGTGACCCGGATCGAAGGCCATATGCGATGCGAAGTGAACGTGGATGAAGACGGTGTCATCCGCAACGCAGTCTCCACCGGCACCATGTGGCGCGGGTTGGAAGTGATCTTGAAGGGGCGCGATCCGCGGGATGCCTGGGCCTTTGCTGAGCGTGTTTGCGGCGTCTGCACCGGCACCCATGCGCTGACGTCTGTGCGTGCGGTTGAGGATGCGTTGAAAATCGACATCCCGGACAATGCCAATTCAATCCGGAACCTGATGCAGCTGGCGTTGCATATCCACGACCACGTTGTGCATTTCTACCACCTGCACGCGCTCGATTGGGTGAACCCGGTCAACGCACTGCGCGCGGATCCCAAGGCAACATCCGAGCTGCAACAGGCGGTGTCGCCGTCGCATCCGATGTCGTCGCCGGGGTATTTCCGCGATGTTCAGAACCGTCTGAAAAAATTCGTGGAATCCGGCCAACTTGGCCTGTTCAAAAACGGCTATTGGGACAACCCGGCCTATAAGCTGTCTGCCGAAGCGGATCTGATGGCGACCACCCACTACCTTGAAGCGCTGGATCTGCAGAAAGAGATCGTCAAGATCCACACGATCTTTGGCGGTAAGAACCCGCACCCCAATTGGCTGGTGGGCGGCGTGCCGTGCCCGATCAATGTTCACAGCACCGGTGCAGTGGGGGCGATCAACATTGAACGTTTGAACCTGGTTGAATCCATCATCAAACAGACCACGGATTTCTGCCGCAACGTCTACATCCCGGATGTGCAGGCCATTGGTGGGTTCTATAAATCCTGGCTTTATGGCGGCGGTATCTCTTCGCAGTCGGTGCTGTCTTATGGCGATATTCCCGAACATCCCAATGACTTCTCTGCCGGTCAGTTACACTTGCCGCGCGGTGCGATCATCAACGGCAACCTCAACGAAGTGCATGATGTGGACATCCGCAACCCTGATGAAATTCAGGAGTTTGTGGATCACAGTTGGTACACCTATGGGGAGCCGGGCAAAGGTCTGCACCCCTGGGACGGCGACACCAGCCCCAAATTTGAACTGGGTCCCAATGCCAAAGGCACCAAGACCAACATCAAACAGCTGGACGAGGCTGGCAAATATTCCTGGATCAAAGCGCCGCGCTGGCGTGGGCATCCGATGGAGGTGGGACCGCTGGCGCGTTACATTGTCGGTTACGCCGCCGGTCACGAGGATATCAAGAACCAGGTGGATGGTTTCCTGCGCACCATGGATCTGCCGTTTGATGCAGTCTTCTCCACCTTGGGGCGGACGGCGGCGCGGGCGCTGGAATCCGAGTACCAGTGCCGTTTGATGACGCACTTTATGAACAAGCTGATCACCAACATCAAAAACGGCGACGAGAATACGGCCAATGTGGCCAAATGGGATCCGTCCACATGGCCCAAAGAGGTCAAAGGTGTGGGTGTCACCGAAGCACCGCGCGGTGCGTTGGGGCATTGGATCAAGATCAAGGACGGTCGCATCGAGAATTATCAGGCGGTGGTTCCAACCACGTGGAACGGCTCTCCGCGCGACACCCAGGGCAATATCGGTGCCTTTGAGGCGTCGCTGATGAACACACCGATGGAACGTCCGGAAGAGCCGGTGGAAATCCTGCGCACCCTGCACAGTTTCGACCCCTGCCTGGCCTGTTCCACACATGTCATGTCGCCGGATGGCGATGAGCTCAGCACCGTCAAAGTGCGCTAAGGGAGGAAGATCATGAAAAAACTGGCTGTTGTTCTTGCCACTGCTGCAACCCCTGCGTTGGCTCATCCGGGCCACGCAGAGCTGCCGGGGGCCGCCGGCCACACATTGGCGCATATCCTTCTGGCCGTCTTGGCTGCGGGGATTGTCTGGGCTGGGGTGCAGATCCTGAAGTCATGGCGCGCCTCCCGTCAGGAGGAGTGATCCATGTCAGAGGATACAATCCATATTCCAAATCCCAAAAGTCCGCCGCCGCTGGAAACGGCCCAACTGACGGGGGATGCAACGGCGGAAGACATTGAAAGCGTGCGGGTGCGGACCTCGGTCTTTGTCTACGAATGGCCGGTGCGCCTGTGGCATTGGGTCAATGCGCTGGCGATTACAGTGCTGTGCCTGACCGGTTGGTTTATTGGCTCGCCGCCGCCGTCGATGCAGATCGCCGAGGCGACCCATCAGTTTGTGTTCGGCTATATCCGCTTTGCCCATTTTGCGGCGGGTATGATCATGACTGTGGGTTTCTTTGGCCGCATGTATTGGGCCTGGGCGGGCAATCACCACGCCAAACAGCTGTTCATTATCCCTCTGTTTAACAAACACTGGTGGAAAGAGATCTATTTTGAGATCCGCTGGTATATGTTCCTGGAGAAAGAGCCGCAGAAATACGTGGGCCACAACCCGTTGGCACAGCTGGCGATGTTTGGGTTTATCACGCTGGGATCGACCTTCATGATCATCTCAGGCTGGGCACTCTATTCCGAAGGCACAGGCCGGGGCAGTTTTGCTGATATGGTGGCAGGCTGGTTCCTGACGCTGGTGGGCAATTCCCAGGCTGTGCATTCGCTGCACCATATGGGCATGTGGTTCATCCTGATCTTTATGATCATCCACATCTATGTGGCAATCCGCGAAGACATCATGTCCCGCCAGTCCATGGTTTCAACCATGATCTCGGGCACTCGGACCTTCAAGGACGACCGCCCGTAATTGCGTTGAAATCGGTGCTCGAATCAAGGGGGCGGGACAGTGTGTTCCGCCCCTTTGGTTTGTTGGTTTCCGGTTTTTGCTCAAAGTGAGAGGTGGGCTTTCACCAAAAGCTGAGGTGAAAATGTGGGTTTTTGGTTAAATGAGAATAAAATCAATGTATTGCAGTGTATTCAATGGTATTCCATAAATCTGTGTCCTGTGATGCCTTAGCCAGATAGCTTTCATTCCAGAGGAAACCGGAAAGTTAGCAACCAATTTTCCGGCGCTGGAGGAGGCCAATATGGCGTTACGCATCCTGGTGATGGGCATCGGCAATGTTTTATGGGCGGATGAGGGGTTCGGGGTTCGCTGTGTCGAACATCTGAGCGAGAATTATAAGTTCGAGCCCCATGTAACTGTTCTGGATGGTGGCACGCAGGGGCTATATCTCTTGCCGTTTCTGGAAGAGGCAGACGCGCTTTTGGTGTTTGACGCCATTGATTACGGTCTTGCACCAGGAACCTTGAAAATCGTCGAAAATGACGAGGTGCCCCGCTTTATGGGCGCCAAGAAGATGAGCCTGCATCAGACCGGGTTTCAGGACGTGATCGCCACAGCGCAGCTGATGGGATATTGCCCGGAAGCGCTGACGCTGATCGGCTGCCAGCCCGAAGAACTGGATGACTATGGCGGAGGTCTGCGGGACATCGTGGCCGCCCAGATCGAACCGGCTGTTAGGATTGCTTTGGAAAAGCTCGCAATCTGGGGCGCGGTTGCTGAAAAGGGGCGGGGCGATGACAGCATGATTGCTGACCCTTCCATTCAGCGCAGCGCTTACGAAAAAGGGCGACCCGACGCAGCAGAGGCGTGCCGCACCGGCGACGATCGTTTCTTCCCGAGTGAGGTTTAGGGGGATGTGTGTTGGCATTCCCATGCAGATCCTCTCGGTCGACGGCATTGCGGCGCAGGCACGCGAACGTGCAGACAGACCGGTCGAGATCATTGACCTGTCACTCACCGGCCCGCTTGAGAAGGGCGCTTGGGTGCTCAGCTTCCTGGGGGCTGCGCGTGAAGTGATCAGTGCCGAAGAGGCCGGAAACATATCAAACGCGCTGGATGGTCTGCGCTCTCTGATGGAGGGGGGCGATCTGGGCAACGCCTTTGCCGATCTGGAAGCGCGCACACCAAGTTTACCACCCCATCTGCAGGCGGCAGCCGCGCAGGGAAAAACAGTGGGCTGACCGGAGGAATACGTAAAATGACACATCCCTTGATTGACCGACTGACTGATGAGATGGGCTGGCCGTTGCTGGCCGAAAAAGAGGCGCTGGCCGCGTATGTGGGTCGCCCGGGTGTACATGTCTTGTTTGTGCCGGGCGACCCAAAGCGCAATCTGGAAACCGCCGATGTGGCGGTGATCCTGCCCGAGCTAAAAATGGCCTTTCAGGGCAAATTTGACTGTGCGGTGGTGGCCGATGCGATCGAGGCCGATCTGCGTCAGGACACCAAAGTTCTGAAAACGCCCAGCCTGATCTTCTTCCGCGACGGCAAGATGATCGGTGCACTGCCCAAGGTGCGTGACTGGGACGAATATGTTCTGCGCATCACCCAGATTATCTCGCAACCCGAAGCCGTTCAGTAAGGAGCCATAAAATGGTTGGCAATTTTCATATGCCCCCTATGGGGTACGGCCCAGGATCACAACCTTCCGAAGAGGACGGCAACGAGCTGAAGTATTTGCAGATGCCGCAGGACATGAGCTCCTATGTGACGCATCTGCCCGAAGTCGAAGACACCAGCCATTTGCAACCTGCCTTGGATCTTTTGGCCGATATCGCCGCGGCTGCAACTGCGGTCGGGCAGGGTGGCGAAAACCAGACCTTTGATCTGTCGACACTCGACAAGGAAAACCGGGACCTCATGGCGGAAACCCTGGGCGAGGGCGAAGTGGCCATGAAAATCCGCACGATCCCCGCAATTGGCGTGCAAGAAAGCGTGTTTGCCGGGGTCTGGGTGCTGGGCGGAGCAAATGTGGATGCGGTGGAGGTCGGCGCGGTTCCACGCGCCGCACGGGATGAGGCGTTTACGGCGAAACGTGCGCCCACCGGCGCAAAGACACCGCGCACCCCATCGGTGGTCAATGCGCCGCCCTTGTTGGTGGAACTGGAAGACAAGTCCAAAGCCTTCACGCCCGAGACGGACACCCATGTGGTGAACCTGACCCTTCTGCCCCATACCGAGGACGATCTGGCCTGGCTGGAACAGGCCATGGGGCAGGGCGCGGTGGAAATCCTGTCGCGCGGCTATGGCAACTGCCGGGTTACGGCAACGGCGTTGCCGCATGTCTGGCAGGTTCGGTTTTATAATTCCATGGATGTGCTCATCCTTGACACCTATGAGGTCACCGCCATGCCGGAGGTTGCGATTGCCGCGCCCGAGGATTTGATCGACAGCGGCGAACGCATCATCGAAGTGCTGGAGGCGATCCGATGAGCGGTTTTGAAGGCTCTTTTATGGGGGCTGCTGACAAGATCAGCGACCAGGCGATCATGGAGTGCAAAATCTGCTGGACGCCGTATGATCCGGCCGAAGGGGATGACACACGTTCGATCCTGCCCGGCACCGCGTTTCTGGCCCTGCCAGAGGATTGGAAATGCCCGACCTGTGACGCGCCCAAGGAACAGTTCATGGTCTCTGATGATCCGGGTGCCGATATGGTGCGTGAGGCGCAGGTTCTGAAAAACAAGACTGACGCATTGGTTGCGGATTTTACCGAGGTCTGGCACGCCAAGATGCGGGATGTTCCCATGGTCAACAAGCTGTTGAACGTGGAAGCCGTGGGGTGGGTGATCCACAAGGGCCGCCCCTTGGGGGTGCTGATCTCTCCGTGGTTCATGAACCTGATCCAGCTGCCGGGGGAAGATGAGGATTGGTCAGATCTGACACCGGGAGCAAAAGAGTATCTGTCTTTTGAATCCGGGGACTATGAGTTCATTCACAACACGCGGGAGATGACAGGTGGCTACAAAGCCTGCTCGCTGTTTTCACCAATGGGCGAGTTTCGTTCACAGCAACAAGCGGTGGATGTGGGGCGTGCGGTGATGCAGGCGCTCTTTATGGAAGAGCACCGTGCTGAAACCGACCGCGCCGCTGACATCCGCGAAATGCGGGAGGGTGAACTGGAAGCCAAACGCCAGGTTGAAGAAGACGCCGCCTCCTCCGAAGCAGAGGGCACAAGCGATCTGCCGGCCGAGGCTACCCGCCGTCAGGTGCTGACCGCAGGTCTGTCCGGTGATGCGAGCTGAGACATGTTGGATCGCACGCCGCAGCTATCGGATCTTGATATCGCCCCGGCGCCGCCGATTGGGGACTATTTGATCGGACGTTCTGTGGCCGATGCAGTGGCGATTGTGCCGCGGATCTTTAACCTGTGTCGCATGACGCAGGAGGTGGCGGTGAAACTCGCGTTGGACGTGGAGTTGCCCCAAGATTGGCAAGCGCAGTTACAGGCGGATATCCTGCGTGAGCATCAGTTTCGTCTGGGTATCCTGTTGCCTGGCCGGTTGGGTCTGCAACCTTTGGCGATGCCGCGCGGGGAGGGGGTCGCAACGGGTTGGTCGGCCTCCTTTGTTGGCACATCCGGGTTTCCGGATACTGCGGAGGCGTTCGAGCGGTTTTTGACAGGGCTATCTCCGGCCGCCCTTCTGCTGCAGGCGGTTGACCGCTGTTTTGCGCCGGGAGAGGCCTGTTATCACGACCTTGTGCCCACTTCGATTGAGACGGCAGAAACACATGCGCCGCAGGACAATACGGTTGCCGCGCGCGCAGCACATCACCGGGTGATGCAGCATATCGCAGCAACCCGCGGGCACGGCCCATTGTGGCAGATTGTGGGGCGCATACTCGACGTCGAAAACACAGAGAATGAGCTGTTGCCTGCGCCCGTCTGTAGTCATCGCTCGGTGTGTGTTCCAGCTGCGCGCGGTCTTTTTGTAGTACGGGCCAGCCAGTCTGCGGGGCGGGTCACAGGCTTTACACGGGTGACGCCAACCGATCATTTGCTGGCGCAAGGCGGCGTTTTGGAGCAGGCTTTGGCAAATCTTCCGGATCACAAGGCGCATCGCGCGTCGCTCGTGATTGATATTTTTGACCCGTGCCAGCCGGTGGCTATCAAAGAAGGGGCAAGACATGCATGAAATGTCTCTGTGTGAGGGGATCCGGCAAGTGATCGAGGATCAGGCCACCCAACACAACATCACGCAGGTCAAACGCGTGCGGGTGGAAATTGGCCGTTTTGCCGGTGTTGAAAAGCCCGCGCTTGAATTCGCTTTTGAGGTGGTGATGCGCGGGTCTGTGGCCGAAGGGGCGGAGCTGATCATGCTCGACTTGCCCGGGCGCGCCATGTGTTATGATTGCGCGCAAGAAGTTGAAATTGATGACCGTCTTGCGCCTTGCCCGAAATGCGGCGGAGGCCGCTTGATGCCGATGGGCGGCGACGAAATGCGAATAAAAGACTTGGAGGTCAACTGATGTGTACCGTTTGCGGATGCGGAACAGCCAGCGTTGAAGGGCATCATCACCATCATGATCATGGCAGCGGCTCGGACCAGGCGCACAGCCACGCGCACGACCACAGCCATGATCATGTCCATAGCCACAGCCATGACATGCATTTTGGCCAAGGTCCTGCGGGTGTGGCCGTACCAGGCATGAGCCAGGATCGGCTGATCGAGATCGAAACTGATATCTTGGCCAAAAACGACCGCTATGCCGATGCCAACCGCGCTGTGCTGAAAGGGTTGGACGCCTTTGCTGTGAACCTTGTCTCCTCGCCAGGGTCGGGCAAGACTACCTTGTTATGCAAAACGATCGAGATGCTGGGGGATCAACCCTTGGCCGTGATCGAAGGTGATCAGCAAACCGCCAATGACGCCGAGCGTATTCGTGCAACCGGTGCCACTGCGATCCAGGTCAACACTGGCAAGGGCTGTCATCTGGATGGACATATGGTAGGGCATGCCATGGAGCATCTGGAACTGGCGCAGCAATCGTTCCTGTTTATCGAAAATGTCGGAAATCTGGTCTGCCCTGCGGCTTTTGACCTGGGCGAAGATTGCAAAGTCGCGGTGATCAGCGTCACCGAAGGTGAAGACAAGCCGTTGAAATACCCGGATATGTTCACCGCATCCCGGATTGCTTTGCTGAACAAGGTCGATCTGGCCCCTTATTGCGACGTGGATCTGGACCTTTATGAGAAAAACCTGCGTCGTGTGAACCCGGGTATCGAAGTGATCCGCCTGTCTGCCCGCACCGGCGAAGGGATGGAGCATTGGATCAATTGGCTCAAAGGCAGTCTGGCACGTAAACAGGGCCGGGCCGCAGCGGAGTAAACCATGTCAGAGACGCTCCCCACTGTTCTATTGGTTGATGATGAGGAACATTCGCTGGCCTCCATGCGCATGGCGCTTGAGGATGACTTTGACTGTCTGACCGCAACCAACGCAGATGACGCGGCACGTCTGATGCAGGAGCATTTTGTTCAGGTGATCTTCTGTGATCAGCGCATGCCGGGGAAGTCCGGTGTCGCTTTCCTCAGCGAAGTGCGGGAGCAGTGGCCGGACACGGTGCGGATCATCATCACCGGTTATACCGAGACCAACGACATTATCGCGGCGATCAATGATGCGGGTATCTATCAGTTCCTGACCAAACCCTGGCACCCGGACCATCTGGTCATGAGCGCCAAGAACGCTGCCGATCTGTTCCGCCTTAACCGGGAAAATGCGCAGATGACGCTGGAGATGCGCTACCTCTCACGCAGTGTAGAAAGCAAGGTCGAAGAGCAGCGCCGCGCCCTGCGTGAAGGTCTGGGTTTTGAAAACGTGCTGCGTGCGCCCAATTCACCCGTCAACGGTGTCATCGAACAGGCGCGCCAGTTTGCCAGTTTTGACGTTCCGGTGATGATCCATGGGGAAGCGGGAACAGACAAGGCTTCGGTTGCACGGGCGATGCATTACAGCTCGTTACGTTCGGATCGGCCGTTTTATGCGATCAACTGCGTCGGAGTTGATGAGGATCTGTTGGAGGAGGAGCTGTTTGGCGTGCGTCGCCGCGGTATGCAAGGGCGGAACACGCAGAAACTGGGCCTGCTGCGCAAGGCGGATCAGGGCACGCTCTATATGACCGGGTTCACTGAACTCACAGCGCGTCTGCAGCGTTCTATGGCCCGGTTTGCAATCACCGGTGAATTCCGCCCCATTGGTGGTGGAGAGATGGAGCGCAGCGACGTACGCCTGATTGTGGGCTGTGAAAAAGACATGGCCAAGGAGGTCGCTGCCGATCGGTTCCGGGCGGATCTGTACTATGCGATCAACAAAACCGCGCTGACCATGCCGCCTTTACGGTCCCGTCTGGCCGATCTGCCGGTTCTGGCGCAGAACTACCTGTTTGATGCCGCTGCCAAACATGGCAAGCCGGTGCATGGCCTCTCAGACGACGCGCTGCGGTTTCTGGAACGCTATGACTGGCCCGGAAATCTGCGCGAGCTGGAAAACGAAATGGTGCGCATGCTGATCTTCTCGCAGGACAGCATTCTGGGCCCCGAACTGATCAGCCGCCACATTTTGCAAGCCAATCCAGAAACAGGTCGCGAAAGTGACGCGAAGCTGGACAGTGTTCTGGTGTCAGAAGGCACATTGAAAGACCGGGTGGAGCAGATTGAAATGCGTATCCTGCGGGAAACGCTGACACGGCTGAAATGGAACAAAAGCCGCGCCGCCAATGAACTTGGCCTCAGCCGGGTGGGGTTGCGCGCCAAGATTGACCGATACGGGATCGCTGCTCCGGACAAGAAGCGCGGCGCCCAGCACCAAGAGGAGGAATAGCCATGTGCCTTGGGATGCCAGGCCAGATTGTAGCCATCACCGATGAAACCAGGATGATGGCCATGGCCGAAGTCTCTGGAGTGCGCCGCGAGGTCAATGTGGCCTGCATCGCGCTGGGTGATCTGGACGCTCTGGTTGGGAAATGGGCGTTGATCCATGTTGGCTTTGCCATGAGCGAGATTGACGAGGAGGAAGCCGCCAAGACGCTGGAAGCCCTACGTGGTCTGGGAGAAGCGCAGGAAACGTTGGAGGCCATGGCCGAAGGGGACAAGGCCTTGGAGGGGACACAATGAAATACGCCGACGAATTCCGCGATCCGGTTGCCGCCAAAGCTCTGTTGGATGAGATCAGCAAAGTTGTGGCAGACATTGGCGCAACCGCCGAACAACCTGTCCACATTATGGAGATCTGCGGCGGCCATACCCATGCGATCTTTCGCTATGGGCTGGACAAGCTGACCCCTGCCGGGATCGAGTTTATCCACGGCCCCGGCTGTCCGGTCTGTGTCCTGCCCATGAGCCGCGTGGATGAATGTGTGGAACTGGCAGAACGTCCCGAGGTGATTTTCACCACTTTCGGGGATGCCATGCGGGTGCCCGGCACCAAGAAATCGCTGATGCAGGCCAAGGCGGACGGAGCGGATATCCGCATGGTCTATTCGCCACTGGATGCGCTGGAAATTGCGCGCCGCAATCCCGAACGCGAGGTTGTTTTCTTTGGTCTTGGGTTTGAAACCACGACACCCTCCACGGCGCTGTCGATCCAGCAGGCAGCGCGCGAAGGGCTGACCAATTTCACGGTCTTCTGCAATCATATCACTGTACCACCGCCCATTCTGGCCTTGTTGCAGGATCCGCATATGGTGCTCGACGGATTTGTCGGTCCGGGGCATGTGTCGATGGTGATTGGCACCCATCCTTATGATTTCATTGCTCAAGACTATGGTAAACCAATTGTTGTCGCCGGGTTCGAACCGCTTGATCTGCTGCAATCCGTGTTGATGGTCCTGGAACAGATCCGCGATGGCCGCGCCGAGGTGGAGAACCAATATGCCCGCGTGGTGCCGGAGGATGGCAACCCGGTTTCAATGGCCGCCATTGCCGATGTCTATGAGGCGCGCCCAACCTTTGAATGGCGGGGGTTGGGGGAAATCGACGAAAGCGGCCTGCGCATCCGTCCCAAATACGCAGCCTTTGACGCCGAGGAGAAGTTCGGTATCGGCTATGGCGCAGAAAGCCGTCTGGTTGCAGAACCCGAAGGGTGCGCCTGCGGATCTGTTATGACGGGTCGGATGAAACCGGTTCAGTGCCCGCAATTTGGCAAAGGCTGCACGCCGGAAATGCCGCTGGGTGCGCTGATGGTCAGCTCCGAAGGGGCCTGTGCGGCCTATTACCAATACGGCGGCGCCCGTGCCGTTGAACCCGCAGAATAAGGGGACAACAGCAGTGACACATCCCAAACCCATGCGCGATGCGCGGGTGACGCTGTCCCATGGCGGGGGCGGTAAAGCCATGCGCGCGTTGATTGAAACCGTGTTCACCTCGGTCTTTCAACCCGACACGATGGAAGATCAGGCCCGTCTGATGAGCGACGCCTTGCAGGAGCCCGGCGCACGGCTGGCTTTTACTACTGACAGTTTTGTGGTGGACCCCGTGGAATTTCCCGGCGGCGACATTGGCAAGATCGCGGTCTGCGGCACGGTGAACGATCTGGCTGTGGGGGGCGCAAAACCCCTGTGGCTGTCGGCCGCCTTTATCATCGAAGAAGGCACCGAGATCGCCCTTTTGCAGCGCATTGTGGCCTCGATGGCTGCCGAGGCCGAGAAAGCGGGCGTGCGGATTGTCACCGGCGATACCAAGGTTGTGGGCAGGGGCAGCGCGGATAAAGTATTTGTCACAACATCCGGCGTGGGGGTGATCCCGCCGGGGCGCTGCCTGTCTGCTGATCAGGCGCAGGTTGGCGATATGGTGCTGGTGAATGGGATGCTGGGGGATCACGGCGCTGCGATTCTGGCCGCGCGCGGCGACATGGCCTTGTCGACAGAGGTCCAATCGGATTGTGCCGGCCTTGGCCATCTGATGGAAGCGGTGTTGGCGGCGGCCCCAAACACCCGTGCGGCCCGCGATGCAACGCGTGGCGGGGTGGCCTCGGTTTTAAACGAAATTGCCGAAGCCGCCGGGACGTCTATCCAGATCCAAGAGACCGCCTTGCCCCTACGCGCCGAGGTCAAAGGCATGTGTGAGATCCTCGGGCTTGATCCCCTGTATCTGGCAAATGAGGGGACGCTGGTGCTGATCGTTCCCGCAGATGAAGCCGAAGCGGCTCTTGCGGCGATGCGGGCTTTGCCCGAGGGGCAGGGTGCTGTGGACATCGGCAAAATCTGCAAGGGTCCGCCGGGACGGGTTACAATGCAGACTCTGTTTGGCGGTCAGCGGATTGTTGACATGTTGGTGGGCGAACAGCTGCCGCGGATTTGCTAAAGATCTACATTACAAAGAAAAACCGCCGCTCCGAATGGGCGGCGGTTTCTTCTGGTTTGCTCCGGTTGACTTAGAACGGGATTTCGTCGTCGTCGATGTTGTGGGATGCGCCGCCGCCTTGGTTGCCGCCGCCAAATCCGCCACCACCTTGCGGGCCGCTGTCGTAGCCGCCGCCTTGTGGGCCACTGTCATAGCCACCGCCACCAAAGTTACCGCCGCCGCCTTGGCCGCCACCAAAGCCGCTGCCGCCACCTTCGCCACGGCCGTCTAGCATGGTCAGCGTGGAGCCGAACCCTTGCAGAACAACTTCGGTCGAATAGCGGTCCTGGCCGCTTTGATCCTGCCATTTGCGGGTTTGCAGCTGGCCTTCGACATAGACCTTGGAACCTTTGCGCAGATACTGTTCCGCCACACGCACCAGGCCTTCGTTGAAGATCGCAACCGAATGCCATTCGGTCTTTTCGCGACGCTCCCCGGTGTTGCGGTCTTTCCAGGTTTCCGAGGTCGCAATCCGCAGGTTGCAGACTTTGCCACCGTTCTGGAAGCTGCGCACCTCGGGGTCGCGACCCAGATTACCGATTATCATGACTTTGTTGAGAGATCCGGCCATCTTGGTCGTGTCCTTTATCGTTTCACTGTGCATACAGGCATGCATAAATCCAATTGCCGCGTCGAATCCCTTCAACGCGGTTTATGCCACCCTATCTTTCTGCTCCTTCGGAGGAAACCCGCCAATGGCGGACTGCGCGGAACTCGGTTGCATCGTGGAAAATCTATATTTTGGCAATGATATGCCGACTGATCATCTGAGGCTTTAAAAACTTACAGAAAAAGCTATATTCGCATTCGGACTGAGGGGAGTCAGAGCGCCAATATGCGTAAAATGTTTGTGGGGGCGAGCGTAGCTTGCGCGTTATTTGCGGATACTGCTGCTGCGCAGGTATTCTCAAGCAAAAACAGACGAGACCTTTTTGCATCCCATACGCGGGTGCTAGATGGGCGTGCTTCAAGCCAATATAAAGGATCTGATCGGCTCCGTCCTGAGAGCTACAGGATCGAACTGACGCCCAAAAACCTGCGGTATACCGGTAAATATCGGGGGCAATATCTGAAGGTTGCCCGAACTGCAGCGCGCCAGAACGGCATCCCTGAAGATCTCTTCTTGCGTCTTGTTCAGCAAGAAAGCAATTGGAACCCCAAAGCACGATCGCATAAAGGCGCGCTTGGCCTGGCGCAGCTGATGCCGACCACCGCTGCGAATCTTGGGGTGGATCCAACCAATCCCAAACAGAATCTGGAAGGTGGTGCACGCTACCTTGCGCAGCAGTATCGCAAATTCGGGTCCTGGCGTCTGGCGCTTGCCGCCTATAACGCCGGTCCTGCAGCGGTCGAGAAATATGGCGGTGTGCCCCCATATAAAGAGACCGAGAATTACGTGAAAAAAATTCTCGGCAGCTGATCCAATCCCAGGGTTACTTACCAGGTTAACAGGGGCTGCATCCCGCCCTATTGTCACGACCTGGTAAACAATTTGTTCATCAGGGTTAATGCCGCGTTAACGGCCCAGGCCTGCCATTAAGTTGCCTTAAAATTTGATGAAAGCTGTCGCGGAAGTGGGAGAAAGACCGTGACAGTACATAGCTTTGAGAACCGTTTGAGACGTATGGACTGGCATCCAACTGCTGTACCCTCGCAGCAGATTGTGGATGATATCCTTGGACGTTCAAATGCAAAGCCGTTGCGGTTTGAGTGGATTTTGGCCGGGGTGGTCTGTGGTATCCTGATCGGTTTTGGGATCAAGGGCACAATCGTGCCTGGTGGACCTTTTGGCGCGCATGCAGATGCATTTGGCTTTGTGGTGGGAGCTTTGTGTTTGCTGGCCGGAGCCGTATCAACCAGTTTGACCATCCTGGCCATTCCACTGCGCAAGCGGGTCCCTCAGCTGTTGCGCTTTTCTCTGTTCAATATGTTGATGATTTTGGTGCTATTGATCAGTTGATCACGCGGCCGTCCGGGTTTCTTTGCGTAGGCGGCTGGGTGTCAGCCCGGTGTGCTGGGTGATGAAACGTGTGAAATATGCCGGGCTGCCAAATCCCAGCTTGGCGGCGATTTCATGGATCGGCAAGTCACTATAAATCAGCAGCGACCGTGCGGAATGCAATTGGCGCTCCGTCAATAGATTGGCCGCTGTCTTACCTGTCTGGGCTTTGCAAACGCGGGTCAGATGCGTCGGGGTGACCTCCAGCGCGTCCGCATGGTCAGACATTGTGGCGCCCTCACAATACATACGCGCCACCCGCGCACAGTAGGCGCGGGTCAATTTCTGCGCCGCGCTTGGGCGTTTGTGATCTTTTTGAACCTGGGCTGCGCGTTCCAGTTCGATCAACAGCACTTTTGACAGGGCTTGCATCGTCTGCGCCCAGTCTTGTGCCTGTTCCCGCTGCTCACGTTGTAACCGGTCCATCAGAAACGTGAGATAGGCCTGTTCCTGGCTGTTGGTGATCCGCAAATAAAAGGCAGATCGGTCAGTGTTTGAAATCTGTGGTGGTGGCAGGAACAGGCAGCTGCCGATGCACTGGCGACCAAGCTCCAGAGACCAAAGCGACCCTGCCGGAATAAAAAACGCGTTGTGCGGGCCAAAACCGTGCCGTTTTCCATCCATAAACACACGTCCCTGACCCCGGGTGATCCAAATCACCAAATCCTTTGCGCGATCGTGTGAAAGTTCTATCTGCCAACGTCCGACGGGGGAAAGATGAGGGAGCGTAGTCACCTCAATTTCGGAAGAAGACGGAGCATTCTGCAGCATATTTGGCGGTGGGGTTCTTTAGAAAAATAATTTACTTACCTTCACTTCCGCATGAAAATATGATTCTGGCAAGGTTCCCCACCGTTTGGTCAAAGGATGCTGCGGTGCACAGGTTGTTTTCTGTTCAAGACCTACCGGTCAGGGTGAAAAGCCGTCCAATCCGACATCTTTGAGCGGAACCACGTACGCTGACGTTTGGCAAACTGGCGGGTCGAGATCGAGGCTCGTTCCCGCGCGGTGTCCAGATCAGTCTCTCCGTTTGTATAAGCCATCAGCTCAGGTACGCCGATCGCCTTGCAGGATGGGAGCTTTGGGTCATAGCGGTCGCGCATGGCCGCAACCTCATCCAAGGCTCCGGCGGCAACCATCTTGTCAAATCGCTGACGGATCCGAGTTTCCAACCAGTCTTTGTCCGAGCGCATGACAATCCTGTTGCAGTTTGCCGGATCAAGCGTGGGCGGTGGGGTGTCCGCCTGCCAGTCGGCGAGGCTGCGCCCGGTTGCCTTTTGGACTTCCCAGGCTCTCTGTACCCGCATCCGGTTTTGTAAATCCAAACCGGCGGCCGTTGTCGGGTCCAGGGCGTCGCGTAAGATTTCGAGCGGTAATTGATCTGCCTCGGCCCGCAGGTCTGCTGGTGTGGCGGGAATGTCGGCCATTCCGCGTGTCAGTGTTTGAAAATAAAGCCCGGTGCCGCCAACGATGATCAGCCGTTGACCTGTCAGAAGCAAGGCCTGAACCTCGCGCAGCCAGTGACCGGCAGAGTAGGGCTGATCATATCCGACATGGCCATAAAGCGCATGACTGGCGCGCGCTTCCTCTTCCTGCGAAGGGCGCGCGGTGACCACCCGCCAGCAGTCGAACACCTGGCTGGCATCCGCATTGACAACCACACCTCCCTGCGACTCGGCAATCCGAAGGGCCAACTCTGATTTTCCGGAGGCAGTTGGTCCCGCGATAAGAACTGGCAAGTCTGGATCCGTTTGCGGCAACATCATGTCGGGCTGTCCTGGGTAAAGCATAGGCTTGGGTGCGATTTTTGCGCGATTAAGGCCATAGACCTCATTGATACTTGCGGCGATTTCCGCCATTTTGCGGCCAAATTAACCCCTACATCTTGTGGAGCGCAACATGCCCCTTACCTCGGACCAGCCGGATTTCAGTTCGGCCGTTAAATATAATCGCGTCATGTTGAAGATTTCGGGTGAGGCGCTGATGGGCGACCAGGGGTTTGGTCTGCACCCGCCCACCGTGCAACGTATCGCCCAGGAAGTTAAAACTGTCCACGATATGGGGGTTGAAATCTGTATGGTGATTGGCGGTGGGAACATTTTCCGTGGTCTGTCGGGATCGGCTCAGGGGATGGAGCGCACAACGGCAGATTATATGGGCATGTTGGCCACCGTGATGAATGCCTTGGGTATGCAATCCGCGCTGGAAGATCTGGGGGTCTTCACCCGTGTGATTTCCGCCATCCGCATGGATGAGGTGGCAGAGCCTTATATTCGCCGCCGTGCGGTGCGTCACCTGGAGAAAAAACGGGTTTGTATCTTTGCTGCCGGCACCGGTAACCCCTATTTCACCACTGATACTGCTGCGACCCTGCGGGCCAATGAAATGGCGTGCGAGGCGATCTTTATGGGGAAAAACGGGGTTGATGGGGTTTATGACAAAGACCCCAAGGAACACGCGGACGCTGTGCGCTTTGATCATGTCTCTTATGACGATGTGCTGGCCAAACGGCTGAAGGTTATGGATGCCTCTGCGATTGCGCTGGCGCGTGACAACAATCTGCCGCTTATTGTGTTTCCGTTGGACGAACCGGGCGGGTTCAAAGGGATCCTGGCCGGTCAAGGCACCTATACGACGGTACATGGCTGACCTGGTTAACCACCCGTAGTGAAAGCGAAACACGCCCGTTAAGGGCGTGTTTTCATATATCAACCACCTCGCCATCCGCGCATGATCGCTATACATTGGCGCGCCTATGGCGTAAGAGGCACGAACAGACCGCCTCAAAAGAAGGGGAGAGAAGAATGTCTGACGATTTTGAACTGGATACCGACGACCTGAAACGCCGCATGGATGGCGCAATGGCCAACCTGAAGACCGAATTCGCAAGCCTGCGGACCGGTCGCGCTTCGGCATCAATGCTGGAACCGATTATGGTGGACGCCTATGGGTCCATGACGCCAATCAACCAGGTGGGTACGGTCAACGTGCCTGAGCCGCGCATGGTTACCATCAATGTATGGGACAAAGGCCTGGTGGGTAAGGTTGAAAAAGCGATCCGTGAATCTGGCTTGGGGATCAACCCTCAGCTCAACGGCACCATCATCATGCTGCCGATCCCGGAACTGAACGAAGAGCGCCGTCGCGAACTGGGCAAAGTGGCCGGTCAATACGCAGAACACGCACGCGTATCCGTGCGCAACGTGCGTCGGGACGGCATGGACCAGATCAAGAAGGCCAAATCCGACGGCATGTCCGAGGATGACCAAAAGTTCTGGGAAGCCGAAGTTCAGGAGCTCACCGATAAAATGATCAAAGTTATCGATGATGCGCTGGAAAACAAACAAACCGAAATCATGCAGGTCTGAGACCGGAGCATGGGTGTAAGTGAACCGAATGCGGGATCCGGCGACAGGCCGGGCCCGCGTCACGTTGCCATAATTATGGACGGCAACGGCCGTTGGGCACAGGCTCGGGGGCGACCGCGACTGTTTGGTCACCACGCGGGGGCCAAACGTGTCCGTGAGATTGTAGAGTGCTGCCCAGGTTTGGGTGTCAAATACCTTACTATCTTTGCATTTTCGACCGAGAATTGGAAACGGACCCAGGTGGAGGTCGCCGGACTGATGAGCCTGTTCCGCCGTTACATCTCCAAAGAAATGAATGCTTTGGCTGCACAAAACGTGCGTGTGCGGTTTATCGGGGACCGGGTTCGGCTGGATGAAAAGCTGATCAACCTGATGGACAAGCTGGAAGCCAAAACCCAAAATAACGATGGCACGCATCTGACCATCGCCCTGAATTATGGGGGCCGGGATGAGGTTGCCCGTGCAACAAAACGTCTGGCGCAGGATGTTGCGGCGGGTAAGCTTGACCCTGAAAAAGTCGATGAAGAAACCCTGCCGAAGTATCTTGATACCCATGTTCTGCCAGATCCTGATCTGGTGGTGCGCACAAGCGGTGAAGCGCGGATCTCGAACTTTTTGCTGTGGCAGTCGGCCTATGCGGAATATGAGTTCATCGACACGCTGTGGCCGGATTTCTCTGGCGAGGAACTGGGGCGTCTTTGTGCGAATTTTGGAAAGCGCGACCGGCGCTTTGGTGCGGTGAAAACATGAGCGCCTCCTCTCGTTGGGCAGACCTTGCGCCACGTGCGGCTTCGGCGGTGGTGATGGTTGCTCTGGCCGGTTTTGCCATATGGACAGGTGGTGTCTTCTATAACGCCATTGTGGCCCTCGTCTGCGGCGGCATTTTCTGGGAACTGGCCAATATGTTCTGGCCAGGGCAGGGCATGCGGGCTCTGAAACTGGGTGGGGTGGCCGCAATTGCGGTCTTTGCCGCAACACTTGTGCCGGTCTACCTTGCTGTGCCGATCCTGGTGCTTCCCGTCATACTGGCCGCCCTCGAAGATCGCGGCACATGTGCCCGCAGCATTGCCCCCTTTGCCCTGTGGATCATGGCGGCAGGCTTTGGCTTTATCTGGCTGCGAAACGCATTAAGTGTTGAATGGCTGTTGTGGCTGGTCTGTGTTGTGGTTGCGACGGATATTGCAGGGTATTTTGCGGGTAAAACCATCGGCGGTCGTAAGTTCTGGCCGCGGGTCAGCCCCAAAAAGACCTGGTCCGGCACATCGGCTGGCTGGATCGCCGCAGCGATTGTTGGGATCTTCTTTACCGGAGCTTTGGACCACGGGGTGTCTCTTGTCATTCTGTCGGTTCTGATCTCCATGGCAAGCCAGGCGGGGGATGTGGCGGAAAGCGCCTTGAAGCGGCGTCGGTCGGTCAAGGACTCCAGCAATTTGATCCCTGGCCACGGCGGGCTGTTTGACCGCTTTGATGGGATGCTGGGGGCGGCGGCTGTCTTCCTTGTTCTGGTTGCTGTGGTTAGCCTTTAAAAACACGCGTAAATGCGGAGCATGACAATGCGCAAAGTTTCCATTTTCGGCGCTACCGGTTCGATCGGGCAAAACACCATCGACCTGATCCGCCGCGCGCCAGAGGCCTATGATGTTGTAGCGCTCAGCGGTGGCGGCAATATTGAACGGCTGGCCAAGGACGCGATTGAACTGGGCGCGGATATTGCCGTGACCGCATTTCCCGAGAAGTTGGACCACTTGCGCCAGGCACTGGTGGGATCCTCCGTCGAAGCCGCCGCAGGCGCTTCTGCGCTGGTCGAGGCTGCCAGCCGCCCGGCTGACTGGGTAATGTCCGCAATTGTAGGGGCGGCAGGGCTGGAACCCGGGCTTGCGGCCTTGGAGCAGGGCGCGACACTGGCGCTTGCCAACAAGGAATCTCTTGTTTGCGCGGGCAAGTTGCTGATGGAAACAGCGCGAGCGCATAATGCCACCGTGTTGCCGGTCGATAGCGAGCATTCCGCCATTTTTCAGGGTTTGGTGGGCGAAGATATGGAGGCGGTAGAGCGGATCATAATCACCGCATCCGGTGGGGCCTTCCGCGACTGGCCGCTGGATCAGCTGGCATCGGCAACTGTTGAACAGGCCTCATCCCACCCGAATTGGAACATGGGGCAGCGGATCACGATCGACAGCGCCTCAATGTTCAACAAGGCGCTGGAAGTCATTGAAACACATGAGTTCTTTGGTGTGCGCCCCGAGCAGATTGAGGTCATTGTTCACCCGGAATCGCTGATCCATTCCATTGTGGGATTTCGCGATGGCGCGATGATGGCGCATCTGGGAGCGCCGGACATGCGCCATGCCATCGGCTATGCGCTGCATTGGCCCGAGCGTCAGGAATTGCCGGTGGAACGCCTGGATCTCGCCAAGATCGCTAGCCTTACGTTCAAAGCCCCCGAAGCGGCGCGCTATCCGGCATTGGAGCTTGCCTATCAGGTGATGGACAGGGGCGGGCTGATGGGCGCGGTCTTCAACGCAGCCAAGGAACGCGCGCTGGATCACTTTATCGCAAAGAAACTGGGCTTTCTCGATATGGCCCATATTGTTCAGGGGACGATGGAGTCTCTGGATGGCCAAAGCGGCCTCATTGATGCCCCAATGACCCTTGATAACGTGCTGCGCGCTGACCATCTCGCACGTCAAGCAGCGGATGATCTCGTGTTGGAACGGATAGGATAAGACTTTGGACGTCATTTCATTTTTGCCTCAGGTTGGAGGCTTTGCCTTCACGATTTTCACCTTCGTGGCCGTTCTTTCGGTCATCGTTGCGGTGCATGAATATGGCCACTACATCGTCGGGCGCTGGTCTGGAATTCACGCCGAGGTGTTCTCGCTTGGTTTTGGCCCGGTGATCTGGAGCCGTGTGGACAAGCGCGGCACCCGCTGGCAGATCGCAGCGCTGCCCTTTGGCGGGTATGTGAAATTTCTTGGGGATTCGAATGCGGCTTCGGGCAAAGATGAGGACGTCATGTCTGCGGCCGAAGGTGACGCGGCTGCAATGCGTCGCACCATGCATGGCGCCCCCCTTTGGGCGCGCTCTGCAACTGTTGCGGCCGGTCCGGTGTTCAACTTTATCCTGTCCGCCGTCATCTTTTGCGCGATCCTCCTGTCCGAAGGCACCATCCGCGAGCCGCTGTCTGTTGGGTCTGTTGTGCCGTTGCCTGGTATTCAGAACGAGCTGCGCGAAGGGGACGAAATCCTCAAGATCAACGATGTGGATCTGCCGGACTTCAGCGATGGCGAGGCTTGGACAGCTTTTACCGATGCGTTGCCGGTGGCCGGCCAGCTGACCTACACGGTGCGTCGTGATGACACAGTGGTAGAGGTTTCGGGCCCTGTTCTGTCGCCTCCTTATGTGCGCTCCATTGCGCCACGCAGCGCCGCGTCTGATATCGGAATCATGGCAGGCGACGTGATCACTGCTGTGGATGGCCAGCCGATCTTTGCGTTTTCTCAGCTGAAGGATCTGGTAGAGAGCGGCGACGGCAAGGTGCTGCTGCTGGATATCTGGCGTGACGGGCAGGTTTTGGAATTTGCGCTGGCTCCGCGTGCGACGGATGAACCCCAGGCCGATGGCGGTTTTGCCACGCAATGGCGGATTGGCATCGTCGGCGGCATGGCCTTTGACCCCGGCACCGAGGCCCTGGGCTTTGGCACAGCCCTGTGGGGCGGTGTGCGCCAGGTTTATGCGGTCATGGAGATGTCCCTGTCCGGGCTGAAACATATGATCACCGGCGCGATCAGCACCTGCAACCTGTCGGGACCAATCGGGATTGCGGAAACCTCTTCTTCGATGGCCAAGCAGGGGGGCGAAAGCTTCCTGCGGTTCATTGCCGTGATCTCGACGGCTGTTGGCCTGCTGAACCTCTTCCCGGTTCCGGCGCTTGATGGGGGGCATCTGGTGTTTCACGCCTATGAAGCGGTTACAGGCCGTCCGCCCAATGATCGCGCTCTTCAGGTGCTGATGACCGTTGGCATCGCTTTGGTTCTGTCGATGATGGTCTTTGCTCTGGGGAACGACATTTTCTGTTAACCGAGACATCAATCAGAGTGCGGCAGCGGTGGCGTTGCCTCACTCTCGCCCCATTCGCTGTTTATCCTTTCTTAACACCCAAGGGACGAACGGGAATCGGGGAAAACCATGAGCTCTTCAACACTTTCTTATCGCGGCGTTGATCTGCTTCTAAGGCTCAATCTGGACCGGATTATTTGGATTGCAACCATCGCCGGATCTTTGATGTTTGCGTCATATCTCGCATCCTGATTTCCAATTCTGCAGGCCCCGAAAGCCTTCATCGAGGTAAATGCGAAACAAGTTGCCCGTGATTGCCCGTTAATGTTTGGTTAGTTTTGACATCGGCATTCAAACCCGATACGCACTTTTCAAAAGCAGCGAATAATTGGGTTTGAGAGATGGCAAGGGGTTTTTCGGCAGGAACATCCTGTGTGGGGGGAGCAAAACGCTCCAACATTTTGTTCCGCAACGTGTCTGCCGTGGCGTTGTCGGTAGCAGTAGGTCTAGCGACATTACCGAATTTTGTTTCGGCACAGAGTTTTCAATTTAATAACGTTCGGGTTGAGGGGAACCAGAGGATTCAGACCTCGACCATCATCGCCTATACCGGCCTTGAGCAGGGGCGTGCGGTTTCGGCGGGGGAATTGAACGACGCCTACCAGCGCATTCTGGACAGCGGTGTTTTTGAAACGGTTGAGCTTGTCCCCAGCGGGAATACGCTGGTGATCAAAGTAACCGAGTTTCCAACGATCAGCCGCATTGCGTTTGAAGGCAATCGCCGGATCAAAGATGACGCCCTGAGCGATCTTGTGGAATCCGCGCCGCGCCGTGTGTTCAATCCCGAGACGGCTGAACGGGACGCAGATCTGATCGCGGAGCTTTACAGCGCCCAAGGTCGTCTGGCGTCAACCGTCAACCCGCGCATCATTCGGCGCAGCGACAATCGCGTTGACCTGATTTTTGAAATTGCCGAAGGCGACACCACCGAAGTCGAGCGCGTGTCCTTTGTGGGCAACCGCAAGTTCTCGGACCGCAGGCTGCGTCGTGTTCTGGGCACCAAACAAGCGAACCTTCTGCGTACGTTTATCAACCGGGATACATTGGTTCAGGACCGTCTGGAATTTGATAAACAGGTCCTGCGCGATTTTTACCAGTCGCGCGGCTATGTAGACTTTCGCGTCAACAGCGCCAATGCAGAGCTGACGCCGGAACGCGACGGCGTGTTCCTGGTCGTGGATGTGACCGAAGGCCAGCAGTTCAAGTTTGGCAATATCACCGTTACCAGCGAAGTGCCCGAAGCGGACGCCGATCTGTATCAGCGCGTTTTGCGGGTGAAGCCGGGTGTTGTGTATAACCCCGCGCTGGTTGATGCTGAAATGATGAAGCTGGAGCGTCTGGCTGTTCGTCAGGGTATCGACTTTCTGCGGGTAGAGCCTCGGATTGTCCGGAATGACCGTGATCTGACGCTGGACCTGGAACTGGCCTTGGTCCGTGGCCCGCGCGTCTTTGTCGAACGTATCGACATCGAAGGCAACACCACAACATTGGACCGTGTGATCCGTCAACGGTTCCGCACAGCGGAGGGTGACCCCTATAACCCGCGTGAAATACGCGAAAGTGCAGATCGAATTCGCGCGCTTGGGTTCTTCTCCGAATCCAATGTTGATGTGCGCGAAGGTTCCACGGACGGTCAGGTGATCGTTGATGTGGATGTGGTCGAACAACCGACCGGCTCGCTCTCCATCGGGGGTGCGTTCTCCGCTGAGGACGGGATCGGTGTGGTTCTGGGGCTGAGCGAAAACAACTTCCTGGGCCGTGGTCAGCGCCTGTCGCTGAACCTGTCAACTGCCGAAGAAAACCAGGAATATTCGGTCAGCTTTACCGAGCCGCGTCTGTTGGGGCGTGATCTGCAGCTGGATCTGGACTTTGGTCTGGCGACATCGGACTCCAGTTTTGCGTCTTATGACACCGAACGGCTGTTCTTTAGCCCGGCCGTAACCTTCCCGCTGAATGAATATTCGCGGCTGAGCCTGCGTTACACCTGGGATGATACCGAACTGCAATCGCGGGGTGAGGACAGTCTGGGCAATCCAATTGCCGGGCCGGTCATCAGCAACGAGATCGCGTTGGGCAGCCAAACGTCCAGCTCATTTGGCTTCACCTATAAATTTGACAGCCGTCTGGAAGAAATCGACCCGACCCGCACATTCCTGTTCGAAGTTGGGGCCGATTATGCGGGGCTTGGCGGAGATTCGGAGTATCTCCGAACCTCGGCAAAAATTGTCGCGCAGAAAAAGATCTTCAACGAGGAGGTCACCCTGCGTGCAACCGTCGAAGCGGGCGCGTTCCAATGGCAGGGCGATGGCTTCAGCCGTGCAACCGATCGCTTCCTGCTGGGGCCGGATCAGCTGCGTGGCTTTGATCCGGGCGGGATTGGTCCGCGGGATCTCTCTAGCTCTGGCGGCACCTCTTATTCGGATGCGCTTGGCGGTAACTATTTCGCCGTTGCACGTCTGGATGCGGAATTCCCACTGGGTCTACCCGAGGAAATTGGTCTGCGGGGCGGTCTGTTCTATGACATCGGCAACGTCTGGGGGCTGAGTGATGTGAATACCGCTGGGTCGAACAATATTGTCGGTCAAGACGGTTCCTATCGCCAAGTCGTCGGCTTCTCTTTGCTGTGGACAACTGCATTGGGCCCCTTGCGGTTCAATTTCTCCAAGCCGATTTCGAGCGAAGAATTCGACGAAGAGCGCAACTTTGATCTGACGCTGCAAGCGCGGTTCTAAATTGGCGATGATCAGACATGTCACACGTCTTGTGATTTCAGGGGCGGTCCTTATCGGGGCCGCCTCTGGTTTTGCTTATGCGCAAACCGCGCCCGTGGTGCCCTCGTTTCCTCATGGACAAACCCTGCAACTCGGGGTGCCGCTCAGCGGTGTTTTGACGTTACGCTCGGATGTTTTATTCTCTGACAGCGCCTTTGGACGTCGCGTTGCGCAAGAGATAGATGCCGAAGGTGCTGTTTTGACTGCCGAAAATCGCCGGATTGAGGCTGAGCTGCGCGCCGAAGAGCAGGAGCTGACAGAGCGGCGCAAGACCATGCAACCCGATGATTTCCGTCGCCTGGCCGATGCATTCGATCAGAAGGTTCAGGAAATACGCCGGGTTCAGGACGCAAAACTCGAAGACATCAACAGGCTCCGGGATGAGGCGCGACGGGAATTTCTCTCTGTCTCCTTACCTATTCTGCAAGAGATCATGCGCGAAACCGGGGCTGGCGCCATTTTGGAAAAGAACACCGTTCTCCTCAGTGCGGATGCCGCCGATATCACCCAATTGGCTATTCAGCGCGTGGACGCCATTCTGGGTGACGGCCGCTCTCAGGATGATAGTGGCAAATAACCCCCACGCGGCTTGCTCAGAGCGCCATCCCTTGCTACCCACATTCCCAAGTAACCAAGAAAAACAGGACGCATTCCAATGACTGCCGAGCTCAAAAGCGCCGACATCCACCTGATCCAGCGGATCCTGCCGCACCGTTATCCCTTCCTTCTGGTTGATAAAGTCGTGGACATCGACGGCTATAGCGCGGCACGTGGCATCAAGAATGTCACCATGAACGAGCCTCATTTCCAGGGCCATTTCCCGGGCACGCCGATTATGCCGGGCGTCACCATTGTCGAAGCCATGGCGCAGACCGCTGGCGTGATGCTAGGGGTGGGCATGGATATGATCGACACCGAACTGCTGATCTATTTCATGAATATCGACAACTGCAAATTCCGCCGCAAAGTTGTTCCGGGTGATGTGCTTGAAATGAACGTCACCACCACCCGCGGCAAACTGGGCGGCAAAATCTTCAAATTCCACGGTGTTGCCACTGTTGACGGTGAAGTTGCAGCCGAAGCTGACTTTACTGCAATGGTTGACCGTCAGGAGGGATAACTGCGATGTCCACGATCCACCCCAGCGCCATTATTGAACCCGGCGCCAAGATCGGCGAAGGCTGCGAAATCGGTCCGTTCTGCATTGTTGGTGCCGAGGTCGAACTGGCAGACCGGGTGGTTCTGAAATCGCATGTGGTTGTCACCGGCAATACGGTGATCGGCGAGGATACGGTTATCTTCTCCTTCTCCGTGATCGGAGAGATCCCGCAGGATCTGAAGTTCAAGGGAGAGAAATGCAGCACCGTGATCGGCGCGCGTAACCGGATCCGGGAACATGTCACGGTGAATGCCGGAACCGAAGGCGGTGGCGGCGTGACGCGCATTGGCGACGATGGGCTGTTTATGACCGGGTGTCATATCGCCCATGATGCGCAGGTCGGGGACCGTGTGATCGTTGTGAATTCGGCTGCTGTGGCCGGGCACTGTGTGTTGGAAGATGACGTGATTATCGGTGGTCTGTCCGGTATTCACCAGTGGGTCCGTATTGGCCGTGGTGCCATTATCGGCGCGGTCACGATGGTGACCAATGATGTCATCCCCTATGGTCTGGTGCAGGCGCCGCGTGGTGAGCTGGATGGTCTGAATCTTGTCGGCCTTAAACGCCGTGGCGTGCAACGCTCTGACATCACGGCCTTGCGCGCTGCGTTCCAGATGCTGGCGCAGGGCGAAGGCACCTTTCAGGAACGTGCCCGTCGTCTGGGGGAAGAGACCGAAAGCCAATATGTAGAAGAGATTGTCGCCTTCATCACCGGTGAAAGCGATCGGTCTTTCCTGACACCTGGCGGGTAATAAAGGGGCTAAGCCATGATTGCGTTGATAGCCGGACGTGGGGCGTTGCCGCGTGAAATCGTTGCAAATCTGCCCGCGCGCCCGCTGGTCTGCGCCATGATGGGCTCAGAACCGGACGAGGTACAGCCTGATTTGGTGTTTCGCTTTGAACAGCTCGGCAGTTTCTTGGCCGAGCTGAAAAATCGGGGCGTGACTGAAATCTGCATGGCAGGCGCCGTCAGCCGCCCCGCCGTTGATCCGGCCGCTATTGATGGGCCAACCTTACCCTTGGTGCCCATGTTGCAAACCGCTTTGGCCAAAGGTGACGATGGGGCGTTGCGCGCCATTATTATGATCCTGGAAGAAACCGGTTTTGCCGTGCGCGCCGCCCAGGAGATCGCGCCGGATCTGTTGATGGCTGAGGGCGTCCTGACCAAAGTGCAACCGGGTGAATTGGACAAACCTGATGCCGCACGTGGGGCGCAAGTGGTGGCCGCGATGGCCGCTGCGGATGTGGGGCAGTCCTGTGCCGTGCGCAATCATCAGGCCATCGCGGTGGAAAACGCCTTTGGCACCGATTGGATGCTTCAAAGCCTGGTCGAACGTCCTGACGGGCAGGGTGGCTTGTTGTTCAAAGCCCCCAAACCCGGCCAAGACCGCCGCGCGGATCTGCCGACCATCGGCCCCAACACGGTTGTGGCAGCGGCCGCGGCCAAACTGTCGGGTATTGTGGTGGAGGCGGGCGGTGTCATTGTGCTGGATCGCGCCGAGGTCATCGCCATTTGTGACCGTCTCGGTCTGTTCTTTTGGGTGCGCAGCGCGTGAGCCTCAGGGTTTTTATTCTGGCTGGCGAACCTTCGGGCGACCGTCTGGGCGGTGCCTTGATGGCAGGGCTTCATCAGCTTGTACCGGATGTCAGCTTTGATGGTATCGGTGGCCCACTGATGCAGGAGCAGGGGCTGACCTCTCGGTTTCCGATGGAAGAGCTTTCGGTTATGGGCATCGCCGAGGTGCTGCCCAAGTACCGCCACCTGAAACGCCGCATCCGAGAGACAGCAGATGCGGTGATTGCTACGAAGCCGGATGTGATGATCACCATCGACAGCCCGGATTTTTCGTTGCGCGTCGCCAAACGGGTCAAAGACGCGTCAGATGTGCGTACCGTGCATTACGTGGCCCCGTCTGTCTGGGCCTGGCGGCCAAAACGCGCGCAGAAAATGGCCAAATGCATCGACCACGTTCTGGCTCTGTTGCCGTTTGAACCGCCCTATATGACAGCGGCAGGGATGGACTGCGACTTTGTTGGTCACCCGGTGGTGAATGAACCCTTGGCAACCGAAGCGGAGATTGCAGCGTTTCGCGAGGCCTATGATCTGGGAGATGCGCCCTATGTGCTGGCCTTGCCCGGATCACGCCGATCCGAGGTCGGGAGGCTTGCGCCGGTTTTTGGCGAAGCGATCCGGAATTTTGTTCTGAAACACCCAGACATGCGGGTGGTCGTGCCAGCCGCCGCCCCCGTGGCCGACTTGGTGCGGGAAAACCTGCAAAGCTGGCCGGAGAATACAACTCTCTTGGATCCAAACACATTGGATAAGGGCACAGCCAAGGTTCACAAACGCGCGGCTTTTGCAGGCGCTGATCTGGCGCTTGCGGCTTCTGGTACAGTGTCTCTGGAACTTGCGCAGGCCCAAACACCAATGGTTATCGCCTATACCTTTAACTGGCTGACCTGGCAGATCATGAAGCGCATGGCGCTGATTGATACGGCAACGCTTGTCAATCTGGTCAGCGACACGCGGGTGGTGCCCGAATGTCTGGGCCCCGCGTGTGAACCGGATCTGATTACCGAAAAACTGAACACCGTTGCTGCAAACCCGCAGGCCCAGCTGGAGGCGATGGCCCTGACCATGGAGCGCCTTGGGCAGGGCGGAGAGGCTCCGGGCCTCAGAGCGGCCAAAGCGGTGCTGGCCCGCCTGCCGCAGTAAACTGGATCAATAACCGCGCCAGATCCAGCCGCCACCAAAGATACGGCTGCCTTCACTAGCATAAAATACGCAGGCCTGACCGGGAGAAATGCCTTCTTCGGGTGTCAGCAGCTCTACCTCTGCCTCGGTCTCTGAGATCGGACGAATGATCGCTTCGCGCGGGGGGCGGGTTGAGCGCACCTTGACCTTCAGATGCCATTCCTCACGAGATGTGAACGGCTCATCTCCCAGCCAGTTGATCTCGCGCACGGGAACAGTACGTGTGGCCAACAGCTCCTTTGGACCGACGATGACCTGTTTTTTGTCCACGTCCAGCTTCACCACATAAAGCGGCTCGCTCAGCCCGCCGATGCCCAAACCCCGGCGTTGTCCGATCGTATAATGCAGCACACCATTATGCGTGCCGAGAACGCGGCCATCGGAATGGACAATCTCGCCCGGCTCCGCAGCACCGGGCCGCAGCTTTTCGATGACACTGGCATAGTTGCCGTCCGGCACAAAACAGATGTCCTGACTGTCAGGCTTGTCCGCTACAGCCAGACCGTATTCGGCCGCCATTTCACGCGTTGCGTCCTTGGACGGCAAATGTCCCAGCGGGAAGCGCAGGAAGTTCAGCTGATCCGGGGTGGTGGAGAACAGGAAATAGCTCTGATCGCGGTTGGAATCTTCGGCGCAATGCAGTTCCGGCCCGTTTGGGCCCTCCATCCGCTGAATGTAATGACCGGTGGCCATACAGTCGGCCTCCAGATCTTTGGCCGTTTCCAGCAAGTCCTTGAATTTGACCCGTTCGTTGCAGCGGATGCAGGGAACCGGCGTTGCGCCGGCCAGATAGCTGTCCGCAAACTCATCAATCACTGCATCTTTAAAAATGTTCTCATAATCCAGAACGTAATGCGGAAAGCCGCGCTCTTCTGCGACTCGGCGCGCGTCATGGATATCGATTCCCGCGCAGCAGGCGCCTTTTTTGGCCAGTGCCGCTCCGTGATCATAAAGTTGAAGTGTGACGCCAACAACGTCAAACCCTTGATCTGCAAGGTATGCTGCCACCACAGAGCTGTCGACACCGCCCGACATGGCAACCACAACCCGGGTTTCCGAGGGCGGTTTGGCGAACCCCAAAAGGTTCACAGGGTGATCATTATCCAGCGCCATGAGGCGACTCCTTTGGGTCAAGAGGGGAGGCGTCGCAGAATATAGGAAAATCCTAAAGACTCTCAAGGGGCGTGGTTCATGTATCGTTAAGTGTAACCTGTGAATTTTCCCCTCGGACCAGAACGATAAAGACCTGCAAGGGGATAGGCCCATGTTTTTAAAGAAAGTTGACGGACCCCGTGCTGTTACTCTGCCAGATGGGACAATTATGACGCGCGCGGACTTGCCGCCGGAAACCACGCGCCGCTGGGTTGCTTCGCGCAAGGCAGCTGTCGTGCGTGGAGTGCTTTATGGATTGATTCCCCAATCAGAGGCCTTGCGCCGCTATGGCCTCAGCGAGGAGGAGTTTCGCAGCTGGGTTGGCGCTGTTGCCGACCATGGCGAAGACGCCCTGAAAACGACACAGCTTAAAAAGTACCGAAATTCATAGAAAAAAATATCCGCGCCCGACTAATTTAAGAATTAACAATTATGGTAACGACGCGTTAACCTTTTTCCATCACGGTTAATTCAACCTGAGGGAAACAGATACAGGCGGAGAACTTTACATGCGTATTCTTCTGGTCGAGGACGATCCGACAACAGCAAAAAGCATCGAACTGATGCTGACCCACGCGAACCTGAACGTTTACACAACGGATCTGGGTGAAGAGGGAATCGACCTGGCAAAGCTCTACGATTACGACTTGATCCTGTTGGATCTTGGCTTGCCGGACATGAACGGCCATGAAGTGCTGCGCCAGTTGCGCATGGCACGGATCGAAACACCGATCCTCATCCTGTCGGGCGCGGATGACACTGAAAACAAAATCAAAGGGTTTGGCTTTGGCGCAGATGACTATCTGACAAAGCCCTTCCACCGCGAAGAACTGGTGGCGCGTATTCACGCCATTATCCGCCGCTCCAAAGGCCACTCGCAGTCGATCATCAAAACCGGCAAGATCTCGGTTAACCTGGACGCCAAAACGGTGGAGGTTGACAATAAGACGGTGCATCTGACCGGTAAGGAATACCAGATGCTGGAGCTTCTGTCCCTGCGCAAAGGGACCACGCTGACCAAGGAGATGTTCCTTAACCACCTCTATGGCGGCATGGATGAGCCAGAGCTGAAGATCATTGACGTGTTCATCTGTAAATTGCGCAAGAAGCTCAGCACTGCGACGGGCGGCGACAATTACATCGAAACGGTCTGGGGCCGTGGTTATGTTCTGCGTGATCCGCAAGAAGACCAATTGGTTGATGATCCCCGGATGGCTGTTGGCGCCTGAAAGGGTGAGGATTTGGCGCCCCAATAGCGTCTGATTGCAAGGGCTCGAGGGATCACCTCGGGCTTTTGTTTTTTACTCGACCTGACCGAATTTGCGTCCTATCACCGGTTCTTAAGAACGAAAGGGGATCGCAGATGCGCCAGAAGATCGGAAATCTGTCACCAGAAGACGCAAAGACGCGGTTTTTGGAGCTACAAGAAAAGCTGAACGCGGCAGATCTGGCTTATCACCAGAAGGACGCGCCAGAGATTTCTGACGCTGAATATGATTCCCTGCGCCGGGAATTTTCCGATCTTCAGGACAGCTTCCCGGATCTGACTGAACTTTCGGAACGAAAAGCCAGCGTTGGCGCACCAGTCAGCAGCGGATTTGAAAAGGTTCAGCATGCCGTGCGTATGTTGTCTTTGGGCAATGCGTTTGAAGACGGCGATGTCACTGATTTTGCCAAGAGTATCCGAAAATACTTGGGCTATTCGGATGCCGACGAGCTGAGCTTTACAGCAGAGCCCAAGATTGACGGTCTGTCTCTGTCATTGCGGTACGAACAGGGGCAACTGATTCAGGCCACCACCCGTGGTGACGGGAGCGAAGGGGAGAATGTCACCGCCAATGCGCGCACCATTACGGACATTCCACAGTTTATTGACAACGCACCGGACATTCTTGAGGTGCGCGGCGAAGTCTACATGAGCCATGCGGATTTTACTGCGCTGAACGCGCGTCAGGCGGCAGCAGGTGACAAGACCTTTGCCAATCCCCGCAATGCGGCGGCAGGTAGTTTGCGACAGCTGGATGCAACAATAACCAAGGCGCGGCCTTTGCGTTTCTTTGCCTATGCGTGGGGGGAACTGTCCGAACCTTTGGCAGAAACGCAATTCGCGGCGATTAACAGATTTTCGGACTTTGGCTTCCAAACCAATCCCTTGACCCGCTTGTGCCCATCGGTCGCAGATCTTATCGCGCATTACAAAGACATCGAAGCACAGCGCGCGACCTTGGGCTATGACATTGATGGCGTCGTCTACAAAGTCAATGACCTGGCGCTACAAGCCCGCCTGGGGTTCCGTGCGACGACGCCGCGGTGGGCGATCGCACATAAATTTCCGGCCGAACTTGCCTGGACACGTCTTGAGGCGATCGACATTCAGGTTGGCCGGACAGGTGCGTTAAGCCCTGTTGCACGACTGTCGCCCGTAACTGTCGGCGGTGTCGTGGTCTCTAATGCGACGCTCCATAACGAGGACTACATCGCAGGTTTTGACTCCAAAGGGGAGGTTATCCGCGACGGCAAAGACATTCGCGTCGGCGACTGGGTTCAGATCTATCGCGCTGGCGATGTGATCCCCAAAGTCGCGGATGTGGATCTGTCCAAGCGCACAAGTGACGCGCAAGTGTATGAATTTCCACATATTTGTCCGGAATGTCAAAGCCCAGCCATCCGTGAGGAAGGGGATTCGGTTCGTCGCTGTAGTGGCGGGATGATCTGCCCCGCGCAAGCCGTTGAAAATATAAAACATTTCGTATCTCGGGGTGCCTTTGATATCGAAGGGCTTGGTGCGAAACAGGTTGAACAATTTTACTCCGACGGCTGGATTAAAGAGCCTGCTGATATCTTTGATCTAAAAGAAAATTATGGGGGTGGCCTTCAGCAATTGAAGAATAAGGAAGGCTGGGGGGAGAAATCCGCTGATAACCTCTTTGCCGCAATTGAAGAAAAGCGGGTAATCCCCTTGCGCCGCTTTGTTTTTGCCCTTGGCATTCGCCACACGGGTGAAGTCGCCGCTCGGGATCTTGCGCTGCACTACGGATCATGGGAGGCTTTGAGCGAAGCGCTTGATCAGGCGCGCCCGGCTGCCTTGGCGCATCGGGCGGGTGATGACGCGGTTGAGGCAGAGCGTCATGCTGCCGCCACAGAGGGACGCAAACCCAAGATTGCGGACAGTCGCGCCAGAGCGATTGCCGCCTGTGATGTCCCGGCAGAGGCAGCGGCTGCGTGGTCCGATCTCATTGATGCGGATGGGATCGGCCCGGTTCTGGGGTTGTCGCTGTCGGACGCGCTCAGCAATCCCGAAGAGCGCGCGGCCCTCGACCGGTTGGCCAGCAAGTTGCAGATTCAAAGTGCGGAGCGCGCCGACACGGCAGATAGCCCTGTGGCGGGGAAAACCGTGGTGTTCACCGGAACGCTGGAAAAAATGACCCGTGCCGAGGCTAAGGCCCGCGCAGAAGCGCTGGGGGCCAAAGTCGCGGGCTCTGTTTCAAAAAAGACTGACATCTTGATCGCGGGTCCGGGGGCAGGGTCAAAGGCCAAGAAGGCTGCGGACCTTGGCATTCAGACCCTGGATGAAGACAGTTGGCTGGAGCTGATCGGGCAAGCATGAGCGGGCGGCCAGAAATCCTTTTTCCGCTTTTTGCCGGTCTGGAAACACTGCCGGGGGTTGGTCCTAAAACGGCGCAGTCCTTTGCCCAGATTGCTTTAGAAACACCGCGTGATCTTTTGTTTTCGCTTCCTTATTCGGTTTTAGATCGCCAGAAGCGAGATACCATTCAAGGCGCGGAAATACCCGGGGTCATTACGGTTGAGGTCACGGTTGGCCGACATCATCCTGCGCGCAACCATGGGGGTGCGTATCGGGTGCAGGTCTCGGATGCCAAGACCGATTTTCAACTGGTGTTTTTCCACGGGCGCTCTCGGTATCTGGAGGCCCAATTGCCGATTGGTGCGCGTCGCGTGGTCTCCGGAAAGATCGAGCTTTTTGACGGTACCGCACAGATGGTGCACCCGGATCATATGTTACCCGCCGAAGAGGCTGACAGCATTCCTACATTTGAACCGGTGTACCATCTGACCCATGGGGTTACGCAAAGAACAATGTTCAAGGCTGCCCAGGGTGCTTTGCAACGTTTGCCGGAACTGGCGGAGTGGATCGACCCTTCGTTGCAGAAAAGCAAAGGCTGGCCAAGCTGGGATACTGCGATGCGTCTGGCTCATGCACCACAATCTCTGGACGGGGTTGCCACGCATGATCCTGCCCGGATGCGTCTGGCCTATGACGAGCTGTTTGCCCATCAGCTGACGCTGGCTCTCGCGCGGCAGACAGAGCGCAAACAGCGGGGGCTGACATCAATTGCAACGGGGGCGCTGCAGGGGCGGGTTTTGAAGGCGTTGCCATATCGCCCAACCAATGCGCAGGCCCGTGCGATTGATGAGATTGCAGCCGATATGGCGGATCCCCACCGGATGAACCGGCTCTTGCAGGGGGATGTGGGGTCCGGCAAAACATTGGTTGCTTTCATGTCATTACTGGTCGCTGTTGAAGCGGGTGGTCAAGGCGTTTTGATGGCTCCAACCGAAATTCTGGCGCGTCAGCATATGGAGGGTCTTCAGCCACTGGCCGAGAGTGCCGGGGTGGTCACGGAGATTTTAACGGGCCGCGACAAGGGGAAGGATCGCATGCGCAAGCTGGCGGCCTTGGCGCGGGGTGATATTCATATCCTGGTTGGTACGCATGCGGTGTTCCAAAGTGATGTGGCGTTCCGGGATCTGCGCCTTGCCATTGTGGATGAGCAGCACCGGTTTGGTGTGCGCCAACGGCTGGAATTGGCCGAAAAGGGGCAGGGTGCCGATGTCCTGGTGATGACGGCGACGCCAATCCCGCGCTCTTTGGCCTTGGCACAGTATGGTGATATGGATGTCTCGGTCCTGGATGAAAAGCCGCCGGGACGAAAACCTGTCAAAACCGCCATAGTGAACACGGAACGCATCGCCGAGGTTGTGGGGCACCTGCGCCGCGCGATCGCAGAGGGGCGGCAATGTTATTGGGTCTGCCCGTTGGTCGAAGAATCAGAGGTCGTGGATCTTGTTGCGGCTGAAGAACGGTTCAAGCAGCTGCGCGCAGAGCTGGGGGATGGGATTGTTGGTCTGGTTCACGGTCAAATGCCTGCGGCGGAAAAAGACGCGGCCATGGCGGCCTTTCAGGCCGGCAAGACGCAGGTTTTGGTGGCAACCACTGTTATTGAGGTGGGGGTCAATGTGCCCAACGCCACCATAATGGTGATCGAACGGGCCGAGATTTTTGGTTTGGCCCAGTTGCATCAGCTACGCGGACGTGTGGGCCGCGGAAGTGCGGAATCCACTTGCCTGTTGATGTACCAGGCCCCGCTGAGCGAGAATGGGCGCAGACGTTTGGAGGTTTTGCGCGAAAGCGAGGACGGGTTCCGGATTTCCGAGACAGACCTGCAAATGCGCGGCGCTGGCGATATGATTGGGACGGCACAATCGGGCTTGCCGCGCTTTCAGATCGCCGATCTCGAGCAGCAACCAGATCTGATGGCTGTTGCTCAAAGCGATGCGCGCACCTTATTGACCCAGGATCCCAGCCTGACAACGGACCGGGGCCGCGCCGCGCGTGTTCTTTTGTGGTTGATGAAGCAGGATCAGGCAATTCGTTTGATTTCGGTGGGTTAGCTACAGGTTTCCCAAATGTTCTCATGGTGCTGCGTTTTGTTCTCATAAAGTTCTTTACTTTACTCCGGAATCATGAGAACAAAGTGGCAACAAAGCGACGCAGAGCGCGATTGACACCGAGTGGAGGCTTCTATGATTGCACAGTTGAAACAGACCGTAGAGAATACACACCGCACCCTGCTGCAGGATGCATTCGGCGCTGCAGCATTGGTCGTAATGCTGATTGCCGCGCTGCATTTACCCTCGGTGATTTGAGCGTCGCTTTAGGGTTTTCCTGACCTGCGTCCTTTTTCCGTCAACACAAGTTCCTGTCCCGAACTTTTTGGGTGCCGTCCCGCACCCTGGCTATCGCCTCTTGATCTGCCGCGTGTTGTCGGGTCCCGCATCCGGACGCAATACTAACCGCCGCACCCGAATTCGGGTTGCGGCGGCTTTTTAGATTTTGAACGCCAAGCGTAGCCCGCCCCAATGGCGTTCATTCACATAGATCGGGGCAGAGAGGTCTTTCATCATCACAAATTCTCCGCCGCCCATATCGCGGCGATAGACCTGCATCAGGAAGGGGGTCAGATTCCGCCCGGCTTTCAGCCCCACGCGGTCGTCAAAGATCCGGCGGTTGCGGCAGTTGGCCATATTCCAGACCGGATCATCGCTTTGCGGCTGTGAGAACTTTTTGTTATGTGTCGGAAGATAGCCATTCACATCCACGGCAGCACAGAACACCACGCGCTCATCCAGGTCCAGGGCGGCTTCTGTCAGCGGTGGCAACAGCTTATCCGTCAACGGTGTGCAGCCTGCCATGACCTGTTGTGGGTCCGTGTTTGGAATTGGCTGGTAGAGACGATCAAACAGCGCCCCTTCGCTGATCTCATGCGTTGCCAAGGCGTTTTCGAACAGTTTCCCGATTTCCTTCGAGGTCGCTTTGACAAAGTCGATGAACTGCGCATCGTCCGATTGCCCGCCCAGTGCGACGGTTCCCTGTACCAAGCTTTCCGACGCATTGATCAAATTCTCAATCCGGTCACGAGAGGTTCGGATCCCCTCAACCGCTTTGGCTGATGTTGAATCAATCTGCGCGAGACCACCTTTGAACTCCTGCAAAGCCGTCTGCGCAGTCTCACTTTCTTGAGCGACTTTTGTGCTTTGGTTCTGAACGCTTTGCGCATTGTTTTCGATTTCGCTGAGCGATTTATCGATGGTTTGCGCCTCTGACAGCACCTGAGACGCTGAGGTAGAGATCACCTCGGCCTCAGCGCTGAGCGATTGCAGCCAGTCGCCGAGTGATTCAATATTGGTGTTGATATCGGCAGCGGCTTTTTGTGTGCGTTTTGACAGATCGTTGATTGCCTCTGCCACAACTGCAAAACCGCGCCCGGCAGCGCCTGCGCGCCCGGCTTCGATTTTGGCATTGATCGCCAGGATATTCACCTGGCTTGCAATGGAGGTGATTTTGGAGTTGTCCTGACGCATGGCCTGAACGGTCTCCTCGATCCGGCTTGTGCGCTCGTTAAGCTCCTGAACCCATTCGGCGATTTGTTGGCTGCGTTCCCCATTTTCGCGCACGCTGGCTACAGAAGTGCTGACACTTTCCAGTGTTTCTTCCGCTGTGGCGGACATGTTGCGGATCAGATCGATGACTTGTACGTTTGCATTGTTGACCAGATCCGTGCTCTGCGTCAAATGCGTGACGGCTGTACGTTGTTCCTGCGAATGTGTGTCGACCAAGTCCAGAAAACCGGCGATATCCACAATCTCGAACCCCAATTGCGACGCTGTACGCGCAAGGGCGGTCAGTTCTGCAACGGGCAGATCTGAATAATAAGTGTCTAGGTCTCGCATTATTCGCACCACTTTAACCGGATTTTGACCCAAGGTGGTGATGGCGAATTAATATATCCTAAATTTGAGAGGTAACATAATATTCGTTCATTGCGACCAAAGTCGCGTCTAACGCCAGCATTATGGACGCGTGACGGTTCTTAAATTCCCGAGCGGGGATCAGGACCTCAAAACCATCAAACGGTGCATCCGGGATGGGGCCATCCGAAGTTAGCATGTCTTTTAATTGGTTACGGGCTTTTTCCAGCTCCTCATAGCTGCGCCCTATGACCACGTCTCCCAATACAGCGGCAGCTGCCTGGCCCAGTGCGCAGGCTTTCACATCCTGGCCAAAATTGGTTATACGACCTTGGTCTATAGCCAGATCCACAGTCACCGTCGACCCGCACAAAGGCGAGCGTTTCTTGGCCGTGGCGTCCGGATTTTCCAACCGTTCCAGATTCGGAATATCTGCAGCAAGCTCCAGAATGCGTTGCGAGTAGAGTTTGATTAGGTCGGTCTCTCGGGTCATACGTCTCTCGTGCCTTCCGGATTGGCCAGTCTGAGGCCTTTCCCTGCCGTTTGGTTTCTCTTACATAGGTGCCCAACCCGCAGATGCAAAAGGTTTTTAACATGTCCTTTGATCCAAACACATTGCGCTACAACGAAGCGGGCCTGATCCCCTGCATCGCGCAGGACGAAGCCAGCGGCGAAATTCTGATGATGGCATGGATGAACGCCGAGAGCGTCATGCGTACATTCGAAACGCGCACGGTGACCTATTGGTCGCGCTCGCGTCAAAGCTTCTGGGTCAAGGGCGAAAGCTCGGGCCACACGCAGGAACTGGTGGATTTTCGACTCGATTGCGATCGGGACTGCCTGCTTGTGCTGGTCCGTCAAAAGGGGCCGGCCTGCCATACCAACCGGCGAAGCTGCTTTTATACGGCGGTGCGCGACGGGGAAGAGCAGGAACTGATGAAGCCAATGATCGTGTAACACCGCGTTCCAGGACATGCATTCGGGTTTCGGGTCAAAGGCCGATCATGCGCCGGATATCCTCTGGCGTGGCGCCTTCGGCCCGGTACTTCGAAATTGCGCGGGCATCATCGCGTTTGGCCAGCCGTTTCCCGTCGTCATCACGGATCAGCTGATGGTGATGGTATCGTGGGATGGGCAGCCCAAGTAGGGTAAGCAGCAAGACTTGGATCTGGGTGAACCCAAACAGATCCTCGCCGCGCACCACATCCGATATGCTCTGCTGCACGTCGTCCAGTGCCGAGGCCAGGAAGTAGGCAATTATGTCCTCGCCCTTGCGCGACAAAACCACGTCACCAATTTCACATGCGGCTTGGTCCGGGTCGAGCTTGTGTACGCCCCGATGCCGTTCCCCGGTTTCTTCAAAGGTCACGCTTTGGTTGTCCAGCAGCGCCAACGCACGATCCAGATGTAACCGCAGCGCATCACCGGGTTTGCGATCCGCCATCGGGCGCGGTTTGCAGGTGCCGGGATAAACCTCATGAGATACCCCTTCCTGCGGCGCGGCCAGCGCTGCGCGTATATCTGCGCGGCTGCAGGAGCAAGGATATAAAAGATCCATGCTTTCAAGAGTTTCCAGGTGCTTGTTATAGCCGTCCAATTGTTGGGATTGACGCAGAACAGGTCCATCCCAACGGATGCCCAGCCAGGTCAGATCATCAATGACGGCCGCGTCCCATTCGGGTTTTGCGCGCTGAAGGTCGGTGTCCTCCATCCGCAGCAGGAATTCACCCCCCGTCGCGCGTGCCATATCATGGGCCAGAAGCGCAGAATAAGCATGACCCAAATGTAAAGGACCCGTAGGCGAAGGCGCAAATCGAGTTCGAAAAAACATTGCACCTCCAGTTTCTTACGCGAATTGTTTCAACCAGTCCGTCCAGGCGGATTTCGCCCGGTCGGTATAGGCTTTGTACCGGTCCTTGCGCCCGCGACGGCCGCCTTTCAGTCCGTCAACCGGACGGAACAGGCCAAAGTTCACATTCATCGGCTGGAACGTCTTGGCCTCAGCTCCCCCGGTGATGTGGTGGATCAGAGCACCCATTGCGCTGTCCTGAGGCACGTCGCTTAGGCTACGGCCCAGGATTTCAGCCGCAGCCAGTCGGCCAGCCAGCAGCCCCATTGCGGCACTTTCCACATAACCTTCAACCCCGGTGATCTGTCCGGCAAATCGAAGGTGTGGTTTGGATTTCAATCGCATCTGCGAATCCAGCAAGGTTGGCGAATTCAGGAAAGTGTTGCGATGAATGCCGCCAAGGCGCGCAAAACTTGCGTTTTCAAGCCCGGGAATCATACGGAAAACATCGGTTTGCGCGCCGTACTTCATCTTAGTCTGAAAGCCGACAATATTGAACAAGGTCCCCAGCGCATTGTCGCGACGCAGCTGCACCACCGCGTGGGCCTTTTCTTCGGGCTTGTGCGGGTTGGTCAGGCCAACGGGCTTCATCGGCCCATGGCGCAGGGTTTCGCGCCCGCGTTCCGCCATCACTTCGATCGGCAGGCAGCCGTCAAAATACCCGGCGGTTTCGCCCTCGTGAAATTCTGTCTTATCAGCAGCCAGAAGCGCGTCGATAAAGGCCTCATACTGATCCTTGTTCATCGGACAGTTCAGATAGGCGGTGCGCTCTTCTTCGGTCTCGCCTTTGTCATAACGCGACTGCATCCAGGCCTGAGACATGTCGATGCTCTCGGCATAGACAATCGGAGCGATCGCATCAAAAAACGCCAGCGCCTCGGCTCCGGTTTCTCTCTGGATCGCTTCGCCCAGGGCTGGTGAGGTCAATGGCCCAGTTGCAAAGATCCAGTGGCCGTCCTGTGGAAGCGTGGTGACTTCCTCATATGAGACACTAACATTGGGCAAAGCCTTCAGTTTGGCCGTCACGGCCTCTGCAAAGGGATCGCGATCCACGGCCAATGCGCCCCCTGCGGGCAGGCGGTGTTGATCGGCCGTAGTCATGATCAGCCCGTTGGCCTGGCGCATTTCCCAATGCAGGAGGCCCACGGCGTTCTGCTCATCATCATCTGACCGGAAAGAGTTGGAACATACCATCTCTCCCAGGTTGCCGGTCTGGTGGGCAAAGGTCTCTACCTTGGGCCGCATCTCGTGCAGAACCACCTCAACGCCCATATGCGCCGCCTGCCAGGCAGCCTCGGACCCGGCCATCCCGCCGCCAACAATATGCAATTTCTGTGTCATAAGACGCCACATAGGGCAGGGGGGTAAAATGCGCAACGGGTGCTGTGGGAAAATAGGTCGTATCAGGGAACGCCTGTTCCAAAGCGGGCGTCAAATTGCAGAACGACAAGGGTAAAACTGTCTGAAACAGCGGTAGATATGGTGTTTTGCACAGTTGGGGGGATTTTGGGGCCGCGCTGCGGGAATGTTAACCCGGAGTGAGAGGTCCGGTTGGAGGAACCTTCCGCAGGCGCGGCCCAAATCGTGACAGGATGTTTCCAGCCTGTGCCCGATCTTTGCCATATTGCTGCCCCAATTGAAAGGGCGACTACGGAAACAATGCGCGCGAAATGGTAAACAAAGACTAAAATTTTAAATGAAATGTCTTTTTGTAGCGTAAAAATATGCGCGCAATATGAAAAATACGTTTGTTGTCAATCACCTGTTGCCGAGCGGCGAATGGCCTGAACCGATACGGCGTCGGTCTCATAGATTGATTTCAATACCGGTATCGCGGCCCAAGGGTCTGCCTTTCCGCACATAAAGACATCAAACGCGCCATAGTCCAGTTCAGGCCAAGTATGTGCGGAGATATGGCTTTCGGCCAGAAGAGCGACGCCTGACAGCCCCTGGGGCGTGAAAGGATGCACGTGGCATTGCAGCAATGTCGCGCCGCAGACTTCGACGATTTTATGAAAGGCGCGTCGCAGTCGTTCCGGATCGTTCAACCCCTGCGCGTGGCGTACATCTACAATAAGATGAAGCCCTTCGGTGGAGGGGGAGATCGGCGAGGATGTAATGGCGGTCATGGGTCCTATCGGTATTGGTCCGAACACTCAGCCGGCGTGGCGCAAGATAGGGCGTGCCTTCAGGGGGTTCAATGCGTTTTGATCCTTTGATTGTACCATTTTTATGCAGTGATTTGTGCCAATCCTTGACGCGGTGCAAAAAAAGAGGCCGGAGCAAGTCCGGCCTTTACAGGTGGTTCTGGCGCCTGGGGATCAGGGGTGCCAGAACGGAAGAGTGCTTTCGTGCTGTGCCTGGCTTTGATTTAAGCCAATATCTTTGAGGAGATGCGCATCTAGCTTGGCAAGCTGTCGCCGCGTGCGACGGCGGATGCCCCATTTCGTGACCACGACGGCAAAAACGATCGCGATCTGAGCCAGCATGGGCAGCGCGGGGCGTTCCAAAAGATAGGCGATCTGCGGATGATGTCTTGCTATATAGGTCATGGTTTGTTACTCCAATTGTACCATTACAATTTTGCACTTTTATGCGAAGTGTTGGGTACATTATATGTTGTGCCAAAGTCCAAGGAAGGATTGTTATGGGTACAATGTGGAGCGCCGATCTCGGTACAAAATCCGGCCCCAAGTACCGGAGAGTTGCCGAAACCATTCGCGGCGCGATTGAAGCTGGGACGCTCAAGGTGGGAACCAAACTTCCGCCGGTGCGTGAATTGGCCTATCAGCTGTCGATAACACCCGGCACGGTGGCGCGCGCCTACAGCGTGCTGACCGACGAGGGAATTCTGAACGCCGAAGTCGGCCGCGGCACATTTGTTGCAGAAAAAATGTCGCCGGTTCAGGATGATGTCTGGTCTCGGCAGTTACATCTGTTTGAATCCAAGGACCCGAAACACGTAAGTCTCTTCAGCCCGCGGATCGCGGATATGGGGCAGGTGGCGGCCATTCGCGAAGCCCTGCGCAAGATTGCGGAATGCGACCCGCACACGTTGCTGAACTACCCGACCCGCGACGCTTATGAACCAGTGCGCGAGGCCGTGGCGCAGTGGATTTCCAAAGCGCCAATTGGTCCGGTACGGGAGCAGGATATTGTATTGACCCATGGGGGACAAAACGGATTGATGATCACATTGCAGGCCTGCCTGCGGGGACCAAACCCTGTGATTATGGTGGAAGAGCTGGCCTATGCCGGATTTCGCCGGGCTGCGGACATGCTGCGGGCCAATGTCGTTGGTGTTGCGATGGATGAACATGGGCTTCGACCGGATATTCTGGAGTTGATGATCCGAAAAACCGGCGCGACTGTGCTTTGTACCAGCCCGGAAGTGCACAATCCGACTGGTTTGTTTACCCCGTTGGAACGCAGGCTCGAAATTGTAGAGGTCGCGCGGCGACACAATGTACAGATCATCGAAGATGATTGTTACAGGCTGGGCGAAGCACAGGCACCAAGCTACCGGTCACTGGCACCGGAGCTGGCCTGGTATGTGACCTCGCTGTCGAAACTTCTGACCCCGGCCATCCGCGTGGGCTTTGCGGTGGCTCCACAGGGAGGAGTGAATGTGCTGCGCCGTGCTGCGGAGTACAGTTTCTTTGGTGTGGGGCAGCATACGGCGGAGTTGACCCGTCTCTTGCTGACCGACCCCCGTACGCCGCGCCTGATGCAGGACGTGCGCAAAGAGATGAGCCGTTACGTGCGGGTGGCTGTCAACGCCATTGGCGGGTTTGACATCAATTGGAGCCCGGATGTGCCCTTTATCTGGTTGCGTTTGCCGGTGGGTTGGCGGGCCGGACCCTTTACACGTGCTGCAGAGGCGGAAGGCATCCAGATCCGCTCCGCAGACGAGTTTGCTCTGCGGGATGGGCGTGCGCCTCATGCGGTGCGCATTGCGGTCAACGCCCATGTGTCCATTGGTAAATTCGAAGACGCAATGCGCCGCCTGTGTATCCTGTTGGACAATCCGCCCGAACAGATCAGCGGATAAGGCAAGTCACGGGTGATCCGCTCCAGAGGCACCCTGTGCGGCCTCTGCTTCCGGTTCACTGGGCAAAGCCTCGGCGGGGTACAATGTGACCTGCGGGATCGAATAGACCCAGACATCGCGATTGGCGGCAATGCTTGCAGTCAATGCCGCCACAAGAATGCCTGTGGGGGTCGCGGTTCCAAACACGGGCGTATTGGGCACCGGCGAAATTCCAACGCCGCCTTCCAGATTGTCCCGCACACATTTGAGTGTTCCCCGTGTGGGGCGGGAGGTGAATTTGGGCAGGGCCAGCGTGCGTGGCGTGGTGAATGTCAGAATGAACTCTGCCGTCTCTATGACACATTTGGCATTTTCGATTTCTTCTCGCTCATCCGGAGAAGGACCAAGCGCCCGGTCGAACTGTTCCACCCCAACCCCCGGCACGTAGGAACGGATTGTGACTTCCTGAAACCCGGTGATCCGCTTGTTGTTGATGTCCGGGTTCTTGATCGCCACCGTGACGGGCGGAGAAGTTGTTGGCGCAACGGGGTTACATGCGGCAACTGCGCTCACAGCAAGCACTGCGGCAATTTTGGGATAGGACACGTGAGTTCTCCGCATTTATGCCGGTTTGATACATTTGGCATCAGCACCGGGCAAGCGGATTTACGCCCGAGCTGCACGATGAAGCGCCGCCTGGGGGGCAACAGGGGCCAAAACCTCACAATTGAGCCTGCCATAATGGGGTATAATAATACCTATTTTTTAACACATTGAAAAACAACAATTAAAACATGTTTTTGCGTGTTGACCACTGCGCGGGATACCCTTAAACCCCCTCCATCGAATTCAGGTCGCAGCCTTATGTCTGTTGGCCTTCACGAACAACAGGATTGACCTGATATGAAAACCTTCTCTGCTACTCCGGCAGACATCGACAAGAAGTGGATCATCATCGACGCCGAAGGCGTGGTGCTGGGCCGTCTTGCATCGATCGTCGCCATGCGTCTGCGTGGCAAGCACAAACCGTCCTTCACTCCGAACATGGATATGGGCGACAATGTCATCGTGATCAATGCCGACAAAGTTCAAATGACCGGCAAGAAACGCGACGAGAAATTCTACTGGCACACCGGCCACCCGGGCGGCATCAAGTCGCGCACCAAACAGGAAATCCTGGAAGGTGATCACCCGGAGCGCGTTGTGTTCCAAGCGGTTAAGCGCATGCTGCCAGGCAACCGCCTGTCCCGCAAGCAAATGACCAACCTGCGCATCTATGCCGGCACTGAGCACGGCCATGAAGCACAGAGCCCCGAAGTTCTGGACGTTAAGTCCATGAACAAGAAAAACACCCGGAGCTAATATCAATGGCTGATCAGATCACTACTCTCGAAGAGCTGAGCGCCGTTGCAGGCGTTGAAACCACCGTCGAAGAGCTGGCCCCGCGTGAGCCCGTTCGTGACGAGCTGGGTCGTTCCTACGCCACCGGCAAGCGTAAAGACGCTGTTGCCCGTGTTTGGATCAAGCCGGGTTCCGGCAAGATCGAAGTGAACGGCAAAGAGATGAACAAATACTTTGCACGCCCCGTTCTGCAGCTGATCGTGCGTCAGCCGTTTGGCGTAGCTGGCGTCGAAGGCGAGTTTGACGTATACGCAACCGTAAAAGGCGGCGGTCTGTCCGGCCAAGCGGGCGCGGTCAAGCACGGCATTTCCAAAGCTCTGCAACTGTACGAACCGTCCCTGCGTGGCGCACTGAAAGCCGCTGGCTTCCTGACCCGCGACAGCCGTGTTGTTGAACGTAAGAAATTCGGCCGCCGCAAAGCGCGTCGTTCCTTCCAGTTCTCCAAGCGTTAATCGCTGGCAGTTACGAATTATGGGGTCGCCTTTGGGCGGCCCTTTTTCTTTTGTCCTTTGCGCAAACCGTGACAATCGGTTCAAGGAATTTTAGTGAAATTTGTTCAGTGTTGCCGGAGACTCGAACATAGGACGCTTTTGTATGAATATCCCGGTAAGACATACGCATGAGACCAAGGATAGGCACGCCTATGAGGCCTGCCCGCTTTGTGGTTGCACAGAAGCGACCAATATTGGCACGGCGGATTGCTCCAAACACCCACTCTATCACCCCGATTTAAACCCGCTTATGACATGGGTGGCCTGCACTGGCTGCGGCCATGAGTTTACCGAAGGTTATTTCACCGAAGAAGCCGCCGCGCTGGTTGCCACGCGCACCAGCGACAAGCAAAAGGCGGGCAACAATATCGAAGGCACGCGTGCTGTCTCTGCCGAAATGGTCGAAAATGTGCGACGCCATGTGCAAGGTGGGAAATGGCTTGATATTGGCTTTGGCAATGGCGCACTGCTGATGGCGGCAGGGGAGCTTGGCTTTCACCCGATTGGCCTGGATTTGCGTGAGGACAATGTTGAGCGGCTCAAAAGTTTTGGTATCGAGGCGCACTGCAAGGATCTTGATGAGCTAGAGTTCGACGAAAAGTGCAACGTCATCAGCATGATGGATGTCGTTGAGCATGTGCCATTCCCCAAATCCTTTTTAAAATCGGCAATCGCGCATCTGGCTCCCGGTGGCATTTGTATGATCTCTGTACCAAATCGCGAAAGCGTCTTTTGGCGCGAGCTGACCACGGCCGGGGCAAATCCGTATTACGCACAGTTTGAGCATTGCCACAATTTCAACCGCTCTGATCTCGAAGGGCTGCTGGTTGATCTGGGTCTGGAACTTGTGGGTCTGCATGTCAGCAAGCGCTATCGTCTGGGCATCGAAATTCTTGCACGCTGCCCGGATTGATCTGACTGGGGGCGGGGCTCTTTTGGTCTTTGAGCCTTGCGCCTTTGCTTAGGCAGCGTTTTATCCGCGCCACCTTTGCATTGCCTGTGCCGCTTCGCTTTTGTGCGGGTGAGATTGCACAGAAGTAACGTCAGCTGTCCGGATCAATCAGCCCGAGGCCCCGCAGGTAAATGCCGATCCCGCTTTCCAGCAGATCCTCGGGTGCAAAAGGGGCGCTCGCGCCGGGTGCGTTACGGGCATAAAGCTCTACCACACCGTGGCTCATGGCCATGATGTGTGCGGAAAACATTGAAGCCGGCGGGCGTTTGTCTTCGGGGATATGCTGGCTCAGATCAGTGGCCGCGCGTTCCAGAATGGCCCGCGCACGGGCTGCGGCCTCGGCCAGTTCCGGCGTGCGGTTTACGGAAATTCCGCTTTCAAACATCGCAATATAGTGACCCGGATGTTTGCGGGCAAACGCCAGATAGGCGCGGCCCGTCGCTTCGAAGGCAGCCAGCGCCGAGGGTTGATACTTGTCATAAGCGTGCTGCATCAGATCGGCAAACATGGCAAAGCCCTGCCGCGCGGCCTCGGCAATCAGATCCTCTCGCCCCTCGAAATGGCGATAGACGGCTGCCGGCGTCACCCCTGCTAGCTTGGCCGCTTCAGAAAGGGTAAACCCCGTTGGTCCTTTTATTTCAACCAGTTGCAACGCCGCTTCCACCAGCGCCTGGCGCAGATTGCCGTGGTGGTAGCCGCGTTTAGCCATCCCAGAGGTCCGGCCCACCACAGATCAGCGCATCACAAAACCCCAGTGCGCTTTCGTTCTTGTTGTCATATTCCACCTGGCCCAGCACCGTGCAGATCGCTGCCAGCCGTGCACGGCGTTTGTCGTCTGATCGCACAATCGTCCAGGGCGCAACCAAAGAATGGCTGCGGTCCAGCGTCTCTTGGATCGCTTTGGTATAATCGTCCCACTTGGCCAGACCGTTTACATCGACGGGGCTGAGCTTCCACTGTTTCAGCAGATCGTTTTCACGGTCCATGAACCGACGCAGCTGTTCAGCGCGGCCAACGTTAAGCCAGAATTTGAACAGTTTGATCCCGTCATCCACCAGCGCCTCTTCAAAACCGCGGACCTGATGAAAAAAGCGCTCCCGTTCCTGATCGGTACAAAAGCCAAACACTTTTTCGACCACGCCGCGATTGTACCAACTGCGGTCAAAAAATGTAATTTCTCCGGCTGACGGCAGATGTGCGATGTAGCGTTGGAAATACCATTGCGTCTTTTCTGCATCCGTCGGTTTGGGCAGAGCCACAACCCGCGCCCCACGAGGGTTCAGGTTTTCGCGAAATCGCTTGATTGTACCGCCTTTTCCGGCGGCGTCACGGCCTTCCAGCACAATGGCAACCCGTTTCCCGCGCGCCTTGATCGAGGCCTGCATTTTGACCAGTTCGATCTGAAGGCCTTCAATCGCCTTTTCATAGGCTTTGCGGGGCATCCGTTCATCATAGGGGTATGACGGGTTCAGGATTTTTCCTTTTGCCGCCGTTTTGATCGCCTTGTGCACCTCTTTGGGGGCTTCGTTTTTGTAGTAGTTGCTGATCGCACCATCAAACGGCAGGGACATGGTAAAACCTCCTGTTTTCAAGGCCCAAGCATAGACCAAGCCGCGCAGGAAGGGAAACCCCGCAGCATCAGGGCTGGTGTTTACGCCCGCAGATCCGTGCTTTCCTGGCCGATTTTGGACAGATCAAATGTCGTGGTCTGATAGATCTCACTGATCCAGTTGCCATACAAAAGATGCGCATGGCTGCGCCAGCGGTTCTTGGGCGTTTGCGCGGGATCATCATCCGGGAAGTAGTTGACTGGAACGTCAATCGCGGCACCGCCAGCAACGTCTCGGTCATATTCCTGTTTCAACGTGTCGCTGTCGTATTCAAAATGATTGAAGATATAGAGCGCACGATGGGCCGGGTCTTCGACCAAACAAGGGCCCACTTCGGCACTGCCCAACAGGGTCCTAAGGCCGGGACGGGCGTCTATCTCATCCTGGCGGATCTCGGTCCAGCGGCTTACGGGGATGGTGCAATCGTCTGAAAATCCACGTAAATAGGGCGAAGCCGGATGCATGTTCTGATGGCGGTAGCAGCCAAAATATTTTGCGTCCAGCAGGTGCTTTTTGACTCCGTGGAAGTAATTGATCATCGCCATTCCGCCCCAGCACACACCAAAAGTGGAGTGCACATTGGTCTGCGTCCAGTCAAAAACCTCGCGCAGCTCATCCCAATAGGTGACATCTTCAAAGGGCATATGCTCAATCGGCGCGCCGGTGATGATCAGCCCATCGAACTTCTCGTCCTTGACCTCCTGAAAGGGGCGATAGAACTCCGCCATATGGGCGGCTGCGGTATTTTTTGTCTTATGCTCGGTCATGCGGATCAGCGACAGCTCGATCTGCAAGGGAGTTGCGCCGATCAGACGGGCGAACTGGTTCTCCGTCTGGATCTTCTTGGGCATCAGATTGAGAAGAGCGATTTTGATCGGGCGAATGTCCTGCCGGGCCGCCTGATCGGGCGACATGACCATCACGCCTTCGTTCGTCAGAACGTCAAAGGCGGGGAGATCGGATGGGATCTTGATGGGCATGGGGACACGGTCCTTTGGATTCGAATGGAGACCGGAAAATAGGAAGGCTAGCCACGGTCCTCAAGGGCTTTGGCGATCAAACCTTCGAAATCAGTTTCGGATTTTACCTGACTTATTTCATTTGCGGTAACGGTTACGCCCCAGTTTCTGGCCATGGCAGCATAGCGCGGCTGACGGTGTGCCAGAGCCTGCGCATAAGTCCAGCGGATAAAGTCATCCGGGTTCACCGCATCCTCGGGCAGGTGTTTTTCTTCCAGATAGGCGGACCAGGAGCGTTCCAGAAACTCCGGCTGATAAGACATCGGCTTGGGGGCGCGGTCAAAGCGGCGCACCAATTCTGCCGTGTGGGCGTCATCTCCCTTGATCCAGATCATCAGCGTCTGTTTTACCAGCTCGGACAGGATCGGATCCTTGGGATCTTCGGGATTCACCCATTCGCAAATCGACCCGCCGCTGTCACAGATGAAATTCGGGTAATCATACAAGGTTTGCGAGCGGTTGATGAAATACTCTGTATCCATCAGCGCGCGGATCTCAGCCTGGCGGAACTGTTCCTGACGCTTGCGGTATTCCGCAATCGGCAGCCCCCCTTTTGCAGGGTCGCCGGGCTTACCCAGATAGGCCGCAACAGGTGTCAGGTTTTCAAAACTTATATTGGACCCGATATAGATCGAATCCGACAGTAAAAGCTCCCGCAGGAAGGGGACTTTCATTGCTTCTGCCTTGGCATTATCCGCAATGAATTCGCCCATATACCGCGTTCCGATCCGGTAATCGACCGAATAGTGGAACCAGCTGCCCGCGCCTCGCAGGATGTTGGAAATATAGGTCTTGCCAAGACCTGACATACCAAAAAACAAAATCCGTTTATGCGGCGCATCGCGCCAGGCTTGGGCATTTGGATACAGCATTGACGTCCGGTTCCTGTTGATCTCAGAACTAGCTATCCAGCGTCCGGCTGCGGGTCAATGCTTGGCGGGGCGCGATGGTGCAAAATCACGCCCCGTCGGATGGGGTATCAGAAGGAAAAGCCGACCTTGAACCCGAGGCTGATCGCATCGCTGTCGTCAAAACTTGCGCGTACGGTGCCGCCACGTGGGGCTGCGAATGCGTCTCCCAGTTTGGTGTACCGTATACCGCCTGAGATGCGCATATTGTCTTTCTCGTAGCGGACCCCAAGCGTAATCGCCTGATAGCCATGCACCGGCGACAGAGGGGAGACAACGTCGTCTCCGTGCACGTCATCATAGGTAAACGACAGCGATCCCACCCAGTTTTCATTAAACCGATGTGCCACCCCCAAAGTATAGGTGACCGCATCATCCAGGTTGATCAGATCCGCTCCAAGGGCCGCGGGCACCAGATCCGTTACGCTGTTGTCCGCCCATCGTACATTGGCCAGCAACAGAGTTTTGGGCGCAATACCGGTCTGAAAGTCAACATTGACCGAGCTGGCCTTGGTCGCCTGGGTCACGCTGACAGCACCGGGGGCGATGTTTTCCCGCGATCTGAAGTTATGGTCGACTTCCGAATTATAGGTCACCGCCAGACGCATCGCGATTTCCGGCCGCTCATAGGCGCCGCCGACCAGCCAGCCGGTTCCGCCATCGCGTTCCAGCGAAACATTATAGCCATTGACCGGACCATAGGCCAAACCGCTGAGCGTGATCTCTCCGGCAATTTCCTGATACCGCAGGCCGCCGTGGACACTCCAGTTCTCGTTGAATTTATAGCGCAGAACCCCTGTCAGCGCGTCAGATTCCGCAAAGGCACGCGTGCCGCCCAACATCGACGTGGTGTTGCCCACAACACCCGGGAAGGCAGTATTTGCGCCCCAGGGTTTGTCGTAGATGAGCGCAGCTGACAGTTTTTCGGTCAGTTGCAGCTTGATACCCGCGCCGGCCTGGTTAAACCCGCCCAGAACGTCGCCTGTATCCGTTCCAAATGCCGCATCCGTACCATGACCGGTTGGATCGGTTCGGCCAAAGGCAAACTCAACATAGTTGCCTTCCTCAAACAGAATGCCAATCGGCTGACCGCTGCGGTCCAGACCACCAGCCGAAGCGCCGGATGTGAGATGTAAAAACAGAGTCGGCACAACCGCGCCGAGCATAATCTTGTTCATTTTGTCCCTCCCTAGGCGGCGCCCTCTTTGGGGTGCCACATGCCAAGGGTAGTGTCCGAAATCCGCAAGGATCAACGCTAACCCAAGGTAAAGATTCTTGAAATGTAAATGTTTCGTTACGTCTTTTGGCGCTGGGAAGCCATGATATTCACGTAATTTCCCAAGAAAATCACCGCTGCACCGCAAATTATCCAGAAATCCAAGGGCTCCCCATAAAGGAGAGCGCCAATAACGGCAATTGCGGGCAGGCGCGTGAAATCAATCGGCATGACCACAACAATTGGAGAGAGCGACAGCGCAGTTGAGAGACAGAAATGCGCACACACTCCGCCCAGACCGATCAACACCAGCCAATACCAGGTATCCTGTGTGGGCCAGGTCACATCTGCGTCGATCCCGGCGCTCAGAACGCCAAGGATCAATTGCATCAGTGTTAACCAGAACATGATGGACGCCACGCTTTCAATACGGGTCAGCCGTTTTGTCAAAAGCCCGGTCAGAGCAAAAAAGATCGCAGAACCTGCCGCAAAGGGGACGCCCCAGGACATTTCTCCAATGCCGGGGCGTGTGACCATCAGAACGCCCAGGAACCCGATCAGCGCGGCCGTCAGCTGTACCCGCGTAATCCTGTCTCCCAGAAACAAAGGTGCCAGAAAGATCGCCCAAAGGGGGGAGGTGAACTCCAGCGCAAAGACCTGTGCCAGCGGGGCCCAGGCTATTGCAAAAAACCAAAGGTTCTGGCCCGTAAAGTGACAAATGTTGCGAATCCCATGGGTGCGCAGGTTCTGACGGGAAACTGTTCCCCATTGCCCTGTGACGGTCAGGGCCAGAACCACAATTGCAAAACCGACCACACTGCGAAAGGCCATGATCTCGAACGTGTCATGCACGCCGCTGATCTCCCGCCCGGCCACTGCCATGACAGAAAAGGACACAATGGTGCCCGTCATCCAGGCCACGGTTTTGAAAATTGGATTGACCTGCTGCATCAGGGCCTCCTTTGTGCAGTAGAAAGGCCTTGATTTGACCGAATGGTCAAGCTGCTTTTGGAAGACGGCTAAGCCGCACGTATCAAAGGAGGTTGGTCCAGGCGGCGACCTTGCTCCATGTAGGACGTTGCAACTTCGTGTGGGTTAAAGTTTTGGTTCGTCAGAAACGTTCTGATTTCTGCTTCCAGCCTCGGGTCGCTTTGCATTTTGTTGGCGTTTGCTTTCTCGGGCAGAATTGCAGGCTTATCGTGCCCCAGTGCCGCCAGTAGCTTTTGTGCCCCTTGCGGTTTTGTGACATCCTCAAGCCTTGCTTCAATAAAGTCGAGCCTGTCGCCGTATTTCAGCGTGTAATAGGTCTGACGCGCTTCCATTTCCAAACAGTACCAAAGCGCGTACCCGATCTTGCCCATCGGCTGGAACATGGTGCTGTCGACAATGCGGTTTCGATACGTCGGGCTCAGGTAGAACTGCCATACCAGGCCGATGTTGTTGAAATCATTTCGGTTTATGTAGCTGAGACACTGTTTGACAAGATCACGGCGCAGAACGATTATCTTGGTCCGATCAGCAATGTCACTTTTGGCAAGAGATTCAACGAGCCCGCATTTGCACAGCGTGTGATTGCTCTCGGCATATGGCGCTTTCAGTTTCGAAAGTTTGTTTTTCCAGAACTCCCGGACAGTACGGTCCATGCCGACTTCGTTGAATTTGCGCATAACGCTGATTTCGGGCATCTGCGTGCCAAAGTCGTCCAGCCCAAAAGGCTCGTGTACAGAATTGATGTTCAGATTTGCGCCAAGAAACTTGGCAAGCCAGGATGTTCCAGAGCGGCCCGAAGACAATGTGAAAATGAAACCCGGAGTTTCGGAATTCGGATCGTCAGTTTCTGATGCGCGACCGATGACCGGAGCAGAGTAGCCGAACCTCTCGATCTCAGGACGGCATTGTGCGTAGACAATTTCGGCGGCTTCCGGAGCGTCTTGGTACATGTCCCGAACAGAACCCGCTGTTTCCGGGGAACACTGGGAGATTTCCTGGATCTTGCAAAGAACATCCCAGAGCCCGTCAATCCCAAGGCCGTTTACGTCTTCTTCCAAATGCTCGTACCTAAGAACAATATCGGGCTTATCAGCGCCCTCAACGGGGGCGATGTCACCGTTTTCCAGCAGAACGTTTCGATATATGTGAGCGTACTGACCAAAGTCGGTGGCCAGGTTCAATGTCTTCTTGTCCCCGATATACCGTGAGACCAGCACGTCGAAAGGATTTCGGACAATTGTGATTTTTGTGTAGGTGTCCCATATGTCTTGCGGGATCAGATCGCGCGCATCGGTGGTATTGATGTGGTCATAAAATGCGCCTGAGGATTTTGATCCGTCAGGCCATGTGGGATCTGTGAAATTTTGCGCCTTTGGGTACCCCAGTTCACGTCTTACTTTTTCGCCTTCCTGTGAGAGCGGGGTGATCACGCAATCAGCTTCGCAAAACTTTGAAAGGGCGATTTCAAAAGGCGTGCCACCTGCCTGTTTCGGTTTGACAAAAATCAACTTTAACGGATGGCAAATGATCATGTCAGACTCCGAGACGCACAGATAGGTTTGTCTTGGGTATAGGCGCTGACTCCTGATTATTCAGTTAAAATTGGTGTAAAAATCACATTCCAAAACCCTGCGATTCTGGCGCTAAGGGGCGGATGTCTCAATGGAATAGTTGCGTTTCATGCCTTTGGTTGTCTCGGCCCAGGGCGAGGCTTTTGTGCGCATCTGGTGGTGGTCAAAGGCCGCTTGATCCACGAATGTTTCTTTGACATCGAAACGTCCCGCGGTATCCGGGTTTGCGGTGACGTGAAAACTGAGGCATCCGGGTTCCGCGCGGGTCAGGCGGAGGTGGTCTTGCAGGGCGGCTTCCACCGCCTCCAGACGTTCCAGGGGCACGTCGATGTAACCTGTCAGAACTACCGTCATACACTCACTCCACGATCCAATAGCGCGCTGAGGCCGGAACGCCCAAGAAGCCTGCCAGCGAGTACAAGGGCGCGCGCAGACCATTGGCCCAGAATTTAACGGTTTCCGCAATCAGCAAAGCCTGGCGCACCTCGCCAAATTTCAAATCCGGGTTTGCGGCCAACAGTTGGAGATCCCTTCCGCCCGCCCACCAGAACGACACAGCCGAGCGGGGCAGGTGGAAACTGTCGGTGACCAGGATCAGGTTCTGGGTTTGTGCAAGTTTTGGCAAAGTAAACAGCGCGTTTTGAAGCGTTGATTCAGAGGCGTTTTCCACCACAATCGCGTGATCGGGGACGCCTAGGTCTCGCGCCAATTCAGCCATCTGTTCACCGGTTGGCGGCGCTTGGTGGGTGGAATTTCCCCCGGTGAAGGCCAACACTGGCGCAAGGCCCGCGTTATAGGCTGCAATGCAGCGCCGCGCCCGCGCTTCAGTATAGCGCCCCATGCTGCCATCGGGGCGCAAACCTGCGGCCAAACAGATAATCGCCGAGGCGGGGCGCAAATCCGCAAACCGTTGGCTGGGCCAGAGATAGGTCCATGTAATCACAGCCCCATAGGTCAAAAGGCCGAGGAGAACCCCGGCCTTTGCAAGCCACGTTATGCGGCGTCTTATTCCCACTCGATTGTTCCCGGAGGTTTCGAGGTGATGTCATAGGTGCAGCGGTTGATGCCTTTGACTTCGTTGATGATCCGGGTTGCGGTTTCACCCAGGAACTCATGGGTGAAAGGGTAATAATCCGCAGTCATCCCATCCACGGATGTCACCGCGCGCAGGGCGCAGGCATAATCATAGGTGCGGCCATCGCCCATCACGCCCACGGTGCGCACCGGAAGGATCGCCACAAAAGCCTGCCAGATCTCATCATAGAGACCGTGCTTGCGGATCTGGTCGATATAGACAGCATCCGCCTCGCGCAGGATCTCCAGCTTTTCGCGGGTGATCTCGCCGGGGCAACGAATTGCAAGGCCCGGTCCGGGGAAGGGGTGGCGGCCGATAAAGCTCGAAGGGAGGCCCAACTCGCGACCGAGCGCGCGAACCTCATCCTTGAACAGCTCACGCAGAGGCTCGACCAGTTTCAGACCCATCTTTTCCGGCAGGCCGCCCACATTGTGGTGCGATTTGATCGTGACCGAAGGGCCGCCAGAGAAGGAGACGCTTTCGATCACATCCGGGTAAAGCGTGCCCTGTGCCAGGAATTCCGCACCTTCGATGGTGTCGGCGTGTTTCTGGAACACGTCGATGAACAGCTTGCCGATGATCTTGCGCTTGGTTTCGGGATCGGACTGGCCGTCCAGCTCACCCAGGAACAGCTCTTGTTCGTCGGCGTGAATGAGCTGCATATTGTAATTGTCGCGGAACATGGTGACGACTTCCTCAGCCTCACCTTTGCGCAACAGGCCGTGGTCGACAAACACACAGGTCAGCTGGTCGCCGATCGCTTCATGGATCAGAACAGCCGCCACCGAACTGTCAACGCCGCCCGACAGGCCACAGATCACCTTTTTGTCGCCAACCTGCTCGCGGATCTTCTCGATCATCTGCTCGCGGTAGGCGCCCATGGTCCAGTCGCCCTTGAAACCTGCCAGTTTGACAAAGTTCTCATAAAGCTTGGCGCCATTGGGGGTGTGATGCACTTCCGGGTGGAACTGCACAGCGTAAAAGTGGCGCGAGACATCGGCGGTGATTGCAAAGGGCGCATTGGGGGAGGTGCCATAGACCTCAAACCCCGGTGCAATGTCTGACACGTGGTCGCCGTGGGACATCCAGACCTGCTCGTCACCTTCCGCAAACCAGCCATCCAGAATGTCCAGCTTGTTTTGCGGGGTCACATAGGCGCGGCCAAATTCAGCGGTGCCATGGCCGCTTTCGACCTTACCACCCAGCTGGGTCATCATGGTCTGCTGACCATAGCAGATGCCAAGGATCGGCACGCCATAATCAAAGATCTCCTGCGGCGCGCGAGGAGACCCTTCGCGGGTTACACTGTCCGGCCCACCAGAAAAGATCACGGCTTTGGGCGCAAAATCACGCACAAATTCCATGGATACATTCTGGTAGGGATGAATTTCGCAATAGACATTCAGCTCGCGCAAGCGACGCGCAATCAGCTGCGTTACCTGGCTGCCAAAGTCGATGATAAGAAGGCGGTCATGGGATGTCTCTGTCATGGCTGGGCCATAGGCGGAAAACAGGGTTTTCGCAAGAGTGAAGGACATGATGCGGGGGATTTTCTGAAAGGCTCTGCCAACATGGGCGTCAAATCCCCTTTAAGTTGATATGCTAGGTTGAAACTGTTCTGGTTTGGGGGGGGGCTTGTCGTGCCGAGTTTTGAACATGCATTGATGCGGATTGCCGTATGGAACCTTGCCGGATTTGGCGGGATACCAACGGAACGATTTGAAAAGCAAGTTGAGGGGCTTGCCTTGTTGGATGCTGAACTGGTGACGCTGGTTGAGGTGAACCCGGTGACCTACATCCATCGCCTGGCCGAGGGTTTGCAGGCCATGGGACTGAATTACGAAGCCACAATTTTGCAGCAGGAAGGCGATTTACACATCGGCTTTTTGCATAAACAGGGGATCACGGTCGAGAATCCGAACTTTATTCCGGGTTCCAATGGCGATTACGACGGAGGGCGCAAGGCGATCGAGGTGGATGTCAAATGCGGTAAATTCTCTGCCCGGCTGATCGGGGTGCATTTGAAGTCGGGGCGCGATCGGGGTGAACAGCAGCTGCGTGACAGCCAGTGCAAGGTCATTGGCGCGCATATCGCCACATTGCGGCAAACACCGGGAACCCAACGCAAGACAATCCTGTTGATGGGGGATTTCAACATGATCCCTGGACAGGACGTCAGCAATTTCCACCATCTGGGGGGAGATGACCTGATGGATTTTGTCAGTTGCTGGGATCTGCAGGACCGGTTTTCCCATATCCTTGATAAAGGACGGGCGAATTTGCTGGATGGGTTTGCGGTGTCGCGCACCTATGCAACGGATTATGTCCGCGGGAGCCTGCGTCTGTTTCCCATGCATTGGACCATGAATATGGGACGAGAGCATTTCAAGGATGAGGTGTCGGACCATCTGCCCTTTGTTGCGAGCTTCAAGCTCTACTGACGGTCCTGAATTGATCTGTTCCTGCCGCAAAATGTCGCTTTTCAACCCGATGCGACGCAATCCAACGGCGACACCAGCTCTCTGTCCGGTATGTGTCTTTCAAATCACAAGACCTGTGCCGAGGATAAACACATGGCTGAAGCTGAAAGAGCACCACGTCGTCGGGCGCGTGGGGGCGGTGGGGCCGCCCGCCGCGCAGAACGTACTGCGGTCAAGATCGAAACCGCAAAATACATCGAACGCAAGGTGCCTAACTTTGAGGTTCTGACCGAAGAAGCGCTTCAGGTCATCGAAGCCAACGCGGAAGCCGTGCTGGAAGAGGTCGGTGTCAACTTTGTCGACAACCCGGCGGCGCTGGAACGCTGGCGTGCGGCTGGCGCGTCCATTGAAGGGGAGCGTGTTCGGATCCCACGGGGGCTTGCGCGCAAACTCTGCGAAACCGCGCCGAGCCAGTTTACCCAACATGCCCGCAACCCGGAGAAATCCGTGGTCATCGGTGGCAACAATCTGGTTCTGGCCCCGGTCTATGGTCCACCCTTCGTACGCGACGCCAAAGGCGGGCGCCGGTATGCGACGCTGGAGGATTTCCAGAAATTTGTAAAGCTCGGCTATATGTCGAAATGGTTGCACCATTCCGGCGGCACGGTCTGTGAGCCAACAGATGTGCCTGTGAACAAACGCCACCTCGATATGATGTTGGCGCATATGACCCTGTCGGACAAACCCTTTATGGGGTCGGTCACGGAACCCAGTCGGGCACAGGACAGTGTGGAGATGTGCGAGATCCTGTTTGGCAAGGAGTTCGTGCAGGAAAACACCGTGATGACATCGCTCATCAACATCAATTCGCCGTTGACCTTTGACGATGTGATGATGGGAGCGCTGGAAGTCTATGCCAAGAACAACCAGGCCTGCATTATTTCTCCGTTTATTGTGGGCGGGGCTATGGCTCCTGTCTCGGTTGCGGGCACGCTGACGCAGGTTCTGGCCGAAGTTCTGGCCGGTGTCGCCTATAGCCAACTGGTGCGCCCGGGGGCGCCGGTGATCTTTGGCGCCTTTGTGTCCTCGATCGACATGAACTCCGGTGCGCCGACCTTTGGCACGCCAGAGGCCTCTCTGGTGACTTATGGCGCTGGGCAGCTGGCCCGTCGCCTCAATCTGCCGTACCGCTCCGCGGGGTCGTTCTGCGGCTCGAAACTGCCGGATGCGCAGGCTGCCTATGAAACCGCGAATTCGCTCAATATGGGCCTTCTGTCCGGCGTGAACTTTATGTTGCACTCCTGTGGCTGGCTTGAAGGTGGTCTGGTGGCCGATTTCGAAAAGTTTGTGATGGATGCCGATCAACTGGGTACCCTTCACGGTTTGGCCAAAGGCATTGAGGTGGATGAAAACGCCCAGGCAATGGACGCCATTCGTGAAGTGGGGCCGGGCGGGCATTATCTGGGCTGCGCGCATACCCAGCGGAATTTCAAAACGGCCTTCTGGAAAACCGATTTGCTGGACTACAAGCCCTTTGAAACCTGGGAAGAAGAGGGCGCACGCGACACCTATACGCTGGCGACCAATCGGGTAGAGCATCTGATTGCAACCTATCAGGAACCGACGCTGGATCCGGAGATCAAACAGAGGCTCGAAGACTATGTCGCGGCCAAGAAGGCCTCAATGCCGGACAGCTTTATGTAAGCTCGGCATCGCGCTGGGCGTTACAGGATTGAACGGGCGGCTCCCTCACCGGGGAGACGCCCGTTTTTGCATGTTGAGCAGCCAAATAGAGTTCGGACTCCGACAATAATGCAATGAGTAATTCGACGTGGCGCACAAGGCTGTAGCCCGGGTTTTGCTGTTTGCGCCGACGATTCATCTCATGTTCCAAATCCAGAAGGCGGGCCAGACCGGCTGCGATCCCCGGTGTCTGCGCCTGGCCTATCGCGCGGTGTAGATGTTTGTTTCGAATATATTTTTTCTGTCCATGACGTGCTGTTTCTATCATCAGCTGCGGGCGGGAAAGGCTTGTGAGGCGCGACGTGAGATCTTGCATGTCTGTTTCCTTAAACGATGAGCGATGAAAAGGTATCACAACCTATCGAGGTGTTGCGGGGAGTGGCCTGCGAGCGCGCGCTGCCTTTAGTCTTGATTGATAAAATTGGAGAAACAATCAGTCAGTCCGAGCCGGATTTCGGGCATTTGGCGAAGCAATCAGGGCGAGGCGACGGGCTGTCGTTTGGATTGGGGTGAAGATCACACACAGAGAACTGGGGCAAAATCAATGCAAACATTACACGTGACCCGCGTGCCACGTTGGGTGCCAGAAGACGCGCGGCGGTATCTGGAGCACACGGAAAATGGGCGGTCGATCCGTCAGATTGCGCGTTTCGCGGGCTGCCACCCGTCCACGGTCATGCGCCAGGTGCGCCGGATAGAGATCATGCGGGATGATCCGCTGATTGACATCATCTTGCAATTTTTGTCGCAAACAAACTTCTCCAAAGACAGCGCTGGATCTTTGCCGCTCGCCGACTGTGCGACCGACGAACAGGGCGCGCCAAAACATAAGCTGCTGCAAATTTTGGGCTGGCTTAATCCGGCCCAGTCCGTCCTGGCCTATGCACAGGGGATGGAACGGGCCGTAATTGTTTGCGGGGACCGGGAGAAGATAAGCGTTCCCAATGTGCTCGCCGGTGAAGTTGCACTGCGAGGATGGGTGTCCTGCCTAAAGGTGGGACGCATTTCGCGGTATCAGATCAACGACCAGGGGCGCGCGGCTTTGTCCCAGATGATGGCTGATCAGGAAAATCGGGCGCGACTGGAACTGGAAGGCGGCTTTGCAGAGGCTGCAGCCCATTTTCAGGCAGCTTCATCCGTGGGGGGCGATCGTCTGCGACGCACTCGGATTCAAAGCGCGGATACGCCGCTGACGATGTTGTCTCGGCTGACCGACCGGAATGGGACGCCTTTTGTGACAGGGGATCTGGTCCGGGCTGGAGAGCGGTTGCGTGAGGATTTTGAACTGGCGCAGATCGGCGAACATGTGGCCGCGGCGCGCGAGCAATTTGCAGACAGCTGCGAACCCGCACCGGTTGGTCTTCGCCCTCCGGCTGAGGATGCCAACAAACGCGCAATGGATGCGCTTGCGGCTCTTGGGCCGGGGCTCAGCGATATTGCAATCCGCTGCTGTTGTCATTTGGAGGGGCTGGAAGCTGCGGAAAAACAGCTCGGCTGGTCTGCGCGGTCCGGCAAGATTGTACTGCGTATCGCACTGCAACAGCTCAAGGCGCATTATGACGCGCTAGAAACACAGGAAATGATGATTGGGTAATGGGTTATAGGGAATAGTTCACCTATGGAAGAAAGGGCGCGCACCAGCACGCCCTTTGGATACGACACTCTGGGGTTAGACAGCTTCAGACGCGGTCTCTTTCAGGTGCTTCATCAGGTTTTCAGGGGAAGAGACACCATAGGGATCTTCCGGGTGGTTGTCGGACAGACCAGGCTCTTCGAACCATGCTTCTACAACACCATTGTTAACGATGGCCGCATACCGCCAGGAGCGCGCGCCAAAGCCCAGGTTTGCTTTGTCGACCAGCATGCCCATTTTGCGGGTGAATTCACCGGAGCCGTCAGGGATCACGTCGACGTTTTCCAGGTTCTGGGATTCTGCCCATTTGTTCATGACAAAGCTGTCGTTTACGGACATGCAGTAGATTGCGTCGATGCCTTCCGCTTTGAAGTCGCCAAAGCCTTTTTCAAAGCCCGGCAGCTGATAGGTGGAACATGTCGGGGTGAAGGCACCCGGCAGCGAGAACAGGATTACGCGCTTGCCCGCAAAGTAATCTGCGGTGGTTTTGTCTTCCCAGCGGAACGGGTTCGGGCCTTCAATCGACTCGTCACGTACGCGGGTGTGAAAGGTCACGTCGGGGAGGGTTACGCCAGCTTTCATAATTGTCTCCAATCCATACTTCGAAACAGCTTCGGAGAGGGATTTATAATGTTTCTAAAGTGATCGCAACGGATGTTTTTGTGAACATTCAATCTTGTGAGTGCTGCGATGCGGCGAGGTGGAATTAACCAACATTTTAGCGGCTTGTTGCCAAAATTTCAGTCATTTTTCGCAGTGGCGCTGCATTGCCGCGCACTTGGAATACACTGGTTTTTGATAGATTTGCGCGCCCCCGCATGTCCGGTTGAGACAGCCATGAGACAGTTGCGGAATGGGTGGGTGTCATTCCCTGGAAACCATGTTAAATTGATGGGCGAAACCGGCCCGGAGCATGGTGTCCGGGCCCAAGCGAAAGAGTACACGCGTGAGAGACCTCAAGATCCCTGAGCAGCGCCACCCGGAAAAGGCGCATCGCCCTGACAATGCCCAGCCGAAAAAGCCAAGCTGGATCCGCGTCAAAGCCCCCGGTGGCAAGGGGTATGCCGATACCCACAAGATTATGCGGGAAAACAATCTGGTTACGGTCTGCGAAGAAGCGGGTTGTCCGAATGTTGGCGAATGCTGGAGCCAGGGCCACGCCACCATGATGATCATGGGCGAGATCTGTACCCGTGGATGTACGTTCTGCAATATTGCAACGGGCCGTCCGGATGCGCTGGACGTGTTTGAACCTGGCCGTGTGGCCCATGCGGTTGAAAAACTGGGACTGAACCATGTGGTCATCACCTCGGTTGACCGGGACGATCTGGCGGATGGCGGTGCGGACCACTTTGCCCAGACCATTCGGGCCGTGCGGCATCGCTCCCCTAAAACCACAATCGAGATCCTGACTCCGGACTTCTTGAAGTGTGCGCCAGAAGTGCTTGAAACCGTTGTTGAAGCCAAGCCCGATGTGTTCAATCACAACCTGGAAACAGTGCCGGGTCTCTATGCCGAGGTACGTCCGGGCGCGCGGTACTTCCACTCTTTGCGTTTGTTGCAGCGGGTGAAGGAGCTGGACCCTTCGATCTTTACCAAATCCGGGATCATGGTTGGTTTGGGTGAGCAGGCCCGCGAGGTAAAGCAAGTGATGGACGACATGCGTGCTGCGGACATCGACTTTCTGACCATCGGCCAGTACCTGCAGCCGACTCCAAAACACCACGCGGTGGATCGTTTTGTAACGCCGGAAGAGTTTGAGACCTATGAAAAGGCAGCCTTTGGCAAAGGGTTCCTGATGGTGTCCGCGACCCCGTTGACGCGCTCCTCTTACCACGCGGGTGATGACTTTGCCCGCTTGCGAGATGCGCGAAATGCGAAACTTGGTCAGGCCTGATCTTGCGTAAGATCAATCTGTTAAGCGCCGTTCTTTATCCGAAGGACGGCGTTATTCATTTGCGACGGTGGGGACGGATTTCAGATATGCGGCAATTGCTGCGCGGTCCTCGTCCGGGATGCGTGCGGTGTTTTCGATGACCTCGGCCATCTCTCCGCCAGCACTGTCATAGTCCGGTGTAAAGCCGCTGGTCAGATATTCAACAATGTCCTCTTTGGACCAATCCAGCGCTGCCGGAGTTATATTGGGGATCTTTCCCTGTCCCGACGGGTTCGGTGCGCCGCCCAACCAGCGACCATAGTCGATCCCGCCAAAAACATTGCGCGGAGAGTGGCATTCGCCGCAATGGGCGGCTCCTTCGACCAGATATTGCCCGCGTTGTTCCTCGGCAGACATGCTAGCGCTGATCACTGGGTCAGGATGCGCAAAGAGCGTTTTCCACAGGCCAAGGCCTCGCCGGACCGAAAAGGGAAAGCCCACATCATGCGGAGTATTGTCCACGGAACTGGCTGGCAGTGTCTGCAGAAATGCCCATAGGTCCACCACATCCTGCGGCTTTAATCGCGCGTAGGAAGTGTATGGAAAGGCGGGGTAATAATGGCGTTTGTCTGGTGAAACACCCGCCATCATTGCATTGGCCAGATCCAGAGCGCTCCAGTCGCCGATCCCATGTTCAGGATCGGGTGAGATATTGGGCGCGTAGAAAGTGCCAAAATCCGTTTCAAAGGATTTGCCACCGCTCAGCACGCGCAGCGCATCCCCTTCCGATTTGGGCGCCGCGTGGCAGGAGGCACAGCCGCCGGTCCAGAACACCAGCTCTCCGCGGGCCGTATCGCCTTCCAATTCGGCGAAACGCTGGGGATCTACGGGGCGCGGGGCGGTGATCCACCACGCCCCGGCACTGCCTATCAGAACCAGCCCCAGAAGACTGCGCGTCAGCTTGCCCATTCTGGAGCTCCTGTCGTGGTCTTAATTTTTGGGCGCGCGGTAGGCTTTGTGGCAGCTGCCACAGGCTCCGCCCAGATCTCCCATGGCTCCTTGCAGCGCGTCCAGACCTTGGCCTGCGGCGGCGTTCATTGCGGCGACTGCGGCGCCGAACTCTTGGGATTTGACACCAATGTCTGAACCCTCTGCCCAGATCGCGGGTAGGGCGCGGGTGTTTTCAATTGCTGAATTATCCGTACCTGGCAACCACATACGCGACGCATCTAAACTTGCCAGCGCCGCGATGCCCGAGGCTGCGGCTTGCGCTTTTTCGGCGTCATAGTCGATTTTCCCTTTGGCCATGCCTCCCAAAAGGCCAAGGTTGAACGCATAAAGCGTCATCTGGGCCTGGCGCGCTTTTACGGCGGCTTCGATGGCTTTGGCGTCCTGTGCAAAGGCGGGCGCGCTCAGAAAGATTGCGGATACTGCAAGCGCGGTCAATTTGGAGGAAATGGTCATGCTGGCCCCTGTTTATAGCTGGCTGAAATCGTAAAATGCATTTTTCAAGGCGCAGGATACGCCGACATCCGGCCGTGCTGGGATCACGAATGTGTGAGTATTTGAAACATGATTTGGCGCAGGTTTCTAGCTGTCAGTGAAACGCACCTTGCCAATAAAGGGCAGGTTTCGGTTTCGTTGTGCGAAATCAATGCCATAGCCAACTACAAATTCGTCGGGGATCTCAAATCCGATCCAATCTGCACTGAAATCCGCCTCGCGCCGGGAGGGTTTGTCCAGCAATGCAATGGTTTTCAGGCGGGCGGGATTTCGGCTGCGCAAGAGTTTCGTCACGTGGTCCAGCGTGTGCCCGGTGTCGACGATATCTTCAACCACAAGCACGTCACGACCTTCAATTGCGCCGCGCAAGTCTTTGAGAATGCGAACTTCCCGACTGCTTTCCATGGCATTCCCGTATGAGGACGCCTCGAGGAAATCGACCTCGATCGGCAGGTCCAGTTCTCTCACCAGATCGGCAATAAAGACAAAGCTGCCGCGCAGGAGGCCCACGACAACCAGCTTGTCAGTGTCGGCGAATTCCTGCGTGATTTCGCGGCTCAATTCCTCGATCCGAGCGGCGATTGCCTTGGCCGAGATCATCACGTCAATGACATATGGACGCTGTTCCATGATTGCCCCCTTGAAATTTGCTTCTGTTTCTAAGACATCAGCCTGCAAAACGACAGAAGGAAACGCGATCCGCCATGCCAACCCATGCTGAAACCCGGCCGCTGCCCTATAGCGCCCAGCAGATGTATGATCTGGTGGCGGATGTGGCGCAATATCCCAAGTTTCTGCCCTGGTGTGCGGCGGCGCGCATTCGCAGCACCGTGCCCAACGGAGATGCCGTGGTGATGGAAGCGGATCTGGTGATCTCTTTCAAAGTGTTTCGCGAACGGTTTGGCAGTCGCGTTGTGCTGCGGCCCAAGGTGCATGAGATCGACACCGAGTATCTTGACGGGCCGTTTCGGCATATGAAGTCAAACTGGGCCTTCAAGGATCGCGAAGACGGCGGTTGCGATGTGTCGTTCTTTGTTGATTTTGAATTCAAGAACGCAGTTCTGCAGGGAATTATCGGTGTTGTCTTCAACGAGGCGATGCAGAGGATCGTGCGTGCGTTTGAACGGCGTGCTGCCGAGCTTTATGGCTGAAAACAGTCTCTAAACCGCACATTAGAGCCACATATGGAAAACGGGCCGCAGCGGCCCGTTTCGTTGTTTTGTGATTGCTTAACAGTCAGGACGTCAGCTCATAGGCGCGTTCGCCATGGGCTGAGAGGTCAAGCCCGTTGGTCTCGGCTTCGTCATCCACGCGGATGGGGGTGACGGCGGCGACCAGTTTCACCAGGACCAGCGTGACCACAAAGGTAAAGACGCCCACCACGGCCAGCCCGCCCAGTTGCGCAGCCCAAGTGCCCTGGCCAAACGCCGCAATCATGATGGTGCCAAAAATGCCGCCGACTCCATGGACCGCAAAGACATCCAGCGTGTCGTCGATCTTGAGCAGGTTGCGCACCACGTTCACGGCTTCCTGGCAAAGGATGCCTGCGATTGCGCCAATGATCAGTGCTTCCATCGGACCTACAAAGCCGGACGCGGGGGTGATTGACGCAAGCCCTGCGATTGTGCCGGTGACCAGGCCGACCACAGATGCCTTGCCGTATTTGATCCGTTCCCAGATAACCCAGGTCAGTGATGCGGTTGCGGCAGAGATATGGGTGACCGTGATCGCCATAGCGGCCCCACCATCCGCAGCCAGCTGCGAGCCGCCGTTGAAGCCAAACCAGCCAACCCACAAAAGCGATGCGCCGATCACCACATAGCCGGGGTTATGGGGTGGTTTGTTCTGCACCTTGCGTGGGCCCAGAACCACGGCAATGATCAGCGCGGCCAGACCTGCTGTTTCATGCACCACAATGCCGCCCGCAAAATCGCGCACGCCGGTTTCGCCAAAGATGCCGCCATCGGCCAGCATGCCGCCGCCCCAGATCCAGTGGACTACCGGCGCATAGCACAACAGCATCCAGAGGCCGGAAAATACCATGACAAATCCAAAACCCACACGTTCCACATAGGCGCCAACAATCAGCGCGGGGGTGATGATTGCAAATGTCATCTGGAAGGCAAAGAACAGGATTTCCGGCAGGGTGCCAGACAGGCTGTCAGCGGTAACCCCATTCAGCATAACCTTGTCCATTCCGCCCCAATAGCCGCTGGTGCCGCTGCCAAAGGCGATGGAATAGCCAAAAGCCAGCCAGAGGATGCTCATCAGGCAGGCAATGGCGTAGCAATGCATAAAGACGCTGAGCACGTTGCGCGCACGTACCAGGCCGCCATAAAACAGCGCGAGGCCGGGCAGGGTCATCAACAGGACCAGCGCGGTGGCGGTGATGATCCAGGCGGTGTCCGCTCCATTCATCGGGTTCTTCCTCCAAGGTGTTTTTGTTTGAAGGTCGAAAAAGCGGGTATTTGCAGATTAAAAAAGAAGCGAGGTGGATTAACGAGGTTGAAATTAGGGCAAATTGCAAATCGCATAAAAAGAACGCGCAAAATCCCCCTGTTTGTCTAAAAAATAATCAACCGCTGAAAATTGCGCCTTGTAGAAGCAGGATTGCTTCATTTTTCGTCGCCTCGCGCACGTTTTTGCGACCAATTGCACCGTATTCCACTGTTTTTGTGACTGTTTTTTCACCGTTCCGCGCAAGGCCAAAGCAAACGCGGCCTTCGGGTTTGAAGTCGGATCCACCTGGGCCTGCGATTCCCGTAACTGCGACTGCCACCTGCGCCTGCGAATGCAAAAGTGCGCCTTCGGCCATTTCCCGGGCGACTTCTTCGCTGACGGCCCCAAACTGATCGAGCGTGGAGTTCTGGACGCCCAGCATCTCAATCTTGGCGGCATTGGAGTAGGTGACAAAGCCGCGTTCAAAAACGGCTGAGCTTCCCGGGATATCGGTCAGGGCGGCGGCGATCATGCCAGCGGTGCAGCTTTCGGCGGTGGTGATCATCACACCCTTGTCGCGCGCGGTAGCGATCAGCGCGGTAAGGTCTTTGGTCATAGTCCCAGAACTCCATGTGCGATCCCTGCCAGGATCATAGTGCCAATGCCGGCAAAAATGCCAGCGATGACATCATCGAGCATGACGCCGAGCGCATCGCCACGCCGGTCCGCCCAGCCGACGGGACCGGGTTTGATGATGTCAAACAGCCGGAACAGCAAAAAGGCGCTGATCCAACCGGGATAAAGCGCCAAAGCGGGGATATCGTGGGACCACGCCGCATAAAGAAGCGGCAATAGCGCAATCCACTGGCCTGCCAGCTCATCAATCACAATCTCAGACGGGTCATGATCGGTTGCGCCATGGGTCACTTTGGCCGTGGCCCACCAGCCAATGGCGCAGGCTACAAATGTACCAGCCGCTACCAAAGGGAACCCTCCGATTTGAAACAGCCCATAGGCCAGCGGCAGTGAGACGGCAGAGCCCCAGGTTCCGGGGGCCGGGCGCAGATAGCCCGCGCCTCCAACAGTGGCGATAATCGTGGCGGCGCGGCGCATGGGCGTGTCCTTTTGGTTCAGGTGTTTTTGATCAGGCTGGCCGTGGCAAGCGCGGCAATGCCTTCTTTGCGCCCGGTGAAGCCCAGACGTTCAGAGGTGGTTGCTTTGACCGAGACGCGATCGACATCCATCCCGAGAATTTCAGCCATCACTTGGCGCATTTGCAAAGCATGCGGGCCGACTTTGGGGTATTCACAGACAAGAGTGCAATCCACATTGCTGATCTGGAACCCCATTCCGCGTGCCAGGTCTGCGGCGTGGCGTAGGAATATGTCGGACGCGGCCCCTTTCCACTGGGGATCTGAGGGGGGGAAATGCTGGCCGATATCGCCTTGGGACAATGCGCCATAGATTGCATCTGTTACCGCGTGCATGCCCACATCTGCGTCAGAATGGCCCTGAAGCCCCCGTTCATGGGGAATTTTGACGCCGCAGAGGATCACATGATCGCCGTCGCCAAATCGGTGCACGTCATAGCCATTGCCCAGTCTGATATCCAAGGGGGTCTTCTCCGTCTGATGTATCACTGTTGTCTGTGTCAGGATCCGTTCGGCCCGGGTAAAATCCTCGGGTCGGGTGATCTTTATATTGTCGATGTCGCCGGGCACAATGTGCACTGGGTGACCTGCAGCGCGGGCGACCTCTACATCATCGGCGGCGAGGCCGGGAAAGGCTGCATGAGCCGCAAGAATGGTTTCAAAGTCAAACCCTTGCGGGGTTTGCGCTGCATAAAGGCCGCGGCGATCTTGGGTGCCGCTGACCTGGCCCGAGGTGCCGCGCCACAAGGCATCGGTGACCTCGGTTGCGGGGGCTGCCGCCCGGTTGTGATCCAATGCGTCACAGATATCTGAGATCAGACGCTGCGACAGGCAGGGGCGGGCGCCGTCATGGATTAAAACTTTGTTTATATTTCGGTTTCTGAGCGCCATGAGGCCGTTTTTTACCGATCCGGACCGTTCTGATGCACCTTTGACAAGCAAAATATCCTCAGCACCGGTAAAGTGGTCCCAGCCGGTCGGGTCTTCGGGGTTCAAAACCACACAGATCTGATGCAGGCCGAAATCGCGGAAGGCCTTGATAGACCAGTCAATTACGAGGCGGTCCTGAAGGGGGCGCCATTGTTTTGCCAGACCACCTCCTGCGCGGGTGCCCTGTCCGGCGGCAACAATAAGTGCAGCTATGGTCATTTTTTACTCCGTCAGAGGTGGCTGTTGTTTATGGGGTGATGCGAGGGGAGGCAATGACCGGGGTCAATGTGCCCAAAAAATAAGCATCAGCCGATTTGCTAAGCGTTTTTAAACTGCCTTTCATTGTGGCATAGCCCGCGCTTCGGTTAATTTAACCCCAATTGCACAAGGATTACGCAGTTGTCTTTTGACATCGGAACCACATCCATGACCCCGCCGATAGCGCTCGCGCCGATGGCCGGAATCACAGATCGCCCGTTTCGCGATCTGGTCCGCTCCTTCGGTGTTGGCCTTATGGTAAGCGAGATGGTTGCAAGCCAGGAAATGGTCCAGGCCAAACCCGGCGTGCGTGAGCGCGCCGAGCTGAGCGCGGATGTGGAGAATACCAGCGTGCAGATTGCAGGCCGTGACGCCTATTGGATGGCAGAGGCCACCCGGCGCGTGGCCGACAGCGGCGCACGTCTGATCGACATCAATATGGGATGCCCGGCCAAAAAGGTCACCAACGGCTATTCCGGATCGGCCTTGTTGAAGACGCCCGACCATGCGTTGCGCCTGATTGAAGCGGTGGTTGAGGCTTCACCGGTGCCGGTCACCCTGAAAACCCGACTGGGCTGGGATGACAACAGCTTGAATGCAGCGGATGTGGCGCGCCGGGCAGAGGCGGCGGGCATCCAGATGGTGACCATTCACGGTCGCACACGCTGTCAGTTCTACAAAGGCTCGGCAGATTGGGCTGCAATCCGAACCATCAAAGAGGCCGTGAGCATTCCGGTGGTGGCCAATGGCGACATCGTCGATGATATGACGGCGAGGCAGGCCTTGGAGCAATCCGGAGCCGATGGCGTCATGATCGGACGTGGCAGCCAGGGGCGTCCCTGGGTTCTGGCAGAGGTGGCCCATGCGCTGTGGGGGACTGACGCACCAGAGGTTCCAACCGGGGTTGCTTTGGTGGATCTGGTGAGCCGCCATTACGAGGCGATGCTGGCATTTTATGGAACTGACCTGGGTGTGCGCGTCGCGCGCAAGCATCTTGGGTGGTATATGGACGAGGTCGGTACCGAGGCCGCTTTGCGAAAACGCGTGCTTACGGCACGTGATCCGCATGAAGTTTTGCAGATGCTCCCGGATGCCCTGGTGTCCAATCCAAGGGAGCAGGCCGCATGACCTATAGCGATTCTTCGATCTGGGCTTCCATTCCCGTGCCGAGCTTTCTGGTGGGCACCGATAATCGCGTGGTTGAGGTCAACTCTGCCGCCGAGGGGTTCATGAACGCATCTCAGAAGGTGCTGGAAGGGAAAAAGATCTGGCAGATCCTTGCTGTGGACGCACCGATTGAAGAGGCGTTCAACCGGGCGCGCGCCAACAATACCACCTTGTTTGTGAATGATTTGGATGTGGGAACCCGCAACCGGTCGCCTTTGCAGTGCGGGGTGCAGGTGGCGCCTGTTCAGGGTGGCAACGGTATTATGCTGTTGATGCTGTCACCGCGTGAATTGGCCGGGCGTCTGACCCGCAACCAATCGGCCAAATCCGCGGCGCAATCGGCAATCGGAATGGCCGAAATGTTGGCGCATGAGATCAAGAACCCGCTGGCCGGGATCACGGGGGCGGCTCAGCTTCTGAGCATGAACCTGAACCCTGAGGATCTGGAGCTGACTGAGCTGATCGTGAGCGAAAGCCGCCGGATTGTGAAGCTGCTGGAGCAGGTGGAACAGTTTGGAAATCTGACTGAGCCGGATTTCAAGCCTGTGAATTTGCATGATATTCTGGACCGGGCGCGGCGCTCTGCCATTTTGGGATTTGGCGCCCATATGACAATCATAGAAGAGTATGACCCTTCTTTGCCGCCAGCTTGGGGGGACGGGGACCAGCTGTTGCAGGTGGTGCTGAATCTTCTGAAAAACGCCTCTGAGGCCTGCGGGCGAGACGGCGGTGTAATCCGGATCCGCACATTCTATGAGCATTCTTTCAACCTCAGACGCCGCGACGGGCAGGGCGGTGCGTTGCCCTTGCAAATAGAGATCATCGACGACGGCCCCGGCCTGCCGGCGGCGATCAAAGACGATATTTTTGACCCATTTGTGTCGGGCAAGGAAAACGGAACCGGTCTGGGCCTCGCGCTGGTGAGCAAGATTATCGCCGATCACAATGGTTGGATCTCTGTCCATTCTGAGCCGGGCGAAACCAAATTCAGACTATCGCTGCCGCGCGTACCGCGTGGACGCAAAACCAAGGAGTAAGCCAATGGATGGAACTGTACTTGTTGCTGATGACGATCGTACGATTCGCACGGTTCTGACCCAGGCATTGACACGTGCTGGATGTAAGGTGCATGCCACCTCGTCCCTGACCACCCTGATGCGCTGGGTTGGTGAAGGCAAGGGGGATGTTGTGATCTCGGACGTGATGATGCCGGATGGCAATGGTTTGGAAATGTTGCCAAAAATTGCCGAAGACCGTCCGGGCCTGCCGGTGATTGTCATTTCGGCTCAGAACACCATTATGACTGCGATCAAGGCGGCGGAAGCGGATGCCTATGATTATCTGCCCAAGCCTTTTGATCTGCCCGAACTGATGAAGCGCACCGCCAAGGCGCTGACGGAAAAGCGCAGCGTGGCGACCTCTATTCAGGTCGAAAGCGACGAGCGGCCCGAAGAGTTGCCCTTGGTTGGTCGCACCGAGGTGATGCAAGCGCTCTACCGGTTGATTGCGCGGGTGATGAATTCGGACATGCCGCTGTTGGTCACTGGCGAAAGTGGAACTGGTAAGTCACTGATTGCACGTGCCATTCATGACTTTTCGGATCGCCGGACCCTGCCGTTTGTCACCGCAAGTCCAAGCGTGATGACAGCCATCGACGGTCCTTCGCGTCTGTTGTCACAGGCCAAGGCGGGCACCATACTGGTGGATGAGGTTGCAGATCTGCCCGATGATGTTCAGGCCCGTTTGGTGCGTATGATCGATAATCCCGGGGAGCACGCACCGCGGTTTATGGCCACCTGTCAGCGCAACTTAAATGAAGCGCTTGAGGCCGGCAAACTGCGTCAGGATCTGTATTACCGGATCAACGGAACCGAGCTGCATGTGCCTGCCTTGCGCGAGCGTGTGGAAGATATTGTGCTGCTTGCCAACCACTTTTTGGTGCGCGCCGAAGCAGACGGTGCTCCACACCGGACCCTGGATGAGGAAGCAAGCGAGCTGCTGCGTCACTTCTCCTGGCCCGGCAATGTGCGCCAGCTTGAAAACGTTGTGCGCTCCCTGGCGCTGACGGCCCGCGGAGAGGAGATAACCAAGACCGATGTTGCCAATGCACTTGGCCCGCAAACTGCAAGTGAGCCGGTCAGCGGTGGCGGGGCGGTGCCAAATGAGAAACTGGCAGATTCGGTGGCGCGTCACTTGCAACGATATTTCGACCTGCATGGGGACATGCTGCCACCTCCTGGCCTTTATGGGCGTATTCTGCGCGAAGTGGAAACCCCGATGATCGAGATAACCCTTGCTGCAACGGGCGGAAATCAGGCTCGATGTGCGGAACTTTTGGGAATCAACCGAAATACACTTCGTAAAAAAATCACTGATCTCGATATTGAGGTGACACGCCGCCGCAAACTGATGTAATATCGCCACATGATAAGGTCACACTGCGCCGTAGCCGTAGATGCGACCACAAAATATGGCGGTTGAGCCTGAATGGCTCACATTGGAATGAGGACGAGCAGTGGCGTATCGGTCACAACTTCGTTCAGCGTATGGAGCGTTTGTGACACTGGACCGGTGGCGCAAGTCTCGCCGTACGCGGAATGTAACAACCTTTGGGCTGGTTCTGCTGGGACCAGTCCTTGCGGTTTTGACCTATCTTATTATCGGTCCGCTGGGGATGGGCTCGGCTTCATCATCGTTGCGCTTGGTACTGCTGGCGGACCTAGTTTATATCCTGACCATTGCGGTTCTGGTGTTGACGCAGATTGTGAGGCTGCGATCGGCACGCCGGTCCAAGTCAGCCGGTTCGCGACTGCACTTGCGGCTAACGGGAACCTTTGCGTTCCTGGCCTTGGTTCCGGCAGTTATCGTCGCGGTCTTTGCGGTTTTGTCTGTGAACGTGGGGATGGAGGGATGGTTTTCCAACCGTGTGCGGGATGCTGTCGGTAGCTCTCTGTCTGCCGCCGAAGCCTACCACGATGTGCAGCGGGCAGATCTGACTGACGATGCTGTAGCGCTGTCGCGGTTTGTTGAAAACAGCCGCCAACGCAGTTTCTTTATCAGTGATGCAGAGCTGCGAGAGGTGCTGGGCCAGGGGCAATCATTGGTTCAGCGCGGGCTGAGAGAGGCCTATGTCATCGACGGCAGCGGCGCGATCCGTGTTCGCGGTGACCGATCCTATGAGTTTGACTTTGAACGTCCTACAGCGGAACAGATCGCAGCGGCAGAGCGGGCAGGGCTGTTGATTATCGAAGACTGGGACAACAGTGAATTACGCGCTCTGGTTCCGCTTTCCAATTTTGTCGACCGGTTCCTCTACATCAGCCGCGAGGTCGAGGGGGATCTGCTGAACCTTTTGGACGAGACACAGAAAACCGCGGATTTGTACCATCAGCTGGAAAATGATCGCGGCCGTGTCCTGTTTGAATTTGGTCTGTTGTATCTTGGGTTCGTTTTGATCCTGGTGTTGGCCGCCATGTGGCTGGGCATGTGGTTTGCGGAACGTCTGTCCCGTCCTGTCGGACGTTTGACCGTCGCCGCGCAACGGGTGGGGTCCGGTGACTTGGATGCCAAGGTTCTTGCTGAAGATACCGGTGATGAGATCGCCCAATTGGGACAGTATTTCAATCAGATGACCGGGAAACTTAAAGCGCAGCGTGAAGAGCTTTTGGGCAACACCCGACAAATCGAAAAACGCCGTCGCCTGTTTGATTCTGTGCTGAGCTCGGTCACATCAGGAGTTGTGGGCTTGGATTCCAAAGGGCGGATTGCCTTTGTGAACCGGTCTGCAGAGCGCCTGTTGGACTGGCAAGAAAATCAGCAGTCGGTCGCGCTGGCCGTAGCGGTGCCGGAGTTCGGCCCTTTGTTTGAAGAACTTGTCACCGGCAAAGCCGACGCGATTCAGGAAGAGATCAAGGTCTCCCGGCAGGGGCAATTGGAAAACCTGCTGGTGCGGATGTCGCCGCGAAAAACCGAAGACGGAGAGCTGGAAGGCTATGTTGTTGCGTTTGACGATGTGACCGATCTGGTGAGTGCACAACGGATGGCCGCCTGGGGGGATGTCGCACGCCGGATTGCGCATGAGATCAAGAACCCGCTTACTCCAATCCAGCTGAGCGCGGAGCGGATCAAACGCAAATTCGCGCCGAAACTCGGGGAAGAGAACAGCGATATCCTGCAAAGTATGACAGATGTAATTGTGCGCCAGACCAATGACTTGCGGCGCATTGTTGACGAGTTTTCCAAGTTCGCCCGCATGCCTGAACCCAAAAGGCAGCCCGAAGATCTGGGGGATCTTTTGCGCAGTGCGGTCCTGCTGCAGCAGTCCGGACAGCCAGATCTGCGGATCTCATCTGATATTCCAAACGAAACGTTCATGGCGGATTTGGATTCAACCATGATTGGGCAAGCCTTGACAAATTTGATAAAGAACGCGGGAGAGGCTATTGAAACAGCACAGAAAACCGAACTGGGCAAAACCATGAAACCGGAAATTCGCGTGGGTTTGCGTCGGGCGAGTGAACTATTGGAAATCACGATCGCCGACAACGGAATTGGTTTGCCCGAGGATCGAGCGCGCTTGTTTGAGCCCTATGTGACCACGCGGGATGCGGGAACAGGGCTGGGCCTGCCGATCGTGAAGAAAATTATCGAAGAACATGGCGGTACGCTCACTCTTGAGGATGCGCCGGTCTTTGAGGGACATGAACATTTTGGCGCAATGGCCGTGATCCGGCTGCCTGCTGCCATGAACACCACACATAAACATAAAAATATAGTAATGACGGGTCTGACATGAGTGACATTCTGATCGTTGATGATGAGCGCGACATTCGCGAGCTGATCTCGGATATTCTTGAAGATGAAGGGTTTACGACGCGAAAGGCGGGCAACTCTGATGAGTGCATGGCGCAATTGGCCGATGGGCTGCCGTCGCTTCTGATCCTGGATATCTGGCTGAAGGACAGCAATATGGATGGGATCGACATATTGAAGTCGGTCAAACGTGATACGCCCGAGGTTCCGGTGGTGATTATTTCAGGCCACGGAAACGTCGAGATCGCGGTCGCGGCCATCAAGCAAGGCGCTTATGATTTCATCGAAAAACCTTTTAATATCGACCAGTTAATGGTTGTTATTCGCCGCGCAATGGAAACATCGCGACTGCGGCGGGAAAATACCACGCTTAAACGTCGTGAAACCGGCGCGTCTGACATGATTGGAAACTCATCGGCATTTCGCATGTTGATCAGCCAGTTGGACAAGGTGACCAAATCCAATGGGCGTGTGATGCTGTCCGGCCCCGCAGGCAGTGGCAAGGAGATCGCCGCGCGGTATATCCATACCCATTCCAACCGGGCGTCGGCGCCTTTTGTCACCGTGAACTGTGCCAATATCGACGCCGACCGGATGGAGGAAGTGCTGTTCGGAAAGGAGAGCCACGAGCGTGGGATTGAGCCAGGATTGCTGGAGCAGGCCAATGGCGGTGTGGTGTTCTTTGATGAGGTGGCAGATATGCCGCTTGGGACACAATCGAAAATTCTGCGGGTTTTGGTCGACCAGAAGTTCCAGCGCGTCGGGGGCAGAGAATTGGTCGAGGTTGATCTTCGGGTGATCTCTTCGACAAACCGCGATCTGGACGAGGAGATCGCGGCGGAACGGTTCCGGCAAGAGCTTTACCATCGATTGAATGTGGTGCCGATTATCGTGCCGTCTTTGGCGGACCGGCGGGAGGACATTCCTGTTCTTGCTGAGTATTTCTTGAAGTATTTCAATGAGACACAAGGACTTCCTCTGCGACAGCTTTCTGATGATGCAGAAGCGTTGCTTCAGACGATGATCTGGCCGGGTAACGTGCGCCAGCTGAAGAACATGATGGAGCGCGTACTGATTTTGGGGGATGGGCAAGGCTTGATAGAAGCCAAGGATCTGCCCCGCGAGGAGGAGAAAAGCGGCCAGGACGGGCGTGTGATGCTGGCCGGTGGGCTGGCAACCCTGCCGCTGCGCGAAGCGCGGGAAGCGTTTGAGCGGGAGTATTTGCTGACCCAGATCAACCGTTTTGGCGGCAATATTAGCCGGACCGCCTCTTTTGTGGGGATGGAGCGCTCGGCGCTGCACAGGAAGTTGAAATCCCTGGGCGTGGTGACTTCCAACAAGTCTGGCGCAAGGATTGCTCACGTGGAAGAGGCCGAGGAAAACCCGGCCTAAGTCTGAAACGGCAGGTCCTTAAAAGAGGTCCTGCCGCACCGGATTGAGTGCAAAGTGAATGCGGGCGGCAAATGCAAGACGCTTCACGGGATCCCCAGGTGCCGTGCCCTCTATATTTGCTTGAACGGCCAGGGCATTCAAAGCACTGCGAGAGGCTGGCCCAAACTGGCCGTCCACTTCAATATCTGCGCCTAAGGATTTGAGGATAAACTGAGTTCCTGCGTTGATTTCAGTGGAGCCTCGGCCGGACAACAGCTTCCGAGCTGACGTGCGCGCCTCCTTATTTGGCAGTGCCAAGGCCTTTCCTGCGCGCGCAATCGCCTCGGGGCGCGGGATACTGTCCGAAAGCGGGTTGAGCGCGATCCAGGCGCCATTTGCACCGCTCCAGGCATCGCCACGTGTCAGGCCAATATCGTACCATTTCAATGCATCAATAGGCCCTTTGCCGGGGAAGTTTTCGGCCATGATCATCCGCCCAATCTCTGCGGGTGCATAGGGATGACCGCCATCAGAGGCCTGTGCAAAGAGTTCAAATGCTTTCTGCGGACTCGCATTCAGTCCTGCCAGCCCGTCCCGATGCACATAGGCAAGGTTTGCGATCCCGAAAATGTCGCCACGTTCAGCTGAAGCATTGAGGTATGACAGCCCGCGTTCCGGCTGCGGATCCGTTTTCGACCAAAGGTAATAAACGCCCAGTTCGTTCATGGAATAGGTGTGGCCCAGTTCCAGCGCGCGGCTCAGCAGGTCAAATCCTCTTTGACGCGTTGTGTTGTTCTCGTCCCGTAACAGGCGTTTACCCAGCGCGTGCATGGAAAAGGGGTCGCCCGAGGAAGCGCCTTTTTCCCAATAGGATATGGCGCGATCTTTATCCAGTTTTATCGCAACCGCCGTGCGGTCAATATTGGGGGTGATATGCAGATATGCCAAGGCGTTGTTGGCGCGTATATGGCCTAGACGCTGCGCGGTGTCAAAGGCGACATAAGCGTCTGACAACCGCCCTTGGCCCTGAAGAGCTCGGCCCAGTTGGTAATGAAACCGGCCGATTTCAGGCTGTTCTTCAATTGCGGCGCGGCAGGCTGCCTCTGCGGCTGGCAGGTCAATCTCATTCGGAAAACGATGGAAGCCAACCCCCTGCAGGTCGAGAAGATCTCCCGCTTGAAGGTCGCACTCGGAGGGCGCGAGGTTCAGGTCGACCGTCAGATTCTGCGGACCGCCAGCCTGAGCGATGCGAATGGTAAACTGATCCGTGATCTTGTCCGCTCCCATCGAGGCAGGGCGATCCTGAAGATTAGGGCGGTATATCAGGCTGAAGCCGCCATCTTTTTGCGATCCGATTGTCGAAAGGCCATTTTGGGGCGCATTGACCAAGGCCGCATCAATGTCACCGGATAGATAGGGTCGGAGTTCACCAGCCAGTTCCAAGGCCCGCCCCAAAGGGACATTGATTGCCAATCTGTCCGGCATCGGCTGTGGTTCGGGTGCGGATTGGGGCAAGGTGACTGGCGCGACTGATGCAACAGGGCGAACATAAGCTTTGTTGGTTAAGGTTGAGCTTTCCCAAGGTAATTGGCGGTTGGCTGTTTGGGTCAGAACATCTTGGCGGATGCGGGAAAGCACGGACATTGCGTCTTCATCTGTGCGATCCGGGAACTGACGCAGAACCGCTGCCGTATATGGGCTGTTTTCGCCGGGCTCGCCATCCAATGCGGTATCGCCGGGAGATGTTGAGAAGGCGACCAAGGTATTCAGGGGCGGGCGGAACACGTCAAACCCCTGGCGGGCTTCGTATAATTCAGCACCAAGCTCCGCTGTCACCTTCGCATCCGGCACTGGGTTTTCGCGGCAGCTGTCCAGCATCAGGATTTGCTGAGCAGCCTTGCCTCCCAAAATGGCAGAGACCTGATCCAGCGTGATGGATTGGAACGGAAGGTCGTGAATATCGCGCAAGGCCGCATCGCGGGTCAGCAGATAGTTCCGCCGCCCAAGCTGAACGCCATGGCCTGCATAGTAGAAAAACAACTGGTCCTGTGAGCGGATATTAAGGGCGGCCGCACGCAACAGCTGCTCAACCCCGCGTTTGTCGAGATCATATCCGTCAAAGACGCTATATCCGAACTCACGCAACATTTTTGCAACGGACTCAGCGTCGTGTCGGGTATTGTTCAAGTCCTGGATATGGTCATAGGACTGAATGCCGATAACCACGGCAATGTTCTGGGGCGCTGTTTCTTCCTTGATCTCGACCAGGGTCAACGCGTGGGAGGGCAGCCCAAACAAACAAAAGCCGAGGGCCGTTGCCGGTGTTTTTCGGATGAATGACCTTAGAAGCATATTGCGCCTCCCGCGGCTCAACCCCAGCTTCCGCCGCCGCCGCCGCCGCCGCCGCCGCCGCCGCCGCCGCTGTCTCCACCTCCGCTGTCACCACCTCCGTCGCCGCGATCGTCGTCATAACTTCTTGCGCCTGTTGTGTACGACGTGCCGCCTGAAGAAGATGTTGCCGGAGCAATGCTTTCCGCTGGAGGGCTCTCGGCTTCCGGCTCTTCTTCGATAATGGGGATGCAGCCGCTCAGGCTGATGGCTGCAACGGAAATCGCAGAAATGGGCGCAAACACTCGGCCAAATAGACGCATGGCAATACCTCAGAAACAGGTGACTCGAAAACAAGGTTGTTAACCAAGCCTAGGCTGCCTTTTACGTTCTGACAACGGTTGAGTGCGTCTGAGGGCCGGTCACGGCGCAGGTCGCAGGACGATTGGGCCGTCCTTTACCGAGATTGCGCAGGTCTCTGACGAGGGGGGGAGAAGTGTTCGCAAGGCATCCTTGGGCGGGCGCACCGTGCCCGGCGGGCAGCGTTGGGCTTCGATCAGGCGGTAGTTTTTCTCAACCATGCAACTGCGCTCCAGCCGTTGTCGCAAAGGCGCGTTCATGTCGACGGTGTAAGTCCGACCTTCGCGCCAATAGCCGCCCGTGTGATAGCAAGTGCCATCGCGGCATACACGGTGACCGGGGTAAAAGACCGGCGGATCCTGACGGATTTCATTGGCCACAGGCGCATCGCGCAGCGCCGTGACCTGGCAGCTCAAAAGATCCTGGTCCAAGGCTGCAAAACTTGTCTGTTCTTTGTAATAGACTGGAACCGGCCCGCAGGCGGACAGGAGAAGACCCAAAAGGCATAAATTCGATGCTATTTTTTGATGTGCCATGCGAGTCAGAATGGCGGAATTTCAGAATATTTACAATTGCATTGACCGGTCTTTCCCCTTCTGTCATTCAGTCTTGGCAATGATGCGCCGAGGGGACACAACATGAAGGTAATCATCTGCGGCGCGGGACAGGTGGGCTGGCAGATCGCGCGCCATTTGTCCGGCGAATTCAATGATGTGACCGTCGTAGACAGCAACCCAGAGCTGGTTCGTCTGGCCACTGATACTCTGGATGTGCAGGGTATCGCGGGCTTTGCTTCCTATCCGGATGTGCTGGAACGGGCAGGGGCGAGGGATGCGGATATGGTGATTGCCGCAACCCATTCGGATGAGGTTAACATGGTTGTGTGCCAGGTTGCGCATTCGGTCTTTGGCGTTCAGCGCAAGATTGCACGCCTGCGGGCCAAGAGCTATCTGCATGCGATCTATTCCGACCTTTACCGCCGGGATCACCTGCCGATTGATGTGGTGATCAGCCCCGAACGCGAGGTGGCCGCTGCTGCGATGCAGCGCCTTTCGGCGCCGGCTGCTTTTGATATCGAAACCTTTATGGAAGGTAAGGCGCAGCTGTTGGGTATCCAGGTCGATGAGGACTGTCCGATTATCAACACGCCCCTGCGCCAATTAACCGATTTGTTCTCGACCTTGCGGGCGATTGTGGTGGGGGTGCGCCGCGATGGTACGCTTTTGGCGCCGGACCCGGGTGATCAGCTTTTTGTCGGCGACAGCTGCTATGTCTTTTGTCATTCCGATGACATGAACAGAACCATTGAAGTATTTGGTAAAAAAGAAAAACGCCAGGATCGCGTGGTTCTTGTCGGTGGTGGTAACGTTGGCCTGGAAGTTGCCAAAGCCTTGGAAACCCGCCAATCCAGAACCCGGGCAAAAGTGATTGAGAAAAACCGCAAGGCAGCTGAGCGTGCCGCAGAGGCACTGGAGCGGACCATTGTCTTGCACGGAGACGGTCTGGATCGCAATCTGATGACAGAGGCGGGGATCGAGCGCGCGGATGCGATGCTGGCTGTGACTGATGATGACAAGACCAACCTGCTGGCTGCGGTCCGGGCAAAATCGCAAGGTTGTGCCTTTGTAATTGCGTTGATCAACGACCCCACATTGGTGCCGCTTGCTACGCATTTGGGCATCGATGCATATATTAACCCGCGCGCCACAACTGTGAGCTCTATCCTGCGGCACATCCGCTATGGTCGGGTGCGGCAGGTGTATTCGCTGGGTGATGCCGAAGCCGAAGTGATTGAGGCGCAGGTGTTGTCGACCTCTCCGATTGCCGGGAAAACCCTAAAAGAGATTGATTTCCCGGAAGGGGCACTGGTCGGCGGGATCCTCAAAGGTGGAGAGATGAAGCGCCCTGCCGGTGATATGCGTATCGAGGAAGGGGATGTGATCGCAATCTTTGCTGTGTCCAGCGATGTGCCCGAGGTGGAGCGGCTGTTGCAGGTCTCCATTGACTACTTTTAGAATGCGCAGCAAGGGTCAGAGAACGCGCGGCATTTTGCGCTTGCCCCTGTTTTTGTTGATCTGGGGTGTGGCGTCGCTGGCGATGTGGATCCCTGCGATCCACGCCTTGATCCTGGACGATCACCCCACATCGCAGAGTTTCTTTTTTTCAGGTATTGTTGGCCTGATGCTGGTCACCCTGATCGGTCTGTCGATGGGTAATAAGGTTCCGCAATATGGGATGCCGGGACAGCTGCTGTCACTGCTTGCGACATTTGTGATCCTGCCGTTGTTTCTGGCCATGCCGGTTGTCGATGCGCTTGGCAATACGCGGTTTTTGAACGCATATTTTGATATGGTGAGTTCTATCACCACCACCGGTGCTGCGATATTCGGAGACGGCGATCGTCTGCCCATGAGCGTTCATCTTTGGCGTGGGTTGGTTGCCTGGCTGGGGGGCTTGTTGATGCTGGTGGCGGCGTCCGCAGTGCTGGCCCCTTTGTCCCTGGGTGGGTTTGAGGTCACGGCCCGCGGAGAACCCGGAGGTATTGTCACAGCATCTCACATGGAAAAAGGAGAGGCGCGGCGGCATTTGGTTCTCGTCTTTCGGACGCTTGCACCGATTTACTGTAGTCTGACCTTGGCCTTGTGGCTGCTTCTGATGATCACAGGCGGACGTCCGACGCCGTCCGTGGTCCATGCAATGTCTGTTATGTCGACATCCGGTATCTCTGCTGTCGGCGGGGTTGAAAACGCCCAGAGCGGGCTGGGTGGTGAAATGATCATGTTCCTGTTCATGTTCTTTTCGCTTTCACGACTGACGTTCTCTTCGGACACGCTGAGCTCTGATAGCCGACGATTGGATCAGGACCCCGAATTCCGCCTTGGGGTGTTTTTGGTTCTTTCGGTGCCGTTGATGCTGTTCCTGCGCCATTGGGTTGCTGCGCTTGAGGTGAATGCCGGAGACAGTTTGGTGGTGGCGCTCAACGCGTTTTGGGGCGCGATCTTTACGGTTCTTTCCTTCCTGAGCACCACGGGGTTTGAAAGCGCCCAATGGCAATCCGCGCAGGATTGGTCCGGTCTCGCCACGCCAGGTATGATATTGATGGGAATGGCAATGATCGGCGGCGGCGTCGCGACCACTGCGGGTGGGGTCAAGTTGTTGCGGGTGTTCGCCCTTTACCTCAATGGGGTGCGCGAACTGGAGCGTTTGGTGCATCCTTCCTCTGTTTCAGGAGCCAGGCGAAACACAAAGCGCCTTCAACGCAACGGTGCCTATGTGGCTTGGGTCTTCTTTATGCTCTTTGCCCTGTCGCTGGCGGTGGTCAGTACTGCGCTCTCTGCGGTCGGGGCGAGTTTTGAGGAGGCTTTGATTCTGTCGGTTGCAATGCTGTCGACCACTGGCCCGTTGACCGAGATTGCCGGAACCGCGCCGATTGCGCTCGAACTGTTGTCGGCCCCGGCGAAATTGATCCTTTGTGTAGCGATGATTCTGGGGCGATTGGAAACTTTAGCTTTCATTGCGCTTCTTTCGCCTAACCTCTGGCGCAGCTGATCAATCGCGGTTAACCATGTGGCAAATGCAGAATTTTCGGGTGGAAACTTGTTTACTCTGCGTTCATACTAAGAAAAACCAGGCGCGTTGGTCCGCAGCGCGTGGCACAAGAAAAAAAGCGAGATAATAAAAATGGCTTCGGACAGACAGAATCTTCAGGACGCCTTCCTGAACCATGTTCGCAAAACCAAGGTTCCAGTAACAATTTTCCTTATCAACGGTGTGAAACTTCAGGGAGTGATCACCTGGTTTGATAATTTCTGCGTTCTGCTGCGCCGCGATGGCCAATCGCAGTTGGTGTATAAACACGCAATTTCGACCATCATGCCCGCCCAGCCGATCAGCCTTTATGAAGGTGAAGACGCCTCTTGATGGAACACGACAGGAAGCGCACCCGGGCTTGGGTGTTGCATCCGGATATCAAATCTGAACAATCGCGCCGCGAACCAGCGGCAGCGCTTCAGGAAGCTGTTTCCCTTGCTGTTGCATTGCCCGATCTTGATGTGATCGGCAATGATGTCATCCGCCTGCCCAGAGCGCAGCCGGGCTATCTTTTTGGCTCTGGCAAGATCGAAGAATTGGCGCAGAAGCTCAAAGCGGAAGACATCGAACTGGTGCTGATTGACGGCCCGGTTTCGCCTGTGCAGCAGCGCAATCTGGAAAAAGCCTGGAAGGTCAAGATCCTGGACCGCACGGGTCTGATCCTTGAGATTTTTTCGGATCGGGCGCGTACGCGTGAAGGTGTTTTGCAGGTGGAGATGGCGGCGCTCAGCTATCAGCGCACGCGTCTGGTGCGCGCCTGGACGCACCTGGAGCGGCAGCGGGGCGGTTTGGGCTTTGTTGGTGGTCCTGGGGAAACCCAGATCGAAGCCGACCGGCGTGCCATTGACGAACAGTTGGTGCGACTTCGGCGCCAGCTGGAAAAAGTTGTAAAAACCCGCACCCTGCACCGTGCCGCTCGGGCCAAGATCCCTTATCCGATTGTGGCGCTTGTTGGCTATACCAACGCCGGAAAATCCACGCTGTTCAATCGGTTGACCGGGGCAGAGGTGATGGCCAAAGACATGCTCTTTGCCACGCTTGACCCCACGATGCGCCGTGTGGAACTGCCCGATGGGCCAGAGGTGATCCTGTCGGACACGGTTGGCTTTATTTCGGATTTGCCCACCGAGTTGGTTGCCGCTTTCCGAGCGACACTGGAGGAAGTTCTGGCGGCTGATGTGATCTTGCATGTGCGCGACATCAGCCACGAGGAAACCCAAACGCAGGCCGAAGATGTCGAGGCGATCTTGGCGTCATTGGGGGTGGATGAAAATCGTCCGATGTTGGAGGTCTGGAACAAGATCGATCAATTGCCAGAAGATGAGGCCGAGGCGCGGCGCGAGCGCGCGACGCGTGAGGATAACCTTCTTGCGATTTCCGCTCTGACCGGAGAGGGATTGCCCGAGTTGTTGGACACGATTGCCCAACTTCTACAGGGAAAACGTTTCGAAGAAGATCTGGTTCTAACCTTTGCGCAGGGTAAACAACGCGCATGGTTGTTTGAACAGGAAGTTGTGCAAAGCGAAACGCAGACGGACACTGGGTTTGAGCTGACTGTTTTGTGGACCGACACTCAGAAGGCGCGTTACGCCAAACTGTGACTGTTACCGCGGCAGGGTGTTGAACCAGGCCCAGCTGTCTCGGGCGATCTGGGGGCCGATTTCGTAAAACCAGTGGGAATGATCAGGGATCAACTGAAGAGTGACCGAATGACCAGCACGGGCCATGGCGCGTGCGGTCTCTTCTGCCGGAGCTTCGCCAAAGATATGGTCCTTTTCGCCGAGGTAGATCCGGAAAGGTTTCGCCGTTAGAGGGGCGATAATGTTTTCGGCAGAGGCAAACCCCGCATGAGTTGCGGCGGCCTTCCAGGGGCCCTCAAACCCATTGAGTAAAAGCGTCACAAAGCTGCCGCCGTTTGAATGGCCAAACAAATAGATCCGCTCCCGGTCGATCTTTCGCTCCTGAGCCGCCGCGTCCAACATCTTTTGCAGGCTGGTCATGGTAAAATCGGAGGTTCCCCAGGAACGACCGCTGGCATTGGGCGCGAGAAGGATCACGTCCTGATCCTTGGCGGTCTCTTTCCACATATCGATCATCGACAGCCCGTTACGACCTGAGCCGTGAAACAGAATGACCAAGGGCGCGGGGGTGTCCCCTTTGGGCGCATAAAGATACCAGCTGTTGTCGCCATAGCTGTACCGGGTGGCAAGCGATGTTACCTGTTCCGATGGGCTGTAGGAATGCTCCGCCAGAGCCCGGCTCTGGAGTGTTGTGCGGACAACTTTTGCATAGCTGCCGCTTCCGGGTTGAACCGGGGCAGCTTGGGCTGGTGACAAGAACGCAGTTATCTCCTTGTCCGCCTGTGGCACAGAGACCAATGCGACACAAAACAATGCGGTCAAAAGAAGTAGGTATTGAATAACTTTGGGCATTGCTCTCTTGTCGGGAACGGCGAGTGATTCCACTCACCTATTGCGGTAGTATGCGTGTAATACCAACCGCTGCCGCTCGCGCAAGGTTTTCATCCAGAGACATAGGTATATATTCGCCCCGCCGCCACAGTTGGGACATGTCGTCGTAATACCGCGACAGAAAATGCCCCGACTGCCCGGTTGAGATCACAAAGACAGAGCTGTCCGGGTCGGCAAAGTCGTATACGCCTCGATAGCCGGATGCGTGAATATTGGTGAAGGGGGCAGAAGCGCGGCCCGAGGTTAGACCGCGTTGCAAAGTATTGTCGCCGCCGCTGGTGGATTGGCTGATGTTCACAAAATACCGCGCCACCGGGATGCGGCCCATGGCTTCGTGCATGTGGCTGGCCTGATGGGCGTCGCCCCACCGCAAGGCTTCCAGCCTGCCCCCGAAGGTCTCATCTATCCACAAAATAGCGTCATCAAGAGCCAGGCGCGAAATATCCGTGCAGCTTTCGACCAGCGCGCTTTGTCGGATGTCACACCATGCTGAAGCCCCGTCAATATCGCGAAACACCCGTTCCAGAAACAGGGGGTCTACGCGTGGATACGCATCGGCCAATGTGCCTATGTCATCCTCAATCAGACGTTTTTGCAAAGCTCGGACCCATGCGGCATAGATCAAAGGCTCTGGCAGATGCTCGTTCATTTCGCCATTCCACTGCGCCAGAAGATTCAGCGCAGTTTGCCGCTTGCGGGCAGGTGTCCCCTCGGGCGCGGCTTCTCCGGTGAACCAGAGGTCCGCGCCGATCAATGGCAGCAGTGTCCGGGCGGCAAAGGATACGGTGTCTTGCTGGGCTTCGATGAAACTGTCGCGGGTGTGAACCTCTCGAGATTGCATCAGTCGTTGCCAGCGGTGAATACGTTGAGAGTCACCCCAGTCATAGGAAATATGGTTTGGAAAGGGGCGCTCGACGATTTTGTTGTTTGTGTTCCCAAGAATTCCGCCGATTGGATTGCGGAATACCGGATTGGCGGCATAGGGGGCACGGCCCTGCCAGCGGTTTTCGCGCCTCCAGCCAGGGCTCGGCAGGCGGCCTTTGCTCTGGTGGCGGCTGCTGCGTTGCGGCACGGCACCAATGGTCTTCATCGCGATATGGGTGATGTCAGCCAGCACGAGGTTGTAAGAGGGGGCAACAAAATTTTCGGCAGCGTCAATGGCTTGATCCACGTCCTGACTGCGCATCAGATCCAGCGCAGCTGTCATGGTGGTGTCGGCAGGGCTAAGCGCCGTGGAGCTGAGGCTCACCACATGTCCAGGAGGCGTTATGGTCGAGAGGTTGAACATCCCCCCCGGCAGCACCGGGCCGTTTTCTGTCCAGCGCAGTGTCGAGGTAACGGGCGGCGCATCCTTGACGTTGATAATCGCGCGGCGGGTGCGGAAGGATTTGAACCCGGTTGGGGTCTGATATTCCTCTGGATTGGCCGGGTTGAGTTGTTCGATGAACAGATCCTGGTCATCCAGATATGAGGCGGTAATCCCCCAGCCCAGATGGTTCGAACGGCCGGACAGTACGGCAGGAATGCCCGGCATCGTTGCTCCGATCACGCCACCGGTCGCCAGCTCCAGCCGCGCCAGATACCAGGCCGAGGGCGCCTTGAGCGCATTATGGGGGTCATTGGCCAAAAGTGTTCCACCCGCCGCCGAGCGGCTCGGCGCTGCAGCCCAGGCGTTTGATGCGCTGGCAAGGCCGCGTTCGGGGATGGGCCAAATTGTCGGGGCCGTCTTGTTCGCACTGGCATACCCCTGCATTTGCGGAAACAGCTCCGTGTATTCCGGGAGAACGGAAATGCCATTGCCCGGCGCATCCGGCAGGATATCGCGCAGGCGGTCCGGGTTTTCCAGGGCCAGAGAGGTTCGGGTGCGCAGGATCTCGTTCTGCATCTGAGTTGAAGATTGCACCGCCAAGAGCTTCAACAGCGCCAGACTGTCAGCCGGCTGCCATGGCGCAACAGGTGCAGCGTAAAGGAACATTTCAGGAGCACCGCGCCCCAGAGCATGTTCGTTGATCTCAAGCAGGCGGGCATTCACCCCTGCGGCATAGGCTTGTAGCGCTGTGAGCGTTTCTGCCGATTGGGATGCAACTGATTGTTGGGCCAGACGATAGATATCCAGTCGCCGCATCAGGTTGTCGCTCTCGATGGTGCGGTTTCCAAAGACTTCAGACAGGCGTCCCTGTGCGGTGCGGCGCAAAACTGTCATTTGCCACAGGCGGTCCTGAGCATGGGCATAGCCGAGGCCAAAATAGACGTCTTCGTCACTGGCTCCGAAACTGCTGAAAATATGCGGGACATTTGCGTTATCGCGCACGATCTCAACCGGGGCGGTGACGCCGGGCAGGGCGATCTCCTTGTCATATTCCGGCAGGGATTGCGACGCGAGGAAGTAGACCGCAATGGCGCATACAAGAGCCAGAAGCACGCCCACAGCCGTCAGTTTCAAGAGCCAATTTACCAGTCGCGCCATGTGGTGATCTTTCCCGAGCTTTCAAAACTTTAGCGGATGCGTCGCTTGCGCTTGCGCCCTAGGCTGGTAGGGTCAGCGCGACCATAAGGCAAGTTATTCAGAGGGGAAAGCACATGGCAAAAGTTGCGTTCTTGGGCTTGGGGGTCATGGGGTATCCTATGGCTGGACATTTGCAAAAGGCAGGGCATGAAGTGACGGTTTATAACCGCACAATTGCAAAGGCGGAGGCCTGGGTTGCGGAATTTGGCGGCGCATTCGGCGAAACCCCGCGTGCTGCGGTACAAGGCGCTGATTTTGTCATGAGCTGCGTCGGCAATGACGATGATTTGCGCTCTGTCTGCGCGGGCGAAAACGGTGCCTTTGCCGGTATGGCTTCGGGCGCTGTCTTTGTGGATCATACCACCGTTTCGGCCAAAGTGACGCGTGAACTCTATGATGTTGCCAAAGAAACGGGCATTTCCTTTGTTGATGCGCCTGTGTCCGGCGGGCAGGCCGGAGCGGAAAACGGCGTTCTTTCTGTCATGTGTGGTGGCGACGCGGATGCCTATGATCGCGCGGAGCCTGTCATGCAGGCCTATGCGCGTATCTGCCGCCGTATCGGGGAATGCGGGGCCGGGCAGATGACCAAGATGTGCAACCAGATTGCCATTGCAGGTCTGGTTCAGGGCCTGTCCGAAGCGCTGCATTTTGCCGAAAAATCGGATCTTGATGGCAAGGCGGTTGTCGAAGTCATTTCCCAAGGAGCGGCCGGAAGCTGGCAGATGGCCAACCGCTATGAGACCATGTTGGCAGATGAGTTTGAACATGGGTTTGCGGTCGATTGGATGCGCAAGGATCTGGGCATCTGCCTGGATGCGGCGGATGAAAATGGCGCAAGCCTTCCGGTAACCGCGTTGGTCGATCAATTTTACAAAGATGTGCAGAAAATGGGAGGCGGGCGTTGGGACACGTCAAGCCTGTTTAAACGTCTGCGCAAGCTGGGATAACACAAAAGCCCCGGATCTTTTGACCGGGGCTTTTTCAAGAAAAACAGGCGCCTTATGGAATGATACGCGTGTATTTGGTGCCTTCCAGAGTGGCTCCGATGCGTAGGCCAGCCTGTCCAAAAATCGCTGCCAGAATGGGCGAGGTCAACGTGTTGGTGTCCGCTGCAAGCGCATTCCCTTCGTTCTGGATCACATATTCCAGATCCGCGCCGGCGGCCCAACCGGAAGACCGGCGGAAGTTCGACAGCGCATCTTGGGTCATGAAAAAGAGCACATGTGCATATTGCTGCGCGCCGATTTGCAGACCCGCGTTGCCTTTTACGGTGGAGTAATAATCCACGGTCACATCATTGATCCGCAGTGCCCCCCGGCCATAGGCCCCGCCAAAGACAAAGCCCGCCTCGGTTACCAGTGGCATCACCAGAAGGCCCGTTGCCTTTTCCGCAAGGCCACGGGTGTTTGGATAAAGACTGTACATCTGGTCCAGAGTGGCATCCACACGGGCATCGATTTTGGCGGCATTGCTGGTGCCGACACCGTTGCCACATGCGGCGGTCACACCAAGACCGGCCATCGCGCTGAGGGCGAACCCCCGACGTGTGAAATTCGTGTTACGATTGCTGCTCATTTTGCCTGTCCTGTTTTCAAGCTCGACTTTTTGTCGTTCTTAATTGGGATTTATAAGCTCAACTTTGCTGATTGTCATCTGCGCGCGGCAGAGAACAGCGACAAATTGCCATTTTTTACAATTGGCCTTACCCGTTCAGAAGCCTGGCTGCTGCAGGTGCGAAATAGGTGAGGATCCCGTCGCATCCTGCGCGTTTAAAGGCCAGAAGGCTCTCCATCATCACCTGGTCTTCGTTGATCCAACCGTTCTGCGCTGCGGCCATGATCATGGCGTATTCGCCCGAGACCTGATAGGCAAAGGTCGGCGTGCCAAAAGTGGTTTTGACACGGTGGCAGATATCCAAATAAGCAATACCGGGTTTGACCATAACCATGTCGGCACCCTCTTGGAGGTCACGTTCCACCAGGCGCAGCGCTTCGTCCGTGTTGCCAGGGTCCATCTGATAGGTCTTCTTGTCCCCTTTGAGCGCCCCAGAAGCCCCAACCGCATCCCGAAACGGTCCGTAAAAGCCCGATGCATATTTCGCTGAATAGGACAGGATGGAGACGTGTTGAAACCCTTCCGTTTCAAGCGCCTTGCGCATCGCACCAATGCGTCCATCCATCATGTCCGAAGGGCCGATAATATCCGCACCAGAGCGCGCCTGCGCCAGTGTCATTTTGACCAGGGCCTCGACAGAGCGGTCATTCACAACTTCCCCATCCACCACAAAACCGTCATGACCATTGATATTATAAGGGTCCAGCGCGACATCGGTCATCACGGCCAGTTCAGGCACCGCGTCCTTGATGGCGCGAATTGCGGTGTTGGTCAGATTGTTTGGGTTCCAAGCCTCGGCGCAATCTTCTGTCTTGAGGGCCGGGTCGGTATAGGGAAACAGACAAATCGCCGGGATGCCCAGATCTCGCGCGGTTTTGGCGGATTTAACCACATTGTCCAGCGACTGCCGCACGACACCGGGCATAGAGGAAACCGGCTCCATTACATCTGTGCCGTCCCGCAGGAAAACCGGCCAGATCAGATCATCCACCGTCAGCGTGTTTTCACGAACCAAGTTGCGCATCGCCTGCGTAGTTCTGGTGCGGCGCGGGCGTGCGGCTGGAAAGGAGGCGACGGTAGGTTTCATCTTCTGGCTCTCGCTTGGGCTTTTCCCTTGGTTTGCATGGAAAGCCGTCGAAAACAAGGTGCGCAGGTTGCCGCAGGCGCGACAGGCTTGTGTCCGGTCGCCGGACAGTTGATATAGAGACGTGCGCGCAAGCACCAGAAATGACGAATAAAAAAGGACCTGAGCGTGGATCTCTTTCACTTGTTGGCGGAAATGATTGATATGCGGTCATTTTCCAACCTCTGGTACTGGATTGTTCTGGCGATTGCCTGGTCCACGGCCAGCCATTGGATCCTGGGCGTTCCCTTTGATCTGGTGAACAGGGCCCGCAGACGCGGTGGCCAGCCCTATCAGGATCTGGAAGCTCTGGTTCGGATCAACGTCGCACGCCGCTTGTATGTGATGGAGGTGGCAGGCCTTTGGATCGTTGCTTTGGCCTGTTTCCTGCTTAGCACTTTGGCGGTTTTGGGATTCTGGTTTGACATTGAATTTGCGCAGGCGGTGTTCCTGATCGCCTTCCCAATGGTGGGGGTGTCTCTTGTCAGTCTGCGTGCGGCCTACAAGATTGATGGGCTGGGCCTGGTCGGAGATGACCTTTTGCGCCAGTTGAATACTTGCAGGTTCGCCACGCAACTCATTGGAGTTGTTTCTATTTTCGTAACGTCCCTTTGGGGGATGTACCAAAACATTCAAATCGGCGCGATTTAAAGCGGGAGCACCGGTGATGACCGCACAACTGGTAAAAATGGGTGGCGTCCCCGAAGGGTTTGACGCGCGCCAGATTCTGAAAGAACTCAATAAGTCGGGCAAACCGGTTGTTCACGTTGCGCGCGATGACAAACGGATGGAGGCGACACGGGCGGCTTTGGCCTTCTTTGCGCCGGACATGCCCGTCTTTGTGTTTCCAGGCTGGGATTGTTTACCTTATGACCGGGTGTCGCCCAATCCGGATGTTTCCGCAGCCCGCATGGCCACGCTGGCGGTTCTTCTGCATCAGGCCCCCAAACAGTTTGTCCTACTGACCTCTCTTAATGCGGCCACGCAGCGCTTGCCTGCGCGTTCGGTCTTGAAAGGGGCCGTTTTCCACGGGCGTGTTGATCATCGCATCGACGAAGAAGCGCTGCGTAAGTTTCTGGTTCGAATGGGGTTTTCCCAAAGCCCGACGGTGATGGAACCCGGCGATTACGCTGTGCGTGGCGGCATTATTGATATCTTTCCTCCAGGTGAAAGCGGTCCGGTGCGGCTGGATCTCTTTGGCGATGTGCTGGAGAGTGCACGCCGATTTGACCCGGTGTCTCAGCGCACAACCGAGAAGTTGGACGCTGTTGAGCTGGCACCCGTGTCCGAAGTGATCCTGGATGAGGCGGCGATTACGCGATTTCGCCAGAATTACCGGATCGAATTTGGCGCGGCGGGGAGCGATGATCCTCTGTATGAAGCCGTCAGTGCAGGGCGTAAACATCAGGGGATGGAGCATTGGCTGCCCTTCTTTCATGAAGAGCTGGAAACCCTGTTTGACTATCTGCCGGGTGCAACGGTTACGCTTGATGATCAGGTGACGCCGGCGCGGCTGGCCCGGTGGGAAACCATCGCGGATCAATATGAAACCCGTAAAATTGCCATGGCGCAAAAGGGTCGTTTGGACTCGGTCTATAAACCGACTCCGCCCGAGTTGCTGTATCTGAACGAGGCGGCATGGGACGCCGCAGTGGCTGCGCATCGGGTGGTCCAATTCCATCCGCTGGCCCAGGCGTCCGGTCCCGGTGTCGTGGATGCAGGTGCGCGTATCGGACGAAATTTTGCGCCTGAACGACTGCAGCAAAGTATCAGTCTTTTCGGGGCGTTGGCCGCACATGTAAAAGCGCGTCTGGCCGAAGGTCCGGTGGTGATTGCCTCATACTCCGAAGGTGCACGTGAGCGCCTCACAGGCTTGATTGAGGATGAAGGCCTGGCAGAGGCGGTTCCAATTCCGGATGGCACGCGGATTGGAAAAACAGGTCTGCATCTGGCGGTCTGGGCCTTGGAGCACGGGTTTGAAGCCCCGGATATGACGGTAATTTCGGAGCAGGATGTTTTGGGGGATCGTTTGATCCGGGCTCCCAAAAAACGGCGCAAGGCCGAGAATTTCCTGACCGAAACGCAATCTCTGACACCTGGAAATCTGGTGGTTCACGTCGATCACGGTATCGGGCGCTATCAGGGATTGGAAGTGGTCACCGCTGCCGGAGCTGCGCATGAATGCCTGCTGCTGGAATATGCCGAAAGCGCGAAACTGTATCTGCCCGTTGAAAATATCGAGCTGCTCAGCAAATACGGCCATGACGAGGGCTTGCTGGACCGTTTGGGTGGCGGGGCCTGGCAGGCGAAAAAGGCCAAGCTGAAAGAGCGTATTCGCGAGATGGCTGATCGCCTGATCCGAATTGCTGCGGAACGTGCGTTGCGCAAAGCCCCGATCATGGATCCGTCGCCGCATGCTTGGGAAGAATTTTCCGCACGCTTTCCCTATCAGGAAACCGAAGATCAGCTGCGTGCGATTACGGATGTGATGGAAGACCTGCAATCGGGTGCGCCGATGGACCGGTTGGTTTGCGGCGACGTGGGCTTTGGCAAAACTGAGGTTGCGATGCGCGCGGCCTTTGTTGCCGCCATGTCGGGCATGCAGGTGGCGGTTGTGGCCCCAACGACTTTGCTGGCCCGTCAACATGCGGCCGGTTTTGCCGAGCGTTTCCGTGGGTTTCCGTTACAAGTCAGGCAGTTGTCGCGCTTTGTTTCAGCAAAGGAGGCGGCTAAAACGCGGGAAGGTCTGGCGCGCGGGACTGTAGATATTGTTGTCGGCACCCATGCTTTGTTGGCCAAAAATATCAAGTTCCAGAACCTTGGCTTGCTGATCATCGACGAGGAGCAGCATTTTGGTGTGGCTCATAAGGAGCGTTTGAAGCAACTGCGCAGCGACATTCACGTGCTGACACTGACTGCAACCCCGATCCCGCGGACTTTGCAGTTGAGCCTGACCGGGGTGCGGGACTTGTCGATCATAGGGACGCCGCCGGTGGACCGTCTGGCGATCCGGACCTATGTGAGCGAGTTTGACGCAGTCACCATCCGCGAAGCCCTGTTGCGCGAGCATTATCGGGGGGGGCAGAGCTTTTACGTTGTTCCGCGTATTTCCGATCTGCCGGAGATCGAGGCGTTCTTGAAGGAACAGCTGCCAGAACTGAACTATGTGGTGGCGCACGGCCAGCTTGCAGCGGGTGAGCTGGACGACCGTATGAATGCGTTTTATGACGGGAAATTCAATGTTTTGCTGGCCACAACTATTGTTGAATCCGGCCTTGATATCCCCACGGCAAATACGATGATTGTCCATCGGGCCGACATGTTCGGCCTCGCGCAGCTGTACCAGATCCGTGGGCGTGTGGGCCGCTCCAAGACGCGCGCTTATGCCTATCTTACCACCAAGCCGCGCCAGAGGCTGACCGACACGGCCGAAAAACGCCTGCGGGTTCTGGGGTCTCTGGATACGCTGGGGGCTGGATTTACCCTTGCTTCTCAAGACCTTGATATCCGCGGGGCTGGCAACCTGCTGGGTGAAGAGCAATCGGGGCAGATGCGCGACGTGGGTTACGAGCTTTATCAATCCATGTTGGAAGAGGCGATTGCCAAAATCAAATCAGGCGAGGCCGAAGGTCTGACCGAACAGGACGATCAATGGGCGCCGCAGATCAATCTGGGTGTACCGGTTCTGATCCCCGAAGACTATGTGCCGGATCTGGATGTACGCCTTGGGCTTTACCGCCGTCTGTCGTCTTTGTCCAAGAAAGTGGAGCTGGAAGGTTTTGCCGCGGAGCTGATTGACCGGTTTGGGAAATTGCCTAAGGAGGTCAACACCTTGATGCTTGTTGTTCGCATCAAGGCGATGTGCAAACGGGCGGGAATTGCCAAGCTGGATGGCGGGCCGAAGGGTGCGACCATTCAATTCCATAACGACAAATTTGCCTCTCCCCAGGGGTTGGTGGAGTTCATCCAGGGGCAAAACGGTCTGGCCAAGGTCAAAGACAACAAGATTGTGGTGCGTCGCGATTGGCGTTCTGACGCGGACAAGATCAAAGGGGCCTTTGCAATTGCCCGGGATCTGGCGGAGAAAGTTGTCGCGCAACAGAAGAAGTCAAAAACCTAGGCGGCGGATTACTCCGCCGCTTTAGGCGTTTGGGCCTCGCTTCTGATCAGACTGTACATGATCAAAGCGGCACATAGCGCCATAAAGAACATACCTCCAGCCATCGGTCGCAGTGTGCCATCAAACATCAGCCCGACCGGTGTGGCTAGGATAACGCCACAGATGGTTGAAATTGCAGCAATAACTGATGCGGCCAATCCTGCGATGTGACCGAGAGGCTCCATCGCCATTGCGTTAAGGTTGCCCATCGTGGTCGAGATCATAAAAAAGATCGAGCATTGCCAGATCAAGAAGAACAAAAACGGTATGTGATCAGCGGGGACGGTAAGGCTGAAGACCAGCATCGCAAAGCTTATAACGGTCTGAAACCACAAGCCGGCAGACGCAATGTAGCGCATGCCAAGGCGTGGTACCAATTTGGCATTCATCATACTGCCCAGACCCGACACCAGAGCGACCAGCGCGAACCAATAGGGAAAACTGTCGGCACGGTCATAGATATCGCCGTAGATTTGCTGGATCGATGTCAGAGTCGCAAAGAGCATGCCCATGCAAAGGGATTGGATTACAATGGAGACGCGCGCCACCGGGTGGGAGAACAGCTCTTTTGTGGCGGCCCCAAGAGCGCCAAGCTGCAAGGTTCTGCGGCTGTCCTTGCCGTTTGTTTCTGGCAATCGCATGAAGACCCAAAAGACAACCGCCATGGAAAACAGGAAGAAGGCACCAAAAATGCTGCGCCAGCCTGAAACATGTATGATTGCATCCCCCATTGCAGGCGCGACCGCTGGAAACAGCGTAAACACCATGATCGCGTAGGACATGACTTGGGCCATATCGCGGCCCTTGAAGAGGTCTCGCACAACGGCAAGGCTTACAATACGTGGTCCAGCCGCGCATACGCCCATGACAAATCGTGAAAAAAGAAGCAGTTCCAGGGAGGGGCTGAACATTGCCACGACAGAGGACACCCCATAAAGGGCGGTGCCCAGCAAGATGACCGGCCTGCGCCCGAATGTGTCAGACAGGGGCCCGGCAAAAAACGTCCCGATGCCCATTCCCAGCAGGAAAACGGTTAAGACCAACTGTGCTTTGTTGCTGTCTTCTGGTGAAAGCTGCGCTGCGATATCAGGCAGCGCTGGCAACATTGCATCAATGGAGAAGGCCACAACTGCGAACATGAGCGCGACCATTGCGGTCAGTTCGGTCTTCCCGAGTGGGGCATCGGTGTTTTGGGTCAATGGGCTGGTGCTCTAATTAAAAACGGCGCGGTGCACGCACGCCTCGCGTCCTGCCGCTGCAATAGAACATGTTAACGAATAACACTAGTGTAGAAACAATTTTTGATCGACCAGTCCGAAGTGCAGCACAGAAAAGCGGCACTGCAAAAGGAGGCTCGCGTTAATGTGCGTCGCTTGCGTCTTCGGTATCCGCCAGCTGGCTTTGGATATCGGCGATCACTTGCTTCCACAGCTCAGGCGGCTGAGCGCCTGGGACGGCGTGTTGATTGGCAACGATGAAGGTTGGAACAGAGCTGACACCCATCTTTCGAGAATGCGCGTCCCGGTCACGAATGTCGTTTAAGTCATTGTCACTGTTCAAAAGGTTTCGCAAGACATCCGCCTCGAAACCAACAGACGCGCCAATTTCAATCAGAGTGTCCACGGTGCCGATGTCTTTACCATCGACAAAATAGGCTTGGAACAGCGCGTCCACGACCTGGGTCTGATTGCCTTCAACGCCAGCCCAATGGATCAAGCGATGTGCATTCAAAGTATTTGGGGTGCGGGTGATTTTATCCAGATTAAGAGTCAGCCCGGCGTTTTCCGCATGTTCCACAACAGGTGCATAGGCCTGTACTGCGCCTTCTTTGCCGCCAAATTTCGTTTCCAAATAGGCGCGACGATCCACGCCATCGGTCGGCATGTCGGGATTAAGCTGAAACGGGTGCCATTCGATTACAAAGGGATGGTCACCCACCTCTGACAGCGCCTTGTCCAGATTTGCCTTGCCGATATAGCACCACGGGCAAATCGGATCTGACAGGATATCCAGTTTTACAGTTGCCATAACGGTTTATCCTTCAAACTTCGCCCTCAAAGCGTGTCGGTTCAATTTGCCATTCGGGTTGGTTGGCAGGCTTTCGACCCGAGTATAGGTTTTCGGGCGCTTATAGTCAGCCAAACATGTTTGTGCAAATTGTGAAAGAGCGTCGGGATCAAGATCCGGTGACCCGACAAAAAAGGCAGCGATGATTTCAACATCCTCTTTGGGAGAAACCGTTGTGACGGCAATTTGTGTAACACCGGGACAGTGGCTGAGCGCATGTTCGACCTCCAACGGCGAGACGCGAAAGCCCCCGGCGTTCATCATATCATCGTTGCGACCCTGATAATGGATGCTGCCGTCCTCTGACATGATCCCCTGATCGCCGGTCAGGAACCATTCGCCGACAAATCGCGCCCTGGTCTCATCTTCGGCACCGATATAGGCTTTCATCAAGCCGGGATCTGAGGCGTGAACCGCGATGGTGCCAGGCTCGCCCAATGGAACAGGTCCGTCATCGCCAATAATCGCGATCCGGCGGCCCGTCTGTGGGCGTCCCAGGCTGTCAGGCTCCGCTGTGTGGCGCGGACTATGAGAGATAAAGGTCGAGCATTCCGACATGCCAAATGCTTCGTAGATCTTGTGGCCTGTGGCAGCCTCCCACGCGGAACGGATGCTGGGCGACAGTTTCTCTCCGGCGCTCAGCGCGTGGCGCAGGGTTGTAAAGTTCAACAAATCTGGATGCTTGAGGAGTTTTCTGTAAATGCCCGGAACAGCGGCGAAAACGCTGATATTTTCTGCGCGGAGGAGGTCCGGAAAATCTAACGGAGTCACGCCCGCGCCCGGAATGACAGCGGTTGCTCCAACCGACCAAGGGTCCATCAAACCCGTGCCCAGCGTAAAGGTCCAGTTGAAAGCCCCTGCGTGCATCAGGCGATCGCCTTCAGACAGATCATACCAGTCCCGGATCATCATCTTGCGGGCCCAGATCGCACGATGCGCATGGGCCACGGGACGGGGGGTGCCGCTGGTGCCGGATGTATAGACCACATAGGCCAAACGCTCCGGATCTCCTCGATCATAGTCGCAGGGCGGCAGATCCCACATGGTCCGCAAAGTATCACGTGTCAGGATGGTATTGTAGGGAGCGGAGGCAACGGATGGGTCGTGCAGAATGGCGCGCGGTGACAGGGTTTTGATGATCGCCTCAGTCTCAGACACGGTCAATTGTGTTGAGGTCGGCACAGGGACCAGCCCAGCGGCAATTGCGCCCAGAAACGCGATGGGAAAATCGACTGTATTGCCCAGACGCATCAAGACAATATCGCCAGGGACCAGGCCCGATTGCAGCAATCCGGTGCCCACGCCCCGAACACGGGTTTCGAGTGTTTTGAAATCGAGGGTTTCACTGTTCGCCCGTGTGGCGGTGACAAGGGCGGCTTTGTCTGGATAATTTTGTGCCAGACGAAGTACATGCGCACTGAGGTTAAAGTCAGGCGGGCAGGGTGGATGGCGGCCTTGATCAAAAATTGACAACATATCATTGGGCTACCGCGCAGCAGGACACGTTGCAAGCCCTGTGCGCGCAGCTTATAGATGGCCCATGACAGAAAAAGATCCAAAGTCCCTCATCTCGATTGCCCGTGAGAACGGGAATACCTCTGAACCAGAACCGCTGGATCTGGGAGCGCGGGTGCGTGAGCTGCGTAAGGCGCGCGATTGGACATTGGAACATGCCGCCAATCAGGCGGGTCTGGCGCGGTCAACCCTGTCCAAGATTGAAAACGGACAGATGTCACCCACTTATGAGGCGCTCAAAAAACTGGCCGAAGGGTTGGAGATTTCCATTCCGCAGCTGTTTACGCCACCAAAGCGGGAACAGATCAACGGACGCTTTACGGTGACCAAATCGGGCCAAGGCGCTGCACATGCAACCGCGACCTATGAGCATGAGCTGCTGGCAGATGGTTTGTCGCGCAAGCAGATGCTGCCGTATCGTGCACGGGTGCGCGCGCGTGCCATGGATGAATTTGATGGGTGGGTGCGCCATGACGGTGAGGAATTCCTGTATGTGCTGACCGGTGTGATCAAACTGTATACAGAGTTTTATGAGCCGATCGAAATGCGCCGCGGCGACAGCGCCTATTACGACGCGACCATGGGGCATAATGTAGTCTCTGTCAGTGATGAGGACGCCACCATTCTCTGGGTGACGTCCTTGGCCTAACGCCTTGGTATTGGTTACTCTTCGGCAAAGAGACGGGTCAAAACCATGTGTCCGATGCCGACAGCGACAAGCTGCATAACGATGAACATCACGATGTGACCGGGGTAGATGCCTGCAAAGGTATCCGAAAAACCACGGGCAATGGTCACAGCCGGGTTCGCAAAGCTGGTCGAGGATGTATACCAGTACGCCCCGGTGATATAGAGGCCGACAAGCATCGGGATCGCCTCCGGTTTGCTGCGCAGACCGCCAAAGATCACAAACAACAGCCCAAAGGTCGCCACGATTTCCGAGAACCACTGTGACACGCCAGTGCGATGCATGGTTCCGGAGGTTTGCAGGATTGGCAGGTCAAACATCCAGTGGCAGGCCCAAACCCCCAGAATCCCGCCAATAATTTGAACGATCACATAGGGTGTCACGTCCTTCCATGCGTGATCGCCACGCAGAGCAAATGCCAGGGTGACCGCAGGGTTGAAATGGGCGCCAGAGATTGGCCCAAGCGTGGTGATAATGGCAAACAGCATACAGCCGGTGGCAATTGCATTGGCCAGAAGCGCCAGGGCCACGTTCCCTTGGGACAGGGTTTCGGCCATGATACCTGACCCGATAACGCTGATGAGCAGAAATGCGGTGCCGAGCCCTTCGGACAGGAGCTTCTGCGCGCTCATGACAGATCTCCAATCCGCTTTAGCTCAGCTGTCAGCGCGGGCAACTCGAGGTTTTCGAATTTGGTTTCCAAAAGGGCTTCGGCGCGCGTTTTCAAGATCTTATAGGCGGTTTTGAAAGCCTCATCCCAGTCAGGTTCCTGCGCCGCTGCGGGATCTTCCACACCCCAGTGACAGCGCACGGGGGCGCCGGCCCAAACCGGGCAGGTCTCACCTGCGGCAGACGCGCAGACGGTAATGACGATGTCCATGCGCGGAGCATCGGGCCCGCCAAACTCATCCCAGGATTTGGAGCGCGCATTGGACACGTCATGACCCAGTTCGGTCAGCAGTTTGATGGACTGCGGGTGCACTTTGCCAGCGGGCTGGGAGCCTGCGGAAAACGCCGTGACGCGGCCGTTTCCAAGCGTGTTGAAAATCGACTCCAGAAGGATGGATCGTGCGGAATTTCCAGTGCAGAGTACCAATATATTCATGAACTTACTGTCCCTTGTTAAGACGTCAGATGTGTGGGTTTCATGAGGCCGATCTCGTCAATGCGCTGTTGCAGAGACAGACGGTCCAATCTTTCAAATGGAAGCCAGGTGAACGCCTGAATCCGATGTTTTAGTGTTTCAAACGCATCGCGCATTGCGACCCGATCAGAGGTGTCGCCAGTGATCGGGTTGGGTACCCCCCAATGGGCGTGAAGCGGCTGGCCCGGTAGCCCGGGCATCTCCCCGTTGGCGGCTTGATTACACACCGTAACAATCAGGTCCATTTGCGGCGCAGTCTCACCCAGGAACGGGGCGAGCCCCTTGGATGAGAGGTTTTTGATCTCATATCCTCGCGCGGCGAGCGTCGAAAGCGCGTCCCCATGCGGTGCGGACGACGGCGCGGTTCCGGCGGAATAGGCGTGAAACCGTCCCGCGCCCTCACCATTCAGGAGGGCTTCTGCAAGGATCGAGCGGGCCGAATTGCCAGAACATACAAAAAGCACATTCAACGGATGCTCCGGGCTGGGCGCTGGCAGGGGGCTGCTTGGCGCGGTCGTGCAGATGTCCGGCCGGTTCTGGCAGCACTCGTTCAGGAGCGTATCAAACATGCCCTGCACCCCGGAGAGCTTTGCCACGTAACACAGGGATGTGCCGGTCCGGCGCTGATCAATCAGCCCGGCGTTTCGTAAGATCGACAAATAGGTTGAGGTCGTATTGGCCTTGAAGCCCAGTGCCTCGGCAATTTCACCGGCCGGCACAGCATCGGGATAGCGGCGCAGCAGCAGTCGGAACAAGTCCAGACGTTTTTCATGCGCAAGCGCCGACAGCTTATTTATGATCTCTATTTCCATAATTCATGAAATATAGAAAAATACTGAAAAGGCAACAAAAAACCGCGCCATTTCCCAAAAGCGCGGTTTGTGGTTTTGGCTGGCCTTCTAAGGTTCGATCCACCAAACATCTGGTAGGAAATAAGTCTCCTTGTCGCCGTAGATCGGAGTGTAGTCCGGAAACTTCAGCTCTTTGACATGGGCGATATAGGCACTGTCGTATTGCCAGATCGGAATCACATATCGTCCTGCGGTCAGAAGCCGATCCAGGGCGCGGGCTGCAGCCTGAAAATCTTCGGTGCTTTGCGCAGACAACATCGCAGTAATCATCGCGTCGACGGCCGGGCTGTTGATACCCGGCAAATTGCGTGAGCCGGGCTGATCCGCTCCGGCACTGCCCCAATAGAGAAACTGCTCATTGCCCGGACTGAGCGAAATTTCACGACGAATGGGGATGATGTCGAATTCATAGTTGCTTTCACGCTCCACGAACTGAGCGTTATCGACCACTTCCGCTTTCAGCGCGATCCCCAGCCGTTCCAGAGCTTGCCCATAGATTTGAACGATGGATTTGGTTTGCTGATCGGCCTGACGGATCAAAACGGTCAGCTCAACCGGATCGTTGCCGTTGCATCGCAAGGCTCCATCGGTCACCCGACAACCTGCATTTTGCAGGAGCTTCACAGCTTTGCGCAGGTTTTTGCGGTTGCGCAGGCTGCCATCCGACGCCGGCGCTTCATATCCTTCAAGCGTACCGGGAATTAAGTTTTCGGCGTAAGGTTCTAAAAGCTCTTTTGTTTTTCCGGTTGCTTCGCCGGGGATCAGTCCAAGTTGCGACCCCGAGAAGTAGGAGGAGATACGTTTTTGCAGGCTGCCGGTGATTGTCTCATTGATGTATTCGAAATTGAACGCCAGCATCAGCGCCTCGCGTACCTGCCAATCATCCAGCGGTTCGCGGCGTGTATTCAGGGCCAGCCCGGTGATGCCGGTTGGCTTTTGATGAGGGATCTCTGACTTCACAACGTCGCCGGACCGCAGACGGGGAAAATCATATGCGGTCGCCCAGAGATTGGCGTTGTACTCGCGGTAGGTGCTCAGTTCGCCCGCTTTGAAGGCTTCAAACATCACGGTTCCGTCGCCAAACAGCTCCACTCTCAGTTCGTCGGCGTTCTGCGTGCCTTTGCGAAAAGGGAGATCTTTGCCCCAATAGTCCGGATTCCGCTTCATCGTAAGATAGCGGTTTGGCTCGTATTCCGAGAGCACATAGGCCGATGTTGAGATTGGCGCCTCGGACAGGCCGGATTCGGCGAAGTCTTTTCCCTCCCATTGCGCCTTCTTCAAAATGGGCTGCAACCCGGCAATCAGTGCCAGTTCTCGGTTGTCGGATGCAAATGTCAGGCGGACTTTGCCCGGGCCGGTTGTTTCTATTTTGGAAACTTGCGTCCAGAACCCGCGATGGCGCCTGTGGCCGGTTGAGCCGAGGGTTTCGTAAGACCAGATCACGTCTTCGACGGTCACCGGGCTTCCGTCTGAGAACTTGGCAGCCGGGTTCAATGTAAATTCAACCCATGATCTGTCCTCAGGAACCTCTATCGATTCGGCCAAAAGGCCATAAAGCGTGAAGGGTTCGTCGATGCTACGTCCCATCAGGCTTTCGGCCGCCCAATATCTGTAATGCCAAGGCGTGCTGCCTTTGCGCACAAATGGGTTCAAAGTGTCGAACCCTCCGGTCGCGCCAAAGGTGATGCGCCCGCCCTTGGGGGCATCAGGGTTGGCATAGGGAAGGGACACAAAATCCGGTGGTAGCGCAGGGTCGCCATACATAGCTATGGCGTGTGCTGATTCTGCATAGACAGGTACAGAGCTGAGAATCGCCATGATTCCGGCCAAGAAGCCGATGTGGCGAGAGAAATATTTAGGTGCCAATTTCGCAACAATCCCGATGAAGCCTTATTTTCTTAGGTGGCGACGCTATCGGCTCATCCATGCTAAATCAAACTTTTAGCTTGGATGAGGGCTGGAAATTGCTTATAACAGGATCACTGCTCGATAGGTTTCTTGCCTGTATGAAACCTGCCTCAATAACTCAACGCCCGCTTCGTGCGGGCGTTTTTTTGTGCAGTGCTTCCCGGTTATTTTGCCACCGACTTGCCGTTGGGTCACGCAGTTCACACCCCCGGTAAAATCGTTTCCTTTGCAGGTGCAGCATGGCAGAGTGCGCGTCAGAGCGAGATACACAATTCGGAGGGAAGAAGCCATGCTATTAAAAGGTAAAACTGCGGTTGTCACGGGGTCAAATTCCGGCATTGGATTAGGTGTTGCGCGGGAAATCGCGCGTGCAGGTGCCAATGTGGTGCTGAACTCCTTCACGGATCGCGCCGAAGATCATGCCATTGCCGAAGGCATTGCCAAGGAATTCGGTGTGGACGCACGTTATATTCAGGCGGACATGTCAGATGGCGATCAATGTCGCGCTTTGATTGAAAAAGCCGGAAATTGCGATGTTTTGGTGAACAATGCTGGAATTCAGCATGTGGCACCGATTGATGAATTCCCGGTAGAGAAGTGGAACGCAATCATCGCAATAAACATGAATTCGGTCTTTCACACCAGCGCAGCCGCATTGCCCAAAATGCGCGCCGCTGGATGGGGGCGGATTATCAATATCGCCTCGGCACATGGTTTGACGGCGTCACCCTACAAATCTGCCTATGTCGCAGCCAAACATGGGGTCGTGGGTATGACCAAGACGGTCGCGCTGGAAACCGCCGAAGAGCCGATCACCTGCAATGCCATTTGCCCTGGTTATGTTCTGACCCCTCTGGTGGAGGCGCAAATCCCGGATACGATGGAGAAATACAATATGGGCCGGGAAGAGGTGATCAAAAAGGTAATGCTGGAGCGTCAGCCTTCGCGTGAATTTGCAACAGTGGAGCAGCTTGGCGGGACTGCGGTCTTCCTTGCGTCTGATGCGGCCGCGCAGATCACGGGAACGACGATCAGCGTTGATGGTGGCTGGACCGCGCTCTGATCTTTTTTACGGGACAAAACAAAAAAAGGCACTCGGTAAAGAGTGCCTTTTTTTCTAGTTGCTTAGCTGTCAGTCTTAAACTGACTTGGATCTTTGGAATTGGGGTAAACCAACCCGGCTGAAATCACCAGTTTCGCGGCATCCTCGACACTCATATCCAATTCGGTGACGTCTTCTTCCGGGAAATAGAGCAAGAAGCCAGAGGTCGGGTTGGGAGTGGTTGGGACAAAAACGCTCAGCAGTTTACCCGATGTTTCCGCCTTCTCTGAGATTTCGCCCTTTGCCGGGGTCGATATGAACCCGATGGCCCAAATGCCCTTGCGCGGGTATTGTACCAGGCAGGCCCGTTCAAACGTTCGCTCGGATTGGGCAAACACAGTTTCCGAGATCTGTTTGATGCCGGAATAGATCGACCGCACCACCGGCATGCGATCCACCAGACCTTCCGCGAAACTGATCAGAGAGCGTCCCAGGATCCCCTTGGCAATCCATCCAACGATGATGGTGAACAGAAGGAAGATGATCAGACCGACGCCGCGCAGGTTGATGCCGATGTATTTTTCCGGCTGAAAGGTCGACGGGACCAAGGGCAGAACAACGCCGTCGATCCATCCCATGGCCGACCACAGCAGCCAGATGGTCAGGCCAACAGGGGCGATTACGACGATCCCTGTCAGAAAGGAGGATCGTAAACGTGCAAGCAGCCCAGGTCTGCGATGTGGCTCTTCGTCAAATGGCGTTGTCATTGCTCATCAATTCCGTTGTGCGCCTGAAACTTAGGGTCGGCTTGCCGTTCCGACAATGGGTAGCTTGACGCAAAAATATTTAACTGGTCGGGGCGGTTAACTCTTGGGCAATACGCGCTGCCAGTTTGGCGTTATTTCGCACCAGCGCGATATTGGCCTCAAGCGACCGCCCTTCGGTCAGCTCAAAGATTCGTTGCAGCAAGAACGGGGTGACAGCCTTGCCGGTGACACCCTGTGCATCGGCCTCGTTTTGTGCCTGTGCAATGATCGGGGCCAGTATATCCGTCGAGATTTGCGCATCTGCCGGAATGGGATTGGCGATCAGTTGCCCGCCAGGCAGACCCATGGCGCGTCGTGTGGCAAAAGCCGCGGCGATGCTGGCGGCGTCATCCATCCGCAATGGAGCTGCCAGATCGGATTGCGCTGACCAAAAGGCGGGGAAGCTGTCCTGACCATATGCGATTACTGGCACGCCGTTGGTTTCCAGATATTCCAGGGTTTTGGGCAGATCCAGGATCGCTTTGGCTCCGGCTGCAACGACGTTTACCGGTGTCTGCGCCAATTCGGGCAGGTCTGCGGAAATGTCAAAAGACGTCTCAGCACCTTTGTGAACACCACCAATCCCGCCAGTTGCAAAGACCGAGATCCCGGCCAGATGCGCAGCAATCATGGTGGCGGCAACCGTGGTGGCTCCGGTGCCGCCGGTTGCGATGCAGGCCGCCATATCCGCGCGGGAAACTTTGGCGACATTCTTCGCCTGACCAAGCGCCTGAAGCTGTTCGGCCTCCAGACCGACGTGCAGCTGTCCGTCGAGCACCGCAATGGTGGCCGGTGTCGCACCTGCGTCGCGGATGTCTTGCTCTACCAGCGCTGCGGTTTCCACGTTACGCGGGTAGGGCATCCCATGGGTGATGATCGTGCTTTCCAGCGCGACGACAGGCTGGCCTTGCGCTTTGGCAGCGGCCACCTCGGATGAGTAAGTGATATCCATTTCTAGTTGGGGTCTCCGGAAACATATGACGCGGCAGCGAGGAGGGCTGCTTTTAGGGCCTCCGTGGGGTTCTCTCCGCGGAGTTCGGCAGCAATATGCGCCGCCATGAAGGTATCGCCTGCACCTGTAATTCGTGTGACGGTAACAGCAGGCGGGGTCTGCGAAATCACGCCATCAGAGGTGCCAAAACTTGCGTCACGCCCCCCATGCGTCACCATAACACGGGCGGCCCCAGCGGCCATCAGCGCGCGGGCGGCTTCTTGGCTGCTGTCAAAAAGGCGGTCGACCAGAATGCCGGCCTCTTCCAGATTGACATAAAGCGTGCCGCGCCCATGGGTCAGAAAGGGACGGAGGCGTTCCGCCTTGCCCGGTGAGGCCGGGGCGATCCGCAAATCTGCGGCCGCGAACAAGGGGCTTTGGGCGATGTCTTGCAGCAGCGCAAGGGTCAGGTTCCCGTCAAGGGCAATCAGACCGGAATAGGGGCTCTCTTGGCTGCCAAGCCGACCGTCAGTCAGCGGCTCCAGGATCGCGTCCCCAACGGTCTCAAGCGTGTGGGCATCCGCAATTGCAGCAACCAGCCCATTTGCGCCCTCTATCGCCATGTAGCAGTCCGTAGGCAGCTCAGCGGGGCGATGGACATATTGCGTGTCCAGGCCCAATTCGCGGGTGGCGCGCATCAGATCGTCGCCTTCGGCGTCACGCCCGATTGCAGTCAAGGCAGCCGGGGACAGGTCAAATTTGGCGAGGGCCTGTGCAATATTGAGGGCCACACCGCCGGGCAATCGTACAATCCGGCCAGGCACATCGTTGGACAATGCCATACTGCGCGGCGTGCGGCCGACAATGTCCCAAAGAACCGATCCGATGCAAATGACCTTTGGCTGCATAAGTAAGAATTCCTCTGCCTTTACCTCCTATTGCAACCTTTTTGCGTTATCGCAAGCGGCTTTGGAACAATTGGCGGCCAAGAGAGGGTTGGGGCTTTGCGATGGCTTTGCAATTGTGTTGCGGTCGAGCGGTCAAAACACGTGAAAAGGACTGGCAAAGCACTGGTAAGCGGCCCTTCGGGTTGATTAAGATAGAGGGATAAGACCATTCGCGGGAGAATACGCTGCGGACCTTCAGGCCCATTTTGATCTTCCTGTGTCTCTGGAGTGCTTTGCTCTGGTTGCCGCCGCTTTCTGGCGCGATGGCACAATCGGACCACCTGTCAGTTGTGGATTTTCTCCGCGATGGTGACAGGTTGTCGGTGGATATTCGCATCAAACCCGGCAGTGCGCCCCTTGTCGCTGCTGACGAAACGGATAGGGTCCACCAGTATTTTGCGCAAATCACGGATGGTATGGTTGCCTTTGGCGAGGGCGATTTCACGGACATCCGGCTGCGTGATTTGCAAATGCCCAGCTTAGCCGATCTGGCCGACCTGGACGACATAAGGATCTCTCTCGACGTTGACATACCGGAAGGAGCGCAAACCGTGACATTCTTCTGGCCGCAGGTATTTGGCGCGGTTGTGCTGCGTCAGCATGGCGTGGCAGAGCCTTTTGGCGGATATTTTGCCCAAGGTCAGCCAACAGGAGCGATTTCATTGGCTGGCGGGGCGGCGCGCTCTTTGGAAGAGATCGCTTTTGAAAACCTGTTGTACGGGTTTTCAACGGTGGTGCCCAAAGGGGCAGCCCTGATCCTGCTGGCGCTTGCGATCTTTTTCCAACGTGGCTGGCTGGGGCCGATGGCCGCGCAGGTTGCGATGCTGGCGATCGGGCATGCTGTTGCTGTTGTCGCGCTGTCCTTTGTCAGCTGGTCGCCACCGGCCGAGGCTGTGGCTTGGGCCGTTCCAGCGGCAACCGTGGTTCTTGCGCTGGATAATCTTCTTATGCGTTCTTTGCGGTTTTGGCGGCTTGCGCTTCTTTTTCTTTTGTCAGCTTTGCAAAGTTGTGCCTTTGCAGCCGATATGGAGAATTCCGGTCTGTTGAAGTCGCTGAGCTTGCCGGCAACGGCGGGCTTTGGGGCAGGGGTGACCTTTGGCATTGGTGCGATCGTCGGAGCCGGATATCTGACGCTTGGGATTTGGTTCGGGCACCACCCGAAATACCGCGGGCGAGTCATCATGCCTGCAAGCATCAGCCTGATCGGGATTGTTCTGTATCGGGCCTTTGCCTGAGGCCTGACTTTATGGTTATGAGGTCAGAGACCTGAGAAATCAGCTCATAGCCGACTGGAAACTGCGCAAGGTCGACAGCGGATCTTCTGTCCGCCAGATCTCGTCCCCAACACCAAAGAAATCAGTGAAGGGCGAGATCGTGCGGATCACGTCTGTGTCCAGACCACCTTCTGCGACGACGGGCACCTCGATCATCTGGGACCACCACTCAAAAAGTTCGGCTTCGGCCTGATCGCCATCGCCCAGTCCGGATGCGCCAACCGGTCCAAAAGAAACGTAATCCACGCCCGCTTCGCCAGCTGTCATACCGTCATGGCGGGACGAGCCGCAGAAGCTGCCAACAATGGCGTCCGCTCCCAGGGATTTGCGGGCATTGCGAACCGATTTGGTCGCGTCAGTCAGGTGTACACCGTCCAGGCCCAGGCGCTCTGCCAGAACCACGTGATCAGAAATCACCAGCGCCACATCGCGCGCAATGGTCACCTCGCGCAGCGCATCGCTGGCGCGGCTCAGGGTGTCTTCGTCACGGCTCGCCAGATCCAGACGCACACAGGCGATATCTTCCGCATCCAGCACGCGGGCCAGTTGGTCAGTGAACCGCACCAGTTCAAATGTTGGCGGGGTAATCAGATAGATTTGTGGCTGCTCGGGGGCTTGGGCCTGATTGTCCATTCCGCGGGCTCCTGTGTGACGATTGACCGGTATTTACCGGAATTGCGGGCAGACGCAAGGATATGTCCTATAGAAAGATGGGTTACAAATCCCTCAATACCCATGAGAGATCTTGCCCCAGCGCGTCCGGACCAGTAGAGCAGGGCGGATTTTGCGGAGACTGTGATGCCAAACCCAACCCCTCAACCTTCCTTTGTTCTGGTGCGCCCCCAAATGGGGGAAAACATCGGTGCCGCTGCGCGTGCGATGTGGAACTTTGGCCTGGACCGGATGCGGATCGTCGCCCCACGGGATGGCTGGCCAAACCAGAAAGCGGTTGCAATGGCCTCTGGTGCGGGGCGTCTGCTGGATGAGGCACAATTGGCCCATGATTTGCCTGCTGCGCTGGAAGATTGCACCTATGTCTTTGCCACGACCGCCCGCCCGCGTGAGTTGACCAAACCAGTTTTCAGTCCCGAGGCTGCGATGAAACTGGCAGCCGAGAAGATCAATGCCGGTGAGAAAGTCGCTGTGATGTTTGGTCCGGAACGTGCAGGTCTTGAAAATGATGATATCGCCAAGGCCAACGCAATAATCACCGTGCCGGTGAACCCGGAATTTGCCTCGCTGAACCTGGGCCAATGTGTTTTGCTTGCGGCTTATGAATGGCGTCGTCAGGTCGAAGAGATCGAACATGAAGTTCTGGATATCGGCAAATCGGACTGGGCAACAGGCCAAGAGGTCGAGGCACTGGTCAAACATTATGAGGATCGGTTGGAAGAGGCGGGATACTTCTATCCGCCAGAAAAAGCGCCGGGCATGAAAGTTGTGTTTCGCAACCTGTGGAGCCGTATGCGTCTGACCCGCGCAGATGTACAGATGCTGCACGGGATCATGCGACAGATGGTCCGCTGGCGGGAAAATCGCGACTGATCGCGCAGATCAACGCTATATCAGCCAAAGTCAGCTCGGGGCGCAAAGGAACGAGGCAAGCATGAGCAAACGCAGTATTTTCGAAGAGGTCGGCGGGGCCAAGGCAGAACATAGCGTACCGACGCCTGGCCTGTTGGACCGTGGTCAGGATGGCGCGCGCAAGTGGATCCGCGTCTGGCTGGGCCTGTTGTTTGTGCTGGTGGTGGCAATGATCACCGTGGGCGGGTTGACGCGTCTGACCGACAGTGGGCTTTCGATCACCGAATGGCGCCCGATCACCGGAGCCGTCCCTCCGATGACAGAGGCCGACTGGCAGGCGGAGTTCGATAAATACAAGCAGATCGATCAATGGGCCATCCAGAACAAATGGATGGAACTCTCTGATTTCAAACAGATCTATTGGTGGGAGTGGGGCCACCGCCAGCTGGGCCGTGTCATAGGTCTGGTCTGGGCCCTTGGGTTCCTTGGGTTTCTTGCCACCCGGAAAATTCCAACCGGTTGGGCTGGACGTCTTGCGCTTCCGGGCGTTCTGGGGGGCGTGCAGGGTGCCGTTGGCTGGTGGATGGTCCATTCCGGCGTAACCCAAGGTGAGGGGGTGACGACGGTTGCCTCTTACCGCTTGGCCATTCACCTGGGTCTTGCCTTTACCATTCTGGGCCTGTTGGCTTGGTGCATGATGGGGCTGGCCCGCCGAGAGCAGGATCTGATGCAAGCGCGTCGCGCCAAGGAGGCCAAACCGTTCAGCCTGTCCACCGGTTTGATGCATTTTGCCATGCTTCAGATCCTGTTGGGCGCGCTGGTTGCGGGTATTGATGCGGGCCGTTCCTATACGGATTGGCCACTGATGGGCGGACAGTTTCTTCCGCCCCAGGCATTTGGGCTGGAGCCGATTTGGCGGAATTTCTATGAAAATCCCGGCCTTGTTCAGTTTGTTCACCGGATGAGCGGCTATCTCCTGTTTGTCTTTACAGTTGTTGTTTGGCTGAAAGGGCGGGCAAGCGCCCATGCGCATACGCGTTTTGCCTTTAATGCCGTTATGGCAGCCGTGACAATTCAGATCGGACTGGGCATCATCACCGTGGTACAGGCCGCGCCTTGGCAGACTGCGATTGCGCATCAGTTGGTGGCGGTTCTGGTCTGGGTGTTGATCTTGCGGGCGCGCTTCCTGTCGGCATACCCGGTGAGCATTTCGATCAAGGATCATTAGATAAGGATTTCAGATAGATGGCCGCATATGACGAACTGATGGCATTTCAGCGCGAAACGCAGGCTTTGGCACAGATTGCCGGCCGTTTGGGGTGGGATCAGGAGACCATGATGCCGCGCGGCGCAGCTTCCCAAAGGGGAGAGGAAATGTCCGCGATTGAGGCGGTCCTTCATGCGCGCCGCTCGGATCCGTGTGTCGCAGAGTGGCTGGAGCAGGCCGAGGCCGCGGACGATGTGGCCGCAGCGCATTTGCGTGAGATCCGCCGCAGCTATGACCGCGCGGTGAAGGTGCCTGCCGCATTGGCGAAAACCCTGGCCCGTGTCACGTCAGAGGCGCAGGGAAAATGGGCCGAAGCCCGCGCAAATGAGGATGTTGCGGCCTTTGTCCCCGTGCTCGAAGAGGTTGTGGAGCTCAAACGCGAAGAAGGTCAGGCGCTCGCCAATGGTGGCGACGTTTATGACGCCATGATCCAGGACTATGAACATGGCACCACCGCGGCAGAGATCGCGGCGATCTTTGACGCCATGCGCCCTGAATTGGTGGCCCTACGTGCTGCTGTGTTGGAAAAAGCCGCACCCAAGACGGTGTCGGGCCGGTTCGATGCGGCAAAGCAGATGCAATTGGCCGCAACTCTGGCTCAGACCTTCGGGTATGATATGTCTCATGGGCGTCTGGACAAAGCCGTGCATCCGTTCTCCTCAGGCAGCGGACTGGATGTGCGGATCACCACCCGTACCAGCGAGACCGACCCGTTCAATTGCTTTTACTCGACAATTCATGAGGTTGGTCACGCTTGTTACGAACAGAATATCGCTCGTGACTATCTGCTGACACCACTTGGATCCGGCGTTTCGATGGGTGTGCATGAAAGCCAAAGCCGGATTTATGAAAACCAGATCGGCCGCAGCCGCGCCTTTACCGGTTGGCTGTTTGAACAGATGCGGGACAGCTTTGGTGACTTTGGTATTGCGTCGGCAGATGATTTTTATTCTGCGGTTAACGCGGTCCACAATGGCTATATCCGGACCGAAGCGGATGAGTTGCAATACAACCTGCATGTGATGCTGCGGTTTGACTTGGAGCGCGATCTGATGAGCGGCGCTCTGGACGTTGCTGATCTGGAAGAAGCCTGGAACACACGCTTTGCGGCTGACTTTGGATATGCTGTCGACAAACCGTCAAATGGTTGCCTGCAGGATGTGCACTGGTCGGTTGGTCTGTTTGGCTATTTCCCGACTTATTCCTTGGGCAATGTCTATGCGGGCTGCCTGTATGATGCGCTGTGCAAGGCTGTGCCGGATCTGGACGCGGATCTTGCAAAAGGCGACACGCGCGCTGCAACGGGCTGGCTGAAGGATGGTCTGCAACAACATGGTGGACTGCGCTCGCCCGTGGATACCATTCGCCATGCCTGCGGAGCAGAGCCAACCCATGCTCCGTTGATGCGTTATCTCACCTCGAAATTCAGCGCGCTCTACGATCTGTAAAACGCACCCAATGGGATCAGAAAGGCCGGACCCTTTGTGCGTCCGGCTTTTCTTTTCAGACCAGAGCCATACGTTCTGCGCGTTCCGCATCCGGAAAGGGGCGGTACAGACCGACATCGACCTCTGAGATCAACGATGACACGGCGGCATATAGGCGTTCGACCTTTGCGTCATGTTCCCCAAGGACCCGGAATGCACTGTCGAGCTGGGTCATATTGTCAAACTCCACCTCCAGTATGAAATCCCGGCAGCTGTCGTTTGCCAGATGCAGCTTGCGCCGCATCAACCGCCAATTTCGCACAGTCTCTCGCTCTTTGAGGTAGGTCATCCATTGATCGACAGCATTTGCAAAGGCAAGCGCCTTCGCGTCATTCGCCAGGTCGATTGAGCAGTGATACAAATTCATCGGGCTCTCCCCCGTTGAGAAAAAACTGTGCAAGCATAGGGGATGTTGGATTATCAGGAGGTTAAGCAGACTATTCCGCGTAACCCGTCATTTCCAGATAGCCGCGCCCTGAATGGCTGCCGGTTACACGAACCGGTCCCTCCCAATAGGCAAACGAGGTCCCCATCCAGGCATTGGGGTTGACAGCGGTGACCGTAACATCGACGGAATACTGCGGCAGCTTTACCAGCCAAGTTGTTGGGATTTTGTCAGAAATGTCACTGTTGTGATCCAGAGCCGTGGCGGTAAAAGCGCCTGGTGCGAGCGGGGTCACCTGACCGTCCGCCGTAATCCAACTGCCCGAGGTGAAATCACCGCTTGCGCCGCGAAGCACAAACCCCATCAGCTTGTCCCCACCGTCAAAATGCAGTGAAAACCAATCCCAGCCGCTTTGATCGCTGGCCAATGGCTGGCTCGACCATTCTCTGTCCAGCCAAGCGGTGCCCGTTACGGTCTGGCTGGACCCGTTCTGGACTATGCTTCCGGTCACCGTATAATGAGGTTGCGAATAGTAATAGCTGGCTTGCCCCGCTTCCGATTTTACCGAATATCCGTTCTCTCCGTGAAAAATCAGCGGCCCCTGTGCGCTCAGCTGCAGCGCATAAGAGAAATCCTCGCCCGACGCGGTCAGGGAGAGCTGGTTCAGCGTTGTGTCAGTGCTGGTCATCTGCCAGTTATCAATCCAGGCTGAAAAAGGCTGTGTTTCGACGCCTGCTTGACCAATGCCGCCACGGGACAGTTTTTCGGCATAAAAATGGTTGTCGGGCGTGGTCAATGCCGCATGGGCCAGCCAGTATTGCGGGCTTGTCCAATCCAGGGTTTCGGTGGGGGCTGCTGCAGAACGAAACAGGGTCCACTGAATACCAAGATCACGCCCAGTTTCATCTTGAAGATTGGCAGTTAAATACCACCATTCAATCCGAAAATCGGGATGAGCGCCATGATCGCGCGGGAAGGAGAATTCTGTACCTCGGCGCGGGATCTGATAGCCCTCTCCTGCGCTTTGACCAAGTCCAGCATAGCCTTGGGCTGACAGGCTGAAGGGGAAACAGGCAGCCAGGAGAAAGAGGACGTGTTTAACGTTCACTGGAAAAAACCTTTAGCAATTCGGTTGGAGCGGTACGGGCCAGGCGCAAGGCTGACGGCAGGCAGGCCAGAAGTGCCGCCATTAGCGCTAGAAGAACGGTCCGTAACCAGCTGGTGGGAAAAAGAAACAGCGGCAGTTTCCACCCAAAGGCAAGAACGTTGGTCACAGATAGCAGCACCCAGGCCAGCACAAGGCCAAGCGGAATGGCAAGAAGTGCGGTCAAAAGGGCGAGACCAAGGCTGCGGATGATTTCCAGCTTTGCGAGCTCGGCTGTGGGCAGGCCAATGGCCCAGATTGGTGCAATCTGTGGCAGGCGCTGGTTCCAGAGAGCAGCGAAGCTGGTAAGAAGCGCAAAACTTGCCACGGCCAGTGTCAGTACATTCAAAGCCGCAGTCACAACAAATGTCTGGTCGAAGATCCGCAACGATTGATCGCGCAACTCTGCCTGATCCAGAATTGATGTCGTAGGAATATTGAATTCTTTTTGCAGGCTGGCTCTTACGCCTAGTTTATCATGCGTCGAAACCGCGATATTGGAGATCAAAGCGTTGGGTGAAATTTGTTCCAGAATCTCTGCAGACATCACAATTTGATGGTTTGGATTGCCATAATCGGGATAGACGCCCAGTATTTTGGCGTCGCCAACGGCGGGCAGGGAAAATGTGTCTCCGGGCCACAGGTTTCGGGACCGGGCCATCTGCTCATTGATCACGATGCCGTTGTTGGCATGAAGCTGCGGCCAGGTTGTGGCGGTCTTGGCGACCATGGGCCAGTGATTGGCATAATAGGGATCATTGATGACACCCAGCAACCGCGTCGGATGGCCTGCATTGGGCAAATCCGCAGCCATCAAAGGGCGGGGCGTGTGACCGTGTTCCTGCAGATACGCAATGATCTCGGCGGGGGACCTTTGGCCTTCTGTGTCGACATATAGGTCGGCGGCGAAACGTTGGTTGATCCATCCGACAAAGGCGAGCCGGAAGCTGGAGGTCATTGTTTCTACGCCAATATTTGTTGCAATTGCCAAGGCCAGCGCCATCAGCGGAACATTCAGCGAGCCAAGCTGCATACGCATGTCAGACCAGATCCATTCCCCGCGTCCGGGGCGTGCAAGACGTTCAGCCCAAAAGATCACGGCCGCCAGCAGGGAGGGCATCAGGAGAACGCTGCCCAACATCAGCGCTCCCATCAAGGCAAAGCCTGCAATCAAATGGGGGATCTGAAGCAGCAATGGCGTGAACGCCAGAAGGATGCCACCAGCAATAATCCCATACAGACGACCACGGGCAGAGGCCTGTCCACGCGCAGATATGGCCGGTCCTTGCAGGATCGGCAGCCGATAAACTTGAAAAAGGGAGCTGCCACCGGCAATTGCAGTACCAAGCAACGTCATGGACAGACCGAGAAGAACCCATGACAGTTCCATCCTGAGCCCGCCGTTGACCTCCGCTCCATACAGCCCCTGCAACGTTGCGCTCACCCCTGGCAGCAGGGCACCCGCGATAAAATACCCCAACAGCAGCCCCAAGGATCCGGCCACAAGGGCGAGGCAAGTCAGCTCAATAGCGCAAAGGCTTATCAGCTGGGCGGAGGACAGGCCGAGGCTTCGCAGAGTACGCATCAGCGGGCGACGCTGTTCAACCGCCAATTTGATCGTGCTTTGAACAATAAAGAGGCCCACAACAAAGGCGAGCAGCCCGAATGCAGTGAGGTTGAGGTGAAAACTATCCGTCAGTTGTCCGGGAGATGTCCGTGCGCCTGACAGCCATCTGAACCCACCGGGAAGCTGTGATGCGAGGAGGGTGTTGTTTTCTAAAACAACGAGATAGGACAGGGTGTTCGTGTCAGAAAAGCGCTGCGCAACAGACAAATCTGTGACGATAAGCCCGTCCGGTAACTGCGGCACGGCTGCCGTCTCGAAGGTCCCGGACAATTGGTTCAGGGTGGAGGATGCGCCAAACAGAGGCAGATCGCTCAAAATCGGCGTAGCGCCCGTTTGCCCGGCATCGGCGCTGGTTCCTCCGACCAAAAGCGGAACCAGTGGATGCGACACCATATCGATTGCCATCAGGCGGATGTCAGTCGAACCTAATGTAATTTTCTCGTCCCAGACCGGTGACACAAGCCATCCAGCGCGCCTGAGTGCGACATAGTCATCAACCGTAAGTGAACCGTCCTGGGCCAGGATGCGGTCTGCTCCAAAGATCTCAAGCTGATCCTGCGCCTCGGCGTAGGTTGCGCGCGCAGTGGCATTTATCGCTTGAACAGCAGACCAAAGGGCGGCGGACAGGGCGAGACCGATGACAATGGCAAACAATTGAACCGGAGCCCGGCGCCAATGCGATAAAAGCGCGATAAAAGCCCAGCGGGTCACGTGATTTGTCCCTCACTCAGATGTATGCGTCGCCCTGTTTGGGATGCGATTGTCTCGGAATGGGTCACAAGCAAAAGAGCCGTTTTTTCCTGTTCGACCAATTTAAGAAGAAATTCCAACACGTTCTGGCTGCTTCTTTCATCCAGGTTTCCGGTTGGTTCATCTGCCAGAAGGAGCTTTGGCCGGACCGCCATGGCGCGTGCGATGGCCACGCGCTGTTGTTGCCCGCCAGAAAGCTGGTCGGGGTAACGATCGATCAAATCCCTAAGGCCCAAGACCGCACAGAGCTCTTCGCACCAGATCTGGTCAAAGCGTTTGGCCATTCTGGCGTGCAACGCGATGTTTTGCCAAACATTCAGCGATGGTATCAGATTGAACTGCTGAAAAACGATCGCCACCTTGTCGCGCCGAAGAGAAGCACGCCTTGTTTCAGAAAGGCCGGTAAGTGATTGCTTATCGACGAAAATATCTCCGCTGTCATGCTGATCCAGCGCGCCTGCCAGATGCAAAAGCGTGCTTTTTCCGGAGCCGCTCTCACCTGTCAAAGACAGTGTTTCACCTTCTTTGAGGTCAAGAGAAACACCACACAGAATGTCCCGGCTGACGCCCTGCGCCACAAAGGATTTGGTTACGTTCTTCATCACCAGCGTCAAAAGGGGCCTCCCAGCATGGACAAAGCCCGATTGTGCGGGCGTCGACAGTTCCACCATGATACGAATTCAGGGATAAGGCACTGGCATGGAAAAGAAAGTGTCAAATGCGCGCGCATACGGATTCGCCACTGTGGTCGCGCCATTGTGATGGGAGAGGTGACCTTGGGATTGTTCTTTCGGGCCGTGTTGCTGGCGGCAAAGCGCTTTAATCAAAAGAACGGCTGGGTGCTCAGCAGCCATATTGCCATGTCAATGATGCTGGCACTGTTTCCTTTTGCGCTGTTCACGGTTTCCCTCGCCGGGGCGATTGCTGAGTTTTCGGCGCAAGACGTTGATATCGAGAATATTCTTGATCTTCTGTTTGGGTCTTAGCCTGCGGCCGTTGCAGGACCGATCAAACAGGAAGTGGTTGCAGTTTTGCAGAATTCGGGCCTGCAGTTGGTGACATTCAGCGGGGTATTGACGCTTTACTTCGCATCCAACGGTGTTGATGCGGTCCGTTTGGCGATGGTATCTGCCTATCATGAAGACGATCGCAGACCATATTGGAAGGCGCGGTTGATCTGTGTGGTTATTGTTATCCTTGGCGGGCTGGGCCTGTTGGCCGCAGCGTTGTTTGAGGTGCTTTTGCCATTGTCTATTCATTATCTGGCAGATCGGATGCCGCTGATGAGCCCCGGGTTTGTTGACAGCTGGGAAAATGGCCTGAACGGTATTCTCGTGCTTGTTGTGCCGATTGCTGCGGTTTTGATCTGCCATTTGGCCTTGCCCGACCGGCTGCACAGTCTGGCGGATCTTGGGGCAGGGGTTGCGTTTACCGTTGTTCTCTGGTGGGGTGCAGGGCTTTGTTTTGCCTTCTATGTCGCGGGTTTCGCACAGTATTCCGCGACTTATGCGGGGCTGGCGGGGGCGATGGTTGCGCTTGTGTTTCTCTACCTCAATGCCGCCATTCTGATCCTGGGAGCAGAGCTGAACGGTGCATTGATGTCACTGCGGCAAGACGGATCCCAACCGCCCGTAGGGTGATTTGTTTCCAAAGCGAGAACAATAAGGCAGTTTTGCCACAATTGGGCCATAAGACGTCCACAGTCGGATTTTAGACAAATTGCAGAGATACAGCAGCAGTTTGGAAAAAGCCCATGTCGTTCATAACACAGACTCTCAAAGCTCTGAAATCCGCAGCCGACATCCGGTCAAAAGGTGTGAACGAGCCGGTTCGGATCTGGTCACTGACCGAGGACGAAGATGATCTGTCGCGTATCCAGCGGGAACTGGCCAAGCAGTCTTTGACCGCGCGCGCCCTACGTTAATGAATGCAGCGCGCGGCTGTCCAGTCGGATCAGCCGCGAAAGCCCATGGCCACCACGAATTTCTCGGAACTGTCCGAGCGGGAGGAGGGTGGTTTGACGTTCATCACCTTGTCGAATTTTTGCTTCAATAGTTTCTGAAGCTCGCCCTCGGCGCCGCCTGCAAGGACCTTGGCAACAAAGGTGCCACCCACTTCCAACACGTCAAAGGCAAAGTAAGCCGCTGTTTCGCAAAGGGAAATGATCCGCAGGTGATCTGTTTGCTTGTGCCCGGAACTTGCTGCGGCCATGTCTGACATAACAACATCCGCAGTCCCCCCCAGCCAGGCTTTGACCTGGTCATCGGCGCCGTCATCCATAAAGTCGAGCTGATGAAATTCCGCACCTGCCAAGGGCTCGACCTCTTGAAGATCAACTCCGACGATCCTGCCCACGGCTTTGCCGGATTTTTCACCCAAAGCATTGATCCGTTTGACCGCAACCTGACTCCAGCCGCCGGGCGCACAGCCGAGGTCCACAATCCGCGCACCAGGCACCAGGAACCGGTATTTATCGTCCAGTTCCATGATCTTATAGGCCGCGCGCCCGCGATAGCCTTCCTGCTGGGCGCGACGGACATAAGGGTCGTTCAGCTGCCGTTGCAACCAGCGGGTCGAGCTGAGCTTGCGCCCACGGGCTGACTTTACCTTGACCTTCAGGTCGCGCTGACCTCGGCCAGATGTGTTCTTTCCAGTTGGCGTTTTTGCCATATCATCACCATTTTCAAAGCGGCGTTTGGCGGCCACTTGATCACATGTCTTTATTCGTTGGATTTGGGTCAGAACGGCCCATCTTCCAGAACACCATCCGCGCTCATCTGGGCATAAAGCAGCCCTTCACGCAGCCCCCGGTCCGCAACAGACAGGCGATCCGTGGGCCAGCACCGTAGCAACGTCTGCAGAATGGCTGAACCCGACATGATCAAAGCCTGCCGGTCGTCGCCAATCCGGGGATCATGGCGGCGTCCGTTAGGACCGAGGTCTAGATACCCGCGTATGACTTTGTCAATCTGATCCGACGTCATCCTTAACCCGTCGACCTTGGTCCTGTCATACCGTTTAAGCCCCAAATGGGAGGCAGCCACGGTTGTGACGGTTCCCGATGTGCCAACGATCTGAAAGCCTTCGCGGTCTTGCTCGTCCTTGTAGGGAGCAAAATTGGCGAGGCTTTCTTCGAAAAACCAGCTCATCAAGGCAAAACGCGCAGAGTCGTCTTCAACATCGTTGAACTGGTCGCGCAGTGTCGCGACCCCCAGGGGAACACTGATCCAGTCGACGACCTTTGCGGCTGGAAAGGGGGAGTCAATGATCTGAAACCCCGCCTGAAGCCGCATGATGGCCGAGGGACGGTCCCGCCGCGGCACGGAGGACAGGTCAATCCACACCAGCTCCGTCGAGCCACCGCCAATATCGACAACCAAAAGCTGCTCGGTCTTGGTTGACACCAGCGGTGCACATGAAATCACGGCCAGACGTGCTTCTTCCTCGGGCTTGATGATTTCGAGCCTCAACCCCGTTTCACAGCGCACCTGATGGATGAAGTCTTTGGCATTTCTGGCACGCCGACAAGCCTCTGTTGCCACGAGGCGCATATTGCGCACCCGATGGCGTTTCAGCTTTTTCTGGCAGATACGCAGGGCTTGGATGGTGCGCGCCATTGATCCGCGCGACAAACGCCCGGTTTTTTCCAGACCGGCCCCCAATTGAACCGATTTGGAAAAGCTATCAACAACATGAAACCCGCTGCCCTTTGGCTGGGCAATGAGCATCCTGCAACTATTTGTTCCCAGATCCAAAGCCGCATAAAGGGCATCTGGGTCTGGACGGGCAGGTGCCGTTGTCTCAACCGCGCGGGGAAACGCACGGGCACCTTTCGAACGCCTGGGCGCCATGATTCACGCCCTCCGATTATCGTGTTATCAATAGAATATGGTGCCACTTGTCTTGGCGCAAGCGCGGGAGACGAGATTATGTGCAAATCGCAGGCACCAACCCCAAAGACTTTCATGAAGAGTGTGAAGATTATGAGCCTTGCTTGTGCTGGATTTCCAAACGCATTCCGCGTATTTCACGATCCGTCGAAAGGTCGCTGAAAACCTCTGGCGTGTCGAAAACCGACGCACGCCCGGTTGCAGTGCGCCTTAAAAACCACAAGTACCCAGACGAATAAGGGGATCAGAGCCATGCCGGACGTCACAATTGTTTACTGGCGGGATATCCCGGCGCAGGTCATTGTTGGCAAAGGCCGTCGCGGCACCAAACGGGTCCTGGATGAACGGTTCGAGCAAGCGATCGACCGGGCAGCCATGAAGGTTGGCGCAAAAGATGCGGATGCCTATCTGGCGGAATGGCGCAAGGCTGCTCCTTATGTGGTGGAAGGCGCGGCGGATGTCGTTGCCGAAGCCGAGGCCTCTCGTCTGGAGCAGGAGTATGATCAGGAGCGTCTAAAGGTTCTGATTGCCAACGACGGATGGGCGTAAGCCTTGGGATATTTGTGGGAGGCCGCGATGGCTTTGCTGAACTTCAAGAAACGCGACAGCGGTGCACAGCCGGTCAACCCGGAGGTTGAGGCCTTTCTGCAGGGCTATTCGATCGAGGTTATGCCGCGTACGGCCTCCAAAGTCGAAGATTTCCGGGAGCTTTTGCCAGCAGGTACCCGTGTCTATATCGCTCATATCGACGGCACCCCGATTGAAGACATGGTCGAGACCGCCAAGCGTATCAACGCTGAAGGATACTCGGTTATGCCGCATTTCCCGGCGCGCATCATCAAGGATAAGACGACGCTGGCGGATTGGATCGCACGCTATCAGGGTGAGGCAGACGTCAAGCAGGCGCTGCTGCTGGCAGGGGGCGTGGACAAGCCCCATGGCGAATTCCACTCTTCAATGCAGCTGTTGGAAACCGGCTTGTTTGACAAGGCAGGGTTCACCAATCTGCACGTTGCAGGCCACCCCGAAGGAAATAAGGACATTGATCCGGATGGCTCCCTGAAAAACGTCACCGAAGCGCTTCTTTGGAAACAGAAATTCTCGGAAACCACCGACGCCAAAATGGCGCTGGCAACGCAGTTTGCCTTTGATGCCAAGCCGATTATCGAATGGGCCAATGCCATCAAAGAGGCGGGTGTCGACATTCCGGTGCACATCGGGATTGCGGGTCCGGCCAAGCTGCAAACTCTGATCAAATTTGCCATCGCTTGCGGGGTAGGGCCGTCGTTGAGGGTTCTGCAAAAACGGGCCATGGACGTGAGCAAACTGCTCTTGCCGTATGAGCCGACAGACGTGCTTGCCGAATTGGCTGCTCACAAGGCGGCAAACCCAGACTTCAATATCACCAATGTTCATTTCTTCCCGCTGGGCGGGATCAAGACAAATGCGACCTGGGCTATCAACAATGGTGGCTCATCTGCTAAACCTGTGAACTCTTAAAGGATCAACTATGACCCGTACTGTTATTGAATCGAAAACGAAAACCACGATTATCGGTTTCGATCAGCCGTTCACAGTTATCGGTGAGCGTATCAATCCGACCGGTCGCAAGATCCTGAACGAAGAACTGGAGCGCGATGATTTTTCACGTGTGGAGGCCGATGCACTGGCGCAGGTTGCAGCCGGGGCAACGGTTCTGGATGTGAACTCCGGGGCAGTCTTTTCGAATAAGATGGCCGAAGATCCGCGGTATGCGGACAACAACTTTGTTGAACCGGACCTGATGACGAAGTTGATCAAGACGGTTCAGGCTGTGACGGATTGTCCGCTGTGCATCGACTCGTCGGTTCCTGGCGCATTGGAAGCCGGTTTGGAAGCGGCCGAAGGCCGTCCGCTGCTGAACTCGGTCACCGGTGAAGAAGAACGTCTGGAACTTGTTCTTCCTCTGGTCAAGAAATACAATGTGCCAGTTGTCGCCATTTCCAATGACGACACCGGTATTTCAGAAGATCCCGAGGTCCGATTTGCGGTTGCAAAAAAGATCGTTCAACGCGCCGCCGATTTTGGCATCCCAGCGCATGATATCGTTGTGGATCCGCTGGTTATGCCCATTGGCGCAATGGGAACTGCGGGACTTCAGGTGTTTGAACTGAACCGTCGTCTGCGGATGGAGCTGGGCGTGAACACCACCTGCGGCGCTTCCAACATCTCTTTCGGACTGCCGAACCGACATGGAATCAACAATGCTTTCCTGCCGATGGCAATGGCCACCGGGATGACGTCTGCGATCATGAACCCGGTTGCTTTGCCTGTTGGCCCCAAGAAGATCGCGGCGAAAAAGGAAGAACTCGCCGCAGCTGGTGTCATTCTGCCTGAGGGTATGGATGACGAGACTTTTGTGAAACTCTTTGGCATGGGCTCGACCAAACCACGCGCGGGCAAGGAAATGGAAGCCATCCGCGCTGCTAATTTCCTGACCAATAACGATGAAGGCGGCGCAGAGTGGATCCGCTTCAACAAAAGTGACGAAGACGGCGCATCCGGTCGCGGTCGTCGCGGAGGTGGCCGCCGCCGTCGCGGCTGATTCCCCAGGAACTCAAAAACAGCTGAAGAAAAAGCCGGGCCATTTACGCGCCTGGCTTTTTCTTTGTGTATCCAGAGCAGAAAGCGGCCACTAGGGCATACATAGAGTTTATCGGCTCGCGGGCCGTGGCCATTTGTGGGTTACGCACACGCCTTGATCTCATTCGTGACCAGGTCGATGACGAGCATTTGGGCTCTCAGATTCTGGGGGCGTATTGTCTCTGTTCCAAGTTATTCTCCTTCGCGAACATCTTTTTGACTTCGGGCGCGTCAGATTGCGACCAAAGCCTCATCTCCGATGACCGTGTATTTTTTGACATGACGCAGAACGCTCCAGGTCGTGCGCGCCAGTTTGTTGGCCAGCGCAACAGCAGCCTTGTTGTGCGGCATCCAACTCACAAACCCTCGCAGCCATGGGCCAAGACCGATCGCATCCCAGCGGTGCGGCCGCATGAGAATGACATTAGCGGCTTGCATGCACCAACAGAATCCTGAGATATCCATTGCCACGTTTACTGATCCGACCAAGGATGGTGCGCCCACCCGTGCTGAACTGACGCGGGACGAGGCCGAGCCACGCCGCGAAGTCACGCCCGCACGGTGATGCCTTGCTCGATCAGGAACGCCCGGATCTGATTGATGATGGAGGTGCGGCGTGCCACCAGCCTCGACCTAACCCGGCAGGTCCAACGGGTCCTGGCTTTCTCCGTCACCGTCCGCAGGTTCGGGCGCAATGCTGCTTCCGCAATGGCCTCTGCGTCGTTGTAATCGTTCTTCTGGCCCTTGTTGAATGGCTTCACATAGATCGCCCGGATGATCCGGGGCTCAAAACCCAGCTCTCGCAACGTGCGACTGACAAAATGCGCGCTCATGCAGGCTTTCATGCCGACAATACAGCGTGGAATCTTTTTAAACGTCGACTTCAACGCCAACCGCGTTAACTTCTTGGGCAGCACGCAGCCGACACATCCTATAGATCACAGATGCCGCATTGCCGATGAATTACCGGAATGCGTATAGCCTTCCAGCTTCACGCCAATCTAATGAAATGACGCCCTGTGCTGTTCAAACAGGGAGTCAATCTTGCGAAAGACTTTTCGAACGTGAGTAAGATTTCCGTCGTCTTGGTGTTTGACCAACCATTGCGTATGTTCGATGCTTTCTATTGGGGGCGAACATTGCTGTAGACGTGGCTCTGATGAGCCAATGAACACTGGAAGAATACACAGCCCCACGCCTGCCGCCGCCGCCTCCAAAACCGCTTGAGGTGAATCGCAAATTAGGGCCGCCGTGCCACCGACCTGCTGCCGCAACCAAAAGGATGAGGTGCCGGTTCCCCCAGCGACGGATGGGACGACCCAATCACAGCGCGCGTAGCGATGATCCGCAAATGCGTCTGGATGCGAGGCGCAGTATTCGATTGATCCATAAATCGCAAAACTAACACGGCCGATCCGCTTCTTCGTTACCCCTTGATTGTCGGGAACTTTGTTGCGCACGGCAATATCCGCTTCACGTCGCGACATGTTGAGGAAATTCGCACCTGTTAGCAGCTCAATTCGAGGTCCAGTGGAGCCCGTTGAAATGTCTCTCAAGTGTCGTGCCAAAAAGACGCTTGTCCAAAAGCCTGCCGTGACCCGTACAACTGGTCGATGATCAAGTTGCGAAAGCCACGTTTGAATCGACTTCGACTGCCCATCCATTTCCAGAACTCTACTAAGAAGCTCGCGACCGTGGGAGGTAAGGTCATATCCGGTTGAGGTTCTGTCAAAGAGCTGGACATCCAGGGTGTCTTCCAGGTGTCGCATCCTGCGGCTCAACGTCGGCGAACTTGACCCCGAAGTTACCGCCGCACCAACCAATCCGCCTTCTTGAGCAACAGCCAGAAAAAGTCGGAGATCATCCCAGTTTTGTATTTTGTTTTTGAAAGACATGTTTCGGATATTGCCGTCGAAAATGGGTTAACACCAACGTAAATAGTAAGCGAATTAGTGAAATAAAGCTTGTGTGTCATTTTCATTATTGGAACTCAAAGTAACAAAGGACATCATCCTCATGAAAAAAAACCATATCGTTGCGGTAACTTTCAAACCGAAGTCAGAGCATCTCACAGCCTTCACCGAAGCTATGCAATCGGTTAAGAGCGAATTGCCTTTGGTAGATGGGTGTACAGGTGTTCGCGTAATGACACACCACGACGACCCAGCGGTGTTTATGCTCATTGAAGATTGGGAAAGCGCAGACAAGCATGCAGCACATATCAATAATCTGGTCGCATCAGGCGCGTGGGCTGGCCTTGAGAAAATGCTCGCGGAGCAACCGACAAGTGTCGTCCTAGCACATTTCTAATCGATCGCGGTGGCCAGCCATCATTCTTGGAAACCAGCCGTTGACGCAAGTATGCGGAACCGCAGCAAAGTCCAAGGTTTGTGGCTGCTGTCAGCGTGAACTGCAGCGGCGATAAATCTGACAAGGAGGAAAGCGCAGGCGGATTTTGGTGCTATGGGGATAGTGGCTCAAGGCTTGGTGGGGGGGTGCTCTGAACCTTCTGTATCTCGTCTTTGCTATGTTGCCCCCGTCAGCTGCCTTGGCCGAGGTTGCTGACGGGGCGGTGTATGGCGTCTGAGCCTTGTGGGGTTGACCACGTTTGCTAGCGAGCCAGCACCGTCTCTCTTCATAGTCTCGAACAGTTGCATGTGGCCGATCAGGACCACGGATCAGAAGGAAGAGAACATGGAAAGATTAACACAGGACGCAATCATCGGCATAGATGTCAGTCGCGATTGGTTGGACATTCACATTTTGCCCTCCAACTGCAGTCAGCGACTGCCAAATACCGACGAAGGACATGAACGGTTGAGTGAGATGGCTCTGTGCGAACGCGCATTGGTGTGCTTTGAGGCCACAGGGGGACAGGAGTGGAGGTTATGGGCTGCACTGGATGCCGCGGGGATCAAGACACGGCAATTGCCACCCGCGCAGGTCAAGGCCTTCGCCGCGAGCCGGGGCACGCGCGCCAAGACGGACGGAAACGACGCTAAGTTGATTGCACTTTTCATGGTTTTCAGACCTGAAGCCGGGCGCACCATCCCACATGAAAAGATACGCTTTCTCAGAGCCTTGATGTCAAAGCGCGGTCAACTCGTCGAGACACGAAAGCGGCTACTGGCTCAGATCAAGGCACATGACAAGCAGGGTTCGGCTGACATGTTCGAAGCCATGAACGGCGAATTGAAAAACCTGCTGGATCGTCAGATCGCTGAGCTTGAAGCCCGGATCGAACAGACCATTGCAACCGATGAGAGCCTTGCAAGGACCGCCGACATCTTGCGTTCTGTTCCCGGTATCGGCCCCGTGGCAAGCACGATGCTGATCGCAGAGATGCCGGAACTCGGACAGATCACTGGTGAGCAAGCTGCCGCGCTGACAGGCCTTGCGCCAATCGCACATGACAGCGGCGCGATGCGGGGCAAGCGCACCATCGGCGGTGGTCGGCGACTGCTGAGGCATGTGATGTTCCAATCCGCGCTCGTCGCCAGTCACCACAATCCGGTTCTCAAGACCTTCGCCGATCGTCTGCGCGTTGCTGGAAAACCGCACAAGGTCGTAATCACGGCAGTCGCCCGAAAGCACATCACAATCGCCAACGCACTCGTCAAATCACGACAAAACTGGGCTCCTCAGAATGTATGATAAATACAGTTGCTGGCAGCTTGAGCTGCCGATCCACTTCGGTCGGCTGATCTGTCCGGGTCGGAGCTGCCGAAGAGCCATTTTCTGTCGCCGTAGACCTCCAGCAGTGCCGGGTTTCGGAGGCAGGGCCGTAACGTTTGATCCGGTTCCTCCGGATAGTGGACCCAGGTGTAATGGTTGGATCATCAAGCCGCATCCTGCCTGCGATCTGTTAAAGCGACCATCCAGCCTTCAAACGGTCTTCGATGGCTTCCTTCAGTTCAGGGTGCACGAGCATCTTTCGATGAATGGCGCGGCGCTGTAGCCGTTCAGTTCTGGCAGTTCATCGTGCGTATGTCGGTTCCGTTTGATATCCCGGTAGATCGTAGACGGGGCGCGCCCAATCTCTCAGCGATGAAAACTCGCAGTTTCCGAGACCGGCATTTTGGTTTCAAGCCACTTTGCAAACTTGCGTCGTTCATCCAGATTTGCACTTCGTTTGTGAAACCACCCGGCTACAGGGTATTATTGCGTAATGTGTATTATGTATATTATTGACTGGCCAATGCGTCCGAAACCAACGATTTTAGTTCTGCACGCGATGGATATGCGCTGGATGGCAGTAACTGCGTAAAGAAGATAACAGACAGCTGTTGTGCCGGGTCGATCCAGAAATATGTCGATGCGATACCGCCCCAGCTGAAATCACCAACAGAGCCTGCAGTTTCCGCACGTTCCGGATCCAGCAAAACAGAACCACCCAATCCAAAACCCATACCTTTCATCGGTTGTTCCGCAAAGCTTGTTGGGCCCATGTCCGCAATCTCTCCCGGCAGATGGTTCTGTCGCATGATGCGGGCTGTTTCCGGGTTGATAAGCTGCTGCTGATCAACTTTGCCATCACACAGCAACATATTGGTAAATTTGGCATAATCGTCGATCGTGCCAACCAGACCTCCACCGCCGGAGTAAAGAGATGTGCGCATGAAAGCCGAGTTTTCGCGGGCCTCCGAAAGGTGCAGTTTTGCAGTCTCAGATGTGACTGCATCTACGTTGAACCCGGCTTCCTCTCCGACGGAATACAGGGCCGCAAATCGATCCTTTTGATGCTTTTGCACACAAAAGCCCGTTTCATTCATCCCCAGAACGCTCAGGATTTCTTGGTGCAAAAACTCTGCCAGGCTTTGACCGGTGATGACCTCGATGACGCGGCCCAGAATGTCGATCGCAGTTGAATATTCCCAGCGCTGACCCGGGTGAAATGCCAAAGGCAGTTTGGCCAGTTCTCTAATTTGTTGCTCCAGCGCGCCTTTGTCGGCATTTAACGTGAAGCTGCTTTCCTTCATCGCCTGTGGCAGCAGACCTGTATTAAACGCATAGGAAAAACCGGCCTGATGGGTCAGAAGGTGCAGGATTGTCGGGGCTTGGCCTGGCTCTGTTTGGTCGATGTGCGTTGCGTGTGGACGCAAGGTTTTAGGGTTGGAAAACTCTGGCAGGATAGCATCAAGCGGTGTGTCCAGCTTCAGTTCGCCGCGTTCCACCAACATCAGTATGGCCAGCGATGTGACCGGTTTGGTCATCGAATAGAGCCGCACCACCGTGTCGCGTGTAAACGGTTGATTGCGCTCGATATCCCGCAGTCCGACGGCTGAGAAGAACCGCTCTTTGCCACCTTGATGGATCAGGACGGAACTTCCCGCATATTTGCCGGAGTCGATATATGACCTCTGCCAATCGGTAATGACTTTAAAAGGCATATCGCCAAAATTACTTTCCTAATTGGGACGGGTCAGCCCGATGCCGCCCGCATGGTTTCAAGAATGGTGGCGCGTATTGTGTTTTTTGTGCGGGCAAAATTGTCGGCTGGTAGCGCTGAAATCGCCTTGGCCTCCCGCAATGCGTACATCCACAGATCTTCCTGGTCTTCGGCGACAATGTCGATAAGACCATAGTTGCGTGCCGCAACCGGCCCGATGGTCTGCCCGGTCAACAGCAGACGTCGCACCACATTGGGATCCAGCATTTGGGTGACCAAAACGGTTTCTACAGGGCTGAGTTCAAGCCCGCTTTGAACGGCGTTGAAACTATACCCTGATTTGACCACCCCGATCCGAGTATCACAAGTCAAAACCAAGCTCAGCCCGGGACCGTGTATGTCACCATTTACAACAGCAACGGTTGGTGTCTTGCAGGAAAACAGAGTAAGCAGCGCTTGATCCATCGCGTCTTTAAAATCATGCGTATTCTGGTCGTTTTCTGTTCCCGTGGAAAACGCTTTGAAGGGGCTGCTGATCATAATGACCGCAACCTCCTCCGAGGTGTCCAAACGGTCAATCTGCGATGTGAAATCCAGTAAAAACGGGGCGGTAAACGCATTTGACGGACCATTGCCAAGCTGCAGTTCGACGATCCCTGCCCCGTGATCCCTTTGGTTCAACCATTCTTGCGACGTCATAGCGTATTCTCCGCTGATTATTCCATCTAGCGCGGTGATCCCCCTTGGGTCGAGGTCTTTCGCCGTAGGTAAAACCACGCAGTGGCAATTTCATGCCAGTTGAAGATGTTCAAAGCCTTACGAATACGCATTGCGGCGCAGAAAAATGCTGCAGGTCCACGATTTATGTCTCCAACCTGCCTTGGCTGTTCGCGCTATAGTCGAAATAAAGACCTTGACGACTCTGGGCTTTGGCATGCCAAGGAGGTTAATATGTGTCGGTGACGCTGATGTCTTTACAGCTTTGGGGATAAGCGGCATCGGCGATTGGCGGCATTGCCCTGATCTGCGGCACAACAAAAATGGAAGAACCAATGACAAAGCTTTTGATCCTGAATGGGCCTAACCTCAACCTGTTGGGCACACGCCAACCCGAAGTATACGGCAGTGAGACTTTGGCTATGGTCGAAGACAAATGTCGTGCGCATGGGACAAGCAAAGGCGCGGCGATCAGCTTCTACCAGTCCAATCATGAAGGTGAGCTGATCGATCAGATCCATGCGGCCAAAGGACCCCAGGACGGTATTATCCTAAACGCAGGCGCCTATACGCATACGTCGGTTGCCCTGATGGATGCGATCTTCTCGGTCGAAGTGCCGACGGTTGAGGTCCATCTCTCGAACATTCACGCCCGTGAGGAGTTCCGTCACAAATCCTATATTTCCCGCGCTGTGGTTGGGCAGATCTGTGGCTTTGGCTCTTTTGGGTATCTGATGGCTATTGATGCGCTGATGTCTCAGCTGGGAACCGAATAAGCTATGAGCGTTATTGAATTCCTGTCGTTTGTTGCCGACTGCAGAAGTCTTGAACAGCTGTGGAAAGGCTTTCAGGAAAAGATGGAAGAGTATGGTTTTGACCGGGTGCTTTATGGCTACACGCGTCACAAGGTTGCAAACTCCCTTGGGGATCCGGACGATTTCCTGATCCTGTCAAATCACGACAAGGCCTATATGGACGGTTTCCTGCGCAAAGGGCTTTATTTTCATGCGCCGATGGTGAAATGGGCGCTTGAGAATGAAGGTGCCTGCAGCTGGGGGCTGGCACATTCGTTGATGAGCAAGGGAGAATTGACCTCTAAGGCCATGGAAGTCTGGGATTTTAACCGCAAAATGCAAATGACCGCGGGATATACGATCAGTTTCTTTTCGTTTTCGTCGCGCTTCAAGGGGGCGGTTTCCCTGGCGGCGCGCAGCGGCATATCGCAGCTGCAGGTTGACGCGCTGTGGCACGAACACGGCGCGGATATTGAGCTGATAAACAAGATTGTTCACCTGAAGATCCTCACCCTGCCCTATGTGCCGCCAAATCGAAGCTTGACCAAGCGTCAACGCGAAGCCTTGCAGTGGGTTGGAGACGGCAAGACCACACAGGATATTGCAACCATTATGGGCTTAACCACTGCGACGATTGAAAAACACCTTCGTCTTGCGCGTGAGGCCCTGTGCGTCGACACAACGGCGCAGGCGGTTCTGAAAGCAGCCCTGAGCAATCAGATCTATCAAATCGAAGCTTAAAGGTGATGCGTAAGGGGCTGTTTTTAAAGGGCTAAGAAAAATAATCAGGTTTTTAGCACAGATTGCGCTAATGGTAAGGAAATCACTACTACAGTCCTGAAAGATATAGTAACATAATGCGCATGTTCCGTGAGTGGTGGCTTTGGCCAAGGAACGTCGGGTCTAATCCTTGCAATTTCAGGGCTCTTGGACTTGTCTGGCCGTGGGTGCATATTGATCTGTGTCCAAACCAGAATTCATGAGGGGTCCCATATATCCCCATCAATGGGACCCCTCTTTTTATTTTTAATTCCCGAAACTCTGCGACGTAAAGAAAACGGCTTGGACCGTTGTAGCTGCTGCATGGTCGATGCAGTGCGGCAGCGCTCTTTGCCTGTATTTTTCCGAACGGCAGACAAAAAAATCCGGAGCGTTTTAGGAAAACGCTCCGGATCTGAATTCTTAAACTCGAACTGAGTTTGGCTTAGGCGCCCTGAGCTGCCTTTGCAACTTCAGCTGCGAAGTCTTCTTTTTCGACTTCGATGCCTTCACCAACTTCCAGACGCACAAAACCGGTGATGGTTGCACCAGCTTCTTTTGCTGCGGCTTCAACGGTCAGGTCAGGGTTCACAACGAACTGCTGGTTCAGCAGAGTGGATTCCGCGATGAACTTCTTCATACGGCCCACGATCATCTTTTCGATCACCTGTTCCGGCTTGCCGGATTCGCGGGCGATGTCCATCTGAACCTGCTTTTCCTTCTCAACGATGGCTGCGTCCATGTCAGCTTCGGACAGAGCCGCCGGGTTTACAGCTGCGATGTGCATTGCAACCTGCTTACCAATGGTCTCGTCACCGCCGTTCATAGCAACCAGAACGCCGATTTTGCCCATGCCTGCGGTGGCTGCGTTGTGAACATAAGCAACAACGGTTTCACCTTCGATAGCCGCCATGCGACGCAGGTTCATATTCTCGCCGATGGTGGCGATTTTGTCGGTGATCAGCTCGGAAACCGGCTTGCCAGCGACTTCTGCTGCGTTCAGCGCGTCGATGTCCGAAACGCCCAGAGCTGCAGTCGCGATGCCGGACACCATCTCCTGGAATTCAGCGTTTTTCGCAACAAAGTCGGTTTCAGCGTTGACTTCAACTGCAACACCTTTGCCGCCATCTACGACAACTGCAACCAGACCTTCCGCTGCGGTACGGCCGGATTTTTTCGCCGCTTTGGCCAGACCTTTGGTGCGCAACCAGTCGATTGCCGCTTCCATGTCGCCATCGGTTTCGGTCAGCGCTTTTTTGGCGTCCATCATACCGGCGCCGGTGCTGTCGCGCAGTTCTTTCACGAGTGCTGCAGTGATTGCCATCTTTGGCTCTCCTCAATTCGAAAGGGATTTGGGGCAGGTCATACCCTGCCCCATATGTCAATCATGTGACATGCAGGAAGATCAGGCTTGGACTTCCTCAGCCACGGCCTCTTCAACCGGAGCTTCTTCGAACTCGCCCAGGTCGACGCCTGCCGCACCCAGTTGAGCGGACATGCCGTCCAGAGCTGCGCGCGCTGCCAGATCGCAGTACAGCGAGATCGCACGGGACGCGTCGTCGTTGCCCGGGATTACATAGTCAACGCCATCAGGGGAGCAGTTGGTGTCAACAATCGCCACAACCGGGATGCCCAGCTTGTTGGCTTCTGCAATTGCCAGCGCTTCTTTTTTAACGTCGATAACGAACAGAAGATCAGGAACACCGCCCATTTCGCGGATGCCGCCCAGAGACGCGTTCAGCTTCTCTTGGTCGCGTTCCATGCCCAGACGCTCTTTCTTGGTCAGGCCTTCAGCGCCGGTTGCCATGCGCTCGTCGATTTCCTTCAAGCGGTTGATCGACTGGGAAACGGTTTTCCAGTTGGTCAGCGTGCCGCCCAACCAGCGGTGGTTCATGAAGTACTGTGCGGATTTCTCAGCGGCTTCTGCGATCGGAGCAGCGGCCTGACGCTTGGTGCCTACGAACAGAACGCGGCCACCTTTTGCAACGGTGTCACGCACGGCTTGCAGAGCCTGGTCCAGCATCGGAACAGTCTGTGTCAGGTCCATGATGTGGATGCCATTGCGCGAACCGTAGATATACGGTGCCATGCGCGGGTTCCAGCGCTGTGTCTGGTGACCAAAGTGAACGCCAGCTTCCAGCAGCTGACGCATGGTGAACTCAGGAAGAGCCATGCCTTTATTCCTTTTCCGGTTTCAGTCCTCGGCGGGGGTCTTAGACACGTTTGCATCCAACCGGCGGTCTGTCAGGGATGTCTCCCCTGATCAGGCCAAACCCCACCTGCGGGTTCGAATGGCGCGCGTATAGTGCAGTTGATTTGGTTTGACAAGCGCCTGGAGGCGTAAAAAGCTGGTTTTCTGGCGCAGGCGATCATTTATTTTCGCGCGCCAAACCCTGTGTGGACCAATTCCTGACAGGCCGCAGCAAGGGTTTTGCGATTTTCAAAATCACGCGCTCTCAACGGCGGATGAAACACCACCTCGATTTTGCCCTGTTTTCGGGTCGCCAGGATCTTGAGCAGGTTTGCCCCAAAATCCATGTCCCCCCACCAGCCATAATACCGGTCCGGGGAGCCATCCGGCGCGTGATAGACAACCGAGACTGGCTGAATCGCAAGATGATCCTTCAGCTCACCGGTCAGAAACGGCGCAAAAAGTGTGGTTTTGAACGGTAGAACCCGGCATCCGTCTGTTGAAGTTCCTTCTGGGAAAAACAATAACTTATGGCCGGACCTTAACCTGTTTTCAAACAGCTCGGCCTGTTCGCGCGCCTTGGCGCGGTTGCGCTCTATGAAAACGGTTCCTGTGGCTTTGGCAAGCCAACCGATGCCGGGCCAATTGGCAACTTCGGCCTTGGATACAAAAAACACACGTTTGGCCGCATTGAGGGTGAAAATATCCAGCCAGGTGGAGTGGTTGGCAACAACCGCCCCCGGTTCGTTCATCGCGTGCCCGCTGATCCGATAGTCAAACCCCATGATCCACAGTGCGGCGCGGCTTACCATTTTGGGAAGATGGGAGGTGACCGGACGTCTGGCGCCAAAGAACAGACGTTCCACCATCCGCAGTAGCAACAGGAGCAGCAGCCCGCCAAATATCACCAGTGCCAGCACCGGGCCGCGCAGCACGATCAGCAGCCAGCCAAGGCCCGAAATCTCAAGCGGGTCCGGGGCGGTGTCGCTTTGCCAGCTGACAGACATGGCTCAGCGCTCTCCGGTGTAGATTTTGCGCTGACGTTCGTTCATGCGCGCCGTGTCGAGGATCAGGCAGACATCCGTGGTATTGAATGCATGGTCCACAAAGGCTCCATCACCGATAAAACCGCCCAGACGCAGATAGGCCTTGATTAGAGCCGGAATTTGCAACATCGCCGCGCGACGATCCAGATCATCTGCCGGGATCAGATCCATGCTCTGATAGGCTTTTGCCCGCACCCGCAGGTCTTTTGGGGCCATGTGGTTGTGATGTAGCATCGACAAGGGTGCAGCAAGCGCATCAAGGTCTGTTCCGTGAAAACTTGCAGTGCCAAAAAGCACTTCGATCTTGTGGGATAGCACATACTGCGACAGACCGTTCCACAGGTGATACATGGCCATTCCGCCGCGATACTCCTTGTGCAGGCACGACCGGCCCAGTTCCAATATCTTGCGTCCCGAATTCTGCAGCACGCTCAGGTCATATTCATCGTCAGAATAGAATTGGCCGATTTTCTCCGCCTGCTCTGAGCGCAGCAGCCGATAGACGCCGATCACCTGCCCGGTTGCATTGTCCTTGGCAATCATATGGTCAAAATAAGGGTCGAACCGATCCTGTTCCAGACCGGCCTCGTGATCCACCATGTCGCCGTCACCGCCCAATTCGCGGACAAACACATCGTATCGCAAGGCTTGGGCCGCGCGCAGTTCGTCGTCACTTTCGGCAATCTTTACGGTAAAATCTTGTTTGGGCTCAGCCATAGGTCTTCCGGGTCGGTTCTCACTTGCGCGCAGTTAGCCCATGAGGCACAGATCAAGCAAGTTTAAGTCAAATCTTCTGGAGTGAGTTAACGGTTCGTAAACCGTTTTCACAGATCAAAAACAGGGGTTAACGCAATCCGCGCGCCATCAAAAACCAGTTTTCCCTGATCTGGGAAATTTACTGTGATTTTGCCACCTGCGTTGGATTGAACCTGCCCCAAACCCCATTCGGGGTGATCTGGGTGTTTTACAAACATGCCAGGAGCAAGCACAGAATTGAGGTCAGTCATAACGGGTGGCCTACATCGGAGGAAAACATGGCTGTAGATAACGTTAATCTCGCCACTTTGATAGGGTCTCGTATTTGTCACGACCTGATTAGCCCGGTTGGCGCTATCAACAACGGGCTTGAGCTTCTGGGAATGGCGGGCGCTGTTGAAGGACCCGAGCTGGAACTGATTTCTGACAGTGTCGGCAATGCAAATGCGCGCATCCGTTTCTTTCGGGTCGCGTTTGGTGCCGCGGGTGATCAGGGCTTGGGGCGCGCCGAAGTTGTGTCGGTTCTGGATGATTTGAGCAAAGGCGGTCGTCTGAAATACCAGTGGAACCCTACGGACTCCGTCACCCGCGCAGAGGTTCGCTTGGTTTTTCTGGCGTCCCTTTGTCTGGAAAGCGCCCTGCCCTATGGCGGCGAAGTTCAGATGACCAAACTGGGCGAAAGCTGGAAGATCTCAGGAACGGGGCGCAAGGTGAACCATGATCCTGATCTCTGGGCTTGGCTAAAGGGAACCGGAGGCGCGACCAAGATCACGCCTGCCCTGGTGCAATTTGCGCTTTTGCCAACTCTTGCGTCTGAGCTTGGGCGCAGTATTGCGTTTTCGCACGATGAAACCAGCGTTTCGCTGACGTTTTAATCGCGTGATCCCAAGACTGAAAAAAGCGCCGGAGACCGGCGCTTTTTGTGTTTCTGTTGCTGCTCCGTTTAGCCGCGAACCGTTCCGTTGCCGCGCACCAGGTACTTAAAGCTGGTCAGTTGCGCTGCCCCAACCGGCCCGCGTGCGTGCATTTTTCCTGTGGCGATGCCGATCTCTGCGCCCATGCCAAATTCGCCGCCATCGGCAAACTGGGTGGAGGCATTGTGCATCAGGATCGCGCTGTCCAACTCGGCAAAGAACTGCGCCACGGCGGCGTCGTCCTCGGTGAGGATGCAATCGGTATGCTGGGAGTGATGCGCACGGATAAAGGCAATCGCCTCGTCAATATCCGCGACGGGCCGGGCTGCGATGATGGCATCCAGGTATTCTTTGCCCCAATCCTCATCTGTGGCTGTCACCATACCTTCCGGCCCTTTCAGGCCATCGGCTGCGTGGATCTCAACCCCGGCAGCAGAGAGCGCAGTCAGGATCTCTGCGCCAAGCGTGTCGACCAGATCCTGATGGATCAGCAAGCATTCCGCCGCGCCGCAGATTCCGGTGCGCCGCGTTTTGGCATTCAGCACCACATCCAGCGCTTTCTTTGGGTCTGCAGACTTGTCTACATAGATATGCACGATGCCTTCCAGATGGGCAAACACCGGCACGCGGGCTTCACGCTGGACCAGACCTACCAGGCCTTTGCCGCCACGGGGTACAATAACATCGACATAGTCCGTCATGGTCAGCAAGGCCTGCACCGCTGCGCGGTCGCGCGTGGGGATTAATTGCACCGCATCTTCGGGCAAGCTGGCTGCTTTTAAGCCTTCCACCAGGCAGGCATGGATGGCCTGGGAGGAATTGAACCCCTCTGAGCCGCCACGCAGGATCACTGCATTGCCGGATTTCAGGCACAATGCGCCGGCATCTGCGGTGACATTGGGACGGCTTTCATAGATCACGCCGATCACCCCCAGCGGGGTGCGGACGCGCTGGATGTTGAGCCCCGAGGGTTGATCCCATTCGGTCAGCACTTCCCCAACGGGGTCGCTTTGGCCCGCGATGGCGCGCAAACCGTCAACGATCCCCTGGATACGGCTCTCATCCAGTTTCAGGCGATCCATCATCGCATCACTCAGCCCTTTATCGCGGCCGAATGCCATATCTTTGTCGTTTGCTTCGATAATGCGGACGCGATTGGCCCAAACGGCATCGGCGGCAGTTGTCAAAGCCAATGCTTTGCGTTCTGCGCTGGCTGTCGCCAATTTTTCTGCTGCAGCCTTTGCGCGTTTGCCCAGATCTTCCATAAGGGCGGGAATATTTTCCAAGTCTATCATATCTCAGATGCCTTTGTTTTTGGCAGGCCGAAGAATGGCTTCGGCGGGAGTATTTCTCATCAGGATGAAAGACGCGAGGCGTTAAACCGCCTCAGAGCGCCATGTCATCGCGGTGGATCAGAGCCGCACGGGCAGGATAGCCCAGGATCTCTTCGATCTCAGCCGACTTTCGACCAAGGATCTGTTTGGCCTCTTCTGCCGTGTAACGGGCAAGCCCCTGACCCAGTTTGTGCCCGTCTGGGGAACGGATGGCCAGCGGTTCACCGCGGCCAAAGTCACCCTCCACATGACGCACACCTGCGGGAAGCAGGCTCTTTCCAGAGTTCAAGGCGCGAACGGCCCCCTCATCCACGGTGATCTCGCCGCGGGGTTTCATGGTCGCAATCCAGCGTTTGCGCGCGGTATGCGGATCCCCGTCGGCTGTGAACCAGGTGCAGTTGGCACCTTCTTCCAGCGTTTTCAGAGGATGCAGCGCCGATCCTTCGGTGATCACCATGGCGCAGCCGGCGGCTGTGGCCATTTTGGCGGCCATCAGTTTGGTGATCATACCGCCCTTTGAGAGGCCGGAAATACCGTCACCGGCCATGGTCTCGATCTCGGGTGTGATCTCGGTGATGGTGTCAAACCGTCGGGCATTGGGGTCAAGGCCAGGATTGGCGCTGTAAAACCCGTCGACGTCTGACAAAAGCACCAGACAATCGGCCCCCACGGTCACGGCCACCTGCGCGCCAAGGCGATCATTGTCACCGTACCGGATCTCATCCGTGGCGACCGTGTCATTTTCATTCACAATTGGCACCACCCCCATGCTCAACAGGGTGCGAAGGGTCGAACGCGAGTTGAGATAGCGACGGCGGTTGGCACTGTCTTCCAGCGTTACCAAGACCTGAGCGGTGGTAATCTGATGCGGGGCCAGCGCTTCCTCATAGGCGCGTGCGAGCTGAATTTGGCCAACGGCCGCTGCTGCTTGCGACTGTTCCAGCGCAAGATCTGCCGCAGGCAGCCCCAACACCCCGCGCCCCAAAGCAATAGAGCCGGACGACACAAGGATCACATCCTTGCCCTGCCCCTTTAGCCAGGCCACATCCGCAGCCAGGGTCTTGAGCCAGTCAGATTTCAGCTTTCCGGTTGCGCGGTCGACCAAAAGCGCCGAGCCGATTTTGACCACAACCCGGTCGGCTGCGGTCAGGGTTGCCACGGTTCGGGTTCCTCAGCAGGTTTTTGACGGATGCGATCTTCGGTGATTTCGCCGCGAACCGCGCGCAGAACCTCGTTGAGCCCTTCGCGGCTCACGCCGGAGAGCATCATCACAGGGCCCCCGACTTCGGCTTCCAATGCAGCGCGGGCCTCGGCGCGTTCTTCGTCGTCCAAAGCGTCAATCTTATTCAGCGCCGTAATGCGCGGTTTGGTGGCCAGCTCACCACCATAAGCTTCCAACTCGTTGATAATGGTGCGGTAATCTTCGGCCACGGTTTCAGACGTGCCGTCGATGAGATGCAGCAGAACCGAGCAGCGTTCAACATGCCCCAGGAAAAGATCGCCCAGACCACGGCCCTCATGTGCGCCTTCGATCAGGCCGGGGATATCCGCCATCACAAATTCCGCATTGTCGACGCCAACAACGCCCAGGTTCGGGTGCAGCGTGGTAAAGGGGTAATCCGCAATTTTGGGGCGCGCATTGGAGGTTGCCGCCAGAAAGGTGGATTTGCCGGCATTAGGCAGCCCTAACAGGCCTGCATCCGCGATCAGTTTCAGGCGCAGCCAGATGGTGCGGTCAATACCCTCTTGCCCGGAATTGGCCCGGCGCGGTGCCTGGTTGGTGGCCGATTTGAAGTGCAGGTTGCCAAAGCCGCCGTTGCCCCCCTTTGCCAGCAGAACTTTTTCGCCAACTTCAGTCAGATCCGCCAGAACTGTTTCTTCGTCCTCGTCCAGAATCTCGGTGCCAACGGGGACGCGCAGGATGATGTCGTCGCCGTCGCGGCCGGTACGTTGGCGCCCCATGCCGGATTGGCCGTTCTGGGCAAAGAAATGCTGCTGGTAGCGGAAGTCGATCAGCGTGTTCAGGCCATCAACAGCCTCGGCATAGACCGAACCGCCTCTGCCGCCGTCACCGCCATCGGGACCGCCATATTCAATGTATTTCTCGCGACGAAAGCTGACGCAGCCGTTCCCACCGCCGCCGGATCGAATGTAAACCTTTGTCAGGTCAAGGAATTTCATGTCAGCTCCTATGCGCGCCAGATCATGCGCGCGCGAATACGTCAAGTCGGGCAGGTGGTTTCGGCCCCTGCCCTTATACCGATTTTGCCTGCTTTACCGTAAACTGGCCGGAGGGCCAATCACAGTTTTCGGCTGTAGGTCCAAGTTGGAACATTTGCATCCCGCGCGACTGAAAAAGTCTCAGCATCGCCAAGATATTCAAACCCGCAATGGGTCAAAACCCGGGCCGAGGCCGGATTGTCCTGAAACGCGGTTGCAAACAATGTGGCGTCTTCAAACGGGTTTGCGTCGATCAGCGCCTGAAGTGCCGCCGAGGCCAGACCCGTGTTCCAGAATGTCGGTGCAATCCAGAAGCCAACCTCGGACTGGCTGCGGTCCATTCGTTTGAGGGAAATCACTCCCATCAGTTCCGCGCTACCGTCACGAGTGCCGTCAATCGCCCAGACAAACTCGTTCTGTTCCGCCTGCATAGCGCGCGCCACAAAGGCTTCTGTCGCTCCGGGCGGTAGAGGGTGCGGGATAGAGCTGGTCATGCCGGCGACGCGTATGTCAGCAGCATAATGGGAAATCAATCCCTCGTCGGATTTACGCAGCGGGCGCAAATCGAAACGAGGAGTTTCTATCGACGGCTGTGTAACAATTTCATCCAAGCTCATGTCAACGCTCCTCCTTTGAACGCAAATACGATGGCAAAACAATCTGTTTTGCGCAGTGCTGACACCTGTCCGAGATAGGAAGCGACATGTCGTCGTACAATATCGCTCCGCGACGCAACGGCCAGAACCCGCCAACCGATACGACCCTCTCCCTTAGGTGGAGTGATATTGATATTTCTTAACTCTAACATGTGTCCAGCGTCAAAAACGAAAAGGGACCGGCCTTATAGCCGATCCCCCTGAATTTTTTATAAACCTTTCAGGTTTCGGCTTACTCAGCGGCCTCCGCCACCGGGAGAACCGAAATAAAGGTGCGGCCTTTCAGGCCTTTTTGGAAGCTTACCGCGCCGTCAACAGTTGCAAAGATGGTATGATCTTTGCCCATGCCAACGCCTGCGCCCGGCCAGAATTTGGTGCCGCGCTGACGTACGATGATGTTGCCTGCGTTTGCAGCCTGACCACCAAACAGTTTTACGCCAAGACGACGACCGGCAGAGTCGCGACCGTTACGGGATGAACCGCCAGCTTTCTTATGTGCCATAAGTGTCTCTCCTTAGCCTCAGGCCAGCTCTTTGGCCTGTTCCACCCATTCGGGCTTCACTTTGATGGTGTCGATAGCAGCAATTGCGTCTTCGGACAAGGCTGCGATCTGGGCGAAAGTAGACAGACCTGCTTCTACCAATTTCTTGGCAGCTGCGGGGCCAACACCAGTCAGCTTGGTCAGATCGTCTGCGTCACCTGCGGCAGCAGCCGGAGCGGCTTTTGCAGCAGCTGCCGGAGCAGCGGAAGTTTCGCCTTTGCCGGTTGCAACTTTGATACCGGTTTTGTCTGCGCCAGACGCCAGGATCTCGGTGATCTTGACAAGGGTCAGTTTTTGACGGTGACCTTTGGTGCGCTTGGAGCTGTGTTTACGACGACGTTTGACAAAGTTGATGACCTTGTCGCCCTTGATCTGGTCGATCACTTCCGCTTGTACGGCTGCGCCGTCAACCAGAGGTGCGCCAACAACCGGAGCGTCACCGCCCAGCATCAGGATGTCGTTGAATTGAACAGTTTCGCCAGCGTCAGCAGCCAGTTTTTCGACACGCAGGATATCACCTGCCTGTACTTTGTACTGCTTGCCGCCAGTCTTTAGGACCGCGAACATTGCGTTTTCCTTTTGTTACCCGCGTCCTACGGTCCCCGTTAGGGTGTTTTAGGGGCCGTATGGTCCCACCTCGAACAGCGCGCCCTTAAGGGCGTATGACAGAATAATCCCGGCGCAGATAGAATCCGTGCCGGGATGTGGCCTTTTGCAGCCCAAAAGATCGGATGTCAACTGTTTTAATGGGCAAGGCTCAAATATCTTCGCTAGGCCCGATCTTTGCCAGACGATACGCAAGCTCTTCATAACGCGAGGCGGTTATTTCAAACTGGATTGCATTCAGCAAGCCGTAGACTTCCTGCATCTGCGGCGTTTCCAAGGCGGCTGAATAGGTCTCCAGCTCTCCATTGGTAAAGTCCTGATAGGCATAGGCTGAAGATGTCAGGCTACTGGCCTGCATATCCAGACGCATTTCACTCTCTTGTTCGGCCAACAGCTCTTTTAGGTCTTCGGACTCCATCTGAAGCTCGATGATGCCAGCTGCGGTGGCCGCCATGATAAAGCGGAACTGTACTTCCTGCACTGCTTTGACGGCGGTATCCCCCGCATCAACTGCCCGTCCCATTCGTTTTAGGATTTCGATACGGGCATCGCCATCCTTCAGAAGATCGGAAATGATCCGCTCTCCCGCTATGTGCTTTGTCTCATCATCTTCGATCAGATGAGCTGCATTTTCTGCTTTGACCAGCCGTTGACCAAGGTCTGTCGCATAAAACGCTTCGGCATGGGAAAGTGCGTCGTCGCTCAGCGCTTTTTCGAGGAAATCCAAGGCCTGTTTGCGCATACTATCCAGCGCGAACACATCATCGGCGATGCCGGTCCATTCTGGGCCGAAGTCTTTTGCATTCAGTCCGATGATACCCGGTGCATTTTCTGCTGACAGAGCGATACTGTCGAGCGCGACGTCAAATCCGGTTACGTTCAGGAAAGTCTCGATCCGCGTGCGATCTGCGGCGTAAACAGCGGCCGACTGCACCGTCAAAATGCAAAGACCAACAACGAAAATCAGGGTTCTGGGGAGTAAGTTTTTTGGAGCCATGAACAAGAGCTTAAGCCAAAGACTGTTCAGGACAAGGAAAAATGCACTCATACAACAAAAGTTTGATTTTCCGCTTGCACCCCCTGCCCCCGACCTTTAAACGCCCCCTCACACTCCACCGCGGAGAGGTGCCGGAGTGGTCGAACGGGGCGGTCTCGAAAACCGTTGTCCCTTCACGGGGACCCAGGGTTCGAATCCCTGTCTCTCCGCCATTTTCAAATCATGCATATGATTTCCTCCTAACACCTTGAACGGCAAGGTGATTTGTGGGGTTCGAATACCCTTTTCTCTGTCATATGAAATCGGCTCAACAAAGGCCAAATTCAGGACAGTACGCTTCCACTCTAATCCGCCATTCTGCCATATACTCCAAGGGTTTGAGAGGAATTGAAGGGCGAGTTCGAATAGATCCTCGAAGGTGCAGGTTGGAACAGTTGGTTTCTCCGCTTTTTCTTGCAGAATTAGCTTCTCTCGCTCCAGCCCCGCTATTTTGCGTTCATAGGCCGCAATCACGGTCGGTTGTTCCGCGTCAACAATGCGGTCGAGCAAAGACTCGATTTTGCGATCAAGGGCCGTGAGTGATGATTTTATGGCGCTGAGGCTCTCGTTGGCTTGCTGGGTGCGAATGTCCCATGCGCGCCTAAACATGGCCGTAGCGGCGGCTACAAGCGCTGGCTGGGGCTCTAATTCGGCTAGGACTTCTTCAACGGCCCCTTCAATGTCATCGCGACGAATGGATTTGCGGTGCTGTGAGCAGCCGCGCGTTTTGCACCAGTAGTAGGCGTGGCGTTTGCCAGTTTTGCTGCGCGACCACGAGGCCGTCAGGCGCTGACCGCAACAGGAACGGGTGACAAAGCCGCGCAATGGGAAGGCTTCGTTGATGTCTTGGCGGTTTGCTGCCTTGACGCTTTTGCCATTCAAGCGGTCTTGAATCTTCTCATGGGTCTCGATGCTGACAATTGGCTCATGATGACCTTTGCGCGGAGACACGCCCCAAGATGGCGCTTCGATAATGCCAGCATAGACAGGACGATGCAGCAGATTGTCGATGCGTTGCGGGTGGATATGACCTGTTTTCGTGCTCTTGGGATACGCTGGTTGATCCTGAAGAAAGCGCTGGATTTCAGCTTTGGTCTGGAAACGTCCCAAAGCAAAGCCTTCAAGAGCCTCTTGGATGAGAGAGGCCACGGGCTCATCACGCACAAGAATATTGCCATGAGCCGGATCACGAGCGAACCGATAGCCCACAGGGGCACTAAAAACGTAATATCCCTTTTCCACCCGTGCCTTCATTTTCTGGATGGTCTGGCGGCGATTTTGCTCCCGCTCCAACTCCCCCTGTGCCGCAAAGATGGTTTCGGCAAAGCGGCCTTCCGGTGTTTCTTCGAATTTGAAATTGAGACATTCAACATCAGCATCGCGTGCCGAGAGTTCGTTCCGAAGTTGTATATGAAACTGCGTGTCGCGGGCAAAACGTTTAAGGTCGTCAAAGACTATCACATAGTTTTTGTCGGGTTGTGCATCGAGATAACTGAGAAGCGCCACCATGCCGGGGCGTTTGAGGAATGTGCCACCGCCAGAAGCGTCATCTGGGAAGACCATTTCGACCTCATAGCCGCGTTCTTCTGCATATTGGCGACAGCGGTGCTCTTGGCTCTGTAAGCCGCTACCTTGGGTTTTCTGCCGCGTGCTGGAAACACGGCAATAGATCACCGCTGGTCGCGATATGTATTGATCTGGTTGCGGTGCTAGGTTGTTGATTTCGTTCATTACTCTCCTCCTTGTGGTTTTTTGTTGTTTGCGAGGTCTCCTTTACTGTGACGGATTTCGCTTCCTGCTGCAAAAATGCCGTCGAGAATTGGGTCGATTTTATCCACAGCAAAGCCAAGATCGACAAATGCGACCATGATTGACCAAAGCGTTTCCAACAGCTCCCGTTGCTGCGTTTCGCTCAAGTCGAGGTCTTTGACGTGCTCAGTGTAGAGCGCGGGCTCAAGAATGAGTGCCGGGTATAGAGGCTTCTTTATTCCATGGGAGTTGAAATTCATTCGGAGGCATTCAGGCTCTTCATCCTCGGCACTTTTCGTAGCGTGTAATTTCTTCATTAGCGGCGCTCCAACTCGATCTGACGAGACTTTGCGGGAGCGTTTTCCCGGTGCAGTTCCCGATCTTTATTGTATGCGCGGCGAGATAATTCTGACACACGAAGGATTTCATCGGGTTTGAAGCTATGGGATTCATGAAAGTCACCGTTTTCATCCCGGTAGCTCTTTGAAATTTCTATTGTGGTGAACTGGCCTTTGCCGTCTTTTCGCTCGTTTCTCCACCCGCGCGCTTTCAGTGCTCCGTCTCGCAGTGTGAAGGCTGGTTCGTTGTTTTCCATGGCGTACCTCTCTTTCGTTTGCCAAAAGGAATTGAACATACAGAACAAATTAAGAACATTCAATAAAAATAGGACTTTCGTCCTATCTAGCGTCCACGATCAAATGCACGAATTGCACGGCCTGATTGCCGGTGCAGGCGCGTATCGATCTCTTTGATGCGCCGCTCTCTGAGCTTGGCGTCTCGTTGCTGTTTGGTAAGAGCTGGATCATTGCCATGCCCCATTCCTTTTGGCGTAAGAGACGGGGCTATTTTAGGAAGGTCACGTTTGCGGGCGCGCACAAGTGCATTCCGCTCTACCCGCGAGGGTGGCAGTTTCGATGTCATCTGACATACTCCTGTAGGAGCCCGTTACGGGCGGTTGAAACGTGTGTCGTCGATTAGTGTGCTGACTTCATCATCGTGTTCCCACCAAGGTTTGCGTTCGATGATGAATGGCGGATGACCGTTCATCAGCAGTATTGATTGTTTGGGTCCAATGCGTGCTATTTCCGAAACTGGCAGAACGGGCGTAAGTGTTTCGTTTCCGCCGTGAGTGCCGCCGGGAATGCTTACGCCTAGCGATGTGGAGCGTGTCTCAACAAGAACAGCACGCTTTCCAGCCCTTTGTTCAATGTCACGCATGTGGTTTGTGTCGGATGTACCGCAGAGTATCTGCACCGAATTAGACTCAAAGGTTTGGCTACCACCTTGATCTTTAAATTGAGACAGGCCGCTACGGTCCTGCACCACCGTCACCATCCGCAAACCCAACGATCTATAGACCCTGATCCATTTTAGAATTGAGGCTGAAGGCGGCAACACGCTTGCCTCTTCGGCTAAGATCGAGACCCTGTAGGGACCGGGTGAATGTGCAATTGTCTCAACCGTGTATTCGAGGGTTGCCATCACAAACTCTGATGCGACGTCTGAGTATCGCTCAGATATACTGATGGTAAATGCCGTAGGTTCCCGTTTAAGCGCTGCTACATCAACGTTCGTTGCGCTTGTGGCCTCTCTGAGGCGGGAGCCCTGTGCAAAAAGCGAAAACGTTTCACTCATGCACTGCAAGATCCAGCGAAGTTCCTTTTCGTTGTCGGGTGAACCGTATTTGTTCAAAAACCCAATTGCGGCGGCGCTCACAAAGCCCCCTGCGATATCTTCATGTTCGGACGCGACTTCCATAAAGAGCATTATTTGTTCCAGCGAAGCCCCGGAAAAATCCCAAAGGTCACCCAACGTCGCTTCTTCTGGCGTGAGATAACACCTTGAAACCAATACTAAATGCGCCAAGTTTTGCGCATCTAACACAATCCATGAATTGGAACCGGCTTTTTTCAGTTGTTTTGCGAAGAAAGAGTGAATTCTCGCCTTTGCATCGTCGGTTATGAGTTCCCCGCGTTGCGCCGCTTCAATCAGGTCCTGAAAAACATTCAAAAAGACTTGGTTGTCCGGGTCAAACGGCGCGAACACGATGGCTGGCTTGCCAGTTATCGTGCGAATTCCCCGTTTAAGGGCTTTTGCAAGTTCTCCATCTTTCCAGTCAAGGAGGACGACGGACTCCCGTTGAGAGCCATCAGGAGCGCCCATCAGCAGTTTCACAGCATTAACAAGGGTCAGGGACGTAGTTTTGAAGTACCCTGCTGTTCCCATTATCAATACGTGCCAATCTTCTTTAAGATAGACGGGCTGGTCTTCGAGGAAGCCAAGCAGAAAGCCTCCCGGTTCCAGCATATTCATCCTGCGAAGATCTTCTAGACCACCCAATCTCGCATTGCCCTGAAGTCCAGATGTTTGGCCCATCGCAATGCTGCGATTTATTTTCGCGGTCTCATGCATAACATAGGCAGACCGACCTGCTTTAAAAAGCAAAGCAAGTGCTTTGATCATTTGGGTGAATGGCCCAACTTGTCCTTTGCCAGATCCAATGCGGTTTAAGTGGTCGTTGGAAAAATCAGGGGGCATCACCGTGTCCCTTGCGCACGTTGAAATGTGCGCTTCATGTCTTCCATGACATTGGTGCGCCCTTGATTTAAGGCTTCACCATAGTTCAGGGCCATATTCCTGCGGGCACCATCACTCATCCCGCAAAGAGCTAGGTACTTTTCTGATGCTTCATTGCCCTGCACACTGCCCAATATTCCAAACCCGCAACCGATATCTGCAAGATTGGCACCGATGCGGGCAGCCCAATGTGTTGCGCTTGTGTCTTGAACTTGCTGCTGAATTACGCTCGCCTCAGCATCCGTGGCGATTTTAGCAACGTAGGTTTCGCGTTCCACTCGCGCATTTGCACTCGCAATTTCCTCTGCCTGAGCCGCGACGGCTTCCTTGCGCGCATTGGTCCATTGGGTTTCAAATTCCCCAAGCAACCTGCCGAGTTGAGCAGGCAGAGTGTATTGAGGTGGTGCGAGGAGTGTCCATGCCACAGCGACTGCCGCAGCACCTGTCAAAATCGTCGTAATCTGCATCAGTGTGATCCCTTGCTGAAAGGAATGACTGACATCGGCTTAACACCCGCAGCGGCCATTGCTTCATATGCATTGACAACGCCTTGTAAGCTGTTGGGCCCCCAGACGCCGGTCTTTTCGTTCACTGGATAGTATTTCGCCGCTTTTCGGATTCCCGGCAGCGCTCGAACCATCGGTGCAAGTTGCGGATCGCGCTCACCGTTTTGGGCACGCACACTTTGAAATTCGTCGAAGTAAACCGCACCACCGTCCTTGTGCGGTATTACGGCTCCATAGATCCATAACGGGCTGACACCTTCAATCGGTGCAAGCTCGATGGCAATTCCGTTTTCAAACGGGAAAAGTCGAACGATGTAATCCTTCCCATCCGCCGTGGCGGAAACAAAACCGTAGGTTTGATTATCCATGCCTCCGGCGATATCTGAGAATTGGACCGGGCTGTTCGAGCCAAAGAGTTCATGTATTTCTTGAACGCTCATGGCACCTTGACCGGTTCTTCCTAAAGGTTGTTTTGCTGCAAAACAGCCTGACAGGCCAAAACAGATCAACCCCATTGCGACTGTGTTTCTAAGAAAGTTCCTTTTCGTTTTCATTGGTTACTCCTATGGTTCAGGCAAAGCTTCACCGTTCGCTCAAGGCGAGCGATGAAGCTTCGATTCAATTTTCATTGGGGCGTTAGACTTTTAGCTGTGCCGCTTGCGATTGCTGGCGATGAATTCAATTTTTCCGTCTTTTGCACGCTTACATTCCAGCGTGAATGACCGTCTCTCGCCTGAGTTCATATAGAACTGATCGCGGCAGACGATCTGGTTTTTGTTTTGAACGACGTAAAAATAGGCTTGGCCAGCACGTCCTGTGTTCTGAAGCGTGACATCAAAGGCGTATTCTCCTATCGGGAGAGAACTTCCGAGCCGATAGTTTGGATTTTTAACGTAGCGTGTGTCGCGCGAGACGATATGGATGTTGGTCGTCGTCAGGTTTCGAACAATTTCGGTGCTCATGATGCCATAGGCGGCTAGTCCAAACGCTGCGTAGGTTAGAAATTGTTCGACAGCTTTTTTGATATTTCCCTTCGCTGCTTTGTTCATGATATCGCAATCCTGTATTGTTACCCAACGATGGCATCGCTGGGGGCATTAAACTAAGAGCTTTGTATTGAGTGTTTTGGGCCGGTCTAGCTTCAGAAGACTATAGTCTGCGGCGCTTCGGGAAGATGCACAGTTGAGCGTCTTCGACAGCCGAAACAAGTGCGCCTCTGTTTTCTGCCAGTAGTTTCAATTTCGGGTGTTGCTGTAAACCGTTCGCAGAAACGGCAGTTTGTGTGCTCGATATATGCCATACTGATCAGTTCCCATGGTGTTCACAATTGCTGTTATGAGCGGTTTCGCTTTCCTACCCGGAAAGCGAAACACTGATGCAGAGCTATTTATTGCCGCCAGCGTTCCAACCCTGCGAAATTTGGACACGGGTTGTGTAGTTGTGGCTGTATGGTTTGTTCTGATTGTTTTGGCGCGCGTTGTAGCCTGCACGGAAACCGGGGGTGGACATTTGCTTCTCCTTTTCACGCAAAAGTTTATCAGCATTTGCTGATGTAAGAAGCTTCGCTCGATTCGTTCAGTTAGTCAAGTTACGTAACATCCCTTTTTCGATGCCGCTTCATTCGATTTCTTGCTTGCTCCCGAACTCTTTCAATAGCAGTGTTCGGGTCGTCAATTTTTTGACGGTCTTGCGACAGTAGTTCGCTGAGAGCTTTCTCCGGCGAACGGCTTATTTGTCTCGCATAGGCAGCATATAGCTTTGGGTCGAGATGCCCAATTTGTGCACGCGTAAGTCCGCAAGGGTCCCAAGAACCATCATCGTGTGTTTTGCCGTAGTTTAGTTTGATGAAATCGGCAGGAGAAACTTCTCTGCCGGTAGTGCGGTCAGCCCATTGAACCGTTCTTTTCACGGTCCCATTTTCGTCGGTGGGGACAGAAACGTCGGATTGCTTTCCCGCAGTTTCAAAGTGCGACAGCAAGGATGGTTTTGCTTTAATCAAAATATCCGCAGCCCAAGCACGATCTTCTTGAGTTCCGTGTGTGGAAATGAAATCTAGAAATTGATTAGGATTAAATTTTTTCAGTTTTGGGTTAAGCGGAGTGCTTTTTTCATCCCCCTTTGTACCTCCCTTTAAATCATACTCTTTTAGTCGGGAATTTTCAAGTTTTGTGGATAGAGATTTGTCTAACTTCAAACGATCAGAAGCTCTCGGCAAACCCAACGGAGATTCGTGTGAAGTTTTGAGTTGCTCTGCACTCTTTCTTGAATTCGGCTTAGCCATGGTTGATCTCGTATTTTGGTCGTGAGCTATAATCCTTGCTTTCAGCGGTTGAAGCTGCGGCCAAGTAACATAGTCCTATTGCTCCGCTTGCTTTGGGCGGAGCGGGTTTTCTCTGTCCATTTATTTCGATAGGTCTTGGTGCGCTAATGAAGCCTTCTTGCAGTTCTTCATAGTCGAAGTATGGTTCTTCGGACTTTGACCAGCCAGTTCGAAAATTACTAAAATAATTCCATACTCGTTCTGGCGCGTCTCCGAGTGGGTCTATATCGACGCCAATGACTATTGAATGCGGTGGGTGCACAACAGTGCAGGCTACACAGGCTTCAGCCAAGTAGCACGCGCGAATATTCCAGAACAGATCCTCATCGTTCTTATTCTTAAATTTAAATTCCTGATCAGAATGGTGCCTCATCTTATTGTAACGTGAGACGAGGGTTTCCTCTTTTGCCAGTGCTGAAATGCTTTGAAATGCTAGAGGACTTCGGTGGTTGATAGGTATCGGGGAAGTTCCGAATTGGATTGCCTCTTTGTCGCGGAGGTGTGGTAATGCAGTGAGAAGACCTACTTCGGGATGAAGAGCGTTAGCTAAGATTTTGCGACCTTGAACAAAGCCAAGACCTATTCCCTTTGTTGCAAACAAATAGGCTAGCACGTGATCTTGGCCCGTTCCCAATCGGTGGGCCTCTCCTACGGCACAAGCTGATGCATCAGTTTGCACCTGAAACCTTGTGTCAGATTTTTCCAGCCAATCACGACCTAAGAAACGTTGAAATAATTCACATATGTCATAACCGGCTAATGGAGCGTCAGCCCTGTTTCGGCGGATTTTTCCGTATTTCGGACCCGGAGACAGAGATTCAAACGGGCCATAGCTTGCTACAGCGACGCTCGTGACTTCATTTCTGTAGTAACTGACAAGGGCTCCCAATAGGCTTAAGCCACTGTCAACAGAGTTCTTGTTGGCGGGGTGCCATTCGACGGTTTCATCCTCCAGGTATTCGATTGACCAGTTATCATCCGCCATGGGGGTCGCACGAGATCTCAACAAATACCCACCGGTGCGCTCGATAAAGACACCTAGCACCTCCTGCGGTTTCCTAACTGATTGCTCTGCCGACATTGGCTCTCCGATTGTTGAAACCGCATTGTTTGATCAAAGGCACTTCTTAATCATACTGGTTGCGTTAACTTTTATGTCAAGGAACATCCAAGCCTTTGCGGAAAGGCAGTATGGTGAAAGCTCATTTGCGCTGCGCGCAAGATGTGCTCAGTGTCATACACTGAGCATCTTGGCTGCGGGCGGCTTCGCCGTCCTCGGCAAGGGAGCCCGCTGCGCGCTCCCGTTGCATCCCTCCAGCCATGTCACTTTGCGGGCGTTGAATATTCCCCTGAGCCAGTAGACCGCTTTGACGGTCCTCACTCACCAGAGACCATCTCTTCATGCATCCATCGTTCCATCTCAGGTATCGACCACACTTTTTGATCGCAGTTTTGTCAACCGACAACTTAAGAGTGGTCATTTGTACAATCTAGTGAATTGTGAAAAACGAAGAATTCAGTGACACCTAAAAGGCCCTGCCACTTTCAACGCCACCACATATTGTTGTGGAAATGTCGGTGGTTACAATCTATGCTAGCGGCAGCTAGTACTTACTAGCATTATGGTAGAAGCAGTAATTTGATCGATCAAGCACAATTAACAGCATCAATATGTGAACGCCCAGAAAACTTCGCTTGGTTTCTGGGGGCAGGCTCATCTCGTTCAGCAGGTCTTCCGACGGCTACCGACCTGCTGTGGGACATGAAAAGACGTTATTATTGTAGAGAAGAAAATCAAGAGATATCTCGTCAAGACATGCAGCTTGGGTCAGTTCAGGAAAAAATCCAGTCATTTCTGTTGACTAGAGGGTTTCCACCTCTTTGGGATGATGAAGAGTACTCTTTGTGTTTTGAGAAAATTTTTGGTGAAGATAGAGAGCGGCAGCGACGATATTTGAAAGCAAAGTTATCGGAAGAGAAAGTATCACTTTCCGTTGGACAGCGCGTCTTAGGTGCAATGCTAACATCTGGGATGACACGGGCTGTTTTTACTACAAATTTTGATAGCGTCATCGAAAAAGCGGTGGCTGAAGTGGGAGGCATGTCGTTGTCAGCATTCCACTTGGAGGGGGCTCATTCCGCTATCGACGCTTTAAACAACGAAGAATTCCCAATCTACTGCAAGCTCCATGGCGATTTTCGCTACGACAGCCTCAAGAATTTGTCTACTGATCTCGCAAGTCAAAACGCGCACTTATCCCGCTGCTTAGAGAATGCAAGTAGCCGTTTTGGGTTCGTCGTCACCGGATATAGTGGTCGTGATGAGAGTATTATGGCACTCTTTCGCTCTGCACTTAGCGGGCCAAATCCTTTTCCTCATGGCTTATTCTGGACTGGTATGAAAGGGAGCCGTCCGCTTCCCGCCGTTCAAAACTTGCTGGATCAAGCGACTGAAAAGGGCATTAACGCCCATTACGTGCCTGTCGAAACTTTTGATTCACTACTTTCACGCATTTGGCGGAACATAGAAGACAAAACCGCCAAATTGGACCTTAAAGTCAGGAGATCTAGCGTCGCGACGGTTTCTATCCCGATGCCGTCAAAGGGAACAGCGAACCCGTTGGTGCGCTTTAATGCTCTTCCCATCAAAGTAATTCCGAATACTTGCTTGTCACTAGACTTCAGAAAACCGAAGGCATGGTCCGACCTCCGCAAGGCGCAGGGTGACTCGGAGGGAAAACTCCTTTTCACCAAGGCCGAAAGTGTATGGTGTTGGGGGCAGCGATCACTAGTAGAGGAATATTTTGGAAGCGAGATTTCCTCTATTGGCGAAGTGAAATTGCCAAGCGACCCAGCTGCACCAGAGAACTTACATATAAAAGGTTTCATTGAAGCTGCTCTTTGTAAGGCCCTTGCCAAGGATAAACCGCTCCTTTCAAGGTCGAACCGCTATGCGTCTTGGCTAATTGTTGATCCTCACAGTGACGATTTGGATCAGCTTGATCCCTTAAAGTCAGTCGTAGGATTCTTCTCTGCTAAGATTTCGGGACTTTTTACTGAAGTGACCGACGAACATCCCTATCAAGAACAGGTAAGGTGGGCAGAAGCCGCACGCGTCTCGTTGGAGGTCAAAAATGGGCAGGCTTGGTTGCAAATTGAACCTGATATCTGGGTCTGGCCACCGAGGGCAAGAAGGGATGCTATTCCGGTTTTGGACAAGCGCCGCTCCAATCGTTTCAATAAGACATTTAATGCGCTGCTCGATGCTTGGGTTCGTATTTCGTTAGGTACGAACGCGCGTAACACTGAGGTTAAACTATCTGCTTTCGACGATGGTGACCAAGCGGAGAATCCAGAGTTCTCGATTGGTACGCGCACTGCTTTTGCAAAGAGGTTAGTGTAATGGCTGCATCAGACAACGCCCTTGGGGGATATTCCCGCATTGCGGAGCCTGAATTACTTTTCAACGATGGCAGGCAGCATAAACATCCCCTACTTGGCCTAATTCAGCATGGTCCCTACGGATTAAAGCTTGGGTTTCCAGCAACCGTTCGTTTTGCTCTTCTCGCTCCACAGACTGATATGGATCGCCTTCGAGGCCTTACAACGGAGATGAACAGAACAGCTCGCCCGCGTGAAGCAAAAAATTATTACCCTGATTACCCGGGTTTCAGCACTCTTTTTAGAGTACCAATTGCCACCCAAGACAATGCTTTGATGTTAGCTTTCCCTCAGGAGCTCGACGCATTTGCCCGAAAACGAGACAAGGTTGGTCTGGCGCACGGACTTTTTCAACACATTGCCACTTTGCAAAAGCATGCTAGCAATTTTGATGTTGCTCTGGTGTACCTTCCAGATAGCTGGGCGGCTTGCTTTGACGGCGAAAATTTCGACTTTCATGACTATTTGAAAGCGTATTGCGCACCTTCAAATATTCCCATCCAAATTGTTCGGGAGGCCAGTTTCAAAAGACAATGCCGCGCCAACGTCATGTGGGGTTTGAGTGTCGCCATCTATGCAAAAGCCGGCGGAATCCCTTGGAAACTAGCCGGACTTAATGTGGATGAGGCCTTCATCGGCATTAGCTATGCCATGAAAACCGACAAAGAAACTGGAACGCAGTATAGTACTTGTTGCAGTCAAGTATTTGATCCAGATGGTACAGGGTTTAAGTTTGTTGCTTATGATGCGCGAGAATTCACGCAAGACCAGCAGCGAAACCCCTATTTGTCATATTACGAAATCCAATCAGTGTTGACCCGCAGCCTCGAAATATACCAGCGCGGCCACTTCGGTGCGATTCCGAAAAAAGTGACAATTCACAAGAACACACCGTTCAAGGAAGATGAAATTCTTGGCGCACTTGATAGTTTTCGGGATGGTACAGAAGTCGAGCTTGTACAAATTGTTAAAGGCACGGACTGGAAAGGTGTTCGCTTCGAGGGTTCGCCACTTGTTGCTCATGGATATCCAGTAGATCGGGGCACGTATGTTCCCCTCAGCAAAAACGAAGCTTTACTTTGGACACAAGGCAGCGTGCAAGGAGTTCACGTCGATAACCCACGCTACAATGTCTACAAGGAAGGAGGACTCAAACCGACACCATCTCCTGTCCTTCTGCGGCGCTACTCAGGTGAAGGTGGGTGGCATGATACCTGTTCAGGGGTTCTTGGTTTAACCAAGATGGACTGGAACAACAACACGCTTTACAAGAAATTGCCCGTAACACTCGGATACTCAAAGGCATTCGCTGAGATTCTTCAGCAGAACCCAGATATGGTTGATCGTGTTTATGATTTCCGGTTTTTCATGTGAAGAATATTGGAACAAAATCAAACAGATAGTCTTGCAATTCAAGCGTGTTTCATTCAAGCTCATGCAAGCTTACGGGCAGACTTTCTGCTGCGCATCGCGGCATATGACAACAACGGCAGGTAGGCTGCTACCTTCAGTTCCTTTCGGTATTGTCGATTTTCTGATGATCGGTAAACCTCGCTTAAGAGTGCCCGTAAGCAACTAACAACATGGGTTTATTTTGAGCACCTTAGAGAAATTACAAAGCGCAAAAAACTTAAAAGACCTTGCCAAGCTTCTTGGGTTTACCCCGAAGGGCGCAAGCTATATCCTCTACCAACTTCCCACCTCTCAAAAATACCGAACGTTTGAGATCCCGAAAAAGAGTGGCGGTACGCGAACGATTAGTGCACCAGAGAAATCACTTTCGTTGTTACAAAAGCGGTTAGGTGAGCTGCTTTATGAGTGCGTGGCCGAACACCAAAAAAGCCATCCAAGATTTTGGCACGCATCACATGGATTTCAGAAAGATCGCACGATAATCTCAAATGCGGAGGTACATCGTCGCCGCCGATTTGTCTTCAACGTGGATATAGAGAATTTTTTTGGTACCTTGAATTTTGGACGAGTACGTGGCTTTTTCATTCACGACAAAGCCTTTTCGCTTGACCCAGCTATCGCGACTATTATCGCGCAAATTGCCTGCCACGATAATGCGCTCCCCCAAGGGAGCCCTTGTTCTCCAGTAATTTCAAATTTAATCGGTAACATTCTTGATCTTCGATTGCTGGCATTGGCGCGTGATGCAAAGTGTACATATACTCGCTATGCTGATGACTTAACCTTTTCAACAAATGAAAAACTTTTCCCGACTGAGATTGCCATTAACGTTCACGGCAGCGAATGGATAGTTGGTAAGCGACTGAACAAACAAATCGAACGCGCTGGGTTCACACTGAATGAAGGTAAGACGAGAATGTCCTTGCGTCAGTCTCGACAAACAGTGACAGGGTTGGTTGTCAACGCAAAGGCGAACATTAATGCCGACTACTATCGAACCGCTCGTTCGATGTGCAATTCACTGTTCCGTACCGGCACCTATTACAGGAAATCGGGCGATGCCTTAGAAACAATTGACAATCTCAATCCTCTGGAAGGGGTGCTGTCACACATCTATTTTGTGAAAGCTCGAAGGGATCGAAAGCCACAAGTAAATCGTCTCGCCGTCAAAGCAGGAGAATTCCAGCCGCCTCATGCGCCTGTCGATCTCTACAGAAAATTCCTTCTGTATAAGCACTTTGTAGCACCTTCGGCTCCCGTTATCGTGACGGAAGGGGTTTCTGATATCACCTACCTAAAATGTGCGATCAGGTCCTTGGCCAAATCATTTCCTTCATTGGTAGAGGAAAAGGATGGAAAGACAACACACTTTATCAATTTCCTTCGCCCTACAGGAACGACACGTGATGTGTTGAACTTGGGGCATGGTGCAGCAGGACAAGCTTCTCTTGTTTCACAATACTCAAACATCCTCAAAAAGTATGTCCACAAACCTCTCCAGCACCCCGTGATTATCCTCTGCGACAACGATGGGGGGCCAGACAAAGTCTTTAAAAATGCCAGCAAAAAATGCGGAAAGAAGATCTCCAAGACAACGACCGATCCGTTTTACCACCTTGGCGACAACCTTTATTTGGTTAAAGTTCCCGAAGCTACACCTCCGGTAGATAGGGACATTGAAGATCTTTTTCAGTCTGAGTTGCTAGCGACTGTCCTCGACGGAAAACTCTTCGATAAAAAGAAGGATCACGGCGATGAAACCGCTTACGGAAAAGTTGTCTTTGCTGAGAAAGTTGTCCGCGCAAATGCGTCAACCGTAGATTTTTCAGGTTTTTCGGAGCTTTTGTCTCGTATCGACCAATGTTTGACGCACTACAAAACGGCCCTGACTGTTGCGTTGCAGACGGTACCAACGGGAACTGTTAAGACCAAATAAGTTGTAGAGTGGTGAAAGTTAGACCTGTGTCGATTTATATCCCATAGTTGGTCCACGGTCATGCCACAGATTATGCTCGCATTAATCAGGTCTGACGTGATTACTCAGGTCGAAATTAAACCACCAACACAAGGATCTTAAATTTTCAATTCTAAAGTGCGCCATGTTGCTCTAAGGGTTTCTCGACACTGGAAACTAGAGAGTCCGTTTGGAGCAAATCTTGAGTTTATGACTGCAACACATTGAAATTCAGAAATCTTTTCCTCTTGAGGGAAACCTGTACAGATTCCGCTGGGTCGATACAGGTGTATTGCTAAATGCTCTTTAAGAGTTGGGATTTGGTCTGTCTTTGTTACGGTTCCCGTCACTTTTTTTCGCGTGTGCCACGCTTGAGAACCTGATCCTTCAGCTTGTGTCACCAAAAGCCGCTTTCCCAATAGATCAAATGCGTCTGCCCGCTCCATTCGGGCGGGAAACCCGCCCTCCCGTGTGGCCGCATTTGACCTTTGGGGCGTCTTTCTTGTGACCGATCGTCCAACAGCTGTCGCCCCAGCAGGCTGGGGCGGCTTTATCGCTGATCTGTCTTGGACGCTCGCCGCTGGGCAGAGGTTCAAGCGCGGGGTGATGGTTGATCTCCGGGCTTTTGAACCCACCAAAAGCGAGGACGAACTATGATTACCCTTTATGCCCAGCCCTATAACATTGATGCAATTGGCTTTTCCTTTCAAAGCGCGGAAGAGTTCTACGACAAAAGCCACCGTCATCAGGATCGTTTTGGCCAACCCGTGGAAGAGTTCGAAATCCAGTTCATTGATGGCGAGGAGTTGGACGCGGAACTGGCCAAGGCCATTGGATTGAACCAAGCCAATTTTGCCGATTTCCTGAGCTGCGCCGAGGATTGGGACACAGATCAAAAGACCTGCGTGATCATCGCGGTGGGCGAAGGAGGCTATGCCTTCGATCCCAAGGTCGATCCCGACAGCTATGACATTGATCTGTACCACGTGGACAGCCTGCGCGAGTTTGCAGAGCTTTTCATTGACGAAGGCTTGTTTGGCGACATTCCCGAACGGCTGAGCGGTTACCTCGACTATGACGCCATCGCGCGGGATCTGTCCTTCGATTACTGCGAGATCACCCTTGGCGGCACAAACCTGATCTATTGCCTTTCGTGAGAACCAAGATGAGAAGGAAGAAGAATTTCGAAACGCGCCGATGTTCGCCATCGGCGCGAAATGCTATTTAGAACGCATTTTGGGATATCCGATCTAAGCCACGACGCGGCCCGATCCATTGCAGCTCAGGCAGGTCTGATAAGTGTCCTTGCCGCCTGATCCGCCGCAGGAATAGCATTTGTCGCTGCCCCAACTGCGACCACTGCCTCCACAGCTCCCACATCGTTGTTTTTTATAGCTGCCACCGGAGCCCCGGCAGGATGGGCAGGTCTTTGTTTGGGTAATTCTCGAACTTGTATAGGTCATTTCAGCTCCTACGTTTTGAAGTCGTTACAGATTTGCCAGATAGGTTGGTCGAGATTTGCGCGTGATCACACGTTGTAAGCGCGGCTGAAACAGCGCTAGGGGGGCGTGCCGACTACAGCGGCACTACATTTCGAATTTTGAATTAAGGTCTTGCCCGCTGAGCCCGGACGGCGAATGCGTTTCAGCGGAACTGTCAGGCCCTGATGCGGAATTAGCGTCTATATCCCTGATTTCTCCAAACTCTGCTTCAAGCGCGTCTAGTTCGCTCATGCCGAGTTCACCGTTTTCGGAAGCGTCTCGCGCCGCATCAATATCCTGTTGCAGATCAAGCAGTTCTTCTCTTTGGGATTTAAGCGCCTCTAGCTCATCAAGTTCAGCTTTGTAAGATTCCCAAGATGGCGCATCGTCACTTATGCTTTCAGGATCAATCACGTCTGGTGAGATCTCTTCCCCGTGTTCATCGAACACCTGTGCGCCGTCTTCAGTTTTGAACACTCTTCGACCATCAGGCAGAACAACGGCCTGCGACAACAGAAGGTCGAGGCGTTCTCTAACCAAATCCAAGCGCCTGTCGTTTTCAAGCAAGGCTTCGGTGACTTGTTCTTCCAACGCATCAAGGCGGCGTTCCATCTCGCGGATTTGGACAACCTGTTCGAGAGCTGAGACAAGATCGTTAGTAGTGGCGTCTTCTTGCGCATCCTTATCCTGCGCGCGCTCTTTTTCGCGACGGCGGTTGCGTTGCGCGAGTAAAACGCGTTCGCGCTCCGCGCTGTCGCTGAATACCTGTCCTAAATTTCGATCAAGCCAACTCATCTATGCACCACATTTTCTGTTTGCGAGGATGGCAATTATTTGTCCCGGTGCACTGTCTGGATAGCGATCAAAGGCGTCCTGAATCTTGGCTTGAGTTCGGTCGCCACCGTAAAACCAGTCGTAAATACACTTCATGCCGCTTGGATCTTTTCCATCCGCGTAATACCGCGCGGAGGCTAGCCCTTCGACAATGCCTGCGATAAAGGCAAATTCTTCTTTGGTGTTGAGATTGTCACCGAGAGAGCCAGCCGTAATCTGGCCATCTGCCAGCGCAGAAGTGCTCAATCCTGCCAAAATCCCCGCCAACACCGCCTGTTTTGCCCACAACATATAGGACCGTTTGTGTTGAAATTTCCTTTATGTCCGCTAAATCTGGTATAATCAACAACAACAGCAGGAAATCAGGTGATTTGCCCCGGTCGAGCTTGGGGAGACTGCTGGAAATGGAAGATTCAACAGAAAGGGTCGATTGTGTTGAGCGGGTTGTCGCCCACTCAGTAAGGGATTGCGGGCATGTCTATGAGAAAAGTTGGTTACCTTCGTGTGTCCACGCAGGATCAAAATATCGCCCGTCAGCAGGACGGATTGGCGGCAATCTGTGACGAGATGCATGTAGAGTATATTTCCGCCGCTGCGCCACAACGCCCCGTATTTGACGCAGTGGTTTCCAACCTCACGCCCGGTGACACTCTGGTTGTCCTGACCATCGACCGCGCGTTTCGTTCGACCGTGGATGCCGTCAATCAAGTTCAAGCCCTGATGGCGCGTGGCGTCCGTATCCAGATAGCAAACCTTGATGTGGATACGGCCACTGCCGACGGCATGTTCGCCTTCACCATCATCGCTGCCGTCGCCACACACGAACGTATGCGTATTTCCGAGCGCACCAAGGACGGTCTACGTGCCGCCCGCCGACGGGGGAAACGATTAGGCGCACCACCCAAGCTTACTCAATCAAAGCTCGAGAGTGCCGCAGCCCGCATTTCAAAGGACGAGACCATCAAATCGGTGGCCCAGAGTTTTGATGTTGCCCCGTGGAGCCTGACACGCGCCCTACGTCGGCACGGGTTGCGAGCCTAAACTGTACGGTAATTCAGGCAGACCAAATACAAATAGCAAGGATATCAATGATGATGACTGCCCAAATTGTTTTTGAAAACACAATCTCCTGCGGCAGAAAAGGGATTGGAACCGCAGGGTTGCTAATTTCGCTGTTGAGCGGAGCCGCAAGCGCAGAATCGATAAACTGCCGAGACTTCCCCGACGGGGATTTCCAGCCCGTTGAAGTTACCGAGGGCCTGCTGGCCCCTGAGTTTCTGTCTACGCTCTCTTTTAATGAAAACGGGCTGACTGGCGTGATATGTGGCGAACATGTGCTCCACTATGCCTCGAAGTCCGGGCGGTTCATTCGCGTATATAATTTTGACAACGGGCCGGACTATTTCTCCGAAAAAGAACGGCTGGCAAGGTATGTAGCTGACAATGGCCTGATAGGATTCATCGACCCCGATCTCAATATCGTAATCCCGGCGCGTTTCACCTGCGCGTGGCCTTTTGTAGACGGTCAGGCAAAGGTCACTCTTATGAGAAACAGCAGCGAATGGAATACCGTTGTTTTCCCTGATGGTCGCATCTCGTCCGCCCTCTCGGCTGAACCGCATTGCGGCACCAAATCACACCCGCGTGGATCACAAAGTCTACTTCCCAAAAACTGACGATGTTTGATGGTTTGGTGAAACCGAGCCCAAAGTTGGGACAAGAGATCCCATTATTTCAGGGGAACGTTGATGCGCCAGAGTACAACCGTTCCAAGATGCGGAAAAACTGACAAATCTCCGAGAAAATGATACGATAGATCGATGGCAAACACACAAAAAGACATGTTGATCGAGAAAGCTGTTTTGCGAGAAGCAAAGCATCTTCAAGCGCTTGAGGGCAACCCGCTTGACGCCGAGCAGGAGGCGATGTTCGATGATATGCTGAGCAAGGGCATGTCGCACGAGGAGTGCCTTGCCCATATCACCGAACGCGCCATGCTACGGGCGGGTCTTTCTGCCGACGAATGAGTGATACCGAATACTGCTATCCTCCCGATTTCAAAGTCCTACGGAACAAGTTTGGGCGTAAACGAACTGCCTAGTAACTGCTGCTCTTGCAGTCGGATCAATCCAGTGATCGTTCTGCAAGATTTGGCTCCGTCGCACCTTACCGTGGTATTTTCCGCATGAAACGATAGCGCACCAGTTTTCCGTCTACGTCAGCACCAAGGTAGTTGAGACCTCCGAAGTGCCCTTCGGGCATAGGATAACTATCCTGTTGGCTGGCGCGTTTCGCAACTAAATTGATCGGACCAAAGTCCGCGTCCATACCTTCGAACCGAAAGCGTGTTGCACGCGCATCAAAGGTACAAACGATTATTTGGCCATGGCGGATTGGTACGCTTTGTTCATCAGATGTTTCTTTGGAAACAACTTCGAACCGTTCGACCTTGGCTTTAAATGTGACTGTGGATGCGTGGCTATTGTTGCGGACCGTAATGTTGACCTGCGAGCCGTTGTTGGCAAGCTTCGCATCATGTGTCCAAATATGAGAACATCCGCCTCCTGAACAACCTGAATAACTTGCACTATAAAACCGTTTATCATTTAGAATGGGTGGAACGGAAGCACGTGGTACCGACATTGTTCGAGTCGTCGTGTGCATGCGCACTTTGCTTGAACTCTTGTGATGCCCGCTTGGCAATTCAATTGATAAATCCTGATCCAATTCGGGCTGTTTCACCCAATCAAGCGTTTCAACGACTGAAGCAGCTTCGATTTGCCCAGAAATCCGGGCGGCTACGATGATCTTGATTGGTTGCTTCTTTCGAAACTTCTTGTCGAAGACCAAGAAACGGTCTTTCTTGATCAAAATATCCAAGTAGCCCACCAATATTGTGGCTGTATAGTCGGTGCGAAGTTCTTCGATCAGTTCTATAGGAATGACAAACTCGGCCTTGCTGGCGCTTAGTTCCATCGCCGGAATGCGTAGCGGTGGAGAGTTTGGTGGATCTAAAACCAGTGTAAGTGAAGACTGAATATCTTCAGAATCATAACCCACATTCAGTCCAGTTACTGTTATGATCGGGTCTTTTTGAATGTTAGCCTGAATCAAAGTGCCGTCTATTTCGTCCAAAGCGAAGTCTTCAGGGTAGATTACAGTACGGCTAAGAGTTTGCCGGATTTCGCGTATAGCCTCTTCTGTAACGTTGTCAAACTCCTCCGCAGCCAAAATAATTAGTTTTTCGGCTGCAAGCGTCAAGCTATACAGCTGCACACGAACCTGTTCGGATACATCTTGGACCAGCTTGTTGAGATCGCGGAACACATCACGCCGAATCTCCTCCAACGCAGTGGTGAGTTGTACCAGCAAGTCCTCAACCACATTCTTGATCAAAATCGATGTGTTGCTTGCGATGCTTTCAACGGTTTCCTGCACGTCATCTAAAATGGATCCGACTAAACTGTCCCCAATTTTTGAGGTAGCTGCTGACGCGGAAATTTTGGCAACTGATTCAAATAATGGCATGCTAAATGGCCTCTCGGTTGTGCTCAATTATTGAGCGTAGATCATCTAAATACGCCATGTGGCGCTGCTTCAAATTTTCGGGAAGGTAACTTTCTTCTGTCATCCCCGTTGCTGCTTGAATTGCACTTAGACAATGAGATCGAAAATCATCACTTAAGGTCGTCATCATGTCTAGCAATAGACGTCCGTTGCACGTTGCGACGGGCAATTCATGCGGTGTCCTGAATCTCCAATAGTTAGGAGCGACGGACCACACGTATTGAAAATCGTAAGGGACTGGAATCGTAGTACCTTTGATGGTCCAAAGTACTGTATTGTGGGTTACCAATCGGCCAGCATTTGAATAGTCGAAGCTGAAATCGCTGTTACCGACTAGGAATTGCATCAGGAAGAAATTAAACAGATCTGAAGCTTCAAACTGTGGTGTTTCGCCCTTGTAAAGCTCCCCCCCTCGCTCTTCTACCCCTTGCTCAAGGTCTTCGACTAACAGACATCGGAGTTTCGAAGTGCCGCAAGTTACTTCTACCCTGCATGACCTTAAGGCGATGCTAGTGAGCTGCTCTAGTATTGAGTAAGAATAGCTTTCGGCTGCAAATACTTCGGAAGCTGAGACTTTCCGGAATGCTAAGTCTGAGCTGTAGTCCGTGTCGGCGCTATCTTGAAAAATCACATGGCAGCGATGGTCAGTATCGCCAACCCGGAATCTTAAACCTAACATAGGCAGGTCTGGACGGTGGCGACCGCGATATGTGATTTCGGCTGGTACTTCCAGTTGGGTGTCTGAAATTGGAGCAATAGTAGCGTTTAATGGAGCACGCTCCCGAAACCGGGTTTCCAGATCAGCATCATTTGCACGCAATATGAAACCTTGATTGAGCAAAGCCAATGTGCGGCTCGCTCTTTGCGGTCCCTGTCTAAAACCGACCTCCATGGCCTGAACACTAAATCTTGGTACTGAATTTTGTTCAATAAACATCGGCAGCCATGCAAAAAGAAAAATTTACATTCAACTAATGCTAGTGGTCGCTACTTGGAATGCAAGGAAAAATACTGTGCACCCACATGGAACCGGAGGGAGGCGAGCCACATGTTTGACCTACTCTTGTAGCTTACGTTACCATCGTGACAGACAATTAGTTCAAGATGAGCTCCTACCACTCAAGTGGCTTTGAAGGGTGAGCGAACTGTGGCTGAGCTTGCCAGCCAATTTGGCGTCCATCCCACGATGATCCACAGTTGGAAACGCGCTTTGCTGGAAGGCGCGTCCGGCGTGTTTGAACGCGGCGGAAAGAAGTTCCCAGAGATCGACAAAGAGCAGATCAAAGAACTGCACGCCAAGATCGGGGAACTAGTCGTCGCCAATGATTTTTGTCACGAAAGCTTAAGCCGTGGATCGGCAAGTGGGGCGCAAGATGGTTGAGCCTGTCAATACCAACCTGTCGATTGGTAAACAGTGCAAGCTGCTGTCGCTCTCGCGGTCGTCGTTTAACTACACGCCCAAGGGCGAGACGGCGACGAACCTGATGTTGATGGGCCAGATCGACGTGCAGTTTTTGTAAGCGCCCTTTTTTGGTGTTCGGCAGATGTCCTGGCATCTTCGTAACGAAGTCCAAGCTCTAGAGATTGAAAATGAGAGGCCAGCATATCTAGTAGCGCTACCTAACTTGATTTTTTGTATGTCCTGAGCCATGCAGTTTCCTATTGCGATTGCGTTTTATTTCTCTTTCTGCCGGTAGTCTAAGCTCTTGCCTCAAAGCTGCGATATCCGAGGCAATGCAAGTGGACTGTGTTAGAGCAGAGTCGGCAAGAACTTTCGCCCGTTCCGCACGCAGTTGCTTTTCCGCCTCGAATTTGGCTCTTAAACCTTCGATCTCTCCAACATCACGGGCAAGGCAACGTTCTTCCTCTTTGGTGTTCTCTCGTATTGTTTTGCGCCTCTTCCCGGTCACTCGATCCCACAGACCGAAGAGCCCCTTTCTCAAGCGGCCTTCGCGGGTTTGGTTTTCTATTGATGCGCGTGCGGTTTGTTCAGCTTTCAATCGAGCTTCAGCCTGTCCTTGCTCTGCGGAGAGTTTCTCTTGCGCCGCGATAAGCGCTTTTTGCTCCTCATCGGCCTTCTTGCAGAGTTCCGCCTGAAGCTCTTCAAGACGGGTCGTTATGGTCAGGGCAGCTTTGGCGTGCGCGTCTTCTTTGCTCGGTAGTTTGCTCGGCTCCCCCAGACGTTCTTTGAGCGCCTTAGTTTTCGCACCAACCCAACGAGATAACGAATAGGCTTCGCCCGTATGATCGACCGCAATGAAACCGCGCCGATCACCCCGCGCCAGATAGAACCCGCGTTCTTCCAACGCGTTTGAGAAAGATGCGCGAGAGTCAGAGATAGCCCAACTGTCCTGAAAGAACCCTTTCAGTTTTTTGGGGTCCTTTTCGGCGCGCTTGGCTTGTTGCCATTCAGCGAGTGTGAAATTGCGCGGATCGACAAATTCCTTGTCCACAAACCCGCGCGGCATATCCCAGCCGCGCTCAATATAGATATCGCGTGAAATCTCTTGCAGCTTGTTCTTTGTGAAAGGCAGATGGATGGCGCGACCGCGTTCCGTGTCAATCCGGCTCCAAACTGCGTGGGCATGACGCCGACCGTTCTTTTCGTGAAACACAATGGCGCGTGGTTGGTCGCTGAGGCCAAGTTCCTGCTCCACCCGGTCAATGGTGGCGACAAACTCATGGTTCTCGACAATGGCATTTTTCGGCGGGTTTAGGCTCAGCGAATAGAGGTGCTGCTTACAGCGTGTCGCACGGCTGACAGCATAACTCTCCTGCAACGCGCCATGCAAATCATCAGCCAAGAAACCTCGGATTTCATGCACTTCAACGCGTTCATTCTCACATTTAAGGAGGTGCTGAGACAAGTCTCTGGCACCTCCACGCTGATTTCCCTTGAGTATCAAATCAGCCTCACTTTGGCCGCAGGCCCAATGCCTGCAACAATTCAAGGCGCATGTCTTCGACCTGTGCACAGGCTCGCCGAAGTGCCTCCTCTGCATCGTCTTGCATGAGCAATGCGCCATCATCACAAGCGCGCAGAATACCTTTCAGTGTGTCGACATGGGCTGATTTTCCCAGCCTGCCGAGGGCTTGCGCGACAGCCTGTTTGTACTCAACGGTTTTGACCTTGGCAGAGCGATCAGATGTAAACAGAGCAGAACGCACATATGTGCTGAGGTTTTGCCCGGCGGCCTGACGTTCAAGTTCAGCACGCTCTTTTGCCGATACACGAATAGACAACACCGAGGCTGTCTTTGCCGGTTTGGGCTTTTCTCCACTGCGCGCGAATGCGGGTTGCAGTTTGGGGAGTGAGGCAGATTTCGGTCTCATGGCCGCGCCTCCGGTCCCTTGGGGATAACCGTTTGGACGTGCTGGAGTTGCTCATTCCATTCCGCTAAAGTCTCAAAAAGGGCGTTCGAAGTTTCTCCTTCTTGGCCCGCCATACCCCCTTGGGCCAGCAAACCCAGCCTAACACATTTATGTATAATGTGGTTATGGTATATGGGGAGCATTGAATTCTCTGCAAAGCCAGCGATCAAGAATGCATCCACGGCGGGGACGATCAGAACCCCCAGGTATTTGCCTTAACTTGATAGACGACGCCGTCTGAATGGCACTATGGTTCGCCGCACAAAGCAGGGTTCGCCAGGAGCCTGAAGATAGGCGCATATGAGTTTGCCCAGAAGACCCAAGAGAACAGATCGCACCGCGTAATGTGATCGCGCATGCTGTCCTCTTTTGGTCCGATACAATCTTTCGGTCTTATGGCGTTTGCATTCAGCACAAAGAGGACACGCGGATTGGCTCCCGTGCCCTCTCTTGTCACAAAGCTGCATGCCGTGTTTTTGAACTCGCTTGCGGCGACCAACTTTATGAGTTCTGTAAGAAGTGGATGCTAGATCGCTGCTTCGGCGCTCTCCAGCTCCTGTTGCATAAGGCTACGCGCGGTGTCGGCGACGGCGTTGCGAACAGGGCGATACGTCATCCCCAACACATCACACGCCCGATCTCCAGAAGCCTGCGGGGCCTCCCCCAGATGTGGGAGAAGCATCTCCAATGTTGGGTCGAACCGCGCGGCCTGGCGCACCATCCCATGAGTGGCGGTTCCAGTCTTGATGGCGCGGCTGGGGTAGAGCTTGCCAATGATCGCGGCAATTTCGGCCATGCTGAGGGTTTCCTGCACCAAGATAAAGCGAGCGCCGATGCTGTTCGGGTGCAAAAGCGCGCGGGCATGAGCTGCAGCCACATCGCGAACATCGACCGAGGGAAAGCCCGCATCCGGAAGCGCAGGATCTCGACCGCGCAGGAACCGCTTTACGACACCCACAGACGTTGCCCCGCTCTCGCCGATGGGAGGGCCAAAAATAAGGCCGGGGTTCAGGACCGTAAGCGCGAGCCCCAGTTCATCAGCCAGCTCCCAGGCACGTTGTTCAGCGGCCAGTTTGGACATCGCATAGCCATCTGTGCGCGGATCGTCGGGCTGGCTCCAGTCCCGTTCGTCATACACCTTTCGGTTGTCAGGAAGATCGGTGTTGGTCACCGCTGCAATGGATGACGTCAACACAACCCGTTTGACGCCCTGCGCATGGGCAGATCGCAGAACACGTTCTGTGCCTTCTACAGCAAGCCGGATCAGAGCGCGGGGGTCTTTGGGAGCGCGATCTGGGAAGGGCGACGCCGTGTGCACCACGGCTTTGCAGGTCCCGGTTGCGAGATCCCAGCCCCTGTCCGATGTCAGGTCCGCCTGCACAAAATCGACCGGCAATTCATCGCGCCCTAGATGCCGTTTCAGATCTTGGCGCAGGGCTTCTGCCTTGTCGAGATTACGTAATGTAATCAACAGGTCAAACCCCTGCTCCAATAGCGCGACCGCAACGTGCCGCCCGAGGTAGCCGCCACCTCCGGTCAAACAAATGCGGTCGCGGGGGGTCAGCGGGGCGGTCCCGATAGGTGTTTGAACCATGAGATATGTCTGCCTTCTCTTCAATTTTGATGGCTTTCACCCTTGGCGCTTGCAAGTGCGCGGAGGGCAGTCTGGACGTCCGATTCGAGGCGTATGCCCCTTGCGGGCAGACTCGCGTGGCGGGGCATAGCTGGTCCATACTGGACTTTGATAGTTTGGCAGGTCTGGTGGTCACAACCCGTCCAGAAATTGCCTTACGGCTTTGCCTGTCTCGGTTGGCGCATCAAGACTGGGAACATGACCGCAGCCGGTCAGGGTCACCATCTGGCCGTGCTGGAGCGAGTCAGCCAGGATCTGTGCGCCGCTGAAATCAAAGATTTCGTCTTCTTTGCACCACACCACAAGCGCGGGTTGTTCAATCCGGGGTGCGATTGTTTGCAGCGGTTGCTGGTTTGATGAATTGACCTCATTCCAAATACGCTCGTGTTCCTTGGCTTGCGCGATCTCAGCCTTGGCCCAGTATTGCTCGATTGTCTGCGGAACAAAGGGTTTCTCGGGGAATAAAAAAGTATTCCGTTTCTCAAACTCTGCCATGTCATGCACGACAAGAGAGTAGGATTCCTTTTCCATCATGATTTCAAAACGGCTTTTGGTTGGGGTGTCGATCCCAACAGGGCTGCCGACAAAGGCCACAGACATGATCCGGTCAGGAAGCGCTTCAGCTAGCATTCCCGAGATCTGACCACCCATGGAATTTCCAACCAGATGGACCTTCTGAAGGCCAATCGCGTCCAAAACCGATTCGATGTTGGTGACCTGGTTTGCATAGGTATACGCGCCCTTGCCCAGGATTTCGTTATCGCCAAAGCCGGGAAGGTCAAGGATGACTACGTTATATCCGTCAGAAATCTGGCGTGACATGTCGATCCAATGCTCTTTTCTCGAAAACAGACCATGTAGCAAGACAACCGTTTGATCGCCGGTTCCCCCTGCCAGATAACCGACCGGTCCAAAGTCGGTCTGAACCGATTTAATGCTAAGCCCGGCAGAGGATGAGTAGGCCGTCAACATCGCCTGGGCCGAGCGGTCCGGCCACATCCGAACTGCAAAAAAGCCGGAGGCCCCGAACCCGACGACCAATACAAAAACAATCAGAAGAAAACGCTTGATCAACCGCATGGAAATGCCCGCAATAGTAGAATGACTGCTTCTTCCCTACGTGCGGACCGCGGAGGTTCCAACCGAATTTTACAGTATTGGCGAATGTCAGCCGGGGAGTAAGAGCCCCAATTGGACCGCCTGCACGACCGCATAGGTGCGCGAGCTGGAGTCCAGCGCTGTCATTGCGTTGCGAATATGAAAATCCACCGTGTGTCGGCTGATGCCAAGGATGCTCTCTATCTCCGAGGACGTCTTGCCCAGTGCGCACAGCTCCAAACATTCCAATGCGCGCGGTGAGATCTCGATTGTTTCGTTTGTTTCGGCTTCTGTACGCTGGCGGCTGATCGTTCGTCCCATAAGCTGGCCAAAATAGGTTGCCACAACCAGTTCTGTGTCTTTAAATCCTTTTTTGCGACCGCTGGCGAAGGAGATGATCTGCATGTCTCCGTTTATTTGACGCGTAGCCAGACAAACGCCCGAGTTAATGTCGTGCTTTGCAGCGCTTTTGAGAAACTTTTTACAGGCCCCTGTGCGGCAGAACCGCTCCACAAGCTCATCCCAGCTGCTTGCAAAACTGGTCCGCGCGGCAAATCGTAAAACCGGGTCGACCTCATGCAGCATCTGTTCAGTGTAGTGGTCGGTCCATTCCTTCTGATAGTCGAACCAAAGGTTTTCAGAGGCCATGCTAAATTTGGGACGGTTTACCTTTGGGATGTGATAGCCCGACCAGTAATCAACATCCAAAACCTTCTGCAATTCTTCGAACACACCGCGAGGGTGCAGATCCACGAAGTCGCTGTCTGCCAGAGGAAAATTAATCATAATGTCAACAAACTCATGTCAGGTAATAGTTAATAGCTACGCCTGGATGAATAGCGCACCTATAGCGTGTGTAAAATGAAAAAAACACGACCATAGGGAGATTTATCGAAGATTTTCACATCTTGAAACATGCATGGGTTTCACTTCCGAGCATTCGGAAATATCAAATCTGGTTCCTCGATGTAGGCCGGGTATGCCGCGCGTCCGACCGCAACCTCTGCCAGGTCGATTTCGATCATATCTGTGTTGTGCTGCGCCGTCGTTGGCTGCAAGGAAACGCCCCCCGGCCGAACGTGAAATGCGCCGCCATTAAATTGCGGGCTGGCGTCGTGGTTGCTGCTTGCAACATAGCAACCAGAGACCAGTGACAGCATGCGGGCGGCCAGGATCCAATTGTCCAATGCCCCTCCTGTTGCACGGGGGCACAGCAAGACATCGACATTCTGCCTGAGATAGGCGCGCGCAATCTGGGACCACATCATTTCGGTGCAAATGGCAAAGCCGAACCGCACGCCAAGATGGTCGATCACGTTGAAACGCAGTGTGTCGGCCTTGAACCAGGCTGCCTCTGACCATCCCTCTTCTGATGGGAAGATTTGCTTTGAGTGAGTTGGTTCAAATCGCCCTCCCCGGATCACACCGGCTTGGTTGATAAGCCGCTGCTGTTCAAGCACCGGGCGGGTGAGGAACCATGTCCCCCCCGCCTCAGCTAAACGCTCGACCAGTTCGTCATGCGCTGCCACACTGCGCTGCGCAGCGTCAAACGACGGTTTGCCGGATCCTGCCAGCCAAGGGCCGACTGGCATTTCGGGCAACAAAACCGCATCGGGGGACTGGGCAGCCAGCTCTGATATCAAGGTATCAAGCTGCCCGGCAAGACCCGCGTCGTCAAAGCTGCGCTGCAAACAGAGAAGTTTCATTGGCGTCACGCGTCTTCTTTTTTATAGACCTTGAAGGGGCACCGATCCTCACGATCCTGATTGGTGTCGGTGATCCCATACTGCCACCATTCGATCTCACCGATGATGTAGCTGCCCAGCTGAGGACAGTGTGCTTGCTCATCATAGGCTTCGATACGGCCACGGATTGTTTCGCGGACTTTGCGGCCAGCCGGCGACGCGCCTGCCACCACGTCAAAACGTTCACGGGGGTTGACGATAAACAACAGATGCTCCCCCAGATTACGGCTGCGGCGTTTTTCGTGTGCGGGGCAGCTCATATTGACAAAAATCTGCATCCCGTCAAAGCACATGGTCCAATATGGCGAATGAGGATCAACTGCCACATCGTCTGGCCAGGGCGCGGGGTCGCGCAGATGAAGCTTTTGCAGGACATTCCAACCAAACGCGTGATAATCCTCTATGGTGTCTGCCGCGATGGCGGCGCGTGAAAACGCCACAACCATCGGATATGCCGAGCTAAGTTTGCCGTCCCATTCACGCGACAAGGCCACATATTCAGAGAGTGACGCAGCGAGTTTGTCCATCGCAGCGTCGCTTGCGTCTTCGACAAAGATAAACCGGACCAACTCGCGCGCAAAAGCGTTGCGGGCAAACGTGCAGGGAAAATGGATGGATTGGGCAAGGCGCTGATCCAAGTCGCGTGCTACCTGACGGTGCCATTCTGGATAATCCGTGGCAGGGTTAAGCAGGTCTGCCTGATGTATGATCGCCATGTCGTCGTGTTCCTTCCGCATCGGGGTCTCACCCCTGGTGTTTCATCATTCGTGGAGTTCTTCTGGTGAAAGACCGGGCCCCCGCCGCACAGCGGGTGTTGGGCCCGGAGCGAGGCTTAGCTCTGCACAGAGACCGCATCTGGAAGATCGGGCTGCGACCGGTATTGTGCGGGGTTGGCAGCTGGCATGGGGGCATTTGCGGTGCGCAATTTGCGCCCCCGGGTGAGCAAGATCAAAAGCGCCGGCGTAACCGTGTATTCGACCACCAATCCAAGCAAGATGGTCAGGGTTGTGACCCACCCAAAGAGAGCCAGGCTTTGTACCGTTCCTGTGGTGTAGACGATGAACGCAACAATCAGGACCAGGGTCTGGATGCCCATGGCTTTGCCGGAGCTCTGGAACGTTTGGTGAATGGCATCGTCCAGGCCGGTCCCCTCTTTGCGGCGGTCCAGATAGCTGCGGGCAAAGTGTATGGTGTCGTCATCCAGGATCCCCAATGCAATTGCGCCAATCAGGATGGTGAACGGGTCAAGCAAGATGCCCAGATGTCCCATTGCCCCAAGCACAATGGCCACACAGCCGATGTTGATCCCCGCCATGGCCAAGCCCACAACAACGGAGCGCGCGATCAGGATCATGACAAGCGTCACAAAAACCGACGCCATCAAAAACGAAGAGATCTGCGTCTCCGTGAGGAACGTCGAGATTTGCATCCAAAGGGGAACAACACCGGTGACAATCACCTTGGCCTCAGGGAAACCGGCCTCTGCCAAAAGCTTGGGCGCCTGTTCCTCGATCAGCTGAACCATGGGGATGAAGGCACTGTAGGGGCGCGACGGCACCAGGAACGTCAGGCGTGCCTCTTCGAAATCAGGGTTGCTCACACGGGTCAGTTCATCGCTGCCCGAGCTTTCGAACAATAGGATGAGCTGGGCAATGGTCGCGCGGTCATCAGGAATTGCATAGCTGCCGAGGTTCTGCTCGTTCAGCTCCTTGACCACATCCGCCAGGGTATAGGCCTTGACGGGCACGCCCTGCTCGACCGAGGCGAGGGCCCGTTTGGCAAGCTCGTCCACGGCTCGCAGTGCTGCAGGTTCCTTGAGCGCGTCCACCTGCCCCAAGGACACCAGGACCTCGATTGAATTGGAGACAGGGATTGCCGCGTTGGTGGTCTCGTAGGTTTGGTACAGAACGCTGCTGCGCTTGAACGTGCCAAGATAGTAATAGTCGGTGTTCAACTTTGCCACACCGGCCAGAGCGAACAAAACGGCTGCCGCAAATACACCGGTCGCCAGCCAGGGTGCAGACAGCGCCAAATTGGCAGCGCGTGTCATCAAGGCATTGTCCGTGTCACGTACCGGCGCGGGTTTGATCCGATCACCCCAAAGGTTGGCGAGGATGGGGAACAGGATCAGTGTGAACAGGCAGGCCGCCAGCAGACCAAGACCCAGGGACAGACCCACATCGCGCACCGGCAAAACCCTCGATCCGGAAAAGGCAAACAAGGCTCCGGCTGTGGTTAGGTTGGCCAAAAGCGCGGCGCCGCCGGCGTCTCCCATTGCTTCGATGATGGCGCTGCGGGTGTCTTCTCCGCGGCGGCGTCGACTTGTGAAGTCAGACATCAAATAAACGGCTGTGCCCAGCCCGACAGAGATCAGGAACGAGGGAACAATGGGTGTCAGGAGGCCTGCGTCAGCCCCCCAAAGCCCCATCGCGCCCAAGGCACAGGAAATCGACAGGATCGAGATGAGAGGGGGCAGCGCAAGCGCCAGTCTGCTGCGAAAGACCACTGCAAAACCAGCCATCACAAGCACGAATGTAATCGCCCCAAAGGTGCCGCTTTCGGTGCCAACAATGGTTTGCACATCATGGTCCAGAAGCGGTGCTCCGATGGCAACCCCGTTCCACTGGGCGTGTTGCGGCTGGCTCAGGATGTCACGCAGACTGGCTGTGAATCCGGCTTTATCCGCGTCCGAGAAACTGCTGACAGTTTCAACCAAAATGCCAAACTTCTGCCCGGTATCATCGACAAACAATCCCCGATAATAGGGGTGCTGGGCTGCGGTTTCGAGGCGTGCAAGCACCTCGGATTCTGTCAGATCCTCGTTGAGGTAGTCTCCGACGTCGATGAAACTGTCCTCACCGGTGATGGAGCGCACATTGTGCAAGGATGTGACACGCTCGACCCCGTCCACGTTCTCAAGTTCGTTTGCCAGGGTCCGGAGACCGTCGACAAACTCGACATTTGCAACCTCCGGTCTCAGGACGATGAAGGAGAACTCATCGGATTGGTATTTGTCCTTAAAGGCTTTCCAGTTCCCGATCTCAGGCGCTCCGTCCAGAAAGAAGCTCTCTGGTGAGGTATCAAACCCCAGACGCGCCAGACCGCTCATCATGACTGCGGCAGTTACAAAGACAATAGCCAGCGCCATGAATTTGTAGCCAAGAACCCAGGCTGCAAAGCCGCGCATGATGCGGCCCAGCCCTGTTTTTGCGTGTTGCATATTCATCTCCTCAATCCTGATGTTCGAGGCTCAGGAAATCCTGAACCGTTCTGGACAGGGCAAAGCGTTGCACCTTGCCGTTGCCCGAGCGGGGCAGCTCTTCCAAAAAGAAAATCTTGTGTGGGACCTGTGAGCGCGCATGGCAGGCCGCCAGATCGGCGCGAATGCGCTCTTCGGTGTCCGCGTTTGCAGGAACCCCGGCTGCGGGCACAACAAAGGCATAAGGGCGTACCAGAGGTTCGGGATGTTCGCGAAGCACCACCGCGCATTCTGCAACCAATGGATGGCGCAGCAGGAATTGTTCGGTTTCAGTTGGAGACATCCAAACCCCGCCGACCTTTATCGTGTCGGAGGCGCGACACAGGTAATAGAGGTATCCAGCTTCATCCATACGCATCAGGTCATTGGTGCAATACCAACCGTCGGCAAATACTTCGGCTTGGGCTTTGGCGTTCCCGACATAGCTGGTGGCCTGTGTATTGCCGCGCACCCATGCGACACCCGCTTCTCCAATCCGGGTGACTTCGCCCTGCATATTGCGAAGTTCAATCTCAAATCCGGGGGTGACCTTGCCAATGGATCTGCCACCACGTTCCCCAGCCGGGGTTGCGCAGGCAAATGACATGATTTCCGTGGTGCCAAGACCGTCCTGAATTGCCACACCGGTCAATCGTTCCCAGGCGTCGCCCACAAAAACAGACGATGGCTCACCTGCGGCAACACAGAGCCGCAACGAGGTGACTTCGCGCTCCGGCTGTTTCAGCAAGATGCCATAGATCGTCGGAACCGAGAACATCACGGTGGCATGTTGGCTGACGATCTGGTCCATGATCGCTTCGGGGTCGAACTGCCCGGTGCCCAACAGCAATGACGCTCCGTGATACAGCGCAGTCATTGAAACCGACATCCCGTAGGAATAGCACAGTTTGGATGTCACCAGGACGTTGTCCCGCGGGCTGAGGTTCGCGATGACACGGCCATAGTTCTCGGCCATATTGACCAGATCGCGCAGGCTGTGGGAGACCGCTTTCGGGGCGCCGGTAGAGCCAGACGTAAAGATCACAAACGCTTCGGAGGCTGCGGCCATACAGACCGAGTTCGGTACCGGTCCGCCAGGTGTCAAAAGGGCTGCAGCAGACGGGATCGGATGCATCGGCAAAAGATCCTCAAGACATGCACCTGATCCCGGAGCATGCAGGCACAAGGTTGGCCGGGTGCTGCGGATCATCTCCGCCAGGATCGCCTTGGGCAGGTCCGCATCCAGGATCACCGCAGATGCGCCAATGCGCCAGAGCCCGGCAAGACAGGCGATGTGCTCAAAGTTCCCGCGTGCCACCAACAGGACCCGTGTCCCCTGCACCACATCAAGCCCTTGCAGATATCCCGCAACATTGCCGGCAGCCTGATGGAGCTGTGCCCATGTATAGACCGTCCCGTCGGCTGCAATGAGCGCGGGATCGTCGCATTCAGTCCCCAGCGCCCGCATTCCGACAAGGCGCTCGTAATAGTCGATCAATGTGTCGCCATGGATCGAGCGCGGGTCAGCAGGCAAGCTGGTGCGTGACAGGGCTTCAGTCTCGCTGGGGCCGCTTCGCATTGTCTCGTCAATCAGCCCCGTCCAATCCACGCGCCCAATGGGTTTGTCGAACGCACGTAGATCGGCCAGCGTAAAACCGGTTTCTGCTGCAATGCCGCGCAGCATTGAGATCTCACGCGGGGATGGGGAGGCTCCCACCGACGTATCCTGATAGTGTCTGCGTAGCGCCAACATGACCGTTTCAGCGATACAGGCATAGGCAATCCCACGTGGCATTGGGATACCAATCGCCATTTCGGGACGTCCCGGAAACGCGATGACACCGCCGTCCATCAACAGCACATCATCGCGCTCTTCACGGCAGCGAAAGCTGATGTTGCCGGGACGCGAGAGATCGCAAACGATGGATTTTGTGCGCAGATCTTCCGGGTTGATCAACCGGTCCGTTGAACTGGTCGCGGAATAGACGACATCCGCGTTATAAAGATCATCTGCGCAGCTGGTGGACAGGACAAAAAAGCTGGGATCCTCCAAAACCCGCACTGCGATCTCTGCTGGCGTGTCACCCTGCTCAAGCATCGGCAACGCTCGGGACAGCAGGGACCCCTCCATCACGTCAAGCTCACCGGCTTGAGCCGCTTCAATCGCCGAGGTAACAGACCGCTTGAGACGGCGAACGGATTTTTCCATCGGGGTTGCAGGATTGAGGAACAGATACAGTCGCCGAGCGCGTGCAGAGATCATCTGAACAAGGCCGGTCCCGATCGATCCTGCGGCACCAATTATGGCCGCTGTACTTTGGCTTTGATCACGTCCCAGAAGCGTGCAGGCGTAATCTACGGCCATCAGGGCGGCCTCGATGGTGAACCCGTTTCCTGTAGTGAGTGCCGCGCCCAATGGGTCGACCAGCTGACCCCCACGGGTCACAACCGAGGTATACCCCCCCAGCCCCACGATTTTGGCTCCGCGACGGACAGCCGCGTTTACGCCTTTCTGTACAATCTCAACGGCTTCGTCTCTGGGCATGTCCAGCAACTGCTGGGCGCTGCGTGGGAGCAGGAAGATGTCCCCCACAGCTGACGAGCCATCTGTTCCCCGAATGCGTGACCGGCTTAGAAGCAGCGGTTCGTCAAACTGGCCAAGCATTTCCGTCAGCAAATGGCGTTGTTCTTCCGTAACCTGCCGCAATAGCGGATCAACGTTCTGCAGATCATCGACCTCCAGCTGGTGAACAAAAAAACCAAACCTGCCTTCGTCCGGGCCGATCTCTCCAACAGGTTCCGCACCGGTGAATTCTACAGCGGTCTCGACGCGGGCCTCCATGGTTGCGCCGGTGACATGTTTGGTGGCGCGGACAGTGTCAGAGGCATCCAGAACTTCGAGGCAGGCCTCCAACCCGGCTCCATAGGCGTCGCAATCCGCATCGGAAATGGTCAGGCTGGGCAGCACGCGCAGGACATTCACTGTGTTCGCCGCCGGGCTTACACGAACACCTTCCGACAACATGTACCCCATCATCAAAAACGGGTATTGATCACCGGCACGTGCCAGCTGCAAAAAGCCGCCCTCACTGCCGGATACGACCTCAGAACAGGGGGAGATTTCGACCCCATGCATCAAACCACAGCCACGGACGTCCTTGATTATTTCTGGAAAGCGTTTCTGTAGGCGTGTGTGGATGTCTAACAGTCGCGCGCTGCGTCGACGCACCTGGCGCAGCAGCCCGCCGTCTTCCTCAAGCAGGGCATCCAGATATGCGTGGGCCGCGGTGGCCGCATAGGTGTTGCCCGCAAACAAAGACAGTTGTTGGAACTCCAGCGACTTGGATACCGCGCGCGGGCCCAAAAGGCAGGCAGAAATCGGCGCTGCACCACCACCCAGAGATTCGCCCAGAATGATGATATCGGGGTTGCCACCGGTCCATTCGGTTGCAAAGACATGACCGGTGCGACCCAGCCCACACATCTGTTCATCGTGGATCAGCAGCGCGCCATAGGTGTCACAGAGCGCGCGCACCTCGTCGAAATATCCCTTTGGAGCAATATGGACGCCACCCTCGCACTGCATCGGTTCAAGGATCACGCCGGCGATATTGTCGCCTTCGGCTTTCAGGGCCTCGGCCAGCGCGGACGCATCGCCAAAGGGGACAAAAATTGTTCCGGCCAGTTCTGCAAAATCATTGTCTTCGCGCGTATGCGTAACTGACAGCGCCCCTATGGATTTGCCATGAGCTCCGCCAATCGCCGCAATAAAACGCAGACGATCTGTTTTCAGGCGTGCGCTGTTGAGCGCGATTTCAACGGCTTCGGCGCCGGTGGTGGCCAGGTTGACCTGTTCGGTGACCATTGGCGCCAGTGCCATCAGTCGACGCGCCAGCGCCAGCGCCGTGTTGGTGAAATAAGGTTGGATCAGGTTGGGGCTTTCAGTGTTCATCACGTTGGCCACCGCCTGGGTGACCGAGGTCGGTCCATGGCCCAGGGGCAACGCACCGTGACCGGGCACCATATCAAGCACATGTCGGCCGTTTACATCGGTCAGGATGTTGTCGTTGGCGTTTACAAAATCGGCGTAAAGCCCAGTGGCCTGCAGTTTTCGAGACAGACGGGCATTGATCGGGTCGCCGTGCTTGGCGCCCTCTGAATATTCCAGCGGCATAAGGTATAGTCCAATCTTGTCAGAGGCTTTGCGAACGGAAATGCCCGCCCGAGAACTTTGGCGCGAAGTCCAGTTTGCTGAGGTTGATTTTGGTCTCACGGCCTTTGCCGTGAACCACCATGTGGCGCGACTGCAGGATGTATTTCCCATCCGGGGAACGTTTGGCACCGCCCATGGTCTGCGTCTTGACCGGACGACCTTTGCTGTCAAAGTATTCGATCCGGCTGGGGATCATGCTGTTGGCGGCCGCTACGGTCACCGCACGGGCATATCCGATATTGCGGGCGAAGCTTGATGTTTTGGCACTGCTTTCAAGCGTAATTGTTCCGCCTGATTGCCCGGTCACGGCATGGTCGAAATCGGCCAGATCCAGTGTCATCAGATTTGCATAGCTAAAGTCGGTGCCCGCAAAGGCATCTGACTGGTTTGACGAAGACACGCGGCGCACTTTGCCCACACTTGGAAGCATCAGCCAAAGGCTGTTGTCCTTGCCAGTGTTTTCCTGGACCAACAGCTTGGTGCCACGGATGTCTCCTGGGTCGGTGAACTCATACCGCCGCAAGCTGAGACTTTGGGCTCCTTGGCGCGCTGCTGTGACCTCAAGCCCTCGCGTCCGCGTCTGTGCACCCTTGCGGATCAGTTCCACCGTGGCAAAGGCAGAATAAGCAGCGGTGCGTTCGATATCATTGATCGCTTGGGCAATCTCAAGCGCATCGGTCGCTGCGCGCAGAATATTAGGCGTACACAGCGCCGTTGCAACTGACGCGCCGACAGTCCCGATCAGGAAACGTCGCGTGACAGGCAGAGAAACTTTGGACATATCAACCTCCTTGTTGAGGGGCAGTTCGCAAAAAAATCAGGCGAAGGCTTCGACGCAGGCCGGGGACAGTTTGTACTGCTCCGGATCGCCGGTGACATATTCGGAAATGGCGCGCAGAAGCGCTTGTGATTTCAGGATAATTTCATCGTGTTCGGCTTGGGGGTCCGACAGGTAGGTGATCGCACCGCCACAGCCAATGGTGACGTGGTTGCCCTGTTTGACGACGGTCCGGATGACAATCGACAGATCTGCCTGTCCTCCGTATCCAATCCAGCCGATTGCCCCCGAGTAGATCCCTCGCGGCCCTTGTTCGAGCCGGTCGAGAATTTCGACAGACCGTTTTTTCGGAGCCCCGGTCATGGAGCCGCCTGGAAATGTTGCGCTGATCGCATCCACGGCGGTCAGTCCAGGGCGCAGGCGACCGCGCACGCTAGAAACCATCTGGTGCACTGCCTTGAAGGACTCAATTCCACACAGTTTGGACACGTCGATCGAACCAGGGATCGATACATTTGCAAAATCGTGCCGGACCAGATCGACAATCATGATGTTTTCGGCCCGTTCTTTTTCGGAGCTTTCGAGTGCCTCGCTCAGCGCATTGTCCTCGGTAGGAGTTGCGCCGCGCCGCGTGGTGCCCTTGATAGGTTTGCTCTCCATTTGCCCCTGTGCATCAACGGTCAAAAAACGCTCTGGTGACGAGGCCATTACTTCAGTGTCGCCGATTTGCAGGAACGCACCATAGGGCGCCGGATTGCGTTCGCGCAAAAGTTTGTAAAAGCCCCACGCATCCAGCGGCATCTGACCTGTTATTGTATTGGTAAGGCAAAGCTCGTAGCTCTCGCCCAATCGGATCTGGCGTTGGCACTCTCGGATCAGTTCCAGATAGGTGTCCGGCTGGTGGCGTGGCGTAAAGTCCAACGTGTCCTGCACGATCGCAGCCGTCCGCTCCGGCGTGGGAGGAGAGACGGTCGCCACCGCGGCCATACTGCGCATCTGCGATAGAATGTCGTCCACGTCGTCCGCTTGCTGCGACCGTGACAGGCATACCCCCGCGTAGGTGGCGTCTTTTTCGTGGTCGATGACAAAGAACCGGTTCACAAAGCGAAACGCCGCATCGGCAGTGGGGCTTTTCCACGATGTCACGCCCATCAGCTCGGATTTCAGCTCATAGCCCAACCAGCCGACCAGGCCTCCGTGGAAGTCGAAAGGTGGTGCTCCGTCGGGAAAGGTGACCTCGGACTGGGTGTCGTTCAAGACGTCAAAAATGGACTTCTGTTCAGCAGAGACCAGCTGCGTTCCCTCATACAGCTTTATCGTTCCGGACTGCACACAATAGGTGACGCTGCGGTCGGCAGTATCGGGAACCTCGACTACCGAAAACCGTGACAGCCCTTCGCGAATGAGGCTGCTGTCCAGCAGCAGTGGCCGCCGCCCGGCAATCTGCCCCTGTACCTCGACCAGGGAGGCCGGATCCAACGCTGGGGCAATTTTCCTCCAATAGAGGGCCCGGGCCTCCTGACGCGGGGTCTGCAGTGGTGCCACTGCGGCGGGGTGCATATGGGCCTCTACCAGGCTCAGGAAATTGTCCAGAAGCTTGCGGCCACAGTCGGTGCCGATGGATTCAGGATGAAATTGCACCCCCCATCGCGGGGCGTCCAGCGCGCGAACTCCCATAACAATGCCGTCTTCTGTCCAAGCATCAACAACAAAGCCGTCCGGCATTTCAGGGCTGACCGCCCACGAATGATAGCGCATCACTGGAAGTGGATCCGGAAGGTTGGCAAAGACCCCCTGCCCATTATGCGCGATCTGTGAAATGCGGCCGTGCATCGGTTCCGGCGCAAGCTGTGTGCTGCCACCAGCAGCCAAAACCATCGCTTGATGTCCAAGGCAGACGCCCAGAACTGGCCGGGTTTCTTCCGCCAGAATCTGTTTTGAAATGCCCAGGTCCTGAGGCTCGGCAGGATTGCCCGGGCCGGGGGAAATCACAATGGCATCGTAGCTTTTAAACTGCTCGCTTCCCAGCTGGTCAAAGCTGTCATTGCGCATCACATCAACCGTGATGTTGTTTCGTAATCCACGCAGAAAGTCGGCTATATTGTTGGTAAAGCTATCGAAATTGTCAACGATGAGAACCTTCACGACTGCTGCCTCCTTTGAACAACCACACTCACGAGGGGAGATTTCGCCTCGTACTGCCTTGGTTGCTAGTGCAAGGCTCTGGACGCTGTCACCTGCGGACTTTGACAGTTCCAGCACCGGGGCGTGATGCACTAGGCAGGGCGGTAACTGTGATGACGGACGGAGCACGGACCGGCATGAAAACGACTGTTGGCATCATCGGCGGCGGGCCTACGGGGCTTTTGCTGTCTTATCTTTTGGACCGGATGGGAATTGAAAATACCGTCCTTGAACATCGAAGCCGCGCCCGCGTTGCGGCCCGTGTCAGAGCCGGTCAGCTGGATCACGCCAGCGTGGAATATCTGCGCCGGATTGGTCTGGGTACAGGGCTTGATGAGCGGGGGTTGCCTCAACGTGGCATGAACCTGCGCTTTCGCAACGAGACGCGGCGGATCAACCTCGAAGAACTCACAGGTGGGGCCTATTGTACGGTTTACGGGCAGTCAGATCTGACACGCGAGTTGATGGAGACCCTCACGGATGCGGGTCATTCCCCGCTGTATGAGGTGAGCGATGTGGCGATCTCGGATCCGGCCACAATCCATTTCCAGCACGCAGGCGAAACGCAGCGGCTTGAGTGCGACTATATCGTGGGGTGTGACGGGGCGCATGGAGTCACCCGTGCCTATCTGAATGGCGACACCGCGGCCTTTTCCCAGCGATTGCCATTTTCATGGGTCGGCCTGCTAAGCGAAACAGCGCCCATCTCAAACGAGTTGACTTACGTGTACCACCCCCATGGGTTCGCGCTTTGGTCTATGCGCTCGCCCAGTGTGTCGCGGACTTATTTGCAATGTGGGCGGGACGACACCAGCGATGATTGGAGCGATGATCGTTTTTGGACCGAGTTCAGCCATCGCATGGGGCCGGAAGCGCAAATTTCGCCCGGTCCCACAACCGAACGCGTGATTGTTCGGATGCAAGGCTATGTCGCAGGTGTGATCCAGCGGGGGCGTGTCGTTCTGGCCGGAGATGCCGCGCATATCGTACCGCCATCCGCTGCCAAAGGGCTGAATATGGCAATTGCGGACGTGGCCCATCTGGTGGATGCGCTGGATGCCGTATTGTCCGGGGCCGATGCCCACGGAATGGCCCGCTATGCAGATGCGGCACAACAACGGGCCTGGGCTGGTCAGGCCTTGTCATGGCGGATGACCGATCTTTTGCACGCTCCCCCTGATCGCAACCCGTTTGAAAACGAGGTCAAACTGACTCAGCTTGACGAGTTGATCTGCAGCTCCGACCGCCTCCGCGATTTCTGTTCATCCTATGTTGGTAAGGAACTGCTGGCATGACGGTGCGCTTTACCCTCGGCTGCGCGGTTTTGGCAACGATCTGCGTCTCTCCTGTGCTCGCCGCAGAGTTGGAGGGTCATATCGCGCTGGGCGTCAATGTCGGGGACGCGGATTTTGACAATAGCGGCCTGCAGGGGATCGGGCGGTTGGAATACCGGCTGACACATGACGGTCAGATCGGTCCAGCCGGCGTGAACATTGTGCTGGGTGGTGAAGCATGGGCATCCGAGCCGGAGTTGAATGAAACCCATCTGCTTCGCGAGGGTTTCGTCGAATTCAGCGGCGCGGCCGGAAGCATCGGATTTGGCAGACAGGTGCGCGTTCAGGGCGTGGCGGATGGGTTTATCCCCACAGATGTGGTCGCGCCGCGAAACTTTCGCCTGACACGCTATGAGACCGAGGGCAACCGCTTTGGTCTGGATGGTGTATGGGGGACGGTTTTTCTGTCCGACAGTTTCAGTTTGGAAGGCTATGCCTATGACGGGCGACGCAGCAGTGTGCTGCCCTCTGGCCTGTATACTGGCGAGCTCTCTTTGCCTGATGATCCCGTCGAAAGCGACGATGCCGTATATGGCGGCCGCCTTGCCTATCTGACGGCGGCTGGTGACATCGGGCTCAGCTATTACAGTGGTGGCGCAGCCTTTCCCGTGCTGGTGCCAACGACAACAAGCGTCCGCGGAGTGGTGCCTGAGCTTGAAATGTTGGGTCTTGACGCGGACCTCGTTTTTGGACCGTGGCGGGTTTATGGGGAGGTCGCATATTTCCGCTACTCAGCCGGTGAGTTTGAGATAGGTGATGGCTTTTTGCCAGACGACGAACTTCAATCCGTCGTTGGAGTGGAGCGGGAGCTAAAGGGCGACAGCACGCTTGGGGCACAGCTGTTTCATCGCAGGCTTCAGAACAAGCGCAGCCCGCAGACCGGTGCGGCGGCACCGCTGGCGGACGCAGTACGCGATATCTACGGCCAGTTTGACACCACGCAAAATGGTGCCAGCCTCACCTACACCTGGACCAGCGACGACACGCGATGGAGCGCAGAGGCTGCCGCCTCGAGCTGGTTTGAAGGCGATACCTACCTGACCCTACGCGCGCGCTACCGGGTCTCTGACACCAGCGCGCTTTACCTCAATGGAAGCTGGGCGGATGGCCCGCAGGACACCCTGTATGGCGTGTTCAGCGAAAGCTCAAACCTCAGCCTCGAATATCGATTTTTCTTCTAACGAGAAGGACCGCACCATGCTTTCAAAACGTCTTAGCCTAATTTTGGACTCCAAATTAACGGTTGCCAATCTTTTGGAAAAATCCATCGAGGGGCGCGAGGATGAGGTCTTCTTTACCTCGGATGAGTGTCTTGCACACTATGGCATCAACCGCGGCGGCCTGACAGGGGCCGGGCTGCGCTCAATCGTTAACCGTCTCAGCAACATCATCCTGAACAGTGGCGTACAGCGATTTGACCGGGTTGCAATCTGGAAGGCGAATTCTCTGGATTACTTCCTGTGGAGTTTTTCAGTTATGCGCCGTGGCGCGATATCTGTGCCGGTCAATGGCGGAATGCCGGCCGAAAACATGCTGCGTTTCATTCGCCACTGCGGCGCACGGACCCTGATCACTGACCAGGCCGGGCTGGAACGTCTGGCTGCCTGTGGGGCCCCGTTGGATGCTCTGGAGCAGGTGTTTGTCACCGATGGGACAGGACGTTTGCCAGAGACGCGGGTGGAACCGTTGGAGGACTGGCTCCCTGCGGCCCAGCCAGAGTTTGAAGTGCCCCATATGAGCCTGGATCAGCATGTTATGATTTGCCACACTTCGGGCACAACGGGCCTTCCCAAAGGGGTCCTGCATGGCACGGACAGTTTTATCACTGCGGCCAAGGGACAAATGAAGATCCAGTTTGTTACCCGCCGCAACGCGCTGATGTGTCCGGTCTGGATGAATCACCACATTAGCCAGGCGGCTTGCCTCACCTCCTTGGCCGCGGGCGTGCAGTGTCACGTGATCACCAACCACGATGCCGCCCATGTGCTAGAGAATATTGAGCGGCTAAAACCCCGTCTATTGCTGTCCTTCCCTGACGTCTATCAACGTATGTGCGAGGCCGGGCTTGCGCATTACAATCTGTCTTCGGTGCGCATGTGGATGTCCAGCGGCGACGCCATGCACGAGACGTTTATTCGACAGCTGACGGCCCAAGGGGCTTTCTTGCGGATGTTTGGAAAACCCGTGATCAGCTCTCTCTTTATGGAATTCTTCGGCACCTCTGAAATCGGCTTTGCGGCGCTGGTCAAAATCAGCGAGCGGCGCACCCGCCAATATGCGCGCATGGTTGGGCGACCGACTCCGGCAAGCCCCGCGGTACAGATCGGCGATGCCGAAGGCCGCCCCCTGCCCGCCCATACCATCGGACGCATCATGGTCAAAGGACCAACGCTGTTCAAAGGATACTGGAACAACCATGACCGCGGGCATGACGTGATCCGCGAAGGCTGGTGGTGGAGCGGTGACGTCGGGTATCGCGACCACTTTGGACGGTTTTACCAGATCGACCGCGATGTGGACACGGTCAACACCATAAATGGCCCTGTGTACGGCCTTCCCATCGAAGAAGAGGCGCTGAAGCTACCGGGCGTGACCGAAGCTGTTCTGTTGGCCCGTCCGGGTGAAACAGGCGACGATGCGGTGGTGATGGTGCAGATGGAACCAGGCAGTGTAGCCAATCCCGCCCACTTGCTGTCCCAGCTCAAGCTGAGCTGTCGTTGGGCAGAACATGTCAGTGATATTGTTGTCGCCGCCCCTGGGGAAATCCCACGTGGTTTGACCGGAAAGGTTCTTAAACGGACGCTGCGCGACAGCCTGCGTGCGGGCCCCGTCGGAGAGCAGATCGCTCAAACACGCAGCCAGCAGGAGGCCGAGACATGTCAGACCGCAACCGTATGACCACACTGAACCAGACCTACGGGTATCTGGAACGGCTGTTGGAACCGCAGGGTCATAACTCGAACTCATGCGATTGGTTCGAACTGGATCAGGCGCCGGATCTTGACCTGTTGGCGCAGGCGGCCGAATGCGTGTGCCGCCGCCACGCCGCGTTGCAGGCGGTCACCTCTCTGGGGCGCAAACACGGCTGGAGCTGGATTCGCGATCCCGAGGCACGACCGCAGATCCAGTTTGAGCGGATCAACGGCGCCTGCCCCGCTGACGCGCCGGACCAACTGGTCCGCAAAAATATTTGGGACCTGCCGCTGGACGTTGAAACCGGCCCCCCTTGGCGGTTGCATGTGACGCAATACGACGACCTGACGATCCTGCAAAGTGTCACCACACATATCTTTACCTGCGGGAAATCGGCGAACTTGATATCGGTCGAATTGTTCCGAGCCTATGATTTGCTGGCACGGGGTTTGCGCCCGGATGATACACCGGTTGAGGTTCCCGATCGCCGAAATGCCCAGTTGTTTCAGAAAAATTGGCGCTTGATGGATCACTTCAAGGCCGCTGTTGCAACTTCTGCGGACCTGATGCGCGAAGTGTTTACCTCGCCGATGCCGCTTGCCGGAGACCGCACCGATATCGCCAAACGTGGTCGCGCGCGGGTCGAATTTGTGGATTTGGGTCCTGAGCTGTGGCAGCAGCTGCGCAGTTTTGCACGGGCCGAAGGCGTCAGTCGACATCCGTTTTATCTTGCGGCATGGTCAGAAGCCCTTAGTGCCTTTAACGCAGCGCGTGGAGAACGGGTTGGTCCGCGTGTAAAATTCATGGACAATTTCTCGCTACGCCCGTTCTCAGAGCGAAATCTCGATGGGTTCTTCGATATTTGCGCGGTTCCTTACGCAATCGAAGTGCCAAGCGGCCCCTCGAGTCGTGAAAAACGTCAGCAGATCTTTGCGCATGTTGAACAGTTGCGGGCTGGTAAAATCCTGCGCGAGCTGACCCGTTATGAGATCTATCACAAGATGATGCACGTGCTGCCGACGGTGCTGACAACCAAGCTTCTGCTGAAGATCGTACTTAAAACACGTTTTATCATGTCCAATATCGGTGCAGTACCACCGGAGCTTTTGACCAACAGCTCCCTTCCTGTTCGCCGCTATTTCAGCTTTCCGCAGCTGTTTCCTCCGGGGAAAATTATGCTGTTGATGACCACAACGCCAGATACGGTGCGCGCGATCTTTTTGTGGGATGAAGATGCGATCAGCAGTGACGATATGAAAAATGAGCTGATCCCAGCGTTCCGCGCTGCGCTGGCCCGCTCGATTGAGTTTTCGGAGCAGAGCCCGGTCAGGGCGGAGGTTGCATGACAGCACTGCTATGGGTTGATGGAACGTTGCGCCCCCCGGATGCAGAGGTCTTTCAGGCCAGTGATCGCGGGGCTACCTTGGGGGATGGTGTTTTTGACACCGCCCTGTGCGGTGGGGCGTCTATCGTCGATGGGGCTGCGCATCTGGAGCGGCTCACCCGTTCGGTTGCGTATTTCGGATATAACTGCGCGCCCGGCCAGATCGAAGATGCCTATGACCTGGCGCGACAGGCGACCGATCCATCGGTCTTGCGTATTTCGGTCAGTCGCGGGCCCGGCGCGCGCGGGCTGGCGATCACGCCGACGCAGCGCGCCCGCGTGGTTGCCCAGCTTTCGCCCTTGCCATCGGGTATCCAGTTTCAACCTGTTGACCTGGCGGTTGCCACGTTTCCCCGTAACGAGATCAGCCCGGTGTCTTGGCATAAATCAGCCTGCTACCTTGAGGGTATTATCGCGTTGCGGCAGGCACGTGACGCCGGTGCAGGGGATGCGTTGTTCCTAAATACCCAAGGGCACGTTACATGTACCACCATGGCGAACCTTTTTGCGATAAAGGGGGATCTGTTGTTTACACCGCCTGTGACGGACGGTGCGTTGGACGGGATCTGCCGCGCCCGTATTCTGGCCCTGGCGCCATCGTTGGGACTGCGCCTATGCGGCGGCTCCGTGACCCTCGACGTATTGCAAGACGCTGACGAAGTCTTTGCCACAAACAGCCTGCGTCTGATTGTTCCTATCCGCAATTTCGGCGGGGCCAAGCTGCGCTATAGAAAACTGTTTGCGCAGGCATTGCTGTCACATATCTGCCAGGAAACCGGCTGTGTCCTGCCTGCTCCTGAATGGGCAGAGGATGTCGAACTCAGCCGCGAATAAGCTGCCCTTCAAATCTGCGCCTTCGGTCAGATCCGGTCCCGCTCGCAGGCGTGAGGTCCACCAGAGCGCGATTTGCACGACCTTTTTTACGTGTGTTTAGAGGGATCAATCTACTTAGGCTCAGATTGCATGAATTTTTAAGGCACTCCACGGCCAGCAGTTTTAAAAACCGACCGGCCATCTGTGCGACGTCTTCTGACTGTTTGATGATCGCGACTATGATGCAGGTTTGTTGATGCAAGCTGTTTCCGAGACGTGTTGATAGCCAAAGGAATATACTCCTGCATCCCAGGTCGTAAGCAACGCAAGCCAACCATGAGGTGAAATAAACGCCGATACGAACTGGCTTAGCCGTATTGAGGTTATGGTTTTGATAGGCCCAAGGGCTGGAGGCGCGTTGCGACACGTTATGATCGCTGTCCCAAAATCTTCTTTCCCGCGATCGCCCTCGCTGCAACCGTTACCTATTGGTTCGCAGTCCTGACCCAAGTTGTAGTTGGTTGACCCCAAGCGACCGCTGCGCCGCTTTGTCCTGGAGTGGGCATTGACCCTGCGCAATCGGATCTTCCCCCAAGGAAACGTTTGTGGCCGCGTTGGGGCCAGCGCATATCCGTTAATCTGGGAGAAATGAAACCTTAATGGGCATAAATTGCAAAAGGCGTGCGGTAATTCTTGTGTACGTCGGGGTATCTGCGCAATGGCGTTAACCATGTTTCCCGCTGTCCTGGCTTTATTCCCGCTAGCGGGTTAACCTTTTGGAAGTGTTCGAGGATGCTCTTCTGCGGCGTTTCACGCTGCGCCGTATATTTTGTAAAAAGGGGCTAGTCGTTGCGGTAAACCCTGTGTCGTTTTGCAAAAGCTCGCAGAGTTTCCTCTGAAATGTAGATTCATCAGGTTTTATAGTAGGGCGCTGGCAACCTTAGTTGAGGGAACATTAAAAACGTTGACTTACGGGTCGGGACCGCGTGGTTTTGCTTTTGGAATTTTTCACAAGCTGCGCGCGACTACGCGCGGTTTCTTTGCAAAATTGCATGATTTGCCTATATTTGCAAAAATGCATTGGTCATTTTGCGCTTTGATAGTGGCGAGAGCATAAATTTACCTGTTTTTTCTCCGAGCCTGGCCACAGGAACACGTCCCTCGTTAAGAAATGCAAAAGCGCAAAGGTGATTTTGCGCTTTTGCCTTTGCAGAAATGCTTAGTAAAAGGCCTGAAGCCCTGTCTGGGACCGTCCCAAAATCAAAGCATGCACGTCGTGAGTGCCTTCATAGGTGTTCACTGTTTCCAGATTGACCATATGGCGGATCACGCCAAACTCGAGGCTGATGCCATTCCCGCCATGCATGTCGCGGGACATGCGGGCGATCTCCAGAGCTTTGCCGCAGTTGTTGCGTTTGATGACCGAGATCATCTCGGGTGCGGCATTGGCCTCGTCCATCAACCGACCAACCCGCAGCGCGGCTTGCAGTCCCAATGCGATTTCAGTCTGCATATTGGCCAATTTCAGCTGGAAAATCTGAGTGTTGGCCAGTGGTCGGCCAAATTGGGTGCGGTCCAACCCATACTGGCGTGCCGCGTGCCAACAGAATTCTGCCGCGCCCATGGTGCCCCAGGCAATGCCATACCGGGCGCGGTTCAAACAGCCAAATGGACCTTTCAAACCTTCGACATGTGGCAAAAGCGCGTCTTCTCCCACTTCGACATTATCCATCACGATCTCACCGGTGATCGATGCGCGCAGGGAGGCTTTGTTAGCGATCTTGGGCGCGCTCAGCCCCTTGGTTCCCTTGTCCAGGACAAAGCCCCGGATTTTACCGCCATGTGCGTCGGATTTGGCCCAGACCACAAAGACATCCGCGATCGGCGCGTTTGAGATCCACATTTTAGAGCCCGTCAGGCGATAGCCGCCGTCAATTTTTTCGGCGCGGGTCTTCATGGACGCGGGGTCCGATCCGGCATCGGGTTCTGTCAGGCCAAAACAGCCAATCCACTCGCCGCTGGCCAGTTTGGGGAGATATTTCTGGCGCTGTTCTTCACTGCCATAGGCGTAGATCGGATAGATCACAAGCGAGCTTTGTACCGACATCATGGAGCGGTAGCCAGAGTCCACCCGCTCGATCTCGCGCGCGACCAGGCCATAGGTGACATAGCCAGCGCCCAGCCCGCCGTATTCTTCGGGTAAGGTTGTGCCCAAAAGGCCCATCTCGCCCATTTCGGCAAAAATCGCGGGATCTGTTTCTTCGTTTTCAAACGCGTTCAGCACACGCGGGGCCAGTTTTTCCTGGGCATATGCTCTGGCGGAATTTGCGACCATCCGCTCATCTTCGCCCAGCTGATCCTCGAGACGGAACGGGTCATCCCAGGAAAACCGGCCAAGATCGGGGGCGTCTTTGGTGCGAAGGGAGGGTTTGTTGTCCAGCATGTGAAGGCTCCGGTTGAATTCAGGTTTGACCCATTGGTATTCCGAAAAATTGGCAAAGAAAAACGAGACATTTGCGCATTTCTATGAGTAAATGTAATACATGGTTGCACCTAGAAGATATTTCCCTTCCATTTCCGCACTCCGCGCCCTTGAAGCTCTGGATCGCCTGGGCAGCGCCTCTGGGGCTGCGGCCGATCTTAACCTGACACAGGGCGCAGTCAGCCGTCAGCTGCAATCCCTGGAGGCGCAGTTGGGTGTTGATTTGGTCGATCGGAGCCATAAGCAACTGACGATGACAGAAAACGCGTCTGAATATGCTGCGGAAATTCGTCAGGCTTTGACTGTGATTGCCCAAGCGAGCCATCGCGTGCAGCAGGTGCCGGTGGCTGGAACCCTGCATCTGGCGATTTTGCCTGCGTTCGGAATGCGTTGGCTGATGCCACGCTTGCCGGATTTTTCGCGCCTGCATCCGGATGTGACGATCAATATGGCCACGCGCCTGCGCCCGTTTGCCTTTGCCAGCGAAAGTTTCGACGCGGCGATCCACTATGGGCATGCGTCAGACTGGCCAGATACAGAGGCATTGCTGTTGCGCCACGAACATCTGCTGCCTGTGTGTTCGCCGGCCTTTCTGGAGACACGCCGGATTGATCAACCGGCGGATCTGCTGTCCTGCCCCCTCCTCCACATTCAAACGCGCCCATCTGCGTGGAACGATTGGTTCAAGACAGTTGATGTTACGGCGGAGGGTCCGTTGGATGGCGCTGTTTTTGATCAATTTGCAACCATCAACCAAGCCGCGCAGCATGGAATGGGCGTGGCCCTGATGCCGGATTATCTGGTGGAGCAAGAACTTGCGACGGGAAAACTGGTGGCGCTTTATGATCGTCCGGTTGAAACCGGCGGGGCCTATTTCCTTGTCTGGGCCAAAAATGGGCGTCGAAATCCCGGGCTTGACAAGTTCCGCACATGGTTGGCGCCACAGGCGCAGGCAGAAGATCCGCTGCCCCGTTAAGGCAGCGGACACTTGTTTTGTTTGAGGCTTAGCCCAGAGCGTATCCGGCACCACGAACGGTGCGAACCGGATCAGCGCCGCCATGTTGGGTCAAAGCCTTGCGCAGACGGCCAATGTGAACATCCACGGTGCGGGTATCCACATAGATGTCACGCCCCCAAACGCGGTCCAGAAGCTGTTCACGGCTCCAGACACGGCCCGGCTTTTCCATAAAGGTCGACAGCAGACGGAACTCGGTTGGGCCGAGTTTCAAAGACTTTTCGCTGCGGCTGACCTTGTGGGTCTCTGAATCGAGGATAATGTCCTCGAACTCCAGGCGCATCCCAACTGTGGCAGGACGGACGCGGCGCAGCTGCGTGCGGACACGTGCCATCAGTTCGATCACCGAATAGGGCTTCACCACATAGTCATCCGCACCGGTTTCCAGGCCGCGAACCTTGTCCACTTCCTCGGAGCGGGCGGACAGCATGATGATCGGGATCGAACGGGTGTCCGGTCGGGTCTTCAGGCGGCGACAGACTTCAATGCCACTGAGATTGGGCATCATCCAGTCCAACACAATAATGTCTGGGGTATCTTCGTCGACGACCAACAGCGCTTCTTCGCCGTTTTCCGCCTTGATCACCCGGAAGCCATCGGCTTCCAGGTTGTATCCAAGGACCTCGCGTTGTGCGAGTTCGTCTTCGACGACCAGAACGGTAGGCTGATCGGCTGACATGACTTATCCCTCCTGAGAGACGGTCGAGGTGGTGTCCCCTTTGGCCCGTTCTTCGGAAGGGGTTTCACCGGCAACGACATAGATCACCTGTTCGGCAATCGCGGTCACATGGTCACCCATGCGCTCGATGTTTTTGGCAATGAAATGCAGATGCATGCAGGGCGTGATATTATGCGCGTTTTCCATCATATATGTCAGGAACTCGCGGAACATCGCGTTGTACATCTGGTCCACATCCAGATCGCGGTTGATCACATCCTGTGCCAGTTCGGCGTCACGCTGAACATGCGCATCCAGCGCATCCTTCAGCATCAGCTCTACTTCGCGGGCCATACGGCGCAGGGCCGGTCCGCTGTCAAGGATATGACCGCTTTGGGCCAAAACACCGGTCCGTTTGGCGATGTTCTTGGCATAATCGCCAATACGTTCCAGATTTGACGCGATCTTCATGACCGAGAGGATCAGTCGCAGGTCCACCGCCGTAGGTGATCGCAGCGCGATCACACGGGCGGCTTCGGAATCGATGATTTCTTCGAGACCATCAATGGCCGCGTCGTTCTCAAGTACCTTTTGGGCCAGTTCTTCGTCGCGGGTTTCCAATGCACCAGCGGCTTCCATGATTGCGGCCTCGACAAGGCCACCCATTTTCATGATCTGGGCCTGCATGGCCTCCAGGTCACGATCAAAGGCTGAAGTGATGTGTTGTTCGTCCATAAACTATCCTAACCTTAACCAATACGGCCGGTAATATAGGCTTCGGTGCGCGGGTCTTCCGGGTTGGTGAAGATCTGGCCGGTATGACCAAATTCAACCAATGTTCCCAAATGGAAGAACGCCGTCTTCTGGCTGACGCGCGCGGCCTGTTGCATGGAGTGCGTGACGATCACCACCGAATACTGCTCGCGAAGCTCGTCGATAAGCTCTTCGACCTGTGCTGTTGCAATCGGGTCAAGCGCCGAGCACGGCTCATCCATCAGCAGGACTTCCGGCTCGGTTGCAACGGCGCGTGCAATACACAGACGCTGCTGCTGACCACCCGAAAGGCCGGTGCCCGGTTTATCCAGACGGTCTTTTACCTCGTCCCAGATCGCACCCCGGCGCAGGGCTCTTTCGACGATCTCATCCAGTTCTGCCTTGTTCTTGGACAGGCCGTGAATGCGCGGGCCATAGGCCACATTGTCATAGATCGACTTGGGGAATGGGTTCGGCTTCTGGAAAACCATACCAACCTTGGCACGCAGCTGAACCGGATCCACACGTTTGTCATAGATGTCTTCGCCATCCAGCAGGATGTTGCCGGAGACTTTGCACACGTCGATGGTATCGTTCATCCGGTTCAGGCACCGCAGGAAAGTCGACTTGCCGCAACCGGACGGGCCGATAAAGGCCGTAACCGTCTTGTCCTCGATCTCTACGTTAACGTCCTTGATGGCGTGGGCCTCACCGTAATGGACGTTGACACCTTGCGCTGCGATCTTGGTTTCTTTTTGTTCCACGGCTCTATCCGTAAATTGCATATCGTTCATAACAGTGTCCTCCAGTTACCAGCGGCGCTCAAAGCGACGACGCAGGATGACGGCGAGAGTGTTCATTGTGACAAGGAACACGAGCAGGATGATAATGCCACCCCAAGCGCGCTCATAAAACGCGGGGTCGGCCCGTTTGGCCCACTCGTAGATTTGTGCGGGCATGGCCGAGTTTGGAGCCAGCAGGCCATCGACCAGTGTTTCCGGCGGGTTCGATGCGATGAAGCCCACCATACCGATCAGCAGAAGCGGTGCAGTTTCCCCCAAAGCCTGTGCCAGACCGATGATTGTACCGGTTAGGATGCCTGGTGCTGCCAGTGGCAGAACGTGGTGGAACACGGCCTGCATTTTTGATGCCCCGACCCCCAGAGCCGCATCGCGGATTGACGGCGGAACCGCCTTGAGCGCGGCACGGGTCGAGATGATGATGGTTGGAAGTGTCATCAGGGTCAGCACCAGACCACCCACCAGCGGGGCTGATGTCGGCAGGTGCAGGTAGTTGATGAAAACCGCAAGGCCAAGGATACCAAAAACGATCGACGGAACCGCCGCGAGGTTTGAGATATTCACCTCGATGATATCTGTCAGGCGGTTCTTGGGAGCGAACTCTTCCAGGTAGATCGAAGCAGCAACACCGATGGGAAGCGCCAGCGCCAGAACCACCAGCATCATGAACAATGAGCCGAGCATGGCAACACCGATACCGGCAGCTTCGGGACGTTGGTCCGAGGCATCTGCACCTACAATGAAGTCAATATTGAAGGTTTTGACAATCACGCCTGCCTCAACCAGTTGATCCACGAGGTCAAGCTGTTCAACCGAGATCGCCTTGTCGTTGCCGATGCTTTCCCGATGGACACGCCCTTTCAGATAACCATCCACACGGCTTTGAGCGAGGAAGCGGAACTCAACCGTTTCACCGATCTTGTCCGGGTTCGCGATCACATATTCGCGCAGCTGACCCACGGACCCTCTGGAAAGGATCCCTTCCAAGTCTTTGCCTTTCATGTCCGTTTCAATGCCAATTTCGGCCAGTTTGGCCTCCATTGCACCGCGGATCAGCGGGTTATAGCCAAAGGTTGTGACCTTCTTGATGTCTTCCAGGTCGCGGTTGCCCTTCTTGTCGAGCTTGCTTTCGAGAAGGTCCACATTCAGGGTGATAAAGGTCTGCTGGAACGCGCCAGTGCCTTTGCCGACGATTGTGGTAACCAGGACAAGCAGCATCATCAGGCCAACGGCGATTGCGGCAATTCCATAGGCGCGGAAGCGCTTTTCGGCTGCGTTGCGCTTTTGGGTGCGCGGCGTCAAAGCCAGCAGCGAGGTTTTGGATGTATCCGACATTATTCGTACTGCTCCCGGTATTTGCGCACGATGTAAAGCGCGAGAACGTTCAGACCCAGTGTCAGAACAAAGAGGGTCAGACCCAATGCAAAGGCAACCAGCGTTTCCGCTGAGGCAAAGTCGGTGTCACCGGTCAGCTGGCTCACAATACGGGTGGTGATTGTGGTCATGCTCTCCAGCGGGTTTGCCGAGAATTTCGCAATGGCACCTGCCCCCATAACCACGATCATGGTTTCACCAATGGCACGCGAGGCGGCGAGAAGAATGGCGCCCACGATACCTGGCAAAGCGGCAGGCAGAACCACCTGACGGATGGTTTCCGACTTCGTCGCGCCAAGACCCAGAGAGCCATCGCGCATTGTCTGAGGAACCGCGTTGATGATGTCATCGGACAGCGAGGACACAAAGGGGATCAACATGATGCCCATCACAACGCCTGCCGTCAGAACTGACGTGGCACCCGCCATCCATTCAACGCCCAACAGGCCACCTTTGCCAAAGGTATTCGCCAAAAGCGGACCAACAGTCAGCAAGGCAAAAAGACCGTAAACAATGGTCGGGATACCCGCAAGGATCTCCAGAAGCGGCTTGGCAAAAGACCGAACGGTCTTATTGGCGTATTCAGACAGGTAAACCGCTGCAAAAAGACCTACGGGAACAGCAACCAACAGCGCGATGACGGAGATATAAAGCGTTCCCCACAGCAAAGGCAGGAACGACAGCTCCGAGTCGCCACGGAAGTTTGGCGCCCAGGTCGTGCCAAAGAAGAAGTCTGTCCAATCATGGAGCTTGAAGAAGTTGATCGTTTCAAAGAACATCGACAAAACGATGCCGATGGTTGTCAAGATCGCAAGCGAGGCCGCGATGATAAGAAGCGCAAGCACGCCCTGTTCCACGACGTTGCGCGCACGATAGTCCTTATGCGTCTGCATGTAGGACCACGCAAAGCCGCCAAGGGCAAGCGCGCCGATCACAAACACCATGATCCGTGAACCCGTCTTGCTCATGACGCGGTAACGTTGCGCCGCTTTGAGAACTTCGGGGCTGACATCAGATCCAAGCGCGACACCCACTTCGCCGAGGCGTCCGCGAACATTTGTCAATTCTGACCGCAAGGATCCGGCCTCATCCGCCGTCAGGGCCCCTTCGGCCACTGCGACGTCCAGACCTTCGGCGACGCGGCGCACATCGCTCATGACCAGACCAATCGTGGACTTGTCTGAGGCCAGGTGCTCGGGGATCATCTTCGAGATGCGGGATTCAATAAACAGCGGCTGGACCAGCAGCCAGATCGCAAGAGCTCCCAATGCCGGAAGCAGAGTGGTGAAAGCGACGTTATGCCCATAGTACGAGGGCAACGAGTGAAGTTCTTTTGCGTCTCCTCCTGCCGTAGACAGCGCACGCTGGCGTCCGACGACAAAACCGGCAGCGGCCAGAGCGAGAAGAGAAGCAACGAGCCAAAGAGTGGGCATTTAAAGCTCCGTTCGGAAACCGACAGAAAGGATCTGTTGCTGGGAAATAAAGTAGGCCGGGGCAGGTTCCCCTACCCCGGCCACTATCGTTAGCTGCGCGGGGCGATTAGGAGTTGCCGCCCATTACTGCTTCTGCTGCAACTGCTTCCTGAGTTTTGGCCAGCTCGGGGTCTGCAACCAGGCCGTACTCGGACAGAGGACCTTCAGAACCTGCAACTTCGTCAGATACGAAGAACTCAGCGTATTCTTTCAGGCCAGGGATCACGCCGATGTGTGCTTTCTTCACATAGAAGTAAAGCGGGCGGGACACAGGGTATTCACCGGTCGCGATGGACTCGGTCGAGGGAACGATACCGGACATGGTTGCAACTTGCAGTTTGTCGGTGTTGTTCTCGTAGAATGCCAGACCGAAGACGCCGATGCCGTCTTTGTTGGATTCGATACGTGCCAGGGTCTCGGTGTAGTCGCCGTCGATGTCAACGGAAACGCCATCGGTACGCAGAGCGATACAGGCTTTCTCGGCAGCTTTCTTGTCGTCGCCATTTGCGTGCAGGAGCGCTTCGAAGGCGCCAGTTTCTTCACAGCCAGCCAGGATCACTTTTTCTTCGAACACTTCACGGGTGCCGTGTTTGGTGCCCGGGATGAAGGCTTGGATGTCCTGTGCCGGGAACGCTGCGTTTACGTCGGCCCAAGTTTTGTTCGGGTTGTCAACCAGCTTGCCGTCAACCAGAACCTTGTCGGACAGAGCCAGGAACCAGTCGGTCGGGGTGTAAGCGAATTCGTTACCCTTGATGTCGGATGCAAAAACGATGCCATCATAGCCGATGCGAACTTCGATGATGTCGGTTACACCAGCTTCGGCACAGGCTTTGATTTCTTTTTCTTTGATTTTGCGCGATGCGTTTGCAACGTCGATGGTGTTTTCGCCAACACCTTCGCAGAAGCGCTTCAAGCCAGCGGAAGAACCACCAGATTCAACAACCGGTGTCGGGAAGTCGAAGTTTTCGCCAAACGCTTCAGCAACGATGGAAGCATAAGGCAGAACGGTGGACGAACCAGCAACCTGCACTTGGTCACGTGCTGAAGCGGCAGTTGCAGAAACGGCGGCAATTGCCAGCGCGGATGCGGTCAGTTTCACAAAGGACATATCTGTCTCCATGAGTAAGAGTTTATTCGATCACCCCCACGATGATCTGAGGCACGTCCTAAGCATGCCTCATGTGTCTTTTGTGACGGCTATGTAACAGATACATGACAATGGTGATCTAGGTTACAAAAAAACACCGTAAAAGCCGGGCGCCGACCCTGCTTTGCAAATTTCCGACGTTTTTTCCGCAAATAAATAAGTCGTTTAGCCTAAAGGCAAAATCACGGTGAAAACGGATCCTTTGCCGAGGTGGCTTTCGACCCGCATGCGGCCTCTATGACGGTTAACGATATGTTTCACAATCGCCAGACCAAGGCCTGTGCCCCCCATTTCCCGAGATCTGTGACTGTCTGCCCGATAAAATCGCTCTGTCAGGCGCGGCAGGTGGACGGCGTCTATTCCTGGTCCGTTATCAATGACTTGGATGCGGGCTGCCGCGGCGCGTATCGCAGGATCCCGTTCAGAAGAGTGCAGCCGCACTTCCACCCGGTCGCCGCCATATTTTATGGCGTTCTCTACCAAGTTGGTGAAGACCTGCTGCAGCTGATCGGGATCGCCTTTCACAAATATGTTTTCTTGGGGCACATACAGGTCAAGCTGCGCCGCTTGTGCTTTTGCAAGCGGGTCAAGCGTCTTGATCGTCGATGCGAGACGCCCGTTGAGATCCACGTCTTCTTTGGGTCTGACCCTTTCTTCTGTTTCAACACGGTTCAGGGACAGAAGATCTCCGACCAGCCGGTTCATCCGGTTTGCTTCGCCTTCCATGATGTCCAGGAAACGGTCGCGGGCAACGGCGTCGTCCCGTGCAGGGCCACGCAGGGTTTCGATAAACCCCATCAACGCCGTCAACGGCGTGCGCAGCTCATGGCTGACATTGGCGACAAAATCCCGGCGCATCTGGCTGGCTTGCTCTCGGTCTGTCACATCCATGAAGGTCAGAAGTGCAGCGCCGCCGTTGACGGCACCGATCCCCGGAACATAACGCAATGTCACGTCAAAGCTGGTATCCTGCGCCCCATCGTTGGACAAATGGCGCGCGGCCTTTGGCGCGCGGTCGTGCAGACAGGCTTCGATTGCGGCAATCACCTGAGGCTGGCGCAAGATCGTCGCAAAGTGGCGTCCAACTATGGAATTCCCCAAAAGCGCCACAGCCGCGGAATTGGCACCAATCATACGCTCGCTTTGGTCTATCAGCAGAGCAGGTTGAGGGATCGCGTCCAAAAAACCGCGAATAAGATCGTCAGACATGTCTTCTATCCTGAATTGGGTGCGGCTCCCTACCCCGGTATTGTAAAGGTCACATGGCAACCCTTTCAAACTACCGCAAATCCGTCACTCAAACCGTGGCGGATGTGCCTACAGCGGGCGCAATGTGTCCCGGAATTTGCGCATATTCTCCTGATACCCCAAAGCGCTCTGGGTGAGTTTGGCTGCCAGTGTGGCGTCGACTGTGCGCACCACTTTACCCGGAGCCCCCATGACCAGGGAATTGTCAGGGATCTCTTTGCCCTCGGTGATCAAGGCCCCGGCCCCGATCAGGCAATTCTTACCGATCTTGGCACCGTTCAAAATGGTCGCGCCCATGCCGATCAAAGTGTTTTCGCCAATCACGCAACCATGCAGCATCGCCTTGTGACCGATGGTGCAATTGGCTCCGATTGTCATCGGGTAGCCTTGGTCAATGTGCATCACGACATTTTCCTGCACATTCGTCCCGGCGCAAATTCGGATCACCTCGTGATCCGCGCGAATTGTAGTGCCAAACCAGACCGATGCGCCGCTTTCCAGGATGACCTGACCAATAAGATTGGCATCCGGTGCCACCCAGGTATCTTCGGCAACCTCGGGCTTCAGCTCTCCAAGTGCGTAAAGGGTCATGACATCTCCTCAAACTCGGATTGAAGTGCACGGACCTGATCCACCAGCTGAGGTTGCTGAATGCGGCGCAGGCGGGTGGCCGTGATAATGGTCTTCAGCGCCTCTTCCGTTGCGTCCAGATCATCATTGACGAGCACATGATCATAGGATCCCCAGTGGCTGATTTCATCCCAGCTCTTTTGCATGCGTCGTTCGATTGTTTCCGCATCATCCTGTCCCCGGCTTTCCAGACGGCGCTTCAGTTCATGAATGGATGGCGGCAGAAGAAAGATCGACAGCGTGTGCTGACCCAGATCCGAATTGCGGATCTGCTGTGCGCCCTGCCAGTCGATGTCGAACAACACGTCCTGCCCGGCCTCAATGGCTGCTTTGACCGGCCCTTTGGGGGAACCGTAGAAATTGCCAAAGACAAAGGCATGTTCCAGCATTTCACCGTCTGAGACCGCGCTTTTGAAATCCTCGACGGTCGAGAAGTGATAGTCCTTGCCGTCTTCCTCACCAGGGCGCGGGTTTCGAGTGGTTGCCGACACTGAAAAAGAGATCGAAGGATCCCAGGCGCGTAACCGTTTGGCCAATGTGGATTTGCCTGCTCCAGAGGGAGAGCTGAGGATGATCAAAAGGCCGCGGCGGTTGCTCATGTGGGTGTCCCTTTCGTGTCGGTGTTACTCGACGTTCTGAACTTGCTCGCGCATTTGGTCAATGACTGCTTTCATCTCCAGTCCCACAGTGGTGAGCGCGCTGTGCTGCGATTTGGAACACAATGTATTGGCCTCGCGGTTGAACTCTTGCATGAGAAAATCGAACTTGCGCCCGATTGCACCGCCCTTTTCCAGAAGATCCCGCGCGGCGGCGATGTGGGCTTCCAGCCGATCCAGCTCTTCGGTCACATCCGATTTGACCGACAGCAGCGCCAGTTCCTGGGCAACGCGGTCCGGGTCCAGGCCATCTATGTTATCCACGACACGCGCCAATGCGGCTTTGAAGGCCTGGGCGGTGTCCTCCTTGCGGGCAGCAACACAGTCCAGGGCCTGGCGGCGCAGCTCCTCCATCTGGGCGAGCTGAGAGGTTAATACTTTCTCCAGCGCGCGACCTTCGCTGTCACGCATTTGAACGAATTCCGACAAAAGGGTTTCGAAATCCTTTTTGAGAGCTTCCACCAATGGCGCGGGGTCTGTTGCAGTTTGTTCCTGTTCCAACACGCCGCGGATCGCCAGAATGTCGGCGATATTGGGTTGACCCAGTACAACTCCGGCGGATTCGGCCGCCTTTTCCGCTATGCCCACCGCCTTGAGAACCGAGCTGAGCGCGGCTTCGTTTAGAGAAAATGTTTGGCCATCAGCGGCTTCATTGGAAATGCGCAACGCGAGCGAAACATTCCCACGTGAAAGCGCATTGCTCAGCTGGCTGCGCAGGTGCTGTTCCAAACCTTCCAACCAATCAGGTACCCGAAGGCGCAAATCCAATCCTTTTGCGTTAACTGAGCGGATTTCCCAGCTCCAGGCATGCAGGTCCAAAGTGCCCTGGGAAGAGGCAAAACCGGTCATGGAGCGAATGGGCATGGATGTTCTCCGTATAAAATCAAGGACGTAGGCAATACCTATCCCTTTGGATATGTAATGTACAAGTCGGTTAGGCTAGCCCACTATACGAATGCGTTAACCATTGCTTAAAGAAGTCGTCCAAAATTGATTCATATTATGGCATGTTAACTCATGGGTAACCAAAATAGAGCTAAGCCTTAACATGCGATCATGCATTGGCGAGGACCGGGTTCTGAACGGATGCAATGAGGATGACAGATATGTTTTTCGGCGGTCGCAAAGGGTCCAAACAGGGGTCGGAGCAGGACAAGGTGGTTTCTATGGGTCGCTTCCGTAACAAAGTGTCGATGACACCAATGCGTCAGGCCGAGGCCTATTGGACGGCTCTGCGTCGTGGAGACGACGTTCCGAACCGTTCGCAAGTGGATCCGCGTGGCCTGGAAAACATTCTGAGCCAGACTTTCATTATTGAACGTATCGCGCCTGGGATTGCCCGTTTCCGTCTGGCCGGTCAGCAGGTAAACGAAATGGCCGGTATGGAAGTACGTGGCATGCCGCTTAGCGCGTTTTTCACGCCGGATGCGCGCAAACAGCTGAGCGCGGCGATGGAGCATATGTTCGAAACACCCGCGATCATCGAATTGAGCCTGCACACCGAGACCACCCGTATGCGCGGTGCCCGTGAAGCCCATATCCTGCTGCTACCGCTGCGCAGCGACCTTGGTGACATCAGCCGGGCCTTGGGTGTGTTTGTATCCGAGGGGAACCCGACAGGTTCTTCACAGCGTTTCTCGATCACCAATATAGAAATGCGTTCCGTTGCAGCCGATCCGATCCAGGATATGGAGTTCAAGGCCAAAGACCGTGACCCGGCCTATGCCAAGAAAGAGACCAATGTGGTCAATCCGGGCTTTGCTGAAACGCAGTCGCGTTTCAAGGCAGAACCCAGCATCATGGAAGAAGCGCGCAAGCTGTTGAAGCGGCGTCACGAAGAGGCAGACAAAGCCTCTCAGCAAAGTGAAGCCAGTGCCAAGGATGAGCCGGAGCAGCCCAAGTCAGCCCGTGGCACCCATCTGCGTCTTGTGGTCAGCAAGGATTGACCCCTGCCCGATAGTGAAAATTTATCCCGCTTTTAGAACGAATTGGTCATCGTTTTTTAAGCTCAAACGCCTCGCAGCAGAACGCTCGGGGCGTTTCTCTTTGTTAGGCGTGCATGTGATATGCGGTGCACATGAAAAAGGCCCACCGCAAGGGTGAGCCTTTTGAGATGTCTTTTCCAGAAAAGATTAGCCTGCGGCGCGCGCCGGAGTTGTTCCGCGCTGTTTGGTGATCTCTTCCGCAACCAGGAACGCCAGCTCCAGTGACTGGCTTGCATTCAAGCGCGGGTCGCAAGCGGTGTGATAGCGTGCCGACAGATCTTCTTCGGTAACTGCGTGAACACCACCGGTGCATTCGGTCACGTCCTGGCCGGTCATTTCGAAATGAACGCCCCCCGGAACCGTACCTTCGGCGTTGTGTACGTCAAAGAAATCACGAACTTCGCCCAAGACCCGATCAAACGGGCGGGTTTTATACCCTGTGGCGGATTTGATAGTGTTGCCATGCATCGGATCGCAGACCCAGGTCACATTGGCCCCTTCTTCTTTGACGGCTTTGATCAGACGCGGCAGGTGGTCGCCTGCTTTGCCCGCGCCGAAACGCGCGATCAGGGTCAGACGACCCTCTTCGTTGTCGGGGTTCAGCTTGGCCATCAGAATTTTCAGGTCTTCGGCGGTTGTGGTCGGGCCACATTTCAGGCCAATCGGGTTCAGAACGCCGCGGCAGAATTCCACATGAGCCCCATCGGGTTGACGGGTGCGGTCGCCAATCCAGATCATATGGCCGGAGCCTGCCAGCCATTTACCAGAGGTCGAATCCATACGGGTCAGCGCTTCTTCATACTCCAGCAGCAAGCCTTCGTGGCTGGTGTAAAAGTCTACGGACTGGAGCGTATGGGCCACATCCGCGTTTACGCCAGCGGCTTTCATGAAGTCGAGCGCGTCGGTGATCCGGCTTGCCATCTCGCGGTAGGTTTCGGCTTTTTCGGTCTCGGTAAACCCAAGGGTCCAGGCATGCACCTGGTTGAGATCCGCGTAACCACCGGTGGAAAAGGCGCGCAGAAGGTTCAATGTAGCCGAGGCCTGTGTATAGGCTTGCAACATTTTCTGCGGGTTCGGAATGCGGGCCTCTGGTGTGAAGGCAAGATCGTTGATGATGTCGCCCCGATAGCTGGGCAGTTCCAAGCCATCGATCGTCTCAGTCGGCGCAGAACGAGGTTTTGCAAATTGGCCGGCCATCCGGCCTACTTTGACCACCGGCACCTTGGCCGCATAGGTCAGAACCAATGCCATTTGCAGCATGACCTTGAACGTGTCGCGGATTGCGTCAGCGCTGAATTGATCAAAACTCTCAGCACAGTCGCCCCCTTGCAACAAGAAGGCCTCGCCCCGACCGGCCGCGCCCAGCTGCTCTTTCAGGCGACGGGCTTCACCGGCAAAGACCAGCGGCGGGAACTTGGACAGCTGTGCTTCAACTGAGTGCAGCGCCTCTGCATCGGTATAGTCCGGCATTTGAACACGTGGCTTATTGCGCCAGCTCGATTTTTGCCAGTCAGTCATCGCTCATTCTCCGTGATCGCGAATTGGGATCGTTGGAGGCATCCTATACAAAATCGTATCCTATGTGGCCAGTTCAGAATTACCAAGGCTTGACCAAATCCAAATCCTGTGAACAGGGTCGCCGTCAGGATTTGGATGGACAGGCCACAACTTGTCTGATTCAATGATATACTAAAATCGACAGGTGCAGGGCATGACCACTCAGCTTGCGCAAACAAATCCGGTTCAGCGGTTTGTTTTTGTATTGTTGGACAGATTTACATTGCTGCCGTTCGCGTCAGCCATGGATGCGTTGCGTTTGGCCAACAAAATGAGCGGCCGAACGCTATTTGAATGGGTATTGATCGGCGAAGGCGGAGATGAAGCGCAATGTTCTGCTGGCCCGTCCTTCCTGTTGGACGGTGATTTCTGCGAACTTACGCGCGACGATACGGTTTTGATATGCGGTGGCGTCGATGTGCGGGACGCAACCACGCCCAAGCTGATCAGCTGGCTGCGCCGCGAAGCCCGCAAGGGGGCCACAATGGGGGCCTTGTGCACCGGCTCATACGCATTGGCGAAATCCGGGCTATTGGATGGGAAGCGCTCCACCATACATTGGGAAAATATCGACAGTTTTACCGAAGAATTTATGGATGTGGATCTGACCAAATCCGTCTATGTGGTGGATGGCAAGCGCGTGACGGCTGCGGGCGGGACTTCGGCCATTGATCTGATGCTGAAGCTGATTGCGACCCGTGAGGGGGAAGATCTGGCCAATGCGGTGGCGGATCAGATGATCTATTCCAACATTCGCACCGAACAAGACAGTCAGCGACTTTCGGTGCCGACGCGGATTGGAATCCGTCACCCAAAGCTGGCTCAAGTAATCCAGAAAATGGAAACCAATATCGAAGAGCCAATCAGCCCGGCCGTTCTGGCGCAGGAAGTTGGCATGTCAACCCGTCAGCTGGAACGGCTGTTCCGGCGGTATCTGAACCGGTCTCCCAAACGATATTATATGGAACTGCGTTTGCAGAAGGCGCGCAACCTGTTGATGCAGACAGATCTGAGCGTCATCAACGTGGCCTTGGCCTGTGGTTTTGCATCCCCGTCGCATTTCTCCAAATGCTATCGGTCCCATTACGACACGACCCCCTACCGCGAGCGCGGTTCCCGCTCGGGCCCGGTTGAGTAAGCCAATCCGGGTCAAGGTGCAGGGGTAAGCCGGAACAGCGCCCCCTCATATTCGGAGGCAAACCAGATACTGCCGTCGGGCGCTTCGCGAATGTCGCGAACCCGCCCGGTCAGCGCATGCCGCAGCTGTTCTTGCTCCTGAAGCGGTGTGCCATCAAGGCGCGCGATATAGTCGAATTTTAGAGAGCCAATGAACATATCACCGGCCCATTGCGGCCAGAGTTTGCCGGAATAGACCAGCATCCCAGACGGCGCAATGGATGGATCCCAATAAAATGCGGGTTGTTCCATTCCGTCCTTGGCAGTGCCCGTGCCGATCCGGGTTCCCGAGTAATTGCGCCCGTATGAAATCACCGGCCAGCCGTAATTTGCGCCCTTACGAATCTGGTTGACCTCATCGCCGCCCTTTGCGCCATGCTCCACAGCCCAGACCTGACCGGTATCATCAATCGCCAGACCTTGCGGGTTTCGATGGCCATAGGACCAGATTTCCGGACGGACGGTTGATTGGCCAAGAAACGGGTTCCCCGCAAAAGGCGTCCCATCACGGTTAAGGCGCAGCACGGCCCCTTGCAAACTGTTGAGGTCCTGCGCGCTGTCACGGTCGCCGCGCTCCCCTGAGGTGAGGTAAATAGAGCCGTCATCGGCTTCTCGAATACGGGAGCCGAAATGCCGCCCGCCATCAGCGCCGGGAACCTGCAACAACACTTTTGAATGGGTGATGCGGCTGGCATCCTTTGACAGGGTTGCACTGACCAGTGCGGTGCCTGACCCACCATTGTCCTGTCGCGATAGGGTCAAAAGGATTTCCTGGCTTTCATTGAAATCACGGGGCACCAACACGTCCAGCAAACCACCCTGCCCGACCGCGGAAACTTTGGGTAAGCCTTGGATGCGGGATTTTGCACCGTGTGTGACACGGTATAAAATGCCTTCACGGTCGGTGATCAAAACGGACCCGTCTGGCAGGAAATCAAACCCCCAAGGCACATCAAATCCATCTGCCATTCTGGTGATCTTCAATGATCCGGTGCTGGTCTCCATCACTTGGGCCCATGAGGAAGAAGCCATCGCCACAAACGCGCCGGTCAATATGGATGCCAGTATCGGATGTTTCATCGCCTCTTCCTCTTTCCTGCTTGGGCTGCAACCCTGTCACGGGTTAATTATGATACGAAATGCCCTCCTGTCGGATCACATTTGCGCGGGGCTATCTGCCTTTGAACAGCCCGCCCAGTATACCGCGCACAATGCGACGACCGGTGGTCCCTTTTAACTCCTTGATCACGGCTTCAGACATGGCCGAGGCAAAGGTGTCTTGTGTCCGATAGCTCCGCGAGGTCGACCGGCCCACACGCCCACCGGAAAAACGCCGGGCGGCGCTGAATTCCCGCGCCATGGGGGTTGGGTCCTCTTCTGCCTTCTGCTCGGCAATTTCGGCATTCCGGGCGGCGTCTTCTGCGCGTTTTTGCAAAATCTCATAGGCGGAAAGTCGATCAACCCTGTCATTATACTTGGACGCAAGGTCGGATCGGGACAGAATTTCAGCCCGCTCTGCCTGTGTAATGGGACCCAACTGTGTGCTGGGCGGGCGGATCAGGGTGCGCTGAACAACGCCAGGGATGCCTTTTTTCTCAAGCAGTGAGGTCACCGCTTCACCAACCCCAACCTCGCGAATGGCGTCTTCGGTGGAAAAGTCCGGGTTCTCGCGATAGGTCTCGGCAGCCAGTTTCAGATTGCGTCGGTCGCGTGCGGTAAAGGCGCGCAACGCATGTTGTATGCGATTTCCGAGCTGGCCCAGAACATCTTCGGGCACATCTGCAGGTGACTGGGTGATGAAATACACACCAACCCCTTTGGAACGGATCAGGCGCGCGACCTGCTCAACCTTGTCGATCAAAACCTTGGGTGCATCATCAAACAGCAAATGTGCCTCATCAAAAAAGAAGACAAGGCGCGGTTTCTCGGGATCTCCTACTTCGGGCAGTTCTTCGAAAAGTTCGCTTAGCAGCCAAAGAAGAAAGGTCGAATAGAGCCGCGGCGACGCCATCAACTTGTCGGCGGCCAGAATGTTTACCATGCCACGCCCGTCAGCTGAAATGCGCATCAGATCCGAGAGCGCAAGCGCCGGTTCGCCAAAGAAATCATTGCCGCCCTGGTTTTCCAGAACCAGCAAACGGCGTTGAATCGCGCCGATGGATGCAGTCGAGACATTCCCATAGCGCAAGGACAGATCCGCCCGGTTTTCTCCGACCCAAACCAACAGCGCCTGTAGATCTTTCAAATCCAGCAGCGGCATGCCTTGTTCATCGGCAAGGCGAAACGCGATGTTCAGAATACCTTCCTGGGTTTCGCTCAACTCCAGCAGGCGCGACAGAAGCAGCGGCCCCATTTCTGCCACAGTTGTTCGCACCGGATGGCCCTGTTCCCCAAAAAGATCCCAGAATGTTACCGGGCAATCGTGATAGTGATAGTCCTGAAAACCAATCTGGGCTGCCCGGCTTTGAAACGCATCATGCAGCTTTTGCGTATCACTGCCCGATTTTGCAAGGCCGGACAGGTCACCTTTTATGTCGGTGAGAATCACGGGCACCCCTAAATTGGAAAAGCTTTCGGCCAAAATCTGTAATGTTACAGTTTTGCCAGTTCCCGTTGCGCCTGCAATTAGGCCATGCCTATTCGCGAATTTGGGGTTAAGTGACTGCTTTTGAGAATGATTTTCACCACCGCCACCAATGAATATTTCATGAATCATACGCGTCTCCGGCCTTTCCGTGATCGAATATCATTAGAAACACATGATTAACGAATTCCAACTAGCGTTAAAGGTGACCAACGAAACATATGCGGATGTGTCGCTGGTCATTTCCTCCCTGTCAGACTGGTCGTGCCTAGTGCACGACCATTTTTTTTGTAATTACAGGCAGAACAGCCCATAAGACATCTCCGCGCAGGAAAAGTTCGCATGGCTGCCCGAAAACTGTCATTTTCTTGTCATTGACTGTTGACCGGATTGCTCCCCTCTCGTAACGTTCACTCAATAACTAAGTCGGCCAGTCCGACGGGGAGATCCAATTCAAAAGGAAACCTTCGGGTTTCCTTTTATTTTTTTCCGCATCAGGTCCTGCGGCGGGCCGAAACTTTTCAGCACATTCGGCATTTGCAAAACAACGCGAGGGCGTGGATATGCCACTGACACCGGTGCTGTTGCATGTTAAACCCGCTGACGGAGAGACCTTCATAATACAAAGAGGCATTCATGTTTAAGTCCCTGACGCCAATTTCCCTGGCGGTGATGCTGGCAGCAGCCGCGCCCGCAGCAATGGCACAAGATACAGAGACGGCAGCGCCCGAAACAGCAGCAGAGCAGGACGCACCCCAAGACAGTCAATCCGACGCCGCTTCGACCGGTCCGGCATTGGATCTGGGTCAGCCGGTTCAAGACGGCCCGCGACTGGGTGAACGCTATTCCAAAGAGCAACACGGTGACTGGGATCTGGCCTGTGTAAAGACCGAAGCGGAACAAGACCCGTGTTCGCTGTTGCAGATCGTCGTCGACTCGCAAAACAATCCGATGGCTGAAATGTCACTGTTCCGTCTGGAACAGGAAGGCAGCCCTGCCGTTGCTGGCGCAACCGTAATTGTGCCGCTGGAAACCCTGCTGCCTGCTGGGCTGACTGTCTCGATTGATGGGGCACCGGCCAAACGATACAACTACTCCTTTTGCAACCCGCTCGGATGTGTGGCGCAGATTGGTCTGACCAAGGAAGACATCGACGCGTATAAACGTGGCAAAGAGGCTGTTATGACCATTCGCCCTGCCCCTGCGCCAGATCGTGTTATCAATATGAAACTGTCGTTGAGCGGCTTTACCGCCGGTTACAATGTTGTGGATGTGGTAAAACAGTAACCGTCCAGGACGACAGGAAAAACACGCAACGAAAAAGGCCGCGTTTGATGTTCAACGCGGCCTTTGTTGTGTTTGGAGGTGCTGTCTAGATCGCGCGCAGCGCAAGAACGGCGTTCAAGCCGCCAAACGCAAAAGCATTGCTGAGAACCACATTGACCTTTGCTTCACGCGCTTCGTTTGGAACAACATCCAAAGCGCATTCCGGGTCGTTTTCCTCATAGCCGATTGTTGGCGCGATCACGCCGTCACGCAGCGCCATGATACAGGCCAGCAGTTCAACGCCGCCGGTGCCTCCGATCAGGTGGCCGTGCATGGATTTTGTTGATGAAATCATCAGATTGTCCGCATGCGGGCCAAAAACGTCAGCAACCGCAGCACATTCCGTTTTGTCATTGGCCGCCGTACCGGTGCCATGGGCATTGATATATCCGACCTCGGACGGATTAATACGTGCATCGGACAAAGCACCGGCAATCGCGCGTGCTGCGCCTTGTTTGCTCGGCATTACAATATCCGAGGCATCCGATGACATGGCAGAGCCAATCACCTCGCACAGGATTTCTGCTCCGCGCGCCTTGGCGTGTTCGTATTCCTCGAACACAAAGATACCCGCGCCTTCGCCCTGCACCATTCCATTGCGGTTGGCGCTGAATGGGCGACAGGCGTCCTTGGACATCACACGCAGGCCTTCCCAGGCTTTTACGCCGCCGAAACACAACATGGATTCGGAGCCACCCGTCACCATTGATGGCGCCATGCCCGACCGCACCATCTGGAAGGCTTGCGCCATCGCGTGGTTCGAGGACGCACAGGCCGTAGAAACGGTGAAACTTGGCCCTTTGAGGTTATACTCCATGGACACGTGGCTGGCGGCCGCGTTGTTCATCAATTTTGGCACCACAAACGGGTGCACTCGGTTCTTGCCGTCCTCGTAAACCGAACGGTAATTGGCATCCCAGGTTGAAACCCCGCCCCCGGCGGTGCCCAGAATGACGCCGGATCGTGCAGCGAGATCGCCAACAAATTCCAGGCCGGATTGCGTAATTGCCTCTTTGGCCGCGATTAAGGTGAATTGGGTGAACCGGTCATAAAGCGCCATTTGTTGGCGGTTGAACCGCCCGTCGGTTTCAAATCCGCGCACCTGGCCGCCGATTTTGATCGACAAACGGTCCACGTCCTGAAATTCCAATGGGCCGATGCCGCAACGGCCTTCGCTCATTGCGGCCAACGTTTCGGGCACCGAGTGGCCCAATGCGTTGATGGTTCCAGCTCCGGTGATGACTACGCGTTTCATTGCTAATTCTGGCTTATTTTTCGGAAATCAGCTTTTCGATGCCCGCGATAATCGCCGCGACACTCGAAATATCAAAGTCGCTCTGCTCCGGTTCGTTGGCATTAAAGGGAACCGAAATGTCAAAGGCTTCTTCGATGGCAAAGATGCTCTCGACCAGACCCAGGCTGTCAATGCCAAGATCTTCAAGAGTGCTGTCCAGTTTAACGTCGGAGGGTTCCAGGACCGCCTGCTCGGCGATGATTTCAATGACCTGATCCTGAATGCTCATAGGGCCTCTCCAATCCTTGGTTCTTGTGTTGATGTAGCGGCAGGTTGTTTATTTGAAAACAGCCTTTTTCAGCGCGTCGATATCGCGCATCAGCCTCGGCAAACGCCGTTGTGCCTTATACATCTCAGTATGTGTCTCCATTTTGACAGCCGGGTATCCAAGGATCACACGGCCTGCGGGAACATTGGACAAAATGATCGAACTGCCGCCGGCGATGACGCCATCGCCGATAAAGATATTGTCACTGACACCAACTTTTCCACCCAGAACCACATTATTTCCGATCTCAACTGAACCGGAAACCCCAGCCTGTCCACACAAAAGACAGTCGCGGCCCACACGGGTGTTGTGGCCGATATGAACCTGGTTATCGAGCTTGCTGCCATCGCCGATAACCGTGTCGCGAATGGTTCCATTGTCGATTGTAACGTTCGCGCCAAGCTCAACGTTGTCGCCGATGCTCACAGCTCCCAGCGAGTGAATACGTTCCCAGGCTTGGGCCTTGACCTCTCCCTGATCGCCAAGGGACTCGCGGGCTTTTTCGACGCCGGAGACTTCGGGGGTGACATAGGAAAACCCATCACCGCCCACCCGTGCGCCGGGTTGAGCGCGGAAATGATCGCCGATTGTTGCGCGTGCACCGATGGTTACCGCTTCCCGCACATAGGCACCCGCGCCCATGGTCACGTCAGCCCCTATGAAACACTGCGGACCAATTACAGAGCCCGCGCCGATTTTTGCACGCGGGCCGATGACCGCAAGTGGGCCAACGGTAACGCCGTCGTCCAGCTCCGCTGTCGGGTCAATAATGGCAGAAGGATGAATGCCGTCACCAAAGTGCTGGCCCGGATCAAGCTGCGCGGTGATGCCCGCCATGGCCATGCGGGGCCGCGTGGCAAAAATGGCCGCCTTTAGTCCGAAAGACTGCCAATCAGCCCCTTCCCACAAGATCGCGGCTTCCGCATTTCCATCATTCAGCTTTTCGGCATATTTGGGATCCATCGCCATGGACAGAAGGCCAATGGCGCCATCCTGTGGCTCACTGGCGCCGGAAATAACCAGATCCAGATCTCCGGCGGCCTCGGCTCCAAGGGCCTGTGCAATCTCGCGAACAGTGAACATCGGGGCCTCTCCTCAAACTGTTGGATTGGCCCCGATCTTTACCCTTGAACGCCGGGCAGCGCCACCCCTGCTCGTTCCAATGCAGCCCAAACTTTAGCGTCACGTCCGTATACATCACGACGGAATTCCGCCGGACCTTTGTTCGGAACAAAAGCGGTGCGATAGATGATGTGGACCGGTACGTGTTTTTCCAGTTCCACCTTGGTTTCCTTGCCGGATTTCAGGATACGTTGGAAAAAGGCCTGGGGATCCTCGGTCTGTTTTGCCAATAGCGCATAGGCAAATTCAAATGGCTGATGCAGTCGGATGCAGCCATGGGAATAGGCGCGTATCTCCCGCGAGAACAGGTGTTTCTCGGGCGTGTCGTGCAGGTAGATGTTGTATTTGTTCGGGAACATGAATTTGACCAGGCCAAGCGCGTTGCGGGTGCTTGGAGGCTGCTTCATGGCAAAGGGGAACGTGCGCGCAGTGTATTGCGAGAAATCCACTGATCCGCGGTTCACAACACGACCACGGCTGTCAGTGATCTGCAGGTGGCGCACCGCATTGGGATTTGCGCGCAGCTTGGGCAAATACTCCTTGGTGATAATGGAGCGCGGCACATACCAGCTTGGATTGATGACCATATGTTCCATCACATCCGAAAACTCGGGCGAGCGGCGGTCGCTCACGTTCTTGCCGATAACAGAACGGGTCTGGAAGGTGATTTCGCCATTGTCCACGATCTTGGCGCTAAAGTCTGTCTGGTTGACCAGAACATGACGTTCGCCGCGTTCCGGCGCCAACCAGCGTTCGCGCTCCATCGCAACGATGATAGATTTCAACCGCTCACGTGCGGTGACATTGATTTCCTTGATGGTGCCCTCTCCGGCGACTCCATCCTGTTCCAACCCATGGGTGGCCTGGAAGGTCATAACCGCATTGGAGAGCGCCGCATCATAGGTCGCGGAGGCACTGCGTGCCAAATAGCCCATCCCTATCAGCCGGTTGCGCAGCGCAATAACTCCCGCGCCGGTGTCGCCGGGTTCATATTTACCCTGAGGCACGGATTTGCCCCAGCCGCCATTGGTGGCGATCTGCTCAAGGCGGAGTTTTTCCCGCATCAAAGCGCGGTATTGGGCGGAATCCGGAACCAGCGACCGCATATAAGCCGCAGGCTGGCTGGCCTGTAGTCCGGCCAGCAGAACATCTGCTTCCAGCGTAGCCTTTTTGCGCACCATCCCATCATCGATGCGAGACGGAACCAGCAGACCTGTTTTCATGTCCCTTGCATAATGGACAAACGCCTTGCTGAGTGCGGCTTCGACTTCGCCAAGGTCACGGGTGGTTTTGACAGATTTCAACTGGTTCATCAGATCTGCGATCACATCGCTTTGATCCGGAAGACCATGCACGGAAGCATCTTCCAGCGCACGCAGCAAGGCCTGGCGTCGCAGCTTTGACGCCTCGTCCGAGCCGGTCCAGATCGCCTGATACCCATTTGCCCGATAAAAGGCCGAAACATCGCTATCGTCAGATGCGGCCTCGGCTACGGCCTGTTTGAACGCAGTGACCTGAGCCGTCACCGGTCCTGCCCCCAATGTAAAACCGCCCATGGCCAATGCAAAAAGCCCGGCTTTGATCAACTTTGAAGACGTGGGCACAGCAACTTTAGACATAGATGGGTCCTTGACTGAAAATCTATTACTTAAGGTAATTCCCGTTCGATAAGGGACATATTGACGGAATCCAATCCCTCATCCACTCACATTTTGTAATATACAGCGAATAAGTTATCAGCCGGTGCATGGCGACAGTAGCGGATGGCTGCCCCACTATTCAGGGGGGAATTCCGAGTGCTTCGTCCCCTTTTGCGCAATTTTTCGCCTAAATTTAGCATGATTAAACCGTTGTGATAAACAAATGTTGGCAGATGATTCTCGCTGTGCAATAGCTCTTTGCATAGCAACGGGACGTAATAACGGGTTCGTAACATCGAGCCTGAGGCAGGACTAACTCGCGTACGGGACGGCGCAGAATATATGGCAGAAACCAAAAACAACGGGTTCACCCGTCGGGCAATCTTGGGCGCATTTGCGGCAACAGCAGTTTCCGCGGCACCGACTTTTTCCAATGCAGCTGGGCTGTTACGCGGTGCGGGCGACATACGACGCATTCGCATGTACTCCGGCCGTACCGGTGAACGTCTGGACATGATCTATTGGATCGAAGGCCAGTATATCAAAGACGCGCTGAAGGAAGTGAACCACTTCATGCGGGATTGGCGCTCTGACCAAATTAAAACCATCGACACGCGCACAATCGATATTATGGCGGCGTCCCACAATCTTTTGGATGTGAGCGAGCCGTATTTGCTGCTGTCTGGCTACAGAAGCCCGCAAACGAATGCGATGTTGCGCAGCCGGTCCCGCGGTGTGGCGAAGAACTCACTTCATATGCAGGGTAAAGCGGCAGACCTGCGCCTGTCCTCCCGGAGCGTGTCGCAGATGGCTGCTGCCGCTCAATCCTGCCATGCAGGTGGTGTTGGCAAATATTACGGGTCCAACTTTGTGCATATGGACTGTGGCGTTGTGCGCAGCTGGCGCGGTTAAGAAACGTCTTTCCATAGGTCTAAATGAACCCTGCCATTCCGGTGGGGTTTTTATTTTGGGAAACAGCTGTTTGCTCAATTGTCCCGGTACATCCGAAGCGATGGAAATTTGGTAATTTTTCCGTTGCAGTAGTCCGGTTGCAAGGATATACCGCGCGAACAGGCACCCGTAGCTCAGCTGGATAGAGCGCTGCCCTCCGAAGGCAGAGGCCAGAGGTTCGAATCCTCTCGGGTGCGCCACTACCCCAATCTGTGTGATATTTCCCTGCTCTAGTCTATCCTCTCAACAAGGCGGGCTTCGGTACTGGGGACAATCGGTACGCGCTGGATACCGCAGCAGATCCCCTGTAAAATACAAAAATCCGGGCGATGAGGCCCGGATCAAGTTTAGCCAGCTCCAATCCCTTTTGAGCGACGTGTCAAAGCGCGGCCTGATAGATCGCGCGCGCGTCGTCTTCTGTCACCGGCCTTGGGTTGTTTATCAGAAGTCTGGTCTGGTTCATCGCGTCAGAGGCCAGCTTATCCAGATCCTCTTCGCGGATGCCGACGGATCTTAACCCCGGTTCCAGACCAAGCTTGGTGTTTAATGCGGCCAACCGGTCAATCAGATCTGTAGCAACGGCCAGGTCGTCGCGGTGGGTATCAATATCCGGGAAGATGATCGGTGCAAGCTCAGCATAGGAGGCCGCGGCAACCGTCACATTGAAACGCATAACTTCGGCCAGAACCAATGCGTTGGACAGGCCGTGGGGGACCTTGAACAGCGCCCCGATTGGATAGGCCAACGCGTGCACAGCTGCCACCGGTGAATTGGCAAAGGCCTGCCCGGCCAGCATGGACCCCAAGAGCATTGCCTCGCGCGCGCCGCGGTTGCCACCGTCTGTGACGGCGGTCCGGATATTGGTCGACAAAAGCCGCAGCGCCTCAACCGCCAAGGCTTTGCTGACCGGGTTTGTATTGGCGTTGGTGGATGTATAGGCCTCGATTGCGTGGACCATTGCATCGACACCCGTTGCAGCCGTGACAGACGGTGGCAATCCCAGTGTCAGTTCAGCGTCCAACAATGCAATATCGGGAAGGATAAGGGGCGAGCTGATCCCTTTCTTTTCGGACGTTCCGGTGGTCAGGATCGAGATGGGTGTAACTTCTGAACCGGTTCCAGCCGTAGTCGGCACCAGAATGAGCGGTACGCGCTGGCCGCGTGCCTGGCCAACACCGTACATCTCTTCAAGGTTTTGGTCAGATCCCAAAAGCAGCGCAACAACTTTTGCCACATCCATCGAAGAGCCCCCGCCAAATCCGATCACGGCCTGGACCTCGGCAACGCCCGCCAGCGCAGCCGCCGTTTCGACCGTGGAGGCTTTGGGGTCCGGTTCAATCTCGGTAAATTTTATGACCTTGTAACCCGCCGCCTCCAAACTGGCCAATGCCGGATCTGCCAGTCCAAGCGCCATCAACCCAGGGTCAGTGACAAACAGCAAGGGCGCGCCTTTGGATAAGGGGACCCCAGCCAAAACCGAAGCGATATCCGCCGCGCCACCGCTGCGAACGACAACCGAAGCCGTTGTATTAAAGTTAAAATCGCTCATGTTGGCGCCTCCTTCAGGCTACTTCGGCTTGGGGCATCAGGCTGATCTGTCCCCGTTCAATCGAATACACCTTGTCGACCACCTTTTCAGAATGCGTGTAATCGGATTCAGAGATCAGAACTGACAGGTGCTCTTGCCTGAGGTCGCTGATGACCTCCATCAAACGTTGGGCCAGCGCCGGGGCGACACCTTCGAAGGGTTCATCCAGAAGCAGCAGATTTCCTCCGGCGACCAAAGCACGTGCCAAGGCCACAAGTTTCTGCTGACCACCCGATAATGTCATGGCCCGCCGGTCCGCAAAGCGGCCGATTTCCGGCATCAGCTCATAAACCCATTTCAACCGGGCCCGGTCCTGATTTCCCGTGGCCCACAGCGAGACCAGGATGTTGTCCTCGACGCTGAAATGGGGCACCAGTCGGCGATCTTCGGGCAGATATCCGATGCCCAGTTCCGCCCGATGATGTGCTGGCATGCTGTGCAGGGACTGGTGCTCGAATTGGATAGAGCCCTTGTTCAGCGGCAAAGCCCCCATAATGGCGCGCATGAGTGTGGTTTTCCCGGCGCCATTTCGACCGATCAGTCCAACGGTGGTTCCGGTCTCGATCTCTAACGAGACATCTCGCAGGATCGGGATACCTTGGATGGACAGGCTTGCATTATCAATCGTAAGCATCAGTGAACGCCTCCCTGGACCTTGGATGAGCGGTGTATTTCACCACCGATGACAAATTCGCGCACCTTTTCGTTGGCCAGCACCTCGGCTGTTGGGCCATCGGCAAGGATTGTCCCCTCGTAGAAGGCTACCACACGGGGAGAGAAAGTTTCGACGATCTCCATGTCATGTTCAATAAACAGAACCGCAGTCTGGGTGGATTTGAGCGCAGCAATAAGCGTGCCCATAAATTCCATTTTTTCATCTGCGGATACGCCGGATGTGGGTTCATCCAGGAACAAAAGTTCAGGTTCGGCCACGGTGGCCATGGCTATATCCACCAGCTTTCGCACGCCCTGGGCCAGAACGCCAACCTCGCGCTGTGCATGATGGGCAATGCCAAAGCGGTCCAGCAGTGCCATGGCCTGATCTTTCAGCGCCGCCGTTACTGCTGGGCGCAACAAGGCGGGCCGCGCGCCATTTGCAATTGTAAGCGCAATCAACATGTTGTCGATCACAGACAGTTCGGCAAAAAGCTGTGGGATCTGGAAAGACCGGCAGATCCCCTTGCGAGTAATGTCCCGGGTTGGCAGGCCAACCACGCTTTCCCCGTGATATAGAATTTCGCCCGAGGACGGCGGCAGGTAGCCGGTGACCATGTTCACAAATGTAGTCTTGCCTGCGCCATTCGATCCGATCACGCCCATGACCTCTCCGGCGTGGATCTGAATGTTGATATTATGTGCGGCCACAACCGCTCCGAACGTGCGCTTCAATGCGCGGGTTTCCAGAATAACAGTCATATCACTCTCCGGGTTGGACCGCGCCGTCCGGGCTTGGCCCTTGGGCTTTGGGTTTGCGGCCCATCAGCGACCACAGACCTTTGGGCAGGAAGATGATGGTCAAAAGCATGACGGTGCCAAGGATCATCTGCCAGGTGTTGGGCGACAGCTCGACCGCATAGACCCGCAGGATTTCCAGCAGGAAGGTGCCAACCAAAGGCGCGATGATATTGCCGGTGCCGGCAAGGATCACCACAAAGACAAAGGCGCCGGATGTCGTCCAATTGGTCATCTCAGGATCCACGTGACCCAGCGACAAGGCCCAGAGAACCCCGCCAATCGACGACACGCAGGCCGCAATCACATATGTGACATGCACCGCATAATGCGCTGAAGAACCAAGGTATTCCACCCGCAGCTCATTCTCGCGGATGGCCTCGTTTATCATGCCCAATGGCGAGCGCAGCACGCGGTTCAACACAATGGCACAAATCACGGCCAATCCTGCCGTCAGCGCATAAAGGGTCATCCGCGCGGCGTCCCCTTCGGGGGCAAAGAACAGATAGGTCGGAACCGGCAGGTTAAATCCATCCGTTGATCCAAGCCCCTCGGAGGAGCTGAGGAGCCCATAAAGGATCATGGAGACCGCAAGCGACAGCATGGCAAAGAAGATCTCGCGGTAGCGGCGCAACAGGAAGCCGAGGACGACGGACACTACCAAGGCCGCCACGACACCCAAAACAAGCAGGACAAAGAAGTCTGAAATCCCAAGGAACTTACCGGCCATCCCGGCAGCATAGCCGCCGACGCAGAAGTAAAGCCCCTGTCCAAAGCTGACCAGCCCTGCCCGCATCTGGATCATCACGCCCAGGGCCACCAAACCGGTGCCAAGGGAGACTTGGATATAGTTCACCATCCAGGACGGCAGCAGCAGCGCAGCGGCGATCAGCACGGGAAATGCGACGATCAGCGCCCATTCGGTTTTATCAGCTCGGATCATATCTTGCGCCCTTCTGCGATGGCAAACAGCCCATAGGGTTTGACGGCCAGCACCGCTGCCATGACGAGGTAGATCGAAAACAGCTCGGCCGGCGGGTAAAGATGCACGGAGGTTGCGCGCGCCAGACCCACGATCAAAGCGCCAATGACAGCTCCCGGAATGGACCCCATGCCGCCGATCACAATCACCGCAAAGGCCATCACGATAATCTCGGCGCCGATGCCGGGGACCACGGAAATCTCGGGTGCGGTCAGGGCGCCGCCAAGCGCGCCGAGAGTGGCACCGACCAGGAACGTGACGGTAAAGAAACGGGTCACATTGACCCCCAATGCCCCGGCCACTTCGCGGTCCTCGATCACCACCAACAGCAATTTTCCCACCCGCGTATGGGTCAGTCCCCAGTAAAGTGCTGCGCCACAGATAACAGCCACGCCGATGATCATGAACTTATATCCCGTATAGGGAATGCCCATAATATCAATGGTGCCGAGCGCATAAGCAGGCTGCCAGGCCACATAGCTGTCGGTGCCCCAGATCAGCTTGGTCACGTCTTCCAGGATCAGGAACAGCGCATAGGTCACCAGAACCATCAGCACTTCGTCGCGTCCATACATGAACCGCAAAACGCCGCGTTCGATCACCAGGCCTGCTACCGTGCCTGCAAGCACTGCCATTACCGGAATGATAAGAAAGGCCAGCGCCACGGTTTGTCCCGTCTGCATATAAAGCCCGATGGCCCAGGCCGAGGAATAGGCCCCGAGGGCGTAAAACCCTCCATGGGCGATGTTAAGGATGCGCATAACGCCGTAAATCAGCGTCAAGCCCACCGAGGACAGGAACAGCCAGGCGGCAAAGCCCAGGCCGTCCACTGCGATCGCGACCGCAGTCAACATGTGGTATCTCCGTCGTTCAAGACGCGGCTGCGTCTTTGGTTTTCTTTGGAAAAGAGGGCCGGATCTGGACCGGAAGGGGGAGGTCAGATCCGGCGGGGCCGCAGCACCGAGATGGTGTGGCTCGGAGCAGCTGCGGCCCGATTGGCTTAATTGCAGCTCGCGCCGTCAAAACCCGCGTTGATCCATTCGATCGAGATCTTCCCTTCCGGCGGGTTCACGCAGGTCGCATCATAGCGGATGATGTCGACCAGGCTGCCTTTGCCGTCTTCGGTCAGTTTGAAGGTACCATAGGCCGTGTCCTGAATGGCCTGGTGTCCTCCGGCCAGTGCCATGGAAACCTTGCCTGACGGCCCTTCCCATTCCAGTCCGGCCAAGGCGGTGATGATGGCGTCTTGTGAGGATGCACCTGCCTTGTCCGCGGCAGATTTCACACCCAACAAAGCCTGCGCCATTTTATAGGACGGGTATGTGGGCAGCGAGCCGAATTTCGCCTCATAGGCTGCGCGGAACCAGTCGTTCAGCGCGCTGTCCGGTGCCAGATCCCCATGCGGGCCTCGTGCGCCGATAATCGTGCCGTCGGGGATCTGTTTGGCCAGGCTGTGCATCGCGGTTTCACCCGCTGTCAGAACCACTTTGGAGCGTTCAAACACGCCCCGCGCGGAGCCTTGGATCACAAAGGCTTCCATGTCGCCACCCCAGAACGAGGAATGCACGATATCGGGGCGTTTGGTCAAAATGGCCGAGATTTCAGAGCCATACTGACCTGCGTAGACCTTGGGGTATTGCTCGGTCACGATTTCAGCCTTGGACGCAAGCTGCGCCATGGAGGCAGAGAAATCACGCCAGCTGTCCTGCCCCCAGGCGTAGTTCTGGTTGATGCCGGCCACCCGCTGTGAAGCGGCACCAGTGTCCATCAGGTATCGTGCGGCGGCCACGTTATCCATGGTCGCGGTGGCTGCGGTGCGGAATGTGTATTTTGGTTCGGTGACAATCTCTTCGAAGATCTGCGGCGTGCCACAGTCAAACAGGACCGTCAGCTTTTTCAGCTTCTCAGCCTCGGGCGCGATGGCTTTGCAGGATGAGGATGAGATGTAGCCCAGCACCAGCTCCACACCGTCTTTTTCCACGAGTTTCTGGAAGTCGGCGTTTTTCTGTTTGGAATTTTCATCAACATAAATCGGCGCAATGGTGTCACCAGCCAGCCCCGGGGTGTTGTAGGGCGCAGGCAGGCTGCCATCGTTGATTGCCTCAATCACCAGTTCGGCGGCGTTTCGTGCGGGCACGCCAAACGGTCCGGCTGCGCCGCCGGACAGGAAGGTTACAACGCCAATTTTCACCTCGGCGGCCGCGGCCGGCAGGCATAGCGCTGCCGATGCAGCCAGGGTTGCGGTGGTGGTCAGAATGCGGGTCTTGATCCCCATGGGGTCCTCCTTGTTCTCACTTCGGGAAGACCTGCGCGATGGGTCTTGCACCCTGTTTGGATGTGCAAGTTGCAACCGCGGCTCCCCCCGATGTTCCCTCCTCGGAACTGAGAGCGAACCTGCCGATGATTGCGCCGAGATCCTAGACGAACACTCACACCAGGCTGAGCGGTTTGCGCCCATCGGCATAAACCGATGAGCGGTTGCCGCTCAGTCGGTCGGCAGGTCTTCGGGCCCTTGCGGCCAGATCATGGGCGGCGCATAGACACGAATGTCGCCAAGCACCATCTGCGCCGGAGGAAAGGCTTGTGAGGGCTGCGTACGTCCAATGGCCTGCACCTGAAGCATTTGGTGGTGTTTGGGATCCATGGTTGATCGAAAACCTTCGGGATCTTCGGGCAGTGCGATGCTCAGGTTTTCCAGAGCATGGCGAAGGCGTGCCTTGTCGTCAGTCCCCCCAGCAAGACGTACGGCTTCGGCGATGACCATGATCCCGGAATATGCGCCCTCAGCTGCGTAGCTGGGATACCGCCCTGCCCGTGCATGAAATTCCTGCACAAACGCCCTGTTCGCCCGTGTCTGTGGCCAGTTGAGATGATGACGCGCCGACAGGACAAGACCTTCTGGCATATCCGCGCCAAGCTCGGCCAAGATCTCATAGTTTCCGCCGGTGTCAAAATTCATGAACTGAACCTTGTCGAACAGGCCAAGCTGGTCCGCCTGCCTCACAAAGGTCACCAGATCCAGTCCCCAATGGGCGTTAACGACAATGTCGGGCGCATCTTCAATCAGCTGCTGGATGTAAAGGCTGTAGTCATCGTCAAAAAGCGCGGGCCAGTAGACCGATGAAAACGCATAATCCACCCTCTCAAAATCCAGAAAATGGCGCAGGTCTTCATAGACTTGGTAGCCATAGTCATAATCCGGTCCGATAAAGCTGATCCTTAGGGATGTCGCCGGATGTGTCTCGGCGATATACATAGCGCCTGCCCGGACGGATTGGCGTGATCCATTGGTGACCCGAAAGTAATAGGGATGAAGACGCGATGACACCAATGTGGGGGATGCGTGGTCTGTTCCGATCAAAAACGTCTCACTTTGGCGGGCGTATTCTGACACGGTCAAGGCAACGGTTGAACTCACGATGCCACAGAGGAAATCCACGCCATCCTCTTCGACAAAGCTCCGGGCAATTTGCAGCGAACGCAGGGATTTCGAGCGGCTGTCGCGGACGTCTACGTCGATCTCCAGTGTTTCGTATTCCTCCCGGATACGATCAAGCGCCATTTCGATGGCAACAATGGAATCCCGCCCATAAAGTCCACCTGACCCGGATAACGGGTAAAGACATCCCACTTTTACTTTGACCGGCTCTGCTAAGGCCGGGACCACGGTTGTCAGGGACAGCAGAAGAATGCAAAGAAATCTCATGTCAGACCAAGCCGTTGCATCTTCCTCTTCAGGGCGTGCCGCGAGATACCCAGCGCTTCGGCGGCTACGCCTTTTCGACCGCGGGCTTTGGTGAGCGCATCCTGAACAAGGGCCCGTTCGATTGTCGCCATCTGTTCTTCGATATTTGCATCCACAGCCGGTTCCGATGCAAACATTTCCCGCGGCAAATGAGCGATGTCGATCATTGCGCCCGGGTTCAAAATGGTCTGGCGTTCCACCAGGTTTTTCAGTTCTCGGACGTTTCCGGGCCAGTCATATGTTGCCAGCTGGTCCCGCGTTGCAGGGCTGAGCCGGATCTGTTTGCATCCCATTTTGCGCGCATAATTTCGGGCAAAGCTCATCCACAACAGTTCGATGTCTTCGCGTCGCTCTCGCAAAGGCGGCACGTCCAAAGGGAGGTGCTCCAACCGAAGATGCAGGTCTTTTCGAAACCGCCCCTGGGCGGCACATTCGCCCAGATCTGCATTTGCAGCTGCGATGATGCGCACATCAGGGCGCACAACACGGCCACCGTATTGACGCAGAGTTCCGCTCTCGAGAAAGGCCATGATCCGGGCCTGCGCCACCTGTGACAGCGCCTCGATCTCATGGAGAAACAGCGTGCCGCCATCGGCCACTTCTATCAGCCCGCGACGATGCAATTCATCCTGGCTGCCGAAAAGCTCGGTTTCGATCTGTTCCCCGACAAGAGTGGCGCAGTTGATCTCTACAAACGGGGCGTCTGCACCACAGGCTTTTTGATGCAGGTCGCGGGCCACCATCGCACGCCCAACCCCCAGTTCGCCGCGCAGAAGAACCGTCCGCACGCCAGAGGTAGCAGCCCGTTCGATCAGGCTCCGCAACATGCGCATCTGCGGGCTATTGCCCAATAACGAGGCCTTGTCCTGCGCGCTTTCCTCAACCGATGTGACTTCGGGACCGTCCTGCGCCCGCGCTGTTGTCTGCTCAATCAGCTGGATCAGATCATCCATGTCCAGGGGTTTTGACAGGTAATCCGCAGCGCCGAGCTTTACCGCTTTGACCGCATCCTGGGTTGCGTCCAATGCCGACATCATAATCACCGGAACCGAAGGTAAATCCGCGCTGAGCGATTTCAACACATCCAGACCGGAATGGCCGGGCATGCGCACGTCCAGCAAAACAAGATCCGGCACTTCTTTTTGGGCCAGCTCATATCCCGCGCGTCCATTATGGCTTTCAAGGCATTCATACCCGGACTGGCGCAAGGCAAACGCAATGGAGCGGGTCAGCTTGATTTCGTCATCAATAACCAGGATGCGGGGTTTCATGCTGCGGCCTCCTTTGCGGCGTCGGGAAAGGTCAGGGTCACGGTGGTGCCCTCACCCGGACGGCTTTCGATCCGAATTTGCCCGCCATTGGCGCGTGTCAGTTCAGCCGTGACCGCAAGACCAAGACCGCTGCCGCCGGATCGGGTGGTGAAAAACGGGCGCATGACTTTTTTCAATGTTTCGTTGTCCATCCCTGCGCCATTGTCTGCCACCGTGATAACAGTCGCCGCATCAAGGCGCAGAACCTTCAGAGAAATCAACCCACCGTCGGGAACGGCCTGGATCGCGTTCAGAACGAGGTTCAGCAAAATCTGACGCAGATGGGCCGGGTCTATCAGAAGCTGCAGCTGGGAATCCCCGCCAAGGTTCAAGGTAATATTGCGTTCCAGAACCTGCGCCGAGGTCAGCGTCCTGAGACCACGAAAGGTGTCCCGAACCAGAACGTTTTGCCGTTTGGGCGTCGAGGGGCGCGCATATTTCAGAAATTCTTCAATGGCGCGGTCGACGCGTTCGATCTCTCCGGACATTTCGTCATACATTTCAATGCGCTCGGCCACCGTCTCACCGCGTTTCAACCCGTAGATCGTGGCCGCAATAGTCGCGAGCGGATTGCGGACCTCATGGGCTATTCCTGCAGCCATATTGCCAAGCGCGGCGCGGCGTTCGATATCCACACGAGAGTTGATCATCGCGCGGATCTGTCGGCGCATATGGTTGAAGGCACGGGCCAGACTGCCCAGTTCTCCCGGCCCGTTTTCGGGCACATCTGCGGTGAAATCCCCCCGCGACAGCGCATCAGCCCCGTCCTTGAGAGGGCGCAAATAGCCCGTCAGACGGTTGGAAAGCTGGAAAAACAGAAACCCCAAAGCCAGAACCAGCGCAAAGGACAACACCAGCAGGGTCAGCCGCAAAACCTGTCGACGTTCGTTCAGGCTGTGGCTCTGCGCTACAAGATTGACCTTCCATCCGGGAAGAATGGGGTCGGAGAAATGAACCACCTCTCCTGCGGGTTCAATTTGGCCGGTTGCGTTCAAATGGATGCGGTCAAAAATCACCAGTTGCGGGCTTTTGATCCCGGTCAGGATCAGGGGGGCCATCTGCTCGGTCAGCGAGTTCAGCCTGAGCTTCATGCCAACATAGCCAAGCTGGGCACCGTTTACTGATACAGGCACGCGGATCATCACCATGCCAGGCAGACCGTCCTTGGGCAAAACAGGACCAATGACGTCTGCTTGTTCAAATCTGACAAACGGGGTTGCCGGGGCACGATGTGCCGACCTGCTTTGGCTTTGGGGCACCGTTGCCAGAAGCGTTTCGTCCAGGCTACGCAGCTCAATCGCATAGACATCGGGACTGCCCGCTTCGAGTAACAGGAAATCGAACAAGGTTTCGGTCATCTCCGGGGTGCCTGAGGCCAGAAACTCTGCGGTCTGGGGAAGATCGGCAATGTTTTCCAGGCGGTTGAGTTGGGCACGAAGGAAACTGCCCATCCGCACCGCAACGGCCTGCACTTCTGCTTCGGTCCGGCTGCGTGAAATCGTGTCGATCAGGCGCACACTGTAGCGGTCGTAAAGAAAGGCGATCACCACAAGCGGAACAATCGCGGCCACAAGGGCCGCGAACATGTAACGCCGCGCCAGATTATTGTGCCGCCAGAACATAGTGTCCGTCGATCCGCCTCCCACAGTCCGCTGAGTGTAGCGACGCAACGGCCAATGGAAACCCCGCAATCCGCAATAATACGAGCGCAAACCGCTCATCGGAACGCGGGGCCTGCGGTTTTAGCTTGGCAGAGTTTGCATGATCATCGGCGCAGGATAGAAATGGAACCCTTCGCCTGCCCTTGCAATATGTCCGATGCCTGGCCATGGGAAGTGATATGCGATCATGGGAATCCGTTCCTGGGCAAGCATATCCAGGACTTTGAACCGGGTCTGTGCCGACAATTTGGGATCCGTATCAAAGGCAAATTCCATCAAGGGCCGTTCCAGCAACAGCACATGGTGATGTGTCGTATCGCCAATGGCTGCCAGTGTTTGCCCCTCGGATGTGATCAGGAACATCATGTGCCCCAACGTGTGGCCGGGGGCGGACACCGCCTGGATGCCGGGCAGGAATTCTTCGCCATCTTTGACAAAGATGATCCTGTCACGGTTTGGCATCAGGTTGCGCCGCGCACCATCAACAAAGGCATTCATATATCCGGGCTCGGACCAGCCCAGCTTTGCCTCATCTGTCCAGAACTCGAAGTCAGTCTGCGAGATATAGATCTGAGCATTGGGGAAATTGCGTTCACCGCTTGGCGACATGATCCCCCAGACGTGGTCGCAGTGGGCATGTGTACAGACAACGGCGTCAATGTCAGCCGGATCAATCCCTGCAGCAGCCAGATTTTCCATCATCCGGCCTGTGGTTGGGCCAAACATCTGTGAATCGCCCATCCCGGTATCAAAAAGAACCAATTTAGAGCCTGTATTCAGCACCAGAATATTCTGTTCCAAAATAACGTTGTTCGGATCCAGAAAGTTGCCGGTCAGGATACCGCTGACTTCTTCCTTTGTGGTTCCCAGAAAACTGGCTGAAGGCTCTCCCAATGGCAGGATCCCGTCTGATATGACGGTCCCCTGCATGGAGCCATGTTTGAAGCGATAGAAATAAGGTGCCTGATCTGTTGCCAGCGGCGCTTTGGCCAGGGATGGCCTCGCTGTGAAACCGGTGCCCACTGTCCCGGCTATTGCCGCCGCCCCAAACAAAGCGTGGCGACGCGTTAATGTTAAATCGCGCATGTGTTCTCCTCCCAGAGTCATGGCAAGCGCCGCGTCGGAGCAATGGTCTGAGCTTCGGCCCAAACACAGCCAGCACGCAGGCAGCTTGTGGCTCCAGTGTCCACGGAAGGTTCATTCACGCGATAGGTCTTGTTCAAAAACTTGCGCGGTTTCCGCCAATTGATGGTCCACGGCTGAGCGGATACCGCGCACTTGGGTTCCCAACAGCACTGCGGCTCAGAATATCCCGAAGCCCCCAAGAACGCACCTTGGGGTTTCGGGGATCAGTGAAAGGGAAGCGGCTTGGGCAAAGGTCCATCTGAAACTTCCCTTGGGGTGCCATGCAGGCTAAGCACTGCGGGTGCCGGTTCGGTTTCGTTGGTGTCAGCGGTCCCGTCGCCCCAGGATCGGCTCATCCACAGGGTGCAGGGCCTTGCGTTTTGGTCTTCCGTGACGAACTCCCCGACACAGAGGCTGAGCTGTTCTGAATCATGCTGAGCGGTAACAGATATCTGCCCTCTGCTTTGAATGGGATTTGGCTGTTCTAGCAGGAATGCCGTGCGCCCCCAGTGGCCGTTGGACTGCACATCATTGGTGACTCGAATTCCTGGCGCCAACTCCATGACAAAGCTGACAAATACCGCATGCGCCATGCCTGTTTCGGTGACGGTGAGATCAGTCGATACAGCAGCTGGTTTGATATTGGGACGGGTAAAGTCAAAGTGGAAAAGATCCGTTTGCGGCCCCAAGGGGCGCAGCCCGCAGACCGAAAAGTCATTGGGGGTGATCGCTGCGACATTTGCAAACCGGTGGAAGGCCGAGAGGTCAAAGCCCTCCGCCTTTTTCGGGCGCCAGATGTCCAGAAGCCGGTCGCTTTCCACGACTTGCGCCATCAAAGTCCCGTGCTCCGGGATGGCGCGGGCATTGGGTTTGGCCAGCGCGGCCATGGCATGGGTCAATGTGGCCAGAGCCCCTTCGCCCAACAATACCGTGTCTACGATTTCGGATACCACAACATCCGCCGCCTCGGGAATATCCACGCCAACAATCAGGTTATGGGACAGTTTCGGGATCACCGTGATCCGCTCGCTCAGCCCGTTGTCGGCAATCACCTGACGCGCAGCCTGCGCAATCAAGGGCTGCTGTTCGCAGGTGTAGACGTGTTTTGCTCCCGCCCGTGCAGCAAGCATTGCCGTCAACCCTGCCCCGCAGCCGATGTCCAGCACGATGTCACCGGGTCTGACCTTGGCTGCAATTGCCTGCGCGTAGGCTTGGTTGCGCGATGTGTCCGCAAGCATCGAAAAGTGCCAGCGTGGCACGCACATCTGAAAAAGACGCTCGCGCAGGATTTGGGCTTCATGGTGATGCGGGTCCAGATCAAGCGCATCCTGCAAGAGCAAGGCCGTCTGCTGGCCCCCATCCGTCAAGGGAAGTGTTTTTGCCTTTTCGACACATGCGTCCGCCAACTCAGTTGCTGCGATGTCCTGTGAAAGTTCGTCCTGTATCAGGTTTATTTGCCCCGGTATGTTTCTGCGGTCCGTCGTTTGGCTATTACGCAATTTTTGTTTTCCCTCAGTTGGAGCAAATGCCATCAGAGGGAATTGGTCGCAAAGCGGACTGAAGATAACGTAAACTCGAAAAGAATTTTCAGGGGTTTTCGCTAAAATGTGTCAGGCTGTGAGATGCGAAAAGCCATGTAGTGGTTTGTAATAAAACAATATGTTCCGCGCGAAATCAGGGCGGTCGCGCGGAACAAGCTGTGGTCGTGATCCTTACGCAAAGAGTTCGTGCGCAAGCTCAAGGGCGTCGATGAGCGTATCGACTTCGTCTTTTGTATTATAAAGCCCAAAGGACGCGCGGCAGGTGGCTGTCACGCCGAGGTGCTCCATCAACGGCCCTGCGCAATGATGACCTGCCCGTACCGCAACACCTTTGCGGTCCAGAATGGTCGAAATGTCATGGGCATGGGCTGCCCCATCCAGCGTGAAGCTAAAGATGGCGGCTTTGCCGGGGGCGTGGCCCTGAATGTTCAGCCAGTTGAGGCCGGCAAAACGTTCGACAGCATAGTCGCGCAAAGAGGCTTCATGGGCAGCGATATTCTCCATCCCCAGCCCCATCATGTAATCCAGCGCAACCCCCAACCCGATGGTCTGAACGATACCAGGTGTTCCGGCCTCGAACTTCGTCGGTGGATCGTTATAGATAACCTGATCCTTGGACACTTCCTTGATCATGTCACCACCTCCGATGAAGGGGCGCATTTGTGCCATCCGCTCGGGTTTCACATAGATCGCACCAGAGCCAGAGGGGCCGTACAGCTTATGGCCAGTGATGGCATAGAAATCGCAACCAATGTCCTGAACATCAACGGGCATATGAACCGCACCTTGCGATCCATCTACAAGGACGGGAACCCCCTTGGCCTGGGCACCTGAAGTGATGGCTTTGACATCGACAATAGTGCCCAGAACGTTTGAACACTGGGTCACTGCAACCAGCTTGGTCTTGGGGCCGATGGCGTCAATCACCTTTTGCGGGTCAAGCGATCCGTCGGGCTCGGTATCGACCCACTTCAGAACCACGCCCTGCCGTTCCCGCAGAAAATGCCACGGTACGATATTTGCGTGGTGTTCCATCACCGACAGGACAATCTCATCTCCGGCTTCCATACTTGGCATGGCCCAGCCATAGGCCACAAGGTTAATGCCTTCGGTGGTGCCTGAATTCAGGACGATGTGATCCTCGTGCCTGGCATTCAGGAACCGTGCAATGGTTCCACGGACGGATTCATACTTTTCGGTGGCCAGGTTAGAAAGGTAATGCAAGCCGCGGTGAACATTGGAATATTCCTCCGCATAGGCACGCGTGATCGCATCAATCACCACCTGCGGCTTTTGCGCTGAGGCACCATTGTCCAAATAGGTCAGCGGCTTTCCGTTCACTTCTCGTGACAGGATCGGAAAGTCAGCGCGGATTTTGTCAATTTCGTACATTAGCTGCCCCTATAGGCCGGTCGAGATGTATTGTAATAACAGGGTGAACACGAAGGATATGGAGACAATGGCCAGCATAAAGGTTCCCACCGCGCGCCACATTGAATTGAACTGATGCACTTCGTTAATAAAATGCACCAGCACATAAAGCGCTCCGAGGATGACAACCAGGCCCAGGATCTCGGATAATGCTGGCGATACAAACGCCGCAAAAACCACACAGGCTACCAGTAGCGTCTGTACGAAACCTACCCAGGTGATGGCGATCAGCATTTTGACGAAAGACCCGGTTCCCCCCAGCCAACGGCCGACCCCAGTCAAAGCCGCAACAGCAAGGAGCTGAACAACCACGTTCAGCACAAGATATTCGACCGCCGAAAAGAACACGGCTGTTGACCCCATCAGAACGAAGAGCAGAGACTGAACGATCATGACCATCGCGCTGAGGACTTGCACCAGAGCAAACCCTGTCCACGCGACCTCGTTCGAGAGAGGCAGCGACAATATGAACCTTGCCGCCTGGGATGGCGCTTGGATGGTTTGACCAATTAAAGGTCTGATTGCAATCATCGTTGCCTTCTCCAGTATGCCTCATGCAGACCGGTCAACAGAAACCACAAAACGGCTGCGCACCACAAGCCACCAACAAAAGACAGCGCAGGACCATTGCCAATAAAACCGGCAACCAGACCATTCAGCAGCATCAGCGGGCTGGCGGCCATCATGGCCCAGAACAGGGCGAGGCGTGATTGAAACCCCTGCCCTTTGCCGCCAAAAGCCCGGGCCAGAATGTGGAACAGAAAAGCCAGTCCATAAAGGATCAAGGGCAGCATAAAGACGATGGCCAGAAGGGAGCCGCCCATCAGCGTGTTCAGATCCTGATCCGTCAGATGGGCCACACGAGCCAAACGCGGCAACTGGGCGATGAACATCACCACGCAGCTGCCCATGGCAAGCGCAACCAGACGGTCTTCGCGCGGGCCTGCGGACAGGAGCCGCGCCAAAACCTGGCGCGGCCCTTTATATGTCAGCAAAATATCAGTTGTAATCGCCATCAGCGACGCCGGGCCAGCCAGCCTTCGAGGCGATCAACAAGTGAAGCTGCAATGGTCTCATCTTCCACCTCCTCCACGGCTTCTGCGAGGAAGGCAAGTGTTAGAAGATCCGTTGCAGCCCCATGTGGAACGCCCCGAGAACGCAGGTAGAAAAGCGCTTCTTCGTCGATCGCACCAGATGTGGACCCGTGTGAACAGGCCACATCATCGGCATAGATCTCAAGCTCAGGCTTGGCGAGGAACTGGCTGTCGTCATCCAACAGCAAAGACTGGGAAATCTGATATCCATCAGTCTTTTGCGCGCCTTCCTTCACAAGGATCTTGCCCTGGAACACGCCGGTCGCGCCATTGCGCAGGACCTTTTTGAACACCTGACGGCTTTCACAATTCACCGCGTCATGTGTGATAAAAACTGTGTCGTCGTGATGGAAGTCACCATCGCCAACACAGGCGCCGGCCACATGGGCCACTGCGTCGTCTCCGGTCAGTTCGATCACGTGTTCGTTGCGGGTCAGAACACCGTTAACGGTCAGGGTGAAAGACTTGAAGACAGACTCGGACCCGAGGCGCGTGAACATATGAGTTGCCGCGCGGCGTTCGTGGTCGCGACCCTGGGCGCGGATGTGATGCAATGCACCCCCGTCTGCGATGTCGATTTCACACACTTTGTTAAACCGCGACGCTGCGGGACCGTTCTCCAGAATGGTCGCCTCTGCACCGCTTTCAACGCGGATCACATGGTGCAGGATCGCATCGGAATCCTCTTTGCCATGTTTGTAGATCAAGCTGATCGGCTTGGAGGGTTTTGCGGTCACATGGATCACCACACCATCCGTTGCATAAGCGGTGTTCAGTGCCGCCAGCGGGCGGGCCACCGGGGACTGGCCACACGCTTCAAGAACGCCGTATAAGTCCTTGATCCAATGAATGTCCTTGACTGCGGCATCCGCCAGGCGATCAATTTCGACGCCTTCCAGGCTCAGATCGTCAGAGGCTTCGGCGTCAAAGACACCGTCGACAAAAACAATCTTCAGGCGGTCAAAATCATCAAAGACCGGCGCCTCATCAGACGCAAAAACCCCAGCGGTCGGCGCTTCTGCGGTCACCAGCGTATCCGGGCGCGTGTACTTCCAATACTCATCCCGGCGGTCTGGCAATCCCAGCGTCTGAACGCGCGACAGCGCTGCGGCACGCGCGGTTTCAAGACAACCGCCCTCGGGCAACGTCAGCGCGGCCAGCCGCGCCTCTGTTGCGGTTTGTTTCAATTCAGGCAGCGCCATTATGCGATCTCCGCCAGAATGTCGGCATAGCCGTTGTTCTCAACTTCCAGCGCCAGCTCTGGACCACCGGTTTTGACGATACGACCATTCGCCATGATGTGCACGACGTCCGGTTTGATGTGATCCAGCAAACGCTGATAGTGGGTGATCACCAGGAAGCCACGACCTTCGTCCCGCAGGGCATTTACACCTTCGGAAACCAGTTTCATTGCGTCCACGTCGAGGCCGGAGTCGGTCTCGTCCAGAATGCACATCTTTGGCTCCAGCATTGCCATCTGCAGGATCTCGTTGCGCTTCTTTTCACCGCCCGAGAAGCCCACGTTGACCGGGCGCTTCAGCATGTCTGCGTCAATTTTCAGGGTTTTTGCTTTTTCGCGAATGATCTTCAGGAAATCGCCAGCGGACAGTTCTTCTTCACCTCGTGCCTTGCGTTGTGCGTTCACGGCTGTACGCAGGAAGGTCATATTGCCAACGCCGGGAATTTCGACCGGGTATTGGAACGCGAGAAACAGGCCCAATGCCGCGCGCTCTTCCGCTTCCAGCTCCAGCAGTTCTTCACCACCCAGTGAGGCAGAGCCCTCGGTGACCTCATAACCGTCACGACCGGACAGCACATATGACAGTGTGGATTTGCCAGAGCCGTTCGGCCCCATGATGGCATGCACCTTACCGGCTTCCACTTTCAGATCCACACCTTTCAGGATCTGCTTGTCTTCGTCTTCAAGTTTGACGTGCAGGTTCTTGATTTCGAGCATTTTTTCCTCGTTTATCGTCGGTTTGAGCGTCCGAGTGCGGCCGCTGTCATTTCGTAGCGCACCAAACAGTGCCGTTTTTTCGGGGCGACTGATCCGGGTATTGGATCTTGCCGCCTATCTTCATTTTTTCAGTTGCGGTAGACCACCGCGGCTCTTTCCGGTGCCGTAGTTGTTTGCTGCTGTTTAGGACCGATTTGGATGTATTGAACGCCGACCCATAGAGAATTGGGCATTGCGTCTTGCCGCTGCTCCTTGACCCATGCGGGCGAGAACAGCGTCTCCATCGCCTTGGGCGCCCAGAAGACCAGATTGTGCATTCCCATCACCATCAAAAAGACACCAATGCCCTGTGCCGCTTTCAACTCCGGTTCGTGGAGCTTGAACATCTCTTTAATCGCGATACAGGCAACAATCGAAATGCCCGCATCCAGCAAGAATGCCACCGCATCCGCTACACTTCCCTCACCGGTCAGGTGAAAGCGCACATAGCGCACAAGAATAACCGTAAGAAATCCAGACGCCAAAGCGCCAAACAGGCTGACTGCGTAGCGCCCACGCGACCCTTTTCCAAAAGGGCCTGACCGTGGTCGTTGACCTGACCGCAGATTTTGCTCCGTCTCATGACGGTTGGCGATGCGGTTCACCCGGTTCTGGAAATCCTCGTCCGCCACGTATTAGCCCACCGAACCTTCCAGGCTGATTGCGACAAGCTGCTGGGCTTCCATCGCAAATTCCATCGGCAGCGCCTGCAGCACTTCTTTGCAGAAGCCGTTCACGACCAAAGCGACCGCCTCTTCCTCGTCCATGCCGCGCTGGCGGCAGTAGAACAGTTGGTCGTCGTCCACTTTGGAGGTTGTGGCCTCATGCTCCACGCGGCTGCTGTTGTTCTTGACCTCGATGTAAGGCACCGTGTGGGCTCCACATTCCGATCCGATCAACAGGCTATCACACTGGGTGTAATTCCGGCTGTCCTTTGCCTTGGGATGCATGGAGACAAGACCGCGATAGGTGTTCTGCGCCTTCCCGGCCGAGATCCCTTTGGATACGATCCGCGACTTGGTGTTTTTGCCAAGGTGGATCATTTTGGTGCCGGTATCGGCCTGCTGATAGTTGTTGGTGATCGCGATTGAGTAGAACTCGCCCTGGCTTTCTTCTCCACGCAGGATGCAGGACGGATATTTCCAGGTCACGGCAGAGCCGGTCTCAACCTGGGTCCACATCACTTTGGAGCGGTCGCCCCGGCAGTCGGCGCGTTTGGTCACAAAGTTATAGATGCCGCCTTTGCCGTTTTCATCACCAGGGAACCAGTTCTGAACGGTAGAGTATTTCACTTCGGCGTCTTCTTCGACGATGATCTCAACCACAGCGGCATGCAGTTGCGCAGTGTCGCGTTGCGGAGCCGTACAGCCTTCCAAATAGCTGACATAGCTGCCTTTATCGGCGATGATCAGGGTGCGTTCGAACTGGCCCGTGTTTTCCGCGTTGATGCGGAAATAGGTGGACAGTTCCATCGGGCAGCGGGTGTTCGGCGGGATATATACAAAGGAGCCGTCCGAGAACACGGCCGAGTTCAGCGTGGCGTAATAGTTGTCGCTGACCGGAACCACGGTGCCCAGGTATTTCTTGACCAGTTCGGGATGTTCACGGATCGCTTCCGAGATCGAACAGAAAATCACGCCGGCTTTCTTCAGCTCTGCCTGGAACGTTGTGCCCACGGAAACCGAGTCAAATACCGCGTCCACCGCAACTTTGCGACCTTCGGCGGGCATGTCTTCGGCCCCCTCGACGCCAGCCAGAATCATCTGTTCTTTCAACGGGATGCCGAGCTTTTCGTAAGTGGCCAACAGCTTGGGGTCGACCTCATCCAGCGACTTGGGCTTTACTTCCATGCTCTTTGGACGGGCGTAGTAATACTGGTCCTGAAAGTCGATCTTTGGGTAGGTGACCATCGCCCAGTCCGGCTCGTCCAGCTTTTCCCAGCGTTCAAACGCCTGCAGACGCCATTCGGTCATCCACTCAGGCTCTTCGTTCTTTTCCGAGATCAGACGCACGATATCGGGGTTTACGCCTTTGGGGGCGTATTCCATCTCGATATCTGTGTCCCAACCATATTTATAAGTGCTTATCTCGCGCACTGCGTCGACGGTATCCTGATCGACGCCTTCCTTGGCTTCAAATTTATCCAAAGCGGCCATTGTCATCTCCTACGGTCACGCCATGCGGGCGCGGTGTTTCTTTTGTTTTTCTATCCACGCATCAGCAAAGCGCAGAACATCATCTTTTGTTGTCTCAAGCCCCAAAGAGACCCGGATGGCACATTGTGCGATCTCTGGTGCGATCCCCATCGACGTCAGCACCGAGCTTGCACGCACCTTTCCGCTGGAGCAGGCGCTGCCGGCACTGATAGCAAACCCGGCCAGATCCATCTGCATGACCTGGGTCTCCCCCTTCCACCCCGGTGTTGCGAAACATGAGGTATTAGGTAAACGCCGTACATCTTTCCCGACAAAAATAGTCTCTTGCGCGCCAGCCACAAGGGCGTTTTCTAGAATATTTCTAAATTCAGCGATTTCGTCCCAAACGCCATTTGCCAGATCCCGTGCTGCCGCTTCAGCTGCGGCTCCGAAGCCCGCGATTCCAATGACATTTTCAGTCCCGGAACGACGGCCCATCTCTTGGCCTCCGCCTTTGATTTGCGCCGCAAGATCGGTGCCGCGTTTCATGACGATGGCCCCAATCCCCTTTGGCCCACCCAGTTTATGACCAGAGATGAGCGCCATGGTTGCACCCATCCAGTTGAATGCGACCGGGAGTTTCCCAAACGCCTGAGTGGCATCGGTTACGGCCAGACCTTCAGGCAGGGTTTGAATGATTCCGGTTTCCGAATTGGCCAGTTGAAGGGTGCATTTTGATGGTTCTGTAACAGCCACAACGCCGTCTTCATCAACACAAAGGTCTTCTTTAATCCAAGACCTTACAGCGTCATGTTCAACTGCTGCGCCGTGCAGTCCCCGACCGCCAAGTGCGAGTGCGGCCCCCTCTGTTGATCCCGACGTAAAGACCAGATCCGCACCGTCTGCGCCAAAGGCAGCAGCGATCTGTGCGCGGGCCTTTTCAACCAGTGCTTTGGCTTTGCGGCCTTCTGCGTGAACCGAAGACGGGTTTCCGCATACATTCATCGCGGCAGCCATCGCTGCGCGCGCTTCGGGGCGCAGCGTGGCTGTGGCGTTATGGTCCAGGTAAACTCGGGTCATGATGCGGTTTGATGCACAGAATTAATCGTCGACAACATCGAACAGGCTTGGCACTGCCGGACATGGCGCAAGTTCGTTCTGGATCACATCGGACAGACGGGTCTGATGCAGGAAGACATAAACATGCGCGCTCAACCCCTCCCACAGGCGGTTTGTCAGCGACTGCGCACGGCTGCCGGACAATCCCCCGGAAGCCCCGGCCCCTTTGTGCATGGCATCAATGGTTTCTTCGACCGCGGACAGAATATCAATGACCCGGATTTCGGAGGCAGGACGAGACAAGCGATAGCCTCCCCCCGGTCCACGGACCGATGACACCAGATCAGCGCGGCGCAGCTTTACAAAGAGCTGCTCAAGATAGGCAAGTGAGATGTCCTGCCGTTTGGAAATATCCCCAAGCGCCACCAGAACATCTGAGGGCTGAAGGGCAATATCTGCCAGCGCGACCATCGCGTAGCGGCCTTTTGTCGATAGCTTCATTGTCTTATGCCTCCCAAACGGCGCGTGCGCCCGCGAAATCATTGACGTTTTGAACAACTGTGCGTATCTCATCGGGACGATGTTTCGGCAAGGTCCAACATCAACAAATTAGAACCGTTCTAATCTGCCCGAGAGATTTCGTCAAGAATTTGCATCGGATCAGCGAGCGTAAAACGAGAGTAGGATAAACCCGCCCATGCCTGAGGTCATTTTTCCTGGACCCGAAGGCCGCCTGGAAGGCCGCTACCACCCGCAAAAAGAACGTGACGCACCGATTGCAATTGTGCTTCATCCCCACCCGCAGTTTGGCGGAACGATGAACAACAAGGTCGTCTATAACCTGCACTATGCGTTTTATAACATGGGGTTTACCGTCCTTCGGTTTAACTTCCGTGGCGTCGGACGCAGCCAGGGCGAATATGATCAGGGCGTGGGTGAGCTGTCCGATGCCGCATCGGCGCTGGATTACCTGCAGTCCATGAACAACAACTCCAAGCATTGCTGGGTTGCGGGCTTCTCCTTCGGCGCCTGGATCGGCATGCAGCTGTTGATGCGCCGTCCGGAAATCACCGGATTTATCTCGGTCGCGCCGCCTGCAAACATGTATGACTTTTCGTTCCTTGCCCCCTGCCCGTCGTCTGGCTTGATCATCAATGGCACTGCGGACCGTGTGGCACCGCCTGCAGACACCGTAAGCCTGGTCAACAAGCTGCATGAGCAGAAGGGGATCACCATCACCCATACCGAGGTGGAAGGTGCGGATCACTTCTTCCAGGATCAGCATATGGACACGATGGTTGGCAGCGTTTCGGATTACGTAAAACGCCGTCTGACGGAAAATACCCGCTGATGTCATCCACGCTGGACTCCCTCGCCCAGAAACTGGCCGCGGATACGCTCAAGGTGCAGGACGCTTTGGGTGAGGATCGTCTTTATATGGAGGTGGCCCAGGTATTGGGGGCCGCCTCCCAATCCCTGGAAGAGGCCTTTTTGACCGAGGTGCGCGTGCGCCTGGCGGAGCAAAAGGCCCGAATATTTCTCGAAAAAAAGATCGCGGCCGCGCAGGCTGCAATAGAGCCAAAGGACTAAACGTGCAAAATACCCTCGCGCAGCAGCTAGAATTCTTAACCGAAATTGAAAAGCTGCGGGGGGTGAACAGGCATAACAACCTGCTGGACGGCTCGCGGGTAGAAAATTCAGCAGAACACAGCTGGCATCTGGCACTTTATGCGCTTGTGCTGCAAAATCACGCGCCTGAAGGGGTGCAGGTCCTGCGGGTCATCCAGATGCTGCTGCTCCACGACATCGTTGAAATCGACGTCGGCGATCACCCCATCCATGAAGAGGTTGACTGGGCTGCGGTTGCACAAGCCGAAGAACGCGCGGCGGCACGGATCTTTGGCCTGTTACCAACTGAGCAAGGGCAAAAGCTTTCCGCTATTTGGCATGAGTTTGAGGCGAATGAGACGCCCGACGCCCAATTCGCAAAAGCACTGGACCGCGCACAACCGCTGTTTCAAACCCTCTGTGGAAGCAATCCACCTGCCGACCACGTCGCAATCTGCCGAGAGAATATCGAAACCGGGCGCGCGGTTTCGTTGAAGCAGAACTTGCCGATCGCTTACAACTACTTGCGAGACGCTCTTGAAGGGGTCTTTGCGCCACGGGACGCGGGCGATTTTCCGGCCCAGGTTGCATTCCTGAATGAGGCGGACCTGTTGAAACACGTGCTGCGTGCCTCGAAACTGGGAGACGGGTCGCGGCATGAAAACTCTGCGGAACATTCCTGGCATATCCTGATGTTCGCCTGGGTCTTTGCGGATCATGCCAAAGATCAGGTGGACCTGTTGAGGGTACTGACCATGTTGATCCTGCATGATCTCGTGGAAATCGACGCGGGTGACGCCCCCATACACGGGGTTGTCAGCGCCGCAGCATTGGCCAAGGTCGAAGCCAAAGAACAGGCGGCGGCGGACCGTATCTTTGGCCTGTTGCCAGATGCGCAGGCCCGGGATCTGCGCGAGATCTGGGAGGAGTTTGAGGCCGCACAATCCCCGGAGGCTGTATTTGCCAAATCCATCGACCGCGTGCAGCCGGTCTTGTTGAACCTCGCCAATGGCGGTGGCAGCTGGCTGGATTATGACGTGAGCCTTGAACAGCTTGATCGCCGCGTCGGGGACAAGGTCCTGCGCGGCGCCGCTCGGGTTTGGGAGCATGTGCGCCCCAAGGTCGCTGACTGGTTTGTTGAAAACGGTCGTGCGTGAGACGTCAGGCGGGTGTGAAGCTTTCGGTCTTTGCGCCCGCTTCTGAAATCTCGAGGAATTCGCCCGGTGCCAGCGCGGTCCAGCCGTCCTCATCCGCCTCCAAAGGTTCTGAAACCACCGCCCAGCCTGCGCGCGTATCGCTCCAGCGGTAATAGACCGAAGGCGCGATGTCGTCAGAAGAATAGCGGGCAGCAAACAGGCGGACCCCGTCAGAGACTGCCACTGACAGGCGCATATGGGGCGTAACGCCGGACTGGCGCGAAAGTGTCTCCATTTCGGCCACGGATCGTTCCAACGCGGATTTCGGATCCTCGTCCAGCCCATGTTTCAAGGCACAAAGGAACAGAACCTCGCTGTCGGTTGCGCCTTTACGGTGCGGGTAGAGCGTATCCGGGATTTTCATGTCGGCAGTCCGGCGGAAGCTGTCAAAACCGCCCACCTGCCCGTTGTGCATGAAGGACCAGCGGCCCGCCACAAACGGGTGGCAGTTGTTGCGGCTGGTGGCAGAGCCGGTGGAGGCCCGCACATGGGACAGGAACAGTCGCGATTTCACCTGATGCGCCAGTGCCCGCAGGTTCGGATCGGACCAGGCTGGAAACACATCCCGAAACAGGCCCGGTTCCGCACGGCTGCCGTACCAGGCCACCCCGAATCCGTCGCCGTTTGTTGTGGTCTTACACTGCGTTGCCCCGATGCTTTGGGCAATCAGTGAATGCCCCGGCGTGGCGATGATGTCTTCCAGATAAATCTCTTGCCCCAAATAGGCTGCCCATCTGCACATTGCCTGTCCTCATACACATGACCGGAAAACGCCCCGGTCGTCTAACGCCGCGAGTCTATACAAAACTCATCACGTCCTCGCGAGATCCCATACTGCACAGAAACCTGTGCAAAGATAAGGCATTGGCACGCTTTTGTGAGGGCGGCTCGAAACAGGATTGCATGGCGTGCCGTTTTCAGGCCTTTTGGGTGCAGATCCTGTCATGTGGAGATACCCATGCCTCAGCCTTATCTTCTGCTGATCCTTGCAGTTCTGGCCGAAACCATTGGGACCAGCGCGTTGCAGGCCAGTCAGCAATTCACCCGCTTAATGCCGTCGCTCCTGGTGGTGGTGGCCTATGGTGTTTCATTCTATCTTCTGGGCAAGACGCTGGCCTTTATGCCGGTCGGCATTGTCTATGCGATCTGGTCCGGGCTCGGCATCGTCCTGATCGCCGCAATTGGCTATATTGTGTTCGGTCAGACGCTGGATCTGCCGGCGGTATTGGGCATCTCTTTGATCCTTTTGGGGATTTTGGTGATCCATCTGTTTTCCAAAACTGCGGGACATTGATCAAAATTCAGCAGCCCAATTTATCATGCTGCGCCTGCACTTCTTTTCGCTGGCCTTCTGAGGCCGTTCACGCTATGGGCGGCGCAACTCCTTTAGAAGGCTGATACTATGGACCTGCGCAATATTGCGATCATCGCCCACGTTGACCACGGGAAAACCACCCTGGTTGACGAGCTATTGAAACAATCCGGCGCGTTCCGCGAAAACCAGGCCGTAGCCGAACGGGCTATGGACAGCAACGATCTGGAACGCGAACGCGGGATCACCATTCTCGCCAAGGCGACTTCGGTTGAGTGGAACAACACACGGATCAACATTGTTGATACCCCCGGCCACGCGGATTTCGGTGGCGAGGTTGAGCGCATCCTCTCCATGGTTGATGGTGTGGTTCTGCTGGTGGACGCCGCTGAAGGCCCGATGCCGCAAACCAAATTCGTGACCTCCAAGGCGCTCGCGCTGGGGTTGCGTCCGATTGTGGTTGTGAACAAAGTTGACAAGCCCGACGGAGAACCCGACCGCGCGCTGGACGAATGTTTTGACCTGTTTGCCAACCTTGGCGCCTCGGACGAGCAGCTGGACTTTCCGTCCATGTATGCCTCCGGCCGTTCCGGCTGGGCCGATATGACGCTTGATGGCCCGCGCAAGGATCTGTCCGCTCTGTTTGACTTGATCGTGAAGCACGTGCCTGCGCCCAAGCAGATCGAGAAGAAAGACGAACCTTTCCGCATGCTGGCAACCACGCTGGGTTCAGACCCGTTTATAGGCCGTATTCTGACCGGTCGTGTGGAAAGCGGCACGCTCAAAGCGGGCGACAGCCTCAAGGCGCTGACCCGTGAAGGCGAGCTGATTGAAAACTTCCGCTGCACCAAGGTTCTGGCCTTCCGCGGCCTGTCCCAACAGCCAATTGATGTGGCCGAAGCCGGTGACATCGTATCCGTTGCCGGGATGGCAACGGCCACTGTTGCGGACTCTCTGGTCGACACCTCGGTAAACGAGCCCCTGCCCGCGCAGCCCATTGACCCGCCCACCATCACCGTGACCTTTGGCATCAACGACAGCCCGCTGGCTGGCCGCGATGGTAAGAAGGTTCAGTCCCGCGTGATCCGCGACCGTCTGATGAAAGAAGCCGAGTCAAACGTTGCCATTAAGGTGACTGACACCCCCGGTGGCGAAGCCTTTGAGGTTGCCGGGCGTGGCGAGCTGCAGATGGGTGTTCTGATCGAAAACATGCGCCGCGAAGGGTTCGAACTGTCGATCTCTCGCCCGCAGGTTCTGTTCACCGAAGAGAACGGCCAGCGCATGGAGCCGGTTGAAGAAGCCACCATCGACGTGGACGACGAATATTCCGGCGTTGTGATTGAAAAGCTGACTGGCCATCGCAAAGGTGAACTGGTCGAGATGAAGCCCGCAGGTGCAGGCAAAACGCGGATCATCGCCCATGTGCCGTCCCGTGGCCTGATCGGCTATCACGGCGAATTCCTGACGGATACCCGCGGTACCGGCGTTCTGAACCGTGTTTTCCACGGCTGGACCCCGCACAAAGGGTCGATCCCGGGTCGTCGCGCCGGTGTTCTGATCTCTATGGAGAACGGTACCTCGGTTGCCTATGCGCTGTGGAACCTGGAAGAGCGCGGCAAGATGATGATCGGTGCGCAGGAAGATGTGTACCAGGGCATGATCATTGGCGAACACTCCCGTGAAAACGATCTGGAAGTGAACCCGCTCAAAGGTAAGAAACTGACCAACGTGCGTGCTTCTGGCACAGACGATGCAGTGCGTCTGACCACTCCGATGAAGTTGAGCCTTGAAGAAGCGATTGCCTATATCGATGACGACGAGCTGGTGGAAGTGACCCCCAACAACGTGCGTCTGCGCAAACGCTATCTGGATCCGCACGAACGGAAGCGGATGGCCAAAGCCAACCAGTAAAACACCAAAGGCCGCTCGAATGAGCGGCCTTTTCAAATTTAGAGCAGTGCCGTTTTTACAGGCGGAAGTCTACAATCGGCTGGCTGGAATCAATTCCGGCGTCTTCAAGCTGTTGGTTTAAAAGCTCCTGAAAATCCGAGTAGTCACTGTCTTCGTCTTCGGCCAACGCCTCCAGTACAGTTGCCAGAATTTCAACAGCGGCTTCGTTCACACCAGCGGTTCCGTCCCCGGCACCCGGAGCGCCCCCAGGTCCACGCGGCCCGCCAGGTCCGCCGGCTCCACCCGGACCGCCAGGTCCTCCTGGGCCGCCCGGTCCACCGGGGCCACCGCGTTCCACGCCTGCCTGATCCAACAGTTCATTCGGGTCCAGACCCGCGTCCGTCAGGGCAGAGCCAAGCGCAGGTCCAGAGCTGATATCGAGTTTCTGGATGCGTTCGACAATCTCTTTGGCATCACTGTCGCTCAAGTTTTCCGTGTCGTATTTGGAAAGGAGGTCGTCCAGGCTTGCGCGCTGTTCATCCGACAACGTCTGTGCCTGACTGGGGCTCGAAAAAAATGCGGAGACCGAAATCCCGCTTGTTGCATTAATCATGGCTTCTATCCATTTGCTGTTACCTTGCAGCCTCCTGACTGCAGGTGCAGAAATGTCAGATGGAAATTTTCATTTGCTTACCAATTAAAATTTGAAAATCTCTAATTAATGCAATGCCCTACTCGCCAGATTTTCGCGACTGGCATCACACATGCCAATAAAAGCAGAAGACTGTTGTCTTTCGGGCGAGATCGACCCTGCCGGCGCAATCAGATACGAACATCGACCATGGGTTGCGTCGGATCCTGTCCTGCCGCTGCCAATCGGGTATTCAGTTCCTCGCGAAACTCATCCTTTGACGCGTTTTCCTGAACCTCTTCCAGAATTTTGATCGCGCCTCGGTTGACGCCACCGGTGCCGGTCTCTTGTGGCTGTTGATTGAGCTGCGGCTGAAGGTCTGCGCCGCGACTGTTGTCGGTATCAGACACCGGCAGCACAACTTGTGACGCTTCGGCGCTGCTGGGGGTTTGCGAGGCGGGTTGCGCGTTCAGTGCAGCTTCCGCTGGTTTTTGAACCTGCGCGGACTGGGGCTGTGGGACTGACGGGTTTGAAGAAAGGGCTGCGCCGACGTGACCAATCATGAAGGGAGTTCCATTTTCACATTAAGGGCAATTCTGTTTTGCCGCTGTACCCTATGAATGGCGCATTTACGGCATTTGGAGTTTCGCACAGTCTCAATAGAAAGACCCACGCGAGCAAGCCTCGTGTGGGTCTCATTTTAATCAACTGGTTTGTGTCTGAGTGGTTTAGGATGTGACCTCAACCACCATCAATTCCCGCTCGGATGCGCCTTTGGCATGGCTCAACGCTTCCTGATAATCCGCGCTGTTATAGCACTCAACTGCCGCTTCAACGCTCGGAAACTTTGCAACGACATTGCGCGGGCGTTCTTTGCCTTCCAGCTGAACATAGCGACCACCGCGGGCGATGAATTCACCGCCGTGTTTGGCAATTGCCGGACCTGCCAGCTCCGCATATTTCCCATATGCGTCAGCATCAGTTACGGTGACATGTGCAATCCAGAGTGCGGACATTTTTGGCTCCAAAGCAGATAAACTTCCCGGCAGATTAAGGGGTCTGCGAGAAAGTCCAAGTTCTTTTTTACCGTTTGGTCAATTCAGGAGCACGGCCTCGGCTGCTTTGATTGCGTCCTCCGCTCCGGCAAAATCCTTGCCACCGCCTTGTGCCATGTCAGGACGGCCACCGCCACCTTTGCCGCCAACAGCAGGAACTGCCGCTTTCAGGATGTCCACCGCAGAAATCTCTCCGGTCAGATCATCGGTCACGCCTGCTGCCACGGCCACTTTTCCGTCGTCGTCGGCGATCAAGAGGATCACACCAGATCCGAGGTTCTGTTTATGCGCGTCAATCAAGCCACGCAGGTCCTTGCCGGAGACGCCTTTCAGGGCCTGCGCCAGGAACTTTTTGCCGCCGATCTCTTTGGCCTCAACCCCACCACCAGAGCCACCGCCCATGGCAACCTGTTGTTTTAGGTTGGAAATCTCGTTCTGCAGGGCTTTGCGTTCGTCCATCAGGGCCTTGAGGCGATCCAGAACATCCACAGGCTGCGCTTTAAGCGCTGCGGCAACATCCGCCATCCGGCCTGCTTCGCGTTCCAAGTGCTCCAAAGCTGCGGCACCGGTCAGCGCCTCGATCCGGCGGACACCGGCAGACGACGCACTGTCGCCCAGGATCACAAAGGTTCCGATGTCACCGGTCTGTTTGACATGCGTTCCGCCGCAAAGTTCCAGCGAATAGGTCTCCCCATCCGCGCCCTTGCCCGTTGGCGCACGCCCCATGGAGACCACGCGGACCTCTTCGCCGTATTTCTCACCAAACAAGGCCTGTGCACCAATGGCACGGGCGTCAACCGGGGTCATGATACGGGTGGTTACGGCTGTGTTTTGACGAATGAATTCATTCACTTCGGCGCCGATGTTGGCAAGTTCTTCGCCGCTCAGCCCTTTGTTGTGGCTAAAGTCGAAACGCAAACGGTCATCGGCATTCAGCGAGCCCTTCTGTGCCACGTGATCGCCAAGCGCATTGCGCAGAGCTTCATGCAACAGGTGGGTGGCGGAGTGATTGGCGCGGATCTGGCTGCGACGTGCATGGTCAACAACCAGCCCTGCCCCGGCCTCAACCGCGATCTCGCCTTCGGTGACATCGGCGATGTGCAGGAACAGACCTTCGACCTTCTTGGTATCGGTAATTCGCGCCGCGCCGCCTTCGACGGTCAGCACACCGGTGTCGCCGATCTGACCGCCGCTTTCGGCGTAAAACGGGGTCTGGTTCAGGATGATCTGAACACTGTCACCTTTGGAGGCTTTGTCGACCTGCGCGCCGTCTTTGACGATGGCTACAATCTGACCTTCGGCCTTCTCGGTCTCATAACCAAGGAACTCGGTTGGGCCATTGGCGTCCAGAATGTCAAAATAGACCTTAACATCTGCCGCTTCGCCCAAACCAATGCCACCGGCGCGGGACTTCTCTTTTTGCGCTTTCATGGCGGCGTCGAACCCGTCGGTGTCGACTTCGATTTCCTTGGCGCGCAGGGCGTCCTGTGTCAAGTCGAGTGGGAAACCATAGGTGTCATAGAGTTTGAACGCGGTCTCACCAGGCAGCGTGTCGCCCTTGCCCAGATCGGTCGAGGCTTCATCCAGCAGTTTCAGCCCACGGTCCAAAGTCTTGAGAAACCGGGTTTCTTCCTGCTCAAACGTCTCTTCGATCAGCGCCTGCCCTTGGGACAGTTCAGGATAGGCCGCGCCTATCTGTTGGACCAACGCTGGCACCAGCTTGTGCATCACCGGATCATTTGCGCCCAACAATGACGCATGACGCATGGCGCGGCGCATGATACGGCGCAGGACATATCCACGGCCTTCGTTAGAGGGCAGAACACCTTCGGCGATCAGGAACGAACAGGACCGCAAGTGGTCTGCAATCACCCGGTGGTGGACGTTCTGATCGCCAAAAGGATCGGAATTCGTCACATTGGCCGAGGCTTCGATCAAGGCTTTGAACAGATCGGTTTCATAGTTGTCGTGGGTGCCCTGCAGCAGCGCCGCGATCCGCTCCAGACCCATACCGGTGTCGATGGACTGCATGTCCAGATCGACCATAGAGCCATCCGCGAACCGTTCGTTCTGCATGAAAACAAGGTTCCAGATCTCGATAAACCGGTCGCCGTCTTCTTCTAGGCTGCCCGGAGGGCCACCCCAGATATGGTCGCCATGGTCATAGAAGATCTCGGTGCAGGGACCACAGGGACCGGTGTCGCCCATCTGCCAGAAGTTATCCGAGGTGGAGATCCGGATGATCCGGTCCTCGGGCACGCCGACCTTTTTCCAGATCTCAAAGGCTTCGTCATCGGTGTGATAGACGGTGGTATAAAGACGCTCTTTGGGAATATCGAATTCCTTGGTGATCAGCTCCCAGGCAAAGGGGATCGCCTGATGCTTGAAGTAATCGCCAAAGGAGAAGTTACCGAGCATCTCAAAGAATGTGTGGTGGCGCGCGGTATAGCCCACGTTGTCCAGGTCGTTGTGCTTGCCGCCGGCACGGACACATTTCTGCGCGGTTGTCGCACGGACATAGTCGCGCTTTTCAACCCCGGTGAAGCAGTTTTTGAACTGCACCATCCCAGAGTTGGTGAACATCATGGTCGGGTCATTGCGCGGCACCAGTGGGCTGGAGTCGACAATCATATGTCCCTGTTTTTCGAAGTAGTTCAGAAATGTGGAACGGATTTCGTTCAGGCTCGGCATCTTCCGTCTCTCTTTTTCAGAGGCTTACACAGCATAGTCGACCCGGTTTATCCCCCAGATGCGGTGCTGTCCACAGAATGTGCCGGGTTGTGTCGAAAAACCCAAATGAAAAGGGCGCAAACTATCTGTCCGCGCCCTTGTTCAAAACGATTTGGTCGAAGTGACTTTACGCTTCTAGAATGTCATCGTCGCCGCCTTCGGGGCGGTCGAACTCCAGCCCATGGGCGGCGCGGATCTTGTCCTCGATGTCATAGGCGATTTCCGGGTGGTCACGCAGGAAGGTTTTGGCATTCTCACGCCCCTGCCCGATGCGTTCATCCCCATAAGAGAACCAGGCGCCGGACTTCTGGACCACGCTGGCTGCCACGCCCAGATCCAACAGCTCACCCATTTTGGAGATGCCTTCGCCATACATGATGTCGAATTCTACCTGTTTGAAAGGCGGAGCAACTTTGTTTTTCACCACTTTCACACGGGTTGCGTTGCCGACCACCTCGTCGCGGTCCTTGATCGCGCCGATACGGCGGATGTCCAGACGTACAGAGGAGTAGAATTTCAACGCGTTCCCGCCGGTCGTGGTTTCTGGGGAGCCGAACATGACGCCGATTTTCATCCGGATCTGGTTGATGAAGATCACCATACATTTTGAACGGCTGATTGAGCCGGTCAGCTTGCGCATGGCTTGCGACATCAGGCGGGCCTGGACGCCCACGTTGCTGTCGCCCATGTCGCCTTCAAGCTCTGATTTCGGTGTCAACGCGGCCACCGAGTCCACAATAACCATATTTACAGCACCGGAGCGCACCAGCGTGTCGGTGATTTCAAGCGCTTGCTCACCGGTGTCCGGCTGCGAAATCAGCAGTTCGTCCAGGTCAACGCCCAGCTTGGCTGCATATTGCGGGTCCAGCGCGTGTTCCGCATCCACAAAGGCGCAGACACCGCCCTTTTTCTGCTGTTCTGCAATGCAATGCAGCGTCAGCGTGGTTTTACCGGAACTTTCCGGCCCATAGATTTCGATGATCCGGCCCATCGGCAGACCGCCAATGCCAAGCGCGATGTCAAGACCGAGCGATCCGGTAGAGGATGCTTCGATCTCAGCCAATGCGGTGCCATCGCCGAGCTTCATGATCGAGCCCTTGCCAAACTGACGCTCAATCTGCGCCAGCGCGCTGTCGAGCGCTTTTTGTTTGTCGTCGCTCACTTTGTCTTTTTTCATGGTCAAAAGATCCGCCATAGTCCCTTGTCCCTCTCTATGTGTCATACCTGCGGGGTGCCGGCAATCGCTGCTTTGTTCGCCTCTTGTTCTCTTGTGCGATCAAAAGGGGAACATTTCAAGCAAAAACTTCTGATACCCACTCAGCGACCGTAATGTTAAAGAGTGGTTTATGGCCCAGTTTTGGCCATAGGATTTACTGGAACCTTTACGAAATGCTTGTCTTTTTAAAGGAAAACCTCGTTTTTCTGTCGGTGCCTAAGACCGGAACAACAGCCTATATGGAGGCTCTTGCCCCGCATGCGGATATGGTTGTGGCCAACCCACCCGAGCTGAAACATTCACCGGTGTTCAGATATAATCGCTGGTTCCGCCCGATGTTTGCCAAGATCTGCAATGCAGAACCCGAACTTTTGGCCGTGGTACGCGAGCCGGTCAGCTGGCTTGGAAGCTGGTATAAATACCGTCAGCGCCCGTTTCTGGATGGCAAACCGACTTCGACCAAGGGGCTCAGCTTTGATGAGTTTGTGCGCGATTATTGCCGTGGCGCGCAGCCTGCCCATGCCAATGTGGGAAGCCAGGCAAAATTTCTGGAACCGCAGACCAACGGTTGCAAGGTTACGCATCTTTTCCGCTATGACCAGCTGGACAAACTGGATGCATTCCTCGTGGGCCGTTTGGGGGTCCAGATCGACACCCGGCGCTCCAATGTCAGCCCGACACTGGACGTGCAGCTTTCGCCAGAGGTTGAACAGATGTTCCGGCGCAAGAAGCCAGAAGAATTTGCGCTTTATGATGGGATAGGTTGAGGCCTGATCACGCCTCAACGGGTTCCATTTGCTGGTGCACCGTCTCGGTCAATTGGTTGAGCGAGAAAGGTTTCGGTAGGAAGACCGAGTTTGGCACTTCCGGTTCGGAATCGTCAAACGCCCCTTCGGCATAGCCCGAGACAAAGACCACCCGCGTTTCAGGGCGGGTGACCAGCGCCTGACGGACCCAGCTTGGACCGTCCATTCCGGGCATCACCACATCAGTGACAAAGACATCGACCTGCAGGCTGCCGTCCTCCAGCACATGCAGAGCTTCCTCTGCGGATTCTGCTTCCAGCACAGTATAGCCCCTCATGCGCAGCGCGCGGGAGGCAAAAGCACGAACCGGCGCTTCATCTTCGACCAGAAGAACAACGCCTTCGCCATGGCTTGGGGTGACCTTTTCCGCTTTGAGTTCAACCGGTTCAACATCCGCCGCTGTAACCTGGCGGTGGACCGGGAAGTAAAGTGTAAACTGGGTGCCCTGCCCTTTGACCGAATCAACAAAGATAAAGCCGCCGGTCTGTTTGATGATCCCATAAGCGGTCGACAGACCAAGGCCTGTGCCCTCACCCGTGCGTTTGGTTGTGTAAAAGGGTTCAAACACTTTTTCCAGCCGGTCCGCGTCAATCCCTATGCCTTCATCCGCGACACGGATGGTAACCCAGTCTCCCGTCGGCACAGCCGCTCGGTTGCGTTGCAGGGTCTTTTCCAGGTGCACGACCTCTGTTTCGATCCTGATTTCTCCACCCTGAGGCATCGCATCGCGCGCGTTCACCACAAGATTCATCAGAACCTGTTCCAGCTGGCGCTTATCGGCCCAGATTGATTTCATGATCGGATCATGGCTGAGCGTCAGTGTGACTTTTTCTCCGACCAGCCGGTTCAGAAGATGCGTCAGGTCAGACAGCGTGTCCCGTACATCCAGAACTTCGGGCTGCAGGGTCTGCTTGCGCGAAAAGGCCAGAAGCTGGCTCACCAATGCCGCAGCACGGTTGGCGTTTTCGTGGATCTGGATCAGGTCGCCGAAGTCCTGATCTCCCTGATCGTGCCGCAACAGCAATAGATCACAATGCCCAGAAATAGCTGTCAAAAGGTTGTTAAAGTCATGCGCGACACCGCCGGCCAGTTGTCCGATCGCCTGCATCTTCTGGCTTTGAACAAATTGGGCTTCCAGCGTTTTCAACTCGGTTGCGTCATTGAGAACGGCGATCAGGATCGGCTCGCCGTTCTCCAGAACCCGTGTCAAGGTCACCTGCACAAAGGTCTCCCGGTCCCGGCGTGAGATGCGCAGAAACTCGGATTTATTCGGCGCAATGCCTTTGACCGTGTCCGACAACCAGTCCGTCATCGGGCGCCCAAGCCCTTCCATCACCTGACCCAGTTTGAGGTTCTCACCTGACTTTACACCAAGCAGCGACAAGGCCATGCGGTTCACAAACAACACGTCCCCGGTTGGGGCGACCTTCAGGAAGGGAACTGGCAGGGTTTCGAAATCGGAATGCCCGCCGGCAGCCTGTGTTGAGTCCATCTCGATGAAATAGAGCTCACGACGCCCCTGATTGCGCTCCTGTTCCTGCACCAATACCTGCTTCAGGCCTGCCTTGGTGGCAATTGTCTGGATGTGGCCCGGTTCCATCTCTTGATTTGTCAGAATCGCATCAAGGGTTTTGACCCGTTCGCCAAAGAAACCGCGCGCGGCTTCATTCATGAACAAGACCGACCCGGTGCGACCGACGGTCAGCATCGGAAAGGGCGCGTTTTCCCGGCTCCGGTTGTTTTGCGTCCGTTCCGCAATGTCTTCGATCCGCCACAGGTAGCTGCCAGAAGACATTTGGTGAACCGCCAGACGCACATGCCCACGGCGGGTCACAATGTCCTCTCGTGCGGACCCGTCCTTTTGCGCACGGCATTTCAAGCGGTACAGAACGGCAGATGGGTTGGCGAGGATAGAGCGGAGATTTCCGCCAAGCGTTTCCTTCTCCATTCCCTGGAAGTTCTGTATGGCGGCCTGGTTGCAGGCGTGGACCACACCATCATCATCCGTAACAAAACTTGGTGTGGCGTCGTTTTCGATAAAGCCTGTCAGGAGTTCGCTGGCCATGCCCTGGGACTTCTGGCGCAGTCTCGTCTGTAAAAGCAGAATTCCCGCCACCAGAACCAGTGTCAGTCCAACGGCCACCAATCCCCGTCCAACCCACTCCGGGAAAGACAGGAAAAAGGGAATGGAGATCAGTATCGCTGACAAAAGAAAGGTCACCGTCAACCGAGCATATTCCTGGGAAAATACCCGCAAATCGGGGACATAAGACTTGGGGCGTCCGATCATTGCGGCTCCGTAGCGGTTTCTTAACGTTGATTGATCAATGAATAATCAGGGTTAAGTTTCAGTTAACACCAAAATTGCTTGCACGGACCCTATCAACCTGCAGCTTAATGCGTCAACACGGCGACAAAGAAACCGTCATGGCCCTCGTGGACGCTCCAGCTATGGGAGGATATCAATGTCCATCCTTCAGACCGTTGTAAAAACGCGTTGACCTGCTCCATGTTTTCAGACCCAAGCATCGAACAGGTCGCATAAGCCAGATACCCCCCTGCCGAGACCACTTGGGACGCCTGATCCAGAATCTGCGACTGGGTCACGCGGATACTGTCCAACCGCGCCTGAGTTAAGGACCATTTGCCTTCGGGGGCACGCCGCCAGCTGCCGGAGCCGGAACAGGGCACATCGCAAAGCACGAGATCGAACGGAGCGTGGGCTGCGATCTCGGCTGTCTGGATCGTCTCGATTGTGGCCTGCGCCCGCGCGGCACGGGCATGAAGATCCTTCATCCGGGCGAAATTTGCGTCATGGGCATAAAGACGCACATCGGCCCCGGCCGCTATTGCCAGGCTTTTGCCACCACCACCTGCACAATAGTCCAGAACCTTCTGTCCGTCCTGAAGCGGCAGATGCTCGACAACCGCCTGGCTCGCGGCATCCTGTAATTCCACAAGACCGCTTTGATAGGCGTCCGAGTTGCGCAGTTTGCGCGCGCCTTCGGTGATTTCAAGGGCGGCCTCTGCGGCCGGGTGCGGTTTGGTTACAATGCCTTCGGTTTCCAGATGCTTCTGCATTCTGTCGCGATCGGTGCGGGCAGTATTCACCCGCAGATGCACGGGGGCACGTTTACGCAACGCAAGTGCCGCAGCTTCGGACTGGTCGCCAAGACTGTGCGAAAAGGCCGACCACAGCCAATCCGGAATATCCAGACGTTCCGCATCTGCAGTTGCAGCTTCAGGGTCCTGACGTTCCGCATCCGTCAAGGGAGCGGGCGCATGCCCCTGCCCGTTGAACAGCGTGTCTGGATCAATCCTCTCATCCCGCAGACCGCCAAGGATCCGGGCCCGCCCGGTGGTGCCTCCGCCCAATGCAGCATGGGAGCGCCAGCACCGCAGCGCAGTAAAGACATGGTCGCGAACCGCTGCGCGGTCCTTGGACCCGGCAAAGCGGCTGCGCCGCCCCCACCCCGTCAGAGCCTTTTCGGCCGGGGTGCCGGCGATGATTTCATCCAGGACTTCGATAGCCGCCTGAAGCCGTGCGCCCGGGGTCATGCCCGAACCTGTGCGTATATGGCGGCCATCATTTTCTCCTCAGTTTAACCGACGCGATAGTTCGGGGCTTCGCGGGTGATCTGCACATCATGGACGTGGCTTTCTTTCAGCCCCGCTCCGGTGATGCGTACAAAATTGCAGTTCTTGCGCATTTCGGCCACGGTGGCGCAGCCGGTGTAGCCCATCGCGGCCCGCAGGCCGCCGACCAGCTGGTGAACAACCGTGGAAGCCGGACCTTTATAGGGAACCTGGCCTTCGATCCCTTCGGGCACCAGCTTGTCGCTGGCCGCGTCCTTTTGGAAATAACGATCCGCCGAACCGCGCGCCATAGCCCCCAGCGAGCCCATGCCGCGATAGGATTTGAACGAACGGCCCTGGTAAAGGATCACTTCGCCGGGGCTTTCATCGGTGCCTGCGATCATCGACCCAACCATGGCGCAGGATGCCCCGGCTGCGATGGCCTTGGCAAAATCGCCCGAGAATTTGATGCCGCCGTCTGCGATCACCGGCACATCACCCGCTGCAACCGCGCAGTCATTGATCGCCGTCAGCTGCGGAACGCCGACACCGGCGACCATACGCGTGGTACAGATGGAGCCCGGACCAATGCCAACCTTCACGGCGTCCGCACCCGCATCAATCAGCGCCCTGGTGGCCTCTCCGGTGGCGACATTCCCGGCGATGATCTGGATCTTGTCGGTTTCCGCCTTTACGCGTTTTACCGCGTCAATTACGCCCTGGGAGTGGCCATGGGCCGTGTCGATCACCACCACATCAACACCCGCATCAATCAGGGACATGGAGCGTTCAAACCCGCTGTCCCCAACAGAGCTTGCAGCAGCGACACGCAGGCGGCCCAATTCGTCTTTACATGCGGTGGGGTTCAGGACCGCTTGTTCACTGTCTTTCAGGGTCAAAAGACCGGTCAGCTTTCTGTCACCATCCACAACCAGCAGCTTTTCGATGCGGCGGGATTTCATCAGGCTCTTGGCTTCGTCCAGATCGGCAGGCTCGTGCAGCATCGCCAGATTATCCGAGGTCATCATGACAGAAACGGGGGTGCTGTCATCGGTTGCAAAGCGCATGTCACGGTTGGTCACGATGCCCAGAACATGCCCTTTTTCGTCGACAACCGGGAAGCCTGTCACGCGGTAGCGCTCCTGCAGCGCCTTTGCATCGGCAAGGGTTTGGTTTGGGGTCAGAGTAATGGGGTTGTAAACGATGCCGGATACAAACCGTTTCACGCGCCGGACCTGACGGGATTGTTCTTCGGTATCAAGGTTCTTGTGGATCACCCCCATACCGCCTGCCTGTGCCATGGCGATGGCCATACGTGCCTCGGTCACGGTATCCATTGCCGAGCTGAGCAGTGGAATGTTCAGTGCAATCGAGCGCGTGACCTGTGTCCGCGTGTCCGCCGTGCTGGGAAGCACGTTTGACGCACCTGGCACCAGAAGAACATCATCAAAAGTGAGAGCCTCACGAATCTGCATTTTCATACCCCATGCATAACCCCGTTTGGCGGTGACCCTATGGCATGGATCTCTTCGGGGGAAAAGCCCCGAAATCAGGCAAGTCAAAACTTTATCAAACAGATAGCGCCAAATAGCGAATTTCTCATGCAGGATTTGCCCGAAAATGATCTGTGACAAAGAAAATGCTCGGAACTGGCGCAAGAACGCCCCCAAGTGACACTGCCCACGGCTCATCGGGGGCGGTGCGCACAGGAAATTAAACAACCGCTGAAGGATAACAGATGTCTCAACCCCTTGAAGGATATGTTGTTCTGGATTTGACCCATGTTTTGGCAGGTCCCTATACGTCGATGATCCTGTCGGACCTCGGAGCCAAGGTGATCAAGGTGGAGCGTCCCGGGACCGGCAATGATACGCGCGCATTTCCACCCTTCAAAGACGGTCAAAGCGCCTATTTTGCAACCATCAACCACGGCAAGGAAAGCATTGCGCTGGATCTCAAAAGCCCCGAGGATCGCGCGATCTTTGAGCAGCTTTTGGCCCATTCCGATGTGCTGTTGGAAAACTACCGCCCCGGTGTGATGGAGCGTTTGGGCTTTGGCTGGGAGGATCTGCACCAACGTCATCCCAAGCTGATTTACGGGGCCGTGTCCGGGTTTGGGCATACGGGACCGGACTCCCTGAAACCGGCCTATGACATGGTGGTACAGGCCCGTGGCGGCGTGATGTCCATCACCGGAGAACGCGACCGGGAACCGGTTCGGGTCGGAGCCTCGATCGGGGATATTGCGGCCGGCATGTTTCTGGCGCACGGCATTCTGGCAGCCCTTCTGGCGGTGAAATCCGGCGCGCCCGGTCAAAAGGTCGATGTCGCGATGCTCGACAGCCAGTTGGCCATGCTGGAACACGCGGTGGCCATCACTTCGGTCACCGGAGAAGCCCCTCGTCCAAATGGTGCGCGGCATCCCTCCATCACCCCGTTTGAAACCTTTCACGCCAAAGACGGGCTGTTTGTGATCGCGGCGGGCAATGATGTGCTGTTTGAACGCCTGTGTGAAACCCTAGAGCTGCCGCTGGCCAATGATGCGCGTTTTGCCACTAATTTGGCGCGCTGCGAAAACGCGCGCCTTCTGAAACGACTGATCGAAGCTGTGACCATCGACCGCCCGACGGCCCATTGGATCGCCAAGCTGGACGCTGCAGGTATTCCCACTGGCCCGATCCAGAATGTGGCACAGGCCATGAACGACCCGCAGATAAAGGCACGCAACATGGTCGTCTCGGTTCTCGATCGTTCCGGGGAACCCGCCTATGTTGCCGCGGGCAACCCAATCAAACTGTCAGGCATGGAAGATCCCGCCACCCGGCCACCTGCGCCCGCGCTGGACGGTGATCGACAGGCCATTTTGACGTGGCTGCAGGGGCGTGAAACCGGCGTATGACCCGTTCCAGGTGGTGGTCCTGTCCTTCATCTGTCGCAATTCGTCAAACCTGCCCTTTCCCTTTGTGGCAAAAGGGATATGTTCTCACGACACGCGAACAATGAAGGCCCAGACATGACCACCGATCCACTTGTTGTGTTTACCCCCTCCGGCAAACGTGGGAATTTCCCCGTGGGCACGCCCATCCTGACTGCCGCCCGGCAATTGGGTGTGGATCTGGATTCAGTCTGTGGCGGGCGCGGGATCTGCTCGAAATGCCAGATAACACCATCATACGGTGAGTTCGCCAAACTGGGTGTCACGGTTGAGGACGGCGCTCTGAGCGCGTGGAACGCGGTTGAACAACGATACAAGGACAAGCGCGGTCTGATGGATGGCCGCCGTCTGGGGTGTCAGGCCACGGTCCAGGGAAATATCGTGATCGACGTGCCGCCTGAAAGCCAGGTGCACAAACAGGTGGTGCGCAAGCGGGCCGAAGCGCGCGACATCACCATGAACCCGTCCACCCGCCTGTTTTATGTCGAGGTCGAACAGCCAGACATGCATAAACCCACGGGCGATATGGAACGTCTGATTGCCGCGCTTGAGGACCAGTGGCAGCTGAAAGGCGTGAAGACCGATCTGCATATCCTCCACCAGTTGCAACCCGTGTTGCGCAAGGGCAATTGGACGGTCACCGTTGCCGTACATCTGGGGGATGATACGCATCCGCCCAAGATCATGCATATCTGGCCCGGCTATTACGAAGGCACTGTCTACGGGCTTGCTGTGGATCTTGGCTCGACCACCATCGCGGCGCATCTGTGTGATCTGAAGACCGGAGAGGTTGTGGCCTCCTCCGGTGTGATGAACCCGCAGATCCGCTTTGGCGAAGATCTGATGAGCCGGGTCTCTTATGCGATGATGAACAAGGGCGGTGATCAGGAGATGACCCGCGCCGTGCGCGAGGGAATGAATGCGCTGTTCACCCAAATCGCGGCCGAGGCCGAGATCGACAAGGCGCTGATTGTGGACGCGGTCTTTGTCTGTAACCCGGTCATGCATCACCTGTTCCTGGGGATTGATCCATTTGAACTGGGACAGGCGCCGTTTGCTTTGGCCACGTCCAATTCGCTGTCCTTGCGCGCCGTGGAGCTGGACCTGAACATCCACCCGGCAGCACGTGTCTACCTGTTGCCTTGCATCGCGGGCCATGTGGGCGCGGATGCTGCTGCGGTTGCCCTGTCCGAAGCGCCGAACAAGTCCGAGGATCTGGTTCTGGTGGTCGACGTGGGCACAAACGCCGAAATCCTGCTGGGAAATACAGAAAAAGTGCTGGCCTGCTCTTCTCCCACCGGCCCCGCGTTTGAAGGGGCACAGATCTCCAGCGGTCAGCGTGCAGCGCCCGGTGCGATCGAACGGGTGGCGATCGACCCCGTGACCAAGGAGCCGCGGTTCCAGGTGATCGGCTCCGATCTGTGGTCTGACGAGGACGGGTTTGACCTGTCCATTGCCACCACAGGGATCACCGGAATCTGCGGCTCTGGCATTATCGAGGCCCTGGCCGAGATGCGCCTGGCCGGTCTTTTGGATGCCTCCGGTCTGATCGGATCTGCCGAGCAAACGGGATCGTCTCGCTGCATTCAGGACGGGCGCACACATTCTTATGTGCTTTGGGACGGATCCGCCAATGGCGAACCCGTGATCACGGTCACCAACGGTGATGTGCGCGCAATCCAGATGGCCAAGGCGGCGCTGTATTCCGGGGCGCGGCTTCTTATGGATAAATTCGGAGTGGATCATGTGGATCGCGTTGTGCTGGCGGGGGCCTTTGGGGCGCATATCTCAGCCAAACACGCGATGGTTCTGGGCATGATCCCGGATTGCCCTCTGGCCAAGGTCACCTCGGCCGGGAACGCCGCTGGCACGGGGGCGCGGATTGCTTTGTTAAACACCGATGCCAGGGCTGAAATCGAACAGACCGTCCGCCAGATCGAGAAGATCGAAACCGCGGTGGAAGCAAAATTCCAGGAGCATTTTGTAAATGCCTCTGCGATGCCGAACGCTGTTGACCCCTTCCCGATCCTGAACAGCATCGTGACCCTGCCTGATGTGTCCTTCAATACTGGCGGAGGCGACGGTGATGACACAGGCGGGCGCCGTCGTCGCCGTCGGCGCGGATAATCTGAAAATGCTGCGCTGCGCCTCTTGACCATCCGCGCGGCGCAGAATAATTCTGACCTCCCGGAGCGCGGGTATGGTGAAAAGGTATCACGGCAGCTTCCCAAGCTTTAGTTACGGGTTCGATTCCCGTTACCCGCTCCAATTTGGGTCTGAAATCTCTCTTTTTCGATAGACACCAAAAGATTTTTTACAGCGCTTTCGAGCGTGGGAAGATCTTTTTTCTCAGAGATTTAGCGGGAAATTTGTAGTCCGCAAACGTAATTTTTTGTGCGCCAACGTTAATTTTTTGTTCAGAAAAATCTCTTTCGGCGTTAAAAATTGTATGCACTTCGTCAACAATGACGGTTTTTTTTTGGTTCTATAGCTACCTTGTGTAGCTTCGTTTGTGGGAGTGAACAAATGTATTTTTTACGAGTTTTGGCTGTCGCTGGCCTATGTGGAACGCTGCTTTCGACAGGAGCTCAGGCAGCTACGCTGACCGCCGACGTCGTCTTGGATTTTTTTGATTCCGGCGCCGGCCCTTTGTCCGGCCCATATGGTGGTGACACGCTGGGTAGCGGCTTTCCAATCGCTCTTCCAGATACATCTAATGCAGTTGATGGAAACCTGAGCACTTTTGTTTCCTTGCCGACCGGTTCTTTTATAACCGTCGGGTTCTCAACCGGTTTTGTCTTTGATGGAGTCGGAGACGACATTTTTGTGACCGAAGTGGGCGGGAATTCTGATGAGGATGCCGAAGTCTCTGTCTCCAGTGACGGTATCAATTTTACATTTCTAGGTTTCGTTGGAACCGGCGGCACTGAAACCTTGGACCTTGCGGATATCGGTTTCGTCGGAGCTGTTAATGCAATTCGTGTCACCGGACTAGGCACCGGTGGCGGATCTCCGGGATATGACTTGTCTGTGGTTCGTGGTCTTGAAGGAAGTGTCGTGGAAACTCCGGCTCCGATTCCACTTCCTGCTGGCTTGCCGCTTCTGTTGGGGGCGATTGCAGGCCTCGCCGTTTTGCGCCGACGCAAAGAGGTTTAAGCCTTCTAAACAAATGCGTTTGCCGATCTGCTCGGCAAACGCCGCTGCGTCACTTAACATGCGTACTTGGTCTGTATCCGATGCGTGCATAATGTGGCGTCATGGATCTTCCTTTTCACACCCCGCTCAGCCCTGAAGAACAAACCACTCTTGGCCTGACCGTGCCACAGACCATGGCGATGGCGGACCGCGTGCGGTTTTCCGAGCTGGACATTCTGCAGCACGTCAACAACAAGGCCTATCTGGATTGGTTCGAAGTCTCGCGCGTGGCTTATTTCAATCAGTTCTGCCTACCGCATTTCGAGGGGCTGGAGCGGCCCCGGAACGTGTTGCGCAACGCCAATGTGCATTATGTCCAGGAGATGTTGCTGGGCGAATCTTACATCGCCACAACGCAGGTGATCCGGTATCGGCGTACCTCTTATGTGATGGAACAGCAGATCTGGTCCGGCGGCACGCTGCGGTGTCGGATGGAGGGGGTTATGGTTCTGCGCACCCCTGACGGCAGTGCAGGCTACCCGGTGCCGGAGAGCCTGATTTCATTCTGGTCAGAGGTCGAAGGTGCCCAGCACGACGCTTAGGCCCGTGCCCGCACATAAGCAATGAGCGCCGCAGTGGAACCGTCCTTGCCGTCTGTGCCCGCATCGCCTTTGACCATGGGTTCCAAAGACTTCGCCAGTTCCTTGCCCAGCTCCACGCCCCATTGATCGTAAGAGTTGATGCCAAGGATAACCCCTTCGACAAACACCCGATGCTCATAAAGGGCGATAATCTGACCCAGAACAAAGGGCGTCAGCTTGGGGTAAATCAATGTGGTTGACGGGCGGTTGCCGGGGAATACACGATGCCGGGCCTGACGTTCCAGTTCGTCGCCGTCCAGCCCCTTGGCTGCCATAATTGCACGTGCTTCTTCCAGTGAGCGACCGCGTATCAATGCTTCGGACTGGGCCAGACAGTTGGAGACCAGCAGTTCATGGTGGTGACGCAACTCGGGTTCATGTCCTTGTGCGGCCACCATAAATTCGCATGGAACTACGCCCGTGCCCTGATGGATCAGCTGATAGAACGCATGCTGCCCGTTGGTGCCGGGCTCACCCCAGACCACCGGCCCGGTGACATAGTCGACGCTGCTGCCGTCCATTGCAACGGATTTGCCGTTGGATTCCATCTCAAGCTGTTGGAAATAGGCCGCCAGCCGAGACAGGCGCTGATCATAAGGCAGAACGGCGCGGGTCGGGTGGCCGCAGATCTGATGGTGCCAAACCCCCACCAGCGCCAGCATCAGCGGCATATTCGCGGAACCGTCAGCGTCAAGGAAGTGATCATCCATTGCCTTTCCACCGGCAAGGAAGGAGTCAAAATCATCCGGTCCCACCGCGATCATAAGGCTGAGGCCAATGGGGCCCCACATGGAATAGCGGCCGCCAACCCAGTCTTCGAACCCAAAAACTCGCTCGGCTGGGATGCCAAATTCGGCGGTTTTGTCCATCGCCGTAGACAAAGCCAGAAACTGGCCCGCCGCATCGCCGCCGCCCGCCGCAATCCAGTCGCGCGCGGTTTTGGCATTGGTCATGGTTTCAATTGTGGTGAAGGTCTTGGAAGCGACCACAACCAAAGTGGTCTTCGGGTCCAGCCCCTTCAGAACGTCATGAATATGCGCGCCGTCCACATTGGAGACAAAGTGGCATTTCGGACCGTCATGATAAGGGGCCAGTGCCAGCGTGGCCATCGCCGGACCCAGATCCGAGCCACCAATGCCGATGTTGACGACGTCGGTAAAGGCGCCCCCTGCCCCTGCGAACGCGCCAGTGCGGACCGCATCGGCCATCTCGCGCATGCGCTGCAGGGTGTCACGTAGTGCGGGGCGGACGTCTTCACCGTCTACAATCAGGGCTGGACCGTCCGGATCGCGCAGAGCTGTATGCAGGACTGCGCGCCCTTCGGTATCATTGATCTTTTGTCCGGAAAACATCGCCTTGGCGTATTCAGCCACACCGCGGGTTTCTGCAAGGGACAACAGTATCTTCAGGATTTCGGCGTCGATCTGCGTCTTAGAGTAGTCAAAGACCAAATCCCCAAACGTCACCGCGAAAGCCGAAGCCCGGTTGGCGTCCTGTGCAAACAGATCCAGGATCCTTCTGTCGCCCAGGGCGCTGTGCTGGTCTTTCAAATCTTGAAACATTCTGTCACTCCAAACGTTAAGGGGCCCAATGGACATTCATCTCCGACAGGACTGCGGCGATGGGGGCGTCTTTTGGTGGCAAATTCAAGGCTTTGGCAAGGGCGTCTGCTTTGCCTGCTCCATAAATTGCGAGATGTTTGCGATTCGCGGCATTCAGAAGGCGCGCAGACAGGCTGATGCGCGCTTCGGGCTGGCTGGCGGGGCGCATCACGACAAAGGCAGGCGCGTCTTCAGCCAGTCCCGCTTCAAGCCCTTCGGTGTCCGGGAACAGGGAGGCCGTATGCATGTCTTCGCCCATGCCCAACAGGATGAGATCGACGGTTTGGATCCGGGCCGAAAGCGCGACGGCCCCCTCCTCTGGTGTCAGATCTTCGACAAAAAAGGGTATGAATTCAGCAGCCTCGGCCTTGCCAGTCAAAAGCCGCACCCGGATCATCTGCGCGTTTGAGCGTTCATGTGTTTCCGGCACCCAGCGTTCGTCGCTGGCCATCACCTGAACACGGGACCAGTCCAGATCCGCCTGAGCAAGAATGTCGAAAATCGGCGCAGGCGTAGTTCCCCCGGCAACCGCAAGTGTGACGCTTTTCTGCGCGCTCAAAAGTTCCGCCAGGTCATGCGCCATCGCGTTTGCAATTCCTTGGGCCGCCAGGTCGCGGTTGTCATAGTTGGTTCTGTTCATCTTCTGTCTCCCTCAATCGTCACCTGTACACGGCCTGCAGGCAGGTGAAGTTGGTGAGGTTTTACTGTGCCTTTGTTGGAAATGATACCGCTAACACGAATATCCAATGCGTGTGGGTATCACCGGGGGCTGCCAAGTCATTCATCCTTGGTAACATGACGCACCTATTCGACTGAAATCGCCTCGCCAAACAATGTCTATTACTGGGCTAAGGCATTGAAGCACTGATCACATCCCTGTTAAAAGTCTCCAGAGAGGTTTCAAATGTATTTCTGCGTGAATAGCTTGTCCATGACTGGAAACGCACCAGAAAACGCTCAGGAGCTGTGCATATGAAAGACCTGTCCACCCCGATTGCCAATATGGGCAAGTTTCAAGACAGGCTTGTAACAGCCAAGGGAGATGCGCGCGCGTCGGTTTCTTTGACCAAACCGGATACACTTTGGTTCAATACCGGCACGCTTTGTAACATCGAATGCGAGAATTGCTATATTCTCAGTTCTCCGAGCAATGACGCGCTGGTTTATCTGACCACGGATGAGATCCGCAGCTATCTGGATCAGATTGAAGAGCGCAACTGGGGGATACGCGAAATCGGGTTTACCGGTGGTGAGCCTTTTATGAACCCTCAGATGGTGGATATGACACGCGCGGCGCTGGAGCGGGGTTATGAGGTTCTGATCCTGACCAATGCAATGCGTCCGATGATGCGCAAACGCATCCAGCAAGGGCTGTTGGATTTGGCCGAAAGATATCGCGAGAAGCTGACATTTCGGGTCTCATTGGATCATCACACGGCCGATTTACATGATCAGGTGCGTGGCAAGGGCAGTTTTGCTCTGTCAATCGCGGGTATGGAATGGCTGCGCGACAATGGGTTCAACATGGCCGTTGCCGGTCGCACGCTGTGGGATGAAACGGATGCGCAGTCCCGCGCGGGATTTGCAGAATTGTTTGCCGCCCATGATTTTGACATCGACGCAAAAAATCCGGGTCAGACCGTTTTGTTCCCCGAAATGGATGTGAACGTGGAAGTTCCGGAAATCACCACTGAGTGCTGGGGCATCCTGAACAAGTCTCCGGACGCGATCATGTGTTCATCCTCACGGATGGTGGTAAAGCGAAAAGGGGCGGAAACGCCAACTGTTCTGGCCTGTACGCTCCTTCCCTATGAGAAAGAGTTCGAACTCGGTGCGACCCTCAAAGAGGCCGAGCAGGACGTCTATCTGAACCACCCGCATTGCGCCAAGTTCTGCGTCCTTGGCGGAGCCAGCTGTTCCGCGTGATACGGGCCTCAGTGCAGGTAGAATTCGCCTACGACATTGCGCCATTCTCCGGAGGCAAGGTGTCGTCGGTGGGTAAAGCGGACGGAATGTAACGGGCCATCGATTTCACGTTGCCAGAATTCGATAAATTTGAAAAGCCGCGGATAGTCTGGCAATACATCGTAGTCCTGCCAGACAAAGGTATTCAGGACATGCGTAAAATCGGGCATGTGATAGGTGAATTCGGCCGTGGTCAGGCCGTACCCCTTGAGCATCAGTTCGGTTTCAGATGTTGGCAAATCTGTCCTCCTCGCTTAGGTCACTGGTGCTAAGGATAGCAGGAAATGGTGAATTTTCTAAAAATGACGATGCGTTAGCTTGGTTTAAGCCTATTGTTTCACCAACACGTGATGCACTTGCTTGCGCATGATATGCCCTGTCTGTTATGGTGCATATACAAGATATAGACCCAAAAGAAAGAGCGGGCACACGACGTGAACGATACGCCGGAAACTCCTGAAAACATGGAAGAAAACCAGCCGGAACGTCCCAAGTACGACGGTCCTACTGTGTCTATCGAAGCCGAGATGAGTAATTCTTATCTCGACTATGCAATGTCGGTTATTGTCAGTCGGGCCATTCCCGACCTGCGCGACGGTTTGAAACCGGTGCACCGGCGTATTTTGTACGCGATGCATGAAACCGGAAACACGCACGACAAAAGCTATCGAAAGTCCGCCCGCCCTGTTGGCGACGTCATGGGTAAATACCACCCCCACGGCGACAGCGCGATTTATGACGCGCTGGTTCGGATGGCGCAGGACTTTTCGATGTCGCTGCCGCTGCTGGATGGTCAGGGCAACTTTGGCTCGATGGACGGCGACAACCCGGCGGCCATGCGTTACACCGAGGTGCGCATGGACAAGCCTGCCGCCTTTATGCTGGCCGACATCGAAAAAGAGACGGTTGATTTCCAGGATAACTATGACGGTAAGGACCGTGAGCCGACCGTCCTCCCTGCCCGTTTCCCGAATATGCTGGTCAACGGTGCCGGCGGCATCGCCGTGGGTATGGCAACCAATATCCCGCCCCATAACCTGGGCGAAGTGATTGATGCGACTCTTGCACTGATCGACGAACCCGATCTGACCTCCGAACAGCTGATTGAGTATATTCCGGGCCCGGATTTCCCAACCGGAGCCACCATGCTGGGCCGTTCTGGTGCGCGCAAAGCCTATCTGGAAGGGCGCGGCAGCGTTATCATCCGCGCCAAGACACGAGTGGAGGAAATCCGCAAGGATCGCTATGCGATTGTTGTCGATGAGATCCCCTATCAGGTGAACAAAGCGTCGATGATCGAGAAGATCGCTGAACAGGTCCGCGAAAAGAAAATCGAAGGCGTGGCGCATGTTCAGGACGAATCTGACCGCAACGGTGTCCGTGTGGTGGTCGAACTGAAGCGCGATGCGACGCCTGAAGTTGTTCTGAACCAGTTGTACCGTTTCTCACCGATGCAGACGTCTTTTGGCTGTAACATGCTGGCGCTGAACGGTGGCCGTCCGGAACAGCTGACGCTGCGCCGGTTCCTGACGTCCTTTATTGATTTCCGCGAGGATGTTGTTGCGCGCCGCACCGCCTATAACTTGCGTAAAGCGCGCGAACGCAGTCATATCCTGTGTGGTTTGGCGGTTGCTGTCTCCAATGTGGATGAGGTTGTTGCAACCATCCGCGCCTCGGCTGATGCGGCGGAAGCCCGGTTGAAGCTGATGGAGCGCCGCTGGCCCGCGGCCGAGATCGCAGGCTATATCCAGTTGATCGACGACCCGACCCACAAGATGAACGAGGACGGCACCTATAACCTGTCGGAAACACAGGCACGTGCGATCCTTGAGCTGCGTCTGCAGCGTCTCACCCAGATTGGCGTCAAAGAAGTCACGGATGAGCTGGAAGAACTGGCCAAGAAGATCAAGGAATACCTTGAAATCCTGTCTTCTCGTGAGCGGATTATGGGTATTATCGCGGATGAGCTGCGCGAGGTGCGCGAAAACTTTGCCGTGCCGCGTCGGACCGAGATTGTCGACTGGTCCGGTGATATGGACGACGAAGACCTGATCGAACGCGAAGATATGGTCGTGACCGTGACCTCCGGCGGCTATATCAAGCGGACACCTCTGGCAGATTTCCGGGCGCAGAAACGCGGCGGCAAAGGACTGTCGGGGATGCAGACCAAAGAAGAGGATGTGGTCACCACGCTCTTTGTGGCCAATACCCATACGCAGCTGTTGTTCTTTACCACCGATGGGATGGTCTACAAGCTCAAGACCTGGCGCCTGCCCCAATCGGGCCGGACCGGCAAGGGTAAGGCGATTGTTAACATCCTTCCGATCCCGCCCGGGGTCTCTATCGCTGCGATCATGCCGGTTGACCGGGATGAAAAAGAATGGGCCGACCTACAGATCATGTTTGCAACCTCGGCTGGGACCGTGCGGCGCAACCGTCTGTCGGATTTCACCAATGTGATGCGCAACGGCAAGATCGCAATGAAGTTCGAGGAGGAGCATGCCGACACCAAGCTGATCAACGCCCGCATCTGCTCTGAAGATGACGATGTGATGCTGGTGACCAATACCGGTCGCGCAATCCGCTTCCCTTCGGCCGAAGTGCGCGTGTTTAACTCACGCAATTCGGTGGGTGTGCGCGGAATCAAGCTGGGCGAAGGTGACGAAGTTGTCTCCATGTCAGTCATCCGCCATTTCGAGGCTTCCTCGGATGAGCGTGCTGCCTATCTGAAGATGCGTCGCGCCATGGCGGGCCTCACAGATGAGAGCGAAGGCAGTGCCTCCGATGAAGAGGTCAATGCCAACGCCACCATCAGCCAGGAACGGTATGCGGAAATGTCCGCAGCAGAAAACCTGATCCTGACCATCACCGAAGGCGGACAGGGCAAGCTGTCGTCGAGCCATGACTACCCGGTGCGCGGCCGTGGTGGCATGGGTGTCACAGCCATCGACAAAGGGATGCGTGGCGGGCAGCTGGTTGCCTCCTTCCCGGTTGAGATGGGGGATCAGATCATGCTGGCGACTTCAAAAGGCCAGTCGATCCGTGTGCCTGTTGATGGAATTTCGTTCCGGTCGCGCTCTGCTGGTGGGGTCCGTGTTTTCAACACCGGAAACGGCGAAGTTGTCGTCTCGGTTGCTTGGATCGCAGAGCAGAATGAGGACGAGGATGACGGAGAGGCTCCCGCAGAGAGCTGATCGGGTCAAACTCTTGAAAAAGAAAACCGCCCCTTGGGGCGGTTTTTTATTTCGTTTTTTGGTGGATCGTCACCGAGGGCAACACAATCCGGCATAAATCTCCGGGTCCACGTAGGTTTAGCGGTGCAGCTTTGGCGGCGTCGGGCTGTTTCATCGCCTCTATTGCCAAGCTCACTTGCTGCTGATGCGCCTGCGGCGCAAGTTTCAAACTTGTCACAAAAAATCCCCAACCGAAACTAACTCGGTGATTGTAGCCCGTAAGCACGTTCGAAATGCAAGGGATGATAAGAAGGCGCGCCCGTGTGAGCGCTAAAACCCGTCCTACCTGCGTCTTAAATACGCATAAGGACATCGAGCCTGATATAATCAAGCTGAAATACGCGGTGGTACCCAAGGCCGGACTCGAACCGGCACGCTGTCACCAGCGGGGGATTTTGAATCCCCTGCGTCTACCATTCCGCCACTTGGGCCGCGTGAGGTGTGTATTATATTTGCCCGCAGCCAAGGTCCAGAGGCAAATGCACATAAAGGTGCAGAAAAATTGGAAAACATCCGCCTGCCTCTATGCGAGAACTGTCATTTCAGCATAACAGTGCCCGTTTTGGACAAAGCGTGCCATGTGGCTATCAAGTCTTTTTTGCGGGTTGGCTGTGGTCAGTATGGTACAACCGCTAACGGCAGCAAGCGATTTGCTCTAAGCTATTGCATTCATTTTCTTTTTGAAAACAGCCTGAACTGCATCCTCACGCAAGTAGAATCCACCGTAGTCCCGGCCGCTTTGCGAGAATGGATTAATACCAGCGTTCTTCAAAGCATGACGAACTGTGTTTCGGTGCAGGCCGGTTTCGGCAGACAGACAGGTTGTCCAATGGGCTCTCTACGGCAGAGATCATGCCGGTCTCGACGCTGCCATTGCGCGCCGTCGTGGTGAGTTTGGTGTGTCCGAGTAGAGCTCTTGGATCCCACTGATGTCAACGCCGCGTTCCAAAAGATGAGTCGCAAAACTATGCCTCAGCGTGTGCAATGTGACCGGCTTTGTGATGCTTGCCGCTTTGGCCGCCTGCCTAAACAGCCTTGAGATTTGGCGCGTCACGCCAGAGGCGTGCTTCCAGCACAACAAATGCTTGCCATTATAGCCGGGAAAGACCACCCAGTCTGGACCAGCCACATCTTTGTCCTGGCTGGTGGGGCGTTCCTTCCACCAGTCGCGCAGCAGGCCCAGAATATCGCTGGGCAGCATCACATTGCGTTCCTTGCGCCCCTTGGATTGTACAAGGCGGATGATCTTCTGTTCGCCACCGATATCGCCGACCCGCAGTCGAACAACCTCGCCCGCGCGCACGCCGCAGCCATAGGCAAGAGACAGCATCACGCGCGCCTTCAGGCTCGGAGCCATCAGCAAAATGCGTTTGACCTCGTTGCGGCTCAGCACCAGCGGGATCTTGACGGGCTCTTTCAGGCTAAAGATCCGTGATACCAGATCATGCCGCCCCAGCGTGACCCGGAACAAAAAACTTCACCCCGGTTATCGTACGATTGCAGGTGCAGATGCTGGTGCCGGTCTCAATCAGATGCTGCCGGAAATCGCGAAAATTGTCCGGAGTGGCTGTCTCTGGAGATCGCCCCAACCATGCCGTAAATCTCTTGCACGCCCGCAAGTGCCCGACCTGCGAAGCGGCTCCAGGGTTACGCGCCGACATATCCGAGGCTATACGCGCCCGAAGTGGCGCAACGTTCATTGTTTGCTGAATGTGCATGGGAAAACCGTCTGTCAACCGAGGCAAAGTCACCTCGATCAACAGCAAACTCCCAACACCCCAGTACCCTGAACAAATCCCACCTACGCGTAACCCACGCCACAAGCGCCCATATCGCGAAGCGATTTAGAGCCAGAGCCCAATTTGACCGATGCTGTAGTCCGCCCCAATGTCGAACATGCGCGTATTCCGTTGAAAAATGCGGCTTGCCAGAAGGACTGAGCGCTGATTCAATCTGGCTACGGCAGGTTGAGGTGAACGGCGATGATGGGGTCCCGGCAGGAAGCGCAAGGCGCTTTGTTCCACGAGTTCTCGATCGGACCACATGCTTCGACCGGTTGATCGGTTTGCCAACCTGACCGGGATCCGGCAACACTTGGCGGCGTTTTACAGTACAACGGGACGGCCGTCAGTCGATCCGGAGCTTATGATCCGCATGCCGCTGGTGAGTTACATCATGGGCATCCGATCCGAGTGCCGTCTGTGCAAGGAGGTTCATCTCAACCTCGCCTATCGCTGGTTCTGCCACCTCGACCTGACGGTTCCCGTGCCGGCTCACTCGACCTTCTCGAAAAACCGGCACGGCCGCTTTCGCGACAGCGACGTGTTGCGCCAGCTTTTTGAAACAGTGGTGGCGCGTTGCATCTCAGAAGGGTTGGCCAGCGCCTCGCGGCGGATGCCCGCATCATCCAAGCCGACGCGAACCGGTAGAACTCGACGCCGAAGGCGGACCGGAGCCCCACAGCATCGATCCCGCAGACGCGCCCTGCGCTGTCAGAGAATACCTGGACACGCTGGATCATGCGACCTTCGGCGCAGCCAGCCCGGTCGATCCGAAGTTCACATTGCATTCCGATCCGGCCTCGCAATGGACCGGTGCTCGGGGAGCCTTGCCTACTTTGCCTATTCCACCAACGACCTGATCGACACCGACAACACCGTAATCCTGGACGTGCAAGCGACCCGGTCGATCCGACAAGCCGAAGTTGGATCGGTCCAGACGAGGATCGACCGGGTGGCTGATACCTTCGACATAGCGCGGGAACGCTTGATCGCGGATACGGCCTATGGCACCGGCGCCATGCTGAACTGGTTGTATCAGAAGCGCGGTATCGCGCACCATATCCCGGTGATCGACAAGTCGGGCCGAAAGGATGGGACATTCGAACGCGCCGACTTTGCCTGTGATCCCGAAAGTGATGTCTATACCTGTCCGAACGGAAAGGAATTGAAGCAAAGCCGCAGGACCTTCACGCAACCTCGGGAGAGGAATCCTGATGGTGAAGGCATGCTTCGCTACCGAGCCAGCAAGACCGATTGCGTCTCCTGCGAGCTGAAAGTGCGCTGCTGCCCCAAGGCTCCGGCGCGCAAAATCCTAGGTTCCGTGTTCGAACCCTCCCGGGATCGAGCGAGGGCGATCACAAAAACCATCGACTACGCGATCTCCTGCAAGCTCCGAAAATAGGTGGAGATGCTGTTCGCACATTTCCAGAGCATTCTGGGTCTCAATCGTCTCCGATTACGCGGACCGACCGGCGCACGCGACGAATTCCACCTCGCTGCCACCGCCCAGAACCTCAGGAAGCTCACCAAGCTCCTTCCAGTCCAGCAGGCCGCTGCTAAGGAAAGATGGGCAGAGACCCCGAAATTCTGGGTGATAGATCAAAGCGATCTTCGAGCGGAGTTTTTCAACGGAATAGGCTGACTGGTGTCATCGGGCGGATGGAACTGAGCGCTGTTTGGCTGCACCCCTGCTGCCGCAGCGCCGCTCTGAGCCCAACTTGACCGATGCTACACAATGAGCCAACGTTCGCTATAGACAGAAAGACCAGTCAGTTCCTTCAAAAAAGAAGTCAGATAATGCCACTAGAGCCACAGACATATCGCCAGTATGCCTACCTCGGGATTCAAGGAAAAGGAACCGCTCAAGCGATTACGGACGTTTTGGGGATTGATCCTGATGACGAATGGTCTGAGGGCGATCCTTGGCAAACGAAAGGCCCTCACAAGAAGCGCTGGTTCACGAACTGGAAGCTCAATAGCGGGATACCCGAAACAGAAGACCTAAATGTCCATGTCGAGGCAATTTTACGGCGGCTGCGCACACGTGAGCTGGCACTGCAAAGCCTAAATGGTGACTACGATGTACGGATGGTTTTCGTAAGCCATAACCTCCAATGTTTTAGCTTCGAATTGGATTTCCAACATCAAAGACGTCTGACCCAACTCGGTATACGAACTTGGTTCGACGCATATATTGATGAAGACGTGCACAAACTGATGTTTGATTTGAGATCAAGATATGGTCGTGATGTGTTCGACCAAGCAAGCGATGGAATCGATGTCGCCATAGACTGATTTATCTTTTGCAGGCATTAGAGCAAGTGCCGCCAAAGCCTGCTCTGTCTAAGATTTTTTGATGCGGGCCAGTGCGTTAAGGTTGTGTTGGTGCGTCTGGACCGCGTTGACAAATCTGACAAGGTGGAAGCCGCGGGATGTAGGCGTCGTGCTATGGGGAAAGCGCATTTCCTAGTCCCTGATATCGGTTTGAGTTTTGCGGACTTTTCCGAGTTTGAAGGCGTAGCGTCGTGGTCTTGGGTGTAGGACCGGGCCCGTTTTTTTGTCTTTCTGCGGTGGCCCGGCTCCCGTCACAGCCCATTGATGGCACTGAGCCAAAGATCACTAACTGCGCTTCGCTGACATTCGAACGAGGCGCAGCATAGTTCCAATCTGTCGTGACGGCCTGAAGGTTGAACTTCGTTCCTGTTCCCGGACATCGGGGTAATTTCCCCCTGTTCAGGAAAGGAGCATGGAATGGGACAATCGAGACTGACGTTCACAAATGAATTCAAAGCCGCGGCTGTTGGTCGGCTTTATGAGCCTGGTTCCACATAAACCGGTGTCGCGAAGCAACTGGGGGTGACGGGCTCTCAGTCGAAGACCTGGTGTCTGGAGATCGAAGCGGCAGGATCGATGGCGGCACTGCGCAGGCAACAGGCGGAGGCGGCGGAACCGGACCGTCTGCGGAAGGAAAACAAACGCTTGAAGCTGGAAAATGAGATCCTCGAGAAATCTTCCGCTTCTTTCGCCTCAAGGGCAGCGAAGACATGAACACGAGACGTGCTTTCGTCGCTGCCCACAAGACTGTTTATCCGATCGCTCAGCTCTGTCACATTGTTGGTGTTGCGCGCAGCTGGCTTTATGGCTTTGTTTAGTAGCACCCTGCCCGAGATCAGCGGCAAAAGCAGCGTACCGACCGGGATGCCGAGCTGCTGCCAAAAATAAAAGCGGCTTTCTCCCGAAGCAAAAAACGGTATGGGTCAAAGCGGGTCCACCAGGATCTGAAAGCCGATGGCGAGGCAGCCTTGGAGTAGTGTGCGGCCAGAATAATTCGTAAAAACAATGCCTTGCCGCTCCTGTGAAAACGCCACAAGCCGCGCACTACAGACAGCAATCACAGCCTCAAACCCTCACCAAATCTGTTGGAACAACATCTCGATTGTACCGTACTGAACCGGGTTTGTCTCGCTGACATTACTTACGCCGATACGGATGAAGGCTGGCTCGATGTCGGCGCCATCCAAGACATGGCCAGGCGTGAAATCGTGGGCTGGCCATGGACGATCATCTGCGATCCGAACTGTGCTGTGATGCCTTGAACATGGCCCTGGGGGTCGTGGCCCGGTGCCAGATCTCATTCACCATTCGGATCGCGGCGCGCAATACGCTGGCAGCGAATACCGTGTACTGCTCGGGTCTGCGAAGATCATCCAATCAATGAGCCGAACCGGCGAGTGTCTGGACAAGGCTCCGATGGAAAGTTTCTTTGCGTCGCTGAAAAAGGAGTGGTGCACCAAAACCGGTTCAAAACGCGCGACCAAGCAAAGGCTGCGATCTTCGAATACAAAGAAGTATTCGAAGATCGCCAGCGCCGACACTCCGCCATAGGCTACCTCCCCCCGCGCAAGCATACGAAACCATGACTTGGAAAATCGCAGCATAGGGGCAATAATCAAACTGTCCGGAAAGCGGGAGGAACTCCCGGCGCTTCAAGCGCCAACATTCTGGATAATTTCAAGTCACTTCTCAAACTGTCTGAGCGTACTTTGATGTTGATCTTTTCTGGCGTTGAAAGCCTCGCAAGACAGATCACGCAAGAGGGGCAATTGACCTATTTGCTCCGACCTCTGGCGTTCGCCGAAATCTCTATGGCCAACAAGGACGACCAGTCCGAGCTGCACACTCTTTGCCACGCCTATGCCCAGAAGGCCGAACTTGGTCTCGGGAGGCTTCCGTCACGTGATTTCTACAACAGGCTAGCGACCGCTGGCGCGTTTCGTTTGGAGCCGGTGATCGAGCTGCTGATTGATGCTTGCATCGTGGCATTATCGAAAGGTCGCGCCGCATTGTCGGTATCGGATTTTTGCAAGGCCTTTACGGATGCCACCGGGGTGCAGCCCGGTTACTTGCCGTTTTTGATCGACGACTACGAAGTACTTTTTGAGGCCAAAAAGATCTTTGCACTTTGGGAGGGAAAACGGATTTAGTCCCAAGACATCCATACGGTTTCAACCCGCCCACTCTTCTAAGTTGGTTTTTTTCTGGGCATTCGCGGGATGCAGGATCGGGCACGTTTATGCCTTGAATCGGCAATGATTTGATGTGAGGGCGGAAGGTGCCTATTTTCTAGTTTATAAACAAAGCGTTACGATTGATTCGAGTTGCTGGGATCCGAAATGGGCAGTGTTATGCTGTAATGACAAGAACTTGACCTGCTGCGCGGGCCATGCGACCGCAGATACGAAAGAGTGGTAACCAAAAAAAGGACGCCCAATGCTGCGCCCATTGTACGATCGAACCATGTCCCTGGCCGATCATCCTAAAGCCCTGTGGTGGCTGGCCGCTGTGGCTTTTATCGAAAGCTCGGTTTTCCCGATACCGCCAGATGTTCTGATGATTCCGATGATCCTGGCGCGCCCGTCGCGGGCCTGGCTGATTGCGCTGGTGGCTTTGGTCGCTTCTGTTGCCGGTGGCGTATTGGGCTATGCGATTGGTGCGTTCTTTTACGAGGGCTTAGGCCAGCCGATCCTGGAAACGATGGGCAAAGGCCATGCCATGGAAGAGTTCAACACCAAGTTCAATGACTTTGGGTTCTGGGCTGTTCTGGGCGCGGGCATTACCCCGTTCCCCTATAAGGTCATCACCATCATGTCCGGCTGGACAGGCATGCCGATCGGGACGTTCATCGCCACCTCGATTCTGGCGCGCGCGTTGCGTTTCTTTATGGTGGCAGGTCTGTTGCGGGCTTTTGGCGCACCTGTGAGGGAGTTCATAGAAAAGCGCCTTGGTTTGGTGTTCACAGCCTTCGTCGTCCTGCTGTTTGGCGGCTTCCTGGTCTTGAGGTTCTTGTAAATGCGAAGATTTTTGACGGGTGTTGCGGCTTTTGGGTCTGCTGCAATTCTGCTGGGTGCGCTTGGGTTTCAGTACCTGGGCGAGCTTGCGCCGTGTAAACTGTGTTACTGGCAGCGCTACCCCCATATGGCCGCCATTGCCATTGCGGTTGTCGCCCTGTTCCTGCCTGCAACGGTCCTGTTTTACCTGGGGGCTTTGGCTGCGCTGGCGACTGCCGGGGTTGGTTTCTTTCATGTTGGGGTTGAACAAGGGTGGTGGAAAGGCCCAAGCACCTGCACCTCTGCACCGATTGGTGGTCTTTCCCCGGATCAGCTGATGGAACAGATCATGTCCGCGCCTTTGGTACGCTGTGATGAGATCGCGTGGCAGTTCCTGAATGTGTCGATGGCAGGTTGGAACACAATCCTGTCCCTTTTCCTTGCCCTGATCTGGGTGGCCGCTGCCCGCCACACGCGTTGAAAATGGGATACAGCTGAGCCTGCGGCTCAGCTGTCCTTCTTGGTCGCCAGCAACAGGTTGGTCTCGCTGGTTGTGACACCTTCGATCAACCGAACCTTGGCCAAAGCCGCGTCAAAATCCTCCAGCGTTTCGGTTCCCAGTTCCACAATCAGATCCCAGCGCCCGTTGGTCGTATGGATCGCGCGCACCTCTGCAAGCCCCTGAAGCTGGCGGACAATCCGGTTGGTACCGCGCCCCTCAATCCCGATCAGCATCAAACCCCGCACGGGATCACGCAGCACGTCTTCTTTCAGAACAACCGTAAATCCCAGTATATCGCCGCGCGCCTGTAACCGTTCGATGCGACTGCGCACTGTGGTGCGCGACAGGTTCAGCTGCGCTGCAAGGTCAGAAAGAGACGCCCGTGCGTCATGGCGCAGAGCTGAGATCAGGCGTTCGTCCACTTTGTCCATTTAAGTTTCCGTTTTGGCTGTTTGGCTTCCGGTATGGTCACAAATATGGGTTTTTTCTACCCTTTATGAATGGATAAATCGTTTCTAACACAGAGACGGAGTTCATATCCGATGGTTCAACATTGTATTTTGGTTGGTGCACCCCTGGACAGCGGCAAGCTGCGCAACGGGTGTTTGATGGGGCCTGATGCATATCGCACGGCGGGGCTGGGGGATGCGCTTGCGGGGCTTGGCCATAAGGTCACAGACCGTGGCAACATTCTGCCGGAACCGTTTATACCGGAGCATGCTGAAACCCACCCGCATGCCTTGAATGAAACGGTGGCCTGGACAACAGCCTTGCAAAAGGTGGCCGCCGCTACAATGGCCGAGGGGGTTCCCATTTTCCTTGGCGGAGATCACGCCTTGGCCATGGGAACCGTGACCGGAGTTACTTCATACGCCGCCCAGGTGAAACGCCCGCAGTTTGTACTCTGGCTTGACGCGCATTCGGATTTCCACACGCTTGCAACCTCCGAAAGCGGCAATCTCCACGGAACACCTGCTGCCTATTTTACCGGGGTGCCCGGGTTTGGACCCTTTCCACCCGTCGTTCATCCGGTTCCGCATAAAAATGTCTGTATGATGGGGCTGCGCTCGGTGGATCATATGGAGCGCAAAGCGATGCGGGATACCGGCATTCACCTGCACGACATGCGCGATATCGACGAAAACGGCATCGTCAAACCGCTGCAACGCTTCCTGCAACGGGTCGCAACTGAAAACGGAATGCTGCATGTGTCGCTGGACGTGGATTTCCTGGATCCTTCTGTCGCACCGGCGGTTGGAACAACCGTGCCAGGCGGCGCAACTGTGCGCGAAGCCCATCTGGTCTGTGAGATTCTCCATGACAGCGGTCTTGTGACCTCGATGGATCTGGTCGAGCTGAACCCGTTTCTGGACGAACGCGGCCGCACGGCACATCTGATGGTCGACCTGTGCGCCTCGGCCTTTGGGCGTCGGGTTTTTGACCGCTCAACCCGCAGTTTTTTGTAATCCACATACGCCAAGGCAGGACAGAATAATGACCCAACCATCACACAAGGCATTGGTACCCTTTGTCAGCGTCGCCAATATGATGCAGCTGATCCACCACATTGGCATAGAAGAGATGCTGAAAGGTCTGGCCACCTATATCGAGGATGATTTCAAACGCTGGGAGTCCTTTGACAAGACCCCGCGTGTGGCCAGCCATTCCGACGTGGGCGTGATCGAGCTGATGCCCACATCCGACGGGGAGGCCTATGGGTTCAAGTACGTAAATGGCCACCCCAAGAACACCTCAGAAGGGCTGCAGACAGTCACCGCCTTTGGCCTTCTGGCGGATGTTTATACCGGCTATCCGGTGCTTTTGACAGAGATGACGATTTTAACCGCCCTGCGCACCGCGGCCACTTCGGCGATGGTTGCCAAACATCTGGCCCCCCAAGGTGCGGATACCATGGCGATGATCGGCAATGGGGCGCAGTCCGAATTCCAGACCCTCGCGATGAAGGCAATCTGTGATCTGAAAACAGTGCGCCTTTATGACAAAGATCCCGCCGCAACACGTAAATGTGCGCAAAACCTCTCGGGTCTTGGGATGAACTTTGTCTCCTGCAGCACGCCCGAAGAGGCAATTCAGGGAGCGCAGATCCTGACAACCTGCACTGCGGACAAGCAATGTGCCACGATTCTGACCGACAATATGGTGGGTGCCGGGGTGCATATTAATGCGATTGGTGGGGACTGCCCGGGCAAGACCGAACTGGCTGCGGGCATCCTGTCCCGTTCAGATGTCTTTGTGGAATTCCCGCCGCAAACCCGTATCGAGGGGGAAATTCAACAGATGCCCAAAGACTTCCCGGTGACGGAATTCTGGAAAGTTGTCACCGGTCAGGAGCCAGGGCGACGCGACGCTCGCCAGATCACCCTGTTTGACAGCGTCGGTTTTGCGATCGAGGATTTTTCAGCCCTCAGGTATATCCGCGATCATATCGCAGGTACCGGGTTTTACGAGGACCTCGATATGTTGGCTGACCCAGATGATCCGCGCGACCTCTTTGGAATGCTGGCCCGCGCCAAAACCTGAGCTGCTGCTTCGGAGAGATCCGAGAGATCTACTGTAACAAATAAGCAGGCCCAATGGCCTGCTTATTACATTCAACAGACAAGTCTTACGCGTCCAGTTCCGTGTCCCAATACAGGAAATCCATCCAGCTTTCGTGCAGATGATTTGGCGGAAATTTTCTGCCAGTGTTGCGTAATTCTTCAGCACCTGGACGGCGCGGAGGTTTGCGCAGGGACATACCCGCCCTGTGCAGCGACTTGGAACCCTTCTTCAGGTTGCAGGGGGAGCAAGCCGCAACCACGTTTTCCCAGCTTGTAACGCCCCCGGCGGCGCGTGGCACAACGTGATCAAAGGTCAAATCCCCCTTGGCCCCGCAGTACTGACAACAGAATTCATCCCGTAAAAATAAATTAAAGCGCGTGAAGGCCACGCGCTTTTGAGGTTTGACATAGTCTTTCAGTACAACAACCGAAGGTATTCGGATTTCGGTGCTCGGGCTGCGGACGGTTTCGTCATATTCCGCAACAATATCAACGCGATCCAACCAGGCTGCTTTGATCGCATCCTGCCAGGGCCACAGGGATAAAGGATAGTATGACAAGGGGCGGTAATCCGCGTTCAACACCAAAGCCGGGTGGTGGCGTAATGCGCCCGGTGCTCTTACAAACTCTGTCCTGAAATCGCCGTCCATGGGTAACGTCTTCCTCGCCCTGTCTGCCTCACTGGCACCAGAGCGGGGAGCCCCGCCCCAGCTATCTAAAACTATATATCGTGGTTAAGCTGAGGCAACCCCCAAGTGTCCACAATATGTCGCAGGGTTTATTTCGATTCCGTGACAGGGACGTGACAGTTATCCACAGGCTGTCCGGGTGATCAAAGGCTTGCCAGAGCTTGCCCCTGCCCCTATGGCAGCCCCATGGCCCGATTGATCCGCTTTAACAAACCCTTTGATGTGCTGCCGCAGTTTACGGATAGCGCGCATACCGACAGTCCACGCAAAACGCTGAGTGATTTTATCGACTGTCCCGGCGTTTACCCGGCTGGCCGTCTGGATCGTGACAGCGAAGGGTTGATGCTGTTGACAGATACCGGGCGTGTTCAGGCGTGGATCAGTGACCCGGCGCATAAGCTACCGAAGACCTATTGGGTGCAGGTGGAGGGTATTCCGGATGAGGCCGCGTTGGAGGCTCTGCGCAAAGGGGTTGAGCTGAAGGACGGGCTGACACGGCCCGCCAAAGCGCGGTTGATCACGCAGCCCTCTAACCTTTGGGCGCGTGTGCCGCCTGTTCGGGAGCGTAAAACCGTGCCGGACCGTTGGCTGGAGCTGACCATTACCGAAGGGAAGAACAGGCAGGTACGCCGGATGACAGCGGCTGTTGGCCATCCGACTTTGCGATTGATCCGCTATGCCGTCGGTGCCTGGACGCTGGAGGATCTGCCCCAGGGCACGTGGCAGGATCTTGAGGTTCCCCGGATTCCGGGGCGCCCCAAACCGTCACAGAAACCGCCGCGCCGCCCAAAAGCCCAGACCCGCTCCCGAGGCAATGACGCCCAAGACAAAAAGCCGCGCAAACCCAGACGGCCGCGCGGCTCTTAAACGCTATTCCGGTTTGGATCAGAGGCTCAGCACATCCCGCATAAAGGCAAGAGAGACCCCCAAACCATCCGGGTCAATCCCGTGGGCGGTGCCTTTCATGATATGGGCATAGACATCCTTGAACCCAGCCTCTTGCAGTGCTTCGGCAGCCTGAGGCAAGGATTCGATCGGGACCACATCATCCTGATCGCCATGGACTAGAAGAATCGGCATACGCGAAACCACTTCGTCGTTCAGAAGTTCAGGCCGCATCAACCGTCCGGAAAACCCGACAACTCCGGCCACTGGATCCTCGCGGCGCGGCGCTACATGCAGGCTCATCATGGTGCCCTGACTAAAGCCCAGAAGAACAACCTGTTCCGGCAGCAGGTCCTCATCCACCATCAGCGCATCCAAAAAGGCGTTCAGATCTTCGGCTGCAGCCAGTAGGCCACGTTCAGCCTCTTCCTCGGAAGAGCCGTCGATCCATGGGATCGGAAACCACTGAAACCCCATCGGCGCACCGGCACAGGCCTCGGGAGCGTCGGGCGCTACAAACAGCGTATCGGGCAAATGCTCTGCCAAAGGATCGGCCATGCCCAAAAGGTCGGCCCCATTTGCGCCATAGCCATGGAGGAACACCACGGCAGATCTGGTTTCGCCCGAAAGCGGCGCTTTGCGGCCGGCGTTCAATACACGTGTCATCGGATCCCTTCCCTGTCCTTTGCCACTCGGTAATAGGCCCACAAGAGCCGCGCCGCAACCGCTCGCCACGGGGACCAGTCTTCGGCCATCTGGCGCAGAACCCGTTCTTTGGGACGCTCTTCCAGATCAAAGAGAATACGCGCGGCTTCCTGTAAGGCCAGATCGCCGGGTGCAAACACATCTGCGCGCCCCAGTGAAAACATGGCATAGATCTCAGCCGTCCAGATCCCGATCCCTGGCACTTCGGTCAACGTGCTGATGACCGCATCATCGGGGGCGTCACGCAGCGCTTTGAAGTTGATCCTTGCCTCGGCCAGAGCGCGGGCATAGCGGATCTTCTGACGGCTAAGGCCGACGGCGCGCAGCTCTTCGTCGCTGGCCCAGATGATCTTGCGCGGGCCGGTCAGACGGGCATCGCGCATCCGTTTCCAGATTGCCGCCGCCGCAGCAACGCTGACCTGCTGGCTGACAATCGCACTTAGAAGTTGCTCAAACCCATCGGGTTTACGGCGCAGTGGCAAAGGGCCCGTCATATCCAGCGCAGCGGCAAAACGCGGGTCATGCCTGCACAGCCAGTCGGCCCCTTCACGGACACATGCGTCCGTGGTGATAACCCGGCCAATGTCAGAGGGCGGTTTGGTCGCCATGCCCATATCTCCCACGATGTTGCACATTGCAGACCTGTGATTGTACCAATGGTTGCGAGTCACTTGTTCCGCATTCTCCTTAGGAGTAGGCAGTTGCCATGACAATGACCATGACCGCCCCCGATGATCGTGTTGCCAAGCGCAACGTTGCCATTTTGGTGATCGCTCAGGCTATTCTGGGTGCTCAGATGCCGATGATCTTTACGATTGGTGGCCTTGCCGGACAGTCCCTTGCGACGAACGCCTGTTTCGCAACCTTGCCGATTTCGCTGATTGTGGCGGGGTCAATGCTGGCGGCCAACCCGGTTTCTGCTGTTATGCAACGTTATGGACGACGGGTGGGGTTCGTGATTGGTGCCTTGTTTGGGGCCGTGGGCGCAGCTGTTGGGGCATATGGGCTGTACTTGGGGTCGTTCCCGATCTTTCTGGCTGGTAGCCTGCTGACCGGTGTCTATATGAGCGCTCAGGGTTTTTATCGCTTTGCCGCGGCTGATACTGCCTCGGAGGCGTTCCGGCCCAAGGCGATCTCCTATGTCATGGCGGGCGGGCTTTTGGCGGCTGTTGTGGGGCGAACCCTGGTTGTGGAAACCTCTGACGCCTTTGTGGTGCCATTTATGGGCACGTATATGGTGATCATCCTACTGAACCTCGTGGGTGCGTTGATCTTTTTCCTTTTGCGGATACCTTTACCAGAACGGCCTTCGGCCGCTACTCCGCCGAGCCGATCACGCTGGGAGCTTCTGAAGGATCCTGTGATCTCTACCGCTGTGATCTGTGCCGTCGTGTCTTATGCGCTGATGAACCTTGTCATGACGTCCACCCCATTGGCGGTTGTCGGCTGTGGCTTTGGTCAGGGAGATGCGGCAAATGTGGTCATGAGCCACGTTCTGGCGATGTATATCCCCTCGTTCTTTACCGGTCATCTGATTGTACGTTTCGGCGTGGAAAAGGTTGTTGGAGCGGGGCTTGTCATCCTTGCCGGTGCGGGTGCCGTCGCGCTGAGCGGCGTGACGCTGGAAAACTTCTTTATCGCGCTGATCCTGCTCGGTTTGGGCTGGAACTTTGGCTTTATCGGGGCAACCACCATGTTGGCGAGCGGACATGAGGGACATGAAAAAGGCCGGATGCAGGGGCTGAACGACTTCCTCGTATTTGGGGGGGTGACCGTTGCGTCGCTGTCTTCAGGGGGATTGATGAACTGTTCCGGCGGCACTCCAACCGAAGGATGGACCGCTGTGAATATGGCGATGGCCCCCTTCCTGGTACTGGCTGGGGTGGCGCTTTTGCGCCTGATGATGCGCCCCCGTCTGGCGTGATCTGGCCTTGTATTGTTTTGGGTAAGGCAGGTACTGCCTTACCATTTCCCGGTGCTGGAACACCACATCAGGCGCAGGCGTTTCCTGAATTCGCTCATACCTAATGCGCCCTGTGCGACACGCTCTGGCTCTGAAAGGGCCTGATGCAAAATCGCGCTACTCTGCCAGCTGGACAGCAGAGCAAGGCGGGCCGAGCGGTCTACCGCCCCTGCTCCGCGCCGTGATTTTTGCAAAGCGTCCAATCCGATCTGCGCGAGCTCTTGCACCCCTGCTGCTGTGCCATCGACCATCGGAATACGGTTCTGGCGCTCCAGCTCGGGAATTGCACGCAGCCAGCTGGCCACCCCATGGGCCAGACCACAGGCCCGAACCGTGCCCTCATCAGCAGATCCGAGAGTTGCCGCAGAGATCCACATCAGATTTCCGGCGGTATCAGCAAGATATTTCACCAACCCATCAAGGTCCGAAAACGGGTCGCGGTAAATGTCCCAACGCCGCGCCTCTGCCATCGCGTCAATGTCATGGGCCAAAACTGGTGACAGGATTTCCCCCAAAGGGGTCGCGACAAAGTGGCGACGGGGCGTTTTGCCTTCTGCGATCTCTGCGCCCACATCGCGCCACCACTGAACCCGCATCTCTGCAATCATGCTTTCCTGACTGGCCCAGGGGGCGCGGGACAGTTCTGCGTTAAAAGCATAAAGCACGAACAGTTTCAGCCGCGCAGCTAAAGGGGCTGCCATGGCGGCTTGAAACCGGTCAGGATCTGCGCGTTGCACCAGTTCGGCGCAGGCCCGCAGGTCGTCGTTGAACACAAGCTCGGGCACCGGGTTACTCCGCGGCCTCGGCCAGGGTTTCGCAGTGCAGCAAACGCCAGTTTACAGCGTCCAGCATCGCCTCAAAGGAGGCGTCTATTATGTTGGCGCTGACGCCAACGGTTGACCAGCGTCGCCCGGATGCGTCCTCGCTGTCAATGATAACCCGTGTTACAGCCTCGGTGCCGCCTTGGGTGATACGCACTTTGAAGTCCACCAGCCGCATGTCGTCCAGCGGCGCCGAATACCGGCCCAGATCTTTGCGCAGCGCTTTTGAAAGCGCGTTGACCGGACCGCGGTCGCTGCCGGTCTCATCCAGAGATTCGCTCACCGAAAGGCGTTTCTCTCCGTCGACCTTCACAACCACCACCGCCTCGGACAGGCTGACCATCTTGTCGTATTTGTTTTTACGACGTTCCACAGACACCCGGTAGCGTTTGACCTCAAAGAATTCTGGACACAGGCCCAGCTCTCGCCGCGCCAGCAGTTCAAACGAGGCTTGCGCCGTGTCATAAGAGTAGCCCTGCGCCTCACGCTCCTTCACGGTCTCCAGAATACGTGCCAGCGCCGGATCGTCCTTGGCCACGTCCAACCCCGCCTCAAACAACCGTTTGCGCAGGTTTGATTGTCCGGCCTGATTGGACATCGGGATAATACGGCTGTTGCCAACAACGGCAGGGTCCACATGTTCATATGTGGACGGATCCTTCAGGATTGCACTGGCATGCAAGCCCGCCTTATGAGCAAAGGCAGAAGCCCCCACATAGGGCGCTTGTTTTTGCGGTACGCGGTTCAGGATCTCGTCCAGCATCCGGCTAACCTGTCGCAACCCCGCCAGCGAGTCTTTTGTCACACCAACCTCAACCAGGCTGGCATAGGGCTCCTTCAGAACCAGCGTCGGAATCAGCGAGGTCAGATTGGCATTTCCACAGCGCTCGCCCAGCCCGTTCAACGTGCCCTGGATCTGTCTGACACCGGCTTCCACAGCCGCCAAAGAACAGGCCACAGCCTGTTCCGTATCATTGTGGCAATGGATCGCCAGCTTGGCACCGGGAATTCCGCTGTTTATTACAGATGTTACCACCTCGCGGACCACAGTCGGCTGGGTGCCCCCGTTGGTGTCACACAGAACAATCCAACGCGCGCCCGCATCCAGCGCGGCGCGGCAGCAGGCCAAGGCATATTCAGGATTGTCACGGTAGCCATCAAAGAAATGCTCGGCATCAAACAACGCTTCCCGTCCCTGCGCGATGATATGCGCAACCGAGGCCCTGATGTTTTCCAGGTTTTCCTCCAACGAGATACCAAGCGCCTGAGACACATGGTAGTCGTGGCTTTTGCCAACCAGACAGACCGCAGCGGTGCCAGCGTTGAGCACGGCGGCCAGAACATCGTCGTTTTCCGCCGAGCGCCCTGCCCGTTTTGTCATTCCAAAGGCCGTTACTGTCGCGCGCGTCTTGGGGGCGTCGTCAAAAAACGCGCTGTCAGTGGGGTTGGCCCCGGGCCAGCCTCCTTCGATGTAATCCACCCCAAGCCCGTCCAGCGCGGCGGCTATCTGCTGTTTCTCGGCGGTCGAAAACTGAACGCCCTGCGTCTGCTGCCCGTCCCGCAGAGTGGTGTCATAAAGGTAAAGGCGGTCTTTGCTCATTGGGATGCCTCGTTTTCGGCGATCTTTATAAACTGCTCATTTACCTCGTTTAGCTGCTTTGCCAATGAAACTGACTTCCAGCGACCTTTTGCATTTGTGACCGCTTCGACCCCGTTGACGTCGCAAAGTAACTTAAACTCCTCCGGGGAAAGTTTAAGTTTACCGTCCAATGCTGGAGCAGAAAGTCCAAGCCAACCGAGCTCTTGCCTCCCAAAGTCCACTGACCAATTATCCTCCTGCCCGTCATCGACTGCAATTCCTGCCATAGCGAGGAGGCCTCTTATTGCATCAGCTTTTGCCCATTCTTTTTCATGTCGGGCGACTATTCTTGCATTAATTAACTGTTCGACACGATTAGACAGGTCGTCTTTGATGGTTTGATTTTCCCATCCCCCCAGCTCTTCGGACAATAGACCCAACATACGTGCAGACGCCAAAAGCGTGGCCGCATCATTGGCGGCGGCCAGCCTATGCATCTCAGCTACAGCTCCGGCGGTGTTCAGATCATCTGCGAGTGCGTCCAGGACCGCGGCAGCAGCGCTGGCGGCGGGTTCGATGCCAGCTGTCAGCGCGCGCCACTTGCGTAACGTCGCCTCGGCCTGCTTTGCCTTTTCTTCGGTCCAATCCATCGGCTTGCGGTAATGGGTCTGCATAAACACAAAGCGGATCACCTCACCCGGGATGCCCTGATCCAGCAGATCCTTGACCGTGAAGAAATTGCCCAGTGATTTGGACATTTTCTTACCCTCGACCTGCAGCATCTCATTGTGCAGCCAGAACCGGGCAAATTCGCCGTCCGGATTGGCGCAGCAGCTTTGGGCAATCTCATTTTCATGGTGCGGGAACATCAGATCATTGCCGCCCCCATGAATGTCAAAGCTCGCCCCCAGCAGATCGCGGCTCATGGCGGAGCATTCAATGTGCCAGCCCGGACGCCCACGTCCCCAGGGGCTGTCCCATCCCGGCTGGTCGTCAGTGGACGGTTTCCACAGAACAAAATCCATCGGGTCGCGTTTGTTGTCGGCAATCTCAACCCGCGCTCCGGCGATCATATCATCAACCGACCGCCCCGACAGCGCGCCATAGGACTCGTAGCTTTTGACAGAGAACAGCACGTGCCCGGCCCCGTCCGAATAGGCGTGACCCCGTGCGATCAGGTCTTCGATCATCACGATCATTTCGGTGATATAGGCGGTTGCGCGCGGCATATGGGTTGGCTCCAACGCGCCAAGCGCCCCCATGTCATCTAGGAACCACTGGGTCGTTTCTGCCGTTATCTCACTGATTTCACGCCCGCTTTCAGCCGCGCGGGCGTTGATTTTGTCATCCACATCCGTGAAATTCCGGGCGTAGGTGACATGCTTTGGGCCGTAGACCTCTTGCAGCAACCGAAACAGCACATCAAACACCACAACAGGTCGTGCGTTGCCCAAATGGGCCCGATCGTAAACCGTCGGCCCACAGACGTACATGCGCACATTCTGCTCATCAATTGGCGCAAAGACCTCTTTCTTGCGGGTCTTGGTATTGTGCAATTTGATCGTCGTCATGACAGCTCCCTTGGATCGCCCCGGCCCGGCACGAAATTGCAGTCCTAAATGCGCAAAAGATGCGCAGCGCGGGCTTAGCAGCTTGTCAGAAAGAAGAAAACGACAGAAACCAGCCCGCTGAGGAAATCAGCAGGTAATGCAGATAATGCAAATGGCACGGGTCATGTTCATGCAACGGGCTTAGCACAGGTTTCAGGTGACGCCAACAAAAGATCTGCCGGGATCTTCTGATCCTCATGTCAGAACCGAAACCCGGCCGTTAGCGACCATGTATTCTCAGAACCGCCGCTGGTTTGAGATCCTTCATCCTGGGTCACTTCGCCGGTGATCTGCAGGTTGTTGGAAACCGGAACCGCAAAGCCGAGACTGACATTTGGGTCTTGGGTATTGATGATGTCACGGCCATTTTCTTGCTCAAACGCCATATAGCCCAAGATATTTCCAAAGTCATAGCCGGCCCGCAATTGGACCGGGCCCACGCCGCCAAGGTTATGAGACTTCCGCCGCGTGCTGCGTCGCTGGAGTTGCGCGCCTTCGGTATATGTTTGCAAATTCAATGCGTTTGATGGCGTTATGGCGCCCGCTCCCTGACGTTTGCCCAACACAAAGACCTGCCCGCCACTGGGCCAGCCCGCGCCAAAAAAGAAACCCCGTTGTTCTTCTGCGTCCGTCGGCAGAACGGACAACGGTATCAGCAGGCTCGCAGCGGCAGCGGCCCGAGCCATCCACATTCTGTAGTGTCCCATAGTTGCACCGGTAATTTGAAAACAGGCGCTGTCGCGCCAGACATCCCGGAGTTCAATATGCCTGAAATTGCTTAATCAGTGGTTTCCAAATCGCCGAAGTTTTTAGCGATAGGATCACGGTTCAGAGAGCGCTTGCTCCATTTCAAGCAGGAGAACCGCGCGCAATACCTGCTTTTGACGGCAAAAACTTGGCCCTTTTTCAGCGGTGCCTGTCGAACGGCAAGGGAGTTGAAACAAAACCTCCTCTTCACCGAAGAGGAGGTAAGTTTCACCATTCAGACTCTCTTTTATACCGCTCGTTGTTGTTTTGCCTGCGGCCTGAACAGCGCTGAGGGCGAGCGCACCCGCCCCAGATTGGTGAATTTCGTGGTCCCCGTTTTTTGCCCGGGGACCCTGGGCCGCATTTGCAGATCTGCCGCTGGCTGCCTGCAAATGCCTTTTGATAACAATCAGCTACAGCCGGATGTTGATCCACATGTGTTGCACTTCATGCAGGTTCCGTTGCGGACCAAAGTATAATTTCCACACTCACCACAAGGATCGCCTTCGTATCCTTGCATCTTGGCCTTGGTCCGCGCATCCAGACCGGTTGCTGCCGGTTGGGATGTCTCCGGCACCAGTGTTTGCAGAGCCGTCAGCGGATCGCCAACATCGCTTATCCGTGCTGGAGTTTCCTGACCGCCCCGCAACACAACCAATTCCTGGGGCAGACGCTTGCGCAGATAACCGGTTGAGGAGATCTGTTTCAGCACTTCCAAGGAGCGAGTCGCTGTGGTGTCGGAGATTTCTGACAGGTTGGAAATCCCTTCTTCCTTCTCGCCGCGGCCCACATCATCAAATGCGGCCCCTTCCGGTTTGACATGCGCCAGATCGGTGCGATCCAGATAGGACACGGCGAGCTCCCGGAAGATGTAGTCCAGGATCGAGGTGGCATTTTTGATCGAGTCGTTGCCCTGGACCATGCCGGCCGGTTCAAACTTGGTGAAGGTAAAGGCATCCACAAACTCTTCCAGCGGAACACCATATTGCAGACCAACCGAGACCGCGATGGCAAAGTTGTTCATCATCGCCCGGAAGCCCGCGCCTTCTTTGTGCATGTCGATGAAGATCTCACCGAGAGAGCCGTCAGAATATTCACCTGTCCGCAGGTAAACCTTGTGCCCGCCGACAACCGCCTTTTGGGTATACCCCTTGCGACGTTCCGGCATTTTGGTCCGGTGGGATTTCAAAACCTCTTTGATGACCACCTTCTCGACCACTTTTTCGGCGAGAACGGTTGCTTTTTCCTGCGGTGTTCCCGTCTCAAGGATCTCGGCCGCCTCATCATCGTCTTCGACCAGTGCCGCTGCCAGCGGTTGGCTCAGCTTGGAGCCGTCCCGATACAGTGCATTGGCTTTCACACCCAAGGACCAGCTGAGCTCATAGGCTTTCTGACAGTCCTCGATCGAGGCAGTATTCGCCATGTTAATGGTCTTGGAAATTGCGCCCGAGATAAAGGACTGTGCTGCAGCCATCATGCGGATATGGCTGTCAACGTTCAGATAACGTTTGCCTTTTTTCCCACATGGGTTGGCGCAGTCAAAAATCGAATAATGATCCGGGTGCAGATGCGGCGCCCCTTCCAGGGTCATGGTGCCGCAGACGTGGTCATTTGCGGCGTCGATCTCGGCTTTGCTGAAGCCAAGGTGTTTCAGCAGATCAAAAGTTGGATCATTCAGCTTGGCCGAAGGGATGCCCAACACACCGGTGCAGAAGTCTTCGCCCAGGGTCCACTGGTTGAACACAAAGCGGACATCAAAAGCACTTTCGAGCGCGGCGTCGATCTTTGCCAGCTCACGCGGGCCGAACCCGTGACCGGTCAGCGATGTGTGGTTGATCGCAGGCGCATTGCCAATGGATCCATGTCCCACCGCGTAAGAGACGATCTCTTCGATTTGCGCCGAGCTATACCCCAAACCCTCCAGAGCGGCAGGAACAGACCGGTTGATGATCTTGAAATATCCGCCACCGGCAAGTTTCTTGAACTTTACCAGGGCAAAGTCAGGCTCGATCCCGGTGGTGTCACAATCCATCACCAGACCGATGGTGCCCGTGGGAGCAATCACGGTTGTCTGCGCATTGCGATACCCATGGCGTTCGCCAAGATCCAGCGCCTCGTCCCAGGCGCTCATGGCGAATTCCACCAGACGCGCATCTGGGCAGTTCTCCAGATCCAGCGGAACCGGTTTGACCGATAGAGATTCGTAGCCGTCCACCATCCCGCGTGCGGCACTGCGGTGGTTGCGGATGACACGCAGCATGTGTTTTGCATTGCGCTCATAGCCGGGGAATGCGCCCAGCTCTGCCGCAATCTCGGCCGAGGTCGCATAGGCCACACCGGTCATCAGCGCGGTCAGTGCACCACAAAGCGCGCGTCCCTCGTCTGAATCGTAACCATACCCCATGTTCATCAAGAGGCCGCCAATGTTGGCGTAGCCCAGACCCAGCGTGCGGAAGTCAAAGGACCGTTGGGCGATTTCCTTGGACGGGAATTGCGCCATAGTGACCGAGATTTCCAGGGTCAACGTCCAAAGACGACAGGCGTGCATGTAATCCTCGGCCTGAAACTTACCATCCTCCAGGAAAGTCAGCAGGTTCATAGACGCCAGGTTACAGGCGGTGTCGTCCAGGAACATGTATTCGGAACAAGGGTTTGAACCGCGGATCTCACCGTCTTCGGGGCATGTGTGCCACTCGTTTACGGTGTCATGGAATTGAATGCCGGGATCTGCACAGGCCCAGGCGGCGTGACCCACCTTTTCCCACAGATCCCGGGCTTTCACGGTTTTTGACACCGAACCATCCACACGGTTGATCAGCTGCCAGTCGGCATCCTTTTCAACCGCTGTGAGGAAGGCATTGGTGACCCGGATCGAGTTGTTTGAGTTCTGTCCCGATACCGAGCTATAGGCTTCACTGTCCCAATCAGTGTCATAAGTCGGAAACTCAATGCTGGTGTAGCCCTGTTTGGCGTAATCCAGCACCCGTTTGACATAAGTTTCCGGGATCGCGACCTTCTTGGCTTCGCGCACCGCTTTTTTCAGCCCGTCGTTTTTCGCGGGATCGGTTGCGTCAGCCTCGGCGCCGTCCCAGTTGCGGATTGCCTGGAAGATGCCGTTCAGCATCTTCTCGTGCATCTTGGAACCCGCAACAATGGAGGCAACCTTTTGCTCTTCGAGGACCTTCCATTGGATGAAGTCCTCGATATCCGGATGATCGGCGTCCACGATCACCATCTTCGCTGCTCGACGGGTTGTCCCGCCAGATTTGATCGCACCAGCGGCGCGATCCCCAATTTTCAGGAAGCCCATCAGCCCCGAGGATTTGCCCCCGCCTGACAGGTTTTCCCCTTCGCCCCGCAGGGCCGAGAAGTTGGTTCCGGTGCCGGAACCATATTTGAACAGGCGCGCTTCACGCACCCACAAATCCATAATCCCGCCTTCGTTCACCAGATCATCGGCCACGGACTGAATGAAACAGGCGTGTGGCTGCGGGTGTTCATAGGCGCTGTTGGATTTGGTCAGCTTGCCGGTTTTGAAATCGACGTAATGGTGCCCCTGCGCCGGGCCATCAATTCCATAGGCCCAATGCAGACCTGTGTTGAACCATTGCGGAGAGTTCGGCGCCGCACGTTGGGTGGCCAGCATGTGGCGCATCTCATCGAAATAGGCGCGGGCATCATCCTCAGTGGTGAAATAGCCGCCCTTCCAGCCCCAATACGTCCAGGCTCCGGCCAAACGATCAAAAACCTGTTTGGAGGACGTCTCACCGCCCATCTCAACCGTGTCGTTTGCGGGCACAGAGCGCCACAGGAATTCGGGAACGCCCTTTTCGCGGATCCTCTTGGTGCTGGCCGGGACACCGGCCTTGCGGAAGTACTTCTGTGCGATCACATCGCTGGCAACCTGGCTCCAGGCCGTCGGCACTTCGATGTCTTCCTGACGGAACACAATGGTCCCGTCAGGATTGCGAATTTCGGAAGTAGCAGCGGTAAAGTCCAAACCAGCGTAGGCATCTTGCCCTGCAGTGGTAAACTTCCGTTCGATTTTCATATGTTCTGCCCCGGCTTTGCAGTTTTTTGTGTTCAATCGGCACCGGACACATGCACAAACGGAAAAAACATTCCCTCACCGGCGGAAAGAGAGCGCCGATTGCCCGTAAGGCTTTGAAAGATCATGTTTTGAGCGTTCTTGCGGTTGCCCCAGTCAGACCTACAAGATCTTGTGCTGCCGCATCCAGTACACACAATTTGACGTATTTAGCCACAATTGGTCAACGCCAAATTTACCGAGTTACATACCTCTTTTCTATTGACGCCAATTTTAGTTTGAGACGGGTGATTTGCTGTGCGATTCAGGAGGCGTTCGAAAGGTGTTTGTACGGTGCAGCATTCGACTGGTTTGGGTCGAGGTTTCCCTTTTTTCTTTCAAGGCCTTGTGAAAGTTGGCTCATGATTTCAACCCTTTGCAGGTCCACAACCATAGGTGATTGAGTGTCGAAGGGGTGCAATTTTAACGAAAAACGGACGAGGCGCGGCTCAGAAAAATCATGCGACTTTTTTGCAAGTCATTTGTGCGCATGCGAATGTATTTCGGCCTGTGCGCTGAGTTTTCGACCAGTGCGATGACGCCAATTCACGTCAGTTTCTTAAGGTTTGCTTAACAAGGGAGGGAACTACATGTTGTGCTTTAACCTTTCGGTTAAGCTACGGTCCCCCGACCAATCTCATTCTTGAAGAGGAGAAATGGTCGGGGCGGCAGGATTCGAACCTACGACCCCCTGTACCCAAAACAGGTGCGCTACCAGACTGCGCCACGCCCCGGACCGTGCGCCTTCCTATCCTTGCTGAACGGGATTGAAAACCCCTAACAAGGCCAAATTGGTGAAGAATTTGAAAAAACTTTATGGCGCAGCGCGTCTCCGACGGAAATCCCGTACCGACGGGCCAGTCCGCCGTTGATTTCGAGCACTGCAAAGACGTTTTCGCCGCCGGGAATCGGTGTCAGGTCGCCGGGAATCGCATTTTCATGAATGTGGCTGATCCGCCCGTCCGCCTCGATAAAGATCATATCGAGGGGAATCAGGGTGTTCTTCATCCAGAAGGCCGCCCGTTGGGGGTGTTCATAAACAAAAAGCATGCCCGCACCGCGTGGCATGCTTTCTCGAAACATCAATCCTTGGGAGCGTTCCGCCGGAGTGTCAGCCAGTTCGACGGAAAAGGCGATCTGCCCAAAGTCTCCGCGCAGCTCAACCCGATCTGCCCGGCAGTCTGCATGGGCTGCCCCTGCTGCAAACGCGCAGGCAGCAGCCAAAGCCCAACGGCGCAGCAGTCTACTCAATGGCTGCTTCCCAGGACATGACCTCCACAGCCATCCGGCCGCGATTGCCTTCTATGACGCGCATGGCAAGCGCTTCACCCGGCTGAAGGTCTGCAAGGCCGGACTGCCGCAGGACTTCAACATGCAGGAAGACATCTTCGGGACGACCAAACACATTGGCAAACCCAAAACCTTTGCCCTTGTCGAACCACTTGACACGTGCGGCCTCCAGAGGGTGCGCGCTTACTTCGGACATATCGAGGTCGGCAAAATCGCTGAGCACCGGCACATCGTCGCGCTTTGGAGCTTGAATTTCACGCACTTCGACTGCCTGAACACCACGTGTGGTATGATGCGCGATCAGTTCGACCTGGGCACCATCAGCGACCGAGCTCTGACCGAAGTTCCGCAATACATTTATATGAAGCAGAATATCGGGGCCACCGTCGTCGGAAACGACAAAACCATAGCCTTTGGTCGGGTCAAACCATTTGACCACGCCGCGAACGGTTTGCATGCTGCTCAGGTTAACGTCTTCAGCCACCGGAATCCCACCAATTCTTTCTAAGTGTTTTTTGCGATTTTCTGATGCTCCATATGACCGGACATTTGCAAGTACAAATTTACGGTGCATGTACTGAAATGGACAATTCCAACAAAATTGTTACGGCGACAATCGGCGGGTCGACCAGCTTTGCTCGTTTTCTGCTCGGCGCCATTGGAAGCGGTCGTGCAGCCGGAAATCGCCGTCGGCCCAGAATTCGATTTCAATCGGAGAGATTCGAAAGCCACCCCAGAATGGCGGGCGCTTGGGCGCTGTGCCCTTGGTTGCGGTGACTTTGGCGACCTCGGCCATCAAGGCGGCCCGGCTGGCCAGGGGCTGTGACTGCTTGGATGCCCAGGCGCCCAACCGGCTTTTGAGGGAGCGAGAGGCGAAATATTCATCTGCCTTTGGACCCTCTTCCCGTTCAACCACGCCGCGCACCCGGATCTGGCGACGCAGGGATTTCCAGTGCATGACAAAAGCCGCCTTGCCGCTTGCTTCGATTTCGAGTGCTTTGGCGCTGCCATAATTGGTGTAAAAGACAAAAGCCGCGTCTTCGATTTCCTTCAGGAGAACCATGCGCACGTTTGGCATCCCGTCGCCGTCAACAGTGGACAGCGCAATGGCGTTTGGGTCGTTGATCTCGGTCTTTTCCGCTTCTGATAGCCAGCGGCGCGCGATTGAAAAAGGATCATCGCCTGCAAAAAGTTCACTCTGATCAGACATGTGTCCACCATCCTTGCCCGAAATTGTCATTTAAATGCACCCTAGGACGCGTCTTGGGGGACCACAAGCACCTCAGGGGAACGGTGAGCACTTGAAGCATCAGCAATGTCATAATAAACACCACATAATCACGTGATCACAGGCGGAGAACCTGCATGTCTAGTCAACTTATGGCTGGTAAACGCGGCCTTATCATGGGCCTTGCCAACGACAAATCAATTGCTTGGGGCATTGCAAAAGCCTGCGCCGAGGCCGGCGCGGACCTGGCATTTTCCTATCAGGGCGACGCTCTGAAAAAACGGGTCGACCCGCTTGCGGCGCAGCTCGGCAGCGAGATCGTGCTGCCATGCGACGTATCGGATGAAGCCTCCATCGACGCGCTGTTTGCAGCGCTGGAAGAGAAATGGGGGAAGCTGGACTTTGTTGTTCATGCGATCGGTTTCTCCGACAAGAACGAGCTGCGCGGACGCTATGTCGACACCAGCCGTGACAATTTCACCATGACGATGGATATATCGGTCTATTCCTTCACTGCCGTTATGAAGCGGGCAGAGAAGATGATGTTCGAAGGCGGCAGCGCGCTGACGCTGACCTACTACGGTGCCGAACAGGTTATGCCACACTATAATGTGATGGGTGTGGCCAAGGCTGCGCTGGAGGCATCGGTCAAATATCTGGCCGAAGATCTGGGCAAGGACGGTATCCGTGTAAATGCCATTTCCGCCGGGCCGATCAAGACACTGGCGGCTTCCGGTATCGGCGACTTCCGCTACATCATGAAGTGGAACGAGTATAACTCACCCTTGCGTCGCAACGTCACCATCGAAGACGTGGGCAATTCCGCGCTCTACCTCTTGTCCGATCTCGGATCCGGTGTCACCGGTGAGAACCTGCACGTGGACGCTGGGTACCATGTTGTCGGTATGAAGGCGGTCGACGCCCCGGATATGTCCAAAGCCTAAACGCGAATTTGGCAGTGGGGTACAAAGGCTCCCTGCCCTTTGCCGCCGCTCAGCCGCGACAGGAGAACAGTTATGACAGACCGTCTTCCACATGAAAAAGGGTTCCATATCAGTTGGGATCAGATCCATCGCGACAGCCGAGCCTTGGCATGGCGTCTGGATGGTCAGGGCCCTGACGACGGTGCCTGGCGCGCAGTTGTTGCCATTACCCGTGGCGGCATGGCTCCTGCCATGATCGTAAGCCGTGAACTGGATATCCGCACTGTGGATACGATCAGTGTCAAATCCTACCATCATCAGGATCAGGGTAATGCTCAGGTTTTGAAAGCTCCCGACGCGGATCTGATGAAGGATGGCGATGGCATCTTGATCATTGATGACCTGGTGGACAGCGGCAAGACCCTTGAACTGGTGCGCGAGATGTACCCCAAGGCGCATTTCGCGACGGTTTATGCAAAGCCCAAAGGCCGCCCGCAGGTGGACACCTACATCACCGAAGTCAGCCAGGACACATGGATCTTCTTCCCTTGGGACATGGCGCTGCAATATGTAGAGCCTTACCGTGGCAAGGATTAATCCTGCAGATTGAACATCAGGGCGCTCCGGTTTGGGGCGCCTTTTTTCTTGGCCGAACTTCTCACGTAACTTGACGGAGCTTCCCTATGGCAATGCCGCGCACGCAACGTACGTTTTCTTCTCCGATTGTCGAATCGCGCCGCTGGATACAGGGGGTCTCATTCCCGTCGGATCGCCCGCTTCTGAACCTCAGCCAGGCGGCCCCGGCCGATCCGCCGCCGGAAACCTTACGCAAGGTCATGGCAGAGGCAGCGCTGAAGGACGACAGCGCACATCTTTATGGCGCGGTTCTGGGGCGGCCGGAACTGCGTGCCGCGCTCGCTGAACAGATCAGCGCCCACTATGAGTGCGCCGTTGCGCCGGAGCAGGTTGCCATTACATCGGGGTGCAATCAGGCCTTTACCGCCACCATTGCCAGTCTCTGCGATGAAGGAGACGAGGTGATCCTGCCGACGCCATGGTACTTCAACCACAAAATGGCGCTTGATATGGCTGGCGTATCTGCGGTGCCTTTGCCGGTTGGAGCGGGCATGTTGCCTTCCGTTGCCGAGGCCGCGGACCTCATGACCTCTAGGACCCGCGCGCTGGTGCTTATCTCCCCGAATAACCCCTGCGGCGTTGAATACCCCCAGGAGCTGGTTGCTGATTTTTATGCGCTGGCCAAGGAAAGTGGCATTGCTCTGATTTTGGACGAGACTTACCGCGATTTTGACAAGCGCAACGAAGTTCCGCATAAGTTGTTTCAAAAAAACGAATGGGATGGTACACTTATCCATCTGTATTCCTTTTCCAAAGCCTATCGTCTGACCGGTCATAGGGTTGGTTCAATTGTGACCGGGCGGTCAAAATTGTTCGAAATTGAAAAATTCCTGGATACGCATACGATTTGTCCAAACCAGATCGGGCAGATCGCTGCGGCTTGGGGAATTGGCAACCTTCAGGACTGGCTGAAAGGGGAACGCGCCGAGATGCTGATGCGGCGCAAGACCATCGAAGAGGGGTTTTCGGTTCTCGCAAACGTGGGTTGGCGCCTTCTGGGAAGTGGTGCCTATTTCGCCTATGTGGAACACCCCTTCCCGCAAAGTTCGGATGATCTGGCGCAAAAACTGATCCATGACTGCGGCATTCTTATGCTGCCGGGAACAATGTTTACCCCGGATGATGATCCGTCTGGGCGGCGTCAGTTCCGGATTGCCTTTGCCAATGTAGACAGCGCCGGAATTGAAGAGCTTTTCCGGCGGCTCGCATCCTGGACACCCGTTGGTGGCTAAATTGTTGCAAAACACCGGGCTCTGGCAGGTTGGACCCGCTTGCTCCGACGCCGGTGTCAGCGTATTCAGGACGACGAACCACAGATGTGCAGGAGATGCAGGCATGTTTGCGCCTTGCAACCGGCACAGAACAGAACTTTGGCCATCAGGGCGGCAGGCATGAAACAACTATCTAAGACATTCGTTTGGGTCCTTATGGGGATGCTGATCCTGGGCCTTGCTGGCTTTGGTGCGGTCAGCTTTACCGGCTCCAATACAGCGGTTGCCACCGTGGGTGACAAGGAAGTCTCCATCAACGACTATGGCCGCGCCCTGCAACAGGAACAGCGCAGCCTTCAGGCACAGTCCGGTCAGGCCTTCTCCATGGAGCAAATGGTGGCCTTTGGGATCGACCGTGCGGTTCTGAACCGCCTGATCTCGGTCGCCGCGATCGACAATGAAGTCTCCCGCATCGGCGTATCCACCGGCAATGAGAACCTGCAACGTGAGATTGCCGATATTCAGGCCTTTCAGGGCATTGACGGGCAGTTCAACCGCGAGGCCTATGCCTTTGCGCTTCAGAACGCGGGTCTCAGTGAACGGGACTTCGAGGCCGATATTCGTCAGGAAACCGCACGTACATTGGTACAGGGCGCTGTGATTTCCGGCGTCAAGATGCCTTCCGTCATGCAAACCACCTTGCTGGATTATGTGGGCGCACGCCGCAGCTTCTCTTATGTTGTGCTGTCGCCCGAAGACGTGATCCTGCCGCAGATCGCCCCGTCCGACGAAGAGCTGAAGGCGTTTTATGATGAGCGCATCGCAGATTTCACACTGCCGGAAACCAAGGTTATCACCTATGTGCAGCTGAACCCCGAAATGGTGATGGATGACGTCAATATCGAAGAGAGCGCGCTGCAAACGGCGTTCGACGACCGGGCGGATATCTATCAACTGCCGGAACGTCGTCTGGTCGAGCGTCTCGTCTTTGCAGATCAGGCCGCAGCCGAAAGCGCCAAGGCCCAACTGGATCTGGGCGGCACCATCTTTGAAGGTCTTGTGGCCGCGCGTGGCCTGTCTCTGGGGGATGTCGATCTGGGGGACGTGACCCTTGAGGATCTGGGCGAAGCGGGCGACGGCATCTTTGCCGCCGAGACCGGTGAGGTCGTAGGCCCCCTGCCCTCTGACCTTGGGCCGGCGCTCTACCGTGTAAATGGCATCCTCGAAGCGCGCAGCACTGCATTGGATGACGTACGCGACGAATTGCGCCGTGAACTGGCCGGCGACAGCGCCCGCCGCCTGATCGAGGCCCGCAGCGAGGACATCGAAGATCTTCTGGCCGGTGGCGTCACACTTGAAGAAGTCGCTGCAAGCGACGGTTTGAAGCTGGGTACCATCAACTGGACCGCCACCAGCGAAGACGACATCGCGGCCTATGATGGCTTCCGCAACCGGGCCAGCTCGGTCACTGTGGATGATTTTCCGACCGTAGATTTCCTTGCAGATGGCAGCCTTTATGCCCTGCGTCTGGATGAGGTTCTGGCCCCCCGTCCGGAACCGTTCGAAGACGCGCGCGATGCAGTGCTGGCGGCCTGGAACGCGGATCGCGTGGCCAGCGCTCTGGCCGCACAGGCCGAGGATCTGGTGGCACAGATTGAGGAGAGCAAGGACTTTCCTGAGACCGCGGAGGTCCAGACCGAAGAAGGCCTGACCCGTACCGCCTATCTGGATCACACGCCGGCGGATCTGATGAACCAGGTCTTTGAGATGGCAGTGGGAGATCTGCGCGTGGTCACCGGTGACGAAAACACCGCTGTCGTCCGTCTGGATGAAATCTTGCCCCCGGCAGAGAATGATGATCTGACCACATTGGCTGATGCGATCAGCAACCAGCTCGACCAATCGCTGGCACAGGCCCTGTTTGAAGCCTATGCAAACGACTTGCTGCAACGGGCAGAGCCCACGGTTAACCAACAGGCGCTTGCGGCTGTTCAGGCCAACTTCTACTGATAAGGGCACCCCAAAATGGCTCTGACACCCGAATACAAAGACTTCGCAAGCGCTTATGAAGTGGGCGAAAATCAGGTTGTGTATACCCGCCTTGCAGCGGATCTGGATACTGCTGTTTCGCTGATGCTGAAACTCACCGGTGCGCAAAAGGACGCGTTTATGCTGGAATCCGTGACCGGTGGCGAGGTGCGCGGACGCTATTCCATCATCGGCATGAAACCGGATCTGATCTGGCGCTCACGTGGGGAATTTTCGGAGCTGAACCGCACAGCCCGTTTTGACGACGAGGCTTTCACGCGTCAGGACGGCAACCCGCTGGACAATCTGAGGACGCTTCTTGACGAAAGCAAAATGGACCTGCCCGAAGACTTGCCCCAGGCGGCCGCTGGTCTGTTTGGATACCTTGGATATGACATGGTGCGCCATGTGGAGGTTCTGCCCAATGTGAACCCGGACCCGCTTGGCCTGCCCGATGCGGTGATGATGCGCCCGTCAGTGATTGCCGTTCTGGACGGTGTCAAAGGCGAAGTGACCGTGGTCTCTCCGGTCTGGGCTAACGCCGAGCAATCGGCGCGTGCGGCCTATGCGCAGGCGTCTGAGCGGGTGATGGACGCGGTACGTGATCTGGAACGCGCCATGCCCGACGCCACCCGCGATCTGGGCGACAGCCGCGACGTGGGCGAGCCTGTCTCCAACTTCACCAAATCGGGCTATATGGAAGCGGTTGAAAAAGCGAAGGAATATATCCGCGCGGGCGACATCTTTCAGGTTGTGCCGGCCCAACGCTGGACTCATGACTTCCCACTGCCGCCTTTTGCGCTTTATCGCTCGCTGCGCCGTACCAACCCTTCGCCCTTTATGTTCTACTTTAACTTTGGCGGCTTTCAGGTTGTTGGTGCCTCACCCGAGATTCTGGTTCGGGTCTTTGGCAATGAGGTGACGATCCGCCCCATTGCCGGCACCCGTCCCCGTGGCGCAACCCCCGAGGAGGACAAGGCGAATGAGCTGGATCTGCTGGCAGACAAGAAAGAGCTGGCGGAACACCTGATGCTTTTGGACCTGGGGCGTAACGACGTGGGGCGTGTGGCCAAAATCGGCACCGTCAGACCCACTGAAGAGTTCATCATAGAACGCTACAGCCATGTCATGCACATTGTTTCAAACGTGGTGGGCGAATTGGACGAAGGCAAAGATGCGCTGGATGCGTTTTTTGCCGGGATGCCTGCGGGCACTGTATCCGGCGCGCCCAAGGTCCGCGCGATGGAGATCATTGACGAGCTGGAACCTGAAAAACGCGGTGTCTATGGTGGTGGTGTCGGTTACTTCTCAGCTGGCGGTGATATGGACATGTGTATTGCCCTGCGCACAGCAATTGTGAAGGATCAGAAACTCTATATCCAGGCCGGTGGTGGTGTTGTTTATGACAGCGATCCAGAGGCTGAATATATGGAAACCGTTCACAAATCCAACGCCATCCGCCGCGCTGCTGAGGATGCGGCGCGTTTTACCCGCGGCGGAAATTCCTAAAGAAAACGTCCACGCTGAACCTGCAACCCGAGCGGTTGCAGGTTTTCGTTTCTATCTGCTCGGCTGCGGTGCCTGTCTCTGAAACACCGTAACAGATCGGGTAGAACCACGTGATGCGCTGACCGGATGCATTAGGGATATATTTACCCAAATTTGAAACAATAGACCAAGGTCACTGTGATTAAACCCACAGACGGCATGGTTTCGGGCTGCATTCACGAGAATGTCATATTCTTCTTGAGTTGCTGCCGATTTTATTAAAGTGTCATTTAGGCATCTGTTTGCAAAAAAATAGAGCTCAAATCGCAAATGTTTCGTTAAAAAAGAAGAGTGTTGGGTGAAGTTCTGGATCAGAAATCAACGAAAGACTAAAGGGCGATTTAGGTTCGTCTCGACATTTGTTCTGGCGGTGTTTCCAACAGCTATTGCATTTGGAACGTTCAGCGAACTGGCGTTTGAAGAACTGACAAACATTGAACCCCTGTCTTTTCAATTTGCGAACGATCCCATCGCAGGTCTGCCGTTTTGGGAACCAGACTTGTCATTTCGTACAGGCGCACCTTTGGGCGGCCCGTCCCAACGTACTGATTTTGCTCTGGCTTCGGTAAACCTAGAAGGCTTTTCGGGTGGAAACGGCTTCGGGGTCAACGTTCCGAACTTCCCAAGGGTTGCGCCACTGATCAATCCCGCGCTTTGGAACAGCTATGACCTTCCCCTTCCTGCTGCTGAGCAGTTCTTTGATGCGTTCAATGTACAGCGCTTTGGATCTTCGACATCTGGAAATGGACAATCGGGTGGTTCATCTTCCGATGGGTTTGGATCTTCCGGATCTCCGTTCCAAACGCCTTTTACGTTTACCGGAGGGGGCGGTAGATCGACTGGTGGTACTATCGTTACGGACCAAAACGTCCCGCCCGGTTCTTCGCAAATCGCACCCGTACCTCTGCCAATGACAGCGCCGCTGCTGCTGGCCGCTCTGGGCGCTTTGGGTCTGTGTGCACGGCGATTAAAAGGCAAAGATATTAAATAAATCAACGCCAGCCCAAAGGCGCCGCGCCGTTTCTGTTCCCCAAATGAAAAAAGCTGCCCCCAAAGGGCGCAGCTTTCGTTCATTTTTAACAGGGGCTTAGCCGATCAGGCCGCCATCTTCGCGTTTTACAACAACAACGGAAGAGCGCGCCAGTTTGCCCTCGCCGTCCGGGAACGGTGCTTTCGGGTGCTGGATGCCAACAAACATCGAGCGGCGGTCCGCAGACCAGCACAGGCCGGTAACTTCCGCGCCGTAAGGTACGGTCATGAAGCGCACGATTTCGCCGGTTACAGGATCGCCAACCAGCATCTGGTTGTTGCCCTGACCTTCAAAGTCGCCTTCGTTCTTGTAGTTGCCGTCGGTCTGGATCCACAGGAGGCCCGAGGTGTCAAACGCCATACCATCCGGCGAGTTGAACATGTTGCCCGGGTGGACGTTTGCAGAACCCGCATATTCGTCACCATGCACATTCGGGTTGCCGGCCATGACATAGAGATCCCAGTCAAACGTATCGGCGGCATAGTTCGCATCCGCCGGTTTCCAGCGTACGATCTGACCATAGTTGTTGGCTTCACGCGGGTTCACTGCGTTCGGCGAGGTGTCATCACCACCGGCGTTCGGCTTGACGCCACGGTTCTTGTTGTTGGTCAGCGCGCAATAGGCTTCAACCGAGATCGGGTTGGCTGCAACCCATTCAGGACGGTCCATGGTGGTGCCGCCGGCAGCGGAAGCCGCCATACGGGTGTGGATGTAGATTTCAACTTCATCCATGCCGGTGGTTTCCGGGGTCAGCGGCAGCCAGCGGCCTTTGCCGTCATCGTGGAATTTCGCGACATAAAGCGTGCCTTCGTTCAGAAGGTTTTCGGTGTCGCCACCCGGCTGGTAAACGTCGTTAGAGACGTAACGATAGAGATATTCGCCACGTTCATCATCGCCGAGGTAGACAACAACGCGGCCGTCTTTGGCGATGACAACTTCGGCGTTCTCGTGCTTGAAACGACCCAGTGCGGTGCGCTTGACTGGCTTGCTGTCCGGGTTGGTCGGGTCGATTTCAACGATGTAACCAAAACGGTTCGGCTCGTTCGGGTTTTTCGCGAGGTCATAGCGCGCGTCGAATTTTTCATAGTCGTAACGGCTCTCACCTTTGATGCCGTAACGCTTGAAACCAGGCGTCTGTTCAAATGCTGCGTCGGTGGAGCCGAAGTAGCCGTTGAAGTTTTCTTCACAGGTCAGGTAGGTGCCCCAAGGGGTCTTGCCCGAACCACAGTTGTTCATGGTGCCCAGAACTTCGATACCTTCTGGATCGGCCGGTGTTTTCAGCATGTCGTGGCCAGCTGCCGGACCAGCAATACGCATCGGTGTGTTGTGGTGGATGCGGCGGTTATAGGGGCTGTCGACGACAACTTTCCAACCTGCATCAGTCTCTTCCACTTCCATGACGGTGACACCCTGCAGGTTCTGCAGTTTCTTCACCTCAGCAGCCGATGTCGGTTTGCCGTCTTCGTTTTTCGGCAAGTTCAGCTTGGGGTTCAGGTATTCGTGGTTTACAGCGATCACCTGCTTGCCACCAATTTCGAACAGCTCCATGCCGTCGGTGTTCTCACCAAAGATACGGTCAGACACGTCGTCGCCACCGGTTTCGTGGCTGAATTCCGGCGCGTCCGAGAACAGCGGATCACCCCAGCGGGTCAGGATGTCCCAGGTGTAGCCTTCCGGAACGTGAACGGTTGCATCGGTTGCGATCTCGATCGGCTTGAACGCAAAACGGCTGGAGGTGGCTGCTTCGGCGGTTGAGGACAACAGAGCACCGGTGCCCATTACAGCTGCGCCAGAGCCAAAGGCCACAATGCCGCTCAGAAAGCCGCGACGGCTCAGAGCGGTTTCAACAACACGGTCAAATTCGTTTTCGGTTGGACGTGGGTCGTTCAATTCGTCCCACTCGTCCCAAGATAGGTCTACGCGTTTATCAGCCATTTGTACTTCCCCTGGCAAATGTGAACTGGGTGCGCTTCACCTACAATTCCCATGCGTAACTTTTATGACGGGCGCAGAGGTCAGCCCCCCAATTCTGCACAGGGGTGCAACGGCTGTGCCCCCCTTTGCGTGAGCGCCGCCAAAACGGGCACTTTCATGCGGGGAGGCCCATATATGCTCTTGTACCTATTGCTCAGCGGACGGCCCGGTTTGCAGGCTGGCGGACACGGGAGCCAGTTGAACCCGGCTGGCGCGGTCTTGAAGCCCCCACAACAACAGCGCGGAAATCGTGTCTGGTTGCAGCCTGCCCAACATAACCACGGCCCCCTCCTGGCCGGCCCGGAAGGCGGCCTGATCCAGGAACCGGCGAATCGCGCGGGGGTCCTGGCCGGCGCCGTCAAAATCTCGGAACACAACGGCAGAGGGAACCCCATCACGTTGCGCCAGTTTCTGCGCCGTGTTCAGACCTTTTGCCTGTGTTACCAGACCGTATCCGCGGGCGCCGGACAAGGCTGCCATCTGATCGCTCAGAGGTCTGTTACCCTGAAACCCGGTGTCGACGCCTTCCAAAATGCCGACAGCTTGCGGCAGTTTCGGCGCCCAGACTTCCATCGCGGTTTCGGCCTCTTTGGGGGCCGCATCGCGTGGGAGATCCACCAACATCAAAACTTCAAATCCAGCCGCACGATGCGCTGCGGCTTTCTTCTGTGCGTCTGGGTCATCGGCCCGGATTGCAAAGCTCAGCGGATAGGGGAAGTCAACCAGCGCCTCTGCGCCAATGCTCTTTTCTGCATCAATCAACACAATCGACATCAACGGCCGATCATCCAACGCAATGAATTCTTCTGCGTTGCGAACATAGGCGGGCAAATCGGCGTCAGCCTGGGAAACCTCCGCCTGTGTTTCAGTGCTTTCCTGTGTTTCAGTGCTTCCCTGCGTGGCCAGCTGAGCACCGGGTTTTCCGATACGGGGCCGGTTTTCGCCAGTTGTTTCCTGCGCCAGTTCCTCGGTCTCTTCGGGAAGGCGCTGTGTTTCGGGACGATCGGAGACCTGCGGCAGCGTCAGCCCCGGAAGTCCAGTCGCCAGTTCCGGCGCAGCAATCGCAGGGATATTTAACGCAATCTGGGGCGGCGTCGGTTTTGGATCTTCTGTGTTTTCGGCAGCGGCCGGAGCCTCTGGGCTCTCTTCGAGAGCAACATCAACTGGAGCATCCTCTGCTGAGACGTTGTCTGGTAGTGCCACTGTCTGATCCGGCTCTGCATGATCTGAACCTGCCACAGGTTCCTCAGACACGGTCTCTTCGGAAGGGGTGTCCTCAATCACCGCATCTATGCGTGCTTCGGTAATGGGATCCTCTTCGAGCACAATAGCCTCGGGCTCATTTTCCGGCAGCGGAGCGGATGTGGTTTCCACAATGGGGGCAAGCTCGTCCAACGGGACGTCAGGCGCAGGCAGACTGTCTGCGGATGGGAGGTTCGGCGGAGCTGTCTCAGGGACAATTTGCACCTGACGGGGCGCTGTGTCCGTTAGTTTCAGGGCTGTTGTCTCTTCGGTCACTGCGGGTTTGCGTGCCGGTTCCAGAGCGTCCTGATCCAAACCGGCTGTGTTGCCTCTTGCGTTTGGATCCTTCGGCGCAACCGGTGCCGCCTCGACCAGGTCTGCATCGCCGGTAAAAAGGCCCTGCGATATTTGCGCGTCGCTATCCCCCGTTGCCACGTCGGGCTGCGTCACGCCAAGCGGGTCTTCGCTGGCGACATCGATTGATTTTGGGAATGGGACCGCCAAGGACACCAAGGCCGCCCCCATTCCCGAGACCAAAGCGCCAATTGCAACGCCTCCTAAAAATCCCCGCATACCTGTCTCGCCTCTCGTCTGTACCGCCAGGGTGTGCAACCATGGTACTGCCGTTTTTCCGGCATTTGCACCGTTTATGCAGCGTGGGCAACCGCAACTGCCCTTGACGCTGCCGCGCATCCCTGAACATCTATGTTGGAACAACTATACTGCGGTGGGCCCCCTGCCCGCCAGCCAAAAACGAGGCCGCGAACCATGCTGCTGCTAATCGACAACTATGATTCTTTCACCTACAATCTTGTCCATTACCTGGGCGAGCTGGGCGCGGATGTTCAGGTTCACCGCAATGACGCTTTGAACGTCCAAGAAGCCATGGCGATGAACCCTGCTGCGATCCTTCTGTCGCCGGGGCCTTGTGATCCCGATCAGGCCGGCATTTGCCTTGCCATGGTCGAAGCAGCAGCCGAAACGCGCACCCCTTTGATGGGGGTTTGTCTGGGCCATCAGACCATCGGCCAATCCTTTGGCGGTAAGGTCGTGCGCTGTCATGAGATCGTCCACGGTAAGATGGGCACGATGAAACACACCGGAAAAGGCCTGTTTGCAGGTTTGCCATCCCCTTTTGAGGCCACCCGTTACCACTCGCTGGTGGTGGAGCGTGAAAGCCTGCCCGAGTGTCTGGAAATCACCGCTGAGCTGGAAGATGGCACCATCATGGGGCTTCAGCACAAGGACCTGCCGATTCACGGCGTTCAGTTTCACCCGGAATCCATTGCGTCTGAACATGGGCATGCGTTGCTCAAGAACTTCCTGGCGGACATGAAGGTGCCGGCATGAGCGATGCGCTGAAACCCCTGATCGGTGCCGCCGCCGACCGCGCCCTGACCCGGGCTGAAGCCGAAGAAGCCTTTGGTATTCTGTTCGAAGGCGAAGCCACCCCCAGCCAGATCGGTGGCTTGCTGATGGCCCTGCGCACACGTGGTGAAACGGTGGAGGAATACGCTGCCGCCGCCGCCGTTATGCGTGCCAAGTGCAACGCCGTTACCGCACCCAAGGGCGCGATGGACATTGTTGGCACCGGCGGTGATGGCAAAAACACCCTGAACATCTCGACGGCGACTGCCTTTGTTGCGGCTGGCGCAGGCGTTTCTGTTGCCAAGCATGGCAACAGAAACCTGTCCTCGAAATCTGGCACCGCCGATCTGCAATCTCAGATGGGAATCAACGTGATGGCGGGCTCTTCTGTGATGGAACGTGCTATCAACGAGGTCGGAATCGGCTTCTTGATGGCGCCGGTTCACCACCCGGCTGTGGCCCACGTCATGCCAACCCGGCAGGAACTTGGCACGCGGACGATTTTCAACATTCTCGGCCCGCTCACCAATCCCGCCGGTGTGACCCGCCAGCTGACCGGTGCCTTCAACCGCGATCTGATCCGCCCCATGGCCGAGACCTTGCTGGCCCTGGGATCAGAAAAAGCCTGGCTGGTGCATGGCTCCGATGGCACGGATGAACTGACAATTACCGGGACCTCCTGGGTGTCTGGTCTGGACGCTGGCGCTGTCACTGATTTTGAAGTGCACCCCGAAGAAGCCGGGCTGCCGGTCCACCCGTTCGAGGCCATTGTCGGTGGCACGCCAGAAGAGAACGCCGTGGCGTTTCGGGCTCTTCTGGCCGGCGAAACCTCCGCCTATCGCGACGCGGTTTTGCTCAACACGGCTGCGGCTCTTGTGGTTGCAGGCAAGGTGAGCACCCTTTCTGAAGGTGTTGATCTTGCAAAGGAAAGCATCGACAGTGGAGCTGCTAAATCCAAGGTGGAGGCGCTCGCAGCGCTGACCTCCGCCGTATAACACCATCCTCTGGTCCTGATCTGCCCCCTGATCTGACCAGAGGCGCAAAGGCCCTTGCATTGATGAAACCCCACACGCTTCCCGCCGCCTGGTCTCACCTGCCGTTCTTCGAAACGGACTGGCCCCGGATTGAGGCCGCTCTGGAGGCAGACCATCGCCAGATCCTGCCACCCAACCCACAACGTTTTGCCGCGCTGGACTATACCGCGCCCGAAGAAACCCGCGTTGTGATCCTGGGGCAGGATCCTTATCCAACCCCGGGGCACGCCCATGGGCTGGCCTTTTCGGTGGAACCGGATGTTCGCCCGCTCCCGCGCTCTTTGGGGAATATCTACAAAGAGTTAGAGGCCGATCTTCACATAAGTCGACCCAATGGAGACTTGCGGGGCTGGGCCAAACAGGGTGTGCTTTTGCTCAACACCGCGCTCTCGGTTCCCGCAGGTGAGGCAGATGGTCACAAACGGCTCGGCTGGGCCCCTTTGGTGCACCAGATTCTGGAGCAATGCTCAGCCCGCCCCACCGCTTTTATTCTCTGGGGCAACACGGCACAGAAGCTCGCTAAATTCATCACCGGCGAAACCCACCTGATCCTGAAAACCGCGCATCCCTCGCCGCTTTCCGCGCGGCGCGGCTTTTTCGGCTCTCGCCCCTTTTCAAACGTGAACGACTGGCTTACCCAACAGGGGCACCCGCCCATCGACTGGAGCCAATAATCCGAAAGGCCGCGCCATGACTGAAAATGTGCTGGACAAAATCAAAGCCTATAAGCTCGAAGAGGTCGCCGCCGACAAGGCCGCTACTCCTCTGGCCGAGGTCGAAGCCAAGGCCAAGGCCGCCGATCCCGTGCGTGGTTTTGCGGATCGCCTGATTGCCGCCAGTCGCGATGGTTACGGTTTGATTGCCGAAGTGAAAAAGGCCAGCCCGTCCAAAGGTCTCATCCGCGCCGATTTTGACCCCGTCGCAATTGCACAGGCCTATGAGACCGGCGGCGCTGCATGCCTGTCGGTGCTGACGGATACGCCGAGTTTTCAAGGCGCCAAAGATTTCCTGGTGCAGGCTCGCGCTGCCTGTTCCCTGCCTGCACTGCGCAAGGACTTTATGTATGATACCTATCAGGTGGCAGAGGCCCGCGCGCTGAATGCGGATTGTATCCTGATCATTCTGGCATCCGTCTCAGACGCCCAAGCGGCCGAGCTGGAAGCCTGCGCCTTTGAATGGGGAATGGATGTGCTGCTGGAGGTGCATAACGCCGAAGAGCTGGAACGCGCCTGCGAACTGAAATCACCCCTGATGGGGATCAACAACCGCAATCTGAAAACCTTTGAGACAACGCTGGACACCACGCGCACCCTGTCAAAACAAGTACCCGCCGACCGCACCATCGTCTGCGAAAGCGGGTTGTTTACGCCAGCGGATCTGGCGGATATGTCGCGTTATGGCGCGCGCAGCTTCCTGATCGGTGAAAGCCTGATGCGTCAGGAGGATGTGGCCAAAGCAACTCATGATCTGCTGGCCAACCCCGCCCGGCCGGGGGCCTGAACCATGAGCCTCACCCATTTCGACCAAAAAGGCGACGCCCATATGGTGGATGTCTCGGACAAAGCCGTGACATCGCGTATCGCAACAGCGGCAGGGTTTGTCAAAATGGCGCAAGCCACATTTGACATCATATCTGACGGGCGTGCGAAAAAGGGTGACGTTCTGGGCGTGGCGCGGCTGGCAGGGATCATGGGGGCCAAAAAGACCCCCGATCTGATCCCCCTGTGCCACCCGCTTCCGGTGACCAAAGTGGCGGTTGAGCTGACCCTTGATCCTGACCTGCCCGGCGTCCAGATCGAAGCCACCGTCAAAACAACCGGCCAAACCGGGGTTGAAATGGAGGCGCTCACCGCCGTCTCCACCGCCGCATTGACGGTCTATGACATGTGCAAGGCCGCCGATAAGGCAATGGAGATCGGAGGCATCCGCGTCACGCTGAAAGATGGTGGAAAGTCAGGTCGGTATGAGGCGTAGATGATTTCAGTCAGCACAGCTCTGGACCATCTTCTGGACCTCGTCAGCCCGCTGGAAATTGAACATGTCCCCTTGGCCGAGGCCGCGGGCCGGGTGTTGGCAGAGGATCTGACCGCCAATCGGGACCAGCCGCCTTTTGCGGCTTCTGCCATGGATGGGTATGCGGTCAACAAGGCTGAGGTTGAACTTCATGCCATGTTCAAGGTTATTGGTGAAGCCGCCGCCGGTCACGGGTTCGAAGGGCGCGTTGGCGCGGGTCAGGCGGTGCGGATCTTCACTGGTGCTCCGGTGCCCGAGGGGGCAAGTTTTGTCGTTATTCAGGAAGATGTAGACCGCAAGGGCAGCCTGATCACCATCCTGGACCAACCCGGTGGCGACAATATCCGACCAGCCGGTGGTGATTTCAAAACCGGCGATGTGGTTGCGGCTCCAAAACGTCTGGCATCTGCGGATATTGCCCTGCTCGCGGCGATGAACATCGCCACCGTACCGGTGCGGCGCAAGCCCGTTATTGCGCTGCTGTCTACGGGAGATGAGTTGGTCATGCCCGGAGATACCCCCGGCCCCGATCAGATCATCGCCTCCAATACCTTTGGCCTGAAGGCGCTGTTGGAAGGTCTTGGTGCAACGGCCCGCATTCTGCCAATCGCGCGAGATCAGAAACCTGTCCTCGAGGCGGCATTCAAGCTGGCCGAAGGCGCTGATCTGGTGGTGACCATTGGGGGCGCTTCTGTTGGGGACCATGATCTGGTGGGACAGGTCGCGCAGGATCTCGGGATGGAGCAATCCTTCTACAAGGTTGCCATGCGCCCCGGTAAACCTCTGATGGGCGGTCGGATGGGCGACGCGGCTATGGTTGGCCTGCCCGGCAATCCGGTCTCGGCTATGGTCTGTGGCCATGTGTTCCTGAAACCGATGGTGGAACATATGCTGGGCCTGCCCACGGATGCGCCGTTAAAATCCGCGCCCTTGCTGGTGCCCGTCTCGGAAAACGGCCCGCGCGCCCATTACATGCGCGCCGTTGTGACGTCCGAAGGTATTACCCCCTGTGCCAGACAAGACAGCGCGCTGTTATCTGTTTTGGCAGAGGCCAACGCCCTTCTGATCCGCCCGCCTTTTGGTGAACCGCTTGATGCGGGGACATCGGTTGCCTATCTGGCGATCTGACTTGTCGTGATCACAAACGCACGGATGCGCCGTCCCAACCCGGGGCGGCTTTCTGTTTTGTCCACGGCTTCGCGGTTGACACAAAACAGGAACATGCGTAGAACAAAACACGACAGTGACAAACAGGCGAGGCGCAGATGCTCACGAAGAAGCAGTTGGATTTGCTGGAATTCATTCACAAACGTCTGCAGCGCGATAGTGTCCCGCCCAGTTTTGACGAAATGAAGGTCGCACTGGATTTGCGCTCCAAATCGGGCATCCACCGATTGATCACCGCGCTGGAAGAGCGCGGCTTTATCCGTCGTCTTGCCCATCGTGCCCGTGCCATTGAAATTATCAAATTGCCGGAAAGCATGGGCGGTGACGCGCAGGTGGCAACCCCGCAGGTCATCGACGACGGGAAGCCAGACACCGCCGAAAAGTCACGCGCGGCTGAGGTCATGATGTCCGGTGCCATCGAACTGCCGGTTATGGGACGTATTGCAGCGGGTGTGCCGATTTCTGCTATCAGCGAGGTTTCGCATCAGGTGGCTGTGCCGACCGCAATGCTGTCTTCTTCGGGTCAGCATTTTGCGCTTGAGGTCAAAGGCGACTCCATGATGAATGCGGGCATCAATGATGGCGATGTTGTGGTGATCCGTGAGACCTCGCATGCAGACAATGGCGATATTGTCGTAGCGCTGGTTGACGATCAGGAGGCCACGCTGAAACGGTTCATGCGCAAGGGTGACACGATTGAGCTTGTGGCGGAAAACCCGGCCTATCCAACCCAGAAATACCCCTCTCATATGGTGCGAATTCAGGGGCGTTTGGTGGGGCTGATCCGCAGCTACTGATCAGCCTGCGCGATGTGAGTGTCCCGCGGGATCGCAATCACAGCTCCGGCCAGCGGATCTTTTGATTTATACCAATCTTGGGGGCTCCATAAACGGAGCCCTGTTTTGCTGCGCGTGGTGGTTATTGTCCCCGTCTTGGCAATCGACAGGCTTCCGGTTTGGCGTAGGATCTTTGGGTCCAGGATCAGGCAGTCACCGGGGGCCGGTCGGGTCAAAGCCTGATTGCTGACCACCAGCACATGAGACCCGCACCCGGCAAAAGCCTCGGCCGCGCGTTTTCCTCTCAGCGCGGAAAATGGGCCGTCCTGCCAGCGGCTTGCAGCCTCTTGCTGCGTTACCGGTGCGCCGTCATTTTCCAACCAGACCCGGGCGGCAAACCCGCTGCCTTTGGCCCGTGACAACGCCCGCCCCCTGTCGGTCATCACCCCAATCAAGCCACCGTCCTCTGCCACCAAAATATAGGGGCGTTCGGCAGATCTCCATTGTGCAAAGGCAGCCACCAAAAGCAAAACTCCAACCATGCGACCCCAGCCGCGCAAGAGGCATAAAACCAGCCCGCCAATCGCAACCAAGGCCAATGACACGGGCTCTGCCTGTGGTACATAACTTCGGGGCGACGGCAGGTCCGAGACAAAGCGCGCCACGGCAAGGATCCATTCCAACCCCTGCACCATCACCCAGAGCGCGATGTTCTCTAACCCCAACGGGATCAGCGCCACAGCAGCAACGGCGGATGGCATCACCACGCCCCCCATCACCGGGACAGCCAACAGGTTCGCCAGCAAACCGTAATGCGACAGCGTGTTAAAATGCGCCGCACCAAAGGGGGCCGTGGCCAGTCCGGCAATCGCAGACGATATCAACAGCGCCGTTACCGGGCGGGCCCAGCCGGGGCCCAGAGGCAGGCGCTGTTCGCGCAGGACTGAAAAGGCGGCCACCAATGCGGTGGTCGCCGCAAAGCTCATCTGAAAGCCCGGACCAAAAAGGCTTTCGGGCCGGTGTGCCAGGACAACCAGTGCCGCAAGAGCGACAGATCGCAAGGTCAAGGCCCGGCGGCCCAACAGAACCGCGACCAGGACAACGGCTGCCATGACAAATGCGCGTTCGGTTGCGACATTGCCACCAGACAGCATCAGATAGGCCGTCGCAGCTCCGAGGGCGACCACGGCTGCGCCCTTCTTTGCGCGGAAGTCCCGCCCCATAATCAGCCCGGCGGCGATCAGGGAAAAGCGAACCGCTGTAAAGACCACGCTGCTGAGCAAGCCCATATGAAGGCCCGAAATCGCAAGTAGATGGGCCAGGTTGCTGATGCGCAGATCCTCAATTGTTTCGGCGCTCAACCCGCTGCGATCCCCTGTCAGAACCGCTGCGGCCACGGCACCGCCTGCGCCGGGCAGCCTGTCGTGCAGAGCCTGCGTTATCCGAGAGCGAAACCGCGCCACGGGAAGGTCGCTCCCCGGCTGATCAGCCAGCAGCACCGGAACCCGTGTATATCCAACCGCGCCTATGCCCAGAAACCAAAGGTGACGGCGAAAATCAAATCCGCCGGGTTCAACGGGTCCGCCCGCCGGTGCAAGATGGGCGGTGGTCATGACCCGAGCCCCGATTGCAGGGGCCCGCTCCAGATTTCGGGCGGCGATGCGCACCCGTTTAGGCGTTTCTTCCTGTGGAACACGCGACAGGTAAACCTGATCCAATGTCAGCCGCAGGGCGTCACTTTGGGATCGGTCGACTGCAACCAGGCGTCCCTCGACCGGACCGTAATAGCGGAAATCCAGAACAGGCGCGGAAACAGAGTGAGCGCGCAGGCTGGCTGCGCCAAAGCCGGCCGTACAGAGGATCAGCGCCCAGGCCACAGCACGGGCATAGCGCCACAGGCCACCGCTTGCAGCCGCCAGCGTTGCAGCGGCGGACCACTCCCAAATGCCGGGCTCGACCGGCCAGGCAAAAAACACGGCAATACCGATACCGAAACACACGGCAGCCCAGGGAAACAGATATCCCGCCTGTGCAAACCAGCAGTGTTGAAGGGCCGTTGCAATCCGCATGCTTGCTCCTGCGACAGCGTGTGGGTAGACAGGCAGAAAATCACTGGCAGAAATGCTCGCCGCATATGGTTTCCGAAAGGTTAATTCCCGACATGTCCCAACCGGTTGTCACCCGCTTCGCCCCCTCTCCCACTGGCTTTCTTCACATCGGCGGCGCCCGCACCGCGCTGTTTAACTGGCTTTTTGCGCGCGGTCGGGGCGGAAAGTTTCTTTTGCGGATCGAAGACACCGACCGCGAACGCTCTACCCCCGAAGCCACCGCAGCAATCCTGCAAGGGATGGACTGGCTGGGGCTGGATCATGATGGAGAGGTCATCAGCCAGTTCGAACGCGCTGACCGTCATGCCGAAGTGGCTCATCAGCTGTTGGCTGAGGGCAAAGCCTATAAGTGCTTTGCCACTCAGGAAGAGATCGCAGCCTTCCGGGATCAGGCAAAGGCCGAAGGGAAATCCACCTTGTATCGCTCTCCCTGGCGTGACGCGGATCCCGCAACACATCCGGATGCGCCCTTTGTGGTACGGATCAAAGCGCCCCAGGATGGCGAAACCGTGATCAGGGATGAGGTTCAGGGTGATGTGACCATCAAGAACCAACAGCTCGATGATATGATCCTGCTGCGTTCCGACGGTACACCGGTCTACATGCTGGCGGTTGTTGTGGACGATCATGATATGGGCGTGACCCATGTGATCCGCGGCGATGACCACCTGAACAATGCGGCGCGTCAGATGATGATCTATACCGCGATGGGCTGGCCTGTTCCGGTCTATGCGCATATTCCACTGATCCACGGTTCGGACGGGAAAAAACTGTCAAAACGCCACGGCGCCCTGGGAGCGCAGGAATATCAGGCCATGGGGTATCCGGCGGCTGGCATGCGCAACTATCTGGCGCGGCTGGGCTGGTCCCATGGAGATGACGAATTTTTTACGGACGAACAGGCACGTGCGTGGTTTAACCTGGATGGAATCGGGAAGAGCCCGGCGCGATTTGATACCAAGAAGCTGGAAAACCTCTGTGGTCAGCATATTGCAATCGCGGATGACGCCGCATTGCGGCAGGAAATCGTCGCCTATCTGGCTGCGGCCAATCAGCCCGAACTGAGTGACGTACAGTCGGAAAATTTGGAAAAAGCAATGTTCTGCCTGAAGGATCGTGCCAAGACTTTCCCGGAACTCCTTGAAAAGGCTCACTTTGCCTTGACGTCCCGTCCGATTGAAACAGATGGAAAAGCTGAAAAAGCGCTCCAAAGTGTATCCGACGGTATACTGAGTGAATTGACGCCGCATCTGCAAAGTGCTAGCTGGACGCGAGACGAATTGGAGGCGTCGCTGAACGCCTTCGCCGAAGCGCATGAGACCAAGTTCGGCAAGCTCGCCGCCCCATTGCGGGCCGTGCTGGCAGGACGGGCTGTCACTCCTTCGGTCTTCGACATGATGATGGTTCTGGGCCGTGACGAAACGCTGGCCCGGATCCAGGAAAAAGCGGGATAATTTCTCCTTTAACGTGAGAGTAAGCCCGCTCCTATAACACATCGCCTGCGCGGGTGGCGCGCAGGTGTTGCCCCGCATGGAATATGAAGTTCTTCTTTCATTCCGTGCCTGTAACAGGAAGGGACATCTATGACCGACACACAGAAAACCGCTAAGCTCCTCTTGAATGACCAGGAATATGAGCTTCCCATTTTCTCGCCGACGTTAGGCCCCGATGTTCTCGACATCCGCAAGCTTTACGGCCAGGCAGGTGTCTTTACATATGACCCGGGTTTCACATCCACAGCGTCTTGCGACAGCACCATCACCTTTATCGATGGTGGCAAAGGTGAGCTGCTGCACCGTGGTTACCCGATCGACCAGCTGGCGGCGAAATCCCACTATTTGGAAGTCTGCTATCTGCTTCTTTATGGTGAACTGCCGACTGCGGCTCAGCTCGAAGATTTCGAGACCCGTGTGACCCGTCACACCATGGTCCACGAGCAGATGCACAACTTCTTCCGTGGCTTCCGTCGCGATGCACATCCGATGGCAACTCTGGTTGGCGTTGTGGGTGCCATGTCCGCCTTCTATCACGACTCCACCGATATCTCTGATCCGTGGCAGCGTGAGGTTGCGGCGATCCGCCTGATTGCAAAGCTGCCGACCATTGCGGCGATGGCCTATAAATATTCCATCGGTCAGCCTTTCGTGTATCCGCGCAACGATCTGGATTACGCGGCGAACTTCCTGCACATGTGTTTCTCGGTTCCGGCCGAAAACTATCAGGTCAACCCGATCCTGTCCCGCGCGATGGACCGTATCTTTACGCTTCATGCCGACCACGAGCAGAACGCGTCGACCTCTACGGTGCGTCTGGCGTCTTCGTCCGGTGCAAACCCGTTTGCCTGTATCGCGGCTGGCATCGCCTGCCTTTGGGGTCCGGCACATGGTGGCGCAAACCAGGCCTGCCTGGAAATGCTCAAGGAAATCGGCACTGTCGATCGTATTCCGGAATTCATCGCCCGCGCCAAGGACAAGGATGATCCGTTCCGTCTGATGGGCTTTGGTCACCGTGTATACAAAAACACCGACCCGCGTGCGAAGGTTCTGAAGCAATCCGCGGATGAGGTTCTGGAACTGCTGGGCGTCGAAGACAACCCGCTGCTGCAGGTTGCCAAAGAGCTGGAACAGACTGCTCTGAACGACCCCTATTTCATCGAGAAGAAGCTGTTCCCGAACGTGGACTTCTACTCGGGCATCATCCTCGAAGCGATGGGGTTCCCGACCTCCATGTTCACGCCGATCTTTGCGCTGTCGCGCACCATCGGCTGGATCTCCCAGTGGAAAGAGATGATTTCCGATCCGACAATGAAAATCGGCCGTCCGCGTCAGCTCTACACCGGCGAAGGTCTGCGCGATTATGTGGACATCGAAAACCGTTAATTCCGGATGGGGCCCGTTTCGGGCCTCAACCTGATAGACACAGGAAACCCGCGCTGGTGTGGCGCGGGTTTTTTGTTCGGGTCTTGCGGGCTTTAGGCAGGATCTGCGATCTTCAGAACCAATTCAGCAATTCGCACAATCTCCACCTCTCCGAGGCCGGAATGGACCGGTAGGGCCAGACCCATATCGTGAACCTTGTCAGCAACCGGCATTTCCACGGTTCCATTCTGAGCATACCAAAACGGCAGCCGTGCCACGTTTGTTGCAATCATCGGGCGGCTTTCGATGCGGTTATATCTCAGAAATTCGAAGACTTCGGTTCGGTTTCGCACCAATGTTCCAAACATGTTGGAAGCGGTCATATCGCCGCCCGACTGTTGTAAAAACTGCTCGCCCAAAGCCCGCGCCATTACCGAACGGTTCCGGGCGCAACGTTCAAGAACGCCATCCAGTCGCTTTAATTGGCGACGTCCGAGAAACGCATTGACCTCTGCGCCGTTCAGCCCGAAGCCGGCGTGAAGAAAGCCCGTTTGAGTGCCAAAATCCACATGTCCCAGGCGCTGCCGCAGCTGGTTGCGCCGCTCAGGACCGCGGTAGGTGCTGGTTCCATGCGCTCTGAGGGACAGCATGGATTGGTGCAGGTCATCGTCATCTGTCACAATCATCCCGCCCTCAACCGTGGAGAGCTGATAGCCGTCGCGCAAAGAAAAACTTGCCGCCGTTCCAAAGGTCCCGGTCTTGCGCCCCATTGCGGCAGAGCCGAGGGCCTCGCGGGCATCTTCCAGCAGGATCACATCATGAAGCGCACAGAGATCCCGTATCGCCTCCATATCGCTGGGCATGCCAAGGATATGGGGTAAGACCATCAGCGCCGGTGTTTTTTCTTCCAGAACCTGCTCCAGCTGGGTGATATCAATGTTCCAGGAATCGGCGGCGCAGTCACACAGGGACACCTGGAACCCGGCATGTAACAGGGGCGCAATTGTCGTGGGCCGACACAATGCGGGGGCAACAACCCGCATGTTGCGAAGCTGCCCGCCTTGTTTCAGCGCATAGGCCATAACGAGATTGCCCGACGCACCGGAATTCACCATGATCGCATGACGCACGCCAAGCCAGGTCGCGAATTCCCGTTCAAATGCGGCCGTATGTTCGCCCCGCGCCAATGAGCCGCCGTCAGCAATCCAGTCAGCCAATGCAGCCCGATCGCCGGAAGTGATGAGCTTGTCAGAAAGTGAAATTTCCCTGCTGCGAATTACGTACATTGTGATCTACCATAGCCAACCAATACCCGCCTATTAGGCCACAAAGCACGCCAACGAGGGCACATAAAATGGCGCGGTTTGAGTTCAAATTAAACGGGTGTGTATCCGCAATAGCGGTAGTAGATGCCGATTAACGAAGTCTTACCGGCCTTCGAATTTTGCGGGTCGTTTTTCCAGAAAGGCAGACACCCCCTCCATGAAGTCACGGCTTTTGCCCAGATCGCCTTGCAGTTGGGCCTCCAGGTTCAATTGTTCCGCCAGATCATGGGTAAAGCTGCTGCGCATCGCCTGTTTGGCGGCACGGAGCGCGCAGCTCGGTCCCTGCGCCAGGCTACGCGCGCGCTTGGTCCAATGTGCCGGGAAATCTGCGGCAGGCACCGCCTCATAGATCATCCCCATGTCGCTTGCTTCTTTGGCTGCGATCTTATCTGCAAAGAACGCCGCGCCCATTGCCTTGGCCAGGCCAATCTGGCGGGGCAGAAACCACGTGCCTCCGGCGTCCGGCATCAGGCCGATCCGGGTGAAGGCCTGGCAGAAAAACGCGTCCTCGGACGCGATAACAACGTCAAAGGCAAGGGCGAGATTGGCCCCTGCCCCGGCCGCGGCACCGTTGACCGCAGCAAGAGTTGGCAGCGGGCAATTCACAATCGCTTGCAGCATCGGGTAGTACTCATCACGCAAAACCTGCTCCAGATTCAGCTTGGTCGTATTGCGCGCATCCCCGAGGTCCTGGCCTGAACAGAACGCTTTTCCAGATCCCGTCAGAACAACCGCGCGGGCGTCTGACAAACGATGCCCCAGAACATGCGTGATCTCTGACCGCATCCTGGCGTTCAGCGCGTTCATCTTTTCCGGTCGGTTCAGGGTGATCACCGCAAGCCCGTCCTCGCAGGTGAATTTGATCTCGGTATATTCCATGTGTCGGCAGCCCCTCATTACGTCTTGTGCGCCAGCCTGCCCGAAATGAGCCGGGGGCAGAACCCCCGACCCGGCGTCACGTCAGCGTGATCCGCGACGTGACTTGATCTCAGCCAGCAATGCGCGCGCTTCGACCGGCATGGACTGTTCCAACCGCTGATAATTGCTGCCGTCCCGTTCACGGGTCATCAGGTTCATTTCAATCAGGGACCGACGGATCTGGGCAGGGTCTCGAAAGGTGCACATTTCATCAATCAGAGCACTGATTTCACGTTCGCCAAAGGTTTGGCGTGGTGGAATTGCCGCCCAGATCACCCAAAGGCACAGTTCTCTCACGCCCCGTTTCAGCGGCCAACGCGCCCATTGTCCGCGCGGATCGAAATACCGGGCCGCACGGTCCACCTGTTTGCGGTTGGCCTTGGGCGCAGGCGTATTCTGGGCCCGCAAATGTTGAAAATTACGATAGCCCGCCGCGCGGGCGACATGGGTCAGCATCTCGACATGGCTGGGGGGCGCATTCAACTGTTTGCGGAGGGATTTGGTGAACTGGGACAGATCGTCGATGGTCAGACAGATGACATCGCGTGCAGGTTCCGCACGCTGGGGGTCCTTGGACATGGGTCTTCTCCTCGCGATACCGCGCCTGCTGTTGCAGGATGGATGTCCGCCCGTGTCCGTGGGTATCGCCTGAAAAGCTCCAGCATGTGGATCAGGTATACATGAGATATCGCAGGTTTAGCGCGGGGCGGAACCTTGGTGAACTGCGGACCAAAGCCAGTTTATCAATCCCCGCGCTTGGGCGCAATCACTCTTCCAGAATGGCCTTCAGACGCGCGGCTTCCTCTCCGCTCAGGGCTTCTTCGGTCCTGGCCGGCGCCTGGGTACGGCCGCGAATGAAGACACCGGCCACAATCAGGGCGATCAGAAGCATGGCCGGACCGGCAGCCCAGAGCATCCAATTGGCGCCATTTACAGTCGGCCGCAGCAGCACGTATTCGCCATAGCGGTTGACGATGTAATCCATCGCCTCCTGATCCGTGTCCCCGGCCACCAGACGCTCCCGCAACAGAATGCGCAGATCGCGCGCCAGATCGGCATTGGATTCGTCGATGCTTTCATTGCGGCACACGAGGCAGCGCAGATCCTTGGAGAGAACCCGCGCCCGGGATTCCAGCGCAGGATCCTTTAGGATTTCATCCGGTTGCACGGCGAGCGCTGCAGATGCTGCAAGGCTCAGTGCGAGCGCCGCAGAAAGGGCAAATTTCTTCATTCCGCAGGAACCCCTTGCACGTTTGTTTTCCGCGCCCCGGCTGCCACACGGAAGCGACGGTCCGACAGGCTGAACAGACCACCAATCGCCATCAGGATACAGCCACCCCAGATCCAGTTCGCCAGCGGTTTGATATACGTCCGAATGGTCCAGCCTCCGTCGTTTTGCGGATCGCCAATCACCACATAGAGGTCACGGAGAAACTTGTAGTCAATGGCCGCTTCGGTGGTGGGCATACGCGCCACGGGGTAATCCCGCTTTTCCGGGTACAAAGTGGTCACGGGCTTACCGTTGCGTGTAATCTCGACCGTTGCCTTGGTTGCGAAATAGTTCGGTCCCCGTTCACGCCCCACATCCCGCAGGGTCAACGTATAGGCCCCCACGTCAAAGGGTTCGTTCATCTGGGCAACGCGAATGTCCTCGGCTTCCCAAGCGGTGAGGCCCGCAATGGCAAAGACGGTGATGCCAAGGCCCGCGTGGGCAATCGCCTTGCCCCAGTCCGCCCGCGGCAGACGCAGAACGCGGGCCAGGCGATCAGACTTACCGCCCCGCATCCACAAATCCGCAAAGGCTCCAAAAACCATCCAGGTCCCGAGGAACAGTCCAACCGGCCCCAGCGCCGAACGCCCGGTTTGCAGGACAAAGGCAAGGATCATCACGGCCACGGCCAGCGCAAAGACATACCGAAGGTTCCAGCAAGTGCGCGCCAGTTTGCCCCGTTTCCAAGGCAGCATCGCGCCAACAGGCATAACGATGCCAAGCACCACCATGAAAGGCGTAAAGGCCATGTTGAAAAACGGCGGACCAACCGAGAGTTTGCGGTCAAAGGCCATCTCGGCCACCACCGGCCAGAGCGTGCCAAAGAAGACAACAAAACAGCTGACGGCCAACAGGATATTGTTGACCACAAGCCCTGTCTCGCGGCTTACCAGACCAAAGACGCCTTTGGCTTCCATCGCCTGCGCCCGAGCGGCAAACAGTGTCAGTGCACCGCCTGTGAACAGGGCGATGATGATCAGGATAAAGATCCCGCGTTCCGGATCATTTGCAAAGGCATGAACCGAGGTCAAAAGCCCGGATCGAACGATAAATGTCCCGATGAGCGAGAAACCAAAGGCCAAAATCGCCAGAAGGATGGTCCAGCTTTTGAGCGCCTCGCGTTTCTCCACCACGATGGCGGAATGCAGAAGGGCAGCGGACAGCAGCCAGGGCATAAAGGAGGCATTCTCCACCGGATCCCAGAACCAGAACCCGCCCCAGCCGAGCTCGTAATAGGCCCACCAGGAGCCAAGCGCGATGCCGATGGTCAGGAAGATCCAGGCGGCCAGTGTCCAGGGGCGAACCCAACGCCCCCAAGCCGCATCCACACGCCCTTCGATAAGGGCACCAACCGCAAAGGAGAAGGCCATCGAAAGGCCCACATACCCCAAATAGAGGAAAGGCGGGTGAAAGGCCAAACCGGGGTCCTGCAACAGCGGGTTCAGATCCTGCCCGTCCATGGGGGGCACGGCCAAACGCAGAAACGGGTTCGAGGTAAAGAGGATAAAGGCGTAAAAGGCCACGCCAATTGCAGCCTGAACCGACAGGACACGTGCCTTTAACGTTGGTGGCAGGCCGCCGCCATATATGGCCGCCACCGCGCCAAACAGAGCAACAATCAACACCCACAGCAGCATGGATCCTTCGTGGTTACCCCAGGTCCCTGCGATTTTGTAAAGCATCGGTTTTGCCGAATGGCTGTTCAGCGTCACCAGCCGCAGCGAAAAGTCGGATGTGATAAAGCCCCACATCAACGCGCCAAAGGCAAAGGCGGTAAAGAAGAACTGCGCCTGCGCGGCGGGTTCTGCAACAGCCATCCATCCGGGCCAGCGCTTATGGGCACCAACAAGGGGGATTACCATCTGTGCGATGGCAATCAGGAAGGCGAGGATAAGGGCGAAGTGGCCAAGCTCTGTAATCATGGAGATTTTATACGCCTCTCTTGATCTTAGGCCAATGCCCCAATGGTGGCAGTTGCCTGCGCAGTTGGTCGCAGACACGGGGAAGTGAGCAAAGCCGCGCGGGGGTCAGTCTTTGCTTTGCTGATTTTCCCGCCAGGCCAGAAGCGCAGGGTTCGAATCCACTTGCGGGGATATGTGGGGGGGCTGTTCCGTCTCTGGCTCCCTTGCGGCATTCAGCGCGTTCAGGTTTCGGATCACCTGCGGCATTCGGGCCAGTTCAGAAGCGAGCGAATATTGGAACGCCTGGCCCTTGGCCTGATGGCGGGCGCCAAAGTAGAAGGTCACAATCACCCCCAGCAACCACCAAAGCGGTTCCGGGACCAGGGCGATCCCTTGCATTCTGGCGGCAAACCAGATCGGATCCACCATGGCAGAGGCCAATAGCCCAAGGGTTCCAAGTGCGAGACAGGGACGCGGCAATCTGTTGAGGCCGTCAATCACCCGATCAAAGCTGCTGTGTTTGGGTTGGGCGAACTCAGTCGACAATTGCGCGAGCGCTGCCAACTGCATGTCATGTCCCCGGCTTGAAGCTGCTTCGGCGTTCTCCCGAAACACCTCTGCGGTTTCGCGCACGACATTTCGCGAGCCCCCAAAGAGCAACGCAAACAGAGACTGGATCATCCCCATGCGGCGACCCTCCGCTCAAAGTCCTCGGGACTCAGATGGTATTTGGGGGAGATAAATTCCTCTGCCCGTCGGATCCACCCCCCTTTGGTTCCGGCACGCGTGCGGGCGTATTTGCGACTTGCGGGGCGGCGGTCGGCAATCGCGAGGTAATAGTTCCGCCGGGCGATCCCATACGCATCCCGTAAAGCCTGTGCATCCACCTTGGCTGCGGCCTGTGCCGCGTTTGCCGTCTCGGGGCCAATTTTGCCGTCGACACGAATCTCAAATCCCATCTGTTTGAGCAGCTTTTGCAGGATGACCACGGCGTTTCGGCCAGCGTTTACCTGCATGTCAAAAACGGTATCCTGCAGGATTTCGGGCAAAAGGTCGATGTGGGGTTTGGTGAAATAATGATCGACGAAGATTTTGGTGGCTTTGGACGTATCGAGTGATTTGACATCATCCGTGTCCACAACCCCGTCGGCGTTGATGTCCTGGCCAAGTGACCTAAGGGTTTGGAGGGTCACCCCGTGCTTTGTGGCGCCGCCCGGGTCATCCGGATCATTCACAAAGCCGCCCTCTCGGGCAACGATGTCTTTGGCAATGTCATAGATATGTCGCATAACCCAACTCCTTGGACGAGATCTGGGTTAAGTCTGCCTGACGGACATTAAAGGGGCCCAACCGGGGCGTACGCCTCATGCGCAACACGTGTATGGCAAATAGCTGTTGCCACATCCGGACCCAAGGGGTGTGCTCCCGCGCCCGCGGGATCCTCCGCCCTTCGGGCTGTGATCCCTTTGCGGCCTTGGGCCGCGCGCCGCGAAAAGCGCGGCGCCACCCCCAACGCAAAACGCCGCCCCTTGGGGCGGCGGAATTGGGGCGGGAGCGCCTCCCTTTTTGAACCAAAGCGCAGGCCTAGCTTTCTGGGTCCTGGTAAACGCCCTGTTCCTTCAATGCATCAACCACTTCTTTTGGCATATAGGTTTCGTCATGTTTGGCCAGGATCTCCGTGGCTTCAAAAACCCCGTTCACATAGCGCCCGGTACCAACCATCCCCTGATTTTCGCCAAACAAATCCGGCAGCACGCCGGAAAACACCACCGGAACCGAGGCCCCGCCATCCGTTACCGAAAACCGCACCTGACCGCCCTCGCCACGCACCAAGCTGCCCTCTTCGACGAGACCACCCATGCGGAACACTTCACTGGCGTTGGGGGGCTCTTCCATGACCTGGCTTGGTGCGCGGAAGAAGTTGATACCATCGCGCATCGCGTAACCGATGAGCACGGTCGCCAAAACAAGCGCCGCTGTTGCGGCCACAATCACCTGAATGCGTCTTTGTTTCTTGAGCGTCTTCATCAGCCTGGATCCGAGCGCGCGCCCTGTGGACCACGCCCGCCTCTTGGGGTTTGGGTGTTACGGGAACAGCGGAGCCATCATCAGCCCGGCTGTCTCGTCTTCACCTAACATCAGGTTCGCATTCTGCAAGGCTTGTCCACTGCTACCTTTTGTCAGGTTATCAAGCGCGGCAAAGATAATCGCGCGTCCTTCCAGCCGATCCTGTGCCACGCCAATATGGCAGAAATTGGAACCACGTACGTGCCGTGTTGACGGCGCCTCTCCGAGCGGCAGAAGCTCGATAAAGGGCTCATTTTCATAGGCTTGCGCGAAGGTCTTGTGGATCTCCTTTGCGTCGCCTTTGACATAGGTGGTGGCCAGAATCCCGCGGTTCGCAGGTACCAGATGCGGTGTGAACTGGACCTTTACGGGACGGCCTGCCAGCTTTGTGAACTCCTGATCAAATTCACCCAAATGCCGGTGGGTGCTGCCGATTGCATAAGGATGATAACCCTCGGACAGTTCCGCATGCAGCAGGTTTTCCTTGAGCGCGCGACCGGCACCAGAGACGGCGCATTTCAGATCCAGGATGATCTCGTCCAGGTCAATGACCCCTGCCACAATCAGAGGACGCAGAGCAAATTGACCGGTTGCCGCATTGCAACCCGTGCCGGCCACAAGACGGGCGGCAGAAATCTCTTCCCGGTAAAACTCGGTGAGGCCATAAACAGCCTCTTTCTGAATATCGACGGCAGCATGTGGATTGCCGTACCATTTTTCATATTCCGCAGGGTCGCTCAGCCGGAAATCCGCGGACAGATCGACAATTTTCAGATCCTTCGGCAGCGCGCTGATGACCTCCTGGCTGGTTTTATGCGGCAGCGCGCAGAAGCAGAGGTCAATCTGGGCGAAATCAATCTCGGAAATCTTGCACAGTGTTGGCAGGGTCAGGTGGCGCAGATGCGGGAAAACCTGCGCCATATCCATGCCGGCCTTACGTTCCGCCGCAAGCGCTGCGATTTCAATCGACGGGTGCTGAGAGATCAGCCGCACAAGTTCGGCGCCGGTGTAGCCGGAGGCGCCCAGAATAGCCACTTTATGGGTCATATCGTTTCTCTGTTCGTATCAAAGGGTGCGCTTATCGAATAGGCGCGCAAAAGCTGGGGAAAGCCTGAAACCGTCAGGCGGCCTGGAAGGTGATTTCTCGTCGGAGAAATTGCGTCGCATGCACGCTTACGCGCGCCGGATCGCCGGTCGTGAAGAACCCGCCGCTTCCGGAGCCATACATATTCGAATGCCGTTTCAGGTAATCACCAAGGCTGTCTGCAACCAGATTGCCCTGACTGTAAACCTTGACCGATGGTCCAAGCGCGTCCTGAAAGATCTCTTCCATCAGCGGATAATGGGTGCAGCCCAGAATGGCGGCTTCGGGGTTTGGCATCTTGCGCAGAAGCGCGTCCACATGGCTGCGCACCAAGGCTTCGGCCAGAATCATGTCGCCGTCTTCGATGGCATCCACCAGGCCGCCGCAGGACTGCGCTTCGACATCGACGCCAATCGCGCGAAACGCCAGTTCCCGCTGGAACGCGCGGCTTGCCACGGTGGCAGGGGTTGCAAACAGCGCCACATGTTTGACCGCAACCTCGCGCGGCGGAGAGTTGTCCCCCCATTGCCGTTCGGTCAGCGCTTCAATCAGCGGCACAAAGACCCCCAGCACCCGTTTGCCGGGCGGCAGGCCGCCTTCCTGCATCCGGCGCAGCGCCGCAGCCGAAGCGGTATTGCAGGCCAGAATGACCAGATCACAGCCCTTGGACCACATGTCCTCAACCGCGGCTTTGGTCAGCTGGTACACATCTTCCGCATCACGCACCCCATAAGGCGCGCGCGCATTGTCCCCGTAATAGAGGAAGTCCACGTCCGGCAGATGTTTCTGCGCGGCGTTCAGAACGGTCAACCCGCCCAGACCGGAATCAAAGATGCCTACAGCCATTTACCCTCTCACCCTGATGCGTACGCATCAGGAGCGCACGCGGTGCTTTTCTTCGAATTCGAACCCGTAATCCAAGGATTTCAACGGGGTTGGAGACAGCTCATACGTCGCTTTGCGCAGGAAATCCATAATTGCTTTTGTGTCACGCGACAGCGGGTCCAGAATATCACGGTCGATGGGTTTGCCAATGGCGATCCGCACCGGGCGGTCGATCCGCTTTCTGAACTCTTTGATCAGCAACCCCATACGCAGGGTCACATGCAGGTGGCTGGCGATCTGGAACAGTCGGGAGGTTGTCCCATCAAAGAAAACAGGCACCACAACCGCATCCGATTTGGCAATCATCCGCGCGGTGAACCCGCGCCAGCCGGGATCCATCGGATGTGCAAAGGGTGTAACGGCCGTGCTGACCGTACCGCCCGGAAAAATACCAATAGCGCCCCCCTGCCCCAGATAATCCAGCGCAGTCTTCCGGGTCTCCAGATTGGTGCGCATAGCGTCCTTGGTTTCTGCAAAATCAACCGGCAGGATCACCCGGTTCAGATCCTCGGCCTTGCGGAAGATCTGATGTGCAAGAATGCGGAAATCCCCGCGGGTTTGCGCCAGGATATGACCCATCATCAGCCCATCCAGTATACCGTAGGGGTGATTGGCGATCAGGATCAGCGGGCGATCCCGTGGGATCATATCCAAAGAGCCCTGCGCCACATCCAGCGTCAGCCCGTACCGCTCTGTCATCACTGACCAAAAATTCTGTCCAGCGGCCACATCGTCCTCATACCCACGGGCCCTTTTGATCAGCCGCAACCGTCCTGTGGTGTTTTCCATAACTCGGATGAGCGCCCGACCCGAGCGGGTTTCTGCGGAATGTGAGTATGAGATTTCGCGGGCAATCTGTCTGCGCGATGGCATGTCTTTTGGAGTCTCGTGTCTTGCAAGGGAGGCCGCCCGATCCGGGCGTGGGCTATGTACAGCGCCGGGCAGCCAAACTGCCCAGCACTTATGACGTTAAGGTAACGAAACCATGACGCAGTTTGCAATCACCCTATTGCGCGGCTGTCCTATTGCCCTATTGCCCTATTGCGCGGCACGGGCATGGATCTGATTGTCTCCCCCGTCTTTGAGTACGGCCAGAAGCTCTTCCCGGCGTTTAGCGGCTGTGGCTTCATTGGCGGCCTTCACCGGGCCAAAGCCCCGGATCTGCAGCGGCAGTTCTGCCAGCGCCACCAAAGGATCCAACGTATCGGCGCTTGCTTTGGGCAGCCATGTCGCCATGTCGCGCTCGTATTGCCGGATCAGGGCGCGTTCCATCTTGCGTTCAGCTGAATAGCCAAAGACGTCAAACGGGGTGCCCCGCAGAGGTTTCAGACGGGCCAGTACCGGCAACAGGCGTTCGACCCAAGGACCAAAGGCGCGTTTCTTCGGGCGCCCGTTGGTGTCCGTTCCGCCAAGGATCGGCGGGGCCAGATGGTATTTCAACTCCAGTTTGCCATCAAATTCGGCTTCTGCCTTGGCACGGGTGTCCAGCAGCAGGCGCGCGACCTCGTATTCGTCTTTGTAGGACAAGAGCTTGTGATACCCTTTGGCAACGGCTTCCTGCAGACGTGGGTCCGAAATCCCGTCCACCAGCTTTAGATACCGCTTTGCCAGACGCGCCCCCTGATAGGCGCGCAAATGGTCGGCGCGGAAGGCGATTTTTTCCGTCAGCGTTTTGGGTTTGTCGACCACTTTGGGAGCGATGATCCGCGCGGCCTCATCAGAGTGCAGAACAGCCCAGCGTCCGATGTCAAAGGCGCGCTTGTTGCGCTCCACTGCCGCGCCGTTCAAAGTGATCGCCTGCATCAGCGCATCGTGGGAAACCGGAAGCAGCCCCCGCTGCCAGGCGGCACCAAAGATCATCATATTCGAATAGATCGAATCTCCCATGGTGATCCGGGACAGTTCGGTGGCATCAAACAGATCGGCCCGCTGGCGCAGTCGTGCGGTCAGTGCCAATTGCAGCCGATCCCCCGGAATACGAAAGGCGGTGTCACGGGTGAATTCCCCGGTGATGATCTCATGGCTGTTGACCACCGCTCCGGTCCGCCCCTGCGCCGTGAGCCCCAATGTCTTGGCACCTGCACTGACAACAAGATCGCCGCCGATCAGCGCGTCGGCCTCCCCGGTGGCCACGCGGATGGCGCTGATGTCATCGGGGGAATTGGCCAGCCGACAATGGATATGCACCGCGCCACCTTTCTGGGCGAGGCCGGCCATCTCCATCATGCCCGCGCCCTTACCATCAATTTGCGCAGCCTGAGCAAGGATCGCCCCGATGGTCACAACGCCGGTGCCGCCAACCCCGGTGATCACCACATTATGGGTTCCGTTGATCTGCGGCAGATCGGGGTGCGGCAGGTTGGGAAGGTCCAGTTCCGTGCTGACGGCTTTGCGAATTTGCGCGCCCTTGACCGTCACAAAGGACGGGCAGAACCCATTTACGCAAGAAAAGTCCTTGTTGCAGGACGATTGGTCTATGGCACGTTTGCGGCCCAGTTCCGTTTCTACAGGCACGATAGAGATACAGTTGGACTGCACCCCGCAATCTCCGCAGCCTTCGCAGATGTCCGTATTGATAAAGGCGCGCTGATCCGGTTCCGGGAAGGTGCCTTTCTTGCGCCGCCTGCGTTTTTCGGCAGCACAGGTCTGGATGTATAGGATGACAGAGACCCCTTCGACCTCGGCCATCTCCCGTTGGACCTGCATCATGTCGGCCCGCTCGTGAAAGCTGACACCCTTGGGGAACAGGTTCAGGTCAACCTCTTCCTTTGCGTCATAAACCACGGCCAGCTTTTCGACCCCCATGGCGCGCAGTTCATCGGCGATACGCTGCGGGGTCAGATCGCCCTCTGCCTCCTGACCGCCGGTCATGGCCACCGCGTCATTATAAAGGATCTTGTAGGTGATATTGGTGCCTTGCGCCAAAGCCGCCCGGATTGCCAGAACGCCCGAGTGATTATAGGTGCCGTCGCCCAGGTTCTGGAACACATGCTTGCGTTTGGAAAACGGGGCTTCTCCGATCCAATTGGCCCCTTCGCCGCCCATTTGGGTAACGCCTACGGTTTCGCGGTCCATCCATTGGACCATAAAATGGCAACCAATCCCGGCATAGGCCCGGCTGCCTTCTGGCAGACGTGTCGAAGAGTTATGCGGGCAGCCCGAACAGAAATAGGGGATCCGTGTTGTGATATCCTCGGCGTTATCAGCGCGTTTGGCTTCGGCCAATGTGGCAAGGCCTGCACGGATCGCCTCGGTGTCGCGGCCTTCCTCCAACAGGATGCCGCCCAGCCTTTCGGCAATCATGATGGGATCAAGCGCATATTTGGTTGGAAACAGCTCTTCGCGGTGCAAGGCCCCGGCCCCGCCCTTGTACCAGCCGTAAACACGCCGTCCGCGCCGGTCGTCAAAAATCGCTTCCTTGATCTGGATCTCGATCAGCTTGCGCTTTTCTTCAACCACCACAATCAGATCGAGCCCCTCGGCCCAGTCATGAAACCCCTGCATATCCATCGGCCAGGTCTGACCAACCTTATATGTGGTGATCCCCAGCCGTTCTGCCATGGCTTCATCAATGTTCAACAGCTTCAGCGCATGGCTCAGGTCGAGCCAGTTTTTCCCCGCCGCAACCAGTCCGATCTTGGCGCCGGCCTTACCCCAGACACGTTTGTCCATCTTGTTTGCGCGCGAAAACGCCTCGGCCGCGAAGCGTTTGTAGTCGATGATCCGATCCTCCTGACGGAAGCGGTCATCATCCAACCGAATGTTCAGCCCGTCGGCGGGCATGTCAAACTCGGGGGTTACCAGTTTCACCCGGTCCGGATCACCATCCACAACCGATGTGACCTCGATCGTGTCTTTCATCGTCTTGAGCCCAACCCAAAGGCCCGAAAACCGAGACAGCGCGTAGCCATAGATCCCGTAGTCGAGGATTTCCTGAACACCGGCCGGGCTGAGGATGGGTATGTAGCAATCCAAAAGCGACCATTCGGATTGGTGCAACACGGTTGAGCTTTCGCCTGTGTGGTCATCCCCCATAGCCACCAAAACGCCGCCATGTTTCGAAGACCCTGCCATATTGGCGTGTCGGAAGGCATCGCCGGATCGGTCTACACCCGGCCCCTTTCCGTACCAAAGGCCAAAGACCCCGTCGTATTTTCCTTCGCCGCGCACCTCGGCTTGCTGCGATCCCCAAAGGGCGGTGACGGCCAGATCTTCGTTCAGCCCGTATTGAAAGGTCACTTCGCCATCGCGCAGCTGGCGTTCGGCGCGGGCCATCTGAATGTCCACCGCCCCCAACGGTGAGCCGCGATAGCCCGTGACCAGACCAGCAGTATGAAGCCCTGCTGCCGTGTCCCGTGCCTTTTGCATCAACATCAATCGAACCAGCGCCTGCGTCCCATTCAACAGAATGGGGGACTGCGTCAGGTCGAATTTATCGTTTAGTGAAATACCTTGCTTGCCCATCAAGTCCTCCTCACCAGATCAGCTTGCCTTTGATTTTACCACATTGGGTCATAAATGCTGACCTGAATAGTGGTTTTTTGGCTACGAACCATTGAACGTCCCGTCACAAAATGGAAAAGCGCGCTTCTTACCGCTATACTCAAGCAAAACACAAAAACGGCGAGCACGCAGATGGATTGGGACAAGTTACGTATTTTTCACGCGGTTGCGGATGCAGGCAGCCTGACCCACGCGGGCGACAAGCTGAACCTGTCTCAGTCTGCGGTCAGCCGGCAGGTGCGCGCACTGGAAGAACGTTTGAACGCAACACTGTTCCATCGCCATGCGCGTGGACTGATCCTGACGGAACAGGGTGAACTTCTGTTTGAAGCCACGCGCGCCATGAGCCAGCGTCTGGAGGCCGCAGCGGCCCGGATCCGCGACAGCGAAGAAGAAGTCTTTGGCCAATTGCGTGTGACCACGGCATTTGGCTTTGGCACGCTGTGGCTCGCGCCGCGTCTGAACAAATTATATGAGGAATACCCCAATCTGAACGTCGATCTGATGTTGGAAGAACGGGTGTTGGATCTGCCCATGCGTGAGGCCGATGTGGCGATCCGTATGAAAGAGCCAAGCCAGGCCGATTTGATCCGCAAACGTCTGATGACGGTGCAGATGCGGCTTTATGCGTCTGAAACCTATCTGAAGGGTCACGGTACCCCTGCCAAAGCCGAAGACATCAAAGACCACCGTCTGGTCTGTCAGAATCCGCATTCGGCCCAGGTCGGAGCCGCTGCGCTGATGGTCAAACGTTTGATGGCGCACAGCCCGAAGTCTCTGCTGAACGTCAACAACTACTTTGGGGTGTTACAGGCGGTGGTTCATGATCTGGGTATCGGCATCCTGCCCGATTACGTCACCGAAGATTTTCCCGGTCTTGTCGAAGTCCTCCCCCAGGAAGAGACACATGAGGTTCCGGTGTATTTGGCCTATCCCGAAGAGCTGCGTCATTCTCGTCGCGTTGCAGCATTCCGTGATTTTGTACAAAGCGAAATCATAGAACATCGCAAGCACATGAAAGAACTGGGTAAAATTTAGGCGCTCGGGACAGCCATGCGCAAGGTGCATAGCAGATTTGCACGATTTAACGGTGATTAGTCTTGAAGGCTTTGGAGAGACCTCCTAAATGAACCTTATGAAGGCGCTGGCAGACGCCGCCCTTCATACCTCCCTGTTGGACTTCGGCCGAGCTTAGTGCTCGGCCTTTTTTTTGGCAATTTGATTTGCACTTTATGGCGACATGTTTTGCGCTTCTAAACGTAAATGCCAAGTTTCCGCCAAGCAAAAACATGCCACATTTTTTGCATGCACAAATTTTATACCAAATTTCCCGAACGGTGATTGATTTAAGTGCATATGTTCCGGCCTCAGCCTTTGTGTAAACCACGTCACAAGGCGTAATTTCACAGGCCAAGCCGCAGAAAGATCGCCCGCAGGCCTTGGTTCTATACGCTTTGGGCTTTTCCAACGCCACGGGTTGTCCTAAAAGGCGCGCAAACTCATCCATCGGGAAGAAACGAATGCAGGAACCAGCGATTACGCCTGAACTGATTGAGAGTCACGGGCTGAAGCCCGACGAATACGATCTGATCCTTGAGATCATCGGGCGTGAGCCGACGTTTACGGAGTTGGGAATTTTCTCTGCGATGTGGAACGAACACTGCTCGTACAAGTCGTCCAAAAAATGGCTGCGCGGCCTGCCCACCGAAGGCCCCCAGGTCATCTGTGGACCTGGTGAGAACGCGGGTATTGTCGATATTGGGGACGGCGATGCGGTGGTCTTCAAGATGGAAAGCCACAACCACCCCTCCTACATCGAACCCTATCAGGGCGCGGCAACCGGGGTTGGCGGCATCCTGCGCGATGTCTTTACCATGGGGGCACGTCCTATTGCCTCGATGAACTCGCTGTCCTTTGGGGAGCCTTCCCACCACAAGACCCGCCAGCTGGTGAACGGCGTGGTCGAAGGGATCGGCGGATATGGCAACTGTTTCGGCGTGCCTTGTGTTGGCGGCGAAGTCCGCTTCCACCCGGCCTATAACGGCAACTGCCTTGTCAACGCATTTGCCGCTGGTCTGGCCAAGACGGACAGCATCTTCTATTCCGCCGCCTCTGGTGTTGGCATGCCGGTTGTTTATCTGGGCGCCAAAACCGGCCGTGACGGCGTGGGTGGTGCAACTATGGCCTCTGCTGAATTTGATGACACCATCGAAGAGAAACGTCCCACCGTTCAGGTTGGCGATCCCTTCACCGAAAAACGTCTGATGGAAGCCACGCTGGAGCTGATGCAGACCGGTGCCGTGATCTCTATTCAGGACATGGGGGCCGCGGGCCTCACCTGTTCCGCCGTTGAGATGGGTGATAAAGGTGGTCTGGGCGTCAAACTGAACCTGGAAGACGTGCCGCAGCGCGAAGAGGGTATGACAGCCTATGAGATGATGCTGTCGGAATCTCAGGAACGTATGCTGATGGTTCTGAAACCGGAACTGGAAGCCGAAGCCAAAGCCGTATTTGTGAAATGGGATCTGGATTTCGCCATCGTAGGTGAAACAATTGCCGAAGACCGTTTCCTGATCCTGCACAATGGCGAGGTCAAAGCTGACCTTCCGCTGTCCAAACTCTCCTCCTCGGCGCCTGAATACGACCGCCCTTGGGTTCCGACACCGGTTGCCGCCCCCGTGGGCGACATTCCCGAAGTGGACCCGATCGACGGGCTCAAAGCGCTGATTTCCTCTCCGAATTATGGCGGCAAGCAGTGGGTCTATGAACAATATGACACCACCGTGATGGGCGACACCCAACAGCGCCCCGGCGCTTCGGCAGGTATCATTCGTGTTCATGGCACCGACAAGAAGCTGGCCTTTACTTCGGATGTGACACCGCGCTACGTCAAGGCGAACCCGGTTGAAGGCGGCAAACAAGCCGTTGCCGAGGCCTATCGCAACCTGACAGCGGTTGGTGCAAAGGCGCTGGCAACAACCGACAACCTGAACTTTGGCAACCCCGAAAAGCCAGAGATCATGGGCCAGTTCGTGGGTGCCCTTCAGGGCATCGGCCAAGCGGTTGCTGCACTGGATATGCCCATCGTGTCCGGAAACGTCTCACTTTATAACGAGACAGACGGCCAAGGGATCCTGCCCACCCCGACCATCGGTGCTGTGGGTCTGATCGCGGCCGGCGAAGAGCCGATCATCGGCGAAGTCCGCGACGGCCATGTGGCGCTGGTCATTGGTGAAACCACCGGTCACTTGGGTCAATCCGCATTGCTGGCCGAGGTCTTCAACCGCGAAGAGGGCGACGCCCCTGCCGTGGATCTGGATGCTGAAAAACGCAACGGCGAATTCATCCGTGAAAACCGTGCCCTGATCAAAGCCTGCACCGACCTTGGTGACGGTGGTCTGGCCCTGGCGGCGTTTGAACTGGCCGAAGCCGCAGGTGTTGGCGTTCATCTGGATGCTGGCGACATGGCAACCCTGTTTGGGGAAGATCAGGCGCGCTATCTTGTGGCCTGTAACTTTGACCAGGCCGAAGCGCTGATGCTGGCAGCAAGCCAGGCAGGCGTTCCGGTGGCCTCTGTTGGTAAATTCGGTGGCGACAGTGTGAAACTCGGCGCATCCGAGGCTCCGCTGGCAGAACTGGCGGATATCTTCCGCTCAAGCTTTGCCGCAGCCGTTGCCTGACACTCTGCAATCGGGTCAGTTCAATTTTCCCGAGCTGACCCATGATTGCAGCCGCTGTGCGGCCCTGTGCTGCGCAGCCTACCCTTTTGACAAAGGTGAAGATTTCGGCTTGGAAAAGCCGGTCGACACGCCCTGCCCCAATCTGAACGCCTCCCACGGATGTCGCATTCATCAGGATCTGACCAAACGTGGTTTTGGCGGCTGCGTGGCTTATTCCTGTGCCGGTGCCGGCCAGCGGGTGACGCAAGAGCTGTTCGAGGGCGAAACCTGGCGGGATGATCCCGACCTCCTGCCCTATATGACCCATGCCCTTCGGGTTGTACGCCCCATTCACGAAGCACTGCTGATCCTGAATGAAGCGCTGGCGATCCCGATGCCGGATGACCTGCGGGAGCGCTGCAATGCGTTGATAGCCGTGCTTTGTGTGGCGGATGCGACCTCTATCTGGGATTTCGAGGAGCATGAGGTTCAGGAGGCCCTCGCCGAGGTGCCTGAGTTTGTACCGCTGCTGGCCCCTTACGTGACCCGTCCTCTCTAATCCGCTTGCAGTACGGCAGCGCCAGCCCTACATTTTGACCAGACAGTAAGAAGGACATTGACCGAAATGCCCATGCAGGCTCATGAAATCGAGGCGCTTTTGCGCGAAAGCTTCCCAGATGCTGAAATCCAGGTTGGCGGAAATGACGGTGTGCATATGTCCGCGATGGTTGTCGACGAAAGTTTTCGCGGCAAGAACCGCGTTCAACAGCAGCGCGCCGTCTATGCGGCGCTCAAAGGCAAGATGGACGGATCCGACGGAGAGCTGCACGCGCTGGCGCTGACCACCAAAGCACCCGAGTAATCACCGGATAGGAGAAGCCTGTGAGTGTCACGACACTCCTCGTATTTTTGGGCATCGCCGCAGTAATCGCGGTCATAGTTGCCATTGATCTGTGGCTCAGGGGCGGCAAACGCCGCCCTTTGTCCCACGCTCAACCGCGCAAAATAGACCGTAAGCCCAAGCGTCACCACACAACGCCCAAGCCAGATTTGGGGTTAGAGGCGGTGGACCTGGATGCAATCGACAAGATCAACCGGAAGCACGCCCGTCTGCAACGGCGAAATCATCAGAGGCGATTCCCTGAGGGGCTAAGCCGTGACAAAGAGTGAGCCGCTTTGGCAAGCTCATGCCTTTAACCGATCCGGCTGCGAACTGGTGATCACTTATGGATGAAGCCTTGGTTTCGGTCATGGCAGGCATCGCAAAAATACTGCTACACTGGGCAATGATAATTATGGACCTTGCGCATATCATTGCTGTTCCCATATGTGAGTTTAGAAAACTTCTTAAATACGGACCACGCTTTTGGCGCGTTGAACGACAAATGCGCCGCCGCGCCTGGAAACGGAGACGACTATGACCGACGCGAAAACCCGCATTGATGAAACCGTCAAAGCCAATGACGTTGTGCTCTATATGAAAGGCACAAAAGAGATGCCGCAATGTGGTTTCTCGTCCCGTGTGGCGGGGGTTCTGAACTATATCGGTGTGGACTATACCGACGTGAATGTTCTGGCTGACGAGGAAATCCGCCAGGGTATCAAGGATTATTCCGACTGGCCCACGATCCCGCAGCTGTATGTCAAAGGCGAATTTGTGGGCGGATGCGACATCATCACCGAGATGACCCTGTCCGGCGAGCTGGACACGATGTTTGACGACAACGAAGTCACCTATAACAAAGAAGCCGCCGACAAGATCCGCGAAGCCAACAACGGTTGATCGAACGGCTCACTGTCTGAAACAAAAGAACCCTGCCAGATCAAACTGGCAGGGTTCTTTTTTGGCTTTGGAAACCGATTGGATCTAATTATCCAGCAGCCGCAGTGGGTTCCGCTGCGATAACCGAGAACGCGACATCCTCGATGGTCAGCGTCTCTCCGGCATTCTCCACGCGGGCCAGAATGTCATCGTTCTGCATGATCAGCGCATCGCCGGTGAGGGTATCATTCACAACCGAGAAATCGTCTTCATCGACATCGGTGTCAGCGCCGCGAATAGCAATCAAGATCTGATCGTCTTCTTCAGGATCATAGTCAGTGATTGTTATCGTGTCGCCAGCGGTTTCATCCGCCAACAGCATAAACAGATCCCCGTCGTTGCCGCCACGTCCGACATCGCCTTCGTCCAGGATCAGCGCATCAATGCCGTCTCCGCCATTCAACGTGTCAGATGCCATGTCGTTGACTTCGATCTGGGTGAAGTTTTCAGGATCGTTGCGCAGGGTTTCCAGGTCCTGGGTGTCCGGTTCGTCGTCAAACTCGCCACCGTACAAGATGTCATTGCCTGCTCCGCCCAGGATCGAATCCGCAGAAGAGCCGCCAGCCGCATAGTCATTGCCCGCCCCGGAGTAGATCGTGTCTTGGCCCGCGCTGCCAATCAGAGCATCGTCGCCGTCGTCACCCGAAAGCGTATCGTTGCCGCCTGAACCAAACAGGTAGTCGTCTCCGTCGTCACCGTGCAGATCATCGTTGCCAGCCTGGCCGAACAACTCGTCATCACCTTCACCACCGCGCACAGTGTCATCGCCCGCACCGGCGTTGACCTCATCGTTGCCGCCCAGAGCGTTAATGTTGTCGTCCTCACTCCCAAAGGTCAGAAGGTCACCGCCGTCGGTTGCTTCCTGAGAGTCTTCGCGCAGTTCGGGATCCGTTGTATCGTCTTCTGTCTCAACCACGTTGTCGTCATCGTCGTCGAGTACCAAAATCGCCCCTGCAACAAGGAGCGTGGCCACTACCGCAATTCCAATCATCTTGTTTTCCAAAATTCCGTTGTTGTTTCGTAAATTTTTAGTTCACCACTTAAATAAATTAAAGAAGTTATTCAAAAGAGCTTGTGAACTGCCCCTTTGCCCCATCGGTATGGAAACACTTTTTGTTTGCAGCGGTGCATTGTTTCGAATTCCCGTGACTGAAGGTTTTCCCAATGACGGAATCGCGGCGGAGCGCCTCACCTTAAAGGAGAATTTCACCGGTCAAACCGCGATTTAGCATAGGTGGAATACAGGAGTCGCTTACGGCTGGGACGAAATACGACGCTTAGTACCGCAAGCCCTGTCCGTAGGGGGACCGTCCTCCGTTACAGCGACTGAACTACGGATTTTGACATCAAAGGCGTTTCATGTGGCGGGTACGGTGACTGTCTCAAGCCCGGACCCATTTTCATACCGCTACCGTTCACTTCAACCGACGTGCACATGCGAGATACGGGACAAAGGGAGCCTTGACGGTTGTCGTCAGAAGGTCAGCTATCTGGTTGTCTCTGCGAGAGCTTAACGGTCCTGCAATGCAAGCTTGATCCCTAATGAGATCAGGAGCGTCCCAAGCACTCTGTCCAACCACATGCCCACAACCGGGTTGCCGCGCAGACTGTCGGTCAGTCGGGCCCCCAACAGAACAAGGGGCGGCTCGATAAGGGCTGCAACGCCGATGATGAGCGCGCCGTGCAAAGCAAGCTGCGCCCATGTTGGGCCCATTCCGGGAACGACAAACTGCGGCAGGAACGCCAGAAAGAAGATCGCGACCTTTGGATTCAACAATGACACCAGCACGCCCTGCCTCATCACCTTCAAGCCGGACGAACTGCTTTCAACCTTGTCATTGATAAACTTGCCTCCCTGATAGCGCAGCGCGGATAGCCCAAGGTAAATCAGATAAGCCGCTCCGACCCATTTGACGATCGAGAATGCGACAGCGGAAGATGCCAGGATTGCCGAAAGCCCCACCGCTGCGAAACCTACATGTACGAGAGCACCTGCCCAGATACCCGCCATTGCTGCGAAACCCGCGCGGCGGCCGCCTCTGACCGTTTGTCCAAGAATAAAGGCTATGTCAGGACCGGGTGAAAGGTTAAGCAGCACCGCGGCAGTCACGAACGCCGTCCAATGGAGCATTGAGTAGTCAAACATGAAGGGCCTCCAGAAATACTCTCTTTCCAGCCTTATCCGACACGATGCCAGATGCAATGACCCTCGTGTCATTTTTTGACCACTCTGTTAGCAGACCTATGCGCAATACGCAGCATCCGTCACTTTGGGCTCGTTACAGACCTTCTCTGCTCGACACACGAATGGCTGCTCCTGCGTTAGCGGACTGTTTAGCCCCAAGTCGTAAGCGACCCTAAAATACACCGGAACAGGTCGGGCCCGCTCAGCTTTGGCGGGCCCTTGTGGCGGCGCTTTCGAGCAAAGCGCCACAACCGTCAGGAGGCTGCTTTATCCTCGATTTCCTGAGCCAGGCTTTCCGCACGTGCAGCCAGTTCTGCCAGTGTTTCGCCAACCTGTGACGGGACAACCGGGACCTCTATCCGTTCAGGCTCCGGCGCGGGGGCCGCGCGCAATGCGGTCAGCTCCGCGTCTTTGGCTGCAATTTCAGCCTCCTTTTCCGCGAGCTTTGCATCAATCCCGGCCAGACGATCTTCGATTGCGGCCGTTTTATCAGCCAGCATCAGCCCGGCCATCAAAAGCATCCGCGCCTCTGGCATGCGGCCAATCTGGTCTGCGAGGACCTTCGCCTCATCATCCAGCATTTTAGCGGCTGATTGCAAATAGCTTTCTTCGCCTTCCTGACAGGAGACTTCAAACCCACGCCCACCGATGTGAATGGTAACTTCGGGCATTATTCATCCTCCCCTTGCGGCAGGTTCTGCGCATTGGCCAACAAGGGCTCCAAACGGGCAATCACGGCGGTCATCTCTGCGCGGTCCGTGGCATTGGCTGCGCGCAGCCCTTCAACTTCGGCCTGAAGCGCGGCATTGATCAGCGACGGGTCCCCGACACCTTCGGCATTGGCTTGGCGCAACGCGGCATTGGACTGCACCAGCTGATCATTTGCAGCGCGCAACGTGGTCAGCTCTTGATCCAGTTTAATCAGTGTTTCGTCATCCTCTGCAAGAACGGGATGCGGCATGGCCTGCGCTTCACTTGCGGCAGCCTGTGCCGCCTCGGCAGCGGCTTGCGCTTCGGCAACTGCGGCTTGCGCCTGTGCGGTTTCTGCCTGCGCGTGGGCAACCTGGGCTTCCGCTGCTCCCAGAGCGCTTGTGGCGGCTTCCAACTCGCTTTTCAGTCGGTTGCGCTCGGCTTGCAGCGCGGCAAAGTCAACTTCGGAGATCACAGGCTCACTGCTGGGCGCCGAGGCTTCCAGCGCTGCCGCAAGCTCAGCCCTGAGCTGCGCCGCCTCGCCTTCCATGACTTCACATTGTTCCTTGGCACTTGCCGCCTCATTCTGGGCGCCTTCCAATGCCCCCTTGAGCCGGTCAATTTCCATGCGCAGCGCGTCACGTTCCGCTGTGTTGCCAACCTCGTTGCGCAAAAGTTGCAGTTCAGCTTCCAACGCAGCGATGGTTTCCGGATCTCCGCCGCCACCGCCCGCGGCTTCTGCCGCTTCGGCTCTGGTTTCCGCCTCGTCCAACCGGGTCCGCAATACGCGAATTCGTTCTTCCAACTGCGCGTTGGCCATGCGCTCTTCGTCGAGCGCCTGTTCCAGCTCTGCGTTCGGAGTTGCAGCTTCGGCCGCCTCTGTGCTGGCCTCCAGCAGGCTGACGCCGGATGCAATGCGGTCCATTGCCGCCAATATCCGCGCCTGCAAGTCTTCGATCTGCTCCATGCCTGTCCCTATGCGCTTGTCACTACGCTCTATCCGTGACGCCTCTGCGGTAACGTCCTGCCCGTTGCAGGCCCAGTGGCCACGGTTTTATGCCTTATGGTTCTTTATAATTCCTATTGGCGCTGCGAATCGCAAGTCCGAGTTCAAGACCATACGCCGGTTCTGCGCCAAAGGAGTAAATGACCGCTCCCACGCTTTCAAGCAGTTGGACGACCAAGTTCAAGGAATAGCGGATTTGCTCCCCCGCGCGGCTTGCACTTTATGATACGGGTGGTATTGACCATTTGTCCGCCTGATAAAGCCAAAGGAAATTCCAGTGGATCTGACAGCCCTGCGTTCTGCAAACCCCGAGCATTGGTCCAAGGCCGCCGCTATCCGTGGTCTCACACTCGATGCGGTTGCTGCCGCCAACTCCGGCCACTCTGGCATGCCTATCGGTATGGCAGACGTGGCAACCGTGCTTTTTGAAAAGCACATGAAATTTGATGTTACCGCTCCCAAATGGCCTGACCGCGACCGGTTTATCCTGTCTGCCGGTCACGGTTCGATGCTGATCTATTCGCTGCTCTATCTTATGGGCGATGCGCAGGTCACATTAGACCAGGTGAAGAATTTCCGCCAAATCGGTCAGCTGACCGCCGGCCACCCTGAAAACTTCCTGCTGGACGCGGTTGAAGTGACAACCGGTCCTTTGGGTCAGGGGATCTCCAACGCCGTGGGCTTTGCCATGGCCGAAGAAATGCAGCGCGCCCAATACGGCAAGAAGATTGTCGATCACTATACATATGTAATTGCCGGCGACGGCTGCCTGATGGAAGGTATCAGCCAGGAAGCCATCGGCATTGCCGGGCGCCATTCGCTGGGCAAGCTGATCGTGCTGTGGGATGACAACAACATCACCATCGACGGCACGGTTGAATTGTCGGACCGTACCAACCAGGTGCAGCGCTTCAAAGCGTCGGGCTGGCACGTGCAGGAAATCGACGGCCACGATCCTGTGGCAATCGACGCCGCAATTGAAGCTGCCAAGAAAACCAAGAAACCGTCCATGATTGCCTGCAAAACCCATATCGCTTTGGGTCACGCGGCACAGGACACCTCCAAAGGCCACGGTGCGCTGACCGATGCGGAACAGCTGATCGCCGCCAAGACAGCCTATGGCTGCCCGCTCGAAGCTTTTGACGTTCCCGCCGACGTCAAATCCGCATGGGAAGCGATTGGTAAGCGTGGTGCAGAAGAGCGCGCCGCATGGGAAGCGCGTTTTGCTGAGGTCTCCAGCCAGAAACAGGACCGTTTCAACCGTGCCTATGCGCTGGAAGCGTCCAAGAAGCTGGCGTCCGTTGTGCGCGCCCTGAAAAAGCAGATCTCTGAGGAACAGCCCAAGGTCGCGACCCGCAAAGCGTCGGAAATGGCGCTGGCTGCGATCAACCCGGTTTTGCCGGAGACCGTGGGCGGTTCTGCCGACCTGACAGGCTCCAACAACACCAAGACCGATGATCTGGGCATCTTCGACACGGACAACCGCAAAGGTCGTTATGTCTATTGGGGCATCCGTGAGCACGGTATGGCGGCTGCGATGAATGGCATGGCGCTGCACGGTGGTATGCGCCCCTATGGCGGCACCTTCTTCTGCTTCACCGACTATGCCCGCCCGGCCATGCGTCTGGCGGCCCTGTCGAAACTGCCGACCGTGTTTGTGATGACCCACGACTCGATCGGGGTTGGCGAAGACGGCCCGACCCACCAGCCGGTGGAACATCTGGCGATCTGCCGTGCGACCCCGAACACCTATACCTTCCGCCCTGCGGACGCGGTAGAAACGGCGGAAGCTTGGGAAATCGCGCTCTCGTCCAAAGAAACCCCGTCTGTGCTGGCCCTGACCCGTCAAGGTCTGCCAACGGTCCGGACCGAGCATAAGATGAACAACCTGACTGCTCAGGGCGGCTATGTTCTGGCCGAAGCTGAAGGCAAACGTCAGGTGATCCTGATCGCAACCGGCTCTGAGGTTTCGCTGGCGATGGAAGCAAAAGCCAAGCTGGAAGCCGAAGGCATCGGCACCCGCGTGGTCTCCATGCCCTGTATGGAACTGTTCCTAGCGCAAGACGAAGCCTACCGCCGCAAGGTTCTGCCGGCCGGTCCGGTCCGCGTCGGCATCGAGGCAGCCGTGCGCGACGGCGGCTGGGATCGTCTGCTGATGGGCGAACGCGGCCAGGAGAAGAAAGCCGATTTTGTCGGCATGACCTCCTTTGGCGCATCCGCCCCGGCTGGTAAGTTGTTCGAAAAATTCGGCATCACCACCGCGGCAACAGTTGCCAAGGCAAAAGCCCTGCTCGGGTAAAGCCGCTCTTTCAGACATAAAACCAAGGGCGCTCCGTCGGGGCGCCCTTTTGCGTTTGATTCATGTGATGTTGGAACAGCGTCCCGAGTCTGGTCTGCTGGATCTTTTTGCAGGTGTTTCCCATCAACTTCACCGCAGCCACAAAAAAACGGAGGGCGATACAATCCCCTCCGTTCTCTTTTCAAGCTCCTGTCGTCCCTTCCGTAGCATCGCGCATTTGCTAGCGGGACGTCGACAAAGGACGGTTACGCGCGCTTTCTTCTACGCGCTGCGCCAGCCCCAAAACCCAGCGCGCCGATCAGCAGCAAACCTGTTGCCGGAAGCGGAATTGGAGCCGGTGCAAATTCGTTCACCACAAGTTGGTCGACGGTTGAATCAAATACCGTTGTGCCACCAAAGAAGTCATCAGAGATGACGCCGCAGAGGCCGAAACCATCGCAAGGGCTACCCGTGGGACCCTGCCCGACCGAGACCGCAAAGGTTCCGGTTGTGTCAAGAACAGCCAACCCTTCAACGCCAAGTACGGTGCCGTCCCCCAAAACTGATGTTCCGTCCAGATCAAAGACCAGACCGAACAGCCCGTTGATGTCAAACGTGAGCGCCGGCACAAGCGAATTGCCGCTAAAGGTCGCGGCGAAATCCAACAGCTCTCCGGCAAAGCTTGCAATCTGGCTGTCGGCATCAAAGTCTTCGGCTTCGAATGAGCCGCTAAAGACAGCGCCTTCCGAAAATGTCTGTGAAAAACTAAAAGTTGCGGCATTCGCGGCTGAGCCAAGCGCTGCCGTTGCCACGGCGAGTGCAGCAAAGGTTGATTTCATGGATCGTTCCCCCGGTAAACACGTGTTTCTGGTTAAGATAATCGTGATAGTGCCATCACCTTCTGCACCAAGAGCGAGGGTTAATAAAGTATAAATCAACCAATGCGTGTTTAATTCTAACGAAGAACCACGCGCGCCTGATTGAAGTCTGCTCTTGTGTAACCCACCAATATCCAGCCGTCACTTGTAAGTGAAATTACCAATAGTGCGTGTGTGGCTCGTAAGCTGCCCGCGCCAAAACTGCCCCGGCAGGCTGGCCTGAGTTAGGTTATGGATATCTACGCGACTCACGTGCTCCCGGTGTTTGACCGGGCGTTTGTTTCGGATGCAAGATGAGCAGGAAGGACAGAGCCTACCCCTGCCACAGGTCGGTTCCCGGATAGAATTGAGACCAGGCGAACCAGAAAGCCTGGTGACTGCCGAGATCCCTTCCATCGCCTGCAACGGCCTTCACCCCGCCGCCGTCCAGTGTGAGGTGAACATTTTCAAAGGTGACCTTTTGTCCGCGTTTCAGCGCCGCAATAGCCTTGGAGCGTTGAAACGCGATGGGTTTGCCAGAGGCCGTAACGATGCCGATCACATCTTCATGCACAGGCAAACGGGGATCAACGTCGCCCACCGGGAAAATCGGACCGTTGGCGTCACGCCCGTTGCGAAAGTCAAAATCCCGTCCAAGCGCAAGCGCCTCAATCAGAACCGTGGTTTCGGGATAGGCTTTTTTCCAGTCGCCCCATGTGGTTGTGACCACCCCGGCCTGTTTTAACTTGACCCCCTTGCGCGCCAGCGGTCCGGTGACGGCTGTGCCCAGAAACGTGTCAAAGACAGAAAAGCTGTTCACATCATACATGACCTTGTTCGACCGGATCAGCAGCCCCGAAGTGCGCAATACCGGGCGTTTGACACTGCCGGGCAAATCATCGGTGAAATAGGCCTGCGCCGCACCACATAACGTACAATAAGGAATGCCCAGATCGCGCCCACCAAGAGTGTCGTTCACCATCTCGCGCACTTCCATGATCCGGCGCGGATAGGCGCGGGCTTCGCCGTTCACCTCTATCCCAAACACCACATCACTGTCTTTGAGCCAGCCAGCCTCAGTTGCAGTCTCCACCTGCGGGTTGTCGGCGGCCGGAATGCAGTTGCAGGCCTCATCAGTGGTATCATAGGCGCGATCATCAATCAGCACACCGCCCCAGGAGACATGACGCCAGTCGATGTCTCCTTTGACAAAGATCTTCTCCCAGCCTGGCACAACCGAGGTAAAAATCGCTCGTTTGACCTTTAGATAGCCGGGAGGCTCCGGGATATCCCAGGCGATCAGATGATCGGTGATGTCCCCCCATCCGTTATGCTGCGGCGTCTCTATTCCCAGAAGCCTTGCAGATGTGTCCGTCAGGATGTCAGTCAGCTGCCCGTTGGACACAAAACGCATCAGATCCGCGATGATCCAGGCAATCCGGGGATCGCCGCTTTCAGCAATGGTGATCATCGCATTGATCTGCTCTGGACCCCACGTCGTGTTCACGACACTGTCTACAAGGGCTGTGTCGACAGCCCTCTTCAGCTCCCGGCTCAGCGGGCCCTTTGGAATAGTCGGAGGGGTTCCATATTCGGCGATGACATAGTCCGGCAAAGCGGTCTGAGCCGTCGACGGTTGGGCGGCAAAACCCGTAACTGAGAGAGCAATCAATGCCGCCAAAACTGCAGTACGGGGGCGGTTGCGAACTGTTGTGATCATAAAGACCAACCTTTCATGCGCCTGAAAATAGAAACCTCATACGCATCCCTGTCGCGCATGTGCCTGGGCCTGTCTCTGATCCTGTCGCGCATTGACCACAGCAAACTGCAAGGCACGTCTAAAATCTCCGCAAATGGATCACGCGGCCAATCACATCTCCTTCAGTCACGTTTGAATGAAAACCGGGCGGAATGGTGGAATATTTCCTTATTCTTTTTGTAGGGATTGACAGCGGCCAGATTCCCGACAATAAAACTCGGGTGTTTCCAAAGGGACGCCCCATGATCATATGCAGCTGTCAGAAAATCTCTTGCTCGGACATCCATGCCGCGATTGACTGGATGCGCGCAGCAGACACCAGTACGATCATTACACCGGGCAAGATTTACCGGGCCCTCGGAAAAACGCCTGAATGCGGTGGTTGTATGAAATTATTCGTGTCAACCATGCGCAAAAGTGACAAACTGGAAGTGCCCGCAATTTTGCGCGGCATGAAGGAAGCTGTGTCACAAGGGAACGGCCACCATGAAGGGCGACAAGAAAGTCATCGAATATCTCAACAAGGCGCTCAGGGTTGAACTGACCGCCGTCAGCCAGTTCTGGCTCCACTACCGTCTGCAGGCGGATTGGGGATATGGCAAACTGGCAAAGAAAATGCGCGAGGAATCCATCGAAGAGATGGAGCACGCCGACAAGCTGATCGACCGGATCATCTTTTTGGAAGGCCACCCCAACCTGCAAACTCTGGATCCGCTGCGCATCGGTGAAAACGTGCGCGAGACCCTGACCTGCGATCTGGATGCAGAGATGGAAGCGGTGAAACTTTATACCGAAGCCCGCAAATATTGCTCTGACGTGGGCGATTATGCCTCCATGCATCTGTTCGAAGAGCTGATCCTGGACGAACAGGGCCACATTGATTTTCTGGAAACCCAGATCGAACTGCATGACAGCATCGGCGCCGAAAACTATGGCGCGCTGAATGCAGAATCTGCGGATCAGGCTGAATAACGCTCTTCACGCTCACCCAGCTTGACGCCAGGCACAGCATAGAGAAAAGCCGCCCCATGTGGGCGGCTTGGTCATTTTAGCACGGATCAAGAGGCGCGCGCGGCTTAATGCGCGTCCGCTTTGCCGCCACCCAAAAGCGGCATCAATACTTTGGTCACCACAGGGATCAGCGCCAAACCGATCAGGAAGCCGAGAACGCCATCCACAACCGCCTTCACAGCCCATTCCATAAACGCATCCCCATGACCAACCGCATGGGCCAGATTGTGAATGGTCTCTTCGGGGAAATGCCAGCCCATCTGATGTGCCGAATGCACAATAATGGATCCTCCGACCCAAAGCATGGCCGCCGTACCCACAACGGTCAGCAGTTTCAGGAACCAGGGCATGATAAACACAATACCGCGCCCCAGAGAGCGTATCGCGCCATTGTCACTGATACGGGCCAGCCACATGCCAAAATCGTCCATTTTGACAATGATCGCCACCACCCCATAGACCGCAAAGGTAATGACAACGCCCACAACGGCGAGAGTAACCGCCTGCAACCACAGAACGTCACTTTCGATGGTGGCCAGGGCAATTGTCATGATCTCAGCCGACAGGATGAAATCCGTCTTGATCGCACCTTTGACCTTCTGTTCCTCCAGATGCGCCGCGTCCCCCACATCGTGGCTTCCGTCCGGTCCGCCGGAGTGATCATCATGAGGCATCAGCACATGGACGATCTTTTCGGCTCCTTCAAACGACAGGTAACAGCCACCCAGGATCAGCAAGGGTGCCACCAGCCAGGGCGCATAAAGCGACATGACCAGAGCCACGGGCAACAGGAATACCAGCTTGTTGATCAGGGAGCCCCGCGCAATGCGCCAGATCATCGGCAATTCCCGTGCCGGCGCAAAGCCTGTGACGTATTTGGGCGTGACAGCCGCATCGTCGATCACGATCCCCGCGGCTTTTGAGCCGGCCTTGGCTGTCTGTGTCGCAATATCATCTACGGAGGCCGCAGCCACCTTGGCAATGGCCGCGACATCATCCAACAGGGCCAATAAACCGCTCATACCGTTCTTCCTTCTTGTCTTGGGATAAGGTGAGTCTGCTCCGCACCCTAGCGAAAAACCAAGCCCAAACAAGCGTTAGCGCCACCGAATAATTCCCCCTGCCGGATGTTATCGCAACCGCAGCATTTCGTTAACGCCACCGGTAATGTTTTGCGCTAACAGGCTGGCTTTTATACACTTTTTTCCTTTAGGAAATTAAGAGAGGCAGCTATACGCTGCGCCAACAGACGCTCGCCTGGAGAGATGCATTATGACCATTAAAGTTGGTATTAACGGATTTGGCCGCATCGGCCGCTGCACCCTGGCCCATATCGCGGGTTCGGGTCGCGACGACATCGAAGTCATCAAAGTCAACGCAACCGGCCCGCTGGAGACCGCTGCGCATCTGATTAAATACGACAGCATTCATGGCCGTTTCCCTGGTGAAGTCACCCTGGGCGAAAACACCATGAACCTTGGCCGTGGTGACATGCAGATGTATTCGACCTACGACATGGATGAGCTGGACTGGGAGGGCTGCGATGTGGTTCTTGAATGTACCGGTCAATTCAATGACGGCTTGAAGGCAAACAAACACCTGGAGCGCGGCGCAAAACGTGTGCTGCTGTCGGCGCCGGGTAAAAACGTCGACCGTACCGTTGTCTTTGGAGTGAATGATCAGGAAATGACATCCAAGGATGTTATGATCTCCAACGGTTCCTGCACCACCAATTGCCTTGCACCGCTCGCCAAGGTTCTGGACCAGACCGTGGGTATCGAATCCGGTATCATGACCACCATCCACTCTTACACCGGCGACCAACCGACGTTGGATCGTCGTCACAAGGACCTGTATCGGGCGCGCGCCGCTGCCATGGCGATGATCCCGACCTCCACCGGTGCTGCCAAAGCGCTGGGTGAAGTTCTGCCGGCGATGAAGGGTAAACTGGACGGCTCGGCCATTCGCGTACCGACCCCGAATGTCTCTGCCGTTGACCTGACCTTCCAGGCCAGCCAGGACGTGACAGCCGATCAGATCAACTCGATCATGGAAGACGCGGCCAAAGGTCAGATGAAAGGCGTTCTGGGGTATGAACCTGCGCCGCTGGTTTCAGTCGACTTCAACCACAGCCCCGAAAGCTCGATCTTTGCACCGGATCAGACGCGTGTTGTTGGTGGGCGCACCGTTCGGGTTCTGGCTTGGTATGACAACGAATGGGGCTTCTCCTGCCGGATGGCGGATGTGGCCGTGGCCATGGGGAACCTGGGCTAATCCGCCCTGCCCTTTGACAACGCTTGAGATTTCGCGCCCGGTCAGGCATATCTGGCCGGGCGTTTTCTTTGTATCGGCCCCTTACACATGACCCATAAGATTGCCGTTTGGCTGGGAAGCCTTATCCTGATCGCGATGACCGTCGATGTGTTCCTGTTCGGGCAGGAGCATATGATTTATCTGGGCAAGAAACTTTTCGAACTGACAGATTGGATCGCTTTCTGGCGATAAGCGAAATTGAGCCGTTTCCACGCGAAAGGCAATGTCGCATGGGTATCCGCCAGGCCAATCCGATATCCGCGCACCCGATTACTCGGACAGATTTCGCCTCAGCTCAGCAACTGGCTTTCATGGGATTTCAGTTCAAGCCGCGCGCTTGGCCCTAAACTGCCCGTCTCGGCCATCAGGTCCAGCACTTCTGCCCGGGTTTCGGCATCAAATGAAGCCAAAGTCTGCGGTCCGGGGTGATAGCTTTCACTCTCAAAACCGTCGCAGTTCACAATTTCATGCTGGTCAAACAGCAGATGTACATAGGTGATCAGCTCGCCATGGGCATCAACTCTTATGGTTTGATCATTCACCAGATGTTTCGCTTTGACCAGAACCTCGCATTGGCCAAACAAAAGCTCCGCCCGTTCGGACGTCAGAAGCACCCGGTGATTGGGAGACACGGCAATCGGACCATGGGTGCCAATCGCATTGGCGGCAAAAACAACCGGTGCGCTGCCTCCTGCGGCCCTGCGGCGGCACCTGCCAATCCAACGCAAAGGTTGCAGGCCATGATCGCGGGTCAGGACCAGCATGCCAACTTCCAGATCCTCAACAGCAATATCCCCCTTCGAGGTGCGGATCGCTGTGCCTGCCACAAAACAGGGAGGCACTTTGATCTGCGTTTTAACTGTGACAGAGCCAACGTCCGTTTGCCCCTGACCGTCAGCAACCGTGTAGCTAAAGGTGTTGATCTCGTCCTCAGGGCTGTTGTTGGTGATCGACACCGTGCCGTTTTCGTTCAGTGTCACAATTTCGCCGCTTGGCAAATCGACCGAACCGCCCACCGAGATGTCTTGGCCGTTGATCTGGGTGATTGTCAGATCGGTTCCCTCACCATGCTGGTCATTGTCCAGAATGTTCAACTGCTCGGATCCGTCACCAGAGATGGTCACAACATCATCAACCGCATCCAGCACGTCTTTGAACGGGCCTGTCATCGTGTCGATATCCGAATTCCATTCCAGCCTTCCCTGAAAGCCGCCTCCAGGAAGTTCCGAGAAATCAATGGTCAAAGTCGTATAAAGATCGCCAACTGGTGCGCTTCCGGCCAGGTTTACAATGTCAGAATAACGGGCCGTGATATCACCTGCGATATCCGCGTTGTCCGGATTTAGCTGAAACGGGAAACCGTTCAAAGAGCCCGGAGTTGACGGCTCGCTTGGGTCGTTTCCATAAGCCGTTGTCGTGTCAAAGACCGAGTTCGCGTTGGACAGATCAAAACTGAGAGAGGTAACCGGTTTTGTGGTTGTCAGCTCGTGCCAGTCGAAACCGTATTGCATCGAGATGTGATCGCCGTTGGCACCGCCATTGGTATAGGGATCAAAGGCTTCCCAGGTCAGGGTTTCGGTTGTGCCATCGGTATAGGTGACCTTGATCTCGGCCCCTTCGAGGTCGACCCCGCGTGAGGATGTATTTGCGCGAAGGCCAAAATCGGTTTCCCGCGGCGTTCCGTCTACTCGAACAATATCAATATTGGCCATAGGGCCCGACCTCTTTACTATCAAACTGCGCAATCATAACGTCCGCAGTGTCCGCTGCTTTGGCCTTATCGGTAAAAGACAGCGCCCGGATCCGTTACAACGGCAACCCGGACACTTATTATTAAGTCCCTAGTGAATAAAATGGCAAAATAAGAGCTGATTTAAGGCATTTCATATGGTTTCTGCGGAAAGGCCCAGGTGGCTGAGCTGAAACCATAAGCGCGAAATGCCAAGCGCAAAGGTCCTGCGTGCAGAACATTCAATCCAAGCGTCACTGGCTTTGGCTGTTCGAACACCAAAGCGAGGGACAGGAACGGCCACCATGGGCCGCCCCACGGCGGAGGAGTCGGCAGATCGTCAGTCCAGCAAACGTTCCGCCAGTTTTTCCCGAACCAGAGGTGTGACAAATTTTGAGACATCCCCATCAAGGCGCGCGATTTCCTTGACCAGTTTGGAGGCAATGGCCTGATGTCTCGCTTCGGCCATCAGGAACACCGTCTCGATCGAACTGTCGAGCGCACGGTTCATGCCAACCATCTGAAATTCATACTCAAAATCCGCAACGGCGCGAAGTCCGCGCACGATAAGCTGCGCGCCAACGTCACGGGCACAGTCGATCAGCAGGTTTTCAAACGGATGTGCCACGATTTCCGTGCCCGTCTGCTCGCTCAACACGGCACATTCGGCCTCGATCATGGCGACGCGCTCTTCCAGGGAGAACAGTGGCCCTTTGTCCCGGTTGATCGCCACGCCGATCACCAGCTTGTCCACCAACGCGCTTGCGCGGCGGATAATGTCAATATGGCCCAGTGTAATCGGGTCAAAGGTTCCGGGATACAATGCTACCCGCATGATGCCCTCCTCCTGGCACTATTTTGCGGGCACGCAATCATATTTCGCGACGAATTTGCAAGGGAAAACATAGAGAAACGTGTTAATACTGAAAGAATTTCAGTGAAAGTGGCGCAATCAAACATGTCTTTGATGCGCCACTTTTAATTTCATAAAGCCCCCACAAATCCGAGATCACATGCCGCGGATCATGCCTTCCAACGCGTCTTTTTCCATTTCCAGCTCGCTCAATTGGGCTTTGACCACATCACCCAGAGTGACAATGCCCAACAGTTTGCCGTCTTCCAAAACCGGCATATGGCGGAAACGCCCCTCGGTCATTTTGCGCAGAACATCCTGGACGTTATCCTGTTTGGCACAGGTCACCAGCTTCTGCGTCATATACTCCCGGACCGGCTCGTTCAGGCAACCAGAACCGCTCACAGCCAGTTCGCGCACAATGTCGCGTTCGGACAAAATCCCCTCGGCCGTATCTCCGGTGGAAGACACCACCACAGTACCGATCCGGTTTTTGGCCAGAATTTCCGCAGCCTCCGCCACGGTGGCCTCGGGTTTTACGGTAAACACGCCTGTGTTGGCCTTGGTCTTCAAGATCAGTTGAACCAGCATTTCTCCTCCTACTCGTAATTTTATTTCATAACCAAAAGTGTTTCTGCAATTCTATACTAAGTCAAGGCTTCCAAAGTTTCGATTTCTTCCTTGATGCCATTTGATAGTTCCTGCGCAAAGCGGTTAAGCCGTTCACTGCGCTGATCGCCCTGATGGCGCACCAGATAGAAGCTGCGCGTCAGGCTTATTTCATCCGTCAGGATCTTGCGCAGCATCCGGTGCGACGGAAGCGTAAAGTCATGGGCAACACAAAGGGCCGTCCCTTCAGCTGCCATTTTGATCTGTACCGACACAGAGTTCGAGGCCATATGGACACGCTCCACACCAACATCGCTGAGGTAATCCAGCTCCCGGTCAAAAATCATATCCGGAATATAGCCAATAAACTTGTGGTTCTTGATGTCTTCCAGCTTCTCGATCGGGCCATGTTCGCGCAAGTAGTGACGTGACGCCACAAGGTGTAATTTATAGTCGCAAATCTTCTGTACGACCAATTGACCGGCAGTTGGGGCGCTGACCGTTACTGCCATATCCGCTTCGCGACGCGACAGGTTGATGACCCTCGGCAGGGCGACCAGCTGGATATCCAGATCGGGGTTCTTCTCGGAGATCTTGGCAACCACCTGCGGTAAGACATAATTGGCGCTGCCGTCCGGTGCGCCTATGCGGATCTGCCCGGCCAGAGTGTCGCTTGGCCCGCTCAGTGCTTCGCGCCCGGCCCGCATGGCTTGTTCAGCGGATTCCGCATGGGCCAACAGGCGGTCCCCGGCAGCGCTTAATGCGTAGCCTTGCGGTGATTTTACAAATAACGATGTGCCAAGCGCCGATTCAAAACGCGACACCCGCCGTCCCACGGTTGCGGGGTCCATCTTGAGCACCCGGCCTGCGCCCGACAGGCTGGCTTCCCGCGCAACCGCGAGAAACACTTTCATATCATCCCATTGTGGTTCCATTGCGCATTTTCCCTTCTGGAAACACCTAAATTCTGTGGAAAACCCCTGTTTTCGCCTTAGGCTGACCCTATCGGCAGCATGGTTAATCAGGAGTTAACCTCTTGCGTTTTTGCAAACTGCATTTGAAATCTTTCCTCTGTTACAACGTTTTTTGCAATCCTATGATGCGTCCAAGATTTAAATGTGGAGGACTCCCATGACTGAACTGACCCATTACATCAACGGTGAAAAGGTTCCCGGCACCTCGGGCCGCTTTGCCGAAGCGCGCAACCCTGCCACCGGTGAGATCATCACCAAAGTGCCTCTGGCAACCCCTGCCGAACTGGACGCAGCAGTTGAAAAAGCCGCTGTTGCTCAGAAGGAATGGGCCAAGGTGAACCCCCAGCGTCGTGCACGCGTGTTCATGAAATACGGTGCTCTGATCAACGAGCATATGGATGAACTGGCAGAGATCCTGTCCAAGGAACACGGCAAAACCCTGCCGGACGCAAAAGGCGACATCCAGCGCGGGCTGGAAGTTGTGGAAGTCTGCATGGGCCTTCCGTCCCACCTGAAAGGTGATTTCACCGTGGACGCGGGCACCGGTATCGACCTCTACTCCATGCGCCAGCCTTTGGGTGTTGTCGCGGGTATCACCCCGTTCAACTTCCCTGCGATGATCCCGCTGTGGAAAATGGCGCCGGCGGTTGCTTCGGGCAACTCCATCATCCTGAAACCCTCCGAGCGCACCCCGAACACCTCCATGCGTCTGGTGGAGCTGTTCTATGAAGCGGGCCTGCCCAAAGGTGTGGTTCAGGTTGTTCACGGTGACAAGGAATGCGTTGACGCGATCCTCGACAATGACATCATCCAGGCGGTGGGCTTTGTGGGCTCTACCCCGATTGCACAGTACATCTATGGTCGCGCAGCAACCAACGGCAAGCGCGCGCAGTGCTTCGGTGGCGCAAAGAACCACATGATCATCATGCCCGACGCGGATCTGGACAAAGCCGCGGACGCGCTGATCGGCGCAGGCTTTGGCGCGGCTGGCGAACGCTGCATGGCGATTTCGGTTGCGGTTCCGGTCGGTAAAGAGACCGCAGACAAGCTGGTCGACAAGCTGGTTCCAAAAATCGAAAGCCTGAAGGTTGCACCTTACACCGGTGGCGACGATGTGGACTTTGGCCCGGTGATCACCGCGCAAGCCAAAGATCGGATCGAAGGTCTGATCACCTCTGGTGTTGAACAAGGCGCCAAGATCCTGACCGACGGTCGCGGCCTGTCGATCCAAGGGTATGAGGACGGCTATTTTGTTGGCCCGACCCTGTTCGACGACGTGACCCCGGACATGGACATCTACAAAGAAGAGATCTTTGGCCCGGTTCTGTCCATGGTGCGCAAGGACAACTATGAAGACGCGCTTCAGCTGATCCAGGACAACCAATATGGCAACGGCACCGCGATCTATACCGCGGACGGCGATGTGGCCCGTGACTTTGTGGCCCGCGTTGAAGTTGGCATGGTTGGCGTGAACTTCCCGATCCCGGTTCCGCTGTCCTACTATTCCTTTGGCGGCTGGAAGAAATCCGGCTTTGGCGATCTGGACCAATACGGCCCCGATGCGTTCAAATTCTACACCAAGTCCAAGAAAGTCTCCTCTCGCTGGTTCTCCGGCATCAAGGACGGCGCGGCGCTGAACTTCAAAGCGATGGACTAAACCTGTCACCTGAAAAGAAAAAGCCCCGGTTTTGCCGGGGCTTTTTTGGTTTTGTCTCGGTCCCGTCAGGCAACCAGTTGAACCGGCGAAGAGGCCTCGGCCGGTTTGATCTCCGCTCCGGAAGCCGCCTTGAGGAGCGGTGCCAGCATTTGGTGAAAGTTGCGGTCTTTCCAGAACAAGTTATGGGACAAGGGCGTCATCCCCGTCAGCCAGGGCCGTGTATTGATCCAGCGTTCCTGCAATTCACCCCGCTGCGCCATATCCGCATAATGCGGTGAGGACGGTGCCAGCGGCATTCCTAGGAAATCGTCGCGGTCGTTGAAATTATACCACCAAGGTTTGCCCACATTGCGCATCTGAACCCGTTTGCCGGGGAATTTGATCGGGCGGATATGGTCTTCGGGTTCGTTGAAGGTGAAAACCGGGATGTTGCAGCCAAATGTCACAAAATGCGTCATGGTTTCAAAGCGTTGAAAGCTGCTCTTGGGATCTACCACCGGTTTGTTGGCGAACTGGTCATAGATATAATTGGACATGATATGCCCGCCCAGTGAATGCGCGAACACAAGCAATGGCGTTTCACCACCTCCAAGACGTTCCAGATCCTCAAGGGTCTCCGCAACGCGCCCATGTATCGCCTGATAGGTTCGGCTGCCCATATCTCCGCTGCCGCGACGATAGGCGGCTGCATCCGCCAGCCGGTTCATGGCAAATCCCCGCAGCCACGGCAGCCTTGCGCCCTCTTTCTCCACCAGATGGTCCAGGAACGCATCCTGGCGACCCTGCAATATGTCGGACCAGAAAATCTCTCTCCAGATCACATCCTCAAAGAACGCATCTCCCATCACCTGACGCAGGCCGAAAAACATCTGATGAGAGAACACATGTTCATGTTTTTTAGGGCGTATTGCCCCCTGGCTGCCCATTCCGTGGATGACGGCAATTGCAATTTTCTGGCCCATTATCACTCCCCTGCGTAATCGCTAATAACAACATATGAATTTCTCTTATAAGGTAGGTATCGGCAAAGCTCCGCGCAAGAATACACAAAAGTGAATGCTGCCCCTCTTGGCTTTTTCTCGCTGATGGACTTTATCTTCGCACAGAAGATCACCCGCAGTGCATCCAGCAGATCAGGCAGAGTGAACGAGATGAGCAAAAACACCTATTCCCGCCGTGCAACGCTTTTGGGCCTGGGCGCCACTTTGGCCTCACCACAAATCCTGCGCGCGCAATCCACCGACGCCTTCCCGCAGGATGAACCTGCGATCCGCACCCAAATTCCGGTCAACCGCAATATCTCGGCCTTTGCGCAACAGCATTGGCAGGACCATTTCGACAAACTGGGCGTGGGCTGTCTTTTGGCTGACATCAACTCCCGCGCGCTGCACTATTGGGGCGAAGATGGCGAAACCTATCGCTTGTTCCCCTCGTCTGTGCCGCTGACCGAAGAGCTGACAAAACGGGGCTATACAAAGGTTGTACGCAAACGGGAAAACCCGAGCTGGACCCCGACCGCGTCCATGCGCGAACGCGACCCCTCGCTCCCTGTGCGCATCGAAGGCGGTGTTGCTGGCAATCCGCTGGGGACGCGCGCGATGTATCTGACCTGGCCGGCCTATCTGATCCACGGCACGCATGATACACGGAAAATTGGCCGCCAAAGCTCATCGGGATGTATCGGGCTTTATAACCAACATGTCGAAGAACTGTTCGCCATGGTCAAAATCGGAACACAGGTACGCCTGCTCTGATTGGGTTTCCCACCTAAACGCAAAAGCCCCCGAACCTGGTCTGGGTTTAGGGGCTTTTCTGTTTCGTTACCTGACCTTTACGGCATCAAATGATCCGGCTTCAGCCCGCTTTCACAGCGCAGCAAGGCCCGTTCCAGCTGTTTCTCCCAATTGCGGGTGAACTTCTCGGTATTAAAAAGCGCGGATGTTTCGCGTTTTTCGGCGATCTTTGCCTTTACCGCCGCGAGCTTCTCCGGGTTGAGCGCAAGCTCCAATGCCAGTGCTTCATATTCCTCCGGGGATTTTGTAACCAGCTCCGGCATTTCATTGGCCTGAAGAACGCTGCTGGCCACGCGGGCCGCAAACTGCTGCCCCTCCATGGTCACAAGCGGCAGCCCTGCCCACATCGCGTCAGAGGCTGTGGTATGGGCGCACACGGCAAAGGTGTCCAGGAACAGATCAGCTTGTTTCAGCCGCGCCAGATGAGCCTTTTGTGGCACAGAGCCCGCGAAAATCAGGCGATCCGGTGACAATCCATGGTTTTCAAAGGTCTTCTTCAAGTTCTCGCGGGCGATATCCTGTTTACACCACATCCAAAGGACGCTGTTGTCGACCTGTTTCAATAGGCGCATCCAGATTTTGAATTCAACGGGCGTTACCTTGTAGTGGGAGTTGAACGAGCAGAAGACAAAGGCATCCTCCGGCAGGCCCAATTCCTGGCGGGATGGAATGTGGTCAGCGGTTACCCGTTGATCATCCGTTACCTGATAACAATCGGGCATATAGATAATCTTTTCCGCATAGTGTTTGCGCAGCGCGGGCGGGATCATCACCTCATCCGCAACGATATAGTCAAGATTCTTGGATCCGATTGTGCTTGGATAGCCAATATAGGACACGTTAACTGGTGCCGGGTTCTTGAAAACGATGGGCGTGCGGTGGCCGGCCGTGTAGCCTTTGAGGTCGATTGCAATGTCGATGCCGTCGGCCTGTGACAGTGCGACAATCTCCTCGTCCGACATGCTTTTCACTTTGCGATATTCATCTGCTGTAGCTTTGACACGTTCGGTCAGATCGTCGTTTTTGTCACCATAATCATAGATGAAAATTTCAAACCGCTCCCGGTCATGCAGTTCAAACATGCGGATCATCAGCCACATCGTTGCATGTTTGTAAAAGTCGCAGGAATAGTAACCTAGGCGAATTTTATCACCCTCTCCTCTGACGCGGGGAGCTGGGCGGTTCTGAGGATACTTTCCAACCAGCCCATCAAAATAGCCCTCGGATCTGGCGCGCTGCGTCGCCGGATCATCCACAAGCGGCAGGAACAGACCAGGGTCCATGGAGAGGCTTTTCTTTTTGAACAGCTTTCTGAAGCCTTCCAGCTGGTCCCAGTTCTCCCACTCAGCCAACTCAAGGCAGTTGTGAAACAGCCTGACGGCTGCGATGGTATTGTTGCTGTCACATTCCAGCGCTTTTTCGAAAAATTTCCGGGCTGCCGGGTAATCTTTCCACTTGTTCATCACCGCGCCCAAATTCGAATAGGCCATTGTGTCATTTGGGTTCTTTTCAAGCATCCTCAGCAAGGGAACCAGCGCCAGATCGTAGCGGTTGCGGTGCAAATAGAGGTTTGCGTAATTGTATTTAATCTCTGCGTGGTCAGCATCGATCTTCTCGGCTTCTTTCAGCAAAAGCTCGGCCCGATCGAGATCCTTGGACATGATTTTGCGGTTCGCTTCATCCAGCAGGGATTTCAGCCGCGCGGCGCGTTTCTTTTTGTCCGCTTTGGAGAGAGGGGCAGCCGTTGCAGAAGGCGGTTTGGCTAATGCGGCCATGTTGATCATTTTGGTCTGGCCCGCCGTTGCATTCTGGTTCTGCAGATTTCCCACGACACTATCTCCTTCGGGGTGTTGGACCAATTCAGGCCCGCCTAACTTTGGATTTGTTCAAAGTTTTCGGGCAATCTTCTTAAAATTTCCTCACTGGCAGGGGGAATTCTGAGCGCCGTCCAATGTCCCTGCCCGCATTTTTGCAAAATGCTTGTGCAAAACCACCACTTGTCAGTTCAACTGCAAATGGCTATTAAATAAACGTTCGTTCAATTCAGCCATGCCGACGGGAGGAGAGGCCATGGATTTTGCATTGTCCGAGGAACAAACCGCCATATTTGACCTCGCGTTTGATTTCGGCCAAACCCAGATTGCGCCTCATGCGCGTGACTGGGAAGCCAAAGGTACAATTCCCAAAGCCCTGTGGCCCGAGTTGGGCGCGCTTGGCTTTGGCGGGCTTTATGTCAGCGAAGACAGCGGCGGCGCAGGGCTTTCGCGTCTGGATGCAACCCTCGTGTTCGAGGCCCTGTCGATGGCATGCCCCACTGTTGCGGCCTTTCTGTCGATCCACAATATGTGCGCCAAGATGATCGACACCTACGGCAGTGACGCGCTCAAATCCGAGGTACTGCCAGCCGCACTACGGATGGATACGGTACTGTCCTATTGCCTGACAGAACCCGGTTCGGGATCCGATGCGGCTGCGCTCAAAACACGCGCCACCAGGACGGATAACGGCTATATGCTGAACGGGACCAAGGCGTTTATCTCTGGCGGCTCTTACTCTGATGCCTATGTCACAATGGTGCGAACAGGTGATGACAGCCCGCGCGGCATTTCCTGTGTCCTGGTCAAGGACAAGACGCCGGGCCTGTCCTTTGGAGCGCTGGAGGAAAAGATGGGCTGGAAAAGCCAGCCCACAGCCCAGGTGCAGTTTGATGATTGCGAAATACCACACAGTGCCCTGGTGGGCGAAGAAGGCAAAGGCTTCAAATACGCCATGGCTGGTCTCGATGGTGGACGGCTCAATATCTCGGCCTGTTCCATCGGTGGCGCCCAGCAGGCATTGACCCAGACCCTGCAATATATGTCCGAACGCAAGGCCTTTGGTCAGAGCATCGACCAGTTTCAGGCCCTGCAGTTCCGACTGGCGGAGATGGAAATCGACCTTCAGGCCGCGCGCACTTTTCTACGGCAAGCGGCCTGGAAGCTCGACACCGGCGCGCCGGATGCGAGCAAATTTTGCGCTATGGCAAAGAAATTTGTGACCGAGGCCGGATCATCTGTCGTAGATCAATGCCTGCAACTGCATGGCGGCTATGGCTACCTTGCCGATTATGGGATCGAAAAACTTGCCCGCGACCTTCGCGTGCATCAGATCCTTGAAGGCACCAACGAGATCATGCGCGTCATCACTGCCCGCCATCTTTTGGCGGAAAACCGTTAAGGGAGTACCTCTATGTCCGACGTTTCGATCCGCATCACCGGTCATGCGGGGCGTATTACCCTGACCCGTCCCAAGGCGCTGAACGCGCTGTCTCATGACATGTGCCGCGAGATTGACGCCGCTCTGATCCAATGGTCGGATGACCCGGCCGTAAAGCTGGTGATCATTGACGCTGAAGGGGACAAGGCCTTCTGCGCGGGCGGCGACGTTGCGGGGATCTATCACGCTGCCAAAGGTGGGGATTTTCAGGCCGCGCGCGATTTCTGGCGGGATGAATACCGCATGAACGCCCGCATCTTTGCCTATCACAAGCCGGTGATCAGTTTTATGCAGGGCTTCACCATGGGCGGCGGTGTCGGCATCGGCTGCCATGGCACCCATCGGATTGTCGGAGAAAGCACGCAAGTCACCATGCCGGAATCCGTGATTGGCCTGATCCCGGATGTGGGTGGCACATTGTTGCTGTCGCTGGCACCCGGACGGCTTGGCGAATTCATCGCCATGACTGGGTATCGGATGAAGGCGGCAGACGCGATCTATTCCGGTTTTGCAGATCATTTTATCCCCGAGGCCAAATGGCAGACAATTATTGCCGCGCTGGAGGAAAGCGGCGATGCGCGCACTTTGGACAGCTTTGCCGGGGACCCCGGCCTCGCCCCGCTCTCCCAGCAACAAGAAGAAATCGACGCTTTGTTTGACGGCGAAACACTGAGCGACATCCTGACACAGCTCAACAATTCCGACAGTGATTTTGCAGCCGATGTGAAGAAACGGATTGAACCGCATTCCGGCCTATCAATGGCTGCTGCAATCGAGATCCTGCACCGCCTGCGGGGCACGCAGCTGTCGATGGAGAAAGCACTGGAGATGGAGTACCGCTTTACCTACCGCGCGCAGGAAATGACTGACTTTCAGGAAGGCGTCCGCGCCCAGCTGATCGACAAAGACCGCAAACCAAACTGGAAATACCCGGACAAACAGGTGCCCGCGGTAGAGGTGGCGAAACTCTTGATGCCACTTGGGGAGGCGCAGCTCACCTTCTGAGCCGCGTGATATGGGAGGACTACCTATGAATATCGCCTTTATCGGTCTTGGCAACATGGGCGCGCCGATGGCCGCAAACCTTGTTGCAGCCGGTCACAATGTCACGGGCTATGATGCGGCAGGTGTGACAGTTGACGGCGTGGCTGAGGCCAATTCCGCTCCTGCGGCTGTGGTTGGCGCCAAGGTTGTCATCACCATGCTGCCCAATGGCGCCATCCTGAAAGACGTCGCGGGCGAGGTGATCCCGGCGATGTCCGCAGGCGCGCTGCTGCTGGATTGTTCCACCGTGGACGTCGAAAGTGCGCGCGCTGTGGCCAACATGGCCGGGGACTCCGGACTGTTGGCCGTGGATGCGCCGGTTTCAGGTGGCATTGGCGGAGCGGCCGCCGGCACGCTGACCTTTATGGCGGGTGGTTCGGGTGATGGTTTTGCAGTTGCCAAACCGCTTTTTGAGATCATGGGACAAAAAGCCGTCCATTGCGGTGATGCCGGTGCTGGACAGGCTGCCAAGATCTGCAACAACATGATTCTGGGCGTCACCATGGCCGCCACCTGCGAGGCCTTTGCCCTGGCGGACAAGCTGGGGCTGGACCGGCAAAAAATGTTTGATGTGGTATCCACCTCGTCCGGGTCCAGCTGGTCGATGAACGCCTATTGCCCGGCGCCGGGTGTGGGACCGAAGTCTCCTGCTGACAATGGCTATGAACCCGGTTTTGCCGCAGAGCTGATGCTGAAGGATCTGCGTCTCTCCCAACAGGCCGCCGAAGGGGTTGATGCAGACACACCAATGGGCCAGCTGGCAGAGGCGCTTTATACACAGTTCGTGGAAAACGAAGACGGCAAGGGGCGCGACTTTTCGGCCCTCCTGCCCCGCTTTGAAAAGCGCGGCCGCGCCTGATAGGAGTTGAGCCATGACATGGCTCGATTCTTCTCCTCTGATGAGCGACATGGACGATGTGGCACGTGTCCGCCTCGCCCAGTTGGTCCCCCATAACTTTCCTGATGATCAGGTTCTGTTTCGCCCCGGCGACGCGGTCCAGGGCTATGTGATTGTTCTGAAGGGCCGTGTGGACGTGGGGCTATCGGGGGTCAACGGGCGAGAGATGCTGCTGTATTCCGTAACACCGGGCCAGTCCTGCATCCAGTCCACCTTGGGGCTCTTGGGGGGCGATGCGTATTCCGCCGAGGCCCGCACCCGTGGTGATACCCGTCTGGTTCTGCTGCCCAAATCAGTCTTTCTGGAGCTTCTGGACCGGTCCGACAGCTTCCGTGCTCTTGTGATGCGGGCGTTTTCAGACCGGATGCAGATGTTGATGCAACTGCTTGAAAAAGTCACCTTTCAACGCGCCGAACACCGTCTTGCCGATCGCCTTCTGGAACTGGATCAGGGAGCTGAGATCACGATAACCCAAGGTGATCTGGCCCGTGAAATCGGGACTGCGCGTGAAGTTGTCTCGCGCCGGTTGGAAGCCTGGGCCAAACGGGGCTGGGTCGAAACCGGTCGCGGTCGCCTGCGGGTTCTGGACCGCGCAGCGCTTGAAGCCTTCGCACAGGCTGCAAGCTGAAGCCTGCGACACATTGGACCACCGCCCCTTTGTGACCCTGTCACAGACCCCTGACCAAACTGCGGGGTAGTCTCGCCTCAGACATCACAGAGGAGATGACCATGATCAAGAACCTTGCAAGCTGGGACCGTATCGCCCGCCTCGTTCTGGGCGCAGCCCTGATAATCGCCTATTTCGCCGGTGTGGGTGGCACCTGGATGATTGTCGGCCTCATTGCAGGCATCGTCTTTGTTGCCACTGCCCTGATGAACCACTGCCCGCTCTATCGGATCTTTGGTCTGGCCACATGCCCGCTTGAACGGCACTAAGGACAATGGAAAACCTGAAAACGCGCCTGACCCCAGGCGCGTTGCTCACGTTTCAAACAGCGTCAGCCTTGACCACGCGCAAGAATGCGCAGACGGCTGTCCAATTCGCCCCGGTCAACGTAACAGCCGTGAAGGTGGCGAAAGCCGGTAGTGGGATCAAAGGCCTCACGCCCATGCAAAACCCGGCGGTTGTCGAACACAACCATTTCTCCGGCGCTCAGCCGCAGGGATATGCCATAGGCAGGATCCCGTAGCATCGCCATGAACCGTTGATACGCACGATAAAATGGCACCATCACTTCAGGATCCAGATCCACAATATCCGCCAGATGTGCGTTAAAACAAATCTCATCGACACGGGATTGATCATCCAGAACGATTACAGTCTTGCGAGATCGAATATCAGTTGTCTCATCATGGAACCGAAACGGAATGGTGGTTGTAGTCAGGATGTCAAAGGCCTCGGGATCCTGGGCGCGCAAATCCTCGGCAACGGCAACGCCGTCACAAAAGGTAGAGCCTCCGCCCTCTGCCGCATTGGCCAGGCAATGTAAGAATTGGAACCCCGGTGGCAATTCCTGGTTGGTCAAATCCGTATGCAATGGCAACGCCACCGAGGTATAGGCCAGATTGTTCGGATCAGGCTTGGACATGACTTCAAACGTCAGGCCAAAGTTGGTTTCCCGCAGATGGCCGACGCGGCGCGCCACATCCATCCCGGCCTCTGTTGAATCGGCCAGCTCAGTTACAATCGCCAAACCAAATTTCTTGGTGTCGCGCAGCCAGGCAGCCAGACCTTCATCCGTGTTCAAGACTGCATCAGCCGCATGCCGCGGCACGCCTTCGCCGCCAAGTTCCGCGCGCCAGGCATGGGCGTCGACTTCTGCCGGATCAGGACGCCGCTGTCCGGGGCGATGTGTCTTCAACCATTCAAGGTCAATTCGGCTGGCAGAGGTGTTTCCGGGCCATGTGATCAACAGCGCATCCGTCGTCAGCTCTACATGCTCCGGTGCAATGTCCAGCGCAACGCTGGTCAGTTCGAAAACACGTTCACCGGTTTGCGGGTGAAAGCCAGAAGGATCCGTGTCCCGCAGCCAGATAAAAGGAAGGGTTGCAGTGATGCCGTCGTTCCAACGCAGCTCAAGGGCATCTGCCCCGGTGCTCAGAGTAGGTGTCATAAGGGTATTCCTGTCAGATTGAGTGATAAATACAGTGATTTATCACCCCAAAGGCGGCGGCCACCATTCGTGCACCTTACCATGCGGATGGCCTGCAAATCGGCCTAAGACAGCACACATATCAAAGGTCTACCCTGAATAATCCAAATAGACTGTTCCGGGGAACAGGGCTGTTTGTCAAGAAACCCCGGATCACGTGATGGTAATTCTGCGCAGGTTGGCGAGGAAAACAGCCTTTGCCAGCCTTTTGCAGGCGCATCGACAAAATCCGCGAACCTCTTTCCGCCCAGTACCGTTCAGGCCCTACTCCGCCGCAACTTTCTTTGATTCCAACATCGGCTTCAGATACCGCCCGGTATGGCTGCGGGGATTTGCTGCAATGTCTTCTGGCGTACCGGCCGCGACGATCTCACCGCCGCCACTACCGCCTTCGGGACCGATGTCGATCACCCAATCGGCAGTTTTCACCACGTCCAGATTGTGTTCTATCACCACAACAGAATTGCCCTGTTCCACCAGTTCATGCAGCACTTCCAACAACTTGCGCACATCTTCGAAATGCAGACCCGTGGTCGGTTCATCCAGAATATAAAGCGTGCGACCGGTGGAGCGTTTGGCCAGTTCCTTGGACAGTTTCACCCGCTGCGCCTCACCACCGGACAGGGTTGTCGCCTGCTGGCCCACCTTGATATAGCCAAGGCCCACCCGCATCAACGCGTCCATCTTGTCCCGGATGGTCGGCACCGCCTGAAAGAACTCCTGCGCGTCTTCCACGGTCATATCCAGCACATCAGCAATGGATTTCCCCTTGAACTTGATCTCCAGCGTTTCGCGGTTATAGCGCGCACCGTTACAGGTTTCGCAGGTGACATAAACATCCGGCAGGAAGTGCATTTCCACCTTGAGGACCCCATCCCCCTGACAGGCTTCACAGCGTCCGCCCTTGACGTTGAACGAAAAGCGACCCGGTTTATAGCCACGCGCCTTGGCTTCGGGCAGGCTGGCAAACCAGTCCCGAATGGGCGTAAAGGCCCCGGTATAGGTCGCCGGGTTCGACCGGGGTGTGCGCCCGATGGGGCGCTGGTCGATGTCGATCACCTTGTCCAGATGTTCAAGCCCCTTGATCGTCTCACAGGGGGCCGGTGTCTGGCGCGCGCCGTTCAGCCGCATCGAGGCCGTCTTGAACAGGGTTTCAATCGTCAGCGTGGATTTCCCGCCGCCCGAGACACCGGTCACACAGACAAATTTTCCCAGCGGGAATTCGGCGGTGACATCCTTGAGGTTGTTGCCGCTGGCCTTTACCACTTTGATCTTTTTCTTGTTGCCCTTACGGCGGCTCGTCGGAACCGCAATCTCGCGTCGGCCCGACAGATACTGCCCGGTCATGGAGTTCTCATCCGCTGTGATCTCAGCCGGAGTGCCACGGCTGACCACCTGCCCACCGTGCACACCGGCGCCGGGGCCAATATCAAAGACGTAATCCGCCTGACGGATCATGTCTTCGTCGTGCTCAACCACGATGACCGTATTGCCCTGATCACGTAGGTTTTTCAGTGTGGTAATCAGCCGGTCATTGTCGCGTTGGTGCAGACCAATTGACGGCTCATCCAGAACATAGAGTACCCCTGTGAGGCCAGACCCGATTTGTGAGGCCAGACGGATCCGCTGGCTTTCCCCGCCGGACAGCGTACCGGAGGCGCGTGACAGTGTCAGATATTCAAGGCCGACATTGTTCAAGAAACCCAGCCGTTCCCGGATCTCTTTGACAATGGCGCGGGCAATCTCTTGCTTCTGAGGCGTCAGATGGTTCGGTACATCCTCGATCCACTCCAGCGCCTTGCGGATGGATTTTTCCACCACCTGGCCGATGTGCAATCCGCCGATCTTGACCGCCAACGCCTCTTCCCGCAGGCGATAGCCACCGCAGTCGCCGCAATGACGGTTGTTCTGATAACGTTCAAATTCTTCGCGGATCCAGTTGCTGTCGGTTTCGCGATAGCGCCGCTCCATATTGGGGATCACACCTTCAAAGACGCGGGTGACATTATAGACCCGCCCGCCCTCGTCGTAGCGAAAATCAATTTCCTCATCACCTGATCCATAAAGGAACACCTGCTGCACCTTCTTGGGCAGGTCCTTCCAGGGCGTGTTCTTGTCAAACTCATAGTGTTTGGCGATGGCTTCAATGGTCTGCAGGAAATAGGGTGACTTCCCCTTGCGCCAGGGCGCAAGCGCGCCGTCATAAACCTTGAGCGTATGATCCGGCACCACAAGACGTTCATCAAAGAACAGCTCTACCCCCAGACCGTCACAAGACGGGCACGCCCCAAAGGGCGCGTTAAAGGAAAACAGGCGGGGCTCGATCTCGGGGATGGTGAAGCCGCTGACAGGGCAGGCAAAATTCTCACTGAAAGTGATCCGTTCCGGGTCCCCTTCGCGCGGGGCCGTCTCCAGGATCGCAATCCCATCGGCCAGATCGAGTGCCGTCCGCAGACTGTCCGCCAGACGGGTTTCGATCCCCGGTTTAACCACCAGACGATCCACCACCACGTCGATGTCATGGCGGTATTTCTTGTCCAATGTGGGCGGGGTGTCCAGCTCGTGGAATTCCCCGTCGACCTTCACACGCTGGAAACCCTGCTTGCGCAGCTCCAGCATCTCTTTCTTGTATTCACCCTTGCGGTCCCGCACGATCGGGGCCAGCAGGTATCCCCGCGTCCCCTCCTCCAGCGTCATGATCCGGTCAACCATGTCCTGCACCTGCTGGGCTTCGATTGGTTGTCCCGTCGCCGGGCTATAGGGCGTGCCCGCACGCGCAAACAGCAAACGCAGATAGTCATAGATCTCGGTGACCGTGCCCACCGTGGAGCGCGGGTTCTTGGACGTGGTCTTCTGCTCAATCGAAATCGCCGGGGACAGACCGCTGATATGGTCCACATCAGGCTTTTCCATCATATCCAGGAACTGACGCGCATAGGCCGAGAGGCTTTCGACGTATCGACGTTGTCCTTCCGCATAGATCGTATCAAACGCCAGCGAGGATTTACCCGAACCTGACAGGCCAGTGATCACTACCAGCTCATCGCGAGGAATATCCACGTCAATGTTCTTCAGGTTATGCTCGCGCGCGCCGCGCACTTCGATGGTTTTCAACTCAGCCATACTGCCCTCAGTCCTCGTCTTCGCACCCCTTTGGGCACCGGCTCCCCTAGAGATAGGGAAAGAGCTGCGAGTCTCCAATAGAAAAAAGTGAACAAAATGTGAACAGCCCCAATTCCGCCCTAACTCAGCGCTTGGCGACGGGCCCGTGACAGCAATTCATGCGTCATTGCGCCCAGCAGGTAAAGCGCAACAAGCATGGCGATCATTGCAGGCAACCCTCCAATGCCGATGGCGTAAAGCAATACAGGCGTTCCAAGGAAATTCCCCAGGTTACCGGCCTGCGCCATGGCGCCATTGGCCTCTGCCTGGTCGGCAGAGATCGGGTTCAGCTGCGGCACGGCGGCAAAACTTGCCCCCTGAACCAGCCCAAGGGAGGCGCCCAAAGCGATCGCCAGAACCGCTCCTCCATCTGTCAGGGCAATCCCCATTGCAGTGGCCGCGCTGAGCAAGAAGCCCAGCTGTACCACACGCACCGCAGGCAGAAGCCGCGTCAACGACACCCCCAGGGTCATGGAACTCAGGATCGAGACAAGTGGAATGGCCATCATCACCATATCGCGCCAATCGGGATCAATATACCGGGGCAGCAGTGTCAAAAGCGCGACAAAACCAGAGGCATAAAACAGCCACCCCGCCGCCGGCCCCATCTTGCTGGCCGAAGTGTATATCTGCCGGTGCAACGCAAACCAGCCCGCCACCGACGGCAACCTCTGCGGCGCTGGCGCAGCGGTACGGCGCAGGAACATACTCAGCGCGAGCGCCAGCCCTGCCATGATCGCCCCGTGCCCGACAAAAACCCAAAGCACGCCCAAACGCGCCTCAATGACCCCGGCCGCCAGCGAAGTCAGCGCAAAGGAAACCCCAAAGAAGGAGCCCCATATGGTCATCGCCAGATTGCGATGACGCGGTCCGGCCAATGAGGCGATCAACGTGGGCCCCGCCACAACGATCCCAAGGTGCGATGCGCCCTCAACCGCGCGGCTGATCAAAAAGGCCCAGAACGGCAAATGCAGCCCCTGCAGAACCCCCATGACCGCCCCAACCCCAAGACAAAGGATCAATACCGTCCTGTACCCCAGTCGCGCGGCCAGCAGGCCCGCAACTGTTCCCAAAAGGATCCCGCACAGGCCAACCAGTGAAACGGACAGGCTCAGGGCCTGGCCTGCCTCCGGGTACAAAGGCCCCAGCGAATCAAACACAACCGAAACCTTGCCGTATTGCGCAGCCGCGCCAAGACCGGCGGCCCAGATCAAAAAGATCTCAACCCAGGGTGTCTTTGTCTCCACCACGCTCATTGTGCTGCCCCCGTTTAGAACCCGCGTCAAAACCAAGTGGGCTTTGTGACTGATTTTGGAAAGATGCGTAGCATTTGGTGTAAATTTTTCCAACAGGGCGCGTCGATGGTAACAGAACCCTCTGAAAAATCCCCCTATCCCCTCGTAAACATGAATAAATAACCGATTTCATCAGCCCCCGGCCAGCTGTCATCCCCGGACAATGAGGTAACGTCAGGAATGGTTAAACGTTGATTGATCCCGGCGCGCAACTCTTCGCTTTATGGTAGATTTAACCCAAGACCACGGTGCAGCTCATCGTGTTGAGCTTCAAACGCTACGGAAACCGCATCACCGCTCGGACACATCAAAGGAAGCGACATATGACCAAACGCTTACCCGATCCAGGATCCTCCCCTATGGGTCTGCGCGCTCTTGCAGCTGTTTTCACTCTGGCCGTCGCCCCAGCCTCTGCTGGTCCGGCCCCTGTTGATTTCCCCTCAGCGCCGCGCGCCATGTTGGTGATGGATGGCTCAAATTCCATGTGGGGGCAGATTGATGGCACGGCCAAAATAACCATCGCCCGCGATGTGGTACGCGACCTGCTGGAGGATCTCCCGGATGAGGTCGCCCTGGGTCTAACGGCCTATGGCCACCGCAAGACAGGCGATTGCCACGATGTTGAGGTTATGGTGGCTCCGGGTCAAAACAACCGGGATACTATCGCACAACAGATCAGCGCTCTGAAACCCAAGGGGAAAACCCCAATGGCCGAAGCGGTGCGCCAGGCAGCGCGCTCCCTTGGCAACAGCCGCGCACCGGCCACCGTGATCCTGGTCTCTGACGGGGTAGAAACCTGCGCCCCGGATGTCTGTGCGGTTGCCGCAGAACTGGAACAATCCGGTGTTGATTTTACCGCCCATGTGATCGGCTTTGACGTCAAAGAAGAAGAAGCCCGGACACAATTCGCCTGCATTGCAAAGGCCACCGGCGGGCGCTACCTCTCAGTCGAGACCGCCGAAGAGCTGAGCAGCGCGCTGATCGCAACCACGCGCTTTCAAACCACTGAAACAAACCTGCCGCTGATTACGCAATCGGGTCGGCTTTACTTTGTTGCCTCTCACAAGATGCGCGGCAAGCTGCAGAACCTGCCGGCCCATTGGCAGCTGGAAGATCAAAATGGCAACCCGGTCATGACCGGGTTTCACAATGCGGGTGGCCAGATCGACCTGAAACCAGGCACCTATCGGCTGACGGCCACGGATTCCGAAAGCGGCCGCGCGCAAACCCGCCGCATTCAGGTCACCAACGGCGGCAGTATGCAGATTACCCTTCTGTTTCCTTAGCGAAAGTCCCCCGCGCGGGCCCACCGACACAACAAAAACCCGCGCCATCTCAAACGAAACGCCCCGGTCCAGAACGGACCGGGGCGCTTTTTTTGTTGTCGTTTGACCGAGCGGTCGGATCACATGTGGATCACACGATCAAAGGCATCCAGAACAGATTCATGCATCATCTCAGACAGCGTGGGATGCGGGAAAACAGTGTTCATCAGGTCTTCTTCGGTGGTTTCCAGCTGGCGGCCCACAACGTAACCCTGGATCATCTCTGTCACCTCGGCGCCCACCATATGCGCGCCAAGCAGCTCACCTGTTTTGGCGTCAAAGATGGTTTTGATCATGCCTTCCGGTTCACCCAGCGCAATCGCCTTGCCATTGCCGATGAAGGGGAAGCGGCCAACCTTGATGTCAAAGCCCAGCTCTTTTGCCTTGGCTTCGGTATATCCGACGCTGGCCACCTGCGGATGGCAATAGGTGCAGCCGGCAATGCTTTCGGGTTTCACCGGATGCGCATGTTTGCCCGCGATGAGCTCGGCCACCATGACACCTTCATGGGAAGCCTTATGGGCAAGCCAAGGTGCTCCAGCGATGTCGCCGATGGCATAAAGTCCATCAACGCCGGTCCGGCAGTAGGCATCGGTTACCACATGGGTGCGATCCAGTTTGACACCCAGCGCTTCCAGCCCCAGATTTTCGACATTGCCGACGATCCCAACGGCAGAGATCACGGTGTCGAACTCTTGCGTCTCGACCTTTCCGCCCACTTCGATATGCGCGGTGACCTTGCCCTTGCCTCGATCCAGCTGTTTGACCATGGCTTTTTCCATGATCTTCATCCCCTGTTTGACAAAGGCTTTCTTGGCAAAGGCAGAGATCTCAGCATCTTCCACCGGCAACACGCGATCCATCACTTCGACGACGGTCGTATCTGCGCCCAAAGTGTTGTAGAAGCTGGCAAATTCAATACCAATCGCACCCGATCCGATGACCAGCAGTTTTTTCGGCATCCGCACCGGATCCAGTGCGTGTTTGTATGTCCAGACCAGATCACCATCCGCCTCGAGACCCGGCAGTTCACGAGCCCGCGCACCGGTGGCCAGCACGATGTTCTTGGCGGTCAGCTCTTCGGTGCCTTTGTCGGTTTTGACGGAGACCTTGCCCTTGGCCGGGAGTGTCGCCTCTCCCATGACCACGGTGACTTTGTTCTTCTTCATCAGATGGCCAATCCCACCGGACAATTGTTTGGCAACTCCGCGCGACCGTTTGACCACAGCGTCCAGATCGTAACCGATGTTATCCGCCTTCAGGCCAAAATCCTTGGCACGCTCCATCAGGTGGAACACTTCGGAGGAGCGCAACAGAGCCTTGGTCGGGATACAGCCCCAGTTCAGACAAATGCCGCCGAGGTGTTCACGCTCAACGATACAGGTTTTCAGCCCCAGTTGAGCCGCGCGAATAGCTGCCACATAACCGCCGGGGCCGGCGCCAACTACGATCACGTCAAAATTCTGTCCGGCCATGATGCTCCTCGCCAAAATCAGGTTCCCGAAATTTAGTTTACCATTAAACTACTTTCACCTACGCCGCAACGATGGCGATGCATATCTGCTATGCAACGTCGGAAATCCAGCCAACACCGCAAGGTTGAACGAATTTCTTCAACGTCTCCAGGATATTAAACGCAAAAAACCGCCCCTCATACTGGGACGGCTTTGCAACAGGCGTGTGTATGCGCCTGTATTTGCGATAATTTATTCAGCGGCCTGCAGGCTGCGAACCGTGGAGCCATAGCCCCCGGCCGAAACATAATCTTTCTCCGCGCAGGTGCTGTTACGGCCCAAAGCGTCGTTGCGATAGGGAAAGCGCCCAAACAGGCGGATCACTTCGCGGTGGGCCCGTGCATGCAGGAGGTTAGACAGGCCGGTTTCCGGCATGTGGTCCATGAACATACGGATGCAGCGTTCCTGGTCACACAGGTTTTCCGAATGCATCAACGGCAGATAGAAGAACTGGCGTGCAGGTTCATCAATCTTCATATCCCACTTCATGTCGATCGCCTTCTTGGCCACCGCACGCGCCAAAGCATCGGTTTCAAACGCCTTCGCCGTACCACGGAACATATTGCGCGGCAGCTGATCGGTCAGGATGATGTAGGCCAAGGCCCCTGTGGGATAGGTCAGCCACATGGAAAACTTACCCGCACAGGCGGCTTCCCAAGTTGTCAGGAACTCATCTCTGATCTCTTGATCCAGCGCTTTATCCTGGATGTACCACCCTTGCGCTCCGACTTTATCAAGCCAGAATTCCAGGATCTGTTCGGGCCCTTTCATGGGACGATCTCCGTAAAAATACTGATGACACTAATAGGGACGATTTTACATCCCGTTTACAAGCGGAAGACCAGTCACAAATTGCAACGTCGGGCAAATTTGGTGAAATAAATGGCATCTTTTCTTGAGCTTAGCGCTACCATTACGGTTCTTGGGCGGCTTCTTGCTCCTCAAGCTCGGTTTCGATGACGTATTCCTGGGCCCATTCCGCAGCAACGGCCGTTGATGTTGGCGCCATCACTGCCATCGGACCCGTGGTTTCCAGATCGACGGTTGGACGCTGAGTCGCGCGATAGGCCGCATAAAGCGCAATCGCCACAAAAAGGGCTGCCATAAACAGGAAGTATCCAGCCGGTCCAAACAGCTGTTCCGACATCAGCCAACCGGTGATCATCGGCCCCGCCACAGCGCCAAGCCCGTTGATAAAGACAAGCCCGCCCGAAGCCGCCGGCATATCTTCATGCGACAGGAAGTCGTTTGTATGCGCAATCAACAGAGAATACAGCGGCGTGGTCATCCCGCCCAGGGCAAATCCCGCCCCCAACAGCATCGGGTAGTGTTCCGGCTCGACCATCCCGACAAATCCAGCAGCTGCGGCGATCCCGGCAGTTGTCACAATCACAAGGCGGCGGTCGACCCGGTCAGACAGCCAGCCAATCGGAAACTGCAACACCAGCGCCCCGATATAGAAAGACGACACAAAGCCGGAGATCTGCGCCAGGGACAGGCCCACATTTGCGCCAAAGACTGCCGACATTCCGACCTGGCCAGAGAAGACTCCGCCCAGCAGAAACATGCCAACACATCCCAGGGGTGAGGCTTTCATCAATTCGCGCAGCGTCATCGGCTTGGCGGTTTCAAACATCGGTGTGGGGGAAATCGACAGTAGGATTGGCGCAAAGGAGACCGAGACCGCGATGGAGGCAATGATAAACGGCAGGTAATCCGACGGATCGCCAACCAAAAGCAGCCCCTGCGCGCCAACCATGCCCAGCGTCATCACCAGCATGTACAACGACAGCGCCTTTCCGCGGTTTTCATTGTCCGAAGCGTCATTCAGCCAGCTTTCGGCCACCACATAAACGCCGGAAAAGCAAAAACCGATCAGAATGCGCCCAAGGCACCAGACCACAGGGTTGGCCAGCGCGGGATAGACGATCATCACGGCAGAAATCAGCGACCCCAGTGCCGCAAAGACCCGCACATGGCCAACACGGCCGATCATCACCGGGGTCAGGCGCGAACCGCCCAGGAAGCCGATAAAATAGGCCGACATCACCAGCGACAGCTCAAAGGGCGAAAACCCCTCGATCGAGCCGCGCACCCCCAACAGGGACCCCTGCAGCCCGTTGCCGATCATCAAGAGGCCGACCCCCAGCAAAAGCGCCCAGGCGCTCGACAGAACTTGTAGCATCTGCCAACTCCTCCTCTTGTCCCGTCTTTTGGAAACAGGTCTTCATTCTGTGGTGAGATTGCCACGCGGCGACCGCGTTGACGGAACTGCCGACTCAGACGCAGCAGCCCTGCCATCTGACCGATGACAGGGCTGCGTTGTCTATGTCATTTCACGACATTTCTGTCCAAAAACCGGCATTCACGGAATAAGAAGCGACGCGTCCCCGTAGGAGAAGAACCGATACCCCTGCCCGACCGCATGATCATATACATGTTTCATGCGGTCTTGCCCCATCAGGGCAGAGACCAGCATCAGAAGCGTCGATTTGGGAAGGTGGAAATTGGTCATCAGCGCATCTGTCACGCAGAAGGTAAATCCGGGATAGATAAAGATATCTGTCTCCCCTTCCCAGGGCGCAATGGCGCCAGTCTCGCGCGCGGCACTTTCGATCAGCCGCAAGGCTGTGGTGCCCACAGGGATGACCCGCCCGCCTGCGGCTTTGGTTGCGGCGATCTCAGAAGCGGCTTCGGCACTGACGCGCCCCCATTCGGCATGCATTTTGTGCGTGGTTACGTCTTCGACCTTGACCGGCAGGAAGGTGCCCGCGCCTACATGGAGGGTCACATGGGTAAAGGTCACGCCCTTTTCTGCCAGCGCCGCCAGCAGCGCCTGATCAAAATGAAGCGACGCCGTGGGGGCAGCCACCGCACCGGTGTTTTTGGCCCAGACGGTCTGATAATCGCTTTTGTCCTGCTCGTCCGCAGGGCGTTTGGCGGCGATATAGGGCGGCAGCGGCATGGCACCGGCGGCGTTCAGAGCCGCATCAAAATCATCCCCGGTCAGATTGAACCGCAAATGCCCCTGCCCGTCTTCCACCGCCTCCAACGTGGCAGAGAGATCCTGTGAGAAGACGATCTCTTCCCCGATTTTCACTTTGCGCAAAGGTTTCAGCAATCCGGCCCAGCAGCCATCGGCGCGCGGTTCCAGCAGGGTCACATCGACCTTGGCCGCCACACGGCCCTGCGCACTGTCCCGAAACCGCTGGCCGAACAAACGTGCCGGAATCACCTTTGTATCGTTCAGAACCAGCCGGTCACCGGGTTTAAGCCAATCCAACAGATCCCCCACGCGCTGGTCGTGGATCGCATCCCCTTGGGCCACCAGAAGCCGCGCCGAGGAGCGCGGGTTAGCAGGCCGCGTGGCAATCAAGTTTTCGGGCAGGTCAAAATCAAAATCGCTGAGTTTCATGGCCCGCTCTCATAAGGGGGTTTCTCCGGCTTGACCATGAAAAAGCGAGACCTAACGCTCTTCCCGCTGCTCGCGCCGTTCCCGCCCCGATTTACGCTCGGGCTGCTCTTCGCCGGGCACTGTCGGTGACTGGCGCCGGAAGATTTCGCGCAGGAAACCAGGCGCCAGCCCCGACAGGGGGTTCACGCTCACTTTTGGATCATCCGCCGTTCCGCGCAGGTTAAAGGAAAAGCCAATCAACCCCTCGCCCTTGCGGGTCAGAACACTACCCACAACATTCACCAGATAGATCGGGGACAGGACGCCCCGCATATCCAGAACGCTGTTTTCCAGATCATAAATCCCGTCCATGGACAGTCCGATGGACGGGCCGACCGCACTGCTTTTGATCAGCTTCAGATGGGTCGGGCCCAGTTCAAACTGCGCTTCAACTTCGCTGAACAAAACGCCTTGCCCCGTCAGTTCGGTGACCAGCCCCACAAGGCTGACCGCATTGACCAGCGCGAGCATCGCCGGGGCTTCCCGGATATAGGTATTGCGCGCGGTGATCTGACCATTGAAGTATCCCGACCTGTTTGCGGGCACGAGCGTCATGTCAAAGCTCCCGCCCGTTGCATGACGCAAGATCCCCGAAGAGCGGAACACGCCGCCCGCGTCATCGGAGCGGACCCGCATGCCCATGCCCCCTTTTTGCGGAACCAGCACGCCGCTGATGGATGTTTGCCCGTTCAGCTGCCCACGGAATTCGCCGTTTACACCGCCCGGCGTGGAAATGCGCCCGCGCATGTTATGGAGCGCGATACTGTCGGTCACCTGCACGCGGTCCATGGCAAATTCGATCGGCCCAACACCGCTGCCGGAACTGCTGCTGCCTGAACCGCTGCTGCCGCTTTCGGCGCCAAAGGGTGCTCTGCGCAGATCCAGCCGCCCGCCTGACAGGGCCAAAGCCGGAGCGGCCCGTCCTCGTCCGGTGAAGGTCGCGCTGGTGTTCAGCCAATTCCCGATCCGGACCGAGGAAAACACCGCCTGGTTCAACCCGCCACCTGCGTTCAGCGTGACCCGGCCACGTGCATCAAGCCCGGCCGCCGACACCTTCAGATCATCCACCCGGGGCACATCGCCCAACGTGACCTGCACGTCCAGATTTCCCTCCGCCCCAGCAGCTTTGCGCCAGCTCAGGGAAGGAATTCGCAGCCCGACCCCTTTTAGATCCGACGTAAGAGAGAGTGTTGGCGGCGCGCCCTCTTCAAAGCTGAGACGATAGGCAGCACGCCCTTCGCCAGATACGGCCCCCCGAGGCAGACCGATGTTGAACGTTTCAACAGTCTCTGGGGACAACGCCACTGTGCCAATGGCCCGATGAGCTTCGGTTTTGCGTGCTTGTCCCAAAGGCAGCCGCCAGTCCACACTGGCCGCAACTCCGCTCAGCGCGCCATCACCGGTGATCTGCACATAGTCCTGATCGCCTTTCACGGTCAGACGGTCGGATGTGACCCGATGCTCTGGCACCAGCTGATCACTGCGTGCATCAAATATGGTGCCGGAGTAATGGTATTCGACCTCTTCAAATGGCAGGTCTTTTTTCAGGGCAAGCGCCATGGTCCCGGTGACGGCTGCTGTTCCCTCGGTCAGATCCACAGGCAGGTTTGCCTTGTTCATCACCAAAAGCGGCTCCCGGTTCAGCAGAGACAAGGCCGCGGTCACCGCACCTCTAGCCGCCAAGCGGACCACAGCCGGGCTGCCCCCTTTGACATCGGTGTCAGGTATGATGAAGGACGTGCCCGACACATCCAGCGTGCCGCCCTGATCCGCAACAACATGGCCTTTGGTGGCCGTGGCCACCAGTCGGTTCCCGTATAATGAGAACTGCCCTGAGGCATTCTGCAATTCCGGCATGAATTTGTGGTAGCGCAGCCGCATGTCCTCGAACCCGAGAGACAGCGACAGGAACGGCTTTTCTCCGGGTCTGCTGCGCAGCGCCAACTGAACGTCGCGCCCAACCCCTTCGAAGATATTTTCCCGCACCCATTGGCGTGGTTTCGGAGGCGCCGCCGAAGGCCACAGGGTTTTCAGCTGCTCAACCGTCACCACATCCGCAGCCCCATCCAATGCATAGGCCCAACCACTGTTTTCATCTGTCCAAACATCGCCACGCAGATGAACTGTGGTCTCCCCCTGGGTTACAGTGGCCTCGCCCAGTTTCAGCCGGAACGGATGCAGCTCCAGTTTAAAATCCGTGGTGACGCCTGAAAATTGTTGCAGCCCATCATAAAGGTCAAAGGGGTTCAGCTGCAGGTCCGAGAATTGCAACTGTCCCACCAGATCCGTGAGCTGACCGTTTTCAATACCGGACAGACGGGCAACCCCCTCCATCTGGCCGCTGCCCCAGCCGGTGGAAATGTTTAGCCCGTCAAACTGCAACAGCTGTTGCGCCGGGAAATAGGTGAAATAGCTGCTGGCGCCGTCAAACGGTACGGGCTTTGCCGCCTTGTCGGGCTGCAATACACCCTTTCCGATCTCCAGACTGGCGGACACGGGCTGCAATCCGCCCTGGCTGTCCAACCGCCCTCGCAGATTGCCGGAGATCGGCGCGCGCAGCGGTTCCAACCACCCAAGTGCAGGGCTTTGAACCGCAATATCCGCGCTTGCAAGTTCGGTAAAAGCAACCCCAAATTCCGCAGCCGTGTCGCCGATCTCAGAGAGATAGTTCGCCTCGACAACACCAACGGTATCTGTTCCGCCAAGCACAGAAAATCCCGCAGACAAAGACACATCCCGTTGCGCACGTTCCAACCGGATATAGCCGCCATCAAAAGTCCAGGCACGCTCGATCCGCAGATCCTCGTATTGCAGCGTGATCGCCTCAATGTCGATTTCTACCAGGCGGCTCAGCCCCGGTTGATCCAGATACAGATCCCATTGTTCGATCAGATCCGGCAGGTTCTGTGCCTGACGTACAGCAGAGGCCCCGTCCGCCAGGCTCAGCGCCATGCTGTCGCCTGCGCGCCGCAAGGTGGCCACCAGCCCGGCCAGATAGACGGATTTTGGCCGAACCTCCCCGCGGAACAGACCCGACATGGACAGAGAGGCCTGTGCGTCGCTCAGCTGGGCCGCAATGCTGCCGTCAGAATAACGCAGGACCACATCGCGCAACCCCACCCGAGGCCGCCAACCTTTGTTGACGATGACCTCCATCGCCCCGAATTCCACATCCAGATCACCCAGCTGGTTTTCGATGACGGTCTCGATCCTGCCCCGCAACCAGGGCGGCACATCAAACTGACGCCCCTGACCGAAATAGATCAACACGGCCAACAGAAGACACAGCACAGTCAGCCAGCGCAGCAGGACAATGCCCATCCGCCGCACGCCCAGAACCCAGGGGCTGGGTGCCAGCAGCGTGTCAGGGGCAATCTCCTGCTCCGAAACATCCTCTACGTCAGAATTATGCGGGTCGGGTGCGATCTTTATTTGTCCCTTGCAGCTTATCACCTAGATATAGCCGGAAAACTTTGAAACATTCTATCTGGAGACCCATTCCATGCTCAGCCCCAACGACATTGCCCCCGATTTCACCCTGCCGCGCGATGGCGGCGACGAGGTGACGCTTAGTGCGCTCAAAGGGCAAGCGGTGGTTCTTTTCTTTTATCCCCGTGATGATACGCCAGGCTGCACCAAGGAATCCATCGGATTTTCCGAACATCTGCAACAGTTTGCCGACCTGGGCGTGGCGGTCTTTGGGATCTCAAAGGACACTGTGGCCAAACATGAAAAATTTGCCACCAAACACGGGCTCACCGTACCACTTTTGTCAGATGCCGAAGGGGACACCTGCGAGCGTTACGGGGTCTGGGTGGAAAAGAACATGTATGGCCGCAAGAGCATGGGCATCCAGCGCGCAACCTTCTTGATTGGCGCGGATGGCACATTGGCCAGAATCTGGCCAAAGGTCAAAGTCCCCGGACATGTAGAGGAGGTTCTGGAGGCCGCCCGCGCGCTCTGAGGCAAACCGACCCCTCCCGCCCCTGCGCATGCGCCCTTTCGGGCACCTGCTGGCAGCGTTGGGCCACGCGCCGCGCAAGGCGCGCGGCGCACCACCGATTGCCGCATAGGTTCCCCCTTGCCAACGCTTTCGCTTCGGAGCCACCCATCACCTGTCCCCGGTCGGCCACTGCGCCCGTCCGGTGCAAGAAAAATCTCCGAGGGGTCCCGCGTCCTGAGCGGGGAGACGGTTATTTTCCTTGCAGCGGACAGGGTGCAATGGCAGGGGACAAATCAGGGGGTGGGATGGCCCGAAGCTTTCGCTTTGGTGGGGCCCGGATCCAACCCAACCCCTTTCAACGCCACTCTTACCTGCCGCGGATGCTTTTATGACCAACTCTCCTTTAACCCTCGCGGAAATGGCAACCCAGGTGCTGACCACCGCTGACGGGCGCGCCAAAACCGAGCTCTCCCGGCGTCATGCCGCGCAGTGGTTTGCCTATCGCAAAGGCGAAGCCGCGGAAATCGCGATCGGCACCGCCAACCCGCCGCTCCACCCGGCCCGTCCCGAAAAACCCGAGCTGCGCGACCCCCGCGATGTGCCCAAGCGCAAACCGGGATCCGAAGCCGGGCGCAAGGCGCTTCTGCATGCGGTTGCTCATATCGAGTTGAATGCCGTCGACCTTCACTGGGATATTATCGCGCGGTTCTCCCATGTACCAATGCCCCTTGGGTTCTTTGATGACTGGGTTCAATCCGCAGATGAAGAAAGCAAACATTTCAACCTGATGTGTGACTGTCTGGAAAGCATCGGCAGCTTTTACGGCGAACTCCCTGCCCATGCGGGCATGTGGCGCGCGGCTGAAGACACCGCCGAAGACCTGATGGGACGTCTCGCAGTGGTGCCGATGGTTCTGGAGGCCCGTGGCCTTGACGTCACCCCCGGCATGATCGAGATTTTCAAAAAGGCAAATCTGACCCAGGCCGTAGACGCGTTGAACGTGATTTACGCAGAGGAAGTCAGCCATGTGGCCTTTGGAGCAAAATGGTTTAACTTCCTGTGCGGACGAGATGGGCGCGACCCCAAAGAGCTGTTTCATGAGCTGGTGCGAAAATATTTCCACGGCGCACTCAAGCCCCCGTTTAACGAAGAAAAACGCGCCGAGGCGGGCATTCCACCGGATTTCTACTGGCCGCTTTCTGACCAGATCCGCCCCCTGCCAGGCTGGCAATAAGCCGCCCATCGGCAAGGAATCGCTCATACACTCCCGTAAAACAGCGGCAAAACCCGCTGTTTGACCGGTTCTATCGATCAAATGCTTGCTCAAAGGTAACAGTCTGTTTAATTCGTAGCTGCAAGGCCACTTAATTGACGATCCGCGCCCAGACGGCCCGGCAGGCTGTTGGATGAATTGGAACGGAGCGCGCTGATGCGATCGCGTCTTGGCATCAAGGTTCACGCCTTTCTCGAACGACGCTTCCCAGAGCGCCGCATCTTTGTAAAATCCGACTCTGACACGCGGTTTGTCCGTCTGAGCTCTGAAACGCAGCTGTTTGCTGCCATTGGCCTGACCGCGGTTGTTACCTGGTCCATTGTTGCCTCGGCCATTGTGCTGATGGACAGTATCGGCGCCGGCAACTTTCGCGAACAGGCAAAACGGGACCAGATCACATACCGCGAACGCCTGAATGCAATTTCCGTAGAACGGGACGACCGCGCTGCTGAGGCGCTGGCAGCCCAGGAGCGGTTCAACTCGGCACTTGTGCAGATCTCGGCCATGCAGTCCGAGCTTCTGGCCTCTGAAACCCGCCGCCGCGAGTTGGAGACCGGAATTGAGGTCATCCAGACCACCCTGCGCAAAACCATGCGTGAGCGGGAAACCGCCCGTCAGGCGCTGGCAGATCTGCGTGAACAGACACAGGACGGCGCCGCCAATCAGCTTGCCGCAGCCTCCCTGCCCGCGCAGATGGGTTTTGTTGCTGACGCCCTTGCGGAAACCGCCGAACAACGAGACCAGATTCTGGCGGATGCGCAATCCGCACTGGATGAACGGGACGAGTTGAAACTGGAAATGCGCCTGATGGAAGAGCGCAACGATCAGATCTTCCGCCAGCTCGAAGAAGCCATGGAGGTTTCGGTCGAGCCTTTGGACAAAATGTTCCGCCGCGCCGGCATGCCGCCTGAGCGGATTATTGAACAAGTGCGCCGGGGCTATAATGGCCAGGGCGGGCCGCTGGAACCCCTTGCGATGTCGACCAGCGGCGAGGCCCCGGATGCCGATACCCTGCGCGCCAATGATCTTCTGGCGAAAATGAGCCAGCTGAACCTTTACCGTCTGGCCGCCGAACGCGCGCCTTTTGATGTTCCTGTAAACCTGAATGACGTGCGCCAATCTTCGGGGTTCGGCTATCGTCGCGACCCCAAGACCGGCGGACGCCGCCTGCACAAAGGCACTGATTTTGCAGGTTCAACAGGCACCGATATCTTTGCGACGGCGGATGGCGTCGTGACGACAGCCGGATGGCAATCCGGCTATGGCCGTCTTGTCGTAATCAAACACGACTTTGGCATTGAAACTCGTTATGCCCATAATTCAAACATCCGCGTCAAGGTCGGCCAAAGGGTCTCGCGCGGGGATCACATTGCTGATATGGGTAACACTGGACGGTCCACCGGAACCCACCTCCATTATGAGGTTCGGGTCGATGGAGAACCTGTAAACCCGATGATCTATATCAAGGCTGCAAGAAATGTTTTCTAAAAGCAAAATCAACGAACCCGGTACCAAAGCTGACAGCACGACACCTGCTCCGGCTGCTCCTTCCGCTGCTCCGTCAGCGCCTCCAGCACCTGCCTCTGATTTCAAGGCAAGCGCTCCAAAGGCAAAACCGCCGGCATCGCTTCTGTCCTCTGATCTGCACATCACAGGTAACCTGAAAACCACCGGTGACATTCAGGTCGAAGGCACCGTCGAAGGCGACATCCGCGCGCATCTTCTGACCATTGGTGAAAGCGCCACCATCAAGGGCGAAGTCACCGCCGATGACGTGGTTATCAACGGTCGCATCGTCGGCCGTGTGCGTGGCCTCAAAGTCCGCCTGACCGCCACCGCGCGTGTCGAAGGTGACATCATCCACAAAACCATCGCTATTGAGTCCGGTGCCCACTTCGAAGGTTCCGTTCAACGCCAGGATGACCCGCTGAACCCAGGCAAAGCAGCCGCCAAACCGGCCGCAGCCCCAGCACAGGGTTGATCTAATTAGTGGTTTTAGGCCCCTCTTAGGCTCCCATTTCTAAAACGCCGCAGATTACTGTGGCGTTTTTTTTGTTTCCACTTCAAATGCCATGCTAACCTTCTGATTGTTTCTTCATGCCAAGCATCAAGTCAGGCTGAAAAATAAAATTTGTTAAATATCTCTTGACGCAATTCTACTTTTAAGTGATTTAGCATGGGCAAAATATCGCTTATCATAATAAATTTATTGGAGAAATGATTTGGCCCGTATCCTGGTCACCGCCTTTTCCTCGCAAACGCAAGCATCTAATCTGTTCTCTTTTTTCAACGACGACAGCCTGAGAATCACATCACAAACGTCTCGCGTAATCCGCTCTGAAGGCGATGATGGTCTATTTTTTGAGTATATCGGCGACTTCTCCAATTCGAACCGCTTTCAATGGGTTTTAACGTCAATCCGTGTCGGCTTCGGCACGACGACCGTTCTCTTGGTCGATGATTTTTCGATTAATCTGAGCGCGTTCGCCTTTAGCAGCGATCCTTTTGGGTTGATAACCGCTGGGGACGATTTGACGATCGCAAATTCGGATCTGGATTTGCAATGGTCGGGCAATGCAGGTGATGACCTCTTTGTTCTAGGCACGGGTGACGACACAATTTTTGGCGGAAGCGGATCCGATACTCTGTCTGTAGAGGACCGTTTCTTTGACGCTTCGGCGGAATACAGTTTCGCAGGCGCGCGGCTTTCGACCCGTGACGGCGGCGACTCTTTGTTGAGCGTAGAGTTCGTCCAGTTCACAGATCACCTTGCTGCGCTCACCGGTGGGACCAACCGTTCGGAAAGCTTGCGAGGCAACCAGAACTCTGAAACCTCTCATGATCTTATCGTTGGTGGTGCCGGAAATGATACGATTGCAGGCCTTTCGGGAATTGATCTTCTTTTTGGCGGCGATGGCTCAGATGTTCTGGACGGTGGACGCGGGCGTGATCGGCTTTTGGGCGGAGCCGACAATGACGTGCTGACTGGCCGTGGTGGACGTGACGAGCTGAACGGTGGCAGCGGGCATGATCGTGTGTCAGGCGGTGGCGGTGCCGATCGTCTTGTTGGGGAAAGCGGCCGGGACAGGTTGTTCGGGAACTTCGGTGACGACACGCTCGACGGAGGAACCGGCCGGGACCGGCTGTATGGCGGGGCAGACAACGACCTTCTGAGCGGCGGCGCTCACAAGGATGTTTTGAACGGAAACAGCGGCGATGACACGCTTTTCGGTGGCAGAGGCGGCGATCTCCTGCGGGGCGGATCCGGAAATGATGAGCTGTCAGGCCAGGGCGGCAATGACACGCTTATTGGTCAGTCCGGTGATGATACTATTTCCGGTGGTGCAGGCTCAGACACCTTTGTGTTCAACCGTGGCAACGGACGCGATGTCCTGCTCGACTTTACCGTCGGCAAGGACGTGATTTCCATCAGCAATGGTGCCGACGACCTGGATGACATCACCTTTGTTGCGGATGGCGCAGATGTTATTATGAGCTTTGACAATGTGGAAGTGCGTGTCGAGGGCATCTCTGTTTTAGAGCTGCAGGACGCTGATAACTTCCTGTTCTGATCTCCGGATAACAGTTATGACGCAAAACAGCACCCGGCCATTTGGTCGGGTGTTTTTCTGTTGGAGGCCGCGCAGGAAATCCACGCAGTTTCCACAAAAAAAGCGCGACCGAAATCGCGCTTTCTGAAACGTTTTAACAGGTGGTCACTTATTCCGTAACGGTAACCTTGGACATTTGATCCGGTTCGCCAATGACCGCGCCATTGGGGCCTTTGCCGCGTTTGATGGCGTCGACGACATCCATGCCTTCGGTGACTTTGCCCACAACGGTGTATTGGCCGTTCAGGAAGTAACCCGCGTCAAACATGATGAAGAACTGGGAATTGGCGCTATCGGGGTTTTGCGCCCGTGCCATCCCCACTACACCGCGTTCGAACGGAATGTCGGAGAATTCAGCCTTCAGGTCCGGGCGGTCTGATCCGCCGGTGCCCGCGCGGCGCATATCTTCGCCGATCTTGCCAAATTGCACATCGCCGGTTTGCGCCATAAAGCCGTCGATCACCCGGTGAAACACCACGCCATCATATTTGCCCTCTGCGGCCAAAGCGGTGATCTGTTCAACGTGACCAGGAGCCACGTCTTCGAACAGGTCGATCTGGATGGTGCCATTGGCCTCGCCGGTGACATCGATGGTCAGCCCTGTGGCCAGCGCCGGGCTTGCGCCCAGCACTGCCAGTGCTGCTGCTGCCAGCGCCTTACGCATCTGCAGCAACCTTGACGCTGATCATACGGTCCGGGTTTGCAGGCGGCTCACCTTTGGTGATCGCATCCACATGTTCCATACCTTCGATAACCCGACCGTAAACGGTGTATTGACCGTTCAGGAAGTGGTTGTCCTTGAAGTTGATAAAGAACTGAGAGTTTGCGGAATCAGGCATCGCGGAGCGCGCAGCGCCAAGGGTGCCACGGTCATGCGGCAGCTTGGAGAATTCGGCCGGCAGATCAGGCAGAGAAGAACCGCCGGTGCCCGCCATACGCAGGTTGAACCCGTCTTCCATATCGCCGTTCGCAACATCGCCGGTTTGCGCCATAAAGCCGTCAATCACCCGGTGAAAACAGACGTTGTCATATTCGCCACCACGCGCCAGCTCTTTCATACGCTCAGCGTGTTTGGGGGCCACGTCGGGCAGGAGTTCGATCACCACATTGCCGTCCTTGAGCTCGATGATGATTGTGTTTTCGGGATCCTTGATCTCGGCCATGTGGCCCTCCTCAAATGCAGTAGAATTGCAGCGATAGTTAAGGTGGTTGCGCCCGATTGCCAAGGGAGCATTGACGGATGGGCAAAAAGACCCGAAACAGAGCGCGTTTGTTATGACTGCCGATTTAACCAAAGGAGTTGGGCATGGGCTGGAATTCACTGGATGACATGGATCTGAACGGCAAACGGGTCCTCGTACGCGTTGATATCAACGTCCCCGTTGAAAATGGCCGCGTGACCGATGATACCCGCATCCAGCGGATCGCGCCCACGATCAAGGACATCCTGGCCAAAGGCGGCTCACCAATAATGCTGGCGCATTTTGGTCGACCCAAAGGGCAGCCGGTGCCGGAAATGTCGCTAAAACCGCTGGTGCCTGCGCTCGAAGGGGCCTTTGGCACGTCGGTGACCTTTATTGAACGCCCAAGCCGGGAAGCCATTGACGCCCTGCCCTCTGACGCTGTTGTGCTGGTGGAGAACACCCGCTTCACCCCGATGGAAGAAGCCAATGATCCGCAGATGGCAGGCTTTCTGGCGACTTTGGGTGACATCTATTGCAACGATGCGTTTTCCGCGGCGCATCGGGCACATGCCTCTACCGAAGGCGTTGCCAAACTGCTGCCCAACTGTGCAGGCCGACTGATGCAGGCAGAGCTCACAGCACTTGAAAGCGCGCTGGGGCAGCCGGAACGTCCGGTGACGGCGGTTGTGGGCGGGGCCAAAGTGTCGACCAAGCTGGAGCTTCTGGGCAATCTGGTGGCCAAGGTCGACAATCTGGTGATTGGCGGCGGCATGGCCAATACGTTCCTCGCCGCCCAAGGGATCGACGTGGGCAAATCGCTTTGCGAACACGATATGACCGGCACCGCGGTTGAGATCCTGGAAAAGGCCAAGAGCGCAGGCTGCACCATTGTCCTGCCCAGCGACGTTGTGGTGGCGCGTGAGTTCAAGGCGGGTGCGGAAAATGAAACCGTCGCGGCGGATGCCTGCCCGGCAGATGCGATGATCCTGGATGCAGGCCCCGCCACCGTGGCAGCTGTGTCTGAGGTTCTGGCGGCTTCCAAAACGCTGATCTGGAACGGGCCGATGGGCGCGTTTGAAATCACGCCGTTTGACGCGGCAACAAATGCGGCAGCCCTGAAAGCGGCGGAGCTGACCAAAGCCGGCAAATTGATTTCCGTGGCAGGCGGCGGTGACACGGTTGCGGCCCTCAATCAGGCGGGTGCGGCCGACAGCTTCACCTATATCTCCACCGCCGGCGGCGCGTTCCTGGAATGGATGGAAGGCAAGACCCTGCCCGGTGTGGCCGCACTGGAGGCCTAACGAAGAGGCGCGCCCTCCCGCGCCCTTGTGGACCGCCCTTTGGGCGTCCCAACAGCCTTGGGCCTGGCGCCGCGCTTCTGCGCGGCGCAGTTTCGTTTGTCGCCCTGTTGCGCGTCAGAGATCGCGGCGCGCCAGCGTCAAGGCCAGGCCTTTTGGGGCACCGGTGTCAGTCGGCAAACTGCGCGTCCATCTCTGGACGGTTATAGTCAAGAAGCCATGGCTGATAAGCGTGGTAAAGCCCCGCCAGATGCCTCTTGTCCAGGGCAGCAACATCCATGCCGCGGTCGTCATAGGGGTGCAGAACAAGGCCACGTTCCACATCTGCCAGATAGATCTGCGCCGATGTAGCCGGACGCACGCCGACCTCACTGCCAAGACCAAGCCACAGGACCTCTCGCAACTGCTCCCGCCGGTCAATTTCCGCACAATCCCAATGACGAAACACCGGCCCCAAATCGACATCGACGTCCGGGTCATCGCTTTGATCCAATCCACCCAGGTAGGAAAAACGAGATTTAGGCAGGCCGCAGAGCTTAAAGTGTTTGAGCCGCTTCTTTGGCGGTTCGACCTCGCCATAAGACGCACAGAACAGCCGCAAACACGCCGTGTCCCGAAACAGATCCGCCGCCACCGCATCGGCCCGCTCAAACGCCTGAATAAACCGCTTTATCGGCCGTGCAAACGTGACGTCCTCCCCGCCCAGCTCAAACCTCAAGGCGACATCGTATTTATAAAATACGTCATTTGGAAAATCCGGGCCAGAAAAGGCGGTGGAGAACCGGTCAAAGATGCTGTTCATACCGGCAGGTTAAAGACAGGGTCCACAAGGTTCAAGCCAGACACCAAAGAGCGCTTTGACCGTTTGTTGCGGCGACGCCCCGTCAGACGTGCCAAGTGCTTTTTCAGGCATGGGACGGAAATTATTCACAATGTGGTTTTTGCAATTCACAAAGCACGCGCCCTGTGGCATAGTTTAGTCAGACGTCGGAAAACGACGCGAATTCAAAAAGTTAATCAAAGGTTAACCCACCGAGGCATTTATGGTGGAGTTGACATGCAGCAGTTAGACAGGCGATCCAACGTGACACGCGGTAACCGTCCCAATTTGGGTGTATTTCTATTCTTTGCAGCGGCCTTTGGCCTCAGCGCTTATTTTACCTTTGCGGCCATTCAGGGCGATTTTGGCCTGTTCCGACGGGTCGAAATTGAAGCCGAGAGCGCAAGCCTCCATGCGGATCTGTCACGCTTGACCAACGAGATCAAACAGATGGAAAACCTGACACACCGCCTGTCGGATAACTATCTGGATCTGGATCTTCTGGACGAGCAGGCACGCTCGGTTCTGGGACTGGTTCGCCCGGATGAATTGGTCATCCGCTAAAATGTCAAACCTGCCCGGGGGGCGGTAGAGCCGCCCCACCCGCACCGTCCAATGACCAGATGACCTGTGACACACCGGCCAGCTTGGCCAACCGTTGCAACTCTGCGTCGAGCTTGGCCATGCGCCGCTCGCTATGAAGCCGCGCAGTCTCGGTCCAGACTTTTGTCAGGGTCAGCCTGTCCTTTGCCCGGTCCGCCTTGGCCTCGATCCGGCCCACAAACCGGTCCCCCTCCAGCAGCGGATAAATGTAATATCCCCATTTGCGCTTGGCGGCGGGGACAAACATCTCAACCGTGTAATCAAAGCCAAACAACCGCGCCGCCCGTGCCCGGTCCCGAATGGCCGGATCAAACGGGTTCAGGATCCGCAACCGGCTGGACGGCGATTTGAGCGCCGCAATGCGCGCCTCTATGTCGGCGCAGGCTAAAACCTCGACCCAGTTCCCATCCGCGCCTTGAACCTCAGCCGGGACCAGCAGCGCCCTGTCGCGCGCGGCCCAGTCCTTGACCTCTGCCACGTCACAGGCCTCCCAGAACTTGCGGATTTCCCCCAGGTTGCCAAAGCCCAGCCGATCCAGCGCGGCGCGGCACAGTTGGGTGATCTGTTCTGCGTCGCTCAGGGCGGGCAGATCCTGCGGAAATACCCGTTCGGCCAAATCATAGTATTTTGTGAACCCCTCCCGGTGACTGGTCGCAAGCTCTCCCGCGTACCACAGGTAATCCAGCACCATCTTGTGGGGGGGACGCTGCCACATCTCCTTGGCGCCGGTAACCTTTGTGTCGAAATGGTGAGTCGACAGCGGCCCCTCTGCCCGGATACGCGTCAGCACCTCTGCAATCAGATCCGGATCCAGATGTTTCCCAAACCAATTAGAGCGCGCGACCTGATCCCTTTTGCGCTGAAACTGACGCTGCCACATTGGCAACATCGACATCGGCAGGACCGAGGCATCATGGGTGAAATGTTCAAAAACCTGCCGCTTGTCCCGCAGAAGCCGATCCAGCATGCCTTCGCGGTAGTTCTGATTGCGACTCCATAGAATATGGTGATGCGCGCGCGCAATCACCTGGATGGTATCCAGCTGCACAAACCCCAAAGCCTGGATCACAGCCAGCGTATCCAGCGGACCTGTCGGCGTAGATGCCAGCCCATGGGCGCTGAGCCACAGGTTTCGCGCCGTTTTATTGTCGATCTTCAAACGGGCCACTGCGCGGTCCTCCCATTCCACCCTTGGATTGTTCCCCCTTTGTTTCACATCCGCTTTCAGGTTGAAAGGGGGAGCATGTCTGACCGCTCGATGCCAATCAGTGACCGCCAAAGGCCGCTTCACGGCAGGCGTTCCAGGTCGCGATCCATAAAGCTCCGCCCGCCTTGCCAGGCTGTCATCTGCGCGCCGGGGTCGGACTGTGCACAAAAGCCGCACAACCCAAACTTGCGGGAACTTAGCACTCGCCTCAGCAATAAAAATGCTTTATGAATTAGTTTAACACTAAACTATCTTGCCGCGAGGGGGAGTTCGCCGCTATGGCTGTTAGGAAAACGACCGCAAAATCAAACGTTTCCGCCGACGAACTGAAACACTACTACCGTGAGATGCTGTTGATCCGCCGATTCGAGGAAAAGGCAGGTCAGCTTTATGGTATGGGTCTGATTGGCGGCTTTTGTCACCTTTATATCGGCCAGGAAGCTGTTGTTGTGGGCCTTGAGGCCGCAGCCGAAGAAGGCGACAAGCGGATTACCTCCTATCGCGATCACGGCCATATGCTGGCCTGCGGCATGGATCCGGGCGGCGTGATGGCCGAACTGACCGGCCGCGAAGGCGGCCTGTCAAAAGGTAAAGGCGGCTCCATGCATATGTTCTCGAAAGAGAAGCATTTCTATGGTGGCCACGGCATCGTTGGTGCGCAAGTGCCGCTGGGAGCGGGTCTGGCCTTTGCCGACAAATACCAGAACAACGGCCGCGTGACATTCACCTATTTTGGTGACGGTGCGGCGAACCAGGGTCAGGTTTACGAGACCTATAATATGGCGCAGCTTTGGGAGCTTCCGGTCGTCTTTGTGATCGAGAATAACCAATACGCCATGGGCACCTCGGTGCAGCGCTCTACCAAATCTCCGTCCCTGTGGGAACGTGGTGCGGCTTATGGCATCAAAGGCGAAGAAGTGGACGGCATGAACGTCCTGACCGTCAAAGAGGCCGGTGAACGCGCCGTGGCCCACTGTCGCGCAGGTGAGGGTCCCTATATCCTTGAGGTAAAGACCTACCGCTACCGCGGCCACTCCATGTCGGATCCGGCAAAATACCGGACCCGTGAGGAGGTGCAGAAGATGCGTGAAGAGCGCGATCCGATTGAACAGGTTCGTGACATGCTGCTAACCGGCAAACACGCGACTGAGGACGATCTGAAAGCGATCGACAAAGACATTAAAGACATCGTCAACCAGGCGGCAGATTTCTCCAAAGAGAGCCCTGAACCGGCTCTGGAAGAACTGTGGACCGACATTTACGCCTGAGGAGAACCTAAGACATGGCAACTGAAATCCTGATGCCCGCCCTGTCCCCTACGATGGAAGAGGGCACCCTGGCCAAATGGCTGGTGAAAGAAGGCGACACTGTAAACTCGGGCGATATCCTGGCGGAGATCGAAACCGACAAAGCCACCATGGAGTTTGAAGCGGTGGATGAGGGCGTCATCGGCGCAATCCTCATTGCGGAAGGCTCTGAAGGTGTAAAAGTGAACACACCAATTGCGGTACTGGTCGAAGAAGGCGAGACCTATGACGCCTCTGCCGCGCCTGCGCCTGCGGCGAGCAACAAAGCGCCGGTCGCAGAGGCACCTGCGGTGCCCGCAGCGCCCGCCGCTGCTGCCGCGGCTCCGATTGAGGTCGTCGAACTGACCCCGGATTATCCGGCAGGTACAGAGATGGTCAAACAGACCGTCCGCGAAGCGCTGCGCGATGCCATGGCCGAAGAGATGCGTGGAGACGAAACTGTCTTTTTGATGGGCGAGGAAGTTGCTGAATATCAGGGCGCTTATAAAGTGTCCCAGGGTCTTCTGGATGAGTTTGGTTCCAAACGTGTCATCGATACGCCGATCACTGAACACGGCTTTGCCGGCATCGCCACCGGCGCGGCCTTTGGCGGGCTGCGTCCGATTGTTGAATTCATGACCTTCAACTTTGCCATGCAGGCGATCGACCACCTGATCAACTCTGCGGCCAAGACATTGTACATGTCCGGCGGTCAGATGGGCGCACCTATGGTGTTCCGCGGTCCAAACGGCGCTGCTGCCCGCGTGGCGGCCCAGCACTCCCAGGACTATGCCGCATGGTACATGCAGATCCCCGGTCTAAAAGTTGTCATGCCCTACTCTGCCGCTGACGCCAAAGGTCTGATGAAAACCGCGATCCGCGACAACAACCCGGTTATCTTCCTGGAGAACGAGATCCTCTATGGCAAGTCCTTCGAGGTTCCGAAACTGGATGATTTCACCATTCCCTTTGGCAAGGCCCGCATCTGGCGCGAAGGCACGGATGTCACCATCGTCTCCTTTGGCATCGGCATGACCTATGCGCTGGAAGCGGCTGACAAGCTGGCAGCGGAAGGGATCTCGGCCGAGGTTATCGACCTGCGCACCCTGCGCCCTATGGATCTGCCCACAGTCTTGCAGTCCGTGCGCAAGACCAACCGTCTGGTCACTGTTGAGGAAGGCTGGCCGCAGGGCTCCGTAGGCTCCTACATCGCCTCCGAAGTCCAGCGCGAGGCGTTTGACTATCTGGATGCACCTGTTGTGACCTGCACCGGCAAGGACGTGCCAATGCCCTATGCCGCGAACCTCGAAAAACACGCGCTGATCACCACCGACGAAGTGGTCGCGGCCGTGAAACAAGTCACCTATCGCTAAGGGAGCGAATGGATGCCAATTGAAGTACTCATGCCCGCCCTTTCTCCCACCATGGAAGAAGGCACCCTGGCGAAATGGCTCGTAAAAGAAGGCGACACCGTCGCCTCTGGCGACCTGTTGGCCGAGATTGAAACCGACAAAGCCACCATGGAATTCGAAGCCGTGGACGAAGGTGTCGTTGGGAAGATCCTGGTGGCCGAGGGCTCCGAAGGGGTAAAGGTCAACACGCTGATCGCAGTCCTCCTGGAAGACGGTGAAAGCGCGGATGACATCGCCTCTGCCGGAACCGCGGCCCCTGCCGCAGCGGCTGCCGAGGAGGCCCCTGTGGCCGCCGAGAAAGCCGCCACACCGGTTGCAGCAGCCCCTGCCCCAGCGGCACCTGCAGCAGCCGATGGCACCCGCATCTTTGCGTCGCCTCTGGCGCGTCGCATTGCGGCTGACAAGGGTCTGGACCTCAGCACCATCGCAGGCTCCGGCCCGCGCGGTCGTATCGTCAAGGCGGATGTTGAAAATGCAACCGCCGCGCCGAAACCTGCTGCCGCACCCGCCGCTGCTGCTCCGGCCCCGGCCGCTGCTGCAGCACCCTCTGGTCCTACGGCCGATATGGTTGCCAAAATGTACGAAGGTCGCGAATACGAAGAGGTCAAACTCGACGGTATGCGCAAGACCATCGCGGCGCGCCTGTCAGAAGCCAAACAGACCATCCCGCATTTCTACCTGCGCCGTGACATCCAGCTGGATGCGCTGCTGAAATTCCGCTCTCAGCTGAACAAACAGCTTGAGGGGCGCGGCGTGAAACTCTCGGTCAATGACTTCATCATCAAGGCGCTCGCCAATGCGCTGCAGGCTGTTCCAGCAGCCAATGCAGTCTGGGCAGGCGATCGGGTTCTCCAGTTGAAACCGTCCGATGTGGCCGTTGCGGTTGCCATCGAAGGGGGGCTGTTCACCCCGGTTCTTCAGGACGCAGACATGAAGTCCCTCTCGGCCCTGTCGGTTGAGATGAAAGACCTCGCCAAACGCGCGCGCGAACGCAAGCTGGCCCCTCATGAGTATCAGGGCGGCTCCTTTGCGATCTCCAACCTCGGCATGTTCGGCATCGACAATTTCGACGCCATCGTGAACCCGCCCCATGCAGGCATCCTGGCTGTGGGCGCCGGTGTCAAAAAGCCGGTTGTCGGCGCAGATGGGGAATTGACCGTGGCCACTGTCATGAGCGTGACCATGTCCGTTGATCACCGCGTGATCGACGGGGCCGTGGGCGCAGACCTGCTGAAAGCCATCGTCGACAACCTCGAAAACCCGATGGTCATGCTGGCGTAAATACACCAGTTAAATATTCGAAATACCAAATGTGGGCCGCGTGAAAACGTGGCCCTTTTTGCTGTTGTGACGGTCAAGCGCATCGCCATAAACAAAGCGCTTACCATTGCAACACCCGTGTAACGCGTAGATGACAACCTTTTCAAATTGAATAGTTTTTATAGTTTTCGATTTAGAAATCAGTAAATCTCCCAATTTTACAAGGGGCGCGGGAAACACACAGATAGAGCGCGTCATGAAACCCAAGCCCTTGAACTCGTCCAAGCGACGATATTTCCAATCCATGAATTTTCGCCTTGCCATCCTGGTCTCCAGCTTCACGCTGGTAGTGACCATCCCGGTGGTTATATTTGCGGAAATGGAATTGGCTCGCATTTCCATGGCTGCAACCCGTGACATGGAACGGGAGCTGACCCAAATGGTTGCCAAAGAGGTGGCGCAGCCGGTGCAGCTTGGCTTTTCCGGTACGGTGGACGACCGGATAAACTATGTTGTCGAACGGGCCGGTGACAGCTTTCAATATGCACGCGTGACCAAAACCGACGGCGTCGTGATGAGTGAACAAGGCGAAGCCACCGGTTTTGATTTGACCGAGATTGAAACCGCAGAACAGCAGGTTGCCCGCGAACGCACCCCCTGGATTTCTGACGACGGTTTCCGGATGGTCTATCCGGTCCTGTCGAAAAAGGGCAAACTGCGCGGCACTCTGATTATGATCTGGAGCCCGGACGCCACCTATGCCGCCCTGCTGGACGGTATGATCCGCGAAGCCCTGATCGGGGCCGTGCTTCTGCTGGCGTCCTGCGCTGTGTGCTTTCTGGTGCTGCGCCGACTTCTCGGGCGTCCGTTGTTGGAAATCACGCAAAGCCTGGAGAAAGTCACTGATGGCAACTACAATACGCAGCTGACCGCACGCAGCCGCAGTGACGAGCTGGGCCAGATTGCCCGCCGTATCGAAAGCCTTCAGGTGACCCTGAGAGAGGGGCAGAATGCTGCCCGTGCCCGTGCTGCCGAACAGGACCAGCAAACCAAAGCGGTGGAAGAGCTGCGCCAGGGTCTTGCGGCGCTGGCCCAACGGGATCTGGCTTACCGTATGGACCAGCCTCTGTCGGAAACCTATGAACCGCTGCGCCAGGATTTCAACACGGCGCTGTCCGCCATTGGCGACATGATGACCCAGGTTCTTGGCACGGCCTCCGGCATTCTCAGCAGAACCACCGAGATCCGGCAAGGATCCGGCGATCTGTCCTCACGCATCCATGCGCAGTCCGATTCGCTGAGCGACGTGGCAAACGCCATGGGCACTCTCACCCGCTCTGTCAAAAACGCAGCAGACGGCGCACGCAATGTAAACGCCATTGTTGGCGAAGCCGTGGACGAAGCGCAAAGCAATGCCGCAGTTGTCCAACATGCGGTCAGCGCCATGGAGGCGATCGAAAACAGCGCAAGCCAGATTTCCACAATTATCGGAACTATTGACGATATCGCTTTCCAGACCAATCTTTTGGCTCTGAACGCTGGTGTGGAGGCTGCCCGCGCCGGTGAGGCCGGTGCCGGGTTTGCAGTTGTTGCCTCTGAGGTGCGCAACCTTGCCCTGCGCACCTCTCAGGCCGCAACCGAGATCAAGACACTGATCAGCGATGCCACGGCTCATATCGAGAACGGCGTAAGCGAGGTGAACAACACCGGTGAAGTGCTGGAGCATATCGTCACCCGAATGAGCGAGATTTCACAGCGTGTCAGCGCCTCGGCCGAAGGGTTTGTCACGGACAGCGCGGAGCTTCAGGCAATGTCCGGCCGCATCAATGAACTAGGGGCAATTACCCAGCAAAACGATGCAATTGTCTCAACCAACACCCAATCCGTCGAGGCCCTGCGGGATGAAGCCGCGCGACTTGACACTTTGGCCGGCGCTTTTACCCTGCCCGGCGCGCCGAACAGACCGCTGAATAGCCAGCCCCATCAGTCAGGCCTGGCCCCTAAAGTGCCGGGTACAGCACGCGCAGCATAGGCGGGACGCATGCCAGACACAGAAAAAGCCCCGCCAAAACGGGGCTTTTTGATTTGACTATTCTTGTATGAACAAGCGGCCTTATCGCAATTAGTCCTGGTTCAGCACCTGGTTCATGCTGACCGCCGGCTGGCTGCAACCCGCTTCGCCCACGATCTTGGCCGGGACACCGGCAACCGTTGTGTTGACTGGCACCTCCGCCAGAACAACCGAACCGGCAGCGATGCGGGAACAATGGCCGACCTTGATATTGCCCAGCACCTTGGCGCCCGCGCCGATCAGCACACCATCGCCAATCTTGGGGTGGCGGTCTTCTTCTTCCTTGCCGGTGCCGCCAAGGGTCACGGAATGCAGCATAGAGACATTGTCGCCAACAACCGCAGTTTCACCGATGACGATGGAATGCGCATGGTCGATCATCAGCCCGCGACCGATTTTGGCCGCCGGGTGAATGTCCACGCCAAAGATCTCAGAGACGCGCATCTGGAAGAAATAGGCCAGATCGTAATCGCCTTTGGTCCACAGATGATGTCCGACACGATAGGCCTGAACCGCCTGATAGCCCTTGAAATAGAGGATCGGTTGCAACAGACGATGGCAAGCCGGATCGCGTTCATAAACGGCGCTCAGATCCGCGCGCGCTGCTGCAACCAGGGCCGGTTCGTCCTTATAGGCCTGATCCACGATCTCCCGAAGAATGACCATCGACATTTCGTTAGAGCAGAGCTTGGCCGCAATCCTATAGGACAACGCCTTGTCGAGCCTTGTGTGGTGCAGAATACAAGCGTGGATCAACCCGCCCATAAGAGGCTGGGCCCGAACGGCTTCCTCGGCCTCGGCCGTGATCTGCTCCCATACGGGGTCGACAGAGCTCAGGGCGGTGCGCGGTTGGGACATGACTTGCTCTCCTGACTGATGCGCTGATCCTAGCGGTCTAGCCTCCATAGTAACAAACGCAATCCCGTGAAGCGATCTATTTCACATTTTGATATGTCATCTGTGCTTTTTTCCCAAAAACACCACGGTGTCGGGTTTGTAAAATCCGCCTGAAAGAGGTGTTTCGCTTTGGGCTGCGCCCAAAGCGACCGGCGTGGCGCGTGCGAAGCACGCGCCACGCTTGGCCCAACCTCAGGCGGGGCAGCTTCGCTGCTACGTCTGTAGGCGGGAGACGTTCCGTCGTTTAAGAAGGCCGTCGTTGAAGAACGCACTTCCATGGGCTCTGGCCCCCGTCTCAAAGCAGCGGCAAGACAGGCAAGAACAAGACGCGTGGCGTCCAGATAGGCAAGCTCATCATAACTGGGCTCTTCCGCCAGAGCATATCGGCGCGCGGCAGAATTAAGCGTTCCATCACCCCAGGTTGAATGCAGCCTCCTGTTTTGATCCACATACCGACAGGCCTCTGCTGCGCCTGCAAAAATCACCTCACAAAGCGCGGCTCTCTGTTCCTCTTTCACGGCCAGCAACGCCCGCGCCACCGCGCTGATGTCGCCGGGCAGGATCGGACACCGCGGCTTCATGAAAGGACCACACGTAGCGGAGCGCCAGCCCCCCAAAGCGCCGAGATTTGCGCCACTTCGATCACATCCCCTGCCTGGACCCCATCCGAGCTCTGCGCCACCGCGCCGTAGGACCAGCTAGGCGACGTGACCTCCTCTTCCCGCAGGATCTCTGTGCCCCGCAGAATGCGCACCCGATAGGCCTCGCGCTCTTCCGCCAGAGGAACCTCTGGAAGATCCCAGTCATCTCCCCCAATCCGGGTGCGCCGGATCCAGTTAAACGCCATCGCCCCCCCAAGATCTCCCTGTTGACGCAGATGCACCGGCGCCAGAGGGCGCAGGCCCACCCCCCAGAACGCCTCCACCCGATGCACATAAGAGGGATCCTCATACCCCCGCCGCGCCGCGCCAATCCGGTAGTGACGCGCCACATTGCGCTGATCCGGTGACAGGTCGATCTGCTGTGGCACCCCGTTCAGCAGGACCACCCGGGTACCTGTCGGCCATTCCGGCAACATCTCACCCTCTGTACCGGCCTGCCCCCGCAGGCGCCCCCGCAACAAATAGGTCTGCGGCGCGATCAGCTCAGCCTCACCAAACTGCAAAATCTCCCAGCCGCCGGGCGTGCCATCCCCAATGGCCAGCACATTTCCGCCGCCCAGAACCGCCTCAGAGGAAATGCTCTGGAGGCTTCCGGAGTAGAGTTTCACCTGCAACGCCGGTCCCAGATCCCAACGTCCGGGCCGCGCTGCCGGCAGGATGCTCTCGGTTTCGCCAACGGTTGCGGCCGCTGCCAATACCTCCTGCAGGGCGTAATCACTGTCCTGAGCCGCGCCATAAACGGCAACAGATCCTGGCCAGGGCGTGGCTGTGACCGCCAGATGCGGCGCATGGGGGACCTCGTCTCCGCGCAACAAGGGCAGGTCCAGAAACATCGGCAGAACAGGCACCGGAGGCGGAAAGCGGTTGAGACCGGGCAGATCCTCGGCAACCTGAGCCGGCGCATAGACTTCGGGTGCAATACGCACCGCTTCAACCTCCTGAGACGACCCGATCGCAACCCGGTCAATCCGGTAGAGCCCGGGGCTATCGCCGCCCAAATCCACCACATCCCCGGCCCCAAGATGCAATAGCGACGGCGGCAGGCTGAGGGTGACCGCATCACGGGCCACCCGGGCCTCGGCCAGCCAACGCTCCACGGTCTGACGGGCTTCGGCCCGTGTCAGCGCCAAGGGCAGCTCATTCTGACTGACCGCCTGGGTGGTTTCATCCGGTAAAACGGCCTCCTCGGAGAGAAGCGCGTGATCGCCGCCCCATTCGGCAAAACGCAGGCGCACACGGCCCGTCAGCTCTGCGGCGCCATCGCGGGTGTCAGCCCGAACGGGAGTTCCGTTTTCGCCCAGGGCCATCTGATCCTGCAAAACAGGTTCTGCATTTCGTCCGTCGCGCAAGCGGAATTGCAAAACTCCGTCGCGTTCGATGGCATCAAACCCGTGCCGCAACATCAAGGGTTGCAACGCCGCACGCGCAGGCCCCAGATCCCGTATCCCAAAGCCGCGCACCACCCCGTAAAGCCGCTCAACGTCCAGATCGGTAACACCGGAGTCCGCGCAGATCTCTTCGACCACTTCGGCCAAAGGACGTTGCCCAATACGCCCGTTCAACCAATGGCCCCGGGCGTAGTTTTCACCGTCGCTCCAGACATCCACCGCATTGGGAAACACCGGAAACGGCCGCGCATCCCAGGCCCAGACAAAGCCGCGCGACAGGTCCAGCATCCGGTCCCCATAGATGGGTGAGACGGGATTGTTCTCAGCCTCCTGCCAAAACCCGTACATTGCCCGCAGATACTGGATCTGGATCAGATCATCGCGCTGCCCGTTTGAGAATTTCGGCAGCTGGCTTTCTGAACTTTTGGGATCCAGAAACTTGTTTGGCTGGTTGGTGCCCTTGTCGATGGCCGCACAGCCAAGCTCCGTGAACCAGATCGGTTTTGACCCCGGCAGCCAGTCCGTCGCCGTGGCCTGACGCACCCCGCCAATGCGGTTGTGATGGGTGTTTTCCCACCAGCCGCGAATGTCCTTGTACCGCCAGACCCAGGGTTCATCATAGGCCCCATCGGTAATCGGGGTCCGGATTTGGGCCGCTTCGGCCTCATCTGAATGGTAGAACCAGTCATAGCCTTCGCCGCCGGCCACATTTTTTCGCAGGTAATCAAGATCATAGATCGCCGGCACGCCGGATTGCGCATCCAGATGATCCTGCCCCTCGCGCCAATCCGACAGGGGCATGTAATTGTCGATCCCGATAAAGTCGATCTCTGGGGCGGCCCACAGCGGATCAAGGTGGAAATACCGGTCGCCCTCCGGACTTTGGTATCCCCAGTATTCGCTCCAATCCGCCGCATAGCCCAGTTTGACATCCGCCCCCAACAGGGTGCGCACCTCCCCCACAAGATCCTGCAAGGCCGCAACAAAGGGAAAGCCCTCTGCGCCCCGGATCTGGGTCAAAGCCCGCAGTTCGGAGCCAATGCAGAAGCTGTCCACCCCACCCGCTGCTGCGCAGAGCGCGGCGTAATGGAGAATGAACCGGCTGAAACTCCATTCCACGGGTCCGGTGTAGGTCACCGCCCCGTCGCCGATGGTGAAATCGCTGGCCCGCACGGTTCCGACAAAGGCCGCAACCTCGGCATCGGCTGTCGCGGTTTGGTCGGGCGATCCTGCGCGTCCCGGGGCCACGGACAGGGTAATGCGCCCGCGCCAGGGCAGATGCGCCTGTGTTTCGGCCTCACTCCAGGGATCCGGAAGTTCATTCCCAACCTGCTGATCCATCAGGATAAACGGGTAGAACATCACCGCTTTGCCCTGCCCGTTCAAATGCCGGATCGCCTCGACCACCGCAGCATCGGCAGGGGTTCCGCCATAGATTGGACGGCCTCCGTCCTGCGCAATCACCGGAGCATTGGCGCGCGACAGCCCCGAAACAGCCCAGGGCATAGAGCCGTCGACCTCATTTTGTTCCACCTTCGGCTGCAGCTGGCACGTGCCGCACCGCAGATCACCGCCGAACCAGCTCACCACCAGCGAGACCGCCTGACAACGCGGCAGTTCATTTTCCAATGTCGCAATAGAGGTCACCAGATCCGTTTCCCCGCTGTGGGAATGGCTGTTCACGGCGGTGTTTTGTCCCGCCGAATGCTGCAGCCACACCGGAGAGGTCGCCAACGCATATTCACCGGTCCCCGGAACCAGTGCGACCCCCTGCACCAGCTGCGGCAGATCCATGTCAAACGCCGGGCTGCCGGGCTGGGCCGCGCGCACCACCTCAAAGGAGAACTGCGGCACCCGATTGCCAAAACGGTCCAGTTGGAGATCCTCGATCACCACATAAGCCGTGCCGCGATAGGCCGGCACCTGGCCTGCGCCCTCCACCGCCTCCATCAGCGGGTCGGGCTGCTGGTCGGTGCTGCCCGGATACCAGCGCATATTCAGATCCCTGGGCGCAACCTCTTCGCCATCGGCCCAGACACGCGGAATGTCCAGAACCTCACCTTCACAGAGCGCCACCGCCAAGGACACACTGTAGCTGTACTGGGTCACTGTGGGCTGTTTCGGCGCGCCTTTGCCGCTGCCTCCGCCCGAAGTAGAGCTGGTCTCCAGAAAATCCGAGGCCCAGATGACCTGACCGCCCACGCGCATCCGCCCGTGCACCTGCGCCACCGGCGCGCCTTCGACGGCCTCGCTCAGCCTGAAACGGTCGACACGGCCGGTTTCAACCGAGGCCGCCCCACGTCCCAAAAGACGTTCATCAATGGCGCGCCCCAAAGTGGCACCCACCGCGCGGCCCACCACTGCCGTTGACAGCCCCAGAACCGTGCCACCCGCAGCACCCCCAAGGGCCGCGCCCGCCGCCGAAAGAAGGATCGTCGCCATCTGTCACTCCTGTCTGGTCTGCTGTTTGATCTGCTGTCGGATCTCGACATCCGGAAAGGCAAACCGCGCCACGATACGGCGCTTCCACGGCGCGCTCAGCGCGCATTCCACCACGCCATACCCTTGATATGCGTGAATAAACCGGGCATCGCGGCCACAGATTGTCTGGATCCCCAGATGTTTTGCAACCGCGCCGCTGCGCATCCGGAACAGGATCACATCGCCGGGCGCGGCCTGCGCCACGGGTTTGGACATCAGATGACGCAACGCAGCCTGCCACAGGCGTTCCTCTCCCTTCGGTTCGGACCAGTCCCGGGAATAGGCCGGCGGGACCTCTGGCTCGGCACCCAGAACCGCGCGGTAAACCCCTCGGACCAACCCCAGGCAATCACAGCCCGCACCACAAGTGGCCCCCTGATGCACATAGGGCGTTCCCAGCCACCGGCGGGCTTCGCTGACCACGTTCATCGACGGCTCCCCCCGGTATTGGCATGCTCACGGCGCGGCACGGCGATCATCCAGTCTTCACCCGGAATGTCAGGGAACCCCTGATAGTTCAGAAGGTTGTTGAATTTGAACTGGCAGGTTTGCGAACGTTTATCACAGCCCGCTTCCAGCCGGATCAGATCTCCGGGCACGATCTGCGCGCGTATGGGTTCCCACAGGGTGATCTCGCGAGTTTGACTGCGGCTCAGATCGCGTTTGATCGCACCCCACAGCCCGTCTGCCGCACCAGAAAGAACCCGAAGAACCCCGCGTGAAAACCAGTTTGGCTCAAACCCCGGCAAGGGTTCCAGCGTTACGGTCTGATGATCATGGACAGCCACCACAGTGGCTTCAGCGGTATAACCCGGCGTACTGAGATCAAAGCCGCAGGCCAGATCGCCCAGCACGGCTGTACAGGGTTTTTGATAGATCCGCCCAAGCGGTTGGTTCAACCGATCCGTCAACCCGCGCAGCTCAGCCCGGAACTGGCCATCCTCACGCGAGATCTCGCCGATGAAGCCGCGAAACTGCAACCAGCGTATTGCGGGATCAGCCCAGTTGACCAGCCAGCTTTGCACCTCGGCGTTGTCAAAACGCCCGGCTTCGATATCCGCATCGGTCACCGCTGCCGCCGTCAGCGCACCCAGAGCCTCGGTATTGTCCACCGACAACCCCGTCGCTTGTTCAAGCTGGCGAGCGGTCAAGCCTGTATCGGCGCGAAAGGTCAGACCATCAAACACCAGATCACAATCATGATCCGTAAACCCAAACTGTACGCCGTCCGGACGGGTAATCGCCCAAGCCCGGCAAAGCGTGGTGCTGCCGCTGGCCAGATGGGCGCGCATTTCATCTGGAACTGCCATCACACACGTACCTCCACCACCGGCACGTTGGGGGCCTCTCCTGCCTGAAAGGAGGCAACGCTGGTCTGGATACGGTCGGTGTCAAACCGCACCGGCACGTCAAATTCAAAGCCCGCAACGATTTCGGCCCCGACTTCCGGCGCAAAGACAAACCGGACCATGCCGGTGGTGGCATCCAACGTGTAATCCACCCCCTCGCGCTGTTCGTCCTGATTGATGCCCACGCGCACTGTGCCGACAACCGGTTTGGTGATCGGCCGGGCATAGCTGTGGTCGCCGGACCTGTAGTGTTTGACCAGTTGGAAGCTGCTGGTGATCCCGTCACCATGGCCGATCACCTGATCGCGAAAGTGCACCTCCTGCAAGGCCTGCGCGGATTTGTAATCGGACCAATCCTTCCAGCGGAACCCGTTAACCTGGCCCTGGCGCGCCTCGAAAAAGGCAATCAGCGCCTCGATATCCTCAAGCGAACGCAGACCCAGACCCGCGTCATAGCGGCGGCGCGAATGGGCCCAGGGAGTGTTGCGTTCCTCATACCCATTGGCCAGCGTCACCACATCGGTGCGCCGTTCCGGCCCGCCTACGGATCCAAAGCTGAGCGAGGCTGGAAATCTGACATCGTGAAAGCTCATGATCGGGCTCCTTAGCGGTTGCGGTTTGCACGGCTCAGCGCGCGCGACATCTGGGCGGCGATCTGACCCTGGCTGCGTTCAAAGCTCTGGGCATTCGGGGTTTGGATATTCATCACGATAGTGGGTCCGGCACCGCCTCCCGCGCTGCGCACCCCAAGAGACCCATCCGCCCCCCGCGCCAACGGCAGGATCGCTTCGGGGCCGGCTTCGCCCATCAACCCCAGACCACCGCGCATCGGGAAATGGGTCGGGCTTGAGACCACGCCGCCACGGGCGAAAGGCGTCACACGCCCCTGGCTGAAGGCCGCCCCATCGGCAAAGGGCAAGAGGTTGCCAATCAGCCCGGTCAGCCCCTCGGTCAGGAAATTGCCCGCCTGACTGGTCACGGGTTTCAGGGCCGCGTTATACGTGGTGCGGATTGCAGAACGCGCAACGGTTTCAAGCGCTTCCGAGAGGTTTTTACCATCAAACACCAACCCGTCGAACGCCCGTCTGAGGCCGCGGGACAAGCCGCGTTCCAAAGTTTTGGCATCTTCGCCCGTGGCGGCAAAGGCTGCGCGAACCCGTGACATTTCACCATCAAAAGCCGCTGCCATCTGGGCCGCCCCTCCAAGGGATTGTTCCAGCGCTTCGGCGCTCAGTTCCAATGCAGTTATGTCTTCGACGGCCATCTCACTCTCCTTGGGTCTGGTCTTTGGCCGGTGGCGTGTCCGGGAAGGCACGCATCAAATCCGACAGGCGATCGCGGTCCATCGGGGGCGGCGCGGCTGGTCCCAAAAGCAAGCGCAGCTCAGCCGGGGTCAGCGCCCAGAACTCATCCGGTTTGAGGCCCAGACCGGCAATCCCCGCACGCATCAGCCCCGGCCAGTCAAAAGGGTCCCTATCCGCGCTGGGACCGATCATGCCGGACCTGCAAAGCTGCGCGCCAACAGCTCAGCAGCTGCACGTGTGGCGGCCAACGGACCGCCCTCAATGTCCGCCTGCGCCAGGCTTTGCGCCGGGATCACATGGCCGCCGCCTTTCAGTCCGGCCAGCAGCAAAGCCATCAGGTCTCGTGCGGAAAACGTATTATTTTCAAACCTCTGGACCAAGGATATCAAGCTCCCAGAGGTCAGGCTGTCCTCCAGCTCAGCCAATGCACCAAGGGTCAGGCGCATCACATAAACTGTGCCGTCGATGGTCAGCGACACCTCGCCCCGATGCGGATTGACACCCGTCATCACGCGGCCTCAAAGGTTAGCGCGCCGGCGCTGGACAGGCTCAGCTCATAGGTTGCCTCACCGTTATGGGAACCCGCATATTCAAGTGCTGTCACCTGAAAGGCCCCTTGGACGGTGCCGAAATCCGGGATCACCACCTGGAATGCAGGCACTTCCCCGTCAAAGAACAGCTGACGGGCGCGCGCATCCGTATCCGCATCGCGAAACACACCCGACCCGGAAATCGAGGCCGAGCGAACCCCGGCGCCAGCCAGCAACTCCCGCCAGCCGCCCTGGCTTTCAAGGCTTGTGATATCAACGGTTTCGGCGTTAAAGCTGATGCGGGAGGCGCGCAGACCAGCGAGGGTTTCAAAACTCCCGCTGCCAGTCATGTCCACCTTGATCAGAAGATCCTTGCCATTTTGGGCTGTCATGTCTCATCTCCTTGGCACTGCGCCCCATCGGGCGAAAAGATACTGGTTAACAGAATGTTAAAGCGTGGTGCTCATGTCATCTACATGCAGTCGGAACCTGAGCGTGACCTCACGGCCGCCAGACTTCAGCGTCCGCGCCACCGCCCGGTCAAACCAACGACCCGTAACGGCGCCACGGGACAGGATCATTGGTGCCTCCAACAGCACGTCGCAGATCTCTCCGCCGACCTGTTTGGCCGTGGCAAATCCGGCGCTGTCGCTGATCACCGTAACGGTCAGAAGGAACAGCGCGGCGCGGGAGGTTTTGTCGGATCGGTCGCGGGCTTCTTCGGTCCCGATCACCACATAAAGCGGTGGCAGGCTTCCACTGGGAAGCGCGTCGTATATGTGGCTTCCAACGGATGCAGAAACCGCGCTATCCGATTGCAATGCATCATAAATCGCAACCTGAAGTGCAGCCGAGGGTGCGTAGCTCACAACGCCACCTCCTCTACTGCGAAACAGGTCAGATAGCGACCTGCGCTGTCTGCATCCGCCACCGCATGGATCAGAAAACGACGGCTGCCTTCGACCAGATATTGATCTGGGCGTGGTCGGTCCGGGCTGCCTTCGGGCGCGGCGCGCACGGTGATCCGATAGCGTTGCAAAGACAGGGCCGCGCCGTTTTGCGCTGCATTGCGCCCGGTCAGCGCGCGCAGCTCCGCCCACAGCTCACCCTGGGTGGTTTCGACTTCGCTATAGCCGCCCGCGCCATCCGGCGTACGCACAGCAGAGACAAGGGTCATCAGGCGGTTCAGTTTGACCTGGTTCATGGCCGACCTCCCAGTGCAAGACGCAGGACGCGGTGACGTTCGATCAGGCTGGTGACGCCAAAGGGCATACAGCCGCGGTGCAAATCGGTGTCTTCGCGATGTTCATAGTAATGCGCGGCCAGCAGCATCACCGCCTGCGCCAGATCCGCGGGCAAATCATCAAACGTGCGGGCAAGGCCGGCGGTGAAGTCGATCCGCACATGGCCCCGCGCAGGCACAGCAGGCAGGCAGGAGCCCGCAGGGCGCAGAACAGCTGATTGGGCCTCTGGTTCAAGATAATAGCTGGTGGTTGGCAGGCTGGTCTCGGCTCCGGTGGCGTCCACAAGGATAACCGCGTCGATTGTGGTCACCGGCAGCAGCGGCAGCGCTTCGCCGGACGGGTCGCGCCAGCGGGTCAACGCAAAGGAGTATTCACGCGTTATCAGCACCTTACCGGTACGGGTTTCAATGGCCGCAAGGCTGGCGCGCAGAAAACCCAAAAGCAGCGCATCCTGCAAATGTTCGGTGCCAAAACCGCGTCCCAGCCGCAAATGGGCTTTGAAGGCATCCAGCGGCAGGGCCGCGTCGGGAATTGTGGTGCGTTCTGTCACGATCATCGCGTTCATCTCCGCAGGCGGGCGTTGGCGTTTCGGGGTGGGGTTTAGGTCGGCGTGCGTCGGTTACAGGGCCTGGACGGTTTGGGTGCAGCGGGGCCCAGCAAGAAAAATGAGGCACGCCGACCGACGGAAGCGGGCTGCCGCCCCCGTCATTCGGACCTCGGAGTCGGATTACGAGGTGCCGAATTTCAACAGTTTGATCGCGGCAAAGTCACTTACGTCTCCGCCCACGCGTTTGGTGGCATAGAACAGCACATGAGGTTTGGCGCTGAACGGGTCGCGCAAAACACGCAGATCCGGGCGTTCGGCGATGGTGTAGCCGCTGGCAAAGTCACCAAATGCGATGGAATAGCTGTTGGACCCCACATCGGGCATGTCTTCGGCAATCAGCACCGGATAGCCCAGCAGCATGGCCGGTTCGCCCGCCGCCAGACCATCGCTCCACAAAAAGCGTCCGTCGCCGTCCTTCAGTTTGCGCACCTGTCCTGCGGTTTTCGAATTCATCACAAAGGCCCCATTGGCGCGATATTCCGCCCCCAGCGCATAGACCAGATCAATGATCGGATCGCCGCTGTCCAAAGAGCCATCGGTCCCGGTCACAACATAGCCTAGGTTCCCCCAGCTCCAGTTGTCATTTTCGGTGACCGGATGGGTCAGGAACCCCGTGGGCTTGTCGATACCATCCCCATTTACAAAGGCCTCGGCCTCGGCACGAGCAAAGGTGGTGGCAATACGGCCGGCCAGCCAGCCCTCGATCTCAAACGCGGTGTCATCCAGCAGCCTTTGAGAGACCTTGGGCAGCGCCGACAACTCGTGCAGCGGGATGGCGATCCGTTCGATGGTGCCGGTTGTGGTCTCACTGGTTGATGAGGTTTCGGACGCCCAGCCAGACCCCAGTTCGGCGTGGTCCACCAGAACGTCATAGGAGGTCGCCTCCACATGGACCACCGACGCAATCGAGCGGATGGAGGCCGAGGACGCCAGAACCGCATTCACGCTTTCAGAGGTCACCGGATCCACCAGATAGCCGCCATCGGTATTGACGGCGGTCGACAGCGCCTTGGTGTCAAATTCCAAACCGCGCAGCGGCGCGTCATCGCCGGTCCGCAGATAGGTATCAAAGGCCTTTTGATGCGGCGCTTCGACATCGCAGGCGGTGGCCAGATGCGGGCGCGCTGATTGGGAAGCAGTTTGGCGAGTGGATCGGTCCAACATGGTCATACGCTCATCTTGTTGTTGCAGTTTGGTCTTCACGTCGCAGTGCAACTGGCTGATTTGATTTACAAACCCTTCCAGCGCCTGATGCAGGTCTTGGGGTGTCTCGCGGCTCATGGAGCATGTCTCCCTCAGATGGTTTCGCGTTTCAGAAGGTCGGTGGCCTGGCGCAGCACCTGGGCCAGCGCGTGCAGATCCTCGGTCCGTTCGGATTTCTGGGCCGGGGTCACACGGGCGGTGGGCAACATGGGAAAGGTGACCAATGACACTTCCCACAGATCAAGCTCCAGCAACTGGCGCCCACCGGTTTCACTGCGCGCGCTTTTGGTGGTGCGGTAGCCGATCGACAGCCCGTCGATGGCCCCGGCGGCAATCAGCGCGGCCGCTTCCCCGCCCTGGCGCGTCTCGGTCAGGATCCGGCCCGAGACATAAAGCCCGGTTGCGTCCTCCCGCAGGTCATCCCAGACGCCAATGGGCTGTGCCGGATCGTGCTGCCACAGCATTTTGACACGACGCCCCTGCGCTGCCAGTCGCTCCAAAGCCGCGCGATAGGCGCCGGGCATAACCTGATCGCCGCCTTGGTCGACCTCTTTGAACCGGGAGGCATAGCCTTCGATACGCGCTCCGTCAGAGAGGACAATAGGGTCCGGATTGGGCGCAAATTTCATTTCCAACTGCGGGGCAATCTGCATGAGCTTCTCCCGTTAAGAAACTGTTAAGGTGTGATTAAGAAGGACTGGAAGGCTTGGGCCAGGATCACGGCTGCAACACCATAAACCGTGAGCCACAGGCGTTTTTCCAACCGTTCCATCATCATCTCGATCCGGTCGAGGCGCTTGTTCAACGCCTCCTGCTGGATCTGATGGATCCGTTCATGGGCGGACAGCCGCAGCCCCGGAGAGCAGTCAAAGGGAAACGGACCATCAGCCATCTGCCTGCTCCTGCATTTTTGGCGGCAGGCCCAAGAGGCTGCGCTTTTCTGCTTCGGTCAGGAAATCCGCCGACGCCACGCGCCGCCATTGCGCCTCACGTTCTGCGGCCAGGGCCGGCACCTGATCCAGATCGGGTGCAAGCGTCAGGGGCGTGCCCAGATAGCGGGACAGCCAATCCGACAGATCCGCCGTTACGCGCGCCGCCAGGGGCAGCACCGTCAGGCGGTAAAACGCCCGGTTGGCCTCCTGATAGTTAGCATAGGTCGCATCGCCCTTGATACCGATCAGCATCGGCGGAACCCCAAAGGCGAGCGCAATTTCACGGGCGGCAGAGTCCTTGGTCTGCTGAAACTCCATATCCGAGGGGGAGAACCCCATGGGTTTCCAATCCAGCCCCCCTTCCAGCACCATGGGCCGACCGGCATTTCGCGCGCCCTGGAAGCTCTCGGCGATCTCATCGGACAGGCGGCGGAATTGTTCTTCGCTCAGCGTGCCAAGGGCGTCCGTTCCGTTCCAGACCAGCGCCCCGGATGGGCGTGCGGCGTTGTCGAGCAGCGATTTCGACCAGCGCGAGGCGGAATTATGCACATCCACCGCCATGGCGGCCGCCTGAAGGGGAGAAAACCCATAGTGGTCGTCCTGCGGATGGAAATTGCGGATGTGACAGATGGGGCTGAGTGTCCCATTGGTCGCGGAAAACCGGTGTTTGCGTCCGCCAACGGTATATTCATAAGCCGCCGGCCAGCCATCGCTGCCAGGCACCACCCGCACCCGGTCAGAACGCAACACATGGAGCTCTGCCGGCAGGTCTTCTCCCCCTGCGGCTTCCACATAAGCATTACCCGACAAGAGCAGATGCCCATACAGCGCCTCCAGAAATTCCGCCCGCCCCTGTGCGGCATTGGGCCGGGCGATCAGGGACAACAGCGGGTGGCTTTCATAGCGACGGCCGACATCCTGAAGGGTCAGCGGCAGTGCGGCTGCGGCTTCGGAGATCAGGCGGACGGCACGGAAGCCAACAGGATTGGCCGCAAAGCCAGAGCGCGTCAGCGTCGCCGTGTCGCGTGGGCTCCAGGCTGCCTGAGTGCTGGCCGCAAGATTCACCAGCCGCGCAGCGGCGCTGGCCTTGGTCTCCACCGGTGCGGTCCGGGAGGCGGGTTCCGGCGCGGCAGCTGGGGGTCGGCGCAGGCGGTCAAACAGCATGGGCGGGCTCCTTTAGGGCGGGTGACGGGGTGGTGTTGAAGCGTGGGAAACAGATTGCCCGAGCGGTCCTAACAAGGTGATGCCGGGGCGTGCGCCGTGGGCGCAACACTTGGTTAACCATCTTACCTAAGCCACTGTTTAAAAAAGAAACGACCCCAAATCAGGGGCCGTTTCCGGTGTTGCATTTGGCCATTTGGGCGTGATCAGAGCACCCGCGCGCGCGGCATGGCGATGGATTGTGCCGGGTCAATCATCAGCTCTGTCAGCGCCCAGACCAGCGCATCCAGCCGATCCGGAGATCCCTGCCCCTGATAGCCCTGCGGAGTCATCTGGCACATCTGGTCTTCCAGTGCGGATAGGCCCGGCAGATGGCGCACCTTGCCCTGCTCATAAAGCGCCGCCACCGGTTCGGCACGGGCAGATTTTCCCTTGCGTGCGTGACGGGGTTTAAAGGGCACAAGGTCATCGACCTGGCGCAGCACCGTTTCCACCAGCGCACCGCCCTGGTTGACCTCGGCGATGATGCGGTCTGCGTTATGCGTCTCATAGGCGCAAACGGCTGCGGTGGCCCATTCCAACGGGCTGGCTCCGGTGACGGTGTGGTCGGCCAGAACATAGCCACGCCAATCCTTGGGCGGGCCTTCGGTGACGGCGCCCACCACAAGAATGCCACAGGCGTCAGACCTGTCGTGATGGGATACCGCGGGGTCCACCGCGACAACCACCCGGCTGAGGGGCGGCGGACATTTCACCTGCGCCGCGATCAGCTGGGCCGACCGCCACAGAGCACCGTCAGCTTCGCCCAGCAACGCCCCCTCCAGTTCCTGCTGACCAAGGCGCGTGCCGCCATAGCGGGCCTCGACCTCAGCCAGAAAGGACGGCGCGAGGTTGGCCGCATTGGCAGAGGTGGGCGCGCGGGTGGTCACAGTCGAGGGGCTTTGCAGAAGCTGGCGCAGGATCTCCACATTGCGCGGCGTGGTGGTCACACAGACCTGCGGCTTCTCCCCAAGGCGCAGGGCAAATTGCAACATGTCCCAGGTGGCATCCCCACGTTTCCACTTGGCCAGTTCGTCCGCCCAGGCGGCGTCAAACTGCGGTCCGCGCAGGGCCTCGGGGTCATGGGCGGAAAATGCCTGAGCCTCGGCGCCGTTAGGCCAGACCAGACGCCGTTCGGAGGCTTTCCAGACCGGGCGGCGGTCGGGGGGCGAACAGGCCAGAATGCCGCTGTCGCCCCGGATCATCACATCGCGCACCTGATCATAGGTTTCCCCAACCAACGCCACCCGCGCTGCGCGCCCCGGTGCAAGCGCTGTGGCCCCTTCAACCTGGACCCGAACCCATTCAGCACCGGCGCGGGTTTTACCGGCTCCACGCCCGCCCAGGATCACCCAGGCACGCCAGTCCCCATCCGGGGGAAACTGATGGTGCATCGCCCAGAAAGAGAACTCATAAGGCAGCGCGGCAAGGGTTGGGTCAGACAGATCATTCAGGAAACGCGCTGCCCGGTGAAGTGGCCCGCAGGCGAGCCAGTCGGCTGTCGATCTCGGCCCGAACCGCTTCGAAATCATAGGCGGGAGATTGGCTGCTGGCGTCACTGATGAGGGTGCTTTGGTCGACAAGGGTTTTCTCCACCTTTTGGCAATCGCGGATCAGAGTTTCGAGCTTGTTGATCTGAGGTTTGACCCCGGCCGTTTCGGGGTTCATCCCGTCCTCGGCACGAAGCTGTTCGCGCAGGGTTTCGGCCTCGTTTCGCAAACTCAAAATGGAGTCGTGAAGCGAGCGCAGGAGGTCAGCTGTTTTACCAATCAGCGTTTCAGGAGGATGTTTCATGAGAGATTCAGGGTCCAATTCTGGCGCATCTAAACGCCTGGATGACCCGTCCATCATACCCCAAAAGAGTATGGCCGCTGCTGGATCAGCCTATCCCAGAACGATGCAAAAGTCAATATTTTCAGTAGGATGGGAAGCATTCACAGTGAATAATGTGTAAAGCCCGCGACCGCAATCTGCGCAACGCCCCACAGGCAATTCACAAAACCTTAAAGGCCCGTTTACGCAAGCGTCACGAAGGACTGAAATTCATTCGCATGAATTTCACCCTGACTTCATCTGGAGAAAACCGATGACCCTGAAATCTGTAGTGCTGGGCCTTGGCCTGGCGGCAGCGTCCGCTTTTGGTGCGGCGGCTGAGACCTGGAAGCTGGCCGTAACTGACGTGGAAGGTATGGAGCGTCTGCAACTGGAATGGGGCCCGTTCAAGGACGCGCTGGAGACAGCCACCGGCGACACCTTCGAGTTCTTTGCCGTGAACTCCCGCACAGCAGCAGCCGAAGCGCTTCGCGCTGAAACCGTGGATTTCGTGGTGTCCGGCCCAGCGGAATATGTGGTGATCAACAAGCTGACCAACGCCACACCGCTGATCGGTCTGGGACGTCCGGATTATCACTGTGCAATCATCGTCCGGGCAGACAGCGGCATCAACCTGCCTGCGGATCTGAAAGGCAAGAAAGTTGCCTTTGGCGACATTGGGTCCACCTCCAACATGCTATGTCCGATGCAGGCGCTGGCCGATCACGGTGTTGATCCGGTGAATGATCTGGACAAGACACACACCAGCCGCAACATCGCCTTTGAAGCATTGAAAGCCAAGGACATCGACGCCATTGGAATGAATGCCGGAACATGGGTCGGCCTGCGCTCGAAAGAGACCGAACTGCCCTATGGCGCGTTCAAGATCATCGCGCGTTCAGGCGACCTGCCCAATGACATGATTATGGTTGGCGCACATGTTCCAGCCGCGGCGCAGGAGCTGGTGAAAACCGCAATTCTGGACAACAAGGACGCCGTGATCGCCGGCATCACCGCCCATGAGGAGAACGATAAATACATCGGTATGGATCTCGTCGCGATCGAGGACAGCGCCTATGATTATGTGCGCTCCATGTACACCACCGCTGGCTATCCGCAGTTCGATGATTTCATCGGTGACTGATCTGGTCCAAGACCGTCCGGCAGCCTCTGTGCTGCCGGATGGGAAGTTCCCTCCCATCTCCCCAAAGGGCACGCTTGCACTGCACGATGTGACCGTGCGCGGTCTCGGCAAGCAGTTTGGAGAGACGCCGATCTTTGCAGATGTAAACTTCCGCTTGCTGCGCGGGGAATCTGTTGCGCTGGTTGGTGCAAATGGCACGGGTAAATCCACCTTGCTACGCTGTCTGTTGGGGCTGATCCCGGCCAGCACCGGAACGGTAGACGTTCTGGGTCGCCGGATCACCGGAGCGCGGCCTTCGGATCTGCGCGCGTTGCGGTGTCGCACCGGACTGGTGGCCCAGAAACACAATCTGGTGCCGCGATTGTCGGTTTTGTCCAATGTCATTCACGGCCTTCTTGGGGCCCACAGTGGCCCACGGTACTGGTCACAGAGCTTTGCCCCCACCCAAGCCCGGCGCGCCGCATTGACGGCGCTGGATCAAGTGGGACTGGCCCATCTGGCAGATCGGCGCGCCGATCGACTTTCGGGCGGGCAATCCCAGCGCGTGGCCATTGCGCGCGCCCTGGTGGCGGGGCCGCAGGTGCTGATTGCAGATGAACCCTGTGCCTCACTTGATCCCGCAGCGGGCGAAGAGGTGATGGCGCTGTTTTTCAAACTGGTACGCAACCAGGGCGTGACGGTGATCTTTACCTCGCATCACCTTGACCACGCGCTGGATTATGGGGATCGCGTGATCGGTCTGGCAGGGGGAAGACTGGCGCTGGATGCCACGGCTGCCTCGCTCACTTCCTCGGATCTGAGAGGCCTTTATGACTGACCGGTCCCACACCCTGCCCGCGCGGTTCGAACGTCCCTCTGCGATCGCTTTTCTGGGCTATGCGCTGGCCGTAGCCCTTCTGGTCTGGTCCTTTCACGGCGCAGGCTTCTCCATCGAAAAGGTCCTGACGTCTCCGCCGCGCTTTGCCGATTTCATGTCGCGCGCCTTCCCGCCCAATCTGGAGCCCAAGGTGCTGGAACGCCTGGGCTGGAAGATGGTGGAAACCCTGCAGATCGCATTTGCCGGAGCGGTTCTTGGGGTGATCCTGTCCCTGCCCGTGGCCCTTCTGGCGGCGCGCGGATTGATTGCCGGACCGTGGGTTAACGGGATCGTGCGCAATATCCTCGGCTTTATTCGGGCGGTTCCGGATATCGCCTGGGCGCTGGTCTTTGTGGTGGCTGTCGGGCTTGGCCCCTTTGCGGGCACTTTGGCGATTATGATCGACACCATCGGCTTCTGCGGACGTTTCTTTGCAGACGATATGGAAGCGACGGACAAAGGTCCATCAGAAGCTCTGACCGCCACCGGCGCGCGGCGTCTGGACATAGCCGCCTGCGCCACCCTGCCCGCTTCTGCCCCGGCCTTTGTCTCAACCGCGCTTTATGCGTTGGAGAAGGCGGTGCGGTCATCGACCATCCTAGGCCTTGTGGGCGCGGGTGGCATCGGGATCGAACTGAAGGTGGGCTTTGACCTGTTTGATTATCCCACCGCGATGACCGTGATCCTGATGATCGCCGTTGTTGTCATCGCAATCGAGGCGCTCAGCACTTTGGCGCGCAAAACCATTATCGGAGAGCAGCGATGAAAACGGATACTGCCGATCAGCATTGGAATGCCCATTGGTCCAGCGATGCTGTGGACACAAAATGGCTCACTCCCGAAGAAGACGTGATGGCCTGGGCCGCAACCCTGCCAGCGGGCGCGCGCATTCTTGATCTGGGAGCCGGTGTTGGGCGTCATGCCCTGTGGCTGGCCCATCAGGGGTTTGAGGTGATTGCCGTAGACGCCGCCCCAGGTGGTCTGGCAGAGATCCAGAAGGCCGGGGGCGTCAAAGCCATAGAAGCGCGAATGCATAAGCTGCCGTTTGAGGATCACAGCTTTGATCATGTGCTCAGCTGGAATGTAATCTACCACGCGGATGAACAGATCCTCCTGCGCACCCTGAATGAGATTCGCCGTGTGATGAAACCAGGCGGAACCTTCCTGGGCACGATGCTGTCAAAACGCCGCCTGCCCTTTGAACAGGCAAACGCAGTGGGCCGCGAGATCAGCCGAAACACCTGGGTGTTTGAAACCGAGAGTTCTGACAAGAAACATCCACATTACTATTGTACGGCTGCGGAACTTCTGGCGTTGTTTTCAGGATTCGAGGTCCAATGGCTGGAAGACCGGGAACATGAGACACCCGGTTCCTATCACTGGCACCTGCGGATGGAGCGCGTTTGAGCATGATCACTTTTGAAGGCGCAACGGTATATTTGCCGGACCAGATGGCTGAAACAACAGTCACCGTCGCAGACGGCAAGATTGTTGACATCGGTGGTGCGCCGCGCGGTGAGGTGATTGATGCCCGTGGCCACATTCTGGCTCCGGCGCTGATTGACGTACATGGAGACGCGTTTGAGCGGCAGATGATGCCGCGTCCGGGTGTGTTCTTCCCGCTGGAAACAGCCGTTCTGGACACCGACCGGCAGTTGGCCACCAATGGGATTGCCACCGCATACCATGCCATCACCCTCAGCTGGGAACCGGGGCTGCGCGATGTTGCGCGTGGGCGTGAGTTGATGGAGGCGATGCTGGCGCTGACCCCACGGCTGACGGTGGAAAACCGCGTGCAGCTTAGATGGGAAACCTTTGCATTCGAGGCGCTGGAGACCATCGAATGGGCGCTGGGCACCGATCTAAACCCATCCATTGCCTTTAATGACCATACCTCGATGACCATGCGGGCCTATGATGTGGCGATCCAGGACCGGGCGTTTGAGCTGGGGCCGGATTTCACCATCGCCGCGCTGGATGACGACCGGATGAAAGCGCGCACCGCAAAAAAGGCACAGCGGGCGGGCATTTCGGACGAAGACTATCGCGCCCTGTTGGGCAAGGTCTGGGAGCGCCGCAGCGAGGTGCCCAAGGTGATCGGCCAGGTGGCCGAGATGGGCCGCAAAGCCGGTTCAGCGATGCTGAGCCATGATGATACACGCGCCGAAACCCGCGCGTTCTTTCGCGAGCTGGGCTCTGACGTCTCTGAATTTCCCATGGTTCTGGAAGCTGCTGAAGCGGCGCGCAACGCGGGCGATTTGATCATCTTTGGCGCGCCCAATGCCACCCGCGGCGGCAGCCATATTGGATCCCTTGGAGCCGGTGACATGGTCGAAGCCGGCCTGTGTGACGTGCTGGCGTCCGACTATTTCTACCCTGCAATGCTGGCGGCGGTGGCGCGGTTGGATCAGGAAAAACGGGCCGACCGTCTGGCGCTCTGGTCGCTTGTCTCATCCGGTCCGGCCCGTGCCATGGGGCTGACAGATCGGGGAGAGATCGCGCTGGGCAAACGCGGCGATCTTGTATTGGTCGACTGGCCTGCGGGCCATGCCCCCGCCATCACCGGAACCTGGGTGGCGGGGCGCTGCGCCTATCGCGGTATTGCCCGTGGCTGAGTTGAGAAAAATCACACAAAGGACAGATCCATGAGCCCGCTGAAAATCGGAGCCTGCCTCAAAACCTGCGAAATCACCCAGCACCGAGATTGGTTGTTTGACGCCGGTCGGGACATTGAACTGCAGGATTTCATGTCCCACACCGCGCTTACCGAAGAACGCCATGACCGGATAGAGGCCGCCAAGCTGGCGCTGCGCGGTCATGAAGGTCGGATTGGCATTCACGGCCCGTTTGAAGGGCTTGATCTGGACAACAAGGACGCGGAGCTGCGACCCTTGATCACCAAACGGTTTCTGCTCGCACTGGAGGCCGCGGCGGCCATCGGCGCACGCCAGATGGTTCTGCATTCCCCCTATCGCAAATGGTATCAGAATAACATTCTGGCGCAGCCGGATTATGCCGAAGACAAACTGGGCCGCATTCATCAGGTACTGGGCCCCGTGGTCAAACAGGCAGTGGTCGAGGGCATCATGCTGGTGATTGAAAACATCGAAGACGTCGACCCCGCCACGCGGCGGATGATGGTGGACAGCTTTGCCTCCCCTGCGATTGCCCTGTCGATTGACACGGGCCACGCGCATCTGGCACGCCGCATGTCTGGTGCACCGCCCGTGGATTATTTTGTCCGCGATGCAGGCGCACAGCTGGCCCATGTTCACATTCAAGATCTGGATGGGCACGCCGACCGCCACTGGGCGCCGGGTGAAGGAGAGATCCACTGGACCGAGGTGTTCCGGGCGCTTGCAGATTGCCCCAGCGATCCGCATCTGGTGTTGGAACTGCGCCGCAAGGATGACATTCCCAAGGGGTTTGCCTATCTGAAATCCCTTGGGCTTGCCTGCTAAGGGATCATCCGCTCAGCGGTATTTTTCGATAAACGCATCAATGTCCAGCGCGCGGATGTCTGGCAGCGCGGCCTTGTATTGCTCCCGGCTCCAGTCCCAGACGGCGATCTCTTGCAGGGCATCCGCCTGCGCATCCGTGAAACGGCATTTGATCTCGCGCGCGGGCACGCCGCCCACCACGGTGTAGGGCGCGACGTCTTTGGTCACTACTGCCCCGGCCCCGATCACCGCCCCCGTGCCGATGGTGACGCCAGCGGTCACGGTGACCCCATGGCCGATCCAGACATCATGGCCGATGGTCACCCAGTTTTCCCGCCGCCAGTCAAAGAAGTCATGATCGTCTTCACCCAGACCATAAGCCTCGGCCCGATAGACCGAGTGATGCTGCACCGCGCGCCATGTGGGGTGGTTGCCGGGGTTGATACGGGTGGCATTGGCAATCGAGCAGAACTTGCCGATCGTGGTCCAGACCACATGGCAGTCTTGGGTGATATAAGAGTAATCCCCCATCTCAGAGGACTTCATCTGCGTGCCCTTCCCAACCTCGGTCCAGATGCCCAGTTTGCAGTCTGTGACACTGGCCTCGGGATGGATGGTGGGGGTCTCGCTCAGGTGGTTTTTGGATCCGGCGCCGCTCATGTCTGTCTGTCCTTTGCTTGGGATTTACGGGGAGATCTCCGCGACAAAACGGTTGATCTGTTTGAAGCTGGTCAGGTGGTGTTTGGCGATCTGCGCCTGTTCAAACAGTGCACGTTTCTTGCCTTGGCTGGGGCGATGAATGCGGATGATGAACCACAAAAAGCCCGGTAGATTGGCAAGCCGCTCGGGGCAGCCGTCCTGCATGTCGGGGCGGGTTTTTCCGTGGTCTGTCAGCGTCCTGCGTAAAACCCGCAAGAGACGCACCACCAAAGGGGCATCCACCCAGATCAACAGATCCGCCCGCGCCAGCCGTTTGGCATAGCTGGTAGAGTGCCCACCTTCGAACACCCATTTGGGCTGGGCAATGATGCGCTCAACAATGGGCATTTTTTCGGCCTTGTCGCGTTCCTGCCAGCCCGGCAGCCAGTGAACCTCGCGGTCCATGTGAAAGACCGGCAGATCCAGCGCCGCGCCCAGACGGCGGGCCAAGGTGCTCTTGCCTGAGCCCGGCCCGCCGATGATCATGATGCGTTGTGGTGTGGTATCGGTGTCTGTCATTTCGCTCCATCCCAGGTTCCTATGATCCGGGCGCGGATCAGACCTGAGAGGTAGTCGATGAGGTAGACCATCGCAATAATCAGGAAGATGATGGACCAGGCCTCATCCCATTTATAGGCGGCGATCCGGTCGGACAGCAGGAACCCGATGCCCCCTGCGCCAACGATGCCCAGGATGGTGCCTGACCGCACGTTGGATTCAAACTGGTAGAGCAGGATTGACAGCATGACCGGGTTCACCTGGGGCGCGATACCAAATCGGATTTCCTGCAGGCGCGAGCCACCCGAAGCCTTGACCCCTTCGACCGGTTTGCGAGAGGTGTTTTCAATCGCTTCCGAGAAGAGTTTGGCAAAGGTTCCCACCTCGGACACGGCAATCGCCAGGATGCCTGCAAGCGGGCCAAGGCCAAAGGCACGGATGAAGATCAACGCCAGGATCAGGGTTTCAAAGGCGCGGATCACGTCATAACCGCGGCGCACCCCTAGGCGGAAGACGTTTAACCGGTTGATATTGCGTGCCCCCAGAAAGGACAGCGGAAAGGCGATGGTTGCGCCCAGAAGCGTGCCCATAAAGGCGATGGACAGGGTTTCGCCCAGCCCTTTGAGGATCTCGGCAAACTCTTCCCATGTGGTCCAGACATAGGGCGGGAACATGAAGGACAAGACATCGCCCAACCGGCCCAGACCCATCCAGATCCGCACGGGGCTGAAGTTGAACGACCAGAGACAATAGACCATAAGCCCGGCAAAGATACCCCAGCCGATATAGCGGGTCAGGCGATGTTTCAGCGGTTGTGAAAATGCTCCGGGTAAACGGGTGCGGGCGGCGGCGATTTCTTCGGCTGTCAGGCTTGTGGGGGTGGTCATGATTTATCCTCCAGGCCGATGACATTGTGACGGATCTTTTCGGACAGAAAGTCGATCAGGATCACGGTCACAAGGATAATAAGGAACAGAGCCGACAGGTCGGTATATTCCTGAAAACTCATGGCGGTGCGAAACTCCTGCCCCAGACCACCAGCGCCGACGTAGCCGATGATCGAAGACGAGCGCACGTTGATTTCAAACCGCAGCAGAGTATAGCTGATGATGTTGGGCAGCACCTGCGGCACGGCCCCGTATCGGATCTGGTCAAACCAGCTGCCGCCTGCCGCCTTCACCCCTTCCAGGGGGCGCATGTCGATGTTTTCATTCACCTCGGAATAAAGCTTGCCCAAGGCGCCGCAGGAATGGAGCGCAATCGCCAGTACACCGGCCAAAGGACCAACCGAGAAGCAAAAGACAAAGATCAACGCCCAGACCAGATCCGGTACGGTGCGTGCAATCTCCAGATAGCGGCGGCTGATCCACAGAACCCAGCCATTGGGTGCTAAGTTACGCGCCGCTGGGAAGGACAGCAAGAACCCGCCAATGACGCCAAAAACAGTGGCCATAAAGGCGATCAGGATGGTTTCCAGCAGCAGTTTCAGCCAGATCTGCCAGCGCCAGAACCATTCGCCAAAATCGGCACCAAAGCTGTCCCAGCGCAGCGTGGGAAACGTCTGTGACAGGTAATCGCCCAAGCGCGGAATGCCGGCCGGGATGATCCAGCGCCAGTCTCGCGATCCGTCCGGCAGGGTTACTTGGGTGACTTTGAAGAAATCGCCCATCCAGGAGGCTGCGGCAAAGGCCAGCGCAAAGATCACTGTGCCCACCAACCACGACCGGCGCGCAGCGCGGCGTTTGGCAGCATAGTCGCGTTCAAACTGGCTGACGGGTGAGCTGCCGTCCAGCGCAGCCCCCGTCATGGAAGGGTCAGCCGTGAGTGTCATGTCGGGCCTCTCAGTCAAACCGGAACAGGATCAGCAAGGGAAAGGGCGCGACCCGCGCGCCCTTTCGGATTGGTTCGAGGGGAATTCAGGAACCCGCGCGACGCTGTTCCTTGATCCAGGCGCGCATGTCGACGATCCACTGGTAACGCTCTGCGTCAACACGCTGGAAGCCGACCTTTGGGTTTTCGTCTTCGGGGTCAAAAGAGGAATATAGCTTGAAGCCTTCCTCATCCTCGGCGGCGAATTTTTCCAGCGCAACGGTCACGTCTTCGATCATGCCTTCGGGCAGGTTCTTGCGGAAGGTCCAGGGACCGGTGGTGATTTCAGGGCTCTGCCAGATCTTGCAGATTTGGCCCGGCTCGATCATGCCTTTGGCTTCCATACGCTGATAGATGCCGTTGACTTCGTTGTTCTGATAAGTCGATGCGGTGTCAAAGGTGCCGTTGTACACACCCTGCACGTCTGCCTCGTGGCTGCCGCCAAAGGTTACGGTGCCAAAATGCTCTTCTGGCTTGAACCCTTCTTTGTTGACCATGTTCCAGTAAGGAACCGCATAGCCGGATGTGGAGTCAGGGTCGGCAAAGGCGTGAACCTTGCCCTTGGCGTCTTCCAGCGATTTGATGCCGCTGTCGCAACGGGTCACAACGATGGAGTAATAGCCGGTGGTGCCATCTTTTTTGACGTCGGTCAGGGTTGGGACCACACCGCCGTCCGTTGCCGTATACGCCGCCGCATAGGACGAGGAACCCAGACGCGCGATTTCGATCTGATCCGCTGCCAGAGCCTGGATCACACCGTCATAGTTACCAGCGGTGAAGATCTCGACTTGGATGCCCAGTTCCTTTTCCAGGAACTCTTCCAGCGGGGTGTAGCGCGCGATGCGGTCTTTTTCGTTCTCACCCGACAGAACGCCGAATTTCAGAACCTGATATTGGTCTTTCCAACCTTCGGCCAGAGCCGGGGTTGCAACGAGGGCCGCAAGAGCGGCAGTAGTGAGGAAACGCATGTGGAACTCTCCCTGTTTGCGTTTGGTTATGGGCTATTCAGCAGGAACGGCGCTGCGCACGGCGGTGGAGGTCACGGCGGCGTTGAAATCCCGCAGACCTTCGATGCCGTAAATGTCGCGCACCACATCATCGGTCAGCTGCGCGGCGGTGCCGTCAAAGAAGACGCGCCCCTGACGCATGGCGATAATGCGGTCGCAATAGGCGCGGGCCGTGTCCAGCGTGTGCAGGTTCACCAGAACGGTGATCCCGTCTTCGCGGTTGATGGTTTTTAGACCGTCCATCACCAATGTGGCATTGGCGGGATCGAGCGAGGCGATAGGTTCATCCGCAAGCATGATGCGCGGCTGTTGCACCAGCGCCTTGGCAATCGCGACGCGCTGTTGCTGACCTCCGGACAGGGTGCCTGCGCGCTGCAAAGCCTGCGGAACCAGATCCAACCGGTCCAGCGCACGGATCGCCATGGCACGTTCCTCATCGGTGAAATTCATGGTCATCGAGGACAGAAAACTGTGTTCGGCCAAACGTCCGATCAGGACGTTGGTCAGCACGTCCAGCCGGTCAACCAGATTGAACTGTTGAAAGATCATGGCGCAGTCACGCCGCCACTGGCGCAGCGCTTTGCCTTTGAGCGCGGTGACTTCGGTCTCTCCAAACGAAATCGACCCCGAAGTGGGGTCAATCAAACGGTTCAGCAACCTAAGCATGGTGGATTTACCAGCCCCCGAACGTCCGATGACCCCGACAAACTGGCCGGGCTCGATAGACAGGGAAACGTTGTCGACGGCGTAGGTCTCTCCGAATTGGCGCGAGACTTTGGTCAGGGTCAGTGCAGAGGACATCTGGCGGGCTCCTGGCTGATTCATCCGAATGTTTCACCAAGAGGTAAGCGCCCGGCGTGACAGCTTGCGGACAGCTGCGTGACGATCCCGCATTGATTTTGTAACGGGTTTGAGACAGCGGACGGGGTCAGGCGAAGGCTGTTGCCAGTTTCTCGACAGGTTTCAACTGGCCTGTTGTGTGGACCAGACTTCCCCCCTTCAAGGTTGCGGCGACCCGGTGAACGGGCGTGCGTTCAACAAGGGCCAAATCTGCGCGCAGTCCGACCGCAATTTCTCCGCGGTCGATCAGCCCCAGCGCGCGGGCCGGGTTTGCTGTGATCAAGGCCAAGGCACCGGGAAGCCCTTTGGGGTCCACCTCAGCCAGCGCCATGACAGCGGCGAGCATGGCGGCCGGGTGATAATCGGCGGCAAGGATATGCAACAGACCTTTGGCATGGGCTTCGCGCGCGGACAGATTGCCGGAATAGCTTTGACCGCGCATCGCATTGGGGGCGCCCATCGCGTTCAGTAGGCCGCGCTGTGCCGCCACTTCGGCGGCTTCAAAAGTGACGGGGAATTCGCTGATAACTGCGCCTATATCGGCCATCAGATGGGCCTTGGCCGCGGTATCATCGTCATGGCTGGCCAAAGCCACTCCGTTATTGCGACACAGGTCCGAAACCGCCCGCAGATTGGACAGAATGACCTCTTGCGGGCGGGTTCCCTGGGCGATACGCGTGGCCACCTGCTGGCGGGCATCAACCTCTGACATGCTCTGGTTCTTGGCGTAATTGCGGATATAGCGTTCCACATCCCGGTATTGCCCCTGCCCTGGCGTGTGATCCATGACCGAAACAAGATCCACAAGCTGGTCGCTGATCAGATCTGCAAGTACACCCACCGCATTGTCAAAGGTGATATCAAACCGCGCGTGGATCCTGTGATCTATGCTGCAACTGCCACGCATCGCATACAGGCGGCGGATTGTCTGGCTGGTGTGTTCAAAAGAGCGGTGTTGCCCGGCCTTTGCACTGCGCGAGAAGCTGACGGCGGCATAGGCCGTGGTGACACCGGCTGCGGCCAGACGCGCATCCAGATGAGGCAGTGCAACCTCCATCGGGAAATCGACGCCGGGGCGCGGTTCCAGTTCGATTTCGATCATGTCACCATGCATGTCGATAAAACCGGGCATCAGATAGGCACCGCCGCAGGACAGGCCACCGTCGACGGGCTGTTCTCGTATCTCGGCAATGATCCCATGCTCGATGGCCAGCGCGCCGTTTTCAACCACCCGGTCGGGCAGCACGAGAGAGACATCAGACAACCACATCTTGGCGTTCCTTCCGGGTTGGGGTTTCAGGCGTCAGGTCGATCACCCTATCAATCAAATGGGCCACATCATCGGGGTGGTGAAAGACCCCGATCATCGCGGTTCCATTCGCTTTCAGCTCGGCCAGTCGGGCCACCAATGCCCCGCGCGCTCCGACGTCCAGCGATGCGGTGGGTTCATCCAGCAAGAGCAGCTTCTGCGGCAGGATCAAAGCGCGGGCCAGGTTGACCTTTTGCTGTTCGCCGCCGGAAAATGTGGTGGGATAGGCGCGCCACAGGCTTTCCTTGACCCCAAAGGCGGCCAGCCAATGGCGGGCTTCGTCCAATGCGTCGTGCGAATTACGACCAGCCAATCGCAAGGGTTCGGCCACCAACGCCTCGGCCGAGACACGCGGGCGCGCTGTCAGGAACTGGGTGACAAAGCCAATTTCGGTGCGCCGCAAGAGCGCCAGATCCACATCCGCCGCGCGCAGCAGGTCGATCGGCCCGTGATCCGAATGAAACAGCGCCTGCCCCGATTGCGCCAGATAGGTGCGATATAGCGTGCGCAGCAAAGTGGATTTTCCCGCGCCGTTCTGCCCTTTGAGCAGCAAAAACTCACCGGCACGCAGGTCAAAGGACACATCCGAAAACGCCGCAAACTGGCTGTTCAGGTGATGCATGGTGAAGCCTTTGGACAGGCTTTGGACCTCAAGAACGACACTCATAGCTTTGCGTGCACCAATTGTTGCGTATAGGGGTGTTGCGGATCCTGGAAAATCTGGTCCACCAGCCCGGCTTCCACCACCTTCCCCCGGCGCATCACCATAACGCGGTCGGCCAATGTGCGGATGACGCCCAGATCATGGGAAACCAGAACCATGGTGATCTGCCGCTCTTGTTGCAGACGTTTGAGCGTGTCCAGCACCAAGGCCTGGACGCTGACGTCCAATCCGGTGGTCGGCTCATCCAGCAGCAGCAGCGCAGGCTCCAGCGCGATCGCCTTGGCCAGTTGAACCCGTTGCTGCATCCCACCCGAAAGCTCGCGCGGCGGTGCATCCAGCCGGTCCAGAGGGAATTCAGATGCGGCCAGCGCGTCCGAGGCCTTGGCCCGCAGAGTGGCAAAGCTGCGCTCGCCTGCGACCAGCAGACGTTCGGCCACATTGCCGGAACTGGAATGGCTCATCAGCAGCCCCAGATGCGGGTTCTGATAGACGATCCCAATCCGTTTGGCACAAAGCATCCGGCGTTCAAACCGGTCCAGATCAAACAGATTGCCGGTGACCTCGGGCAGATCCAGCGTATAGGTTCCGCTGTCCGGGATCTCCTCCAGGTTCATCATCCGCAATAGCGTGGATTTGCCGGACCCGCTCTCGCCGACAATGCCCAGGACCTCTCCGGGGTAGACCATGGCCGAGACGTCCTGAACGGCGGTCACCGGACCATAGGTTTTGTTGACGCCCCGGATCTGCAACAGAGGCTGCGCCGTCACCAGCTGCGGCGCGTTTTGAGCCAGCGTCATGGGGTGTCCTCCATCTGGCCATTCTGATACCAGGTCTCGCCCCTGGCATCCGGTTCACCCTGTGCGGTGCGGATGTGTTTGACGCCAAGTTCACTGTCCGAGATTTCATGCAGCGCGCTGCCATCGGGTTGCGGGATTTCGTTCATGAAAAACCCCTCTGCCCCAGAGCGGTAACAGGTCAGCTGCCCGTGCTCTTCGACTTTATAGGGCACATCGTCAAAGACCAGCGGTTCGACGCGGGTAAAAGGCGGCACCGCAAAGATGCGTTTTTCGCGCCCGGCTGACAGGATGGTCAGATGTTTGGCCATATGAAGTTTCGGCACGTCCCAGCGCGGGATTGGTGACGGTGTCATCACGTGGCGCCCATTGACCATCGACGGGTAGCTGGCGCCCTGCATGACCCGACCTGACCGCACGATCTGTTCATAAAGTTGCAGCCACATCCGACCGTAATCCGCATCTGCATGCATCTGTCGGGCGATGGACATATTGGGCTCAACCGGTCGCAGGGGTTCCGGATTGGGGACCTGCAAGACCAGGATCTGATCGGCGCGCAGTTTTTCCTCGGGGATGCGGTGGCGGGACTGGATCAGATCGGCCTCCAGCGTATCCAGCGTGGTGGGCGCGCCGGACACACGGGCCAGAAACCGCCGGATCGAGGCGGCATTGACGCTGTCATCGGCCCCTTGATCGATGACCTTGACCCGCGTTTTTGGGTTGATCAGCGTCAGCGACACCTGCAAGCCGCCCGTGCCCCAGCCCCGCGCCATGGGCACCTCACGACTGGCATAGGGCATCTGGCATCCGGGCACCGCCACCGCCTTCAGCATCTTGCGGCGCAACTCGCGTTTGGCCGATGGATCCAGAAAGCCAAAGCTCATCGGCTGCCAGGGTTTGGTGAGTGAGGACAGGCTCATGTGGCTGGCTCCTCTTGCTTGGAATTGGAATCGCGCATCGCATCAAGCGACGACTGGAAGGTGACGTAGTGGGGCAGTTTGAAGTGGATACAAAAGCCTGAGCTTTCGACCCCTTCTGTATGATAGAGGTAGAACTCCTCCTCGGTCGCTGATCCTTTGGCCGCGCCAGCACTGTTCAGGTCCAATGTGGCGGCGGCGATGCATTTCACTTCGTTCCACCCCAGTGTCGCAGCAAAGCCAAGTGTAAGCTTGTCACCGGATTTCGACACCACCTCGGCCTGTGACACCTTTACCCGGCCTGCCGAAAATACGGTGCCTTTCGGGTGTTTGACCATCACTTCAGCCTCGGCCAGGCGCAGTTCGTTGACGGTGGGATGGGCCTTGCCAAAGCCGCGCATCGCTGCATAGCCCAGAGCCAGCGTGCCGCCAGTTTCGGACCGTGCGAGGCTTTGCAGGGAATGGGCGCGTTTGGCGGGGAACAGCAGCGGTTCGCGGGTAATGTCGGGAATGTCATCGGGTGCGGTTGGGTCAACCTTTGGCAGGTCCACCAGACCATTGGCCGCTTGCCAATGCGCAACCGAGGGCTGTTTGGCCGGGGCCGGTGTTTCTGCTGGCTCCACGGGCTGTGGCAAGAAGGGCGTGCCAGTCAGAACGTCGCTGGCCAGCAAACGGTGCGCATAATCAAGCGTCGGCCCGAGCAGCTGGCCGCCCGGAATATCCTTGAACGCGGCAGAGATCCGACGGTGGGTGAACAGCCTGTCCTGCGAGACCGGTTCCGCGACCTGCAGACGTGGCTGGGTGGTGCGCCAGGCCCGCAGTAACAGCACCGCCTCATACAGTTCTCCACCGGTCTGGGCGAGTGCAAGTGCTGCGATGTCTTCATCGTAAAGCGAGGCTTCGCCCATCACCCGGTCCACCAGATAGGGCATAGCGCGGCGAATTTCAGCCACGCGGGCGGCGTCGATCTCGCCCATTTCAGCGCGAAACAACCGTTCGGCCTGTTCGATGGCGCGTTCCCCGCCACGGGTTGCGACATAAGCCATCAGAGCACCTCTATCTTGGTTGATCGTGGCAGACCCATAACGTCGCACCCGTCCAAAAGGAACAGATCGAACCCCATCGGATAGCGGATCAGGTCATGACGCATTTGCCAGAACCCATTGGGAAGGCCGCCGATTTCAACGGTCATTGAGGTTTCAATACCGGGACCCGACAGGCGCAAGGCCTGCCCTTCGGTGAAAGTGGCGTCAACCACTACAGTGGCCCCTTGGTCGGGATAAAGGTCGCTGCCCATATTCACGAGGTTGAACACGGCCAGATCCACAGGCGTTCCCAGAAACAGGTGGTCAGCGTCCTGAGGCTCTGTCAGATGCGCGCCGGTTGCGCGGATTTGGTCCCGAACCTCACCATCGACCGCATAGACCCGACATTCCCGATCCAGAAGCGCTGCGATTACAGGTGGTGTTCCCGCTTCAGGCAAGCGGTGGATCTGCCCCGGTCGGCTGAGCGCGCCGAGAAGTGCAGCAAAACTCGTGTTGGCCAGTGTATCTTCGGCGGATGGCTGTGGTACGGATTGCATCAAAAGGTCTCCATATCCACGCGGGTGGCTTCGATCCGGCAGAGCGTTGCGTGATCTTCGGCCTGTTGTTGGGCCTGCTGATCCGCCAGAAACCCGTGACACCGCGCAACAGCGATACCGGCGTCCAGCGCCAGATCGACCAGCGCCATCGCCATTGCAGCCTCCAGATCGCGGCCCCGGCGCATGCCGTAACCCTGAAAATCACCCAGGCGCACATGCGCCTCGCTCACCAGAACTTCGCCCAGATGAAAGGCCGTGCCCTGCGCCGTGTCACGCATGGGCAGCATCACCAAGCCGGTACGGCTCTTCAGCACGTCTACATCACCAAGGAGCGGCAAAAGGGTTTCGGCAAAAGGGTTCAGCGTGGTGGCTTGGCTGCGGGCCAGGACACCAAGCATTTCGGAGTGATCCAACGTTGGCGTCCTGTGATCCATCGCTTAATCCTCCAGCCCGATTGTGAATTTGACCCGCACCGCGGACCAGATCACCTGTTTGAAACTGATCGGCGTACCGTCCAGCAGCGTGTCCACCGCGCGCACCACCATGACCGGAGATTGCGGGTGCTGTTTCAAAAGCTTGGCTTCTTCGGAACGGGCCATGCGGCTGTGCAGCGTGGTTTCGCCGCGCAGGTAGTCGTCAATCCCGTAGGTCTTGTAGGTTTCGGTCACCGAGCCCAGAACATCACTGCGGGCCGTGAAATCGGGAAACCGTTCCGCGTCGTGATAGGCCGTACCAAAATTGATCGGCAGCCCGTTCCCCAGGCTCATCCGGCGATTTTCGATGACCGGCGCGCCTTCGACCAGGTTCAGCGCTTCGGCCACACGGCGGCGCGCTGGGACGATATTGGCTTCCAGCAGCTCGCGTTTGACTTCAACACCCTGCCCCATGAGGTTGCGGCGAAGGCGCGTGCGTTTGCCAATTGCATATTCCAAGAGCGGGCCAGATTCCACAAAGGTTCCGCGCCCCTGCTCCACGCTCAACGTGCCTTCGCGTGCCAGCTGCGCAACCGCTCTGCGCACCGAATGCCGCCCGGCCCCATATTTTGCCACCAGCTCCGGTTCCGTCGGCAGCCGGTCACCGGGTTGCAATTCTCCGATCGAGATGTCATGTGCAATTTCATCCCGCACAAGACGCCATTTTTCTTTCTGCATAGTCCACCATTCATTCGAATGAATTCAAACTATGGCTGAGCCGTAACAGTCAGGTGACAGGCGTTTGAAGGTTTTGCCAAAGTCCAGCCGCGGCAGGACTGTCAGGGATTTTGCAGCCGCGCCGTCAGGATTTTGAGACCCGCCAGACCAAATCCCACGGCAAATGCCCCTTCAAACCAGCGCCGCAGTTTCAGATAGGCTCGCATGACCGCAGGGGCTGAAAAGAGCAGCGCATAGCCGTGAAAGACCAGCGCGCTTTGGATGCCGACGGCGCCAATGACACCCCAGAGATCTGCCATCGTGGTTCCCACGGGCACTCCAAGGGAATAAAGCGCGCCAAAAAACAGGATCGCCTTGGGGTTTGTGAGATGAAGCAGGAGCCCTTTGACAAAAAGCGTGGCCGAACCGCCTTGCACGGGTTCGGCCGCCAGTTTATCGGGGCGAAGGGCCGCGCGTGCCGCTTTATAGGCAAGAAACAACAGATAGCTGACCCCAAAATACCGCATCAGTTCAAACATCCAGGCATGGGCCAGCATCACCGCCCCAAGCCCCAAAGCCGCAGCACAGGACCACATAAGCGAACCGGTTGTCACACCTGCCGCAAGTGCAAGCCCGGCGCGCCGCCCTGTGCCCATGGACGTTCCGGCAATGGCCAACGTAGCAGGACCGGGACTGGCCACCGCCAAAAGTGCGGCAACCAGGATCAGGGGAATGTTGATATCAGAAACCATGGGACGACCTGTTTTGACCTACCCCAGCTTTGGCAAAAGCTGCATGCGCGTCAACGCAACCAGAGTGTTCGGATACAATTCTTTGCCCGAGATCTCTGCCCTTGGCGTCCACGCGCGACACGGGCCTATTGCGCGCCTTCCGTGACGTTCAGGCCAAAGACCTCCTTGGCTGCAAACAGACCGTTGAGCGCTGCCGGAAACCCGGCATAGACGGCCATCTGCATCAAGACTTCGGTGATCTCTTCCTGGGTAAGGCCTACATTCAGCCCGGCTTCGATATGGATCTTCAACTGGGGCGCGGCGGTTCCCATCGCACAGAGCGCGGCGATTGTGGCGATCTGGCGGTCCCGATGGTTCAACCCCGGACGGCAGTAGATGTCGCCAAAAGGGAACTCGAATAGATATGTGGCAAAATCCGGTGCAATATCGGCAAGCGCGTCAATGACACGCTGCCCCGCTGCACCATCAATTTCCGCGAGAGCCTTCTGACCACGTTCCAACCGGGTTTGAGGCTGCGTTTCCAAAGTCATATTGCGTCCTTTCCAGGGAGGTTTGGGAGATAACGCAAGAACCCCTAGGGGGGTGGAGCAGCTTCAGGTCAAGTGGAAAACCGCAAAAACCCGCGCCAAAGGACGCGGGTTTCAAGTGCCTAAAAGGCGGAAGGAAGATCCGTGGTTAGCCTTCGATCATATCCACGCGAGTGGCATGGCGGCCGCCTTCGAACTCGGCCCCCAGGAAGGCATCGACGATTTCCATCGCCAGGCTCTCGCCAACCACGCGCGCGCCGATTGACAGGATCTGGGCGTTGTTGTGTTCGCGGATCATGCGCGCGGAAAACGGATCAGAGCACACGCCGCAACGGATCCCCGGAACCTTGTTGGCGGCCATCATGATGCCCTGGCCGGTGCCACACAGGATAATGCCCAGATCAGCCTCACCGGCGGCAACATGTTCAGCTGCAGCCTTGCCATGGATCGGGTAATGGGTGCTTTCCGGGGTTTGCGGGCCGATGTCGGTGACCGAGTGACCAAGGCTTTCGGCGTGTTTGGCAATGGCTTGCCGCAGCTCAATCGCGGCGTGGTCGCTGGAGAGGACAATGCGTTTTGGGGTGCTCATGGGCGGGGTTCCATCTGGCTGTCAGGACTTTCGCGTGTCGATACCCAGTCAAGCGGCGAAGGTCCAGTGGTTCGCATCCGGCGTCACGTCCCCTTTGGCAATGGACGTGTTTTAAATGTCGCTTTACCGTTGGACGCGACCTTTGAGAGATCATAATTTGCTGACAATGCTCGATGTACCGCCCTAAGAGCTGGATGAGGCCGAAAAAACCTTTGTTGCCAATATCAGGGAATACGGTTGGGCCGCGACCCATGGGACCGAAGAGGCTGATTTGGAGGGGTTTTCCTATACAACCGGACCTCAGCAAGCCTTTGGCGAAGTAAATTCCTGATCCACCAAACTCACCCCAAGAAAAGCAAAAACCCCGCACCGATAGGGCGCGGGGTTTGTTTTTGGGGCGTGGCAACGATCAGTTGTTCTGCCGCTGGGCCTCGATCTCGCGCCATTTGGCGACGTTGGCGTTATGTTCGGCCAAGGTCTCGGCAAAGGCGTGGCCACCGGTGCCATCCGCAACAAAGAAGATGAAATCCGTATTCGCCGGGTTTACCGCCGCTTCAAGCGAAGCAAGGCCCGGGTTGGCGATGGGGGTCGGCGGCAGGCCCTCGATCACATAGGTGTTCCAGGGGGTCGCGCGACGCAGCTCGCTTTGTCGCAGGCCACGGCCCAAGACACCCTTGCCTTCGGTCACGCCGTAAATCACGGTCGGGTCCGTTTGCAGACGCATACCGCGGTTGAGACGGTTGGTGAACACAGATGCCACCTGGCGACGCTCGGCTGCGACACCGGTTTCCTTTTCGATGATCGAAGCAAGGATCAGCATCTCTTCGGGTGTGGTGACGGCTGCATCCGGAGCGCGGGTGGCCCAGGCGGCTGCGACGCGTTCCTGCTGACGGCTGGTCATCTCTGCCAGAACCTCGGCGCGTTCCGACCCCGGACGCACCTCATAGCTGTCAGGCGCCAGAGACCCTTCGGGCGGCAAATCACCTGCATCGCCATCCAGAACGTCCAGAGATTTCAGAGCCTCAACCACCTGCCAGCTGGTCACACCTTCGGCCAGCGCGATCCTGTAGCGGGTATCACTTTCACTGCGCACGCGGGTGTAATCGGCAGGAACCTCTTCTACACCCGGCTGGAACTCTGCTTTTTCGACAAAGCGGTTCGTCGCAGGATCCAATTCACGCACCTCTGCCAGAACGCGGGTGACGCCCACACGATAGACGACCTCGGTGCCGCAGGTGGAGGCTCCGCCACGGGTGATCTGATCGGTGATCCCCGCCATCGAAGCGCCCGGCTGTACGAGATAGCTACCGGCCTTCAGCTGGCTGGTTTTATCCGCGTATTTGGCACCGATGCGGAAGATCGGCGCGGATGTCACCGCGCCTTCCTCGGCCAGTTTCTCACTGACGCGGGTGATATTGGTGCCCCGTTCTACACGCAGGCAGATCGCGGCCTCCAACGGGCCATCAGACGTGTATTGCGACTGCCCCCACAGGATGACGCCGCCCAGAAGGAACAGCATCGCCGCAAGGATGGTCAGCATATTGGAGGCCAGGCTGCGCCACATTTATTCGGTCTTTCCGAAAATGAGAGAGGCGTTGGTGCCGCCAAAGCCGAAAGAGTTCGACAGGGCGATGTCAATCTTGCGCTCTCGTTTGGCGTTGGGGGCCAGATCAACCGGAGTTTCCACGGCTGGATTGTCCAGATTCATGGTTCCCGGCGCCACCTGATCCCGAATCGCCAGGATCGAGAAGATCGCCTCAATCGCGCCAGCCGCGCCCAAAAGGTGGCCGGTGCAGGATTTGGTCGACGACATTGTCACATTGGCTGCGTGATCACCCAGCAACCGCTCAACAGCACCCAGCTCGATGGTGTCTGCCATCGTCGAGGTCCCATGCGCGTTGATATAATCAATGTCTTCCGGCTTGAGCTTGGCACTGGCCAGCGCCGCATTCATCGACCGCTCGGCCCCGTCGCCATCCTCGGACGGCGCAGTGATGTGATAGGCATCGCCGGACATACCATAGCCCAGAACCTCGGCATAGATCTTGGCGCCGCGTGCCTTGGCGTGATCATAGTCTTCCAGAATCACAACCCCCGCGCCTTCGCCCATCACAAAGCCATCGCGGTCTTCATCATAAGGACGGCTGGCGGCTTTGGGATTGTCCCCATGTTTGGTGGACAGCGCCTTGCACGCGTTAAATCCGGCAATGCCGATCTCACAGATTGCAGATTCGGCGCCGCCGGCTACCATCACCTCGGCCTCGCCGGCGCGGATAATACGGGCCGCATCCCCGATGGCATGCGCACCGGTCGAACAGGCTGTCACAACAGAATGGTTCGGCCCTTTGAAACCGTGACGAATCGACACCTGACCAGAGATCAAGTTGATTAATGCGCCGGGAATAAAGAACGGCGATACCCGGCGCGGGCCTTTGTCTCGGATCAGCCCGGCAGTATTCGCAATGGATGAGAGGCCGCCAATACCTGACCCAATCATGACGCCAGTACGCAGACGGCTTTCTTCGTCTTCTGGTGTCCAACCCGCATCCCTGACGGCCATCTCCGCAGCGGCGATCCCGTACAGGATAAAGTCTTCGATTTTTTTCTGGTCTTTCTTGATCACCCAATCGTCGGGATTGAATGTGCCATTGGTTCCGTCTCCGCGCGGAACTTCGCAGGCGTAGGTGGTGGTGACACCGCTGGCCTCTGCATCAAAGAGCGTGATTGGGCCAGCTCCGGACTGACCATCCAACAGACGAGACCATGAGTCCTCGACGCCACTTGCCAGCGGCGTTACCAGTCCCAGACCTGTCACAACTACTCGACGCATTCCTTGCTCTCCTTTGCCTCGGCAATACCGGACACCAAATAGCTTGGAATGACGCACGGGTGCAAGTGGCGCTGAAGCATAAGGCAGTTCAGCGATCAAATTGACTTTTTCTGATAAAGTTACCCTGTAATTAAGGCTTTGGTAATGATTTCCCGTGCAAGTTGTGGGTGTCGTTGGAAGACCCCCACCACAAACACCCTTTTTTGGTTCCAAGGGTGCAAACGCGCGGGGTGAGGATCCCCTGCCTCAGCCCGCGCACTTTTTTGTCCATTCTCGAAGAAATCGACGCCCTGGAACAAGGGCGTTTGGGGCAAGGAAGGACTGTCCCGGAAGGTCTGCCTTAAACTGATGGGGCTTCTCGTGAGGGTTGGCTCATCAGACGGATCAAATGTAACCTTGGGCTGTATGACCCGCCTCATTTGGGCAAGGCGCAATTGCGCTAGCCTGTTATGCCAGTTCCGGTTTTCCCGGGAATGTTTCTGACGCACGCAACCCCCAGAGACCTGAACCGAAGCCTGCGCGAACAACCGCATCCGCTGGACACCGATTATTCACGCTGGAAACCCGCCACTCTGCGGAAATGCTCTTCGTAAAAAGTAGGCGCTTGTTTCCACTTACGCCCCTTCGTTCGCCCACCTCCAACAGAAAAAGCGCGACCCTTTCGAGCCGCGCTTTGAAACAGATATAACAGTCGTCAGACCAAAGCTTAGGACGCTTCGGTGATGAACTTTACTGCGTCGCCAAAAGTCTGGATTGTTTCGGCTGCGTCGTCCGGGATCTCGATGCCGAACTCTTCTTCGAAGGCCATAACCAGCTCAACGGTGTCCAGGCTGTCTGCGCCCAGATCGTCGATAAAGGACGCATTTTCGGTCACTTTATCTTCTTCAACACCCAGGTGCTCTACAACGATCTTTTTAACGCGATCTGCGACGTCGCTCATGTCTTTTCCTCGTTTTTTCAGGGCATGATGCCCGGTTTTGCCGTTGCCCGATCGGGATGGCGTATGGTTGCCCGATCTGGGCAGTTGGCTCTCCCGGATGGGAGAAGTCCCGCATCGTACAGTTGCACGCGCGGGCGCGAATATGCGCCGCCCTATAACATAGACTGCTGCCGACGCAAACGTTTTCACATCGTTAATCGAACAGCAATCCCGAAGACGCGACGTTCGGCCCTAGATGGAGATGGCGGACGCAGGAAACAAGCCCTGTCCGCCAAATCCTTTACAGCATGGCCATACCGCCGTTGACGTGCAGTGTCGCTCCGGTGGTGTAACCAGCCTCGTTGGACGCCAGATACAGAACAGCAGAAGCGATTTCCTGGCTTGACCCCATGCGGCCCGCCGGGATCTGGGTCAGGATGCCTTCTTTCTGTTTGTCGTTCAGCTTATCGGTCATCGCAGTGGCGATAAAGCCCGGAGCAACAGCATTTACGGTGATCCCGCGGTTGGCCACTTCATAGGCCAGGGATTTTGACATGCCCACCATGCCCGCTTTGGCGGCGGCATAATTGCCCTGGCCGGGGTTGCCGGTTGCGCCCACAATAGAGGAAATATTGATGATGCGCCCCCAGCGCGCTTTCATCATGCCGCGCAGAACCCCCCGGCACAGGCGCATGGTGGAGGTAAGGTTCACGTCGAGAACGCTCTGCCATTCCTCATCCTTCATACGCATAAAAAGATTGTCACGGGTGATGCCTGCATTGTTGACCAGAATATCAACCGAGCCCATGGCCTCAGCAGCCTGTTTCGGAAGGGCTTCCACGGCTTCCGCGTCGCTCAGGTTGCAGGTCAGGACGTGGGCACGGTCACCAAGTTCGGCGGCCAGCGCGTGCAGCGGGTCCGGCCGGGTGCCGGAAAGCGCAACAGTCGCACCCGCTGCATGGAGCGCGCGCGCAATGTCGCCGCCGATGCCACCGGATGCGCCCGTGATGAGGGCATTCTTGCCAGTCAGATCAAACATGTCATTTCCTCTGTATCAGATAGGGATCGGAACTCGGTCCACACCCTTTTGGAATCCTTGTTAAGCGCTGGGTTATGCGCCGACCACGGCGGCCACGTTTTCCGGTGTTCCCACCTGTTTCGACCCCAGGCTGCGGTCGATCTTGCGGATCATGCCCGACAGCGCCTTGCCCGCGCCGATTTCCCAGAACTCGGTCACCCCTTTTTCAGCCATCGCCTGGACGCTTTCACGCCAGCGCACGGATCCGGTCACCTGTTCTACCAGCAACTCGCGGATCAGGGCCGGGTCGCTTACTGCATCGGCCCGAACATTGGCAATCAGAGGCACCACGGGAGATTTGATCTCAACACCGGCAAGTGCCTCAGCCATCGCATCTGCGGCGGGCTGCATCAGCGCGCAGTGGAAAGGTGCCGACACCGGAAGCATCACTGCGCGTTTGGCGCCTTTTTCCTTGGCGATTTCAGCTGCACGTTCGACGGCTGCCTTGGAGCCCGAAACCACAACCTGGGTCGGATCATTGTCATTGGCGGCCTGACAGACCTCGCCCTGTGCAGCCGCTTCGGCCACGCCGCGTACCGCGTCAAGATCGAGGCCGAGGATCGCAGCCATCGCACCTTCCCCCACCGGCACGGCGCTTTGCATCGCCAGCCCGCGGGTGCGCAACAGGCGCGCAGTATCCGCAACCGAAATCGCACCGGCTGCGGCCAATGCGGAATATTCACCCAAAGAGTGACCCGCCACAAATGAGGCCGTTTCGATGGTCACCCCTTCCGCCTCAAGCGCGCGCATGGCCGCAAGCGACGTCGCCATCAGCGCAGGCTGCGCATTTTGGGTCAGGGTCAGAGTTTCAATCTCGCCGTCCCAGATCAGTTGGCTCAGGCTTTCCCCAAGCGCCTCATCCACCTCATCGAACACAGCCTTGGCTGCGGGATAGGCCTCTGCGAGCGCTTTACCCATGCCGATGGTTTGGGCACCCTGCCCCGGGAACACAAATGCGATTGTCATCATGACCTCGTCTAATTTCGCCATTTTGCCTGATTTACATGCGCTTCCCTCCGGGCACAAGCAAAGCACGACCTGATGCAGGTGTCTTGTGCGCATTTACGTAATTCACTTCACTGTGCAGTCGTGAATGTTTGATAGTAGACGCCACGCGCGCCTATGCCCGTCACTGCACAGCTACAAGGACCCTCCTCGTGTCACTGAAGAACACATTCTCCAGCTACGGAACCGTCGCCAAGAGTTTTCACTGGGCCACGGTCCTTCTGATCTTTTCCGCCTTTCCAATCGGTTACTTCGCCAATGAACTGGCCCATGAAATCGGTTCTGCAAATTTTGACGGCAACGCAGATGTGATCGCCCGCGCCGTGTTTCTGTTTTCGATCCACAAGACGTTGGGCGTTGCAGCCTTCTTCACGGCGTTGGCCCGGATCCTCTGGGCCGTAACTCAGGAAAAACCGGGCCTGCTGCACCCGGACAACAAACCAGAGGCGCTGGTTGGTGAAGCGGTTCACTGGCTTCTTTACCTCTTGATGGTGCTGGTGCCACTGTCCGGATGGGTGATGCATGCCTCCGAGGTGGGCTATGCGCCGATCTGGTGGCCCTTTGGTCAGGATCTGCCATTTGTACCGAAATCCGAGGCGGTCGCGGCCGTGGCCGGCGGTGTGCACTGGCTCTTTGTCTGGACCTTGTTCGGCGTTGTGGGTTTGCATGTGGCCGGTGCCTTGAAACACCATGTAATCGACAAGGATACAACCCTGTTGCGGATGCTCCCATTTGGCGGAACCTCTCCCCAGCCTCCGGTGCAGAGCCATGACGCCAAACCCCTTGGCGTGGCTGTGGTTGCGCTGGTCGCGGTTCTGGCAGTGGGCAGTGGCATCGGCGTGTTTTCCGGCCATGACCATGATCATGATCATGACGACCACGACCACGCGACCACAAGCACCGAGGCTGTTGCCGCCATTGAACCCTCTGGGGCGGACGTGAAAGACGCTTGGATTGTGCAGGCCGGAACTCTTGGCATCCAGGTGATCCAGGGCGGAGCTGCCGTGGACGGCTCGTTTGCGGATTGGGCTGCGGACATCCGGTTCACCAATCCTGAAGAGCCCGGCCCAGCAGGGTCGGTCAAGGTGACAGTGGGCATTGCTTCCCTGTCGCTCGGCTCGGTGACAACACAGGCTCTGGGGGCTGATTACTTCAACGCCGATGCTTTCCCCACTGCGGTTTTTGACGCTGAAATTGAAAAGCTGGCCAGCGGCTATCAGGCTGTCGGCACGCTCACCATCCGCGACAAGACCCAACCTTTCACCCTGCCCTTTGATCTCAACATCGACGGTGACACGGCCTCAATGGTCGGCGGCTCCAATCTGCAGCGGTTGGATTATGACGTGGGCCTGTCCCAAAAGGATGAAAGCACTGTTGGCTTTACTGTGGAGATTTCGGTCGATCTGACGGCAAAGCGGGCGGCGGACAGCTGATTTAGCCACCCCGGTTGGAATTCAGAAGAGCAGCGCCGCAAGTGCTGCTCTTTTTGTATGGAGAGATCGGCTTTTGAGGGTCACAAGATTTGCAAGCGTGCAGGATGGCAGTGTGCCGCGTCTGCGCTGGATCAGTTGAGAACGGGTTCAGAAACACAGATCAAAACCCATAATCATTACTTTCCCACTCAGGAAACAGGTCTTTTCCGTCTAAGCTGTCACCCTGTCTAAAGTGTCACCCGAATGCGGTTCGCGCGGCCTATCAAAACCTTCAGCACCTGTTCCGTTCCAAAGGCACCGCTCTTTAAGAGGCCCCGTCTGAAGCTGAAACGGGCAAACAAAAAACCGCCGCTCCCAAAAGAAGCGGCGGTCTAATTTTTGAAAGGAGGGCGCGATTACTCGGCTTTGCCGGCCTCGATGGAAATCACAACCGGGATTTCGTCAGCTACAAACGGAACAAATGCGCCAACGTTGTAGTCGGTCCGCAGCAGAGTTGTGGTTGCGTTGAAACCAACCCAAGGCTTCTTGCTCATCGGGTGAGAGTCGGTAACGCTGTTCATCTTGGCGTCCAGAACAACGGATTTGGTCACGCCGTTCAGGGTCAGATCGCCGGTGATTTTGGCAGTGTCATCGCCGGTGATTTCGATACCGGTAGAAACAAAGCTGACCATTTCTTCTTCAGAGGCGTCAAAGAAGTCTGCAGACATAAAGTGTTCAAAACGCGCTTCCCAACCGGTCAGCATGGTTTTGACAGGGAACTCGACCTTGACAGAAGAATTGGCCGGGTCTTCCTGGTCGAACATGATCTCGCCTTCAAAGCCGGAGAACATGCCGTAAATTGTCGAAAAGCCCAGGTGGTCGAACGAGAACAGAACGTTGGAGTGACCAGGATCCAAGTTGTATTTCTCGGGAGCTGCGACAGCAGCGGTTGCGCCAGCGGCAACCAGGGCGGCTGCGGTCAGGATGCGTTTCATGGTAAGGCTCCGTAATTTGTTGTAAATCATGGACGCAAGTTGCCCGATTGCGTCGATAAATGAAGCCGGTTTTTTCCAACACTCACTGTGCTTTGACACACAGTAAGCTCATACCATTTTGCACAAGTGTCACGTTTCACCACTGATGGAGGCCCATCGTCACACGGATCGTAAAAAAGGGATCAGTTTCTGCTGCCGACGCCCTCTTCAGGACAGGATCGGCAGTTCACCAGAAAGCCCTTCACGCAGAAAGGCGCGCATTTCGCGATTTGGAATGGGCATTTGCATAAGGGGGCTGCCATCGCGTTCGAGCACATGAAATTTACGCGCTTCCAACCGGACACCGCCGAGGCTTTCAAATTGGCGTCGCAATAACACCACTTCCTGTCCGTTGCGCAGACGGCGCACCAACCGCAGTTCTTGCGCCTCCCGATCAAAACAGATGTCCGGACCAAACCAGAATTCTGCACGCAGGAACACAAAACATCCCATCGCCATCATCCCCGTGCTGACGCCGATCAAAGTCACAAGCAGATCAGTCCGTGTCAAAAGACCATAGGCCAGCAGCGCACCACCGAAGCAGCAGGACAGCAGTCCCACAGTTTGCAGAACACGCTGTGCCAGAGACAGGCTTTGCACAGTTGAAAACCACGTGCGGGAAGAGACCGGCCCTTCGTCTGCTATTGCCGAGCTACCATGCGGCAGCGACGGTTGATACTCCGTCGTCAGGGGACTTTGTTTGACGGTCTGATTGACCTTCTGGAAATCTCCAACCGGTGCATCCAACATTGCCATATCTCACTCCCTCCTGTGAGCTGCTGAAAGATCGCGCCTGCGTCGAACGGCAGACAACTTAACGCTTCGTTAACTCACTCATCCATTGGAATTGCGGTCCAAATGCGGCGGAGAAAAGGAGAGACCTAGAAATTGTCAGGTCATTTTCCGCCCCCTCAGAATCCCAGACAAAGGCAGATCGCAGCTTTGCGCCTTCAACGCTTGCCATTCTGGCCGCAACCTGTATACGGAGCACTCCTTCCGCAACTTATTTCGATCCGCGCAGACTCTCGTGGTGGGGCAGCGGAAGGTCATTTGCCCTATCTTTGAAATGCGCCTTGAAAGAAACAGGAGTTCGCATGCCCCTTTATGAGCATGTAATGATTGCGCGTCAGGACCTGTCCAACTCGCAAGCTGAAGGCCTTATTGAACACTTCGGTGCTGTTCTGTCCGACAACGGCGGTAAGCTGGTTGAGCAGGAGTACTGGGGCGTTAAGACCATGGCCTATAAGATCAACAAAAACCGCAAAGGCCACTATGCCTTTCTGAAAACCGACGCACCTTCTGCTGCGGTTCAGGAAATGGAACGCCTGATGCGCCTGCATGATGACGTGATGCGCGTTCTGACCATCAAGGTCGACGAGCACGCCGAAGGCCCCTCCGTTCAAATGCAGAAACGTGACGAACGCGACACCCGTCGCGAGCGCCGCTGATCTTAGCTTGAGAAAAGGACGCTAAACCATGGCAGCCAAACCGTTTTTCCGCCGTCGCAAAGTATGCCCGTTCTCGGGCGACAACGCGCCGAAAATCGACTATAAAGACACCCGTCTTCTGCAGCGCTACATCTCTGAGCGTGGCAAGATCGTACCGTCCCGCATCACCGCCGTTTCCGCAAAGAAACAGCGTGAGCTGGCCCGTGCTATCAAACGTGCCCGCTTCCTGGCTCTGCTGCCCTACGCTGTGAAATAAGGAGATACTGATATGCAAGTTATCCTTATGGAACGTGTGGCCAAACTGGGCCAGATGGGTGAAGTCGTAGACGTCAAGCCAGGCTACGCTCGCAACTTCCTTCTGCCGCAAGGCAAGGCCAAGACCGCTTCTGAAGCGAACCTGGCTGCATTCGAGGCCCAGAAAGCGCAGCTGGAAGCGCGCAACCTGGAAACCAAGAAAGAAGCAGAAGCTCTGGGTGAGAAACTGGACGGCGAACAGTTCATCGTGATTCGCTCCGCTTCCGACGCGGGCGCGCTTTATGGTTCTGTCACTCCCCGTGACGTTGCCGAAGCCGCAACCGCAGCTGGTTTCACCGTAGACAAGAAACAGATCGCTCTGATCAACCCGATCAAAGAGCTGGGTCTGCACGCTGTCGCAGTGAACCTGCACCCGGAAGTTGCTGTTCAGGTTCAAATGAACGTTGCGCGTTCGGCAGAAGAAGCTGAACTGCAAGCATCGGGCAAATCGATCCAAGAGCTGGCCGCCGAAGAGGAAGCCGCTGCGGAATTCGAAATCTCTGAGCTGTTCGACGAGATCGGTGCCGCGGCATCTGATGACGACGACGCACCGGTTGCAGACGCAGCACCGGCGGAAGAGACCGAAAACTAAGGTTTTCGCCTCCGTATTGTTTGGCAAAGGCCGTCCCTTGGGGCGGCCTTTGTCTTGCGTTTCAACCCTTTAATTAACAGCCTGTCCCCTGCCAGTTTTCACGGGGTGATCACGTTTATTGGAGCGTGTCGTTCTTGGATTGAGCTCGAGAAAGTATTGGTCGACTTATAGCGCGTTGCTTTTCCAGGAGAAAAATATGTCCTTTAAATTTAATATTTTATCTGCCGTTTGCATCGCCCTCAGCGCGACAGCAGCGCAGGCTGTGACTATCGTCGGTTATGACATCCGCAATGCGTCACCTCAAAACACACTCAGCCAAAGGTTCGACTATACCGGCACAGTCACACCCTCTGCCGAAGGTGTTCCGGGTACTGTCGATCTGCTTGGTGGTACAGGATCACTGACTGATGGCGTCATCCCGACAACACTCACGGGCCTCAATCCATTTGACAGCTCCAGTTCCCCCAATGCCGCGATCACGTTGTACTTTGACAGCTTTATCCAAGTCGGCAGCATTGAGCTTTTTGGGCTAGAGAGACAAGCCAATGGCTTTGGCGGTGCGATCACGAACGTCCTGGTCACAATTGGCGACTTTCGTGAAAGCTTTGAAACCATCGGTTTCGGGCTTGAGAACCGCGTCGGTCGATTGGTCAACGATCTGGTTGACCTCGAAGGCAGTTTTCTCAGCACATTGGAAACGGACCGGCTGACTCTGTCCGGATTTGTCACGGATCAGGTCTTCTTTGGCGATGCCTTTACCTTGGGTGAAATCACGGTTTCCGAGGCCACAGGTGTCGCGCCCGTTCCCCTTCCTGCGGCTGGCGGGATGATGCTTGCGGGCCTCGCAGGTTTGGCAGCGGTGCGCCGTCGTAAAAAACGTGTTGCGTCATAAATGAAAAAACATTGAGGACTCACTCACGCGTGGGTTCTCAGCCCTTTATGTTTTCAGAATAGGCAAAACAAATTCGGATCGCATAATCAGCGTTCCGGCTTTCAAATACCCATAGCGTTGCGACGGAACCACTGCGCTTCCCCCAGTTGGACCTCCGCTGGACTTAGGTCGTTCGCAGAATTTTGCGGGGTTGCTGCCCTTTGGCAGCGCAAACAGTCCTAAACCTTATCTAAAGTATGCCACCACGCCCCCCTGCGCAAAAAAGCGCGCGGATCTTAACCTAATGTCTAAGATGAAGAACCAGCCAAGAGGCGATACCTTTGGTTTAGGAACACTCTGACTCAGAAAAGCTTTTCCGTCTGGGTGTTTGTTCTTCAACACGGACCCCACCGTCGCGAAGACCACTCCAGAAAGGAGATGGAGACAGGCCTGCGCCCACTCGCAGGCCTGTTTGCTTTTAGTGCCTCCCGCCTCGTATCAGCCATATGCAAATTTGATGAGTTACGCCGCCCAAGCATTCGTCTATTAGAAATTCGGCGAACATTTGCAAATGGGTTTCGTTGTTTTTCAATGCATTAGGAGCTGACATGCCCATAAAATTCTATCTGACCGCCGCTGCGGTTTTCCTGGCTCAACTGGCCGCTTGCACCCAATCAGCAGAGAAGGCCCCTCTGCGCGCCACCGGTCCGACGAATGCCTATTATACCTCGGACCTGGCTGAATGCCGCAGGGCTGCGGCGCAGTATGATCAGGAACTGGTTGGCCAAGGCGCTGCGGTTGGTGCGTTGCTCGGTGCCGTCGCCGGCGCAACTGAGGCGGATGATGACCTCGAAGGCGCACTGGCCGGGACGGCAATTGGTGCAGGTCTTGGCGCGCTGGAAGGTGAAAGTGACAAACAGGACAGCCGCCGCGATATGACCGTGCGCTGTATGCAAAACAAAGGCCATCCGGTGATCGGCTAACCCTTGCGCCGCAGGAATGTGCGCCGCTGGTATGATGAGAGAGCCAGGACATGAGGGAAACAGATCCGGCTCTCTCTCAAACTTGGTCGGGCAAGAGGCGATAAGCACGACCATACCTTGGGGGGAAGCGCCTCTGTCTTCGACGTCAAATTGCCCAAATTCCCCTCTCTTAACAAATTCTTAGTCTGTAAAATTTTCCACAGTTCACAACCACTGGGCAATTCTCTGCGCATCCGGTTTTCAGACCTTGGCCTTTAAGAAACAAGCTGCACAGTGGACGCCATGCTCGCACAAGAAAGAAGAGGACCCAGCCATGAACCGACGATCTTTTATCCTATCATTTGGTTGGATGGCCCTGGTTGCAGCCTGCAGCGCCGCTGAACCCCCTGCCCAGCCGACCTATGATCCGCCTCTTTTTCCGAATGAGACACCGGAACTGCGCCAGAAAATCAACTTCTGGGCCGATCATTATGAGGTGCCGCGCAGCCTTGTGCATCGCCTTGCCGTCCGTGAAAGCACCCACCGTCCCTGGGCTGTAAACCGTCCCTATTACGGCCTGCTGCAGATCTTGCCTGCCACCGCACGATCAATGGGGTTCAAGGGAGCACCCCAGGATCTTCTGGATGCTGACACCAATCTGGAATTCGCCGTCAAATATCTGCGCGGTGCCTGGATTTTGTCAGATGGCAGTCAGGACACCGCCGTCAAACACTACTCCCGAGGATATTATTATGAGGCCAAGCGGCGCGGTTTGTTGCAGGAAACGGGGCTCAGACCCTAGGCCTGCCCTTTGGCGCGACATGTGATTTGGACAATGCGAAGATAGACGGACCGGATATGCTCGCAGAAAAGTGAGGCGGCTATAAACTGTTCCTTAGGGGGGATGCGCGAGGCTTGCGTGAAGAGCACCCCCTTTGACCGTTTGACTATTGACGATGCGCCATGACCACGACAACCACGTTCCAGGTTATTTACCTGGGAAACCTGCCTGATATCGACGGCACCGAAGGGAATTGGATCTCTGAGAACGCGAGCGATCTGGTCGGGCTGGAATTCGGGGATGCCAGCTCACCGCTTGCTGAAAGCACAGCCACATGGAGCCAGGTTGGTGGCGCTGACAACACCTATGACATGGACAACATCAGCGACACGGATCTGTTTTCCATAAATGGCGGTCCTGATCAAACCTTTGACGGCGTTGCAGTCTATCACGCCACGATCACCTATATGGATGGGACTACCGCCAATATAACAGCGACTGTGGCGCAGGACGTCACCGGTGAAACCTATCTGACGCCTGAATTCTCTGACAACGCTGACCATGCGGCGCTTGAACATGACATGATCAAATCAATCTCACTGGATTCGGTTGCAGAAAACGATCTGGTCGGCTTGATTGCCGCTCGCCAGGATATGCAGATGGTAACCTGTTTTTCCGCTGGAACGCGGATACGCGCGGCTCAGGGTGAAGTCCCTGTGGAGCATTTGCGGATCGGCGATCTTGTCAGAACATTTGATCGCGGCCTCCAACCGATCCGCTGGATTGGCTGCGTAACCGTTTCCGCACAAGGGGCGCGCGCGCCAATCCGGTTTGAGGCGGGAACCCTGCAGAACACCCGTCCTTTGTTGGTTTCGCCTCAGCATCGCCTTTTGGTCCGGGGCGCCAAGATCGAGCTGTGCCATGGCACAACAGAGGCGCTGGTTGCTGCGCATCATATGCTCCACAGCAAAGGCGTGACGCGCCGTCCGGGGGGCTCTGTCACATACTACCATATTCTGTTTGATCAGCATGAACTGATTTGGGCAGAAGGCACCCCGGCTGAGAGCTTCTATCCAAGTGAGTTAAGCCTGTCAGCCCTGCCGCCAGCAGCACGCCAAAACCTAGAAGCCGTCCTGGCTGACCTGGAAATGCCATCACTGAACCAAGGCGTCTATGGCCCCCTTGTGCGCAGTGAAATTCCGCCCGGCATTTGGCCCGCAATCTGTCCTCTTGTTTAGGGCAACCAATGTACATTCGAACAAGAACGCTGCTCCATAACACCTTCTAAACGTTTGCCAAATAATGACAAATTTCGGATCTTGCTTACCTTTTCCTAACGTTTTGCGTGCATTTATCTAAAAGTCACGATTTCGACGGAGCGCTCCTTGCACTCCTTTGGGAACTAAATTTATGCCGAGTACATATACAGTCCTCTATCTGGGAAATGTCGCGGATATCGACACGACTGAGGGAAATATAGTCTCAGAAAATGCAAGCGCGCTTGTTGGGCTCGAATTCGGTGACGCGAACAATCCCCTGGTGGACAGTGCGGCAACCTGGTCAGCCTACGGCCAACCAGGCCCCTATTATAACACCAATAGCTTTACCGATACGGATCAGTTTACCATCAACGGTGGACCGCCGCAGACCTTTGATGGCACCGCCACCTATTACGCCACGCTGACCTATATGGATGGCACAACGGCCTCCATCACCGCTGTCATCGCTCAGGACACGGATGGCAATGCCTACCTCATGCCTGAATTTCCGGAAAACGAAGACCAGACAACTCTGGAAGCTGGTATCATCAAGTCGATTTCTCTCGATGGGCTGGAATCCAATTCATACGACGGGCTTACAACCACGCGCAACCCATGGGATCTTGTGACATGTTTTGCCGAAGGAACCCGCATACGCGCGACCCACGGTGACATCCCGATAGAGGCTCTATCGGTTGGAGATCAGATTGTCACCGTCGATCACGGAGTGCAACCTCTGCGCTGGATCGGCTGTTCCACCGTGGCAGGCCATGGCAAGGCTGCGCCCATTGTCTTTGCTCCCGGCGCTATTGGAAATCGGCGCCCTCTCGCCGTTTCGCCGCAGCACCGGATCCTGGTGCGAGGCCCTCATGTGGCGCTTTGCGCCGGCACAGACGAGGGCCTTGTTCCCGCGCTGCATATGGTAAACGACGACAGTATCTGCCAAACGCCTCGCCCATGGGTGCGCTATTATCACCTTCTTTTTGACCACCATGAACTCATTTGGTCCGAAGGCGCCTTGACCGAGAGTTTCTTTCCCTCCGGTCTGGGATATCAGGCCCTTCCCTCTGATACACAAAGGGAATTTGCCCGCTTGTTCCCTGGTTTTTACAATGCCGGCACAGCGCCTGCGATCCCGCTTGCCCGCCCTGCCCTCACCAAATCAGAATGGCGCGCGATGCAATAGCGCAACCTGCAGCGCGCCGCAGGCGCGCTGCCACGCCCAACAGCCGCAGCCCCCGCAGGGGTCGCGCGGTTGGCGGGAGCCACCGGATCCACAAAAAAAGACCGCCCCTTGGGGCGGCCTTCCTATTTTAAAACCTGGCAAAGATCACTCTTCGTCCAGCGCCTCAACTGCTTTTTGCAGATCGTCTTTGGAAACTTCTTTCTCAGAGACTTTTGCTTGCTCAAGAATGTGATCAACCACTTTGTCTTCAAACAGCGGCGCGCGCAGCTGTTGCTGCATCTGCGGGTTCTGCTGGATGAATTCAAAGAACTGACGCTCTTGGCCCGGATACTGACGCGCCTGCGCCATGATCGCTTGGGTCATCTCGGCATCAGTGATTTCAACCTCGGCCTTCTGGCCAATTTCAGCCAGCAACAGGCCCAGACGCACACGGCGTTCGGCCAGGGTGTTGTGCTCGTCGGTTGCTTCGATTTCCGGGTGATCGTGGCCTTGCACGTCCGGGTTTTCTTCGTGCCACAGCTGGTGTGCGATTTGCTTGGCTTCTGCGTCAACCAGGCTCGGCGGCAGCTCGAACGACACGAGACCGTCCAGCGCGTCCAAGAGGCCACGCTTCATCACAGCGCGCGAGGCACCTGCGTATTCTGCTTCCAGGCGCTCAGAGATCTGACCCTTCAGCGCATCCAGATCTTCGGCACCGAATTTTTTTGCCAGCTCGTCGTCAATCTTAGCGGCTTTGGGCGCTTTGACTTCCTTGACCTTGCAGGTAAAGACCGCGTCTTTGCCCGCCAGGTGCTCTGCACCGTATTCTTCGGGGAATGTAACGTTTACGTCTTTTTCTTCACCGGCTTTGGTGCCAACCAGCTGCGCTTCGAAACCCGGGATAAAGGAGTTCGACCCCAGTGTCAGCGGGTAATCGTCGCCTGCACCGCCATCAAAGGCTTCGCCGTCAACTTTACCCAGGAAGTCGATCACAACCTGATCGCCATCTTCTGCTGCTGCACCCTCTTCGCGCGCCTCGAAATCGGTCGCGGTTGACGCCAGGTTTTCCAGCGCTTCGGTCACGGCTGCATCGTCAGCTTTGACAACCAGTTTTTCCAGCTCAACGCCAGAGAAGTCCACATCCGGGATCGCCGGCAGGGCTTCATAGGTCATTTCGACATTGACGTCGTCGCCTTCTTTCCAATCTTCATTGGTCATTTTGACGTCGGGCTGCAGCGCAGGACGGTCGCCGCTTTCTTCGAAGTGCGCAGTCATCGCACCGTCGATTGTTTCCTGCATGGCCTCGCCCATCAGGCGCTGACCGAACTGCTTTTTCAGCAGTGCCATCGGCACTTTACCTTTGCGGAAACCCTTCATTTCGATTTCGGGCTGCGCTTCAACCAGCTTTTCATTCACCTTGGCTTCCAGATCAGTGGCTGGAATGGTGATTGCGTAGCCGCGTTTCAAACCTTCGTTTAGTGTCTCGGTGACCTGCATCGTGCTCCCCACAAGAGATTCGGGGCATGCGCGCAGACGCAGCCCTCAGACAATTTGTGGCCTTCTATTGGGCCAGACGCGCCTGCGCAAGAGGCATTGCCAAAATCCAAGCCACTCAAACGGGAAATCCGCGGTTTTTCGCGTTTTTACGTGCCGCGTGGGGTATTAACCATTTATTCACAATGCTCCTTCTTGACCGATCTGTACCCGATTTTTGCCATTTTCTGTTCATAGGCTCCCCTCTGAGACCACCATCCGGGGAGATGAGACATGCAAACTGCCACAAAACGCGCACTGAATGGTTTCACGCAAACCACGCTGGAAACCGCTTTGGAGATCCAGGAACTGATACTGCGCCGCCGTATGCTGTTCCGCCTGCTGCGCGGTTTTGACTTTGACGCGCCGGTCGCACGGAATGAATCGATTTCCGATGTGGTCCCGGACTGGATGAAAACGCCAGAATTCACACCTGTCTGACGGGCGCGTGCGAAACTGAATAGGTCGCGCAATCCCCGCAGTTCGCCTACGTATTAGCGGCTTTTATTCGCGCAATATTGCGCAAAATCAGATAGGTATGACCGTACCTGCGCGGCGGTGTCTGGTTCCAGAACCGCTGCGCGGACCTCTTTGGGTGCGTGTTTCAACAGCGGGACACGCAGGAAGATCTCGGTGCAAAAGCATTCACTGACCGTGGACAGAACCAGTCGCAGCTGTTTCAGCACATCGTCACCACGGTGCGAGGCATGAAGCAAGGCAATCGGTTTTGCGATAATCTCGTCCCGTGACACCAGCCAGTCCAATGCGTTTTTCAGGCCGCCCGGAATGGCGCGTACATATTCCGGGCTTGCGATCAAAAGACCGTCACTGTCCCGGATCTGTCGCGCAAAACGTTCCACATTCGCGGGGCAATGCCGTTCATTGTCCGGCGAAAAGACTGGCAAATCAGCCACTTCAGAGAATACCGTGATGTCATGCTGAGGTTTGCCAATCTCGGCCACAGCCTTCAACAAGGCTGTATTCGTGGACAATTGGCGCGCACTGCCGGAAATCGCAAGAAACTTCATAAGCGGTCCATAAGCCGCTATTTTTAGGAGAACAAGCCGATACGAAGGCACGGCCCTAAGTGGGGCGACTTTGCGCTTTAGAGTTTCTTCACCCCTGGTGTTCTGGTTGTCTCCTGCCCACTGTGCAGCCCTTGGGTGGCAAGCGAAAGTCTGGAGCGCTGTTGCGCCTCCAGAGCATCCATCAAATGCAAGGCCAACACGGCGACATTTGGCTCTTCCAACATGGACAGGTGGCCACCCGGCACATCATGCACCTCAAAGCCGCTGTCCGCCACCGATGCCCAACCCAGCCCGGTTTCGATGCTTTTCGGAGTGTCATAGAAATGGCTTTCAGCCCGAAAGATTGTCAACGGAACCTTGAGCGCGCTGGGGGAATAGGCCTGCACAGCCAATTCGTTTGACGCGATGAATTCAAACACCGACATCGGCGCTTGACCTTCACCCTGCGCCGCAGCCTCTTGCAGCTGCTTGCGGGCAAAATGATTGCGCAGATCATGCAAACGGTTGTGAATAACCTGCGCCGGGAAGGTCCACCCCAAATAGCGCGCGCGTTTCACATGGGCCCAGATCCGCCGCAGGCCCTGATATTCATCCCGTCCTTCTGGACCGGCCGCATCAAAAAGAGCGAGCAAGGCAACCTCCCGTCCAGCAGCCTGCAGCTGCCGGGCCAGTTCAAACGCCATATAGCTCCCCAAGGACACCGCCATCAAGTTGATCGGTCCGTCCGGGTAATATTGCATAATATCAGCGCAATAGCGTTTTGCGGTGAATTCAATACCGGTTGGCGTATTTTCGTCCAGCGCCCCAACCGAAACCCCCATAATGGGCTGATCGGTTCCAAGGTATTTCGACAATGGTCCAAAGAAGCCTTTGCGGGCACCAAGGATATGAACGGCAAACAAAGGTGGGCGATTTCCCAACGGCTGGATTGGGATGATATGTTTAGGTCTGCTGCTGCCCGTTTCCAAAATACGTGCCAAGCCCCGCGGGGTCGGGTTCTCCTGCAGCTCGATCACTCCAAGCTGTTGTCCGGTCAAAGCGCCCAGACGTCCCAGAAGTTCAAACGCCATCAGGGAATGCCCCCCAAGGTCGAAAAAATCATCTGTCACGGACACAGATGGGCGCCCCAGAACACGTGCCATCACAGCCCGAACCTGACGTTCCAGATCGGTTTCCGGCAAAGCTGTCTTGGTCTTCTTTGGGGACGTGCCGTCATTGGATGGTCGCGGCAGAGACTTCAGGTCAATTTTCCCCCCTGCCGTGGTGGGAAAGTCATCAACCATGACCAGTTTGGGCAGCATGTACCCAGGCAAGACCTGACTGAGCGCCTCTGACAGCGCATCCCGATCCAGCCCTTCTGCCATTTTGACCCAAGCCACCAAAAAGGCCGTGGGCTGATCCTGATCCAGAACCTGGACCACCGCTTGCGCTGCGGGCAGAAGGTTTTCAACCGCGCGTTCGATATGGCGCAGGTCAATGCGAAAGCCGCGCAGCTTGACCTGACGGTCCTTGCGGCCATGAAACATCAGGTTGCGATCTTCCGCCCATTTTACCCGATCGCCGGTGAAATATATCCGCCCCTGCCCCTGAAAGGGATCCTTGCGAAACACAGCGCCAGTTTGGTCGGACAGGCCGATGTATCCCTGTGCAACAGCCGGGCCGCCAATGGCCAATTCCCCTTCGCCCCCCTGTGGGGCAAGGCTTCCGTCCTCGGCCAGCACATAGGTCAGAGCGTGGCCGGTGGGGCGCCCAATTGGAACCTCTGTCCCGGTGTTCACAGACCTTGCTTCATAGAGGGTGCAGGTAATTGTCGCCTCTGTCGGGCCATATCCGTTCATCCACCGGGTCTTAGGTGCAACATGCTGCCATTTCTGAAGCGCCGTGGGTTTGACCAACTCCCCCCCGACAATCATCAGACGCAGGCTCTCCGGCACCTGCCGGTGATGCTCTGCCAGATAATCCGTAAGAACAGTCCAGAAGGCTGTTGGTAGATTGGCAACCGAGATCTTTTCCGCCTCCAACCGGTCCATAAAGATGGCAGGCGACTGCGCCATTTCAATGTCGCGCAGAACCAGGGTTGCCCCGCTCAGCAAGGTGGGAAACACCTCTTCCAGCGCCACATCAAAGGACAGGCTTGCAAATTGAAGAACCCGATCTTCCGGCGTGAGCCTATAGGCAGGGATCAAAGCCTCAACATAGGCCGCAAAGTTGTTGCGCGTAACCGCGACCCCTTTGGGCGTGCCAGTCGAACCTGAGGTATAGATGACATAGGCCACAGCATCCTGCGCAACAGGGTCGACCTGCGGAGGATGTTCAGCGGGCGCGGCCACCGGATGAATGCGTGCCACACCCTTATGGGCTTCACCCCCGTTCTGGCGCGCGACAATCAAACATGCGCCACTGTCGCGGATCATATGGAGCTGCTGCGCGTCCGGATAGGTTGGATCAACCGGAACAAAGGACGCACCCAGTTTCAAAACAGCCAGCATTGCCACAACGAACTCGGGCGAGCGCTCCAATGAAATCGCCACCATACCCCCTGGACCCACCCCCTGCCCCTTCAGGACATGCGCCAGACCGTTCGCCTGTTGGTCGAGCTGTTTGAAGCTCAGCCCCCCCAATGGGCCATGTGCCTGCGAAACCGCCGGTGCCTGCCCTGGCTGGTTAAGCGGCACAACCGCGACCTGATCCCCCCGCCGCGCGACCTGATCCTGGAAGCGGGCCATGATATCCTTCGGTGTCGTCGTCACAGGCGTCTGTGGTTTTGCCAAAGACAGGAGCTGTGTGCGTTCCTGCGGGGTCATCATATCCAATGCGCCAATCGGAGTATCCAGAGACGCCGAAGACATGGCCGCAAGAAGGTTCTGAAAGTGGTCCAGCAACAACCGGGCAACTGAGGCGCCAACCACATCAGGCGCATACTCCAGCACAACATCAAGCGCCTGCGTGCCATAAACGGCCAAGGATAACGGCAGGCCGCCTTCTTCGTGCAATCTGATCTCAGGGCGCAGCGAGCCTTGGTAACCTGCATAAACAAGATCTTCCAGCGTGCCGCGTTCAAACATCACAACGGAACTGAACAAAGGCTGATGCCCGTCCAATCCGCCCCATTGGCGCAGATCACGTGGCTGCGTTTGTTCAAACCCATGCATGGCGCAGGTGTCCCGCCGCAGGCCTTGGACCAGATCAGCCAAGGTTCTGTCCCGTGTCAGCTTGACCCGCATTGGAAGTGTGTTGATCAGGCAGCCGACTGTGTTTTGGCTGTCCGGAACGGCAAACCGGCCAGAGCGCGCGGCACCAAAGGCAACCTCTGCCTGCCCTTGCCAACGCGCCAACACAACTCCCCAGGCGGCCTGAACGAAATTGGCGAGTGTTGTACCGCTTTCCTGACAGCGCTGCTCCAGATTTGATGTCAGATCCCTGTCTATCCGCGCGGTCAAAAGCGCCTTTCGACTGCTCGACGGCTCGGGCAGTGCGCGCAGGTCATCCGATACGGGCAGCGACAAATCTCCAATCGTGTCAAACCCGTCGAGATACTGCGCAAAGAACTCTTCAGCCTCACCCTGACTGTCGGAACGGGTTATCTCCGATAGGACACGCTGATAATCGGTGCCAATCTTCGCCGTAATCGCCCCGGTTTCGAGATACTGCAGAAATTCAGTCAGGATCTGGGCCATGCTGCGCCCATCCACAAGAGCGTGATGGATGGTCACAATAACAAAGCCGCTGTTTTCGCTGGTTCGCGCAGCCATCACACGCCAGCCAGGTCGACCGTCCAGAGAGACCCCGCGTTTTCTATCCTCTTCCAAAGTGTGCTGAAGGCACCCCTTACGCGCATCTGCGCTTTGGCCTGACCAATCCTGCTCATCAACCGTGACTGAAACCGCATCCAGAATGCGTTGCCTTGGCTGCTCAACATTCTGCCACTGGAAAACACTACGCAGAGCGGCATGTCTCGCGACCACCGCCGCCCAGCCCGCCCCGATCTCATGCGTTGATGGAAAGCTTGCATGAAACTTCAGAACGATCTGTTCGAGATTAATCCAAGGACGTTTGCAGCCATTACTCTCATAAATCATCGCCAACTGCATGGCTGAGACAGGCAGGCTTGAATGGGTCTTTTTCATGCGCGTCTCTAATCAATCTGTAGGCAAGTTAAGGACGAAGTGCGGAGAAACATGGCCCTCTTCTCTAACTGAATTCCAAGATTTTTGCAGAATTTTTATAAATCAGTTGGTAATTTCAGCGTCGAGTCAGTCCTTAGAGCAACAATTCACAAGGTTGCGAGTTTATTGTTTTTGGTCTGGAAGCAACACATCCGATACGGATCAATCTCTGGCGTCCACGCCTGAAAACCAGCGCTTTGCCCCGCGGCGTTCTTTCAAATTCAGAAACGGATCGATCCTTCTCCCGCGCCTTTCGGGCTGCACAGCCCCCGGATCGCACCAAACCTAGAACTGTCCCAGCGTCACAGTGTGGGATCGTCTCAAATACGTCTGATTTAAGTATACGAATGAGAATAATCTCGCTTTAGTTGTTTTGAAAACCAAGGACACACCTTTCGGGAGGGGGGGGGGGGGGGTAGTATGAAGAGCGACAGGCGACTTGTCTTATCTCACCTTAAATTCTCACGATTCACCAAACGTTAACCATCTTTTTTCTTTTTCAAATTTAAACTGTGCCAGGAGGAGGAAGAAATGACGCAGTTCAAAAGCTCAAAGGCGCAGGCCCAAAACGCGCATCGCCATTCCGCAGCGGCGAACGTAAAGGCGGCCGAAATGCCATTTTTGCAGGAAATGCCGCCCCGGCCTTATCACCCCCCCCCTCAGAAAACCGTTCTTCCCGGATGGTGGATCCTGCCCTCAATTGTCGCGGGCGCCGCATTCTGGCTTCTTTTGGTTCGCGCGATTTTATTCTAGCCGCTGCCAAAGCACCGATGTGCATTCAAAAAGATCTTCTCAGGGCAAACGCGAACAACGTCACGCACGGCGCGTATGAGGTCTTTTACCTGCGTTGCAGGGGTCGGATTACTCAAACTGGCACCCTTTAACATTTGCTTCGGAAACTAGGGCTTCAAAACCAGATGTTTGCTGGCTCAGCCTAGCCTTTGAACAAACGCGCGTACCGCACATGGTCAATCAGCCAAGAGCCAAAGTTCCTACGCAGGCAGAGTTCAGAACTCTATCAAAGTCCCCAAGACCGCGCAGGCTCCACCTTGCGGAATTGCTGCAGAAAATATGCGTAATGCGATACACGAATTTACGCGCCACCAGTAGGCACATGTTCATCAAACGCCATGGATACATTGTTCTTAAAGGGCAATTTTATCAAGCACAATCATTAGCGCTCATAGCTGGTGCACCGGGGAGGAGCAACCTAGAACCTTTTGAAGCGGATAAAGTGTTGTCTGCGCTTGAGGATTGGTCTGAGGTTTTGCAGGCTGATCCAGAGGTCTCGCGCAAGCTTGCGGCGTTTTCTGAGGCTGCTGAAGATACTTCAGTGGGTGACACGGACGTTCTGCCTCCCCCGCCCGAGCCAAGCCCATGAGAAAGGGCAAGGTCGAAACCAAGGCGACGCTGACGGCTGCGCATCGGGCAGCCGCAGGTGTACATACAAAAACCAAAGCTTCAAAGCGCCGGGAGTTGTCGCCTTTGACACTGCGCCTGACGGTTGAGGAACGGGCGCGGCTGGAAGAACTGGCGGCAGGGATGACGCTCAGTGCCTATGTGCGGGCTTGTGTCTTCGCTGAGGAAGAACGCCTGCGGGCCTCGCGCCCTGCGGATGCCATAGCGGAGAAGAAAGCATTGGCGGAGGTCATGGGTCTGCTCGGTCATTCTCGCATCGCCAGCAATCTGAACCAATTGGCGCATCATGCAAACCTTGGCCTGATGATTGAGGATGATCGCGCCAAAGCGCAGATCGCGGAGGCCAATCAGCATCTCTTGGCGATCCGCACGGCCTTGATGGCGGCGCTTGGCAAGGCGCGGAGGTCTGGATGATCCTGGAGGCCAACACACGCGGGTATGGGGCGGAGCTAGCGCGGCATTTGATGAACCCGCGCGACAATGACCATGTGACCCTGCACCGTGCAGAGGGTTTCTTGAGCCATGATCTGGCCAGCGCTTTTGCTGAAGTTGAAGCAATTGCCTCCGGCACCCGCTGCCGTAAATATCTGTTTTCCATGTCCTTCAATCCGCCCCTTGAGGCGGAGGTGCCGGTTGAGGTGTTTGAGCAGGCCATTTCTGATGCTGAGGCGCGCCTTGGCCTCTCAGGCCAGCCCCGCGCGATTGTCTTTCATGAGAAAAACGGACGTCGCCACGCCCATTGTGTGTGGTCGCGTATTGATCCCAAGAGCATGACCGCAATCCAGCTGCCACATTTCAAACGCAAGCTGATGACCTTGTCGCGTGAGATATATAGAGATCAGGGCTGGGACATGCCCGATGGGTTCAAGCGGTTTGAAGATCGCGATCCCCTGAACTATTCCCGCCAAGAAGCCGGACAAGCACAACGCGCGGACCGTGATCCCAAAGCGCTAAAAGCCAAGTTCCAAACTTGCTGGACGCAATCGGATGACCTGAACAGCTTTGCCGCTGCCCTGCAGGAGGAAGGCTTTCTGCTGGCGCGTGGATCGCGGCGTGGTTTTGTGGCCGTGGATGGCGATGGTAAGATCTGGTCGCTGTCGCGTTGGTGCGGCGTGCGCCCCAAAGATCTGCGCCAGCGTCTGGGAGCAGAAGACAGACTGCCCTCGGTGGAAGATGTTCAGTCGCAAACCAAAGACCTGCCAGCGCCAAAGAAGCAGCAGCCCACGCCCCTGTTTCAAAGGCGGCGGGATGAGCTGGTGATACGGCAACGGCAGGAACGTGAGGCATTGATTGAACAACAGGTCCAGCGGCAACGTGACCGTCTTCTGGCCCAACGACAGAGTGCTGGCAAAGGATTGCGCGCCCTGTTTGATCGGATGACCGGGCAAGATGTGGTCAAAAGAGACAAGGTCCTGTCTGAGGCGAAGGCCGCCCAGATTGCGGATCACGCCGAACAACAGGCTTTGATCACACGCCATTTGGCAGAACGCCGCGCTTTGGATCAGCGTGCACACGAGCGATCCCTGCAGCCGATCTTTGGCCGCAGCACAGATCCCGAACAGAGCCTCCAGATCCGCCCAGAGGCGCTGCCGTATACCGCTAAACAGTTGCGCAAAGATCCGGCACTGGTATTGGATCATATCTCGCAGAAAAAAGCCGCGTTCACCCGCACCGATGTGTTGCGGGGATTGGCACAGGCCTTACCGGACCCTATGGAATTGCAGGCCGCAACACGCACGGCGATGGCCTCAAGTGAATTGGTACCTCTGCAAAGCACCAGTGCATTGCAGCTGCGTTTCACCACCAAGGATTATCAAAAGGCCAAAGCGCAACTGCATGCCTCAGCTACCAAGCTGGAACAGCAAGGCGGTTTCCAGGTTCAAGACCAGCATATTACCCGCGCCATGGATGATCAGGACAGGCGTATGATGCAGGATTTTGGAGGCACGCTGAGCCACGAACAACGAAGCGCGCTGCATCATGTTCTGGGTGACAATCGCATGGCTTCTGTTGTCGGCCTCGCGGGTGCGGGCAAAAGCACCCTGCTGGACACCGCGCGTATGGCTTGGGAGCAACAAGGATTGCGTGTCCACGGGGCCGCACTGGCTGGGAAAGCTGCCGAAGGTCTGGAAGGCGCATCCGGCATCCCCAGCCGCACGCTGGCCTCACTGGAACTCTCTTGGAAGAACGGTCACAGCCCTATTTCCAAGGGGGATGTACTGGTGGTGGATGAAGCCGGGATGATCGGCACGCGTCAATTGGCGCGGATTACAAAACAGACCGATGAGATTGGGGCCAAGCTGGTCTTGGTTGGTGATCCAGAACAACTGCAACCGATTGAGGCAGGCACGCCCTTCCGGGATCTGGTTGCGAAACACGGCGCAGCACGCCTCACGGAAATCCACCGACAAGAAGCGGACTGGCAAAAACAGGCCTCCAAAGATCTGTCTGAGGGGCGCAGTCATCAAGCCCTAGCGCGCTACGCTGAGAAACAAGCCGTGTCGACGAACACCTCCAAGGAAGAGGCCATTGATCACCTCGCGGCGTCTTACGTGATGGACGTGGCCGCGCATGGTTCGCAGAAATCACGGCTTGCTTTGGCGCATAAACGCAAGGACGTGCACGCGTTGAACCAAGCTATCCGCGCCCAATTGCGTGAAGGACAACCGCCAGACATTGAACATCTCTATCACACGGAAACCGGACCGCGCGCCTTTGCTGCCGGGGATCGGCTGGTCTTTGGTAAGAATGACAAGGATCTGGGCGTCAAAAACGGCATGTTGGGCACGGTGACAGAGGTCAGCCAGGGGGAGCTAAAGGTCACGCTGGATGATGATCCAAAGCGTGATCTGCGGGTGAATACTCAAAAGTATCAGCATTTCGACCATGGCTACGCGGTCACAATCCATAAATCACAAGGGTCAACCGTGGATCAGGCCTATGTGCTCACCTCGCGCAGCATGGACCATCACCTGGCCTATGTCGCCATGACCCGGCACAAGTCAGATCTGCAGCTGTATCTGGATCAAAGCGATATGCCCAAATGGGCGCAGGACAGAGATCACCGAGACCGCACGCAAGAAAACCAGCACCACAGAGCCCGCGCTGGCCCCAGCCTGGGCTGACCGATCAATACGGGCGGTCAGCCCTCAGTGAAAATCAACACTGTTGGCCAATAGAGGAAGAAGCTCGGGAAAAATTCCCGGATTTCCATGACGGTTCGTGTGCCGCATCAGAACACGAAGACGTCGTCCTGCAAGCTTGAGGCTTCAACGCCGAGCAGAAGGATAGTCCCGTGTCCTTCTATACTAACTTGGGCACCGCCCGCTGAAGTTGAGATTACCAAATCTTCCAAATCTGTGTTTTCGATCTCTATTTTTATTTGATCGGCATCAATTTCGAAATCTGAAATCACATCATTTCCAAAGCTTTCGCCAAACACGAAGGTATCATCACCTAACCCTCCGGTCAGGGTATCATGCCCCGACGCTCCATTGATCTCATTGCTCTCATCTGAACCGATCAAACTGTTTTGGCCAGACCCGCCAACCACATTCTCGATACTGGAGAGTTGTTCGATAAACCCGCTTTCAAACGTTACCTGCGATTGGGAAAGGTTAATCTCAAAATTGCCTGCGAAATAAGAAAAGTCTAATGTGTCGTTCCCTTCGCCCCCGTCGAAATAATCATCTCCGACACTGCCAAAAATGTAATCGTCACCGGCACCGCCAAAGTGGTCGTCATCACCGTTGCCACCGTCTATTCTATCGTTTCCATCATCACCTCTTAGGGTATCATTTCCTTCGCCGCCAATGAGCGTATCCGCTCCGCCGCCGCCGGAAAGGGTATCATGCCCCGACGCTCCATTGATCTCATTGCTCTCATCTGAACCGATCAAACTGTTTTGGCCAGACCCGCCAACCACATTCTCGATACTGGAGAGTTGTTCGACAAACCCGCTTTCAAACGTTACCTGCGATTGGGAAAGGTTAATCTCAAAATTGCCTGCGAAATAAGAAAAGTCTAATGTGTCGTTCCCTTCGCCCCCGTCGAAATAATCATCTCCGACACTGCCAAAAATGTAATCGTCACCGGCACCGCCAAAGTGGTCGTCATCACCGTTGCCACCGTCTATTCTATCGTCACCGTCATCGCCGTTCAAAGTGTCGTTGCCTTGACCTCCTAAGAGTGTGTCGGAACCGGCGCCTCCGAAAATTCGATCATTTCCAGCAGTGCCGTTCAACTGATCAGCGCCAGAGCCACCTTCAAAGGTTTTCGCACGGGTATCCGCCAAGGTGAAGACTGTGCCATCCGCGAACTCGATCAGCTCAAGATCATCAAGAGCACCTCGGAAGTGGTCGATTACAGTGATGGTCTCGCCGTTGCTGAGGGTAATGACAAGATCCTGGCCCGCATTCTGCGTGAAGGTCACATCATCAGCATTGACATCGGTAAAGATCAGCCGGTCGTTCACAGCCGCAGCGGTAGAGTCGGTGATCGTGTAAGATCCATCGCCAAGCGTATGAACATAAGTCTCCGCTCCGCCTGACCCAAGAACCACACCGCTGGCCTTTTGATCCGCCACCGATTTGTCCCGGATCGCCTGCCCGTTCAGCACGGTGCCATTGGCGAATTCGATCAGCTCCAGATCATCGACAGCACCCCGGAAGTGGTCGGTAACAGTGACGGTTTCGCCATTGCTGAGGGTAATGACAAGATCCTGGCCCGCATTCTGCGTGAAGGTCACATCATCGACATTGACGTCGGTGAAGATCAGCCGGTCGTTCACAGGTGAAGCGGTAGAGTCGGTGATCGTGTAAGATCCATCGCCAAGCGTATGAACATAAGTCTCCGCTCCGCCTGACCCAAGAACCACACCGCTGGCCTTTTGATCCGCCACCGATTTGTCCCGGATCGCCTGCCCGTTCAGCACGGTGCCATTGGCGAATTCGATCAGCTCCAGATCATCGACAGCACCCCGGAAGTGGTCGGTAACAGTGACGGTTTCGCCATTGCTGAGGGTAATGACAAGATCCTGGCCCGCATTCTGCGTGAAGGTCACATCATCGACATTGACGTCGGTGAAGATCAGCCGGTCGTTCACAGGTGAAGCGGTAGAGTCGGTGATCGTGTAAGATCCATCGCCAAGCGTATGAACATAAGTCTCCGCTCCGCCTGACCCAAGAACCACACCGCTGGCCTTTTGATCCGCCACCGATTTGTCCCGGATCGCCTGCCCGTTCAGCACGGTGCCATTGGCGAATTCGATCAGCTCCAGATCATCGACAGCACCCCGGAAGTGGTCGGTAACAGTGACGGTTTCGCCATTGCTGAGGGTAATGACAAGATCCTGGCCCGCATTCTGCGTGAAGGTCACATCATCGACATTGACGTCGGTGAAGATCAGCCGGTCGTTCACAGGTGAAGCGGTAGAGTCGGTGATCGTGTAAGATCCATCGCCAAGCGTATGAACATAAGTCTCCGCTCCGCCTGACCCAAGAACCACACCGCTGGCCTTTTGATCCGCCACCGATTTGTCCCGGATCGCCTGCCCGTTCAGCACGGTGCCATTGGCGAATTCGATCAGCTCCAGATCATCGACAGCACCCCGGAAGTGGTCGGTAACAGTGACGGTTTCGCCATTGCTGAGGGTAATGACAAGATCCTGGCCCGCATTCTGCGTGAAGGTCACATCATCGACATTGACGTCGGTGAAGATCAGCCGGTCGTTCACAGGTGAAGCGGTAGAGTCGGTGATCGTGTAAGATCCATCGCCAAGCGTATGAACATAAGTCTCCGCTCCGCCTGACCCAAGAACCACACCGCTGGCCTTTTGATCCGCCACCGATTTGTCCCGGATCGCCTGCCCGTTCAGCACGGTGCCATTGGCGAATTCGATCAGCTCCAGATCATCGACAGCACCCCGGAAGTGGTCGGTAACAGTGACGGTTTCGCCATTGCTGAGGGTAATGACAAGATCCTGGCCCGCATTCTGCGTGAAGGTCACATCATCGACATTGACGTCGGTAAAGATCAGACGGTCGTCCACAGGTGAAGCGGTCGCGTCTGTGATCGTGTAAGATCCATCGCCGAGCGTATGGACGTAGTTCTCCACTCTGCCAGACCCAAGAACCACACCGCTGGCCTTTTGATCCGCTACCGATTTGTCCCGGATCGCCTGCCCGTTCAGCACGGTGCCGTCGGCGAATTCGATCAGCTCCAGATCATCGAGGGCACCCCGGAAGTGGTCGGTAACAGTGATGGTCTCACCATTGCTGAGGGTAATGACAAGATCCTGGCCCGCATTCTGCGTGAAAGTCACATCATCAACATTGACGTCGGTAAAGATCAGACGGTCGTCCACAGGTGAAGCGGTCGCGTCTGTGATCGTGTAAGATCCATCGCCGAGCGTATGGACGTAGTTCTCCACTCTGCCAGACCCAAGAACCACACCGCTGGCCTTTTGATCCGCTACCGATTTGTCCCGGATCGCCTGCCCGTTCAGCACGGTGCCGTCGGCGAATTCGATCAGCTCCAGATCATCGAGGGCACCCCGGAAGTGGTCGGTAACAGTGATGGTCTCACCATTGCTGAGGGTAATGACAAGATCCTGGCCCGCGTTTTGCGAGAAGGTCACGTCATCAGCATTCACATCCGTGAAGACCAGTCGGTCATCTACACTGGCAGCGGTAGAGTCGGTGATCGTGTAAGATCCATCGCCGAGCGTATGATAATAAAATTCTGAAAATGCTGACCCAAAAACAAGCCCAGACGACTTCATATCTTCAACCGTCTTGTTTCTTATTAATTGAGTATTTAAATTAATGTTAGTGAACCGGATATCCTCAAGACCTTCGAACTCCGAGTTAGAAAATTGGCTATTTACTGTAACCGTGCTTTGGTCTGGTAAATGGATAAGTAAATCACCCTCTCCATTGTTCTCAAACTCAACATCCGTAGATTGGAGGTTAAGGAAAATAAGACTGTCAGAAGTGCCGAAGTTACGCCCTTCATCAATCGTGTCGTTCCCATCTCCCAACCGGTACAGATAGACATCGCTACCTCCAGCTCCGGATAATAAGTCATCCCCCTCGTCACCGGAAAGTACATCTTCCCCTGCGCTACCGGCAACAGTATCGTTACCAAGGTAACCATTCAAAACACCAGCTCCAACGATATCATCACTAACCTGCGTACCCACGCTATCAATTGCGACATCGAAAATTCGCGATATATCGGAAGCTTCTATTTCAGGGAAATTTGAGGTGACGACACTTGGCAGAAAGCTTGCGTCGGTCAAAAATATAGACAAGAAGCCTAATGCATCGGCGTCTGTCCCGTAGCCCTCGGATCGAAACATCTCAATTAGTTCAACGGTAAATGATTGCCAATCACCATCGATTTCATCATCAAATACGTTATAGTACAAGTTCAGGAAAGGGGCTAAAAACCCGTAATCGGCGTCAGAGCCTTCCGTCAAGGCAATATTGTAGGCAGCTTCCACATAAAATCGGGACTTGTAATAATCTCTGATCTCATTAAAAAACCCTTGAGCTTCATCAGCCTCCGTTTCATCCAGAGAAAATGGCAACAAGTTTCCGCTAGCTAGATAGTTGGCATCATTGTCGAATTGATCTCCAGACAGTTTTTGCAAAAATGCAAACTCCTGAGCAGAAACTCCAAATCCGAGAGGTTCTTCCTGATCGGACGGTAGAGGTATTGAACCAGGGCCCGAGCTGGTTCCAGTTGTAAATCCAGGAACTCTATCTCCGAATTGAAGCCAGGCGCGCGCAAATTCACTTGTCGTCAAAAATTCTCCTGAGCTTCTGACAACGGACAATTGATTAGCGGTGAGATATTCTTCCCATCCCGGCAAGCTTTCAAAAGACGCCAGCGCCCCCTCCACGAAGAAGAAACCTTGGGTCACTTCGTTTGCATCCTCAAGGAAATAGACTGTTACGTCCGGTGCATCATCCAACCAGACAGCATCACGAACACCGGCCCATTCGAACAAAAAGTTCTCAAAGCCGACATCAAATTGATCGAGATCGCCGCTCCTGAGTGTCGCAATAAGCGATGTTGTTGTTTGTTTGAGGTCGTCGTCGAGGCTGGTGGCCACGCGCAGATCGGCGAATTCCCCAAACCCTTGCAGTATAGGAATGGTGTGTGCGTCGTCGTCGAACTCGAAATCAGAGGGTATCGTGAATGATGTTCTAGCTTGGTCGAGCTCAAAGAGCACTTCAACAGACTGAGTTATGCGCCCGTCGACAAAGGTCGTTGTAGCGCTTTGGACAATCTCGTTTCCAGCGACTTCATACGACTCTTGTATAGTGTTCAAATCGAATGAAGCAATTCCCGCACTTTTGACCGAAACGATTTCACCTTCGTCACTAATTCCATCCCCGTTCAGGTCCTGCCAAAGAACCAGGTCTGAAAATTCAGCATCATTGGTGTCTATCACTCCATCCTGGTTCTGATCTAGAGCAGCGAGCTCTTGGTAACCAAAAGCATCCACGGAACCAAACAATTCTTCTATACCGTCAATTGATCCGTTTCCGTTCCGATCAATTGCCAGCAACGCATCATCTGCGGCAACCCAGCCCGTCTGTTCGCGAAACCCATCACCATCCAAATCGAAACGCGCGACTGAATCATCCAACGAGACTAGTTCAATGCCGTCACCGTCCAAGTCAATGATTATCGGATCAATAGGTGGAGGGTTGAAAAAATCTTTCAAACGGTCAACAAGACGATCAACGACGTTTTTTTCCCTTGGAATGCTGTCGGCAACATCCTTGATCGCATCTTCCAAGCGCCCTCTAGCTACATCGCCCCTTGCATTGCCAATGAGCTCTTTGGCCGTAGCACCTTTTTTACCGTCAGCTAGAGCCCCGGCGTAACCCTTAGCTGGGGCGAAGGGAGCTAAAAATGAATCCCTGGCTTGATTATTGACAAATTCTTGAGCATTGGCAAGAGGCTCATCTGTAATGCCGCCACTTGTAGCGCGATTTACAGCGTCTATTTGTTCTTGAACGTGTGGAGGAAGCCCTGAGCTGCCCATTGTTTTTCTCCGATGACTTTATTAACTATATTCTTTGTTAAATTTCAATTTGCGAAATGAATCCTAGTAAGCAACACAGTTTGAAACGACCTCCCTACAGATCCAGCGCATCTCTTCTTGTAACGAAATCTTATAATTGTTTTGCTTTTCCGACTGGGTGTTGAGCTCCCCCCTGAGGTAACTGACTGCCAATTCGTCACTCTCAAAATCCAAAATCTCAAAGAAGCCGATCAACCTTACGGCAACAAACAAGTCGGGGGCTTCCCCCAATAGCCGCATGGAATTTGCATATAAATTTCGATCGCCCGCTGTTCGCAAAGACGCAATAAGCTCGTAAACTCTCTCTCTATTTTCGGGATCATTAATTACGCGCCCGACGCGAAACTCTACTTCCCTGCTATGCTTTGCAAGTTCCAAATTCATCTCAATCGCAAGCGCTTCTATTCTTTTGATCTCTTTAAAATCCGGAAATTTTTGGATAAATAAATCGTAATCCGAAATAGCTTCAAGAGTGTACCCATTCCGGAAATGAAGATCCGCCCTCGTAAGTATAGCTTTCTTAATGTTTTTATCTTCAGTAGAAATTAAATAGCTGCATTTATCCAGAATGACTTCAAGGCTGTACTGAGGCGGGCGGCGGTCGAAGCAATAGTCCCTTATGCCCTCATCTCGAAAGGCTGCGGATAGGAACCAAGAAAATACCACAACCGTTACAATTGCAAAAAACACAACAATATTTCGCATGAGTAACTCCGGCCAGCCAGCTATCCCCTCTGGTAGAGTCAACGGCCACGCAAATCAATCATAAATCGAAAATAATTTTTCAAATAAGCGTGACTAGCCCGCGAAATCTGCTTGGGGTAAGCCACTACACGTTTGGCATGAACATCGCAAGCGTCCCGATGGGGGCCTGTGATTGTAAAACCGCCTCCAATCGCCGACTGTACGGCTTACATGCGCGAAGTTTTCAAAGCAATTACGATGTCTCCTATGTTGAAAATGGGTTTGGTGCCCAACTGCACCCCGAAGCCCCCGCCCTGTTTGCAGGGGCTTGCGGGTGCAGTTGGATCAGGACAGGCGATAGATCAGGTTGGTGCCGCCAAGGGTGATCTCGCAGTAGTCAAAGGACAGATCCCGCGTGATGGCGTCATAGTCGAGGTAACCGCTCAACCGTTCGGGAATGTCTCCAAACAGGCCTTCGTCAATGAACAGCTCGGCCAGCTCGCGCAGGCTGTCCAAGTGGTACAGATCGATGTCATAGCTATCGGGGTCGACCTTGGGGTCAAAGCTATATCCCCCTTCGCCCACAGCGATGATCACGCGGGTCTTTTGATCCCCGTCCCAGTCCTCGGCGCAGGTTAGAAACTCGGCGAAATTCGCTTGGTTTAAACCAATGGCCTTGGCCAGTTCCGCGTCCAATTCCTCACCATCAATGAACTGGATTTCGAACTCTTCCACGGGTTGGCCGAAACGATCCTGATGACGGTGGCTCTTGTCAAAAAACTCCTCGACGCTTTGAAAGGAAAAGCCAATCGCATCAATATTATAGGGTTGGGCATAAAGGGTAATCATAGTTCTCTCCTCGCTTTTGGTGGGTTCAAAAGCCCGGAGATCAACCATCACCCCGCGCTTGAACCTCTGCCCAGCGGCGAGCGTCCAAGACAGATCAGCCGTAACGCCGCCCCAGCCTGCTGGGGCGACAGCTGTTGGACGATCGGTCACAAGAAAGACGCCCCAAAGGTCAAATGCGGCCACACGGGAGGGCGGGTTTCCCGCCCGAATGGAGCGGGCAGACGCATTTGATCTATTGGGAAAGTGGCTTTTGGTGACACAAGCTGAAGGATCAGGTTCCCAAGCGTGGCACACGCGAGAAAAACGTGGCGGCCCCGCCGCCTCACCAGACGCGCCCGGGATCAACGCCCGCAGGGCCACGACCGCATGCGGGCTTGGTACACGCGAGCCCGAATAGGCGCACAACAAAAAGGCGGACAAAACGCCCGCCTTTCTCACAGATCGACAATGTCTCAGGTCAAGCCAGGTGGCGTGTCTTCCAATAGTTCAACAGCCTCATCCCCATCATCATTGACCGCACGCAGTACCAATCGCCCATCAACAGGCAAGGCATCCATCTGCACGTTAAAGCCCTGACCATCCTTATGCGCCCAGGCCACGGCCACTTTGCTCCAGTGGGATTTCTGACCATCTCCCATCGGGCGCACGGTATAGCCCAGCATATAGGGTGTTTTACCCCCGGTTACCTTGCGGTTTTGATCTTTGTTCTGCTCATCATTCATATTTCCTCCAATCAATTGCAGTTAACAAATGAGAACATAAATAGAACAAATAACCGCAAACCTACAAGAAAATAGTCCTATTTGCATACACATGTGTGGAAACACATGACGGCGAACAGGCATTTTGTTCGTCTCTCGCACCCACATATAAACATCGAAAGCGCGCTCGTACATCAAAGCCGTCGCTCTGCAGGATGGGCGGAGAGCTGCCGTTCTCTGCGGTTGCAAATCCAGAGCCTCGCCCTGGCCAAAGCGGCCATTGCAAAGCAGCGAAACTTTGGAAATGGCCGTTCTTAAGGTTTGGTGGAAAGTTTTGGATAATCCCGATTGGATTACGCTTACTTCGAAGCGCAACCCTGCGCCTAGAAGTATATCAGCTAAAAGCGGCTTACCTTTCGTCCGACGAATTTTTCGAGTTGTTTGGGAGGCTCACTGTGTACCCCGCTGCTTCCAGAAATTCCATTATTTGAAAGAACATTTCATTGTCTATGTTCTTCATGATTTCCAAGAGCAACTCTTCGTCGCTACCGCCTTCAGAGCATTTCCGCGTTTGGCCGCGCAATCCTTCTTGTAAGCACCATTCTTCAGCTAGATTGGGCAATCTTGGACGAGCTTTCGATTGACTAATTCCAAATACGTTTGGTGCTGATTTGTAAACAAACATTGGACACATTCGACTTCTCCTGACTAAACCGAATTTTCTCGTTCTTCGGTGGTGAAAGTTTTCACAAAATTGAGCTCGATACATCGCCAATATTTTTTCTTTTTTCGTTCACCTGTTGTTCTATGAAGAGGGTCGTGTAGTAAAGAATTTACTAACCTTCATTTAGGCTTCACTACCAGATGTAGGCAATCAACGAAATTTGAGGCCTTCATGCAGATAAGATCCGGTGCGTCTTTGATGTAAATTAACAAGCCCGATCAGCAGAGAGTGGAATTTGTCAAAATTTAACGATGGTCTTGTTTTCGGTGCGCATTAGAGGTGTGCCCCCTTGAGCGGGTTAAATGATTGAAATTAAATTGCATTGTAAATTCCGACTGTTTGATTTCCAACCGCTGTAGTGCAAATCAATGATGGTGTTCATGTTTTGTCCGGGGGCGGCTATGAATTCCTACAAGTTAGAAGTCCAAGAAAGTAAAGGTAATGACGGTGAGGTAACTGAGGACTTCTTCGGAGTTAACGTTGTTACGATCTACGATGAGGAAATCGCAAATGATGGCAATTCGATCGTCGAGACGCTAAACAAAACGGGCGCGAGTCACCTTCGATTTCCTGGTGGTTCTGCGACTGAGCACTACTTCGATATGGCGGATCCAGAAGCCGCTGTTTCGAACTATGAAAAATCTCAAACGCTTCTGCCTCTGTCCGATTTCCTTGACGCCGCCGCGAATGTTAGCGCAGATGTAGCATTAGTCATCCCTACAAAACGGGCCTTCACAGAAACGGCGGCAAGTTCAATTGCCTCGGGTTCATTTGGGGCGCGACAAGAACTATCAGACGAATACATTCTAGAAGTTAAGAGTTTTCTTCGGTACAGTCTCGATGCCGCAAAATCGCGTGGTGTGGAAGTAACTGCAGTTGAAATCGGCAATGAATTCTGGGGGTCCGGTGAAATGACGGCCACCGAATACGGCCACCTAGTGGGGCAACTTCTCCCTGTTTTGGATGAGTTCTTTGACAACTACGGATTGCCTGACACAAAACTTCTTATCCAAACTACACACGCGGTTTCGCAAGTGTATTCTCCTCGGTCTGATGTAGATGTGTTTGTAGGCTACATTGATGGCGTAGAAACCGTTCTTTCAATCGAAGAAGCTGTGAATCTTGGCTTTATCGAGAGCGCCCAAAGTGAGGGTGCGTATACAGTTCAAGCCCAAGGAAGTGCCGTCGAACAAGTCAGAGCGCTGGCTTCCACAATAAACAGCTATGACGGCTCCCCACAATTAGTCGATGGTATTCTTGACCATTTTTATCCCACAAAAGGTTTTTCAGGAATCGATAACGAATACGAGTTTTTTTTCAATCAATTTAATGCCTTAGCTGATCAATTGGATTTGACCGAAAGCGCGCGGAAAAACTCTGATGGCACCTATGCGCTCGAATTTCACGTTACTGAATGGAATACTCGCTCGCAGGAATGGGCTCTTGAAAATAGAGGATTACATCAATCGGCAATGCTTGTCGAAATATTGTACGAATTTGCGACGCATGGTGTCGACAGCGCGAATGCATGGCCTTTAACATTTGATCAGTCGCAATCTGTGACGCTCGTTAACAATGATCAGAGCGATCTAACAATCGCTGGGGAAACCTTTCGTTTGATGTCCGAGTTCATTCCGGGGACAAGCCCCATTTTTGATTGGTCACTGGAAGGGGATTTGGACATCCATGGCTTTTCTTCTGTCGAAGAACTCGTACTTGTGGTGTCCGAGAGGTCCGGCTCAGGTGATCGTTCTATAATTCTGGATCTCAGCGACTATGTGGGTGCCCAACAATTCACCGGACGTATCGTCAAATTGTGGGATGGAACAGGAGAGGGAAATGAATCCCGTGCCGAGCCAAAAATCACGGAATATGAGGTCAAGGTTTCGGGAGCGGAGTTGGAAATAGACCTGCAACCATGGGAAATCGCATTTGTTGAAATCGTCACGGGCGACGTTTCGATTCCGGAACCAATTATTTATGGGACTGAGGGCAGCGACCTAGTCTCGGGCGATGCCACCAATGACACAATAATAGCAATAGAAGGCGATGACACAATAATTGGTGGTGGAGGGCAGGATTTGTTGCGCGCAGGAGATGGGGACGATTGGGTCCATGGTCGTTCGGGCAAAGATAGTATTGAGGGCAACTCAGGAAATGACACGCTCTTTGGGGGCGCAAGGTCAGACACACTGCATGGAGGGGGAGGTGCTGACGAGTTGTATGGCAATCGAGGCAGCGACACGTTGTACGGCGGGCGTGGCAGCGACACGTTGTACGGCGGGCGTGGCAGCGACACGTTGTACGGCGGGCGTGGCGGCGACACGTTGTACGGCGGGCGTGGCGGCGATGCTCTTTATGGCAGTTTGGGAAAAGATGTTATGCGCGGGAATTGGGGTAACGACACGTTGTACGGCGGGCGCGGTGGCGATACTCTTCTTGGTGGATTGGGAGACGATAGCTTGAGCGGAGGAAGCCACAAGGACAGGTTGTTCGGCGGCCTTGGAAGCAACACCCTCGCCGGTGGTGCTGGCGCAGATACGTTCGTATTTAGAGATATTGCTAGTAAAGACAGAATTACTGACTTTCGAATTGGCACCGATCGAATCCACATCCAAGATGGAGCAGATAGCCTGAATGACCTCTCTATCGCTGCGCTAGGCAACGACGCTGTGATTAGCTTTGGAAGTACTGTCATCGTTGTCGATGGGGTCACAGTAGACGAATTGATCGACACCGATAATTTTCTGTTTTGACCTCACCGAGCTCTGTATCAAATTCATGTGGTTCTGAGCCGCGCTTTTGCTCAATCGTTCGCTCACCCTTTGGTGCAGTAAATGCTATCAAAGGAGCGGCATCAAACCGCGACAGGTCCATTTCTTCTACTGCCAGGATCAAAAGTGTGGATGAGCTGATGTCCGCTTCGGAGAGCTGCGCCGCAGCGTAAACTTTTCTGTCAAACGGCCCCTTTGGGCCGGAAATGTAGCTTGCGCAATTGATCCAATTCAACCTATGCGTCGTCGCAGCATTGCCACTGATCAATCGCCCAGGCTTCGACGGTGTGCAAGAATTCAGCACGGATCTTTGGATCTCTGATGGCTGTGTAGGCAGACGTAAGCCGGAATAATTCTGCTTCGCTTAACTGGTAAACGGTATTTCTCATTCAGGGTCTCCTTTGTCGTGGTGAATGGGATATGGCAGCCCCAACCGCTTGAAGTTACGCTGTAGTGTGAGGCGAGAGACGCCCAGCAACCAGGCTACATACCGGCATGGCAAGCCTTCTTCGGCCATCCAATCGTATGCGTCTTGAATGGTTTCTGGATTGAGGCATGGTGGGCGGCCTAGGCGTTTTCCACGTTTACGGGCGATGTCCAAACCCTCGCGGGTGCGGCGGCTGATGATGCGGCGCTCAAAGTTCGCGAAGGCGGCAACCATTGTGTAAAACAGCTCGCCCTCAGCCGTGGCGGTATCAATCGGCAAAGACAAGATACGCATTTTGATACCCCGCTCACGTAGCGCTTCTGCCGTCAGCATGGCGTCAATGGAGCTGCGAAACGCGCGGTCCAAATCCAAGACCACAAAGGTATCGCCCTGGGACAGGGTCGCCAATGCAGCCTCAAACACCGGACGCTCATCCGCAACGGCAGAGACATACTCGACATAAAGCTTGTCGCATTCAGCTTCCAGCGCGGCGGTCTGGCGGTCCGTCGCCTGCGCCCGGGTCGAGACGCGGATATAGCCGATCCGGCGGGGTGTCTGCATCAGATGTGATCGAAAACGATCCTTTCCGATCACCTGAGACCGCGCATCGCACACGACCGTATGTGCGGCGGAAATCCCCGTTTTTGCTAGTTGCGACGTTAGGCTGTATGGTCGCTCCAGTAAAGTCTCACCCTGTTCAAAAATCATGGAATATGAACAGCATAGGCAAGATGACCAAGGCAACGGCAATCGTTGCATCCCTCGCAATCTGTCCACAGGTTTCTTATGCGGAAGGATTTACGGGCAGCAAGTTTCTTATGTGGCCGAAAGACTCACAGGATAGTTATCTCAGAACCTCTTTGACCATGGCGTCCATGATCCTCGCACAAACGAACGGCGCAACAGGTGCATGTATCGACGACTGGTACTTTGGAGATCAAGAAACAATAGAGCGACGGAACGCAGAACTGCGTGAAGAAATTCAGACGTTTTCAGAATATCATCCAAGCGCTGTGGTCGCCGCAATGCTGCAAAAAGAATGCGGTGATTTCAAATGATCATTGGCCAAGCGATGGCAGTGTGTGGCTCGGGCGGCTGACGCTTTCGATCTCGGTCGCAATATGCTGCGGTGTCTCAAGAGCACGCGCATTTGGCACGGCGTTTTGAATGTTCTCAATCGCCGCGCGCAGATCATCTTTGCTCATCGGGTTGTCGCGGTCGTCATAGCGGTCGCGAATATCGCCGAGCACATCAAACCGATAGATGTGCCATTGATTGAGCTGGTCTGTGAGACCACGCTGGCTCTGCTGCAATGCAAAATACTCTTCCGCCGTTGGTACGTTTGCAGGCCAGATGATCCCGTCTGCGATCTCAGGAGGCAACTCCGCTCCAGCCGCTGACACAACCCGCCCATCCGCTGTTTTGAATACAGGCTGGCCATCCGGGCCACGGGCGGCGGCATTTTCCAATGCTTCAATCTGTATTTGCAAATCGGCTAGTTGTTGTTCGAGGTCTAAGATCGCCTGATCCGCGTCATATTCTGCTGAAGACAGTTCATTTCCAAGCTGTTCATAGAGCGCGCGATATTCAGGATCGTCTAGCAATCGTTCCAACAGATCACGAAACCGCCGCTCAGCTTTCTTACGCCGCCCTTCCCGGGATCGGGGATCATCGTCACGCAAGAACCGCTGCACCCGCGCGCCGTCCTGACCCGACAATTCGCGTTGCAAATCATCTAGGTCTTCTTTGCGTTGTATCTCTGGCCAATCCGTCTTCTGCATAAACCCTCGCCTATAAGTATACCTTAGGTCGCCTACGAGGCGCAAATTTGAGGCGGATACGGATTACTCTCGCATGCACACAACGGGTCAATTGAGACGCACACCGGGGGATTGAACGGGGGCTATGCCCCCTTCACAAGTTGTTTTTGGTATTACCAAAAACACAGCTTGCGTATATTCTACTTAGCCCAATTCTTTGCAACTCTTGGGTCATGGCTTGGTCATCCGGCAATTTAAGGCTCGCCTCAAATTAGCGAAAGCACAAAAACGGTGGTCGATGACGCGATGCAAGAGCTCATCACGTCAGAGCTTGACTTGAAAACTAAATTCCAAATATTGACGCCCATTTCCAACATCGACGTAACAATGGCTACGCTTTTGCTCGCTGACCAATCCGAGCTTTGCTGCATGAACCGCCGCCAGATCTCGGCATTGCTTGAGGTCGCGCCCATGAATTGGGCCAGAGACACAAAGCGAGGCACCCGCGTTACGCACGGTGGCCGCCCCTATATTCGAAAAGCGCACGACATGCCTGCGGTCTCAGCGATCAGCAAGCGAGGCGCGTTTGGAGTGACTGACAAGCAACTAATCCAGCGCGAGAAATCACCAAAAGCCGCGCTCACAGCCATCATGAAAAACTTGTCGTTCTGGCCAACTCATTGGTCGCAAAAAAACTGGCATTGGCAGGAGTATAAACCTTGAATTCTTGTATATCGTGACACGGTCCCTCCGGGCCGTAAATCTCGTAACTGGCCTGAAATTAGTTTGAACCATTGGTGACCTAGCAACACCGATCTAAAATGTAGAATGCCACCACAAGGCCACTTAGGTCATAATTATTGACCTAAGTGACTGACGCATGATACATTCAAAAAGTGAGACGAATAAAAACCGAAGAATACTACCTGACTATAGAAAGAGACGCAGACACTGGAAACTTAATTTCCGAGAGCTGATGGGTTGCAGGGCGTCGCCATCGAGATGGAGCACCGTCATATGTTCTTTTTGATCCCGACACCGGCAACAAACTACAAGAATGCTGGTACCAGGACGGAAAACGTCATCGAGACAATGATCTGCCTGCGGAGACCCGCTGGGATCCGGGAACGAGCAACAAGATACGGGAGCGATTCTTCAGACACCATAAAAGATGGCGTGAGAATGGCCCTGCTGACATCGAATACGACCCTAAAACAGGCAATGTTGTTGCCCAAAGATGGTACTTAAACGGGCTATTGGGCCGAGAAAATGACGCCCCGACCCTGTTAGAATTTGATCCGGCGACTGGCGTCGTGACATTAGAACAGTACCATGATGCAGATCTCTTACACCGAAATGAAGGGCCTGCTGAGATCGAACGTGATGCAGAGACCGGATCAATTCTTGCTCAAAGTTACTATTCTCACGGAGAAGAACAGCTGCCATCTAAACTAGGGTCAGGACTCATAGCCAATAGATAACGAGTGCTGCGAGGGCGATTGCGGACAGGAAGACCTTCGGGCACCTGTCGTATCGGATTGCCACACGCCGCCAATCCTTCAACCTTCCGAACATGATCTCGATCCGGTTGCGCCGTTTGTAGCGACGCTTGTCGTATTTCACCGGTTTCTTCCGCTGCTTCCGGCCAGGGATGCAAGCTCGTATCCCTTTGTCTTGCAACGCTTCTCGGAACCAGTCGGCGTCATAACCGCGATCCCCAAGCAGCCAATTAACCTTCGGAAGGCTGCTGAGCAATGCCCGCGCGCCGATATAATCGCTGACCTGTCCTGCCGTGACGAACAGATTGAGAGGGCGTCCTTGACTGTCGCAGATGGCGTGCAGTTTGGTATTCATGCCGCCCTTGGTCCGGCCGATCAGGCGTCCACGCCCCCCTTTTTCGCGGCCATACTGGTCGCCGTTCGGTGGGCCTTCAAGTACGTGGCGTCGATCATGACGGTCTTTTCTTCGACGTGCTCGGCAGCCAGACCCGCCATCATCCGGGCAAAAACACCCTTATCACTCCACCGCTTCCAGCGGTTGTACAACGTCTTGTGCGGCCCATAGACAGTGGGGGCGTCGCGCCAACGCAAGCCATTGCGATTAATAAAGATAATACCGCTCAGCACGCGCCTATCATCAACACGTGGCTTGCCGTGGGACTTAGGAAAGAAGGGCTCAAGACGCGCCATCTGCGCATCCGTCAGCCAGAATAGATCAGACATGTTCACCGCTCGATTTTCGACCCGTGAATCACGTAGCCAAGCGGAAATCAATGGGTCCAGACCCTAGAGACATATGAAAAGGTGCAGGAGCGCAAGCAAGGGTCGCGCTATGCGCCTCAACGCAAAAACATCGGTAATGTGACTTTGCCCTACGTGGTGTTGCCTGCTGCGCCGACTGCAATACGCCGCTGCGCTCAAGTTGGTCGAAGGGCAAGTACAAGCACTACGCCTACCACCTGTGCCAAACCAAAGACTGCGTCTCATACGGCAAATCGATCCCGCGTGAAAAGGCAGAGGGTGAGGTTGGCGCAATCATCAAGTCGCTCCAACCCAGTAAAGGTCTGGTGGCTTTGCTACGCGCCATGTTCCGCAGCGCTTGGGACGCACGCCGGGCTCAGGCCAGCGCAATCCGCAAAGAGGGGCAAGCCCGGCTGCGCGACGTCGACAAAAAAATGGAAACACTGCTGACCCGCAGTCTGGAAACAGACAACGCCGCCATGATCAGCATGTGCGAGGCAAAGCTAACGGAACTGCAGAAACAAAAGGCAATTCTGGCTGAACAGCTTGCAAAACAGGTGGAACCCAAGGGAGCGTTCGACGAAAAACTAGAACTCTCGCTGAAATTCCTATCAAGCCCGTGGAAACTCTGGGAAAGCGGTGACATCACCCTACGGCGTATCGTCCTCAAACTGGCCTTCACAGACCACGTGAAATACTGCCGAAATGAGGGGGCTAGAACTCCAGAAATAGCCTTTCCATTCAAGGCGTTAGATGCGCTTGGAGAGCTAAATCTTAATAATGGTGCGGGTGGGGAGACTCGAACTCCCACACCTTGCGGCGCCAGAACCTAAATCTGGTGCGTCTACCAATTCCGCCACACCCGCACGCAAGCCACTCAAATCAGATAGCAAGTGGCTGTACCGGCGCTCTCTATCAAAGGCCTGCGAGGGATGCGAGAGAAAAATGCACGGGGTGCATTGTTTTGTTCCAAGTGCCTCAGGAGGCTGATGTCGCAAGGGGTCTTTGAGGGCTCGCCATGGCGGCCAAGACCCTCAGCTCTGCCTCAAAAACCTGCCGTTCCTGTTTGATCGCTTCGCGATACTGCGCCAATGCCGGTTCAAATGCTTCCGGGGTGCGCAGAATGTTGTGCAGCTTTTTGCGCAGATCTTCAGGAGAGAAAAACATATCCGTGGGCACAAGCAGATCCTGCGTAAGTGGGACATCCTTCGGGTATTTCGCGGCCCCTTCTTGGCGCACAACAGGAAGGCAGCCACACAGGGCAGCCTCACGCGGGACGCGGTCTTTACCCGGGTGAAAGCCGCAGTCGAGGAAGATCTTGCAATCTGACAGGGTTGCCTGGATCTCAGCACGGCTCATGTTCTGCAGCTGTATGACTTTAAAGTCTTTTTGCAAAACCTGCCAAAGATCTTCGCTTCCGCGCGCTTTGTTCGGAAGGTAGCAAATGTCGTAATTCCGCTCTGCCAAGGGCCGTGGATTATCTACTGGCTCCATATCGATAAAATCCGTTAAACGGGTTACCCGTTTGCCTCCGTTGGACCGGACAAAATCCACAGCATATTCGGATTGGCACAGGTTATGGCACCTTCGGAGAAGCTGTTGATTGGAAAGATACTTGATCGAGCTCAGAGGGAAGTTGTCAACGCTCAGCCACCAGAGGTGCACATTGGGACAGCCGTGGCCGAGCAATGCCGCCGCCAGATCCGGCCAGACTTCCGGCAGCACGAAATGTGTCTCCAGATCAACGGCCTCAACGCCTGGGACATTGAACTTTTTGAGGCGCGGATCGACCACCTCGGGCTTTGCTCGCTTTTTCCAAAATTTCAAAAGTTTCTTTGGCTTGAATTTGCGTAAGGCGATCTGCCCATTCTTCCGCACAAATGCAGTCTCGCCCTGGTTGATTTCAAACCCGTTGATGTAGAGAATTGACGCATCCACCCCCATCTGGCGCAAGGACGCTGCCGCCTGATGAAGGGCCAATGGGCCGCCGGTGAACGCACCTGGAGAGAGGAAGCAAAAGGACATGGATCACAGGTAACCAAGTCACCGGCTCAGGAGAAGCACGATAAAGGTTAGGCCGACCAACCAATTGCTAATGGATATCGTCCAGCCTCTGAAGGACGCGTGGCAATTCTTCTGGCAGATCTTCTGCGATCAGCCCCGGACCAAAGGACCGCGCACATTCCACATGGAGCCAGGCCGCTGTTTCTGCCGCAGACTGCGGACTGAACCCACGCGCCAGAAGGCCGGTGATAAAACCGGCCAGAACATCACCGGATCCAGCCGTAGCCAGCCATGGTGCACTGCGCTCGTATAGGGCCGCGTTCACCGCACAGGCTCCGTTGGGCGAGGCAATCACCGTATCCGGACCTTTGAACAGGACCGTACAGCCAGCACGCTTTGCGGCGTCACGCGTGGCCTTAACCTTGGAATAGACCGGACTTTTTGTGGCAGATGCGGCGAGGTTCTCGGCGATATCAGGGAACAGGCGCGCAAATTCACCACCATGGGGAGTCAGAACGCACTGATCATGGAGCATGGCAAACAGCGCTTCGGGATCATCCGTAAATGCAGTCAGCGCGTCTGCGTCCAGAAGCACGCTGCGTTTCTGTTCCGCCAGCGCCACGGATACCAACACCCCTGCCCGGTCCACGCCCAGTCCCGGCCCCAAACACAGCGCATTGATACGCCGATCCTCAAGACCTTCGGTCAAAGACCCTGCATCCTCAACTTTGATCATCATCACAGCGGTAATCTGACTGGCCACCTCCTGCCAGGCCTCAGACGGCACACCCAATGTTACCAGCCCTGCCCCAATCCTTAACGCCCCGCGTGCTGCAAGTCGTGCGGCACCAGTCTTGCCCGAAGGGCCAGACAGGATCAGCGCGTGACCATGTGAAAATTTATGGCCGTCCGATTTGCGAAGAGCCTGAAAATTTTCCTTAGCAACCATCGTCACGTCGTCATTCATATTCAGAATTCACCAACCCGATATCAACAACAACTACGCGTCCACAGTGTTCAGGACCTCGTGCATTGGCATGACCCACCTTCTTAGAATGAAACGTGACCGTCAGATCTGCCGCGGCACACCACGCACGACTTCCGAGATAGGTCTCTCCATCTTCCATCATAACTATCTCGCCAGTATCGCTTGAAATTCCTGAAGGAAAATCGACCGCAACGACAATTGGCCAGGAGTGGGAACGCTCAAGAACGGTCATGCCCTCACCAACATCGACGCAGTCACAAAAATGCCGGAAGACTTCACCCAATGGTTTTGGGGGTACAATACCTATTCCTTGAACAGCTTCCGATGCAATCGGGCGCGACATGCCGATCCCAAACACCGCATCCACCAAAATGTTCGTACCTTCAGGCGCATAATCAACGTCGCTAGTTAACTGATTAACCGCGCCCAACTCCAACCACCGATCATAATTCACCCGCGCATCGGGGGGCAATTTCTCGACGACGCCATAAAGAAACACCTCCACCGCCCATCCGCGCTGGAGTAAAAGCCGCGCAACCACAAACCCATCGCCGCCATTGTTGCCAGGGCCACACATAACCGCTGCCTTACGAACCTTACGATCTGGGCTTTCATCTTTTCCGAAATACTTCGGGGGTGTGGGGGCTGGCCCCCGCTCCGCGTTCTCATCAAGAGACAACTCAGGCCATTCCTCAAAAATCGCCTCGACCACGCCCTGACCTGCGCGCTCCATCAGCTCAAGCCCGGTGACCTCTCCGCTGTCAATTGCTGCTTTTTCAATCGCTCGCATCTGGGCTGCGGTCAGCAATTCAGTCATTGTACATACTTCATGTTTTCACTATGCCTATTTTTTAACCTTGCAGATTACTTTTTAATCACTTGACCTTTGGCATGCAGGTGGATTTCAAATATCACGCATCCAATCCATTGTAGCTACCATTTAGAAATGATCTGTGATGTGTCGACAAGGTTGAGAGGAGCGCCAACCCATGAAAAAAATCGAAGCCATCATCAAACCGTTCAAACTGGATGAGGTAAAAGAGGCTCTCCAGGACGTGGGCGTTCAGGGGCTTTCGGTCATTGAAGTCAAAGGGTTCGGTCGCCAAAAAGGCCATACAGAACTCTACCGTGGCGCCGAATACGTGGTGGATTTTCTCCCCAAGGTAAAAGTCGAGGTCGTGCTGGATGACGACCAGGTCGACGCGGCCATCGACGCCATTGTTGAAGCTGCCAAAACAGACAAGATCGGCGACGGCAAGATCTTTGTCAGCAGCGTTGAACAAGCCATTCGTATCCGCACCGGCGAAACCGGTTCGGACGCGCTGTAATCGCATCCAAATCACATTATTGGAAGGAACTAGGGAATGAGCGCAGAAGCAGTTCTGAAGCTGATCAAGGAGGAAGAAGCGGCCTATGTGGACATCCGTTTTACGGACGTTCGCGGCAAGCTTCAGCACGTCACTGTGGACGTGGACATGGTCGACGAAGACTTTCTTGAAGAAGGCTTTATGTTCGACGGTTCTTCGATCGCTGGCTGGAAGTCGATCGAAGCATCCGACATGAAACTGATCCCGGACACCGAATCTGTCTATGTTGATCCGTTTTATGCGGAAAAAACCATCTGCATTCACTGCTCAGTTGTTGAACCCGACACCGGCGAAGCCTACGAGCGTGACCCGCGCGGCACCGCAATGAAAGCGGAAGCCTATCTGAAATCCTCCGGCCTGGGCGACGCCGCCTATATGGGACCGGAAGCAGAATTCTTCCTGTTTGACGACGTTCGTTTCTCGAACTCGATCAACAAGGTTTCCTATGAAGTTGACGCAACCGACGCGTCCTGGAACACCGACACCGAATATGAGATGGGCAACAAAGGCCATCGTCCAGGTGTCAAGGGCGGTTACTTCCCGGTGAACCCCACCGACGAAGCACAAGACCTGCGGTCTGAAATGCTGTCGACCATGAAGCGCATCGGCATGAAAGTTGACAAGCACCACCACGAGGTTGCGTCTTGTCAGCACGAGCTGGGTCTGATCTTTGACAGCCTGACCAAACAAGCGGACGAGCTGCAGAAGTACAAATATGTGATCCACAATGTGGCAGACGCATATGGTAAATCGGCGACCTTCATGCCCAAGCCGATCTATGGCGACAACGGCACCGGCATGCACGTGAACATGTCGATCTGGAAAGACGGCAAGCCGCTGTTCGCTGGCGACAAATACGCAGATCTGTCGGATGAGGCTCTGTACTTCATTGGTGGTATCCTGAAGCACGCCAAGACCCTGAACGCCTTCACCAACCCGTCGACCAACTCGTACAAGCGTCTGATCCCGGGCTTTGAAGCACCTGTTCTGCGCGCCTATTCTGCACGTAACCGTTCCGGTTGTGTCCGTATTCCGTGGACCGAAAGCCCGAAAGCAAAACGCGTTGAAGCACGCTTCCCTGACCCAAGCGCGAACCCTTACCTGGCGTTTGCAGCTCTGCTGATGGCTGGCCTGGACGGTATCAAGAACAAGATTGATCCCGGCGAAGCCATGGACAAAAACCTCTATGACCTGCCAGCAGAAGAGCTGGCCGGCATCCCGACCGTATGCGGCAGCCTGCGCGAAGCGCTGGAATGCCTGGCAGATGACCATGACTTCCTGCTGCAGGGCGACGTGTTCACCAAAGACCAGATCGAAGGCTATATCGAGCTGAAGATGGAAGAGGTCGAAACCTACGAACACACCCCGCACCCGGTTGAATTCGGCATGTACTACAGCTGCTAATTCGCGGTTCGGATCCAAAATCGAAACAGGCGTCCATTTGGGCGCCCGTTTTGCGTTTGCCATGGGGTTACAGGGTTAACTCAGCCCCCTATCGGCCAAACTGTCGTACGTTTCAGGAACAAGATCTTTTGAGGAAGCTGCTCGAATTCCCGGCTTGAGGTAAGGAAAAACAGCCCGCGCCATCTCACCGATTGGTTGATATGAGAGATGAGAACACCAGCAAAAAGGTCCAGATGTCGGAATGAGTTCAGATCTAAATCAAAAAATGTCGTCTTGGCAAAAGATTGTGCATGGCGGTTTGTCGGTCCTACTTTTCCTGTTTTCAATTATTTATTTTGTATACAAGGGAGTGTTAGGGGGGCTTACGTCGTCCTATCACCCGCACTCTGATGTCGCCCATTATCTCCCCTATTTTCTGGGGTCGGGTCTTGCCATGGTTGTTGCTTTCGGGTTTGTCGCAACGCGTCATTTGGTCAAAGCCAGACAAATCAGTCCACTGCGGTTTGTTGCCGAGTTGGGGATCTGTTTTCTGATCTGGCCCGCGCTTTTTGAAGCTGCCAAATTGGTTGTTCCCGCTCCGGACCTGATCGTTTTGAACTTCAATAACGAAGGCTATGCCATTCCCCGGCACTATGCACCGCAGGTTGCCTACAGAAGCGATGTTGACCCGCCGGAAGAGCTGGGGCTTTCACTGACCATATGCTTTCAAACCGGTAGGGCCTTTTATTCCGGGCGTTGCAAACATGTAAAAGGAACGCCGCGGCAAGTCGCTTTGCGACTTTCCCATCGTCCGATAACCAGCAATTGGTACGTAAGACGTACCCTCGAAAGAATGAGCAATATCACATTCGAAGGCGAAACAATCGGCCCGATCCGGGAAAAGTACTGGATGAAGATCGATCCGAGGCAAGGGTTGCATGGTTACAAACTCCATCAGCGAGAATTCTACACAGACGAGAATGCGAGGTTGCAAGTCTGGCGTGAATGCCGTTGGAACTGGTGCACTGTCATTGCCAATCGAGAACAAGGACATGTTCGTTTAGATACTGAAAATGTGCCGTTTGACCTGCAGGCCATACGGAAAAGACAGCGCGAAGTCGAAGCCCTTCTCGAAGGTTGGCGCTGCGCCTCTATCAATTGCCAAGAGGTCGACCCAGACCGGATTGTTCGACCACGGCAACATTAAACCGCCGGTTCCCGAAGTGGCCATTTTGAACTTTGAAACGCACTAAACACACTGATCCGGTGTCACAGGTGGCGACGGTTAAAAAGAAGACCTTAGCGCAGTTGCAGCGAATTAGCGCTTTGTCTCGCTTAGCGGGCACTGTTCGGCCAACTACTCTTCCCCCAAGAACCGAAGCGATCTGTAACGCGGTTTCTGGGCACATTTGCGACCTGTGTACGGCAAGCGCTCAAGGCAAGCCTTCGTCCAAAAGGTGATGTTTTGATGACATCGCCCTCTTTCGCCTTGCATCGTCTGTCCCGCCGCATTAGCCAGCAGTTTCCCCTACAGCCCGGAGACCCATCATGCCCCCCAGAACGCTTGGTATTGACTTTGGAACGTCGAACTCGGCCGCAGGGATTGCGGCAAATGGGCGGCCGTGGCTGGTTGAACTGGAACCCGGCGAAAACACCCTGCCGACGGCTGTGTTCTTTGCGGTGAACCCCACCCGGATGAAAATCGGCCGCAGCGCCACGCGCGGTCTGATCAATGGCGACGAGGGCCGGTTTCTGCGCGCGCTTAAAAGCCTGCTGGGCACACCTCTCTTGCACGAACAGCGCCGTCTGGGCGGCGAGCGGCTGACCTTTGTGACCATCATCGCCCGCTTCCTGGCCGAGGTGAAGAAACGGGCCGAGGCCCAGACCCGGATGGAATTCACCCATGCTTTGTCCGGGCGTCCCGTTCGGTTTCACAGTTCAGACGAGGCCCGCAACGCAAAGGCCGAAGAAGATCTGCGCGCCTGCTACACAGAAGCCGGGTTCGAAGATGTTAAGTTTATGTATGAACCCGAAGCCGCCTTGCGGGCCGCTCCCGAGCGTCCGGGACTTGGTCTGGTGGTCGACATCGGCGGTGGTACCTCGGACTTCACAGCCTTTGTCCAAGAAGACGGGCACCAACCGCAGATCCTGGCCAGTTATGGCGTCCGCCTTGGCGGGACCGATTTTGACCGTCAGATCAGCATTGATCACGTTATGCCTTTGCTGGGACGCGGCACTCAGATCCGTAACAGCCTGGGCGGCGGCAGCCTGATGGCCCCTGCCCGCCTGTTCAACGATCTGGCAACCTGGCAGATGATCCCGTTCCTTTATACACGCGACACCCTGCGCATGGCCGAGGATCTGCGTCGTCACGCAGAAGAGCCTGAAAAGCTGGACCGCCTGGTCTCTGTTCTGGAGGAGGAGCTTGGCCATGATCTGGCGTTTGCGGTCGAGGCCGGAAAAATTGCAGCCAATACGCCAGAAGGCTCAGCCGTCATTGACTTGCGCCTTATTGAACGCGGTTTGTCGTCCCCTTTGGGCCCATCTGCGATGGATCAGTCGCTGAGCGAGGCGATGCAAAGTATCAAAGCAGCCGCGCAGGAGACGCTGACGCAGGCCGGCGCAAATCCGAAAGATGTGACCCGATTGGTCATGGTGGGCGGTTCCTCTCTGCTGAGCGCAGTCGAAGGCGCTGTGCTGGATCTGTGTCCGGCGGCAAAGGTCGAAAAGGAAAATGCCCTGACTGCAGTTGCTGACGGACTTGCGCTGGCTGCCGGGCAAGCCTTTGCTTAAACCCGATTTGCACTAACCGACAAACTCTGCCCTAATGGCGAAAAAGCTTCGTTATATCGAACAATTTGGGAGAGATGAATTTTATGAACACGAGATTTCTTTTAGCCGCGGTAACCTGTGCCACAGTTTCCCTAGCATCACCGGTACTGGCAGCAAGCTGCGGCAATACGTCTGCAGGTTTTGACAGCTGGAAGCAGGAATTTGCCCGCACGGCCCAACGTGCAGGCGTCAAGGACCGAGGCCTCGCGGCCCTATCCCAGGCACGCTATGCGAGCCGAACGATCGCTGCGGACCGTAACCAAAAGAGCTTCCGCTATTCACTCGAAAAATTCATGGAAATCCGCGGGGCAAACACAATCGTTGCTCAGGGTCGTAAACACAAGGCCCGCAACGCCGCCTTTTACGCCGCACTCGAACAGGAATTCGGTGTGCCTGCGGGCGTTCTGATCGCAATTCACGGGATGGAGACTGCCTTTGGCAATTACATGGGCGACAGCAATGTGGTTTCCGCCATTGTGACACTGACCTACGACTGCCGCCGGTCCGCGTTTTTCGAACCCCACGCCATCGGAGCTTTAAAGCTGGTGGATCAGGGCGCAATCACCTCCAACACCAAAGGAGCCAAACACGGAGAACTTGGCCATACCCAGTTTCTCCCCGGAAATGCCTTGCGCTTTGGTGTGGACTGGGATGGCAATGGGACGGTGGACTTTTACAATTTTCAGGATGCTCTGGCCTCCACCGCACACTACCTGCGCAAGAATGGCTGGCGTCCGGGTAAAGGATACCAGGAAGGCGAGCCCAATTTCAAAGTTCTCAAAGAGTGGAACGCAGCTTCGGTTTATCAGAAGTCTCTGGCTCTGATGGGACGTCGTATCGACGGCTAAAACCCGCCGACGCAAGGGGCGCTTGAGACAACCTAAGGCATAAATGTGGAGGGATATCGCCCTTCTTTGAACACATTCTCGTCGAAAAGACTTGCAGATTCAACGCTAATTATCTGAAAATTATAAACAATCACTCTGCCCCATTTCACTTCAGGTTACAACAAATTCAACATTAAAAACCTGAATCCGCGCCCCATTTTTTGCTCTTTCAAATTTTATCTTTCTCTCATCGGTACAGCCAACGGGAGAACCCAGGTGATGGAAAAGAACAACGTATACAAAGGTAAGCTCGGCTTTGACGGCACGCTTACAAATGCGCTGTCCCGTGCGACACCCATCGTAATCGACACATTCGAAGATCACGGACATGATGTACACACTTTTGTGTCGCGCAGCGCTTCTGCTGTCAGCATGGATCTGGATCAATTCACAGTAGAGCTGCGCCATCGTCCACGTATGAAGCGGGGCTGGAAGGCGCCGCAATGTGACGGCGACATGCTTGAACTGCGTATTCTTCCCCTGTTCCCGGAGGTCTGTGACCGCGAAATCACCGAAATGCTGCTCGCGGCGATTATGCATAATGTGGTGAACGAGCTGGACGTGGTCAGTGTCAAATGGCTGGATGCGCCGACCCTATTGACCCGCCACCAATTCCTTAGTGCGTTTGAGGGGGTGGATCTGACCACACTTGACGCCAAACTGGACGCACAGGTGCCGGATACCGTGACGGAAACGTCACCTGCCCTGTATTCAGACGTGGATGATTTCACCTATTGGGAAACCGACACGCCTTTGGCGTTGGTTGAGCCCAAACCCACATCGGTGTCATTTCCTGACAGTTTGTCGCGTCCGCGTGGGCGCGCGGTTTTCAAGCCTGTGGACGTGACCGCACGCGAGCTTGTAGACCATTGCGATGAAATCCTGATGGCAAATCATGTGGAACCGGAGCCGTCTCTTCGGGACACACGCCCTGAGTCACAAGTCGGTACTCGCCTGCGTCGCCTGCCCTCTCAACTATGGGCTCTGGCCGCACTTCCCGTCCTCAAGGCTGTCGACGGGCTAAGCTTTCTACGTCAGAGAGAGTTGCGCCAAAGCTTGCAGCTCCTTTTTCTGATCGCAGCCGCGTTTTACCTCCACAGCGCGGGCATGGTGCGCGCCGCAATCAACCTTCTGAACTAAGACTTGGCGCGAACTGTGCCAATGCATTCGCACGGGTCAAAAGGCGCGTGTGGATCGAGAATATCACAGCGCGTGAGCGCGGAAGACGTTTGACGGTCTGCAATTCGCTGCGCAGAAATGTCCCCGCTTGATCGCGATCCAGATGCGGCGCGACGGGATCCCGGTCCGGATGATACAGATCCGCGCTGTCATACCAAAGCGCGTTGAACCGCCAGAGCGGTCGATCGACCTGAACCCCATCAAACAAGCGCTGAACACGTTTTGCGATCTGCGCGTCATAGACTGCCACCGGCGCATGTATTTGGGTCAAGGGGCGCATAAACTTTTCCGCCAATCGCCAGCTCGCCGGGAAACAGAGGACGGCGGCTGTGAGCAGATGCTCCTCTCGGCCTTCGGGCTTTTGCAGGATGCAGAAATCCTGCTGCGTGATCAGGCCAAGGCTCTCCAATGGTCGGTCATAATCCAGTGTCACCACATTGCCGGTTGCGGTCCGGACACGGTCCCCCTGTGCTGGAAACAGGTGATCGCGGACTGTTTCCAACAGCTCTTGTGCCGCTCCCAATGCAGATGGATCCATCTGCAGGACATCCTCCGTCCGCTCTGCCATGAGACGGCGGCGCAGCCTGATCTGCTCCGCTGCACATTCGTCCGGGTGGAGCCAATCCTCAGGCTTCAGCGGAGAGATGCCGGGCAAGCCTTTTGATTGAAACGGGTCATAGGGTAAGGTCGTTTGGAGTATCATTTCGCCTTGTTAGCCTCTCAGACCAAAAAATCGAATAGTTTCCCCATAGGCTTTTGGTCGCTTTTTGGCTGAAGGGCGTCCTTGGCGTCACCGCCCGAGCCAATTACATCACTTCGCGCAAAAACCCATCAAGTTTGTCACGCAGCACCAGGACGGAGGGAGCGTCTGTCACCGTCTCAAGCTCCGATAGTTTCACCCAGGCCAGCGCATGGGACTCGTCACTTGCAGAAACATTGGTATCGGCTGCGCGAAACAAATAGCGCACGTCGTAGTGCAGATGGGCCGGTTCGCGCTGGTTTTGCGGGATCTCATGAACATCCACATCAAACACCGCATCTCCTATGGGGGAAATTCGACGCAAACCACTTTCCTCATAGGCCTCTTTCAATGCCACAAAGGGCACATCCGCAATTCCATCACAATGGCCACCCAATTGCAGCCAACGGTCGAGTTTCGCGTGATGGGTCAGAAGAACAGCGTCCAGTTCCGGCGACAGCACAAAGGCAGAGCCTGTCACATGGCCCCGTGTGGGATCACGATCAAAGGCGCAGGGCTCGCCTTCGCAAAAAGTGCGCAAATTCGACCACATAGCGTGATCACGATCCGTCTGCGGACTGTAACAACCGGCCCCTTCCAACGTCATTTTGCTCATCTTCTTTCACCTCTTTGTGACAGCTTGCACCTGTGCCTTGCCCTACCCCGATTGAGGCCGCACCATAGGAGGGCACAGCCAGAAAAGCCAAGCCTCATGCATACTGAACGGATCTCTTTTGCCGGCCATGCCGGAACCCCTTTGGCCGCGCGCCTTGACCTGCCAGACGGGCCGGTTCTGGCCACTGCTCTATTTGCCCATTGTTTTACCTGTTCCAAGGACATCCCTGCCGCACGCCGTATTGCGGCCCGTCTGTCAGCGATGGGCATTGCCATCCTGCGGTTTGACTTTACCGGTCTGGGCCATTCCGCCGGGGAGTTCGAGAACACAGATTTTTCCTCCAATGTGGAAGATCTGATTTCTGCCGCACAATTTCTCAAGCATCGCGATATGCCACCTGACCTGTTGATCGGGCACTCCCTTGGCGGTGCCGCGGTCCTGCGTGCACGGGCCGGGATACCGTCGGTCAAAGGTGTCGTGACGCTTGGCGCGCCCTTTGATCCGGCCCATGTGGCACATCACTTTGACGACGCCCTGCCCGAGATTGAACAGACCGGTGTGGCCGAGGTCTCCCTGGGTGGTCGTCCCTTTAAGATCGGCAAACGATTTGTGGACGACATCCGCCAGAGCAATCTGGCAGAGGCCATTGGCAAATTGCAGGCCGCTTTGCTGGTCATGCATGCGCCACGTGACGACACGGTCAGCATCAACAATGCAGGCGAGATCTTCCGCGCGGCAAAGCACCCCAAAAGTTTTGTCACACTGGACGATGCGGATCACCTGATCTCCAGACCACGTGACGCAGAATACGCTGCAGATGTCATCGCTGCCTGGGCCAAACGCTATGTGGATTTATCCCCTCCTGCACCGCCCCCCGGCGCACCTGAAGGTGTGCTGCGTGTCACCGAGGCCGATCCGAGCGGGTTCTTACAGGACATTCAATCCGGGCCTTATCATCACGCGCTGGCGGACGAGCCCAAGGCCTATGGCGGCACAAACCGGGGTATGTCGCCCTATGGGTTTGTGGCGGCCGGTCTTGGGGCCTGCACCTCGATGACCATACGGATGTATGCGCGTCGCAAGGACTGGCCGCTGGACGGGGTGAGCGTCGAAGTGTGCCACGACAAAGTCCACGCACAGGATTCCCTGCCGGGAGCCGCTGCAAAGATCGATCAGTTTACCCGCGTGATCCACCTCAAAGGGACTTTGGTTGCCGAACAACGCGCCAAGCTGATGGAGATTGCGGACAAATGTCCGGTCCATCGCACCCTTGAACACGGCGCCAAGGTTGTCACCCGACTGGCGGACCAGGCGGACGCCCCCCGGGCTTAAGCCACAAATATACAAGCCAGCCTCTGCTGCGCGCACCTGCGGTAGTGGCTGCTCTTGCTGTTTTGTGCCACCTCGACTAAACCGCGCGCATCTGCTGCCGAATTCTGATAGAGGTGCCTTCGCCCATGATCCCCCGCTATTCCCGCCCCGAAATGGTTTCCATCTGGTCGCCCGAGACCAAGTTCCGCATCTGGTACGAGATCGAAGCCCACGCCTGCGATGCTCAGGCCGATCTGGGGGTCATCCCGCGCGAAAACGCCGAAGCGGTCTGGAAAGCCAAGGACGTTGAATTCGACGTGGCCCGCATCGACGAGATCGAAGCCGTGACCAAACATGACGTCATTGCGTTCCTCACGCATCTGGCGGAACACGTCGGGTCGGAAGAGGCGCGTTTTGTCCATCAGGGCATGACCTCCTCGGACGTTCTGGACACCTGCCTGAACGTGCAGCTGGTGCGCTCTGCCGATATCCTGATCAAGGACATGAAAGGCCTTCTGGCCGCCCTGAAGAAACGCGCCATCGAACATAAGGACACTGTTCGTGTGGGCCGCTCCCACGGCATCCACGCAGAGCCCACCACAATGGGCCTGACCTTTGCCCGTTTCTACGCCGAGATGGACCGCAACCTGGCGCGTCTGAAACTGGCCCGCGAAGAAATCGCAACCGGCGCGATTTCGGGTGCGGTAGGTACATTTGCCAATATCGACCCGGCCGTTGAGCAGCATGTCTGTGACAAGCTCGGCCTGATCGCCGAGCCGATCTCCACCCAGGTGATCCCGCGCGACCGCCATGCCATGTTTTTTGCCGTTCTGGGTGTGATTGCATCCTCCATCGAAAACGTTGCAATTGAGATCCGCCACATGCAGCGCACCGAGGTGCTGGAAGGCGCAGAGTTTTTCTCCATGGGGCAAAAAGGCTCCTCGGCGATGCCACACAAGAAGAACCCGGTTCTGACCGAAAACCTGACCGGTCTGGCCCGTCTGGTACGGTCGGCCGTGATCCCGGCGATGGAGAACGTGGCGCTCTGGCATGAGCGTGACATCTCGCATTCCTCCGTTGAACGCGCGATTGGTCCCGATGCCTGTGTGACACTGGACTTTGCGCTGGCGCGCCTGACCGGTGTAATCGACAAGATGCTGGTTTTCCCCGAAAACATGCTCGACAATATGAACAAATTCCCAGGTCTGGTGATGTCTCAGCGTGTTCTGCTGGCCCTGACCCAAGCGGGTGTGTCGCGTGAAGACGCCTATGTCATGGTTCAGCGCAACGCATTGAAAGTCTGGGAATTCCGCACTGATTTCCGCGAAGAACTGCTGGCAGACGCCGACGTGGTTGCCGCTCTGGGCGAAGACGGCATCAACGAGAAATTCAATATGGATTATCACACCAAACATGTGGACACGATTTTCAAACGCGTGTTTGGCGAATAATCGCTGAAATCCTGAGCCTCGCCCATCGGGCGGGGCTTTTTTCTGACAGCTTCGTGATCAGGGGTTTCCGAAAGCAAAAACCGCGTTAATCTCCAATCAACGTAGATAATGTTTTTTTGGAGCTTCGTTGTGCGCCTTTCCCTTTGTGCTGTGACTTTTGTTGTTCAGGCCGCCCTTGCTGTACCCGCCTTCGCCGCTGGCGAAGATACCGACACCCCTCCCAAACCCACCGACACCGTTAAGAAATGTTGGGGAAAACGCGTTTTTGACCCAAACAAGGGACGTTGCGTAAAGCCGCAGGAGTCCTCATTGAATGACGAGGACTTGTTCGATGATGTGCGCGCATTGGCATATGCGGGTCGGATCGACGATGCACAGGCTGTGCTGGCTGCCATGTCCGACCAAACCGAAAGCCGTGTCCAGACCTATTGGGGCTTTACCCACCGCAAAAAAGGCAATTTCGACCTGGCAATCCAGTATTATCAGGCTGCGCTGAAGAGTGACCCGGATAACCTTTTGGCCCGCTCATACTATGGGCAAGGGCTGGTACAAGAGGGTCGGCTTGGTGAAGCCTTTGCCCAGTGGAAGGAAATTCGGACACGGGGCGGCGCGGACAGCTGGGCCGAAGTATCGTTGCGGGCTTCTTTGGAAGAAGGGCGAACCTTTAGTTATTGAGGCTAAGGCTTTTTTTACCGCTCTCCCTCTATCTTGAGCCTGTTGCAGAAGAAGAATCTTTCTGGTTGAGGCTCAAGAATGGAACAAGACACAGCTTTGGCGCTCCCCGCAATTGGTATGGGGGATGAATTTGGCGATTTCCCCAGCCTTGCGCCGATGTCCGGTCCGGAACCCACGTCTCTGGCGTTTTCGGATCCAGCACCTGCCGCCGCTCCCAAAATCGAATTGAGCGGTAAAGCAAAAGCCGCAATTGTTGTCCGGCTCCTTCTGAACGAAGGAGCCGATATCCCGATCGAAGACTTGCCCGAAGAATTGCAGACGGAACTCACTCGTCAGATGGGCAAGATGCGTCTGGTCGACAGGGACACATTAAATGCCGTGGCTGGTGAATTTGCCGATATGCTTGACAATGTTGGCCTGTCCTTTCCCAACGGTTTGGCTGGTGCCCTCTCCGCGATGGAAGGCAAAATCAGCCGCCTGACCTATAGCCGTCTGCGCAAGGAAGCCGGCGTGCGCCAGTTCGGCAACCCTTGGGAACGGCTGAAACAGCTGCCGGCCGAAGATCTGGCCACCCTGGCCGAAGCGGAAAGTATCGAAGTTGCAGCTGTCATGCTGTCAATGCTGGACACCGGTAAAGCAGCAGCAATGCTGGCATGCCTGCCCGGCCCTTTGGCGCGACGGATCACATACGCGGTACGTCAGACTAAATCCGTTACACCAGATACCGTGGACCGGATTGGCCTGTCGCTTGCCGCGCAGGTGGATGCGCGCCCGGAGATGGCGTTCAATCAGACACCGGGGGAACGCGTGGGCGCGATCCTTACGGAATCGCCAGCCGCAAAACGCGACGAGGTCATGGATGCGCTGGACGAAGAAGACCAGGATTTCGCAACCGATGTCCGCAAATCGCTGTTCACCTATGCATTGATCGGCAAACGTCTGAGCCCGACCGATGTGCCCAAAATCACGCGCGTGGTGCCGCAACAAGATCTTGTTGCTGCAATTGGTTTCGCCAAGAACGACGAAGACGTCGACGCCAGCGAATTCCTGCTTGGCAACATGTCCACCCGCATGGCCACCAACATCCGCGAAGAGGTCGCAGAACGCGGCAAGGTCAACCGCAAGCAGGGCGAAGCGGCGATGTCCAACATTGTCAGCGCTCTGCGGGAGATGGTTGTGAACGGCGACATCGAACTGAAGTCAATGGAAGAAGACGAGGACGACGACGAATAACCCCTGACAAGCACCCGACTGTCCCCTTCTGTTTCGGGTTGCTTGTTCCTGCGGTGGCTGAGATATACAGTGCTCACTCGAGCAAGTCCCAGCCCCGCAGGCCCCAGATATATGCCCCAACCCATATCCGAACTGACGCAAGCGCAAAAAGCCCAGTATTTTGCCAGCAACATCGTGTTGCGTGGCATCATCAGGCTGATGGGGACCCTGCCCTATAAACTGCGCCTTCGGATGATGGGGGCCGTCTTGCGCGGATTGGCCCCGGTATTGGGTGTGACGAAGCGGGTGCGCCGCAATTTGGCTTATGTCTGCCCGCACCTGAGCGACCGCGAGGTGAAGAAGATTTGCAGCGATGTTGCCGACAATGCGGGGCGTACTCTGGCCGAACTTTATGCGGGTGAGCCTTTTTGGGAGCGTGCGCGCGCAGCGGAAATCTCCGGTCCCGGACTGGATGCGCTCAAGACGGCAAAAGCAGAGGGACGTCCGGCAATTCTGGTGACCGCTCATTTTGGTAACTACGACGCGGCGCGTGTCAAACTCATCAGCCTTGGCTACAAGATGGGATCACTCTACCGCAGGATGGCCAACCCCTATTTCAACGAACATTATGTTGCAGCCATTCAGGCAACAGGTAAGCCAATGTTCGAACAGGGCAAACGCGGCATGGTCGAAATGGTGCGGTATTTGAAACAAGGTGGGACTTTGGCGGTTGTCACCGACCTTCACGCCATTGGGGGGACACCGATTGAGTTCTTTGGCAAACCCGCCTCCACATCACTGGTTATCGCCGAGCTTGCGCTGAAATACAAAGCGGTAATGATCCCGGTCTATGCCATCCGCAAGGATAACGGGATGGATTTCGAAGTGGTCATGAAAGCCCCGATAGAACACAGCGATGCATTGACGATGACCACGGAAACCACGCAGGATCTCGAGGGGATCGTACGCCAGAACATGGGACAATGGTTCTGGATTCACCGCCGCTGGAAGCCCTACGCAAAAACCAGCTGACATCCGGCCTCAATCCAGTTTCAGCGCACCCAAAATCCGGCCATGTGCACCCTGCTGAACAAAAAATGCCGTCTTCTCTGTCCCATCGACCGGGACGGTCACGTTGAATTCTCCCGTTCCGTCCCATTGCCCAATGACGTCAAGCTTCGATACGACGTTAGCATAATCCAATGTATGCCCCCGCAGCTCTCCCCGTTTGATATCAACGGTTTGTATCGGGTTATACCGCGCCAGATGAACAACCAGAGGCGCGTCGTGGCTGACGTTCTGCACGGCGATGGCCGACAGTGATACCTCTGTTCCTTGTTGTCGCGCTTTCAAAACAACCGGTTGCGGTGTTTTGCGATATTTCTGTATCACCTCGGCAACCGCCGGAGCATTTGCGCCAACGACGTCCTCATGGCCCATGATAACCATCTGCGGCGTATAGATCATTCTCCGCCCCCCCTCATGCGCAAACCCCTTCTGACGCAGGGTATGGGCAGGTGAGGCGAATTCATCCTTCCAACCGATGTAATCCCAATAGTCCACATGAAGAGCAAGCGCCAAGACGTCGTCTTGTTGAGCAAGGATCATAAGCAACTCATCGGCCGGCGGACAGGATGAGCAGCCTTGCGATGTATATAGCTCCACAACAACAGGAGCATTCTGAACCTCAATCTTCGCCGGTTGCTCCTGCGCAAAGGACAGGAACGGGAGGCAGATAAGTCCTACAGATGCGGCAGCAGCACACAGGATTCGCATTAAGATGTACCCCAGAATATCGTATTTAAGGAGTAACGCCTGCCCAGTGTCATGACCAATCAATCATTCTTGAGGGCCGTGAGAGCGCAAGATATCACTCCCGGCGCAGTCTCATTTACAAGCGCAATCGCCGTGACCACCTCATTGGAATTGCGGGAATGGTTCTGAAGCCTTGATACAATAAAATCAAAATTACCGCGCTAACTTTATTTTATGCTAAAATAACATCACCTGTTTCAGATCATGTTCTGTACCTTTTGGGAGCCACGAATTATGCCGGTATCAGTTATTTCTACATATTATCCCAAACCCGCTGCGATGGAGGAGGTCATCGACCTTATCCGGGCCATGTATCATGACGCAAATGGAGAGCGGGAAGGCAGCCTGGACCATCAGCTTTTTGTCTGTCACGAGCGCCATAAGATCGTCACCATCTCATACTGGGCCAGTCGCGAGGCGTTCGAAGATTATATGGATGCTTGTGTTGCAAAAGGAGAGTTAATGGAAATCCAATCCTCTCTGATGGACCATGAAATTGAGACGGACGTGTACTCGTCTGTTCCGGTGGCCAAACCGCGATCAAAGCAGAACCCGAAGCTCGCGTCTCAGGGTTGACAGAAACGGCCAGGCTTTTGTTCTTCGCCCAAGCTGAGGGTCTCAGGAACAGCAGGTCCAATGTCCGGCACGCTTTTGTGTCTTGTTCCTGTGTTGTGTTTTCTCCGCTCGTGAGCCTGAACCAGATCCATTTTCAAATTCCCTGAACCAGATTGTCCCTTGGACCCACGCTTTGTAAGTGTTGTCCGCCAAGACCTTGGGATGGCTATTCAGAGATGTGTCCTTCAAGCGCTTGTTTGAGACCCGCGTATCTGCGTCTGCTGACTGAGATCTCGGAACCGTCCCGCATGACGCAAAGGTAGCTGCTGCCGTTTGGTCGCAGCTGGGCAATGTGCTTCAGACGCACCCAATGGGATCGATGTACCTGAACGCCCTTCAGCGGCGAAAGTTTTTCCACGCAATCAGTGAATTTCAGGTTCAGCATCACGCTGCCTTCCGCGGTCCGCAGATGTACATAATGATCATTGGCGCTGACGCTGACCAAATCGTCACCAAGGGTATGGGGCAGATCCGCAAACAGGCTCCGAAGGGTCGGCTCTTTATCAAAGCGCGCCATCAGCGGCGCGCGATGCGCCATGGCGAATTCAGCCGCTTTGAACACAGCGAGAACCGACAACGTCGTGAGGCCGATGGCGGGTAATGCGACATGGCTGAGTTCTTCCCAATACCCATCTGGGTCCAGATCAGCCCCCCCCGTAGCATTGGCGATGACAGCCTCTATCCCCAAGGAGAGCAGCGCCAGGCAAAGCGGCAGCACAAGAACTGCAACCCCCATTGCCCAGAGGTCGGGAATTCCCAGGCGCATTGCTACAATCGTAAGCAAAGCCAGGATCAGCACCGACCCCAAAAGATGGGTGATCCAATGTATCACCGCCCAGAGAAATGAAAGCTCTCTGGTGGCACCGGGTTCCAGACCGGCCAGCACCGTTGCGCAGGCCAACAGGAGGGTCGCGCCGACCAAAAGCCGGTGCCGCCGTGACGCGGTTTCACCGCCCAGAAAGGACATTAGATTGCTGAGTTTGAAATCAGAGGGCATGGGGCCACAACACCGAACATAGGATGGGAGTCGTCTGAGACGTTAGCCACGGTTGGCACAGAGCAACACAGGTAATTCGCGAACGGTTGAAATCTACCGTTCGCGAAACGCGGCCTGCCGTTGGCGAAAAAGACCCGTGGTTTCAAGTGGTTTGGCTTTTAGGCCGGAAAGCGCACTGCGCAGATATCGCAAGCGTAGGCCGGATGGTGCGATCTGTCGCACTGCGGTGCTGCGTGGTCTGAGCAAGCGTTTGAAAGGTCACAAAATGAACTTGGATATTCCATCCCATGCCCGCGCGGCTACCTGTTTCGCAATTCTGGTTTCGCTGATCGCACCCACGGCCCACGCGCAAGATCGCAGCGTGCGCGGTGCTGTTGGCTTGGGCGTATCTTATGGGCCCACCTTCCTTGGGTCGGACGAGCAAGAAAGCAATGTGATCCCTATCCTTGATCTAGAGATCGGCCGGTATGGTTTTCTGAACCAACGTGGTTTGGGCCTGCAAAACTCCAACAGATTGGGCAGCGGTGATCTGAAATATGGATTTGGACTTGGCTATGATTTTGACGAACGGATCGCGGCGGATGAGCCAAACCTGAGCGGTTTGCCCGATATCGAATCCGGCGCCATTGCAACCCTGTTTGTAGAGTATGAAACCGGACCGCTGACATATGGACTCGAACTCCAACATGGCTTGTCCGATGAAGGCTCCGACGGCACCCAAGTAAAGCTTTTTGGCACCTATAGCGCGCAGGTCAACAACCGCATGCGGCTGTCGGCGACGCCATACTTCATCTGGGCAGATGACTCCTGGATGGAGACCTATTTTTCGGTCACGCCGACCCAATCCGCCGCATCAGGTCTGGCAACGTTTGATGCCAATTCGGGTGTTGCTCAAGGAGGGATAGTGCTGACCGGAAGCTATGCGTTACGACCGCGTACAATCCTGTTTACAAGCCTCGATGTCTCGACGCTCACGGGGGACGCAAAAGACAGCAGTGTGAGCCTGGAAGACACGCAAACCAGCCTGACCGCTGGCGTCCTGTTCCGGTTCTGAACTGATTGTGCCTTCACATTTCACAAAACAGGGTGAGCGATGCGAATTTCAATCCTTCTCACGGCGGCGGGTATCGGCCTGGCCACGGGTCTTTTTCTTTTGCACCCCGAAGACCCCGAACGCCGCAACGCGTTTATGCAAGAGACCGCGCCTCTCAAGATGGGGGTATTGCCCCCGGAAGACGGCGCCACATTGGCGCTGATAGACAAAGGTCCTGCGTCCTCACCGCATGTGCTGTTGGTGACTGATGTGACGCCACAGTCCATTACGGGCCTTGACCTCACCGCACAGGGGCTCACGTCTGAGGTCGAATTCTTTCAGGTGATCGAGCAGATCGGCTCGGACCGCCTCCGCACAATGGCTACGGTGCCTTCCACCGGAGAGGCTTCATTTCCCCTTGTTAGCCACCCATACACTGACCTTTTGCCCGCCGCTGGTACAGCCAGCCGCCACATTGCCAGCGGCACCAATTTCCCCGAGCACCAGGAGGAAACTCAGGCCCAATCGGTGTTCAATTTTCCAAAATTCGGTGCAGCTACACCGCCGGTTACAACCGTATCTGTGACCGACCACGAACTGCTTGATTACGAGGTGGAGATTTGCGCGCGATTTGATCGCGACATCAAAAGCGTCGAGGATTTTGATCAAGCCCGCAAAGGGTTCTTCTTGTGCGGGGATTTCACCGATCGGGCTGCAATGATGCGATTGATTGACCCGGACAATCTGGATTCAGGCAAAGGGTTCAGCGACGCCAAAAGTGGCCCGGACCATTTCCCCTCTGGGGGAGTGTTTGTTGTGCCACGGGATTGGCGCAGGTTTGTTGAAACCGAGCGCTTAACGACATCTGTCAACGGGGAGCCACGTCAAGATACCCGCGCGGGTGACATGATCCTTTCGTTTCGCGATCTGGTGGAAAAAATCCTGGCAGATACAACAGAGGCACGGTTTCTCTATCAGTCGCGGAATTGGCATCTCGTTGAAGATGCCCGAATTGCCCAAGGACAGGTCTTGATGTCTGGCACCGCCGAAGGGGTGATCTTTATGCCCCCCAGTCTGCGACAGCTTTTACGAGGTGGTGTTCGCTACGTGACAGAAGGTCATGTGCTGCGGAAAAATTCCCCATTCGACGCGGTCATCGAGGCATTTATCAACGAAGAGCGCCAATCCCGCCGGTTTCTGCAACCAGGTGACAGTATTTCGCACCAGTCTTCCCGCATGGGCAAAATCTCAGCCACGGTCGTCCACTCGCAGAGTACACAGTAAGGGGACCACAGCCCCCTTTTGCCCCCCTTCTGCTAGCCTTAACCCTTTTGGTCCGCCAATACAGGTTTAAGGCTCTCTTCGATCACTCGCTGGGTCAACGGCCCGGCGATCCGCAGAAGAATTTTCCCGTCTCCATCGACCACAAATGTCTCAGGCAGGCCGTAAACGCCCCAGTCAATGGACTGCCGTTTGTTCCCATCATAGAGCAGGCCCGCATAGGGGTTACCCAGCTCATCCAGGAAGCCCTGCGCTTCTTTCTGACCATAATCCTGGTTGATGCCATAGATCGGATAGTCCTTGGCCAGCTCCATGAGGTTGGGATGTTCCGCGCGACAAGGCGCGCACCAGCTGGCCCAGAAATTCACCAGTTTGACCCCTTCTCCCATCAGGTCCTCAGACGTAAACTCGGGATGGTCGAGCAGGGGCGCTGACTTCACTTCGGGCGCCGTACGCCCCACCAGAACCGATGGCAGCCCATCGGGATCTTCTCGCTGAAGCCCAAAATAAGACAGGCCGGCAAAGGCACCAAACACCAAGATCGGCACAGCCATCAAAGGAGAAACCTTAGCCATTCTTACGTCCTCGCGCTTCGATCAGTTCCATTTCAGCACGTATTTTGCGCCCCCGACGTAAGGACAGCACAACCAACGCCACAAGCATCAGCAGCGAAACACCATAGGCAGACAGAACGGTGCCGGCATATTTTCCGAGTTCAACCATCACGTTTCAGCCTCCAACCGTTCCCGAGCGAGCAGCGCCTTGATCCGGCGTGCGCGAATTTCTGTTCCCGTGCGGTAAAGGACCAGTGTAAGGAACAGCAAGGCAAAGCCCCCCATACAGACAAACAGGGGCGTAGCAAAAACATTACTCACCCGTTCCTCGGTATCGCCAGCAATAGCCCCTGCCCGCATCACTGACGCGCCCTGATGCAATCCCTGATTCCAGAACAAAACGGCATAGCGGCTGAGCACGGCAAACACGGATCCCACCAGACATAAAATCGCGGTCAGGTCAGCAGCGGTGTCGGGGTCCTCGATCGCTTCCCACAGGGCAATATAGCCGAGATAAAACAGAAAGAGCACCAAAAAGGATGTGAGGCGTGGATCCCAGGCCCACCAGGTGCCCCACATCGGTTGCCCCCAGATGGCTCCAGTGATGAGCGCAATCAGTGTCATGACAATACCCACCGGCGCCGCAGCCTTGGCCGCCAAGGCGCTGACATGGTGGCGGCGGATCACCCAGATCAGCGAGGCCACCAGCATCATGAACCAGGCATTGATCGCCATCAGAGCGGTCGGCACGTGAATAAAGATGATCTTCACCGTGGAGCCTTGGCGGTAATCCTCCGGCGTCAGAAAGAACCCCCAGAAGAGCCCGACACAACACAGCGCGATGGACAAGACCCACAGGGCTGGCATCACCTTTTCGGTGGTGGCCAGGAATTTCTTTGGGTTTGCATATTCCCAGATCGACATCGGTGTCCTTTACCTTTCCTCGTCGTTGGAGCTTAGCGCAGATTGATACGTAACACAGCCGCACTGGCAAAAGGCAAGAGCGCAACTGACGCAGCTGAAATCCCGGCCAGCAACAACATCGGAGTTTCCACGCTCAGCCCGGATGCTCCGCGTCGGGCCATTTCGGCGCCAAAGATCAGCGTCGGCACATAAAGGGGCAGCACAAGAAGCGACAGCAGAAGCCCGCCCCGTTTCAGCCCGACCGTAAGAGCCGCGCCAAATGTGCCAATGACGGACAGCGCAGGCGTGCCAAGAAGCAGTGAAACAAACAGCCACTGATAAGACCCCGCTGGCAGATGCAACAGCACCCCTAAAACCGGCGCAATTAGAACCAGCGGCAGGCCTGTGGTGATCCAATGGGCCAGCGACTTCATTGTAACGATCGCCTCCAATGGCAATGGTGCCGTGGCCAAAAGGTCCAGCGAGCCGTCTTCCCAGTCCAAGGCCAGAATCCGGTCCAGCGACAGAAGACAGGCCAACAGAGCACCAATCCACAGAACCCCCGGCGCGATACGCGACAAAAGCTCGGTTTCGGGCCCCACTGCAAAGGGCACCATTACGGTGACAATCAGAAAGAAAGCCAAACCCAGCCCAAAACCGCCGCCTGCCCGCATGGCAAGTTGCAGATCCCGTAGCAGAAGCGCAATCACAGAAAGCCTCCGTCAAAATCGTCAATGGGCGGAGGCGCGGCCTTATAGGGGCCGACGTTCAGAACCGTGGCGTCCAGGCCCAGGTCTATATGCGTGGCAATCAAGGCGCTGCCCCCCTGCTCCAGATGCGCGCTGACCACATTGGCGAACTGGCGCACATGGTCCGTATCCAGACTGACAGTGGGTTCATCCATGATCCAGATTGGCCGACCGGTGACCAGCATCCGCGCCAGGCCCAGCCGGCGCTTTTGCCCCGCCGACAGCGCCCCGGCAGGCCGGTCGCGCAGATTGCCGAGGTTAAACCCCTCAATAGCGTCTTCGATCCCCCGATGACCAAAAACGCTGGCCCAGAAAGTCAGGTTTTCAGCAACGCTCAGGGTCGGCTTGATCCCATCTGCATGGGCCGCATAGGCAATCTGGTCCTCGGCCCCGGAGACCGATCCTCGCATCGGCGGCTGAAGCCCTGCAATAGTGCGCAACAGCGTAGTTTTCCCAATCCCATTCGGGCCGCGCAGGATCAGCGCCATGCCAGCAGGCAGCTCAAAACACAGCCCCTCAAGCACCGGCAGCCCACCCCGGGCCACGGTCAGATCTGTTACGGTTAAGCTCATGCCCTGCCTTCAAATTCTTCTCACCTGCTCAAAGCAGATGAACGGCCGCGCCACCTTGCGACAGATCAAATCATACAGGCAAGGCCGCCAGTGCGATACGGCGACCTTCGGACAACAATACGTTATAGGTCCGGCAGGCAGCGGGTGAATTCATCGTCTCCACCCCTATTCCGGCGGCCTCAAGCTGCTGACGCAGCTCAGCGGGCAAATGGGCGATCTCAGCCCCGGTTCCGACAAAAAGAACGTCAACGGACCCGGCGAGCGCCAACAAGTTTTCGTGATCCTCATATCCGGCCCAGCTTTGCGTGCCTTTCGGAGAGGTCAGAACTGCGCCCTGATGGACTTTGCCGCCGATACGGAAGAAGCCTGGACCATAACCGTCAATCGGTTCGGCGTCGGTATAGCTTACCTCATTCAGGCGCATGTGCGGGTCCTTTCAGTCAAACACTGGGAGACTGGTTACCACAGCCAGGGCAATCACGGAATAGGCCGACAGCCGGTAAACCCGTTCAAAGCGCGGATCAAAAGCCGCTTTGCCCAGAACTGTGGCCAGGACATAGGGGACGCCGATCAAAACCGCGAGCCAAAGCGTGCGTGCTGCGATGGGATCTCCCAGAATGAGGTTGGCCAGGATAACCACATCCAGCGCCGCCAGAAACAGGATCGTATTGGCGCGCACTTTGGTGATGTCGCGTGCATTGGCGAGGTAGAAGACAATCACCACAGGCCCCGTGAGCCCGGTCATGCCGCCAAACAGCCCGGAGGCAGCACCGACCCCCAGCCGCCCTGGCGCGCCCAGGCGGCCATGATAGCGCCAGCCCGAGACGACAGCCGCCAGCGTAACCGCGATGATCGCCGCCGCAATCCAACGCAGGGTCAGCACGTCTATGATCCCCAGAAGATATACCCCAACCGGCGCCGTTACAGCCGCCGCAAGGGCAAGCACCCCCACCTCGCTGCGGTCAGCTTGTTTCCAGGCCTGCGGCACCAATGCCGCCATGGAGCCAATGCCGGTCAGGGTAATCAAAAGGATCACTTCCGTGAAACTCAGAAATTGGGAGGCAACCGGAACAAAGATCAGCGCAGTGCCAAAACCAGTGAAGCCGCGGATCAAACCCGCGGCTCCGATAGTGGCAATCAGCCACCAAAACCCTGGTGTTTCGAGGGCGTTAAAAAACGCCTCAGGCATCGATATTGGCAAACTGGTTGCCGCTGGGAGCCGAGGGTTTATTCCAATCCCGCTTCACGCCGAGACGCAAGAGGATGATCGACGCCACAAAGATCGAAGAATACGTCCCGACCACAACACCCCAGATCATCGCAAAGACAAACCCGCGGATCACATCCCCCCCCAGAACAAACAGAGAGATCAGCGCGATCAGAGTTGTGACCGAGGTCATCATTGTCCGGCTGAGCGTTTCATTGATCGAAAGGTTCAGAACTTCGGCCAGATCCTTGCTTTTGTATTTGCGCAGATTTTCACGCACACGGTCAAAAACAACCACTGTATCGTTTAGCGAATAACCGACGATGGTCAGCAGCGCCGCGATGATTGCGAGGTCGAATTTGATCTGCAATTCAGAGAAAACGCCAATGGTCAGGATCACATCGTGCACAAGTGCGGCAACAGCGCCCAAGGCAAACTGCCATTCGAACCGCAGCCAGATATAGACCAGAACCGCCGCAATCGCGAGGCCGACGGCCAGTGCGGCGGTCCAGATCAGCTCACCCGAAACCTTGGGACCAACGCTTTCGACCGACACAAATTTGATGCCCGGGGCCACAGCGCTCAGTGCGGTTTCAAGGGCTTGGATCTGGTCGCCCGAGATGGCTTCGCCGCCCTCTTGCGCCTGGATGCGGATCATGGCCACATGCTGGTCTTCGGCAAAGGATGGATCGAACACCTCGGTGATGGAGACATCCCCCAGTTCCAGCGGAGCCATTGCAGTCCGGTAAGTCCCCACATCCACGCTTTGGCTGGATTCGGTCCGTACTGTCGTCCCACCTCGGAAATCGATGCCAAAGTTAAGGCCCTGCAGCGCAAAGGAGGTCAGACCCACAATGATCAACAGGACTGAGATACCAAGCCACAGTTTGGACCGGCCAAAGAAATTAAACGACGTTTCCTCGGGTACAAGTCTTAGTCGCATGGGTTACACCTCAATCGTTTTGGGACGGCGACGCTCGAACCAGAGGACCACCAGAAGGCGGGTCACAAAGATCGCGGTGAAGACCGACGTAAGAATGCCAAGACCCAGGGTGATGGCAAAACCACGCACGGGACCGGAGCCCATAACAAACAGGATCACCGCTGTTATAAAGGTTGTCACGTTTGCATCCACAATGGCCGAGAGCGCTTTGGAGTAGCCCTCGTCAATAGAGCGCGCCGGGCCGCGGCCTGCTTTCAGCTCTTCGCGGATCCGTTCGAAGATCAGAACATTTGCGTCCACAGCCATACCCACGGTCAGAACGATGCCCGCAATCCCCGGCAATGTCAGCGTACCGCCGATCAGGCTGAGCGCGCCAAAGATCAGGCCAACGTTGATCAACAGCGCAATATTCGCAAAGATCCCAAACAGACCATAGCTCAGCGCCATAAACACCAGCACCGCAACAAAGGCCACGATTGTGGCGATCTTGCCCGCATCAATACTGTCCTGGCCAAGCTCGGGACCGATGGTGCGCTCTTCCAGAAAGGTCAGCTCGGCTGGCAAGGCACCAGCCCGCAGCAGGACCGCCAAATTGGTGCTTTCCTCGATGGAGAAGTTGCCGGTGATAATACCGCTGCCACTCGGAATATGGGATTGGATTACAGGGGCCGATACGACCTCATCATCCAGCAGGATTGCAAAAGGCGAGCCGATGTTTTCAGCCGTGTAGTCGCCAAACTTGCGGGCCCCTGCCGGGTTGAACCGGAAGCTCACCGCAGGGCGGCCGTAGTCGTCAAACGAGGGCTGCGCATCCACCAGTTCCTCACCCGTCACCACAGGTGCGGCTTCAACGGTGTAATAAACGCCCTCTTCGTCCAGAGAGGGAACAACCTTGTTGCCGACACCAGGCGCAGCATTTGCATCGGTGCCCTGACGGACAACCGGGTTGAAGGTCAGTTGCGCAGTAGTACCGATGATAATCTTTAGCTCAGAGGCTGAGCCGAGCCCCGGCACTTGTATCAGTATCCGGTCAGAACCCTGCCTTTGGATCGTCGGTTCACGGGTGCCAACGGCATCAATCCGTCGACGGACAATTTCCAGCGCCTGGCGGACGGTACGGTCGTCGCTGGCAACCTTTTCCGCATCCGAAAGGGTTATCGTAACAGTGTCACCTTGCCCGGAGACCTCGATATCATTGGCGCCAGCGCCGGTCAGCGTGACAACCGGAGTTGCAAGCGCGCGCAGAACGCTCAGCGCGGTGCTCATGCCTTCCGGATTTGACAGTTTGACCCGAATTTCATCCGCCGGTCCCGGCTGACGGCGGAAGGTTCCCACCTCAGCGCGCACATCTCGCAGGGCGCTGCGCACTTCGGGCCAAAGCGCCGTCATACGCGCCTCATAGACGTCTTCCACCTGAACCTCAGCCAGAAGATGCGCACCGCCGCGCAAGTCCAGACCCAGATTTACAAGACCAGACGGCAGAAAAGACGGCCACTGGGCCGCCTGTTCCAACCGTTCCGGCGTTTCGCCAGCAGCGACAATCGCCGCCTCGGCGTCATTTGACTGTTCTACCTGCGTATAAAACGCATTCGGCAGAGCCAGCAAAAGGCCCACCGCGCAAACCAGCGCGATCATGACCCTTTTCCAAAGATCAATTTGCAGCATAGCTCTGCCTTTTCGTTTTGTTGGACAGAAGACTTACGCCGCCGGTTCCGTTTTGTTCAGAACCTGAGCAATCGTGGACTGCACGACGCGGACTTTGACACCTTCCGCAATCTCGATTTCGACTTCGCCGTCTTCTTTTACTTTGGCGACTTTGCCGATCACACCACCTTGGGTCACAACCTGATCACCCCGGCGCAGTGCTTCAACCATCTTCTGATGCTCTTTCATCTTCTTCTGCTGCGGACGGATCAGCAGGAAGTACATAATGGCAAAAATCAGAATGAGGGGGACAAATTGCGCGATCGCACTGCCTTCCATGGGATATTCCTTCTGTCAGAGGTGCGCAAATCGCACCATTATTTTTCCGGGAACCTATGCTCTGGCTCTGGGCTTTGCAAGGCGGATAGAACGCAACTGATAAACGGATGTTAACGCTGCCTTCTGGTTCAAATGCAGCAAGTTGGCGCTTTGCGTGCCTCTCCCCTTTTCCTTTGCGCATCTGTGCGGCATAGGATGAGGCATTGATTCAATTAGCCAGGAGCAAGACCATGCACGACATTCGCGCAATCCGCGAAAATCCAACCGCCTTCGACGCCGCTTTGGCGCGGCGTGGGGATGCGTCGATCTCGTCTGATATTCTGGCACTGGACGAACAGCGTCGCAGCAAAATTCAGGCTGCCGAAGAAGCACAGGCGGAACAGAACAAGGCTGCCAAGGCCATTGGTGCCGCCAAGGCCAAAGGCGACAACGAAGAATTTGAACGCCTGCGCGCCGCTGTGTCCGAGAAAAAGGCCGAAGTTGCTGCAATGCAGGCAGAGGCCAAAGAGCTGGACGCCAAGCTGACAGATATGCTGGCCCGCATCCCAAACGCGCCTGCTGATGATGTGCCAAATGGCGCAGATGAAGACGACAACGTTGAGGTAAACCGTTGGAGCGAACCTGCAGAGTTTTCGTTCACCCCCAAAGAACACTTTGAGATCAAAGGCGTTGCGGCGTCGATGGATTTTGAAACCGCTGCAAAAATTTCGGGCGCGCGTTTTGTGATGCTGAAAGGGGCGGTTGCCCGTATTCACCGCGCCCTGGCTCAGTTCATGGTCGACACCCATGTGGATGAAAACGGCCTGACTGAGGTGAACTCACCCGTCTTGGTGCGCGATGAGGCCATGTACGGCACCGATAAGCTGCCGAAATTTGGCGAGGACAGCTATCAGACCACAAACGGCTGGTGGCTGGTGCCCACCTCCGAGGTGCCGCTGACCTATTCCGTCGCTGATGAGATGCTGGAAGAAGCAGACCTGCCGCAACGCTACACCGCCCATACCCTGTGTTTCCGCTCCGAAGCAGGCAGCGCCGGGCGTGACACGTCGGGCATGCTGCGCCAGCACCAGTTCGAAAAGGTCGAGATGGTCTCGATCGTGCATCCGGACAAGTCTGACGAAGAACAAAAGCGCATGTTGCGCTGTGCCGAAGGCATTCTGGAGAAACTGGGCGTGCCCTATCGCACTGTGATCCTGTGCACCGGCGACATGGGCTTTGGCGCGCGTCGTACGTTTGACATCGAAGCCTGGGTGCCGGGCCAGAACACCTACCGTGAGATCTCTTCGGTCTCCACCACCGGTGATTTCCAGGCCCGCCGTATGAATGCGCGGTTCAAACCGTCCGAGGGTGGCAAGCCCGAGTTCGTACATACATTGAACGGCTCTGGCCTTGCAGTCGGTCGCTGCCTGATTGCGGTTCTTGAAAACGGCCAGCAAGAAGACGGTTCTGTCAAACTGCCCGAAGCCCTGTCCCCCTATCTGGGCGGCAAACTGACCCTCAGCGCCGAGGGCAAGCTGGTCTGATAACAGACCAGCCACAGCCAAAACGAAGCAACCGGCGCCGCAAGGGGCCGGTTATTTTTTGTCCTTCCGACTTTTCCTGGACCGTTTGGCCGCGAGGATAGACGCGCCCTTTGCCTTCTCACTGGCGATCTCTTTCTTGGCTTTGCCCTTTTTCTTTTTGGCTTTTTTCTTCGCCGTTTCTTTAGCTAGGGCAAATTCAGCCATCAGGGCGGCCGCCTTCTTTTGGGCCTTCTTTGCCTTCTGTTCAGCCTTGGCCGCTTTTTCTTCAGCGGCGGCGCGGGCGGCCTCAGCAACGGCCAGGGCTTCGCTCAATGAAGGTGTTTTGGGTTTTGAGGCCACAGGTTTGGCCACAGGCTTGGCAGCCGAACGCGCGGCCGTCTTGCGGGCGGCTGGTTTTTTCTGGCTGGCTGGTTTGGCAGCCGTTTTACGGGGCACAGCTGTAACCGCAACGGGTTTTGCGCCGCCCCCTTCTGCCGCCACAGCCGCCGCCGCGGCTTCTTTTAACTTAGGGGCACGACGCGCGCCGATACCGGGAATTTCCGAAAGTTCCCCAATGCTCAGACTTGCAATTGCCTCTGCCGATGTCAGCTTGTTAGCCGTCAGCGCCTTTGCCAATGCCGGCCCGACGCCTGCAATTTTCAACAGCGTTGTCATCTCCCTGCTCCTTTCAACCGTGATAGTTTTATTGACGAAATGACGTCATAATATCATCTATCATAAGTGTTTTGGAAAGGGGACAAGACGTTTTTTCTCTTCATCCCAAAGTTTGAGGGTCAAAGCGCGGATTGCTTCGCTGAACTTTATACGCCTGGGCGCGACGTCATCGGGCAGACTGTAGTGACAGCGGCGCAGCCTGTAGGACGGTATACGGGCATTGAAGTGGTGGATATCGTGCAACGTGATATTGGCCACCATCATGTCAAAGAACCAACCAAAGTCGAGACAGGAAGATCCTTCCAAGGCGGCTTCAACCGGGTTCAGATCGGGGCGTCGGTCCCAATAAGTATCTTCAAAGTTATGTTGCAGATACACAAGCAAAACGCCGATCATCCCGCCCAGGAATGAGAACGCCAGCCAGATCAAAACCCCTTCTGCACCCGCCAATCGAAACAGGGTGTAAAGAAGAGAGACGATGACCAGGTTATGCGCCAAAACGCCTACAACACCGAACCGCAGCGTGTTCTTGGGCCAACGATACCGGACAAAATAGATAAAGGCGGCCCCCAGCGGTACCAGAATGAAAGGGCTGCGATACAGACGATAAAGCAGTCTGCTTTGCCAATTCGCGGTTTCCCATTCTGCCAACGTCATAGTGTGAATTTCGCCGGAGTCTCGATGTTCAAGATTTCCAACGTATGAATGATGCAGGTTGTGGTTCTGCTTCATCACCTCAAACGGCGCAAAAGTAAAAGGGGACAGAACGTGACCCGCAATTTCGTTCTGCAACCGGGTCTCGAACAGCGAGTGGTGCCCGGTATCATGTTGCAAAACATAAAGACGCACCGCTGCAAAGGAGAAGACCACTCCGGCTGGCAGCATCAGATACCAATGTTCCATTTGGGTAATGGCAACATAAAGCGACAGGAAGTAAACGGCAAAAGTTCCGAAATAACTGGCAGCGGCCAGCCGATTGTCTTTATCGCAAAATTTCCGTGTATGTGCGCGCAAATCCATCCAAGCACCTGCTCACGATCAACAAAACATAAAATAGGCCTTCACCAGTCAAGTTTCTACACCTGGCCCTCTATTTTGTTACCCCCACCAAATTGGATGAGCGATGTTTTGCGTGCCCCCTTTTGGAGAGGTGACTAAACAACAAATGAGGGCGCCCGATTAGAGCGCCCGCACATTATTAATGTTCTTGCCGAAAGTAGGTTAGCTTCTGCGCCCTTCCAGGTGCTTTCGCAGCTTTGATGGAGGAGCTTTTTTGCGCCCTTTATAGGGGTTTTTATCGCCCTGACCGCGCAGTGTCAGACGGATCGGCGTTCCCGGCATTTCAAAATCCTGCCGCAGCCCATTCACCAAATAGCGGGAATATGCCGCCGGAACCTTATCGGGATGCGAACACATCACAACAAATCCCGGTGGGCGGGTTTTGGCTTGGGTTATGTAACGCATCTTGATCCGCTTGCCCTGCGGTGCAGGCGGCGGGTGCTGTTCCAACATCCCGGTCAGCCAGCGATTGAGTGCAGCAGTGGGAATACGGCGGTTCCAGACTTTATACGCCCGGATGATGGCATCGTTCAGACGATCCAGACCCCGACCCGTTTTGGCAGAAACCGTAATCAGAGGCGCGCCACGCAGCTGCGGCAGGAGACGTTCAAAACTCTCTTTCAGAGTTTTCAGCTTCTCCTGCTTTTCATCCTCGACGTCCCATTTGTTGACGGCGATGATCACGGCGCGCCCTTCCCGTTCGGCCAGATCCGCAATGCGCAGGTCTTGTTGCTCGAACGGGATCGCAGCGTCGAGCAGGACCACCACAACCTCAGCAAACTTGACCGCACGCAGACCGTCCGAGACAGACAGCTTTTCCAGTTTTTCCTGGACCTTTGCCTTTTTGCGCATACCAGCGGTGTCAAAAATCCGCATTGGCACGTCGTTCCACTCGACCTTCAGGGAGATGGCATCACGGGTAATCCCTGCTTCGGGGCCGGTCAGCAGACGATCTTCGCCAAGGATCTTGTTGATCAGAGTGGATTTGCCCGCATTAGGGCGTCCGATGACGGCAACCTGCAATGGTTTCTCTGCGGTTGGCATCGGGACTTCATATTCAGTCTCTTCGTCCCAGTCGTCTTCGTCCTCCAGGTCCACATCGACAACAGGATTGTTGTCCACGGCCTGGGCTTCAAATTTCTCCGCCAGCGGCATCAGGACAGAATACAGATCCGGCATGCCTTCACCGTGTTCACCAGACAGGCGCAACGGCTCTCCCAGACCCAGCCCATAGGCTTCCAACACGCCAGCCTCGGCTGCATTGCCTTCAGCCTTGTTTGCCGCGAGGATCACATGAGCGGACTTGCGGCGCAGAATATCGGCAAAGAGCTCATCTGTTGGCGTCACACCGGTACGGGCATCAATCATAAACAGGCAGATATCGGCCATATCCACCGCACGTTCGGTCAGACGGCGCATCCGCCCTTCCAGCGAATTGTCGGTGGCGTCCTCCAAACCGGCGGTGTCGATCACGGTGAACCGCAGATCGCCAAGCTTGCCTTCCCCCTCGCGCAGGTCACGGGTCACCCCCGGTTGATCATCGACCAGAGCCAGCTTTTTTCCAACCAAACGGTTGAACAGGGTTGATTTGCCCACGTTTGGGCGGCCCACAATGGCCAGGGTAAAGGACATGGTTTCACACTTTCAGCGGTATCAGACGCGCCCCATAGCGCATCTTTGCGTCAACGGAAAGCGTGGAGTTCGCCTTTGGTCGACACAACGTATAGAGTTTGGCCTGCAACAACAGGTGCCGTGGTGGCTCCTCCGTCGATTTCCACCTGACGTTTCAGGCTGCCATCAGTCGGGTCGTAAAATCGCAGAAAACCGTCATTGGACGCAACAATAACCTGACCGCCAGCCAAAACCGGACCGTAGCTTGCAACCACTTCCCCCCGTTTGCGCGGTTTGTCTTTGACAAAACCCGGCAGTCGAACGGACCAGATGACCTCTCCTGTGTCAGCGTCAAGACGCAGAAGACGGTTTGTATCACTTACCTGGAACAGGCTGCCCCCGGCCGGCCAGACAGGACCCAACGCACCTTCGCGCGCCGTCCAGATACGCAGGCCGCTTTCAGCGTCAAAGGCCGCGGTGCGTCCGCCGTGGTTGCCCACAAAGATCCGTTTCCCTACAACAACCGGACCGCCGGTGACATCGTTGATCGTGCCAACCGTGCTGCCGGTCCGTTCGCCCCCGATAGAGGCATTCCAACGCTGGAACCCACCTTTGCGGAAAGTCGCCGTCAAATCACCAGAACCAAAGGCAAATACAGCCAGGTCTTTGGTCAACACCGGCGCCGGAGCCCCGAGGACATTGGCGGGACTTGGGGTTGCCTTGATCTGCCAGGCAATGCGGCCGTCCTTGCTGCGGATCGCCCAACCGGTGTCGTCGCCAGCCACAAGATACACCAATCCATCCCGCACCAGCGGTTGACCGGATCCGGTTGCATCCAGCTCCTGACGCCAAATTTCTTCACCGCTGGACGCCTTGATTGCGGTCAGAACCCCAAAGCCGGAGGAGACGTAAACAACGCCATTGTCAAAAGCGAGGCCACCGCCGGTTGCCTGGCCTTCGTCATCGGTAGACGGGATAATATCTGTTTGCCAAAGGATCTGACCCGACGGCGCAACCGCAGACACTTTGCCGCCACTGTCCAGCGTGTAGATACGACCATCGCCCACAATGGGCTGCGCTGTAATCCGCTGGCGACGTTCATCACCCGTTCCAATGCTGACAGACCAAATCTGGGACGGAGCCGCAGACAAAGCCGGATGAGCCGTACGGAACTGCGCGGTCCCATGCGACTGCGGCCAGGACTTGTTATTTGTCTGCTGCGCCAGCTTGATCGCGCGGGACTGGTTTTCAGTCTTTACCACCTCATCCGGGCGGATGGGTTCGCGGACCCCCTGCAGAACCGCTTCTTTTTCGGTACATCCAACAAGGACCAGCGCAAAAGCGGTGCCACATAGAATGTGACCCAATCGGGAAATCGAGAACGCCTGTTTCATTACCGGCCCTTTGTCTTCGAACGTCAGCGGTTTTTTCACACAAAGTGAGGCGGTTAATCAACCTTCGTTAATCATCCGCCCAAAGCAGTCTTTTACTGAGGCACACCGCCAAGCGCCACGATAAGCTGGCGCGCGCGGTCCTGGAGGTCCACAGATGTCGTTGCGTCATCCAGCAAAGTCTGCAGAAGCGCAATCGCCGCTTCGGTGTTGCCCCCTTCTATTTCCAGAAGCGCCAGCTGCTCAGCAGCCAGATGCGCAAGCGGCGCACCAGGCGCCGCCAATGCGTTGAATTGCAGACGACGTTCATCAATGCTGAGCGCATCTCCCTGCAATGTCAGCGCTTTGAAGGAGGCGATGTGACGATAGACCACATCCACATCACCATTGGAAGCAATCCCCTGATACAGTGAAATTGCGTCCTGGGTGGAACCAGCTTCGACAAAAGCACCTGCACGAGCCATATCGACCAGCATCTGCTGAGCCACGTCTTCTGCTGAAACATTTGCCAGCAGCGCCGCACGCTCAACCGCTTCAGCGGGTTCCAGTGCTTTGATCATTGCATCGCCTAGCTCCTGCGCGGAAGCCTCTTCCTTGGCGCGGTTAATCTCGCGGAACGCGGTTCCTCCAACGATTGCGACCACCAATACGGCACCAATCCAACCATAACGGCGCAAAACCTGATATAGCCGGTCGCGGCGGACCTCTTCGGTCACCTCGTCGATGAAACTGTCGGTATCGCTCATCCGGAACTCCCTTCGGATTGCCGAAACGGGTCGGCACGTCTGCAAGCTGTCGGGACGTCTTACCCTGCCCTTTTGTCTAAGCCAAGTGGCGCGATGTCGTGCAGGCCGCAAGAAAAATGTATCTTTGCGTTTCAAATGTGATCTAAACTACTTAGTTTAGAACGGTCTGTGCATATACGGAACCTGCCGAGTTTCGATTCGCGCGAATCTACTGTCTGGAAAGCCCATTTCTTATCGAAGTTGCGCTGTCCCATTTTTACAGGACTCACGACTATGCGTCTCATACCCATTTTGACCGCCATTCTTGTTACGGCGTTCCTTTACATGCTCGTGATTGAGCGCGATTCTCTACTCGCCTTTGCGCGCAACACCGACGAGACCGCAACCGAGGCGCAAGCAGAAGAAGCAACAGACGCGGAGACAGTTCCAGAAGCCGGCGAAAAACGTGTACGTGTTGTTGCAATTCAAAGCACCGCCCGCGAGATCGACAGCGCCGTGGTCCTAAGAGGGCGCACCGAAGCAAAGCGCCAGGTTGAGGTGCGCGCCGAGACAACCGCGACCGTGATCAACCCGCCGCTGCGCAAGGGCATGCAGGTCAAGGCCGGAGAGGAGCTCTGCGTTCTGGATCCCGGCACACGCCCGGCGCAGCTGTCAGAAGCGCGCGCACGCCTGTCAGAAGCCAAGGCAAAACAGCCGGAAGCGCAGGCGCGTTTGGAAGAAGCGCATGCCTTGCTGAAGGAAGCTGAAATCAACTTGGTCGCGGCACAGAAACTGTCCGAAGGCGGTTTTGCCTCTGAAACACGTTTGGCCGCAGCCGAAGCCGCCGAGCGCACGGCGGTCGCAGCCATTGCAAGCGCACAATCCGGACTGGAAACATCTGCCGCCGGCGTTGAAGCCGCCGCTGCAACCGTTAGCGAAGCCGAAAAGGAAATGGATCGCCTGACCATCAAGGCCCCGTTTGACGGCCTGCTGGAAAGCGACACCGCAGAGCTTGGCAGCTTGATGCAACCGGGCGAACTTTGCGCCACTGTTATCCAGCTGGATGAAATCAAACTGGTTGGCTATGTCCCGGAGGCGGAAGTCGACCGCGTCGCAGTTGGGGCCATTGCCACGGCTACACTGGCCACAGGCGCTGATGTTCAGGGTCAGGTGACCTTTGTCAGCCGCTCAGCCGACCCTGAAACCCGTACGTTTGAGATCGACATCGTTGTCGCGAACCCCGATCTGAAGATCCGCGACGGTCAGACAGCAGACATCGTCATTGCCGCCGATGGCGCGCAGGCGCACAAGCTGCCTCAATCGTCACTCACCCTGAACAAAGACGGTCGCCTGGGCGTTCGCATCGTTGGCGCGGACAGCAAGGTCGAATTTGTACCGGTAAAGCTGTTGCGGGACGAAATCGACGGGGTATGGCTGGCCGGTCTACCGGACAAGGCAGACGTAATTGTTGTTGGTCAGGATTTTGTAACTCACGGCGTATCCGTGGTCGCCACATACAAAGAGGCGTTCTGAGATGACAGGCATTGTAAACTGGGCTGCTGATCGCGCCCGAATGGTGATCGCCTTTATCGTGATCTCCCTTCTGGTGGGGGGCTTTGCCTATTCTGCGCTTCCCAAGGAAGGTGAGCCGGATATTGAAATCCCGGCTATCTTTATCTCGGTCCCCTTCCCCGGCATTTCTGCCGAAGATTCTGAGACATTGCTGGTTAAAGTGATGGAAACGGAGCTGTCCGATCTGGACGGTTTGGACACGATGACGTCAACCGCTGCGGAAGGCTATGCCGGTGTCGCACTGGAGTTTGACTTTGGCTGGGATAAAACGGCCATCATCGCCGACATCCGCGACGCCATGGATACGGCCGAGGCCGAGTTTCCGGAAGGTGCCGAGAAGTACACGATTACCGAAATCAACTTCTCTGAATTCCCGATCGTGATTGTGAACCTGACCGGTGATGTGCCGGAACGGACGATGACACGAATTGCCAATAACCTGCAGGACGATCTGGAATCCCTGGATGCCGTTCTGGAAGCGGGCATCGCGGGCAAGCGCGAAGAGATGGTGGAAGTGATCATCGACCCGCTGCGGCTGGAAGCCTATAACGTCACCGCGCTTGAACTGATCGAGGTGGTCCAGAACAACAACCAGCTGATCGCGGCCGGTGAAGTGGACACAGAACAAGGCGCCTTTTCCGTCAAGATTCCGTCGACCTTTGACGAGGTGCAGGATATCTATGAGCTGCCGATCAAGACCAACGGCGACCGTGTGGTAACCCTCGGAGAATTGGCAGAGATCAACTTTACCTTTGAAGACCGCGAAGGCACTGCACGGTTTGATGGTGAAAACACCATCGCGTTGCAGGTTGTAAAGCGCAAAGGGTTCAACCTGATCGACACCGTTGCGAAGGTCAAGGAAACCATAGAGGTGTCAAAGTCCCGCTGGCCGGAGGAGTTGCAGACCGCAATCACCGTCGGCACATCTAACGACCAAAGCTACAAGGTCGGATCTATGGTCAGCCAGCTGGAGGGCTCGGTCCTGACGGCAATCGCTCTGGTTATGATTGTGGTTCTGTCGGCGCTTGGCAGCCGCGCGGCCCTGCTGGTCGGTTTTGCCATCCCAACGTCATTCCTGTTGTGCTTTGCCTTCCTTGCACTGATGGGGATCACCATTTCAAACATCGTGATGTTCGGCCTGATCCTTGCGGTGGGCATGCTCGTGGACGGCGCGATTGTTGTGGTGGAATACGCCGACAAACGCATCAAAGAAGGCGTGGGCCCCATGCACGCCTATGTAGAGGCCGCAAAACGCATGTTCTGGCCGATCGTGTCCTCTACGGCGACCACGCTCTGCGCCTTCTTACCGATGCTGTTCTGGCCCGGCGTTCCGGGTGAGTTCATGGGTATGCTGCCTGTGACGCTGATCTTTGTTCTGTCGGCCTCGCTGATTGTGGCGCTGATCTACCTGCCGGTTATGGGCGGCGTCTCTGGCCGTATGAGCCGCAGCTTTGGCTTTATGGCTGATTTCCTGCGGGCAAAGCTGCCGTGGATCGTCCGTGCGCTGCTGGTGCCCGTTTCGCTCTTTGGTATGTTTGCCGGTGCTATGCAGATGCTGAATCCGGCCTACCTTATGCCGGAAGGGTCTTCGGGCATCGGTCCGATGCTTTTAGGTGCCGTCGTGTTTTCCATTTCGGCTTTTGCGGCATCCGTAACCTTGTCCGCGGTGGAGCGTCAGGCACCGGAAGAGAAGCCCCAATCGGGCTTCCGACTGAACGGCTTTGGCTGGATTATCAAAATGATCGTCGGCAATCCTGTTATGCCGCTTGTCATGATCCTTATTGTGGGCTTCGGCATTTCCAAAGTGTTCACAGCCTTTGGCGAAAACAACTATGGTGTTGAGTTCTTTGTCGAGACGGAGCCAGAGCAAGCCACCGCCTATGTGCGCGCTCGGGGGAACCTGTCGCTGACTGAAAAGGACGAGATGGTCCGGATTGCGGAGAATGTGATTTCCCAGCATCCGGCCGTAGTCAACGTCTTCTCCTTTGCGGGCGATGGCGGCCTTGACACCGACAGCTCTGGCGCTTCCGTTCCGCCTGACACAGTGGGCCAGGTTCAATTCGAAATTATCCCGTGGAACGAACGCCCCAAAGAAAAGGAAAGCGTCCTGAACGGCTGGTTCACGCGCGAAGTGACGGCGTCAGAATATGACGGTGACTTTGTCATGGACCAGCTCAATGAAATGGTCGCTGATATTCCCGGCTTTATTGTCGAGCTGCGCGCCCTCGAAGATGGTCCATCTTCCGGTAAACCTGTGCACCTTCGGATCAAAGGGGACGACTGGGGACCATTGCGGGAAGCAACCCGGATTGCTCGAGAAAAATTCGACGAGACCCCGGGCCTGATGCAGCAGGAAGACAGCTTGCCCCTGCCCGGTATCGACTGGGAGATCGACGTGGATGTGGCCCGCGCTGGACGCTATGGCGCGGATGTTGCAACTGTTGGCGCGATGGTCCAGCTGGTGACACGTGGTATTCTGCTGGACGAGATGCGCACCGACAGTTCGGACGAAGAAAGCGAAATCCGCGTACGTTTGCCTGCCGAAGATCGTGTCCTGTCGACGCTGGATACGCTGAAGGTGCCGACCCCGGGCGGCCCGGTCCCCCTGTCCAACTTCATCACCCGGAAACCGGTTCCAAAAATCGCCCAGATCGACCGCGTTGACCAACAGCGGTACTATGATGTGAAAGCCGATTTTGAACCAGGACTGACCGCGCTTGTTCTGGGAGAAGGCGATGAAGCAAATGAGCTGGCGCTGTTGAAATTGGTCGAAGGCAATGGTGACGCAACGTTGACGGCTCCAAACGGCAATCGGTTCAACATTGCCGCCTTGACCGGCGCTCAAAATGCCGAAGAGGTCAAAGACGCGCTGGAAAACGGTGGGCGCCTGGAGGCCGTTAATGCCAACGAGCGTATTGCCGCCCTGACAAAGTGGCTGGAAACAGGTCCTTTTGACAAATCCATCGCATGGGAATGGACCGGCGACCAGGAAGAGCAAGAGGAATCCGGTGCCTTCCTGTCCAAAGCCTTCGCAGGTGCTTTGGCGCTGATGTTCGTGATCCTGCTGGCGCAGTTCAACAGTTTCTATAACTCGATCCTGGTGCTTTTGGCGGTTATCCTGTCCACCACCGGGGTGTTGATCGGCATGATGGTCATGCAGCAGCCCTTCTCGATCATTATGACCGGGACCGGGATCGTTGCTCTGGCGGGGATCGTGGTGAACAACAATATTGTTCTGATCGACACCTATCAGGAATACAGCCAGCAGATGCCGCGGATCGAGGCGATCATTCGCACCACACAACAGCGGATCCGCCCTGTTCTGCTGACCACCATTACCACAATGGCCGGTCTGGCACCGATGATGTTTGGCCTCAGCCTTGACTTCATCAATGGCGGCTACACCATCGACAGCCCAACCGCGCTGTGGTGGAAACAGCTGGCCACGGCGGTGGTCTTTGGATTGGGTATCGCAACGGTCCTGACATTGATTGTGACGCCATCGCTTCTGGCAATCCGCATCTGGATCACCACTTATGCGGCCGCCCTTGGACGTGTCCTTGCACGCCTGTCGAGTGCGTCCCCCTCTTCGGAGCGCGAAACAGCTCTGAACACCAAGGCGCTGGCGGAGACTGAAATCCTTTGGGAGGACGGCACTCTTCGCAAGTCCCAAGCGGAGAAGCCGTCAGATCCGACAAACCCCAGCCAGCCTTTGCGCGCTGCTGAGTAACGCCCCCAAACACTCGCACTCGCAAAAAGAAAGCCCCGCCAGAGATCCTGGTGGGGCTTTCACTTTTCCGGCTGTGACGCACCAGAACTACTGGCCAAACCTTAAAGGCCAAAACCTGAGCTGCTCAAAGGCCGGCTTATTCCGGCACGAGCCACCCCGCCCCTAGGCGTCTTCTGCGTGCAGCGGCACATAAAGTTCGCCACCCTCGCGGAATTTCGCGGCCATTGCCTCCATGCCTTCCTTCTGGGCTTCAGCGCGAATGTCATGGCTGATCCGCATAGAGCAGAACTTGGGGCCGCACATGGAGCAGAAATGGGCCACCTTATGCGCCTCTTTGGGTAAGGTCTGATCGTGGTACTCTCGGGCTGTATCCGGATCCAGAGACAGGTTGAACTGATCCTCCCAGCGGAATTCAAACCGCGCCCGTGACAGGGCATCATCACGACGTTGCGCACCTGGCAGCCCTTTGGCCAGATCAGCCGCATGAGCCGCAATTTTGTAGGTGATCACACCCGTCTTCACATCATCGCGGTCCGGCAGGCCCAGATGCTCCTTGGGCGTCACGTAACATAGCATAGCACAGCCGAACCAACCGATCATGGCCGCGCCAATGCCGGATGTGATATGGTCATAGCCCGGCGCAATATCCGTGGTGAGCGGCCCAAGCGTATAGAACGGAGCCTCGTGACAGCACTCCAATTGCTTATCCATATTCTCCTTGATCTTGTGCATGGCCACATGGCCGGGCCCTTCGATCATCACCTGACAATCCTTGGCCCAGGCGATCTTGGTCAGTTCCCCAAGCGTTTCCAACTCTGCAAACTGTGCCGCGTCATTGGCGTCAGCAATTGATCCCGGGCGCAGCCCGTCCCCCAATGAGAAGGAGACATCATATTGTCGGCAGAGGTCGCAGATCTCCGCAAAATGCTCATACAGGAAGCTCTCCTTGTGATGGTGCAAACACCACTTGGCCATGATCGAACCGCCGCGCGAAACAATGCCTGTAACCCGCTCGGCTGTCATCGGCACCATATGCAGTCGCACACCTGCATGGATGGTAAAGTAATCCACCCCCTGCTCTGCCTGTTCGATCAGCGTGTCGCGGAACACCTCCCACGTCAGGTCCTCGGCTATGCCGTTCACCTTTTCAAGCGCCTGATAGATCGGAACAGTGCCGATGGGCACCGGGGAATTGCGGATGATCCATTCGCGGGTGTTGTGGATGTTGCGGCCGGTCGACAGATCCATCACCGTATCAGCGCCCCAGCGGATCGCCCAGACGAGCTTGTCGACCTCCTCCTCCATTGACGAGGTAACGGCCGAAGTTCCCATATTGGCGTTGATCTTCACAAGGAAGTTGCGCCCGATGATCATCGGCTCCAGCTCAGGATGATTGATATTGGCCGGGATAATGGCGCGCCCCGCTGCAATTTCCTGACGGACGAATTCCGGCGTCACATAGTCGGGGATATTGGCCCCGAAATCATTGCCATCGCGCACTGCGTGGCAAGGCGAGGTCTCCCGCAACTGGTTTTCGCGGATCGCAACAAACTCCATCTCGGGAGTGATAATACCGGCGCGGGCATAGGCAAGCTGTGTTGGCGCTACATCAGAAGATCCGCGCAAAGGATTGGGAACGCGTGGAAATTCAGCAACCAGACGAACCCCTTCGACAAAGCCGTTATCCTCGGGCTTGACCGCGCGGCCCTGGTACTCTTCCACATCACCTCGCGTGCGGATCCAGTCTGCACGCAGCGGCTTTAGCCCTTCGCGAATATCCGTCAAGATCTCGGGGTCTGTATAAGGGCCAGAGCTGTCATAGACCGGAAGGGGTGCCTCCCCTGCGGTCGGATGGGTTGAAATCTCGCGCATGGGAACGCGGATTTCGGGATGTATCTCGCCCGGTACATAGATCTTGCGCGAGGCAGGTAAACCACCTGTCGTGATTTTGGGATTGGGGACATTCATGTGGTGCTCCTCCAGCAAAAACCGCAAGATGCGGCTACAAAGGTCACCAGCGATTTTGGGCGGGAGGCATCCGGGCTGTACAGGGGCCCGGCGGGTCAAAGAGCGCGCGGTCCGAGGCCGTACAATCCCCGTTTCACGATCCCTTTTAGCTTCCTACGCCAGTCTCAACTGGGTCAGGTTCAAAGGGTCGCGTCACCGGTGCGTTTCAACACCTGTCAGCCTCTCAGTCCCCTCGGCGGGACTCCCCTGCGTGCGCTCTGGGTAACAAGCAGAACGTGTAAGCGTCAACAAAGTTATCGCGGAGATCAGCGGCTTCTGGTATACCCTATCAGGGAAGACACTCAGGTCGAATTATACAAATCGTCTTAAATTCATTAAGTTAGATGGTTAACCTCACCTTAACTTAAACGCATTTTGCGTTTGCAAAAAACTTAATTGGTAGGCCCAATGCTGCGTTTCAAAAGCTATTTCATTTGTACGTCGCCACGCAGCGGCAGCACATTGCTTTGCAAAATGCTCGCTGCAACCGGTGTTGCAGGGACGCCAAAATCCTACTTTCACGGTCCATCGCTCGCGGATTGGGAACAAGATCTCAACTTAACATCGGAGCCACAAGAGCAGTCAGACATTCAGCGCTTTTCGAAAGTTTTGTCCGAGATACAGGAGCGCGCACGTGGGCGCAGTGATATCGCTGGGATCAGGCTTCAACGGCACAGTTTCGATGCATTTGAACGCCACATGTCGCAGCTCTTTTCTACACACGTCCGCACATCCGAGCAGATAGAGCAAATCTTTGGGCCGACCCTTTTTGTGTATCTGACGCGGAAAGACAAGGTTGCGCAGGCTGTGTCCTATGTGAAGGCACAGCAAACAGGTCTGTGGCATCGAGCCGCAAATGGCGATGAACTGGAACGCATCGCCCCGCCAGCGGATCCGGTTTTCGACCCTGTGGCCATTGCGGATACGGTGGACACGATGGAGCAATACGACCGGGACTGGAAAAACTGGTTTCAGCGTGAAGGGATAACGCCACATGAGATACAATACGACGCGTTGAGCACGGCCCCCCATCATATTTTGGCGGAGGCTTGGCTGCGCGCCAGAAATGGCCTTTGACATCGATATTCCGGTAGCACCGCTCACGGATGAGGTGAACGCGGACTGGATCACCCGTTTCAACGCAGAGATATAGACGCCAAAAGCCCTGCACGCTGTGCAGGGCCCGGGCCATGACGGCAGTGGCTTGGGGGGTAGTGTCATGGCGAGCGGCGTCAGAGGGGGAGTTTCCGACGCCTAAGATTTTAGCCGCTGATCACGAGATACCCGGCTTCAACTGCAGCCGAGACTTCACTGTCATCGGCCTCACCGTCGCTGTTTACGTCGATCAGGCCAAAAGTTTCGGCAGACATGGTTGGAAAGGCCACCTGCATCTCTTCCAGAGACAGCGTACCGCTACCGTCGATGTCCATATCCGCAGGAATGCTTCCCGCAAACAGAGGGCCCGCGATCAATGTGCTGGCAACAAGAGCGAAAGAGAAAGAACGTGTCATTGGGGTTCTCCAAAAAACTAGAAAGTTAAACAACCAGAGGCGCTGTGCCCCTTGGCTGAGGAGACCTTAGTGTGGCGCGGGATCACTCGGCGAGAGCCGAGCTGCACATGTGCGTTTTCCGGCATCAGAACGCGCGCGCCGCCCCTTTTCACCGGCGGCAAAGCGCCCCTCCAAATCGTCTCGGAGGCAACAGGCCAAGTCGTGCCGATGCTGTTGGTTGGAACCGGCCAAGACCGGCTCATCCATAGGGAGAATCTGAGTGTGGAGACCGTCCGTTATGTCACCGGATTGGTTCAGGCGGCGTCCTGCTCTGATTGCTGACGCTGCCACAGGTGCGCATACCGCCCGCCCTTTTCCAAAAGTTCATCATGCGTGCCAACTTCGGCAATGTTTCCTTGTTCCAGCACAACAATCCTGTCTGCTTCGGCTACGGTCGACAGCCGGTGGGCAATGGTGATCACCGTACGCCCCTGCCCAGCCCGGGCCAGAGCTTCTTTGATCTCTTGCTCGGTGTCCGTATCCAGCGCCGATGTCGCCTCATCCAGAAGAAGAATCGGAGGGTTCTTCAAAAGCGTACGTGCAATGCCAACACGCTGTTTTTCCCCCCCCGAGAGCTTTAGGCCGCGTTCGCCGACTGCAGTGTCATAGCCGTCCGGCAGGCTGGCAATAAAGTCGTGGATCTGTGCATCGCGCGCGGCCTGTTCAACTTGCTCCTGAGTCGCGCCGTCGCGGCCATAAGCGATGTTATAGCGGATACTGTCATTAAACAGGACCGTATCCTGCGGCACCACACCGATGGATTGATGCAGGCTTTTCTGGGTGACGTCCCGCACATCCTGACCATCAATCAAAAGCGCGCCTCCGGTCACGTCGTAGAACCGAAACAACAATCTTCCGATGGTGGACTTCCCAGACCCGGTTGATCCCACAATCGCCACGGTCTGCCCCCCTGGAACCTCCATAGAGACACCTTTCAGGATCTCGCGTTCCGGATCATAAGAAAATCGCAAATCCTTTAGGGTAATGGCACCCTCAGTGACCGCCAGCGCCTTGGCATCCGGCTTGTCTGTCACATCTGCGGGCTGTTCCAACAGGTCAAACATCTCCCCCATATCAACAAGGCTTTGACGAATTTCCCGATAGACCGTGCCCAGGAAGTTCAGCGGCACGGTGATCTGAATCATATAGGCATTGACCATTACAAAGTCGCCCACCGTCAGTGCGCCGTTCTGCACCCCAACCGCCGCTAGAACCATTACACCAATCAGCCCCGCTGTAATAATAACGCTTTGCCCAAAGTTCAAAAACGCCAAGGAATATGCCGTCTTGAGCGCAGCCTGCGCATAGCCCTTCATCGCGACGTCATAACGTGCGGCCTCGCGGTCTTCGGCCACAAAATACTTAACGGTTTCATAGTTCAGCAGGCTATCAATGGCCTTTTGGTTCGCATCTGTGTCCTGCTCGTTCATCTTTTGACGCAGCTTCACACGCCATTCGGTGATGGCAAAGGTGAACCAGACATAGGCCCCGATCGTGCCAACAACGATTGCGAGATAACGAATATCAAACAGCACCGCGAGCACAACGGCGACAAGGATCAGCTCCAGGAACAGCGGACCAATGGAAAAGACTAGAAAACGCAGAAGAAATTCCACGCCCTTTACACCGCGCTCGATAATCCGTGACAAGCCACCGGTCTTCCGGGTGATATGATACCGCATCGACAGACGGTGAATATGCGTAAAGGTTTCAAGCGCCAGCTGACGCAAAGCCCGCTGTGCAACAGGCGCAAAAATCGCGTCCCTTAACTGCTGGAACCCGATGGTTGCCACCCGCGCCAGACCATAGGCAACCGTCAGACCAATTGCCCCAAGCGCCAGTGGAGAAACGCCCTCTCCGGCCAGTTGGTCCACCGCACCTTTGTAAAGAACGGGCGTGTAGACGGCGACCAGCTTTGACAGGACCAGAACAGCCATCGCCAGACAGACCCGGATGCGCACCCATTTGGGATCTTTTGGCCAGATATAAGGCGCAACCCGGCGAATGGTTCGCCAACCAGACTGTCGCATTTCGACAGAGGACGTTGCGGTGCTCGTGCTCATGCTTCGCATTCAATTTCCTGACTGGACTCGGTTCTGCCCTTTGGGACGGGGTCGCGGCTAGGGATTAGACAAGTAAAACGCGCCCCTTTTGAGCGCGTCTTAAACCTATCTAAGCATTTGATTTATTCAGGCAAGGTAAAGACCTGCCCCGGATAGATCAGGTCCGGATTTCTAATCGAATTCCTGTTGGCCTCAAAGACTTTGACGAACAGGAAACCGTCTCCGTAACGATCCTGAGAAATCGCCCATAAGGAATCGCCTTTTTGTACGGTGATCACCCTTACGGACGTGTCAAACTCAGGCTGTCCCGCTTCCGCCGCTGGCTGGGTCAAAACGTCTGGTGCTTCGCGTTTAAACGGAGTTTCCAGTCGGCTCAGAACTTTGCCTTCCAGCGGATCGATTTCATCCAGACGAAGGGTATAGATACCAGGAGCAACATCATCTAACCGAATGCGCCAACGGCCATTCACATCCGCGCCGATGTCCGCAACCGGGCTGTTGTCGATATAGACACGTACCAATGCCGCAGGTCGTGCGCGCCCGTCCAGCACCACATCACCGTTCTGAGTATAGCTGATCGCGTCCAGCGCCACTTTGTCCGCCAGTTCGGGAGACGTTGGCACAGCAGACTGAACAACTTCGATCCCATCCGGTCCCGCACGCAACACTGCGATGCCAGTTGGGCTTGGCTTGGGAGCGGGGTCAACCTCTGTCGCAGCGGGCTCCTCTGTCTGCGGGGAAACGGGCGCATCGGCCTTGGGATTCGTTTGCAAAAGCGCAACCCGATCCGCTTCCGTCTGCGCGGCACCGGATACAGCCGCAAGCGGTTTGGTCGGCACATCCTGCACAGGTGCTACAGGCGCGGCAACCTGACTTTGAACAATTGCTGCAGGTTGAGTATTCGCGAGCTGGGGCTGATCATTTGTTGCACCTGCAGTTTCTATTCCCACATCCTTCGCTGCACCTTCTGCTTGAGGCGTAGCTGCCGCTGACGTCGACGGGGCTGCAGTGGTGGCCTGAGCTGGTTCGGATCCAGTTGAACCAGCCAAACTACCCTCTGTTTGGGTTACTGGCACATTTTGGGGTTCCGGCTGTGCATCGCGTTCAGCCTGCACAACCTGGGCCAACTCCTCCGACACAGGTTCATCCGCAGGGGCTGGGAATTCTGGTACCGCCAATTCGATCTCACCAAGGTCTTTATCAGCGACCGGAGGCGTATCTTGCACGGGTTTACCGAGGTCCGCAGGAGCTTCTGCCGATGCAATCGCGGTTGTCGGCGCCAGAATAAAGCTGACATCAGACGTCACAGTTTCCGTACCATCAAGCGCCTGAATCGTCACAACACGCGGGATACCCGCAGGTTCGACAACCGGAAACGAGACAAATTCCCCACTGGTCGGCACCGAAAGATCCTCGATCACCGCCCCATCCAAAAGGATAAGAACCCGCGCGCCGGCGGGTGCCTTACCGGCAATCAAACCGGCGCCATCGGTATCAAATCGGATCACGTCAATCTCGGGCGCGGGCAGAGCGGCAACCGGCGCGGTAGTGGCCACGTCGGCAGGATCCGGTTTGGCGGTTTCAACACCGTCTTCGGGAATAACCGACGCCTCTTCCTGCGCCCCCTCGACCGGGGCCGGGATTGGTGGTTCCGGCGTTTCCACAGACCTTGCGTCATCCACAGTCTCATTGTCGGAGGAAACCTGAGGCACTTCGGCCGCATCCGGTTTGGGTTCGGGATCCGCGGCGACCACTTCGACGGTTTTGTCTGTCACTGGAGCTTTGGCCTGAGCCTCAACCGCTCCTGCTTCCCTATCGGCGGTTGGCTCTGGCGCGTTGGCGGGCTGCGTGATCTCCTGCGGTGGCTGCGGCGCGCCGTTGCCCGTAAACACACCCAATTGCATCAGCACAACGCCACCGACAATCACAACAGTTGCCGCAACCCCTCCAATCGTGAGCGCCCCCACGCTCCCTAAACCAGATGTTCCCGCCATGGTATTCCTTCCTTCAAACGGGGTATTCCCCCGCTTCTTATTGAGCAGCAGACCGGGACTCGTTATCAGTGATCCAAGCGCGCCGTCTTTCTTCTAACACCAACAGCAAAGATCCGCCGAATGACAATTTATTCCGTATGTGTGTATTGTGGCTCCCGTTTTGGAGCAAGCAAAAGCTACGAATCGGCAGCCACGGCGCTTGGGCGCGGATTGGCTGCCCAGGGGCTGCGCCTTGTTTATGGCGCAGGCGACGTCGGCTTGATGGGAACCGTGGCCCGCGCAGCCATGGAGGCCGGGGGCGATGTGTTTGGGGTGATCCCTGAACATCTGGTCAAACGTGAGGTCGGGAAATCGGATCTGACCACCTATGTGGTCACCGAAACCATGCACGAGCGCAAAAAAGTTATGCTGTATAATGCCGATGCCGTGGTGGTGTTGCCCGGTGGCATGGGATCACTGGACGAGCTGTTCGAGGCGATCACCTGGCGTCAGCTTGGGCTGCACAACAAACCCATTCTTCTGTTGAACACGGACGGGTATTGGGAGCCATTGCGGAGCCTGATCGACCATGTGATCGATCAGGAATTTGCCGGTTCAGATGTGCGCGATGCCCTTATTTGGGCCGATACCGTAGAGGACGTATTGGCGGCCCTGACCTCGTAGGCCGCCAGAAAGCCTCACAAAGTGGCCAGCCACAGGTAAAGAGGAAGGCCCACGGTGATGTTGAACGGAAACGAAACCCCCAGTGACATCGTCAGGTAGATACCGGCCTCAGCCTGAGGCAAAGCGATCTTCATCGCCGCAGGCACCGCAATGTATGACGCCGAGGCCGACAATACCATCAACAGGAACAAGCTGCCTGGCATCAGCCCCAATGCCTGCCCCGCCCCAAAGGCCATAAGTGCGCCGATAATTGGCATCAGCAGGCCAAAGGCAAACAGGCCGCAGGACAGCATATGGCGGTTTTTCAGAAGGCTGCGACCGGCATTTAGCCCCATGTCCAAAAGGAACAGACACAGGATCCCGGTAAAGGGCGTCACGATGAACGGCGCAATCATCTCCATGCCTTTTCCGCCAGTGACCGCGCCGATTGCAAAGGCCCCGGTCAAGAGAACAATTGACCCATTGGCCAACAGATCCCGCCACAGCGCACCATCAGATTGCGCAGAACCGGTGCCACGCGACGCCAGCCAAAGGGCCGATATGATTGCTGGAACTTCCATCGCTGCGGCAACGGCCACCATAAACCCGTCATAGGTCAGGCCAACCAGTTCCAGAAGGCTGGTCGCCGTGACAAAGGTCACAATTGAAATGGATCCGTAGTGCCCGGCCACCGCTGCCGCATTCAGCGGATCCAGCCGCGTCATCACACGCAACAAACCAAAGGCGACAAATGGTATGGCAAAGGACAAGCAGACACCGGCGAGCAATGTCAGAAATAGATGAAGATCAACACCCTGATCCGCGAGGTTGCTGCCTCCCTTAAATCCAATCGCAAGCAGCAGATAAAGAGACATGAACTTTGCTGCCCCCTCGGGGATGGACAGATCACTGCGCAGAAACGCTGCCGCAAGCCCCAGAGCAAAGAACAAGATAGTTGGCACCAGCAGGTTGCCTGCAAGCGTGTCGATTATTCCGGGCATTTCGCCTCCACAATTTGATTTTCAGCGGAGATGCCTTGTCCTGATCCATATTCCCAATATTATCTTTCTAATATTTAGACAGTTTGAGGCTATGCAAATGCGGCCAACATTACGCCAGTTGGAATATGTTGTGACGGTCCACCGTCTGGGACGCTTCAACATCGCGGCCGAGGTCCTGAACGTCAGCCAGCCGAGCCTCTCGTCCCAAATCGCTGCGGTTGAGGCTGAGCTGGGTGTACGCCTGTTTGAGCGCAATCGCGGAGGTGTTCAGCTGACGGCCAAAGGCGCGGATTTTGTTGAACGGGCGCAGAAAATCCTACGAGAGGTTCAGGACCTGCGCACCGCCATGGCATCTGATCTGCCCTTTGCGGGCCGGTTGCGTTTGGGCGTTCTGCCGTCCATCGGGCCCTATCTGTTGCCACAGGCTGTGCGCGAATTACACAGGCTCGAACCGGGGCTGCGCGTTCTGGTCCGCGAAGAAAACACCAAAGACTTGGAAGAAGGACTGAAATCCGGGCGGTTTGACCTCATAATTTCTACCCCGGAGGACCACCCGAACACCGCGCAGAACCGTCTGTTCAATGAGCGACTTTGGATCGCCGTGGCCAGCGACGACCCGCTTGCGGACACCCAAGCCCCGGCCTGTGCATCAGATCTGCACCAAAAACTGCTGCTGACCCTCGACCAAAGCCACAGGATCTCTCGCATCGTATATGCTCTGGCCGCCGAAACAGGTGGCGTGGTCTCCGATGAATATGAGGGCACAAGTATGGATTCTCTCCTGCTTATGGCGGCCTCTGGTGCGGGTGTGGCCATCCTGCCGGATCTGTTCGCGCGCCTTCATGCGATGCATCGAAGCGAAGTGACCCTGCGCCCCCTGCATGCGGCAAATGCAGACCGTGATATCGCATTGCTTGCCCGCAGAGACGCCACAGAAATACAAGGGCTGTCGCTGGTCACAGAGACATTGCGCAAGGCAGCGGCGGAGATCCTTGGCTGAACACCAGTTTAAAGGAAACCGTAAAACGCGCGCTTTGAAACCTTATAAAACGGTCAGGTCGCGAGGTCTTCCCCGGACAGCTCCACAACTGTGATTTCAGGCACAACGCCGAACCGGACAGGAAGTATGGAACACCCAATGCCCCCAGATACAACAAGATCTCGCCCGCCCTGGCGCACATGCCCATAGGCCAGCGTATTCCCGTAGCGCGAGGGGACAATGGGCGCCCAGCCAAAGATACGGACCTGCCCCCCATGGGTATGCCCGGACAGTGTCAATCCAACACGGGGCGGCACCTCATGAAAGATATCCGGCTCATGCGCAAGCAGGATACAGGGCGCATCATCGCCTTCCATCTGCGCAAGCGTTCCAGGCAGGTCGTCCAGGCCCCGACGCGGCCCGGCCCGCCAGCCAAATGCCATCTGGTCCTCCAGCCCGGCTAGCCAATACCCTTCTTTTTTCAGCGCCTTGTTAGAAAGCACCGGGATTCCCACAGCCTCAAGCGCCTGGCCATAGATATTGGGACCGCCCCGACGGCGCTGGGCCGCGTGATCATCCCACCAATCATGATTCCCAAGAATTGCGAACACCCCCTGAGGGGCCTCCAGATCCGAAAGAATATCCGCCGCGTCCTCAATAGGAACCCGTTTCGAAATGAAACGGTGTGCAGGCGCATAATCTCCCAGCAGAACAATCAGATCCGGCTTGATTGCATTTGTGCGACGCACCAATTGGCGCAACCGACGGGGACCAACATAGGGTTCGCCCAAATGCAAATCGCTGAGAATCGCTATCTTGAGCGGTTCCGCAGACCAGTCCTTGCGCGTCACGCGCCATCGTTTCACCCTCAACCGCAAGGCGGGTTCAATAAAAAATCCATAGGCGGCGGAAAAAAGGCCCGCCAGGACAGTTCCCAGCAGACCTTTCAATACTGCGCGTCGCGAGATCACGCGGCTCTCCCGATTACAGGCGAGATGCCACGTTCTCCCAGTTGACCAGATTGTCCAGGAAGTTGGTCAGGTAGGCCGGACGCTTGTTCCGGAAGTCGATGTAGTAGGAGTGCTCCCAAACATCGCAGCCCAGCAGTGCAGTTTGACCAAAGCACAGCGGGTTCACGCCATTTTCGGTCTTGGTCACTTTCAGGCCACCATCGGTGTCTTTGACCAGCCACGCCCAGCCAGAGCCGAACTGACCAGCGCCCGCTGCAGAGAACTGGGATTTGAACTCGTCAACAGAACCAAAGCTCTCAACGATTGCTTTTTCCAGCTCACCCGGCATTGCAGATGCGCCAGGGCCCATCATTTCCCAGAACTGGTTGTGGTTCCACAGCTGGGAGATGTTGTTGAAGATACCGTTTTGCGCAACAGCAGCTTTGTCATAGGTGCCCACGATGATCTCTTCGAGGGTCTTGCCGTCCCACTCGGTGCCCGCGATCAGCTTGTTGCCGTTATCGACATAGGCTTTGTGGTGCAGGTCGTGGTGGTATTCCAGCGTCTCTGCGGACATGCCTTTGTCAGCCAGCGCGTCGTGAGCGTAAGGAAGATCGGGAAGTTCGAATGCCATGGTGGCCCCCTGTCAAAAAAGTTGCGTTTCTGGGATGATAGATGATCGCAGCCGCCCCGCAGGTCAAGCCTGAGCTGAGATGAATTACAGATTTCCCGAGCGTTTTGTTTTCAATCCCCAGAGGTTTGCAATCCAGGCAAAGCTAACACAACGAAAATCGGCCTGCCCAAAAGCTGAGACAGGCCGAGGTTTGCATCGTGGTCAACCATAGGACCAACTAAGGGGCCGAGGAGAGTTCACCCGGCTGATCCTGATTGTGTTCAGCTGCGAACCTCGCAGCTTCCTGTACCGCTTTCGGTGTTGTCATACCCGTGCGGCGTCAAACTGATCGACGCTTTTCCACGCGCTTTGCGATAAAGAAGAAAATAGTCGAATTTGATCCATGCCCCCCCCGTATCTGCAGAGAGGTGCCATTTCACCTTCATCAGGTTTGAATTGTCAGAAAACGACTTTGCTTTCAGTGGCGCTTGTTTGAAGTGCAACAGAAACGGATCAACAATCTCGGCGGATTTGCCATCGGGGGAAACCTTCACCAGAACCTGTTCGGGAATTGACTTCCGACTGCTTGGGTTCTTGAAAGTACAAAAATATTCAAGGGCGGAGGCCTGCGAAGCGGCCATAAACATCGTGCAGAACGCAGCAAGCGTAAGGGGTCTTAGAAATTTCACAAATCTATCCTTCCAATCAACTTATCGCTGTTTAAAACAAAAAAACGCCCGTAAAAATAGGACGTTCTCTCTTTTTTGTGAAGGCAAAAAGCCGCAGGACGGATGATTTTCAGCGTCTGGCTGGGCACATCCTTTACGGATGTGCCCGACGGCTCAATACACGCCAACCTTGGCTTGTGCGTTGCCGGCGACTTTCAACAGGTCAAAAACATACTGTCCAACCGACCGGAAGCAGACGATATGGAACACGCCCGCACCGTCCAACCAAAAGGCAGCCGCAACTTGTGCAAGACGTGTGCGACGGAAATCGCCTGCAACAAACTGATCCGCTGCAAAATCTACGGGTGCGACCTTGCCCAGAACTTCACGTGCGCCTGCCCCTGAAAGGGAAAAACACGCACGTGCATCAGAGACGTTTACCACCAGAGCATGTTCGCCGGTGAGGGCAGCTGACAGCTCGGCCACCCTATCGTCGATGCCTTCGTATGCGGTTACAATCAGCAGCTCATCCGGGGACATCCACGCAACCGTGGTCCCTTCTGAAACTGACGTTTTGCGCACCTCGGGGATCGCACAGCCTGTTGCGTCCTGTACCGCTTTGATCACCTGCTTGGAGGACAGATCCCCCCGAAGCGTCATCATACCAACCAGACCTGCATCCTTGACCTCAGCGAGACCCGAAAAGGTTGCGCCATTCAACACGCTGACTGCCTTAGACATTCTGCTTCTCCCCGTCTTTATCGTAGAATACCGGATCGACGATCTTCGCTTCGTAAATTTTGCCATCGGTTCCCGGGAAGGAGATCACCTCTCCCATCCGTTTGGGGCCGTGCTTCACAAGCCCCATCGCAATACCGCGGTTCAGGTTGGCTGAGAAATAGGTCGAGGTCACACGACCGATGGTGTTTTTCTGACCATTGCCGTTGACACCCTGCCCTACGGCATAGGCCCCATCCGGCAGAACGGACCCATCCACGGTTTCAAGGCCTACCAGCTGCCAGCGATCCGGATCAGCCATATGCGAACGGGAATGGGCACGTTTGCCGATATAGTCCTCTTTCTTCTTGGACAGCGCCCAATGCAGCCCCAGATCCTGCGGGATCACGGTGCCATCGGTTTCGTCCCCGATCATGATAAAGCCCTTCTCGGCCCGTAGGATATGCAGGCATTCGGTGCCATAAGGCATCACTCCGAATTCTTTGCCCGCCTCCATCAGAGCATCCCAGAAGGCTTGCCCTTCGGAGGCCGCAACCGCGATTTCATATGACAGTTCACCCGAGAACGAGATGCGATAGGCCCGTGCCTTAAAGCCACCGATCTCTCCGTCACGCCACTCCATAAAGGGCAGCGCTTCTTTGGAGACATCCATGCCGCCGAGCTTTTCCAACACTTTGCGGGCGTTGGGGCCAACAACCGCAATCTGGGCATATTGCTCGGTGACATTGGCCACGAACACTTTCATGTCCCACCATTCGGTCTGGAGCCATTCTTCCATATGTGCGTGGATGCGATCCGCGCCGCCGGTGGTTGTGTGGCACAGCCAAGTGTCATCGTCTATGCGGGCGACAACGCCATCGTCCGACAGAAAACCGTTTTCCGAACACATCAGACCATATCGACATTTGCCGATCTTCAGGTTGGACATCATGTTGGTATACATCAGGTCCAGGAATTTGCCCGCATCCGGTCCTTTGACGACCAGCTTACCCAGCGTCGATGCGTCCAGAAGGCCAAGGTTCTCGCGGGTGTTCTTTACCTCGCGGTTCACCGCGTCATGTTTGCTCTCACCGGGCCGGATATAGGTGAAGGGGCGACGCCAATGCCCGACAGGTTCCCAATCGGCACCGTTCTTGTCATGCCAGGCATACATCGGAGTTTTGCGCAGCGGCTGGAAGATTTCGCCACGCGCTTCGCCACCAATAGCCCCCATGGAAATCGGGTGATACGGCGGACGGAAGGTGGTGGTGCCCACCTGCGGAATCTCCGCCCCAAGACTGTCAGCAAGGATCGCCAAACCGTTGATGTTACTCAGTTTGCCTTGATCCGTTGCCATGCCAAGGGTTGTGTACCGCTTGGTATGTTCCACGCTTTCAAAACCTTCGCGGGCGGCCAGCTGAACATCCGAGACTTTGACATCGTTTTGATAGTCGAGCCAGGATTTCATCCGGTGCTGGATGTCGGCGTTGGCTGGCATCAGCCAGACAGGCTCCATCGGCGTCTCTTCGACATCATTTGCCACAGAAGGTTCAGGCGTGCACGCCGGACGACCTGCGCCTTCGGCCGCCTGTGCCCCTGCGGCTGCAGCGTTTTCCAGCACCGAGGCCAGCCGCATCGGGCCCGAGGCCGAACCTGCGGTGATCACAAACGGTTTGCCATCATGGGACGTGGGCGCACGGTCCGGATCTGGGCGGAAATGAGCCTGAGTGTTGTCCCATGTCAGCTTTCCTCCGCAATGGGACCACAGATGCACAACCGGAGACCAGCCGCCGGACATGGCAACGGCATCTGCCTCGATCTCTTCGATCGACTGACCGTCGCCATCCTGCAGACAGATGGAAACTTTGGTGACGCGTTTGCCATCGGCCACCTTGGCAATGGCGCGGCCATCTTCAACGCGGATACCTGCGGCACGGGCCTCTTCGGCCAGGGCACCGCCACCAAGGCGGCGTGCATCGACGATACAGGCAATCTCCACACCCGCCTGTTGCAGGATCAACGCGGTGCGATAGGCGTCATCGTTATTGGTTGCGACAATCACACGCTTACCCGGAGTGACTCCCCAGTTCACCACATAATCGCGCATGGCCGAGGCGAGCATGACACCTGGAACATCATTGCCAGCAAAGGACAGTGGCCGCTCAATGGCTCCGGTTGCGGTGACAATCTGTTTGGTCCGGATCCGCCACAGACGGTGACGCGGTCCCCCCTTGGACGGGTCATGATCTGCCACGCGCTCGTACCCCAGAAGGTAGCCGTGGTCATAGACCCCTGCCCCCATCATCCGGTCGCGCAGGGTGACGTTTTCCATCGCGCGCAGCTCATCGAGGGTTTTGGCGACCCAGGCCTCGGCGTCCATTCCGTCGATGATACCGCCGTCCACCGGAGCGCGACCGCCCCAATGGGCGTTTTGTTCCATAACGAGAACCTTGGCGCCCGACGCAGCTGCGGTTTTTGCAGCCTGAAGACCCGCCACGCCGCCACCGACAATAACGACATCGGCAAAGAAGTAGAAATGTTCGTAGGTATCAGCGTCCACCAGTTCCTTGTCCGGCGCCTTGCCCAGACCTGCGGATTGACGGATGAATGGCTCGTAGATGTGTTTCCAGAACGGTTTGGGATGGATGAACATCTTGTAATAGAAGCCGGCCGTCAGGAACCGCGAGAACAGTTTGCTGTTCAGGATCCCCACATCAAATTCGAGGCTTGGCCAGTGGTTTTGCGACTGGGCCGCAAGACCTTCGAACAGTTCAGTGGTGGTGGCGCGCTGGTTCGGCTCGAACCGTTCTCCGGAACCCAAACCCACCAGCGCGTTCGGCTCTTCGGAGCCAGAGGCCACGAGGCCGCGCGGGCGGTGATATTTGAAGGAGCGGCCGACCAGCATCTGGTCGTTGGCCAAAAGGGCTGAGGCCAGCGTGTCGCCGGGGTGTCCCAGCATGCTGCGCCCATTGAACGTAAAGACGATCTGTTTGGAACGGTCGATCAGGCGACCCTGTTTTGCGATGCGGGAGCTCATGTCAGCGGACCTTTCGCAGACCGAAAGCGCGGGAGCCTCCGGCGGAAGTATTTGGGAAAAGGTGAAACATCAGGACGCGTCCTTGGTCGTGGCACAGGAAAATTCCCGCCAGACCCAACCCGGCCGTTTGGACGAGATCTTGTCCTGGATCTTTTGCGGCGGTTCCGAGGTCTGGGCGGTATACGTTCCAAAGACTTCCAGCGTGGTGGTGCAGCGGGCCGCGTGGAACCACTTGCCGCAGCCGTTCACATGCCGCCAGCGCTCGAAATGCACACCCTTTGGGTTTTCACGCACAAAGAGGTAGTCATGGAAGTCTTCATCCGAGGAGCCGGGGCCATAGCGTTTCAGATGGGCTTCGCCGCCAGCATGGAGTTCGGTTTCTTCGGCTTTGACGCCGCAATAAGGGCATTCAAGGATCAGCATGGCGCGTGCTCCGTCAACAAGAGAAATGCGAAGGTTGTCATCAGTGCGCCACCCCTGCCGCGACGCTTTCGTCGATGAATTTGCCTTCTTTAAAGCGGGTCATGGTGAACTCTTCCGCCAGATAGGAATGACCTGTGGCCATCAGCTGTGCCATGGCCCAGCCAGAGCCTGGAATGGCCTTGAAGCCGCCAGTACCCCAACCACAGTTCACAAAACAGTTCTTGACCGGCGTCGACGAGATAATCGGCGAACGGTCACCGGTGACATCCACAATCCCCCCCCATTGACGCAGCATTTTAAGGCGGGACACCATTGGGAAGGTTTCGATCAGCGCGCGGACGGTTTCTTCAATATGGTGGAAAGAGCCGCGCTGGGTGTAATTGTTGAACCCGTCGGTTCCGCCGCCGATCACCATCTCACCTTTGTCGGATTGCGACATATACCCGTGGACTGTGTTGGCCATCACAACCACATCCATACAGGGTTTGATCGGCTCGGACACCAGGGCCTGAAGCGCAACACTTTCGACCGGCAGGCGGAACCCCGCCATGTTCGACAGGTCGGAACAATTGCCCGCGACAACCATGCCCAGCTTGTCACAGTCGATCGCCCCTTTGCTGGTGTCGACGCCAACCACGCGACCGCCTTCGGTGCGCACACCGGTCACTTCGCATTTCTGGATGATGTCCATGCCCATTGCCGAACAGGCGCGCGCATAGCCCCAGGCCACTGCGTCGTGGCGCGCGGTGCCGCCACGGGCCTGCCACAAGCCACCAAGAACCGGGTAGCGCGGGCCCGCAAGGTTGATGATCGGCACCAGCTCTTTTACCCGTTCCGGGCTGATCCATTCGGTGGTCACATCCTGCAGCGCATTGGCGTGCGCCGTACGCTTGTAGCCCCTTACTTCATGCTCGGTCTGGGCCAACATAATGACGCCGCGCGGCGAGAACATCACGTTGTAATTGAGATCCTGGCTCATGTCCTCGTAGAGGGACCGCGCCTTTTCATAGATCGCGGCAGAGGGATCCTGCAGATAGTTGGAACGGATGATCGTTGTGTTCCGGCCCGTGTTTCCACCGCCGAGCCAGCCCTTTTCGATCACCGCTACATTGGTGATTCCAAAGTTCTTGCCAAGATAATAGGCTGTGGCCAGGCCGTGGCCGCCTGCGCCTACGATGATCACGTCATAGTGACGTTTGGGTTCTGGGGACGCCCAGGCGCGCTCCCAACCGGAGTGATAACGCAGGGCTTCCCGCGCAACGGCAAATGCTGAATAGCGTTTCATGAGCGAATCCAGTGCTTCGTGACTGGGTCTCTGTATGCCGATGCTTTGGTCGAAGTCTGTGCCGTTATTCGTCCTTTTGGTGCATCTTTGCGACATTCACTGCTACACATGACAGCGCGCCGCAGGCCGTAGGGGTTTTTTCCGAACCTTCTGCCCTGTAGACATGACGCAAATATCGGAGAGCCTATGACTTTTTGGATCGTGACCGCCCTCATTACGCTGTCTGTCAGCGTCTTATTCTTGCTGGTCATCCTGCGTGCCCGCAGCGCAGGTGAACCCGCGGCAGCCTACGATCTGCGCCTTTATCGTCAGCAACTGAAAGAAGTGGACCGCGACCTGGCGCGCGGCGTCATCCAGGACAACGACGCAGAGCGCATTCGCACCGAAGTGTCACGTCGCATTCTGGCGGCAGATGCTGCGTTGAAAAAACACAAGGAAGGGTCTGCGCAGCCAAAGGTTGGTTCGACAATTGTTGCGGGGCTGACAGCGGTTGGTCTTCTGGGGGGGACTTTTGCGTTGTACCTGAAACTTGGCGCGCCGGGATATGCGGATCTTGCTTTGAACAACCGGCTTGCCCTGGCAGCGGAAACTGCGGCAAACCGGCCATCCCAAACTGAAATGGAAGAAGCCGCCGTACCCTTTGATCTTCCGCAGCCGCAACCGGAATATGTTGATCTGGTCGAACGCCTGCGCGAAGCTGCGGCAAGCCGCCCAACAGACAGCCGCGGACAGGCATTGCTGGCCCAACACGAAGCGCGGCTGGGCAATTTCCGAGCCGCCTATGAGGCAAAGGCAAAATTCATCGAACTCTCAGACGGCGACGTAACGCCCGAGGATTATGCAGAACAGGCCGAACTGATGGTCCTGGCAACCAGCGGGTTTGTCTCACCCGAGGCGGAAGACGTTTTGAAACAGGCGCTGACTCTGGATCCGCGCAATGGAACCGCCCGCTACTACTGGGGTCTGATGATGGGCCAGACGGGTCGGCCGGATATCGCATTTGAGGTCTGGCGCGACACTTTGGTTGCTGGCCCAGATGGCGCGCCCTGGATTGAAGCGATCCGCGCTCAGATCGCAGATATGGCCTTTCGTGCCGGGCAGGAGCTGGATCCAAGCCTTCTGACATCAAGCCTGCCCGGACCTTCTGCTGAACAGATGCAAGCCGCAAGTGAGATGCCCCCCGAAGAGCAGCAACAGATGATCCGTGGCATGGTTGAAGGTCTGTCCGAGCGTTTGGCGACCGAAGGTGGCACGGCCGGAGAATGGGCCCGCTTGATTACAGCGCTGACCGTTTTGGGGGATGTGGAGCGCGCCAATCAGATCTATGGTGAGGCACAATCGCGCTTTGCTGATGCGCCCGAGCAGGCTGCGATGATTACCCAGGCGGCGCGTCAAGCAGGGCTGATTTCCGAATGATCTACGACACCTTTGAAGACTTTGCTGCCGCCCTCCCCCCGATGAGCGGGCTTGCCGGATTGGATCTCGGAGAGAAAACCATTGGCGTTGCTGTCTCCGACCGAATTGGGGCAGTTGCCACGCCGCTGGAAACCATTCGGCGCAAGAAATTCGGCATCGACAGTACCCGCCTTCTGGAAATCGTAAAGGATCGGGATCTGGGCGGCATCCTTCTGGGCCTGCCGCGCAACATGGACGGAACCGAAGGGCCGCGCTGCCAATCCACCCGCGCCTTTGCCCGCAATCTGTCGCGGATCACAGAACTGCCAATCGGGTTCTGGGATGAACGCCTGTCCACTGTGGCGGCGGAAAAAGCGCTGTTGGAGGCGGACACAAGCCGCAGACGTCGTGCGGAGGTTATCGACCACGTCGCGGCGTCCTATATTCTGCAAGGGGCGCTGGACCGGATGCGCCACCTGAAAGCCGGATAGGAACTAAGATGAGTGACCAGGTTTGGAAGCGGGACGAGATCCAGTCCCCATGTATCAATATCTGTGTGATCCACCCTGAGACGCGGTTGTGCACGGGCTGCGCACGCTCCATTGATGAAATTACCGCCTGGTCCAAGATGACTAATGAAGAACGCGGTGGGATCATGGCTGAATTGCCGTCGCGCGAACCTGCGCCCAAAAACCGGCGCGGTGGACGGGCTGCCCGGCTCAAACGGTAGGGATTAAAACCCCATCGCCTTGCGCAGCATATTCAGGGCAACAAGGATCAGAAAAACCGCAAATACGCGTTTCAGCGGCTTGGGATCCATCGCATGGGCCAGTTTGACCCCCCATGGCGCTGTCAGTAATGTCATTGCAATCACAACCCCAAAGGCCGGCAGGTTGATCGCCCCCACGGTAAAGGGGGGCCGGTTCTCGGCTGCAATGTCCATCAGCAAAAAGCCAAAAGCCGAGGGCAGAGCAATGATAACACCGAACCCCGCAGCCGTTGCAACGGCGCGGTGAATGGGCACATTATGCAGGCTCATAAGCGGCACGCCAAAACTGCCACCGCCAATGCCCATAAGGACCGATAGAAACCCAACGGCGGGTGACGTGACACTGCGCCCGGTTCCCTTTGGCATTTCCTCACCCAGACGCCAATGGCTGCGTCCAAGTGCCATGTAAAGGCCGATCACCAAAGCCAGCACACCAAAGAGCAACTGCAAGGTGGATGACCGCAACGACGTCGCCACCAAAACCCCTGCCACAGCACCAATTGCGATCCCCGGCCCCCAACCGCGCAGGATCTGCCAGTCGACGGCCCCCTTTTTGTTGTGGCTATGGACCGACCGCAAGGAGGTCACAATAATCGTTGCCAGCGAGGTCGCGAGGCAGATCTGCATAAGCTGATCCCCACCATAGCCAAGGGTCTGAAACGCATAGAAAAATGCGGGCACCAGAACGATACCGCCGCCCACGCCCAATAGGCCGGCCAGAACGCCGCCCAATGCGCCAATCACAACCAGCAGCGCCAGCATTTCCAGCAAAAGTCCCGTCTCTGGCATCTGTTTCTCCTTGCCTGTTGGCACAGTCATCCCGCCTCTGGACGGCAAAGTCCAGCACCACGCGGACCCATTCGGTATTGGTAACGAAACGTCAGGCCGCGCGGGCCCGCACGTGATCAAGGGCCTTCAGAACCAGATCGGGACCCGCATCCGCTTGGTGGGCCCCTTCGGACAAAGTACGCCGCCACTGGCGCGCGCCGGGACGTCCTGCAAACGCGCCCAGCATATGGCGGGTGATCTGATGGAGCCGGGTCCCTCTGGACATTTCATCCTCAATAAACGGCAACATGGCCAGAACTGCTTCTTCAACGGTCCGCCCGCTTTCTGAGCCAAAAATCTCCTGATCCGCCCCCATGAGAATATCGCCGGGCTGGTGGTAGGCCGCACGCCCGACCATGACACCGTCCAACCCAGCATCCAGATGCGTCCTGGCGTCACCCAATGTTGCGACCCCACCGTTCAGAGAGATATGCATGTCCGAAAACGCGACCTTCATCTGGTGCACAAGATCATAGTCCAAGGGTGGAATATCACGGTTTTCCTTGGGGCTGAGACCCTGCAACCAGGCTTTGCGTGCGTGAATGGTCACGCGGGTACACCCCGCCGCACGGATCTTGTCCAAAAACTCCGGGAGAACCTCCTGCGGTTCCTGATCATCAACACCAATGCGGCATTTTACCGTAACCTCGACGCCAACCTCGGCCTTCATTGAGGCAACGCAATCCGCAACCAAGTCCGGGGTTTGCATCAGAACGGCCCCAAACGCACCGGATTGCACGCGATCACTGGGACAACCACAGTTCAGGTTGATTTCATCATACCCGGCGTCCGCGCCCAGTTTTGCAGCTTTTGCCAGCTCTTGCGGATCAGAGCCCCCCAGTTGCAGGGCAACCGGATGTTCTTCGGGCGCATGATCCAAAAGATGCAATGCCCCGCCCCGCACCAAAGCCGGTGCCGTCACCATTTCCGTATAGAGCAACGCCTCCTGGCTTAGCAGACGATGAAAGTAGCGGCAAAAACGGTCAGTCCAATCCATCATCGGTGCCACGCTTAACCGACTAGCCTTGCAAGCTGTTGTTATCTCGTGGTTATCACCTTCGTTACGCATATGTTGCATCTCGTTTTTTTTGCCCTATTTTTGCCTGTTCTGCTCATTCTGACACAACCCCAACATTGTCGGGACTTCCATAAAAAGATGTTGGGACATGTCGATCACCGAACGAACGCGCACAGACGGCACCACCGCCTATTTGGCACAGATCGACATACAAAGAAAAGGCGAGCGTTTTCGCGACAACCGCACCTTCGACAAAAAGTCCACTGCGCAAGCATGGAAGAAAAAGCGGATCAAGGAAATTGAGGAAGCGCTGAAAGAAGGCAGACCACCAGTTTCAAAGAATCGAAGAAAGACCCTCAAAGACGCGATTGACATCTACCTCAAAGAAGACGCTTCAATCATCGGCACAACCAAGCGCCAGGTGCTGGAGACCATCCGAGACGAATATGACATATCTGCCGGGGTGTTTGTGGCGAAGCACCGAGGGGTCTGGCCGGTAAGTTGGATGTGTGACGCGCTCGGTGTGTCAAGAAGCGGCTTCAATGACTGGCTGAGGAGACCACGAAGCGACCGGCCTTTCCGCGATGAGGAACTATCGGCGGCGATCCGTGCAAGCTTTCTGCGATCAGGCCGAACCTATGGTGCCCGGTGCGTCTTGCGTGACCTTCTTGAAGAAGGCTATTCCTGTGGTCTGTATTGTGTTGAGCAATTGATGCGGCAAGCGGACTTCAGAGCCTGCCTCAAGCGTCGACAACCACTGAAAGACCAAGGCACGAGGTCGATCATAGCTGCGAACGTGCTTGAGCGAGAGTTCGACGCAAGCGGCCCGAACCAGAAAGCAGGCGCGTGCAGATATCTTCGACTACATCGAAGGCTGCTACAACCGCCACTCGACCATCGGATATCTAAGCCCCATCACATTCGAGGAGTGAGCTATGAAAGCTCAAGTTGCCGTCCACGAAATCGGCAGCAGGCCACTTGCAATGCGTACGCCTGTCGGGGCATTCAAATTAGCAGCTTAACCTGAGCAGATTCCGCTGGGGCCATACATTTGCGGCCGAATCCATAAACTGCCTCTCAGAAAGCCCCCTTTAAACGCTGATCGTGGGCCAGTGCGCATTCCAGAAATCGCGCGCCCATTGCTGGCCGTCAAGCAAGGGGTGGTGGCTGGCGAACCGGTATTGCTCAGGAAGCCAAGACGGATACGCGTCAGCTCCGTTTACAGCTTCCAGGTAAGAAGCGGCCTCGGAAAAGTTCGGAGGTACTGCACCCAAAGCAAACAACAACGCAAACTGAGGGCCCCATTTGTTGAGATCCCGATAACTTGTTTCGGGTGACGGGCAGTATCGGGTCGGCTTTAGGCTCCGCACACCAGCTTCGCGATCCGCCACGATGCACCAGTCCGGATCGCCAATGGACGGCAGGGCGTCCGGCTTCATCCAGACAGTATCGCCGGGGGAGAACGGATTGGCGTCCAGGGTCACGTCGAACTCACCTAAAGGAATGTCGTTCTTGTGAGACACAATTCGAGCATCATTGACACCGTCCGTGAGAAGAAGCCCCTCAAATCGGAGCTTATTGCCATCCGTGCCGACGCGCTCAAGAGTGATCACGTTGCCAGATATCCCATGAACAGCCCGTCTGTGAGAAAATGATGGGAACGTTGCGTTGGTGTGGTTCTCAAACCAAGTGAGCGTGGTCGCATCGTGCAGGAACGCCTGAGATATATTGCCTGCGGTTGAGGTGCTGATGTCTGCGATGGACAGACCGCGCCAGTGCCGCGACAAGGTAGACGCCATGAACTGGAACTGATGGTGCCCTCCGTCCGGGAACACATACGACCCCGATGCCTGTACCGGGTCCATCTGGATCCCGAATGACAGGATATTGCGAACGATCTGTTCCTTCTGCGCAGTGGTCACGACGTCTGACAGCAAGCACAGTGCATAGGTACTCATGAGTTCCTGAATGTAGCGCCCATAGTTGCTGCTGGCCAGCGGGTTCCACCTGTAAGGCTGTTGTGCTTCATAGTAGCCGTCCGCGCGCGTCTGGCTGTTCTTGCCAATTGCAAAGTTCAACCTCCGGCCAAACTCGATCATGCTTGCTATGAAATTATCAGACGGTCGGGACAGACCGGCGTTGGGGTACGTAGGCAGAGCGGCCACAATACCGAAAACATCTACGTCCGGACAAACGAAATCCGTTTTACCTGTGTAGAAGATCAGTGCAGGAGCGAATAGCTCATTGACCGATGTTGGTTGACTGTCAACCACAAGTACACCCACGTACTCCTGTGCAAAGCCTTGTCGGCTTGCCGAAACACCTGGAGCATGACGCGCCTTGATCAATACATCATTAGGCACCAACAACTGAGGGTACGTGACCTGCAGTCCAGCATTGAAAGTATCGGCATGAGCAAGATCTGTATCGCGCTGGTCCCAGGGTTGGTCAGGCGTTCTCCCAATATTCAGGGATGTACCATTCATGGAACGTCCGATTGCATCTGTTGTCTCAGCCGGGAACGACCCGACCACGCTGATCGGGGAGGCAGATGACACCAACGCCACACCGTCGGCGGTATACTGAACTTCGATCTCCGAGGCGGACGACAGGGACAGATACGTGTCAGGGTTACCGACATTAAACGTACCCTCTCCTGCCTCCTGAACTGTGTATGTGCGTGTGGCTTGAACCGTGTTCACACCATCAGTTGCGGCGATAACTACGTCCTGATCTTCGACCACATCGGAGAGCGGGATGGTCAAGACGCCCGTGACTGAGTTGATGGTCACACCCGCCTGATCAGCACTCACAATCGAATATGACAGCCCATAGCCTTTGAACATCTGCGCTGTTGGCTGCTCCTGGGAGCGCGCCAAAAATTGCGTGTAAGTGTCTGTTGCTGACGCTTGATGCAGAGATACCGGAACGTCCTTACGAGACACAGCCAGCCCGAAGGTCGCTGGATATGGGACGGCTTCGCCCCACGTTACCGCAGGCACGTCCAGTATATCAGCGGCGTCCATGAGGTGGAGCGTGGCTTGCGTCTGTGAAGATGCCGTGGCCCCAGTTTCTGCATAGCTGTAGTACGAATACCCAGCTGGTACGCCAGTCTGCCGATTGGATGATGCCTCGTTGCCGTGTAGCGCCAAAAGCGTAGCGTCTCGCGGGGAAGGCAAAGATGTGGCGGGGATGGTTAGCTGCGTAGACGCACCGCCAGTAGCCGATCCGTACTCGTACACGTCGACGTCACCGACAAAGTACTGCTGGATAACTACGATCTGGCTTGTGTCTGGCAGAGCATCGCCACTCGCAACCTCACCTGAAACCGTGAATGCATTGTCAGCCCAAGTGTCACCAGCGATACGCCGCGCCCAGAATACAGAGTTACGACCCGCTGCGGTGTACACTGTGGACGTCTCCCATTCTACACCGTCGTCACCACGCACACGGATTTCAGATACGGGGGAAACCGTTGCAATTGAAAACAAAGCGACGATTGTGTCGCCACTGGTGTCGATAGCCTTCATCCCCCAAGGCGCCGGGAAGGTATCCGAGATAACACCGGTCGTGGCTGCGTAATCCACAGCACGGGGAATGCGGGGTTCAGGGTAGATCGGTGTCGGCTGCGTTGGCGTACGCCCCTGGCGCTCTGCAGACCAAACAGCCATATCAAGCATCTGCGAATTCGTCAGTTCATTACCGAACACGGCAAGCGTGTAAAGCCGCCCTGACATGGGCTGCGCGTCGTTGTAGTTACTGAATAGCTCAAAGGCCTCGCCAGTATCAGCGGGGATATTTGAATCATTGGTGCGCGACTGCGGTGACTTCTGAACGCCGTCCTGAAAAAAAGCCTGTTCGTCATACGTCGCACCGGTTGGCCTGCGCCACCCGAACACGCGGTCCTCACCCGGGTCGTTGTGATTGAAGAGAAGGTTGCCGTTGGCGTGCAGAAAGCCGATCAGGTTACCACTCGCACGAGCCGACCCCATGAACGTACCGATGGGGGTGTTATCCCCCATCTGCCAAACGGCCTCATAATCTGTGGACGACCCGTTTGTGGTAACCGCAGCAACAACAGTAAGAGCCGGGTTTGCTCCCAGACCGAACCGGGACGCGACAGACATATTGCTGCCTGAAACCTCCAGCCAATGACGGGTTCCATCGGTGCGATATGTGGGCCGGTCCGCGCCGCTGGCGGTCAGGTGGTAGCCGTTGCCCGACAGATCCGCAATATGGCCCACCGGATCCCCATCCACGACCACCGGAATGGTGGCGGCGGCGTCCTGAAATAGAGTGGAGAGGTTGGACACATCCAGCAATAACAACGGCGAAAGCCCCAGCGGGGAAAAAGGAACAACAAGAGAAGTGCCACCATTGACAGGCGAGACATAGACCGCAGTCTGCTGATCAATCGCGACACGAAACGTGACGTCCCGCCCGACACTTCCCTGAATTTTAACAGTTTGGCCGTAATCTGCAAAAATTGACTGTTCAGCTCCGGCACCAACGCGGTAGAAAATAGTAGCCATGGGTTAGGGCTCCCGAATTGTAAAGTGAAACGCATCTTTGTCATCGCGGCGAATGCAAACCTTTGGTTTACTTGCGGCGATGTGAAGCACCCCACCCTGGTATCAGCGGAAAGATATCAGCTCTAAAAACAGGCAAAGGCGCGACAGAAACCCTACCAGCAAAAACTTAAATCTTCGCAAACGATGGCGCATAATCGACAACGACCACGAAAAAATGGGAATTTAGACCAAAGGCCCGCACGTGCGCGCCAGGATTTCCCGAAATTTCATCGCGCGAATTCCGAAATGGCCCGTCCTTGTCAAAGCAGGTCCACCCCGTTTCCTTGCCAGGTTCCACACGGCCATCCCTAAGGATTTTCAAAAGTCCTTGGTCGACTTGAAACCCCGGCTGGTTCAAATCGCGGTCTTCAAATTCTTGCTCTGTCAACCGCATCCATTCACCAAATGAGACGTCTACTGTGATCTATTCCCATTGTTTGGACAGGTTTTGGCGTAATTTCAGTTACTCTTTGCTCCTGCTGATCGGGTTTGGTTTGATCTTTTCTCAGCCAATCGATCATGGCTGGAGGTTTGTCGTCTAGCGCTGGATCAGTCGCGATTTGATGCCGTTCCTTTGCTACCATTTATTGCAGCAAAGGAGGCGAAGCGAGCACTGTGCGCCACTGGTTCGAGAGCGATGGCGAGCGGGACTGAAACGGACGGACCAATTTCGCCAAGATGCTGTGCGGATAGCATCGACCAGCGGGCTGACGCGTAAGCGGATGGCTGATGACTTTGGTGTTGGCCTATCAATACTCAACAAATGGGTGACGCCACATCGTGACCTTGAGGTGGCGCATGACAAGGACCTTGACCTTGCGCGTGAGAACGAACGACTTCGACGCGCGAAACGGATCCTGAAGGACTGGCAAGGATCAGAAAGAGGGAAATCTTACAGTAAGGAGAGCCAGGTAAGGCCCAAGTGGGGCGTTTCTCCGACAAACGCCACGCAGTTCTTCGCAGGCCAAAAGCAATGAGGTTTCGGTTCATCTAAGAGAACACTGATACCTTCAGCACCAAGCGTATGTGGGCTGTGCTGGATGTCAGTGAACGTGGTTCGCGCGCCTATCGCAGCCGCCCGGCCAGCCTAAGGCGGCGAACCGACATGGTCGTTCTGGCGCATATCAACGAACAGTCTCGTCTCAGCCTGGGAAGCTACTGCCGGCCTCGTATGACCGAAGAACTGAAAGAACTGAGACTGAACATAGGTAACCGCCGCGTAGGTCGGCTGATGCACAAGAACGGCATCCGCGTTGGAAGGTCAATGAAATGCAAGAGAACGACCGACAGCAACCACGCCTTCAATATCGTGCCGAACCTGATGAACCGGGACTTCCGCGCAGAGCAGCCGAACCGGAAACCCGCCTGCCACTCTTCCTCGGCTCCCCTGCGTCCTGACACCCGAACGCACGTTAGAACCATGAACATGACATTCTTTTTGATGGCTCAGTAACAGCGCCCTCTCATCCCTGTCGACAGGGATCCATCGGACGACTTCCCAAACCTAAGCCGCAAGACGTTCCTAAGGAAATGTGGCAATGGAGAAATAGCATTGCCACTGGTCAACATGGAACCCAGCCAGAAGCCCAAAGGGCGTTCACATTGAAGACCCAGCCCACCACCTTGAAGCCAGAACAGACGAACCCCGAAAGGACTTCGAACGCCTCCACAGTTAAAAAAGAAACGCTCGCCTCCAAGCAAAAGCGCCATAACCAGGGCGCGTTTGGGATTTCAGACCGGCAAAAACACATGCTTTGGGGAGCACTTCCCCCAACGAATCCCCAACACTAACCAACCCACCCACTGCCAGTTCCCCGCTGACCCGTATCACGTTGGGTTAACGTAACTTCTCCTACAGGACATTTCGCCCTTGCCAAACTTACAGGTTCTCCCCTAGGGTCGCCCCCACATCCGTTGGGGTGCCCCTTCATTGTGGGCTGAGAGGTCGTGACCAACCCATCGAACCTGATCCGGGCAGTGCCGGCGTAGGGAACGGAGATTGAACCAAACCACAGTTTGTGGACGTTCACCCCCTTTCGTTTCCCCAAAAGTCGCCGCGCTGCATGAAAGAAAGGCGCCTTAATGGGGCATGACACATTGCAGCACACAAGGCAGGCAGTGGCAGCACTGACCATCGCAGGATCAGACAGCGGTGGTGGTGCAGGAATTCAAGCCGACCTCAAAACCTTTTCAGCCCTTGGCGTCTTTGGCTGTTCCGCCATAACCGCACTGACGGCCCAGAACACGCAGACCGTGACACGGGTCGAAGCCACCGCTCCGGGGATGATTGCAGCGCAGATCGCTGCGGTTTTGGACGACATCGAAATCGGCGCGATCAAGATCGGAATGCTGGCCACTGTTGCCGTCATTCAAGAGGTTGCCGACGCGCTTAAGTCCTATGATGGGCCAATTGTTCTGGACCCGGTCATGGTGGCAAAATCCGGCGATGCATTGCTGGCCGAAGACGCCGTGGCAGCGCTTCGGACATATCTGCTGCCACGGGCTACGGTTCTGACACCGAACCTTCCCGAAGCAGCGAGTCTCCTGGGAACCGAAGACGCGGGCGACGAAAAGGTCACGCTGGCTCAGGGACGCAGCCTGTGTGAAATGGGCGCCAAGGCGGTTCTGATGAAAGGCGGTCACGCAGCAGGGAGAACCTGTATTGACCGGCTGGTTACCGCAGGAGACGTTTTGGAATTTTCCGCGCCGCGCATTGATACGCCCAATACCCATGGCACCGGCTGTACCTTGTCCTCCGCAATTGCAGCTGAACTTGCCAAGGGACAGCCTCTGCCCGTAGCCGTTCAAAGGGCTCACAGCTGGCTTCATACGGCGATTAAAGCCGCTGATCAAATCAACATCGGTCACGGGCACGGCCCCGTACACCACTTCCACGAGGTCTGGACATGACCGCCCCGATCACAATCCTGGGCGGGGGCATTGTTGGCCTGTGTGTGGCAACTGAGTTGACTGCGCGCGGGGTGCCTGTGCGGGTCTGTGAAAAAGGCGAAGCGCCGGGCCCGCAGGCCTGTTCCTGGTGGGCTGCTGGTATGCTTGCCCCGTTTTGCGAGGGCGAAAGCGCCGAAGAGCCGGTGGTCCGCCTGGGCCAGGAGGCCGCTGACTGGTGGGAACGGCAAGGCGTGCGGGTGATCCGCAATGGCTCGCTTGTGGTGGCCCTGGGGCGTGACCGGCGCGAGCTTGACCGGTTTGCGCGCCGCACCGATGGCCATAGGTCCGTTGATAGCCATGCCATTGCCGAGCTGGAACCGGATCTGGCCGGACGGTTTTCCGAAGCGCTGGTCTTTGAACAAGAGGCCCATATTACGCCGCGCGCCGCCTTGGCGGAGCTGTGGGACGGTTTGGTAGCCCGCGATGTGGAATTCACGTCTGAACAGCCCTCCGAAGGCCGCATTATCGACTGTCGCGGCCTTGCCGCCCAGAACGAGTTGACCGATTTGCGCGGTGTCAAAGGTGAAATGGTCATCCTGCGCAGCCCTGAAGTGAAACTGCACCGACCTGTGCGCCTGCTTCACCCGCGCTTCCCGCTGTATGTGGTGCCGCGCGGCGATGGGGTGTTCATGCTGGGGGCGACTCAGATCGAAAGCGGTGAGCGCACGCGGCCGACTGTTCGGTCGACCCTAGAGCTTTTGACGGCGGCTTTTGCCCTGCACCCGGCCTTTGGCGAGGCCGAGATTCTGGAAATCGGCGTCGACGCGCGCCCTGCCTTTGCAAACAACCTGCCCCGTATCCGCCGTCGAGGGCAGCGGATTTTTGTCAACGGCATGTTCCGCCACGGCTACCTCCTTGCGCCTGCGATGGCGCGCCAGGTTGCAGATCTGATCTGCGACGACATCAAACCGGAGATGATGGATGAAGATCACGGTGAATGGTGAGCTGAAAACGCTTGCGGCCGGCAGTTTGGCCGATGCGTTGCTTGAACTCGGGTATGGCGAGGCCAAAGTGGCCACTGCCGTCAACGAAGAGTTTGTACCGGTTGGGCTGCGCAGAGCGACACAGCTGTCCGATGGTGATCGGCTGGAAGTTGTCGCGCCCCGTCAGGGCGGTTGAGGAGAACCAAGATGACAACGTTTTATGGAACCGAAATCTCATCCCGCTTGATGCTGGGCACTGCGCAGTATCCCTCTCCGGCCATTCTGGCAGATGCGTTCAGACGTTCCGGTGCCGGGATTGCCACGGTGTCGGTGCGGCGCGAGGCTGGTGCCGACAAAGCCGGCAATGCGTTTTGGGATCTTATCAAGGATCTGGGTGTCGCTGTTTTACCCAATACCGCAGGCTGCCATTCTGTCCGCGAGGCCGTGACAACAGCCCATATGGCGCGCGAACTGTTTGATACGGATTGGATCAAACTGGAAGTCATCGGCCACATGGATACGTTGCAACCCGATCCGTTTGCCTTGGTAGAGGCCGCAAAAATCCTGTCTGATGATGGGTTTAAAGTCTTTCCTTACACCACCGAGGATCTGATCTTGGGGGAAAAGCTGCTGCACGCGGGATGTGAAGTTCTGATGCCCTGGGGCGCGCCAATTGGATCGGGACTGGGGCTTTCAAACATTTACGGTCTGCGCACCATCCGGGCGCAATTCCCGGATGTGCCGATGGTGATTGATGCAGGCCTTGGTCTGCCAAGCCAGGCTGCAGCCGCTATGGAAATGGGGTTTGACGCGGTCCTGCTGAATACCGCTGTGGCCAAGGCAGGCGATCCTGCTTTGATGGCCGAAGGCTTTGCACAGGCCGTCGTGTCGGGCCGCATGGCTTATGAGGCGGATCCGATGGAACCCCGCGATATGGCGGCCCCCTCCACCCCCCTGATCGGAAAGGCGTTCCTGTGATGTCGCTGCCCCGATTTTATCCAATTTTTGATCATGTCGACTGGCTGGAACGTCTGGTCCCTCTGGGGATCAAGCTGGTGCAACTCAGGATCAAGGACCAGCCCGAAGCGGAAGTGCGCGCGCAATTGATCGCCGGTCGGGATCTGTGTCGCGCGCATGATGCGATCATGGTTGTGAATGATTACTGGAAACTGGCGATCGAATTGGACTGCGACTGGCTGCATCTGGGTCAGGAAGATCTGGACACCGCCAACATTGCTGCAATCAAGGCGGCTGGGCTGAAATTGGGCCTGTCCACCCATGACATACCTGAACTGGATCGCGCCATGGCCTGTTCGCCCGACTATGTGGCGCTTGGTCCCGTTTATCCGACAATTCTCAAAAAGATGAAGTGGCACCAACAAGGTGTTGAAAAGCTGACAGAATGGAAGGAGCGGATCGCAGATACGCCCCTGATCGCCATCGGCGGCATGAGTGTTGAACGCGCGGCCGGTGCGTTTGATGCGGGGGCTGATGTGGTGTCAGCCGTGACAGATATTACCTTGAATGCTGATCCAGAGGCGCGCGTGCGCCAATGGCTGGAGACCTGCGGATGACCCGCTATGCCCGCCAGATCGCTGTGCCTGAATTTGGCCGGGCTGGACAAACCGCGCTGGAAAACGCGCGAGTGCTGGTGATTGGCGTCGGCGGGTTGGCAGCACCGTTGCTTCCTTATCTGGTCGGCGCAGGCGTCGGAGAGATTAATATTGTTGACCCGGATACAGTGGAACTCTCGAACCTGCACCGCCAAACTCTGTTTCGTGAAAGCGATGTTGGAACCCCCAAAGCACAAGCTGCCGCCGCACATCTCAAGGCGCTGAATGCGACATGCCGCGCCATTCCCCATCTAGCGCGCTTTGCACCGGATACGGCACAGACTTTGTGTGATGGCATGGATCTGGTTTTGGATTGCGCCGACAGTTTCGCCGCCAGTTATGTCGCGTCTGACGTTTGTCAAAAGATGCATCTACCACTTATCAGCGCCTCTGTGGTGGGCATGGACGGCTATGTCGGCGGGTTCTGTGACACAGCCCCGTCGTTGCGCGCCCTTTTTCCTGATCTGCCGCGTGCGGCGGGCACATGTGCGACCTTGGGCGTTCTGGGCCCTGTGGTGGGTGTGATTGCAACGCTTCAGGCCCAGATGGCAATTGCGGTTCTGACGGGTCAGGACCCCAGTCCCTTGGGCCAGTTGGTGACCTTTGATGCGCGCGATTTCCGGTTTGGCGGGTTTCGGTTCGACACCGCCCCTGAACCGGATCATCGCCCGGAATTTGTCGCACCATCTGACATCACGGACGCGGATTTTGTCATCGACCTGCGCAGCCCAGAGGAAGGACCCCTGGCGCATCCGGACGCGCTGCGCCTGTCTGTTGAAGAACTCGCGCAGATGCCCCCCCAACCCGCAGCGGATCAGCGTCTGCTTCTGTGCTGCCGGTCCGGCCTTCGTGCCTGGGCCGCGGCTGAACATATGGCCCGGCACCACACGGGCCCCATTGCCATGATCGCTTTGGGAGACCAAAGCCAGACTTCGGAGGAAACCTCATGAAAACAACCCTGACAGCCGCCCTCGCCCTGATGGTGGCCAGCCCTGCCTTTGCCACCGACAAGATGACGCTGTTGCTGGATTGGTTCATCAATCCCGACCACGGCCCGATCATTATCGCACAGGAGAATGGCTACTTTGCCGATCAGGATCTTGAGGTCGAAATCATCGCTCCCGCGGACCCGGCAGATCCTCCGAAACTGGCCGCTGCGGGAAAGGCCGAACTTGCGATTTCCTACCAGCCTCAACTGCACTTGCAAGTTGCGGAGGGCCTGCCTCTGAAACGCGTCGGCACTCTGGTTGCAACCCCTTTGAACTGTCTTCTGGTTCTGAAAGACGGACCGATCCAGGAAATTTCCGATCTCAAAGGCAAGAAAATCGGCTTCTCCGTTGCTGGTGTCGAAGAAGCGCTTTTGGGAACGGTTCTGGGCACCCATGGGGTGGCCTATGAGGATGTTGAACTTGTCAACGTGAACTGGTCCCTGTCCCCGTCCTTGATGTCTGGTCAGGTCGATGCGGTTATTGGTGCATATCGCAACTTTGAACTGAACCAGATGGAGATCGAAGGTGTAGAAGGGCGCTGTTTCTATATCGAAGAAGAAGGCCTGCCGTCCTATGACGAGCTGATCTATGTCGCCAATCCCGAGCTGATGGACAAAGACATGCTGCGCCGGTTTATGGCTGCGACCGAAAAGGCAACGCAGTATATCGTGAACCACCCGGAAGAAAGTTGGGAGATCTTTGCCGCGACGTCGACCGAACTGCAGGATGAGCTGAACGCAAAAGCCTGGGTTGACACCCTGCCCCGTTTTGCTCTGCGTCCCGAAGCACTGGACGAAGGGCGTTATGCGCGTTTCGAAGCCTTTCTGCACGACGCTGGCCTGATTGACGAAATCAAGGCGGTTGGCGATCTGGCTGTGGATCTGGGCGAATGATGCCTGACTACGGCACCACTTTTGGCAAATGGCGTACGGCGGCCGGGGACACCTGGTCTGCCTACACCCGCCACAGCTTTGTCGAAACCATGCGCGACGGCACCCTGCCCCGCGCAGCCTTCCTGCACTATCTGGTGCAGGACTACATCTTCTTGATCCATTTCTCCCGTGCCTGGGCTTTGGCCGTCACCAAAGCGGAGACGATTGACGAAATGCGCCTGTGTGCGGCAACGGTCAACGCGCTGATTGATGAGGAAATGAAGCTGCATATCGGCATCTGCGCCGAAGCAGGCATTTCCGAAGCGGATCTGGCCAAGGCCGAAGAGCGCACCGAAAACCTCGCCTATACACGCTATGTTCTGGATGCAGGCCATTCCGGGGATTTCCTTGATCTTCTAGCTGCTTTGGCACCCTGCGTGATGGGCTATGGAGAGATCGGTCGGCGTCTCAAGGCGGAAGCCGAAACAACCCCCTATCAGGACTGGATCGACACCTACGCCAGTGACGCCTATCAGGGGGTTTGCGCGACGGTTGGTGAATTGCTTGATACTGCGGTTTCCCGCCGTTTGGGAAACACACCGGAAAAAAGCCCCCGATGGAATACCCTGTGTCATCGCTTCACTGTGGCGACGCGGCTGGAGGTTGGGTTCTGGGATATGGGGCTGGCCCCTTGACCCCCGCGCCGGACCTCTATGTGCACGGCAGCTCATCAATCGGGCAGGCCCGTTTGTTCGGCCCGGTAGAGATTACCATCCCCGCCGGACGCTGGACCTGCTTGTTGGGGCCGTCCGGCGTTGGCAAAAGCACCATTGTGAACCTTCTGGCGGGACTGGCCACTGGTGTGGATTTTGACGGCTATTTTGGCGCATCAGACAGTGAAACGCTCGATGGCCGCATTGCCCTGATGGCGCAGGAAGATCTGTTGCTGCCCTGGCTTGATCTCCCACGCAATGTCTCGCTTGGGGCTGGTCTGCGCGGAGAAGCACGCGACCTGAGCCGCGCAAAATTGCTGTTAACAGAGGTCGGATTGGCCGCACACCTTGGAAAACGCCCGGCAGAGCTGTCAGGCGGTCAACGCCAGCGGGTGGCCCTGGCCCGCACGCTGATGGAAGACCGCCCCATCGTTCTTTTGGATGAACCCTTTTCTGCACTGGACGCCCGCACCCGTGCCGATATGCAGGATCTGGCAGCTGAGGTTTTAACCGGACGAACCGTTTTACATGTGACCCATGACCCTGCGGAAGCCGCCCGGCTTGGCCACCAAATCCTGGTTCTGACCTCCAAGGGATTGAAACACATCCCCACCCCCGACCTTTCAACTCCACGGCCTGTAGACAGCAACGACGTTTTTCAGCTCCAGGCCGAGCTTTTGAACCTACTCAGACAGGAAAGCTGATGCGCGCAACGGACCACCTCAGAGACAAATGCAATGGCGATTGGCAAGCGGCGACATGCCACCCTTTCACGGCGGCGTTGGGCAAAGGCACATTGGACCTCGATAAAATGCGCGGTTATCTCCAACAGGATTACCTGTTTGTTGAGGAATTCGTCCGCCTACTCGCCGCTGCAATATCAAACGCTCCAAGCCTTGCCGATGCTGTGCCTGCGGCGCAGTTCCTTGCGGTGGTCACCGGTCCCGAGAACACGTATTTTCAGCGCAGTCTAGCCGCACTTGGCGCTCCAGAATCGGCCCCAGCGGCGCCACAGACTTTGGCCTTTCTCGACCTGATGAAACAGGCGCGCCTTTCAGGGAAATACCAAAACATGCTCGCCGTTCTTGTCGTGGCGGAATGGGTTTACCTCAGCTGGGCTTCTCCTTTGGAAGATAGAGCAGAGCATCTTCCGTTTTGGTTTGGCGAATGGATCACCCTTCACACAGGGCCCGGCTTTGAAGGCGTCGTGAGCTACTTACGTGAACAGCTTGATGGCGTTTGGGCAACATTGGCCCCCGTTGAACAGGACCAGGTCACGGCTCTGTTTTCAGAAGCAGTCACACTGGAGCGCGCGTTCTTTGATGCGGCCTGGGCCGGGTTTGTTGTGGCGGAAAAGTCATCCAAAACATGATCAGCGGAATGCGCCTATCCCTTTCCATCTTGCTTGGTCTTGCCATATGGCAGGGTGCGGTCATCCTGTTTGACCTGCCCAGGTTCATTCTGCCCGCCCCGGCTCTGGTGGCCGAAACCCTGTGGAAGAGCCGCGCTTTGCTGTTTGAACATGCGTTGATTACCATTTTCGAAGTTCTCGCGGGTCTTGTGCTCGGCGCGATGATCGGCGGCGTAACGGCAATCTGGCTGGCGAGTTCCAATATGGCACAGGCATTGGTCCGTCCGCTATTGGTGTTCTCGCAGACGATTCCGGTCTTTGCTCTTGCACCCTTGCTGACGCTTTGGCTTGGTTATGGGCTGTTGTCCAAGATCTCGATGGCGCTGCTGATTATCTTCTTCCCTGTCACATCGGCCTTCTTTGACGCCTTGATGCGGACGCCCCAAGGTTGGTTGGGCCTGGCTCAGGTCATGGGGGCCAGCAAATGGCAGATCATGCGCCAAATCCGCATCCCTGCGGCTCTTCCGGGCTTTGCCTCCGGCATAAGGCTCGCAGCCGTTTACGCGCCAATTGGCGCCATCATCGGAGAATGGGTCGGCGCATCAAAAGGACTTGGCTACCTGATGCTTCTGGCCAACGGTCGCGCCAAGATTGACCTGATGTTTGCCGCCCTTCTGGTACTCGCGGCCTTTACAATGGCGCTTCATGCCTGCGTCGACCGCCTGTGTGTCAGGTTTCTGCGCCACTTCAATAGTCCCACCGGCTGAAAAGGCGAGGAGGCCGGATTTTGTACGACTTAAATTGTAGTTCCTTCCAAATGCTGCTCTATCTATGCTGCACCGCGAGAACTCATGCATCGACGCACCGCACCTCAGAGCTGCAGGTCCCGCGTTGATCAAAGCGAACAGGTTTGGGAGGAACAGTTAATGACGATGGACCCGGGAAAAACATTTGCACCCGCTCAGGACATTGTGGCCAACGCACATGTGAACGCGGAAAAATACCAAGACCTGTACACGGCCTCTGTTTCTGACCCTGAAGGGTTCTGGGGCGAGCAGGCGAAGCGGGTGGATTGGATCAAGCCGTTTACTCAGGTCAAGGATGTGAGCTTTGCGCCGGGCAATGTGTCGATCAACTGGTTTGCCGATGGCACGCTGAATGTAGCGGCCAACTGCATCGACCGCCATCTTGAAACCCGCGGCGATCAGACTGCGATCATCTTTGAACCCGATGATCCAAACGAGGCCGCCCAGCATATCACCTATAAGCAGCTGCACACCAGCGTCTGCCGCATGGCCAATGTGCTGGAGACCCTGGGCGTGCGCAAAGGCGAGCGCGTGGTGCTCTATCTTCCGATGATCCCCGAAGCCGCCTATGCGATGCTGGCCTGTGCGCGCATCGGCGCGATCCATTCGATTGTGTTTGCCGGCTTCTCCCCCGATGCGCTGGCCGCGCGTGTCAACGGATCCGATGCCAAGCTGATCATCACCGCCGATGAAGCCCCACGCGGCGGGCGCAAGACGCCGCTGAAGTCCAATGCCGATGCCGCTTTGCTGCATTGCAAGGAAGACGTCAAATGTCTGGTGGTCAAACGCACCGGTGGTCAGACCACCTGGGTCGACGATCGTGACTTTGATTATAATGAAATGGCGCTGGAGGCGAATGACTACTGCAAACCTGCAGAAATGAACGCCGAAGACCCGCTGTTCATCCTCTATACCTCTGGCTCCACCGGCCAGCCCAAGGGGGTTGTGCACACCACCGGCGGCTATCTGGTCTATGCCGCACTGACCCATGAGGTGACCTTTGATTACCACGACGGCGACGTTTACTGGTGTACGGCGGATGTGGGCTGGGTGACCGGCCACAGCTATATCGTCTATGGGCCGCTCGCCAATGGGGCCACCACGCTGATGTTCGAAGGGGTGCCCACCTACCCGGATGCGGGTCGTTTCTGGGCGGTGTGTGAAAAGCACAAGGTCAACCAATTCTATACCGCGCCCACCGCCATTCGCGCGCTGATGGGGCAAGGCACGGAATTTGTTGAGAAATACGACCTTTCCGATCTCAAGGTCCTGGGCACCGTGGGAGAGCCGATCAATCCCGAGGCCTGGAACTGGTACAATGATGTGGTTGGCAAAGGCCGCTGCCCGATTGTCGACACCTGGTGGCAGACCGAGACCGGCGGCCATCTGATGACACCGCTGCCCGGCGCCCATGCCACCAAACCCGGCGCTGCGATGAAGCCGTTTTTCGGCGTGCAGCCGGTGGTTCTGGATCCGCAATCGGGTGAAGAAATCTCCGGCAATGATGTCGAGGGCGTTCTATGCATGAAAGACAGCTGGCCCGGTCAGATGCGCACCGTCTGGGGCGATCACGACCGGTTTGAGAAGACCTACTTTTCGGATTACAAAAACTACTACTTCACCGGTGACGGCTGCCGCCGCGACGCGGATGGCGATTACTGGATCACGGGCCGTGTGGATGATGTGATCAATGTCTCGGGCCACCGCATGGGCACGGCCGAGGTCGAAAGCGCGCTGGTTGCGCACGCCGCCGTGGCCGAGGCCGCCGTGGTCGGCTACCCGCATGAGATCAAGGGTCAGGGCATTTACTGCTATGTCACGCTGATGAATGACCGCGAACCCTCCGAGGAGCTCTACAAGGAACTCCGCACCTGGGTGCGCACCGAAATCGGCCCGATTGCCAGCCCGGATGTGATCCAATGGGCGCCGGGCCTGCCCAAAACCCGCTCCGGCAAAATCATGCGCCGCATCTTGCGCAAAATCGCCGAAAACGACTTCGGATCCCTCGGCGACACATCAACACTCGCAGACCCTTCCGTCGTCGACGACCTCATCAAAAACCGTAGCAATACGTAATATCTGAGCAAGAAAAAGAAACGGCCCCGCAAAAGCGGGGCCGTTTTGGATTAAGCACTTTCAAAAGTATTATTTCAACGCAGCATCTGTAATCGCATGGGTCCAAGCGCCCTCTGGTGCCTTGGTGATCACAGGGTCAGATCCACCGCCCAACAGCGTCTGCACGGTACGTTCATAATCCGCCACATCCAGCGCGCCATTGCTGCCAGCGGTAAGTTTTGCAATTTCACCCATCATCCGTTTCTGATGTTCTTCGGTCTGTGCACCGGATGCATCATTGTCCAGAACGATCTCCGCGGCCTCATCCGGATTGGCTTCGGCATATTTCCAGCCTTTCATCGAGGCGCGGACAAAACGCTCCATTTTACCAACGAATTCCGGGTCTTCCAGTTTTTCTTCAAGCACATAAAGACCGTCTTCCAGCGTTGCAACGCCCTGGTCTTCGTATTTGAAGGTCACCAGCTCATCCGCTCCAACACCGGCATCAATTACCTGCCAGTACTCATTATAGGTCATGGTCGAGATGCAATCCGCCTGGCGTTGCAGCAGCGGGTCGACGTTAAAGCCCTGCTTCAGCACTTCGACCCCTGTTTCAGATTTGCCTTCGGTGGAGATGTCCAGCTTGCTCATCCAGCTCATGAAGGGGAATTCATTGCCGAAAAACCAGACACCCAATGTGCGGTCTGCCAGATCTGTCGGTTCGGCGATACCTGTGTCTTTCCAGCAGGTCAGCATCATGCCAGAGGATTTAAACGGCTGCGCGATATTCACGAGCGGCAGCCCCTTTTCCCGCGCCGCCAAAGCGGCGGGCATCCACTCTACGGTCACATCTGCACCGCCACCGGCGATCACCTGTGTCGGGGCAATATCCGGGCCGCCGGGCAAAATGGTGACATCCAGGTCTTCTTCTTCATAGAACCCTTTGTCGAGCGCCACGTAGTAGCCCGCAAACTGCGCCTGCGTCACCCATTTCAACTGCAGCGTCACCTCATCCGAGGCCTGTGCGGTTCCCGCCATCAGCGCGCTTATGGCAGTGGCTGCAAGGAATTTCTTCATCGATCTAGCTCCCTATTGTTTTGATCAGATCTTGGTTCAAGACGCCATCGACATGCAAAAGCTATTATATTGTTTTGTCGCTTTATTTCTGCCACGCGCCCAAAAAACAGGCACGCCGTGAAGGTGCCTGCCCCGGTGTTTAACTGCGGCTGCGCTGGGACGGATGCCAAAATGTGAACATGCGCTCCAAAGAAGCCACCAATCCATAAAACGCCGATCCGGCAAGCGCCGCGACAACGATCTCGGCCCAGACCATATCAAGCGCCAATTGCCCGACACTGGTCGAGATCCGAAACCCCATACCCACAGTCGGCGAGCCAAAAAACTCCGCAACAATTGCTCCGATCAGAGCCAATGTGGTTGAGATTTTCAAGCCATTGAAGATGAACGGCAGCGCGACCGGCAAGCGCAGCTTGAAGAAGCTCTGCCAGTAGCTCGCCGCATAGGTCTGCATCAGGTCGCGCTGCATTTCATCGGTTTCACGCAGGCCGGCCACTGTGTTGACCAGCATCGGAAAGAAGATCATCACCACAACGACGGCGGCCTTGGACTGCCAATCAAACCCGTACCACATCACCAGAATGGGAGCGGTGCCAACGATCGGCAGCGCGGCGACAAAGTTACCAACCGGCAGCAGGCCCCGGCGCAGGAAATCGCTGCGGTCTATTAAGATCGCAGTCAGAACCGCAGCCAAACAGCCCATGATATACCCGCCCAATGCCCCTTTCAGGATAGTTTGGGTAAAATCGGCCCACAGGATCGGCAGGCTATCGGCAAACCGCGTGACGATCTGGCTGGGGGGCGGCAGAATAACCAGGGGCACGGACAACCCGTGAACCAAAAGCTCCCATACGCCCAGAATGGTTGCCCCAAAAATCGCAGGGACCGCCAGTTGGACCAGACGTGTCTCAGCGCGCGGCCCATTTGCCAGTTTGGCATTGATCCACCAGCCGGCAAGCCAGACAAAAACAGCAAGTATAACCAGGATCATGGCTTTACCCCCATGCGATTGAGGATCAGCCGCTCCATCAGACCCAACAGAGCCACAAGTCCCGCTGCAAGAATGGCCGCTGCAAAGAGAGCGGACCAGATCTGTACGGTCTGGCCGTAGTAACTGCCTGCGAGAAGACGCGCACCAAAGCCCGCAACCGCTCCAGTTGGCAACTCGCCCACGATAGCACCAACCAACGATGCGGCTATCCCGATCTTGAGGGAGGCAAATAGATAAGGCATCGACGAGGGCAAGCGCAGTTTCCAAAACCCTTGCGCCGTATTTGCATTATAGGTCTTCAACAGGTCCAACTGCATATGATCCGGGCTGCGTAGCCCTTTGACCATCCCCACCACAACAGGAAAGAAGCTGAGGTAGGCGGCGATGATCGCCTTGGGCAGCAAGCCCTGCACGCCGATGGAATAAAGCACAACAATAATCATCGGTGCCAGCGCAATAATCGGAATGGTCTGGCTGACAATGGCCCAGGGCATCACGGACATATCCATGACTTTCGAATGCACAATCCCAACAGCCAGCAAGATGCCAAGCCCCGTGCCAATGGCAAATCCCAAAAGCGTCGCCGACAACGTCACCTGTCCATGGTAGATCAGGCTACGTTTGGAGGTGATCTTCTTTTCAACCGTGGTCTCCCACAATTCAATCGCCACCTGATGCGGCGCAGGCAGGCGCGGACGGTCCACCGACCAAACCTCGTCAATGACAAAGCTGTTGTTTACCACCAGCCCCATCGCGCCAAGATCGCGGCGCGCCTTGGGCGTTGCGGGTTCCACCACCGCCCCTGCCCGTTCAGCCGCGTCCAGAACGCCTTTGATGTTCATCGGCACACAGGCCAGATACCAGAGCCCAATAATCCCTGCGACGACGGTAAGAACAGCGAATAACGTTTTCATACGCCTGTTCCCCCGCCATTCTTTGCCTTCTTCTCCTGAAGGAAAGAAATCACCAGGTAAGGGACGGCGAAAACGCTGGCCCCAATCAGGATTTCAAACTCAACAGCACCGTCAATTGCCTGCCCCAACAAAAATGCCGCGGCAAACAAAACAAAGCCAAAGACTTTCTGCCGAAAAGTGGGCGTCTTTCGTCTTGGTTTTATAGGTCCGTCCCGGCGTGCGACGCGGGCCGCTTCCTTTAAATTCGCAGCCGCCACAAAACGTGCGGCAGCGTCATTCTCGGCGACCATAATCATACCTCGTGCCCGGCCCGCAGCCCTTCACGGACACGGTGCGAGACCTCAATGAATTCCGCACTGTCGCGAATATCCAGGGGACGCTCTTTGGGCAGCGGGCTGTCGATGATCTCGTGAATGCGGCCCGGTCGGGGCGACATGACCACGATCTTGGTCGACAGATACACCGCCTCGGGGATCGAGTGGGTGACAAAGCCAATGGTCTTATCGGTCCGCGCCCACAGCTGCAAAAGCTGCTCATTCAGATGGTCGCGGACAATTTCATCCAGCGCCCCAAAGGGTTCATCCATCAACAGGATATCCGCATCAAAGGCAAGCGCGCGCGCAATCGACGCCCGCTGCTGCATGCCGCCGGACAGCTGCCAGGGGAACTTTTTCCCAAACTGGTCCAGCTCAACCAGCTTCAGAACCTCAGCAACACGGCGCTCCTGTTCGGCCCTGTCATAGCCCATGATCTCAAGCGGGAGTTTGGTATTCTTGGCAATCGTACGCCAGGGGTAAAGCCCCGCGTGCTGGAAGACATAGCCATAAGCACGCGCCTGGCGTGCCTCATCCGGCGTCATGCCATTCACAGTCAGCGTGCCCCCCGTGGGCTGCTCCAGTGCTGCGATACAGCGCAGGAATGTGGTTTTCCCACAGCCTGACGGTCCAATGAACGAGACAAAATCTCCTTTGTTGATCGTCAGGTTCACGTCCTTTAGCGCATGAACAGAACTGTCACCGGATCCGAACACTAGGTTCAGATCCCGGGCTTGCACAACAGGTTCAGCAGCGGCGATGTTTGCGTCTGCAAAACCCTCGATTTCGGCTTGGCTCAACACGTCCCTCATACCCCAGTCGCCGGAATTCCGCTGCGCTCAACCCGGCGCGGCGCTGTGAGCTCTTTCCAGGTTGACAGCGCCTTGTTCACAGTTGTGTTTGGCGCGCGTTCGACAAATTTGCCATGGCCTTCCTGGGTTTTGATTTCGCCGTCGGCAACGGCCACCTGGCCGCGTGTCAGTGTAAACCGCGGCAGGCCTTTGACCTCATGCCCTTCAAAAACGTTGTAATCAATAGCCGATTGCTGACTGCCCGCCGAGATGGTCTTCGACTTTTCCGGATCCCAAACCACCAGATCCGCATCTGCCCCGACCAAGACCGCACCTTTTTTGGGATAACAGTTCAGGATCTTGGCGATATTGGTGGATGTAACTGCAACAAATTCATTTGGCGTCAGACGGCCGGTGCCCACCCCATGGGTCCACAGCATCGGCATGCGATCTTCCAATCCGCCAGTCCCGTTTGGAATCTTGGTGAAATCCCCAACCCCATATCGTTTCTGTTCCGTGGTAAAGGCACAGTGATCCGTTGCCACAACAGAAAGAGAGCCCGATTGAAGGCCCGCCCAAAGGCTATCCTGGTGCTGCTTATTGCGGAACGGGGGCGACATCACCCGACGTGCGGCATGGTCCCAATCCGCGTTCATATATTCACTGTCATCCAGCGTCAGGTGCTGGATCAGCGGCTCCCCCCACACCCGTTTGCCCTGCATGCGAGCCCTGCGAATGGCCTCATGCGCCTCTTCACAGGAGGTATGGACCACATAAAGCGGCACGCCTGCCATATCGGCAATCATGATCGCACGATTGGTTGCCTCGCCTTCCACCTGCGGCGGGCGGGAATAGGCATGGGCTTCGGGGCCTACATTGCCCTCTGCCAGTAATTTGGCCGACAGTTCCGCCACAACATCCCCGTTCTCGGCATGCACCATCGCAATACCACCCAGCTCCGCCAACCGCTGGAACGAGGCATACATCTCATCATCATTCACCATCAATGCGCCTTTATAGGCCATGAAATGCTTGAAGGTGTTGATACCGCGTTGTTCGACAACGGTCTTCATATCCTCAAAGACCTGCTCTCCCCACCAGGTCACCGCCATGTGGAACGAATAGTCACAATTCGCGCGTGTGGATTTATTGTCCCAACGCTTGAGCGCGTCCAGCAGGCTTTCACCTGGATTGGGAAGTGCAAAATCCACCACCATAGTGGTTCCCCCCGCCAGACCAGCACGGGTTCCGCTTTCGAAATCATCCGAGGAATAGGTGCCCATAAAAGGCATTTCCAAATGGGTGTGCGGATCAATCCCGCCCGGCATCACATAACAGCCCGTGGCATCCAGCACCTCGTCGCCTTTGAGGTTTTCGCCAATTTCGATGATCACGCCGCCTTCGATCAGCACATCTGCCTTATAGGACAGATCGGCGGTTACAACGGTGCCGTTCTTGATAACAGTTGTCATCTCTATCTCCCTGTCGCTGCCAGTTTTCTGACACGCGTTTTTTGAAACACCCGGGCTTTCATCTTTTCAGAAATACTTCGGGGGTACGGGGGCAGCGCCCCCGTTTTAGCCAATTCAGCCAAGGATCTCTGCCGTCTCGGCAACAGCATGCAACAACACATTGGCGCCCGCTGCAGCCCAGTCCTTGGTAATCTCTTCCGCTTCATTGTGCGAAAGCCCGTCCACACACGGGCACATAACCATCGCTGTCGGCGCAACCTGGTTAATCCAGCAGGCGTCATGTCCAGCCCCAGACACCAGATCCATATGGCTCAGCCCCAACCGTTGCGCTGCATTGCGCACGGCCGTGACACAGCCTTCGTCAAACGTCACCGGATCAAAATGCCCCGAGGGTTCGATGGTCAGCCCAAGACCCAGCTCATCCGCAATTTCCCTTGCCTTCGCCTCATACTGGTCGCGCATGGAGGTCAGCTTGCCCAGATCCGGAGAGCGGAAATCAACGGTAAAGACAACCTTGCCCGGAATAACGTTGCGAGAGTTCGGGAAGACATCGCAATGTCCCACCGCACCAACCGCATGGGGTTGATGTGCCATGGCAATCTGGTGCGCGGCTTCTGTCATCCGTGCCATGCCAAGACCCGCGTTGACACGCATATTCATTGGGGTGGACCCTGTGTGGGCATCCTTGCCTGTAACGGTGCATTCCAGCCACCACAGCCCCTGGCCATGGGTGACAACGCCGATGTCCTTGCCCTCGGCTTCCAGAATGGGGCCCTGTTCGATATGAAGTTCAAAGAAGGCATGCATCTTGCGTGCGCCAACCTCTTCGTCACCTTTCCAGCCGATCCGGGCCAGTTCATCCCCGAATTTCTTTCCTTCGCTATCCTCACGGTCATAGGCCCATTCCTGAGAATGCGTGCCGATGAATACCCCTGACGCCAGCATGGCAGGTGCAAATCGCGTGCCCTCTTCATTGGTCCAGTTGGTGACCACAATCGGGTGCTTCGTTTTGACGTTCAGGTCATTCAGCGACCGGATCAGCTCCAGCCCGCCCAAGACGCCCAGCACACCATCGTATTTCCCGCCCGTTGGTTGTGTATCCAGGTGCGACCCAACATAGACCGGTAATGCCTCCGGGTCCGATCCCGGGCGTGTGGCAAACATATTGCCCATTGTATCCACACCCATGGTACAGCCCGCGTCTTCGCACCATTTCCGGAATAGAGCCCGCCCTTCAGCATCTTCATCGGTCAGCGTCTGACGGTTATTGCCGCCTGCAACGCCGGGGCCGATCTGGGCCATCTCCATCAGACTGTCCCACAGCCTGTCGCCATTGATCTTGAAATTTTCTCCTGGCGCGGTCATTCTTAGCTTCCTTCCTGTCTCGCACCCCAAATTGTCTGGGCCTCTTGCGGTGACACTTTGGTGGCCGGGGTCGTTATTATGATTATGCCCGAAATTCATGCGTCGGGCTGGGGTAGTGGTGCGGCAAAACAAACCGTTATTTGACCACATGGTCAAACTCACGCTATCACGGAGTAACCCTTAGTCAAGATTATGCCTGCATTTTGCCCAAACCAACATCAGCCAGGCCCGGTGACTGACGAAAAAAACAGCGCTTGTCCAAAGCGCGAGACAGCAGGAGCGGATTGCCCAAAATGGCCACCAGCCAGAACACCACCCGGATCCAGAAACGAAACCGTGCGGCCATCCTTGACGCGGCTTTGGACGTATTTTCCCAAAACGGATTTCGAGGATCCACCGTTGACCAAATTGCCAAAGCTGCCGGGCTGAGCAAGCCGAACCTGCTTTACTATTATCCGACCAAGGAGGCGATCTTCAAAGCCGTTCTTTCGGACCTCCTGGACACTTGGCTGGATCCGTTGCGCACGCTGGACCCTGACGGCGAACCGATTGCAGAGATTCAGGCCTATGTTGCGCGCAAGCTGGAGATGAGCCGCGATTTTCCGCGCGAAAGCCGCCTGTTTGCCAATGAGATTGTCCAAGGTGCCCCCCGCATGCTGGAAACGCTTTCGACCGATTTGAAAGCGCTTGTGGACGAAAAATCGGTTGTGATTGATCGTTGGATGGACGAGGGCAAACTGAACCGCACGCATTCCAAACATCTGCTTTTCTCTATCTGGTCTCTGACGCAGCATTACGCTGACTTTGATGTTCAGGTTCGCACCCTTATGGGAGAAGAAGATCCGTTTGACGCTGCACCTGATTTTTTGAAAACCCTGTATGAGCGTCTTCTGACCCCGGTCGGGTGACCCCTTTCGTGTATCCCTATAAAGCTGCCTGGTGATCGGAGGGGCGCAACAGCGCCCCTTCTGTGTCCTACTCAGCCGCAGCCATCGGATTGTTCGGATGTGTGGTCCAATTCCCGTATTCGCCGCTGACAACCTTGCCGGTCCGCTGGTCCACTTCCCCGACGGGCACCTCTTCCATGGTAATACAGCCTTCAACCGGGCAGACATTCACACACAGATTACACGCCACGCATTCCTCATCCTTGACCGAGAAAACACGGTCTTCGGACATGGCAATCGCCTGGTGGGATGTGTCTTCGCAGGCAGCATAGCACCGGCCACATTTAATGCAGTCTGCTTCGCTGATCTTGGCCTTGGTCACATAGTTCAGGTCAAGATATTGCCAGTCGGTGACATTTGGGCTGGCCATGCCTTTAAAATCATCGATGGAGGAATAGCCTTTCTCGTCCATCCATTCAGACAGGCCCGTGATCATTTCCTTGACCACATCAAAACCAAAGGTCATCGCAGCCGTACAAACCTGTACATTGCCCGCCCCGAGAGCAATGAATTCTGCAGCATCGCGCCAGGTGGTAACACCGCCGATTGCGGAAATCGGCAGACCGGCGGTTTCAGGATCACGTGAAATCTCAGCCACCATGTTCATCGCAATCGGCTTCACCGCCGGGCCGCAATACCCACCATGGGTCCCCTTGCCACCGATGGTGGGCTCCGGCGCCATCATGTCAAGATTGACTGAGGTGATCGAGTTAATGGTGTTGATCAGGCTAACCGCATCCGCATTGCCTGCATTCGCAGCCCGCGCCGGATAGCGGATATCGGTGATGTTTGGCGTCAGCTTCACGATGACCGGACGATCATAGTATTTCTTGCACCATTCGGTGACCATCTGAATGTATTCCGGCACCTGCCCCACAGCAGAGCCCATTCCACGTTCCGCCATCCCATGCGGGCAGCCAAAGTTCAGCTCAATCCCGTCGGCGTTGGTTTCAGCAACACGGGGCAGGATTTTCTTCCACGCCTCTTCCTCGCAAGGCACCATGATCGAAGCGATCAACGCCCGGTCTGGATAGTCCTTTTTGACACGGGTCATCTCTTCAAGATTGACCTCTAACGGGCGGTCCGTGATCAGCTCAATATTGTTCAGACCAAGCAGGCGACGATCTGCGCCCCAGATCGCGCCGTAGCGCGGGCCATTTACATTGACAACCGGCGGGCCCTCGGCTCCGAGGGTCTTCCAGACTACGCCTCCCCAGCCAGCCTCGAACGCACGGCGGACGTTGTATTCCTTGTCGGTCGGCGGCGCGGACGCCAGCCAGAACGGGTTGGGAGACTTAATACCCAGAAAGTTTGATGTAAGGTCAGCCATTTAGAAGCTCCTTTTCATGCTTGCCTGGACCATAACGAATGGCCCGGCTGGCTCAGCCCATGAGGCTCGCGTGAATATCCATTGCGGCGTCGCGGCCTTCGGCCACGGCGGTTACGGTCAGGTCTTCGCCCCCCGAGGCGCAGTCGCCCCCGGCCCAAACCCCGGCCTTGGAGGTCCGTCCCGTCGCGTCGACCTTGATCTTCCCGCCTTCCAGATCCAGCGTCTCTGGCTGCCCTTCAAGCGTTTGACCAATTGCCTTAAAGACTTGGTCCGCCGTCAGGCGTAGCGTTTCACCTGTACCTGAGACCCGGCCCTCCACGATCTCTGTATATTCCAGCTCGATTTCCTGGGCGGCACCGTTTCCGTGAATGGCCTTTGGCATCACGTTGAACATCAGCTTCACACCTTTGGAGGCGGCCAGGTCCTGTTCAAAGCGGCTGGCCCCCATCGCATCTCGTCCGCGACGATAGGCAATGGTGACGTTTTCTGCGCCCAACAGCTTGGACTGCACAGCAGCATCCACCGCCGTCATGCCACCGCCAATCACCAAGACATTGCGGCCCACTGGCAGCTCCGTCAGATCGTCGGCCTGACGCAGCTCTGCAATGAAATCCACCGCATCGCGCACGCCGTCTTTATCCTCACCTTCTGCCCGTAGCGCATTCACACCGCCAAGACCAATGGACAGGAACACCGCGTCGTAATCCGAGGTCAGACCGTCCAAAGACAGTTCACTGCCCAGCGTTTTTCCATATTCCACAGTGATGCCACCGAGCTGCAGCAGCCACTCAACTTCGCGCGCCGCAAAATCATTGGTGGATTTATAGGCCGCGATGCCGAATTCGTTCAAACCGCCTGCTTTGGGTTTGGCTTCGAACAGAACCACATCATGGCCCAGCATCGCCAAACGGTGTGCTGCAGATAGGCCCGCGGGACCTGCTCCCACAACCGCGACTTTCTTGCCGGTGACCGCAGCACGGGTAAAGGGCTGCGCGCCCTTTACCATCAGCGCATCGGTTGCATACCGTTGCAGGCGGCCAATTTCGACGGGTTTCCCTTCGGCAGTTTCCCGCACGCAGACCTCTTCGCAAAGCGTCTCGGTCGGGCAAACCCTTGCGCACATTCCACCCAGGATGTTTTGCTCCAAAATGGTCTTGGCTGCGGCCGTTGGATGCCCCCCTTGGATTTCGCGAATGAACTGGGGGATGTCGATGGATGTCGGACAAGCCTGCATACATGGTGCATCATAGCAGAAGTAACAACGATCCGCTGCCACTGCCGCTTCATGTGCGTCAAAGGGTGCATGCAGGTCCTCGAAATTCGTGGCGATATCCTCTGCGGGCAAACGGCCCGCCTGGATACCCGATGCCTGATGGCGCTGTGCCATTGGGTGTCTCCCTGTCTCTTTATCTTTGAATAAAGAGTGACAGGTTTCATTTTTTTATCAACTGGTAAAATTTTGGAGTGAACAATATTTTCCACCAAACCGGCTAGGTTCCCCACCCACCCATTTGTTTTTATGCAACAAAACTAGATGCCAGATATTTGGGCACCTCACTCCAGAAACGAAAAAAGACTGTTTGCTCACCCCGCAAACAGTCTTTTCCACGTCATTCCATCCGTCAAAGAACGCGGCGAGAAACGGCCTTTTAGGCCATTCCCAAAGCTTCTTTATACATCTCAAGAACGGCTTCTTCTTCGGCGATATCGTCCTTGTCACGCTTTCGCAGAGCAATCACTTTGCGCATGACCTTGGTGTCGTAACCGCGGGCCTTCGCTTCTGCCATCACCTCTTTTTGCTGTTCGGCAATAGACTTCTTTTCCTCGTCCAGACGCTCAAACTGCTCTATGAACTGGCGCAGCTCGCCCGCAGTAACACGGTAGTTTTCGATTTTTTCGTCTTCGGTGATATCCATTTTGGCTCCATGCGCATCCTGCTCGATGCATGTGCTGTAAGAAACGGTTTTGCACTGGATACAAGGCTCAACCGCCTGCCGCAAGACTGGAAGCTGCCCGCATCCTATTCGCAACGCGCAAATGCCATACCCGCTCCGAGCCCGTTGCACTTTTGCCAAAGACCGCTTATGCCACTGCCGCGCACCGCAACCACCAGAGACGTTTTTAAAGGAACCAAACGCATGGAATATCTTGTATGGATTGGCGCTGGCGTGTCTCTGACGGGCCTTCTGGGTCTTTTGTGGTGCATCGCAAAAGTTGCCCTGGCGAAAAAAAAGAACCTCAGCGACGAAGAGCTTCGCGCTGAAGTTCAGAAAGTCATTCCTTACAATCTGGGTGCATTGCTGCTGTCAGTGTTAGGTCTGATCCTTGTGATGGTTGGCCTGTTCCTGTCCTGACCTTTGGTGGAAGGTCACGTTAGGAGGATGGGCGAACCAGGTTCGTCCAAATGGCCTGTATCAGATCGGCATATTGTCGAACATTTGTTCGGCGGCCTGCTCTTCGAGCAGAACATCCAGACGACGCAGGCGCGACGGGATTTCGGCCCCGCTTTGACGTATGTCGCGTATCACAGCACGTAACTTAGGCTGTAAACTCAGGCGGCTTGTATCGGATGCAGACAGTATCTGCTTTTCCAACTCTGCGGCATAAGTCAGTAGTTCGCTTGTGGTCATGATGTGTCCTCCCTACACTCATGTAGCTTCATCATACCCTACAAATTCAAAATTCAAAGTTATCAATTTGTTTGCAGGTTTTCAGTCGGTACGGTTCGATTAAATCATACGCAAATACCCGCAACACAACCCTTGGTTGCTCGTTTTGCAGATTTTTTTCGATTAAAATGTCAAAGTATAGGCAACGGGCTTGAAACGCATTCAGCTTTCAATATGTTAAGGCCCAACTTCTGGGGAACACTATGCGGCCATCTGTTCAGGCTTTTTTTGACAAAGCAACAAACACAATCTCATATGTTGTCAGCGATCCGGACACACTGCGCTGCGCTGTCATCGACTCGGTCCTGGATTATGATCCGGCTGCAGGGCGGACCAGCACAGCCTCCGCAGATAAAATCGTCGATTGGATTCGCGTTCAAAATCTCTCTGTAGATTGGATCCTTGAAAGTCATGTCCATGCGGATCACCTCTCCGCAGCCCCCTATCTACAAGATCAGCTGGGCGGAAAAATTGGCATCGGTCGCAATATCACAACGGTGCAGGATACATTCGGTAAGATCTTCAACGAAGGCACGGCCTTCCAGCGCGACGGCAGCCAGTTCGACAAGCTGTTTGACGAAGGTGATACTTTTACCGTCGGAAACCTGACCGGCGATGTTTTACACACGCCGGGGCACACGCCGGCCTGTATGACTTATGTTATCGGCAATGCCGCCTTTGTCGGCGACACGCTGTTCATGCCCGATTTCGGAACCGCACGCTGCGACTTCCCCGGTGGCAGCTCTGAGACATTGTTCAAATCCATTCAAAAGATCCTCTCCCTCCCGGATGAGACCCGGATTTTTGTCGGGCACGATTATTTGGCGCCCGGACGGGATGATTATGCCTGGGAAACAACCGTGGCTGAGCAGAAAGAATTGAACATCCATATCGGCGCAGGAAGAAGCATCGAAGAATTCGTCGAAATGCGCGACAGCCGCGATGCAACGCTGGGGATGCCCCGGCTGATCCTACCGTCGCTTCAGGTCAACATGCGCGCAGGCCATATGCCCGAGCCCGAGGACGACGGATCCGTTTACCTCAAAGTGCCCGTGAACAAGCTCTGACGCGCCGAACACATACAGGAGCCAGTAACATGCAACAGGATTGGATATGGGGTCTGCTGGGAGGCGGGCTCATTGGATTGGGCGGCGCGGTGCTGCTGTTGGGGAACGGTCGCATCATGGGGGCAAGCGGCATTCTGGGCGGGCTGATCAACCGTGAAGGTGACCGTCAGCTTCTTCTGGAACGTGCTGTTTTTATTCTGGCTTTGGCGGGCGTGCCCCTTTTGATGGTTCGCGTCGCTCATATTCACATTGAGACAACAGTGACCCAAAACACCCTTCTTTTGCTGTGTGCCGGTCTACTGGTCGGAATCGGGACAAGAACCGCAAACGGCTGCACATCCGGACACGGCGTATGTGGCATCTCGCGCTTCTCTCTGCGCGGCATTGCGGCAACCTGCGTCTACATCGGCGCTGGCGCACTGACCGTTGCTGTCATGCGCCATATCTTTGGAGCCTTCTCATGATCCGCTTTTTGATTGCCGCACTGTCCGGCGGGCTATTCGGCGCTGGCCTGTTTCTGTCAGGCATGACCAACCCAGCCAAGGTTCAGGGATTTCTCGACCTGTCCCTAGCCTGGGATCCAACCCTTATCTTTGTCATGGGCGGGGCTTTGATCCCGATGGCCATTGCCTGGCGTATGACCTCTGGGCGCGCGCCGATTTCAGGTGGTGCATTCCCTGCCCCACCGCGGGCGGAGCTTGACCGGAAGCTGATCCTGGGTTCCGTGCTGTTTGGAGCCGGCTGGGGTTTGGCCGGCCTCTGTCCGGGTCCAGCGATCGCCTCGCTCAGCTACCAGGGGACAAGTGGGCTGACATTCTTCATCGCGATGTTGTGTGGCATGATCCTGGCGCCAAGGCTGTCAATCCGGCTGGACCGAACCACAGCAAAGGCTTAAAGAGTATCCCATGGATGCACGTATGCTTACACCCCGCTATTCGGTCTCGCCGCAGATTGCGGTCGAAGATATTCCCGCAATCGTAGAGGCCGGGTTCAAAACCGTCATCTGCAACCGCCCAGACGAAGAGGTTCCCCCCAGCCATCAGGCTGCGGCGCTTCGCGCGGCTGCAGAAGCGGCCGGACTGAAGTTTGAGGTGCTGCCACTGACGCATCAGACCATGACACCGGAAAATGTGTCGGTTCAACGACAGATGTATGAGAACAACCCCGGTCCTGTACTGGCCTATTGCGCGTCAGGCACCCGGTGTTCGGTCATATGGGCTCTGGGGCAAGCCGCAGATCTAGGAGTCGACACGGTTCTGACAACAGCGGCCCAAGCCGGGTATGATTTGTCAACGTTGCGTCCGCGACTGGAAGCGGCGCTGTAACCTCTGCTCCGCCCGGACGCACGGCGTCCGTTTTTCCCGATATCGGACTTCGACGCGCGGTCACAAACACGACTGCGCGTTTTTCTGTTTTAGAGACGCCCTTAGAACACCGCCCGAAAGATTGAAATTTCTGGTATCGACCAGCTGAAGTTCTGGATCAGTTGTTATCTTGAAGACCGGCAAGCTCAGAAATCTCGGCTGCAGCCTCGTCAGGGTCAAAATCTCCGATATCGCCCCCGAGAGGTGGAAGGTCGCCAAGATCGCCCCCCAGGTCGCCTCCTAAATCACCGCCGAAATCGCCGAGCGGCGGCAAATCTCCACCGAGGTCGCCAAGGTCGCCACCGCCGTCGAAACCGCCCAGATCCCCACCGAGATCGCCGCCAAGTCCACCAAGATCACCCGGATCCTGCAGACCATCAGCTGCGATCTCGAGGTCGAGCGTCGGCGGCCCCATCTCATCCTGAGCAGGGCCGACAACAGAACCGAACCCAGCAGCATCGGACGCGTTGATCTCGGACTTGTGCCCAGGCGCATTCAGGCGCACAGCCCGCGCTCCGTTCATTTGGCCAAGACGCCCCTGTGCGACCGCTTGCCCGTTGATCGCCAAGAGATCTGTTTCATAAAGGAACGCATGATCAAGCGGGATGCTGTCTCCCACCTTTAATGACGCAAATTGGCTCAGCGGAACTTTGACCTTGCACAGAACCGCGCTCAACTCAGCCCGCATAGAGCTCACATTGGCGCCAAGAGAACGTCCAACGGATTGGTCGCCAGAATCGTCCTTGACCTTGGGTTCTGGCAAAACAAGAACCAGCTCGCCCTGCATCATGCCACCTGCCAGATCGGCTGTGACCCGGATCACGCGGTAATCGTCCCCCTCAAGCCCAAGGATAAGGTTACGAACATCGTCGATTTGCGCACCAAAGGAATAACCGGCAAAGGTCTTTCTGTCACCTTCACCTTCCAGCAGGGACGTGACCTTTTCAAAGGTCCGCTCAAGAAATTCAGCCATCATTGCGGCATCTGTTGGGGTGTAATTGCGCCCTTCAGAACCAAGGCCCAGAACCTGCCCCATTGTTTGCTGCTGAATCAATGCGGTCACCAGAGCCGCATCCAGAGAGGCAGCACCGATCCGCCCGTTTGGACCATCAAGAACGATCAGCAAATCCCTGTCAGAGAGATGCCCAACAAGGTCTTCGGGAGTAGAGTTGGCTTGGCGAGCCGCAATCACCCCAAGCGGCAATTCACACAGGTCAGCCGCCGCCCGCGCAAGAGAACGGCGCAGCGCCTTCAAGGTCAAAGAGCTGCCAAGCGTCTTTGTCCCCTCTTTCGTCGCTGCGAGCTTCTTGGCGAGAACGTTCATCAAGTCGCCAGAAGGATCTGCGTTGTGTTTATCAGCCATAGAGATCAGCCTGCACCCGTTCGTGCCCCTTTTCCATATTGTCTAAAGCGATGTGGTTACCAAGGTCTTTACACGACACAGCTAATCCGGGTTTTCCACCGCAATCGGCAGAGAAACCCGAAATGCCGCACCACCTTTGTCGCGCAAGTAGACAATATCGCCGCCAAGACGCTCCATAATTTCACGACAGATAGCCAGTCCAAGCCCGGCGCCACCCGCTTTTTCTGGGCTAACCCTCGAAAATTTTTCAAAAATCGTCTGCTGATGCTCGACGGGAATGCCGCTGCCGTTATCGACAAAATCCACGTAAACACCAGTGCCAAATTGTTGAACACGGATGATCAATCTCGGCTTTTCGGCATCACAATACTTCTGAGCGTTGGCAATCAAGTTAATGAAGACCTGCGCGAGCCGATCCAGGTCGGACACAACCCTAACGGATTCAAGCCCTGCATCGCGAATAACGTTTAGCGGGTGTTCCGCCCCCGTCAGCGCGGTGGAGACAGCACGATCCAAAACTGCAGACAGGTTACCGGTTTCATGGTTCAAAGAGACCTGACCGTTTTCCAGAACACTCAAATCCAAAAGATCGTCAAGCAACCGCGTCAAACGACGTGCCTCGTCATGGATGATCCCGGCATATCGTTTCTTATCCGGCTCCTCCATGTTGTCGGCATCGCGCAAAATTTCGGAAAACGCTCGGATCGACGTCATCGGAGTCCGCAGCTCATGGCTCACCTGGCTCAGAAACGAGTCCTTCTGGGCTGAGATCTGGGTGAGCTTCTCGTTCGATTCCCGCAGCTTGCGCGCCGTATCTTCCAGTTTGGCGGATTGAATTTCCAACTGGCTGGAATATTCCAACATCTGTGCTGTCTCATCCGCCACAGCCATTAGATCCTCGACAGAGACGGAGGATCCTCCAACGATCTGACCAATCATCGCATGAGACGCCGCCGCACCGATTGACCCGCTCAGCTCACGTTCCAGCCGTTCAAGAAAACCGGGGGTGGGTTCAGGCAATCCCGCCCGGCCTCCCTGGCGTATGCGTTCTCTGTCAAAAAAAGCCTGCGCTTCTCGTGCGCCGAGAATACGTTGAGACATCACCATGAGGTCTTCGGACTGGGCAAACGAACCGCTCCACCCGCGCGGACCCGCAGAATGCTCAAAGACGTGAACGAATTGCGCCCCTTGTAACCGTTCAAGGGGGCTTGGGAACCCGACAAGGGACACTGCGCAGAACACGAGTGTGTTAAAGCTCAGCGACCAAAAGACCGCGTGGACAGTGGGATCCAATCCAACCAATCCGAACATCGCATGAGGCCTCAGCCACTGCTGGCCCCAGGGACCGCTCTGCATGACACCGTCGCTCAACAATCCCTGCCCCAAAGCGGGCAACAACATGCAGTACAGCCAGATGGTGAAGCCAACGGCAACCCCGGCAAGCGCGCCGTTGCGGGTCGCTCCGCGCCAGAATAGCCCACCAACCAGGGCGGGCAGGATTTGGGAAATGCCCGCAAAGGCCACAAGACCGATGGTTGAAAGCGCGGTTCCGCCGCCGGTCAATCGGTAATAGAGATAGCCCAGAACCATAATCACACCGATACATAGTCGGCGCGAATAGAGAACCACGTTGCGCACATCCCCGGAGACCGAAGCCCCGCGAGATTGGTGCCGCAACCAGATTGGCATTACAATATGGTTCGACACCATGGTCGAAAGCGCCATCGCCGCGACAATCACCATGGAGGTCGCGGATGAGAACCCACCCAGAAAGGACAGCATGGCCAGCCCCTCCTGTCCCAGGCTCAGCGGGATGGCCAGAACAAAAAGGTCAGGATTGGCGCTTTCCGGCATGATTTGCAGCCCGATGGCCGCAATCGGCAGGACAAACAGCGAGATCAGCATAAGGTACAGGGGAAACGCCCAGGAGGCCGTTCGCAGGTGCCGTTCGTCCTCGTTTTCCACAACGATGACCTGAAACATCCGGGGAAGGCAGACAAATGCGGCAGCCGAGAGGAAAATCAAAGTACTCCACCGTCCGGCATCAATCCGCCATGTCCCGATGGGAGAGGCATCGATCTTGTCCAGCGTCGGGCCTACACCGCCTCCGATACCCCAGACAACAAAGATGCCAACAGCCAGCAAAGCCACCAGCTTGACAATGGCCTCCAGCGCAACGGCTGTTACGACGCCATGGTGACGTTCATTGGCATTCAGGTTTCGGGTACCAAACAGAATGGCAAAGGCCGCAAGACCAGCCGCCACGCCAAAAACAGTGTTAGTATCACTGAAGTTGCTGTCGGGATCCACGTCAGCAAAGATTGCGAATGATAGCGTAATCGACTGCAGTTGCAGTGCAATATAGGGTGTCACACTGATCACGGCGAGAATGGTTACGCCAATCGCCAAAGTATGGGACTTGCCATAGCGCGCCGATAATAGATCAGCGATGGATGTGATCCTCTGACTGCGCCCAATCCGAACCAGTTTGCGCAGCCCCCACCACCAGCCGATCATGACAAGCGTCGGCCCCAGATAGATGGTTATGAACTCCAGCCCCGACCGCGCGGCATTTCCCACGGCCCCATAAAAAGTCCAGGCGGTGCAATAGATCGAAAGCGACAGCGTATAAATCAGCGGAGACCGCATCCAGCTGGCACTTTTGCCGCGCGCCGCAAGATGATCTGCGACAAATGCCACAAAAAAGAGAAGCGCAACATAGGCCAGACAGACCAGAACCAGCGTATTGAGGGACCCCATCAGTGCCCCTCAAGATCATTTGTCGGTTCATGTGGCGCATCAATCCAATGGTAGGCCCAGCGACGCACCGCCATGCCAAAGAAAAAGGACAGAAGAACCAATCCTATCCAAACGGAAAAAACATAAACAAGCACAGAGGACATCGACCAGGCTTGTTCAGCTTCATCGCCCTGCGCCCACATCAGGGGTAAGGCAAACAGCAAGGCGCCAAGAACCGGCATCATCCGCGACAGGTCCATCAACCGTCGGCGTCGATAGGTACGGCGATCAACAAAGGAGCTTTTGACCTCTCCTTTTCGCTCTGCCCCGTCCGAGGCGATTATCGCTGTTCGGCCTGAGCGCATAGATCACGCACAGCGGTCAGAACCTCTGCGTTGGAAAAGGGTTTGGTCATAAACCGCGTCACACCGGCCTTTTCAGCCATTTCACGGTCTTTCAACTGGCCACGTGCCGTCAGCATCAGCACAGGAAGATCTTCCAACCCGTCCAGCTCTCTCAGCTCACGTACGATGTCCAGACCGCTTTTGCCTGGCAACATCAAATCCAGGATCACGATATTTGCATTGGATTTGTGGATGAAATCCGTGGCGGATGCCCCATCAGCATGCGCTTCGACTGTCCAGCCGTCGCGCTGCAAAAGAAAGCGGATCGCCTCGGTGATATTTGGTTCATCCTCGATCAGCACTACATGTCTGCTCATCAGCAGCAATTCCTCCCATGCACCGCCTCCCAGACGTGTCCGTCACGGTGCTTTTGATAACCAACACAATAAGCTGGCCTGTAAGTCACTGTCAAAACCCATCCTTCAGGATTGTCGGCTCACGCCGCGCTTCGCAACCCTCGCGCGTACAGACGCGACAGCTGACACCAACAGGAATAGCACGCTCTGTGTCTTCCGTCAGTGGAAAGATCAGCATAGCAGCCTGCACGGTTGGATCCGACCCGAAATTTGCAGCACCTGCATGCCATCCATAAGCATAACATAAATAGTTTTGCGCCCCGCGTCCCTGCTGCTGAATGACGCGGCGCAGCGGAATGTGAGGCTGGCTTAACGCTTGGTACAGAGGCCACAAGGGGCATGCCGCGCCATATTGTGGTATGGAAAAACTACCGATCGGGCGGCGCAACAATGCGGCCCCCGATGCATCACAAATAACGCAGCCGACCTCGCTTCCGAGATGTTCTTCGGACATCAAAGCCAACCGGTGCAGAACATTCTGCAATTGGACATCAAATTTTCGTGCCAAGGCTCCGGGATCCGCACCGACCTCGGCAATAGCGGCCAAAAGCGACTGCAGAGGAAGGCGCTGCAAGTTTTCAGCGTATCGTTCCAGCAGCCGTTCCGCGATCATCCTGGCTGCCTGGCTCTTGAGTTGTTGCGCAGCCGCAACCATGGTTGCGGGCGTTTCAGAACCGTCTTCCAGAGCCGGAAAGTGATAGGAGTGATCAGCCAGGAACCGGTCGACTTCGTCCTGTGGCATACCCTGTTTATCCGCAACCGTGTTTTCCTCATCCAGGAATGACACCAATGTCCGACTACTGTCCGCCAAACGCTGGGCATCCTGGTTCAAGTTCTGGTGAAACCGGTCCAGCCATTCCGGTTCCAGATCGTCATTTTCCGCAAGAATACCGGCGGTCGACCGAATTGCCGCAGCCGTGGACAACATTTCGTGAAGCGAAGCGGCCAGTTGGGGGTCATGGGTCAGACGGTCCGAAAGAACTTCGATTGTGCGTTCCAGCGCACTGATCCTTTGATGTGAGGCCGCCAAGACCTCGGCCCAACCGGGGAACCGACTGGCAAATTCTTCGGTCCGGTCCAGTTCCGCAACCGGAGAAGCCCCCTCCGATCCAGCTTCCCGCAACGCGCTCAACAGGGTTTCCTGTGCGCCTTCGGTCAGCATGGACGGTTCCACCTCAAGAACCCGGGCCAGTTTCACCAAAAGTTTACCGCCGATTCTGCGCCGATTGTGTTCAATCAAGTTCAGATATGACGCGGAAATACCAACTTGACGGGCAAGATCCGCTTGGCGCAGACCAAGCACCAGACGGCGTTCACGGATTCGACTTCCCGTTAACATATGTCGTGGCATCGACCCTCCCCCGGACAAAATCAGTAATTTCAAACACTTTCTGCACCGCCGCATAAGTTAATTTACAGTATGCGAAAGTTCACAGTGTATTTGTTTACATAATAATCCTTTCAGGCAAAGGTTTTATTGCGCAATTTTACAAGCCCCCCGCATAGTAAATTTGCACAAAAAGTGCAGGCCAACGCGGAAGTGAGGAGCTGCGTCGGCCGATTTATGGGAGGAAAATATGGATAAATCCAATCTATCGCGCCGCGGCGTGCTGAAGTCGGGTGCATTGACGAGCGCTGGACTGGCGTTGCCGACGATTTTCACAGCGCAATCCGCAGCGGCGTTTACCAATGAACCCACCGGCGGCACCGTCACCTTGGGCTTCAATGTGCCTCAGACCGGTCCCTATGCAGATGAAGGGGCTGACGAACTGCGCGCGTATCAACTGGCCGTAGAACACCTCAACGGTGGTGGTGACGGCGGTATGATGAACACCTTCAGCTCCAAAGCCCTGAAAGGTACCGGCATTCTGGGCAAGGAAGTCAAATACGTCACCGGTGACACCCAGACCAAATCAGACGCGGCCCGTGCATCGGCCAAATCCATGATCGAAAAAGACGGCGCGGTGATGATCACCGGCGGCTCGTCGTCGGGCGTTGCTATCGCTGTTCAGGGGCTCTGCCAGGAGGCGGGCGTCATCTTCATGGCGGGACTGACCCACTCAAACGACACCACTGGCAAAGACAAAAAAGCCAACGGTTTCCGTCATTTCTTCAACGCGTATATGTCCGGCGCTGCATTGGCCCCGGTTCTCAAAAGCCTGTATGGCGAAAACCGCCGCGCCTACCATCTGACCGCTGACTACACCTGGGGATGGACACAGGAAGAGTCGATCAAGGCGGCAACCGAAGCATTGGGATGGGAAACCGTCACCACCGTTAAAACACCTTTGGCGGCAACAGATTTCTCGTCCTACATTGCGCCGGTTCTGAACTCGGGTGCGGACGTTCTGGTTCTGAACCACTATGGCGGCAATATGGTGAACTCGCTCACCAACGCGGTTCAATTCGGCCTGCGCGAGAAGCAGGTGAACGGTAAGAACTTTGAAATCGTCGTTCCCCTTTACTCCCGGCTGATGGCCAAAGGTGCCGGTGAAAACGTAAAAGGCATTCACGGCTCCACCAACTGGCACTGGTCCCTGCAGGATGAAGGCAGCCAGGCCTTTGTCCGCTCCTTCGGTACCAAATACGGCTTCCCACCAAGTCAGGCTGCACATACGGTCTACTGTCAGACCCTGCTTTATGCAGATGCGGTGCAGCGTGCGGGTTCGTTCAACCCATGTGCGGTTGCCGAAGCCCTTGAAGGGTTCGAATTCGACGGTCTGGGCAACGGAAAGACGCTCTATCGCGCCGAAGATCACCAGTGTTTCAAAGACGTTCTGGTGGTGCGTGGTAAGGAAAACCCGACCTCGGAATTTGACCTGCTGGAAGTGGTCGAGGTCACTCCGGCGGCGCAGGTTACCTATGACGTCGACCATCCGATGTTTGCAGGTGGCTCGCTGGGCAGCTGTAACCCGGGCGCATAACGGCTCGTGCCACGGATCGGACGGGAGCGCCCTTTTGCTCCCGTCCAACTCATCTCATTCAGACTGCGTATCGCGTTCGGACTCCACTCCCCGGCGCAGGTACCTCTGTTCCCGCAAATACGTTCTGACCAAAAAGGGAAGGGACGATGGACGCATTCCTACTGCAAATCTTAAACGGGCTCGACAAGGGCTCGGCCTATGCGCTGATTGCGCTCGGGCTTACGCTTATCTTCGGCACGCTTGGCGTTGTGAATTTTGCCCATGGTGCATTGTTCATGATTGGCGCATTCGTAGCCGTCACCCTGCAACGTATTCTTGGCTTTAGCTTCGAAACCATCGACCCAAGCCGCAAGGATTTCCTGGGCAATCCGATGAAGGTCAAGACGCCTTATGTCGAAAGCTGGTTCGGACCCGAGACCGGGAGCCTGATCATCGACTGGTCGGTGCCTCTGGCAATCCTGTTTGCCATTCCGATCATGATCGCGGTTGGCTTCATCATGGAGCGCGGGCTGATCAAATACTTTTACAAACGCCCTCATGCCGATCAGATCCTGGTGACCTTTGGCCTGGCGATTGTTCTGCAGGAAGTGGTGAAATACTTCTATGGCGCAAACCCGATCCAGACCCCTGCACCCGATGCGCTAAACGGTGTTGCCAATGTGGGCGCGTTCCTTGGGATGGACATCGTCTATCCAGTCTGGCGCATCGTGTATTTCTTCTTTTCGGTGATCATCATCGGCGGGATCTTCAGTTTCCTGCAGTTCACAACCTTTGGAATGGTTGTCCGTGCTGGCATGGCCGACCGCGAGACTGTTGGTTTGTTGGGGATCAATATCGACCGCCGCTTTACCATCATGTTTGGCATTGCGGCCGCAGTCGCGGGCCTGGCCGGTGTCATGTATACCCCGATCAATCCGCCCAACTACCACATGGGTATGGATTTTCTGGTACTGAGCTTTGTGGTTGTCGTCGTAGGAGGCATGGGATCCCTGCCCGGTGCGGTGCTTGCTGGGTTCCTCTTGGGTATTCTCGAGAGCTTTGCCTCCACCACTTGGGCCACCACCACCCTGCCCGGCATCAACCAGATCATTATCTACCTCGTTGCCATCGTCGTGCTTTTGACGCGTCCACGCGGGCTGATGGGTCTCAAAGGCGTGATGGAGGACTAAGATAATGTTTGGACTAGATAAACGCGACACAGGCGTATTGATCATCGTGACCCTCCTGGCACTTTTTGCGCCGATCATTCTGAACCCGTTCCCAGCTGACTCTGCGATGGCGCAGTTCAATGCGGGCTATCCCGACCTGATGCAGAAATTTGTGATCTTTGGCATCTTTGCCATTGGTTTCAATATTCTCTTCGGTCTGACTGGCTATCTGTCATTTGGCCACGCGGCCTTCCTTGGCATTGGCTCTTACTCATGCGTGTGGATGTTTAAGCTCCTGGGCTACAATGTCATCCCCGGTATCTTCCTGTCGATCCTGGTCTCTGGCCTGTTTGCACTGCTGATCGGCTTTGTCAGCCTGCGACGCTCCGGCATCTACTTCTCGATCCTGACCTTGGCCTTTGCACAGATGTGTTTCTCACTGGCCTATTCGGTTCTGTCCAACCCCAAGTTCAACCTGACCAACGGGGAAACTGGCTTGCAGGTCTATTCCAATGACCCGCAATGGTTCCACCGCGAAGGCCTGCCGGATCTGCCCCATCTCTTTGGGCTGAGCATGCGGGCCACGCAGAAGATCCAGGTCGGCGCATGGGAGTTCCAGTTCAACGCCGGTTACTACCTCTGTGCGCTGATCATGCTGGCCTGTTTCTACCTGGCTATCCGTATCTTCCGCTCACCGTTTGGGATGATGCTGCGCGCGGTGAAATCCAACCAGCAACGGATGAACTATACGGGTCTGAATTCCCGCCCCTATACGCTGGCGGCCTTTGTGATCTCGGGCATGTATGCTGGTCTTGCTGGTGGTCTGCTGTCGGCGGTGGATCCGCTGGCAGGGGCCGAACGGATGCAGTGGACCGCCTCGGGTGAAGTTGTTCTGATGACCATCCTTGGCGGCACCGGGACTCTGATCGGTCCGGTACTGGGGGCCGGTTTCATCAAATACTTCGAGAACATCTTCTCCAAAATCAACGACAACGTGCTGCACAGCTGGTTCAGCTTCCTGCCAGACGGGCTTGAGGATTTCATGGTCTTCATTGTCCATCCCTTTATCGGCAAAGGCTGGCACCTGACCCTGGGTATCCTCTTCATGCTGGTGGTCATCTACCTGCCGGGTGGTTTGGTCGAAGGCGGACAACGTTTGCTGCTCTGGGTCCGCAACCGCGGCGCCAAAACAGAAACCAAACCCGGCAAGACCGAGCCTGCGGAATAAGGAGACAGACAGATGGGAATTCTTGAAGTCAAAAACGTAGGCAAACGCTTTGGCGGCTTGCAGGCGCTCTCGGATGTGAACCTCTCGGTAAAAGAGAATACGGTTCATGCCATCATCGGCCCCAATGGGGCCGGTAAATCCACCCTTCTGAACTGCCTGGTGGGGAAGCTGATCCCAGATACGGGGTCAGTGATGTTCGACGGGCAGTCCGTGCTGGGGCGCGCGCCGTTTGAGATCAACCAAATGGGCATCAGCCGCGTCTTTCAAACCCCTGAAATATTTGGAGATCTCACGGTTCTGGAAAACATGATGATCCCCTGTTTTGCCAAACGCGATGGTGCTTTCACTTTGAATGCCTTGCCAATGGTTGCAAACCAAATAGAGGTGCTCGAACGCGCTGAACATATGCTGGAAGAGATGAATATGGCCGACAAATGCCATATGCATGCGGCTTCCCTGTCACGCGGCGACAAACGACGGCTCGAGATCGGAATGTGCCTCAGCCAGGACCCGCGGTTGTTGCTGCTGGATGAACCCACCGCCGGCATGGCACGTGCGGACACAAACAACACCATCGACCTGTTGAAAGAAATTGCATCCAAGCGCGACATTACCATCGCCATTATCGAGCATGACATGCATGTGGTGTTCTCCCTTGCCGACCGGATTACGGTACTGGCGCAGGGCACGCCCCTGGTCGAAGACGATCCCGAAAACATTCGCGGCAATCCCAAGGTGCGCGAAGCGTATCTGGGTGAGTCGGCGTAAGGAAAGGATAACCAGATGAACGTCAAACCCGACTTTTCCAAAAATGCCAATCAGGCCACCACCGCTCCGGCCTTTCTGTCGGTTTGGGATATGCATGCCTACTACGGCGAAAGCTATATCGTTCAGGGCATCAACTTTAATGTTCATGAGGGCGAAATCCTGGCACTTTTGGGCCGCAATGGGGCGGGGAAAACCTCCACCCTGCGCTCCATCGCACGTACGGGATCCCCCATGGTGACACAGGGTGAGATTTGGCTTGATCACAAACCGTTACACCTGATGACCTCATACGAGGCAGCCACCGCAGGCCTGGGACTTGTGCCCGAAGACCGGCGTATCATTCCGGGTCTTACTGTTGAAGAAAACTTGCAGCTGGCGCAGATTGCGCCGCCCATCGGGTGGTCGATTGAACGGCTCTATGATCTCTTCCCGCGTCTGGGCGAGCGTCGCAAGCAGGAGGGGGTCACGCTCTCTGGAGGGGAGCAGCAGATGCTTGCGATCGCCCGGGCTCTGGCCCGTGATATCAAAGTCTTGCTTTTGGACGAGCCATACGAAGGGCTTGCGCCCGTCATCGTGGATGAGATTGAGAAGACGCTTATTCACGTTAAGGAGCAAGGTATGACCACGATCATCGTAGAGCAGAACGCCGTGCGTGCGCTTGAACTCGCGGACCGTGCGGTCATTCTGGATACCGGCGGCATCGTTTTCGACGGCACCGCGTCTGAAGTGCTGGAAAATCACGACCTAAGAGCCGAATATCTAGCGATCTGAACTGCCAAACTGACGGTCTGTCACAGGCCTTTCAAAAGAGGTTTTTCCGCCGCCCTGACAAAGGGCGGCCTTTTTTGCCCAGCCTTGGCACAGCCTCCATAAACCAGAGTTATAAACCCGCCAAATCAGTGGGTTATAGAACCCGCCGCCTATTTTCGATTTGAACTCCAACAGCGATGTCATTGCCACGGAGCGCAACTGCTCGCCCCGTGTAACCTTCAAAACGCCCTCGTCTGAATGGAGTGACATATCATGACCTTTACCCCGATCCGTGCCGCCGCCTGTGTTCTGGCAACCGCCATCGCCCTGCCCCTTGCCGTATTGGCGTCCGAAGGCGCGCCGCTCACAGCGGAACTGGAAACAAAGATCCGCGAAGACCTGACCGCCAAAGGATATGAAGTACGCAAGATCGAAGAAGAAGACGGGTTGTATGAAGCCTATGCCATCAAGGATGGCAAAAAGCTGGAAATCTACATGAATGCTGACCTTGAGATCATGAAGGTAGAAGAAGACTGATTGTTGGTCCTGCAAATCAGCGGGCGCCCTTGCGGCGCCCACCACCCTTTTCCGTAGTATCCGACAACAGGAGCCCCCCGTGCACAGCCTTTATGTCTGGGACGTGTTCGTCCGTATCTTTCACTGGTCCTTGGCGGGCCTGTTTCTATCCAATGCGATTTTGGTTGACCCCGACGCAGCCCTACACCACTGGATCGGCTATTGTATCATGTCACTTGTGCTGTTTCGCCTGCTCTGGGGTTTTATCGGCAGCAAACACGCCCGGTTTTCAAACTTCCCTCCGGATGCGCGACATGCTTGTGAACAGATCAAAGACATGGTGGCAGGCCGCCGCACCCCGCATGCAGGCCATTCCCCTTTGGGTGTATTGATGATTTACAACCTGTTCGCAACGCTGCTGGCCATTGGCACAACAGGGTATCTGATGACCACCGATGCGCTTTGGGGTATTGCCTGGCCGGAGGAGTTACATGAAGCGCTTGTAACCTGGGCAGAAATCTCGGTCGCGCTGCATGTAATTGCGGTCATTTTTGAGAGCCACCGCACCAAAGTGGATCTGGCAGGATCCATGGTCACGGGCTACAAAGAGTTGCCCTTATCCAATTCACAGGACCCTCAGAGCTGATGACGTCTGATCCGGCAAGACCCGCCATCCTTATAACCCTGATTGTGGTCCAAAGCTTGTGTTCCATTTTCTTTCTGGGAGATATCATCGGCGATTTATTCTTGCCGGAGCTGGATGACGAAGAAGGCCCCCATGCCATTATCGAGCTTATGGCGACCTTTGGTCTGATTGCTGCAATCTTTCTGGAGGTACGTATCCTACGACGGCTGACGCAGCAGAAGGCCCGGTTGGAAACCGCCTTGGCAAACACGCAAACAGCCATCTTTGAGGTAATCGACGCGCAGTTTGATCTTTGGGAACTATCTCCCGCCGAGCGGGATGTGGCCACGTTCCTTGTCAAAGGGCTCAGCACGGCTGAGATCGCGGAAATGCGCGGTAGCAAGGAGGGCACCATAAAAGCGCAGTTAAATGCGATCTACCGCAAAGCCGGATGCGCGAACCGTGCGGAAGTCATGAGCCAGTTGATCGACACTTTGATGGGGCGTCAAGAAGCCACTACATAAGGTGTTTCGCAGGAGACGTTGTGCAGGAACCGAAGCGCTTTCTTATCTGGCCGCGCTGGGGTAAATACGCGGCATGACAGAATTTGCTTTTGACCACGCGCCTGTCGGCCTTGCGGTCCTGGAAAACCGGGTGATCAGGGCCTGCAACCGGCAGTTTGCCACAACTTTCTGCGGCACGCCGCACGACTTTATCGATTGCACCATTGCTGAGCTCTACCCAAGTCAGGAAGACTTCCAGCGGATTGGCACTGTGTTGCAGCAGCTTGGCGCGCCCAAAGATACCTATACAGATGAACGCATTATGCGGCGCAGCGACGGCGATCTGTTCTGGTGTCGTGTGCGCGGCAGGTCAACCTCGCCCGAAAATCCCTTTGAGACCGGCGTCTGGTCGTTTGTTGATATCTCGCAGGATCGACCGGTTGTATCCCTCACCCCGCGAGAACGCGAAGTTGCGATCCTGACATGTCGAGGTCTATCGGCCAAGGAAATCGGCAAGGCGCTGGATCTTTCCTATCGTACCATCGAAACCCATCGGGCCCATCTGCTCAGCAAATTCGGCGCCCGCAAATTGCCAGAACTGGTGGCTAAATTGTCAGGCATGCCACTTTGATGCGTGGCGTCTTGCAATCCGTCCACTGAACGGCCATTTATCGCTCAAACCAAGGGTGCTTTCCATAGGGCAAAGCTTCGCTTATAAGCGCCCTGATTTCCAACCCGCCCCGCATGGCGGGCCTGTCGGAACCGGCTGAGGACAAAATGACAAACAAAAATCATGACGCAGACGTAGCATTCATCAAGGCACTGGCTGAACTGCTGCGGGACAACGATCTGACTGAACTGCAAGTGAAACGGGATTATGGTGAAGATGACAGCCTGAACGTGCGCGTCTCTCGCCAGACGGCAGTTGCAGCTCCTGTGCAGATGCAGGTACCGGCAGCAGCCCCTGCGCCTGCCCCAGTGGCCGCAGCAGCGCCTGCCGTCGCAGAGGCCAGCGAGGATCCGGCCAGCCATCCAGGCGCGGTGACCTCACCTATGGTGGGCACTGTTTACCTGCAGGCAGAACCCGGTGCACCGGCCTTCGTCAAAGTGGGCGACAAGGTCAGCGAAGGCGACACACTGCTGATCGTCGAAGCGATGAAAACCATGAACCACATTCCGGCTCCCAAAGGCGGCACTGTGAAACGCATCCTGGTCGAAGATGGCGCAGCCGTCGAATTCGGGTCTCCGCTGGTCATCGTCGAGTAAGGACGGACCCATGTTTGACAAAATCCTGATTGCCAACCGGGGGGAGATCGCGCTGCGCGTGATCCGTGCCTGCCGGGAAATGGGCATCAAATCCGTTGCTGTGCATTCCACCGCAGATTCGGACGCGATGCATGTCCGTATGGCAGACGAATCCGTCTGCATTGGCCCGCCCTCGGGCGCGCAAAGCTACCTGTCGATCCCAGCGATCATCTCGGCCTGTGAAATCACTGGCGCGCAGGCGATCCATCCGGGGTATGGCTTCCTGTCCGAAAACGCCAATTTCGTACAGATCGTCGAAGATCACGGGCTGAAATTCATCGGCCCCTCCGCCATGCACATCCGGCAAATGGGCGATAAGATCACGGCGAAAGATACCGCAAAAGCGCTTGGCATCCCCTGTGTGCCCGGTTCGGACGGCGGTGTTGCCACGGTTGCCGAGGCCAAGCAGGTCGCGGCTGACATGGGCTACCCGGTGATCATCAAGGCCACCGCCGGCGGTGGCGGGCGCGGCATGAAAGTGGCCGCAACCGAAGCGGATCTGGAAGTTGCCTTTTCCACCGCACGTTCAGAGGCCAAAGCAGCCTTTGGCAATGACGAGGTCTATATGGAGAAATACCTCCAGAAGCCGCGTCACATCGAGATTCAGGTGTTTGGCGATGGCCAGGGCAATGGCGTACATCTGGGGGAGCGTGATTGTTCGCTGCAGCGCCGCCACCAGAAGGTCTTCGAAGAGGCCCCCGGCCCCTGCATCGCCCCTGAAGAGCGTGCCCGAATTGGCAAGATCTGTGCGGATGCCATTGGAAAGATGGGCTATTCCGGCGCTGGCACCATCGAATTCCTCTATGAGGATGGCGAGTTCTATTTCATCGAGATGAACACCCGCCTTCAAGTGGAACACCCTGTGACCGAAACGATCTTTGGTGTCGACCTTGTTCGGGAACAGATCCGCGTGGCCGAAGGTCTGCCGCTGTCGTTTACTCAGGATGAGCTTGAGATCAACGGCCACTCGATCGAAGTGCGCATCAACGCCGAACGTTTGCCGAACTTTGCCCCCTGCCCAGGTAAAATCACCGCGTTCCACGCGCCGGGTGGTCTGGGCGTGCGGATGGATTCGGCGCTTTATGATGGCTATTCGATCCCGCCTTACTACGACAGTTTGATTGGCAAGCTGATCGTGCATGGTCGCGACCGTCAGGAAGCACTGGCACGTCTTCAGCGCGCCCTGGGAGAGCTGATCGTGGATGGTATCGACACCACTGTGCCACTGTTCCACGCGCTTCTGCAGGAGCCGGACATTCATTCCGGTGAGTACAATATCCACTGGCTGGAACGTTGGCTGGAAACAAACCTGCAAGCCTGATAGGATTTGGGCTCAAGCGAGGCGCGCTCCGGCGCGCCTTTTTTTGTTTATTGGACTTGGCATTTTATGGACCTGACCGCAGAACTTTTACTGCACGCCTATTCTATCGGGATTTTTCCGATGGCCGACGACCGCGACGACCCCGAAATCTTCTGGGTCGACCCAAAGCGGCGTGGCATTCTGCCTCTGGATCAGTTTCGCATGTCCCGCTCCCTCGCCAAAACCATTCGCCGTGACGCATTTCGGCTGACGTATAATCAGGACTTTGCAGCTGTGGTTGATGGTTGCGCGGACCGACCCCAAACCTGGATCAACGATGAGATCCGTGACCGCTATATCGAACTCCATGACCGTGGAAACGCCCATTCGATCGAGGTCTGGGATCAGGAAACGCTGGTCGGCGGAACCTATGGCGTGTCGCTGGGGGGAGCGTTCTTTGGCGAAAGTATGTTTTCACGCAGGACCGATGCCAGCAAAGTTGCGCTGGCCTATCTGACGACCCATCTTGAGGCCTGTGGATTTACCCTATGTGATACGCAATTCATAACGTCACATCTGGCATCCCTTGGCGGGACTGAAATTTCCCGCGCTGCCTATCAGAGCTTGCTGAAAGATGCTTTAGAGATTGACGCTGACTTCACCGCACGCCCTCTCCCAAGCGCTCAGGACGTCTTGCAGCGCAGAACCCAGACATCATAGCGGTTGTGGTCCAGTGCGTTCAGCGCCGGGCTGGAAGCGATCATCCAACCCTGGAAATAATCGACCCCATCCTGTGGATTTCGAATCCGCAGATAGGCATAGGCTTCCCCGGTCGGGTTGTCCGCCGGATAGCGGCAATCACTGACCGTGACCATCAGACCTTGTGTTTTGGCGCTGCCCCCCACCGGGACTTCCACGTCTTCCACGCGTCCGTTCACCTTGTCGAGACTGCGCAATACGGCACTTACGCCCTCAGCTGCAACAACACCCTGCGCCATGGCGGCTTGCGACATGCCCCACAGGGTCAGCACACATGTTGCGGCCCGCAAGATCACGATTCGTCTCCGCCCGACACAAATTTCAGCAGCAGCGAAATCAGACTGACAGAGCCCTGCGTGTCGAGGATCTCGTCTCCGGGCGCAAATCCATAAGGGGAGCCGCCAGGAACGATCTCAACAAAATTCCCGCCCAAGAGCCCTTCGGACGCAATAACAGCTGCGCTGTCATCGGGAATTTCGATCCCGTCCCGAATGCTGATGGTGGTGTCGGCGCGAAAAGTCTCTGCGTTCAGGCCGACTGCGCTCACGGTTCCCACCTTCACACCGGCGAGGCGCACGTCTGTGCCGACATTCACCCCCTCGATTGATCGGAAAGAGGCCGTCAGCGGGTAATCAGACCCACCGCGCGACAGACCGGCCGCCTGTCCTGCATAGATCGCAAAACCAAGAGCGGCAGCCAAAACAACGCCGCCTACGACGACTTCGGTTGGGTTCTGAGACATGATGAGAGCGCCTTTGGCTTATTCCGGGACCCAAGCGTCATAGTCGCTGCGCGCCTTGGGCTCACCGCCAGCGCGAATCGAACCTGCAGGGGCATAGGCCAGCGCCGTACCGGTAAGGTTTTCCTGATGCGGCTGTTCCCAGGACTTGTGCTTCAGCGGTTTCTCGCTTGGTACGTCGTTATATGTCCAGTGCAACCACCCATGCCAATCCGCGCTCACGCGGGAGGCTTCGGCTTCACCGTTGAAGATCACCCAACGCTTACTGTCATCTGCATTGCGGTAAAACACATTGCCCTGATCATCTTCACCCACTTTGGTGCCGTTGCGACGGGTATAGATCGCCGTATTCAGAGTGGCGCCATTCCACCAGGTGACAGCTTGCAAAAGTGTGTTCAGGATTCCCATGGGTGCCTCCGCATAATCCGTTCTTGATATGGCCTAAAAACGCAGTAAGGTCCAGATGCAGAACGCGCCTAACCTATAATCCGGCGCAATCTTGCAGTGCGCTGCCTTAATCCCATATTAAGAGCGTGGCGTCAGACTGGGAACACAGCAGAAAACTTCCGTTTTTGCCCATAGTGCTGTATGGTTCCTTCAGATCACAAGGAGAGATGACAATGACCCTTGAAGGTTTTGGCAACGGGTAAAACCCGCCCCTTTTTAAAAGCACGTTTTTAAACAAGAGATTACAGCCCTGATGAATAGATTGATGGCTGGGCTTCTGGCCGTGGGAGCCTTGGGCTTTCTTGTATTTTTGATTCTGATCTCGGCAGGTTTGGCCACATTCTTGCTGACCAATGAATTCAAAGCACTGTTGAAACTGATCCCGGATCAGCCGGACGGTGAATTCCGCATCCTTGTCAGCCTGTATGGGATCGCAGTCTCTGCCCTGACTGCCGTTGGTGGTATCCTGTTTGCGGTTTACTCCTATTTCCGAAATGCCAAACGGGCCGAGGCCGCGCAACGGAAACAGCATACAATCAACATCCTGTTTCAAAGTCGCCTGTCTGAATACTTCCAGAAAACCAACAGCCTGCGTAAAGAGACCTTCCCAACCGATCAGGATATTTTCCTGGATGACTGGAAGGCTGCCCGTGCGCGCGAAGGCAAGTCACGTGAAGGGGCAGAAGCGCTACAGCAGCTCTTGAATTATTATGAGTTCCTCGCCGTTGGCATGGCCCAGGGGGATCTGGACAAGGACCTGTTGAACAAGTCCATCCGTGGGATCATGTGCAACCTGGTAGATGATGCCCGCTTTATGATCGCAGAGTTGCGTGAGAACGACAAAAAAACACTGGAGCATCTGGTCGGGCTTTATGACGAATGGCGTGAAGAAAAGTTGAACTATGCCGGTGTCCTGTCCGAACGGGCAATCCCCACGCCATACGAGCTCAGGACCGCATTACACGGACGGAGCAAGCGCGGTTAGCTCAATCTCGATCCGGAACTTGGGATCAATCAGATTGCACTCAATCATAGTCGCAGCCGGAGGGTTGTCGCCAAAAGTTTCGGCCAGAAGCGGCCAACAGGGTTCGAATTCGGCCGCGTCAGGCAAATAGTAGTTCACACGAACCGCATCAGCAAAGCTCGCCCCCGCCTTTTCCAAAGCTGCCCCAATGGTTTCAAGCGCGGATTTACACTGAGCCACCACATCGTCCCCTGCCCCGACGGTGCCCGCCACATGAACGAACCCACCTGCAACCACGGCCCGGCAATATCCGATCTTGGCCTCGAATTCACCGCCAGACGAAATACGTTTGATCGTCATCTTGTACTACCTTCATTTATCTCTGGTTCTGATACGCAATCTTTAGGCAGGGCTGGCACCGCTGTCAGCCCGATAAATGATCCGCAAAATGCGAGGTGATTGCGCGCCAGCTTCGCTTTGTGGCGCGGGGGCTATACATCATCCCGCCGGCCGCGTTCTGGGCCTTTGGGTTGGTGAAAGCATGCCCCGTGTGACCCAAGGCGAGGATCTGCCAGTCTTCGCAGAACGTGGTCAACTCCTCAGCCAGGCCAGTCACTGCGGCCGGGGGTGCAAGCGGATCATCCCAACCGTGCAGCACCAGAACAGCAGGCTTAATCTCCCCCTCGACACCTGCGGGTCGGTCAAAGACCCCATGCACTGACACCGCGGCTTGAAAATCCGCACCGCTGCGGGCCAGATCCAAGACTGCCTTGCCCCCCAGACAGAAACCCATGGCCCCGATCCGGTTCTCGTCCACCTGCGTCAGCGCTTTTACTGCTTCCAGGGCCGCATGCATGCGACGGATCAGAACCGAGCGATCCGCGTTCAACTCTGCCATCCATTGCTGCGCTTCTTCGGGACCCTGCGCACGTTTTCCATGGCCATAGTAATCAACGGCCAAGGCAACATACCCCAGATCGGCCAGAGCCCTTGCAGTGTCCAATTCCACCTCTCCCACGCCGCCAAAAGCAGGCGCAACAAGGATCCCTGCTGCTTTTTCTTTCGCCATCGGCAAACACAGTTCTCCCACCAGGGGATCAATACCGTCGCTGTATTCAAATCGTTGAACTGTCATGAGGGCTCCAAGCAAAATCAGAAAAGAAGGCACAAAACAAACAAAAGGCCGATGTTACTGAACATCGGCCTTTGCACATTCAAATTCAAGATCAGGTTTACCCCGCTGAGGCTTCGCCTTTTTCACCTTCGGCGTGGATCATCAGCGGCTGCTTCTCGGAATTCACAGCTTCCTCGTTCACAACAACCTTTTCGACGCTCTCCATACCCGGCAGATCGAACATGGTATCCAGCAGGATGTCTTCCAAGATAGACCGTAGGCCACGGGCGCCGGTCTTGCGCTCAATCGCTCTGCGGGCAATGGATTTGAGCGCTTCGTCGGTAAAGTCCAGCTCGGTTTCTTCCAGTTCAAAGAGGCGTTGATACTGTTTGACCAGCGCGTTCTTTGGTTTGGTAAGAATGGTAACCAGAGCGTCTTCGTCCAGATCTTCCAGAGTGGCCAGCACCGGCAGACGCCCCACGAATTCCGGGATCAGACCGAATTTCAACAGATCTTCCGGCTCCAGCTCCTTGAAAAGGTCCCCTACGCCGCGATCATCATTGTCACGTACATCTGCGCCAAAACCCATCGCAGAGCCTTTTCCGCGCTGCGCGATGATCTTGTCCAGGCCTGCAAATGCGCCACCACAGATGAACAGTATGTTGGTTGTGTCCACCTGCAGGAATTCCTGCTGCGGATGCTTCCGGCCACCCTGCGGCGGAACCGATGCGACGGTGCCTTCCATCAGCTTCAAAAGCGCCTGCTGAACACCCTCCCCCGACACATCGCGGGTGATCGAGGGGTTTTCAGACTTCCGCGTGATCTTGTCGACCTCATCGATATAGACAATGCCGCGCTGCGCACGCTCTACGTTATATTCAGACGCCTGCAGAAGCTTCAGAATGATGTTCTCAACGTCTTCACCCACATAACCGGCTTCGGTCAGGGTAGTGGCATCCGCCATCGTGAAGGGCACATCCAGAATGCGCGCAAGTGTCTGCGCCAAAAGTGTCTTACCGCAACCTGTTGGGCCAATCAGAAGAATATTGGACTTGGCTAGTTCAATATCGTTACCGGCCTTTTGGGCGTGGTTCAGACGTTTGTAGTGGTTGTGAACCGCCACGGACAAAACGCGTTTCGCGGTCGCCTGTCCGATCACATAATCGTCCAGAACGTTGCAGATATCCTGAGGCGTCGGCACACCATCGGTGGCTTTCAACCCCGAGGCTTTTGTCTCTTCGCGGATGATATCCATGCACAACTCGACGCATTCATCGCAGATGAACACTGTTGGGCCTGCAATCAGCTTACGCACCTCGTGCTGGCTCTTTCCGCAGAAGCTACAGTAGAGGGTGTTTTTGCTGTCACCGCCTGAGTTCGTTGCCATGTTCTACCTTTCAGTACGCTCGGCTATGATGTCACCCCGACCGTATGTCGGGGGAACCTTCGCCATTTGGGCAGCTTAGGACAGGTCCCAAACGGCCACAATGAATAAAAACTGTGCATCAGCGCATCGCCACGCACAATTGCGACAAAGGGCGTTATTCGCTCGCCTCTTCATCACCTTTCGAGCGGTTTTCGACGATTTCGTCGATCAAACCAAATTCCTTCGCTTCGTCCGGCGACATAAAGTTATCGCGCTCCAGAGCGTTTACGATCTCTTCGTATTCGCGCCCTGTATGCTTCACATAAATCTCGTTCAGGCGTTTTTTCAGCTTCAGCGTTTCTTCGGCGTGAATCATGATATCAGTTGCCTGACCTTGGAAACCGCCAGAAGGCTGGTGCACCATAACGCGCGAATTGGGCAGCGAGAAACGCATCCCGGCTTCGCCAGCGGTCAACAGAAGCGACCCCATGGACGCGGCTTGACCAATCACCAGGGTCGAGACCTTGGGCTTGATATACTGCATCGTGTCATAGATCGACAGGCCAGACGTCACAACACCACCAGGGCTGTTGATGTACATGGATATCTCCTTGGACGGGTTTTCCGCCTCAAGGTGCAGAAGCTGAGCCACGATCAGCGAGCTCATACCGTCATGGACCGGGCCATTCAGGAAGATAATGCGCTCTTTCAGCAGGCGCGAGAAGATGTCGTATGCCCGCTCGCCCCGGCTGGTCTGCTCAACGACCATCGGCACAAGGGTATTCATGTATGTTTCGCGGGGATCAATCATTGGAACCTGCCTTCATTTCACTTGTAAGCGCGATCATAAACGCGCGGTGGTTACTTGAGTCTTAGTGGCGGCCAAATACTGCTGCAAGAGGGAGCGGTTGATTTTAATTGTACAAATGTCGCAAACGCCACCACTCTTGGCTAGGTCGCAATCCCAAACGCGCAGGTCGCAAACTTTACATTAATAATTGCGCGGACTGTTACAAGCGGAGGCGTTTTCTTTTGGCGCTCGGTTCACGACTGCCCCGCACCAGCAGAGGAGGTGCCATGACCCAAGACAGTTTTGTACCGCGGGCCTCATCCGCTCATTTCGACATTTCGTTCAACGGCGCCCCCCAGGATTTCTACTTTCTTGTGCTCCCCCGTAGCATGATGCTGGGTGTTGCCGCTGCAATTGAACCGCTTCGCGTGGCCAATCAGGTGACCGGCAAAGAACTCTACCGCTGGTACATCCTGACCGAAAATGGTGATCAGGTTCGATGCTCCAACGGAATGCTGGTCACCCCGGACATGGCTTTGAACAACTGCCCCGACGGGGCGCTGACGTTTGTCAGTGCCGGCGGAGAACCGCAGCAAGCAGCGGGTGAGAAAGCGCTGAACTGGATTCGCAAAGCCGCGCGGTTTGGGCGCCCCTTAGGCAGCATCAACACAGGGGCATTTGCCTTGGCACAGGCCGGAGTTCTGACGGACAGGACCTTTACTCTTCACTGGGAAGATCAGCCTGCGTTCCTTGAAGAATTCCCCGATCTGACCCCGTCTTCAAATATATTTGAAATCACCCCAAAACTCATCTCCTGCGGCGGTGGCCATGCAGCCACCGATATGATTCTGACGCTGATCGAGGAACGCCATGGAGAGCAGCTGGCCATCGTCTGTGCTGACATGTGCCTGCACTTACGCTCCCGCAGAGGCAGTGAGCCACAACGGTCCAATTTTGCTGTTGCTGTGGGCAGCCGCAACCAACGGCTTCTCAATGCCCTGCAAATGATGCAGGAGGCGATCGAAACACCGCTGAGCATCCACGATATCTGCGAGCGGCTGGATATTTCCCGCCGTCAGCTAGAGCGCCTTTTTACGCGATACCTGCACCAAAGCCCCATGCAGGTCTATTTCGACATGCGCCTCCATCACGCCTATGGGCTGATGAACGAAACCTCAATGTCCGTGACCGAAATCGCGCTGGCTTCGGGGTTCAACAGTGCGACGCATTTCTCCCGCCAGTTCAAACGACGCTTTGGCGCAAGTCCACATTTTTTCCGCAAAGGCTGGTCGTAGACGCAGGTATTTGCCAAGCACGGGAACGTGACAACTCTTTCAGGCCAAAAGGAATAGGGTTTGCCTGAAAATTGTATACGCACAGGATTTCCCATGTTTGATAGCCTCCCCCGTTTTGCCCGTGTCCTGATCTTGCTCCTGACTATGCCCGCCGCGGCACAGGCCAACGACCTGTCAGCGCAGACGGGCTGGGCCGTACACGCGACGGACAAACCCTATGCTGAGCTGGTCAAAGACCTCGCCGCTGCGGTCAAATCAAATGGGCTGATAGTGGTGACCCAGGCAGGCCCAACCAAAGCAGCGGCGGCGCGCGGAATCACCATCCCCGGCAATCGCGTCATGGGCGTGTTCAACAACGACTATGCGGTGCGGGTGTTGAACCTGTCCACCGCAGCCATGATCGAGGCCCCGATCCGATTCTATGTTACCGAAAACACGGATGGCAGCGGAACCCTGTCTTACAAAACACCCAACTTCGTTTTTGCACCTTATGTGCAAACAGCCGGGGCAGGCTTGCAAGAAATTGCCGAAGAACTCACCAATAGATTTGACGAAATCGCCGAAATAGCAATACGTTAACACGGATGTAATGGTTCTCACACTGACGTGAGACCCCTTGCGCCATGCGCGCCAGACCGCAATCTGGGCGCAACAAATCTAACGTCAGGATAGACCCGATGACCACGACCCTACGCGCGGCGGATGTGCTTGCCCGCCGCCTTTATGATGCCGGGTGCCGTCATGCCTTTGGCATGCCCGGCGGCGAAGTTCTCACATTGGTGGATGCGCTGGAAAAAGCTGGGATTACCTTCCATCTGGCCAAGCATGAGAACTGCGCGGGGTTTATGGGTGAAGCCGTCCATCATGCGGACGGCGCGCCTGCTATTTTGGTGGCCACTCTCGGACCAGGGGCGCTGAACGGGATCAATGTGGTTGCCAATGCACATCAGGATCGGGTGCCTATGCTGGTGCTGACAGGCTGTGTCGATGCCGCCGAAGAACAGACCTATACCCATCAGGTTCTGGATCAGCAGTCCGTCTTCCGCCCAATAACCAAAGCCACCTTCCGGCTCGACGCGGACGCGGCTGAAGTGATCGCCGACAAAGCCGTGTCGATCGCAATGGAGCCGCGCCAGGGACCGGTACATCTGGATGTGCCCATAACCGTTGCCAATACGGCTGCCAGGGAACGCGGCATCCGCCGAGCGCCTGCCGGGGCAACCGCAGCCACGGGAGAGACACTGGCGCAGGCGCGTTCCTGGCTTTCAAAGGCAGAGCGCCCCCTGGCCATTATCGGCATTGACGCCATGCAGGAAGCCGCAGGCCCGGCGCTGAAATCCTTTATCGAGACCCACAACATTCCTTTTATCACAACCTACAAAGCCAAAGGGCTTATTGATGAGGACCACCCCCTGTGCCTTGGCGGAGCAGGCCTCTCCCCGCTAGCCGACAAACATCTGATGCCCCTCATCGAAGACGCGGATCTGATTCTGTCGTTGGGCTATGACCCGATTGAAATGCGCACCGGCTGGAGAGATGCCTGGACTGTAGGCCAGACACAGGTTTTGGAAATCGCAGCCGAGCCGAACACGCATTATATGCACCAATCCGGCCTGTCTATTGTCGCGCCACTTGCACCGAGTCTTGCAGCTCTGTCGGAGGGGATCACAGGCCATGACACATGGACCAATGGTGCCCTCACCGCCGCAAAAGAAGGGCTGGCAGCCGCCTTTCCGACGGACGAAAGCTGGGGCCCGGCCGGAGTCATCGCTGAAACCCGTGCAGTGATGCCCAGCTCCACACTGGCCACTGCTGACAGCGGCGCACACCGCATTCTCCTCAGCCAGATGTGGACCTGCCATGAACCCCGCGGGCTGATCCAGTCTTCTGGCCTCTGTACGATGGGATGCGCGGTGCCGATGGCCATCGGCCGCAAGCTGGCACAGCCGGACCGACCCGTTGTCAGTTTCTCGGGCGACGCCGGCTTTCTGATGGTTGCAGGCGAGTTGGCAACCGCTGTTGAATTCGAAGTTGCCCCGATCTTCCTGGTCTTTGTTGATGCCTCCCTTGCCCTAATCGAGTTGAAACAGCGCCAGAGGCAGCTGACCAATACCGGCGTCGACTTTGCACAACATGACTTTGCCGCCATGGGCCGCGCCTTTGGAGGCAACGGCTTTACCGCAACCAATCGCGCGGAACTTCGTGACGCACTGACGGCCGCTCAAGCCTCTGATAAGTTTACGGTGATTGCAGCTATTATCGAACGCGGAGGATATGATGGTAGGATCTGATATGTTGCCCCATGGTGCTTTGAAAGGGGTGAAGGTGCTGGACCTTTCCCGCATCTTGGCAGGCCCCACCTGCACCCAGCTTCTTGGAGACCTTGGCGCCGATGTGATCAAGATCGAAAACCCCAAGACCGGCGGCGATGACACCCGTCAATGGGGACCTCCCTATGTGACGGATTCCGACGGGAATCCGACAGATCTCTCGGCGTATTACATGTGCGCAAACCGTAACAAACGGTCGGTGGCGATCGACATTGCAACATCGGAAGGACAGGCCGAAATCCGCGCGCTGGCAGCCGAAGCGGACATCCTGATCGAGAACTTCAAACCCGGTGGTCTGGCCAAATACGGGCTTGATTACAACAGCCTCAAAGATGATCTGCCGAAGCTCGTATACTGCTCGATTTCCGGGTACGGCCAGACCGGTCCCAACGCATCCAAACCCGGCTATGATCTGATGGCCCAAGGCTATGGCGGGATCATGTCGGTGACCGGTGAACCCGATGGCGCCCCGATGAAAGTGGGCGTTGGAATCGCGGATGTTATGTGCGGCATGTACGCCTGTGTCGGCGTTCTGTCGGCACTGCGGCACCGTGATCTGACCGGAGAAGGCCAATGGGTCGAACTGGCGCTGGTAGATAGCCAGATTGCCTGGTTGATCAACGAGGGTGTCAACTATCTGACCTCTGGTACCCTGCCGCAAAGACGAGGGAACGGGCATCCCAATATCAAACCTTATGGCGTTTATGAAACCGCTGATGGTCATGTGATTTTGGCGGTCGGCAACGACAGTCAATTTGAGCGGTGTGCCGCCTTCCTCGGACTGCCTGAACTCTCATCGGACCCCCTGTTTGCCACCAACCCGGCGCGACTTGAAAACCGCGACTCGCTGGACGAAATTCTGATCCCGGCCGTAAAAGCCCGAACCACAGATGAAGTCATTGCCGGATTGGAGGACCTGAAGGTGCCAGCTGGTCCCGTGCAGACGCTGGATCAAGTTTTCAATTCCGAGCAGGTTGCGGCACGAGAAATGCGGATCACCATGGACAGTGCGGCAGGACCGGTTGACCTCATCGGAAACCCCCTGAAGTTTTCCCGCACACCGGTCACTTATCGACACGCGCCGCCGCACTGCGGACAAGAAACGACCGAGGTTTTACAACAGGATTCCGGCTTTTTGCCTCCGGAAAACCCGCAGGAATGAGGCACTCTTTGCCAAGTGTTACAAAAAACGGCCGGGTTCTGCCTGGCCATTGAAAGGTTTGCTGCATAAGCATCCGATTTTCGCGGGATTTTGCCGCATTCACCCGCCCTATCGGCGGGAATTTACAGAAAACGTACACAGGCCTTCACCAAAGCGCGAGCAGCCGTCGCCCGGTCGGTGACCTTCTATTACTCTCACTACAACAGAGATGCTGTTTTTAGATCGCAAGGATAACGAACCCATGACGCAAGACATTTTCGGACAAGAGACCAGCCTTTCTTCCGCTGCGGCTCTGAAGGATTGGAATGCTGCACAGCTGGGTGTGCTTGCCCACGCGGCGAATACCGCCGACCACCTTGGCGCAGTTCTGACCAGCACTCCGGAATTTGCACTGGGTCATGCCCTGAAAGGCTTGGCCATCCTGATGCTGGGCCGCTCCGAGCTGAACCAGATGGCCGTTGATGCCTTGCAGGCCGCCAAGACCTGTTACGAAGGGGCGCTGCCGCGTGAACGCAAATACGTGGATGCGCTGGAAGCCTGGGTGAACGGACGTCCGACACAATCCATCCAGATCGTAGAAACCATTTTGGACTCTCACCCCTGTGACACGCTGGCCATGAAGCTCAGCCACGGGATCCGATTTATCATGGGCGACAATCATGGCATGCGCACCTCTGTTGAGCGGGTGATGCCGGCCTATGCACCGGACCACGCCGGACGTGGCTATCTGCTGGGGTGCCATTCCTTCGCCCTCGAAGAAACCGGCGCCTATGAAAAGGCCGAGAACACCGGGCGTCAAGCCCTGTGGATGGCTCCCGATGATGCATGGGGATTGCATTCGGTCGCGCATGTGCACGAGATGACCGGTAACGCCAAAACGGGTCTGGAATGGTTGACCGGTCGCGAAGATGCCTGGGCCCATTGCAACAACTTCCGCTACCACGTCTGGTGGCACAAGGCCCTGATGCATCTTGACCTGGGCCAGGTGGATCTGGCGATCAACCTTTACGATACCGAAGTCCGCAAAGACAAAACAGACGACTATCGTGACATCTCCAATGCAACTTCGCTTCTGATGCGGCTCGAATTGGAAGGCGTGAATGTTGGCAACCGCTGGGAAGAACTTTCAGAGCTCTGCGCCAACCGGACTGACGATGGCAGCCTGATCTTTGCGGACCTCCACTATCTTCTGGCGTTGGCTGGTCATGATCGGGAAGCAGAAACCAAGCGGATGGTCGCTCGTATTCATGCAGATGGGCAAAAACGCGCCACTGAAGCCCAGGAACGTATGGCAACACCTGGCCGAGAGGCTTCTCTGGGCCTTGAAGCCTTTGGCGAGGCGGATTATGGCAAGGCTTTCAACCACCTGCGTGCGGCGCGGGACACAATGCAGCTTGCCGGCGGAAGCCATGCACAACGAGATATTTTTGAACGGATGACAATCGATTCAGGTTTGCGGTCCGGCGCATTTGACGCTGTCGAAGCGATCCTGGATGACCGCCGCGCCAAACGTGCCGGTGGCGAAGACAACTATGCCCTGGCCCGCCGTGCTCTGATTGCAGACGCACGGAGTGCCAATACTGATCACAGTGTCCCGGCGGAATAACCGGTACCTTTTGTAACGAATTAGACTCAAATAATGGCAACAATCACGCCCCTGCCCATAGCGCATCCGGTTCCGGATGCCGCCAACAGCCAGATGGCCCCGCAGAAATCGACACAACGTCGGCGCGATCCGCGTTTGGATTTCTACCGGGGAATCGCGATGTTCATCATCCTGGCTGCGCATATTCCAAACAACCGCTGGACGGGGTGGATTCCCGCGCGCTTTGGGTTCTCAGACGCGACCGAGATCTTTGTGTTCTGCTCAGGCATGGCGTCAGCCATTGCCTTTGGCGGATCCTTCGCGCGCAAAGGCTGGTGGCTTGGGACCGCGCGGGTTGCATTTCGCTGCTGGCAGGTGTTTTGGGCGCATATCGGCCTGTTCTTCTTTGTCGCCATGGCCATGGCCGCGCTGGACACCTTTGGGGGCTTTGAGAAAAGCTACATAAATTCGTTGAACCTTGGTCGTTTCTTCAGCGATCCGGCGACACAGCTGGTTGGTCTCTTCACGCTGACATATGTGCCGAACTATTTCGACATTCTCCCAATGTATCTGGTCGTTCTGGCGCTCATGCCGGTGATGATCGGGCTTGAGAAAATCAGTCTCTGGGCGGTTGCCGCTTTTTCGGTTTTGGTCTGGCTGAGCGCAAACCCCTATATCATCGGTCTTGGCCCCAACGGAGTCAGCCTGCCTGCGGAACCATGGTCTGAGCGTGAATGGTTCTTCAACCCTTTTGGCTGGCAGCTTCTGTTTTTTACGGGCTTTGCCTTCATGAAAGGCTGGCTGCCAAAGCCGCCGGTGTCAAAAGCGCTGATTTGGGTAGCGGCGGCATTCGTGGTCCTTTCAATGCCCTTTGGATCGTGGAAGGTATTCACCTGGGTTAAAGCCGCCGATGCAGATGTTGCAGCGTTGATCCGCCCAACCTGGGATTGGACGGAGCAATGGCGCGAAAAAACGGATTTCGGCTTGCTCAGATATGCCCATTTCCTGTCCCTCGCCTATCTGGGATGGGTCATTGCGGGCGAAGGTGGCCAGAACCTGATTGCGCGTGGTCAATCTCTGGGCGCGCGGGTTTGGTCCTTCTTCCTGGGTGTCATCACCAAGGTAGGTCAGCAGTCATTGGCGGTCTTTGTCTTCTCCATGGCGCTGGCCCGTCTGATTGGCGTTGCGTTGGACCAAACTGACCGCGCCATTACCACAACCGCATTCGCAAACCTTTTGGGTTTTGTTTTGATCATCGGCTGCGCCTATGGCGCCGCATGGTTTAAATCCCAACCGTGGAGACAAAAGAAATGAGCCGCCTGACACGTCGCTCCTTCCTCTCTGCTGCGCTGGCCAGCACATCTGCCTTGGCGTTCCCAAATGCGTCCTTGGCGCATCTTGCATCGCCCTTTTCTTTTGAAAGCCTCACGGAACGGGCCCGTGATCTGGCCTCCCGTAGCTATCAGCTGCGTCCGATGGTTCCCAAGGATTGGCTGGATATCAGCTATGACGAATACCGCAATCGCTGGTTCCGGGTTGAGGATGCGCTTTGGGCAGATACAGAGCGCAGTTATAACGTCGATTTCTTCTTGCCGGGTCTCTATTTCCCACGTGCGATCCAGATCAATGAGGTTGTCGACGGCTTTGCCGCCCCCGTCCCTTTTGATCTTTCGCTGTTTGAACGGGGCGAGATTGCTCCAGATCTGAGCACAACCGGACACCTGGGGTATTCGGGTCTGCGACTTCGCACAGAACAGCCTGGCGCGCCTTTCAAGCAAAATCTGAAGAAAACAGAATTCTGCGTTTTCCAGGGGGCCAGCTACTTCCGTGCGATTGCGGATTGGTGCGCCTATGGCCTGTCGGCACGCGGGCTCGCCCTGAAAACCGGCGACAGCGAAGGCGAGGAGTTCCCCGAGTTCATCGAGTTCTGGCTGGAAGCGCCGGAGGCGGACCAAAAGAACATGGTTGTACACGCGCTCCTGGACAGCCCCTCTGTGTCAGGTGCCTATCGTTTTGACATCACGCCGGGTGAAAACTGCATCATGGATATCCATGCTGTGCTTTTTGCGCGCGAAGAGCTGACCCATGTTGGTCTGGCTCCGCTCACATCCATGTTCCTGTATGATGACACGAACCGCGCCCGCTTTGATGACTTCCGCCCTGCTGTTCATGACAGCGAAGGGCTGCTGATCAAAAACGGCAACGGAGAGATCCTGTGGCGGGCGCTGGCGAACCCGATCCATTTGCAGGTGTCCTCCTTTGTCGACGACGGCCCGCAAGGGTTTGGCCTGATGCAACGGTCCCGCGAGCTGTCCGATTTTGCGGATCTCGAAGCCCATTACCACAGCCGCCCCTCCCTCTGGGTCGAGCCCAAGGAAAACTGGGGCAAAGGTGCGGTCACGCTGGTCGAGATCCCGGCAGACAAAGAGATCTATGACAATATCGTCGCCTATTGGCGGCCACAAACACCCTATGCCGTCGGCGAACAGATTGATCTGAACTATCGGCTCACTTGGGGTCATGAGCCCGACATGGGACTGGCACCGGTCAAGAACACCGCCTCCGGAGCCAAGATTTTTGGCGATCCGGGCCGGATCTTCACGATCGATTTTGATGCCCATCCGCTGTTGGACGGCGACCCGGAGGATTTTGATATCTACATCTCTTCTCCACATGTAGAGACAACCGAAGGCATCCTGCAACGCAATCCCGAAACCGGCGGCCTCCGGCTTGCCTTCTCCTTTGATCCCGGCAGCCGTACGCATGTGGAGCTGCGCGCGCAGCTGCGCAAGGACAGCCAACCGGCATCCGAGGTTTGGCTTTACAGGTGGACCATATGACCCAAAATCGTCTGCTGCCCCCCGAACATCCGCTGGACATGCCGGAACAGGATTTTGCAGCTCCGTTCCGGGATGACCAAGCCCCCGAGGCTGAGCCCAAACAACAGGCGGCTCTCTGGCGCATCCTGAGTTTTTCGCCTGCGATGATCATGACAGCCGCGCTTGGCTGGGTCATGCTGGGTTGGTTTGCAGATGGTGGCGTCACCGTCCTTGAAGGCATCTTGCTGACGTTGATCATCTTCAACTTCTTCTGGATCAGCTTTTCGGTCTCCACCGTTCTTTTGGGGCTTTACTCCCTTGCCCGACGTACTGTTGTCCGCAAGCGCGGCCCGGTGCCGACGCAAAAGGTGGCTCTGCTGGTTCCGGTCTATAACGAAATCCCTTGGTATGTCCTTGGCAACGCGCAATCCATGCTGGAAGAGCTGAACGCACAGGGAGGCAGCCACGAATACGCGATGTTTATCCTCTCTGATACGCGAGACGATGTCATTGCCGATCAGGAACGCCGCAGCGTCGAGGCCCTTCAGGCCATGCTGCCCCCGTCGATGCCGCTGTATTACCGTCGCCGCGACGACAATGTCGGACGTAAAGTCGGAAATATTGCTGATTGGATCCGCCGCTGGGGCGGCGCCTATGATGCGATGCTGGTTTTGGACGCGGACAGTCTTATGACCGGCCGTGCAATTGCCCAGTTGACCGGTGCACTGGCCCGTGATCCTGGCGCTGGCCTCATTCAAAGCTTCCCGCAACTCATTGGTGCGCAATCTGTTTTCGGCCGCATGCAGCAGTTCGCAAATACTGTATACGGTCTGGCGTTGGCCGAAGGTCTGGCGCGTTGGGCTGGTCATGAAGGCAATTATTGGGGCCACAATGCCATTATCCGCACCCGCGCCTTTGCAGCCTGTGCTGGACTGCCTTCTTTGCGCAGCCTGACGGGCAAGGAAAGCCTGATCATGAGCCACGACTTTGTCGAGGCCGGGCTGTTGCGCCGGGCTGGATGGAGCGTTCAGTTTCTGCCCCGGATCAAGGGTTCCTATGAGGAAACCCCGCAGACCCTGATTGACCACATTCAACGTGACCGCCGCTGGTGCCAGGGCAACTTGCAGCATATCAACCTGCTCAATGCGCGGGGCTTTCGGGCCATCTCCCGGTTTCACCTGTTCCATGGCGCGGTGGGGTATTTGATGGCCCCGATCTGGTTTGCACTTTTGGTGATCTGGGCGGTTATCGGACGTGGCGAAGAGGCCTCGGTCCTAACCTATTTCTCTGAGGCGAACCCAACCATGCCGTCTTGGCCGGATATGAGCGAGCCACGGCATGTGCTGGTTATCTTGTTGATCTATGCGATGCTTCTGGCCCCTAAACTGCTGGCGGCGATCGCCCTGCCCCTCAGCGGCAAGCGTTTTGCGGAATATGGCGGTGCGGGCCAATTTGCACTGTCGGTGCTGTCAGAGGTGATCCTTGCAATCCTTTATGCGCCGATCCTGATGGTGCAACAGATGATCGCAGTGTTCCGAACCTTGCTGGGCATACAACGCGGTTGGGCCCCGCAGGCGCGCGAAGGTGGACAATACTCCTGGCGCACCATCGCAATTTGCCACGCGCTGGAAACTATCAGCGGAACCGCACTGTGGATCGGGATCCTGGCTGGCATGGTTTCAATCTGGTTGGTGCCTATTGCCCTATCTCTGGTTCTTGCCATTCCGCTGTCGGCCCTGTCGGGCATGCCTATTCGGGAACGGATTGGCCGCTGGATGGGCACCCATGATCACTTCAAGGAACCACAGATTACCCAGGCCGCGCGCGCCTATCGAAACCAGATGCGCCAGTTTCTGGAAAATCCGCCGCAGGCAACCGCAGCGGAATAGACCCCGACTGCAAGTGTCAAAAAGAGAGCCCAGCCTTATTGGCTGGGTTCTGCTTTTTCATACCAGGTGGTAACACTCTCCGACCACCCTTTTGGGATCGTGTGACCGCCTGGATGGAGCGTAAAGGTGATCTCGGCCTCTTCTCCGCAATCCCAGCGTCGCACAAAATTACCCGCTTTCGTCCAGGCTCGACCCGGCGCATGGGTGGCGCAGCCCAAGGTATCGCGCCACAATTCGAGACCTGCGTAAATATCGCCTTGTTGCAGCGTCCGGTTGCGCAGATACCGTCCCTCAAGCGGGACCACTGTGTCGCTCCACCCGTGTGTATGGTGCAATCGGATCGGACCTTTGCACGCTTCCGGCTGCGGACGCCAGAAGCCGCCTGCCACCGGTGCATAGGCTGCAAACATCTCGGGCTCTTGGCACGCCAGATAGTTGACCATGAAAGCCCCAGCAGAGAAGCCCGCCATAATGGTCTGCTTCGGATCAATACCAAACCGAGCCTGGGCATCGTCCAGCAGGTCCTGGAAATACGCGACCTCATCGCGCCCCTCCCAGCCCGGATAGAAATTCCAGGACGGACCTCGGTTGTTGGACCGGCGCAACCCATTTGGCGCAATCACCGCATAGCCCCGTTCGAGCAGTGCATCGACCATACCCGTGTTCTTCAACACGCCATTTCCCGTGCCGCCATAGCCATGCAAGAACACAACAGCGGAATGAGACGAAGTCGCGCCCTCAGGCATGACAATTTCATAGTCACCGCTGTCAATCTGGCAGGCCGCCTCGGCGGTGCCGCAGCCAGCCGTGGCAGGTCCCGCATAAAGCGTCGCGGCGCAGGCCGCCCCCAACAGCGTTAAACCTAACCGTTCCACTTCAATACCGGCAAATTTGATCTGATCCATCCTGGTCCCGCCTTCGATCCAAGCATGCCTTCCGGCACGTCAATGATATTGGTAAATCCTGCTTCGCTCAGACGCAGCGTCATGCGCGCCGAACGAACACCACGCGCGCAAATCAGAGCAATGGGTGCATCGGTTTGGCTGCCGACAATCTTTTGCAATTGCTCATTGAAATCGTTGTCACGCATATCAATCAGATGAGCGCCTTCAGGAACGCCCGTGCTGCGCCATTCACGTGGGGTTCGGATGTCAACCAGCGTCAGGGCGCCGCTCAACGCCTGATCATGCGCCTGTTCTACACTCATTCTGAGTTGTTCATGCGATGGAGGGGTAAGATACAGCCAGCGCCCGGCCAAAATCCCCACCGCAACAACGCCTCCGCCGAACAGAGCTTTGCGGCGCGTCAAACCGCCCAAGCGGCGCTGCGGCGATACGCCTTGCTGATCTATGTGATTTTTTTGCATCTCGTCCTTCGAAACCCATGGAAGTTGCAGAGAAAAATACCATCTCTTGAGCGACAAAACAGCACAGCCACATTGGAAAAGAGACATCAAATAATCAAGTTCGCGTCATCGCCCGGTTTTAAGCCTTCGATATCCTCCTGTATCTTCAAAACAGCACAGCATGTGTTAGCGTGTGTCACAGTTTCGCATGGAGTTAATTGACGGTGCAGGAACCGAAAGACTGGAACCAAAACGAAAAAAAGCTTAGTCAATTGTGACTTTTTCACTCGCCCAACCAGGAGAAGTACCACGTGTCCCTGTTTCTGATAGCGGCGCTTCCATTTTTGGGAGCGATCTTCCCCGCACTCTTGATCCGCGCCGGACGAAATGCCTCGGCCTCATCAGCCGGGTTGACCACGCTATTGGCATTTATCGGATTGATGCTACATGCCCCGGCCATTTTGCGGGGTGAGGTTATTACTGCCAAATTCGACTGGATTCCCGGATTGGGGTTGAACGCGAATTTCTTCCTGGACGGGCTTGGCTTCATGTTTGCCGGGATGATCCTTGGCATCGGTTTGCTGATCATCCTTTATGCGCGGTTCTACCTTTCTCGGCAGGACCCGATGGGCCAGTTCTACACCTATTTGCTGCTGTTCCAAGGCGCAATGGTTGGCATCGTTACCTCTGACAACATATTGCTTTTGCTTATCTTCTGGGAGCTAACGTCGCTCAGCTCGTTCCTGTTGATCGGCTATTGGAAGCACCTGCCCGAAGGTCGCCAGGGCGCACGGATGGCGCTGACCGTCACTGGCATGGGCGGACTTGCAATGATCGGGGGGATGCTGATCCTTGGCAACATCGCGGGGTCCTATGATCTGACCGTGATCTTGCAGAACAAGGACGCCATTCAGGCATCGCCCATATACCTGCCGGCTCTTTTGCTGATCCTGGCGGGGTGTTTTACCAAATCAGCCCAGTTCCCATTCCACTTCTGGCTGCCCCACGCCATGGCGGCACCAACCCCGGTGTCGGCTTATCTGCACTCTGCCACGATGGTAAAAGCGGGCATCTTCCTGATGGCGCGCATGTGGCCGGTTCTGTCTGGTACGCCCGAATGGTTCTATATCGTCTCCACTGCCGGTCTGGTGACCATGGTCATCGGCGCGGTCATTGCCCTGTTCAAGGACGACTTGAAAGCACTGTTGGCGTTTTCGACGGTCTCCCATCTGGGGCTGATCACGATGCTTCTGGGGTTTGGCACCAAAGCTGCTGCGATCGCGGCCATCTTCCACATTATCAACCATGCGACGTTCAAGGCCGCCTTGTTTATGTCCGCAGGAATTGTCGACCACGAAGCTCATACACGTGACATCAAACGTCTGGGCGGGCTGCGACATCTGATGCCTGTGACCTTTACAATCGCATGTGTCGCGGCGCTTTCCATGGCCGGTATCGCCCCGTTGAACGGGTTTATCTCCAAGGAGATGATGCTGGAAGAAGCCTCCCATACGCTTTGGCTCGGGAACCACTATGTCATTCCGGGACTTGCAGTTCTGGCGGCGCTGTTCTCTGCGGCTTATAGCTTCCGGTATATCGGCCACGTCTTTCTGGGAGAGAAGCGTGATGACTACCCTGGCCATCCGCATGATCCGGGTTTTGGCATGTGGGCCGCGCCTGCGTTTCTGGTTGTGCTGGTTGTCCTTATTGGACTGTTTTCGGGCAAGATCGCAGAGCCGCTGGTTCAGGTTGTTGCCGACGCAGTAACGCAACAGCACCCGCATGTTCATTTGAAGCTTTGGCACGGTGTGACGCCAGCGCTTTATATGTCGATTGCGGCGGTTGTTGGCGGCCTCCTGTTGTTGCTGTCACATAAGAGGCTGGAAGCCATCTGGAACGCCCTGCCCCGCCCGGAGGCCAAGGTTATCTTTGACCGCGTGATCGCAGCCGTGACGTTCTTGTCGGATCGCTTCACAGCCGGGATGCATAATGGGTCGATGACCCGCTACGCATTGGTGATGATCATCTTCACCACAGCAGTTTGCTTTGTCGCGTTCCAAACCGGTACATTGCCAGACGCGACACGCACGGTTCAGCCTGTTGGTCCTCTGCCGATACTGGGGTGGTTTGCGCTGATCGTCGCCACTGGGTTTATCCTGTATCACCACCATAACCGCCTTCTGGCGCTGGTTCTGATCGGTGTTGTTGGGCTGGTTGTGTCTTTGTCATTCAACTACCTCTCGGCGCCGGACCTCGCACTGACCCAGATCTCGGTGGAGGTGGTTACGATTATCCTGATGTTGTTGGCTTTGAACTTCCTGCCGAAGGAAACACCAAATGAGATCCCCGTTCCAACCAAGATCCGCGATGGGGCAATTGCATCTGTCGCAGGGCTGGGCGTGGGTGGCCTGATCTATGCGCTGATGACACGCGATTTCGCGGCTGAGACGATTTCCGGCTTTCATCTCGCCAATTCCTATAAAGGCGGTGGCGGAACCAATGTTGTAAACGTCATCCTTGTCGACTTCCGCGGGTTTGACACCTTTGGAGAGATCATAGTGCTTGGAATTGCCGCCATGGTGATCTTTGCCCTGACCGAAGCAGTCCTGGGCAGCAAGGTGCGCGCCTATCTGTTGAACCGCAAGCCGGACCTGCCGCAGGATGGCGACCCACACCCGTTGATGATGGTGGTGGCAACACGGGTGCTGATGCCGCTGGCCTTGTTGGTTGCAGCCTACATCTTCTTCCGTGGTCACAACCAGCCGGGCGGCGGGTTTATTGCGGGGTTGATCGCAGCAATTGCAATCATCATGCAGTACATGGCCTCGGGCTTTGGCTGGGCCGCCGAGCGCCAGCGGTTCTTTTATCACGGGATCATTGGCGCAGGTGTGCTGATTGCCGCCGCAACCGGCATGGGAGCCTGGTTCAACGAGCTGCCGTTCCTGACCTCAGCCTTTGGATACATTCATTGGGAACCCCTGGAAGAATTCGAATGGGCGACCGCCGCGCTCTTTGACCTTGGTGTCTTCCTTGCCGTGGTTGGCGCGGTGCTTCTGGCGCTGGAGAGCCTGTCACGATTTGCATGGCAACCCGGCATGACCAGCGAACATGCAATGGACATCAACCCCGCTCGCGATGACGAGCCCAAGATCGAGAGTGAGGTTTAACCGATGGAAATCCTTGTAGCATCCGCCGTTGGCGTGCTGACGGCGGCGGGCATTTACCTGATCCTGCGCCGCCGGACCTTCCCGGTGATCCTGGGACTTTCATTGTTGACCTACGCAGTGAATGTCTTCCTGTTTGCAACCGGCCGGTTGATGGTTGGCGCTCCGCCGATCCTGAACAAATACAAAGAGGTCGCCTATACCGATCCGTTGCCTCAGGCCCTGGTGCTGACCGCAATTGTGATCTCCTTCGGGATGACAGCGGTGGTGGTGATGGTCGCGTTGGGGGCATATCTGTCCTCCAAAACCGACGACATCAATATGGACGATGCCTCTGAGGCAGGAGAAGACGCATGAACCACCTGTTGATTGCGCCCGTTTTGATGCCGGCCATCGTGGCTCCGCTGATTGCAATGGTGACCCGGCACCATATTGACCTGACCCGGATATTCTCTCTCGCGACATCCGTGGCAGTGGTTATCGTGACCCTCGCCCTTGGAGTTCAGGCGATGGATGGCACCGTTCAGGTTTACGAACTGGGCAACTGGCAAGCCCCTTTTGGCATCGTTCTGGTCCTCGACCGGCTTTCGGCGATGATGTGTATCCTCACCGCGATACTGGCGCTGGTTGTGAACCTTTATGCGGTTGGAACTGACTGGGACACACGTGGCAGCAACTTTCATGCTCTGTTCCAGTTTCAGCTGATGGGCATCCTGGGCGCATTCCTGACCGGTGATGCCTTCAATCTGTTTGTTTTCTTTGAGGTCCTGCTGATCGCCTCTTACGGGCTGACCATCCACGCAGGCGGCGCGCGAAGGTTCCGCGCTGGCGTGCAATATGTGGTCTACAACCTGATCGGGTCGAGCCTGTTTCTTTTTGCGCTAGGCACCATCTACGCTGTGACAGGCACGCTGAACATGGCGGATCTGGCTGTTAAAGTGGCCGAGATTTCACCCGATAACACCGCGCTTATTCGGGTTGGCGCGATCATGCTTTTGTTGGTCTTCTGTATCAAAGCCGCACTCTTGCCGCTGCATTTCTGGTTGCCTGCTTCCTATGCCGAAGCTCCGGCGCCGGTTGCTGCTCTCTTTGCGATCATGACCAAGATCGGTGCCTATGCAATCATCCGCTTTTACACCTTGATCTTTGGGCCGGAACTGGAAGCCACGGCGGGGCTTGGTGGAGACTGGCTGCTGCCTGCGGCATTGTTCACCCTGGCGGCCGGCGCAATCGGTGTGCTGGGTGCGCGAGATCTGGGCCGGGTGATCGCCTTTGGCGCTATTGCCTCGATGGGCACACTTCTGACGGCGGTTGCGCTGTTTACTCCACAGGCAGCGGCGGCAGCGCTGTATTACACGGTGCATTCGACCTTTGCCGCGGCCCTGCTGTTTCTTGTCGCCGACCTGGTGATTGAACGGCGCGGAGCCGAGATTACACCCAAAGCACCAATGGCGCAAAACGGTCTGATTGCGGCTTTGTTCTTTGTTGGCGCAATTGCACTGGCCGGCATGCCGCCGATTTCCGGCTTCCTCGGCAAACTTCTGGTGATGGACGCCGCCCGAGGCCATGACATGGTCTGGACAATCTGGGCGGTAATTCTGGTCGGATCCCTGGTGACCATCCTGGGGCTTGCCCGGACCGGGACGATTATTTTCTGGAAGTCCTACGACGCAAGCACCGAAGTTCCTACCGTGGAAGAGACCGAAGGGGAGGAAAACGTTGCCGAACGCCCGGCCAGCCTGCCCTTTGTGGCGATCTTCGGACTGGTCACCGGGCTGGTTCTGCTTACGGTTTTTGCAGGCCCGATGACACGCTATGCTGATGCAACGGCTCAGCAGCTGTTTGCACCTGAAACATATATCCAAACGGTATTGGGGGACACGAAATGAAGCTCTTGCACCGCGCCCTCCCGCATCCGCTTCTGACCCTGCTGTTGACCGGGACATGGTTGCTGCTTGTCAACGGCTGGTCGCTGAACTCATTGGTGTTCGGCTTCCTTATGGGATGGTTGATCCCCTTTGTGACGGCGGCCTACTGGCCCGATCAGCCCAAAATGCGCGCGCCTCTCAAGGTGCTGGGATATGTCGGCGTCGTTTTCTGGGACATTATCCTCGCCAATATTGTGGTGGCCAAGATCGTACTGTTCAAACCCAATGCACAGCGCAAACCTGCCTGGGTGACTGTACCGCTTGATCTGCGCACCCCGGAGGCTATCACCGTACTGGCGGGCACCATCACCCTGACCCCCGGTACGGTATCGGCCGATGTTTCGGACCACGGGCACGCGCTTCTGGTTCATTGCTTGGACGCCGAAGACCCTGAGGCCGTCTGTGCCGAAATCAAATCCAGATATGAGGCGCGCCTGAAGGAGATTTTCGAATGATGACATTTGCCATCTACTTCGCATTTACGTGTTTTGCTGCGGCAATGTTGATGAACCTTTGGAAGGTTGTCTTTGCCGATCTGGTCGCCGACCGCATCCTTGCGCTGGATACCATGTTCATAAACGCCATCGTTATGATGGTTCTTTATGGGCTGGCCAACGGAACCGAGATCTATTTCGAGGCCGCCATGATCATCGCAATGCTGGGCTTTGTGTCCACTGTGGCCTATGCGCGGTTTATCCTGCGCGGCAATATTATCGAGTGAGGTCAGCCCCATGGAAACGTTACTTGAATTCGCAGTCAGCTTTTTCCTTATCGTTGGTGGGCTTTTTGGCTTTGTCGGCTCGTTCGGGCTGCTGAAACTGAATGATCCGATGTCCCGCCTGCATGCCCCGACTAAGGCAACAACCCTTGGTATGGGCGGGGTTCTGATCGCGTCGATCCTGCATGCCATTGTGGTGGAACATCACGGCTCAGTTCATGAAATCATGATTGTTCTGTTCCTCTTTATCACGGCACCCATCACAGCAAATTTCATTGCGAAAGTTCATATCCACCGGCATGAAACGCCCAAGTCTCTGCCCAAGGCCGGCAGCGATACAGTCTGGGCCACCCACGCCGTCTCTGACGAAAAAGAGGGCTGATCCCGCCAAAATTTATGAGGCATAGTACATGATGCACCCCCCTGCCGTTCCACAGACCAAAGATGTCGTTTTGATCGGAGGGGGACATGCACATGCGCTGGTGCTGAAATCATGGGGTATGAAGCCGCTGCCGGGCGCCCGGCTGACAGTTATTAATCCGGGCGCAACTGCACCTTATTCCGGTATGTTGCCCGGGTTTGTTGCCGGTCACTATGATCGCGCCTCACTCGACATTGATCTTGTGCAACTGGCCCGTTTCGCCCAAGCCCGTATCATAATCGGCCGTGCCGAGGGGATTGACCGGGAAAATCAGCGCATTCACGTGCCCGGCCAGCCGCCCATTGCCTATGACGTGGCCTCCATTGATGTGGGTATCACCTCGGATATGCCCCAGATGCCGGGCTTTGCTGAATACGCCGTTCCGGCCAAACCCCTTGGACCCTTTGCTGCCAAATGGGACGCTTTTCGAAACGGCAATGGTCCGGCACATATCGCAGTGATTGGCGGCGGAGTTGCAGGATCAGAGCTGATCCTTGCAATGGCCTTTGCCCTGAGGGAACGGGGGCGCTTGGGCAGTGCAACCTTGATCGACAGCTCCACTGCCTTAACCGCTATTCCCGCAAAGGCCGGGCAGATCGTGCGGAACCAGATGTCGGCGCTTGGTGTTTCCCTGATTGAAAACGCCAGCATCACGCAGATCTCAGATGACACAATCACATTGGCTGACGGACGAAAGATTCTCTCTGAATTCACCACCGGTGCCGCCGGGGCCCGCCCCTATGACTGGCTGCAGAACACCGGTCTTTTGCTGACGAACGGGTTTGTTGACGTCAACGCGTGCCTGCAGTCCTCGGACCCGAAGATCTTTGCGACCGGCGACTGCGCCCATCTGAGCGCATCGCCTCGGCCCAAGGCCGGTGTCTATGCTGTGCGTCAGGCGCCTGTGTTGTTTGGCAATATCCGCGCACTGCTGACCGGGGAGGCCCTGCGCCCTTACAAAGCCCAAAAGGACTATTTGAAGCTCATTTCCCTCGGCGGAAAATCTGCAATGGGAGAGAAGTTCGGCATGCCGTTTTCCGGCCCTGCCATATGGCAATGGAAGAATCAGATTGATCAGAGCTTTATGGGTAAATTCCGGGATCTGATGTAAGACAGCCACTCCCCACTACCAGCCGAATAGGCAGAAGGTGTGGTAGAAGAGCTGGGTGATATGCGGCTGCGCTACGCCACGGGTTTCGGCCTGATAGGGCATTTAAGGGGAATAAGGCTGATATAGGTCGCAAGAGGGAGAAACATGGGGGGCTGAGTGGTGGCGATCGTTCTTGGCAAAAAAAGCGTTAAGTCACCTGTTCGGAGACCAGACCAGCGCGTCTTCGGAGATTGAATACCCCCAACCAAGCAGCTGTTCTTAATTATAAAATTAAGTGCGGGCTGCCATATCCGATTATGCGAAACCACAAAACCGCAGATCGGGCGTCAGCCTCCTCAGTTCTCCCTGCCATTACCGGATCAACACCGATTGCAGAAGCAGCTTTCCTCATCGCGTCTGTTGGCTCGTGCTCTCTGCAGGTCCAGAACGATACAGTTCCAGAATCTCGGCCAAATATGTGCATCACTTCAGAATTGGCCAAAAAATTTTTCCGGGCAAATGGCAAAAACCGGCCGCTTTTGACAGAAAACCTTAAAACCCGCTTGCTTCACGTTTTAAATAAAAAGTATCGGTAAAGTGCGCCAAAAGTTAACTCAAAGCAAAATCTGCCACTTTACGGAACAGGAAACGAATACATGGGCTCTCCTGCTTTGGAGATGTATGCACTACCCTCCCATCTGATACGCCGCTTGAACCAGATTTGCGTGGCGGAGTTTTCAACTGCCATGTCGGACGCGGATATTGACCTGACACCCGTGCAATACTCAGTCCTATGGGCTGTCGAAACGTACCCCGGCGTCGATCAGGCCTCTGTTGCCAAACACATCGGCTATGACCGGGCCACCCTGGGTAAGGTGGTGGACCGGTTGGAGTTCAAGGGGTTTCTGACACGCACGATCAGTGAAACAGACAGGCGGGCCCGTGAAATCCACCTGTCCCAAGCAGGCACTGACTTGTTAAAAGAGGCACATCCCGTGGTCTTGGCAAGCCAGGAAAAGATGTTGCCCGGAATAGACGCCGATGAACGAGCGCTGCTCATCAATCTGTTGATACGTGTTGCCGAAGCTGCAAATGCCAACACGAATGCGCCTGTTTTCTCTCCAATGAAACCGGACAACTGAAGACGCGGCCTGTCAACGAAGGGCCCGAAAATCGCGGCCATCTCAGAACAGCTTCCCTTGCGGATTCGTTTCGCCATTTCCGGGTGTCAGTTCGTCCGGCAATGCTGAACCGTCTGCGCCCTCGGGTTCGTAAAAAGGTTCAATAAGCTCTGGCCCGTCCGCCCGGTTGGAGTTAACCCTCGGGTGAACACGTTGAAAATGTAGAAGATCTTCTGCTGCGGGCTGCATCAATCGCGCGGCTCCTTGTCCGCTTTCCCCAAGCCAAAGTGCCCAGTCTTCAGCCTCTAGAACCAGCGGCATTCGGTGATGCAGATGCTGGATACTCTGGTTCGAAACCGTTGTGACAATGGCGCAGGTGCTTTGGGCATCGCCCCAGTGTTGCCAGATCCCGCCAAATGCAATTGGCGCGCGGTCTGCCCTTTGAAAATACCAAGGCAACCGGTTGCCAGCGCTATCCTTTGTCCACTCGTAAAAGCCATCAGCCGGAATGAGGCATCGCCTGCTTCGGCAGGCTTTGGCAAATGCAGGCTTATCAGCCAGCGTTTCAGCGCGGGCATTGATCAGCAGGGGGCCATCTGTTTCACTTTTGTACCAATGGGGCAAAAACCCCCAGCGCATGGAGACAAGCTGGCGCCCCAGTTCAACGGCCCTGACCACGGCAATCTGGTTTGTAGGGCAGATGTTATAATTGGGAAGGTTTAGCAAACTATTGGCCGGTTGTGCCGCAAACAACTGCGCCATGGCATCGCTTGGCAGCGTAAGGGCAAACCGTCCACACATACCCTACCTAAGATGCGCTTTGCGTGCGAGGTCGATGCGCGCTTCCATCATCGACATGTCTTTGAGGATATCCTGGCGCTTGGACCTGTCGCCCGTCTCACGTAGCTCTTCCCGCAAACGCTCCAATTCCCGCGACAGAGACACAAACTCCGGCACACCTCCGCTTTCCCTGATCAGACGGTTGACCAGCTGGTTTTCCGGGTCATCACATTCAGGCAGAGGTTTCCCGGCCCCGGCGAGGTTGTCAAAGGCACCGTCAGCCTCAGCGGCGGCAATTTTCTGGTTTATGAGGTCAATCAGCGGGTGGTCCATATGGCAAATGTGCCAGATCACACCCAAAAGAAAAAGCCCCGCCGCAGTGGGAGCTGCGACGGGACTTTTCCAAGCCAGTGTTTGCTTATTTCTTGGTGATACGCCCGTCGGTGTAGGGAACGTAAGGCCCAACTTTGGCCAGGTATTCCGCTGTGACGTCTGCCAGATCGGGCCCAAAGTCATAGGCTTTGGCGGCATCTATGAACATCTTGTAGCCGTCACCACCGCCACGCACATAGTTGTTGGACACCATACCGTACATTTTGGCCGGGTCGATCGGCACCCAGGCATCACCCTCCTGGACCAGCACGTCAGAGATCCGCCCTTCGCCAGCTGCAACAGAAGGATCCCAGGTGAACTTCAGCCCGGCAACCTGGGGGAAACGGCCTTTGACCTCTTCCACCTGGCTTACACCGTTTTCAAGGGCATCGATCACCGTTTGGCCTGACACTTCAAAGGTCGACAGCGTGTTCTGAAACGGCAGGACCGTCAGGACCTCGCCCATGGTGATCTCTCCCGCGTCAATCGACGCGCGCAGGCCACCGCCGTTCTGAATGGCAATCTGGATACCCTGATCCTTGACCCGGTCCAGCATTGCATCTGCAACCAGATTGCCCATCGCGCACTCACCGGTTCGACAGAAATCTCGGGCGCCTTCCACCGGCGCGGAGGTCTCCGCCACCACCCGGGCTTTCACCTCTTCGATCGGCGCACCCATTTCCGCAACACGGGCCGCAATGGCCGCATCCGGCGTCACGGATGCATCCAACAGGATCGGCTCACCTGCCGCTGCCGTTACCTTGCCCGCATCGTCAAACGTAACGCTCAGCTCCCCGACATATTTGGAATAGGCATAGGCCTGTACCACCGGAACATCACCCACCATCATCGGATAAGCGCCCGCCGCACGGTCATTGGTGTTGGACAACAGTGTGTGGGAATGCCCGCCCACCACAAGATCCAACCCAGGTACTTTCGCCGCAATCTCAAGATCCTTGGCAAGGCCCACATGGGTCAAGGCAATGATCTTGTTGACACCTTCAGCTTCCAGCGCGGCGACATCTGCCTTCAGGCTCTCGATCTCATCCTGGAAGATCACATTCGGGCCCGGCGACGAGGTGTCGACCGTGTCCGTTGCAAGAACAGAAATCACGCCGATTTTCTCACCACCGACCTCAAGAACGACGTGATTGGCCACCTTGCCGTTCAGGCTGTCTTCTGCCGTCAGATCCAGGTTTCCGGAAATCACCGGGAAGGACACGGCATCAATGAACTTGGACAGGCCTTCCGGACCGTCATCAAATTCATGGTTGCCCACAGCCATCACGTCATACCCGATAGCCTCCATGAACTCTGCCTCTGCAGCGCCCTTGTATGTGGTGTAAAACAACGACCCCTGAAACGGATCGCCCGCATCCATCACCAGCAGGTTTTTATCCGCCAGTTCAGCGCGCTTGGTATCAATCATGGTTTTAATACGGGCCACGCCACCGAAACACTTGCCTTCGGCCTCATCATCAGCGCCACAGGTGGAATCGTATTTGTTGATCGACTCGATGCGGCTGTGAATGTCGTTGGTGTGTAAAATCGTCAAATTGAATTCAGCAGAAGCCATGCCGGACGTAAGCCCCAACGCGGCGACACTGGTCAGGAAACGAGACATCATCATATGTGAACTCCCTGTTCTGGTATGCATCTAGTTGATGAGACTAGATCCGATAGATCCTTGTCCAAAGGGGAATTCACGACAAGGCGCTCCCGCGAGAATTCTGCCCGTTTGGTCAAAATCGCCCATAGATGACCGAAACCAGAGCGAAATTGGCAAGACTGCCGTTGCGTAACCGCACAAAAAGGGTCCCTGACAGTGCAAGAAACAGCAAAGAACATCGCAGCACTTGACCAGATCTGGCAGGACGTGCATCAGACGCGCATGCTGATTTACAAGATTTTCCGCCAAGATGAGTGGGAGGCCTTCCAAGCCGCAGGGGAAACCCTTGGCGCGCCGGTTGATCTGGCAGATGGCTTTGTCCATTTCTCCACAGCCGCCCAAGCGGCTGAAACTGCAGCCAAACATTTTGCGGGTGAAGCGAACCTGTTCCTTCTTGCGCTGAATGCCGAAACCTTGGGAGAGGCCCTGAAATGGGAGCCTTCCCGCGGGGGCGCATTGTTTCCCCATCTGTATCGAGAGCTCCACATGACGGATATTCTGTGGAGCAAACCCCTGCCATTGATCGACGGAGCGCATCAGTTTCCGGCTGAGATGAGCGGAGCATAGGACGCGCCATGAAACTCTCTGAAAAACTCGCGCTGGCGGCACTGCACCGTATGGATCCCGAAGCTGCACATGGGCTCTCCATTCAGGCTCTGAAGTCCGGGCTGGCACCTGCCCCCGGACCAGTGAGTTCAGCACGGTTGCGCACAAAGCTTGCCGGGCTGGATCTTCCCAATCCTGTGGGTCTGGCTGCCGGGTTTGACAAGAACGCCGAGGCGCTTGCGCCGCTCAGCCGGGCTGGATTTGGATTTATCGAGGTTGGTGCGGCGACGCCGCGCCCGCAGCCCGGCAACCCGAAACCACGATTGTTTCGCCTGACCGAAGACCGCGCCGCAATCAACCGGTTTGGTTTTAACAATGAAGGCATGCATGCCATTGGTGCGCGCCTTGCCAAACGTCCCAAAGATGCGGTGATTGGCCTGAACCTGGGTGCAAACAAGGACAGCAGTGATCGCGCTGCGGATTTTGCAACCGTCTTGCAGCACTGCGGCGCGTATCTTGATTTTGCCACTGTAAACGTCTCGTCGCCGAATACAGAAAAGCTGCGGGATCTTCAGGGTAAGGCCGCACTGAGCGCATTGTTAAACGGTGTGATTACGGTTCGAGACGGTTTGGACCGTCGGGTACCGGTGTTCCTGAAGATCGCCCCAGATTTGACTCTGGCTGAGCTGGATGACATCGCTGCCGTTGCCCTGGAAACCGGGATCGACGCGGTGATTACCACCAATACGACCCTGTCACGCGATGGCTTGAAAAGCGCACATGGCGATGAGGCCGGCGGGTTGTCCGGTGCGCCGCTCTTTGAGAAATCCACCCGGGTTCTGGCCCAGCTTGCAGATCGCCTGGACGGTGCGGTTCCCCTGATCGGGGTTGGTGGCATCAGCACTGCCGAACAGGCCTATGCCAAGATCTGCGCCGGGGCATCAGCAGTGCAGTTTTACACTGCGATGGTTTACGGCGGGCTGAGCCTTGCAGGCGAGATTGCAACCGGGCTGGACGCGCTTTTGGTCAAGGATGGGTTTGCCAGCGTCTCTGATGCAGTTGGCAGCAAAAAGGGAGACTGGCTGTGATCACCTACTGGCATAACCCGCGATGCTCCAAATCCCGTGCGGGCCTCGCGTTTTTTGAAGAGAATGGAGCCGAGCTTGTGGTCCGGCTCTATCAAAAGGACGCGCCGACACTGGAAGAACTCACCCAAGTGCGCGCCCTCTTGGATGTTTCGGCAATCTCAATGATGCGCAGCAAGGACGCAGCATTCAAGGAGCTCGGGTTGAGCGAGGGCTCGGATGACGAAACCCTTCTGAATGCGATGGCGCAACATCCGGCCCTGATTGAACGCCCCATCGCCTTTACCGCGCAAAAAGCCCGCATTGGCCGCCCCACCGAGGCTTTTGAAGACCTGCTGTAATGTTTACGGCCCGGCGCGCGCTTCAAGCGCCGGGTAGCGCATCCCCAACGTGATCCCGCGGGCGACAAAAGAAATCAGCAGCGCCGCCCACAAACCGTGATTTCCGAAAACCGGGATCAATGTCAGCACAGCAATCAGATAGACGCCTGCGCTCAGGATCATCATGTTGCGCATATCACGACCCGCGGTCGCACCAATAAAAATCCCGTCCAGTATCCAGCTGGCGCAGCCCAAAAGCGGCCCCGCCACAATGTAGGGCAGATAAATCCGCGCCGCGACACGGACATCGTCAGACGTCGTCATTCTGTCAATGATCCACGGACCAAGGGCCGAGAAAACCAATGCCATGATGACGACAACCACCGCCCCCCAAAGCGCGGTGATTTTGACACTTCGACGAAGCTCTGCCCGTTTCCGGGCGCCCATCGCCTGTCCAACCAGAGTTTCCGCAGCAAATGCGAACCCATCCATCCCATAGGCCGTTACAAACATCAGCTGGGCCAACACCTGGTTTGCCGCCAGAATGATATCTCCCTGTCGCGCTGCCAGAAACGTGAATGAGGTAAAAATCGCTTGCAGCAACAACGACCGGATCAGAATGTCCCGGTTGACTGACGCCATATGTTTCAGCCGTGACAGATCCAGCACCCGGTTCCAATCCCGCCAGCTCGAGGTCGAAAATGCATGCCGACAGAACCAGAACCCAAGAGCAAGACCGGACCATTCTGCGATAAAGGTTGCAAAGGCCACGCCGCTCACACCCCATCCCAGTCCCCAGACAAACCAAATGTCCAAAAGCATGTTCAATAGGTTCATGACAACCTGAACGGCAAAAAACGCATAGGTGCGTTCCTGCGCAATTAACCAGCCCGACAGCCCATAAATCGCAATCATTGCAGGTGCGGACCAGACCCGAATTCCAAGATAGCCTTCTGCCAACGCACCAACCTCCTGCGAAGGTCGGGCAAGTGACAGTGCCGTAGAAAACAGAGGGATCTGCACAAGCAATATGGCAAGCCCGGCCCCGAAACCGATCAGAAGGCTCCGGGTGAGGATGGCCGTGACCTCGTCCTGGTTCCCGCGCCCGATGGCTTGGCTGGCCAGACCAACCGTACCCATTCTCAGAAATCCGAACACCCAATAGAGGGACGTCAGAATGATCGAGCCAACGGCAACCGCGCCAAGCGGTGCCGCCTCGCCAAGTTGCCCGACAACACCGGTGTCCACCACCCCAAGCAACGGCACCGTGGCATTTGACACAACCACGGGCAGCGCGATTTTCAGCACCCGACGGTGGGTCACAGGTTGGACCGCGGTTGCGCGATGCAGGGGGCGCATGTTCAATCGCTGTCCGGAGCGGCCATCAGAAAATGACCGGTTGCCTGCGCCAGCAGCTTGTCCTTGTTGTCCTGCCAGGCTTCCACATGAACCGAGGCAAATCGACGCCCGGACCGCCAGACCCGCGCGCGTGCATAGGCGTCCCGCGGCAAACCAGAGCGCAAATAATCGACGCTGAAGTCGATTGTCTTTGGTTGACGCGGCAGATCACCCTGGGCCATCGCTTCAGGATCGACCGTACCGTTTTCGATCCCTTCCCATAAAACGGTCCAATGCAATGTGATCATGGCCGTCATCTCAAGGAATGCAGCGGTCGCCCCTCCATGCAAGGCCGGTAACATCGGATTGCCAATCAGCTTCTCATCAAAGTTCAGCTGCGCCGTAAGCTCGTTTCCGCGACGATCAAATGTGATCCCGAGGAACTGAATATAGGGAACCGAAGCAACAAGCGCATGAAGCGCGGCATCCCGACGCCGTTTCACCTGCTGGATGGGTTCCGGACGTGGGCGGATCATGATTGTGCCTTTCCGGTTTTACGTTCGACCGTGAAGGCGCCTGTTGCAGTCGCCACGGGCTTGTTCCGGTCCTCGTCCATCGCAACCGCCCGGACAAAGGCCACATTCCGGGTCATCTGGTGGCATGTTGCCTCGGCTCTGATCGTCTGACCCGGCGTCGCACTGCGCATATAGTCAATCCGCAGATCGATGGTGGCGGTATTGTCCGGTTGTTCGGGATGAAACAAAACCGCCATCCCGCAGCAGGTATCCATCAGCGCCGACACAGCACCACCATGCACAACCCGCGTTTTGGGATCCCCAATCAGGTTTTCATCATAGGGCATATCAATTGCAGCATCGCCGCCTCCGCAGGAAACCATCTCCATGCCCAGAGCCTGCGAGTGCGGCAGAGCCTTCAGAAAGGTCTTTGCCTTATCAAGTTGGTCATCCATCTGCGGTCTCCAAGTCATTCAAAGATAATTGCATATTTTCGTTCTAAAGAACTGGCTCGGATGTTGCACTTGCAAAAATACAGCCCTAGGTTACCCCCAAGGGAGAGAGCGAGTGACCACAGACGAATTGTCATTCAAAGAAATGTGCGCCGAGTTTGACGTTACGCCGCGCACACTTCGGTATTATGAATACATCGAATTGCTGCACCCCCGCCGCGAGGGGCGCAGCCGGTTTTATGGTGCCCGTGAGCGGGCCCGTATGACATTGATCATGCGTGGACGGCGATTTGGCTTCCAACTGGAAGAACTGCGCCAATGGCTGCTGATCTATGAGAACGAGGGCACGCAGGCACAGCTAAAGGTCTTTCTTGAAATGGCGGACCGCCAGTTGCTTGAACTGACAAAACAGCGCGAACAGCTGGACCAGGCTCTTTCGGAACTGTCAGACCTGCGCGCCACAACGGAAAAGCTCATCGAGAACTGATCCGTCCAAACCAACAGTGTTTCTCAGGCCCTGCTCATCGAGCGGGGCCTTTTTACGTGGTTTTCCCCTTAAATTTTTCTACCCAACGTCACAATTCAGGGTGACGCGACGTTCAACTTACGTAAACGTCAATAAATGACTTTAGTAACATCAACAGCCCCTTCCCCCTTGGCCCAGCGCCAGGGATTTTGGGCGCAGAGTACAAGGACCCGCCTCAGTATGAGCGAAGACACTTTAACCATCCGTGAGATGTGTGACGCTTTTGACGTCACCCCGCGCACATTGCGATTCTATGAAGCCAAGGAGCTTTTGTTTCCCATCCGGGAAGGACAGCGCCGCCTGTTTACCAAACGGGACCGTGCCCGTCTGAAACTGATCCTGCGCGGAAAACGCTTTGGCTTTAGCCTGGAAGAAATCCGCCAGCTGCTGGATCTCTATCATGCAGATGACCAGCAATTGGTTCAGCTGACCCGCACCTATGAAGTCGCCTGCGAGCGTCTCGCCGATATGGAGCGTCAGCGCGACGAGCTGGAAACCGCGATTGACGAACTCAAAGACCAACTGCGCTGGGGAGAAAAGATGATCGCCTCGATGAAGTCCCAAGCCGCAGCGCAGTAAAAGCCCTTTCCCCTCTCAGCGGAGATAACAATATGCCCCGTTACACAGCCCCGACCAAAGACGTGCAATTCCTGCTGCACGAGGTTTTAAACGTCTCGACCAGCAATATTCCAGGCTATGGCGAGCTGGACCCCGAATTCACCGGGGCCGTATTGGAAGAAGCAGGCAAGATCGCGTCTCAGGTTCTGCAGCCCTTGAACACTGTCGGCGACCAGGAAGGCTGCCGGTTCGAGAACGGGGTGGTCTCTACCCCAGCCGGGTTCAAGGACGCCTTTGAGCAGATGAAGGAAGGCGGATGGCCGGGGCTGGACATGCCAGAAGAGTTTGGCGGTCAGAACATGCCTTATGTTATCGGCTCCGCCGTGGGCGAGTTCTTCTCTGCCGCCAATCAGGCGTTTACCATGTATCAGGGCCTGACCCACGGAGCCGCCTCTGCCATTCTGGCCCATGGGACAGATGCTCAAAAGACGACTTACCTGCCCAAAATGGTCTCTTGTGACTGGACAGGCACGATGAACCTGACGGAACCCCATTGCGGTACCGATCTGGGGCTGATGCGCACCAAGGCCGAACCGCAGGATGATGGCAGCTACAGGATCACCGGGCAGAAGATATTCATCTCTGCCGGTGATCATGACCTTGCCGACAACGTAATCCATTTGGTCCTGGCCAAGATTCCAGGTGGACCGGACGGGATCAAAGGTGTCTCTTTGTTCATCGTTCCCAAAGTCATGGTGAACGAGGACGGAACACTGGGCGCACGCAACGCGGTTTCTGTCGGCAAAATCGAAGAGAAGATGGGCATTCACGGCAACTCCACCTGTGTGATGAACTACGACGGGGCCACCGGATACCTGTTGGGAACGGAACATAAAGGCATGCGCGCCATGTTCACCATGATGAACGAAGCGCGACTGGGCGTTGCCATGCAGGGCCTGGCCCAGGCCGAGGCAGCGTATCAGAACGCCCTGGACTACGCGCGGGACCGCCTGCAAGGGCGCGATGTCACCGGAGCCAAGAACCCGGACGGCCCTGCCGATCCTCTGATTGTCCACCCCGATATTCGCCGTAACCTCATGGATCAGAAAAGTTTCACCGAAGGGGCACGCGCCTTTATGCTGTGGGGAGCATCGCTCATCGACCAGTCCCACCGGGCCAAGGATGCCGAAGCAGAAGGGCTGATCTCTCTCATGACCCCTGTCCTCAAAGGCTTCCTGACCGACAAGGGTTATGACATGACGGTGCAGGCCCAGCAGGTCTATGGCGGTCATGGCTACATCGAGGAATGGGGCATGTCCCAGTTCACACGCGATGCCCGGATCACCATGATCTATGAAGGTGCCAACGGCGTGCAGGCGTTGGATCTGGTCGGGCGCAAGCTGGCGCAGGACGGTGGCAAACATGTCATGGGATTCTTTGAACTGGTGAAGTCCTTCTGCAAGGAGGCTGGTGACATATCCGAAGATTTCAAATCCCAGTTTATCGAACCGCTGAAAGCAGCCTCCAAGGATCTGCAAGCCGCAGGCATGTATTTCATGCAGAACGGCATGAAGAACCCCAACCACGCTTTGGCGGGATCTTACGACTTCATGCATCTCTTTGGCCATGTCTGCCTGGGGCTGATGTGGGCCCAGATGGCAAAAGCGGCGCAAAATGCATTGGACACGGGCGCAGACGACGCGGCGTTCTATGAGACCAAGCTGGCAACCGCGCGCTATTACATGGCAAGACAATTACCCGCAACAGCGCTGCACCTGACCCGCATTCAATCCGGCGCAGACCCGGTAATGGCGCTGGACGCAAACGCGTTCTAAGGTCACTCTTTGTGCGGCGCATATTGCGCCAGTTGTACAGCCGAAGGAAAAGACATGCCGAAACGCTTCCGCCTTACCCGCCGCTTCCCGGTCTCCATGACCGAGGACGGTTACCGCCGCCTGCGCAGATTTGCGCAGGATGCCGGCCTGGATGAGGGAGAGGCCTTGTCTTTTCTCTTCGAGAACTTCGACAGTGTGACCAATAATGACAATCTGACCCACCGCATGCGGATCTTTAACGCCGAACTTGAGGACCGCAATAGATGAGAGGAAAGCCGTCGACCATTGCCGGTCCAGCTTGTTGCACCTGCGGGAGCCTCCGGCGGAAGTATTTAGAAAAAGATGAAAGGGCTGCGCGCCCAATCCCAAGCCTTCGCCAAATGAAAGGGCGCGCTTTCACCTTTTACGGTCATCGGCTCTTCAGCCTGTACCGCCAGATCACAATCGCGCCATCTTGGTAAAAGAACTCTAAATGGTTTCATCTTTTTTCAAATACTTCACGGGGGTGCGGGGGTGTGAAACCCCCGCTCAACTCTCACAAAGGGACGCAATTCTATGACAATGAAACTCTACTGCTTTGGCGAAAGCGGCAACGCCTATAAAGCGGCGCTTGCGCTTGAGCTCGCAGGCCTCGAATGGGAACCCGTCTATGTGGATTTCTTCAATGGAGAAACCCGAACCGACGCCTTCCGCACCATCAGCATTCAAGGTGAAGCACCTGTATTGGTCGACGGAGATTTAACTCTTAGCCAATCCGGGGTCATTCAACAGTATATCACCGACAAGACCGGGAAATTTGCTGGCGCGCCAGAGGACAAATACGAAGTTCTGCGCTGGGTGCTTTGGGACAACCACAAAATGTCGAGCCAGGTGGGCATGACCCGGTTCCTGATGAACTTCCTGCCTGAAGACAAACGTCCTGCCCCGGTGATCCAGTTTATGCAAAGCAGACTACAGGCTGCCTGGACTACGTTGAACGCTCATCTTGATGGGCGCAGCTGGATTGTTGGAGATGAGATCACCAATGCGGATCTCAGCTGTTGCAGCTACCTGTTTTACCCCGAACCCTTTGGCTTTGACCGTGCCGACTGGCCCCATATTGACACCTGGCTGACCCGCATCAGCGAACTGCCTGGTTGGAAACACCCGTATGATCTGATGCCCGGCAACCCGTCAGACCGTGCATAACACCCTATCGCGCTTGAGGAGAGCATGATGACAGACGCCTATATCTATGATGCCCTGCGTACCCCGCGAGGCAAGGGACGCAAGGACGGATCTCTGCACGAGGTCACCGCCCTGCGCCTATCCGCCCTCACCCTGAACGCCGTCAAAGCCCGCAACGGGCTGGAAGGCCACGCGGTGGAAGATGTGATCTGGGGCAATGTAACCCAAGTCATGGAACAAGGCGGCTGTCTCGCCCGGTCTGCCGTGCTGGCGTCGGATCTGGACGAACGCATTCCGGGTCTCTCCATTAACCGGTTCTGTGCCTCTGGCATGGAAGCGGTAAATCTGGCGGCCAATCAGGTCAAAGGCGGCGCCGGTCAGGCCTATATCGCGGGTGGTGTAGAAATGATGGGACGTGTTCCGATGGGCTCTGACGGGGCTGCCATCGCCGTGGATCCCAGCCTTGCCATGGACAGCTACTTTGTCCCGCAGGGGATCTCTGCCGATATTATCGCCACCGAATATGGGTTCACCCGTGAAGATGCGGATGCCCTTGCCGTTGAATCCCAGCGGCGTGCAGCAGAAGCCTGGGCCGACAACAGATTTGAAAAGTCAGTGGTTCCTGTAACCGACCAGAACGGGCTGACCATCCTGGACCGAGACGAATACATGCGCCCGGGAACCGATATGGAAGCCTTGGCGAAACTGAACCCTGCCTTCCAGATGATGGGGGAACAGATGCCCGGTTTCGACAAGGTGGCAATGTTGAAATACCCCCATCTGGAAAGAATCCATCATATCCATCACGCTGGCAACTCCTCTGGGATTGTGGATGGTGCGGCAGCGCTGTTGATTGGCAACAAGGAGTTCGGTGAGGCACATGGGCTGAAGCCACGCGCCCGCATCAAGGCCTCTGCCAAGATCGGAACCGACCCGACTATCATGCTGACGGGACCTGTGCCTGTGACCGAAAAGATCCTTGCGGACACCGGTATGGCCATCAGCGACATTGACCTCTTTGAAGTGAACGAGGCTTTTGCCTCGGTCGTGCTGCGTTTCCAACAGGCCTTCCAGGTCGATCCCAATGTAGTGAACGTCAATGGCGGCTCGATTGCTATGGGGCATCCTTTGGGCGCAACCGGAGCCATCATCATCGGCACGCTCCTGGATGAGCTGGAGCGGCAGGACAAAGAGTGCGGCCTGGCCACGCTCTGCATCGCTTCTGGCATGGGTGCCGCCACGATTATCGAACGGGTCTGATATGCCGAAACTTGATCTTTCAAAAATCGAGGCGCGGGGTGGTTCCGGCTATCCGGGCAAGCTGGCGGCTCCTGTCAAAGGGAGGTCCGCACAGCGGGTCGGCAAAGAAGGCGGTCTGACCCAGTTTGGCGCGAATATTATCCATCTTGAACCAGGCGCGCAGTCCTCGTTGCGTCACTACCATATGGAGCAGGATGAATTTGTGATGATCACCAGCGGCACCTGCACGCTGGTGGATGACGACGGCGAACATGAAATGATGCCCGGCGACTGTGCCACCTTTCCCGCTGGTGACACAAACGGCCATCACTTCATCAACAACACCAACGAACACGCAAGCTTCCTTGTCGTGGGCACCCGTACTGAGACCGAAACTGCTTACTACAGCGATATCGATATGATGGTCAAAGTCACCAACAATGAGAAATTTGACTTTACCCGCAAAGACGGCAGCCCCCTGACCAAGGACCAAACGGGAGAGGACACATGAGCGATTTCACCTATGACGTGGACGGAGATGGCGTAGCGGTTATCACTTGGGACGCGATTGACAAATCCATGAACGTGCTGACCCGCGAGGCACTGGAGGTTGTCGAGAGCTTCATTGATCAGGCGCTTGGCGATGACGCCGTCAAAGGGCTGGTCCTGACATCCGGCAAGAAAGACTTTGCCGGTGGCATGGATCTGAATGTGCTGGCCTCGATCCGCGAAGAATCGGGGGACAATCCGGCCCAAGGGCTTTTTGACTTCACAATGGAAGGCCACCGGATTCTGCGCAAACTGGAGCGCGCGGGGATGGAGCCCAAGACCAACAAGGGGGGTAAACCTGTTGCAGTCGCCATCAACGGCACCTGCGCGGGTATCGGGACAGAAATCGCATTGGCCTGCCATCACCGTGTGATGACCACAAACCCCAAGGCTAAGATCGGCCTGCCGGAGATCATGGTAGGGCTTTTCCCCGGCTGTGGTGGCACCACGCGTTATGTGCGTATGGTGGGTGCCGTTGCCTCGGCCCCGGTTCTGCTGGAAGGTAAGATGCTGGAGCCCAAGAAGGCAAAAGGCGCAAGCCTTGTTCATGCGCTGGCCGAAGACCCACTGGCAGCGGCCAAGGCGTGGGTGCTGAATGCGGGCCCTGCCGACATCGTGAAACCTTGGGATGCCAAGGGATTCAAAATGCCCGGTGGCGCGCCCTATCACCCGGCTGGCTTCATGAACTTCGTGGGCGCCTCTGCCATGGTCAATGGTCAGACCCAGGGTGCCTTCCCTGCGGCAAAGGCGCTGCTGTCGGCCATCTATGAAGGGGCGCTGGTTGATTTTGACACCGCGCTCAAAATCGAAGCGCGCTGGTTTACCCATGTTCTGATGAACCCGTCGTCCTCGGCCATGATCCGTTCTTTGTTCCTGAACAAACAAGCGCTTGAAAAAGGAGCCGTACGCCCGACTGATGTCGCAGATCAAACGGTGAAAAAGGTCGGCGTTCTGGGTGCTGGCATGATGGGTGCCGGGATCGCGCTGGTCTCTGCACAGGCCGGGATCGAAGTTGTTCTGATCGACCGCGACCAGGAGGCGGCAAACCGTGGCAAAGCCTATGCTGCGGATTACGCGGACAAGGGTATCAAACGCGGCAAGACCACGCCGGAGAAGAAAGAAGCCATTTTGGCGCAGATCACAGCAACCGCGGATCTTGAGGCTTTGAAAGGCTGCGACCTGATTGTGGAAGCTGTGTTCGAAGACCCCAAGGTCAAAGCCGAGATGACCCAGAAGGTGGAGGCCATCATCCCTGCGGACTGCATCTTTGCATCCAATACCTCGACGCTTCCAATCACGGAACTGGCCAAGGCCTCGGCCCGTGCGGATCAGTTCATCGGGATCCATTTCTTCTCACCGGTTGAAAAGATGATGCTGGTTGAGATCATCAAAGGGCGTGAGACCGGTGACCGTGCCGTGGCCAAAGCGCTTGATTATGTGCGCCAGATCCGCAAAACGCCGATTGTTGTCAACGATGCGCGCTTCTTCTACGCCAATCGGTGTATCCTGCCCTATATCAACGAAGGGCTGCGGATGGTGACCGAAGGGGTCTCTCCGGTGTTGGTCGACAATGCCGCGCGCCAGCTTGGCTTCCCGGTCGGGCCTATTCAGTTGACGGATGAAACCTCCATCGACCTCGGAGCCAAGATCGCGCGCGCGACCAAAGCCGCCATGGGCGAGGCCTACCCCGAAAGCCCGGCCGATGATCTGATCTTCTGGATGGAAGATCAGGGTCGACTGGGGCGTAAGGCAGGCAAAGGTTTCTTTGATTACGACGCCAAGGGAAAACGCGTGGAGTATTGGAAAGGTCTGGCAGAGAAATACCCGTCCGCCAGTGAGCAACCTGATCTGATCGAGGTTCAGGAGCGCCTGATGTTTGCTCAGGTTCTGGAAGCCGTGCGCGCGCTGGAAGAGGGTGTTCTGCTGGACATTCGCGAAGGCGACGTTGGGGCAATCCTTGGCTGGGGCTTTGCGCCCTGGTCCGGTGGGCCGCTGTCCTGGCTCGACATTATTGGCACGCCTTATGCCGCGGAGCGTTGCGCACAACTGGCAGAGGCCTATGGTCCACGCTTTGCCTGCCCCGCGCTTTTGCAGGAGATGGCCGAAAAGGGTCAGAGCTTCTATGGTCGGTTTGATCCTGAAAAATCCGCGGCGTGATTTAACGTTTCACAGTCCGCGATGGTCCTGAAATCAGAGACCTTCCAAAATCGCAGAAAGGCCGCTCCTGAACCGGGTGCGGCCTTTCGTAACGGAGAAGATAAAGAAAGACAGCGGCTTAGCGTTGTTTTTTATACCGCCAAGCCGCTGTGATGAAGGTCAAAGACTGCTCGGTCTTGCCTGAAGCCGGACATTACGCCGACAAAAATTCACGTCCTAACGCAGGTTCAATGGCTCATGAGAGTCCGGGCCCGCGCGAAATGGCAGACCTTCGGCAACCTCTTGATACTCTTCAATCATTTCCACCACCAAAGCCCTCGCATCGCCAACGGACAGAACGCGATAGATGCTTGTCTGCGTGTCAAAGGCATAGTCCAGAAGATCACGTTCGGCTGGGCAATAGCTTAGCGCCCCGGCTTCGACATAGATAACCTGATCCTCTGCAAAACGAGGCAGGACAAGTTCCATGCGCGCTCCGGGCGGCACACGGGAAATCCCGCGATAGCCTTCCAGCGTGCAAGCCGGAACCACAGCAAAGGGTTCACCGAACTGACGTTCAATCACATCGCTTTCAACCAATACCCCCTGATCCGGCATGACCCACATGGGCGCCCGGTTATTGAGAGCATCCGCCGGAATATGGATCGGTGCCCGCAAAGCAGAGACCGCGCCATCGCCTGTAACCAACGTCTTGCGAAAAAGCTCGGTAATGGGTTGCATGCCGTGATCAAAGGTCAGCACCTTATCCCCCGCGGTCAGGGCTTCCACAGGACGCCAGCCAAGGTTTGAGGCCACATGAGTCCCCGCCAACAATCCGCCCGTTCCTGTGCTCACCAAACGGGCTTTGCCCGACAGGCGATCACTCAATTTCAGATCTTTACGCTTCAACAGCCATTCCAGCATTCTGCCGTTCTCCAACCTGATGTGGCGGACTTCATGCAAGGCAACATCACCCTTCAAGCAACTGATTTCATTTTGGTTTCGAACAAACGATTCCCAAAAAACAGAGCAGGAATTCGGTCACCTCAGCCCAGTTCCTAGGACTGTGTTAATGGCAAATCGTTAAAAGAGTATTCAAATCGTTCGATTTCAAGGGCCGAAATCCGACCGACAATTTCCTGCGTCTCAGAATTATAATACCCGCGCCAGTCCCGATCCCGGGCGCTTTCATTGATCTTGGGAAGGGTGAGTTCAAATCCCAGGTGGTCGAACAAAGGCCGTGCATCGGTGGAAAACTGCTCCAAACGGATATAAAGATCCGCACGCTCCATACCGGCAGACGACGTCATGTAACGCGGTGCCGGATTTTCCCGTATCGACCTTTGCACCAAAGGGTTTCGCAGAAAGTCAGAGAACTCTAGCTCCTTTGCCAGTGAAACAGATGGGTGGGAAAACCTCTGCATCTTGAGCCAATGATAATAGCTGACCATCCGGTCCCAGGGATTGCGCACAAGCGTAAATGAAAAAAGAGCATTGAACTGCGCCTCTGGCAGCAGCCCTTCCAGATCCGCGCGGGTGGAATGCTTCCACAGCCGTCCTCGTGAGGATACCCCTTTCAGACGCCGACGGCGTTTCAAGGCCTTTGGCGTATCCCCAAGCATCATATCATCAGCCATCGCCCGCGCCTCAAGCGCAAGCGCCAGAGCGGTTCCCCCGGTCTTGGGAATATGGACAAACAGATAGTTACGGCCAGTGGAAAGGATCATGGGAGCAAGCTAGGCGATGAATGGGTCGGCGAAAAGACAAGCTGCGTGAAATTCTCCCCCTTTTGCGGGGCTTAAAGCGCGCAAACACATTTGCCGCCGCGCCAAGCCCTGTGCTAATCTCCAGTCAACAAGAAAACAGGCAAGCGCCATGACGGCACTCAAGGAATATCAGCGGCTCGAAGCAGCCGGGCTGTGGCGCGCCACGCCCGATGCACAGCGCCGCGATGTGATCATCTCAATTGGTGATGCGACCCTGACCATTACCGACCTGCAGGACCGGCCACTCGCCCATTGGTCCCTTGCTGCAATTGACCGCAGGAATCCGGGTCAGTTTCCGGCGATTTTCCACCCGGACGGAGACCCCGGAGAAACGCTGGAAATCCAAGAGGACGAGGTCACCATGCTGGATGCGATCCAAAAGGTGCAGTCCGCCATCGACCGCGCGCGCCCTAGACCGGGTCGTTTGCGCGTTTTGGGAAGCCTTGGTGTGACAGCTGTCATATTGGCCGCTGCAACCCTCTGGATGCCCGGTGCATTGCAGCGCCATGCATTGTCGGTTGTATCTGACATCAATCGCAAGGCTATTGGCCAAGCGCTGTTGGGCCGTATCGAGCGGCTGTCCGGTCAGGCCTGCGTGACGCCCCAAACGGCTCCTTTGTTGTCGGAACTGGCAGACCGCACAAATGTGCGACAGATCGTGGTCCTGCGTGACGGTGTTGCCACCAGCCTGGCCTTGCCCGGAGGGATCTACCTGCTGAACAGCAGCTACTTTGAAGATTTTGAGGACCCGGCCGTTGCTGCCGGTGCGGTTCTGGTGGAACGCGCCCGTACACGCATCGAAGATCCGTTGCTGGCGCTTCTGGCAGCGGGCGGCATCCCTTCCGCCTTTCATTTGCTGACCACCGGACAATTGCGGCAAGACACGCTGGACACCTACGCAGAGAATGCCTTGACCCAGCCAAGGCCCGCGGTCGAAGAACAGGCGATCCTTGCAGAATTTGCGCAAAGCGCGATCCCCTCGTCGCCTTATGCCTATGCTCTGGACATCACCGGTGAATCCACAATCGGACTGATCGAAGCGGACCCATTGGCCCATCGCGACCTGGAACCGTTGCTGAGCGATCAGGAATGGGTTCAGCTTCAAAATATCTGTGGCTGATACTCTGTGGCTGATACAACGGCAGCGGATAGAACCGAACGAAAAAAGGTCGGCAGAACCGACCCTTTTGTAGTCCGTACCTTACGCATGCTTACTTGCTGAGACGTGCTCCGGAGAAACCGATTTTACGGACTTTGGACAAAGCCGATTGAGCGGCGGCGTCACCATGAAACGGGCCTGCAAGAACAACCTTGTATGTTTGTCCCTGACGGGTGAGACGCCCCATGCGAACGGGAAGGCCAGTCCCGGACAAACGCGTTGCAGCTTGCTGCGCGGCTGCGGTATCCGCATACACATCCGCGCGCACATAACGCGGGGTCTGCGCCAGTTGCTGGCTGGCTTCTTCTGACAGAAAGCTCAACTGCGCCGATGTATGCTGCTGTCGATTTGGGGCCGTAATCGTCTGTGGCGCAACCACGGGCGCCAGTTTGCGCGGCACTGTGTTGGTCCAGACCTGAGCCATACGCGCATCACCTGACGCGCTCCCCTGCCCCCTTGACGGATTATGTCGGTCAGTGCTGCCTGCCACGCGCGCAAACCCGTTTGGCACGGCAGTAGACTCGGCGGCACGCGGGAACAAATCCTGTTCCGCTCGACGTGGGTTCAACCGATCATCCTGCCACACAGCGCGATACCCCGCCGGATGTTCGATCCCCCTTGCCAACTGACGTTCCTGGTAAAGATGCGCAGGCAAAACGCGGGTATTTGCAGGCAAGTGAAGCGACGATTGCGGACCGAATTCCACGGGGTTTTCGGGCTGTGGTCCACAACGAACCCCGGTCGTATTGGTGTATTGACGGCTGATGTCTGAAAGCCCCGAACATGGGCCGGACGACACCTGTGGTGAAACCGGTGCAGACTGGATAACCACAGGTGCCGCTTCGATCCGTGTCACCCGGCGTACAGTTTGCGGTTTTGGCTGGGGGGCAGCTGCAGCAGAAACAGGGGCCGGAGCAACCCGAGTTGGTTTTTGTTGCGTGACAATCCGCGTTCCTGCGGATGGCACCGGGGACCTGGCAGTTTGGACACTCTGCGCCGCTGCGGTTGGCTGATCGGCTGCTGGCAGCGTGATCAGCTCAGGCCCGGCAGAGGTGGTGCGCGAAACAGGTGCTGCGCTTCCTGATACATTGGTCGGTTGAAACCCACAGACCTGACGACGGTTGCGCTCCACACGAGGCACCCAATTCACAAGACCGTCAATTCCTGCACGAATGTAAACACAGCCCCGGCTGTCCACATATTGCCGCCCCTGATACGAGCTCGGCGGCACCTCTGCAGGCGGGCTTGCGGTCCGCAACTGCTGCGCGCTTGCCCCCTGCGCTCCGAAAGTACCTGAAATTATGGCGAGAGCAATAATTCTTGTTAGTTTCATGCCTGTGCCCCACTAAATATGGCCACAGAATGCCTGAAAAGCGAATCTGAGTAAAGATCGGATCGCGGGAATATGGCAGGATTAGGGCAGGTTTTGCACCCTGCCCTCTCGGATTTTCAGTTACTTATTTGGTGCCGAACATACGGTCGCCCGCATCACCAAGCCCGGGCAGGATGTACCCTTTCTCGTTCAGCTCGCGATCCAAAGACGCAGTCACAATAGAGACATCGGGATGGGCCTCTTTCATTCGGGCAACCCCCTCGGGCGCGGCGAGCAAACAGAGGAAGCGAATATCCGTCGCACCTGCTTCTTTTAGCAGGTCAATGGCCGCAACAGATGAATTGCCAGTGGCCAGCATCGGGTCGACGGCAATAACCATCCGATCGCTCAACCCCTCGGGCGCTTTAAAGTAATATTGAACCGGTTTCAGAGTTTCCTCATCCCGGTACAAACCAACAAAACCAACGCGGGCCGATGGAACCAGCTCCAACACCCCGTCCAGCATTCCATTGCCCGCACGCAGGATCGACACCAGCGCGAGCTTCTTACCGGCCAGAATGGGGGCTTCCATATCCTCCATCGGTGTTTCTACAGGCGTGGTTGTAAGGGGAAGATCCCGTGTGACCTCATATGCCAATAGCTGGGTGATCTCACGCAAGAGGCGACGGAACCCCGCAGTAGAGGTTCCCTTGTCCCGCATCAAGGTCAGCTTATGCTGTACCAGCGGGTGATCAACAACTGTCAGATGCTCGGCCATATTTTCAGCTCCCGTTACGTTTTCGGCTTCCTAGCCGGCTGTCCCGCGCAGGGACAAGGTGTTTTTACCAAATGGTTAAATAAAGCTCTGGCCCGGTCCCCGGTTTTCTACCCCCAGATGCTTGGCCATAGTTGCGGCGACATCAACAAAGTGCACGTCGCCAATACGACCCGCAGCAGCCCCTGCCACCAAAACAGGCACTCTTTCGCGGGTATGATCCGTTCCTGGCCAGCACGGATCATTTCCGTGATCAGCTGTCAGGATCATCAAATCCCCGGATTGCAAAGCCGACAGAACCGCGCCAATTTCACGATCAAACCACTCTAGGGCACGCGCATAGCCTGAGACATCACGGCGATGCCCATAGAGGCTGTCAAATTCGACAAAATTCGCAAACGTCAGACTGCCGTCCTTTGCCGTGCGAACCCGATGCAGAAGATGGCCCATCAATTGCGCATCGTCACCTTTATCAAGGGTATCAACCCCTTGCATGCTGAAGATGTCACCGATCTTGCCAATTGCATGTGTCTCACCTCCGGCATCTTGCACCCAGTTCAACAGGGTCGGCTGTGGCGGAGCCAAGGCATAATCGCGGCGATTTCCAGTGCGCCGGAACCCGGTCCCGGCATTGCCCACAAACGGGCGAGCAATCACCCGACCGACCCGCATCTGATGCAGTCGCGGTGCGATTGTTTCGCAAAGATGCAGCAGCCGGTCGAGACCAAACTGTTCCTCATGGGCGGCAATCTGAAACACGCTGTCCGCTGAGGTATAACAAATCGGGCAGCCGGTTGAGACATGTTCCGCCCCATATTTCCCAATGATCTCGGTTCCGGAAGCGTGACAATTGCCCAATGTTCCAGCGGTTCCGGCAAGATCAGCCAGCGCTTGCATCAGGTCTTGCGGAAAACTTGGCTGCGCATCGGGGAAGACATGCCAATGCCAAGGAACCGGAACCCCCGCCAATTCCCAGTGCCCGGTTGGCGTGTCCTTTCCCGGGCTGATCTCGGACGCGGTACCCCAAAGACCTTGCGGCACAGCTCTCAGCCCCGGCAGCGGAACAGATGAAGCCTGGCGCACAGCAGCCCCCAGGCCGAGACGGTCCAGGTTTGGCAGTTTCAGCGGACCGCTACGTCCATCCTCGGCCCGACCAGCCGCACAGGCCTGAGCTATATGGGCAACCGTGTTCGCGCCGAGATCTGGCAAATCCCCGTTAAAGAAAGACGCCGCATCGGATGCGCCGCCAATGCCAACCGAATCCAGAACAACCAAAAACGCCCGCGCCATCAGCCGACACTCTCGTACAACAAAGGCGCACTCTGCGGCGGCGTCGGCGCAATCTGGATTGAACTCAGGACATCCTGGACAGCCCGCGCAGCAGCATCCTTCGACGCGGCATGCACGATGGCAAGCGGTTCACCGGCTTCAACTTTTGCCCTCAACCGAACCAACTGCGACAAGCCAACAGAAGGATCAATTGCATCGCTTTCCACCAATCTCCCCCCACCAAGGCGCACCACCGAATGCCCGAGGGCCTCGCCATCGATCGCGGAAATATACCCCTTTGACCGCGCTTCAACTGGAATTTGAACAGGTGCGGACGGCAGGACCTTGGACCATGTTTCGCCGAAATCAGAAGGGGCACCCATCTCAACAACCATCTGGACAAATCGCTCAAGGGCGGATCCGTTTTCAATTGCGTCCCGCAGTTTGCTCTGTCCTTCGGCCTCATGTGCAGCCAACCCACAATCCGCCAGCAAGCGCCCGCCCAAAAGGGCCGAGATCTCGGCCAGTGGTCCCTTTTTCCCCGACAACGACGCCATGGCCTCGCGGATTTCCAGCGCATTACCAAGCGCCGGGGCAAGTGGCTGGTTCATATCGGTGATCAAGGCTGAACAGGCGCATCCCGCAGCCTGTGCGGTTTCGGTCAACGCCTGAGCCAGCCGACGGGCCTCTTCCAATGTCTTCATAAAAGCGCCTGATCCGACTTTGACATCCAGCACCAGCGCGTCCGGGCTGGCGGCGAGCTTTTTCGAGAGGATCGAGGCGGTAATGAGGTCCAGACTTTCAACCGTACCGGTGACGTCCCGAATGGCATAGAGGCGTTTGTCCGCAGGCGCGATGCGCGCAGTTGCCCCCACAATGGCGCAACCCACCGATTGCATCAGGTTCCGCAAGCCGCCTTCGTCCACCTGGGTTTTCACGCCGGGGATGGCTTCGAGCTTGTCAAGCGTGCCGCCTGTGTGGCCAAGACCACGGCCAGATATCATCGGCACATAGGCTCCACAGGCCGCAAGTGCCGGTGCAAGCACCAGCGACACGCAGTCACCAACACCGCCCGTGGAATGTTTATCGAGCACCGGACCATCCAGTTTCCAGTCAAAGACATCGCCGGTATCGCGCATTGCAAGCGTCAGGTCAGAGCGCGCAGCCGTGTCGAGCCCGCGCCAACAGACTGCCATTGCAAAAGCGCCAGCTTGCGCATCACTGACCGTGCCATCGGCCAGGGCTTGGGCAAACCACCTGAGGCTTTGCGATGTCGGTGTCTGCCCCAGCCTCAGCCCCGAAATAATGCTGCGCGCGTCCATAGTCAGTCCTGATCCAGGAAGTCCGCGCCAAAAGATCCGGGCAGAAGAGCCCCGACAGTTGTGTCGCGGGTCTGCCCATCAACAGTCGCCAAAGTGACTTTGACCTCCGGTTGGGCAAATTCGGCCAGTTTTTGTCGACACCCGCCACAGGGAGGAACCGGCTTAGGGCAATCCGCGACAACAAAAACCTCCTGCACTTCGGTTTCGCCCGCCGCAACCATTGCCGCAATTGCGCCTGCCTCAGCACAGGTGCCTTCCGGGTAGGCTGCGTTTTCCACGTTGCAGCCAACATAAACCGCGCCCGAAGCTGCACGCACAGCCGCACCGACTTTGAATTTCGAATAAGGCGCATAGGCGTTTTTGCGCACCGCTTCGGCAGCAGCTTTCAAGGTTCCGGTCTCTGAGCTCATGATTTTCCCCAGTTTCTTTCTATTCGCACCCGCAAAACAACAGGCGGTACTTTTTTGACTGTTTGGTCAGCATCCAAACTCTGCCCCCAAACAGCGCCCTTCGCAAGGGCGCGCGCTGCGCCGGGATGTGTGTTTCATACAGTTTGTGGACAGGCTGCCTTTGAGCTACGCGACAAATCAAATTCTCCCGCCCGTCGTCGATCTTTTGCAAGCTCTCCTCCCGTTGGGCGTGGCAGCGCGCTATGCGCGCTGCGTGTTGCGCTCTGGGGCGAAGCAAACGCATTCGAACTGCCTTGCGTGCCGCAGGCAACAGAAGGGCGCAAAAAACCACCGGCGCGCTCAAAACTGGTTCCCCCGCGCAGACCTATTGTTTAATGTTAAACTAAGTTTGGGAGAGCTTTTATGACTGATACAAAATCACTGCGCGAAGACGCGCTGAATTATCACGAGTTTCCACGACCCGGTAAGCTGGAGATCCGCGCGACCAAGCCAATGGAAAACGGCCGCGATCTCGCGCGTGCCTACTCACCGGGGGTAGCCGAGGCTTGTGTCGAAATCAGCAAGGATCCCAAGACCGCCTCTCGTTATACTGCGCGTGGCAATCTGGTTGCAGTGGTGTCCAATGGATCAGCCGTTCTCGGGCTTGGGAATATCGGGGCGCTGGCGTCAAAGCCCGTCATGGAAGGCAAAGCCGTTCTGTTCAAGAAGTTCGCCGGAATTGACTGTTTCGACATCGAAGTAAATGAAACCGATCCCGAAAAACTGGCTGACATTGTCTGTGCGCTTGAACCTACGTTCGGCGCGATCAACCTGGAAGACATCAAAGCTCCGGATTGTTTCATCGTCGAAAAGCTCTGCCGCGAGCGGATGAACATCCCGGTTTTTCACGACGACCAGCATGGCACGGCAATCGTGGTGGGCGCAGCCGCAACCAATGCTGTGCGGGTGGCTGGTAAGAACTTTGAAGACATCAAAGTTGTCTCGACCGGGGGCGGTGCGGCAGGGATCGCCTGCCTCAATATGCTGCTGACCCTGGGGGTCAAACGCGAGAATGTCTGGCTCTGTGATATTGAAGGTCTGGTCTATGAGGGGCGCGAGGCCGACATGACCCCACAAAAGGCGGATTATGCCCAAGCCAGCGACAAGCGCTCACTGGATGAGGTGATCGAAGGCGCCGATCTGTTCCTGGGCCTTTCGGGCCCCGGCGTTTTGAAGCCAGAGATGGTGGCAAAGATGACAGACACGCCGATCATCTTTGCGCTGGCCAACCCAACGCCTGAAATCATGCCGGAGGATGCGCGCAAGGCCAAGCCAGACGCCATCATCGCAACCGGACGCAGCGACTTCCCGAACCAGGTCAACAATGTGCTTTGCTTCCCCTTTATCTTCCGGGGGGCGCTGGACGTTGGCGCGACAGAGATCAACGACGAAATGAAGGTTGCCTGTGTCGAAGGCATCGCAGAGCTTGCCCGCGCAACAACAAGCGCCGAGGCGGCCGCAGCCTATAAGGGCGAACAGCTGACTTTTGGCGCGGACTATCTGATCCCCAAACCCTTTGACCCGCGCCTGTCCGAAGTGGTTGCCAAAGCCGTTGCAAAAGCCGCGATGGAAACCGGCGTCGCCACGCGCCCGATGGATCTGGATAACTACCGCGACCAGCTGAACGCCGGCGTCTTCAAATCTGCCATGCTGATGCGCCCCGTGTTTCAGGCCGCATCAACCGCCAGCCGCCGCATTGTGTTTGCCGAGGGTGAGGACGAACGTGTCCTGCGCGCCGCCCAGGCTATTCTGGAAGAAACCACCGAACGCCCGATCCTCATCGGCCGCCCCGAGGTGATCAACCAACGATGCGAGCGCCTGGGCCTGTCAATCCGACCGGATCGTGAGTTTGAACTGGTAAACCCGGAAAACGACCCGCGGTACCGGGATTATTGGGGCACCTATCACGAGTTGATGGCCCGCAAAGGGGTCACGCCGGATCTGGCCCGGGCGATCATGCGCACCAACACCACCGCGATCGGCGCAGTCATGGTCCATCGTGGCGAAGCCGACAGCCTGATCTGCGGCACATTCGGCGAATACCGTTGGCACCTGAACTATGTCACCCAGATCCTGGGCAATGACACCCATCAACCCGATGGCGCTTTGTCCCTTATGATCCTGGAAGATGGGCCGCTGTTTCTGGCGGACACCCATGTTTGGTCCCTACCCGCTCCGGATCAGCTGGCGCGCGTGGCGATGGGGGCCGCCCGTCACGCCCGTCGCTTTGGTGTGGAGCCGAAAATCGCATTTTGTTCGCAATCTCAATTTGGCAACCAGGCCGAAGGCTCGGGCAAGCGTCTGCGCGAAGCGATTGCGCTGCTCGACGCCAGGGAAACCGATTTCCAATATGAGGGCGAGATGAACATCGACGCGGCGCTTGATGCGGAACTGCGGGATCGTCTTCTGCCGGGCAACCGTCTCACTGGGGAAGCAAATGTTCTGATCTTTGGTCATGCAGATGCAGCGTCCGGCGTACGCAACATCCTCAAATCCAAGGGCAATGGCCTGGCTGTCGGCCCAATCCTTATGGGTATGGGCAACCGCGCCCACATTGTTACGCCGTCGGTCACCGCGCGCGGCCTCCTGAACATGGCCGCAATCGCCGGCACACCGGTTGCACATTACGGCTGACCGTTTCAGACAATATCACAGCGGCCTCTGTTTGGGGCCGCTGCTGCAACCAGCGCCTGTGCCAGCCGGTTGCGCACCCACCTCGCCCAGCTACTGTTTTCCCTGCGACCTCAACACAAGGATGAATCACGCCAAAGTGGTTTGCGCCTGACCGCGCAACACGCGCTTGCGTAATTTTATTAGCTTTGCAAATCTGAGTGCAGTTTACGAAAGAATTTGCAGCTTTGTGGAGTTTGCAAATTTGCCGGAGATTGCCTTGTAAAATTGGAAAATTTCAGGGCGCAAACATAGAAATCTTCGTCAATTCCTTTACAAAAGTTAAAGAAAGCGGGGGCTGATGCTTGCCTGTTTGCAAACCCGTCGCCTACGCAAGAGATAGGGAGGACAATTACCATGGGTTATCGCGACATTTATTCGACCTGGCAGGCTGATCCGGAGGCATTCTGGATGGAGGCGGCACAGGCCATAGATTGGGTTGAAGCTCCGACCAAAGCGCTCACGGACAAGGGCGATGGCCTTTATGAATGGTTTGCAGATACCAAGGTTAACACCTGCTGGAATGCGGTCGACCGCCATGTGGAAGCGGGACGCGGCGAGCAGACCGCAATCATCTACGACAGCCCGATAACCCACACCAAGCGCGAAATCTCATATGTTGAGCTGCGCAACCGCGTGGCCAACCTGGCTGGTGCTCTGCGCGCCAAGGGTGTCGAAAAAGGCGACCGCGTCATTATCTACATGCCGATGATCCCCGAAGCGCTGGAAGCCATGCTGGCCTGTGCCCGTCTTGGTGCGGTCCATTCGGTTGTATTCGGCGGGTTTGCTGCCAATGAACTGGCTGTTCGGATTGATGATGCCAAACCCAAGGCGATCATCGCCGCCTCCTGCGGGATGGAGCCGGGACGTGTTGTTCATTACAAACCGCTCCTGGACAGTGCGATTGATCTGGCAGATCACAAACCCGAGTTCTGCGTCGTGTTCCAACGCGAACAGGAAGTTGCGCAGCTGATCGAGGGGCGCGATTATAACTGGCATGGCTTCCAATACGGGGTTGAGCCGGCAGAATGTGTCCCGGTTGAAGGCAACCACCCGGCCTATATTCTTTATACGTCCGGCACCACTGGCGCGCCCAAAGGGGTGATCCGCCACACCGCAGGCCAGTTGGTCGCGCTGAACTGGACCATGAAGAACATCTATAATGTGGCACCGGGTGATGTGTTCTGGGCAGCCTCGGATGTGGGTTGGGTCGTTGGTCACTCCTATATCTGTTACGGGCCTCTGATCCACGGCAACACCACCATAGTATTTGAAGGCAAGCCGGTGGGCACCCCGGACGCGGGCACTTTCTGGCGGGTGATCCAAGAGCACAAGGTCACCAGCTTCTTTACCGCCCCGACCGCCTTTCGCGCTGTCAAACGCGAAGATCCCAAGGGCGAATTCATTACCAAATACGACCTCTCCTCACTGAAACAGGTTTATTTGGCAGGGGAACGCGCCGACCCCGATACAATCACCTGGGCGCAACAGCATCTCGGGGTCCCGATTGTGGACCATTGGTGGCAGACCGAAACCGGTTGGGCCATTGCCGCAAATCCCATCGGCATTGAAGAGCTCCCCACCAAGCTCGGCTCCCCAGCCGTGCCCATGCCCGGTTATCAGGTCGAAATCCTGGATGAGGCCGGCCACCCGGTTCCCGCCGGGACCCTGGGTGCAATCGCGATCAAGCTGCCACTCCCACCGGGCACGCTTCCAACCCTTTGGAATGCAGAGGACCGGTTCAAGAAAAGCTATTTGACCACCTTCCCCGGCTATTATGAGACAGGTGATGCAGGCATCATTGATGAGGATGGTTACATCTCCATCATGGCGCGGACCGATGATGTGATCAACGTGGCTGGCCACCGCCTGTCGACCGGTGGGATGGAAGAGGTGCTGGCCGCTCATCCGGATGTTGCCGAATGCGCCGTCATCGGGGTCACCGACACACTGAAAGGGCAGATGCCTGTTGGGTTCCTTTGCCTGAATGCCGGCTGTGACCGTGACCGCAGTGAAATTGTCACGGAAGTGGTCAAACTGGTCCGCGAGAAGATTGGCCCAGTTGCCGCCTTCAAGATGGCGGTGGTGGTTGATCGTCTGCCAAAGACACGGTCCGGTAAGATCCTGCGTGGCACGATGGTCAACATTGCGGACAGCACACCCTTTAAAATGCCTGCGACCATTGATGACCCCGCGATCCTGGATGAAATCAAAGAGGCGCTCCAGACCATCGGGTATGCGCAAGGATAACGGTTTTACTGGCGGCACACGTCGTCTGTTAACCACCTCTTAACCTCCTCTTGGCTCATGCCTCATTTTAACGCGCTGCGAATTTCTTCCGCAGCGTGTTTTTCCGTTTTGCTTGCAACCTTCTGCATTCGTTTTACGCTCCCTATTGAGGAGAGTTGCATATGAAAAACGAAGAGGTTTGGCGTTTGGACGCCAGCGGGTTGACGACGTTAACCCGGTCGGGAGCTATTACCGCAGAAGATGCCGCAAGCGCGGCAATTTCCCGTATGGATAGGGTTAATCCACAGCTGAATGCAGTGGTAACCCCCCTCACCGAGGAAGCGCTTGAGACAGCGCGGGCATTGGACAGGGCGCGCAGCCGCGGCGAGGCGTGCGGCCCTTTGCATGGGGTTCCGGTTACCATCAAAATAAATGTCGACCAGGAAGGCTGCGCCACGTCCAACGGCGTCACCGCGCTCAAAGATCTGATTGCAGCCGAAGACGCGCCCGTGGTGGCAAATCTGAAAAAGGCCGGCGCAGTTGTGATCGGTCGCACCAATACGTCCGAGTTTTCCTTTCGCGCGGATACCGACAATCCGCTGTTTGGCCGCACTCATAACCCCTGGGGTTCACATCTTTCGGCAGGGGGATCCTCTGGCGGGGCCGCTGCAGCCGTGATGTCGGGTATTGGCGCATTGGCCCATGGCAATGATATTGGCGGCTCACTGCGATTTCCTGCCGCAGCCACCGGAGCGGTTACGTTGAAACCCGGGCTGGGGCGCGTGCCGGCCTACAATCCCAGTCAGTCAACAGAACGGGGATTGCTGGCGCAGAACATGTCTGTTCAGGGACTACTTGCCCGTTCTGCCCGCGATCTGGACCTGTCGATGCCTTCGCTCATCCTCGCTGATGGGCGCGACCCTTTGCATTTTCCCGTGCCCTGGAGCGGCCAACCCATGGACGCCCCACTCAGGGTGGCCTTTACGCGCGAAACCTATGGATACGATCTGCATCCGGATGTGGACGCGGCACTGGAAGCCGCACAGGACGCGCTTCTTGATGCGGGCTATCGTGTGGAAGAAGTTGAAACGCCAAGTGTTTTTGAAGCTGGTCGGATCGGATATCGCGCGCTTCTGGGGGAAGTCAAAATCCTGTTGGGACGCGACATTGCCGACCTGGGCTCTGATACGATCCGCAGTATTTTTGAGACCTACTATCAGGAATTCACACCGCTGTGTGGCAGTGATCTCTTGCGCGCGATGGCGGAACGTAGCCGGTATATGCGGGACTGGAACCGTTTTCTGGCGCGGTATCCTTTGGTCCTGTCGCCCTTTTTGTTCCGCCCCTTCTTTGCTCCTAACCGTGATGCGGAAGGGCGCGACGGCGTGCAGGAAGTTCTGGGCGAAGCGATCTATTCCTACGCAATGAACTTTCTTGGGCTGCCGGCCGTCTGCCTACCGGCAAAACTGGCGCAAGGGGCCTACGGGCCGCAGCCGATTAATGTTCAGATCATCGCCCAACGCTGGCGCGAAGACCTGGCTGTCGAAGCCGCCCAGGCAATCGAGCAGCGCCTGGGACAAATGTGTCATCCGCTGTGGGAGATTATGGAGGGCTAGACCAGCCCTCCCCCCTGTCGTTCAAAGCGCGCGTCTGCTTTCGGAGGCTCCGGTGGGCACAAGAGCCTGCACCAAACGGTTCATATGAACCACACCAACCGGAGCGCCGTTTCCGTTGGTGACGCGGTAAGAGGCATTTGTATTGCCACCACTCAGCGCGATGACATCTTCGAGAGTGCTTTCCTGATCCACCTCACCTTTGACCTCTGCCCCTGCATCTTCCTCCATAATAGAGCGGACACGCAGAACACGGGCACGGTTGATGTCCGCAATGAAGTCGATGATGTAATCGTCCTCCGGGTGCAACAGAATATGCTGCGGCTCCCCCTGCTGCACCACCTTGCCGTCCTTCAGGATCACAAGGTGATCCGCCAATTTCAGCGCCTCATCCAGATCGTGGCTGATAAAGACAATTGTCTTGGCCAGTTCATCTTGCAGTTCCAGCAACAGGTTTTGCATATCTGTCCGGATCAGAGGATCAAGAGCAGAAAACGCCTCATCCATCAGCATGATCGGCGCGTTGGACGTCAGGGCGCGGGCAATCCCGACACGCTGCTGCATCCCACCCGACAGCTGGTGCGGAAAACGGTCCTCGAACCCGGCGAGCCCCACGCGCTCAAGCCATTTCTGGGCTTCTTTGCGGTAAGCTTTGGCCTCGTCTCCACGCACGATCGGGGCTAGGGCGACGTTCTCCAGAACCGTTCGGTGCGGCAAAAGAGCAAAGTGCTGGAACACCATGGACATCTGCGTCCGGCGCATCTTGCGCAGAGCGGCATCATCCAGTTCCAGCACATTTTCGCCCTGGATCAGAACTTCGCCGGCAGTGGGATCGATCAACCGGTTCACATGGCGGATCAGCGTCGATTTCCCGGACCCCGAAAGCCCCATGATCACGGTGATCTGTCCCCGCTTCATGTCAACGTTGATGTCCTGCAAACCCAGAACATGTCCATGGGTTTCCAAAAGCTCTTCCTTGCCCATGCCATTATGGACATGGGTCATCATCGCATCAGCTTCGGACCCGAAGATCTTGTAGAGCTTGCGGATCGAAATCATTACATCGTTGGTCATCATCCGCACTCCTTAATGGTTCTGTGCCGCGTTAACGCGGGCAACAGCGGTTTTTGTCACGCGATCCAGCATCACCGCCAGAAGAACGATACCAAGACCCGCAACCAGACCGACGCCCAGTTCAAGGTTACGGATACCGCGCAGAACCAGAACCCCAAGGCCCGGTGCAGACACCAGCGAGGCAATGACAACCATCGCAAGGCTCATCATGATGGTCTGGTTGATCCCCGCCATAATATTGGGCAGCGCCAGCGGAATCTGAACTTGAAACAGTTTCTGCCGTGATGTCATGCCAAAGGCCTGCGCGGCCTCCATAACCTCTTTGTCCACCAGGCGGATACCAAGGTCCGTCAGACGCACCACCGGCACGATGGCATAAAGAATGATCGCAATCCCATAAAGCTTGCTTTCGGTTACGCTGAACAGGAAGATCAGCGGGATAAGATACACAAAGGTCGGCAGCGTCTGCAGCATGTCCAACACCGGCAGCATAATCCGCTGAAGCCGATCAGAGCGTGACATGGCAATGCCAATCGGAACGCCCAACAGCACACATATGGCCGCGCAGACAAAGATAATTGCAAGCGTTTCAACCGCGTATGTGTAGTGGTCAATAAACGCCAGCGTGACGAGAGACGCGGCAACAAACCCCACAAGCTTGAGCGACTTGGTGACCCAATAGGTCATCAGGAACAAAAGCGGCATAATGATCCACCAGGGCACAGACTGCGCCGCATAGAGGGCACCATCCAATAGCCAGCTCAGCGGTTGGGTGATTGGATCCAGCACAAAGCGCAAAACATCCTTGATTGCGAGAAAGCCGTCTTCGAGACCTTTCGTGAGTTCCCGCGACTTGGGGAAGTTTGAGCAGGCCGCGTTCAAGACGTCCATGGACGGAAACGGAAGATCCCAGATCGAGCTCTCCTTGCCCTTTCCGCCTTGCGCCAACAGATCCGCCATCGACAACGGCGCGGCACTTCCACCCGCGTCGCACCAGTCACGCAGCCCCAGCATGTTAAAGAAAAAATCGTAGCTCGCCATTTCAAGTCCTTTGCGCGTTCCGCAAAAAAACAGACGCCCGCTCAAGCAAGGCGGGCGTCTGCCGGTTCAAATTTCTTAGTTCAGGATCTGCGCCAGGTTTTCTTTGGCTTCTGCGTTCAGCCAATCGGCCCAAACAGACTTGTTGTTCAGCAGGAAGTTCACAGCTGCTTCTTCAGCAGAGGCGTTATTGGCGTCCTGCCAAGCAAGGATTGCTGACATCTCATCCGCAGTGAAGCTGACTTTGGACATCAGTCCAGCAACGTCCGGGTGCGATTGCTCGAACTCAGCTGTTACGACGGTCCAAACCGGCGACGGAGGGAAATCGGACACTTCCGGCGCGTCGCGGCCTACAGTCTGGTTGCGGTGATGCGCTTCGGCGTCGACCGGGCCGATTTCAACCTTGGTCATATCGTATTTGCCCATAACCTTGGTCGGGGCCCAGTAATACCCGAACCAGGGTTCCTTTGCGTCGTAGGCTGCACCGATCGAGGCCGCCAGCGTTTCTCCGGAACCGTGGTTGAACACTTCGATGCCGGCGTCCTGCACACCAACCGCGCGGGTCAGGTTGTCATTCAGAATGCGGCAGCCCCAGCCGTCAGGGCAGTTGTTGAAACGGCCGCCGACCAGTTCCGGGTTCGCCAGAATGCCTTCGATGGTCTTCAATTCAGGATGGGCTTCGACCAGGTAAGTCGGAATCCACCAGCCTTCGACGCCGCCGGGGCGCAAGACCTCGGTCAGTTCTTTGACACGGCCTGCTTCACGCAGTTTGACATAAGCTTCACCGCCACCGTTGGTCCACATTTCGGTGACGATATCCGGCTCACCGTTTTCTGAAAGCGAAGTCACAGCTGGTACAGTGTCTGAAGGCACGCGCGTTACATCGCAGCCATAGCCATGGGTCAACAGGAAGGTCGAGATCTCCGTGACAATTGCCGAAGACGCCCAGTTCATATCGGTGATGGTCACTTCACCACAATCGCTGGCCATGGCAAAACCCGGCACAAACATCGCGCATGCTGTCGCTGCAATTTTTAAATTCATCTAACTTCCCTATCTTCCTGTATTTTGGACTGACTGATCCGTTGGGCACCTAAACTAGAATTTTATATTTCGCATGTAACCCAAGGTTTAGATGACCAGATCTCGCGGCAAGAGGTTATTTTTGCCTCAGTGAATCTTCCAACAGCTTGCCGCACGCTGTCGAGGAGAAAAACCGAATATGCCGCAAACGGACTATCTAGGTCGCTTTTGTACATCATTTTATCAGAATTACCAACGCCTCACCGCTGATGTCATGAACTCATCACTGCGCGGTCATCCAAGCGCAAATTTCCGTCAAAAGAAACTGCGAGCTTTGGGGCGAGTTCACGATTTGAAGATTGCGGCGTTTGACCGTCAATCAGCGTCACGCGAATTGTTCAGAAATTAAGCGTTCTTCCAGCCCGTGTCCGTGATCGAAGAGAATCCGGTGCGCGACCTTCTGCTCTGTTCTGATCTCGACCCAGTCTACATCAATAAAAGAGTCCGAATCCGCATGGGCCATAACCGGACGTTTGTCAGCTTCTTGGACCTCAAAGCGCACGCAGGCTTCGCTGGGCAGCAGCGCGCCGCGCCACCGGCGGGGGCGAAAGGCTGCAATGGGCGTCAGGGCCAGAACATCCGCTCCAATCGGCAGGATCGGCCCATGCGCCGAGTAGTTATAGGCGGTCGACCCGGCCGGCGTTGCCACCAGCGCGCCGTCACATACAAGTTCTTCAAGACGCTGACGCCCATCAATCAGGATTTTCAATTTGGCGGCCTGCGGACCTGACCGCAGCAATGAGACCTCGTTAATCGCCAGCGCGTGATGCTCCTCACCGCTGCGGGTCATCGCGCGCATCGACAACGGGCGTACGATCTCTTCTTCAGCTGCACTTAGCCGTTCGATCAATCCGCTCTCGTTATATTCGTTCATCAAGAACCCGATAGTGCCCCGGTTCATCCCATATACGGGCACGTCCAGATCCAATACCTCCTGCAAGGTCTCCAGCATGAACCCATCGCCCCCCAGCGCCACCACAACATCGGCGTCTGCCAGACGGGAATCACCATAACGTCCGATCAAAGCGGCCCGTGCAGTTTGCGCCACCGGGGCACGGCTGGCCAAGAAGGAGATTTTCACGGGGCGGACCTCTGTTTCCGGAGATACTGTTTCCGGTGTTACACGTTTGGTTCCAAAACAATCACAGCTTTTCCCGGATGACCAGTCATAGCGGCCCGAAGTCGCTGGGAAATCCCAAATTGTCGTTTTACATTCTTCCAATCCCGCGATGTTTCCTATAGGAAATTTTTACACTTTCACTCTCCAGCCAGACGGAGCGAACATGACCACGACCCGCGATCCAGGTTTCTTTACCCAACCCCTATCCGAACGCGACCCAGAGCTTTTTGGTGCCATCACAGATGAGCTGGGCCGCCAGCGTGATGAGATCGAGCTGATCGCGTCCGAAAACATCGTTTCCGCCGCAGTGATGGAAGCACAAGGTTCTGTGCTGACCAACAAATACGCAGAAGGTTATCCCGGCCGCCGGTATTATGGCGGCTGCCAATATGTAGACGTTGCCGAAAACCTGGCCATCGACCGCGCCAAAGAACTGTTTGGCTGTGAATTCGCCAACGTTCAGCCGAACTCAGGTTCACAAGCCAACCAAGGTGCGTTCCAAGCCATGATCAAGCCGGGCGATACCATCCTTGGTATGAACCTGGCGTCTGGTGGCCACCTGACCCACGGTGCGGCTCCGAACCAATCCGGCAAATGGTTCAACGCCGTTCAGTATGGTGTACGCAAACAAGACAACCTGATCGACTATGATGAGGTTCAAGCGCTGGCCACCGAACATCAGCCGAAACTGATCATTGCCGGTGGTTCGGCGATCCCGCGTCAGATCGATTTTGCCAAATTCCGTGAAATCGCTGACAGCGTTGGTGCCTATCTGATGGTCGACATGGCGCATTTTGCCGGTCTGGTTGCCGCCGGTGAACACCCCTCGCCGTTCCCCTATGCGGATGTTGCCACAACCACCACGCACAAAACCCTGCGCGGTCCGCGCGGTGGCATGATCCTGACCAACAACCCGGACCTTGCAAAGAAGATCAACTCGGCAATCTTCCCTGGCATCCAGGGTGGCCCCTTGATGCATGTGATTGCAGGTAAAGCCGCAGCCTTTGGCGAAGCGTTGAAGCCCGAATTTAAAGAGTATCAAAAGCAGGTGCGCGCCAATGCGGTTGCGCTGGCGGATGAATTGATGAAGGGCGGCCTGGACATCGTCACCGGCGGCACCGACACACATGTAATGCTGGTGGATCTGCGCCCCAAAAAGGTGACCGGCAATATCGTCGACAAAGCTCTGGGCCGTGCGCATATCACCACCAACAAAAACGGCATTCCGTTTGATCCGGAAAAGCCGACCGTGACCTCGGGCATCCGTCTGGGCACCCCAGCCGGCACAACGCGTGGATTTGGTGAAGAAGAGTTCCGCGAGATCGCCCGCCTGATCGTGGAAGTCGTCGATGGTCTGGCCGCAAACGGCGAAGAAGGCAACGCCGAAGTTGAAGCCGCAGTTCGGGGCAAAGTGGCCGATCTCTGCGGTCGTTTCCCGCTGTACCCGAACCATTAATCGGACACAGCTGTTTCAGTGTTTCTAAACCGTCGCCCTTTCTCAAGGGCGGCGGTTTTTCTATGCTGGCGGACAGGTTTACAAATCCAGAGCATATTCATGAACAAAGAAGAATTTAATCGGACCCAACGGTTGGAACGCCGACTGGGTGACTGGATGCGTGCACGCTTGCCGTTCTATGTCGCGGAATTTGTAATGTTTGTCCTGAAACAGGGATGGGCCGCGATTTTTGGTATCCTTCTGCTCGGGGGCCTTATGGTCACCGACTGGATCTGGCAAGAAACTTGGGTCATTGCCCGCTATGATGCACTTTTTATCTACGCACTGGTGTTACAGGCAATCCTTCTCGGCACAGGGATGGAAAGCTGGCGAGAGGTCCGAGTGATCTTTCTCTTTCACCTGACAGGCACGTTGATGGAAATTTTCAAGGTCCACATGGGATCGTGGAGTTACCCGGGAAGCGGCCTGATCAAACTGTGGGAGGTGCCGCTGTTCTCTGGGTTTATGTATGCGTCGGTCGGTTCATTTATGGCACGGGTGATCCGGCTTTTTGATATGCGCTTTGCGCCCTACCCGCCCTTTTGGGCGGCGATCCTGCTGGCCTGTGCGATCTATGGAAATTTCTTCGCCCATCATTTCCTACCGGATCTTCGCCTGCTTCTGTTTGCAGCAACGGTAATCCTCTATCTGCGCACGCGTATCTGGTTCCGCATCGGTGCCCAGATCTATTGGATGCCACTGCCCGTAGCGGCGTTTCTGTCCAGCTTCTTCCTGTGGGTTGCAGAGAATGTCGGAACCGGAACAAAAACTTGGCTCTACACCGGGCAATCGGTAGAGACTTGGGTCAGCTTCGCCAAGATGGGGTCCTGGTATCTTTTACTTTACGTTAGCTTTGCCACGGTCACACTTGTTTTCCGCGAAGCGCTGACAGCGCCAAAGCCTTTAGAGCAAAAACAGAGTGCTCCCGCGCCCTGACCTTGCATCGAAGATGCAATGCCAAAGGCCTTGGGCCCTGCATCGCAGCCCCTTCAGGGCTGCGATGCAGGCACGTTCAACAGCAGCCGTTGCGACACAGGACAAGTTTCTGACATAACGCCACTTGCACCGCGCGCAAGCGCGGTGCCACGCCCAACGCTTTCGCGGTTTTCTTTGAAAATCGCAAAAGGGGCGGGAGCGCTCCGTTGCGCACAGCTTGTTTCAAACAAAGCCACGCCAGCGCAGAACCGTGATCAGAAGAGCAACGACAACCAACACAGCAAAGCCAACCGATCCCAGAATGTCCAGAAACCGCCCTAAACGTCTGTCCGCAACATCAATGCTCTTCAAATGACCCCGCACGTCTTTGACAGCACGGCGCAGCGGCATCTGGTCAACTGTCATTTGCAACTGAGGGTGCTGCAGCAGAGGCAAAGCTACCGCGAGCTTTAACCCTTGGCGATAAATGCGACGCGGCAATTGCCGACGACGTTTTTTCAAGACCGTTTCCAGATCCCCCCGTCCGCCTTCACGGGATCGCAACAAGTCATGCAGTTCTTCGATTTCGAGGACAAGATCCTGTGTCACGACCACTAACTACCTTGGTTCATTCGAGGTTGGCCGAACCCTATCAGCAGACCGCTGTTACCTCAATCACCCTACAGCGCAGAACGCCCCCAAAACCTCTGGCACCGGCAGCCAATCGCCGTTATCACCGCAGCATGCTGAACACGATCTCTCACGGCTCTGCCAACCTCAACCAAACACCTCTTCTGATTGTTCACGGGCTTTACGGCTCGGCCCGGAACTGGGGTGTTATTGCCAAACGCCTGTCGGATGAACGTCAGGTGATTGCAGTGGACCAGCGCAACCACGGGTTCAGCCCCTGGAGCGAAACACACAGCTATCCCGAGCTGGCCTCGGATCTGGCAGAGGTGATTGACGCACATGGGGGCCAGATGGATGTGGTCGGGCATTCGATGGGCGGAAAGGCCGCGATGGCGCTGGCTCTGAACCATCCGGGAAAAATACGTCGCCTGCTGGTCGCGGATATTGCACCGGTTGCCTATAGCCATAGTCAGATCCAGTTCATCAAGGCCATGCGTACCGTCGATCTGGCCACACTTGAACGTCGTTCCCAAGCCGAAGAGCAGCTGGCGAAGGCCGGTGTTGACCCAGCGCTGCAAAGCTTTTTCACCCAATCTCTGGATATTCCAAACAAGCGCTGGCGGCTCAATCTGGACACATTGGAAGATCAGATGCATCTGGTACTGTCCTTCCCAGACGAGATCACCGGAAGCTGGTCGGGGCCTGCTTTGTTCCTGTCCGGGGCGTCTTCGGACTATGTAAAGACTGAATACCGCCCGCGCATAAAATCTATGTTCCCGGACGCGAAGTTCGCCAAAATCCCAGGAGCTGGCCATTGGCTTCACGCAGAGAAACCGCGCGAGTTTGAAGCTGCCGCACGTGCTTTTTTGAATGTCGACATCCCCCCTGCCCCAAACTGAAACCTTGCCCACCCGGCTGACACATTTCCCACAATAAGGTGAATTGACCTGTTACCTATTGCACGGGACAACCGGTGCGACCTTCGCGGCAATGGCGATGATCCCATTGTTTGATATTTGAAGGAGCAAAGGGGTCTTCATGCTCAAAACACGCGTTACTGCCGCTGCGTTTATCACTTGTGCATTGGTCGGAGGCGCACAAGCCTGTGGCAGCGATACAGATTGTAAAATCGGGGACCGGCACTATCGGATCTATATGCCCTCGGGCCATGATGGGCTCGAAAAAATTGGCGCGATAATCTTTACACACGGCTACAAGGGCACCGCAAAGGGTGCGATGAAGAATAAAAACCTGACCAAACTGGCCGACGATCTGGGGGTGGCGCTGATTGCCACTAAATCAGCCATGGACGATTGGTCCATTCCAGGTGCGCCTTCCCCGGTCACCAATCCCGATGTGGATGAGCTGGCGTACTATGATGCTATGCGCGCCGATGTGACTGCAAATTTCCCAATTGACGGCAACCGGCTTATGCTGACGGGGTTTTCAGCCGGGGCAATGATGGTCTGGAACCTCGCCTGCCATCGCAGTCAGGACTACGCAGGTTTTGTGCCCATGTCCGGCACCTTCTGGCAGCCGGAACCGGTCTCCTGCGACACACCACCCGCCAGCATAATCCATATTCACGGGACGAGCGACAAAATCGTCCCGCTTGAGGGGCGCAAGGTTCTGGATACCCATCAGGGAAGCGTGCCGGATGTCCTTCAGATGTATGCGAACTATGGAGATTATGCCGACACCGGCAAAACCTCCCTTGGAGCGCTTGCCTGCGCAACCAAAGCCAACCAAGCCGGCGACATTCTTGACTTCTGCACCTTCGAAGGCGGTCATAGTTTCAAAGCCGAGTATCTGAAATCCACTTGGGACCTGTTGACCGAAAAGGGAAAGCTCTGACCCTGTTGGCATCAGCCCGCGCAGAGCGGGCGGCCCCTGGCCAAGATGGAGTTAGACCAATTGCGCCCGTTGCGTTTTTGGCTCTGACATAACCAAACACTTTGCGGCAAATGATATTCACCTGTCCAACGTGCGGCCTTCTGTGAGCTCTTCCAGCAGCAATCCCATCAGCTGGCCGTTTCCAGAAAGCCCCGATTTGGCATAGATTGACTGGGTTTGCGCTTTGACGGTTCCAGCAGCGGCATTGCGGTTTTTCGCGCTCTCGGCGTTGCACCCCTTTTGAACAACAGTGGCGTCACCCCATGTTCCGAAACGACTACACCGCTCCATAGAACGCTTAACGTGATACATAAGGGGAACAAAGTGAGATGTGGGTGTCAGGTGTGGGAGATGCACAGTCTGGAATTAAATCCGAATTTTGAGGAACTGAGAATTTCGCTTTGTTTTCAGTGGTACCCGCGGCCGGACTCGAACCGGCACGGCACTAAGGCCTGGAGATTTTAAGTTCCTAAAAAGTCCTTTGCTTTCAATCTCTGGGGTGCACGAAAAACCACCCACCCATAATATCCCGGAGCCATCATGGCACTCCTCCTTAGCTGGACAACCGTAGGTCCATGTCTTGTGGTTTTTCTGACGGCTTGAGCCATCCAAACTCTTTAGTTTCGGCATACGATTTACACTGTTGCCCAACTTGAGTTTGGAGGTACAGCTCCTCAACCCGTTCAAATTCCGCGAAGCTCTCGCTTAACTCTGGCCTTGAGTGACTGTCACGGGTTGTCCAAATCGATCCCAGAACGCACCAAACAACATATAGACCGCCAAGCACAATTGGCATGGACTGCTGTGCAACGCTTGACCTTTGAGATCGAGTGGGCGCTCAATGGCCGGCGGTTGGAGCAGTTTATTGGTGGTTTTAAGCTACCAGCGGCCCCTGCTGCCAAGACCTCGTTCTTTATTTCTGCCAAATCATTTTGACGGTCTTAACGGCGCCGGTCGTCAGTTGTTCAGTTCAGGTATTTTCCGACGATGTCATCATAGGTTCCGTCTTCACGCATCGAAACCAATGCGGCTGCAAGTGCATCCGCTGTCTGATCGTCAAATTCCAGGTTTGACGCCAGCCACAGGTGCGACGTGCGAATGGGTTTGCCTATAACCACATTATTTGGGTCCAGACCGGAAGACTTAATGGCATGCAGTACCCTGTGATCAAATGTGTACCATGCGTCTACACGCCCTTTGCCAAGCAGTCGCGCCGCTGTAGCAGTGTCGTTTGCAGGATAAAGGTTGCCGAAGTTGGCTTCTTTCAGACGGCGTTCCCGCGGTGATCCGGCAAGTGCGGCGACCCTTTTTAGCCCCTGTGCGTTCTCAAAGCTATCGATCGTGTCTGAGAGTGTTGCGAAGACTTCATTGGTTACAATCACTTCTGTGATCCAATTATACAGCGGTTCGCGCGCGCCGGTGCGTGCGGCTGTGAACAAAAGTGTATTTGGAGTGTCTTTTACCTGTGCCTGAGCACGTTTCCAGGGGAGGTAGACAATTTCAATCTCGACGCCTGCTCTGCTCGACATTTCGGCAAGGATCTCATGCGAAATGCCAGGCATGCTCTGGTCGGAACCAAGGGTAAAAGGCGGAAGAACAGCCGTGTACGCTTTGATTGCTTCTGCTTGCGCGAAATTGCCAGCGCCGAACCCCAAAACAAATGCAAGCGCTGTCAAAAATCCAGTACGGATGGTCTTCATTGGTTCTTACCTCTGATTACAATACTAAGGTGGATATTCGAGGTGAGAGGTTTAAAAAAAATGAATGGTTGGTTTTGATTGATCGGGAAAGGGGATTTAAACCGATATTTCCCAAGTATTTTGGTCTTGGGGTGATGCTGGCGGATTTAGCCATCAGATTACGATCAATTGGTGACGCACAGCGGGCTTTACTGCCGTTGAGGAGTAATCGAGTTAGCTGTCCTCCACAAAGTGAATTTCGCACAATTCGCGCATAGTGGAACTGACCCTCCATGCTTCTTCCAGTTCGACATCCCAACTAGACCAATACCAAATCTGCCAACCATGTAAGTCGACACGCTCTGTTAGAGAGAAAAGAAACGCCTTCCAATCAGGGTTAGCGGAAAGCTGGAAGTCAGAATCTTCGAATGCCTGGATGATCATATCTGCAAGGACGAACCGCACATCGTCGTCACCCAGCACTTCTTTGTACAGTGCGAGATATCGCGGGAGGTCATTGGGCTCTGAGACTTCAAATTCCCAGTCTTGCATGCAGGGGTCATTTCGCAATTCCAATCGGTTTGCGATGAAGTCGATGGCTTGTCGGGTTGGATGGCGAATTTCTGGTTCAATCATAAGGGATGTGGATAGCAGCGTTCTTTCGAACCATACAAGGCGACACTTTGGGCTCTCAGCACCCATTCGCCGCGCTTAGCTCGAACGTCTCCTTAGATGGACAGCCTACCCTATGCGGACATACAGATTACGATCAATTGGTGACGCACAGCGGACTTTGTTACCGTTCGCTGCGGTTGCGCCAATGGCGGCCAATGAGGTCGCGCTCTTTAAATATCTGTCGACAAGCCTTTTTCTACTAATCTGTCATACTTGGTTGCCAGTCGATGCTGCTTTTCCCTGTCCATGTCAGGATTGAGCAAGATCATTCCGCTAAAGGCCGCATACTCTAAGAATGCGAAATCCTCGGCTATCGGCTTATCCATTGCGAACCGCTCAGCATAGATTTTGGTTAGTATGGCGATGCGCGTTAGGTCAGTTTCACGAACAATATCCGCGATCTTGGGTATACGCCGCCCAAGTTCCCGAATGCCCAGTTCGAGCCTATAGTCAATTTGTAATGCGGCCGTCGTCAAATTCGAGGCGATCTCTTCGGTGGATTCAGCGCTATTGATGCCTTGGATGACATCTAGTGTGGACTGGTTTCGCCATGCAGTTACAACTGACTTCAGAAAACCCAAGTGATCATTGAAATGGTGATAGAACGACCCACGGGTTAGGCCTGCGGCACTACAAATCGCTTCCAACTTAATTGCATCGGGACCATGACGCGCAAGCTCGGCCAATCCTAACGCCACCCAATCATCCGCATTCAATCGCCGCTTTTTGGTCATGCTAGCAACCCAAGCATACCAAGGACTGCCACAGGGACAAAAAGCCATCCCTGCGGTATCAGGCTATGACTGGCGCTTCGGATCATCACGAGACCAATACCGCAAATAGCAAAGCCTGAGGCGAGTGTGAGCCCTGCAGCCGCCAAAACATCTACATCCCAAAAGGCTGCAAACCCAAAGAAACCCGCCATGCAAGCAATTGAAACGCTTGTGAAATGCCAGCAAAGATATTGGGTTTCCCGAACCACGTCCTCTAACTCTTTTGCCTGTAAAAGAGGCTGTGCGACTTCACGTTCTCCAGCCGTCAAATGGATGACGAGCCAGATTGCCGACAAGACGCTAGCCGCAGAAAAAAACCAAAAGCTCATGTGATATCCTCTTAAAAAGCATACCTTATTGTATGTTTTCTGCATCAAACATACAATAAGGTATGCTTTTGTGAATGGTGAGAACCCGAATGGTATTCTAGCGACTGACTTTTTTCTTAATTAGTCAGGCTGAGAGCGGCGATAACGGCAGATTGCAGAACCTACGTCGAAGCCGAGCTCAATCTCGCAGACTCTGCTTGTGTCGATGCACAAGTCCTCGCAGCGATCCTGGCCGAATGTAACCTTAATTTTCAAACGAATTTAGAGCAGTCACGACATTGCCAGATGCACTTGTGGGAAGGCGGGAAGATGATGCAACAAGCCGGGGTATCATCCGAGAGCATTTTGGAGAAGCGGGCCTTATCGACCTTAGATTTTCCATGAATGAAGCTGCGCTCTTGCCCGGCATCAAGCGCGCATTGGGATACGCAGCCTCATGCAACACTGAGATAGCAATGCGACTTCTCCAAGAAAGCGAACCGGCGCAAAAACCTGAAGCCGGACATTAGCCCCAAGCGCAGCATCCGGTAATTTGGGCTCTCAGCACCCATTCGCCGCGCTTAGCGCGAACGCCTCCTTACTTGGACTTTTTCCGAATTGAGATTTCCAGCGTCGCAGGATCATATCCTCGCGCCTCCAACTGCGACAGAACGCTATCTGTGAGTTGGTTCCGGTAATGCAGATCGTAGGTGGTTTTGAAATCCGCCTCCAAGACATGATCCGTTACGGCACCCATCAGCAAATTGACATCAGCCTTTGACGTTCCCTCGCCATGGCACATGAACAAGTCGCCTTCACGCTTGCCATACTTCACTTTGATCTGCCCGGGCGCTGCAGTCGGATGGCTCATGACTTGCTCCTTTTTTGGACGCGGCGAACCCCGCAGCCTATCTACTGCGGAAATATTCGGGTAATTGAATCGTCTGTCTCAAGATAGCTAGATGCTTTTTGGACCAGGCGCTCCAACTCATCACCAAGCGCCCCTAAGTCAACCTCCTCAAGACCCTCCCGCCCCTGATTTACGAAGACTCTCTCGTCAACAAGATAAGCACGCTTTATGAAATAGCGTGACTCATCTCCTTCTATCAGAAAATCCAAACCGCTCCGACTTTCAAAAACACACTCCAAAATATTGGAGTGCGAGCTGGTCAACCATGCGTCAATCCGATCGTCCATATGCTCAACGTTGTTTCTGACTTTGCGGCACAATACAGCCGAGCTTTGTTCGATTTCCAAGGCTTGCTTCAGGGCCTCCCCCCGATCAGTCAAAGGATGCGCACCGCCAGCTGGTTTCACGTATTTAGAAATCATAGCCGCGTGGCTCAAAACCGACTGTAGGTGCGACCAGCATTCGCGCAGTTGCCGCGTTTCGGGAGCACTCACGAGCTGATTCAGAGCCCGGTATGAACCGACCGCAAGTTGCGCCTGGACTAGCACTTCTTCGACTAGAATGTTTAATTGACCTTTGTCAATTTTATATTGTGCAGGTGGCAATTTAAATTCCCCCATCCTCTCCTTAGCTGGATGCCCTTTGGTGCCCAGCTATTGAGCGACTGACATATACGTCGCCGTGCGGTCAAGGCGATCGCTCAGACCAAAGGGACTAAATTAGAGCAGACAAGAGTTATTGAAAACTGCCAGAAGCAAGGTGCTCGCCACCGGTGCAAAGACTGCTAGTAATCTCATAGCCAGTGAACTTTCCCGTACAGCCGTGTGAAATGTTGTCAATTCGTGTAGCCTGAAACGCGAAGTCTCCTCCAGGACTGCAAAAAAACTGTGAGACGGACCCACCGACCTTTGTCCCGTTGGATGTTGTTAGATTGAACTCTTGTTTGTTGACATTTATAAGCCAACTGTGACCAAAGGTTGTGGTGACGCTGAGAACGTGCGACGGACAATTGTCCGCGCTTACATCAGCCATAGCGGTTGATGCAAGAAATGAAACGCCCAGCAAAATAGTCGAAAAGGACTTCATTGGTGTACCCCTAAGCTTCAATGGCTCCATCCTAGCATAGAACCCTTAGTAGAGAATAATTTATCTCTTTTGTCTCTTTGATGAGTGCTCCCTAGGTGGATTCCTGTTTGCGGTGCCACTCGGCTATATCGCTACAAAATGGCCCAACGTGATAACCGGAAATAATGGGCTCATCCGCACCGTCGGGGGTGAACTCGCAATAGTCATTTTCATCCAGGGTATAAGTGCCAATGACTTCGCCTTGATCGGAAATCACATCTCCACAATCCGCAGGGAAGCCTTCTAATGTTACATAGTAGTGATCCAATGCTCTGCTCCTTTGATCCACTATGCCGCGCGGGCGCGAACGTTGTAACGACTGACCCGCACCTGGGCGGCCTTTAACTGGCGTCTGTGCTGATCCCAAAATATATCCAGCTTGGCCCTGGGGCCGAACACGCAGCCAGTCTTGCACCCCTTGCCCATGCTGTGAACAAAGAATGACGCGCCAGCACCGCGTAATCGCCTGATCATATCCAACGCATGGGAACGCGAGAACCCAACGCAGAGCGGCGTATCGAAGAAAACAACGTGTCCGTCTCCGCCGAATTGATCAAACGCACGCATCAGCTCCGCGCGCTCAATCAGGTACTTGCTCCAATTGGTTGAGCGCAAACCCGAGACGTCATCAATCCAAATAGGCGATAGGTCACCATCCTCGCCCATTTCGGCAGGGATACCCCAATCTCTCACATGGCGGATCTGCGTGCGCAGCGCAGGAAGGTATGGGTGACCGGTCAATACCGCGGATTTTCTGGCCGCTTTTACTACATGAATTTCGCCGTCTGCTTTTGCTACATCAGCCATCTTTATCTTCATTTTCGGGAGGCTGCGCACCCCGCTTTTCCAAAAACTCCGACATGGCAACATCCAATGCGCGCCCAAAGACAATTTCAATATCTTGGGATTTGCACCAAGCCCGCATCGCCGCGACCAATTTAGGGTCGAGGGTCAGGTTAAGAGGTGATCGTTTCCGGTTTGCCATGTCCATGCTTATGCACAATGCGCGCAAATGCGCAAATGTCAACAAGTGTGCGCACACGTATTGACACGTATCTACATGTGTGCGCACACTTGCGCATATCCACAAACCGCCGGAGGCCACATGGCAGACGATGATGAAGAATTGAGGCCATGCCCAGACTGCAAAGGGCGCGGCTATCACAAGTGCCCATGCTGGCCTGCCGACTGCCTATGCGGTCAGGACGATGAGGACTGTGAAAACTGCGATGGCACGGGATGGCTCGACCCATCCTATGACGACGACACCTACTGAATCCAACTAATCCCCCTGAAAACCAAATCCCAAACTCAAAAAGCTTAAACTTGTTAGCGGTATTTTATTGAATAATCGCCCTGTATTTATTATGGATTAATCATGATGAGGCATGCAGCAAAGTTTCTCCTTAAAGCCCTTACGGCCATCCAAACCTGCAATCAATGCGGATCAGATAGCGTAGATTTCAATGACCCAGATGGCGGTCCAGGAGGGATTTGCGCTCGCTGGCATGAGCTATTGCGTGTTACGCCAACCCCTGCAGAAACGACCGCGCAACTAAATAACTCAACGAGTGCGCCCCCCGCATCTTGATCAGGGTGGCCCGAGTTACGCTTCACCCTACCTTTGCGAGCCGCTCCTCCCACACTAACCAATCTTACTATTGTCCTCTGCAAATGGCTCAGCCCTTTGTTCGGCAAGAGTTTTTAGGGTGCGCAATGTGACGTCTGCTGCCGCACTCGCGGTGGCCTCCGAGAAAGCCCCACATTGCACCAACGCCGCTGCAAGATCTTTTGTCGTGACGTGACAAAGCGCCAGCGCAGCGAGTTCCACATGCGTAAAGCACTCAGGAACATGCGTAAGCATCGCCGGTTTCTTCACGGCCACGACTCAGCCCCCCGCCTGTGCGGCCAGATAGGCCTGGAAGTAGTCCGCCCCCAGGCCCCTCAGCGCTGCCGCATCAAAATGCCGGTCATCCAGCGCCGAGCTGTGCGCCGCACTGCTGGCAAAGCCGCAGTGATCCAGGAAATTGGGGGCATCGGCCAGAATGGCCTGGATCTGTGGCACTTCGTTGAGGGTGAAAGACGGCAACAGCCCACCACAAACAAAGGGGGTGTCCGCCGCTGCGGCTGTCACATCGCTGCGCAGGCTGGTGACAAATTGCGTCAGGTTCGCCTGATAGCTGGCCGCAGCATTCAGCACGCCATCCCGTTCGCCCTGGTGCCACAGCAGGCCCTTCAGCTGAAAATCCGGGTTCTGCGCCATCACCGCGTTCAAACGGGCCACGGTCTGGGTATAAAGCCCATCGCCGGGGTTCCAGTTGTTATCGGCAAATCCGGTCCCGCCCGATGCACAGGGCACCAGAACAACACGAACGGTTGGGTTGGCGGCTGCGTATGCACGCGCGAATCCAAGGCCGATAGACGGCGCCCCACCGCCCTCTGATACAGAGAAGTGATCAAGACTGTTGAATGGGAAGCCTAGATACCCGGCTTGCGTGTATTGCAGGGTATGCGTAGGCCAGCCTTCCCCACCGTCGCCCGCCGCTTGCCCGACCATATTGGATTGCCCCATCAAGGCAAACACATGGGTCTCTTGCGGTAAGGACCGCCCCTGGTTCCCAGCCATCCAGGTTGCGACATTCGAAACATCCGCATCCGGCAAGGAAGCCCCAAATACCGCGAAAGTGTAAAGACGTCCGGCAAATGGCTGCCCGCCCGTCACCCGGTCAAAGAGCTGGAACCCGGCCCCCGTATCTGCCGGGGTGTTGCCGGGGTTGGCCTCACTGATCGACACAGCTTCCCGGTTGTCAAAAAACAGCTCTTGCGCCCCGTGGCTTGCGCCAGCCTGCCGCCGCCAGCCGATGACCCTATCGGCATTTGGTGCCAGCGGGGAGAACAGACGGTTACCGTTGGCATGCAAAAATCCCGAGTACGTTGCATTAACTGACCCAATCAATGTGCCAGTCGCATTCTCAGTCCCCAGGTGCCAAATTCCCTCGTAGGATGTCGTAAGCGCATCAGGGTTACACGCAGCAAGAACGGTTAAGGCAGGGCTGGCACCCAATGTCAGGCGTGACGCGATGGACAAGCGGCTGTTCTCGGCCTGCAGCCAGTGACGGACGCCATCGGTGCGATAAAGCGGCCTGTCAGCGCCGCTTGCGGTCAGATGGAAGCCGTTGCCCGACAGATCCGCAATATGGCCCACCGAATCCCCATCCGCGACCACCGGAACGGTGGCGGCGGCGTCCTGAAACAGGGTGGAGAGGTCGGACACATCCAGCATCATCAAGGGTGAAAGATCCAGCGGCGAAAATGGCACAACAAGATCAAGACCGCCATCGACAGGTGGCACATAGATTGCAGCCTGCTCATCAGTCTCCACGCGGAATGTGACGTCCAGCCCCGAACTTCCTGGAATTTCAACAGATTGGCCCAGCTCAGCAGTAATCGACTGTTCCGCACCAGCACCAACGCGGTAAAAGATTGTCGCCATAATTCACGGCTCCTGGATTGTGATGTGGAGGGCACCCGCCTCGTCGCGCCGGGTGAGAATTTGAGGTTCATTTACGGTAAGGAGCAGAACACCCGCTTCGTCACGGCGGACTTCGACCAAATCAGCAAAGATAAGAAGCCAAATCGCCGGACCCGTGACCGATAAATCAAAGCCCAACATTAGAGCCAGCCAACGACTTCAGCAGTTGTTCCGGTTGCCTCAACCCCCACAGGTGAGAACAACAAGACCTCCCCCTGCCGAACATTGTAGTCAAACAGCTGCCCCGTCTCATCGCGCAACCGCAAAACACCCGTGCTGTTAATCCTCAGCACGCGTGGCCGAACTGGCAGGTCCGCCCCATCTTCGGGAACAATGGACACATGCCGCCCTGCCGGACTGCTCAGCCCCCGAGCAAATGATTGGAATGGATTCTCCTGAGGCATGTGCCCCTCCTTATGTTTTGCGGCGTGTGAGGCCAGCGTAAATTTGTCCGGGCCAGCGCAGGGGGCTGTCCAGTAAGACCGCCACAACCAGCGCCCAGATCAGCCAGGGTTGGTTTTGGTAAGTGACAACGGTTTCGATGGTTTCCGCACGAACCTGACGTTCGGCGCGCTCTTGGCGCACATCGCCGGTCACGCGCGAAACAGCTTGTCCTTGGTCTGTTTTGAAGCCTTGAACGTTCTCTGCGCCCGCCTGTGTATTCGCGGCGACATTCGGACCGCCCAGCTTGAGCGGTGACACGCCACACCCGACGAGCAGGAGGCACAAGGCAAGCACACGCATTACGTGGCCTCACGAACCGATTTCAAACAGATCTGGCGTTCTGACAAACGGCGGTTCGTAAGCCCCCGCACAACACGCCCGCCTGTGCGGTTCCAGCGGGGCAGCTCGTTGCATGCCCCCCGAAGATCTCCGGCGTTCGCCTTACGCACCAGTGTGGATTTGCAAGCGGCCCCGAGACCGACATTGTAGGACCAGGAGACAAAAGCAATCTTGGCCCCCACAGGGACAGGTTCTGTCAGGCACCGATCAAGACCGCGCTCGAACTCCAGGATGCGGGCTGCCAACATTCGATCGCATTCAGCCTTTGAATACCGATCCCCTGGCTGCACACCTCGGGTTTCGCCGTAACAGACAGTCCAAACACCAACGATGTCCCGATATGCCTGGGTGCGGAGCCCCTCCCACTGACCGACAAAACCAACAGCAGAGGTCAGCGCCAGCCCGCCACCGGCGAGCATGCCAAGAGTTCGTTTTCGAACAGCACCGCTGTCATCGGATAAGAATTGTCGCAGCGTCGGTAAACTGTCCTGCAGAATGAGCCGCGCAGGGATCGCGAGGGTGTTCAGGACGGCAGCGGCGGCGGCAAAGTACAAAGGAGGCACCCCTAACAGCTCCGCGTCGGCGGCAGCCAAAAAGGTCGACAGCGCCGCGACCAGCGCCGCCAACACCATCAGCCTTATGGACCAGGCGGTTTTTGTTATTTCCTTCCAGTTTTCTTGCAATTTCATGCCATTTCTCCATGCCAAAAAAGCCCGCGGGCGGGCTGGTGAACTCAAGATTTCAGGAAAGGTTATCGCCCGGACAAACGGGCCAAATGCTCACGCTTTGCACGCCTATCCGCGCGCAGTTTGAAAACAAAATTTGTCAGTGCGCCAAACACGGCCATAGAAACGCCAATCAGCGCGATCCAGTCGTTCAGCGTCAACTCACTCATACCATCCCTCAGCGCCGCAACGCAGGACATCAAAGCCCCGCTCCAAGTTGTCGTGTTTAAAATTGTGTGATGTCCGCTCATTTGACCAACCACTCCTCAACTGCATCAGAGATGTCCCGCATCTTGATCCAGCCGGGCGACACCGGTTGTCCCTTGCGCAATCTCAGCTTGCCCATAAGGCCGACCATGGCCCATTCCGGGCGCTCACTTCTGGGCAGATAGAGCTGATCCGGATTGTATTCGGGGTTCAGAACGCGCCGCTTGTCCCAAGCCCTGGCGGCATCCTCGGGCACCTCAATATCGGGCGGCAGAGCGTCGTGAGCATACTGGTGCCGAATGGGCGCGCCGGTTTCCGGATCGACGGCCTCCCATTGAACAACCTCAAAATCCTCAAGGATCGGAGAACCAAAATCATCGGTCAGGTACTTACATTTCCACCGGTCAATATCGGCATCCCCAAGGACCGAGGGGTTTGCTGAAATCACTCCAAATGGCGTTTCACCCTCCACAGCCGGGCGGATCTTGTCACCGTCCAGCACAACGGCAACCCCGCGCCGGTCTTCGCCTGTGGGGTTGCCGTCGACCCATTCGAAAAACTCCGCATAATCCGCGCCACCCGATTGCCAGCTGCCGCTGGCAAACGCATTTCCATCACCGCGAAACCGAAATTCGTTATTCGCACCGCCCGACGATTGAAGCCTCATCATGTCAAAGTCCGCAGAGGCGCCCCGCGCAACACGGACCCTGACAACATCGTTTGTGTGAAGCAAGTTATTGGCGAAAGCGCCAAGTTTATGGTTGTTGTTCGCAGTGTCACCAACTGCGTCAATCCTGCCGTAAGGGTAAAAATCTGCCGACCCATCGCCGCTATCGGCAATGATCCTGGCCCGCCCAAGGTCAGCAACAAAATCCGCATAACCGTCGCTATTCTCGGCCCTAACCCCGGTCGACGGGGAGCCACTTTGAAAAACGTGCAAGAGAGCGGTCGGTTCAGAAGTACCAAGACCGAGCTTGCCATCGTGCGAAATCGTCAAAACCTCCTGCGTTTCGTCGTTTGAGTTGATCCCGCCATGGGTAAAAATTGACAGCCCAATCGTGTCGGCATCACCCGATGTTTGCTTTGCCGCCAGGACAACCCCAGGGCGCGATGAATTGGGCTTGGACAAGACCAACGCCCCTCCAAAAGCACCCAACGCCGAATTGTCTCCCCCGCGCAAAATGGCGGTTGCTGTATCCACAGAATTTGACGGGTCAAACTCAACGTCCTGCAATACATCCAGAACGGTGCGGGCCTCGACATGCCCAAGCGCAAGAGCCCCACTTTCATCAACGACACCAACCGCGTTCATCGCCGTCAAAAGCGCCCGCATCTCGCTCAAAAACGTGCCTGCAAAGTGTTGAAAGAGCTGAACCATAGCGCCGTCAAAGTCAGCCTCAGGGGAACTACGCAAAGGGATTGGCGGAAAGTCCGACAATTCGGGAAAGTCCGGCATAGTTGTCTCCTATGTTTTTCTGATTGATCAAAAGTGTTTGATAGGCGGATCCGGTGATAAGCGCGCGACAGACAGCGCGCGCTCACTTCAACGTCTTGATCACCAAGGGAAAGATGGAGGAACCGGCAACGTCGATCTCTTGACCATGATCATCGACAAACCCAAGCCCCTCGACACCGTAAGACGGCGCATCACCGGACACATAAAACGCAGTTGCAAGCCCATCGACCTCGCCCACGATATCCATCACGCGCGGTGCCTGAACAGTTGGAACCTCAAGCGAGACTGTAACCTTCCGGGTAGAGCCACGTTTGACCAGAATCTCGTTGCCGAAATCATCATAGTCCTTTCGGCTGTGGCTCACGAACTGGACGCTCGGTAAATTCAGCACCCGACCCAAGATGTGATTTCGCCCCATTACGATGTGGCCGACTTCAGCTTCTGCCGATCCCGCATCAATCGTCACCACAACCCGGTGACCGATATAGCCGGGAAACCCGTTCAAAACCTTTTGCCGGGACAGCACAATGCCGCCAAAAAACCATGTGTAAACACTGGCAACGTGACGCCGATCGACCATGCTGAACGCCTTGTCATAGATCCGTTCAGCGCCATCCCACACCTCGATCCGAACAAATCCAGCACGCACACCAAACAGAGCGATGGCGTCACAATCCTGTGTCGGCACAACCTCATAGGAAATGCTGCCCTGCTGTACTGCCGGATTGGATCGGCGCTGATCAAACGCCCGCCAGCGATTTGTCGCGCTCACGTCCAGCCAATTGCTGCCGTCATCCGACACCGGATTGTTGTTCGAATTATTGTCTGTCAAACTTTCATAGATCCGGTGGGAAACGGACGAAATCACTTTGCTCCCCTTGGAGAAGACCACCCCCGCCGCCCATTCCTGATAATCATTCTCTTCGATATTGGACGCAACCAATTCGACATCGGTCACCGTCATTGGAGAGATAATATTGAAGTCCATCAGCTCCGCACCTCCGGCATGCCAATTTCATCCCAGTCGTCAATCTGATTTACCAGCTTGTCCAGAAGCATCCTCATGACTTGCCCCTGCGCCACGACATGGCGGGTCAGCTCCTCCACACCGCGCGCCAGTGGCCGGTTATCAAGCATTGCAACAGATTCAGAATGGCTATGAATGCGGGATGGCCCGGTGTTTTCGATCTCCCAGCCCCGCTCTCCAACGATGCGAGCGCCGCCCTGGTGAGCACCCCCTTGCGCAAAAGCAGGGGTTGCCCCAAGGCTGCGGATCTGGGACCGCAGACGCTCGGCCAAACGCTCATCCTGCCGCAGGCTTTTGTTGTATGCGAAGATCTGATCCTGAAGCCCGCCCTTAGCCCAAAACGCGCGCCGCCAGGCTTCAAGATCAGACCCACTGTGAGACACAACATAGTCAGCGTCATAGTTAATGCGCCCATCATCCCCTACTTCGAGAGTATGACCATCATTCAAGCGAACGCCCGTCGCCTGCTCAAGGTTCCGTATCGACGCGACCAGGCTTCGCCCCTCACTCCCCTCAGAAGACGCCACTGCGGTCACACCTTGCGCCTGCAAAGAGGCGATCTTTGCCTGGACTTCGCGCTCGCGGCGGTCAGCCTCTATTGCATCCCGAAGTTCACCCAGCGTGCCCCGCAGTCGCTCCATTGGCTCGCGCAGCCGCTCGGTTTGGCTGGCAAGATCCGAAAAGACCTCATCAGCCTCAAGCACAACCCCACCGCCAAAGGTCAGACGCCCGCCACCACCGCCGGATCCGATCAGGCTGGCAATATGAGACAGGCGCTTGACGGTATCAGCCCCCGCCCCGGTCAAAGCCACATTCACGCGCCGCGACAATCTGGCAGAGCGGGTCAGCACCATTGCCCGGGTATCCGGATCAAGATCCCTGCCAAGATCCAGCATCATAGTCCGTCGCAGATCGGCCGCAGCCGTCAGCGCAAGCCTACGGCTCTCGACATCAAGATCGGAGCCAAGCACCAGATCAAGGGTTGCGACATGGCGCGACAGGGCATTGGTGACAATCCAACGGTCTGCCGCCGTCAGGTCATCGCGACGAATGACAAAGTCCAGAACCGTGCGAATACCACTATCTGCCTGTTCGACCAGATCCCGCAACCACGCAGGCGCGTTGTCATCCAGCGACACGGCCACATCCAGGGCACCGACCAAATCATCATAGCTGAAGGCTTCCGCCTCTTCGATCGCACTCTGAAGCGCGGACAGGGACGCGTCAAATGACGCCACCGTGCCATCCCAATCTTTCGCCAGTTCCTGAACACCCTCACTCAGATTGGACACCTCATCAGCGGTCAACCCTTCAAGCTGCAGGAAATTGCCAAGCGACGTCAGAACTTCAATCTGCTGCTGATAAAGACCAGCCAACACCTCATCGTTTCCGGCCTCAAGATCTGCGACGCCCGCCGCAAAGTTCAACCGCGCCTGGACGTCGGCAGCAAGCCGTCGATATTCAAGTTCAGAGCCAGCAACATCCCGCGCGCTGCGCAGATAGTTTCGCGCCAGATCCGGCAGAGAGGCTGCCGCCTCAACATCTCCCTCTTGAACACCTACAAAGGCCGCATCAAGCCGCGCCCTTTGAGCGGAAGCCGTTTGAAGGTCACTCGCCGCGCTGAGATCAGTATTCAGGAGATCAGACACAAACCCGCGCAGACCATCCGCCGCGCGTCGCCACTCAACCGCAGCCGCCTGCGCATCGCTCACCATATCGCGGGCCGAGTCAATCTGGACCCCGATTTCGCCGCCGATCTCATCGGCTATGCCCGCCAATTCATCTGTGAACGCGCTCACCTGAGGCAGAACTTCATCCATCGCACCGGACAAATTCAAAAGCTGCGCATAGAGCTTTCGCCCGCCTTCAGTGGTGAGATCGAGGCTTTCCACAATCTCACGGAAGCCATCGCGGGAAGCTGGCATGCTTATGCCCAGCTCTTCAAACTCTTCTCGCAGGCGGCGCAGAATGGTTTCGCTTTGTTCGGCTTCTGAATAGAAACCAGAAAAATAGCTGGATACCGAGGCGGAAAGCTGATCTGCGCCGCCAAATTCATCGACAAGGTCAGACGCCAGGTTCGCCCCGACCAGCGAAACATCAAAGGCCGCACCACCCAACAAATCCATGGCGTTGTTGACGGACACCAATCCAGTCGACAAACGTGAAAGAGTATCCGTCGCGCTCTCTCCAACCCGCGTGAATTCATCGGTGCCCAGGATCAGATTGGCCATCTGTTCAGTGGCCGCCTCCATATGCTCCGCAATATCCTGCTGGATCTGCTCTTGCGTGCGCCCGGACGTCAACACCGACAGGGTGTAACCCTCAAAATCCGCAAGCGCGTCACTGCCCAACCCCAGCGCCTCAGACATCGACAGAAGGCCGGTTGTCAGCCCCTCAACCTGCTGATCAAGCGCTGCATCCAGTTCGGTATCAACTGCGCCATAGACATTCTTATTATTTCTAAACCAACCGCCCTTATGGAAGTCACGGGTATACCCATCAAACCCATCGGCACCAACGGTCCCCTCTAGCGCCGAATATTCGAATTTCCGGCCAAAGGCTTTTGAGAACAGACTTAGCCCACCCGCAAGGATCCCGATAACAGGAAGTGCGGCCCCGATTGTCGATGCAAAAGCACCCGCCCCCGTTGCAGCCGAAGCCAAGGCAGCATTGGCCCCAATATTCAGGATGCCGGCACTGGTAAATCCGCCCAGGCCAAGCGCGGCCTGAAACCCACCCGCCGCGCCAGCCAGCAACCCGCCACCGCCGATCAAACCGCTGGCTGATTTTCCAAGCAGGCCCGATAGCAGTCCCCCACCGCCAGAGGCCAGACCGCCCGCCGCATTGGCTGCGGTTCCCGTACCCGCCACCGACAACCCGACAGCCAGTCGGATCTGATTGCGGGCAAATGTGGTTGCCAGATCCGCCAAACCACGCTTGGCGGCGTCCTTGATCCCATCCCACAGGCTTCGGAAGTCTCGCAGACCACCGGCAACCCAGTCGCCAAACGCCCGCGAAACCCCATCAATGGAGCTTGTGAGTGGACCATCCAGTTCAGTGGACAGCTCTGCCGACTTCTCTTTTGCCTTGGCCAGACCGCCGGACACACCCCCACCAGCCCCATCATCTAGCGCGCCCTCCAGCCCTCCCAAAGCCTCCGACAGGGCATCCGCGCTATCATCGCCCGCATCCAGCTCTTCGTTGGCGGAATTCATTTGTGCAGACAGTTTGCCCATCGCCTCACCGGCAATTTTGAAACCCTCTTTCAGGCGGCCTGCGGATTCTTTGCGCAGGCGGATCACAGATCCCTCAAGGGTGCTTGCTGCCGCATCGAGCTCCACAACCTTGTCAATGGCACCGTCCGAGGCGTTCCGCAGACTTTGCTGGATCCCCTCAAGACCACGAATGCCGCGCAATCCGTCGGCAAAGGTCCAAAGGAAACTCGCCCACTTCAGAGAGAGATCCTGCAGCATACGGGTAAAGGAGGCCTGCACCCCGGCCCAAACAGCCTGCAAAGCCGGACCAATAGCGGTTGCACTGACCTTGATGCCATCCCAGACCCCAACGGCAAGATCGCCAAGAGCGCGCAAAGCCGCCCCCCAGCCGCCAGTTGCAACAACAAGGTCGTGAAACTTCATCGCCAGGAAACCAGCCCCAACAATCAGCGCACCAATACCTGTGGAAATCAACGCACCGCGCAGCAGGACCAGCCCCCTTTGCACCCCCTTGATAGCCAAACTTGCAACCGCCGCCTTGGTCGACGTGGCCCCAAGCGCCACCTCAAGTGCAATGGCTGATTTGGCAGCCGCCGCAAAGCGCAATGGAACCAACGCCACCGCGGACAACATGCCCACCATGGCAACACCAAGCGGAACGGTAACCTTCAGAACAAGCCCCAGCGCCAGGGCTGCAGGCCCAACGGTTGCCGCGATCAAGGCACCGGTGGCGATGAACCGCTTTGTGCCATCGGACAAGTCATTAAACCAGGTCGCCATATCCGCAGCGCGATCGCTCAGCGCCTGCAGTGCAGGCGCGAGCGCAACCGTCAACTGATTTGCCAATCCACGGCTGGCAAGCCCCATCCGTGACATGGCGTCATTGGTGATTTCGATCTGCTCTGCATCAACCTCAGAAACCGCAACGCCAAAGCGGTTCACGTCATCTGCAGCTGTTCGCAGCGCGGCCCCGTCGATCCGGGTAAAGATCACCCCCGCCCGGCTGCCAAAGAGATCAGAGGCCACCGCCGCACGCTCCGCCTCCGGCACGTACTCAGCCAGCGCCCCCTGGATCTTTTCCAACCTCTGGTCGAGCGGCAGCGCTTGCAGTGCGGATGCACTCAGATGCAAGCGGTCCAACGCCTTTGCGGCCACACCAGTCCCGCCCGCCGCCTGACTGAGGCGTTTGGTCAATTGCAGCGTGGCCTGTTGAACCTCCCCCATGGCCACACCGGAAAGATCCGCCGCCCGCTCCAGAACCTGCATGGAGGCAACAGTTGTGCCAAGCGATTGCGCCATCTTGGCCTGCGCATCCACGATCTGCAGACTGGACCGCACTGCAACAGTGGCAGCCCCCGCCAGAGGCAGGGTGAGGCCAAGCGCCATACGACGCCCGGCCCCTTCCATCGAGCCGGCAAGCCTGACCATGCGGCGCTCGACCGAGCCCATGGTAGCCTTTGCCCGCTTCGCGCCTGTATCAAAGGCAGCGGAATCCATGGATAGTACAGCGCGCAGCGCGCCAATAATCGCGGACATTCAAGACCTCTGCTTGCTTTTGAAATGCATACCCATCAAGCCAGCGCGCAGTTTCTTAACACCCACTGCGGCATCTGCCTTGCCACCTGCCTTGCGGTCGGCGGACTGAGTAAAATCAGGCATCTTTTTGGGATTGTGAAAGGCATGAGCGACCAACAAACCCAGTTCCTGATTCAACACCCTGCGCGCGGCAATCTGCGCGTCTTTTGCATGGACTTTTGCGCGGGTAATCAGGTCATACTCTTTGAAGGTGACATGCTCAAAATCAGTGTGGTGCAAGCCCAACTCGCACCACACTGAAAACAACGCGGTCCAGTCTACGCCCCCGCCGGGGGGCTGTTCTTTCCCGCGTCTTCGCCCTCGCCCGCTTCAGTTTTTGGCGCGGGAAAAGCCTTACCGATTGCTTCAGCGATAAAGGGCAACACCTTTTGCGCACCCCCGGCTGCATCAATCATCGCAATTGCGTCCTCTTTTGGAACGCCGTTGCCGTCATCAAGACCCGCTGAAAGAACCGAGACAATCGGCTTGATCCCACCCGCGCCCTTGATCAACTCATCCAGAAGGCCATCGAAGGACTTTCCCCCGTTGTCCTCCTCAAACCGCAACAGCGCACCAGTGGTCAGCCGCAGTTTATAGGTTTTCTTACCCGACTTTAAAATTGCTGCAGGAATCATCTGTTATGCTCCTCTCACCCAGTCAATGAGGCCTGTGGGGCGCAGTTTCAGATCCGTCATCAGGTCGCCATCCTGATCAACCGCCGGGATCGACGGATTGACGAACGCCCTGTATGTGAAGACATCGCCATTGGTCACCTGATCGTCGACCATCGGCAGCGTAACCCGGAAGAAAACCGGCAGGCCTGTGGCCTTGTAAGCAAGCGCCTGCTCATAAAGATCTGCAGAGTAGTAGCAGCTCAGGCTAAGCTCTGCGACCTCGGTCAGTCCCACACCATATTCGCGTGTCCGACCAGGGCTATCCAATGAGGTGCGATCGCGGTATTCCGGGTTTTCTTCCGGGATCCCCACGGTCTTACACCCCCTGATGATCTCGAAACTGCCGTCCACACCATCGGCGGACCATTCAACGTCCACCAGATCGCCTGCAATGACATTCTCTGCCATGGCTTACTTCCTTTCATATTGTTGATAAAACCGGTTTCCCGGCGGGGTCAGGCGCGGTAGCGCACCTGCATATCCAGCATCTGCAGCCGGATCACATCACCGCCGGTCTCTGATAGAGAATCCCGTCGGGACAGTTCTTTACAGCGGATCACAGACCCGCCCTGAAATTCGGTCAAGGTCCACGACACCAAGGGTGCCAAGGCCAAAACCTCATCCGCATCTTTGGAATAAACATTCACCTGAATACGCGCGGTCTCGATATTTGCACGCGATTTCAGAGAATAACCCGTCAGCGTGGACACCCTCTCCAACGTGATTCTGGGAAAACCGACTGCATCGTCAAATCCTCCCCAAACCACCCCTGGCGCCAGCCCCTCCAGCACCGCATAAAGATCGTCCTCCATACTCATGACCGAAGAGCTTTCCTGCGCGAGCGCGCCACCGCCTTTTCAATTTCGATCCAGACTTCGCGACGGAGGGTTTCCCACATCGCGTCCTTCGAAACATCCCAAGCGGGGCGCATAAACGGGCGCGCGGGCATAGCCCCAGTCGACAGGCCAGTGGACCTCTGAAAACGCGGGCCGGTGCCGAATTCGTACAAAATGGCATGCGGCGCGCCGCTGCCGTCTTCAGAGACCGGCCCCACATACAAAACAACCTTACTGCGCCCCCGATCAGAGCGCGCAGCGCGACTCTGACGCGCCGTCAGCTTGCTTGTAACCGCAATGACAAACGGTGAAACACTGTCAGCCATTTCCTTCACGGGCTTGACGCTCTTTTTCATGGAGCGCCGCATAACACCCTTTGCCGTGCCGCGCTTCAAACTTGCCAAACCACGCTCGATGTCGCCAGCACCTTCGATTTTCATCTTAACGGCCATGCCACCCCCTAACGTATTCTCCAGGCAGTGATTTCAATGTATTTACGGCAGCCAACTTCCTTGACCCCGCTGATTTCCCAATCATCGCCCTGAAACCGCAGAAAGTGGTCCCCGGTCACGGCTGCGGAACGGCTCGAATGCCGAAGGAGAAACCGCGCCTCTGCCTTTTGCTCTACAGCCCCGGCGCGCCAACGCTCACCATCAGACACAGGCGTAAAACTGGCTGCGACGGTCATCAAAACTACCTCCCCGACGGCTCGCATGTTTCCAGTTGCGCTTTTCTCCTGAACGCGTTGGAAAATGGCCACCCTTCGATCCAAACGCCTGCCCACTAGGCCACCTCACAGGGGCGGCGATACCGCGCCTGTTTCATCAAGAGACGAACACCAAAAGACAGCATTGCTTGCTGCTCTCCATCCACAGCGATACCAGCATCAAACCATTCTTTCGCCAGAAGGAAGATGGCCTGACGGCACCGAGCCAGGACAAACGCATCTGCACCGCCGACCGTTGCCTGAACGCGCAAGAGATCACCATTGACCGATCGCCCTACCCAGTCAGTTCCGAGGACAAGTTGTGGCTCATCATGTGGCTGCTGGATCCATGCGCCTGTTAGCGGCTGATCAATCCAACCACCCGAACCGTCACTGATCGCCAGCCCCGTCAGATCCAAGACAGGCAAGACAGGAAACCACCACCGGCTCCAGCACCCCCGTGTTATGATGAATTCGACAGAGCGCGGAGTAAGCGGGCGACCGGTTGCAGTTGCGACCGTTGCCTCGGCAGCACCCAGCATCAGAGACAGCGCCGCATCGTCATCCAGGTCTTCTTCCGCAATATGCACAGATCGCTTGAAGTCACCGAGGTCAACACCCGCCGCAATATCCTGATCACCGATCACCCGCATGATCCACGCCCCTTATTTCTTAGCGCCCTGTTTCGGCGGCGCGCCTGCGGGTAGATTGGCCGAACCTTGGTCAGCCGGAGCTGCGACTTCAGCCTCACGCGCCACAAGCGCCGCCTCACGTGCCGCTAGATCAGCCTCTCGGGCGTCCAGCTCCCCGATTTTCTCGTCCAACTTTGCCTGCGCCTTGGCGACCACTTCTTGAGCTTCAGACGCATCGAGTTTCATAGAGAGTGTCCCCGCCTTGGCGGTCGGGTCATAGGGTTTGCAAACCCCTTTTGGCCAATCTGCGATTTTTTCGGCAGGAAAGCCTGCAACGTCACCTTTGACGTAACGGCCATGGTTTTTTTGGAATTCAACGATAACTTTTGTCATATCAACAATCCTTGCAAGAGAGGGATAAAACCCCGACGCCCAAAAGCGCCGAGGTCAGGCGTTCCTTTGAGTGGATCAGAGCGACCAACCGACGCCATTCAGGCCTGCGATGGCCTCATCATGCATCGGAGCCATATCGTGCTCAGCGATGGCGCGCATCAACGTCAGGTCCCGCTGATACGCAGAAACGGTGTTACCCGCTTGGTCCACATAGGATGCTTCAGAACTTGCTGCGAAAGCGATCTGCATGGCATCACCAATCATGATTTCCGCAAAGTCCGCAAAATAGACTTCAGTTTCGTCACCGCCCACGCCGAGGTTATCCGGGATCTGCGAAGTGATGCGAATTGGATAGCCATGCAACTCGTTTCTGCTGTCGATGGACGGGAACACATTGAAACCGTTTGGCCAGACAAGGCTGGCAAGGAAATTCTTGGCAGACGCCCGCATGATCCAACCCGGCGAGACCATGGCAACATTTGCGTCCTCAACCTTGCTCTTGATCCGGCGAATTGCTTGTTCAACCAAAACAGGATCACCCGCGACAGCATCCTGCCAGTTGCCCGCTAGTGCCCAATGGCGCAGGCCTTTGGGCAAGCCCCCCGCGCCATCAAAACGCAAGAAGGCCAGATCATTCATCAATCCCATTTCCTGAATAATACTATCGCGAACCATGATCGCGATCGAAGCGCTGGAATGGCGGAGCAGTGAATTTCCGAGCGGGACAAGTGATGTTAATTTCCGGAATTTCTCTTCCACCTTGTCGAAAGTCGGTTCACTTTCAACAATTGCCGCGTTTTCAGCACCATAAGAGGCGCTGGCCGGTGTCGCCATACGGGCATTGCGCAGTTCACCAGCAGGCATGTCATGGACACGCGCCCCAGACGCGCGAACCGTCACACGTGGACGCAGCAAGCCAATAACCTGCTGAGCCTGCGGGCGCGGAAGGGTGACACCTCCGCCGCTTTCCGTGGCTCCAGACAACGCAGCCGACACCCCGGAATGCCCGTCTTTTTCAAGCCGCTCTACCGCACGATCGCGATCACCCCGCGCGTTGATAAGCGCATGCGCCATGAAACCGATCTCAATCCCTTCATGTTCCGGATCCTTCGGGATTGCAGGTGCGGCTTGGGACGCTTGCGGCGCATCCATTTCGGACGTTGCAATCAGCGATTTGGCAGCCTCAACAGATTCAGCGCGCTTGAGTTTTGCGCTAAGACCCTGAAATGCACCTTCGGCAGTTTCAAATTCTGCAACCGCAGCATTCAACGCAACCTGGTCAACATCTTCGGCTTGCTCGAACGCCTCGATCGCCTTGGCTTTGGTTTCCATATCGTCCGCCGCAGCCTTTAGCATGCGGCGCAGATCGTTGATATCCATGTTGTTTTCTCCCTTTCACATGGAGGACCGCACACGCGCAGCCCTATTGGCCCCGCCGCAAACGCGCGAGGTGTGTTCGGACCTGTGAGGCCGGTTAGGTTTCAGAGACTGGCTTTCGCCTTTGCTGCAGAGGCACGGGCTAAATAGGCCCGTGATCTCGCTTTGGGGCTTGGAGCATAGAGATCCGAAATTCGCGCAAGGAAGCTGGCGACAGTTTCAACACTGTCGATCAAGCCGCGCTCCACGGCATCCGCGCCCCAGAATACATCACCGCCATTGGCCGGGCTGTCTGTGCGGCTCAAACGGGCTTTCAGATCGCTTGCAGAGATTCCACGCCCCTCGCCAACCGCCGTATGGAATTCCGCCTCCATCGCATTAAGGCGGACCAGTGCAATATCTCGCCCTTCCTCACTGGACAAATCAGGCCTTTTGGCACCGGCGTTTTCCGAGGTGAGAATAAACCCCTGTTCACCATCCATCCCCGGCTGCAACGGTTGATATCCGGTCAACATCGTGCCCACCGAGCCAACCCAGCTGCCAGGGCTGGCAGTAATGTCTGTGCATTGGCTCGCCAACCAATATCCGGCAGAAGCGGCAAGCGGGTGGACCATTGCGTGAACCGGCTTAACTGCCGCACAGGCCTTGATCGCCTCAGCCGCACCCTGAATTCCGATCACGGCACCACCCGGTGTGTCATAAAACATCACCACCGACCGCACCTCATCACTTGCAGAAAGAGCCCTCATGGTCTCAATCAACCCGTGATAGGTGGACCAGCCCAAATATTTTTCCAAAGCAGCTGAATTGGGCGAAAGGATTCCCCGAACCGGCACATAGGCAACTCCACGGTGAACTGAAAACCGCTCTCCGCGCTCCACAGACACGCCACCGTCCTCCAAGGCGTAGGATGTCAAAGATGCATCCACCGGCACACGAGGAATACAGCCGCTCAGCAGTGGCAAACCGGCGTCGCTTAGAGCAAGGACAGCGCCCCCCAAATGGGCACCAATGGTTTCTAGGCTCATTCGCTTTTTCCCTTCTGAGTCTTGCTATCGTCACGAGTCATGTTGGGCGCTGGATTCAAGACATGCCCCCCCTCGATCGGCGGCAGCCCGACCTTTTCGCGGCCCTCATTAGGCGTCATGAATGGCCCGCCTATAGATGTTTTCATTGCCTCGTTTCGTTCTTTGATTGTCGGTTGCAATAACGAGTCAAAATCATGGCGCAGGAACATTTGCGCCTCCCGTTCCCGCCGTGTCAGCACTGCCATCGCAATTGTCTGTTCGGCCATCCCCGACCAATGAAAAAGGCAATCCGTAAGATAATCGATCGCCTGTTGTTCACCGTTTGCCTTGACCCCATATTCCAACATCTGGAGCTTTGACGGAGGCATCCGGTAAATCGCAGCAAGCTGTTCGCGATCAAACTTTCTACTGGCCAGCAGCTCTTGGTCTGCCGCAGTCAGATCAAGACTTTTAATGTCTTCGTCCGGACCCAAAACCGGAATGCCGTCTGAATCACTATTCAGTAGCGTTTCCTTGATCCGGCGCGCATTTCGGGTGCGCGATTGATCATCCTCATATGCCTCACCCAGCTTCATGTAAGCCTTCGAATGCGCGCCAGAGACCGAACGGGCAGCAGATTCCTGACCCGCGAAAGCCAAACCAACGGTTTCAGAGGCCACCTGTATGGGTGACCGCCCCGCCCAACCGTCAAGCGCCATATATCGCAAGTGAACCATCGACCGACTGGCAACCCGCCGGTACACGCCTGCACCATCGGTAAAATCATAAAAGCGATCACGACCAGCCTTTAGCGGCGTACAGCCGTTCTGGTCCACGAGCTCGATCATCTCCAATTCGCCGCCACCGTCACGCGGTCCGAAGGCGTAAGAGTTGCCACGCAACGCCCAGGCATAGATCAAAGCAAAGCGCATGATCTTTGCGGGCACGCCATCGGAAGCCTCAACATTCAGCAGGTAATTTGCTGGATGATCGCGAACCCTTACCTCCTGCCCATTCTTTTGACGTTGCCACAATTTCAAAGGAACCTTTGCAAGGTCCCCCGCAATGTTGTTGCAACACGCAAAAACTGTTCCATGCTGCTCACCTCTATCCGGTGTTACGCGCGGAAGTTTCTTTGCTAGCCTTGAGCCACCACCCCACCCCACTTCCGACAACCAGGGCTGAGGATGAGTAACGCCTGATGGTCCTGCGGACGCAGCGGTAACCGGCGGCTCCATACGTGTCTGCTCAGCCTCCCCGTGACGTGCGCGGCTGATTTCCAGTCCCAGAAATTTCATACGACCTCAACCTCGCGAGCCTTACGTTTCTCTTCACCGACCTCCGCACGCCCGAGTGCCATGATCGCGGCAACCGCTGCATCAATCCGCCCCGTCGACTTCTTTTTATTCGGCTTGATGTTCTCTGCCGCGTCCTCATCTCGATGAACGTTGCCAACTTGCCACCCCAACACCGGGTTCCCCCCGTGTCGAATTTTCTTTTGCGCGACCTTTTCCTCAAAACGTTTCATCGGATTTGACATCGACGCGTATCCCTGGCGATGCTCCACCATCGGAAACCGCCGCTTGTCCAACTTGTCAGCGAGGTATTTCATGCCCCACGGGTCATAGGCGACCTCCTGCAGGTCAAAATGCGCCCGTATCCACTCCAACCGATCGGCAATTTGATCCTCATCGATCGACCCACCTTTGTGGATCTCCAACCACCCCTGATCACGCCAGCTGACATACTCTCGTTTTTCCGTCTGTGCCCGCTGGATAAAACCCTTCGGGCCTTCCGGTAGAAAAGTGTAGGTAATCAAGTAGATAAGACCTTCAACGGGAACCGCTACGACAATTGCCGTTGTGTCAATCTTGTTTGACAGATCCAACCCGACCCACGCCTTACGCCCATAGAGCTGCGCCGGGTCAAATGGCGCAGACATCAAGCCCTCATCCCAAACGTCACGTGCAATCCATGTCTCTGCACCCTCGGTCCACAGGTTCAAGTGAAACCTACGGAAGTTTGGCATGCGCCCGGCGATCGCCAGCGCTTTGCGCAAAGTGTCCTGCATGGCTTCAACGCCTTTGCTGACGCCAAGGTTTGGGTTGCCCATAGCCCAGGCAACCGGATCCGTTGGATCACAGTCCTGCGGCGGCTCCGCGACAAACGCAAAAACCGTATCGTCATCGACCTTCCCCCGCAGGATTTCCTCAGAATAGCCACGCAACTCACCACATAGGGAATTACGATCCTGCCCCGCCGTTGTGATTACCCAGTCGATCGGTTGCGCCCGTGCGATCATGGATTCCACAATCGTGTCAGCAAGCTCCCGATCGGTCCAACGGTGCATTTCGTCACGCGCCAGAAAATACGGGTTGATACCATCGGAACTGTCACCATCACGGCTGAGACAGGCGATCGTCCCTTGGGTATTGGGCGACTCAATTACGTTGCGCTTCACAGTCAAAAGCTGCCCGAGAAAGGGCGATTTCTTTATCATACGCTGCATCTCTTTGAACAGCAGTCCAGCCTGGTCTTTTGTCGTAGCAGCGCAGAACCCTTGAGGTGCCGCCTCCCCATCGAAAAGTTGCGTGTATAACATCGGAACGGCGGTATCGGTCGTTTTACCGTTTTTCTTACCCACTTGATGGTAAGTCGATTTAAAGCGCCGCAACCCGTCTTGCTCACGCTTCCATCCAAAAACCGATCCATGGCGAAACTCTTGCCAGGGCTCCAGCTTCAGAGGCTTGCCCCCCATCGGCCCCACAGTGTGCTGCAACATTCCCGCCCACCGTAAGATTTTGCTGGCGGCTTCACAGTCGAAATAAAGGCCGCGATCCTTTCCGGTCTCAAGATCAAGCAAATGCCGTTCACAAGCCATTCGCACAAGATCTCCTGCCACCACGTCCCCCTCAACAACGGAGAGCGCATACTTGGAAACCGGATGATCAATTGGTTCCATTTGTACCGTTCAGTTGATCCATCACCGCCTTGAACAGGTCACCTTGACCGCCATCGCTTAACCGAGCCTCGTCAACCGGCGACAAGCCAAACAGCGCACTGTCACGGCGCATCTGTGAACTGGCGGCCTCCTGAAGTGTCAAAGCAGGATGCTTTCGTTTCTGGTTGCCGTTTCGCCCTTTGCCGGTCTCATAAAACAGCGCCTCCATGGCAAGAGTGTTGGTGGCCTGAATGAAATTCGCGACGGCGGCGCAGTAGCTTGCAAACTGGTACTTGAACAAAAGTTCCAGCCGCCCCTTTCTAACCAGTTCCGGACACAGCTCGTCCCACACGTCACGCCCCAAGTCGCACAGAAAATCAGGCGCTACGGGAATTTCCTTCTGGATGTCATCCTTCATCGGGACAACATTCTGAAGGTTTGGCTTCCTTCCCTTCACAACCTAACTCCTTTAAAAGTGGGTTTTTTCTCCAATTTCCGAACCGCGTAAAAAAAGGTTCCACCGCCGGTTACGGATGTATCGGACTTTATTTTCGAGTACCCCCCGGTGCCCCATGAAACACCTCGCGAGCAGTCTTTCGGCTGTGACACCGATGACAAAGCGGCTGCCAGTTGCTCCGATCCCAGAACAGCTTCCGATCACCCTTGTGCGGAACGATGTGGTCAACATCAGTGGCAAGCTCAATCACCCCCAGATCGCCACAATCCGCACACAAAGGATGGAGACGCAGGTATGCCTTGCGTGCCACCCTCCATCTAGGATCACCGTAGAACGCACTTGCATTCAAAGCCGCTTCAGATGTCTTTGCTTTAGCCCGCCGAGCCTTGAGTTTTTCTTGTCGCACCACCTCGTGTCGCTCGCAATGAGACAACCCAGGCAAAGCAAACTCATCGCAGCCAGCGGCCACACAGATTTTGAGCTGCGCCATAACAATGTCCGTAAAAACGGGTCAGCGCGGCACTAGTTTGGCGACATGACCGCGCTGACCTTCAACCCAACCCCCGAAGGAAGGGACACCACAAACAAAAACGCCCGCCGGTTTCCCGTGGGCGCATTTCGTGATGATATAGAATCCATACGAAATTGATGGCGTAAAGATCAACCCCTAATTTAGCGCGCTACCACAAAGGAACGCAGCCATCGCCAAATTGGACTGCCCCAACGCGGCCACGGCGCACCGGTCCCTGCATCCGGTCCAGAGCCGCCGCCAGCGCCTTTCGCAAGTCCCTGATAAACGCAGAGCGGACAGACCACCCATGAGCTTTCAGAACATCACTCATGGTCATGCCCTCGATGCAAACCATGTCGACCAACCGGCGATCCGTAATGGTGGTGCGGGAACCGCGCGCTGAGGGACGATGGCGGCGCACAACCAAACTCGCCCCATCCCCAATGCGCCGGTGCAACTGCTGCAGCCTTTCCCGATCGCGCAACACCGCGTCGATAAAGTCCGACCCATTCCCCGCGCTGCGCTGTGACAGGCTCTCAAGTGAGGAACACTTGACGCCCGCATGTGCGTGCTTCTCCACCAGATCGCGATAGAACCGCCCCATCGCGACCTGGGACGGGCTAAACGGTGACGGCTTCCCATGACCGGCAGCCCGTGCCGCCATAACGTCAAAGACGTCCGCACACCGCATGGTTTTGCGACCATCAAAGCCGCTATGCTTGAACTCAAATCCGTCTTCCCCTTTGGGATAGGCTGCGATCATGTCGAACACTTGCACAGGGCCACGCGCTGGAGCCATCGGCGCATCTGGACAAGCGCCATCCGGAATCGAACCCGAAGCGCGCACATCACATAAACGCTGCGCCTCATGCAGCGCCCGCAGATCCTTCTTTGTTGCCCGCCCCAATGGGTCAACAACGATGGTCTCAAAATCTCGGATTGCTGCGCACATCATGCCGCTCCCTCCTGAACCAACGCTGCAATCCGCCGGCACTTTTCTACGACGTCCGCTCTGCGCTGCTTTCGCGCCAACTCTTCACTGGACACAATTCCCCCACGCCGCAGGGTGTCATTCATCTTTTCAAACTCGCGCCGAATATCCTGGGCACGATCACGGATCTTGCGCAAATCGTACTCCTTCGGCCAGGACCGCTGCGACTTGAGAAACCCCAGAAGCTCCGGCGCCCAGCCCTCATCCAACGCCTGGATACCAATCCGATGCGCAAAGACCGCCCGCACAAGCGGCGACCCATCATCATCTGGCGCTTGGATTTCGCCAGCCCATTTCAGAACATTCGCAGCAATTGGAAAACGATCCCCATTGGCACCACCCGGACGCCCAGATGCAACCTCCTGCAAAGCCCGCAGATTGATTTCGGACATATAGGCCAGCTTGCTGCACAACGCAGACAGCATTTCCTCATATGCCTTCACTGTCAGGGTCGAAGGGCGCGCGAGCCCCAATTCCTGCAATGGCACCACCAGCAGCTCACGCACACGGCGCTCACCAGCAACCTGTTCCTTCTCATCCATGCTCAATCCCTCTCAGCAATCCGAGTTATCCACAGGCATCACCGGTCCTGATCGACCGTCTGCGGATTTTTTCTTTATCAATTTCATGTCTTTATCCTTATCGAAGCAGACATTAGCGGAGTGTCGCGGACTGTCAGTTAGTGTCTAACGGACATTAGCGGACGTTAGTTATTGGGGAGGCTTGGCAAAGCGACCGTCACGATCGCGCTGAATGCATGCCTGTATCGCGCGGTGAAGATCCTCGGGCGTGCGACGGGAACCGCCACGCGCGGCGATCAACTCTTGCAGCGACATGTCGATCCACCTCACCTTGGCTGGATCTTCGGAGATCGCAGGCGCAAGCGCCGCGATGTCCTCAGTCAAACGTTTCAGCCGCCGCACATGCGACGCAGCTTCAGTACGCGCTGCAGCATTTGCCCGCGAAGCCAAAGCAGAGGTAACAATCCGCGTGACAACGGGATGCATCAACCGAACATCATCCTCAACCCGGCAGCGATCCCAACCATGGAGCGGGCCAAAGTCCAATCTGCACAGGTTCTCGAAGTGATCAGGGTCGATGAACGGCACCACCATGCGGGCCAACCGGCGCGGATCTGCTGGCAGTGTACCCACCGGCGTTTCACCATGTGCGATATTGACCAACTCAAACCAGATCGACTTGCATTCATGCGTTCCGTTCCATCGCATGTCCGAGCTGATCCAACGCCGGTATTCCCATTGAATGAAACCGTGCGAATCCAAGCGTTGATCCGGGCCGATCGGGTATTCCGGAAGCTGGGAAATCTCTATCGGCTCAACGAGTTTTATGGCAGTCATACCGCACTTCCCTTCTGGAACGCTTTCTCAACCCGCCCGCCAGAGGTGCGAAAGAGACACTGCAAATCCTGCGCGCACATCTCAAACCGCCCTGCCAGATAGGCCTCACGAACGGCGTCCGGGTCCAAACCGGCCAAGCTGCAGGTTTGATTGAAGTCCGCCCCGCCATATTCAAAGAAACGCCGGGCACTTACGCGCGCCCGCCTTCCCTCTTCGGCTTGCGAAGGTGAAACAGCATCCAAAACGGCGCGTGCGATGACCGCAATCCACAGATCCCGCTCTGGAGTCATTACACCACCCTCCCATAAAACCGGGGCGGCTGCGGCGAAGGCTTATCAAACAGATACCAGGCGCAATCGTCCTTACCGTCGTCCCTCGACCCCTCGATCCACTTGAGCCGCCCGACCGCAACCACCTTGCGCAGGCACGGCATGAATTCCGCCGCCTGCTTTGTGAAAATCCAGTTCGCATCGAACAAAAGCCAAGTTGGCAAAGCATCCGAAAACAGACGGATCATGCGATGCAGGACATCCCGCCGCCACGGCGTGTTGCTGATGACCATATCTGCACCGAACAGGCGGATCTCTTCTGGCGTGGCTCGCAAAATATCGGATTTGAACACCCGCTCATCCATGGGCCTGATGTCCGTGGCCAGCACACATCTGTGACCAGCGGCCTCCAACCCATCCAACAGATCCGCACGCCCGGCGCAGGGTTCAATAAACGATGTGTGGCGCGGCAGATGCCGCAGCAATGGGGGGTAAGCGCGCTGATCCCATGTCAGATAGGCATCGCGATCAATCCGCTTGAAATTGCTGCGCCTGCCCATCACTCACACCCCCCTTGGGGTGTGGACCGCGAAAGCAACACTACCTATAGTGAAATCTACCCAAATTATTTTGCAATCAGTGAGGCTTATTCTGGCATGTTTCTCTTCACGACAATCGGGATCGCAGTTGGGTGTTTTATTGCGGCGGCAGTCCTGCAGAGACTCATAAATTTGCTTGCTCGCAAGAGCGGCCAAGACTGGAAAGCCGACCCACTCGCGCATCTTGACGTAAAGGAGAAAGACGGTTCGATTACCGAAGCTCCGATCAAAAACAAGCCGGGATCGGGCCTTCTTTCCACTTCCTCCAAAAGTTTTTCGGTCGGTGGCGACCACCCTTATAGCATTGACGTAACACTCGAACTTTACGAGGAAGACGATGATAGCGCTGAAGCTGAAAAGGAAGAAGACTTTACTCCAGAATGGTCTCGAAAGGACTTTCACCCAATCAAAGAAAACCGACCGAATGGGTTTGTTAACCTCGCGGGCCGAGGAGACATCAGCTTGGCTGGCACAAACCAGCTTGGGAGCGGAGCAAGCACGTTTATCAAAACATCGGACCCGGTGCAGGCAACACTCAGGATCCATCGCGACTACCAAAACCCTTATGACCCAAATGCCATGCAGGTTTTGGGCAAAGCCAACACAAAGGCCTCCGAGAAAATACTTGGCTACATCCCCGCGCAAGTAGCAGCAGAATTGAACAGCGAGTTTAGCGACCAAATGCCAATCGGCGCAGAGCTTCGGTGCGCCGGTTTCAAGCATGATGGAAGCGCCTGCTTCATCTCCGTCAACATCATAGCCCCCAGCGCTTCTCAGAGGAAAAAATACTTGAAAAGGTAGTTTGCTTGCCGCCCACACATCTCCCGGCAGCCGAACCCAGTCGGGATCTGCCGGTGCGTCCAAGGAGACTTGCAGCAAGGCGCTCATGAGCCACTCCGTCCAGCCGACAACTGTGCCCACAATTGCTGGGCCTTTCTGGTGAACCGCACATAGCGGCCATGCGCCATTCTAGCGCGCACCTCATACCATCTGGCGAGGATGTGCATTCGCACACTCATAGACGTTTCCCTTCGATTTTTTGGAACATGACTTCTGCTCCCGCTGCGGCCAAAACCTTCACGACGACCGAAAGAGATGCGTCGTTTTCGCATCGGAGCCAGTTCGTGACTTGCCGGGGAGAACACCTGAGGGCGCGCGCCGCCGTCTGGCTTAGCTCGCGCTCACTGTTGGATGGAAATGCCAACCACAAAAGGTCAGCGAACCATTTTCTTGCGTCTCCAGGAGTATCAGAAGATTGTGCAAGATTTTTCCAGCCGTTCCGCACACACTGATGCCGTGCAGACAGTTTACCTGACATATCGCCAATTCGCGCTCTCATGTGCCCAAACCCGCAAACTGATCATCCAGCGGGCGCCCCGAGACATCACCCTTTTCCTTCCCCCTCAACCAACTGCGCGCGAGGACCGCCCCCTTGGTTCGATCCTCGATCGCAAACGCCAGCTCGAGACCAGGCGAGATTACGCCAGCCTCGAGTTTGGAAATGGTCGCCTGCTCAACGCCCAACAACTCAGCCAAGTCACATTGGCGCAATTTTTGCTGCTTTCTGTATGATTTGAGGTTTAACATGGGTCATAATATTCCCCACATTCATATTCCTGTCAAGAATACTTATTCCCGAGCCGCATTTGAGAATCCAATGCACAGTGTGCACACTAACGGCATGCAAACACTCAAGCGTCTCAGAAAAGCAAAGGGCTGGAATCAAACCATGCTGGCGGAAGCCGCAGGGGTCGAACAGTCTACCATTTCAAAGATTGAATCGGGATGGGACGGCGTAACTCTGAGAGTTTTAAACTATATCGCTCAGGCACTTGAGGTCCCAACCTATACCCTACTGCAGGACGATAGAAGCGAAGCAGAGGCTAAGCTTCTACAGATTTTTCGGAACCTTCCCGAGGATCGCCGAAGCGGCTGGCTGGATATGGCTCAGGCAGTAGTAGCCGCGCCTCAAGAAGATGATCAATAAAGCTGTCCAGTTGGGCGTCAGTCATCTTGACAAGCAAGACAGTCATTTGCGCCCGATCAACAGTTAGCCTCCGGTGACTTCCCTTCGGGAAGTCACCTTTCGCCACCAAATCAACCATATGCGGCCTCTTGCTCTTTCACCTCCAAGAGGTCTGCGGCAAACACGCGATACCAATTCCCCAACCCACCTCGCATCGGACCAAGAGGGCGCACGTTGAAGAAACCCTCCCTTTTTGCAAGCCTCGACACGGCTGGCGGTGAGAGGAAAATAAACCCAGAAGCCCCTTGCGCCATTAGAAAACGACGAACTTCTTGCAGGACCAATGAACCCGGCCCAGGCTCACCGTTGGAGGCAAATCGGGTTAACTCCCAAATCTGTCTATCGCAGGGCGGCTCTTGCTCACAAAGATCACCGGGCAACCCCGGCAAGACACCACGACCCGCATCTCGCACCATGTAAGTCATTGTCGCACGGTCCGGCGAAGCCCCGCCCCGATCCGTCCTCAGGAGGCGACAACCCGCAAGTGCTTTTCCCGTATGCACGTCATAGGCGATTACATAATACGCATCCAGTTGATCGTACTGATCCAAATCAGAGGAACACGTTAACCAAACGCGCCAGCCTTTACCTTCGGCAAAAACTTGACGGCGCAACTTCATAAATGAGTCTAGAACATCCTGATCGAGATCACGATAATGCTTTGGCAGTCGAACCTGACTAAATTGAACAACCATGGTTGCAACGCGGTTAGACGCAACGCCAATTTTCGAAGTAATCCTCTCCGACAATACACTCTCCAGTCGTAAAAAATATAGCAATCAAGCAAACTTGACAATCTCAAGCTGTATTTTTTCTGTCCAGAACATTCTGAAGGTGCTATCGGAAATACAACCAAGGTTTCATTGGGTGCAACCGAAGTTTCACGAAAAGCAACCTTGGTTTCCGCTTGGCACCGAGAAGAGATGGACGATGACGAATGGAAAGAAACCTGACAACAATTGCTAAGGAAGACATCAGCACGCTGTTTTCAAACTGCCGAAAGGTGTTGGAACGCGTAAGCAACTCCGGCTACACGCTGATGGTTAACTTTTCGATCATGGGGTACGAACACTTCGAATGTACCTTCCACGACGCTTGGAAAGAGCAGTACGATCTAGGAAACTTTCTGCTTGAGGATCCCGTCTTTCGATGGGCCCTAGCCAATGAGGGCGAAATTCGTTGGTCGGAAATCCAACTCCCCGACCCACTTCAGGTCTTAAAGAAGTCACAGCGTTACGGCTTAACCTTTGGCGCCACCTTTTCCGCTCTAACGGGGGCGCGAAGATCCATGGTGTTTATTTCTCGCTCGGACAGAGAACTAACAGACAAGGAAATGACCGATGTTCGAGTGGCGACCTCTGCCTTTTTCAATTCGCTACTTCCGCCACCACAGCCAACAGCTGATGAGCTGAACATATTAAGGCTGCTAATCCACGAAGATCTATCTTACAGCGAAATCGCTGACCGGCTCTGCATCTCCCAATCAGGCGTCAAAAGTCGCTTCTTAAGGCTTCGCGAGAAATACGACTGCGGTTCAAACGCTTCACTTTGCTACAAGGCAAAAGAACTAAATTTGCTAGGCGTTGACGCCCCAAGTGGTCAAGCGTAGCCACGCACCAACAAAGCCAAGCCACAGAAGGTCACTGTCACAAGGGCATTATCAGGCAAAAAAATATTCCCAACAGTCATTTTTATTCTTGACTGGAATATTCCTGACATTCATATTTTCTAAAGCCAATGGGAGAATATGAATGTCAGCACAAAGTGACAATTACCTATACTCGAATGAGCAACTGCACCAATTCAGCGCGCTGACCCCTTCTTCGTTACTTACTGCTCTCACAGATGAAGAGCTAGTAGGTATCGCGCGCCATGCCCTGCCAGACATGGCACAAGAGATCCTGCAGCTGCGCGCCAAACTGGCGGAGACCACCACTCACACAGAAACTGCGCCAATCCTCCCGGTGCAGCTCAGCGCAGGCGGGTACACTCCTCCGCCAATCACCTGCCTGCGCTAAACCATCATGGACCGCACGCGCATATATTGGGCCGCCACCGTCCTGCCCACGTTGACCGAAGACGCAGCCCGGCTGCTGATCGTCAACGCAGGCGGAGCTGTGCAAGAACCCGAGGCTTTCCCCTTCGATCACGGGGAAACAACATGGCGCGTTCGGCTCTTCAATATCACGACATCAGGGGCACTCTTTGAACACGCCCTGAAACGCTGGCCCCAGGCCGCCCGTGCGAAACTCTGCAACTGGCGCTGCGCCGCCTGCCCCAACCGCAGGACAAACCCGGACGCCTTGTAACCCGCAAGGCCTCCCCACGCGCCGGGGGAGATGCGTTCCCCCGGCCTTTTTCAGAATTGCGCCGCCACTCCCCCAAGCGTGGCAGCACATCGCCGGGGCGCAGACCCACACCTGCCCCCGGCACAAAACCAAGGGAGCTGATGCATGCACAAATCCAATGCCCCGATGATTGAAATCGAACGCCTCAAACAGCTGTCTGCCAACTCCTTCCCCGAGCCGGAGGTTGAGGACAAATGGCCAAGCGGATGGTTCATCATTCCCCTGGCGCTGGCCGGGGGCACCCTAATCGCTGCAGCGACCGCTGTGTTTCGGGGAGTGTAGCCCGTGACGACATCCTCCACCCGCACACCCTTCGCGCAGCTGCCCCACGCAAGTCAGGCCGCGATCCTCTGTAATACAGGTCTGTTCCAGGAATTCGCGGCAAAGCGCTGCAGCTACCCTGACAAGACAATGACACCAAGCGCCGCGGCTGAATACGTCCGCACCGTCTGCGGCGTCACCAGCCGCAAGCAGCTGGACAGCAACCCAAAGGCCGCCGGCCAATTTCAAGCCTTGCGCACCGAATACGACGCATGGCGCGGCCGCATCCCCGCCCGCCGTCCATAAACTGCCACCCATTTACACGAAAGGAACCGCCCGTGATGACCGCGAAAACGCCAAGTGTACCAACGCACCAGGAAGACACTGGCCTGCCGCTCTTTCTCGGATCCCCCGAGTCCTGACACCCCACCCTGCCCCCGAAACACTCCGGGGGCAGTCACGGATGCCAGCCCCACCGATCACAATGCCAAACCCTCTTGAGATTGAGGACCGCCAAAAATGACAACCAAGCCGCTTTACACCAGCGATCGCAATATTGCGCGTATGCTGGGGCATGACATGAAGTGGCTTCACAAGAATGCCACAACCTTGGAGGACCAATACGGGTTTCCAAGGATTGATCCAGCCATCGGGCTTAGGCATATTCCATCAGTTGAGGAATGGGCGCGGGAACGGAACAGTAGATTACCGAAGGCGCGCACCGAGCGGTTGCCCCAAAACAACCACGAGGAAAATTTCAATGGGTTTTAGAGACTCGCTTTGGGACGATAGCGAGCCAGATTACGCCCCTTGCCGACAATACCGGTCAGACAAGGACAACTATTTCTGGCGCGCCACCCCAAAATACAGAAAGGCCGGATACCCCATCTCCACTTATGAGCTTGGGGGCAGCAAAGGCGATGGCCTTGACTATGAGCGCGCAAGCCAATGTCGGGCTCTTACGCGAGAAATGGTTGAATGGTACGACGGACAAAGGACGGGCAAAGAACCTGGCACTTGGGGCTGGTTGATATCCCGTTTCCGCGCCGATGAGTTCAGCTCTTTTTGGGATGTTGAGCCTCAGACCAGAACGACATACGCCAAAAAGTTGAAGGTAGTGGAGGAAGCGGTGGGCAATGTCCTAATCGCGGAAACAGATTTTGAACGCATGGCGACCTGGAAGAAAGCGATGAAGGACAAAGGTCGTTCCGATCACTTCATCAAGACGTGGTTCACCTATTTCAGTATGGCGGTTTCTCACGGCATCAAAATTGGCAATCATGATGGCGTGCGTGAGCATTGCCTTAGGGTGAAAAGCATCCGATCGGAAATGCGGATCAAAACGCCAGCCGCCCGTCAGGCCTACGCAACGTATGAGCAGATACAGGCGATAGTCGAGGAGATGGACCGCCGAGGAATGTATCTCGAAGCGTTGGCGGTTCTTTTCCGTTTCGAGCTCCTGCTACGAGGAGTGGATGTTTACGGTCAGTGGATCAATGCAGAAGGCGCAAAAGGCGGGATCCGGCGCGGTAAACGTATTTGGACCAGCGGTCTCACGTGGGATATGTTTGATGGGGAGTTGACGACGTTAAAGAAGCTCATCAACAAAACCAAAGACAGCCTACCCCATCCATACCAGTTTGACTTGACCCAAGCGCCCCACATCCGCGATCGGTTAATGGAATGCCCGGTGCACTTGCGAAAAGGACCGGTGTTTGTCTCTTTCCGCGGCAGCCCCGTGATGATCAACGGAGCATTGCATTTCCGAAAGCCGAGACAGGGACTTTTGCCGCACGAAGACGGCCACTACACGAAGAAATTCAAGATGGTTGTTCGGGATTTGGATCTACCTGAAGACCTTCGCATCAGCGATGCAAGATCTGGCGGAATCACTGAAGCCCAGGCTTTGGCAGACCCGAAAACGCTTCAACACGCCGCTCAGCATACACACATGAGCACCACTGACATTTATACCCGTGACAGATCCGGAGCTGCAAACAACGTCATATCGTTGAGAAGCCAAAACCGTTAGAAGAAAGAACCGTGCACCCAACGTGCACCCAACGTGCACCCTGAGAATTTGAAAGCAAAAGAATATGGATCTAAATCCCTTTGTTTTCAGTGGTACCCGCGGCCGGACTCGAACCGGCACGGCACTAAGGCCTGGAGATTTTAAGTCTCCTGTGTCTACCATTCCACCACGCGGGCGCGCCGGGATTGCGCATTGCAATCTGGCGTCTAAGGCGTTGATTTAACAATCGCTGAGATCCGACACAACCTAAAATTCATCGATTTTGGCAGGAGCCACTGCGCCAGCCTCTTCAGCCTGTGCAAAACGTGGCGGGCTTAAAGATCGACCCCATCCGGAGCCAAGGGTCCACCAGGTGACAAGAGCCCCCGTTCCGGCAGCCAAGGGTTCAGCTTCAATGCGTGCTTTAACACATCACGCGCCTCTGTCAGACGGTGTAGCCCAACCAAGGACAGGGCCCGCCCGCTCATTGCGGCCACATGGCGCGGAGAGAGTTCAAGCGCCTTTTCCAGGTCCCGCAGAGCCGCGCCGTAGTCCTGACGCAGAAAATGTACAAAGGCCCGCTGATTGTACCCTTCCGCATAGTCCGGGCAATAGGCGATCAACCTGTCAAAGTCCTGCAGCGCTCCCAGAAAATCATAGGCTGCCCGCCGTTCCATTCCCCGCTGCAGCATCTCCTGCGATTGATCATCCGGGGCATCCGCCCAATACTGCCACATCTGATTGGCCAGATCGCGCGCCTCGGTTTCACTCTCCGCGTCTTGGACCTCTGCCAGCAGGCTCTCTATTGCAGCACTGTGATCGGGTGCCTTTGGACATAGGGCGAAGGACGCTGTTGGCAGCGCTACAATGGAAATGAGGGCCAGGATACGCATGCTCTCATGCTGGCCCAAAATCCGGAAATCGCAAAATGTCTTTTTCGTGTACGATTACAGGGGCTGCGGGTCGGCCTGCTCCTTGATGGCCTGCATGGCAACATAGGTGGAGGTCGATGAAACATGTGGCAGCGCTGAGATCTTCTCTCCCAACACGGTTCGGAAATCCGACATGGATCGCGTCCGCACCTTGAGAAGGTAATCAAAATGAGAGGCCAGCATATGCGCCTGCTCGACTTCGGGAACTCTGGCCACGGCAAGATTGAACGCCTTCAGCGCAGCCTCACGCGTGTCGCTCAGTTTCACTTCGACAAATGCAACGTGATCAAGCCCCAGCCGGATCGGATCCAGCATCACCCTGTACCCCGTAATGATGCCATCTGCCTCCAGCCGTTTCACCCGTGCTTGCGTCGGAGTTTTGGTTAAGCCAATCCGCCGCGCCAGATCAGCAACAGAGATCCGGCCGTCCTCACCAAGAGCCGTTAGAATCTGGCGGTCATATCGATCCAAGTTCAATAAGGCCATACAACCTCCAAAATCCCATTAACTTTAGGCAATCAGCCTGCCAAATACTTCACTTTAGGCGAACAGACCAGAGAAAAACAGGCATACTAAATTAAACACCTATAAATCCAGTTGGGGATCTCGCATGACACATGAACCGCGCCTGCGCGATTTGATTGATCAGGAAACTTATGTTGACCACAGCGCCAAACGAGACGAGCTCGTAGCGCTGGCCAATCTGTCGTCTGAAGACCGCAAACGGATCTCGGCGCGGGCAGCGACCCTGGTTTCTGACATCCGTGGCCATTCGGCTCCGGGTCTGATGGAAGTTTTTCTGGCGGAATACGGTCTTTCGACGGACGAAGGCGTTGCGCTGATGTGTCTCGCCGAAGCGCTGCTGCGGGTTCCGGACGCAGAAACAATTGATGCGCTGATCGAAGACAAGATCGCACCCTCTGATTGGGGCAAACATCTCGGCCATTCGACTTCGTCTCTGGTCAATGCCTCCACTTGGGCTCTGATGCTGACGGGTAAGGTTCTGGACGAGGACCGCGGTCCCATCAGCGCCCTACGGGGGGCCATCAAACGTCTTGGCGAACCCGTAATCCGCACGGCAGTGGGCCGCGCGATGAAGGAAATGGGTCGTCAGTTTGTTTTGGGCGAAACCATCGAAAGCGCCATGAAACGTGCCGGTGGTATGGAAACCAAGGGCTATACCTATTCATACGACATGCTGGGTGAAGCCGCGCGGACCAAAGCGGACGCAGCCCGCTACCACCTGTCATACTCCAAAGCGATTTCGGCCATTGCGGCAGCCTGCAAAAGCGACGATATCCGCGAGAACCCCGGTATTTCCGTAAAACTCTCTGCCTTGCATCCCCGCTATGAACTGGCGCAGGAACAGTCCGTGATGGAACAGCTTGTTCCACGCCTCAAAGCGCTGGCGCTGCTGGCCAAGGCTGCGAACATGGGGCTCAATGTTGATGCCGAAGAGGCCAACCGCCTTTCGCTTTCGCTTGAGGTTGTCGACGCGGTAGTGTCGGATCCAGCTCTGGATGGCTGGGACGGGTTTGGCATGGTGTTTCAGGCCTACGGCCCCCGCACTGGTGCGGCGATTGATGCGTTTTATGCAATGGCCGAGAAATACGACCGTAAATTCACCTTGCGACTGGTCAAAGGCGCGTATTGGGACACCGAAGTCAAGCTGGCCCAGGTTGAAGGTATCGACGGCTTCCCGGTCTATACTTCCAAAGCGCTCACCGACGTCTCCTATATTGCCAATGCGCGCAAGCTGCTGGGTATGACAGACCGGATCTACCCGCAGTTTGCTACCCACAACGCGCATACAGTGGCTGCGATCCTGCATATGGCTGATCAAGGTCAGCCGTTTGAATTCCAGCGCCTGCACGGCATGGGTGAAACCCTGCACCGCATGGTTCTGGAACAGAACAAGACCCGCTGCCGCATCTACGCCCCGGTTGGGGCACACCGCGACTTGCTGGCATATCTTGTGCGGCGTCTGCTGGAAAATGGTGCGAACTCCTCCTTTGTAAACCAGATCGTGGACGAAAACGTGCCGCCGGAAGTTGTCGCCGCGGACCCGTTTGAAGCAATTGACGACGTCAACGCCCCGATCCCGACCGGACCCGAATTGTTCCTGCCGGAACGCCCGAACTCTATGGGGTTCGACATGGGGCACGCGCCAAGCCTTGCGCGGATCGAAGATGCCCGCGCGCCGTTTGCGGACCATAATTGGCAGGCTGCGCCCCTCTTGGCGGCTGATGCGTCTCCCGAAGGGCTGCAAGACGTCACCAATCCAAGCGATCTGTCCAAAATCGGTACCGTTGCAAATGCCAGCGCTGCCGATGTCGAGATCGCACTGGCGTCAGCCACCACTTGGGACGCCCCTGCAAGCGAGCGCGCCAAGATCCTGAACCGCGCGGCTGACCTCTACGAAGAGAACTTTGGCGAATTCTTTGCCATCCTTGCCCGCGAAGCCGGTAAAAACCAGCCGGACGCGGTGGCGGAACTGCGCGAAGCTGTGGATTTCCTGCGCTTTTACGCAGCCAATATTCCAGAAGCTGCGCCAGCAGGCGTATTCACCTGCATCTCGCCGTGGAACTTCCCTCTGGCCATTTTCACCGGCCAAGTTGCGGCTGCGCTTGCAACCGGCAATGCGGTTATCGCAAAACCTGCGGAGCAGACACCGCTTGTCGCGTTCCGCGCGGTTGAAATGCTGCATGAAGCAGGTGTCCCCCGCGCAGTGCTGCAATATGTTCCAGGCTCTGGTCGCAAAATCGGTGGGACCATTACCGGAGATCCCCGCATCGGTGGCGTTGCATTCACCGGTTCCACAGCCACAGCGATGCGGATCCGCGCGGCAATGGCAAATGGATGCCGCCCCGGCGCGCCTCTGATAGCTGAGACCGGCGGCCTGAACGCGATGATCGTGGATTCAACAGCCCTTCCCGAACAGGCAGTTCAGGCAATTGTCGAAAGCGCCTTTCAATCTGCCGGCCAACGCTGCTCGGCCCTGCGGTGCCTTTATGTGCAGGATGACATCGCAGATGACCTCCTGACCATGCTCAAAGGCGCGATGGATTGCCTGGGCATGGGCAATCCCTGGCACATTTCAACCGATTGTGGCCCGGTCATCGACAAGGGCGCGCAACAGGGTATTGCTGCTCACATCGAAGCCGCCCGCACCGAGGGACGCGTTCTCAAAGAACTGGTGGCCCCGACGGAAGGGACATTCATCGCCCCGACCCTGATTGAGATCAACGGTATTGCAGACCTCAAAGAAGAGATCTTTGGCCCCGTTCTGCATGTTGCCCGGTTCAAGTCCCGAGAGATCGACGCGGTGATTGATGCAATCAATGCCACCGGATATGGCCTGACATTTGGTCTGCACACCCGGATTGACGACCGCGTTCAACATGTCTGTGACCGTGTTCATGCCGGCAATATCTATGTCAACCGCAACCAGATCGGCGCGATTGTCGGCAGCCAGCCCTTTGGCGGCGAGGGCCTGTCCGGCACCGGTCCCAAAGCGGGCGGGCCGCTTTACATGTCACGGTTCTGCGCGCCAGATCGCCAGACAGCCGAGGGCAACTGGTCCGGCGTCGTGACAAACCTGCCCAGCTTCGAGGAAACCGGGGCTGATCCTGTCACACTGACATTGCCCGGTCCCACAGGGGAGTCCAATCGCCTGACCACAAGCCCCCGTCCGCCGCTGTTGTGTGCAGGTCCGGGTGCCGACACCGCGCGCGCCCAGGCGCAGGCGGTCCGCGCATTGGGCGGTCGAGCAATCGAAGCAACTGGCGAAGTGGACACGTCACTCCTTGAATCCGAAACTCCGATCTCCGGCGTTTTGTGGTGGGGCGACGAGGGTCACGCGCGCCAGATCGAGCAAATTCTTGCCACACGGTCCGGCCCGATTATACCACTGATCCCCGGTCTGCCTGATCGCGCCCGCGTCATGGCAGAACGCCATGTCTGTGTCGACACCACAGCAGCCGGCGGCAACGCAGCCTTGTTGGGGGGAAATGGGTAACTAATCCCCTCCACCCTTTCCCCTTGACGCTGGGCCCCTAAGGGCCCAGCTTTTTTGTATGTTTCCACTGCGCGACCATAATCCTTCCGGGCGCACGCCCTATGTTACCTACGGCCTGATGGCGGTAAATATTCTTGCCTTCTTCTGGTATTCATCCAGCTTCCCCGAAGGGCGGGCGTTGGCACAATTCTACGACGCCTTTGCCGTGGTTCCGATCGAGATCACGCATGGAGAGGGCTACGGCACCCTGATCACCTCTATGTTTGTCCACGCCGGTCTGATGCATCTTGCGGGCAATATGCTGTTCCTGTGGATCTTTGGCGACAATATCGAAGACGAGATGGGCCCCCTGCCCTATTTCCTGTTTTATCTGGCCTGTGGTGTTGCAGCGGCTCTGGCCCAGGTTGCAGCGGACCCGCTATCACGCGTCCCAACCGTCGGGGCCTCCGGAGCCATCGCCGGGGTCATGGGCGCCTATCTTCTGCTCTTCCCCCGCGCAAAGGTCGACATCCTTCTGATCCTCATCATCTTTTTCCGGATCATCTCTATCCCTGCCGTCTGGGTTTTGGGCGTTTGGCTGGCTTTGCAGCTTTTTGGTGGGGTCACAGCCGATACCTCCGGCGGAGGCGTTGCCTATTGGGCCCATGCCGGTGGCTTTGCTGCGGGGCTTATCCTTGCGCTGCCGTTGTGGCTCAAACGAGGTGGGCCGCAGTTCTGGTCCCAAACCAAAGGCACCCCACCTCACCCTGAAACACAGTATGTGTACAGTTCCAGTCGCCTGCCAAAGGTGGCACGCCGACATCAGGCCCCGCGCCGCCCCGGACCTTGGGGCAAATAGACATCCTCTTCCAATGACCCGTGGTCACAAGATTTCGCAAAAGAAAACGCGCCCACCAAACGGTAGACGCGCCATCCGAACCATAAGATCACCTGGCAGATTAGCCGCGGATCACTTTGGCAAAACTGTCGAAAACCACCTCGTTGCCGCAGATCACGGTGCCGCTTTCGACAATCGTGTCTTCCGGGTCCAGCGCCTGGGCAAAACCGCCTGCTTCCTTGACAATGATCTCACCCGCGGCAAGATCCCAAGCGTTCAGACGGCGTTCCCAATAGCCTTCATAACGTCCAGCCGCCACATAGGCCATATCCAGCGAAGCGGATCCCCAACGACGAATACCTGCACAGGCCGGCGCAATCTGGGCCAGATCCTTAATGGTTTCCGGCAGATCCGAACGGCCGCCAAATGGCACGCCAGTGGCAAAGATGGATTCAATCATACGATGGCGCGCAGACACCCGGATCCGGGTGTCATTCATCCAGGCACCCTCGCCCTTTTCCGCAAAGAACATCTCATCTTTGGCTGCGTCATAGATCACACCGGCGACGATCTTGCCCTTGTGTTCCAGCGCGATTGAAATGGCCCAATGCGGCAAGCCGTGCAAAAAGTTGGTGGTCCCATCAAGCGGATCCACAATCCAGCGACGTGTGGGGTCTTGCCCCTCTTCTTCTCCACCTTCTTCAGCCAGCCAACCATAAGTCGGACGCGCACCCATCAACTCGTCTTTCAGGATCTGCTCTGACGCAATATCAGCGCGGCTGACAAAGTCCCCGGCCCCTTTGGAGGAGACCTGAAGATTTTCCACCTCGCGGAAGTCTTTCACCAGAGAGCGGCCAGCCTTGCGAGCGGCCTTGATCATCACATTGAGGTTTGCGCTACCAATCATTTTACGGGCTATCCTTGGACGGGGAGATGTCGGTCAAAGCGTGCCTATACGCGCCCAAAGCCCATTTGCCAAGGGGGCAGACGCCCAAGACCTGTGCATTCTGCGAAGATCAGACCTGCAATTTGCGGGCCTCACATCAAGAACAACCTGTCACTGTCCCCGAGCCCTCAACGATCTCTATGAGCAGGCTTTGATAAACACCCCAGTCAATTTTCCCCCAACCACTGGATTAATAGATTTTTAACTAATTGACTGAGGAGGGCAACTATTTAAACTTTAATCACGGTATCGATCTTAAATGTATGAGAATCTCTATGTTACATGAGCTTAAAAACGCCCTGCGATGCGCCGCTTTTTGTACAGTGCTTTGCGCAGGAACCGCCAGTGCAGCCACTTTAACCGAAGGTTTCGATGTGTTTCCAGACTGGGAAAACGAGTGGCTGGGCACTAATTCGAACATCCGAAACTACTATGGTGTTGGTGAAGGACGAGGCAATCAACCGCTTGGTCTTTGGGTAGAAGACACAAATGAGGGTGACCCTTTGGTCAACGTTGAGTTTGACTTGCTTTTTGGGTCCACGATCACATCGATTTCGATGGATGTGGCAACCTTTACCGGTGGCAATTTACTCACCATTTATGACATCGTTGGAAATGTGCTAGATACGTTCGATGGGTTCGACACGTACTCCTACACGAACTCGATTTCCGTCAACACGACAAGCAACAACGGTGTAGGTGGTTTCCGTTTTTCGTCAACTAACACTCCGGGGAACACCTGGATTGATAATGTAACCGTTGTAACCGCAGACTTGGCTCCGGTTCCATTGCCCGCAGGCCTCCCGCTGCTTTTGCTTGGTTTGGGTGGCCTTGGTGTTATTGCAAAACGCCGGAAATCATAGTCAAAGCTGAATGAAGGCTTTGAAAATTGTTTTTTCAGGAGCGCTCGATAATCGAGCGCTCCTTTAAATTATAGCGCAGCCATATGCTGCTGCAATTTCCGCGCTTCGGTTTTGGCCAGCCGGATCAGCTCCTGCACAAAGGGTTTTTCCTCATCCTCGGTGCGGATCGCCGCATAAAGCCTGCGGGTGATGCCCGCTTGGGTCAAGGGACGGGTGACATAGTCCGAATTGTACTTCACCTCACGGACGACCCAATCCGGCAACACAGACACACCGCGGTTTGATGCCACCAACAACAGGATTACTGCCGTCAGTTCGACCTGGCGTACGGCACCCGGCTCAATTCCAGCCGGGATCAGCAGTTGGCTAAAAACATCCAGTCGGGTTTTCTCCACCGGATAGGTGATCAACGTCTGGCCCAGAAAATCCTTTGCCTCGACAAAGGGCTTTTCGGCCAGCGGATGCTGACTGGAGGCGACAAAAACGGCCTTGTAATCAAACAGCTCAATAAAGGTCACACCGGAAATATCTTCGGGATCGGAAGAGACAACCAGATCAACCTCCTCCTTTTGCAAAGCAGGCAACGCGTCAAAGGCAAGGCCCGGGCGGATGTCGACATCCACATCCCCCCAATTTTTCCGGAACGCTTCCAGAACAGGGAACAACCATTCAAAACAGGCGTGGCATTCGATGGCGATATGCATCCGGCCCGTGTTGCCGCTGCGCAAATCTGAGAATTCCGCCTGTGCTGCTTCCACCTGTGGCAGGATTTGATTGGCCAGTCGCAACAGACGCAGACCAGCTGCCGACAGCTTCAACGGTTTGGACCGACGCAGGAACAGTTCCACCCCGGCCTGATCTTCCAACCCTTTGATCTGATGCGACAGCGCACTTTGGGTGATATTCAGCTGATCCGCCGCGCGCGCCAGTCCCCCGGCTTCATGAATCGCCTTGATCGTGCGCAGGTGGCGAAATTCGATATGCATTGTCTTGGTTTCCAGATGATGATGAGAATTTTATGAAACTTGTGTCACGCGACCTGTCGAAATGTCGCGCGCAAGGAGCCACTGCACCGTAAAATCACACGTAAAAACACGCGCAATAACAGCGCTTTGAACGAGATTTAAACGATCCAGGAACGACCCTATGGCAACCAATCGCGACACCAAACTCATATCTAACTCATGTTATTCTTGAGGATAATGAATTTGTCTCACAAAGCCGCCCGTGCAACAAGGGACGAAATCGACAAAAGGACTTATGAAAATGAGCGCACCTGAAATCTCTTTTGAGTTCTTCCCGCCAAAATCGCTGGAAGCCTCTTTCCGTCTTTGGGATACAGTTCAGGTGCTGGCGCCGATGTCACCGCGCTTTGTCTCTGTGACCTATGGCGCCGGAGGGACAACGCGGGAACTGACCCGCGATGCGGTTGCAACGCTTCATAAATCCTCAGGCCTGAATGTGGCGGCACATCTTACCTGTGTAAACGCCTCCCGCGCAGAAACGCTGGAAATTGCGGATCAGTTTGCCGAAGCAGGCGTCAAGGAAATTGTTGCCCTGCGCGGCGATCCCCCCAAGGGCGCAGGCAAGTTCACACCCCATGCGGACGGTTTTGCAAATTCGGTCGAATTGATCGAAGCGCTGGCGGCAACCGAAAAATTCAACATTCGCGTGGGTGCCTACCCGGATCCGCACCCCGAAGCGCCCAATGCCCAGGCAGATGTGGATTGGCTGAAGCGCAAAATCGATGCGGGCGCGGACGAGGCCCTGACACAGTTCTTCTTTGAAGCAGAGACGTTCTTTCGCTTCCGTGACGCCTGCCAAAAGGCCGGTATCGATGGAGACACGATCACGCCGGGCATTCTGCCGATCGAAAACTGGAAAGGCGCGCGCAATTTTGCCAAACGCTGCGGGACGCATATCCCGGCTTGGGTTGATGAGGCCTTCACCAAAGCAGAGCGTGATGGACGCGAAGATCTGCTGGCCACGGCAATCTGTACTGAACTCTGCTCGGAATTGTTGGACGGCGGCGTGAAGCGGCTGCATTTCTATACGCTGAACCGACCCGAGCTGACCCGTGATGTCTGTCACGCGCTTGGGATCCAGCCCAAGGTCTCATTGGAAAACGTCGCCTAGACCGATAACAAAATTGTGATCTCAAAGGCCTGCAAATGCAGGCCTTTTTTGCGGTCGGCTGACTGTTCTGGGTTCAACTCCTCCCAACCCTTAACCTGCTTTTTAGTGCGCCTTGATATTCCATATGCGGAATTTCAAGGAGGTATGCAGAATGCAGATTCATCAAGCCTACGAGGCGTTTCCCATTTTCAATCATCTGTCAGAAACGGCAGGCTCTCGTCCAGAAACATCGTTTTCATCCGACACGACGGCAAATGCCGAAACAATCGAGTCGATCAAGTCCCGGTACGACGTGACCAATATCACCCCCTGGGAGGCCGATCAGGCAGCGGATGAACTTTTTGCCGCCGGCGTCAGCCTTCGCGAACTCTTACCGCTCCATCACGCCGGAGAACGCTTCCAAGGGCATATGACCCAGATCGCAGCCCAGGTCTACGAACAACAAGAAATCAAGATAGAGATGCCGCTGATAGGGTCAGGTGAACCGGTCAACCTGATAGGGATCGCCGAGGAACAGTTGCAACTCGCAAAGAATGAAGGCCGCGACCAGAAAGGCCACGAGGAAAATATCGCTTTTCTGAAATCTTTCTCTTCTAAACCCGCATCGAACACCTTGTTTGCAGTCGCCGCAGCCATCCAAGCGGCCTTGGCCCAAACCGAAGAGTGAGGCGTTTCATATGCAAATTACATCCACTCAGGCCCGCTCACCGTTGTTTACAAACCTATCGGTGGCGGAGCAGAAAACCCCGTCGGCAGCGCGCACATCTTCAACTGCGGAAGAGATACATGCCGTAAAAGGCCAATACGACATGACAAACATCACCCCGCGGGAGATCGATCAGGCTGCACAGGATCTGGTTGAAGCCGGGTTCACAGACGTCAAAACCCTTGGCAGGCTTTTGACCAAGGGCGCAGATTTCCGGGCGCATCTGGAAACTCACATTTCCACAGCACGTGCGGAAACCGGGATTGACTACAGGCTTCCCGATTTTGACCCAGAGCAGCGGATAGATCTGGTTGCACAGAGCGAGGAGAGCCTAAGCGATGCCCAAAGTGCCGGAGAAGATACCACCCTCCTCAAAGAACATCTCAGATTTCTGAAATCGTTTTGGGGCAGTCAAACTGTGCTTGCGGCACGCGAAACCACTTTAGCGGCCGCTGCGGAAGCTGCATTGGAATCCGCAAGCGCCGCGCTGGCCTATCGCGGCGCAGAGCGCCTTGCAAGCGCAGGCCAATCAGAAGCACCGTGACCTTCGGTGCTTTGCACCGAGATGTGAAGACGTTCACACGGGCAGCGCCCCACGGTCCGCTTTCCACGCAACACAAAGATCTTACCCCAGCCCCGCCAGGTTCCAACTGACGGGGCGTTAGGGTCAACAGGAAAACGCATCCGCCAGTCTTGTGGCAGCGGAAGGCCGCAATCTTCTGCCTTTTCCAACATCCACACCAAGGGGACATTCGCCAAGGGCCGCGCCTCTTCAAACCCGCCCAGATGACCTCCGACATCGCCATGAGTGCCTCTGAACCAAACCTGCTCCATATGTCCGCTCCACCCTTCGGGACAATCCCAGAGCACCGGACCAAAGACTTTCCGTGTTTCGTCCAATGCCAAAGCCTGAAATCCGTTCTTTACGTGATGCCCCAATGCGTGGTTATGGAAAGAATGTTGGCTTTCAGCCCAACGCCACAGGATTGGCAACCGCAGCCCAAGCGCCTTTACGGTATCCCAGACCCCAACCATCTCTATCTCGACATCCTGGTGGCAATAGGCACCGCGAAAAGCTTCGGAGAAATCGGTCGGGCCGTCCTTACGGTAGTGGCGGTAAGCCGTGCGAATATTGCGTTCGGTTGCTTCTTCCGCCCGTAACAGCCCGACCTGATCAATCACCCCCGCGAGGGATCGCACGGCATAGGCGCCCCGCGAATACCCAAAGAGAAAGATACGATCTCCGGGCCGATATCGCGACGCAAGATAGCCATAGGCGCGGCGGATCTGGCGGTTGATACCCCGCCCCATCATCACGTCCGGCGCGCTCCTCCAGCTGTGCCACTGAATGCCCGATTCATAAAACACATTGATGCGCCCACCGCTTTGTTGACACAGGCGAAACAGGCGGCCCGCATGGGTTTCAAACCCTTCGTCCAGCGTCGACATGGTTCCATCAAGGATAATAACATGGTCCTGGGGACCGCGCTGCTTTACTTCGGCAGTATGCTCGGACAGCAGGGGCCGTCCAATCCAGGCCAAAACTTTATTCTGCAGCCGTCTGAAAATCATCCTTTTCCACATCCAATTCTGCCTCTGTCTGAGGCCGATGGCGGCGGGGACGGAACATCCGGTCCAAATGGGCCAGGCAACCCCGCTGCCTGTCATTAATAAACAGTGTAGCGTAAAACCTGCTGGGGTCGTTTCAGTTTTGCTCACAAGTGCGGCAAAACCGAGTGGGAGCCCTCAAATCCTACGCATATGGCCCGTCTCTTTAGAATTGCGCAGAAGTCTTACGATTGCGTAACACAACCGTTCGGTCATCTCCTAGTGACGCGCGAGGTCCAGAACGGTCACGACCTCTGACAGGCCGTAGCCGTTAAAGGCCGTGGTCATGGCCAGGGAATAGGCGCCAAGCCCCGGAAACAGAACGAAATCGCCGATCGCTGCATCCTCGGCCAGCGGAAGCCCATCCGGAAGGCGATCCAAGCTGTCACAGGTCGGGCCGAAGACAATGCGTGCTTGCGCAGGGCCCATGCGCCAGCTGCCATCAGCCGCAACCACATGCACCCGTTCCGGCAGGCCCATATCGCGGATATCAACCAAACCGCCGTAGATACCGTCGTTCAAGTATACTGTCTCACCACCCGGGCGAATTCCTTTTATCCCGGCTGCCAGGGTGAAAGCCTCGGAAACCATTGCACGGCCCGGCTCACAGATCAGCTTCGGTGCTTTGGTGCCAAAGGCCTTATCTACCGCATTGCGGATCGCTGTGAACACCGCTTCCAGATCCGGTGCCTCACCCGCCCGATGCGCAGCAAACCCGCCGCCAACATTCAATCGCGCAACCTGCACTCCGGCCCGGTCCACGATAGTCTTGGCCGCATGAATATATTCCACCCAAGCCGCCGCATCCTCACACTGTGTGCCGGGATGAAAGCACAGCGCCGGTGTCCAGCCCTCGGCTGTGACCCGCTGCAACAGCTTCACCGCGTCATCCGGGTTTGCACCGAACTTGCTCCCAAAATCATAGGCCGCACCAGCAACGGGCAAGGCAAAGCGCACGGCGATTTCGCGATCGCGCGGAACAGCAGCCAGCTTGTCCAATTCACTCTGACAATCCACAGACCAGCTGGTCACCCCATGGGCAATCCCCGCAGCAATTTCAGCGGCCGAGCGAACCGGATTGTTGTAATGCATATCGGCACGCGTGCTCACCGCCCGCACGGCCGCCATTTCCGCAGGCGACGCCACATCAAACCCAGACACCCCGGCGGCCACCAGATTGGACAAGACGGATGGGTGGGCATTGGCCTTCACCGCATAGGTCACGAAGCCGGGAAACCCGTCCAAAAACCGCTGAGCTGTGGCATGCAGAACCGACGGCGCAAAAAACAACACAGGGTGGTCCGGCGCGATGCGTGCCAAATAGGTTTCGGGATCACGCCAAAGCGCTGGGATATTCTGCATGGGAGGCCTCATCCTGTTTTCATCACGATCCCCCATGGGAACGTCGATTTCATGCGTCATATCGACTATAATGACGAAAAGATTCGTCTAATTATCAGGTGCCACATGCAAATTGACGATACCGACCAGAAACTGATGGCATTGTTGAAGGACAACGCCAGACAATCCGTCGCTGAACTGGCCCGCAAGCTGGATTTGGCGCGGACAACGGTCCAGGCGCGCTTGGAACGGCTTGAAACATCGGGCGCTATCGTGGGCTACACGCTGCGCAGCTCGCCTTTGATGCGCCCCCCCTTACAAGCCACTGTTTTGATTTCCGTTGAGCCGCGCGCCGCCCCCGGCGTGCTGGCGCGCCTGAAATCTCTGCCCGGTGTTCAGGTTGTACACACAACATCGGGGCGCTTTGACCTTTTGGCGCAGGTCGAAGCGCAAACGACCGAAGAGCTGGACCAAACCATCGATCACATTGCCGGTGCCCGAGGGGTCAGATCCTCGGAAAGTCTGATCCATCTGGCCACAAAAATAGACCGGATGGGAGGATGAACCCGCACATTCCGAGATTTGGCAACCTTATCTTAACCAAGTTTCGGGACGCTGAGGCCATACCCAACTCCTCCACTCCCAAGTCGCCCGGTCCGGCGCAGAAGCGCTAGGCGCTGCCAGACCGGGCGCACGAACTCTCCTTGCGTGCCAATCCCACCTTTCCCTTTGCGCCCCATTTCGATATGGGACTGAACAACCCGAAAATGATGTGATGCAGGACAGATTTCATGGCGATGGAAAAAGCATTTAACGCGGCCGAAGCAGAAGGCCGTCTGTTTGAAGCCTGGGAAAAGGCCGGATGTTTCAAGGCCGGCGCAAATGCAAAGCCCGAGGCCTCGACCTATTGCATCATGATCCCGCCGCCGAATGTGACCGGCGTCCTGCACATGGGGCATGCCTTCAACAACACCTTGCAGGATATCCTGATCCGGTGGAAACGCATGCAGGGTTTTGACACGCTGTGGCAGCCGGGCACGGACCACGCAGGCATCGCAACCCAAATGGTTGTTGAACGCGAATTGGCCAAGAACCAGGAACCCTCGCGCGCGGAACTGGGTCGTGAGAAGTTTCTGGAAAAAGTCTGGGCCTGGAAAGAGCAGTCCGGCGGCACCATCATCGGCCAGCTGAAGCGTCTTGGCGCGTCTTGTGATTTCGACCGCACCGCCTTCACTATGGCAGGCGCGCAGGGTGACACGCGTACGGGTCACGAGAATTCGCCGAACTTCCACGACGCGGTGATCAAGGTCTTTGTTGAGATGTACAACAAAGGTCTGATCTATCGCGGCAAACGTCTGGTGAACTGGGACCCGCATTTTGAAACCGCGATTTCCGACCTTGAGGTTGAGAACATCGAAGTAGCGGGCCACATGTGGCACTTCAAATACCCGCTGGCGGGCGGCGCGACCTATACCTATGTCGAAAAGGACGAGGACGGGAATGTCACGCTGAGCGAAGAGCGCGATTACATCTCAATCGCCACCACCCGGCCTGAAACCATGCTGGGCGACGGCGCGGTTGCGGTGCACCCGGATGATGAACGTTATGCGCCCATCGTGGGCAAGCTGGTGGAAATCCCGGTCGGCCCCAAGGAACACCGCCGCCTGATCCCGATCATCACCGATGAATACCCGGACATGAACTTTGGCTCCGGCGCGGTGAAGATCACCGGCGCCCATGACTTCAACGACTATCAGGTCGCCAAACGCGGCGGCATTCCGATGTACCGCCTGATGGACACCAAAGGCGCGATGCGTGCCGATGGCGCGCCCTACGCGGAAGAGGCCGCCAAAGCGCAGGCCCACGCAAAGGGTGCCGAGTTTACCGAGGGTGAGATCGACGCGATCAACCTGGTTCCGGACCATCTGCGCGGCCTCGACCGTTTTGAGGCGCGTAAAGCCGTGGTGGACGAGATCACAGCCGAAGGTCTCGCCGTGATGTCCGAGGTGACCAAAACCGTCAAAAGTGACGATGGTGAAGAGACCACACTCACCGAAACCATGCCAATGGTCGAGAACAAGCCGATCATGCAGCCCTTTGGCGACCGCTCCAAAGTTGTGATCGAGCCGATGCTGACCGACCAGTGGTTTGTCGACGCCGAAAAGGTTGTTGGCCCGGCGCTGGATGCGGTGCGCGATGGCCGTACCAAAATCCTGCCGGAGTCAGGTGAGAAGGTCTATTACCACTGGTTGGAAAACATCGAACCCTGGTGTATCTCTCGCCAGCTCTGGTGGGGTCACCAGATCCCGGTTTGGTATGGGCCGAGCAAAGAAACCCTTAAGCAGGCTCTAGAGGAGCACGCCCATCAAGCCGATCATCCTGATGAAGCATATCACTGGCGCTTCTCAGAAGACGTGGTGGCATTTTGCGGCGCAAATTCACAGCAAGCTGCGGATCAAGCACGCGCTTACTATGCGGATGTGCTTCCGGACAATGACAGTACTTTCTCTGCTGCAGACCGTATTGGAGCGTCACAAAGTTCCAACAATACCTTTGCGAGTAGTCTTCTTGTCTCCGGCGCCAATCAACCCATTGAAAACCTAAGCTGCAGCCTATCGTTGCACCGCGACCCCGACGTGCTGGACACCTGGTTCTCTTCCGGCCTCTGGCCGATTGGCACGCTGGGTTGGCCGGAATGGTCCGAGGACACCTCGAAATACTTCCCGACCTCTACATTGGTCACCGGTCAGGACATCCTGTTCTTCTGGGTTGCGCGGATGATGATGATGCAGCTGGCTGTGGTCGACGACATCCCGTTCGACACCGTCTACCTGCATGGCCTTGTGCGGGACGCCAAGGGCAAGAAGATGTCGAAATCCACCGGCAATGTGGTCGATCCGCTTGAGATCATTGACGAATACGGCGCCGATGCGCTGCGGTTCACCAATGCGGCGATGGCCTCGCTGGGTGGTGTGCTCAAACTCGACATGAAGCGGATCGAGGGTTATCGGAACTTTGTCACCAAACTGTGGCAGGCGTCCTCCTATGGCGACAGCCAGATTGACGCCTTCAGCGCGGAACGTGGTGCACAGCCGCCAGCGGCCACCCTGCCCCTCAACCGCTGGATCATTGGTGAGATCGCAAAACTGCGCGAAGAGGTCGACGCCGCATTCGAGGCCTTCCGGTTCAATGACGCGGCCAACGGGCTGTATGCCTTCTTCTGGAACACCTTCTGCGCGCGCTATCTGGAATTTACCAAGCCGATCTTCTTTGGCGAGGACCAGGCCGCCAAGGATGAAACACAGGCGGTTTACGCATGGGCCATCGATCAGGCGCTGATCCTGATGCACCCGATCATGCCGTTTGTCACCGAAGAGATCTGGAACGTGACTGAGGGCCGCGGGTTTGAAACCGGTGAAGCCTCCAAAATGCTCGCCCACGCACACTGGCCAAGCTACACCGCCGCCGATCTGGTGGATGCGGAGGCCGAAGCCGAGATGAACTGGGTCATCGCGGTCATCGACAATGTGCGATCTGCGCGGGCTGAGGTAAACGTGCCGGCCGGATCCAAAGTGCCGATGGTTGTGACCCAGATCGACACCCAAGGTCAGGCGTATTGGGACCGTAACGAGGCGCTGATCAAACGCTTTGCCCGGATCGAAAGCCTGACCGCCGTGGATGAAGCCCCAAAAGGCTGCATCGCCATCGCCGCGCCCGGTGCCACATTCGGCCTGCCGCTGGCAGAGATCATCGACGTGGCTAAGGAAAAGGCGCGTCTGGAGAAAAACCTCGGCAAACTCGCCAAGGAGTTGGGCGGTTTGCGCGGACGTCTGAACAACCCCAAATTCGCCGAATCCGCCCCTGCCGAAGTGGTGGCCGAGGCCCGCGAAAACCTCGCAGCGCGTGAGGAAGAAGAAGCCAAGATATCAGAGGCGCTGGCGCGTATTTCCGAAATCGCCTGATCCGGCCCATGCCCCAAAATGCGCCCGCCGTCACAGGTGGGCGCTTTTGTCTGTGGCACATGGCCCTGAGCGGACGGAGGGGAAGTTTCGGTACATTCTTCTCATTGCCTTTGATCACAAACTGGGCCAGCCTGCAGCGCATAGAGGAGAACCCAGATGCCAAAAGGCTATTGGATCGCCCACATAGATGTGGACGATATGGAGCGGTATAAGAGTTACATTGCGGCCAATGCGGCCCCGTTTGCACAGTTTGACGCCCGGTTTCTGGTGCGCAATGGGCAAAAAGAAGTGCGCGAAGGGGCTTTGCGCAGCCGCACAGTTGTGATCGAATTCAAGGATTACGAAACCGCGCGGGCTTGTTACGACTCGGTGGCCTATCAGGATGCCAAAGCGTTGCGCGACCCGGTCTCGACCGGGGATATGGAAATCATCGAAGGGTATGACGGCTGACACAAGCCGCTGATGTGAGGGCGTTTTAACCCATGCCAATGTTAAAGAAACTGTTCCAGGCCTTCCGGCCCGAAGCCCAACCCAACCTGCCCGATCCGGATGCAGAACTGGCCCTGGGGGCACTGTTGGTGCGTGTGGCACAGGGCGACCGCGCCTATCAGGTTGAAGAGATCAGCCTGATCGACCGCATTCTCGCGCGCCTTTACCAGCACAATGCAATTGAGGCCGCCAAGGTGCGCGCCACCTGCGAAAAGCTGCATGCAGCGGCACCGGACACCGACACATTCGGCCGCCTGATCCGCGAGACAACCGGGCTTGAAGAACGGCTCGCGGCGCTGGATGCGCTTTGGGAGGTTGTACTGGCGGATGGGGTTGAACGGGAAGGCGAAGTCGAAATCGTTGACGATGCCTGTCTGGCTATGGGCCTTTCGCTAAAAGACAACACCCGCGCGCGTGCAAGGGCGCGGTCCAAACTCTTTCCGGAAGATATTTTAAAATGATATTTCGTGACCTGTTAAACGTACTTTTGGATCCAGCCCCGCAACCGCTCAGCGACCGGGATGCGCGTATGGCACTGACCGCACTTCTGGTCCGGATCGCCCGTGCCGACCACAATTACGCAAATGTGGAAATGGACCGGATCGACCGGATCAATATGGCCCGCTACGGTCTGGATGTGGGCGGGGCGATCATTCTGCGTGAACAGGCCGAAGGATTGGAAGCGGAAGCACCGGATACGGTCCGTTTCACCCGCGCGATCAAGGACGCTGTCGCGTTGGAAGACCGAATCGCGGTGATCGAAGCCATGTGGCAAGTGGTGCTTGCAGATGGTGAAAGAGACGCCGCAGAAGACGCTTTGTTGCGCATGGCCGCCAATCTGCTGGGAATCAATGACGTCCAAAGCGCAGCCGCCCGGCATCGCGTCGAAGGGGCATTGCGCTAACCACAGGGGACCGCGCAATTTTAGTTCGATTTGTTCCATTCCGGAAGAATTTACCGACTATTTGACCGAACAGCGGAAACTCTATCCGGTTTGCCAGTTGCGTTTGGATGAATTTTTTGTCCAATAAGTCAGATCAGCATTGAAATGGACTGACTGACCTTGACCGAACCGACCCCTGTTCTTGAAATTCGCGGCCTGCACAAATCCTATGGCGACCTGGAAGTGATCAAGGGCGTTGATGTGCGCGCCAATCGGGGAGATGTCATCTCGCTGATCGGGTCCTCCGGTTCTGGAAAATCCACTCTGCTGCGATGCTGCAACCTTCTGGAAGACAGCCAACAGGGTGAAATCCTCTTTAAGGGGGAGCCCATCACATGGTCCGGAGCCGGGCACACGCGCCGTCCCGGCGACGCTAAACAGGTCATTCGCATCCGCACCAACCTGTCCATGGTGTTTCAGCAGTTTAACCTCTGGTCGCATATGACCATCCTGGAAAACGTGATGGAAGCGCCTGTCACGGTTCTAGGCCGCGACCGCGCCGAGGTTGAGGAAAAGGCACGTCATTACCTGGACAAAGTTGGCATCGGCGACAAATGTGATGTCTACCCTTCGCAGCTGTCTGGTGGCCAGCAACAACGGGCAGCCATCGCACGCGCGCTGTGCATGGAACCCGAAGCGCTGTTGTTTGACGAGCCGACCTCTGCCCTGGACCCCGAGCTGGAACAGGAAGTCATCAAAGTGATCAAAGACCTCGCGAACGAGGGCCGCACCATGCTGATCGTGACGCATGACATGGACATGGCCGCAGATATCTCAACCCATATCGTATTTTTGCACCAAGGTCTGGTCGAGGAAGAAGGCACGCCCGATCAGGTTTTCGCAAACACCCAATCCGAGCGACTGCGAAGCTTCCTAAAATCGACACGCCACGGATAACCACGAATAAGAAACGACAACAACCACCGGGAGTACTGTTAATGAAATCACTGATCTTGAGCACGGCCATTGCCGCAGTTGCGGGCACGATGGCCTTTGCCGATACCGTGCGTCTGGGAACCGAAGGTGCCTATGCGCCCTGGAACTTCCTCAATGATGCGGGCGAAGTTGACGGTTTTGAACGCGAGTTGGGCGATGAACTGTGCAAACGTGCAGAACTGACCTGCGAGTGGGTCACCAACGAATGGGATTCGATCATTCCCAACCTGACGTCCGGCAACTACGATGCCATTATCGCGGGCATGTCGATCACCGATGAGCGCGACGAAGTCATTGACTTCACCCAAGCCTACACCCCGCCAGACCCGTCCGTTTATGTTGCTCTGTCCGCGGATGTGGACCTCGAAGGCGGTGTCATTGCTGCGCAGGCAACCACCATTCAGGCGGCCTTCATCGCAGAGCAAGGCTGGACCGTTGTTGAATTTGCAACGCCTGAAGAAACCGTGGCAGCCGTGCGCAACGGCGAGGCAGATGCGGTTCTGGCGGACAAGAGCTTCCTGGACACTGTTCTGGATGGTGAGCTGGTGATGTTGGAGCGTACCGAACAGATCGGGGGCGGCGTTGGGCTTGGCCTGCGCGAATCCGATGGTGAGTTGCGCGCCAAATTCGACGCGGCAATCCAGTCGATGAAAGACGACGGCTCACTGAACGCGATGATCGCCAAATGGGAAGTGTCTTCCCAATGGTAATTTGATCCATTCGGATCTGGCAGGCCCGCCCTCCATGCGCGGGCCTGTTGCGTTTTCGTCCAGCCCACGCAGAGGGGCGCGACCAAAGAAAACGGGGATTATATGTTTTCCTACTGCACGGACCCATCCACGCTTGAAGGGCTCAAGTGGCTAAGCTGCTATCTGACCACAGGCAAGCACATGGGCTTTTATGCCTCCTTTGGCACAGTCCTTCTGCTTTTGGCCGTCACCGCGCCAACAGCGCTTTTGTTTGGCCTTGGCGGCGCAGTTGCCGCCCGCGCGCCTTTCGCGCCGCTCAGCTGGCTGGGACGTGGCTATATTGCAATTGTGCGCGGCGTGCCGGACATCGCATTCTTTCTCTTCTTTGTGATTGCCCTGGATCAGGGGATCGAATGGCTGCGTCACCAGGTCAAATGCCCGGATTGGTCTGACCCCATCCGCCAGGGCAGTGACTTTCTGGTCTGCGACATCGCCAAGATGCCACTGAACAGCGCCCCGCAATGGGTGCATGAGGTCTACGGCTTCTGGCTTGCAGTACTCACATTTGCCATCGTCTTTGGCGCGTTTGCGGCCAATGTGATTTATGGCGCGATGCAGGCGGTACCGCGTGCCCAGCTCGAAACGGCTGCCGCATACGGCATGACACCGCGCCAGGTCTTCCGCCGCGTGCTGTTGCCGCAAATGTGGACCTTCGCCCTGCCCGGCCTGTCCAACCTTTGGATGGTGCTGATCAAGGCAACGCCGCTTCTGTTCCTGCTTGGCGTCGAAGACATCGTCTATTGGGCACGCGAACTCGGTGGCACCAAGAACGCCAAGTTCACCGACTACCCGCATGGCGACTGGCGCATGTGGTATTTTCTGGCGCTCCTGATCTTTTACCTCGGCTTTACCAAAGTCTCTGAAATGGTTCTGGCCCGCATCACCACACGTCTGTCCCGCGGTCAGGCCACATTGGCAGGCGAAGCCCTGCGCAAGGCAGAGGGGTAAGTCATGAGCTGTATTGAAACCATCCAGGCCTATGCCTTCCGCTCCATCGGGTTTGGCGAGCGTCTCCTGCCGCGCAGCGACTTTACCCTGTGCGATCAGTTCACTCTGATCGGCTCAGGCATGCTGTGGAACATCTATTTCGGCACGCTGGCGATCATCTTTGGCTTTGTCTTTGCCAATATCCTGGCACTGGCGAAGAACTCTGCAAACCCGGTCTTTCGCAAGCCAGCCGAATGGTTTGTCTTTCTGTTCCGTGGCTCGCCACTCTTTATTCAGTTCTTCTTTGCCTACTTCTTGTTCCTGGAACTCAAATCAGTGTCGCCGCTGTTTGATTCCTTCACCGCAGCAGGTATTGGAGCGCTGATCGTCCTGTTTCTGAACACCTCTGCCTATTCTGCCGAGATCTTCTTTGGTGCGCTGCGATCCGTGCCCAAGAACGACATCGAGGCCGCAGATGCCTATGGGCTTTCGGGCTGGACACGGTTTCGCCGCATCATATGGCCCACCATGATGCGCCTCGCCTGGCCGTCCTACACAAACGAGGCGATCTTCCTGTTCCATGCCACCACATTGGTGTTCTTTTCGGGGTTCCCGGCATGGCGCCAACAGGGGGATGCGCTTTATTATGCAAGCTATTTCGCGGACAAGACGTTTAACCCCTTTGTCCCCTACCCGATCCTGGCGTTTTATTTCATTCTGTTGACTTTGCTTATCATCTCGCTCTTTGGCGTGGTGAACAGGCGTTTGAACAGGCACTTGCCGCAAACCCAGCGCACGCGAATGCGGTTCAAGATGAACCTGATCCGGTGACAAAAAAGAGGCGGCTCCCCCAGCGGGAGCCGTTTTCATGTAACCTGCGCGCAAACTTTTGATCAAATTTCCTTGTCCTCCCCCCAAGACCTCCGCTAGGCTACGTTCAAAGTACAAGGGACGCTTCATGGATATCAGCAGTCTTTCCACCATCCGCCTTGGCTGTGTCGATCTGAACGGGATCTGGCGTGGCAAACGTCTTGCCAGTGCTCAGGCCGGAAAACTGGACACAGGTGGCGTGCGGATGCCGTTCTCCGCGCTGAACGTCGACATCTTTGGCCGCGACATTGAGAACTCTCCACTGGTGTTTGAAAGTGGCGATGCCGATGGTGTGCTGCTGCCCACCGATCGCGGCGCGGTGCCAATGCCCTGGCTGGGCGCCCCTACCGCGTTGGTTCCCATGATGATGTACCACGAGGACGGCGCTCCCTTTTATGGCGACCCGCGTCAGGCGCTGATCCATATTCTGGACCGGTTTGAAGCGCGCGGCTGGCAGGTCATGGCCGGCACCGAAATGGAGTTCTGCCTGATCGACGACAGCAGCGACGCGCCGCAACCTCCGGCAAACCCGCTGACCGGTCGTATGCTTTCTCATCAGGAAGTGCTGTCGCTGGCTGAACTTGACGCCTTTGACGCGTTTTTCACCGATCTTTACGACGGCTGCGCGGCCATGGGCATTCCGGCGCAGGCCGCAATCTCGGAAGCCGGGCTGGGACAGTTTGAGGTAAACCTCAACCACCAGAACGCCTTGCGCGCCGCAGATGATGCTGTGTTGTTCAAAACTCTGGTCCGGGGCGTGGCCCGCAAACACGGGTTTGCCGCCAGCTTCATGGCAAAGCCTTACGCAGATGAGGCCGGGAATGGTCTTCATGTGCATTTCTCGGTGGTGGATCAGGATGGCAATAATGTCTTTGATGATGGCGGCGACAGCGGCACCGATCTGCTGCGCCATGCGGTGGCGGGCTGTCTGGCCGTCATGCCCGCCAGCACGCTGATCTTTGCGCCGCACCTCAACTCATATGATCGGCTGGTGCCGGGCGCACACGCTCCTACAGCGGCACTTTGGGGGTATGAAAACCGCACCACCGCCTTGCGTATTCCCGGCGGCTCCTCCAAAGCGCGGCGGATTGAACATCGCACAGCAGGTGGTGACATAAACCCCTATCTCATGCTGGCCGCCGTCCTCGGAGCGGCAATCACCGGAATCGAGGATCAGATGAAGCCGCCCGCGCCGATTTCCGGCGACGCCTATCAGGTGACAAACGCCCCGCAACTCGCCCCGGATTGGAAAAGCGCCATCACATGGTTCGAACAGGATACGCTGATGGCGCGTATCCTGCCGACTGAGACAATCCGAAACCTGGCCATGACCAAACGCCAAGAGCTGCAAAGCTTTGCAGATCTGGCTCCTCAGTCGCATTGGCAAGTGCTATTGGAAGCCGTGTGAACCGTCGGCGCCTTTCGGTTCGAAGCAAAGTTTTGATCAAATTTGGTGACCCATGAAAATTGGCATTCTGCAGACTGGCCATTCTCCTGAGGAGATGAAGCAAACCCACGGCAATTACGACGAGATGTTCTACCGTCTTCTCGAAGGCCACGGCTTCTCGTTCCAGAACTTCCCCGTTCTGGACGGAATTTTTCCCAAAGGCCCTGATCAGGCCGATGGCTGGCTGATCACCGGGTCCAAACATGGCGTTTATGAGGACCACAATTGGATTCCCCCGCTCGAAGAGCTGATCCGCAAAATCCACGCCAAGGGCCTTCCCATGGTGGGTGTCTGCTTTGGGCATCAGATCATCGCGCAAGCTCTGGGCGGCAAGGTTGAAAAATTTGAAGGTGGCTGGGCCATCGGGCGCACCACCTATGACCTCGAGGGGGAAACTGTGGCGTTGAACGCCTGGCATCAGGATCAGGTTGTAAAGCGTCCCGAAGGGGCGGCTGTGGTTGGCAGCAACGATTTCTGCGAAAACGCAATGCTGGCCTATGGTGACACCATCTGGACCATCCAGCCACATCCAGAGTTCGATGCGGGCTTTATTGACGGCCTGATCCGGTTCCGCGGCAAGGGCGTAGTGCCCGATACACAGCTTGCCGCCGCCAGCGAACATCTGGACGAACCCGTCCACAATGGCGACATTGCCAACCGCATCGCCACATTCTTTAAACAAGTGAGGTCCTAATGGCCGATTGGTTCAAACACATGCCGCAGGCGGCAGTTGATTATCTGGACGGGAAACGTCTGGATGAGGTGGAGTGTATCATCTCGGACCTGCCCGGCATTGCGCGCGGAAAGGCGGTGCCTGCGTCCAAATTTGCGCGCCAGGACTATTTCCACCTACCCGACAGCATCTTTTATCAAACGGTAACCGGTGATTGGGCTGATGCTGCGGATGACGACGGCTGGATCGAGAAGGACATGACCCTGCGGCCCGATTTCTCTACCGTTTCAGCGGCGCCCTGGACCGGAGACTGGACACTGCAAGTGATCCACGACGCCTATGACCGCGACGGTGCGCCCATCCCCTATTCTCCACGCAATGTTTTGAAACGGGTGGTCGAACTTTATCGTGCCAAAGGCTGGGAGCCGGTGGTAGCACCCGAGATGGAGTTTTACCTCGTGGCCCGCAACACGGATCCGGGCCGCGAGATCCAGCCAATGATGGGCCGCTCTGGCCGTCCAGCGGCCGCGCGTCAGGCCTATTCAATGACGGCCGTGGATGAATTCGGCCCCGTCATCGACGACATCTATGACTTTGCCGAACACCAGGGTTTTGAAATCGACGGCATCACGCAGGAAGGCGGTGCAGGCCAGCTGGAGATCAACCTCCGCCACGGTGATCCGGTGAAACTGGCGGATGAGGTCTTTTACTTCAAACGGCTGATCCGCGAAGCCGCGCTGCGCCATGACTGCTTTGCCACCTTTATGGCCAAACCGATCGCGGACGAGCCGGGCTCAGCCATGCACATCCATCATTCGATCCTGGATACAGCAACCGGAGACAACATCTTTTCGGGGCCGCAGGGTGGAGAGACCGACGCGTTTTATCACTTTATCGCCGGCCTTCAGAACCACCTGCCAGCCGGGCTTGCGGTTATGGCACCCTATGTGAACTCCTATCGCCGGTATGTGAAAGAGCACGCCGCGCCGATTAATCTGGAATGGGCGCGGGACAACCGGACAACCGGTATCCGAATTCCACTTTCCCCGCCTGCCGCGCGCCGGGTCGAAAACCGGATTGCAGGTATGGACTGCAATCCTTACCTCGGCATCGCTCTGTCACTGGCTTGCGGCTATCTTGGCCTGATCAAGGAAGAGCGCCCGCGCAAGCAGTTCAAGGGCAATGCCTATGAGGGCGACGGCGATATTCCACAGGTTATGGGCCAGGCGCTTGACCTCTTTGACGAGGCGCATGAACTGCGCGCGGTTCTCGGTGAAGAATTTGCCCGCGTCTACTCCATTGTCAAACGCGCAGAATATGAAGAGTTCCTGCAGGTGATTTCTCCTTGGGAACGCGAGCACCTGCTTCTGAACGTGTGATCAGCACAGTCAGTACCGTTTCATGCGACCCGCCGCTGCACCGCGGCGGGTGATTTCGCAACACAGGCACAAAATATCACACAAAGTGAAGCCGTTCTTCCGCTTTGTCTTGGATTCTTCATTTGCTTGTTTTAGGTTTTTGAAAGACTAAATTCAGGATTTTGAAACATGCAGCAAATTCCCAATGTTCACGAGGCTGAGCCTATCCCCGAAGCCGCCCGCGCTGAGATTGACGCGCTGCTGCAATCAGGGGATCTCTTCCGCTATACGGCTCCTGAAAATGCACCAGTAACTCTGCTGGAACAGGATTTCGCCAAGCTTTTGGGCACAAAATACGCGCTGGCCGTATCCTCCTGCTCGGCAGCTCTCTTTCTGTCGCTCAAAGCGCTTGGCCTGCCCCGAGATTCCCGCGTGTTGATCCCGGGCTTCACCTTTGCGGCCGTGCCATCGGCCGTTGTACACGCAGATTGCGTTCCTGTTCTGTGTGAAGTCGCCGACAACTACCGCATCGATATGGCCGATTTCGAAGCCAAGTTGGACCAGGATATTCAAGCTGTCATTATCAGCCATATGCGCGGCCATACCTCTGACATGGATGCGATCATGGCGCTTTGCAACGCGCGCGGTATTCCCGTGGTGGAGGACGCGGCGCACTCATTGGGAACCACTTGGCATGGCCGGAACATCGGCACCATTGGCAAAGTTGGCTGTTTCTCGTTCCAAAGCTACAAGATGATCAACGCGGGGGAAGGTGGCATCCTGATCACCGATGACGCCGATCTGGTGGCTCAGGCGGTAATCATGTCCGGCGCCTACGAACATAACTGGAAAAAGCACAAAGGCCCGGAAGGTCAGAACGATCCAGAGCTTGCCGAGGCTTTTGCCAGATGGCAAAATCAGCTGCCGCTTTATAACCTTCGCATGTCGAACCTGTCGGCGGTCGTGATCCGACCACAGATCCCGGAATTGGCACGCCGTGTGACCGATGGGCTGGCAAACCATGACTATGTGGCTGAGCAGCTCAACACCCATGCCCATTTCCACGTCCCAGCCCCCCTACTGCCCGAACGCCGTGCGCCCGATTCGATCCAGTTCAATCTGGTCAATCTGACAGACGCACAGATCGAGGCGTTTTCAGAAGCCTCTGCAGCGCGTGGGGTAAAGGTGCAGATCTTTGGCCGCTCTAACGACAATGCCCGGGCCTTCTGGAACTGGCAATTCATGGGAGAGGTTCCAGAGCTGCCGCAAACACGCGCCATGTTGATGAATGCCTGTGATGTGCGCCTACCGGTACGCCTGACACGCGACGAACTGGATGCAATCCTCTCGGTTTTGACCGGCGCCATGGACGACACATTGGCCAAAGCCGCCGCCTGATCCAGAGCGCGCAACCGCGCCGCGCCTATGCGCGGCGCGTGGCCCAACTGTGCAGGGAGATCTCTGATCGCCCCCAAACAGGCGGGAGCTCCCGCCCCTTTGACATGGCAGTAAACTGCCCTGCCAAAGCGTTGGGCGTTGCACCGCGCAAGCGCGGTGCGGGCGCTTCAAATACGCGGCATTCCGCAATCCGGCTAAACAGAAAAGGGCTGCCCCGTCACCGGAGCAGCCCTTTTTCGATCCTTCCTCCAGAACAGGTCAGATCGTTTTACTTTAACTTGGACAATTTATCCTGAAGCTCCGCCAGTTGCTTCTTGATCGTATCCAGATCATCGCCTTCAGCTGCGCCCCCTTCGCGTTCAGAGCCCGCAGCCCCTGTCCAGCCACCGGAGAACCCCCCGGTCATTGCTTTCAAAAACGCTTCTTGTTGCGCCTTCATCGCTTCGAACCCGGGAATTTGAGCCATCGGATTAATCACGCTCATATTCTCCATCATCTTTTCCTGACTGTTGCGCAGCATATCAAAAGATGACTGCAGGAAGTGCGGCATCACCCCGCCTCCCGGCACCATATAGCTGCGCACCAGATCATTCAGCACATCCACGGGCAGGACGTTTTCCCCCCGGCTCTCATGCTCTGCAATAATCTGTAGCAAATACTGTCTGGTCAGATCATCACCAGATTTCAGGTCGACAATCTGCACCTCGCGCCCTTCGCGAATAAACCCCGCTATATCCTCCAGCGTGACGTAATCACTGGTCTCCGTATTGTAGAGCCTGCGACTGGCATAGCGTTTAATAAGCAATGGGCTGTCCTGATCCGCCATATTTTCCCTCTCAAGACCATGGTGCGATGCAGAAAAGCCTATGCGAGCGCAGAACAAAAGGAAAGACTTCCTTGGAACTTCAGAATTTTCACCAAAGTTGGTCTTGCGGAGAACGCAGCGAACACGGCCCTTGACCTAAACCTAACTTCAAGTTTTATCACCAGATCCGCATAACAGGTAGATGAGAGGTTCCCATGCGGATTGTAGTACTTGGAGGCACAGGAAGCATCGGCACAGCTGTAACGCGACAGCTGGTCTCGGAAGGTCATGAGGTGACCGGGGTTGCACGTTCGGATCGCGCGGCACGGCACTTGGAAGACCTCGGCGCGCGACCAGCCCTAGGGGACATTCTGAACCCACACAGCTGGTCGCATCTTTTGGTGAAAGCGGATGTCTTGGTGCATCTTGCTGCAACCTTTGACAACCAGATGGCCCGTGCCGACCATAATGTGACACAGACTCTTTTGGCATGTGCCCGTCTCCGCAGCCATCCTTTGCGGGTGCTTTATACCGGCGGGTGCTGGCTTTATGGCGAAACCGGAGAGCAGGTTGCCAATGAACGCCGCCCCCTGCGTCCGATTGAGCCGTTTTCTTTTATGCGCACACACGCGGGGCAGTTGAATACCGCGGGCAATCTCTCTGTCGCCACGGTCCATCCGGCGCTTGTCTACCACGGATCAAAGAACACCCCAGGCGGTGCGTTTCAGCGCCTCATCGACGCCGCGCAGACACCGGACCCGATTGAGATCTGGGGCAGCATCCATACGCGCTGGCCCTTGGTCGAACGCAATGACCTCGCCGCCGCTTATGCTGCGCTGGCCCTGCGGCCGGATTTAACCGGCCCGTTCAACGTAGCCGCCGAGCAAGGGGTTCCCGTGCGCGAGATTATGCAAGAAATCTGCCTGCGCTACGGCCATGATGGAAGCTACGTCGTGCGCAGCGAGGCTTATGTAAAACGTAATTTTGGTTCCCTGGCAGCAGGCCCCATGCTGGACCAGCAGATGGACGCAACAAAGATCAAATGCGCCACCGGCTGGAAACCGGTGGCATCGGATTTCCGCAGCCAGGCGTTTTGAACTCTCCCTTCAAAACGAAAAAGGACAGGCGCGCAGCCTGTCCTTTCTTCACGCACGGAACGGTTGGGAGGAGAGCTTGTTCCGAAGCGCGGCCGTTGGAATTAAGCGGCAGTCGCTTTTTTCGCTGCGGTGGTCACCTCTTCGGTGGCCTTTTTAACAGCAGCGGTTGCTTCTTCGCTCATGTCTTTGCCAGCTGCCATCAGCAGTTCAACAGTGTCCATCTGAACTTTTTTCGCGATCTCAGCAAAAGCGGCCATGTTCTCTGCGGCGGTTTCAGCGGAAGCAGACGCCAGATCGGTCGCTACTTTTGCGTATTCCGCAGGCTCAGTTTTGGCTTTTGCCATTTCGCCCATTTTGGACAGCGCGTCTTTGGTCCAGGTGGTGGACAGTTCAGCAGATTTTTCAGCCGCGTCCAGAGCAACACCCGCCAGCTTTTCATTCAGCGCTGCAGTGTTTTTGAATGCGTCTTCCAGAGCAGCGGTGTCTACCGGAAATGCGCCCATCATTTCTTTCATGAACGCGGTGAAATCTTGGGTCTTAGCCATTGGTCGTAATCCTCTAGATGTATCGCGGGGCGCTTCCGAACCGCTTCGTGTTACAGGAACAATATGCATGCTGCACCGCAGCAATTCAAGAAAAATCATGCCGCGCTGCAGAAAAACATCATAAAACCCTCAATTTTCCGGATTTTTTCTGCACTGCAGCATTTCTCTTTTCTGCAATGCCCGAGACTGGCGCGCGCTTCTTGCGTCACAAACACGTCAATCGGACGTCCAGATCGTTTCAAGCCGGGCGACTCACTTTGAGGGCTTTGCGCACCGCAAGATTTCTCCCAAGCCCCCTCGCAGCGCTCACACTGCGAGGGTATCCATATCAGCCGATTAAGACAGCCATATTAAAGGCTGGCCTTCACCTTGACGTTCTGCCCAGGAGCTGCGTCCAGAGCCGGGTATTTGTCAGAGCCGGGCACACGCCCGGACACTTGTTTGCCAGAACGCCCTTTCAACCACTCTGCCCACAAAGGCCACCAGGATCCTTCACTGAAGGTTGCCCCCTCCATCCAGCTCTCCGCGTCACCTTTGAGATCTTTGTTCACATAGTGTCCGTATTTGTTCCGGCTTGGCGGGTTGACGATGCCCGCGATATGGCCGGATTGGGACACCACAAATGTCTTGGAGCGCGACCCCATCTGCTGAACGCCGCGATAACAATCCTTCCATCGCGCAATATGGTCGCTTTCACAGGTAATCGCCAAAACCGGAACCGTCACGTCTTTGACATGCACTGTCTCTCCCAGCAGTTCGAAACCGTCTTTGACAAATCTGTTTTCCTGACAAAGACCACGAAGATACTCGACCGCCATTTTGCCCGGAAGGTTCGTCCCGTCCCCGTTCCAATACAACAGGTCAAACGCTGGCGGCGCCTCCCCCATCATATAGCTTCGGATCGCCGGGCCGTAGATCAGGTCATTTGAGCGCAAAAACGAAAAGGTGCGCGCCATGATCCACGACTTCAGGATGCCGTCTTCGCCCACCTGTGCCTCGATCCCGTCAACAAAGTCGTTCTGTAGGAACGGTGTGAATTCGCCCTGATCGTCGAAATCGGTGAGAGTTGTAAAGAAGGTCGCGGATTTGACCGAGCTATCTCCTCGTTTCTTTAACAAGGCCAGCGTCAGGTTCAAAGTTGTGCCAGCGATGCAATAGCCGACAGCGTTGACCTGATTGACGCCACAGATCTCTTTGACGGCGTCGATCACCTTCAAATAGCCATCCCGTACGTATTCCTCGAGACCGACGTCAGCATAGGTTTCATCCGGATTGACCCAGGACACCACAAACAAAGTGAACCCCTGGTCCGTGATCCATTTCACCAGACTGTTCTTTTCCTTCAGGTCCAGAATATAGAACTTGTTGATCCAGGGCGGGAACAACACAATCGGTGTTTCGTGGACCGTCTCGGTGGTCGGGCTGTATTGGATCAGCTCCAGCATCCGGTTACGAAAGACCACCTTGCCCGGAGAGGTGGCAATATTTCCGCCAACCTCAAAGGCGTTTTCATCCGCAAGCCGCACCACCAGCTCACCATTGTTGGCTTCCAGATCGGCGACAAGGTTTTCCAGCCCGTCAATCAACGATTGCCCTTCCGTCGACAGGGCCTTTTCCAGAGCGTCAGGATTTGTGGCCAGGAAATTGGTAGGCGCCATCATTTGCACAATCTGATCAGCAAAGTAATTCAACCTTTGCTTGTCCAGCGGATCCAGATCCTCGATATCTGTTACGGCCTGGCGCACCGCATCTGCATTAATCAGATATTGCTGCTTCACATAATGAAAATACGGATTACTGTCCCACAACGGATTTTTGAAACGCCGATCCGCTTCTGCGCCTTCAATCGGCTCCTGACGCAGCATTTTTTTCTGGGCTTCTGCAAAATTCAATACAGTTTTGCCCCAGAACTCTACCTGTTGTTCCATCAGCTTAGCCGGATTCATCGCCACTTCCGACCAATACGCGCTTGCGGCGCGTGCAAACAGGCTTTGATTCGGTCCGTCCAAACTGGGATTATGGTGGGGTTTGGCGGACATAACCTGCACCAATCGCTTGGAAAGCCCTTCGACACGGGTCATATTTTCTTTAAGCCGTTCAAGAGCTTCTGGTGAAGTTCCGGTGGAAATGTCGTCGCTAGTTGTCATCTTAATGTTTCCCCCGTAGTCTTTCTGCTGTGCAGAATTCTTGCTTTGGTATTCTACGACAAAGCGACCCCGCCATGAGAAGGTGAAAATGTCGCAATCGTAAATTACCTATGGTTGTGGTCCTTTAAGGAGACACAAATGCGATACATGATGGCGTACGACCTTATGGAAACCGTACGTAATACCAATCAATGGCTTGGTGCTTCGGCCCTCTCGCTTGCATCTTACCCTGCTTTTGCCGGTTTACCCAACCCCGCGCTTGGATGGATGGCCGCTTGGGGCGAAGTCACAGAACGTACCTTTCAGCGCATGATAGCGAAACCCGACTGGGGTATTCACACTGTCACCTGCGCTGACGGCAAAGACCACGTGGTCGAAATTGACACAGTCGTAGAACGTGCATTTGGCGACCTGATCCACTTCCGCGTCTCCGGCCGGGATGAACAGCCCCGCCGGGTCCTGCTGGTGGCCCCGATGTCCGGCCACTATGCAACCCTTCTGCGGTCCACGGTAAAAAGTCTGATAGAAAACTGTGAAGTCTATATCACCGACTGGCACAATGCTCGGGATATCCCAGTATCCGAAGGCAAGTTCGACGTTGAGGATTACACCTCTTACCTTGTTGATTTCATGCGTGCTTTGGGCCCTGACATCCACGTCGTCGCGGTCTGCCAGCCCGTGCCGCTGACACTTGCAGCCACCGCCTATCTTGCGGAGCAAGAACCCAAGGCCCAGCCCAATTCGCTGACGCTGATCGGTGGCCCGGTTGATCCTGACGCAACACCGACCGATGTCACAGACTTTGGCCGCCGAGTGACAATGGGCCAGTTGGAAGAAACGATGATCCAGCGGGTCGGCTTCAAATACCCGGGCGTTGGGCGCAAGGTCTATCCGGGCCTTCTGCAGCTTTCGTCGTTCATGTCGATGAACATGGACCGCCATTCCAAAGCCTTCATGGATCAGATTTCCCGCGTCGCGCAGGGAGAGGCATCGGATCACGATCCGCACAACCGGTTCTATGATGAATATCTGGCGGTGATGGATATGACCGCGGAATTCTATCTGTCCACGGTGGAACGTATCTTTAAGAATCGTGAAATCGCCCGGAACGAGTTTGTTGTAAACGGACATAAGGTCGATATCGGCAAAATCACCGATGTTGCGGTGAAGACCGTCGAAGGCGCAAATGACGATATTTCCGCGCCCGGCCAATGTATCGCGGCGCTGGATCTGTGTACCGGTCTGGATGAAAGCAAAAAGGCCAGCCATGTGGAACCCGACGCGGGTCACTACGGTATTTTTGCTGGCCGCAGCTGGCGCAACAATATCCGCCCTCTGGTTATTGACTTCATGAACGCCAATGCCCGTGAACCGCAAAAGGATCAGGCGCAGTCAACCGCGGCCGAGTAGTGCGGTTATGATCGTCCTGCATAAATAAGACAGTCGGAGACCAGACATGACGGCTGAAGCATCCCAAAACCCGCTGGCGTTCTCCTGCGCCTGCGGGTCTATTCAAGGTCATCTGTCTGCGGAGGGGGCCAAAGCTGGCACCCATGTGGAGTGTTTCTGTGCCGACTGCCGGGCCAATGAAGTCTTTCACGGCCAACCGGATCCAGCACCCAATGCGGTCCGCCTTTTGCAAATTTCTCCTGAAAGCATCTGCATCTCCAAGGGCCACGAACATCTGCGGGTGATGCGTCTTACGCCGCGTGGCATTCTGCGCTGGTATGCGGGATGTTGTGGCACTCCGATCGCCAATACACTTGCCAAACCCAAACTGCCCTTTGCCGGGATCTGCACTGCCCTGTTTCCGGATCCGACCCATTTTGGCAAAATCCGCGTTCAGGCCTTTATGCCGCAACCCGGCAAACCGCCCCGCACCAAAGGGGCGCTGCCAATGGTGCTGGCACTGGTCAAACGAATGGGGGCTTCGCGCCTGTCAGGTACGTGGAAAGAGACACCCTTCTTTGACGCTGAAACCGGCGCTCCAGTGTCCGAGATCAAGGTACTGACCAAACAGGAACGCAACGCCCTGCCCCGCTGACCCTGCCGTATTTCGGATCGCAGCACGGGACGCATATCCCCGGGACCAAAGCGCAAGGGGTACAGAGCAGGGATCACAGCCCGGAACTCAAAGCGGCATGGAGAGCCATTCTGCCAATGCCTGGTTGACCCCCTCCGGATTTTCAAGGGTCGGAAAATGTGAGGCCCGCGGGATTTCCATCAGCGTGCCCCGCGGCAACAACGTCGCCGCAAAATCCTGCCGTTTCCTGGGCAGCAACCTGTCGTACTCTCCCCGCAAAACCAAAGCCGGGCCGGTACAGCGCCGCAAGGCCCCCTGCATATCCCCACGCCGCTGCATAGCGCGGGATTGCATGACAAAGAGCTCTCCCCCCTGATCAATACCCATATCCATCAGGCTCTGGGCAAGTTGGGCTCGATTGCTGTTCGGGGCAAGCAGATCCGGCGCAACAATGCTGCGCACGGCTTCGGGAAGACGCCCGGTTCGAGCACCGATAATATGGGGTTCCCGCTCTGATGAGGCTTCAGGGCTTTCCGGCTGCGCCGAGGTCGACATCAGACACAGGCGGGTTACCCGGTCCGGGCTGCGGCGCAGGATCTCCATTGCCACGCCTCCACCCAGCCCCAGTCCCACCAGCGCACAGCGCTGTGGCAACTGCGGCAACATCTGTGCTGCAATCTGTTCAACTGTGTCTCCCCCAATAGGCGGCGCGATCATCACCGGCATAAAACCGGAAAACACCGCCAGCTGCGGTGCAAAAACCCGCGCATCCGCCATCATTCCGGGGATCAGAATCAAGGGTTCAAGGTCCAGCATCATGTCGCCTGCTATCTCTTAGACGCTGCTCAAAGGAGTTGGTGCCAGTCAGCGGGCACCTCATAGCAATTTGCAGCTTTCCCATTGAAGCCACAAGATTTGCAAATGACAGAAGATTGAAACCGTGTCTTTAATACCCGTCCCAGCAGAAAGCGCCATCCTTGCGCAAGGGAGCAAAGGGATTCATTGAAACTTCCCAGAAATGCCCCTCGGGATCCCGAAAGTAGCCGCAGTATCCGCCCCAGAAAACCTCTTGAGGTTGTTTCAGAATTTCAGCGCCTGCTTTGCCTGCAGCGGCCATTACCGCGTCGACCTCCGCCCGGTTGCGAGCATTATAGGACAGGGTCACAGCCCCCTGCCCCAGATTTTCGACGGGTACGCCCATGTCCTTGGCCAAGGCGTCAATCGGATAAAGGCCAAGGGTCTGGGACAAAAGATCAAAGGCCACAATTCCATCCGGGCTTTCGACCTCGACCCAGCCCAGCGCCCGATAAAATGCCGTAGCTCTTTCCAGATCCTTGACCCCCAATGTGATCAGACTGACCCTTTGTTCCATTGTGTCGCCCCACCCGCTTATTCAAACATACCGCACGATAACTAAGATATAGCCGGACGGTCAGAAACAACCCATAGGCGAAGCTGAAATTTACAGCATGTGTCGCCTACCCACCAAACAACGCCTATCAATCAGGCACGCCTACTGGGAAGGGTCCACAGCCTCGATTGCGCACCACCCGTGCAACAAAGACCAGTCGGGCAAGTTGATCGCAAACACATTGCCACCGCCGCTGCCCGGCTGGTCGTGTTTCCGGTCAATCGGCACCCCCATTACATCACACAGCGTAAGCGCCCCGACACCGCCATGCGCAATAATTGCGATATCCCCATCGGGAACATTCTCTGCAATCTCGCGCAGGGCTGAAGTCACCCGCGTTTGCGCGTCGATTGCACGCTCCCAACCGCGAATGCTCGCTTCGGGATTGGCAAAAAATGCGTCCGCCGTGCGCTCAAACTCGTCCCTTGGTAAATAACCCGTGGCCGAGCGGTCGTTTTCATGGAGCGCTTCAACGGCCTGATGTGGCACCCCAAGATGGGCGCACAGGATCTCTGCCCCGTCGCGTGCTTTCTTTTCAGCGCTGGAAAACACGTGCGCGACCCCTTGCACATATTGGCTGGTCGAAAACACCTCATGCCGGGCGCGTCCCACAGCGCTCAACCCCCAGTCAGTGATCGGCACGTCCGGGTCGATGTCCACCTCACCATGGGTGACAAACAATAACCTGCGGCTCATAGAAAAACCTCGTCTACGGCATTTTCAATCAGCTTCAGGCAGGCCTCGTCAGAAAACCGGTGATCTGCCCCTTTGACCAGCGTCAGCCGCATGTCGTCACAGGACGCGTGATCCAACAGTTTCAGAGCAGTCTCTGTGCTGACGGCCGTATCCGCGGTCCCTTGCAGACAGCGCACCGGGAACGGCAAATCCAACCCATCGCGCAAGACCAGATGCAGGCGCCCGTCGTCGATCATCCGTTTGGTTACAACATAGGGTTCCATGTAATCCGACGGCAGATAGACCACGCCTTTTTCTTCCAGCTCGGCTTTCTGGGCGTCGGTAAAGCTTTGCCACCAACCGTCCTCAGTAAAGTCCGGCGCGGCCGCAATTGTCACCAGACCCTTGATCCGCTCTGGCCGGGCCTTGGCCAATAGCAACGCCTGCCAGCCCCCCATGGACGAGCCCACCGGCACGATCTCCTCTTCTGTCAGGTGATCAATCACGGCCAGCGTGTCCTGATGCCAGTCACCGATACAGGTGTCCTCGTATTTCTCAGAACTGATGCCGTGGCCAGAATAATCAAACCGCAAGAAAGCTCGTCCCTGCGCCTTGGCCCAAGCTTCCAGATGGACAGCCTTTGTGCCCTCCATGTCGGATTTCAGCCCGCCCAGAAACACCACCATCGGGCCTGTTCCGTCGGTCTTGTGATAGGCAATCCGCCGCCCGTGTTGGGTTTCCAGATACTCGGCTCCGTTCACATCCGTCATGGCAGCTCTCCTTCACTTTGAACGCCACTCGGGGATGCCATGTTTCAGCGGATTCGCAAACACGCGGGACGCAGTCTGGCAATCTTAAAAGGTGACCATATTGACACGTGACTAAATAATCACATATAAAAATTTTATGGACAAGATCTTCAAAGCCCTCAACGACCCGGCGCGCCGTGCCATCCTGGACAGTCTGCGTACCAAGGACGGACAAAGCCTCAGCGAGCTGGAAAGCCAGTTCGACATGACACGGTTTGGCGTGATGAAACACTTGGGTCTTCTTGAGGACGCAGGGCTGGTCCTGTCCAAAAAGCAGGGACGCTTCAAATATCATTACCTCAACGCAGTGCCCCTGCAGGAAGTCATCGATCGCTGGATCGAACCGCTGCTCGCCAAGCCGCTTGCCCGCGGCCTCATTGATTTGAAAACCCACCTGGAAGGAGAAACCGAAATGCTTGACACGACCAAACCTGACTTTGTCCACCAGACCGTTATCCGTTGCACTCAGGACGCGCTGTGGGAGGCGCTGACCCGTGCGGATCAGGTTGCGCTCCACCACTTTGATTGTGACCGGGTCGAAGGCGACACAACCGCCCCCGGCGATGTTATGCTCTCTAAACGCAAAGACGGTTCTACCATGCTGACCCAAAAAGTGCTGAGCATCACGCCCAAGTCACGGCTGGAACTGACCTTTGAGACAACCACCAAAGAGAACGGCACCAACATCAGCCGCTCTGTCTTTCTGATCAGCGCCGAGGGCGACACCTGCAAGCTGACCTGCGAGCACTACGAGATCCCGTCCGTGCATGCGGCTGTTGCCGAGGGCTGGCCCCGCTATGTGGCCTCACTGAAGTCCTGGCTGGAGACCGGGACACCCATCAAAATCGACCGCTAAGCAAATCCGAAACAAACACACCGCCCGTAGCGCGGGCGGTGTGCTGAACGCAAAGGTGGTCCGCTTTGGTTAGCCCGCCTTGGTATGCGCAGCCCCCGCCATCGGGCATTGGCGCTGGAGCGCACGATAGGCACTGTCGGCCACCACATCGGTACGTGAACTCAGACATTGGGTCATCCTGCGCCCGCGCTCATCCTCGATCCCAATGATCAGGCGCGAGGCAAGCCGGTCCGCCACAATGCGCCCCAAAAGATCGCGTGCCTCCTCGTTGGTCTTGATCCCCTCCCCGACAATCAGATGTGTTTCAACCGTTTCAGGATCCATGAGCGTGCGGAACAGCTGCCAGCGCGGACTGTGTTCTGATACGGGCCAGATCGTTGTCACCACCACATGCAGCTTGCGCCATTCCTCGGGTCCCAGCTCGTCCCGCCATCGGCCCAACGCCTCCATACAGGTGTCCATCTGCAATTCGGCCGCATAATCCATCGCATCGCGAATACTGGCCCGGATCGAGGCGGCATAGACCTCAAACCCTTCCCGCGTGACTTTCTGATCCGACAGAAGCCTGTTCACATAGCCATCGCTGCGTTTCAGGATATTGGTGGTAATCTTCAGTTCACGCGCATCAAATGGCGCCGCTTCAAGCCGACGCAACGCCTCAGCAATCTTAGCGGCCATAGCCTGAACCTTGGGCATCCATAGCCGCGCCGCGGGGTCCAGGAAATGCGGGCTGAGAATATTGAACAGCCCCAACGGAATATGGCTCAGACATTTCAACCGCTCATACCCAGCGGGGGTTGGCTGGATGGTCCGGCTTTCGCCATTGGCCAGATAGAGCGTATAGATCCCGCCCAACCCTTGCCGTCCCAAATCCTGGGGGTCGCCTTCGGGCGCGGTATCACGGGCAATAATCAATGGAAAAACATTGCGTCCCACCTTGCGGATATTCTGGGCATACTCCACCCGGGACATACGATGTATATCAACAATGCTCTCGTGTAATGCGTCTGCCGCGTCCCCCCGATGGGCACAGGGATCCGTCAGCGTGTCTTTGGACATGTCATGAAAATTGCGCGCGGCCTGAAACGTTTCGCCATCTTCAAATGTCCACAATGGATCTGTTGTCATCTCGCTCCTCCAGAACGACAATTCGATAAAATACTCCACTCGCCCCTCCAACAGTGCCTCATAAATACAATTTTTGGTAGTTTTTTTATTTAAAAATACACGCGCACCTCGTCCATGGTCTGCCCGTGATACCGTCTTTTGATCGCACGCGACTGCCCCCCAATGCGAAACCCCAAAACCACAGGGATCAGGCAGGCATCCTCGCTTACACATCAAGGGCTTGACCTCACAGGCTCCATTGGGCAGGAAGACCGTACACCATAACCCGCAACCGGGCGTTCAGTGGGCGCCAAACCGACGAGGAGTGCCACGACAATGGCCCAAATCTCTCTCACTTTTCCTGATGGCAATGCACGGTCCTATGACGCAGGCGTAACCCCTGCACAGGTCGCATCTGACATCTCAAGCTCTCTCGGCAAAAAAGCAATCTCGGCCACCGTTGATGGCCAGCACTGGGACCTCCAGTGGCCGATCAATGCGGATGCCTCCATCGCCATCCACACCATGAAGGACGAGGAACAGGCAAACGAGCTGATCCGCCACGACCTCGCCCATATCATGGCGCGCGCCGTGCAGGAAATCTGGCCCGACACTAAGGTCACGATCGGCCCGGTGATCGACAACGGCTGGTATTACGACTTTGACCGCGCAGAGCCCTTCACCCCGGAAGACCTCGGCACCATCGAAAAGAAGATGAAGGAAATCATCAACAAACGTGATGAAGTCCGGACCGAGGTCTGGGAGCGTGCCCGCGCGATCCAGCATTATACCGACAACAACGAACCCTATAAGGTCGAATTGATCGAAAGCATTCCTGGCGATGAGCCCCTGCGGATGTACTGGCACGGCGACTGGCAGGATCTCTGCCGCGGCCCGCACCTGCAGCACACAGGTCAGGTTCCGGGCGATGCGTTCAAACTGATGTCCGTTGCGGGTGCCTATTGGCGCGGGGACAGCGATCGTCAGATGCTGCAGCGGATCTATGGGGTCGCCTTCACCGGCAAGGAAAAGCTCAAAGCGCATCTGACCATGCTGGAAGAGGCAGCCAAACGCGACCACCGCAAGCTGGGCCGCGAAATGGATCTGTTCCATTTTGAAGAGCACGCACCGGGTTCTGTCTTCTGGCACCCGGCCGGCTGGCGTGTGTTTCAGAACCTCATTGCCTATATGCGCCGCCGTCAGGAAGCTGCGGGCTATCAGGAGGTCAACACACCTGACATCATGGACCGCGCTCTGTGGGAAACCTCGGGCCACTGGTTCAATTACATGGAAAACATGTTCCTGGCCAAAACCCATGATGAACGCGACTATGCGCTAAAGCCGATGAACTGCCCAGGCCATATGATGATCTATAATCATACGCTGCGCAGCTATCGCGAATTGCCGATCAAGATCGCCGAGTTCGGCAAGGTTCACCGCTATGAACCATCTGGCGCGCTGCATGGTCTGTTGCGCGTGCGCAGCTTTACCCAGGACGATGCGCATATCTATTGTACCCCAGAACAGCTGACCGATGAATGTCTGAAGGTGAACGACCTGATCCTTTCGATCTACAAGGATTTTGGCTTTGAAGACGTCCATGTCAAACTGTCGACCCGGCCTGAAAACCGGATTGGTAGCGACGAGAGCTGGGACCTGTCGGAAGGCGCGTTGAAAACCGCGCTGGATCGGGCGGGCATGAAGTACACCATCTTTGAAGGCGAAGGCGCGTTTTACGGGCCCAAGCTGGAATATGTTCTGCGTGACGCCATTGGCCGCGACTGGCAATGCGGCACCCTGCAGGTGGACTACAACCTGCCGGAACGCTTTGGCTCGACTTATGTGACCCAATCCGGTGAAAAGCAGGCCCCGGTCATGCTGCACCGCGCGCTCTTTGGCTCGCTCGAACGGTTCACCGGCATCTTGATCGAGAACTGGGAAGGCAAGCTGCCGTTCTGGCTCGCACCGCGTCAGGTGGTTGTGGCCTCCATCACATCAGACGCCGATGACTATGTGGCCGAAGTGGTCGAGACCCTGCGCAAAGAAGGCATCCAGGCCGAAGCCGACATCCGCAACGAGAAGATCAACTATAAGGTCCGCGAACATTCGCTCAGCAAGGTTCCGGTCATTCTGGCCGTTGGGCATCGCGAGGTAGAAGAGCGCACCGTGTCTGTCCGCCGACTGGGTCAGAAACAGACTTCGGTTGAAAGCCTCGCGGATGTAACAAATGCCCTGAAGGTCGAAGCAACCCCGCCAGACCTTCTGTAACATTTGCTCACGAAATCCATTTGAACGGCCCGGCGACGGGCCGTTTTTTTGTGTCACCCGGATCAAACGGCGGGTTTTGGCCTGCAATCGGCGCTTTTTCGTAACAGTCAGTGACGCAGTCGTTACTAACAGCCTCGTGACTTTCCCCAGCTTATACTTGGGGTTAGGTTTTTAGTGTCATCACGACGACACCGCATGTGTAACCGAAAGGAATAATGAGATGTCGAACACCGCAAAAACCTTTGCCGTTGCTGGCGCCGTTGCAGCAGCTATGACCACCGCTCTGACTGGTGCAGCCTCCGCGCAATCCAAAGAGAAGTGCTATGGCGTGTCCCTTGCAGGCCAGAACGACTGCGCCGCAGGCCCCGGCACAACCTGCGCAGGCACCTCCACCGTTGATTACCAAGGCAACGCATGGACTCTGGTTGATGCAGGCACCTGCGCCTCCATCGAACTGCCTGCGCTGGCAGACGGCACCGCGCGTAAAGGCTCGCTGGAAGCTCTGGATCGCGACCTGCCGGCATAAGCCTCGCCTTAATGACTTTGATGTAAGGTCACAAAAGGGGCGGAGCATCCCGCCTCCGCCCCTTGTTGTTCGGTAACCAGGAAACGCGCAGAACGGAGCACAGCAATGCTGGATAAACCCACATTCACCCATCTGCCACTGAAACCGGGTGTTGGTTACAAACCCCAACATTTCAACGACATTATCTCTCATGCGGGCGCGGTCGGCTGGCTTGAGATACACGCCGAAAACTACATGGGCGATGGTGGCCGCCCAATTGCACAGCTACGCCATCTGGCCGAGCATTTTCCGATCTCCGTCCACGGGGTTGGCCTCTCCATCGGCGGCGAAAGTGCCTTGGACAGGAACCATCTGTCCCGCCTTAAACATCTGGTGGACTGGCTGAACCCTGCGTCATTCTCCGAACATCTCGCCTGGTCCACCCATGAGAGCGCGTTTTACAATGACCTGCTGCCGCTGCCCTATACGGACGCAACGCTTGCACGGGTCTGCGATCACATCAATCAGGTGCAGGACCTTCTCGGGCGCAAGATGCTGCTGGAAAACCCATCAAGCTATCTGGCCTTTTCCGAAAGCACCTGGTCCGAACCTGCGTTTCTGAAAGAAGTCGCCCGCCGCACGGGCTGCGGCCTCCTGTTGGATGTGAACAACGTCTTTGTGTCTGCAATCAATCTGGATTTCAGCCCGCAGGGGTACATCGACGCCTATCCGCTCGATCTGGTGGGGGAAATCCACCTTGGCGGCCATGACGAGGACGAAGACGACCATGGACATCCGCTGCTGATCGACAGCCACGGACGCGAAGTTGTGGATCCGGTCTGGGCGCTTCTGGATTATGCTCTGGCGCAATCCGGCCCTCTGCCCACTTTGATCGAATGGGACAACGACGTCCCCGACTGGCCCACGCTGGAAGCCGAGGCCGCGCGCGCTGCAACCGCGCTGGCCCGTGTGTCATCCGAGGTGGCCCAATGACCACAGGCTCTCTCCCCTCTGCTGCGGTCGATCAGGCTGAATTCACCCGCGCGATGATGGACGCAAATATCGCCAATCCAATCGGTCTGCGCGACAGCCAGAACCGCCCTGCCGGACGCCGGTTCAACGTCTATCGCAACAATGTCGCGGTCTCCCTGACCGAAGCGCTGATGCAGGCTTTTCCGGTCGTGACCCGGCTTTTGGGGGAGGAGAACATGAAAGGGCTTGCAGGGATCTTCCTGCGCGCCCACCCGCCGAAATCACCGTTGATGATGTTCTACGGTGACGCGTTTCCCGCTTTCCTGGCAGGGATGGAGCAGCTTTCCCACCTTGGGTATCTGCCAGATGTGGCGCGGCTGGAACAGATGATGCGCCACTCCTACCATGCGGCCGATGTGACACCGATCGATACCGCCGCCCTGGGAGCACTGGCACCTGATGCGCTGATGGAGACCCGCGTGACATTTGCCCCCACGGTTCACCTGCTGCGCTCCCCTTGGCCGATTTTTGACATCTGGCGTTTCAACATGGAAGCCGACGCGCCAAAGCCGCAAGCCACCGCCCAGGATGTGTTGGTAATGCGCCCGGAATACGACCCGATGCCCCAGGCGCTTTTGCAGGGTGGCGCGGCATGGATCTCTGCCCTGATGGGGGGCGAGACGTTTGGACAGGCTTTTGAGGTCGCCTGTCAGGATAGCGAGAATTTCGACCTCTCCACCACGCTTGCCCTGCTTTTGCAGGGTGGCGCACTCACGGAATTGCATAGGAAAGACGAACAATGACGTCCCTCATCTCCCTTCACGACACGCTCACCGGTTGGGTCGAAAAGATTGGCGACCAACTGACCCCACTGCTGGCCCGCCTGGTCTTTGCATCGACGCTGCTACTTTACTACTGGAACTCCGGCCTCACCAAATTGGGGGACGGAATTTGGGGGCTTTTTTCGCCCTCCATCGGCGCCTACAGCCAAATTTTCCCCAAGAAACTTGAAGCCGCAGGCTATGACGTCTCCCAATTCGGCATCTTTGAATGGGCCGTGGTCATGGCAGGCACCTATGCTGAATTTGTCCTGCCGCTGCTGATTGTTCTGGGCTTGCTGACCCGCCTGGCCGCTGTTGGCATGATCGGCTTTGTCGTGGTTCAGTCGCTGACTGATGTTTATGGCCACAATGCCACCGACACCAAAACTCTGGGCGTTATGTTTGACCGCCTGCCCGATGGCGTGATCCTGGACCAACGTCTGTTCTGGTGCTTTGTCCTGCTGATCCTGGTGTTCAAAGGTGCAGGCATTCTGTCGCTGGACACGCTGTTGCGCAAGCAACTGACCGCCCCGGCCATGGCTTAATCGCGCACGGACCAGTTACATCTGAAAACGCCCTGCCCCACAGCAGGGCGTTTTATTAATGGATCACCCCAGACCCAAGGCCGTCTGCGCGGCTTTGTCAAAGCCCAGAACCATCTGATCCCCGTCCACAATCAGCGGCCGCTTCATCAATGTCGGATGATCTGCCAGCAGGTCCAACGGGGCACGGGCGCGTTCGGCCTCGTCCAACTGCCGCCACGTCGTTGACCGTGTATTCAGCAGCTTGCTTTCAAATTGCGCATAGGCCTGTTGCAACAGTTCCGCAGGCACCCCATCTGCGCGCACATCAACAAACGCAGCGCCAGGCAATGCTTTCAATGCCTTACGGCAGGTGTCGCAGTTCTTCAAACCATAAATGCGCATAAAACTCTCCATTCCCAAGGCTCTCTCAAACACAATTTATGGTAGTGGCCTTGTGTTTTGCTTGATTTTTGCAATCCGCGTGCAACAGTTAAAGAAGGTTCGTCAAGCTGTTCTGCCGTTTGCCCGGCTATTTTTGGGCTCAAGCGGACCATCTTGGTGGATGAAGTACATGGGGGAGGCCTCGTGAGAAAGTACAAGGTAGAAGGAGACACGGGATATGCCAACCGGCACCGTGAAGTGGTTTAACACCACAAAGGGTTATGGTTTCATCGAACCGGACGAAGGCGGCAAAGATGTGTTTGTGCACATCTCTCAGGTTGAACGTTCGGGGCTGACGGGCCTGTCTGACAATATGAAAGTTGGTTACGAACTGACCGAAGGGCGAGATGGCCGTCAAATGGCTGGCGAATTAAAGCCGCTCTGAACTAAAAGAATCTGCTGCGCCCTACTCCAGCGGGGCGCAGCTGATGCTTTCAGAAAACACATCAGTCGAAGCTGCTTCGAAACGGGTCGGCGCTTCGGCAGGGCACTGTTTTTCCTGCAAAAAGCCATTAGCCCCCCGCTCTCCCCACCTCACGAAACCGTTACCTGCACTTTTGCAGTGGGTTAATTTATTGTTTTTATTACCATTTTTTTAGCTCCACACATCACCAGCAGCGATATTTCTTTCAGCTGAGACATTTAAATCAAATACACGTTTCTTATGTCTCTCGTGTCAGCCGATTTTCGTTGACTGACCTCAGACGACATCATCGTTTTTAGTCTGAGTGTGATTCTTAACCAAAAGAACTGAGGATATTATGTCCCATCACCTCACCCCTTCAGCAATTTTTGCCTGTGTGACTCTTGCATTCGCCGCTCCTGTTCTGGCCGGCAGCGACGCCAACCCGGTGGATGACCACGTCATAGCTGAACAGCGTAAAGCGCTTGCCCAATCGACAGAAGGCGCAGGCTTTGGCCCGCAGGCGCCACGAGATCTGGCAAAACATGAAGGGCTCAACACACGCACCTTTGCGGCTGCGCCCGCCTATACGGAGATGAACCTGTGTGACATCCATTTCCATGAAAACGCCGAGCACAAGGGCGGCGAGTTCACGACCTATGTCGGTAATGGCAATGGTAAGGGCTACGGGACCGGATTCAAATATGATGGAACCCTGACCAAAGAAGAGCTAACACCCGTAGGGCACCCGGTCGGCGACGGTGAACATGGCCTCTTGGAAAGCGGTGACACCATCGAAATCCACTTTGTCCATTCCACAGCCCAGGCGCAGCCCGGACCAACCCTTGGCACCTGTCTCAGCGATTCTATCGCCAACCCACAGCTTCGGGTGGAAACTGTGGTTGCAGTATTGGTAAATGATCCCAAAGCCGCTGATTTCACCGAGATGGCAAAGGTTTCCAAGGTGAATGGGCTTTATCAGGCGGAAAACCTGCCCAACAACCTCGGCACGCCCATTGTCTATGAAGGGTCGACCACAGGACCCAGCTACAATGAGAAAGGCTCTCCGTTCCAGGTGACATGGAGCGTGCGCCCGCAGGTGATCAAGGTCGACATCAACTCAGTCGATGCCTGGTACAAAGACAATATCTTCCAAGAGAACCACGCCCACGGCGTGCGCAACCTGGTCGAAAACGAAAAGCTGCTGTCACCAATCAACCACTAAAGACACCGCAAAAAACCGCCCCCTGTCACTTTGGGGGGCGGCCCTTTATCCCAAGACAAACAGCCCGGTCAGCGGCGCAGATACTCCACCATCACACAGGACGGATCTTCAATGCGCAACGGATTGCGCGCGGCAACCTGCCACTGATCCGCGCAAACCTCCGGGAAATACGTATCGGCCTCGGCGACCTCCGTCTCCACCTCGGTGATCAAAAGCCGGTCCGCCATGTCCATCATACCGCGATAGATCCCGGCCCCGCCAATCCCATAGATTCGCATGTAGCCCTGCGCGCGCGCCTCAGCGACCGCAAGTTCAATCGACGGGACAACCAGATCCGCGCAACCGGGATTGGAAGAGACCACAATGTTCAGACGGTTTTTCAAAGGCTTCACCGGCAGGCTGTCCCATGTGTTGCGCCCCATGATAATCGCGCCGCCAAGTGTTTCGCGCTGAAACGCCTTCAGATCCTCGGGCGCATACCAGGGGATCGTATTGTCCTTGCCAATCGCCCCATTGCGATCACGCGCTACAATCAATGAAATCATCGTGCTTCCTCAGACCGCCACTTGCGCCTTGATATTCGGATCGGCCTCATAGCCGACAACCTCGAAATCCTCAAATTTGAAATCAAAGATCGAGCTTACATCGCGGAGAATATTCAGCTGAGGCAAGGACTTGGGTGTCCGGCTCAGCTGCAGTTCCACCTGTTCCAGATGGTTGGTGTATATATGCGCATCTCCCATCGTGTGGATGAAATCCCCGGCCTCATAACCGGTGACATGCGCCAGCATCTTCAGCAGAAGAGCGTATGAGGCGATGTTGAACGGCACGCCCAGAAACATATCGGCCGAGCGTTGATAGAGCTGCAGATGCATCTTGCCGCCGGCAACCCGTACCTGCCACAGGGTATGGCACGGCGGCAGCGCCATATTGGGCACGTCAGCGGGGTTCCAGGCAGACACGATCATGCGGCGACTGTCCGGGCTTTTCCGGATCAGTTCCACAAGATCGGCGATCTGATCCACACTGCCCGCCCGATACAGCGGCTCATCCCCGGTGGTGCCTTCGACCAGCTCCAACTTCGGAAACCGACGCCACTGATAGCCATAAACAGGACCCAGATCACCGTTTTCATCTGCCCATTCATTCCAGATCCGCACGCCATTATCCTGCAGATAGCGGATATTGGTATCGCCGGAGAGGAACCACAAAAGTTCGTGAATGATAGACTTCAGGTGAAGTTTCTTGGTGGTCACCAGCGGAAACCCATCCGCCAAAGCGTACCTGCACTGCATCCCGAAATAGGAAATCGTACCAGTACCGGTGCGGTCCGTGGACTGAACGCCCTGGTCCCGTACCATACGTAACGCTTCAAGATATTGCTGCATTGCTTTTGCCCCAGGAAAACCTCAATCGCTTGTGTGCTTTTTCGCACGAGATACCATAAATGGCCAGTGTCACGCCGAATGATGCACCATTAAATTATTTACACCCTCTGGTTTTAACGCCGAGCGCGGCCTAAATGTTGACCGCCGACAGGAAGCAAACCTCGGAGGAAAACATGCCACTGAAATATCTCCACACAATGGTCCGCGTGAAGGATCTGGAAAAATCCATGGCCTTTTACGCGCTGTTGGGACTGAAAGAGACCCGCCGCATCGACAGCGAACAGGGCCGGTTCTCTTTGATCTTTATGGCCGCGCCCGGTCAGGAGGACACCCCGATTGAGCTGACCTACAATTGGGACGGCGATGACGACCTGCCCAGCGACAGCCGCCATTTTGGCCATCTGGCTTATGGTGTCGACAATATTTACGAGACCTGCCAGATGCTGATGGACAAGGGTGTCACCATCAACCGTCCCCCGCGCGACGGGCATATGGCCTTTGTGCGCTCCCCCGATAATGTCTCGATTGAACTTCTGCAAAACGGCGAGCGTTTGGAGCCTGCAGAACCCTGGGCCAGCATGGAAAACACCGGCCACTGGTAATCACAAGGCGCATAATCGCATATCAGCAAACGCCCGCAGAGAACCGTGGCGGGCGTTTCGACAGAAGCCATTCAGATAATTTATATTTTGCACAAAACGGTCCACCGTCCTCGGTCCGATCACAAGCCCCCAGTCCAGTCTCAACCCTGCCAAACGCAAAAACGACCGCCCTTTTTGGGGCGGCCGTTTTGTGAATTACTGTTCACCGTTGCATTCTACAACGTGCATCCTGGCGGTCGTCCGGGCCATTCTAGCCGCTCCGACAAGACGCGGAATTCTCCTGATCTTATCTACGTTCAGTAGATATAGCGGATCTGGTCTGACCAGTACCGCTCAACGCGTTTCAATGACGCGGTAATATCCGCAATCCCTTCGAGGCTGATCACGTCTCGGTTTTCCAGGCCTTCTGCGTGGCGCAGGAACAATTCGGTTACGATGTCCCGAATTTCACGCCCTTTTGTTGTCAGGCGTACACGGACAGAACGCCGGTCGATTTCACAACGTTGATGGTGCATATACCCCATCTCGACCAGCTTCTTGAGGTTATAACTCACGTTACTGCCTTGATAGTAGCCACGGGATTTTAATTCTCCCGCAGTAACCTCATTGTCCCCGATATTGAACAGCAGAAGAGCCTGAACCGCGTTTATTTCAAGAACGCCTACGCGTTCAAATTCATCCTTGATCACGTCTAGCAGCAGACGATGCAGACGCTCGACTAGCGCGAGCGCTTCAAGGTAGCCAGTCATGAACCCTTTGGATTCCTGCTGGCCGATTGGCATTTCCATACTCATGCGCATCTCCGACTCGAATTTGCTAGAGACAGAATGCGCTGAATTTCCGAAAATTGCGTTAAGGCGTTTGAGAATTAATTTTGATAAGTTTGCGAGACTTTTTTAACTAAATCAGCAAGTTCTGCGGGTGGCGTCACCTGTCCTGTCACCCATTGCAACAGGTCTTGATCGTTCTCCCCCAACAGGGCCTCATACCGATCCAGCGCGGCAGCATCCATGCCTGCCAGATTGGCTTCGGCGTATCCCTGCAGGAGAATATCCATTTCCTTGATCCCACGACGGATCGACCGCATATAAAGCCGCTTCTTGCGGACCTCCATGCTTTCATCCTTGGGGCTTTGTTCCTTCAGGCTCAAACCAGCTTCGCGCAGGGGGTCGTTCACGCGTTCATCTCCTCAATGACATTCTTCAGACGTTTTTCCAAACGGGCAGCGCGATCAGCGTTTTCGCGCATCTCGCTGCGCAACTGCCGCAAATCAACAAGAAGGTCACGCAGATTTTGCGGAGTGCCATCTTCTTCGGGAGAAGCCGCGCCTTCGCCCTCTCCGGTCATCAACCACATGATAGAGACACTGAGGATCCCCGCCATCATCGACATCCGGTTGGCGCGCGGCTCTGACAGATCTTGCTCCCACCCCGTCAAGGTTGCTTTCTTGACCCCGAGACGCCGCGCTAGCTGTGCCTGCGTCATGCCACTGGCCTCGCGCGCCGCTGCAATCCGATCGCCGAGTGTTGCCATGTCTGGGCCGTACCAATCCGCTTCGGTTTCGGTCACTTTGCCTTCGCTCATCGCCTCACTCCTGTATCAATTCGCGATCTCGCTTGATCGCCTCTGGGCTGCACCCTATGACAGACGCGTCCAACTTTCAAACCGAGGCGCAAAATGTCCGACCTGCCCGCTGAATTCCTCTCATCCACCTTGGCCCGCGTGAAGCCGTCCCCCACGATTGCGGTGACAAACAAAGCGCGCGAACTCAAGGCCGCGGGCCGCGATGTGATTGGCCTGGGTGCCGGCGAACCCGATTTCGACACGCCGCAAAACATCAAGGACGCTGCGGTCAAGGCCATCGCCGAGGGCAAGACTAAATACACGGCCGTTGACGGCATTCCCGAGTTGAAAGAGGCGATCTGTGCCAAGTTCAAACGCGACAACGGGCTGGAGTATACGCCTGCTCAGGTTACCGTGAACTCGGGCGGGAAACACACGCTTTATAACGCGCTTGTGGCCACGCTGAACCCAGGGGACGAGGTCATCATCCCCGCGCCATACTGGGTCTCTTATCCCGATATGGTGCTGCTGGCAGGTGGCACGCCCGTTGCGGTTGAAGCAACGCTGGAAAACAACTTCAAACTGACCCCCGAACAGCTTGAAGCGGCGATTACGCCCAAAACCAAATGGTTCATCTTCAACTCCCCATCGAACCCCACCGGTGCAGGTTATACAGCGGATGAGTTGAAGGGGCTGACCGATGTTCTGATGCGCCATCCCCATGTCTGGGTGATGTCTGACGACATGTACGAACACCTCGCCTATGACGATTTCAAATTCGCCACCCCGGCCGAAATCGAACCTGCGCTGTATGAGCGCACGCTGACCTGCAATGGCGTCTCCAAAGCCTATGCGATGACCGGCTGGCGCATCGGCTATGCGGCGGGTCCGGAAAAGCTGATCGCAGCCATGCGCAAGGTACAGTCGCAATCGACCTCAAACCCTTGCTCTGTCTCGCAATATGCGGCCGTTGAAGCGATCAACGGCACCCAGGATTATCTGGCCCCCAACAACGAGAAATTTGTCCGCCGCCGCAATCTGGTGGTGGAAATGCTGAGCGCAATCGACGGCATCACCTGCCCAACGCCCGAAGGTGCGTTCTACGTCTACCCATCGATTGCGGGCCTCATCGGCAAAACCACCCCAAAGGGCGTGGTCATCGAAAACGACGAGATCTTTGCAACCGCATTGCTGGAAGACACCGGTGTGGCCGTGGTCTTTGGCGCGGCCTTTGGCCTGTCGCCGAATTTCCGCGTCTCCTACGCCACGTCGGATGAGGCGCTGAAAGAAGCATGCACCCGCATCCAGACTTTCTGCGCGTCGCTGACCTGACGCATGGGCGCGCAGATAACAGCCAATCTGCCCAGCCGGGACTTTGATAAGACCGAAGCGTTTTATCATCGTCTCGGCTTTACCACCTCTTACCGGGATCAAAGCTGGATGATCCTGACTTATGAGGAGACCCAGGTGGAGTTCTTTCCCCACCCGGATCTGGCCCCAACCGAAAGCTGGTTCTCCGCCTGCTTAAGGGTCGAAGACATCGCGCCTCTGCACAAGGAATGGTCCGCTTTGGGGCTGTCGACGGATCCGGCCGCCATCCCGCGTCTGTGTGACATCATCCCGGTGCGCGATACGGTGCCACGGATGTTTCCTTTGGTCGATCCAGATGGCACACTATGGCGGGTGATTGATTTAAAGGGTCTGGATCAACACAGCCCCCAAGACAGAAGGCTCGGCTAAAAGACCGCGCCGAAGGGACAGAAATGAGCGTAGAGCTGCCAGAATATTACTTTCGCATCCGTGAAAACGGCGCTGTGGTCTTTAAGGTCGACACCGAAAACCGTCACCGCCGCATAGAAATGGACCAGATCGCCGTGATCAATATTCGCAATGGCGATGTGAAACCCCATGGAAACCGGGCGCTGTCTCCCGAAGATCTGAATGCGATCGGGGCTTGGAAAGAAGACCGGCGCGCTACGTTGCTGAACCGGGAACTGGACGATATCCACCGCACCATCGATCACCTGAACCTGACAACCCAATGGGCTCAGTCCAAGGCCGATGCCGACCAGCTGGAGAATGTTACCGACCGGCTGCTGATGGCCATGCATGACCTGCGCACGGTTCTGGTACGCAAAAAAGCCGACCGGATGAGCAAAGCTTAAATGCAGTCGCGGCATGGACTTAAACATTATTGTTTTTGAACAAGACCGCCAAAGTAAAAAAGGAACGGCAGCAGATGCCGTTCCTTTTTTTTCAAAACACCGGCTTATTGCCGACGTATCAAAATATTATGCGCGAGACTTTGATTTCTTTCTACGCGCAACAGCCAGTCCACCCAGACCCAGCAACAGCAAAGGACCTGCGGCGGGCAGCGGAACCGGAGCCGGTGTCGAGTCGCCGGAAACGGTTGTTGTGGAGAAGGACACGTTTACAGCGCCACTGTTTTCTTGGGCGGTAAATGACAGGGTTCCCAAGGTATCGTCGAAGCTGTTTCCGGAAATGACACCAATCGCTTCAAACGCTTTTGTCACTGAATCCTGGAAAGAGCTAAACGACGTGGCAACAAAGGAAAAACCGCCAACTTCCCAGATCGTTTGCGGTACCACCGAAGCAAAATCGATGTCAAAAAGGGTTACCGAAGCGTTTTCGGCCAGATAGCCAGTAAAGTCACCGGTGCGTTGCAGAGCGGTCCCCGTCGGAGACAAATCGGCAGTGCCAGTGGCAGAAAACTCAGAAGCGTCTACATCGACAAGCCCGACAATATCAATCTGACCTGAAATAGTCGCCGCCTGAAGCGTAGCAGGAACGGTCAGAAGCGCGACCACCATTCCAAATTTCTTCAATTGACCAAACATTATGTATCCTCACTAAAACTCTTGTGTTGGTTCACACATTGCAGCGTCCGCACAAAGCCCAAACTTCGTCAAACTGTTGCCATATTATGCGATCCTGATCTTTCGATAAATAACTTTTTAACCTTTCCTAATACGGCAGCACTCCTTACCTAACGAAGCGACAACAAAAGAAAGTTAATTTTTCGTTACAAAATCAGATGCTTGATAAAAATTTAGGGAAGTACCCGTGAACGTGAGTAGATCCGCACCCTGCGACCGGCAAACCACTTCCGCGCATAATTTTATTCGTGTTAAAAAAATTGAACTTTTGCAAACCTGCGATAAAGAATAAATTTTTATCCTGATATTCCAATGACATACCCGAATCTGGAAGTTTCCTCCAGCGACTCGAATTATGGCTAAACAAAGCGCCTTCATCTGTTAAGCCATGACCATTACCAACGGTTACGGAAACAAACTTTTTCCCCCCATTGGACCGCCAGATAACAACAATTCCCTCTTTCTGTAATCAGTTTCACTTACGTATTTTTCCCGATCTCTTAACCTTTTCCTCGCAAGGAAACGGATTTTGTCGCTCCGATTCTCTTCCTTTTGCGACTCACGAAAAAGGCATCACCTCTCCGTTTGGAAACGTGCAATTCAGCCATCCTAATCGCCGGGTCGGCCTGGCGACTCTTTGCCAAAGTCACATCGCAATCCCCGTGACCCAGTTTCCTCGGAATATCGACAGGCACGCAGGAATTGGGTTTCCTCAGCTTACCCGCAGTCTCCCACCACAAGACGGTTGAGATCTATCCAGTCGTAATCCTGTAATCGGTGCTGTTTTTTTGCCGCTACAGAACAATCATTGCAAAAGCTTCGGCGCGCGATTTCCTTGCCGCATTCCGAAACCTCGGCATCTGTTGCCGTCTCGGACGCGATCAGAAGGGAAATGTCCGGGCCCGTCCCACCAGACGAGAACCGTGCCCGGTTTCTTTCGAACGCAGTAATTCTTTCGCAACGCAGTAAATTGTCATTTTCAATTGCGGCTCTTCTCCGGTGGCGGACCGGCTGAAAGCACTGCGCGACTATTCGTAAGGGCCAAAGTTTACATTGATAAATGCATCCGAGGATACAGGCACACCATACCCTCCACGAACCGGCTGCAGGTTGGCTTGCGTAATCTGAGCGGTCGAAAACGCTGTGTTATCGGGACGTGGTGGAGTTGGCGCGGCACAGACCAAAAGCACCGCGCACACGGCAAAGGCAATGGAAATAGTCTTCATCTTCAATCTCGAGCTTTAAATCACACGCGGAATACACTTTTAAAATTAGTCTCAAGTATGGCGGACATATGGCTCAGACGCATTTATTTTGCGCAATGGGGCCATATGGGATGGCGGATTTCACAAAGTTTCGCGGTGAACGCGCCCGTCCCAAACAGCGCCATACGCCCCAAAACGGGTCAGACTTTGCGCGCAGTTTCTTTTCCGGAGACCGCCTCATCCACCGCATCCCAGGCCTTTCCGTCGTCTCCCATGGGCAAGGCCTGGACCGCATCAGAAGCCGCAAGATCATCCGCCAGGACCACGCGATTGCGACCCAGCGCCTTGGCCTGATAAAGCGCCTCATCTGCTGAGCGAAGCAGGAACTGCGGCATAGTCCCGTTTGCCGGGTAGCTGGCCACGCCAACCGAGATGGTCACCCGCGGCAAGGTTTTCTCGCCATAGCGGACCTTGATGTTTTCCACCTGGCGGCGCAGGGCCTCGGCACGCAACAGCCCCTGCTTGGTATCACAGCCCGGCAGGATCACTGTGAACTCTTCACCGCCCGGGCGGCAGGCCACGTCATCGCCGTCACACGCCTGTTCAAGCGTGCTGCCCACCGATCGCAGGACCATATCACCTGCATCATGCCCATGGGTGTCGTTGAACTTTTTGAAATGGTCCACATCAATCGCAACCACGGTAAAGGAGGCCCCGCTGCGCTCCCCTTCATTGATCCGCTTTCGCAGGGTTTCCGTCATGTGGCGGCGGTTGAACAGCCCGGTCAGCGGATCCCGCACGGACTGGTCATGCAATTCATCGCGCATCCGCACATTGGCAATGGCCATTGAAATCTGCTCGGCGCACATCTGGGCCAAGTCCCGGTCGGCAAAAAACGCGTCTGCATCCTCTATCTTGGCATGCAGATGCAGCAGCCCGACGGTTTCACCATGTGCCAATAGCGGGAAACAGAAATAGGGTTTGTCATTGTCCGCATCAGCATGGCCACATTTGAAGTTGATCTCATTGGCCCCGTATTCATAGGTCTGCCCGCGGCGCAGCCCCCAGCATTCATCCGGTCGGATGTGGTCTTTGTGGGTGCCGCCATTCCAGCTGCCCCAGCCATCCAGCACATCGCGCGAGTTGGAATAGACATACACGCTGCCTTCCGCGTTGGGCAGGATATGGCTCATGAAACGGCCCACCATATCAAACAGCTCATCCAAAGACCGGCTGGATTGCAGCCATTCATTCAGCTCTCCCAACAGTTTGACATCCCGCGCCAGGCGCAGCTGCTCGCTCATCATCTCTTTTTCGCTGGCGGAGCGTTGAATAAGCGCCTCATAACGGCTTCGATTGGTACGATAGAGGATGGTGCCAACCACACTGACAGCGATCAAGGCAATCGCAGACAACCCGGACAGAAGCGCGCGCACCCGCATCAGGAACGTGCTCCGCAAATCCGTAATGTCCGTGTAAAACTCGATGGCTCCGATCACCCGCCCCTCGTCGATCACCGGCTGGTAGACCTCGGCCACCTCACGGACTGAAACATCCTGGTTCAGGGCGTGAAGCCCCAACCCGTCAATTTCCGAGGCCAATTTCTGATCTCGGCTATACACCACTTTTCCCGATGCGATCTCTTGGGCCGGGAAATGCGCGGAGACATCGCGGCCCGTGTCCTGCGACCGGGTGGACCAGAGGATCAGGCCCTTTGGGTCAAACAGGTTAAACCGATAGATATCAGAGGCCTCCGGCAACAGGCTGAGGTATCGGATATCTTCCGGGGTCAAGATTCCATCAGAAAACGTGCGATCCGGATCGCTTAGATGCAGGACCACGCGCCGGTTCCACAGTTCTGAATGTTTGCGTGTATCAGCCTCCATCAGCCGCTCCACAATCGGAACCGAGACGTGATGAACTGTAAATCCGGCGCCCCCAGCAATCGTCAGAAAAGTTGTGGCGGAAAGAAATAGTTTAAGTAGTCTGTGCATGGCGGGAGTACCGGTAAGGAAGTGTATATGCGCCGAAACTCGCACCAAAGGTTAAGGCAAAGGTAAACGCCAGCAGGGCAAAACCTTTACAATTCTTCCGATAAACCGAGCAAAACCCCACGCCGCATACGTGCTTACACGGCTTTTTGCGGTCTATTGCGGGATTCGTCTGTTAACCGAACTGGGCCCTGGTCCCATCCGTGAAATACGCGTTTTGGCGCCCCCTTGCACATGCGCTAAACCCTGCCGTCTCACCGGGTTTTGACGGATCCGCATCTTGCCCGGACCGCTTTGGACCGCTATCTGTTATATATGCGCATCACACCGTCATTTGCTGTTCTGGCCCTTGCTGCCTGCCTGACGCCTAACTTTTCTCAGGCGCATCCTCACATTTTCGTGGACACCTCACTTGCACTACGGATTGATGAAGAAGGTCAGCTGCTCGGGCTTGAGGTCACATGGGCCTATGATGATTTCTACTCACTCCTCATTTTTGAGGACCGCCAGCTCGACAATGATTTCGACGGAGAGCTGAACCCAGCGGAACTGGCCCAACTGCAGGGGTTTGACATGCAATGGGACGCGGATTTTGCAGGCGACACCTTTGTCACGCAAGATGATACCCCCGTTGCATTGGCCGCGCCAGAGCATCTGGCAACCGAGGTCAGCCAGGGCCGGATCACCACTCGCCATTTTCGACCACTTGCAGCGCCGGTGCCTGCGGATGATCTGGTGATTCAGACCTATGACCCAACCTATTACACCGCCTATACCGTTGGACCACGGGTCAGCCTGCCAGAGGGCAGCCCCTGTTCCGCCACCGTTACCGCACCCAATTTAGATCAGGCCTACACGCTGGTGGAAGAAACGCTTTATGCCATGTCCAGCGCCGAGGCCGAAGACAATTACCCCGAGATCGGAAAATCCTTTGCAGACACCATCAGACTTTCCTGTGCCCACGGATCATAATCCAACTGCAATTCCTCCTGTTTCGCGTCGGAGGGTGCTGGCGTGGTGTCTTGGGCTTGGTGCTGTCCTGTGTATTGGCGCCGCCATCTGGCTTTGGGGATTTGGCGGCGCGGACCGTCTGGCCCTTTGGGCTGCCAATGAACAGCAGATTGTACAAAACGCGCTTGCAAGCGCCCTGCGCGCGCTGAAAACCCAGCAGCCGGGGGCGCTGATGTCTTTGCTGTCCTTATGCTTTGCCTATGGGTTCTTTCATGCGGCAGGCCCCGGTCATGGCAAGCTGGTGATCGGAGGCTACGGGCTGGGCCAGAAGGTGCCGCTTGGACGTTTGATCTCTCTGGCGCTTGGATCCTCGCTGGCACAGGCGGGCACCGCAATCCTGCTGGTTGTGGGTGGACTTACGCTTCTGGACTTGGGCCGCGTGGAACTCACCGGGCTCACTGAAGAGGTGCTGGCACCGCTGTCCTACGGGCTGATCGCATTGCTGGGCCTTTGGCTGGCGCGCCGTGGCTTTCTGAAGCTCTGGCGGACAAAGGCTGCAACGGTAGAACCACAGCTGCACAGCCATGATCATCACGGGCATCACCATCACGGGCCCGATCATCACGGGCATCACCATCACGGGCATGATCACCACCTGCATGAACATGACGCGCATCATGACCATATGCACGCCCCCCACCCTCACAATCACCACCACCACCACCACCACGAAGGTGACATCTGCCCGGATTGCGGCCACAAACATGGCCCCTCCCTGGAAGAGGTCGCCGCAGTCCGTTCCTTCCGCGATGGTCTGGCGATTATCGCCTCGGTTGCGATGCGCCCCTGCACGGGGGCAGTTTTCTTGCTGCTGCTGACATGGCGGCTGGATTTGATGACCGCCGGGGTTCTGGGCACATTGGCGATGGGTCTTGGCACCGCCTCGATTACGATCGCTGTTGCCATCGCATCGGTGACCGTGCGCGAAGGTACATTGTCCCGTCTCTCGGGCACCCGCGCCCGCAGCATTGCCGCCACGATGGAGCTGGTTGGCGGGCTGATCATCTTGGGTGTTGCCAGCCAGATTGCCCTTCGGCTGATCTGAGCCACCGCAAAGCTCACCAATATGTGAAAATGCACAGGACACTGTGCATTGCACGGACCGTCAGGAATTTACTTGAAGGTCAAAAATTACGCATCTAAGCAAAAGCATGACACATGCGGCTCTTCACTCCAATGCTATGACACCAAAAGGCCATGTGCGTGCAATTGCCGTTCTGGGCCTGCCACTGATTGGCGGTCATCTGGCGCAATTCGCCATCGGCCTGACGGATGCGGCGATGCTGGGCTGGTACAGCTCCGGCGCGCTGGCCGCCGTGACGCTGGCCAGTTCCTATTTCCATGCGATCTTTTTGCTCGGGTCCGGCTTTGCCTTTGCAGTGCTGCCCCTGGTGGCCGCAGCGGCCGGGTCAGGTGACACCCGAATGGCGCGCCGCGCAAATCGTATGGGTCTTTGGCTGTCGATGCTTTATGGGGCGATCGCCATGCCGGCATTCCTGTGGTCTGAACCGATCCTGAGAGCCCTTGGACAGGATCCAACCGTTGCCGCCGACGCCGCGCAATACCTGTCAGTAATGGGCTGGGGAACCTTTCCCGCCCTGATCGTGATGGTCCTGAAATCCACTCTCGCCGCACAGGAACGCACCCAGGTCGTACTGTTCATGCAAATCGCCTCGGCCGTGGTCAACGCCGGCGTGAACTATGTCCTGATCTTTGGAAACTTCGGCGCACCAGAGATGGGCCTAATGGGCGCGGCCATTGCGTCGCTTGTGACAATCTCGGTCAGCACCCTGATCCTGATAGCCTATTGCCAGCGGGCTCTCCCAGAGCAAGAGCTGTTTCGCAATATTCACCAACCGGACTGGGAGATGTTCGCGCGTCTATTCAAGCTGGGTATTCCAATCGGCTTCACCACCTTGGCCGAAGTCTCTCTGTTTATGGCCTCCGCCATTATGATGGGCTGGATCAGCCCCATAGCGCTGGCAGCTCATGGGATTGCGCTCAATCTTGCGGGGCTTACCTTCATGGTGCACCTGGGTCTGTCGAATGTTGCCACCATCCGCGTGGGCAATGCACTGGGACGCAAAGACCTACCCCATATGCTGCGCGGCGCCCGAATGCTGATCCTGCTGTCCTTTGCCTTTGCGATGCTGTCAGCTGCGGCTTTTGTGCTGTTTCCCGAAGCTCTGATCTCGGTCTTTCTCAGCCCGGATGATCCGGATCGCGCGATCATTATGACAAGCAGTATCTCGCTTTTGATCGTCGCCGCCTTCTTTCAGTTGACCGACGGGCTTCAGGCCCAGGCCATCGGCCTTTTGCGCGGGCTTCAGGACACAACCGTTCCCATGCTCATTGCCGTTTTTGGCTATTGGGCGGTTGGCGTGCCGACAGGCTATGTCCTCGGCTTTGTTTTTGACCTGGGCGGCGTTGGAGTCTGGATAGGCCTGGTCTTTGGCCTCACCGCGGTGGGCGCGCTGCTCCTGTGGCGTTTCTGGGGCCATGCGATACGGCGCGGCGACCTGTTTTAACACCCGCCTGCGCCCAGCTTATCCACAGAACCTTGCGCCCCCCTTTCGCCGGGACACAACTGGTGCCATAATGGTCGCCAAACAACAGCAAATCACATTCAGTTGAGAGCAGCCCCGACACATGGCAGATGATCTCCTTTCCACGCCCCAGGCCGAAACCTACGACGCATCCTCCATCGAAGTCCTTGAAGGGCTCGAGCCGGTGCGCCAGCGCCCTGGCATGTACATCGGCGGCACGGATGAACGCGCGCTGCACCATATGGTGGCGGAAATCCTCGACAACTCCATGGACGAGGCCGTCGCAGGCCACGCCAACCGGATCGAGGTAGAACTGCACGCAGATTATTCGGTCACCATCCGCGACAACGGCCGCGGCATTCCGATCGACCCCCATCCCAAGTTCCCCGACAAATCCGCGCTTGAGGTGATCCTGTGTACCCTGCACGCCGGCGGCAAGTTCTCGGGCAAGGCCTACCAGACCTCGGGCGGCCTTCACGGTGTAGGGTCGTCCGTTGTGAACGCGCTGTCGGATTCCATGGTGGTCCAGGTCGCCAAAAACAAAGAGCTCTATGAACAGAAATTCTCCCGCGGTCTGCCCCTCGGCGGAGTGGAGAAGATCGGCGCAGCCCCCAACCGCCGTGGCACCACCGTGACCTTCCACGCGGATGAGATGATCTTTGGCTCCCACCGCTTCAAACCCAAACGCCTGTTCACCCTGGTGCGCTCCAAGGCCTATCTTTACTCGGGTGTGGAAATCCGCTGGAAATCGGCCATCGACGACAATGAGACCCCGGTCGAGGCCACCTTCCACTTCCCCGGCGGCCTGCGTGACTATCTGACCGAAGTTCTGGGCAAAACAACCACCTATGCCGACGCGCCCTTCGCGGGCAAAGTTGAGTTTTCCGAGAAATTCGGCGAACCCGGCTATGTGGAATGGGCGATCAACTGGACACCTTCGCGCGACGGGTTCACCCAGTCCTACTGTAACACCGTCCCCACGCCCGAAGGCGGCACCCATGTGACCGGTTTCTGGGCCGCGCTCCTCAAGGGGATCAAGGCCTATGGCGATCTGGTCAACAACAAGAAGGCTGCCCAGATCACCCGCGAAGACCTGATGGCAGGCGGCTGTGCGCTGGTCTCCTGCTTCATTGCAGACCCGGCATTCGTGGGCCAGACCAAGGACCGCCTGTCGACCGAAGCCGCCGCAAAAATGGTGGAAAACTCGGTCCGTGACCATTTCGACAACTGGCTTGCGGCGGATACCAAATCGGCCGGCGCCATCCTCGACTTCCTGGTTCTGCGCGCCGAAGAACGTCTGCGCCGCAAACAGGAAAAAGAGACCCAGCGTAAGAGCGCGACCAAGAAACTGCGTCTGCCGGGCAAGCTCACCGACTGCACCGCCAAGAACCGCGCAGGCACCGAATTGTTTATTGTGGAGGGCGACTCGGCCGGCGGCTCCGGCAAGGGCGCGCGCAACCGCGAAAACCAGGCGCTGTTACCCTTGAAGGGTAAGATCCTGAACGTGCTTGGCGCGGCCTCCTCGAAACTGGGGTCAAACGCCGAAATCCGCGATCTGTGTGAGGCGCTGGGGGTTGGTGTGGGGACCAAATTCAACCTCGATGATCTGCGCTATGACAAGATCATCATCATGACCGATGCGGATGTCGACGGCGCCCATATCGCCTCGCTGCTGATGACCTTCTTCTTCACCCAGATGCGCCCGCTGATCGACGCAGGCCACCTCTACCTCGCCTGCCCGCCGCTCTTCCGCCTGACTCAAGGGGCCAAACGTGTGTATTGCCTGGACGAGGCAGAGCGCGACAAATGGCTGGAAAAAGGGCTGGGCGGCAAAGGCAAAATCGACGTCAGCCGATTTAAGGGTCTGGGTGAAATGGACGCCAAAGACCTGAAAGAGACAACAATGGACCCCAAAACCCGGAAATTGATCCGGGTCACCATCGACGAGGACGAACCGGGCGAGACCGGCGACCTGGTCGAACGTCTGATGGGCAAAAAACCCGAACTGCGCTACCAGTACATTCAGGAAAACGCGAAGTTCGTGGAGGAGCTGGATGTTTGAGTGCGAAAAATAGGCACAATCAATAAAATTCTCGTGCATTAGCTCAAGTGTAATTGCAGTTTTACAAAACGGCGACAAAAATAACAGAGCAATGTTCTGTTAAAAGGTTGTGCCTATGTTACGTTATCGATTTTTTGGGTACTTTTTACTCACGGTTGCTTTACTTCCGTTTCGGCCTTTAGCTGCGGCAACGCTCATTAGCGGTAATACGGTCGCAGCAACCACCTTGCGTATCGGCGGCGAGCTAGTTCAGGACAGAGTTGATCAAACAAACACATTTAATACAGTTTTTGACGGGTTACATTTAAACGGTCTAGCTGGGGCTCAAACGCTCGATAGAGAGCTCTCTGGATCAGCTAGTTTCAGTGCAAATTTTGCAACCGGAACGTTTAGCGCTTCATCTTTTTTGGAGCGTGACAGCCAGCTTGGGAATGGATATGGTAGCTCTGCTGCACTTGTTGACTCAAGATATTCATTCAACATAATTGGCGACGGCTTTGTGACGGTTTCCTTAGACCTCGTTGCATCTGTCGCTTCTGGCGGTTCTGTACGGTCTACAGACAACCCTTACGCAACAGCCTTGTTGGGAATTAATCCTTCATCTGGAAGGCCTTTCCAGCCTTCACTAATGTTCGACACTCGCGGGATGGCAGCGGAACAGACATTCGGGGACGTCATTGAACAAAGTTTTTCGGAAACACTTTCGTTGACTTTCCCGATCATCGACGGGGATACATTTACGCTACGAGCTTATTTGACTTCGCATGGCTCTATTGGCAACACCACCGCTGCGTACAGATCAGCTAATATACAAGGTATTCTTTCCGTAGAAAGCAGCGGTGGAGCTAGCGTAATAGAACAGGACAATCGCGTTTTATCAGCTCCGCCTGCCCCAGTTCCGCTTCCAGCCGGTGGGGTGCTCATTCTTTCAGGGTTGGCATGTTTTGGTTTATTTACGCGATTTATCCAACGCAGGAAGCTCGTCAACTGAAAACCGCTCGTTTCGGCCACCGCCAATCCTAGCCTAGCCCTTAAAATTTAACGGTTTGAATTATCGTTGACACACACCTTCAACCCTTTCATCTTTTCCCAAATACTCCCGCCGGAGGCTTCGGCCGTTTCACTTGGCGCAAACCTTCGTGGTTAAAACGCCAGCGTGCTCTCGACCGCGCGTTTCCAGGCGGTGTATTTGACGTCGCGCACCTCGGTCGCCATTGACGGGCGGAACTCGCGGTCCAGCGCCCAGCCTTTGGCAAATTCCTCCATATCCGGCATCGCGCCGATTTTCATACCCGCCAGCCAGGCCACACCCAGCGCCGTGGTCTCAAGCACCTTGGGACGGTCCACCGGTGCGTCGGTGATATCGGCGAGGAACTGCATCGCCCAGTCCGAGGCCGACATGCCCCCATCGACCCGCAGGACCGACTGACCGCTGTTTGTGCCCTCTGCCGCGCTCCAATCGGCGCGCATCGCGTCAATCAGGTCACGGGTCTGGTAGCCCACGCTTTCCAGCGCCGCCTTGGCCAGCTCATTGGGGCCAGAGTTGCGCGTGAGTCCATAGATCGCGCCGCGACAATCCGGGTTCCAATAGGGCGCGCCAAGGCCCGTAAACGCAGGCACCAGAACCACCGATTGCGCGGGATCTGCGCCATCCGCCAGCCCTTGGGTTTCCGACGCTTCGCGGATGATTTTCAGCCCGTCACGCAGCCATTGCACCACGGCACCGGCGACAAAAATCGACCCTTCCAGCGCATAGGTGGGTTTGCCATCCAGTTGATAGGCAATGGTCGTCAGCAGGCGGTTGTTGGATTTCACCGGCACATCTCCGGTATTGAGCAGCGCAAAACAGCCCGTCCCATAGGTGGATTTCAACATCCCCGGTTTGAAACACGCCTGCCCCACGGTCGCCGCCTGCTGGTCGCCTGCCACGCCGTTGATCGGGATCTCCCGCCCAAAGAGATCGCCGCGGCACAGTCCAAAATCATCAGCGCTGTTCTTGACCTCGGGCAGCATATGCATGGGGATGTCCAAGAGATCACAGATCGTCTGGCTCCACCGCCCTTTGCGGATGTCATACAGCATGGTGCGCGCCGCATTTGTGGCGTCGGTTGCATGCACTTTACCACCCGTCATTTTCCAGATCAGGAAGGTATCAACGGTGCCAAACAACAGCTCTCCGAGATTGGCGCGCGCCCGTGCGCCCTCCACATTGTCCAGCACCAATTTCAGCTTGGTGGCCGAGAAATAGGGGTCCACCAGCAAACCGGTGCGGTCGGCAAACATATCCGCATGCCCCGCCTCCTGCAGGCTGCGGCAGAAGTCAGCCGTGCGCCGGTCCTGCCAGACAATGGCGTTGTAGATCGGCTGCCCTGTTGCCTTGTCCCAGACCACGGTGGTTTCGCGCTGGTTGGTGATCCCGATCGAAGCGATCTGCGCCACATCAATGCCTGCGCGTTCGATCACCGCCCGGCAGGTGCCCGCTGTCGTCGCCCAGAGGTCATCCGGATTATGCTCCACCCAGCCGGAATTTGGGAAGATCTGCGCAAACTCCTCCTGGGCTGAGGCCACAGGCGCAAGCTGAGCGTCAAACAGAATGGCGCGGGACGATGTGGTGCCCTGGTCGATGGCAAGAACATAGGTCATGGGTGGGTCTCGTTTAAAATCAAACGCAAAGGGTTGGGTCCAGAGAGTGTGGCCAAATACGAACGCTCTGGCCAGATAAAACCAAAGCCGTGACCAGAGGTCACAAAGAAGGCGGGGGCGTATGTGAACGCCCCCGCCCTGTCTCATCCCAGGGGCTTACTGCCAGGATTTGATCAGCTCGTCATAGGACACCGTCTTGGGCTCTTCGTCCTCATTGGCAAGCTTGGCATAAGGTGCACCCGGCTGGTTGAACCAGTACTCGGCATCTTGCTCGTCATTGAGTTTCGGACCCAGGTCGCCCTGAACGCCTGCACGTTCCAGACGCTGCAGAACGCGCTCCTGGTCGGAACACAGCGCATCCAGCGCTTCTTGCGGGGTCTTGGCGCCGGACATGGCGTCGCCGATGTTCTGCCACCACAGCTGTGCCAGCTTGGGGTAGTCAGGCACGTTGGTGCCGGTTGGGGACCACTGAACGCGCGCGGGCGAACGGTAGAACTCCACCAGACCACCCAGCTTGTCCGCACGGTCGGTAAAGTGCTGGCTGTCGATGGTGCTTTCGCGGATGAAGGTCAGACCCACGTCAGACTTCTTCAGGTCCACGGTTTTTGACACCACGAACTGAGCATAAAGCCAGGCCGCTTTGGCGCGATCCACCGGGGTGGATTTCATCAGTGTCCAGGAACCAGCGTCCTGATAGCCGATCTTCTGGCCGTCTTTCCAGTAAACACCATGTGGGCTGGGCGCCATGCGCCATTTCGGCGTGCCGTCCTCGTTCATCACCGGCAGGCCCGGCTCAACCGTGGCTGCGGTAAAGGCGGTGTACCAGAACATCTGCTGTGCAACGTTCCCTTGTGCTGGGATCGGACCCGCCTCAGAGAAGGTCATACCAGCGGCCGCGGGCGGAGAGTATTTTTCCAGCCATTCGATCGCCTTGGTCACGGCGTAAACCGCAGCCGGCGCGTTGGTCGCACCACCGCGTGCCACACAGGAACCGGTCGGCTGGGAGTTTTCGTTCACACGAATGCCCCATTCGTCAACCGGCAGGCCGTTGGGTTCACCAACGTCGCCCATGCCCGCCATGGACATCCACGCGTCGGTATAACGCCAGCCCAAAGACGGGTCTTTCTTGCCGTAGTCCATATTGCCAAATACGTCCCCTTCGACGCCCATATGGCTCAGGTTACGACCGGTGAAGAATTCGGCGATATCCTCATAGGCAGACCAGTTCACCGGAACGCCCAGATCATAGCCGTATTTCTCTTTGAAGTCGGCTTTGTTCTTCTCGTCGTTGAACCAGTCATACCGGAACCAGTATAGGTTCGCGAACTGCTGGGTCGGCAGCTGGTACAGTTTGCCATCGGGGCCCGTGGTAAAGCTGGTGCCGATGAAATCATCCACATCCAGGCTCGGCAGGGTCACATCTGCACCCTCACCCGCCATCCAGTCGGTCAGGTTGCGCACCTGCTGGTAGCGCCAATGGGTGCCGATCAGGTCACTGTCGTTGATATAGGCGTCATAGATGTTTTCGCCGGACTGCATCTGGGTCTGCAGCTTTTCAACCACATCGCCTTCGCCGATCAGATCATGGGTGACCTTGATACCGGTGATCGCTTCAAAGGCGGGCGCCAGTACTTCGCTTTCGTACTGGTGGGTGGTGATGGTTTCCGACACCACTTTGATTTCCATGCCCTCAAACGGCTTGGCCGCATCCACAAAGAATTGCATCTCTGCTTCCTGATCAGCGCGTGACAGCACCGACAGATCGCCAATTTCCGTATCCAGGAACTGTTTGGCAGCTTCCATATCGGCCATAGCCGCGCTGCCCATCAGTCCAAGTGCCAGCGCAAGCGCGGTACTTGATTTCAGCGTGAACTTCATCGTTTCCTCCCGTTTAAAGTTCTTTCTTGTTCCATCCCCCCACCGCCCGCCGGGCCATGGGAAGCCAGATCTTTGCTTTACACCCAGCGGAACACCGCCACGGCGTAGATCAGGCACAGCCCCAGCGCATAAGGCTGGTTTGCACCCGCAAGCCCCAGCCAGCCAAGATTGATAAAGGCTGAACCAAGAAGCGTGATAAACAGACGATCCCCTCGGGTCGTCTCAGTCCCCAAAACACCACGACGCGGCGTTTCGGGAAATTTGATTGCCAGCACGGTGAAGACGATCAGCGTCGTGGCAATGAAGATGAAGAACAATGCCGTCGGCAGGGTCCAGGCCATCCAATCCATCAGGGCTCTCCTCCGGTCTGGTTACACACGGCCCAGGGCAAAACCCTTGGCGATGTAGTTGCGTACGAAATAGATGACCAGGGCACCGGGCACGAGCGTCAGCACACCCGCCGCCGCCAGCACACCCCAGTCAATGCCCGCTGCACCTTGGGTTCGGGTCATGATTGCGGCAATCGGCTTTGCGTCCACCGTGGTCAGGGTCCGGCTGAGCAGCAGTTCTACCCAAGAGAACATAAAACAGAAGAAGGCCGCGACCCCGATGCCCGATGAAATCAGCGGCATGAAGATCTTCACAAAGAACCGGCCAAAGCTGTAGCCGTCGATATATGCGGTCTCGTCGATTTCCTTGGGCACGCCGCGCATGAACCCTTCCAGGATCCACACCGCCAGCGGCACGTTGAACAGACAATGCGCCAGCGCCACCGCGATATGGGTGTCAAACAGACCCACCGAGGAATAGAGCTGGAAGAACGGCAGCGCAAAAACAGCCGGCGGTGCCATTCGGTTGGTCAGCAGCCAGAAGAACAGGTGTTTGTCGCCCAGAAAGCTGTAGCGGCTAAAGGCGTAGGCCGCCGGCAGCGCCACAGCAAGGCTGATCACCGTGTTCATCACCACATAGGTCAACGAGTTCACATAGCCCATGTACCAGGCGGGGTCAGACAGGATGGTGATATAGTTCTGAAACGTCAAATCCTGCGGCCACAACGAAAACGTGCTCAGGATCTCGGTGTTGGTCTTCAGGCTCATATTGATCAGCCAGTAGATCGGCAGCATCAGGAAGATCAGATAGCAGGCCATCACAATGACCGACCCTTTGATCGCCACCCGCGCCTTCTTCTTGGGCTGCACGGTAAAGCTGGTTGTGGCAGTTTCATCCGTCATCAATCAGCCCTCCCTTTTGTCCATAGTGGTCATAATGGTGTAGAAGACATAGGCCAGCGTCAGGATCACAAGGTTATACATGATCGAAAACGCAGCAGCCGGTCCCAGATCGAATTGGCCAAGCGCCATTTTGACAAGGTCAATCGACAAAAGCGTTGTTGCATTGCCCGGACCACCGCCGGTTACAACAAATGGCTCGGTGTAGATCATGAAACTGTCCATGAACCGCAGCAGGATCGCGATCATCAGAACACCCATCATCTTGGGCAGCTCGATAAAGCGGAAGATCTTCCAGCGCGATGCTTGATCGATCTTGGCCGCCTGATAATAGGCGTCGGGGATTGATTTCAGACCGGCAAAAGCCAACAGCGCCACCAGCGAGGTCCAGTGCCAGACATCCATCACAATGATGGTGGCCCAGGCGGCAAATGTGTCTTGGGTATAGTTGTAATTGATCCCCAGCGCATCCAGCGTATAGCCCAACAGACCAATGTCCACACGGCCAAAGATCTGCCAGATGGTGCCCACCACGTTCCACGGAACCAGCAGAGGCAGCGACATCAGAACCAGGCAGAAGCTCGACCAGAAGCCCGATTTCGGCATGTTCAGCGCCACAAAAATCCCCAGCGGAATTTCAATCGCCAGAATAATGCCCGAGAACATCAGCTGACGCCCCAAAGCGTCCCACATCCGTTCCGAATGCAGCATTTCTTCGAACCATTCGAGACCGGCCCAGAAGAACTGGTTGTTGCCGAATGTGTCCTGCACAGAATAGTTCACAACCGTCATCAACGGGATTACCGCCGAAAACGCGACCAGGATCAGAACCGGAAGGATCAGGAACCAGGCCTTTTGATTGACTGTCTTTTCCATCAGGCTGCCTCCCCCTCTTGCAACCAGTCGTTCACGTAAACATTGACCCGTTCCGGCGCAAAAGTGACGCGGTTCATATCCGGCGAAATCTCGGTGCCTTCGGGCGCGACAATGTTCATTTCTTTGCCAAAGAGGTCGGCGCGCACGATCTTGTGGCGGCCCACGTCCTCAACCCGGCGTACATTCACCGGCAAGCCATCACCCTTGGTCAGCGTCACAAATTCCGGGCGCACGCCGATCTCGACCTTGCCGGACAGATCCTTGAACGCGCGGTCCAGACGTACCTCGGCCCCATGCACCGACGCCACCTGCCCCGCAACCGAGGCCGGGATCACATTCATCCCCGGAGAGCCGATGAAATAGCCCACAAACGTATGTTCCGGCTTGTTAAACAGCTCTTCCGGCGTGCCGATCTGCACCACGCGGCCGTCGTACATCACAACCACTTTGTCCGCAAAAGTCAGCGCCTCGGTCTGGTCGTGCGTCACATAGATCATCGTGTGACCAAATTGGTGATGCAGCGATTTCAGCTGGGTGCGCAGCTCCCATTTCATATGGGGGTCGATCACGGTCAGCGGTTCGTCAAACAACAGCGCGTTCACATCCTCGCGCACCATGCCACGACCCAGCGAGATCTTCTGCTTGGCATCCGCCGTCAGACCGCGCGCACGGCGGTCCAGCTCGGCTTCCATACCAATCATCTGACCGATCTGCTGCACGCGCTCGGCGATATACTTAGGATCCGCACCGCGGTTTTTCAGCGGAAACGCCAGGTTCTCGCGCACGCTCATGGTGTCATAAACAACCGGGAACTGGAACACCTGGGCGATATTGCGATCTGCGGTGGACGCATGGGTCACATCCTGATCATCAAACAGAATGCGCCCCTGGCTCGGCTGCAACAGGCCCGAGATGATATTCAAAAGCGTCGATTTCCCGCATCCTGACGAGCCGAGCAACGCATAAGCCTCGCCGTCTTTCCAGACGTGGTTCAGCTCTTTCAGCGCAAAATCATCCTCGCGGGTCGGGTTGGGCAAATAGGAATGCGCCAGATTATCAAGTGTGATTTGTGCCATATCCAGCCCCCCTCATGCAGCCAAAGCGTAAGAGGCCGGCGCCACCAATGCGCCATTCTCATCAAAAATATAGACATGTGCCGGATCCAGATAGACCGGCAGCGTCGCTCCGATCTCAAGGTTGTGGATCCCATGCACCAGCCCCACCCAGGTCTCGCCGTGGTGGTCCAGATGCACAAATGTCTCGGAGCCGGTCAGCTCAGTCACGACCAGACGGGTGTCAAATGTCATCAGCCCCGCCGCATGCGGGGTGATCTCCACATGGTTGGGACGGAACCCCGCCACATAGCGCCCATCGGCCAGATCCGCCATCGGCCCCACCGCATCTGCGGTCTGACCATCGCCAAACATGATCTTTGTGCCCGTCTTGGACACCTTCAGGAAGTTCATAGGCGGATCGCTGAACACCCGCGCGGTGGTTGCATCCACCGGCTGGCGATAAACCGACGGCGTCAGACCAAACTGGGTCACGCGGCCTTCCCACATGGTGGCGGTATTGCCCCCCAACAACAGCGCCTCTTCCGGCTCGGTTGTGGCATAGACAAAGATGGATCCCGCCTCTTCAAAGATCTTGGGGATCTCAACCCGCAGCTCTTCGCGCAGTTTGTAATCCAAGTTCGCCAAAGGCTCATCCAGCAGAACCAGACCCGCATCCTTGACCAGCGCGCGCGCCAAAGCACAGCGCTGCTGCTGACCACCGGACAGTTCCAGCGGCTTGCGCTGCAACATCGGCGACAGCTGCATCAGATCCGCAGCCTTGTTCACTGCGGCGTCAATCTCGGCGCTGGATTTTCCCATCAGCCGCAAAGGCGAAGCAATATTGTCGTAAACAGTCATCGACGGGTAGTTGATGAACTGCTGATACACCATCGCCACCTGACGATCCTGCACCCGCATGCCCGTGACATCATTGCCTTGCCAAAAGATCTTGCCCTTGGTTGGCGCATCCAGCCCGGCCATCAGGCGCATCAACGAGGTCTTGCCCGACAAAGTCGGCCCCAGCAGCACATTCATCGTGCCTTTTTCCAACGTCAGATCAGTGGGGTAGATATGGGTCGCCCCATTCACCACCTTTGACACATTCCTAAGCTCGAGTGTCATAACTCCCCCTATTCTGCAGCTGCGGTAACGCCCGCGTTCAGCCGATTTTTCATCCACTGATCCAGCGCAACGATCTCTGCACCGGTCAGCCGCAGTCCCAATTTACTGCGCCGCCACAACACATCATCGGCTGCGCGCGCATATTCCTTATCCATCAGCCAGCTGACCTCACGTGCGGTCAGAGTGGCTCCGAAATCCTGTCCCAAATCCTCGGCCGTTTCAGCCCCTTTCAGCATCAAACGTGCCTCGGTTCCGTAAGCCTTCACCAGGCGCCGCGCCCAGCGTTCGCTCAAAAAGGCGAACTCGGACCGCAGGTCCGCAATCAACGCATCCACCCCATCCACCGGGAAATCCCCTCCGGGCAGCGCCACTCCGGCGGTCCAAGGCGTGGCGGCCGTCGGGAAAACCGTTGCGATCTTGTCCATCGCGCTTTCGGCCAGACGCCGGTAGGTGGTGATCTTACCCCCAAAGACATTCAGCGCAGGCGCGCCCCGGCTTTGATCCAACTGTAACACATAATCCCGCGTCGCCGCCGTCGCGCTGCTGGCCCCGTCATCATAAAGAGGCCGCACGCCGGAATAGGTCCACACCACATCCTGATCCGAGATCGGATTGGCCAGATACTGATTGATAAAGTTGATCAGATAGGCCTGCTCTTCTGCGGTGCATTCCGGTTCCACACTGGCGTCCTGATGATCCGCATCGGTGGTTCCGATAAGGGTGAAATCCGTCTCATACGGGATAGCAAAGATAATGCGCCCGTCCGTGCCCTGCAGGAAGTAGCATTTATTGTGGTCAAACAACCGCTTGGTCACGATATGAGACCCACGCACCAAGCGCACGCCGCTGGTCACATTGCTGCGCAGCGTGCCGTGCAGAACATCGCCCACCCAGGGGCCGGCCGCATTGATCACCATGCCCGCGGTTACGGTCTTTTCTTCCCCTGTATTACTGTCCCGCAGGGTCACATGCCAGATGCCGTCCGCCACATCGGCCGAGACCACTTTGGTCCGTGGCATGATCTGCGCCCCGCGCGCCTCTGCATCGCGGGCATTCAAAACCACCAGCCGGGAATCTTCGATCCAACAGTCGGAATATTCATAGGCTTTGGCAAACTTCGGGTTCAGCCCGCGCCCCTCGGGGCCGGATGTCAGATCCACTTTGGACGTGCCCGGCAGGATCTCCCGTCCGCCCAGATTGTCATACAGAAACAGCCCCAGCCGGATCAGCCAGGCCGGTCTGCGCCCCTTCATCCAGGGCATCACGAGGCTCAGCAGTTTCGAGGTCGGCGTCGACGCGTCAAAGCGCATGCTCTTGTGATAGGGCAGCACAAACCGCATCGGCCACGAAATATGCGGCATCGCCCGAAGCAGCGTCTCCCGCTCGACCAGCGCCTCACGCACCAGGCGGAACTCAAAATACTCCAGATACCGTAGGCCACCGTGAAACAGCTTGGTCGACGCCGCAGAGGTGGCAGAGCCCATGTCATTCATCTCGGCCAGGCCAACCCGCAACCCACGCCCAGCGGCGTCACGCGCAATCCCGCACCCATTGATGCCCCCGCCGATCACCAGCAGGTCAAACGTCGTTGTCATGTGATCCTCCACAGTCCACCGCCTTCGGTGCCCTGGCAAAAACTGACAAAAAACGATCACAATTGGAAGGTAAAAATGTTCGTTTCTTTGCGTTTCCGAGTAATACCCTGAAAACGAAAAGAAAAAATCGCACCTGTTGCGCGGATCTGATCGGTTCACGTCCATTTTCGATTCGAAACACAGCGAACACAAAAATTTGCGCCGATGCGCGGTTTCGGTCTAAAACGGTTCAAGACCACAACCAGCAAAGGCAAGGCGGCATGGTTCAGACCCTCAGAAAACCCGAGATTATCAATATCGCCCGCCGCGAAGGAAAGGTGACCGTGGAAGGTCTGGTCGAACATTTCGGGGTCACCCCGCAGACCATCCGTCGCGACCTGACCGAACTGGCCGATGCCGGAGAGCTGGAGCGCGTCCACGGCGGTGCCATCCTGCCCTCGACCACCGCCAATATCGGCTATAGCGAACGGCGCGATCTGAACCTTGCGGCCAAGGTCGACATCGCCCGCGAATGCGTGAAACACATCCCCAACGACTGCTCTTTGTTTCTGAACATCGGCACCACAACAGAGGCCGTCGCAGCAGAGCTTCTCAATCACGTGGGGCTTCTGGTGATCACCAACAACGTCAATATTGCCACGATCCTGTCCGCCAACCCCGAGATCCAGGTGGTGGTCACTGGCGGCAATCTGCGTCGCTCCGATGGTGGGCTGATTGGCGAACTGGCGCGCAACACAATTGCCCAATTCCGATTTGACTATGCGGTGATCGGCTGCTCGGCGCTCAATCCGCAGGGCGACATCATGGATTACGACATTCAGGAGGTCGGCGTCAGCAAGGCGATCATCACCCACAGCGATCATGTGATCCTGGCTGCCGATGTTTCCAAATACGACCGCAAGGCCCCGGTGCGGATCGGGTCATTGGCAGATGTGGACATGTTCATTACCAACGGCCCCCTGCCCGAAACCTCTGTCGCCCATTGCAATGCCGGCAACACCCGTGTGATCACCGTCACCTGATGGCCCCGTTGCGCCCCCACCGTACGCCCCGCTTGCCGACTGTTAAGCCCGACGCGGTAGGCTCTTTCCCGTCCGGACAGACACGCCCATGGCCTGGCACGCCCTGGGCACACACCACAGGAGATACGGGGACCGCACCGCCCACAACCCAGCTTTTGGCCGGGTCACCTTTTGACCGGGATTAAAGCCCCCGCGACCAGGTGAAGGGCGATGCAACCACCCAGAGGACTCTGACCGCGGGGATTTCCCCGCCCCGGCCCTCCGCCCCCGGCGGCCGCCACCCTTCTTTTGCCAGACCACCTGCCCGCAGCCTTCAGAACCGACACACAGGACGCACGACAGGCAGATGTCAGGACAGGCGGATGTCAGGACACAGCATCAAATTGTGAAGCCCGCAGCCACCACAAACGGTTGATCGGGCACCGACCTGCGCCCTAAGCTCTGGCTATTGGTCTCACCGGAGCGCGCGCCCTTTCATGATGTTTATTGCCGACAATCAGTTACCCCTGATTGCCTTGTTCTTTCTTCTGGGCTGCGGCGGCACCGCCTTCCTGTTTCGCAAACCTGCAGGCCACCGCGCCTGGCGCATTGCCGACCTTGTCTGGGTGGTGCTTGGCGGCTTTGGGGCGATTGCAGCCGTGATTGCCGGGATCTACGCCGAGGATTCTTCGCGCATCGGTCGCCAGATCGACATCGCTTATGCGGCCACTGATGCGTTTGACCGCGATGCCGCCCGCTTCCGGCTCAGGTTCTGCGATCCCGCCTATGATTCCGACACAGCCGTTCTGTGCGACAAGGTCGAATTCCTCTCGGCCTCCACCGCGGGCAATGCCGAGTTGCCGCTGTTTCTCTCTGTCACCCGCGAAGTGGCACCGCTGCAAGGCTTGCACATCTTTGGCCCCGCCCCCCCAATGGAGGAAATGGCGGACAAAAAAGCTCAGGCCGACGCCTTTGACCCTACACCGTTTCTGGTCTTTACCGCGCTGGATGACACCACCCAAACCGCAGTCGACAACATGCGCCGCAAGGTGCCCGCCATTGCCGGGGACTACCTGATTATTGCGCGCGCCTATGATGATCTGATCGCTCAGGTCGCGCAGTTGAAAACCGAATGGGAGATCCTGCAGGCCAACGCACATATCCTTCTGCTGCAGATCATTGCTCTCTGTCTTGTCAGCTTTGCCGCGCCCTTTCGCCTTGGCAAATCGCTGGTCGAACTGGCCCCCAAAAGGAACAATCCCCATGCGCCCCTTTGACGAAATCTATGATATTGCCGCCAACCGCCAGGGCAGCGCAGAGGCTTTGGAAACCCGCTTGGCCGAAGGCCCGCGCGGCCCAGCCCCCGGAATCACGGATCTGCCAGAGGACCGCTGGCTGGCCACCATGACCCGGTGCATCTTTCAGGCCGGTTTTCAGTGGAAAGTCATTCAGGCCAAATGGGATGGCTTCGAGGAGGCCTTCCAAGGATTTGATATCGGGCGCAATTCCATGATGAACGATGAAGAATTCGACGCCCTTATTCAGGACAGCCGCATTGTGCGCAACGGGGCCAAGATCCAGGCCGTGCGCGACAACGCAGCCTTTCTGCTGGAGCTGCGCGAGGACGGCGGCGCTGGCAAGGTTCTGGGCGGATGGCCCTCAACGGATTACATCGGCCTTCTTGAGATGCTCAAGAAACGCGGCAGCCGCCTGGGTGGGGCCACGGGCCAATACGCCATGCGCTTTGCCGGGCGCGACGCCTTTATCCTCAGCCAGGATGTGACTGCGCGACTGGTGGCCGAAGGGGTGATCGACAAACCCGCAACCTCAAAGGGGGCGCTGAAAAAGGTGCAGGAGGCGTTTAACACATGGGGCGAACAATCGGGGCGCAGCCTGACCGAGATGAGCCGCATCCTGGCCATGAGCATCTGATCCCATGATACGCTACGCCATTTTCCTGCTGATGATCCTTGCCAGCTGTGGCCGCCCGCTCACCCCGGATGAGCGCGCCTTTCTAAGCGACATCCACGGGGAGGCGCTGGATCTGGATCGTATGCGACTGGTCCAGGGCGCGCCGGTCCTTCCGGTCAAGGTCTACCGCCAAACCCGTCCCCGTGTGGCCTGCCGCGAACGCATCCTGCCCCCTGCCAAACCCGGCGTGGTGCGCGCCCGTCCGGCGGCCATCGCTTTGTTCAATCGGGTTTTTCTGACCAAGGACTGGTATGAGCCAAACTACATGCCTCGCTTTCCCGATCGCCTGTATCTGGTCGAGGCAATGCTGATCGCCCATGAGGCAACCCATGTCTGGCAATGGCAAAACCGCGCGGTGACCGGCTATCATCCGCTGCGCGCGGCCTCTGAACATGGCGGGGCCGAGGATCCCTATCTCTTTGATCTGGCCGAAGAGCGCCGTTTTCTGGATTACGGGTTTGAACAACAGGGCGCTATTGTCGAAGAATACGTCTGCTGTCGCGCGCTCAACCCCCAAGGGGCGCGGACCAAACGCATCCATGCGATGCTGGGCGCTGCAATGCCCATCGCCCCTCTTCCGAAATCGCGGGAACATGAAGTGGTTCTGCCGTGGAAAGGCGCACAGCTTTCGGGGGTATGCGGTTGATTCCGCAACGCAACGGCACAGGCCAAAACACCTTGCCCACCACAGTTTTGCGCGCAACTGTGCCTGCGTGGATCTGCCATTTTACTCGTTCATGATTTACTCCGGAGCCCTTTGATGACCCATTACGCCCTGATCATGCTGACTGCCGGCATAGGTATCCCCGTCCTGGCCGCATTAAACGCCGCCTTGGGCCGCTTTATCGGATCTCCCACGGTGGCAGCGGTGGTGCTGTTCTCGGTAGCCCTGGCCTCCAGCGTTCTGATTATGGTGGTGTTTTCCGGTGCACAAGCCGTGAGCAAAATATCTGAAGCCCCCCGCCACCTTCTGCTGGGCGGAGCGCTGATTGCGTTCTATGTGCTGACCATCACCCATATCGCGCCACATTTCGGCGTCGGAAATGCGGTGTTTTTTGTTTTGTTGGGGCAGTTGATTTCGGCAGCAGCAATTGATCACTTTGGCCTGTTTGGCGCCCAGATTGAACCGCTGGGCTGGCTGCGCGCAAGCGGGATCGCAGTGATGGCGCTTGGTGTCTGGATCACCCAACTGGCCTAAAGGCGTGACGACAGACCTGCGCCAAAGGCGCAGGCGCGCGCTTGGGCAGCTTTGCTGCCCAAGCGCGCGCGGGTCCGCCCACAAATGTGGACGGAGGGCCTAACGGCCCGGTTCCCGCGGCCACCCTATCTCTCATCAGCCGGCGACCAACCGCCCCTCTTCCAACCGCAAAATACGATCCATCCGCGCGGCCAGGTCCAGGTTATGGGTCGCAATCAAAGCAGCCATTCCACTGCCACGCACCAGCGCGATAAGCGCCTCAAACACCTGATCCGAGGTCCCCGGATCCAGATTACCCGTCGGCTCATCCGCCAGCAAAAGCCTAGGCGCATTGGCCAGCGCGCGACAGAAAGCAACCCGCTGCTGCTCTCCGCCAGAAAGCGCTGCAGGGCGATGCGCGCCGCGATGGTCCAGACCCACAAGCGCCAACAGATGTGCGGCGCGCGCACGGGCCTCGCGATCACTCACCCCATTGGCAAGCTGCGGCAGTACGATATTCTCCTCTGCCGTAAACTCAGGCAGCAAGTGATGGAACTGATAGATAAAACCAACCTCGCGACGGCGCAGCCCGGTGCGTTTGCCGTCCCCCTTGGACTGGGGCACCGCCTCACCACCGATATAAACCTCACCCTGATCGGCCGCGTCCAGCAGTCCTGCAATATGCAACAGCGTCGACTTCCCCGATCCAGACGGGGCCACCAGCGCCACCAGCTCGCCTGCTTTCAGCTCAAGATCCACCCCGCGCAGAACCTCAACCGCATTGGGCTGACCGGCGTTATAGGTCTTTGTGATCCCTTGTAGGGACAGCATCACATCGTCACTCATAGCGCAGCGCCTCCACTGGGTTCAGCCGCGCCGCGCGGCGGGCGGGGAAAATGGTCACAACAAAGGACAAGCCCAGCGACAGGGTCACGGCCTTGAGCACATCTTCCAAATGCAGTTCTGCCGGCAGGGCATAAATCCCACGGATCGAGGGATCCCAGACCCCGCCCCCCATGAGGTAATTCACAAAGGAAAAGATCGGATCAATATAGATCGCAAACAGACATCCAAGGATCACCCCCAACGCCGTGCCGATCACACCCGTAAAGGCGCCGCAGATAAAAAACACCCGCAAGACCGACCCCTCGCTGAGGCCAATCGTGCGTAGGATCCCGATGTCACGGCCCTTGTTCTTCACCAGCATAATCAGGCCTGAGACGATGTTCATCGTCGCAATCAACACAAGGATCGACAGGATGATGAACATCACATTGTCCTCAACCTCCAAGGCGCGCAGGAACCCACCGGAGGCGTCCCGCCAGGTCCAGACCCCGGTTTGCCCGCCTACAGCGCGCAACAGAGGCAGCGCCATCTGGTCGACCGCTTCGGGATCCTCGACCATGACCTCGATTTCATCCGCGACACCTTCGCGGTTAAAATAGCTCTGCGCCTCCTCAAAGGGCATATAGACCCGCGTGCGGTCAATGTCATAGCGACCGGCAGTAAAGATATAGACCACCTCGTAGGCATTCACCCGCGGAGAGGTGCCAAAGGCGGTTTTCACCCCATTGGGAGAGATCAGCTTGATCCGCTCTCCAACGGTGACCCCCAGTTCACGTGCCACACCGGACCCAATGGCGATACCGTCGTCAAAGCGCGCCAGATCACCTATCGCCTGTTCGCTGCCGGCAACACCCGGAACATCGGACAGGTCTTCGCCTGTGATCCCAAAGACCTGCACCCCTGCATTGCGGTCCGCGCGGGAGGCCATCACCTGCCCCTTGATCAGCGGAGCCGCGCGGATGACACCGGGCACCTCACCCAGGCGCTCTGCCATGGCATCATAGTCCTTGAGCGTGCGATCAACGCGACCGTTCTGATCCACCACCCCATGCGTGTAGATCGACACATGCGCATTGGCACCCAGAATGGTGCCCACAAATTCCGAGCGAAAGCCCGAGCGCACCGCCAACGTGGCAATCAGCGCAAAGACCGCAAGGGTGATCCCGATCAAAGAGATCCAGGTCATCACACTGACGCCCCCTTCGGTGCGCCGCGCGCGGAGGTATCGCCAGGCGATCATCCATTCAAATTTGGAAAACGGCGGGGGGGTCTTGGCCATGTCTGCTCCGGTTGTTTTTACGCTTATTTTCCGCCCTGAAAGCTCGCGCGAACCCTAGGTAGGACAGCCCACAGGGTCAAGCAGATCACCAGACCTGCCCCGCCTCTGATCGGCGCTGCTTTGCCGGATCACCTGCGCCCTCACGCGCGGAACACCAACGGTCACAGTCGCGCGAGGCGTAGTCTATTGACTGGTCGTGGCAACGGCCACGCTGGTAGCGCGTCAGGACAAACTTTTATTCTGGAGGACTTATGCAGCCGGTTCTTATCATTGCCACCTTTACCGCTATCCTGCTGGCAAGCCTTTACGTGGCACCGCGACGCGTCACCGAACGGAGCTTTTTTGGCGGCGCCGGAACAGACGGGCGCGCGCCGGGGCTGTGGACGCTGGTGCTCAGCCAGGTGACCACATGGATCTTTGCCCGCTCTTTGATGAATGCCGCTATCCTGGGGTACTACTATGGCAGCGCGGGAGTTCTGGCCTATGCGGCCTATTACGGATCATTCCTCACCGGGGGGTATGTGGTGGCGCGCCTGCGCGCGCGCGGCGCAGGATCCGTTCAGGACTGGCTTGCAATGCAGTTTGGCAGCTTTGGCACCCATTGTTACAATCTGGTGATTGCGCTGCGCCTTCTGTCCGAGGTCTTTGCCAACCTGATTGTTGTCGGGCTCATCTTTGCGGCGATCCTGCCGGATCTGTCTGCGTGGGAGAACACCGTGATGATCGCCGTCGGCGCCCTGGCGCTGGCCTATTCCCTGTGGGGCGGCCTGAGTGCCGCGCTGCGTACAGACGTGATGCAAATGGGCCTGTTTCTGGTGGTCTTTGGCGCAGCCTTTCTGGCGCTGATCTTCAGTCCCGGATTTGACCTGGCCGCAACAGTAACGGCCACCGGAACCGCCGGTGCCTATAATGGCTGGGTTCTGCTGTTGGTCGCATGCCTTCAGGTCTTTTCATATCCCGTGCATGATCCGGTGATGATGGATCGCGGCTTTGTGGCCGATGAGGCCACCACAAAGAAGAGCTTTGTACACGCGTTCTGGATTTCCTCCCTCTGCATTCTGGCCTTTGGCGCTTTTGGCATCCAGGCCGCCCTGCAAGGCGCCGCCTATGAGGGCCAGCTGATTGGCACCTGGGCGCAGATGCTGCCGGGCTGGGTTTTTGCCGCGCTTATGGTCTCCTTGCTGGTGTCGGCCCTGTCGACGTTGGATTCCGCTCTGTCCTCAGCCGCACGTCTGGTGGTGGAAGAGCTGCGTCTGGCTCCGCGCTCGCTCACCGGTGGGCGGCTGGCGATGACGGCTTTTGCGGTTTTGGGAGCCGCCCTGACCCTATGGGGCAATCAAAGCCTGTTTGACGCGGTTGCGGTCTCTGGCACGGCGTCGATGTTTCTGACACCGGTCTTGGTTATCGGTTTGCTGATGAACCGGCGCATTGCACCTTGGGCATATGGGGTGAGTTTTGCCTCCGCGCTGACCGGGGCTGCTGCCTATTTCCTGCGCGGGCATGAGACCGTCGCCCCGCTGCTTTATGAGGGACATAAATACGAGCAGCTTTTGCAAATCTGTGTACTGGTTCTGGCGGTCGGATTTGGCGCGGTTCTTACAGGGTCCACCGCGCGTGACAGACGTGCGGAACAGGCGGTGGAGGGCTAAGCCCCCAACGCCCTCCCGGCGGGACATCGTGTCCTGACCTTTCATGCGCGTCGCACGGATCCCCGCTGCGGCGCGTTTTGCATCTGCGGTATCGGACACACCCCAATGAATCGGCTGCGCCCTTGGGAGACCAATCAAACAATTAAAGAGACGGCCGCTTCACCTCACTACACGATGGTGTTTCCGGCCCAGATTTTTCTTAATTTCAAATGAACACACAGGCCAATTTGCACATTATAATTGACAAATAAGTCATTATTATTGTTAACGATTACTGATCACATCTTAATTCACGATACTGTTGTGCGCATGTGAACAACTGTGACCCCCGCAGCCCTATTTCGATTATCATTTTGAACGCATGGTCGGCCTCGGACATAACCCCAAGGAGAACCCTTATGACCGACATTCGCATTGCAGTTCAAAACACCTCCCCCACTGGCGGTACGTTCCTGACCCCGTTCTGGTTCGCAGCCCATGACGAAGGTTTCGACGTCTTCAACCTTGGCGAAGCCTCCTCAGCCGGTCTGGAAGCGCTGGCCGAAGACGGTAACTTTGCCCCGATCAACGCGGAAGTGACCGCCTTTGACGCGGATGCAACCACTGGCGCGGTTCTGGGTGCCAACGGCCCGATCGCAACAGCCGAACGCGCGGCCACAACCCTGACCATCGACGGCACCCAGAACGCCTATATCTCGCTGGCGGCAATGATCCTGCCGTCAAACGACGCCTTTGTGGGAACCGAAGAGGCCATCAAACTCTTTGACGAGGAAGGCAATTTCACCGGTGTCAAGAATATCACCTTTGAAGGTTCGGACGTTCTGGATGCGGGCACCGAGGAAAACACCGAACTGGACGCGGCCTTTATCAATCAGTCTGGGCCAAACACCGGCGAGGACGAGAATGGCGTTGTAACCGCGCATGAAGGCTTCCTGCCCGAAGGCGAAGGCACGATCCTGGGGGGCACAAACGCAGCCGGTGCTTTTATTGATCCCGAGGTCGCCGACTTTACCCAAGAAGGCGCTGGCATCGCGCAGGTTCACATCAACGAATATGTTGCAACGGACCTGGGCAATGGCAACGATCTGTTCCAGGGCAGCCGCGTGGACGATATCGTCGATGGTGGCGCAGGCCATGATGTGATCTTTGGCCGGGCGGGCTGGGATGTGATCGACGGCGGCGACGGCAATGATGTGATCTTTGGCGGCGCGGGTTGGGATCACCTGACCGGCGGAAGCGGCGCAGACAAGCTCTATGGCAACCAGGGGCGCGACATTCTGGAAGGCGGCGACGGCGTTGACTTCCTGTTCGGAGGCAACGGCAATGACGTGCTGGATGGTGGTGCGGGCCGCGACTATCTGCGTGGTGGCCGTGGCGAAGATACATTTGTTTTTGCCGACGGCTATGGCCGTGACAGGGTGCGCGGTTTCAATCTGGAAGATGACGTTATCGCGCTGAACATCGAAGGGGTCGAGAGCTTTGAGGATCTGGCTGACTTTGCCCGCGACTTTAGCAACCGGACCGTGCTGAACTTTGGCGATGGCGACGCGCTGGTGCTGCGTGGTGTATCTTTTGATGAGCTGACCGAAGATCACTTCTTCTTTGCATAAGGTGGCGCAGACCAAATCCTGTGTCTTGTGACACGGTGCCCGGCGACACTCTCGCCGGGCGTTCTAGTCTGGGGGGCCTAGAAACTGAGTACCCGGACAGAGTGTCGGTTTCCTGACTTGGGCGCGCCCTGAAGATCTGTCATGAAAGAGACATGACGCAATCTGCCCCAGCACCCGAAGTTCACTTTCGCCGGTCCCGCGCCACCGATGCAGGGGTCATTTTGGACATCACCCGCGCCGCGGTCCGCAAGCTTGCGCCAGTGCCCTATTCGCCAGAGGTGGTTCAGAGTTGGACGGCCAACCGTACTGCCGCATATTACCGGGCGCCTTGTGCGTCAGGAAAGATCTGGATAGCCGAATTCCGAGGCCGCCCTGTGGGGTATGGTCAGGGACGCCCCGGTGAAATCCTGCGTCTGTTTGTGGATGGCGATGTCGCGGGTCTGGGTATTGGTCGTGGATTAATGGAACGCGCGATGGCCCAGACGGTGACGGCTGATACGCGCCGCGTCCGAATTGTAGCCACGCTAAGCGCCGTGCCTTTTTATCAGAAATGGGGCTTCACTGAAGTCGGCCGCGGTACCTTTCCGAGACGCGAAGGCCTTCCGGTTATCGAAATCACCCACATGGAAAAGATTGTTTCTGCAGCCACCGTCGGAGGTCAAGGCGGCTAAAGAAACAACCCAAAGCACTCCCGCCCCCTGCCCCTGCCCTCTGCTGACGCAGAGACCCGGTTCAGGCGTTGGGCTTGGCACCGGGCCTCTGGCCCGGTGCCAAGCCCAAGGGGCCCAGGGGATTTCAAATCCACGCAGGTCGCGCGGGAGACGTCTGACTCGCAAAAGGTGTCACAATATACGCAGTTGACGATCAACATTGATTGTGGGCGACAATTCTGCGGGGCACTGCCCCAAGCTCAAGATATCTTGAAACAGCTGCGCCAGCTCGGGTAGCCGTGGGCCAAAGCGTTCGGCCAGGGCAGCAGCCCGGGCGATCTCGCGCCGCATAAGGTCGCGATGCAGCCCGTCCTCTTCCTGTCGTATAGAGCAGAATTCCTGCAGCTCCCATCCATCACACCAAACCGTGACACATGAATGGAGTGTCCACAGACCATCCAAAGCCAGCCCCCCGCTGAGGGGATAACCGGCATCCTGTGCTGTCATCGGCGAAATCGGCTCAAGACAGGCGCTGTTTATGCTGGGAGTGGTCGCCAGAAACCAATCCTCAAGCGCAGCCAAACAGATCATGTCCGCTTTCTGTGGCGGATCACCTCCCGGCAGCCCTTCCAAAACATAGGAGCAGACCGCTGCGGACGGGCCGCGAAATCGGTCCCTAGCCCTCCGTCTGTCAAATGCGAATCCGTCTGGCGCACCACCGCAGAAAATCATATGAAAGAGACACGGCAGAAACTTGCGCCGCGCAGTTTCATTGGATTGGTCGATCCACCACAGCCACGGCAACGCGGCATAAGTCATCGGATAGAGGCTGTCCGAATAATGTCGTTTTTTTCCCAGAACAGCTCCCCTTCATACAGTGGCAGTGGGTCTTGCAGGTGGGACCACGATTAAATGGGCCTTTGCTTCCCTTGTTACTTAGCCAATGTCTGATCAAGGAAATCGATCACCGGCTGCACCTCCGCGTCAAAGGCATCGCCTCCATGGCCACCGCCCAGAACCGCACGCAGCTGGATTTGTGTGTCCCCCATCAACGGCATCATGGCCTCATAAAGACGTTCGGTCTGTAAAGGCGAAACCACAAAATCCGCTGTTCCATGCACCAGAAGAGTCGGCGGCAGTGCCGGATCTTCGGGGAGCTTCGACAATTGGAACAACGGGCTGGCGGCATCTGCGAGCGCCTTGTGACTGGGCACCGGCTGACCGATCAGCTGGCTTTCCGGCGTTGGCTCTTTTGCCAGGTTTCCCCGGTCCTCCACCGTATCCGCAGCGCGGTCCGGGATCAGGTTAAAAAGATCCGAGGGCGCATACCACGAAACCAGCGCCTTTACCGGTGTTGCGGGATCACCGGCCTGATCAAAAGCCGCCCACAAGGCCAGATGCGCCCCGGAAGACTGTCCCCAGATGGCAACCCGTTCGGCATCATATCCATAGTCCGGGCCATGGGCGCGCAAAAAGCCCAAAGCGGCTTGCATATCTTCGCGCTGCGTCGGCCATATCGCCTCATCGCTGAAGGTGTAATTCACAGCCGCAATGGCATAGCCCGCTTCTGTCAGAGCATTCACCCGGTTGTGCAGCTCAATCTGGGTCTTGTCGTTGCGAAACCACCGTCCGCCGTGCACGAACATCACCACGGGGGGATTTTCCACACCGTCTGGCAGGTAAAGATCCAACTGATTGCGCGCACGTTCGCCATAGGCAATATCGCGGATCACCTCTGCCTGTGCCGTTCCCGTAATCGACATTGCCAAGATCCCCGCGCTCAGAAGCAGCCCATGTGATACCATCATTTTGTCTCTCCTCCCCCTGCGGCAACGCTATGCCAACTCTGTATTGCGGTTCAACCTAAAGCGGTCAAAGCTCGCCCCCTTGGCAGGACTGCGCCCGCGCCTCCTGTTTACTTGCGAAGAGCATGTGCCAGACCTTGCCCGACCTCTACCGGGATCCGCAACAGCCGCACTGCCTGGCACAGAAACATCCGGCCTGGGACTGCGTGCTCTGGGGGGACAGAAAAGCCAATAGAGCTGGGCGCATTTTAAACATCCGAGAATTCTGGTGTGCGGAGGGCAGGTCACACGCTTTGAACAAATCGAGAAAAAGAAAAACCCCGCCCAATCTTCTTGAGCGGGGTTTTCCAGAACATGTCCAATAACTGGTCAGAACCCCTGCGGGCTCGGGTGGTTCTTGTAAATCTCGATGATCTTGGCCACTGCCGCATCGGGTGCCAGTTCTTCGCTTTCGCCAGAGCGGCGGGAGGTCAGCTCGACCACGCCGTTCTTGAGACCACGCGGACCAACGGTGATGCGCCAGGGCAGACCGATCAGATCCATGGTGGCAAACTTGCCACCTGCGCGTTCCTTACGGTCGTCATAAAGCGGATCCAGACCGGCTGCGGTCAAAGCCTTATACAGATCGTCACAGGCCGCATCCGCCGCCTCGTCGCCCTGTTTCAGGTTGACAATGCCACAGTGGAACGGGGTCACGCCCTCGGGCCAGATGATACCGCTGTCGTCGTGATTGGCTTCGATGATAGCGCCCAGCAGACGGGACACACCGATACCGTGGCTGCCCATATGGACAGGCTGCGGCTTGCCATCTGCGGTCTGCACGGTGGCCCCCATGCTCTCGGAATATTTGGTCCCGAAATAGAAGATCTGGCCGACCTCAATCCCGCGCGCCACGCGGCGGCGGTCTTCGGGGATCTCGTTGAACAGCGCCGCGTCATGGGTCTCATCGGTGCGGGCGTATTTGGTGGTGAACTCTTCCAGCACGCCCTGGCATTGTTCAACACTGTCATAGTCAATCTCACGATCACCAAAGGTCAGATCGGTCACCGCGCTGTCATAGAAGACCTCGCTCTCGCCGGTTTCGGCCAGCACCAGGAACTCATGGGTGTAATCGCCGCCGATCGGGCCGCCGTCCGCACGCATCGGGATCGCCTGCAGACCCATGCGTTCATAGGTGCGCAGATAGCTCACCAGATGGCGGTTATAGGCATGCAGCGCGTCTTCTTTGGTCAGGTCAAAGTTATACCCGTCCTTCATATAGAACTCGCGCCCCCGCATCACCCCGAACCGAGGGCGGATCTCGTCGCGGAACTTCCACTGCACTTGGTACAGGGTCAGCGGCAGATCTTTGTAGGAGTTCACATGGGCGCGGAAGATGTCGGTGATCATCTCCTCATTCGTCGGGCCAAACAGCATGTCACGATCATGACGGTCATTGATCCGCAGCATCTCCTGACCGTAGTCATCATAACGACCGGACTCTTTCCACAGCTCCGCCGGCTGCATGGTCGACATCAACAAGGGGATATGACCCGCGCGCATCTGTTCTTCGTGCACGATGCCTTCGATCTTTTTCAGCACCTTAAAGCCCAGCGGCAGCCAGGAATAGATCCCGGCCGAAGACTGTTTGATCATACCCGCGCGCAGCATCAGGCGATGGCTGACAATCTGGGCCTCGGAGGGGTTCTCTTTGAGAACCGGCAGGAAGTAACGGGACAGGCGCATCTGGGCTCCATCAACTGTGTCTTGAGGTTTGAAGAGTGGTTTAGAAGCCAATGCGCGGCGGGGCAAGGGCGGAGATGCACAGGACAGCATTGGCAGACACGACAGAACCACGCTAGGCTCGCCTCAAAGATGATCTGACGGGCAATGGAATTTGACACTGTGACTGACACCACAACTGAGGCCCAACAGGCTGAAGACTTTACGTTATCCTTGCCGATCCCCCAGGACATCGGTGAAGCCATCCTATTCACCCTGTTCTTTGTGGCGCTATGCGCAGGAATTTTTGCCGCCATACCATCGACAGAGAGGCAGGATGGCTCTCAATTCGACACGCAGCGTTTTATACGGATGCTGGCGATTGCCCTCTCCCCTGTTTGGATATTGATCGGCGGGTACATTCTGTGGAGCATGATCGCTTTGGCATGGACCAGAACGCCGACCTCCGGCACGGAGCTTCGCTGGCACATTCTGGCATTTCTGGGCCTTGTAACAGCGCTTGGGGCGACGGTGTCCGCCCCCCTTGCCTTGATCCGTGTCATCGCAACCGAACGCCAGACCCGCACCGCCGAACAGGGCCACATGACCGACCGGATTTCAAAGGCGGTTGAGCATCTGGGAACGGAGAAGACAGTAAAGACCGACGGCGTAGAGAAAACCGTGCCCAACATCGAGGTGCGCATCGGCGGGCTGTTGTCACTGGAACGGATCGCGCAGGATTCCACGCGGTATGACCAGGGCCGCGACCATGTGCGGGTGATGGAGATCATCTGCGCCTATATCCGGGAGAATGCGCCGACGAGCGAGGCCGTGGATTTTCCGCTGGCGGAGTGGGAGCCGCTGTCGGAGGACGCCAGCGAAGAAGAGCGGGAGGCACATATCGCGGCGCGGGAGGAGCGCTTTGGCGCCGAACTATGCGAACTATGGGACGAGCCCAAAGCACGAGAATGGGCTAGGATCCTCCCCCCGCCACGAGAAGACATTCAAACCGCGCTGAATGTTTTGAAACGCCGCACGCCCGACCAACGTAAGGTGGAGGCGAACTGGCCAAATGTTGGTCCTGCACCCCAAGGATGGGTCTTTGATGAAGCCTCATTCCAACGATTGAAGGATGTGCCGACGCAGACAGCGCTTACCAACGCGGAACTACACGTTTTCGACGCAGAACTCCGCGCTTGGAGATCGAAGATGAACGAATACACCGGCTATCGTTTAGATCTGCGCAAAACAAACCTGCAACGGGCGGACCTTTCAAACACGGGTTCAGATGCCGTATTTTCGGGCGCCTTGCTCACCGGCGCGCGGATGGAGAAGGCAGACCTCAGAGGGGCGCGGATGGAGGGGGCAGTCCTCCGCTTTGCGAGTATGAAAGGGGCAAACCTCATCGGGGCGCAATTTGACCAAGACACATCCTTCTATCGGGCCACTTTCCAATCCGCGAGCTGGAGTCATGTAGATCTGAGCGCCACCGACCTAACACAGGATCAGATCGATGCAAGTTTTGGCGATGGATCGGTCACTTTGCCAGACTGGCTGGACCGCCCCGCGCATTGGCCCGAGGACAAATTAGATTGGCTCGCCTATGATTACGCCTACAAAAACTGGCTGAAAACCCGCGTGCCCTGATCCCATCCCCAGAAAAACCCACTCTGTCCCCGGCTTATCCACGTTCGTCTGATTTGCGGGACTTGCAACCCCAGGCTTGGTCGGGGAGAAATGGCGCATCGGGTTTATGTGATTTCAGCCTCAAGGAGCCGCCATGGCCTTGCCTGCGAAGAAACAGTTTCAGTATTGGGGCATTGCCGCCCTTGTGTTTGCCATTGTCATGTGGGCGCTTGGGAATGTGTTGTTGCCCTTTATCCTTGGGGCGGCGATTGCCTATATGATTGATCCCGTCGCCGACCGTCTGGAGGCCTGGGGCATGTCGCGCACCGGCGCGACCGCCACCATTACCATCGGCGCGGTGATTATGTTCCTTGTGATGCTGATCGTTGTCCTGCCCAGTCTGATCGGGCAGATGATTGATCTGGTGCGTGTCCTGCCCGAGGCCTTTGGCAATCTGCGCGAATTTGCGCAGGAGCATTTCCCGCAGGTGTTTGACCAGGAAAGCCGCATGCACCAGTTGCTGACCTCCCTGGGCGCGACGTTGAAAGACAAATCCATGGTGATCCTGGAATCCGCGCTTGGCTCGGCGGTGTCTCTGATCAACCTTCTGGTCCTGTTGGTGATTGTACCGGTGGTGGCGGTCTATCTGCTGCTGGACTGGGACCGGATGATTGCCCGTATCGACGAGATGCTGCCGCGCGATCACGCGCCGGTCATTCGCAAGCTGGCGGGCGATATTGATGCGGTCATTGCCTCCTTCATTCGTGGCATGGGCACGGTCTGCCTGATCCTTGGCACCTATTACGCGGTGGCGCTGATGGTGGTGGGGCTGAACTTTGGACTGGCGGTGGGCTTTGTTGCCGGTCTGGTGACCTTTATCCCCTATCTGGGCTCACTGATTGGCGGCGCGCTGGCCATCGGCCTGGCCTTGTTTCAGTACTGGGGCACAATCGAGGTGGTGAATGGCGACACCGTGACCTATGCCACCGACTGGGTGCGGATTGGGATTGTTGCGGCGATTTTTGTGGCCGGCCAGATTGTCGAAGGCAACTTCCTGACCCCGAAACTGGTTGGCAACTCTGTCGGCCTGCACCCGGTCTGGCTGCTGTTGGCCTTGTCGGTGTTTGGGGCGCTGTTCGGCTTTGTCGGCATGTTGGTTGCGGTGCCGATTGCGGCGGCATTGGGGGTTCTGGCCCGGTTCCTGGTGGAGCAATATCTGGACAGTCGCCTGTATCGCGGTCTGACCATCCATGAACGTCTGGCCGAAGAAGCCGTTGAAGCGGCGGCAGAAGATGAGACCTGAATGGCCGAACAGCTAAGCTTTGATCTGCCCAGCAAACCCGCGCTGGAGCGGGAGGATTTCTTTGTTGCGCCTTCAAATGCAATGGCCGTGGCACTGTTGGACCCCGCCTTTCACTGGCCCAGCGGAAAGATGGTGCTGACCGGACCCAAAGGTGCAGGCAAAACCCATCTGGCCCATGTGTGGGCGCGTCAGTCCGGAGCCTGGATTATCCCGGCCCATGCCCTGCCCTATGAGGATATCGCGACGCTGTCCGAGGGGCCTGTGGTGGTGGAAGATGTCCCGGATGTGGCGTTGGACCCCGAGGCGCAGGAGGCGCTGTTTCACCTGCATAATCTGGTGCTCGCGGCGGGGCATCCCTTGATGATGACCGGTCGTCCGGCGCCGAACCTGTGGGCGCTGTCCCTGCCCGATCTGCAAAGCCGGGTGCAGGCCGCCACCCATGCAGAGTTACAACCGCCCGACGATGCGCTGTTGGCTGTGGTTTTGGCAAAACTGTTCAACGATCGCCAGATTGCGCCCAAACCGGATGTCATCCCCTATCTGGTGGCCCATATGGACCGAACCTTCGAAGCCGCCGCGCATATTGTGGAGCGGCTGGACCAATTGTCACTGACGGAAAAGCGCAGCCTGTCGCGCCCGCTGGCCATCCGGGCTTTGACGGATTTGGATCAGGGTCAATGCGCCACCAATTAATGGAACCCTTCGGGCAATTGCGGTAGCCTTCTGAAGGGCATCGCGTTAGTTTGAACCGAATATGACACTGCCACGAATCCTGGAAGAGCCATGAACGAAACCTCCGAAATTGTTGCGGATTGGGGAGGCTACGGTCAGCCCTTGTTTGATGACCCCGGCGTACGTGCGCTGGAACGCGTGGGCGTTGTGGATGTGGGGTCAAACTCGGTCCGGATGGTGGTGTTTGATGGCGCGGCGCGCAGCCCGGCCTATTTCTTTAACGAAAAGATCATGTGTGCCCTGGGTGCAGGGCTGTCAGAAACCGGACGGCTGAACCCCAAGGGGCGCGAACGGGCGCTGGCCGCAATGAAACGGTTCAAGCTCCTGGCGGACGGGATGCAATTGCCTCATATGACCGTTGTCGCCACCGCAGCGGTGCGCGACGCTGAGGATGGGGCCGAGTTCTGCGAAGAGGTCCTGCGCGAGACCGGATTGGTGATCCACATCATTGACGGCCCGGAAGAGGCGCGGCTGTCAGCACAGGGCGTTTTGCTGGGCTGGCCCGGAGCCTATGGGTTGATCTGCGATATCGGCGGCTCCTCGCTTGAACTGGCGGAAATCCAGGACAACACCGTTGGCAAACGGGTGACATCCAACCTGGGACCGCTGAAACTGAAGGACATCAAAGGCGGCAAACGAGGCCGCAAAGCGCATATCGATGAGGTGGTCACAGCGTTAAAGGACCAGATGGGACCGCAGCGCGACCGGCTGTTTCTGGTGGGCGGCAGTTGGCGGGCCATTGCCCGGATCGACATGGAGCGGCGCAACTATCCGTTGCATGTGCAGCACGAATACCGGATGTCGGTCAAAGCCGTACAAGCCACGGCAAAATTTATCGAAAAGGCCGATCTGCAAAAGCTGCGCCAGGAATGTGGGATATCCAGTTCACGGATGGCGCTGGTGCCCTATGCAGCCGAGGTTCTGGCCCGATTGGTCAAGACGTTCAAACCGCGCGACATTGCGATCTCAAGCTATGGGATCCGCGAGGGATTGCTGTTTGAGCAGATGCCCCAAACCTTGAAAGACCGCGATCCGCTGATTGAAGCCTGCCGCTTTGCCGAGGCCAAAGATGCGCGATTGCCGGGATTTGGGCGCAGCCTTTATGATTTTGTTCTACCCCTGTTCCCAAGGGCGGATTTTGCCAAGAAGCGGCTGATCAAAGCGGCCTGCCTTCTGCATGACGTCAGCTGGCGCGCCCACCCTGATTACCGGGCTGAATTGTGTTTTGAAAACGCGACGCGGGCCAACCTGGGCGGTTTACGCCATGCCGAACGGGTGTTTCTGGGCCATGCACTGATGTCGCGCTACAGCAATCGCCGTCCTGCCGCGCGGTTTCGTGAACTATTTGACCTGATTGACGAAAAACAACGTCGCGAGGCCGAGATCCTGGGCCGCGCTATGCGCTTTGGTGCGATGTTGGTTGTCAATGAGAACGCAGAGATCGGCACATTGATCTGGCAGCCCCGCAAAAAAGTGCTGGGGTTAAAACTGGAGAAATCGATTGCGCCGATGTTTACCGAAACCGCCGAGGCGCGTTTCAAGTCCCTGTGCAATGCGCTGGACGCCGAGGGAGAGGTCAAAATCAGCCGCTAACCCGCCCGCGGTGTAACAGGTTTGAACACCCTGTTGCGACGGTACGGCTGATGCTGATGCGGTGGGGCCAATGCGACGGCGGCACTTCAAATTTCGATGTCGTAGCCGTGCTGCTCTTCGGGCGGCGTGTCTGTCTGCTTCTTGCGGATGATAATATCCCCATTTGGCAACATCTCTGGCACCTCATAGGCGCTCCAGTCCTCAACCTGTGCGACGATGTCCGCCAGCGCTGGCCCCATCTCGGCCAGGAATGCCCCCATAGAAGGGCCGATCTCCCCCATCAGCTCCTGCAGCCCATCCAAAGCCGGAGCCATTTCTTCGCGCAGGCCACGAAAGAACAGCTCGGCCCCGCGCTCCATCAGCGAATTGTCGCCCTGATCCGGCGCGGCGTCTTCGCTTTGCGCAAAAAGGCTTTGGGCGGCTGCAGGTGGCACGCTCAGCAGGCTGGCCGGGCCTAGGCCAATGGCGACAATTGCGATACGGGAGATACGACTGGGGTCAAACACGGGCACGCCCTCCAGGGTTCGGCCCATGGGCAGGGCCTGAGGCAAAAACATGCCCCGTATATAGGCGCTTTGCCGGCGCATTTACAGGCACAATCCCCGGTGGCATGCGGGGAATTCGTCGCAGGTCAGCCCCGCCAGAATGGTTTGGCAACCTCGGCCTGCACCTCAGACCGAGTCAGGCCAGCGTCCAACAAAACACTGTCCGGTGCAAACAGGAGATCGCGCGCCAACATGCGCCGCTGCTTGATCCGGCAGACGTACAGCGCAAGCCCGGTCAAAGGAGGTGTTTTTGCGCTACTCACCGGGGTGGGCCGGGCCACACTCGCGGGAAAAGTGATGAGCTGAGCCATGGGCTTTCGTCCTTTCCTTCACATTAGGGTCGCGTATCCTCCTTATAGGATCAATTTATGTGCAGAAAAATCGAGTTATTGGCACAGGATTTGTAACCTTTTGGAACATATGGAATGACCCACCTGCCCCCGCTGACCGCCCTGCCCGCCTTTGAAGCCACTGCCCGACTGGGATCGGTTACAGCCGCAGCTGCGGAGCTGGGACGCACGCACAGCGCGGTCAGCAAGCAGATCAAACATCTGGCAGAGGATCTGGGCGGCGATCTGTTTCGCAAGGAGGGGACGGGACTGGTGCTGACGGAGCGCGGTACGCGTTTGCAAGAGGAACTGTCGCCGATGTTGCGCGAGCTGGCGGCAATCAGCGCAGAGCTGCGGCGCGGGTCCGGGCGACAAGTGCTGCGGATTGCCGTAGGGGCGACCTTTGCCACCCGCTGGCTGACGGCGCGGCTGCCGGAATTTTACGCGGCACACCCAGAGGTGGAGATCACTCTTTTGATGTCGGGGCTAGTGGCCGGGCAGCGGCGGAGTTCCCCCGAGAGCTGCGATGTGATGCTGAGCTATGACCGGTTGCGGGGACCTGTCGGGCCAGGTTTCGAGGTGTTCGCGATGGGGGATGCGGCCTATGGGCCGGTCTGCGCACCGGGGTATGAGCTGGTGCGCAGGGGCGCGCACTGGGAGACGCCAATGCGCTTTAGCCATACGGGAGGCCCCTCTGCCTGGGCAGTCTGGGAGGAGATCTCGGGTCTTGTGATCACCAGCCCAGAGATGCGCGAACACCCGCATCACATTCTTGCACTGGAAGCGGCCGCTGCTGGCATGGGAATTGCACTAACCGAACGCCGCCTTGCGGCTCTGGATCTGGATCAGGGGCGTTTAATCGCCCCCTTGGGATTTGTAGAGGTTCCAGATGGGTTCCAGGCCGCTTTGCCCAGCAATCGCAAACCACCCGAAGCGGCAAGACTGTTCTTGGATTGGCTCTCAAGGCAAGCGCAGCCTTAATCCTTAAGAACCTCTCCCCAGACCAAGGCGAAGTCTCCCGCGCCCGCATATGCCTGCCTGCGGCAGCCCCATTGGCGGCCTTGGGCCGGGCCGTCTGCCCGATGGGGCAGACGGCCGCGCGGACCCCGAAGGGGTCCGCGCCACGCCCAACGGGAACCGCAGCCTCAAAGAGGCTGATGGTGACGGGCGGGAGAACCTCGGGCAGAACACTTCAGTCCACCTCAAGATCAAGAGAGACAGGGAAATGGTCTGAAGCGAGAAGCAGCGCCTCCCGCAAGGACAGATTTTGATAAACTTCCGCATCCTCAAACGGGTGCCAGATCCGCCATCGCGGATTTTTGCCACGCAAACCGTTCGAGATCATCGCATAATCCAGAAGTGCTCCGAAAAAGCGCTTCTTTTCAACATTATAAAACCGCGCGGTATTTGGCGAACCGCTGGCACGGGGTTGCTGTTGAAGTTCAGCATGGGGATCAAACAGATCATCCCCCATGACGATTTCCACCGAAGACCTGCCAAAGAGCGCTTCATATTGATCAAGGCCCGGACCATCGTTCAAATCCCCCATCACAATCAGATCACGGCCCTGCCCCAGGTGCCAAGCGATCCGACGTCTGAGCCAGATCGCTTGCGCAAGCTGTTTGCGGCGGTTGGCGATGGACAGGCGCATCACTGCCGCGTCACCCTTGGCTCCATGCGGGGCCTTGGATTTCAGGTGTGCCCCAATCAGGTGGATCCTGCGTCCTGAAGCTGTCTTTACCTCTAATTCCAACGGGGGTTTAGAAAAGCGCACGTGATCCACCCGCTCGTCCACATCCAGATCCAGTTTAAACACTTTATCAAATTGAGGGGCATCGGGCTGGCTGTGTGGCGCATGCCGGGCTGACAGAACCTTTGGGTCATATAGCAGGGCAATCTCTTGATGGGTGTCATTGGCAAAGCCCATCACAACCGCATCCGTCCGCAGCCCTGCCCATTCAGCAAAGGTCTCCAGCGCGCGAATGGTTCGCTGGGTTCTCCCGGTATTGGGAGCCTCCACGATCAGAACCGCATCAGCATCCAGAGCGCGAAAAACCTTGGCCAGAGCCTCTGCCTGTTCACCACGAGACACGCCGTAACGTCCCGAGGGCTCCGGCCCCAGCAAAAGGGAATCTTCCTGGTCAAACAGATTGGCGAACCATTCGATATTATAGGTGGCCAGACGCATGTGCCGTGCAGCCATTGATCTGATCCCAGGCCCGGTTGATGTCGATCATCTTCTTTTCCGCCAGCCTTACGGCCTCTTCCGGGACACCACGGGCCATCATCGCATCCGGGTGGGTCTCTCGCACCAGACGCCGCCAGTGTTTGCGGATCTCTTCGCGCGGCATATCGGGGCTCACCCCCAGAACGGTGTAGGGGTCACGCGGCGCATCCGGTACAAAACGCGCCCTGAGCGCGGAAAACTGCTGCGGTGTCTGGCCAAAGATCTGGCTCACATCCTGCAAGAAGGCGTTTTCGCCGGGGTGGTAGAACCCATCGGCAAGCGCGATATGAAACAGCCCTTCCATCAAGTCACACAGCGTGCTGGGATCGTCAGCGAACATCACCTGAATCCGGCGGGCATAATCCTGATACCCGGCCACATCCTGCCGGGCCAGATTAAAGACCTTGGCCGCGCCCGCCTCATCCCCCGGTGCAATCCGGAAAACCTCGCGAAAGGCGGTCACCTCATCGCGCGTGACCTGCCCGTCAGCCTTGGCCATCTTGGCTCCTAAGGCGACAACGGCAATGGCAAACCCGACCGAGCGTTCGGGCGGTGTTCGCAGCTGTTCGAACACTTCCGAGAGGCTTGCACCACTCGCAAGAGCCGAAAGCGCATCAGATATGCGAGTCCAAAGCGACATGGGGAATTCTTATCTGCATAGGCAGGCACTGTCAGCGGTCAATGCGCGCTGATCGGTAAAAAATCACTGATACGGCTGCAAACACAAAAGATCATCGCACCTGGCACAGCCCTTACGCACACGCGCATTATAAAGCCCCCCATGGCAGGTTTCTGACAAGTCCAAGGGGGTGAATTCAGACGGATCCACGCACGCACCCTCTGGGCCTTCACAAAACATCGGTTTGAGATCCCCCCTACGGGCGACGACTTATTGCCCTCATTCTCTCTGGCTGACGACGCAACCACTATTGCCTGTCAGATCACTGAAACACGTACCTGATTGCCCTCAAGGCAGTATTCCTTGCATCATCTGTTGTGCTTTGATCATCGCGGCCGGCTTGACCATTGCTTTTCACGAGCGAGGATGGTTAACCCCATGAATGCGCGTTCCATCTGATCGCGCGGCTTCGAAACGGCATTCGCGTAGGCTCTTGTTATGGCGTATCTCTCTCAACATGAACTTGATGCCATGGGATTTGGTCATCTGGGGCAGAACGTCCGGATCAGTGACAAAGCCGCGATTTATGAGCCCGAGAAAATGCATCTGGGCGATCACACCAGGATTGATGATTTTTGTGTCATCTCCGGTCAGGTGACCACAGGCCGCAATGTACATATCGCCCCCATGAGCCTGGTGGCCGGGGGACGGGGCGGCATCGAGCTGCAGGACTTTGCAGGCCTTGCCTATGGCGTAAAACTCTTTGCCCAATCCGATGACTACTCTGGCGCCACACTGACGAACCCCACCGTGCCCCACGCGTTCAAACGCGAGTTCGTCGCCCCCATCAGATTGGGACGCCATGTTATTGTCGGCGCCAATGCCGTAGTGGGGCCCGGCGTCACCCTGGAGGAAGGCTGCGCGGTCGGGGCCGGGGCGGTCGTGCTAGCCTCCAGCCCACCTTGGAAGATATTGGGCGGCGTTCCGGCCCGCGTTCTGAAGGCGCGTGACAATAGCCTTCTTGAACTGGAACAGGACTACCTTGCGCAGGAAAATTCGTAATGTCCGACACGCAACCGAACTATATTGTCTATGCGCCGGGATTTGACCCCGACAGCGGCGGCGCGATCTTCCTGCACGAATTGGCGCATGCGCTTGGCGCGCTGGGACAGGATGTCAGCCTGTGGCCCTGGACAACCCAGTTGCCCAGCACAAGAAATATCCTGCGCAAACCCAGCCTTTTGTGGCGTAATGGCAGCCACGCTTTCCGGCTTAATCCAGAATTGAAAACACGGATTGCGCTGCCACGGGATTTGAAGAGCAATACAATTGTGATCTACCCGGAAGTAACACTGGGCAATCCTCTGCGCGCAAAGAATATTGTCCGCTGGCTGCTGTATACACCCGGCATCAAGGATCCGTTTGAGTTCACCGAAAACGAGATGTTTTTCCGCGCAGGTGAGATGAGCGACCTTCCCGAACTCACCGGCGGGGCCCCTGACCTATTTGTCTGGCGCCGCAACAGCGCCTACAGAAACGAGAACCGGCCGGAACGCCAGGGGGCCTGCTATATTCTGCGCAAAGGACACGAGAAACCGCGCATTCCTGAAACAAAAGACGCGATCTGTATTGATGGTCTTCCCCATGAGGAGGTCGCGCAGATCTTCAATCAGTGTGAGACGTTTTACAGCTATGATGAAGCCACGATGTATTCGCAATTTGCAGCAGTCTGTGGATGCACCAGCGTGGTTGTGCCCGGTTTTTTTGACACACGTGCAGAATGGGTCGCAGATCACCCAATGGGTGCCGTCGGTGTAGCCTATGGTCTGGACGATATTGCCCACGCGCAGAAAACGCGTCATTTGGTGCTGGAACATCTGAATGCGCTCGAGAAAAAAGGCCGGGACAGCGTTGCAGATTTTATCGCGCTCACGCAGGATCGCTTTGGCACCCAATAGAGGCCCTGCCGATGGTTGCTGTACAGGCAAAAAGACCAAGGCCGGAATGCGCTACATCACCTGGCACTGCAGATAAGGAAAGCTGATGAAATCGATCCCCTTCAATCGCCCGGCTCTGATTGGACGCGAAGTTTCCTATCTGCGAGACGCGATATCGCGCGGTCAATTGTCAGGGGACGGCTACTATACCAAATGCTGCAATACCCGCATCGCCGAGATGACCGGGGCCAAGACTGCGCTGCTCACCCATTCGTGCACCGCGGCCCTGGAAATGGCGGCAATTCTCGGAGATCTTGGCCCCGGCGACGAGGTCATCATGCCCTCTTTCACCTTTGTCTCCACCGCCAATGCGGTGGTGTTGCGGGGCGCAACACCTGTTTTTGTTGATATCGACCCGGTGACACTGAACATGGACCCAAAGGCGGTCGAGGCCGCATTGACACCACAGACCAAAGCGATCTTTGCCGTTCATTACGCAGGGTTTTCTGCGGACATGGACCTGCTGCAGGAACTTGCCCAATCACGCAATGCCCTCTTGGTCGAAGACGCGGCGCAGGCGCTTGGGTCTACATACAAGGGGCGTCCCTGCGGTTCTTTGGGCGATCTTGCAGCCTTCAGTTTTCACGAGACCAAAAACATTATCAGCGGCGAAGGCGGCGCGCTGACAATCAACAGAACCGAACTGGCCGAGCGGGCTGAGATCATTCGCGAAAAAGGCACCAACCGTTCCCAGTTCTTTCGCGGCCAAACTGACAAGTACACATGGGTTGATCTGGGCTCCTCCTTCCTGCCCGGAGAATTGATTGCGTCTTATCTCTATGCGCAGCTTGACATGGCAGAGATGATCAACACGCGCCGACTGTCGATTTTTGACCGTTACATGGAAGCCTTTGCGGATCTGGCCGCAGCCGAACGTGTGGGCCTGCCCCAATGGGCTGACTACAACACAGGCAACGGTCACATGTTCTATTTGCGCATGCGCAACTTGCAGGACCGGACAGCCTTTATCGAACATATGAAGGCCCACGGGATTACCGCCCCGTTTCACTACGTGCCACTGCACAGCGCACCAGCAGGACAGAAATTTGCCCGCACTTCAGGAGGGATGTCCGTGACAAACCAAGTCTCGGACACACTGGTGCGTTTGCCAATGTTCTTTGACCTTGGCAGCGATGTAGAACACATAATCGACATCGCCAGCGCCTATTTCTAATCGATTAAGCACCCAGAGAATGTGTTCACCCCCACAGGGAGGACGGCCCCCAAGCCTCTATCCCGCAGGTATGCACGCGCCGTTTCACGAGAGATAACAGAGGCACCCGGCGACACGCCGAGAGCAGTGTTTGATCCGTTAACCTCACAAATGAGGATACGGTGATCAGAAGCTATACGACGGCCATCGACGTCTGGCAGCATGTGCAACAACGGGCTCTTTAAGCTGACAACTGAAATAGCAGCCGAGCGGCAACCGATCCTGACCCGTGAACGAAGCACGCAACTGCAACACGGTATGCTGGAATATTTCAGCGCCTTTCAGCCCCTGCCAACCTCTGATTTTACTCGACACACGGGATCAAGGTTGCTGCACAGCATCTGAATTATTCACCTATTTTCAACAACTTAAAGCCTCAACCAGCACAATCCGGAGCGGCAAAAAAACCTAAAAAGGAGGCAGGCGCTTTCATCGCTCCAAGCGGCGTGTGCCGGTTACGCTGTGCGACAGGCGCGCCGGGGGAACCCCGGCGCGCCTGCCATGCCCAAGGCCGCACAGAAGGGTGCAAGGCCCAAAGGGCGTTGCACCCTGCGGGCGCGGGAGCACTCCCCTGCCCGCGTAGATGTCAGCTTATCTGCGGGCCGAACGGATCAGCTTCAGGATGTCCTGGGCTGCTTCAGGAATATTGGTCCCAGGACCAAAGATCGCCTTCACCCCTGCTTCATAAAGAAACGCGTAGTCCTGCTGCGGGATCACGCCACCGCAGATCACAATGATGTCGCTTGCCCCTTGTTTTTTCAGCTCTTCCACAAGCTGGGGCGCAAGTGTCTTGTGACCGGCGGCCTGCGAGGAGATCCCGACCACATGAACGTCGTTGTCAATCGCATCCTGCGCAGCCTCTTCCGGTGTCTGGAACAAAGGTCCTACATCCACGTCAAAACCGATATCGGCAAAGGCCGTGGCAATCACCTTGGCCCCGCGATCATGTCCGTCCTGACCCATTTTGACCACCAGAAGCCGTGGGCGGCGGCCTTCTTCTTCGGCAAAATCTTCAATGGACTTCTGTATCGCTGCAAAGCCTTCGTCGCCCTCATAGGCCGCGCCATAGACGCCTGCCAGAGTCTTCACCTCCGCCGAGTGGCGGCCGAACTCTTTCTCCATTGCCATGCTGATTTCCCCCACGGATGCACGCGCCCGGGCGGCTTCGACCGCCGCCTCAAGCAGGTTGCCGCCTTCTTTGGCGCGGCGGGTCACTTCATCAAGCGCAGCCGTACAGGCCGCTTCATCCCGTGTTGCACGGATCTGCGTCAACCGGGCGATCTGGCTTTCCCGCACGGCGACATTATCCACGTCCAGAATGTCGATCGGGTCTTCTTTGTCCTTGCGGTATTTGTTGACGCCAACAATCACCTCGTCGCCGCGGTCGATATTTGCCTGACGGCGCGCTGCACTTTCCTCGATCCGCAGCTTGGGCATACCCGAGGCCACCGCCTTGGTCATGCCGCCCATTTCCTCGACCTCTTCCATCAAGGCCCAGGCTTTTTCGATCAGATCATTGGTCAGGCTTTCAACATAGTAGCTGCCCGCAAGCGGGTCGACCACATTGGTGACGCCGGTTTCTTCCTGCAGAACCAGCTGGGTGTTGCGCGCAATCCGGGCCGAGAAATCCGTGGGCAGTGCAATCGCCTCATCCAGCGCGTTGGTATGCAGGGATTGCGTACCGCCCAGCACCGCCGACATCGCCTCATAGGCGGTGCGGATCACGTTGTTATAGGGGTCTTGCTCCTGCAAGGACACGCCCGAGGTCTGGCAGTGGGTGCGCAGCATTTTGGAGCGTTCGGATTTTGCGCCAAAATCGGTCATCACCCGGTGCCAGAGCGTCCGCGCCGCGCGTAGCTTGGCGATCTCCATAAAGAAGTTCATGCCAATCGCAAAGAAGAACGACAGGCGACCGGCGAATTTATCAACGTCCATGCCCGCTTCCATTGCCGCGCGCACATATTCGCGCCCATCGGCCAGCGTATAGGCAAGCTCTTGAACCAGGTTCGCACCCGCCTCCTGCATATGGTAGCCAGAGATCGAGATGGAGTTGAATTTCGGCATCTCGTTTGAGGTGTATTCGATAATATCCGAGATGATCCGCATCGACGGTTCCGGCGGATAAATATAGGTGTTGCGGACCATGAACTCTTTCAGAATGTCGTTCTGAATGGTCCCGGACAGAAGCGATTTATCGTGCCCCTGTTCCTGACCGGCGACGATGAAACTGGCAAGGATCGGGATCACCGCGCCGTTCATGGTCATCGACACGGAGACCTTGTCCAGCGGGATGCCATCAAAGAGGATTTTCATATCCTCGACACTGTCGATGGCCACGCCCGCCTTGCCTACGTCGCCAACCACACGTTCGTGATCGCTGTCATAGCCGCGGTGGGTTGCCAGGTCAAAAGCGACCGAGACCCCCTGCTGGCCTGCGGCCAGGTTGCGACGATAAAATGCGTTGGATTCCTCGGCGGTGGAGAAGCCTGCGTATTGGCGGATGGTCCAGGGGCGACCAGCGTACATGGTCGCCTTGACGCCGCGGGTAAAGGGGCCAAAGCCCGGCAAAGAGCCCATATGGCCGAGCTCCTTGGTGTCCTCTTCTGTATAAAGCGGCTTGACCTCGATGCCTTCCAGCGTGTTCCAGGTCAGGTCGTCAAGCGGGCGTCCGCGCAGCTCTTTTTCAGCCAGATCCCGCCAATCGTCGGTTTTGGTCATTGGGCCTTCCTCGTGTCAGTGTTCGGCGGAATGTTTTTGTGTCTTCCGCTTGGTCTTGATTATTGTCTTCTGCAATCTGGGCCAGCCCGTCGGCACCGCCGACCAGCCACATGATGTCATCCGCATAAGCCTCACGCAGGAGAGCGGATTGTTCGGCATTAAAGGGGCGCCACAGGCCAAATTGATCGGCCAGTTTGGCGGCGTCTTCGTCCATCAGATAGGCCGAAAGCTCCTCAACCCGCGGGGAGCGTGCCAAACGGATGCGGGCGTGGGCACGCGGGGCACGAATGCCCGTCATGGAGTTCAGCTGAGCATTGGGGCGACCGCCAAAGGTTTCAAAGGGTTGCACCCAAAGGTTCACGTTCGGCAAAGCCGTGGCGATATCGGTAATCACATCGCGCCAGCTGCGTTGGGACTTTGCAAAGCGGTCCAGCATGGGTTCGGTCGGGAACGGAAAGCCACGCGCCACACCATACGTCAACGCCGAGGTCCAGTAGTGATCCAAAGCCCGGATATTGAGGACCAGATCGGTAAGCTCGCCGTCAAACGCCTCACCAAAACGGCTCAGGCGGTCGCCCGCATCTGCATAAAGCGTCCCAAGGTGCAGGTTCTGACGCATGGAACCGAGGATGTTTTCATCCGAAATCAGCAATTGGTCAAAGCCTGTCGCGCGCTCTGAGGCCAGTTTGAGCTTGATCCGCCCCCTGGCACGTTTTGCCGGGTCCCCTTTGGGCAGAAGCTGCGGCCCTGGCAGAACCCCCTGAAACAGGCCCGAACGGGTGACCTGCGGTCCCCAATAGCCAACACCCTCCATTGCGGCCTGAGCGCGGTTCTGGCGCATGTATTCCTGAAACGTGGTGGTGGCGCAGCGATGGGCGCCGATATGCAAAATCACTTTCATGGTCGGACCGGTCCTTCTGCCGGAGGCTGTCAAAGCAGCAAACGTTGCGAAACTGTTGCCAGCTTGTTCCGCAGGTCCTTCCAAGTTGGTTAACACCATGTGTTTTTTTCGGGGCTTCTTTAGATCCCCCATCGCATTTTGGCCATTATGGCATATATTGAATACAACAGGAGGCACCATGCGATCCCTATACCCTATTGTTTTGACTGTTTTTCTCGGCCCGTTCTTTGCGCCGGAAGCCCTGGCCAGTGATGGCAGCACGCCATCCGAAGACGCTTTGTTTCTGGGTGATTTTGAATCAAATTTGAGCGAATTTTTATGGAAAAAGCGCCCAATTGTGGTTTTTGCAGACACCGATGCGGATCCGCGATTCCAAGAACAGATGGAACAGCTGCATGCGCAAGAGGATGAATTGCGTGAACGGGATGTGGTTGTTCTGACCGATACAGACCCAAGCGCCAAGTCAGCGCTGCGGCGCAAACTGCGCCCGCGCGGCTTCCAATTGGTGTTGGTTGGCAAGGACGGCGACGTCAAGCTGCGCAAGCCGTTCCCCTGGACGGTACGCGAATTAAACAGGACCATCGACAAGATCCCGTCTCGGGTACGCGAAATAGAGGAACGGCGAGGCGAATAGCTCACTTACCATCTCCCCGTGCGTAAAACAGCCAGCGGTTTTCGCCATCCACCACAATCATGGCCTCGTCTTCCGGGTCAAACACCAGATCGGCGTTTTCATCCAAAAGCGCCCGCAGGTAATAGGTTTGCAAAGTTTCGGTCATACAGTTTTTGGCAGCCACACCAGATGAGATAAGGCCAAGCCCCTTGTGCAGGCTGGCATTCATCAACTGCTGGGTCACTGAATGCGGGCTCTCGCCCTTCATGTCAAAAAACACAGGCTGCCGCTGATCCAAGACCTTTTGCCCCTTTTGCAGGGTGCGGGCGCGCGTGACAGTGGACGAAATCCGGGTGGATTTCAAATCGAACACCGCCGCCGAACATCCTGTGTCGGCATAGAAATAGAGGGTTTCCCCAAGGTTCACCCAGTCGCCAAGGCGGGTGCGGACATCTTCTTCTTTTTGTTTGGCACATCCAGCGACGGCCAACAGGATAAGCCCGGCACCAATGGTACGCGCGGCGGTTCGGCAACGTGCGGCCGAGAGGCGCCTGGCCCTGGCCAACGACCAGGACATCTTGTTGTGTGGCACTTTACCCCTCCAGTTACTTGTAATTGGACTGGGGCACCCACTTCGCCCCTGAGTCATCCCTTGCCCACCAAGGTCTTTCTCAAAGGTAAATGCCATTTGTTTACAGGGTGTTAAGCCTAAAAATTGATGTAAATGATTTGTCGAGCGCTGGATTCGGCGCCCGAAATCACGTCGCGCCGCGCGCCCACGTGTCATGCGCGCGGAAAAACCACACGAAGACAACGAGTTATGGCGCACGGCGCAAGTCATTGGATTATTCGAACTCCATGATAACGTCATCAACAGCAAGACTGTCGCCAGCACTCGCGTTAATTTTAGTTACGACACCCTTTTTTTCCGCCCGCAGAATATTCTCCATTTTCATGGCTTCTACGGTGCAAAGCGCCTGACCTTCCTGAACTTCGTTGCCAACTTCGACGCCAACTGACACAATGAGCCCCGGCATCGGGCACAACAGCATCTTGGAGGTGTCCGGTGGCAGCTTCTCTGGCATCAGCTGGGCCAGTTCGGCCTGACGTGCGGTGCGCACATGAACCTTCAGATCGGCGCCGCGGCTGCGGATGGCGAAGCCCTGGGTAATCTTACCCACTTTCATCACCAGTTCGCTGTCATCCGTCTGCACCGTGGCCAGCTGATCTCCGGGCGTCCAATCGGAGGCGACACGGATGGACGTGCCATCTTCAAAGGAAACGCTGGAGCCCTGAGCGTCCGCAGCAATCGAGACCGGGTAGACCTGCCCCTGAACCGAAACAACCCAGTCATCGCCGACCTTGCGTTCGTGATTATCCATCCGGCCAGAGACCTGCGTGCGCCGGATCTCGGCAACCCGGTGCATGGCGGCGCAGGAAGCTGCGATGCGTCTCAGATCGCTGTCGGGCAGCTCTACCCCTTCAAAACCGTCCGGATATTCTTCGGCAATAAAGGCGGTTGTGATGTCACCCGAGATGAACTTGGGATGATCCATAACCGCCGACAGGAACGGCAGGTTGTGACCGATGCCTTCGACCTCAAAACTGTCCAATGCGGTGCGCATCGCTTCGATCGCGGCGTCGCGGGTTGGTGCCCAGGTGCAGAGCTTGGCGATCATCGGGTCATAATACATCGAGATCTCGCCGCCCTCATAGACGCCGGTGTCGTTGCGAACCACGATGTCTCCAGCATCACCCGGCTGAACGCCAGGGGTGTATGCGGCAGTTTCCGCAGGCGGACGGTAACGGGTCAGACGCCCGATTGAGGGCAAGAAGTTGCGATAGGGATCTTCAGCATAAAGACGGTTTTCAATGGCCCAACCGGTGAGCTTGACGTCATCCTGGGACATGGTCAGCTCTTTGCCGGCCGCCACGCGGATCATCTGTTCCACAAGGTCGACGCCCGTGATCAGCTCGGTCACCGGGTGTTCCACCTGCAGTCGGGTGTTCATCTCCAGGAAGTAGAAGTTCTTTTCCCCGTCAACGATGAATTCCACGGTCCCCGCAGAGGCATAGCCCACGGCCTTGGCCAATGCGACGGCCTGTTCACCCATGGCTTTGCGGGTGTCTTCGTCGAGGAAGGGGCTTGGAGCTTCTTCGACAACTTTCTGGTTGCGGCGCTGAATCGAACATTCGCGTTCGCCCAGATAGATGCCGTTGCCATGGCTGTCGCACAGCACCTGAATTTCGATATGGCGCGGTTGGGTGACGAATTTCTCGATAAAGATCCGGTCATCGCCAAAGGAGCTGGCCGCTTCGTTTTTGGAGGACTGAAAGCCTTCGCGGGCTTCTTCGTCGTTCCAGGCAATCCGCATGCCTTTGCCGCCGCCGCCGGCGGAGGCTTTGATCATCACCGGGTAGCCGATTTCATTGGAGATCTTGACCGCCTCATCCGCGTCTTCGATCAGCCCCATATAGCCCGGAACGGTGGACACACCGGCCTCTTGGGCGATTTTCTTGGAGGTGATCTTGTCCCCCATGCTTTCGATGGCGCCCACAGGGGGGCCGACAAATGCAACGCCCGCCTTGGCCAGAGCTTCGGCAAATTTGGAGTTTTCCGACAGGAAGCCATAGCCCGGATGTACGGCCTGCGCGCCGGTGGACTTGATCGCCTCCATCACCTTGTCGATGACGATATAGGACTGGTTTGCAGGCGGCGGGCCGATGTGGACTGCTTCGTCGGCCATCTGCACATGCAGCGCCTGCTTGTCAGCGTCCGAATAGATGGCAACGGTCTTGATCCCCATTTTGCGCGCAGTCTTGATGACGCGACAGGCAATCTCCCCCCGGTTGGCAATCAGGATCTTGTCAAACATCGGCTCTCCTTAGGCTCATTGGTCTGAACGCAAAAACGCCGCGCCCGAGGGTTCGGGCAGCGGCGTCCATGCGAATGTTGGTCGTGTTGAAAGTTACGCGCCCCTTAGCAGCGGCGCGGGTATTCTTTGCAGTAGATGACATTTGCGGCAGCGCCAACGGCAGCGCCGGTAAGCAGGTTGCCCTGAATAACCGCCGAACCGACGGTGCCCGCAGCGGCGCCAATGGCTGCCTGTTCGCCAGTTGTCTCGCCACAGGCCGCAAGACCCAGGCTGCTGACAAGTGCCAGCGCCCAGCGGATACGCCCTTTTGTTCTGTGCACTGCTTCGTTCCTTTCTGCGTCGTCCAAAGGGATGACACAGTGGTCGCAGGCAAAGGCTGCCCACACAAGCAGCTGGCATCGGCCGGGAGACTCTGTGCGAAACTCTGCGCAAATGACACGCGGCCTGGGCGAAGCCCCGCCCATGGGGCGCGCGCGGCGTGGCTGCTCCGGTCGGAGAGGATATGGAACAGCCGCACCGGCATTACCAGTTCCCCTTCCCGTCAAAGATCTCGGGGAAAGATGCGCGGGCCACGGCCTCGTCTATCTGCAGAAGCGCTTCGTAATCGGTCGGGTCAAACTCTTCGTCGACGGCAACGACCTCACGTCCAAACAACCAGCTGAGACGTCCGGCATCCAGGTTGCCACGTTCAAATGGCTCAGTGCCGAATTGTTCCCACAAGGCCAGCATAAACCCCGCATCCGCTTTGCGGTCGGGCGGTCTGCGATCCGGGAAACGCTCGCGCGCGACCAACGGGGTTGCCCCTTTGGGATTGGCGCGACGAATGGTGAATTGGAAGTCTGTTCCGGCCAGTCTGCCGGGAAATCCGCGATGCTTTAGCATGGTGGTGCCTTTCGTCCGGCACCCCGCGGAGCGGCTGGGGCCGGCCGCAGGGCCGGACCCCTGAAGGGTTTATTTGTATTTGCCGGTGTAGGCGGGCTCTTGCGAGATGGGCTCGGGCTCGACCACAACGAATTCTTCCTGACGGCTGCCACAGGCGGCAACGGTTGCCAGAACGCCAACGACGGCGAACAGTTTGATGCTCTTGGACATTTCAGTCTCCTGATAACTTGCGTGAAACCGGCGAAACCAAATGGCCCCGCGCGCCTCAACCAATGATGGTGGGTCCGATTGTCCGAACCCGCGCCGATGTTACATGAGGTGCAGCCAAATAAACATCCCCAGTGCACAAGAGGCTGTGCCTGTGACGGCAAAGCCGCAAAATCCTGCCAATGGACGGGTTTAGGCGCAAGTTTATGATGGGGAGACGACATCAGAAGGCCTCCCACAGGCAGGTGGCACCCTGACCACCGGTTTGGGCGCTGTAGAGTTCGAAGAATTGGGTCGCGTCCGGGTCGCTTTCGCCAAAAGGAATCTGGCGGTCCGACAGTGAGATCGAGATGCGTTCGGGCTTTAACCTGTGATCCCGAAGGTAAGAGAGCGCAACGGACTGGCACAGGTGATCCATATCTGAGGCCGCCTCTTCAGGATCTACGCTCCCGTGGGACCGGTCGATGGCAGGTGCAATAAAACGAAATCTGAGCCAAAGCGCACCTGGTGTTTCATCCTGTAACACTTCGGACAGGTAGACCGCCTGCCCTGACGGAACTGCGACCTGTTGTCCCAAAAGTTCGTTGGCAGCACGAAGCGGGCTTGCACAACCAAGGATGGCAAAAATTGCTGCGGTGATTTTGATAAATCCGCAGCCCCGGCACCCATAAATCGGGCCTCCTCCAGCCGGGGCTGCAGGCGCTGCGCTGGCCGCGCGCGCTGTGCTGTAAAGGCGTGGGGTGATCATGGCCGCGATTCGTCCCCATTGTCAAACATCGTAAACGTGATTCGATAAGAATTACGTGTTTTCACGATAGGTGACACGATAGGCGCACGATTCCCGCTCAAGTTGAACACATCAACATTACCAAAGAGATAGGTCACAAAAACATGACAACATAGATGCATCATTCCCCTCCCCTTGTGCGATTCGCGTTGTTAACCCATCGGGTCCGCTTTGATTGATTTTCCAAAAGTTCGAGGATTCGTGCACTGGCCGCCGGAGGAACCTTACCCAACACACGCCCACCAGCCTCGACCCGCCAGCCGGTGTGATTCTGCGTCAGACGCACCACGGGAGAGAAGCCCCGCATGGATTGCAGCAGGCGCCACATATCTTGCCGGATCTGATGCGCAAACCGTACCGGGTTCCCTGTGGGCAGGTTGGTTTCGGCCACCACATCAAACCGCGCCGGGCGCTCACGACACAGGGTCACGATCTGCCCAGGTTCGCCGTCTTCACGCAGGATATGCCAGTTGCGGTTTCTCATTTAACTTATACCAATCCGCTGCGGAGCCTGGCTTTCCCAAGTGTCGTCTTCGAAACCGAATGCGGAGCATTGGGAGGGTGAAACCTCTCCGAAAAACGGCTCATCTCCATCGCAGAGCTCAACGATATAGTCATCTGGCGTTCCCGCTTCGGTCTGAGCTGTAAGAGACACCATTTGCGCCACCGTTTCCCGGATCCAGTTGACCTCACGCTTTGTTGGCTCGCGCTGCTGAAGTTCGCTTCCAAGATGCGAACGGAACACGGCAAGCATCGCTTCTCGCACATCGCTGTCGCTGGCCATCTCAAAAAAATCAAGATAATCCAGCGGCAACTTGTCCGGCCCAAACGTCACAGCAACTGTGCCCGCATCTTGTTCCATGGTCGATCCTCAAAGCGGGATGTTGTCGTGTTTCTTCCACGGGTTCTCGAGCTTTTTGTTGCGCAGAGACGCAAAGGCGCGCGAGACGCGGCGGCGGGTGGATTTAGGCTGGATCACCTCGTCGATAAAGCCGCGCTCTGCCGCAACAAACGGATTGGCAAACCGGTCCTCGTAATCTTTGGTATGTGCCGCAATCTTGTCTGCATCACCGATATCAGCACGGTGAATGATCTCGGTCGCGCCCTTGGCCCCCATCACCGCGATTTCCGCCGTTGGCCAGGCATAGTTGAAGTCGCCGCGCAGGTGTTTGGACGCCATCACGTCATAGGCCCCACCATAGGCTTTGCGCGTAATCACGGTGACCTTTGGCACAGTCGCTTCGCCATAGGCAAACAGCAGCTTTGCGCCATGTTTGATAACGCCGCCATATTCCTGAGACGTGCCCGGCAAAAAGCCCGGAACATCCACCAGGGTGAGGATCGGAATTTCAAAACAGTCACAGAAGCGCACAAACCGCGCGGCCTTGCGGGAGCTGTCGATATCCAGACAGCCCGCCAGCACCATCGGCTGGTTGGCCACAACGCCCACGGTCTGCCCTTCGAGCCGGATGAAACCGGTGATCATATTCTTGGCGTAGTCTTCCTGGATCTCATAAAAATCACCTTCGTCGGCAACTTTCAGGATCAGCTCTTTCATATCATACGGCTGGTTCGGGTTTTCCGGGATCAGCGTATCCAGGCTGGTTTCAATCCGACCGGGTTCGTCAAAGAACGGACGTACAGGCGGCTTTTCGCGGTTGTTCAGCGGCAGGAAGTCCACCAGGCGGCGCACTTCGGCGAGGGCTTCGACGTCGTTTTCAAAGGCACCATCTGCCACTGATGACTTCTTGGTATGGGTGGAGGCGCCCCCCAGCTCCTCGGCTGTGACAACCTCGTTTGTGACGGTCTTCACCACATCCGGGCCGGTCACAAACATATAAGAGGTGTCTTTGACCATAAAGATAAAGTCAGTCATCGCGGGCGAATATACCGCGCCACCGGCACAGGGGCCCATGATGACAGAGATCTGCGGGATCACACCCGAGGCCATGACATTGCGCTGGAAGATCTCGGCATAGCCGGCCAGCGCGTCCACACCTTCCTGAATACGAGCACCGCCGGAATCGTTGAGGCCGATCACAGGTGCGCCGTTCTGGATGGCCATATCCATGATTTTACAGATTTTCATCGCGTGGGTATCTGACACCGAGCCGCCCAGAACCGTGAAATCCTGGCTGAAGACATAGACCTGACGCCCGTTGATGGTTCCCCAGCCAGTGATCACACCGTCGCCTGCGGGTTTGTTTTTCTCCATGCCAAAATCGGTGCAGCGATGGGAGACGAACATATCAAACTCTTCGAAACTATCCGCATCCAGCAGAAGCTCGATCCGCTCACGGGCGGTCAGCTTGCCGCGTGCGTGTTGTGCGTCGATACGTTTTTGTCCACCGCCGAGGCGCGCGTCGGTGCGGCGCTCTTCGAGTTCAGCAAGGATGTCTTTCATGGCCGGGATCCCTCTTAGATTCATGAGGGACCATAGACGTGCCTGTTGTTTGACCAAAGCCAAAACTCGCAAATTTGCAAATCATTTGCGGGCGAGCACTGCAAATTTGAATAACTGCAAATTTTACCACTATGACAATGCCTCACGATCATGCGCCCCACCGCAATTCACAAGGATATGCGCGCCAAAGCACAGGAAAAACTTTGGACTTGCATGTCAGCGGTAACTAAACTCACCGGTACAGTTTATTTACTTGTTAACTACCCTACTCCACATTCGAGTCCCGATATGACCCCTAAAACCCCTGCTCACGTTGTTACGTTGATTTTGCTGGCGGGCATTGGCGCGCTGAGCATGAATATGTTCATCCCCTCCCTGCCCAGCATGGCGACAGATTACGGGGTCGACTATCGGGTCATGCAGCTGTCGATCTCGCTGTATCTGGGGCTGAGCGCGGTGGTCCAGATCGTGGTCGGGCCGGTGTCGGACCAGATGGGGCGGCGACCGGTGATGCTGTGGAGTCTGGTTGCCTTTATGGTCATGACTGTGGGCTGCATCTTTGCACCAACCGCGGTAAGTTTTCTGGTCTTTCGCATGGGGCAAGCGATTGTGGCCACCACATTGGCCATCAGCCGCGCCTCCATCCGGGACGTGCATGAAACCGACAAGGCCGCCAGTCAAATCGCATATGTCACCATGGGGATGGCCATTGTGCCGATGATCAGCCCGGCCATCGGTGGGGCAATCGACCGCTATCTTCATTGGACGGCCAACTTTTGGATCCTTTTGTTGCTGGGAGCGATGGTCTGGCTGCTGGCGTATCGCGACTTTGGTGAGACCAAAAGCAAAAGCGGCATGAGTCTGTTGCGGCAGTTTCGTGAGTATCCCGAGCTGCTCCAATCACCCCGGTTCTGGGGCTATTCGCTGGCCTGCGGCCTGTCGTCGGGTACATTCTTTGCCTATCTCGGGGGTGCACCCTTTGTGGGCACCGAAGTCTACGGTCTTGAGTCGGACGTGCTGGGGCTCATGATGGGCGCACCAGCGTTGGGGTATTTCTTTGGCAACTTCATATCGGGCCGGTACTCCCGCCGTTTTGGGATCAATACAATGGTTCTGATTGGCTGCGTCATCAATCTGTTTGGCGTGGGCCTGTCGATTGCCTTGACGGCTGCTGGGATGGAAACGGTCTATACGTTCTTTGGCCTGATGAATTTTGTTGGACTTGGCAATGGGATGTCCATTCCCAATGCGACCACGGGGGCAATTTCGGTCCGGCCGAAACTGGCGGGCAGCGCATCCGGGCTGGCTGGCGCTGTGATGATCGGCGTCGGCGCTCTGCTCTCGGCGCTGGCAGGCCGGGTTCTGGTAGAAGGGTCAACGCCCATCCCCCTGCTGACCATCATGTTCCTGACCGGCGTGGGCGGAATGCTGTCGATCCTTACGGTGATCCGGCGCGAGCAAAGATTGAAACTGGCGATCTAAGTCCTTAGCTCTGCGACCATTGAACCCGGGCCGCCAGGACGTCCGGGGCTTGCCCCGACTGGTTTGCAATTCTACAATCCGCGCGACCTGAATTTGCAAAGGCATGCCACAGATGGCCACCCAAAAGCTTTATGCCGGGGCAAAGCTGCGTGAGATGCGCGCCAAGCTCAGCCTGACCCAAAAGGATTTCGCCGCCAAACTGGGGGTCTCCCTGCCCTATCTGAACCAGATGGAGAACAACAATCGCCCGGTCTCGACAACGGTTGTGCTGGCGCTGGCGCAGGAGTTCGGGCTGGATGTGACCGAGCTGTCGACCGGTGACAGCGAAAGGCTGGTCAGCGATATGCGGGAAGCTTTGGCCGATCCGGTCTTTGCCGAGACCATGCCGCCTCTGGCTGATTTGCGGCTTGCGGCGTCCAACGCCCCCGCATTGGCACGCGCCTTTCTGGCGTTGCATCAGGCTTATCGTCAGAACCATGAACGGCTGGCCTCATTGGATGAGGCCCTGGGACGCGAGGATGCGCGGCTGCAGGCGTCGCCCTGGGAAGAGGTGCGCGATTTCTTTCACTATTGCGACAACTATATCGACGCGGTAGACCATGCAGCAGAGCGGTTCAGCCATACCGCAGGAACCCCGGCAGAGATCCGCGCCACCGCTATTTCAACGCTGGAACGCGCTGGGGTCACGGTTGAATTGCAAGATATGGAAGGGGTGCGCCGCTATGATGCAGAGCGCAAGATCCTGCACCTGTCACAGCTTGCCGCCCCCGAGACACAAGTCTTTCAGCTGCTGATGCAGGTGGCGTTATTGCAGCAAAACAACTTGCTGGAAGCCACATTGGATTTCGCCAAGTTCCAAAGCGAGGAAGCCCGTGCCATCGCCAAGATCGGCCTTGCGAATTATTTTGCCGGTGCCGCGCTGATGCCCTATGGCCGGTTTCTGGCACAGGCTCAGGCAGACCGCCACGATCTGGAGAGGCTGTCGACGCGGTTTGGGGCGTCCATCGAACAAGTCGCCCACCGTCTGTCCACCCTGCAGCGCCCCGGCGCCAAAGGGTTGCCGTTCTTCTTTGTCCGCGTGGATCAGGCCGGCACAATCACCAAACGTCATTCGGCCACAAGGCTGCAGTTTGCGCGCTTTGGCGGGGCCTGTCCCTTGTGGAATGTGCACCGCGCCTTTGAAACACCAGGGCAGTTCCTGCGCCAGCTGGCGACGACCCCGGATGGGGTACGCTATATCTCGCTTGCGCGGGATGTTTCCAAATCCTCGGGCCGGTTTGGCGCGCCGTTGCGCCGTTACGCCATTGCGTTAGGGTGCGAAGTCAAACACGCGGGCCTGCTGGTCTATGCCGATGGCATGGATGTGGACAATGACGCAGCTTATGAACCCATCGGCATCTCCTGCCGCATCTGCGAACGCCGCACCTGCCACCAGAGGTCTGTCCCCCCCTTGGAACGCCGTCTGCAAGTGGACACCAACCAGCGCGGGACGTTGCCCTATGAGGTCAACTGAGAGAGCAGGATGTGTGGAATGCGCAAGAAGATCTCCAAAGGATTGCGCAATGGATGGGAGCTGTGCGGACTATGTTGCTGTCTAGTCTTTTGAAAGAGGGTTTGGTGCAGCGCTCGCCTATCCAAACTGTTGCCTTACTTGCTCCGCACAGTAAGCGACAAACCCCACAGCAAGCGAGAACAACATCAAATTCATACCAAAGCCGAAAGACGTCTCGAGCAAAGTCGGTTGGTAAAACGTTAACTGACTGATGCTGCCATCAGAAACAGAAATTTCTGACTTGGTAAGTGTAGGTGCTACAAAAATGGAATGGGCGATTAAACTTACGGCTGCCCAAATAACCCAGATGCCCAAGGCACCGGCACCGCACCTCTTAAAGAGTATCCATTTTTTCCCGGCACGTTGGTTCCACGCGTCTGCAAACAGAATACCATTGCCAATACGGGCCAATGGCAATCCAAAAATTGCTCCTAAAACAGCCATCGATAGGACCATGTACAATGACGAAAAATAGTCGAGCGCATAGGCTGAATTTGTATACCCCAACGTTTCGTATGTAACCATGAAGATGAAGGCGTCTAGAGGAACCCAAACATTCAAGAGCCAATCTATGAGAAAACCAAATGCACCACCGATGAATTGGGAAAGCGCAATCCCAATAATTGACAGTAGAAACACAAGAACGATTGCGCTTACGCGCCGCAAATCAGCGCCGCCATTTAACATTCTGAAACTGACAGCCAGTAACCCAGCCAAAAGGAACAGAGTTAGCGCCGAACCGATTGCTGCTTGCACAATATAGCTGAGGTTCCCGTTTGCACTAATCTGAATAGGCAGCAGGACCGCAGCAACGGAGCAGCTCAACGCAGAAATGACAAAATAGGATGTCGAGAACATAAAACCACTCATCATCGCGCTCCACCATAACTCTCACAATACGGACAATGGATATTCGCTGATGTGGAGGGCGTCCAGCCTATGTTCATAGACTTACGCAGGAGCATTTTCTTACAAGACCCATGGCAACCTTGGGCTCCAAGCCGACTTCTTCGTGTGGGCGGCAAACGCAAAAAACCGGCACCAAGTTTTAGCTTGGCACCGGCTTGGTTTTCAGTGACGTCCTTTGTTCAGGATGCGCGCCTTAGGCGGCTGACAGGATCGACCAGATCTCATCCTTGAGTGCGGCGCGTTGTTTGCGCAGGTCGGTTTCCGCCTCTTGGCTGATGGGTTCCACTTTGGTCTCCGCCCGGTGCACGGCGCGGTTCACCTCATGATATTTGTCGGCCAGATGGGCGAAATGCTTGTCAGACGACTTGAGCGTGCTGATGGTTTCGACCTTGTCCGGAAACTCGGCGGCCAGTTCATGGGGTGTGTGGGACATGGGCGTCTCTCCTCTTTGATCTTTCGGAGATAGACTATTGCCCTGCCCCACACGGGGATTTGATCCGGGTCAAAGAGGTGTGCGATTTATGGGTTTTCGCAGAGCTTTTTTACCGCTGGCTGGTCTGCCAATTGGGGTTAAACCAGGGTTCGGCGTTTGACGATGGCAGGCGGCGGCCCAGGATGTGGTCGGAGGCCTTCTCTCCTGTCATGATCGACGGACCGTTGAGGTTGCCGTTGGTGATGCGCGGAAAGATGGAGCTGTCGGCGACGCGCAATCCGTCCACGCCAATCACCCGGCATTCGGGGTCGACCACGGACATGGGATCATCGACACTGCCCATCTTGCAGGTGCCACAGGGGTGATAGGCGCTTTCGGCGTGTTCGCGGATAAACCCGTCCAACTCGTCGTCGGTTTGCAGGTCCATACCCGGCTGGATCTCATGTTTGATGAAAGGTTTCATCGCATCCTGGGCAAAGACCTCCCGCGTGAGGCGGATACATTTGCGAAAGTCGATCCAGTCCTGCTCGGTGGACATGTAGTTAAAGAAGATCTTGGGGTCGTCTTTGGGATCTGCCGACGCCAGGGTGACATTGCCGCGCGAGGGGGAGCGCATGGGGCCCACATGGACCTGGAAACCATGGCCTTCGGCTGCTGCCTGACCGTCGTAACGTACGGCAATGGGCAAGAAGTGATATTGGATATCGGGGTAGTCCACGCCTTTGTCAGAGCGCAGGAAGGCCGCGCTTTCGAACTGGTTGGACGCACCAAGCCCGGTTTTGGTAAACAGCCACTGGGCCCCCACAAGGGCTTTGCCAAAGAGGTTCCAGTATTTGAACAGGGTGATCGGCTGGGTGCAGGCCCATTGGAAATAGAACTCAAGGTGGTCCTGCAGATTCTGGCCGACGCCGGGGCGGTCGGCGATCACATCAATCCCGTGTTCCGCCAGATGTGCCGCCGGGCCGATGCCCGAAAGCATCAGGAGTTTCGGGGAGTTCAGCGAGGAAGCCGACAGGATCACCTCGGCATTGGCGCGGATCACTTCGACCTTGCCGCCGCGTTCGACCTCGACCCCTACGGCGCGACCGTCTTCGATCACCACTTTGCGGGCAAAGGCGCGGATCAGGGTGCAGTTGTCACGTTTCAGCGCCGGTTTCAGATAGGCGTTGGCGGCGGACCAGCGTTGACCTTTGTAGACGGTCATCTCCATCGGGCCAAAGCCCTCTTGCTGCTCGCCGTTGTAATCAGAGGTCACCGGGTATCCGGCCTGCTGTCCAGCCTCCACAAAGGCCGCGTGCAGCGGGTTGTCGCGGGGGCCGCGCGAGATATGCAGGGGGCCGTCTGTGCCGCGCCAGTCTGGATCGCCGCCCTGGCCGCTTTCGTGCCAGTTTTCCATCCGTTTGAAATAGGGCAGAACGTCGGAATAGGCCCAGCCCTGCGCGCCCGCATCGGACCAGTGGTTATAATCGCCCGCGTGACCGCGCACATAGACCATACCGTTGATCGAGGACGAGCCGCCAATGACCTTGCCGCGCGGCGTCACCAGCTCGCGGTTGTTCAGACCCGGTTCCGGCTGGGATTTATAGCCCCAGTCATAGCGGGACATATTCATCGGATAAGACAGCGCCCCCGGCATCTGGATAAAGGGGCCCGCGTCCGTGCCGCCATGTTCGATGACCAGCACCGATTTCCCAGCCTCTGACAAACGATAGGCCATCGCGCAGCCTGCGCTGCCCGCCCCAACGATCACATAATCCGCGTTCATTTTGGCTCCTAGAACAGTATTTGGTGCATGATCCGCCCTGGCAGCAGCGTGAAGGCTCCCGCGAGGATCAGCGCGTAGAAAAAGAGGTTGCGCATGTGGCGGCGATGGGCGTCGATCCGCCCAAGGCGCGCGGTGCGCACGGCCTGCCAGAGCCCCACCAGAGTGAGCACAGACAGGAGATGTATCGGGGAAAACGGGCCAATGAGCCTGATTTCATTGATAAAGAAGCTGGAGACAGCCACCACGGCCATGCCCCCAACCCAAAACCAGCCTGCCAGCCTGTGGGGCAATGTCCCCTTGGGCAGGGCAAGCTGCGCCGCTCCGACGCCAAGGGCCGCGAAAGCTGCAAAGGCATGCAGCGGGATCGGGCCTTTGGCGGACAGAAGCGGCGCAAAATCCATCAGAACGCGGCTTCGACGTCACCCATGCGCACATAAACCGATTTCACCTGGCTGTAGTGCTGGATGGCTTCTTTGGAGTTCTCACGTCCAACGCCTGAGGCTTTGACACCACCAAAGGGCGCTTCGACCGGCGCGTCATTGTAGGAGTTGATAAAGCAGCTGCCCGCCTCAAGCGCGCCGATCACCCGGTGGGCGCGGCTCAGATCCTTGGTGAAGACACCGGCAGACAGACCAAATTCGGTGTCATTGGCGCGGGCGATCACCTCATCCTCATCCTCGAAATCCAGAACCGCCATGACCGGGCCAAAGATCTCTTCGCGGGCAATCACCATGTCGTCTTTGACATCGGCAAAGATGGTTGGCTCGATAAAGTAGCCGTCCATATCTGCGCGTTGGCCGCCACAGATCAGACGGGCGCCTTCGGCTTTGCCTTTCTCGATATAGCCCAGAACGATGTTCATCTGGTTTTCCGTGACCATCGGGCCAAAGTTCACGTTTTCATCCATGGGGTCGCCCAATTTGGCGTTCGCTGTACGCTCGGCCAGACGGGTGAGGAATTTCTCTTTGATGTCTTTGTGCACAAAGACACGGGTGCCGTTGGAACACACCTGCCCCGAGGAGTAGAAATTGCCGTTGATGGCACCGCCCACCGCATTGTCGATGTCGGCGTCTTCAAAGACGATCATGGGGGATTTACCGCCCAATTCCATGGTGACGTGTTTCATGTCTGCTGCTGCCGCGGCATAGACTTTTTTGCCGGTGGGCACCGAGCCGGTGAGCGAGACTTTGTCGACACGTGGATCGCTGACCAGCGCGCCGCCCACTTCGCCCATGCCCTGGACCACATTGTACAGACCTGCGGGCAGACCGGCCTCGACCAGGATTTCCGCCACTTTGAGGGCACAAAGCGGGGTGGTCTCAGACGGTTTGAACACCATTGCGTTGCCACAGGCCAGCGCCGGCGCGCCTTTCCAGCAGGCGATCTGGGTCGGGTAGTTCCAAGCGCCGATGCCAACGCAAACGCCCAAAGGCTCGCGCACGGTGTAAACCCAATCTTCGCCCATCGGGATATGTTCACCGGTCAGGCTGGCGGCGAGACCGCCAAAATACTCCAACGCATCCGCGCCGGAGGTCGCGTCGGCCACCAGCGTTTCCTGCAGCGGCTTGCCGGTGTCATAGGTTTCCAGCACCGACAGTTCATAGTTGCGGTCGCGGATGATGTCGGCCGCGCGGCGCAGGATGCGACCGCGTTCGGTGCCGGTCATCTTGGCCCATTCTTTTTGCGCTGCTTTGGCAGAGGCCAGCGCCTGCTCCACAATCGCATGGGTTGCGGCATGGACGGTGGCGATCTGTTCACCTGTGGCGGCGTAGATCACCGGGATCTCGGCGCCGGCGCTGTCTTCGACATAGGCACCATTAATGAAATGGCTGGCTTTGGGCTGTGCAGGATGTGTCATGGGTATATCTTTTCTGACGTAACGTGTTTCATTCGCCGCGCGGGAAACGGGCGTTTTCTTCGACAACATTGAGGTCCATATGATTGCGCATGTAGCGTTCAGACGCTTTTTGCAGCGGTTGGTAGTCCCAAGGGTAATACCCACCCTGACGCAGGGCCTCGTAGACAACCCAGCGGCGCGCTTGGCTGGCCCGGATATCCGCATCAATGGCTTCAAGGTCCCAGCGGGAAATGGATTTGGCCCGCAGTTCCGCAAGCACCTCTGCAAAGGCAGGATCTTCCGCCAGATTGTTGAGCTCCTTGGGGTCCGCCTCGAGATCAAACAGCTGATCGGGATCGAGCGCGCAGCGGTTGTACTTCCACTTGCCTTCACGCCAACACACCAGCGGCGCATAGGAGGCTTCAGCCGCATATTCGATCAACACGGGTTCCTCGCGCGGCGTTCCTTGGGCCAATGGCACAAGGTTATGGCCGTCGGTCCAAGGGGCAATTTCAGCCATATCCACACCGGCCAGCGCACCAAGCGTCGGAGTAACGTCGATGGTCGACACTGGTGTTTCGATCAGCCCGGCAGGCAGATCCGGCGCAGCGATCATAAGCGGCACACGGGCGGAGCCTTCAAAGAAGGACATCTTGAACCACAGGCCGCGTTCACCCAGCATATCGCCGTGGTCAGAGACAAAGAAGATGATCGTGTCCTTGTCTTGGCGCGTGCTTTCCAGCGCCTCGAGGATCTCGCCGATTTTATCGTCGAGGTAAGAGATATTGGCGAAATAAGCGCGACGCGAACGTTTGATATCTTCCTCTGAGATATCAAAGCTGCGCCAGTCGTTGGCGTCAAAGATGCGTTTGGAATGGGCATCCTGCTGCTCGTAGCCAAGGTCGCCAACTTCCGGCAACAGATGTTCGCAGTCTTCGTAGAGATCCCAGTATTTCTTGCGCGCCACATATGGGTCATGCGGGTGGGTGAAGGAGACTGTCAAGGCCCAGGGGCGATCGTCTTTGCCACGGCTCAGATCATAGATCTTCTGAGTGGCGTTAAAGGCCACCTCATCGTCATATTCCATCTGGTTGGAAATTTCGGCGACCCCGGCGCCGGTAACGGAACCCATGTTGTGATACCACCAGTCGATCCGTTCACCCGGTTTTCGGTAGTCCGGCGTCCAGCCAAAGTCGGCCGGGTAAATGTCTGTGGTCAGGCGCTCTTCAAACCCGTGGAGCTGATCCGGTCCGACAAAGTGCATCTTCCCCGATAGACAGGTGTAATAGCCCGCACGGCGCAGGTGGTGGGCATAGGTCGGGATGTCGCTGCGGAATTCAGCCGCGTTGTCGTAAACACCGGTGCGCGACGGCAGTTGGCCCGACATAAATGCCGCCCGCCCCGGAGCACAGAGCGGGGACCCGGTATAGGCATTGGCAAAACGCGTAGACCGAGCGGCCAGCTTTTTGAGGTTTGGCGCATGCAGGAACTCAGCTGGACCATCTGGAAAAAGAGTACCGTTCAGTTGGTCCACCATGAGGATCAGGATATTTTGTGACATAAGGAACGGTCCTTTTGAACGCTTCTGAGTTTTTGGGAGGCAGTCCCCGCTTATGCGGGGAAAGCCCAAATATTTTTGCGATCAGAGTGCAGCGTTAGTGCACCGCCTTGATCTTCTCAAAATCGAGGGTGTTTTCCTCGGGGCTATCGGTGATCGCCATCACCTCTGACCGCTTGGTGACAATGATATAGACAATACAAGCGACATAAAGGCCGATCACAACACCGCCAATCCATTGGATCTGCAACCACTGGCTTTGGAATGCGAGGGTCAAACCGAACAGAACCACTGCATTTCCGACTACATATGGCACGGTGCCAAAGCGTTTTGCCGAAAGGTTCAGGTTGTCGGTATAAAGGCGGATCAAGGAGTCAAAGGAGTTGATCACAAAGAGAATACCGACCGCAACCATTGAGACATTGATCATCGTGGTCGTCGCAATCTCGTTCAGGTGATAATAATAAAGCACCGAGAACCAGATACCGAGCGGGATCGACGGGAAGATCAACAACGCTGCCAGCACCTGCCAGGTTTTCAACCCACCCACAAAGCGCGAAGTAAACTGACCGATCATGATGGACCATGCAAACCACCAGAACAGGTAGAATTCATGGTAATCGGTCAGTGGCAGAATGAACTTGTGGATATTGGTAAAGTAGCCGCCAATGTTTGATGCGGTGCTGAAGAACTCGCCCAGCCCCATGCCGGCATAGGCCCACATGCCCAGGATCAGGGCCAGGAACAGGAGGGTCGATCCTACCGAGAGGACGCGGACGTATTTGATATCCGTGGATGAGAAGGCCGCCGTCAGGATCACCAGGAAGGTCACCACATAGAAGGCCGGGATCACGGTTTCGCCGTCACCCATGAATGTTGCGTAATACGGTAGGTAGATCAGGAACAACGCGCCGGTGAAGGCACAGGTGCCGATGATGACGATGTTGTTGATCAGCTTGACCAGCGGGATCTCAAAGAACTTCACCTTCGGCTCGATCACACAGAAATAGAAGGTCGTCAGGAAGTAAAAGCCCCAGATCAAAAAGCCCCAAAAGCCAAATTCCAATGCCAGCGGGTTGGTAAAGCCATAGGCGGGCTCGCCCGCGGTATCCGCATAAAGCGGGAAATCCCAAGCCAGCGGGAACATGATCAGCCCCACATCCAGACCGGAGGTGAAGAGGATCGCGATAAAGGTAAAGAGCGGAACCGGTGTCACACCGACGACAGAGACGTTCCACCATTTGACAGTGCAGAAGATCACCAGCGCAAAGGCCAGAAGGATCCCAAAGGAAATCAAAAGGGTCATCAAGTCCTCCCAGTTGTTATGCGCCCTGCCCGGATTGGTGGGGCGCTGTTTTTGGACTTGGACTAATGTCATATCAGATTTACCTGATTTTCGAAACCAAATTTTGTATGATCATTTAATTTTTGACTTCGCAGAACAGGGATTGAAACCGATTCCCAAACGTTTAAAACTCTGCCCATGGGCAGGAAACGAATTCGCGACATCCGAAATGAAGAACTGATTGAAGCCACGATTGTGGCCGTACATCGCCACGGCTATGGCGTTGTCACTATGGCAGAAATTGCGCGCGAAGCAGACGCTTCGGCGGCTTCGATCAATTACTATTTTGGCTCCAAGGAAGGTTTGATGGAGGCCACGATGCGCCATCTTCTGACCAAATTGAAACAAGCCATGATTTTAGGCTACGCACGGGCCGACACACCGCAGGCGCGCCTTTATGCGGTGATGGATGCCAATTTTGCGGACTCGCTGTTTACGGTCGAACAGTGCAGCATCTGGATGCAATTCTGGGCAAACGCGCCTTATTCACCCCGTTTGTCGCGCCTGCATCGAATCAACCGATCCCGCGTGCGCAGCCACTTTGTCGCGGAACTGCATCATCTGGTGTCGCCAGATCAGGTAGAACCCGCGCGGCAGGCGCTGCAGAGCTATATGGATGGTGTCTGGCTGCAGGCCGCACAATCTGAGGCGGCGTTAAACCCCGCCTTGGCGCGGGCAGCGGCGCATCAGGTTGTGGACCTCGTCATTCGCTGACATCTCAGCCATTTGGCTGGCGGTGATAAGACAGGTCACGGCCGCTGGGTAAGAACCGTAAGGACAGGGTTTTCTTGTTCAGTTCGACGATCTGATAACAAAGGCCCTGAGTGTCATCCTTGCTCCAAGAATGGAGCGCGTGGCCTTCAAACACAAACTCTCGACACTGATCTGACACCGAGATGAATTCCCGCGTGGTCACCGCCCCGAGGTAAAAGCTCGACCGGGTCGCCCCATCGACGGTAAAGCTGTCATTGGGATCGCTATCCGAAATCCAACTGCCCTGCAAATTGATGAGAAGCTCATGCGCTGCGTCCGCAGGGCGGCGATCAACCGAGAGAACGGCGATTTCCAGCGTTTTCAGATATTCTTGCACTTTACGCCCCTTCAACCGGACCGGCGCCCCCGGGTGCATATGCATCAAGGTCCGGTGCGCGACCCGCGGTGTCTCATCCGTTAATCGGGTAAAGATCTCCCGGTCGCGGCCGACAAAGGAACAGATCGCACCGGCAGAGCCTGGGATCGGACGGCAGGATTCAAAGACTGCTTCCAGTGCAAGGATTTTACTGTCCTGCTTTTCAACATCACGCAATAGTGATGAAATCTGCACCGTTGCATCCGAGACACCGCGCCCGACATCCACGCGCGCAAATTCCAACGGCAGCAGACGCTGCGCGGGACAACGATCGCTGCCCGTTCCGGAGAAATCCGTATCAGAGGCACAGAATTTGACAGAGTTGTGCAGGAACCGTTCGCCCCGATCCCGAAGGCGCAGATAAACAAAGCGGGACGTCAGATCGTGGGTCAGCAAAGAAACGCAAGCGCCCGCCTCTACCGTCCACCAGCCTTGATTGTGCCAATTCTTGCCTTGTTTGTGAGATATGGCAATGGCTTGTTCGGCGCCTGTGTCATTGCAAACGTGAAATCCAGCCCATGCCGCCCCCGGAAAAAGCATCGCGGTCAACAGAATCATTTTCCTGAAAAAACAACGCATTGCACCCTCCTCGGCAGGATGGGACGTTACCGATTTTTTGTAACAAGTATAAGACGCAGACAATTGGTATAGATAAACATTATAGCTTAAATTCTTTCCATAACGTATGGATCTTCATAAAATTTTCGTCAAGGCAACTCTGCCGTTGCCGCAGGCGGGGTGAGTGCGCGACGTTTCAGAACCGCTTCGCGCCAACTGATATAGGTAATACCCGCAAGGATCATCAAACCACCCAAAACCACCCAGATGTCCACGCCTTCTCCAAAGAAGAGGGTACCGATCAGGGTCGCCCAGATCAGTTGAAGAAAGGTAACCGGCTGGGTCACGGTCACTGGCGCTGCGGCAAAAGCCAGCATCATCGTATAATGACCACCGGTGGCAAAACAGGCCACAAGGAACAAAAGCCCCAGATCATGAAGCGTGGGGGTAACCCAATTGCCAAGCGCCAGTGGCAAAAGAGCGATGGGCACCCAGATCGACAGCATACCAACCACCATCGCAGGTGTAGCATCCCGCATGGCCATTTTTGCCATCAGATGTGACATGCTAAAGACCAGCGCGGTTCCCAACATGGCCAGATGCCCAGGCGAAATCTCCCGCACGCCGGGCCGCAGGATGACCAGCGCACCTATAAACGCAACGCAGATGGCAGCGATCCGGCGCAGAGCCATGGACTCCCCAAGCAGAAAAACAGCACCAATTGAGATAAAGATCGGAGTGAGATAGCCAATGGCAGTCACCTCGGCCAGCGGGATCTGGGCCATCGCGAAAAACCAGCCGCCAACGCCGATCGCATGGAGGATGCCGCGCACGCCCAGGAAAACGTGCAGACGTGGGCTCCATTTTGCAGTCAACAGCGTCCGCGCCATTGGCAAAAGGAAGACCAGGCCCAGCACATAGCGCAGAAAAGCGCTCTCATAAGGTGGGATGCGCCCGTGCATTGTCTTGATCAGAACCGTCACCGCCACAAAGAGCAACCCTGTGACCAACATCCAGAAGACCCCGCGCATGGGGGCATTTTCGGGCGAGGTGTCGGCGGTCAGTGTCATGGGGGACTCGCAGTGGGAGGAATGCCCAGATTGTTAACATCCTTACAAATTTCAGGAAATGGATCGTCGTGTTTCGATACAATACAGTATCCGTTGGTGCGGGAGTTGAGCCCCCGCGCGCCAGCGCTTTGGTTCATCCCATCAGAAGGCGCAGCGCGATGGCCCACATGACCATCCCCACCAGAAGATCAAGCGCTTGCCAGGCCCGAGGCCGGGCAAAAACCGGTGCGGCAAGCCGCGCACCAAAGGCAAGGCACATAAAGAAGGCGAAGCTGGCCGCGCTCGCCCCGATGCCAAAGCTGATGGGGTCATCATATTGGGCAGAGATCGCGCCAAGCAACACAACCGTATCCAGGTAGACATGTGGGTTCAGCCACGTCAGCGCCAATGTGGTCGCAAGAACGGGCCAGAGCCGCTGTTGCTCGCCGTCCTGCGCCGTCAAGGCTTCGCCACCACGCCAGGCAGCCAAAAAGCTGCGTGCCCCATACCACAACAGAAACGCAGCCCCGCCAAACCGCATGGCCGGTTCAAACCAGGGGGCCAGTTTAGCCAATGACCCAAAGCCAAGAACACCGGCAGTAATCAAGATTGCATCAGAAGCCGCGCAGGTCAGCGCCACAGGCAGCACATGCTGCCGCCGCAAGCCCTGCCGCAACACAAAAGCGTTCTGCGCGCCGATCGCAACAATGAGGCTGAGGCCAAGGGCAAATCCGGCATAAAGGCTTGGGGGCATGTCTGTATCCTGAGCTGCGAGTGTCTGGATTTGACTATTGCCTGGGATAAAATTAATCCAATTAATACTCCTAACCTTAAATAAGTTATACTAATGAAGCTCGATCAAAATCAACTGGATGCCCTGGCCGCTGTTCTTAGACTGGGGTCGTTCGAAATGGCTGCGCAGGATCTGCATGTGACGCCTTCAGCCATTTCCCAGCGGATCAAAGCGTTAGAGGAAAGTCTGGGCGCAAGCGTTGTGCATCGCGGACAGCCTTGCACAGCGACCCCTGTGGGCGCGCGATTGGCCAAACACGCCGAAGACGTGGGGCTGCTGGCGGCCGCCCTCAGGCGGGATCTGGGATTTGATCCGGGGCGACGCCCGTCCCGCATTCGCATCGCGGTGAACGCTGACAGTCTGGCGACCTGGTTTGTGCATGCCATGGCTGGTGTGGAAGGGCTGTTGTTTGATCTTGTGATCGATGATCAGGATCACAGTGCTGACTGGCTGCGCCGGGGCGAGGTCTCTGCGGCGGTAACGGCACTGACAACCCCAGTGACGGGGTGCGACATGCGCCCTCTTGGTGCGCTGCCCTATGAGGCGACCGCAAGCCCGGAGTTCATGGCGCGGTGGTTTCAGAGCGGGGTGACGGCCAAGTCGATCGGACATGCACCCTGCCTGGTTTTTAACCAGAAGGACCAGCTGCAACGGCGTTGGATGGAGGTAAATCTGGGCTCGGGCCTGACACCGCCGGAACATTACCTTCCGTCGACACAGGCATTTATCGACGCTGCCCGCGCCGGGGTCGGTTGGGGCATGAACCCCCAACCTCTGGTGCGGGATCTTCTGGCACGTGGGGATCTGTGTGCGCTGAAACCCGACAGCACCCTGGCGATCAACCTGACGTGGCAAGTCAGCCGGGTGATGGCCCCTGCCCTTGCGCCTCTGACAAAAGCCGTGTTGAAGTCTGCAAAACTGCGATTGGAGCAGATCTAGCGAAGGAGGAGACGCCGGATGTTTTCCAAGGACATACTGACCTATGAGGCGGTGCCGCTGCCGGATCGTCTTGACTATAACAATGAGGAAATGCGCGCCCGTGCCAGCGAATTTCTGGCTCATATGCAAAAACGTCATTCCATCCGGTCCTTTCGCGACCAAGCGGTCCCGCGTGAGGTGATTGCCGATTGCCTCCGCGCTGCTGGCTCGGCCCCGTCCGGAGCCAATCACCAACCGTGGTTCTTTGCCGCGATTTCGGACCCGACCCTAAAAGCGCGGATCCGCGCCGAGGCAGAGGAGGAAGAACGCAATTTCTATGAGGGTGGAGCGCCGGATGAATGGATCAAGGCGCTGGAACCCATTGGCACAACGGCGGAAAAACCACATCTGACCGCAGCCCCCTGGCTGATTGTCGTCTTTGCACAGAGGTGGGGCACTTTTGACGACGGCACGCGGTACAAACATTATTATGTTCCTGAAAGCGTTGGAATCGCAACAGGTGTGCTGCTGACAGCTTTGCATACGGCGGGACTGTCCACGCTGACCCATACGCCCAACCCGATGAAATTCCTCAACGAGGCCCTTGGGCGGCCGGAGGCGGAAAAACCCACAATGATCATCGCTGTTGGCCACCCGGCCGCAGATGCAACAGTTCCAGCCGTGGCAAAGATCAAGAAACCACTGACGGAGATTTCGCACTTTTATGAGTGAGCCGACACTTGCGGTGTTTTGTTTGCATGTTTGACAATGCGGCCATTCAGAACCTTCTCGCAAATGGCCGCTTGCCGCATAAAGCTCAAAGGCCGGGCAGCCCGGCCGCGCGGCGGCCTTCTTCGGTCTTGAGTGAAAAGTCCTGTCCTGCGTATGTCGCACCATCTGGTCCGCAGAGATAGGCAATTGCCTGCGCCACCCACTCGGGCGGTATATGAGATGCCGGGTCAAGTTGGCTCACCGGATTGAGACCGGATAGCTTGATCGAAACCTGCATGTCCGTCTCCACCGTACCGGGGCTGAGGCCAAGCACACGGATGCCATGCCCTGAATGTTCCTTGTGCGCCACGCCCGTCAGCCGCAAGACCGCAGCCTTGCTTGCGCAATAATGCGACCAGCCTTCAAGGAAGGAATTGGCCGCGCCGGAAGAGATATTGATGATTGTCCCGCTCCCTTGCGCCCGCATGACCGGAAGCGCGTAACGCAGACCATGATACACGCCCTTTACGTTCACATCGATGATAGTGCCCCAGGCCTCGGGGTCGCTGTCCTCGATGCGCGCAATGGGATCAATAAGGCCTGCGTTGTTCACCAGTATGTCGATGCGATCAAACGTCGCCTGCGCGTACTCCATCAGGGCAGCCACGGCCTTGGGGTCGCTGACATCGCAGGCAAATGCACGTGCGGTTCCGCCATTCTTTGTAATGGCATCGGCGATGCCCTCAATCGCGTTTTGCGATCGAGCAGCAAGCACGACCTGCGCGCCATTTTGAGCCAAATAGCGTGCGGCAGCCGCGCCGATGCCGCGGCTTGCGCCGGTTACAACGGCGACCTTGTTCCTGAGGTATTCCATTCCAATCTCCTTTTGCGTTTGTCTTGAACAGGTGCTGCGCTTGAAGCCCGCTTCATTGATCGCGCCTGGGAATGCGCCAAAGCGGCGGCATTCGTAAGCGCGATCAACGGTTGAGGTGCCGGACATTCACTGGGCCATTTTCGGCAGTCCGCCCCGCAGCTCTGAAAGGCACACAGGTGCACCCGATGCTGCCTTAGAAAGTTACTCGCTTGGTCCCTTGAACCCGGCAACTCGCCCCCAGTGGCAGGGGACATTGGTCTCTGGCACGCTGTCACAGCGAACAAGATCGAACCGCGCATCAAGCGTGATCTTAAAGCCCGTCGGAGAGCCGAGAAACGCGATGAAATCCATCCCGTGATCAAGGCGCATCACGTCCCCGGTCACGTGAAAACCGACAACTTCGACCTCATCGTAATTGGGAATAAAATCGGGATACTTGCGGCGATTGACCATTTCAAAATCAAGCTCGACTGGTGCCGTGACGCCAAGCATGTTGAGATCCCCGACAAGGATACCCGTCGTTGGTGTCAGCATCTGAATGTCCTTGGACGCAAAGGTGATTTCCGGGAACTTTGCGACATCCAGATAATCGGCATTGCGAAGGTGGTTGTCGCGACCGTTGTGGTTCGTGTCAATCGACGCAGCCTGGATCTGGAACGTTATTTCAGAATTCGCAGGATCCGCCTCATCAATCAGAAACGTCCCGTCAAAATCGTTGAAACGGCCGACAGTGTTGGACATGTTCATGTGGTCAATTTCCCAGCCAATATAGGCATGGCCAAGATCAAGCGTCCATTCCTGTTGCTCAGCCTGAGCCAGAGACGCGGCGCAGATCAGCGTGCATGCGAATGCGGTTTTTATGAATCTTTTCATGGGGTTTTCCTTTTCGAGGGAATGAAAGACAGGCTGTCACCGGCATCCGTACTGCTTTGGCTTCGACAGGCCTTCAGAGACCTGCTTTGGAAACGAAGACCTGTGGGCATTCTAACCTCCTGCCAATGCATAAGACGGGTGCGTAAGGCGGGTTTAGAGCCTGCGGAAACTTCCAAAAATGATTGATGCAACAGGATATTCATGCGCAAAATACATGAATGGATCTCACATCTCTCAGAACAGTTCTGCTTGTACAACGACACAACAGTATCGCAGGAGCAGCCCGCACCCTGGACGTTGACCCTTCTTCTGTGTCTCGCACCGTTGCGGCCGTCGAGGCTGATCTGGGCATCCGGCTCTTTCAGCGCACCACCCGTCGGCTAACGGTAACCGAGGAGGGGCAAACCTATCTGACACGTATCCAACCGCTGATCGAGGAGCTTGAGGCAACGCGTGAGCAGACACGCGGCATGCGCGGCAAGCCCACAGGCCTTTTGCGCCTGACTGCTTCGGTTGCTTTTGCTGAACGGGTCATTGTGCCTTTATTGCCGGGGTTTCAGGCACAATATCCGGATATTTCGATCGACTTGCAGAGCAGTGACGCCAATCTGGATCTGGTTGAAAATGGCATTGACCTCGCAATCCGCCTGGCCCCCGCACCAAAGGGCGATCTGGTCTCGACACGTCTGATGACAACACGCTACCGCGTCGTTGCAAGCCCGGATTACATCGCCGCACACGGCCCGTTGAAACATCCCGCAGATCTGGCAAAGGTCAATTGTCTGCGTTTTGCGCTGCCTGGCATGGCAAACACATGGCGGTTTCGAGCCAAGGGAGAAGACCCGTTTGAGGTCGCCGTTCATGGCAACGTGCAGGTTTCCAATGCTCTGGCGCTGCGCAGCGCGACCCAACAGGGGCTTGGCGTCGCACTCTTGGCAAACTGGCTGATTGATCCGGACATTCGGGATAAAACTCTGATAGACCTCTTCCCGGACTATGAATGTGCCCTGATGGATTTCGACACGGCCGGCTGGATGCTTTATGCAAACCGAACCTACCTGCCACAGAAGGTCCGCGCCATGATCGACTTTCTCAGAGCGCAGGTTGGCCCCATGGAATGATGCGTCACCCTGCGCTTGGCTCCGGTGACTTTGCGACAAGTTCAACCGTGTTGCCGTCCGGGTCTTTGGTGAAGACACCCCGCCACCCGACCCAATCGAATGTCTCGACTTGGTATTCCTGTCCCAGCGTCTTGTACCAGGAGATCACCGCGTCCTGCTCGTCCCAGGGCAAGCTGAGCGCGATGTGATGGAGCGAGGATCCGGGTCCGGTGGCTGGGGGCCGGTTTGCCGCCTGTGTGTTCCCTGCCCCTTCGATGTCATGCCGGAACAGGGCAAGCACGGCGGTATGGCCGGCAAACCCCTCAGAGATCCGAAAAAACACGATACTGCTGCTCGCCGGGTCGTTCATCAGGTCGAGCCCAATCACATCCCGATAGAAAGCAACCATCGCGTTGAGGTCGATACACCGGATTGCAATCTCGCCCAGCGCACGCACAGTAAAGCCGCGTTCAGACATGGTACCTCCTCAATTCAGACATCGCGCATCAAACCCGCATGCCTTGGATCTTGTCGCTTTCTTCTAACACTATCAAGATTTTGGTTTGCACGTTGCCCCGCCCAGACAGAGACAAGCACGACCCCTGCACCAAGCATCTGCAAAAGCGTAAGAGCTTGCCCCAGGACCGCCCAGCCGAGCAGCACCGCCGTCACCGGGCTCATCATACCCAGCATAGAGACCGCGCCGGGTTCGATCCGGGCGACCCCACGAAACCACAGCGCATAGGTTGCCGCCGCGCCGATAAGACCCAACCAGACCAAGCCAGCTATGTTCAGCGCCGAAAGGGGTGGTAAAGGCGGCTCTATGATCAGCGCAAGCGGCAACAGCAGAAGACCACCCGCAGTCAGCTGCCAGGCTGTGAAACTCAGCGCGGACACCGGCGGCTGCCACTTCCTGCTGAGAACGGTGCCTGCCGCCATGGAGGCCGCTCCGCCCAGACCGGCAGCAATGCCGATGGGGTCCAGCGCGGCTTCGGGTCCGATCAGCAGTAATGCCACGCCGAGAACTCCTGTAGCCGCCGCAGCAACCGCCCCCGCCTTGACCGGAGTGCCAAGCCACCCCCGCGCCATAAAAATAACCATCATCGCCTGTAACGCGCCAAGTGTCGCCGCGACCCCACCAGGTAGCCGATAGGCCGCAACAAAAAGAAGCACCCAGAACACCGCGAAATTGAAGCTCCCCAGCAGAAAGGCGCGACCAAGCCATTCGCGGGGCGGCAGGCACCGGGTGATAGCCAGCAACAAGAGCCCGGCAGGCAGGGCACGCAAGGCCGCAAGGGTCACCGGATAGCCCGCAGGCAAGGCTTCGGTTGTAACGAGATAGGTGCTTCCCCAAATGGCTGGGGCAAGCGCCGTAAGAAGAATATCGCTGCTGCGTGTCATGGGGTCTTTTCCTTTTGAGAGTCACCGCAAATCGGTGAACGGGACCGCGGCGTGGATTTTGGCAGGTCCCAATTTCCACCCCCGGCCCAATGGGCCGATAAGCCCATGGGGGGCATCTCTGCCGACCTTGATCGCGCCCCTGATAAAATGTTGACCGCACGGCGGCTCGTATCGGGGGCAGAATTCAAGGACCACAACGGGCATTACGCGGCCGCTGCCTTCCAGTCTTCCCCGGCCAGACGCGCAGCAATCCGGGCGACATAGGCACCTTGAAACCGTGCCCCTGCCAAATCCGTCTCGGATGGCGTACGCGACCCGTCCGCACCGGCAATTGTGCCCGCACCATAGGGCGCACCGCCGATGATTGCCTCAGCCGTTTTTTGGCCCGCGAACGTGTAAGGCATTCCTGCAATCATCATTCCGAAGTGCTGGAGCGGGATCTGGGTGGACAGCAACGTTGCCTCGTGACCGCCATGCTGGGATCCGGTCGACGCAAAGACCGCCGCCACTTTGCCGACCAGTGCATTACGCGCCCAAAGACCACCCGCCTGATCAAGGAAGGACTTCATCTGACCTGCCATCATGCCAAAACATGTCGGGGTCCCAAAGATAATCGCGTCATAGGATTCAAGGTCAGAAGGCGCGGCAACCGGTGTATCGTCTTCCAGAAAGCCTGCGTTCTGGCGGACATCTTCGGGAACGGTTTCCGGTACACGGCGCAGATCGACATGTGTTCCAGTTACAGAGCGCGCGCCATCCGCTTCGGCTTGGGCAAGTGCGCGAACGTGGCCATAGCTGGAGTAGTAGAGAACGAGAATACGTGTCATGGGAACCTCTCAGGGCATTGTGTTTCGTTGCCCCAGAAAATGGCGGATGACGCCGCCCAGATTAACCATCCCGCGCTGACTTCATTCTTTACGCTGATTGAATAATGTCAGGCACGAACCGCCGCGCTCAGATGGTCGAGAAACGCCGTTACCTTGGCGTCCACACTAAGGCGCGAAGCGGTGACAGCAAAAATATCCGGCGCAGGCAGTTCCCAGTCGGGCAACACAGGAACCAGTTCGCCCCTTTCGACCGCACCGTTTGAGATGAACTCAGGCAAGGTGCCGATGCCCTGCCCCGCAATCAGCAGATCACGCAGAACAAGGCTGTTGCCGACCCGAACCGGCGGATCCAGCTCTATTGTGACCGTTTCGGATGGCCCGCAAAGGGTCCAACTGGTCAGGTGATGGGCCAACAGAAAACCGATGACCCGGTGGTTTTCTATGTCCTGTGGGGCCTCTGGAACACCAAACCGTTCCAGATAGGAGGGCGCAGCAAAGACTTTCTGCCGCATCGTGCCAATCTTGCGGGCCACTAGGGCTGAATCTGGCATCTCGGCCCGGATGCGAATGGCAACATCAAAGCCACCCTCGACGATGTCGACCACCCTGTCATCCATCGACAATGTAAGTCGCAGCTCAGGATACTCTTCGAAAAAACCGGGCAACATCGGTGCAATGACGGCCTGACCAAAAGAACTGGAGACGTTCACCTTGAGATGGCCGCGCACCGCGCCCACCCCGTCGCGTATGCGTGCCTCAGCCCGAGACACTGCATCCAGGATACTGGTCGCTTCATCATAATAAAGCCGCCCAGCGTCCGTCAGTGACATTGACCGCGTCGTGCGAGTGAGCAAAACCGTGCCCAGGCTTTCTTCGAGCAGTTTGACCTCGCGACTAAGAAGAGCAGGCGAAACCCCCAGATCGTCCGCCGCCCGCGCAAAGCTGGCGCGCTCGACAATCCGGCGGAAGGCATTCATGACCGAGAGCTTGTCCATTGTCGCGTTCTACACATCCATGTCTGAGGTGGTTTTTGCGGGCTTTCCGGAACAACATACATCGGATCCAGATCAAGCGCCAACGCATCGCGAAATCGAAACGTCGGGGGAATCGCAGAGGGTTCGCCTCCCCGCGCACGGTTGGCTGTGTAAAAAGTGATCCAAGGCGGTACAGGACAGCGAGAAGGCAGTATCGGCAAGCACAGCTGACACCCCGCCTGCCTGATACAATGTCCGCGGGAAAGGCCGCATGACAACAGTGCTTTAGGCGCTCGCTCCGGACAAATCCTGCGCAAGCATCAGCGCATTGCCATCGGGATCGTAAAAAGTTGCGGTTTTGACCATGCCCTCAACGACATCCGTTTCGCCATCAAATTTGACTTTGGCCTGCTCCAGCTTCTCCCGGGCAGAATCCAGATCGGCGATCCCAAAAACTGGCACGCAATTGCCGGGGGCTGGTTTGGTGTGTTCTCCAAGACCGATGGTGACACCGGGCGTGTTTGTCCGAACCTCGGACCAGCCTGCGTCATCGGCGTGGTACATCAGCTCAAATCCAAGCATGGCGTCATACCATGCCGCGCTTTCGTGACGATTTTTGACGGACAGCGCGATGGTGATGGTCTGATCTACAGAAACAAGTGACATGGTCTTCCCTATTTTTTAAAAATATACTAACTATACTTTATGGACATAACGACCTTTGTCAACATCACCTCGAAGGCTTGGGCCATGCCCATATTGTCGAGCCTCCATTCAGGTGTCGCCGGGCGGCAGGCACCTCTTTTGGCTGCGACGGGCGCAGGCAGGACGGCCTTTGCCCAAAGCATGGAACATTTGATCGAGCTGGGCTTGATCGAACGCAACCCCGGTTACGGCCATCCGCTGCGGCCAGAATTTCGGCTGACGGAGCTGGGGCGGACAGTGGCAGCCGTCGCCAATAAAATATACGAAGTCTCCCCTGCGCAAGATTGGCCCCTGCTTCGCCGATCATGGACATTACCGGTTCTGACCTCGCTCCATCACCCCAGCCATTTCACCCAGATCAAACGCCACCTGCCGACAATTACAGATCGGGCGCTGTCTCAATCGTTGAAATCAATGGAAGAAAGAAAATGGGTATGCCGCAGTGTGGACGGCGCGGCTCGTCCGCCCAGGTCGATCTATAGCTCGGTGAACACGGGCGGGCTGATCAGTCAGGTCATCGCGCCCGAAGTGATTTTCAGCTGACCGCACCGCCGGATTGGAGAGGCCCGTTTCCTTTCGTCGGATTTGCGGCTGAAACAGGCCCTGCGGCGGTATTGAACAATGTGGAACGCGCCAAGCCCGGTCGGCGGCCCGTCTGCAACAAAAAAGACCCACGTAAAAACGCAGGCCTTTCAAGGAATTCGAATCTACGGAAACGGCTTACAGCTGTTCCATTACCTCATCAGAGGCTTCAAAGTTGGTGGTGACCCGCTGGACGTCATCGTCGTCCTCCAGAGCGTCCACCAGCTTCATCAGCTTTTGCATGTCTTCCAGACCCAGCTCGGTTGTGGTGGTCGGCTTCCAGATCAGCTTGGTGGATTCAGATTCGCCAAGCTCAGCTTCCAGTGCGTTGGACACCTCGTTCAGGTCCGTATCCGCACAATAGATGATGTGCCCTTCGTCAGAGCTTTCGACATCTTCGGCACCCGCTTCGATGGCCGCCATCATCACAGTGTCGGCATCCCCTACAGAAGCGGGGTATGTGACCTCACCCTTGCGGTCGAACATAAAGCCCACCGAGCCGGTTTCACCCAGGTTGCCGCCGTTTTTGGTGAAGGTGGAGCGCACAACCGATGCTGTGCGGTTCTTGTTGTCGGTCATGGTTTCCACGATGACGGCAACGCCATTGGGGCCGTACCCTTCATAGCGGATCTCGTCATAGTTTTCCGCATCTCCGCCAACGGCCTTTTTAATGGCGCGTTCGATCACATCCTTGGGCACCGACTGGCTTTTGGCTTCTTTGACGGCCAGACGCAGGCGCGGGTTTTTGTCAGGGTCCGGGTCGCCCATCTTGGCGGCGACGGTGATCTCTTTGGCCAGTTTGGAGAAGAGTTTGGAACGTGCGGCATCCTGGCGACCTTTGCGGTGCTGGATGTTTGCCCATTTGGAGTGGCCTGCCATGGTGCATCCTTGCGTTGATAGTCAGATTTATCCGAATTGGCGTTCATATAGCCGCCCTTGGCCGGGTGTTTCAAGCCGCCCTGCCCCAGTTCGATGGTGACAACACCGAGTTTGTCCCCTTGCCCCCCCGTTTGGCATGCGTAAGGTGACGCCATGAGCTTTGATCAATACCTGTTGTTCGGCCTTTTTGGCGTTGTCTTTGGCTTGCTGCTGTGGGGGCGTTACCGCTACGACCTGGTCGCCTTTGGAGCGCTGATGGTGGCGGTGGTGCTGGGACTGGTTCCCACCAAGGATGCCTTTGCGGGTTTTGGCCATCCGGCGACGCTGGTGGTGGCGTTGGTTCTGATCGTCTCGGCCGGGCTGGTGCGGTCCGGCGCGGTCTATCTGATAACCCGCAGTCTGGTGGATGCCAGCCGCAGTCTGGGCGCGCATATCGGGATCATGGGCGGTGTCGGCGCGGTTCTGTCGGCATTTATGAACAACGTGGCGGCGCTGGCCTTGTTGATGCCGGTGGACATTCAGACCGCGCGCAAAGCAGGTCGTGGACCAGGTCTGTCACTGATGCCGCTGTCCTTTGCGACCATTCTGGGCGGTATGGTTACCTTGATCGGGACGCCGCCCAATATCATCATCGCCAGCATTCGCGAGGAACAGCTGGGCACGCCGTTTCACATGTTTGACTTTGCGCCCGTGGGGGGCATCGCGGCTATAGTGGGCCTGATGTTTGTGGCGCTGGTCGGGTGGCGTTTGATTCCCCAGCGCGAGAACGGCGAAAGCGATGCGACCCATATTGCACCCTATATGGCCGAGCTCACGGTCCCCGAAGGTTCAGCATTGATTGGAAAGCGACTGGGCACGCTTTATCCTGAGGCGGAACAGGCAGATGTGGCCATCCTGGGTCTGATCCGCCAGGGCAAGCGGCGGTATGGCCGGGCGGCTGGGGCAGTGCTTCAGGACGGGGATACGCTGGTGCTTGAAGCCTCACCCGAGGCATTGGACGAGTTCCGCTCCGCCCTTGCGCTCGATTTTTCGGATGCCGCGCGGCAAGAAAAACTGGACGCGGCAGGCGAAGGTCTGGAGTTGGTGGAGGTGGTGGTAACGGAAGACGCGCGCATCACCGGACGTACAGCTCAGTCCGTGGGCTTGGCCTGGCGTCAAAGCACGGTTCTGATGGGAGTTTCCCGTCAGGGCAAACGGATCAGGGGCCACATCCGCCAGAGCGAGATTGCGGCCGGAGACATTTTGCTGTTGCTGTGCCCACGTGGACAGGCACGGGACGTGATAGAGTGGTTGGGTTGCCTGCCCCTGGCCAACCGCGGGTTGGATGTGACCGCAAACGATAAGACTTGGCTGGCCATAGGCCTGTTTGGCGCGGCGGTATTGGCGGCTTCGCTTGGTGTCGTCTATCTGCCGGTCGCTCTTGGGCTGGTTATGGTGGCCTATGTTCTGACGGGTATCCTGCCGATTGGCCAGCTTTATGACCATGTGGAGTGGCCGGTTGTGGTTCTCTTGGGGTCAATGATCCCGCTGGGTGCGGCTTTGGAGACGTCTGGCGGGACCGAGATTCTGGCCCAGGGCCTGATCACGCTGACCGATGGCCTGCCGGCCTGGGGAATCCTTGCGGTGTTGATGGTCGTGACGATGACGCTGTCGGATGTTCTCAACAATACGGCCACGGCCATTGTGGCAGCGCCGGTTGGTATTCAGATGGCAAATTCACTGGGCGTGTCTGCCGATCCGTTCCTGATGGCTGTTGCGGTTGCGGCTTCTGCCGCTTTCCTGACCCCAATCGGACACAAGAACAATACGCTGGTGTTGGGCCCCGGTGGTTATCGCTTTGGCGATTACTGGCGTATCGGCCTGCCGCTAGAGATCCTGGTGGTGACAGTCACCATCCCCGCAATTTTGGTATTCTGGCCAATTTAGTATTCTGGCCAATGTGATCTAAGTCCGCAAACCTCCCCAGGTGGCGGAACGATTGGATCAGACACAATCCAAACATCTTTGCGTCACAATCACGCTCTGCACCTTGCGTTCAAACCTGTAGATCAGAACAGAAGCGATGCAAACGCAATTGCCAACCCGCCGCTGATAACCAAAGCGACAAAAGACGGTATCGATTTCATATTCGTTTTCCCACTCAACACACACTTGACCCTCATATAGGACGAAAATGTGCAATTTCAGGGGCAGGTATTCCAGACGTTCACTGTGTTTTTACGGGGAATTTAATTTGGTTTTTTGCTTAAAGCGGCCAGATAAATGGGATCAGCAGCGATGCCAGCAGCCCGACGCTGAAATTCAGAGGGATACCAACGCGCAGGAAATCCGAGAAACGGTAACCACCCGGGCCATAAACCAGCATATTGGTTTGATACCCGATAGGCGTTGCAAACGAGGCGGACGCCGCAACCATCACTGCAATCACCAGGGGACGCGGGTCCAGCCCCATCGCCTGCGCCAATCCAACTGCAATGGGTGTCACCACCACAGCCACCGCGTTGTTGGACACAAGTTCGGTCAGGACCGAGGTCAACAGATAAACTGCCCAGACAACAAGGAAAGGTGGGAGCATCGAAAGCCCCGGCGCGATGGCATTTGCTATCAGGCTGACCGCCCCCGAATGATCCAGCGCCGCTCCGATGGCCAGCATTGAAAAAATCAGTGCCAAGAGCCGCCCGTCGACAAAAGAGAACGCCTCATCCGCGTCGATGCAGCGGGTTGCCAGCACCGCGGCCACAGTCAGCACCGCCAACATCAGGATCGGCGCAACGCCAAAGGCCGCCAGAAGGACAATGGCAAACAAAGAAATCACTGCAATCGGAGCATGGCTGCGCCGGTAAGCCCGCTGCGAAGGTTGCGAGACCTCGGCCATATCCATATCGGCCGCAAGGCGCTGAATATCGGAAGCCGCGCCTTCCAACAACAGCGTATCCCCCACTCGCACCACCAGATCATCAATCTGCACACCGATGTTCTGGTTCTTCCGGTGAACTGCCAGCACATAAACACCATAGCGACGACGCAGGCGCAGCGCCCCAAGGGAACGCCCAACCATGCGACAGCCGGGTGTAATCAGGACTTCCACCGTGGTGGTTTCGACTGCGGACACCTGATCCACCCGTTTCAGCTCTTTGTTGCGTTGCAGGCTCAAAAGCTCGGTCATCTGGGTGCGCAGAACCACCCGGTCGCCCACCTGCAGCTCCACCCCTTTGAGGTTGCGGCGCAATGAGACATCACCACGCACAACATCGATCAGGCGCACGCCTTGGCGTTTGAAAAGCTGAACCCCCGTCACCTCACGCCCGACAAGGTTACTGTCAGGCGGGATCACCGCCTCGGTAAAGAACTTCATCTTTGACCGGTCGCTCAGCAGCATCGCCATACTGTCACGATCAGGCAACAGCCGGGGAGCAACAAAGCGCAGGTAGATCATGCCCCAGGCCACAAGGACGATGCCCAGCGGGGTCACCTCAAAGATCGAGAACGGCTCCAGGCCCTGCGCACGGGCCACACCATCAACCAAAAGGTTGGTGGAAGTGCCGATCAACGTCAACGTCCCCCCAAGGATCGCCGCATAAGACAGGGGGATCAGCAGTTTGGAAGCCGAAACATTAAGCGTACGCGCGATCTGGATGAAGACCGGGATCATCACCACAACAACAGGGGTGTTGGAGACCACGGCCGAAGCCGCAACCACAAACCCCATCAACATAGCAATCGCCATCTTGGGGCTGACTTCTGCCTTCCTGCGCGCCACTTGTGTAAAGGCTTCAAGGGCACCGGTGCGCACCAATGCCCCCATGAGGATAAACATCGCGGCAATGGTCCAGGGGGCCGGGTTCGCCAGCACCGCTATCCCGGCCTCATAGGGCAGCACGCCGGTCAAGAGCATCAGCGATACGCCAAGCAGCGCGACAACCTCCGTCGGGTAGATCTCACGCAGGAACCCAATGAACATGATCAGCACAATCGCCAGCGCGATTATCGCATCACCCGAGGCACCAAACTGAAGGAAAGTCATGTCGCGTCACATCGCCCAAATAGTTGAACATCTTGTGGCCCAGCGACGCCGCTGGGCTGAGCATAGGTATCATATAGGCCGTCCAGAACAGTGACGGATCCGGCCGTCCAGAGCAAGCGGTTCCGCACAGAATGGGCGAATGGTTTTCCACGGCTGCGGCAAGGCGCTACAGGCGTGTGCTGCCGCGCCGCGCACCAGCGCGGCGCTCGGCCCAACGGGGGAGGATCATTCTGTGAATGGTCCGACACGGGCGGGAGCGCCCCCCTGTTTCTGACGGTCATGGCGATGGCTTAATCCTGTGCACCTGCGCTTTGCAAAAGCCCGCCTTGGCGAACCATCCGAACCTTGGTGGCTGCACCTGTGCGATCGTCAGTTTCAATATAGACACCAGACAGGGTCGCCTCCCCTTCGGCTGGAGAAAATCTCCCCTTTGGCATGCCTGTCAGGAACCGGCGCATGGGTTCGCCCTTTTCCATCCCAATCACAGAGTTATAATCGCCGCACATACCAGCATCCGTCATATAGGCCGTGCCGTTTGACATGATCTGCGCGTCACCTGTGGGCACATGGGTGTGGGTGCCCACCACAAGCGAGGCCTTGCCATTGCAGAAATGTCCCATCGCCATTTTTTCCGACGTGGCCTCACAGTGCATGTCAACAACAATCGCCTGAGCCAGACCGCCGCGGGGGTGTGACTTCAGCACGCTCTCCACCGCCCCAAAAGGGTCATCAAAGGCCCGCTTCATAAAGACCTGCCCCAGCGCCTGCAGAACCAGAATCTTACGCCCTCCTGGAGCCGTAAACAGGCGATGCCCGCGCCCTGGCGCTCCTTTGGCAAAATTCAGGGGCCGGATGATACGGCTTTCACTTTCGATGAACTGCAACATGTCCTTTTGGTCAAAGGCATGATCTCCAAGCGTCAGGCAATCCACCCCAGCCGCCAAAAGCGCCTTGGCGTGCTCACCATTCAGCCCCATGCCATTGGAGGCGTTTTCGCCGTTCACAATGACAAAATCCAATTTCCAGTCTTCCCGCAGCTTGGGAAGCCCCTCGATGACGGCCTTGCGCCCCGCGCGGCCCATCACATCGCCTAGAAACAAAATACGCATTCCCCTTCCCTACGGAGAGAGGCGGCAGGCGGCAAGGGCTGGCTTTGGCTTTAAGGGAGTTTTTCGCACCAAACCGGGCTGTTGCGGGCAAAATCATGGATCGCCGCTTCCGTCACGATCATATCCAGCGGCTGATCTGTCCCTTCAAGGGGAAGATCGGCTGCTTCCTGCGCCCCATAGGCAAAGCCGATGGCGAGTGTCGGGCGCTTGGCGCGCAGGGCCTCCAGCGTTCGGTCATAAAAGCCTCCCCCATACCCCAGACGCCCCCCCTTCAGATCGAAGGCCACCAGAGGTACGATCAGGATTTCCGGTTCGAAAAAATCATCTACCATCGGGATCTGCGCCCCAAAGGGGCCATCGCGCATCTCACCTTCAGGCTCCCAGCGGCTGAACTTCAGGGGCTGCCCCTCCCCGGTAATAACCGGCACACCAACAGGGCCATGCGCGGCGGCTTCAGCCATGGCCGCCAAGGGGCTGATCTCAGTCCGGATTGGCATATAACCAGCCAAGGGGACACCGCGATACCCTGCCAGCACTTCCGACAGATGCCCTGCAACCCCGGGACGGTGGTTCTGATGCGCAGCCTTGCGGCGGGCAAACGCAGAATTGCGTGCAGCGGTTTTCTGCGCTCTCAGATCTTCAGAAGCGTATGTCATCCCACTCTCCTAAATCAGCACTAGTGCAGCGAGGCCCAGGAAGGCAAAGAAACCAACCACATCGGTCACCGTGGTCACGAAGGCCCCGGAGGCCAAGGCCGGATCAACATTGAGCCGTTCCAATATGATCGGGATCACGGTTCCGGCAAGGCCGGCGACGACCAGATTGATGACCATTGCGACGGCGATCACACCTCCCAAAGCTGGAGAGTTGAACCAGATGATGCCGACAACCGCCATTACGGCCGCAAATATCACCCCGTTTACAAGCCCGACCAGAGCCTCCCGCCGGATAACCCGCCAGACGTTAGAGCCCGTGAGGTCGCGGGTGGCTAGTGCGCGCACAGCCACGGTCAGAGACTGGGTGCCCGCATTTCCGCCCATAGAGGCAACAATTGGCATCAAAACGGCCAAAGCGACAAAACCGGCGATGGTTTCCTCAAACTGGGCGATGACCATGGATGCCAGAACCGCCGTCACCAGGTTGACCGCCAACCACGGAAAACGTCGTCGCGTGGTTTCAACCACTTTGTCCGAAAGGGAGCTTTCCTCACCCACACCGGCCAGACGCAGGATGTCCTCTTCGTGTTCCTCATCCAGAACAACCATGGCGTCGTCGATGGTGATCATCCCGACAAGACGCCCCTCTTGATCCACCACAGGACCAGAAATCAGGTGGTATTGGTTAAAGGCATAAGCCACGTCTTCCTCATCCATATCGGCGCGGAAGATTTCAAAGGTTTCTTCGGTCAGATCCATCAGCGGTACGTCACGGCGGGTGGCCATGATCCGTCCCAGGGTCACATTGCCCACCGGATGCATACGCGGGTTCACCACCACCACGTGATAGAATTGCTCCGGCAGCTCCTCACTGGCGCGCATGTGATCGATCACCTGCCCCACGGTCCAATGGTCCGGAGCCATGACCACCTCGCGCTGCATCAACCGGCCAGCGGAGTTCTCCGGGTAGGCCATCGACTGTTCAACAGCAACCCGGTCGGAATCCTCAAGCGCGCCAAGAATGGCCTCTTGCTGCGGCTCTTCCAGATCCTCCAGAAGGTCGACGACATCGTCGCTTTCCAATTCCCGAACCGCTTCCGCCAGAATATGCGGCTGCAGAAGGGAGATAACCTCTTCGCGGATGCTTTCATCAAGTTCCGACAGGATCTCACCGTCGAATTCGCGATCATATAGCTGGATCAGACGACGGCGGTCATAGGCGTTGATCTGCTCCAGAAGGTCAGCAATGTCCGCTGCATGAAGCGGCTCCATCAACTGGATCAGCGTTTCGCGATCCTTGGCATCCACAGCATAGAGGATCCCAGCCACAAGCTTGCGACTCAGCTCGAACGGCTCTTCGCTCACGTCATCGAAAACGGCTGTTTCCTTGTTGCTGCTCATTCGCGCTGCCCCCGCTTGTCTTTGGTAGAGGATAGAAGAAGCAGTTACCGGAAAACAATGGCAATACCACGATTTACCAGCAACAGTGTCGGAGGTATCCTGTGGACCGCGCTTTGGCAAGGAAAGGTCATATGGCGATGAGCAAAGAATTTATCATAAAGGGTCAGGTGCTGTCATTTACGGCCTCACCCTTTGACAGGGATGAACCTTCTGATGCCGCGCAACTGCATGAGGCGGTCCTGCTGCGCGATGGCCATGTTGCGGAAGTAGGCAATCTGGATTTCCTGAAGGCGCAGGCTCCGGAAGCGGTGGTCAAGGATCACGGCAACGATCTGGTCATGGCTGGTTTTGTTGACGCCCATGTCCATTATCCGCAGACCGCGATGATCGCCAGCTGGGGCAAGCGCCTGATAGACTGGCTCAACAGTTATACCTTTCCAGAGGAAATGAAATTCGCGGATCGTGCCTATGCCGATGACATCGCCGGGCGCTATCTGGATTTGACACTTGCGCATGGCACCACCACAGTTTGCAGCTTTTGTACAATCCATCCCGAAAGCGTTGATGCGTTCTTTACCGCCGCACAGTCACGCGGACTGCGCGCGGTGGCAGGCAAGACCTGCATGGACCGCAATGCCCCCGAGGGTTTGCGTGACACAGCCCAAAGCGCCTATGATCAAAGCAACGCGCTGATCGAGCGCTGGCATGGGGTCGGCAGGCTGGAATATGCAATCACGCCGCGTTTTTCTCCAACCTCCACACCTGAACAGCTCGAGGCGATAGGCGCCCTGTGGCGCGCGCATCCGGAGTGTCTGATGCAGACACATCTCAGCGAGCAGACGGATGAAATCGATTGGGTGAAATCGCTCTTCCCCAATGCGCGCGATTACCTGGATACCTATGAAATGTTTGGCCTTTTGGGCGCAAAAGGGATTTACGGCCATGCAATCCACCTCGAAGATCGCGAACGCCATCGGCTGCGAGAGTTTGGCGCGGCACTGGTGCATTGCCCGACATCGAACACCTTTATCGGATCTGGCCTGTTTGACATGGGCGGGTTGATGGCCGAAGGGCAGCGCATTGGACTGGCCACGGATACAGGCGGCGGTTCCAGCTTTTCCATGTTACGCACGATGGCTGCTGCCTATGAGATCGGGCAACTGCGCGGGCGTCCCCTTCATGCCGCGGAACTGCTGTGGCTGGCGACACAAGGCTCGGCCCGTGCTTTGCGGATGGAAGAGAAGATCGGCAATATCGCACCGGGTATGGAGGCTGATATTGTGGTGCTGGATCTCGCCTCCACGCCAGCGATTGCGCAGCGCAGCACCCGCGCCGAGGATCTTTGGGAGGCCGTCTTTGCAACCATCATGATGGGTGACGATCGTGCCATTGCACAGGTCTATGTCGCAGGGCAGCCAATATAGGACCGCTGCTTTAGATCTGGCATCCTGATTTGCGCAGAACGAAGCCGCTGACTTAGCCGCTAAGCCTCGCCAGTTCTTCTGCACGGGTGGAATGGCGCGCCACCAGATCGTCAAGATTGAGGGTTGTGATCTGCCCGTCATCGACAATCTGTCGCCCCTCGACAAACAGGTGTTTGACCGTGGCAGCCCCCGCAAGGACCAGGGCTGCGGGATCCCAGCTCCCGCTGGCTGAAACAGTCTTAGTGTCCCAGACGGCCAGATCCGCACGTTTTCCTGGCATGATGCGGCCACATTCTGGCCGCCCCAAAACATCAGCTCCGCCGCGGGTCGCGAGTTCCAGCGCCTCATAGGCGCTCATCGCGTCGGCACCATTCTGGACCCGCTGCAACAGCATGGCCTGACGGGCTTCGCCGATCAGACTCGCCATATCATTGCTGGCCGATCCATCGACGCCCAATCCCACGTTAACCCCGGCATCGCGCATCGCGCGTACAGGAGCAATACCAGAGCCAAGGCGGCAGTTCGAACAGGGGCAATGGGCCACACCGGTGCGGGTTCGGGCAAAAAGATCAATCTCTTGTCCGTCGAGTTTGACACAATGAGCGTGCCAGACATCACTGCCGGTCCAGCCCAGATCTTCGGCGTACTGACCGGGGCGACAACCAAAATTGGCGAGGGAATAGGCAATATCCTCTTCGTTTTCAGCCAGATGGGTGTGCAGCATCACACCTTTGTCACGCGCCAGAAGGGCGGTATCCCGCATCAAATCACGGCTGACGGAAAACGGAGAACAAGGCGCAAGGCCGACACGGACCATCGAGGCTTCACTCGGATCATGGAAGGCATCCACAACCCGGATCATATCCTCCAGAATCGCGTCTTCGCGTTCCACCAATGCATCAGGAGGCAGACCTCCATCGCTTTCGCCAATACTCATAGCGCCGCGTGTGGGCTGAAACCGAAGGCCAACCTCCCGAGCGGCGGCGATGGTGTCATCCAGACGCGCGCCGTTGGGATACAGATAAAGGTGGTCCGAAGACAGTGTACAGCCAGACAGCGCCAGTTCCACAAGCCCCAGTTGGGTGGACAGAAACATATCCTCGGCCGTGAGGCGTGACCAGATCGGGTACAGTCGCTGCAGCCAGCCAAAGAGCAGCGCATCCTGTGCGCCAGGCACCGCACGGGTCAGGTTCTGATAGAGGTGGTGGTGGGTGTTGACCAAACCAGGCGTCACAACACAGCCCTGGGCTGAAACAACGGTTCCAGAACTCGACAACCCCTGCCCTATGGCCGCAATCGCACCGTTTTCGATCAGGATATCTGCTGATCGCAGAATGCGGCGATTGTCATCCATCGTGACAACCACATCAGCGTTCTTCAATAGAATTTCAGATGGCGCTGCATTGCGCATAGCTACACTCCTTTGCAACGCCCGCTTCGGTAAAGAAGTGTGATGACGATCCGACAGAAGACGGGCAAAGGACTCAGATCAGTGATATCGTAGCGCAACGGCTGCCCGGCTCAAGCCTTTTGCAAGAGCTTCAGCGCTGCGGCATGCAGTTCAGGTGAAGCCGCCGCCAAAGCGCGACCTCCGTCATGCACCGGATTGCCCTCCCAGTCCGTCACAACACCGCCTGCCGCCTGTATGACCGCGATGGGTGCCTGAATGTCATAGGCGTTCAGGCCAGCTTCGATCACCAGATCCACCTGCCCTGCCGCCAACAGAGCATAGGCGTAGCAATCCATGCCATAACGGGTCAGTTTCACCTGTTCAGAAACGCGTTCAAACGCCGCGCGTTCATCCACTGTACCGACTTCTGGAAATGTCGTGAACAGGATGGACTGTGCCAGATCCTGGGTGGGTTTCGTTTTCAGCCCACGTATACCAAAGGGGCCACTCATCTCAGCAAGATCCGGCGTGCCGACAAACCGTTCACCGATGTAGGGCTGATCAATCACTCCCAGAAACGGCCCGTTGGCATCCGACAGAGCAATCAACACACCCCAAGTCGGAGTACCGCTGATAAACCCTCGGGTGCCGTCGATCGGGTCCAGAACCCAGGTGCGCCCTGATGTGCCGTCAACATTTGGAAATTCTTCGCCAAGTATAGCGTCTTGGGGACGAAACTCTGCCAGAACAGCACGCATTGCCTGTTCCGCAGCACGATCAGCCGCAGTGACTGGATCAAAGCCAGTGTCCAGCTTGTTTTCAGCTTCTTCGCCAAGGTTGCGAAAGGATGGAAGGATTGCAGCACGGGCCACATCGGCCAGTTTGTGCGCAATCTCAAGATCAGAAAGGGCGGCTCGGGTCATGCACCAACGGGTGCCACCGAACCGCCCAATTTTCAAGTGTCTTATCCCCGAAGTGTAAGTGAATTAATCGGGGGTGCAGTAATTAGCGCGAATTAAGCAACGTCGCTGAGAACCCGCGCCAGCTCAAACAAGCGACGGCGCTGATTTTCAGGAATTGCATAATACGAACGGACAAGGTCCAGCGCTTCTTTGTCTGTCATCAGATCGTCAGGAACCAAACCACCACCGGAGGCTTGCTGATCATCTTGAAGACCTTCAAAGAAGAAGCTGACTTGCACGTCCAGCGCATCGGAAATATCCCAAAGTCGAGATGCGCTGACGCGGTTTGCGCCAGTTTCATATTTTTGAATTTGTTGAAACTTAATGCCGACCTTCTCGGCCAATTGTTGTTGCGTCATGCCAATAAGCCATCGGCGATGACGGATTCGCTTTCCTACATGTACATCCACAGGGTGAGCCATGGGTTTCTCCTAGTCGTTTTCCACCGCAGAAGCTCAGATCACAGCCGAAGCTCGCCACCTCGGACCCACACCCGAACTAACGCCGTCGACTAGGAATTCCCCATATTCCCTAATCTGAGCATACCACGCGGCAGAGTTTACGCTCTTTACGGTTGAATTCAAGCTTGGATGGCTCCCCATGCCGGGTGAGCACAACAAGATAATGATTTTGCATGGGAATTTTTTCGATATCTCGTAGCGCTATTTAAGTATGACAAGCAGATTACGGTTTGCCGCAGCGCAAAAAGGTAGATGGTCTGATAACCTTTTTACGAATCACTTTCCGTGCGACATCAACGCAACCCTAGGACGAATAATGATGCATGCCTATCAAGTCACAGCGCCAAACACAGTGAATTTGACCACACTGGAAGCACCAAAGCCAGGACCAGGACAAATCGGCGTAAAGATTGCGGCATGCGGATTAAACTTCGCAGATCTCCTTATGATTAAGGGTACTTATCAGGACACGCCTCCCCTTCCGTTTGTCCCCGGGTTGGAAATTGCCGGATGGGTGGACGCGGTTGGCAAAAACGTCACCGATTTTAAGGTTGGCATGCGGGTGGCGGTATTCGGCGGGCAAGGCGGTCTGGCAGAATTTGGTGTGTTTGATGCGAAGCGAGCCGTTCAACTTCCGGATGCAATGCGTTTCGCTGAGGCTGCCGGATTTCAAATCGCTTATGGAACAAGTTTACTCGCCCTTGACCATTGTGCGCGTTTGCAACCGAGAGAAACCTTATTGGTAACCGGTGCGGCCGGAGGCGTTGGTTTAACTGCAGTAGAAATTGGCAAGCGAATGGGCGCGCGCGTAATTGCGCATGCGCGCGGAGAAGAAAAGTTGCAAGTGGCCAAGGCCGCGGGTGCGGATATTCTGGTTGATGCCTCCGAAGATCTACGGACCGCGGTCAAGGAGCTCGGCGGAGCAGATGTGGTTTACGAAACCATCGGCGGAGACGTATGGAACGCCGCGTTCCGGTCCACCAATCCCGGAGGCCGCCTGTTGCCCATAGGGTTTGCGGGCGGGGATGTGCCTCAGATCCCTGCGAACCACCTGCTGGTCAAGAATCTCACCGTAATTGGTCTTTACTTTGGGGGGCTCCTCAAATCCCACCCGACCGTGGTGCAAGGCTGCCTGGGTAAGCTGTTTGACTGGTTTGCGGACGGCACGTTGCGCCCGCATGTCAGCCACCAGCTTCCGTTGGCACAGGTTGAAGAGGCGCTTGAACTGTTACGCAGCCGGAAATCCACAGGTAAAGTTGTCATCACGATGGAGGGGGCCGAAGCCCCCTGATCTCTGAATTACCCGGCTGCCAGCCGCAAAGAGGCCGGGCGCATATCGCCGAATCCCTGGCGAACCAGCTTGGCCAGTTCACCCACATAGGGAGCACGAACCTTGTCCGCGCCATAAAGATTTATGTGCTGGATGGGCAAGGTTGGCAGCGCCCCATTTGAATCAACCAACTCCTGATGATCCGGTTGCATTCCCTCAAGCAGAACCCCCACCGCAAGGTCGGCGCTGATTGTTGCTTCGACCGTACGATCAGATTCACTGTCGAGTGCCATTTCCCAGGGAATCCCGGCCTCGTCCAACGCTTTGACTGCAACACCGCGAAAAATACAGTTTCGGCTGAACCCAAGCTGCAAAGGCTGTTGGCGCCAAGTTGTACCGCCCGGAGCTCCCACCCAACGCAAAGGCATGTCGTGGATGGTCTCAGCCCCTTCGCGCGCGCCACTCTCTGTTGTCAGGATCAGATCATACGCACCTTTGGCGAATTCTTCTTTTAGATGGCGGGTGTTTGAAGTGGCCAGATTCACACGCACCCGGGGATAGCTGGCATTAAACAATTTCAGCACCCGCGGTATGACCGGGTGAACCACATCATGGGGCACACCAAATGCCACTTCTCCTTCGAACGCCTGATCCGTCAGCCGGGCCATGACCTCGTCATTCAGAGCAACCATACGCCGGGCATAGGCAAGCATCTGCTCCCCGGCCGACGTCAAGGCAATGGTGCGCCCGCTGCGGTCCAGAAGCTGCAGATCCAACAGCTCCTCAAGACGTTTCAACTGCATCGAAACCGCAGATTGCGTGAGATGCAAATACCCCGCCGCCCGTGTCACACCACCATTGTCCGCAACAGCGACAAAAGACCGAAGTGTAGTGATATCTAAATTCCGAACCATCACGCCCCCTGATGAAAACCATCAAAAACATTCGTTTTTAAAATCTGTCATGTTTTGCCATATGTATCAAGCAAATTGATGAAAGGACGAAATTCATCAAATCTTAAATCAGGAGTTAACCATGGCTTATTTGTCGACTGCTCAATCTTTGCGCCCTGCCCGGCGTTCCATCTTTGCGATTTTTGGAGAACTTGCGGCCCTGCGCCGTCAGCGCGCCCAGTTGGCCCGCATGAGCGATGCAGAGCTGGCCGATATCGGGATAAGCCGGACAGAAGCCCTGGCCGAAGCGGCGCGCCCGATCTGGGACCTGCCCTGCCGCTAAGTGACTGAAAAAGAAGTGCGCTCCAAGGGGTGACATCAAAGGTCACCCCGGCTTTTGTGAGCCGTTGCGCAAACTTGCATATCTTTTGAGTGTTTTGATGCCGCAGACCTGCGGAAAACACTTGAACCTTGGCCCTGTTCACCCAATATCTGTCGTAACGCTGCGCGGGACCCCGCGTAGTAGAATTTTTATGCGACGGAGACCATTGAACATGGCACAATTTGACCACATCCGGTCCGCCGCGGGCACACGCGCGGCTGAGATCGACGAGGGCCTGCGCGCCCACATGAACAAAGTTTACGGCACCATGTCGATTGGCATGCTGATCACCTTTGCTGCGGCATGGGCGATCTCCAATCTGGCCGTAACCAGCGATCCTTCGGCTGCCGCGGCGCAGTTGAACGCGGACACGTACCTGACCAGCCTGGGCTATGCAATTTTTGCATCTCCCCTGAAATGGGTGATCATGTTTGCCCCGCTGGCCTTTGTGTTTGGCTTCAGCGCAGGCATCAACCGCCTGTCAGCCGCCTCTGCACAGCTGGTATTTTATGTCTTTGCAGCCGTGATGGGCCTGTCGATCTCCTGGATCTTCCTCGTCTTTACCGGTGCGTCTATCATTCAGGTCTTCCTGATCACCTCGATCGCTTTTGCTGGCCTGTCACTGGTGGGTTACACGACCAAGAAAGACCTCTCTGCAATGGGCACCTTCCTGATCATGGGTGTGATTGGTCTGGTGGTTGCATCTATCGTCAACATCTTCCTGCAGTCTTCCGGTCTGCAGTTCGCAATCTCTGCAATCGGCGTACTGATTTTTGCGGGCCTCACCGCATATGACACTCAGAACATCAAGAACACTTACCTGCAGATGGCGCATTCCAGCGATCAGGAGTGGCTGGGCAAAGCGGCCATCATGGGCGCGCTGAGCCTCTATTTGGACTTCATCAACATGTTCATGTTCCTGCTCCAGCTGTTTGGTAGCCGCGAATAAGCGACCATAAAATTCGGATCAGCGAGGGGCGGGCCAGTTGGACCCGCCCTTTTCTTTTGTTTGAACAAAGAACTCCAAGGAGCAGAAGCACCGCTTTTGAAATACGAATGAAGATCACACAGCTTCCCGCAGAACATGCAGCTCGGTTGGTGCCGTTGTTAAAGGAATTGCACCAACTGCATGTAGAACATCAACCTGAACGTCACCCAGCCAATCCAAATGAAGCCGATCTACAAGCTTGGCTAGAGAGCTGGCTGGCCGAGGACACCGTACACGCGTTGGTCGCAGAAAGCCCCACGGGAGCCCTGTTGGGGTACACGATATATGAGGTGCAGGCGCGCCCCAAACTGCCGGTCACGCTGGGTGGTACGCGTGTCATGCTCCATCATATTGCGGTTGCAGGTGCGATGCGCCGAATGGGGATCGCAAAGGCGCTTGTCACGGCCGTAAAGCACGCGGCAGCAGCTTCAGGTGCCACAACACTGGTGACGACCTATGCGCCGTTTAATACGGCCTCTGCCAGGCTGATGCAGGCCATGGGGCTCACGCCCAGCCTTATCCAGGCAGAGCTACAACTTTAGCAGCGCCCTCCCCCAGCAAGGGGCGAACGGTGACAGAGGTTGGTTGCAAGGCCGCAGGCACCACAGAGGTCGCACGCGGATGTCGGATCAACGAGGCCTCTGCCACCATCACGGCGGCAACCAGAACAAGAAAAACAGTCAATCGTCTCATAACATCTACTCCACGTTGCTGCGCCCAATTTCCGTCGCCCGAAGGCCGAGAAATCTGCACAGCTGGCGAAAGCATGCCTGAAACTAGCTGCTATTCCCTTGCGTTTGCGATGTATTAATGAAGTGCATTTTAGGCATCACTGAACTTCAGTATGGCTACGCATGTAAAAAGGGCCGCGCCAGAGGCACGACCCTTTTCTATTTAATCCTGACCGGATCAGAAGGCTTATTTGATTTTGCCTTCTTTGTACTCGACATGCTTACGCACAACCGGGTCGTACTTACGCACAACCATTTTTTCGGTCATGGTGCGTGCGTTTTTCTTGGTCACGTAGAAGTGGCCCGTGCCCGCGGTCGAGTTCAGGCGGATCTTAATGGTCGTCGGCTTCGCCATGGTGCTTCTCCTGCGTCCGAAAAGGCAGGGGCCTCTCGGTAAATTCCATATGAGCGTGCGCTTTTAAGGGAAGCGGGCGCGGAGTCAATAGGGGTAAGGCGTAATTTCCACCGTTTCATCCACAAACCCAACACATATGCACAGGCTATTGTTTTTGCATGCGCGCCAAGGCCTCAAAAGACAAATTTCGCTTCGGCATCACATATGGAAGTTGTCCGGAGGAAAGGTGAAAGACATCACCAATTCGGGACTCAGGATGTTGCCTAGTAAAAGTCGTGGCCCTCAGACAATGCCTCTTACCGCTGGTGCCCAAAACCGGGTTATATGCGTTATGATAGACAAAGCATATGACGCCTTCTTTGGGATTGGCATCATTGGCTTCGACCTGCCAGTTGCCAACAACGGCGCGCGTATTCCCTGGGTACCACAGGTAAGCTGTGCCATCGGCAGACAGATACTCAATCTGAGTGCCATGGGCTGTACTGTAACTGCGATGGGTCCGCCCTGCCACCAAGGCTTTAAGATCAGCGGGGGACACATTGGGCCGAACTGCCGCTTTGGCCACTTCGGATTTGGTGAAGTCACACACCAAACGCACGGTTCCACCGGCCGAGTGCGCCTTAATTGGCGGAACCGGAATAGGCGTGCTCTTGCCTTTTATGTCCTTGAAGACATTGGCATCAGACCCCAGCACATCTGCAAAATGCTCTGGTGGCACTCGATAGCGTGTGGTTGGTCGCGCCAACTCAATTTGCCCTTCTGAGCAGCGGGTCAGGCGCGCAATGCGGCTGGCCATGTCGACAATTGCCTGTTCCATTCCGGTACCAGTCTGTCGCGCTGCACGAAAGGCTGCCAGATGTTCGGCCAAAACCGGTACCGCCGGGCTTTTGACGCTCCGCGTGTAATTTTCGCGGTAAAGAATTTCTACTTCCACCACCTTTTGCCGATCTTGCAGAGCGGGTGCCGAAATTTTGTAGAACAGCCAACTGCGGTTTGACAGCGGGGTATGCAGTTTACTAGCGCTGGACAGTGATTGTGGCGCCTTTTGTGTGGGCGCATATGTTTGGGTACAGCCTGTTAGAAAAGCTGCAAAGAGCAAAAGTATGGGGCGCATTCTTTATCCAAATGTTTGAAGGAATTGTGGGAATGGTATGCACACTTCGCGTCAGATTCGGGCCCCGGACAGGGCATTGTTATGGCCACATCTCCCACATGGCCCTGCCGGGGCTCTGATCGAGCGGAATAAAGCACAGAAGGCCTGTAAGCCGGGTTCTGTCCGGGGCGCAAAACGCCCCTGGACGGCCATTCATCTGCGGCGCCTGTTGCCAGACGCCTCTAGCTGCCAACCCGGTCCCTCTCGGTCAAAGCATACCTAGCGTCGGTATCGGTTGCCCGACCTGCCCGCGCGGGGACCCTATTTGGCATTGCTCCTGGTGGGGCTTGCCGTGCCGCCTGTGTTACCACAAGCGCGGTGGGCTCTTACCCCACCGTTTCATCCTTACCCTGACATGCAGGGCGGTCTGTTTTCTGTGGCGCTTTCCGTCGGGTCACCCCGCCCGGGCGTTACCCGGCACCGTTGCCTTGTGGAGCCCGGACTTTCCTCGCGCATTGCTGCAACGCGGCCGTCCGGCCTTCTGTGCGAGGGCTGGACTACGCGCAATTTCAAGTGGGGTCAATGCGGATCAGGGGTCGTTGGGGCTTTGCCCCTCTGCGTGCGCTGCACGCATTCACCCCAAAGTATTTTTAAAAAGATGAAAGCTGTTACACGATTGGCAGAGCCGTGAAGTCCGCACCTGTCAGAGGGCCGCTGGCATAAGGGCGATGGCGCAGACGCACGGCTGCCAAAAGAGTTTGATCGTCACAAGGTGCGGTAAATCCCGCCTGTTGCGCGGCAGCACGAAAGCTGGTCCAGTCCGGCTTTTGGGTGGTCCCCCCACCAGAGAGGGAGGCCATCTGCTGACGCGCAAGCCGCGGCCAGTCAAATTTGGGACCAGGGTCAGACTTGCGTCCTGGTGCCATATCAGAGTGACCGATAATACCGCTGGCAGGAATGGACCAGCGACTTTGGATCCCTGCCAGAAGCGTCTCCAGCTGGTGCATCTGTGGTTCAGGAAACGGGTGGTCGCCGCTGTTATCCAATTCAATCCCAATGGAGCGAGAATTGATGTCTCCTTGCCCGGCCCATTCCCCCGCGCCGGCATGCCAGGCCCGCATCTCTTCGTCGACAAGCTGCCACAGGGTTCCTGTGCGGCTGATGAGGTAATGGGCAGAGACCTCGAATACGGGATCACACAGACGCTTCAGAGCGGCGTCTGCGCTGGTCATGGCCGTGTAATGGATGACAATCAAATGCGGTTTCAGCCCCTCGCGCCGTGGCCCGAAATTCGGGCTTGGATGCTGGATGGGGACAAGAGTCGCCACTGGATCAGCGGTTGCCGACGGCCTGCCGGAAAGGGCTTGGATCCCAACCGCAGGCATAACCATCTCCATCCGGATCAAGGGATTTGCGGTCGCGCTGTGGGCCGCCCTGACGTAGGAATTCCGTTTGGGCCTCATCACCAGAACGGAACTGCGCGCAATTACGCTGGGAGCGTGCCTGAAGATTTATACCTGCGCGGCTGTACACACGTGTACCAACCGGGTGCGACGTGCTGAGGGCAAAGCGCACAATATTGGGATCGCTGTTGCCATCGCGTTGCGGCAAAGTGGTCGGGGCAACTTGTTCAAATTGTGCGCGATTGCGTTTCAAACGCTCCGCGTCACTTTCGATCGACTGACGCGAGGCCACCGCGCCAAAGTCGTTCTCGTCCGAGATACCGGGATTGTCGATCAACTGCGGCGCCGGATTGGATGGGCTTGCCTCAACCGGGGCAACGCCAGAATTGCTGCGCACTGCACCCAGCGCAGCCGCCGCTTCCCGGGCAATATCGTCGCTGGAGGCCGAGGTTGTCGTTGTTGTACTGCGCTGATTGGGCGGCACATAAGGGGTTGGCGCCGAAGTGCTGGAGCCAAAGTCTCCAACAGATTGCGCCGGGCGCCCTGCTGCTGATGGCAGCGGCTCGGTCGAAATGCGGGCGGGAGGCACCAAAGGCTCCCCTGTAATGGTCTCCCCCGGTGCCGGGCGCGCAAAGGGATCAATCACCCCTGCCCCGCTGTCAGGCACCGTCGGTTCGCAAGCCGCGAGGGCAAGGATCGAAGTGACGACAAGCGGGAAGGCAATTGCACGCATGGGAGGGACCTGTGGTTGGAAGGCTCTGTTGGTTCTGCTCAGCTTTTTTGGTGTTTTACCACCACTTGGACGGTTTGGCCACAAATCCGGTGGCCTGTTCCAGCGCGTAAGCGGTGTTCAGCAGGTCCCCTTCTTCCCATGGCTTCCCGATGAGCTGCAGCCCAAGCGGCAGGCCTTGGCTGTTGAGACCCGCAGGTACTGCCACACCGGGCAGGCCAGCGAGGTTCAGCGTGACCGAGAAGACGTCCTGGAGGTACATTTCCACCGGGTCAGCCGAGGCCATTTCCCCCAGGCCAAAGGCCGCAGACGGTGTGACCGGCGCGAGAATCGCGTCGATGCCAGCCGCAAAGGCGTCCTCGAAGTCCTTTTTGATCAGGGTGCGCACGCGGCGGGCGCGGTTGTAATAGGCGTCATAGAAACCGGCCGACAGCACATAAGTTCCAACCATAATCCGGCGCTGTGTTTCAGGGCCAAAACCTGCGGCGCGGGTCTTTTCGTACATCTCGGTGATGCCATCCCCCGCATCCAGCGTGGCACGCTGGCCATAGCGCACACCGTCATACCGGGCGAGGTTTGACGAAGCTTCTGCCGGAGCAATCACATAGTAAGCTGGCAGCGCGTATTTGGTGTGCGGCAGGGAGATATCAACGATCTCCGCACCGGCAGCTTTGAGCTTGTCGGCGCCTTCGTTCCACAGTTTTTCAATGGAAGCAGGCATTCCATCAACGCGGTATTCCTTGGGCAGGCCGATTTTCTTGCCCCGGATGTCCCCGGTCAGCAGCGCCTCGAAATCCGGGACAGCCAGATCCGCCGAAGTGCTGTCTTTGGGGTCGTGACCGGCCATGGCGCCCAGCATGATCGCAGCGTCGCGCACGGTTTTGGTCATCGGTCCCGCTTGATCCAGAGAGGAGGCAAAAGCCACCACACCCCAGCGCGAGCAGCGGCCATAGGTGGGCTTGATGCCAACGGTGCCGGTAAAGGCTGCAGGCTGACGGATCGAGCCGCCTGTGTCGGTGCCGGTTGCCGCCAGACAGAGGTCCGCCGCCACAGCCGCCGAAGAACCACCAGAGGAGCCGCCCGGTGTCAGCAGGCTGTCGTCTCCGTCGCGTTTCCACGGGTTTACCGCGGGACCATAACACGAGGTCTCGTTTGACGAACCCATGGCGAATTCATCCATGTTCAGCTTGCCCAGCATGACCGCGCCTGCATCGCGCAGGTTTTGGGTTACGGTCGATTCATACTGCGGCATGAACCCTTTGAGGATATTGGACCCTGCCTGGCTGTTGACACCTTCGGTGCAGAACACGTCCTTGATGCCAATTGGCAGGCCGCACATGGCCGGCGCGTCGCCTGCTTTCAGGCGCTCATCCGCAGCCTTGGCACGGTCCAGCGCGATCTCGGGTGTTTTGTGGACAAAGGCGTTCAGCGCGTCGGCAGAGTCAGCAGCGGCAATGCAGGCCTCGGTCAGTTCAACCGATGTCGTCTCACCCTTGCGCAGAAGGTCACGGGCCTCAGCCAGGCCAAGTTTATTCAGTTCAGTCATGTCTTACTCCACCACCTTCGGGACCGCAAAGAACCCCTCGCGCGCGTCCGGCGCATTGGCCAGAACCTTGTCCTGCTGGTTGCCGTCATTGACCACATCTTCACGACGTTTCAGACGCTGGGGCGTGACCGAAGTCATCGGCTCGACACCTTCGACATCCACTTCGTTCAGCTGCTCGATAAAGCCCAGGATATTGTTGAACTCGTTCGCGAGCGCCGGAAGCGCGTCGTCTTCAACCTTGATCCGGGCCAGTTTCGCCACTTTGGCGGCGGTATTTTGGTCAATCGACATGGATTACCCTCATCTTTTGTTACCCGGCATTTACCCCTCTCGCGCCTCCCCCGCAAGGGTTGCTGACGCCTGATCGCCGCTTTGGGCCCGCCAAGCACGCCCATAGGTCACAATCATCAATCCCAACATCACCCCATTAAGGATATGCCACATAAAATGGGTTCCCAGCGGGAAGAGCTGACACAGCGGCTCATCCAGGGTGCGCAGCGTGAGTGACAAGATCAAAATTGCCGATCCATAAATGAAGCCTCGTGCCATCACCGGGTGTTTACCCCAGAACACAAGCGCATAGAGCACAATCAGCAAGGGAACGGGGCCATAGACAGCCGACCCTCCAAGCCCCGGAAGCATTTGGAACAGTGGCAAGGTCATCGCATAATAGGGAAAGAACAGCGCCGTAAGACCAATTGCAGATGGGCCGCGCAAACGCAGAATGTCGCGGTTGATTGCAAAGACAAAGACCAGCACAAAGAGCGCGATAGGTAAAATATCCGCCCACATGGCCCAAACAACCGCATGAGTGTGGAACAGATAGGACCCCACGCCGACACCTGCCTCGATGAGGCAGAGAGCGAGCGTGAGCGGCGCGCGGCGCTTCTTTTCAAGGCGCCACACCAGAAGTGCAACGATCACAAAGGCGAGATTGGTTACTGCGTTAACAGGTTCTGCCCAGTAATGCGGCGCTAGACGCTCACAATAGGCATCGACATATCTGTTCAGCTCCATAGAGTTCTCCGCATAGGTGACCTGGGCAAACTTGGGATCATCCTAGGTCCAAAAAGGAGAAAGATTCTATGAATATTATCTGGTTGGGACATGCGAGTTTTCGGCTGGAGAGCAACGGCAAGGTGCTGTTGATCGACCCCTGGCTGACCGGCAATCCGATGCTGAGCGAGGATCAGCACAGCGCCGCGACGGATGGCGCTACACATATCCTTTTGACCCATGCGCATTTTGATCATTCCGCAGATATTTTGACCTTGGCAAAGACTTTCGGTGTGCCGGTGGTTGGCCAATATGATCTGATGAACTTCTGGGGAGAATCCGAGGGAATCGAAACCATCGGCTTTAACAAGGGTGGGACCGTTGATCTGGACGGTATCAAGGTCTCGATGGTGACGGCCTCACACAGCTCAACCTTTGGTTCACCGGACGGACCAAAAGCCGCCGGATCAGAAGTCGGCTTTATGATCGAGGCGGAGGGCAAGACCGTCTATGTCTCGGGTGACACTGATATCATGGCGGATATGGAATGGATGGGCGATTTCTATAAGCCCGAGATTGGCATCCTATCGGCAGGTGGGCACTTCACCATGGGGATGAAAGGTGCCGCCTATGCAGCCAAGCGGTATTTCAATTTCAAGACGCTGATCCCCTGCCATTACAAGACTTTCCCCCTTCTTGAGCAGAGCGCCGATGAACTGGCCACCGCACTACCTGACGTGAATGTGGTGGAACCAGAGGTTTTGAAACCCATCACGCTTTAAGCTCTGGGCGGGTAAATGCAGCGCGTGCGGCTTCGGCCTTGGCACGGCAGCTACAGCCGGTCGCGTGATCATTGATCAACCCCATCGCCTGCATAAAGGCAAAGCAGGTGGTGGGACCGACAAACTTCCAGCCGCGCTTCTTCAGCGCCTTGGAAAGCGCCACAGAGGCCGGGCTGGTGGTCTGGGTCTGCGGCGGCGGCAGGGTTTTGGGATCCGGCTCAAACGACCAGAAAAACGCTGCAAGGCTTCCCGCCTCCTCTTCCAGCTCAATCGCGCGGGCGGCATTGTTGATCACCGCGTTGATCTTACCCCGGTGACGTACGATGCCCGCATTCTGCAACAGAGCGTCAATGTCGGCCTCGGTGAACCGGGCCACCTTGCGGTAATCAAATCCATGAAACGCTGCACGGAAGTTTTCGCGTTTATCCAAGATGGTGCGCCAACTCAGGCCCGACTGAAAGCTTTCGAGGCAGACTTTCTCAAACAGGCGAATGTCATCGCCCACGGGATAGCCCCATTCGTCGTCGTGATATTCGAGAAATCCCGGCGCACCGCCCGCCCATTTGCAGCGATCTTCGCCGTCCGGGGCACGATAGAGGTCTGTCATGTGTTATGCGTCTTTCAGAAAATTCAGCCGCGCATCGGTGCGGGCGGGGATCATTTCAACGATTTCCGGCACCGCAACACCGTGGATCACAAAGGGGTCTTGGTTCACGAAATCTGCCAGCTCCGCAGCGGTGCAGTTGTAAGCCCAGATGCCACCGCCCTGTTTGTCAGCCAGTGTCCCCACGGCCAGAAACAGCCCACGTTCGAAACCTTGGGCGATCCAGGCGCGATGGGCCTCCATATGGTCCGCAGCGGCAGCGCGATTGTCAGAGAGGCGCAGAACAACGTTAAACATGATCAATTTCCTTCTTGCGTAAATTCAGACGCCGCAGCAGCGGCGTAGTCGAGCATCAAAACAACTTCACCATCGATAAACTCATCATCTTGCAGGGCCTGTGACAGCGTCGCCACGCCCTGGCTGCGGGCCAGCAAATGGCGCGCGTGCCGCAAAGCAGTGGGCGCATCACAGCCCATTTCTTGGAACTGTTCTGCCAGCCAATCACCAAACATGGAAAACAGCGCATTGGCACGGCTTTGGCTCACGTGGTTCAACTTGCCCAATTCGGACACCAGCGATCCCACGGGGCAACCAAACTGTGTGATCTTGGCCCGGTTGCGGATCAGAATGCGGATAAAGCAGCCGATCCGGTCCAGTGGCGTTTGCCCCTGCGCATCCCAGGTTTCCATCATCCCTTTGGTCTTGGCAATGCGGCGATCAATGACCGCATCCAGAATCGCATCTTTGGTTTTGAAATGATGATAGAAATTGCCGCGCGAAATGCCGACCGCATGGGCAATATCCGCAAAAGACGTCGCCTCAAACCCCTTTTCATAAAAGAGGTCATCAGCTGCGGCGGCAATTGTGTCACGTGTAGACATGATCTGGCGAATCCTAGGACGTTTGACCTAGAGACAACTTAGGACAATTGCCCTAAACCGCACAAGACAGAAATTTCAGACCTGATCTCGTGCTCGAGAGAAGGTCTCCAGATGCTGAAATTCGACGGGTTTGACGGCTCCGGACCGCGACTGCCAGAAGATTGACATTGCGGCCTTGGCCATAGCCCAGGATAGAAGATGGTCTTGCGTGGTCTTCAATGCCTCGGCCCAGATCCGAGCGTGACGGCAGCTGCGCGTCACATCGGTGGTCCAGTCCGGTCGACCGCGCGGATGGCGGAAGGCATTTGCCAACTCATAAGCCGGGTCCCCGATCATACCCTTCGCATCAAAGGCGCAATAGCCGCGCGCACCGAAAAGGACGTTATCGTGGTGCAGATCTCCATGAAGGGGGGCCTGGACAGTTTGATGCGCCAAAAGGCTGTGGGCAAGGGTTCGTCCCTCTTGGTAAAGGGCAACCTGGCGGTCAGAAAAACCCGCGGGAACCGGAGCCTCCAACATGGGTTCAAACACCTGTGACAGGGGTAAAAGTCCCGGCGTCTCCTTGCCATTCTGGCTTAGAAAACATGCGAGATCTCCCAGAATCTCGGCAGCTTCCCGATCCTTGCCGCTGCGCGCAAAATCACCAAGCGACGGTCCCGGCAAATTCTCCATCAGCACGGCATTCCCATCAACCGAATGAACCAGAACTGCCCGATTGCCCTGGAACTGTTTCAGATAGGCGAAGCCTGCTGCCTCATTCCCCATGCCTTGGTGATACAGTTTCAAAACAGCAGTGGTTCCGTCTCGTCGACAGACGCGCCAAACGTCAGAAACTCTGCTTTCTTGCAAACAGACAAGAGGTCGAACATCAAAGGCCTGCGCCGCAGCGATAACGGGCGCAGATAGCGTCATTCGGCGGACCGTTTCCGCGCAAAAAACTCCCGCAGCAATTGGGCCGCCTCTCGTTCTGCCAGCCCGTCATAAACTTCGGGCGCATGGTGCGATTGCGGATGTTCAAAGACGCAGGCCCCATGGGCAACACCGCCCGATTTCGGATCAGAGGCACCATAATAGACGCGACGGATACGGGCAGCGGCAATGGCGGCTGCACACATGGCACAGGGTTCCAGAGTCACATAAAGATCATGCCCCAAAAGGCGCTCTGAACCGGCTGATGCACAGCCCGCTCGGATGACCAGTATTTCCGCATGGGCTGTTGGGTCATTCAATTCACGCGTTCGGTTGCCCGCCGCAGCGACAACCTGCCCATCTGGCGCAACCAGAACTGCGCCGACCGGAACTTCGCCCCGCGTTGCGGCACGGCGCGCCTCTTCCAGCGCCTGGTCCATATGAGAGGTGAACTGCATATCCCTTCCCTGCCCCAGAATGGATACTTTCGCAAGGCGCGGGAATGCTCTATGGCGGAGGCATGACACAGAAACCAGCTTCGTCCGACCCGAAATCCAATTCCCCCGAAGGCGATCGTATCGCCAAAGTACTGTCACGTGCTGGCGTGGCCTCACGCCGGGAGGCGGAGCGGATGATTGCCGAAGGCCGGGTAAAGGTGAACGGGAAGAAGATCGACAGCCCGGCGCTGAATGTCACGGAGCGGGACCGGATCACCGTTGATGGAACCCCCTTGCCCGAAGCCGAAGAAGAGCGGCTGTGGCTCTATTACAAACCCAACGGTTTGGTGACCACAAATTCGGACGAAAAAGGCCGCACGACAATTTTTGACGAACTGCCCGAAGATCTGCCGCGCGTGATGACGGTGGGGCGTCTGGACCTCAATTCTGAAGGGCTTTTGCTGCTGACCAACGACGGGGGCATCAAGCGCAAGCTGGAACTGCCGGAAACCGGCTGGTTGCGGCGCTACCGCGTGCGCATCAACGGCCGCCCCAAGGACACGGATTTCGAGCCCTTGCGCAAGGGGTTGGTCATTGATGGAGAACGTTTCCAGCCCATGCAGGTGACACTGGATCGCCAACAGGGGGCAAACGCCTGGGTAACAGTTGGATTACGTGAGGGAAAGAACCGAGAAATCCGCCGCGCGATGGAGGATATTGGCTTTCACGTAAACCGGCTGTTGCGGATTTCTTATGGCCCCTTCCAGCTGGGGGATCTGAAACCCGGCCAAGTGGAAGAAGTCCGCCGCAAGGTGATGCGCGACCAACTGGGGCTGCAAAGCCCGGAGGAACCGGCTGAACTGCGTCCAACCAGAAACCGCAAACCCTTGCCTGGAAAGAGAAAACCCCTGAGCACAGGCGGCAAACCCGGCGCACCTGCGCCAAAGGGGCGCAAGGCTGTGGACCCTTCCGCCAGCTTGCGGGGTAAACCCGGAAAACCGGGCGCACGCCCAAATGCCTCTCGAAGCGGCGCAAAGGGACCAGGCAAAGGACCCTCAAAGGGTCGTCCGATCGGCAAAAACCCACGCCGCTGAGACATTTGCGTGTCGCTTCCCCCTAGTAAGACCGGTCATCATCCCCTACCTTTTGCCGCAAGGAATGCATGTGATTGCAGGTGGGGAGTGACGTTTCGTGCGTAATCTCGCGTTTGTCGCGCTAATTTTGTTAATGCTGGGTCTCAGCACCGGTTGGATCGTGGGTGTCTGATCGCGTGTCACAAAGATTTGGTGGAAAGTTCAGCCCCAATGGCGCGCCGCAAGGCGCCCCCAATAAGCCTGCGCGCGGACCGTTCAAAAACGCCCGCGTAAATCCCATTGGCCTGCGCGCCAATCTGATGGCGGTACCGGTTGCCCTGCTTTTGTTGGTCTCCCTTTTTAGTGGCGCAAGCGGAATGGCGATGGGACTTGCCGGAGTAGCCGCCTGGGCTTCTGGATGGTTTATGCTGCGCGAAGGATTGCGCGCGGAAGCCGCCTTTGACGACCGCCGCGTTGCCAAACGTCCGGCCCTGCCGCGTAAAATCCTGGCTGCGCTTCTGGTTGGCATCGGTGCGGGTTTTGCTGCCTGGAAGGCTGAACCCGGAGCGGCGATTGCCGCGATCTACGCGATGGCAGCTGCAGGTCTGCATCTGGCGTCCTTTGGCATCGACCCCCTGTCGGACAAAGGCATCGAAGGGGTCGACGAGTTCCAGCAAAACCGCGTCGCCCGCGTGATCGATGAGGCGGAAACCCATCTAAAAGCCATGCGCGATGCGGTTCTGCGGGCCCAAGACCGGCGCGTTGAGGCGCGGGTGGATCAGTTTCAATCGGTGGTACGCGACCTGTTTCGCACGGTGGAAGAAGACCCACGTGATCTGACCGCCGCGCGCAAGTATCTGACAGTCTATTTGCTGGGGGCACGCGATGCCACCGTGAAGTTTTCCGAGATTTACGGCCGCAGTCAGGACGCCCAGGCCCGGAGCGACTACATGGCGTTACTGGATGACCTGGAACAGAATTTCGCGGCCCGCAACCGCAAGATGCTGTTGGAAGATCGCAGCGATCTGACCGTGGAAATTGACGTGCTGCGCGAACGGCTGCAGCGCGAAGGCGTCCGGCTGGACGAGACTTAAATTCGAATTTGGTGACAGAACGAGGAACCGCTCATGTCCGAGACGATCCAGAAGAAAGCCGCAGAAGCGGAAGTCATGGTCAAAGAAGTAACCGGCGTAGAACTGGCCGCTCCGGTGGAAACCATACAGCCGTTGGTCGAGGCGGACGCCCCCACCTCGGACGCGATCCGCAAGCGGATGGACGAGATCGACATGACCAACACCAATTCGATCATCGCCTTTGGCTCGGGCGCACAGGCCGAATTGCAAACCATCAGCCAGGCGATGCTGCAGGATGTCCGCAACAAGGACGTTGGCCCTGCGGGGGACAGCCTGCGCGGAATTGTGACCACCATCCGTGGCTTCTCCGTCTCGGAGCTGGATGTGCGCCGCAAGCCCACGTTCTTTGAACGTATCCTGGGCCGGGCAGCCCCCTTTGCCAAGTTTACGGCCAAGTATGAAATGGTTCAGGGGCAGATCGACAAGATCACCGATGACCTTCTGGCGCATGAACACACGCTGCTGAAAGACATCAAGTCCCTGGATCTTCTTTACGATAAGACCCTGAACTTCTATGATGAACTGGCGCTCTATATTGCAGCTGGAGAGGCCAAGCTGGAGGAGCTCGACAGCAAAGAGATCCCCGCAAAAGAGGCCGAAGTTCAGGCCGCACCCGAAGATGATCAGGTCATGAAAGCACAGGAACTGCGGGACCTGCGGGCCGCCCGCGATGATCTGGAACGCCGGGTGCATGACCTGAAGCTGACGCGCCAGGTGACAATGCAGTCCCTGCCCTCGATCCGGTTGGTGCAGGAAAATGACAAATCGCTGGTGACCAAGATCAACTCTACCTTGGTGAACACGGTGCCTTTGTGGGAAACCCAGCTGGCACAGGCGGTGACCATCCAGCGATCAGCCGAAGCGGCAGCGGCCGTGCGTGATGCCAATGACCTGACCAATGAGCTGCTGACCTCCAACGCGGCCAATCTGCGCGACAGCAACAAGGTGATCCGCCAGGAGATGGAGCGCGGTGTATTTGATATCGAAGCGGTCAAACAGGCCAATGCGGATCTGATCGGCACAATTCAGGAAAGCCTGCAAATCGCGGATGAGGGTAAGGCCAAACGGGCCGCCGCCGAAGAAGATCTGAAGAAGATGGAAGCAGAATTGCGCGACACGCTGGCCGCAGCCAAGGCGCGCAAGGATGGTGTTGGCGACAATGCCGGAACAGCTGTTCCTGCCTGATCGGATCCAACCTTTGATGCCGCTTCCTTTGAACAATTTGATCCGTTGGGCCGTACGCGCAAGTGCGGCCCTCACGGCTTTGGCCGTGTCGGGATGCATCCAAACCGGTGAACGCATTTCCCTGGTACCCCCGTCGCGCCCTGCATCGCTGGAAGCCCCGGTTCCATCAGCGCAAAGCGAAAAACTCGCCAATTTTTACAGTGCCTTACAGCAGGATCTATTGACGCGCGGTCTGTTACGCGAGGATGGCGGCGGTCCAGATACCCCCTATGATGCTGACGACCTGATCCGAAATTTCGAAGCGATCGCCTTTTTTGACGAACATTTCCGCCAGGGCATCGGATCCAAAGGCGCGCTGAGCCGATGGGAAGAACCGGTTCGGCTTGAGGCGGTTTTTGCCCCGACGGTGTCCGCCAAGCAACGCGTTAGCGACCGGCGCGAGCTGGAAGATTACGCCGTGCGCCTGGCCCGTATCACCGGACATCCTGTGACCGCAGTCAGCAAAGGCGGCAATTTCAAAGTGATCTATGCCGGGGTGGACGACAAATCGTTCATTCGTACAGAAGTTCTGCGCCAACTGCCCCGGATCAACGCAAGCCAGCTGGACACGCTGGTGAACACGCCAGAGATCTACTTCTGTCTGGTGGTCGCGGGCGGTCCTCTTAGTTCGCCTTTTGCCTATACCCAAGGGGTGGCGCTGATCCGGGCCGAGCACCCCGCCCTGACCCGCCGCGCCTGCCTGCATGAAGAAGTCGCCCAAGGGCTTGGCCTCAGGAATGACAGCCCCAAAGCGCGCCCGTCGATCTTTAACGACGATGATGAATTTGCACGTCTGACAAGCCATGATGAGCTTTTGCTGAAGATGCTTTATGACAACCGGCTGTCGCCGGGTATGACCACCGAAGAAGCCCATCCTTTGGTGACTGAAATCGCATATGAATTGACTGGAGAAACGCTCTGACGCCAACACGGCTGAGGAGCATGATGAAGAGGATCAGACCATGGGTATTTTCGACTTCCTAAAGGGCGAGTTTATCGATGTCATCCATTGGGTGGATGACACACGGGACACGATGGTCTGGCGCTTTGAACGCGAAGGCCATGAAATCAAATACGGTGCCAAGCTGACCGTGCGCGAGGGGCAATCGGCGGTCTTTGTCCATGAGGGGCAACTGGCAGACGTGTTTACGCCCGGTCTCTATATGCTTGAAACCAACAACATGCCGATCATGACAACGCTGCAGCACTGGGACCATGCGTTCCAGTCGCCGTTCAAGTCAGAGATCTATTTTGTCAACACGACGCGGTTTAATGATCTGAAGTGGGGCACGAAGAACCCGATTATCTGCCGCGATCCCGAGTTCGGCCCCGTACGTCTGCGCGCCTTTGGCACCTATAGCGTAAGAGTGGCAGACCCGGCGCGTTTCCTGACCGAAATCGTGGGCACCGATGGTGAGTTCACCATGGATGAGATCTCCTTTCAGGTGCGCAATATTATCGTGCAGGAGTTCAGCCGCGTGGTTGCCGGATCCGGCATTCCGGTTTTGGACATGGCCGCAAATACGGCAGATCTGGGCAAGCTGGTTGCAACGGAGATTTCCGGCACGATTGCCGAATATGGCTTGTCCATTCCTGAACTCTATATCGAAAACATCTCTTTGCCGCCTGCTGTAGAAGCGGCAATGGACAAGCGAACCCAGATGGGGATTGTGGGAGATCTTGGCGCCTATACACAGTTTTCGGCGGCAGAAGCGATGACTGCAGCAGCGCAGACACCAAACAGCGGCATGGGCGCAGGTATCGGCATGGGTATGGGAATGGCGATGGCGAACCAGATGGGCAATATGGCAGCGGGTCAGCAGCCTGGACCATGGGGCGCGCGTCCCGCCCCCGCTGCGGCACAAGCCGCCGCGCCCGTGGCAAGCGGACATATGGCGCCGCCTCCGCCCCCCCCACCGGTAGAGCATGTGTGGCATATCGCAGAAAACGGCGTCACCACCGGTCCGTTTTCCAAGGCCCGGATGGGGCGGATGGCGCAGGACGGGACCCTGACGCGGGAAACATTGGTGTGGACGCCAGGCCAGGACGGCTGGAAAGCTGCAGGAGATGTGGCTGAGCTCGCACAGCTCTTCACCATCTTGCCTCCCCCGCCGCCGCCGCCTCCACCCGCCGGATAACCCGTAATCCGAACCTGCGCATTGACGGCGGCGACTTGCAATCGCCGCCCTTTCTCTGACCGTGAGACCGACCATGAGCCAGACACCTCCCCCGCCGCCGCCCGCAAAAGAAGCCGAGGAAACGCACCGTTTTCCCTGCGAACAATGTGGAGCAGACTATCGTTACCACCCACAAAACAGCACGCTGACCTGTGACCATTGCGGGCACACCACTCAGATCCGGAACACCGCAGCAAGTGGCCCCTGGGGCGGCAAAAACACTGCGATGGAAGAACTGGATTTCAAGGCAGCTGTCGCCAAGGCGTTGCCTGAGACCGAGATGGAGGTAACACGTGTCACCTCGTGCCCCAATTGTGCGGCACAGGTGGAGTTTGACCCAACAACCCACGCCCGCGAATGCCCGTTTTGCGCAACACCCGTGGTCGCGGACACCGGCCCGAACCGCCATATCAAGCCCAAAGGCGTGGTGCCATTTATCGTGGATGAACGTAGTGCGCAGAAGGCAATGACCGCGTGGTTGGGGCGGCTGTGGTTCGCACCTAACGGGCTGCAGGAATATGCGCGCAAGGGGCGTAAAATGGACGGGATCTATGTGCCGTTCTGGACCTATGATGCCGACACAGAAACCCAATATCGCGGTCAGCGGGGCACCGTGTATTATGTCGAACAAAAAGTGGTTGTAGATGGGAAATCAGAGACCCGCCGCGTGGCCAAGGTGCGCTGGACAGGTGTTTCGGGCCGGGTAAAGCGGTTTTTTGACGACGTTCTGGTGCTGGCCTCCAAATCTTTGCCAAAGCGCAACACCGAAGGGTTGGAGCCCTGGGATCTGTCGCAGCTGGAACCCTACCAGCCGCAGTATCTGGCTGGGTTCCGGGCCGAGGCTTATGCGGTGGATCTGGAAGCGGGCTTTGCCGAAGCGCGCGCCAAGATGGACCGGGTCATCGAACGCGATGTGCGTTTCGATATTGGCGGTGACCGCCAGCGTATTGACAGTCTTCGCACCGAGGTACGGGATGTGACCTTTAAACACGTGCTGCTGCCGGTCTGGCTTGCCGCTTATAAATACAGAGGCAAGACGTACCGGTTTGTAGTCAATGGACAATCAGGCCGCGTACAGGGGGAACGCCCCTATTCCGCGTGGAAGATCGCCATCGCCGTAGTGCTTGGCCTGATCTTATTGGGCGGTGTCGCACTCGTTGCAGGCGCAAAATAAGGACAGCTGATATGCGCGCATTGATACAACGTGTAACCGAGGCCGCCGTTCGGGTTGACGGAAAAATCGTCGGAGAAATCGGGCCAGGTCTTCTGGTTCTCGTCTGTGCCATGGACGGTGACAGCGAAACACAAGGCGCCTACCTGGCCCGAAAGATCTCCAAGATGCGGATCTTTCGGGATGAGGCCGGGAAGATGAACCGGTCTGTTCTGGATGAGGCGGGTTCGGTTCTGGTGGTGAGCCAATTTACCCTAGCCGGCGATACCCGCAGCGGCAACAGGCCCGGTTTCTCCAGTGCGGCGTCTCCGGAACACGGCAAAAGGCTTTACCTTGATTTTGTCCAGCGCCTGCGGGAGGCCGGGCTGACCGTTGCGACCGGAGAATTTGGCGCAGATATGAAGGTCTCTCTGGTCAACGACGGACCCGTGACAATCTGGATCGATAGCGATCAGGATTGAGCCACACCGCTGTTTAATCCCAGGACCAGATGCCCTGCCCCAGCGCTTCCACAGCGATGGCGATCCGTTCGAAACTCTCGCGTGCCCGGCGAACCGAGTGGCGGGCCCGTAAGTAGGAATGAACCAGGCCGGTTTCGTTGACCCAATGAGCCTGCCCCCCGGCGGTCTGAATTTTTTCCACGTAAAGCCGCGCGTCATCACGCAACGGGTCGCAATCGGCTGAGAAGGCCACCGTTGGTGGCAGATCCTTGAAATCCGTGTCTTCAAGCGGCGCGATGGTAACATCACCTTCTGTCGCCACTCCGTTACTGCGCAGCTGCATCATGCCAATCAGATCATCGCGCGTCAGCATGGGCGCTGACATATGTTCAAGGTATGACGGGGTGTCTGTTGCCTGCCCCAAAAGCGGATAGACCAGAACCTGCCCGAGAATGCCGCTCACCTTGCGACGGGCCTGATGCACAATCGCCGCACAGAGATTGGCACCGGCACTATCGCCCAGAAGCACGACATCGCCCTCATACCTCCCTTTGACCCATTTGAGCGCGGCCCAGACGTCCTCAAAGGCGGCTGGGTGGGGATGTTCGGGGGCCAGGCGATAATCCACAGCCACAACGCGGTATCCGGTCTGCGCGCAGATCTCTGAGCAGATGTCATCATGGCTGTCGAGATTGCCAAGAATGAACCCACCCCCATGGCAAAACAGCACCGTGCAGGTCGGATTGCCCAGCTCGTAGACACGGACCGGCACACCATCCGCATCAAGATCCTGACTGCTCACCCCGGCGGGGCGACGAGCACGAAACGCGCGGCTCCAATCATCAAACATGCGGCGGCGTTCAGCCAAAGGCACCGGAGGGTCCTCATTTGGACACAGTTCATCTGTGCGCCGAATAAAGGCCCATGTTTCTTCGTCGATGAGTTTTTCGTAGTTCACCGCGCGCTCTCCATCTGGCTGTCCTTCAGGTTAGGACAGAGTCTGCGCGGTGAAAAGAGGTCTTTGCGGCCCTCAGAGCGCGTCCCACGGGCGGGTAAATGCGCCCAGCACATGACCAACCGTCTCAGATTCGCTGCCATTCATCTGAACCTGGGCAACCAGGCCGCGATGTTTGTCATCAATCACGCCATCAACCCGCGCCGCCAGTTCGGCCTTTTCAAGGGCCGCGTTGTAGACCCGCGTGATTGCCAATTTGCGCAGATCCGGTTTGAAAACCTTGCCGACCGCCGTTTTGGGCAGGGCGTCCAGGATGGTCAGATGCTTGGGGATCGCGGCGCGCTCGTGCACGTGGACCTTACAATGTTCAAGCAGCTCTGCCTCACTGACAACGGCGCCATCGACAAGCTCCACATAGACACAGGGCAATTCGCCGGAATGGGCATCGGGTTGACCAATCGCTCCCGCAAAAGCAACCGCCTCGTGGCCCAGAACGGCTTCTTCGATCTCAGCCGGGTCAATGTTATGGCCGCCGCGAATGATCAAATCCTTGGCGCGCCCGGTGATCCAGAGATAGCCGTCCGCCCCCATCCGGCCCAGATCGCCGGTGCGCAGGTATATGTCCTGATAATAGAGATCGGCGTTTTTTGCGGCCTCGGTATAGGTGTTACCGGGGAAGACACCGGGGCTTGAGATGCAGATTTCTCCCACCTCACCAACCGCCGCTTCCTGAAGGCCGTTCGTCGTGGACTGGACAATTTTCACGTCTGTATAAGGGAAGGGAATACCAACCGATCCCACCTGTTTTTCGCCTTCGATCGGGTTGCAGGACACAAGGCATGTTGCCTCGGTCAAGCCATAGCCTTCGATAACTTTGACGCCTGAAGAGGACTGGAACCGGTTGAACAGCTCCAAGGGCATCGGAGCCGAACCCGAAAACGCGGTTTTAACCGAGGACACATCCGCATCCACGGGGCGCTGCATCAACGCGGATACCGCAGTTGGTACCGTGATAATAAAGGAGATTTTCCAGCGTTCGATCAGTTTCCAGAAATTATCAAAAACCCCTTCGCCGCGGTATCCCTGTGGGGTTGGGAAAACCACATGCGCACCGGACGCCAGCGCGGACATCATGATCACGTGGCAAGCAAAAACATGAAACATTGGCAGAGGGCACATGATGTTGTCATTCTCGGTGAACAACAAAGTAGCGCCAATCCATCCGTTATAATTGAGACCTGAATATTTGTGTTGCGCCACCTTTGGCATGCCGGTGGTACCGCCTGTATGGAAATAGCACGCCACCCGGTCACCTGCGCTGTCCTCAAATGCCAACAACGTCGGCTGCTTGCGCAATTCCTTGTTGAAACAAAGGTAATCCGAATGGGCAAGATGTTCTTTATCTCTCATCTTGGGCCTCAGGAAAGGCACAATCCAGGATTTGGGTGGGGTGAGGTAGCGGTTCAGGTCGACCTCAAGAACAGTATTCACCGTGGGCGCATGGCGCACGGCTTCGGCCACCTTTTGCGGGACATCCGTCTTGGGGAAGGGTTTCAGCGTCACTACAACCTTGGCCCCGGTTTCACGCAGGATGGATGCGATCTGTTCCGGCTCCAACAGCGGGTTGATCGGATTTACAATTCCCGCAACCGCACCGCCCAGAAAAGTATAAAGCGCTTCGTGACAGTTCGGCAGCACATAGGCAATCGTGTCCCCTTCTTCCACGCCAAGCGCGCGAAACAGATTGGCCGCCTGCGTGACACGGGCATGGAAATCTCGCCAGTTGATCGTCTCTGCCGGATCTTTCGGGCCGGACAACAGCTGGTAGCTCACCGCCTTGTGATTTGGAAACTTCCCTGCGGTGCGCGACAAAAGCCCATAAAGCGTGGCCGGCATGCCGCGGTCTTTATAAGGCATCTCACTTGCAAATTGGGCGCACTCTTGAGCGGTGGCAAATCCCATCTCGTCCTCTCCTCCCTCATGACACGAAACAAGATGCGCCGACCATATGGCACATCCGGGCTCGTTTAGATCATAAATGCGAAAGTTTTGCTGCGCCAGCAAGGCACGGCGCAGCGTAAGCCGATAGAAGACCGCCAGAAAACGCGGCGTCACAAACAGCCATTCTGTGCGGCCTACTCTGCCGCAAGCCCATCCGTGAACTGCAAACGCGCCAAACGGGCATAAAGCCCGCCCTCGGCGACAAGCTGCTCATGGGTGCCTGTCGCAACGATCTTGCCCCCGTCCATGACCACAATCCGATCCGCTTTTTTAACGGTTGCAAGACGGTGAGCGACAACCAACGTGGTCCGTCCCTGGCTCAGCTCATCCACCGCAGCCTGAACCAGACGTTCGCTTTCAGCGTCCAAAGCCGATGTGGCCTCATCCAGCAACAACACTGGCGCGTCCCGCAAAATGGCGCGTGCGATAGCAATCCGCTGTTTCTGCCCGCCAGAAAGCATAACGCCCCGTTCGCCCAAGAAACTGTCATATCCTTCAGGGAGAGCAGAGATAAAATCATGCGCTGCGGCGGCTTGTGCAGCGGCTTCGATCTCTGCATCCGTGGCATCAGGACGACCAAAGCGGATATTTTCACGCGCGGAGGCCGCAAAGATAATCGGGCTTTGTGGTACCAGAGCAATGGACTGCCGGAAGACATCGCGCTGCATATGATCAAGCGCCACCCCATCCAGTCGCACCTGCCCCACGTTCGGATCATAATAGCGCTGCAAAAGCTGTATAATCGTTGTTTTGCCCGCTCCGGACGGGCCAACAAAGGCCACCGTTTCGCCCGGCTCCACTGTCAGGGAAATCTCATCCAGCGCAATGGTGTCAGGACGTGCCGGATAGCGGAACGTAACATCGTCAAACTCAATTCGCCCCTGAACCGGCGCGGGTAGCGGACGAGGGTTGGAGGGATCAACCACCAGATCCTCGGCCTCCAGAAGCTCCACCAAACGTTCAGTGGCTCCAGCCGCGCGCTGCAGCTCGCTCCAGATCTCAGACAGGGCCGCAACGGAACCTGCAACCAGAACGGCATAAATCACAAACTGCACCAGCGAGCCTTCGGTCATTGTACCGGCGCGCACGTCATTCGCGCCGATCCAAAGCACGCCGACAACCCCAGAAAACACCAGAAAGATCACAATCACGGTCAAGAACGCACGCGTACGTATACGACGTTGCGAACTGTCGTATGCGGTCTCCGTGAGGTCGGCGAATTGTTTACGGCTGATGGTTTCGTGGGTGAAAGCCTGCACGGTTTGCACGGCCCCCAAAGCTTCGCCTGCGTTACCGGAAGAGGCCGCAATCCAATCCTGATTTTCACGGCTGATCGCGCGCAAACGGCGGCCCAATGTCAAGATTGGCACCACCACGGCAGGAACAATCAACAAAACCAGCAGCGTCAGCTTGGCAGATGTCAGCAGCATCAGGACCAAACCACCAATGAAAATAAGAAAGTTGCGCAGCGCAATCGATGCCGACGATCCGAGAACGGACTGGATCAACGTTGTGTCCGTTGTGATCCTGCTCAGAACCTCACCTGTCAGAATGTTTTCAAAAAATGCCGGGCTCATCTCGATAACGCGGTCAAAGACGGACTTGCGAATATCAGCAACCACCCGTTCGCCTAAGCGCGTCACAAGCGCATAACGCAGACCGGTGCCCACAGCCAAAAGCGCCGCAATACCCAGGGCCGCAAGAAAATACTGGTTCAACAGTGCGGTTTCGGAGAAACGGAAGTTGTCCACTACCCGGCGAACAGCCAGCGGCAGGGTCAGTGACACGCCTGCCGTCAGAACCAGGGCTGCCAGCGCTCCCATGATCAACAAGCGGTATGGCTTCATAAACGGCCAAAGCGCGCGCAGCACACTTATTTTTTTGGAGCGCTCACGCTCTTCCTGTGCACCCGGGGCGGCCTGTCGTCTTGCCATGATGGCTCCCTTTTTCTCTGGCAGGCCACAAGAGGCCCGTAAAAGACTTGGGTTTCATGGCCATCTCACCCTCCAAGGTCAAGCGGCCAAGTGCCGCGCACGACCTTTGGCGTAGCATCTGCGTCAAATCAACGTAGCCTGCCACGGTTTCGGACATGAAATTTCGTATGAGAAAATCTTGGAGCGGGTAGCGGGAATCGAACCCGCACCTTAAGCTTGGAAGGCTCTTATGATACCATTTCACCATACCCGCTCTGATGTGGCTGTGATGTATGTGAAGCTTTGACGAAGGTCAACCAACTAATTTGCCTGTTTTTTCTGCTCTGCGCATTTTTATGATCCACGCCCCGGAAACACAGGGAGAGCAAGCGTTGCAACCGGACGGCCGACTTGCCACATACGGCGGATCGTGGCCCGCGTTCAGGTGCGGTTCACGCAATTCGCGCAATCAAGGATCGTAAACGTGCCAATTGCTATTTTGACCGCTCACGGACAACCCTCGGCCCCTGAAGCACCCGAATCTGCCCTCGCTGACCTCGCATCGCAGGTGGCTGAGTGCCTACCGAACTGGGACATTCGATCTGCTACGCTGTCCTCTCCGGGCCGATTAGAACAGCAAGTAGAAGACGGTGCCGTGGTCTATCCGTTTTTCATGTCCAAGGGCTATTTCACCACAAAAGTTTTACCAAAGCGGCTGGACGGTCGCCGCGTCAAGATAACCTCACCTTTTGGTCTGGACACAGGTCTTGCGCCATTGGCCGCCAAAGCCATGCGTACCGAAGCCCTGGCTCAGGGCTGGGCAATGAGGGACATGAATATTCTGTTGGCCGCTCATGGATCCGCCCGCGGCCCCTATGCCGCCGCAGCAGCGTTCATTTTTGCAAAAGCGCTTGCGCAGGCCCTCCCCGGCCCCCGCATTAGCTGCGGTTTTGTCGAGCAAGCCCCTAGTATCCACGCCGCGGCCGCTTTACTTCCCAAAGAAAGCATTTGCCTTCCCTTCTTCGCCCAGGCCGGAGATCACGTACGCGATGACGTCCCCGACGCGCTGAAAAAGGCCAAGTTTGCAGGAAAGACCCTTCCCGTGATTGGAGCTCTGCCAGGTGCGGCCCGATTGATCGCCCAGGCGCTTGAACGAGCGGCCCTCGGCTAAGCCCATCTATCAGTAAAGAAAATCGAGCTTTCTCAAATAAAGTCAAAAAACCCCTCTTGCACCCCACCGGCGCATGTGGTTAATCACGCATCACACCACCGGTAAGGCGAGTTGGCGGAGTGGTGACGCAGCGGATTGCAAATCCGTGTACACCGGTTCGATTCCGGTACTCGCCTCCAATAAAATCAATGACTTGCGTCATCCTCACTCTCCTTCACTGCCATTTTTGAAACAACCGTTGAAACTTTCACGTTTCGGTCTTGCTTCGTTCCATTTGATTTCTTGCCTCTTGAGCGCGCTTCGCGAGCTCCCTTTGCCGGATCGGCCCACCGTATTTTTTCAGCATCTCGACGCCTGAGTGACCGGTGACAGCCTTGACCATCTCGTCATCACATCCAGCCAGATAGAGCTCGATCGTCGCATTTTTCCTCAGCCCGTGCGTTTTGTAGTAGCTCGCCTTCTTGTGCTTCATCTTCTTTTTGATGGTGCGCATTTCCTCCGCAACGATCCGGTAGCTCACTGGTCGACCCTTGGCGTCGGCCACAACAGTGCCGTCCGTTCGTGCGAGCCCGTCGAGATGGACTTTCAAGCGGTCGGTTAACGGGATCCACAGCGGTTTGTCGGTTTTGCCTTGCGTAAAATCGAAACCTTCATCGGAAAAGTGCTCCCATTTCATCTTCACGACATCGCCAATTCGTTGGCCTGTACCAACGCAAAGCTCGTAAACCAGCCGCGCCCTCTTTGAAGCCAGCGCTTCGAACTCAGCCCGAACATCATCTGGCCACGGCTCCCAGCCGTCGCTCTGCTGCTTGAATAGCGGAATGCCTTTCGCCGGATTGCCGTGCTCCTTCTTGATGAAGCCAATCAATCGTGCGTGGTTCATCAATACGACCATGACCTGAACAAGATAGTTGGCTTGCCGCCAATGATCCGCATTTGCGCGGTGCAATTCATAGATGTGATGGGTTTCAATCCTGGCCGGGTCTTTGTCGGCCCAGATCTCACGAATGTGGCTGATGTACCGCCGATAATCGGATCTCGTCCGAGGCTTCAGTTTCTTATAGGCGTCGCTCTCGTAGTAACTGAGAATCAACGCCTCAAAATTTCGCTTCACCGGCGCTGGCGCTGGCTTCCCCTTCAGCAGGCGATTGTAGTGTTCCCAAAATTCCGGGGTGCCCGCTTCCTCGTGCATCATGACCGAGATACCGCGTGAACGCCGGATAAACCGGAGATACCCCCGGTCATTGTAGACGTATTTGGGCAAGCTTTTGCGAGTCATTCGCCCATTCTCAGGTCACTGTTGAGAAAGTCGTCTGCCGCCTCTGGCGCGACCATGTTGGCATCGACGATGACACTGCCATCAGGCTTGATCTCAAATTTTGCGCGCTGCCAACCTGCCTCCCGCGCCTCGCGGATGAAGGCGGAGGCTGCCTGTTTCGCTTTTGTCTGTATACTTGCTTTAGTCATCGTATCGGCACCTCTCTTACTTGTTAACAACGCGCGTTATCACTCTGATCTATAGTTATATTTCCAACTGATCCGAACGTGGACCGCCTGTCTTTCGCCGCGCGAATGGCGCGAATCACTTCCGAATTTTGGGAATTTCCATTGCGATCAGACTCCGCCTTGATCCACTCTTTGAGCTCTTGCGGAAGCCGAAGTTGCATTGGTTTACGACTGTTCATGAAACGCCTCCAGGTTGAAATCACACCCCGTTAGTGGCACTTAGCCACTATTGCGTCAATCGCTTTTTATGGCACAGTGCCACTATGCCAGAACAAAGCTCTCAGAATCAGGACAAATTCATCGTGCGGCTACCCGACGGCCTGCGCGATCGAATACGCCTCGCGGCCGAGGCCAACCATCGCAGCATGAATGCTGAGGTCGTCGCCCTCCTCGAAGAAAACTATCCAGTTCCTGTACCGGAAAAACTGGATGACCCCGCCGCGAGGTTGCTCTTCTGGCTTGCCAAACGCATCCGCCGAAGGAACCCGAAGCCCGGAACTCCCAGAGATAAGCAAGCCGCCCTGTATGAGCGCATTGCGGGCGATATCGCGGAACGTATGAAGGACATCGGCGAATAGCCTTAGTAGGTCACCCACTCATATCCGTGGTTGCCCTCGTGATCTTCCCATTCGACACCGACTCCACGCCGCCAGTTTGATGACGAACAGCGTCGCGACGGCAGCACCCATTGCGGGGCGGCCGCTGGAGTCGTGCGATGCCAACCGAATTCTCCCTGCGTGCCGTAGGTCCCGAGGCGCATGTTATAACTCTCAGAGCAATCATCGTCGCGACCGCGTTCGCGATGACTGTAGTGCCGAACATCCCAGACACGGATCGAGCGCACGAAATCGAATTCCAGACCACTAATGTCTATATCGGCACCACCTTCGACCACTTGCGCCAGAATGACCTGACCAAGCGTCCGACCTGATTGGTCGCTGGCCTCCCAGATTTTCGGGGCCCTGCTTTGCAAAGGCGCGCGCTTAGAAACACCCATCGGGCAGCGCCAAATTTGCAACGGCGGCTCAATCGGCCAAGGCGTGATCCGACGGATAAACACAGCGCGGGCATGGGCACATTCTGCTGACGCGGGCCACCCACCAGCCAGGCAAAGCAGAATGGCGCAGTCAACCTGATAGGCTTTCGCGGTCTGCGGAACCCAGCTTGCTAAGACAGCCACGGTCAATCCACAGCACCAGCTTTTCAACAACTTATGGGACATGCCCCACAACTCCTTTTGTTAGCATAAGGATAGTATTGCAACATTCTCTCATTTTCAGCTTTCACACCATATGCGGGCAACCGCCGAGGACAGCTCTCGCGCGTTTTGTGGAATATATTCCGTAGAGTGAGCCTCGTTGTTTGGCCGAAGACAGGCCATGAATTTGAGGGAACGCATAGGGCTAAACATCCGGAATCTAAGAAGTTCCAAAAGAATGAGCCAAGAAGACTTGGCGCATACGGCAGGTATTGACCGCAGCTACATCAGCGAGCTTGAACTCGCTCACTCTGCGGCATCGGTGGATATTCTTGAAAAGATTGCGGTCGCATTTGACGTCGATCCACAAGAGTTACTTAGTAAAAGGGGCTAGGTTTGCCCAAACTTGAAAATGTTCGCACAACGGCCGAAGCCATCGGCCGCATTTCGTGCATCAAAACAGGTGAAGAAATCGGCGTTCTATATCAGTGGGATAACGGCGAGACGCAGGCAGCGTTGTACGATGACTGCCATCCTAAAACACCACATCGCTCAGATCATCCCGCTGAACCAGACCTTGGCGTAGAACGCAGCTAACGGACGGACGGAGTACAGATCTAGCATGTGCTGAGGGTTGGCTAAGGTCGGCTTCTTCACAAAAAGCGACGCACGCGATTGGCGTATCTATCGAAGTCACTGCCGTAGTGCGCGCGCAGCCATGGCTCTTCGGAAAAAGGAGCAGCAACTAGAACAATGATGGCCGAAACACCCACGAGAAAAGCCAGCGGCGCGGCTGAAAGCATCATCCAGCCAAGTATCATTCCAATGTCAGCAACATACTGAGGGTTGCGCGAGAAACGGTACAAACCGCTCGTTTGCAAACCGCCGGTCGCACCGCCAGTCTTGTGAATGCCAAAGCCTGCTACGGCACTCCAGACCACGACGTTCCCAATGACGATCAGCGGTATGCCTACGCCATACCGGAGCCATTGCGGCAGCGCGAGGTCGCCCCATCCCAAAATCCCCAGAGCCAACAATGCGCCAAAGAGCGAAAAAGTCGGCACCCATACCAAAATCGGGGTTAAGGACGAATATCTGGCGGGAGGCCATAGCCGCTGCGTGGGCCGCGCGATGGACCACAGGATCGCAGCGAGCGTTGCGGCCGAGATCCCCAATCCCACGATGGTCAAAGCGGTCTCGATCATGTTTCTGCGTGCCCGAGCCTGTCGACTTCGCGGCGCTCCGCCAAAGCCTGTCGCACAATTTGAAATGAAGACGACAAAAACAGGCCAGCCATGATGGTTGCGACGATCAGGTCTGGCCAGCCGGTCGCCGTGCCCCAAACCCCCAAAGCCGCGAACATGACGGCCACGTTGCCGATGGCGTCATTGCGGGAGCAGAGCCAAACAGAGCGCACATTGGCGTCTCCATCCTTGTACCTCACAAGCAGCAGGACGCTTGCGAGATTGGTGAGCAATGCAAAGAACCCGACAAGCCCCATGATTTCCGCTTCAGGGACACCGACATAAAAAACGCGGTAGACGGTCGCCCCGAACACCCACAGCCCCATCAGAAGTAAACTCAACCCCTTTGCCAGCGCTGCATTGGTGCGTGCTCGGATCGAAGCACCGATCACGGCAAGAGAGATACCGTAGGTCAACGCGTCCCCTAAAAAATCTAGAGCATCGGCCTGAAGCGCCTGGGACTTTGCGACGTGACCGGCAGTCATCTCGACACCGAACATGGTCGCATTCAGCGCAATGACAATCCAAAGCCGCCGCTTGTAGTCGTCTGAGACGCCTTCGAACTTGGCGTCATGTCCGCAACATCCTGACATCACACACCCTCCTTCAATTCGATAAGCTCTTGGGCGGGAACAAGACTGCTTTCGCCACCGGGGATGTCAGGCACATGGCCTTGCCTGATCCGCGCAACGCGCCGGTTCATCCAATGCCGGACGATCAGGCGATAAAGGAGTCCACGCAATCCCGAAAGCTGGCGATGTTTCGCAAAAAAGTCATCAGGGCTGTCGAACACACCGAAGTCGTGATTGATACCTGTCTTCTGGATGTAGGTGCTTGTGCCAACCCACTCTACAGGGGGTGCTTGCAGACAGTCCGTTCCCGCGCCATAGGCGCATAGCGACGTTCGCCCCGGAAAAGTTTTTTGAAGCGCGCTCAGAACATCTCGATCGAGGATGAAGCCTTCAAGATTGATCCAGGTGCCATCAATCAAGATCTCGACCCAGGAATGGATGATGTTACTTGGCGCAAGCGGATAAACCAGCTCCGGCACAACACCGCGCTGCAATCCCTTGTCGATGGTGAAACCGTGGAAACGGCAGGGAATATCCAAAGCGCGCAGCAGCGCCATCAGGAGCGTTCCCTTGGTGTTGCATTGGCCGTATCCGTCAGCCAGCACGTGAGAGGCTGGCAGCGCATCGTCACTGTTATAGCCGAACAGGATTTCGTTGCGCACGAAATCGTAGGCCGCGCCAATTCGCGCCTTGGGTTCGAGGGAAGACCAGCCCCTTTCAGCAATCAAGGCTTGAATGCTACCGGATCGAAAATCGAGGATGGCGGTTACTGCGAGGTATTTCTGGGACATGGAATGCACTCTAGTTTCTTCGTCCCACCTCATATACAATCTCTAGTGACTAGAGGTTCAAGAGGTAATTTCATGTTTTCTATCGGAGAGCTTTCAAAACGTACCAAGGTCAAGGTTCCGACGATCCGTTATTACGAGGAGCAAGGGCTCTTGAACGCTCCGGAACGGACGGAAGGCAATCAACGCAGATATGACGCTAAAGGTTTAGAGCGCTTGAGCTTCATAAAACACGCGCGGGATCTTGGTTTCACAATTGAAGCCATATCTGAATTGATCGAGCTTCAGGGCCACCCGGATCGATCGTGTCAGGCGGCAAATGACATCGCCACCTCGCAACTTTCAGATGTCAGAGCTAAGATCAAACGTCTCCGGGCTCTCGAGAAGGAGCTTACGCGAATTTCAAAGGGGTGCGACGGTGAAGGGGTCACAGAGGACTGCTATGTACTGGCGTCCTTGGCCAATCACGATCTGTGCGAGCAGGATCATTCTCTGAGGTCAGATTGAAGCAGCATAACTCCAAAATGACGCCAATAAACTGCAATCCATGCGAATACTGAGATTAGGTTTGTGATTACGAAAAATCTCGACCTTAACCCAAATAGTCAATGATTGGGCAATCCGGCCGCTGATCGCCTCGACATGACTTTACAAGGTGCTCGAGCTCATCATGGAGTGATTGGAGCTCCCTCTGTTTCTCTTCAATGTCCTGCAGCTTTTTTGAAGCAATTCGTTTCACTTCGGCGCTCGTACGATCCCTGTCTTGGTAGAGGCTCAAGAGTTCGCGGCACTCCTCAATGCTAAAGCCAAATTCCCGAGACCTTCGAACAAAGGCCAGCTTTCGCACCGAGGCATCGTCATAGGTTCTGTAACCCGCTTCAGACCGTGAAGGCGCATCAACCAAGCCAATGTCGGCATAGTAACGCACTGTTTTCACAGGCAATCCAGCGGCCTTCGCGGCAGATGAAATATTCATCACGACTCTCCTTGACCTTCCAGTAACTGGAAAGATTAGGTTTGCATTGACGCAATTACAAGACCGCCTTTCGCGGATTTCTCGAGGATGCAGCCAATGCCTAAAGACACCACACAAAAACATGCAACGCTCTACAGAATGGTGATGACCGACCACATGTGCCCCTACGGACTGAAGGCAAAAGACCTTCTGGAGCGCAACGGCTTTGTCGTCGATGACCGACACCTCAAGAGCCGTGAAGAGGTCGATGCCTTTAAGGCGCAACACGGGGTAAAGACGACACCGCAGATTTTTATTGGCGACGAACGTATCGGCGGGTTCGATGATCTCAGCACGCATCTTGGAAAACCTGCCAAAGCAAAAGACGGCACGACCTACCAGCCGGTCATCGCATTGTTTTCCATCGCCGCCCTGCTGGCCATCGTCGTTACCTGGCTGAGCCTTGGAACCGCCTTCGCAGGCCGAACGATTGAGCTCTTCATCTCGATCTCCATGGTCCTTCTCGGGCTGCAAAAATTGCAAGATGTTGAGCGCTTTGCGACGATGTTTTTGAATTACGATCTGCTTGCGCAACGCTGGGTACGCTACGGATATATCTACCCCTTTGTCGAAACAGGTGCGGGGCTTTTGATGACGGCGGGCGTTCTGACATGGGTGTCGGCCCCGGCGGCCCTGATTGTCGCGGGCATCGGCGCGGTCAGCGTCTTCAAGGCCGTTTATATCGACAAACGCGAGCTTAAATGCGCCTGTGTTGGCGGTGACAGCAAGGTGCCGCTTGGGTTCATCTCACTCACTGAAAACCTGATGATGGTTGGAATGGCCGTTTGGATGTTGGCGAAACTGTGAACACCTGTCGCAGTTGTAACATTCAACCTCTTGGGCTAGGCTTTTGAAGTGAAAATTATTCGTGGCATAATCGCAATCGCTTTGATTGGCATGCTCTTGATCGGGAACATGATCGAGAGCGCTGCGCATGCGGGAACCCCGGATTGCATTGGCGAGCATTGCCACGAACATGCGCCAAGCGATGTTGCCAGCGCCACGCACCACTCACATGACGTCTCTGAAAACGATCAGGTGGCACACGAATGTTGCGACCAGATATTTTGCCAAGCGGTAACTTTGTCCGATTTCCCGACACTGGATCACCCAATCGGACTTCGCTCGACCTCATGGGGACAGATCGGCCAGTTTGCTGCTGTGAACAGGCCCCGCACTCCCGAACGACCACCTAATAGCTGATCACGCCTATCGAGTTTTGCCCGAAGCATTCGGGCAAAGCGTGACCTGTCGCGCCCTCTGGGGCGATCGGCACCTCTATCAGCATGTTAGGACATCTACGTGAACACGAAATATCTATTCCTTGGCGCGAGCGCCGCTGCCGTAATCGCCGTCTTTGGCTTCCTTCGCTCAGAACCACCGCAGGACGTCACTCAAGGCGATCCAGCCACCCAAACTGCAACAGTCACGGCCACCGATACGGCTATGGTGGCGATCACCATGCCTCAGATCAGCGGCAATGCGGCGATCGGCCAGAACATCTTTGAAAGCATCTGTGCGGCCTGTCATGGCGCGCAGGGGGGTGGCAACGCAGAGGCCGGACCACCGCTCATTCACAAAATCTATGAACCCAGTCATCATGGCGACGAAAGCTTTCAACGCGCTGTTGCCAATGGCGTTCGCGCCCACCATTGGCGGTTTGGAGATATGCCGCCGGTCGAAGGCCTCACGCGTGGCGACGTCGCCATGGTGATCGATTACATTCGCGCCATCCAACGCGCCAACGGGATTAACTAAGGAATACGACCATGAAACACTTTGCCCTTTTTGTTTTGCTCGCATCTCTTGCGTCTGGTGCGTTTGCCCACTCCCGTGTCGACACGACCACGCCTGAAAATGGCGCTGTGATTGCGGACGTCCCCGCCGATATCAGTTTCAGTTTCGTCAATGATATTCGCCTGACGCGGGTGAAGATGACCCATGCGGATCACCCGTCTGTGCAACTCGATCTCGGTGACCAGAAGAGCTTTGATCGATCCTTTACGCTTCCTCTGGAAGGCATGGGGGCTGGCATCTATCGCATCGAATGGCGCGGGCTTGGGATCGACGGCCATGCGATGCAGGGCGAATTCTCGTTCACGGTAGAATGAGCATGCCGGATATTTGGGGTCAGGCCGCAATTCTGGCGAAACTGCTGTTGTATATCGGAGCCCTAGGCGCGGCCGGATTGGTGATCGCTCAGCTGGCATTTGCTAGTACGACGGACGCTCTGACCAAGCGGATGCACAACCAGTCGATTGCTCTCGCGGTGCTTGCGCTGGCGGCCTCTCTTCTGGGTTTCATGCTACGCGGTGCCGCGCTGACCGGAGGCTCAGATGGCATGACAGACCCCGAAATCTTGGGCCTATTGTGGCAGACCCCAGTTGGCGACGCGCTTTTGTATCGTGTGTCAGGGGCCGCCATGATCATTGCCGGGGTGTTGATATCGCGCGCGGGGCTCCGCATTGGACAATGGCTCGCACCTGTCGGTGCCTTACTGCTGCTTTGGTCGTTTGCCCAGATCGGTCACATACCGGACAAGGGGCAATTGGGCCTGCGTCTTCTTCTGTTGCTGCACCTTGCTGGCGTTGCCTTCTGGATCGGTGTCTTGCCACCTTTGCATCATCTGTCACGCAGGGACGATCGGTTGAACCAAGCGGCACAGCTCGGGCATCAATTTGGCATAGCAGCGACGATCATTGTGCCTGCTCTCATCATCGCAGGGCTTATCATGGGCTGGGTGTTGACTGGCACCCCGTCGGCTTTGTTCGGCTCGGGGTATGGTCAGGCTCTCCTTGCAAAACTTGCTTTCGTCGCTGTGGTCCTGACGCTCGCTGCGGCAAACAAACTTCGCTTCGTGCCCGCGATGCAAGCTGGAAACACAGCTGCGGCGCGCCATCTGGCACGATCCATTCAAATAGAAACAGCAGTTATCTTGGCGGTGCATGCGACGACAGCAGCACTGACCAGCGTACTGACACTGCCGAACTGAGACACGTTATGAACAGACGAGACTTTCTTTTGACCGCGAGTGCAGCAGCGCTCCTCCCCAATGTTTCGAGCGCAGGGAGCCAGTTTGACCTTTTTGCAGAAGCGGTGGAGGCGCAGATACTGCCCGCCGGAGAATATTCTGCGACGCGCGCCTTCGGCTTTAATGGCGGATTGCCGGGGCCGGAAATCAGGGTGCAGCAAGGCCAGCGCCTAGACGTGCTTTTGCACAATAAGCTTGATGAAGGCACGGCGGTGCATTGGCACGGCATACGCTTGCAAAACGCGATGGACGGTGTGCCGATCCTAACGCAGGACATTGTTAATCCGGGCAGCACACATACCTATCAATTCACGCCCCCCGATGCAGGCACATTCTGGTATCACTCGCACTACCTGTCGCACGAACAGGTTGCACGTGGCCTCATGGGGCCGTTGATCGTAGAAGAGGCCAACCCGCCGGACGTGGATCATGACATCACGGCCATTCTGGCAGATTGGCGACTGGATAAAACCGGCCAACTGACTGACGATTTCGCCACGATGCATGACGTCGCTCATGCGGGGCGAATGGGGAATTTCGCGCGTGCGTTTTTGCCTGACCTGCTTTTGAAGAAAGGCGCGCGCATCCGCCTTCGGATGATCAACGCCGCCGCCGACAGAGTTTTCCCGCTCACTTTGACAGGGCTTAAGGGCAGGATTGTTGCCTTTGACGGCATGCCTCTCGGACAGCCAAGGGAATTTGAGACCATCGAATTGGCACCGGCGCAGCGCGTTGACGTCATCGCAGATGTCGAAGGCACGATGGAGATTTTCATGGCGACCCGAAGCGGGAATTATTCACTCGGGCAGTTGGCGACTGAAGGCGACGTGGAGCCCCGCAGCAGCGAAATCCCCGCGCTGCCGTCAAACGATGTTCCGCGCCCCGGCGAGGTCACGCAAGAGCTGACTTTGGCCATGCAGGGTGGAGCCATGGGCGGTAGACATGGCGGTGACAATATCTGGGCCTTCAACGACCTCTCTGACCTGCAATCCGCACCTTTTGGCCGTTTCCAGCGCGGCGAGACCGTGCGGATCCGATTGGTGAATGACACGAGCTTCCCGCATGGCATTCACCTGCACGGGCATCATTTTTACGAGATCCAAAGGGACGGCAGCCTTGGGGATTTGCGAGACACGAGCCTGGTACAGGCCGGTGAGACGCAAGATATCCTCTGCGTGTTCGACAATCCCGGCAAATGGATGCTTCACTGCCATATGTTAAGCCATCAGGCCGGTGGCATGAAGACATGGGTTGACGTGTTATGAAGAATTTTCTGATCTCCATTTCCTGCTTTGCCGCAACAGCAGCTTTCGCGGATCATGAGTTGGACAACCGTGATTTGGCAAACGGGCAGGCCCTTTATGCAGAGCAATGCGCGGCATGCCACGGTGCAAACCTCGAGGGGCAGCCTGAGTGGCGAACGCCGGATGAAAATGGCGTATTGCCTGCACCGCCGCACGATCAAACTGGGCATACTTGGCACCACGACAATCAACTTTTGTTTGAATACACAAAGCTGGGCGGGGCAGCTGCGCTTGAGGCACGCGGTGTTACGGGGTTTGCCAGCGGTATGCCGGGCTTCGGTGAAACACTGACGGATGAGGAGATTTGGGACATTCTCGCCTACATCCGCTCGACCTGGCCGAAACGCATTCAGGACATCCAAGCCGCGCGGAATCCACCTCATGACTAACCCGTGTTGTGCCTGTTCACGGCTGGCTCACAATCAGGTCATGCACGCTGAAATGCGCGGATTGCCAGTGTATAAACGATGCAAGGACAAGGAACACCCACCATGCTGACACGCCGCAAAACACTCCGACTTCTGACTGCAACACCTGCCGCAATCGTGCTGCTTCCTTCCGTCGCCTTGGCGCGCGAACCGGAGGTCTTTCAAAATCCGATTGCGATAAATGCGGTCGATCCAGTTGGCTACTTCGATCAGGAAAGGCCCGTATCTGGTGCAGCGGCGCACGCGCAACTCTGGAACGGCGCTGAATGGCATTTTGCCAATCGGCGCAACGCCGACAAATTCGCGGCAAACCCAGAAGCTTATGCTCCTGAGTTCGGAGGCTACTGCGCCTTTGCGGCATCGCGAGGATATCTTGCGCCGACCATACCTGAAGCCTGGACGATATATGAAGGCAAGCTCTACCTGAATGCGAGCCTGCGGGCGCAAGAGTTATGGCGGCAAGACATTCCCGGCAACATTGCCGCAGGGCTCGGTAATTGGCCGGGGATCCTGGGCTAACACCCGTCCGCGCAGGATTGCCTGTGCTAACTATGGCTGGCGCAGAACGTATTCACCGCGCCCGGTTTTGCTCAGCAAGCCCTGATCCGTCAGCTCCTTCAGCGCTCGATAGCAAGCCTCTTTGGTGAGGCCTATTTGACTCGCGAGCTGGGTAACTGACCCCCTCAATCGTCCACTGGCGACAGCCTGAAATACCCGCTCATTCGCGGTTTTCACGGCATGGAGCGTCAAGAGCTGACGATAATCCTGCACCTGTGAGGCCAAAAGCCTTGTGATCCCTTCTGAGAAGACGGCGTCCTCACGCTGCCGCAGCAAAATAGCGCTCCTAGACACGCGAATAACCCTCGAAGGTGCAACCGCTATTGCATCACAATGGTAGTGATCGGAGTAAAGCGATGCCTCCGCAAACATGCCGCCAGCGACGGCATTGTGAAGGGTCACCAGCGCTCCTGCTTCGGTCAGTCTGGTCAGACAAATTGCCCCTGAAGCAACAAAAAACAGACCACGCGTCTGATCACCCTGATGAAAGACGTGATCGCCTTTTGCCAAGGTCATACACTTGCGTGCATCATCATTCAAAAGATCAAATGGCGCGGGTAACATATGATTTCAATCATATTTGATTTTGCGGGATCAATCTATCAAAGACTGAACCTCAACAAAAAAACGGTCTTTCCATGTTCAGAACAATGCTTTGCGCCTTTCTCACATTCGCAACCTCTCCAGTATTTGCTCAACACATGCATCACGGATCAAATGGCCCAACCGAGGTCGGACAATCAGCCTTCGCCGCCCTCTCCGAAATCGTGCAGATCTTGGACGATGATCCAGATACAGATTGGAACAAGGTCAATATCGACGCATTGCAAAGTCACCTAGTGGACATGGACCTTGTGACGACCAGAGCCAAGACCACCACGGAAACGAACGGAATGACCGTGACCTTCACTGTGTCAGGCGAAGGCGAAACGCTGGGTGCTATTCAACGCATGACTGCGGCGCACGCACCGATGCTCGCGGCTGAAACAACGTGGGACATAGATGTCGAACCCACCACGTCCAGTGCGGTTATGCGTATCACTGTTAGCACCGAGACCGATCTGGCAAGGGTAATTGGGCTTGGCTTCTTTGGCGTGATGGCCATTGGTGCACACCATCAAGCGCATCATTTGCAGATCGCCGTTGGGCAAGCCCCTCACCACTGAATTTTGTTCCGATCTGCACTGGGCGCGCAGTCAACCAGACGCTACTGCGCGCCGTAACTTGCGCTAAGCACAAGGACAAACTTCGCGTTGATCAGACGGGCCTCTTCAAAAACTTGACGCCGCTGATCATCAATGCATCTGAAGTAATATTCTACAGATGAGAAATACGTCTCCGCATCCCGTTTCAGGATTTCTACATACCGCTCCGCTAAGGCGGGCTCCGTTGGTATCCAGGGCGGCGTAGGTGGCACACAACTGCCCGCGATCGCGGCAGAACCCCAGCTCAGAACGACCATAACCGCCCATATTTGTTTCAAAAGCGCCATATTATCTTGGCTCAGTCACTCCGTTGCAGTAAATTTGTTTCAACGCATGAAAGGTGCAATAACGCAAAATGCACCCATTGATTGCAAGATTATAATATTGTATCGGTTCGGTAGTCCATGAGGGACTGCCGGGCTAATGCATAATTCTGCAAGGCTCGATCCTATGAATTTGATGCAAGACGCCCCCAATGTTGTCAGTGAAGACGGGCTGCGCACGCTGCTTGCCGAGGGTCATTCGGCGGATGTTGTGTGTCGGGTTACGCCCAAACGTACAGGTGCTCAGTGGTCCGGAGTTTGGACCGTGCATTGCGTCTCGCCAGATGGCGAGACGCGCCGCCTGCTCGTCACTGCTCGAAACAACATGGCAGCTCGGGAATTCAAGACAATTAACGGTTTATCCAGCTTCCTCGCCGGGCTTGGCGTTTCGATCGTCTCGATCCCTATGCTCGAAGGCAAAATCGCCTCTCACAAGCTGGACGACGCGGGCTAAGACACTTGCCGTCCTGGCAGTATGCATTGCTGCACCCGCCTATTCTGAAGGCTTCGTTCTTTCCATGCGGGCCGATGGCCAGCTAGAATCTAAAGCCCCCCAATCAGGTTTTGCACAAAGCTACGTCGACGGGATTGGTGCCAACCCGCCAGAGCTGATCGTTTTTACCGCGCCTGAGCCTGAAGGTCCGCCTCCTGCACCCGACCGCGCAGTTCCCCGCCCCGAAATCCTCGCAGCGCTTGAAAGCACTGCGCATCGCTATGGCGGGCACCCGGCGTTGCGCCGCGCCGGTCTGTCGGTGACAGAATGGCAGGCCCTCTTCCAAGCCAATATTGAGATCGAAAGTGCCTACCGCCCGAATGCGCTCAGTTCCGCAGGCGCGATCGGCCTGGGACAGTTGATGCCCGCGACGGCCGCGCAGCTCGGCGTTGACCCGCATGACTGGCAGGCCAACCTCGATGGCTCTGCTCGTTACCTCCTGATGATGTTGGCGCAGTTTGGCACGCCCGAACTCGCGCTTGCCGCCTACAACGCAGGGCCCGACGCGGTCGCGCGTTTTGGCGGCATCCCTCCCTACCAAGAAACCCAAAATCACGTGCGCCGCGTCATTGCCGTGCGTGATCGACTGACTGGAGCCTCCTGATGCACATTCAATTCCGCACGATCCTGTCGCTGGCTCTGGCCAGCTTGATGATTGCCAATCCCGCACTCGCGCAAAGCATCGACCTCTCGCCGGTGCAGAACCTTTTGCAGGGCATCGTCGACACGATCACCGGCCCCTTGGGCATTGTGATCGGCACCTTGGCCCTGATCGGCGTGTTCCTCTCCTGGCTCTTCGGCATTCTCGACTTCCGCCAAGCCCTCTGGGTGTTGGTCGCCATTGCAGGCATCGCGGCTGCACCGACCATCGTGACCGCCATCTGGGGCGCGTAAGTTCGGTATGGCAACGCAAACCCGCCTCTTCCTGGGCCTGATCCGGCCACCGAAGCTCATCGGCTTGCCGATCATGTACGCCATGGTCTGGCTCTTCGGATTTGTGTTGCTATTTCTTTGGGTCCAGAGCTGGCCGGTGATCATTATCGCCGCTCTGGCCTATCCCGCGCTGTGGAAAGCAGCGGATTGGGATCCGGCCTTTCTTGAAGTGATGGTCACCGCCCTCCAGGAAACGCCGCCCACCCCGAACCGCAAGATCCATTCGGGGGACAGCTATGCTCCATGACCCCTCGGATGATCTTGCAACGCTGCCAGACTGGGCAGGTAAAGAGCGGCCCATGGCCTGCATGCTGCCCTATGTCAGCCTCGTGAATGATGTGACGATCCGCACGCGCGGCAATGCCCTGTTCCAGTGTATCCGCCTTGAAGGCGTCAACAGCATGACTAGCGATGACGCGCATTTGGAGAAGATCCACGCGCTCTTCGCGGCGATCATCGCGCAGATTGGGCCAGAGTACAGTTTCTACGTCCACAAGGTTTCAAAAGCGATCGAGACCGCCTTGCCACCAGTGTCCAATGAGGGGTTTGCCCAGACGCTAGACAACCGCTGGCAAGCGGCCATAGCGCAGGCGGGCCTTCGGGACAAGACGCTCACACTCACGGTGCTGAAACGTCCGCCCCTCGGCGCGCGGCTGCGCCTGAAACGTTCAGACTCAATCGCACAGATGAAAGACCAGACAGCCAAGCAGCTGCGCAAGCTCGAGGAGGTCGTTGGGTTTCTGCTGTCGTCCTTTGCCGAAATGAACCCGCGCCTTCTTGGGGCTGAATCCGGCGAGCTACTCGGGTTCCTCGGGGCACTCAACATCGGCCAGGAACTGCCGCTCTTCGCAAAATCCCGCTTTAGCGTCATTGCCGAAGATATAGCCAACACCCGCGTCACGTTTCAGGGGCGAGGTTTTGCGCTCGACGACGGGACGGCGGGCAAGCGGTTTGGCACCAGTTTTGCGATCAAGACCTATCCCGCCAAAACCAACTGCACCATGTTTGATGAGCTGAACTTGCCTGTCGACATGGTGGTCACGCATTCCTTTACGCCTATCAATAGCAACATCATGGCCAGCCGAATCAAGCGCCAACAGCGTCTGATGAAGGCCAGTGATGATGGTGCGATTTCTCTCGCAGAAGAACTGGTCGACGCGCTCGACGATCTGGAATCCAAGCGGCTCAGCTTTGGTGATCATCATATGACGGTCACGGTTTTCGCCGAGACCGAGGAAAAGCTGGAAGCAATCGCCGCCGAGGTCCGCAATATAGCTGCCAGTGAAGGCGTCAATCTGGTGAACGAAAGCTTCGCGGCGCGCACACATTATTTCGCGCAGCATCCGGGCAATGGGCAAATGCGCAGCCGCAAGGCCGCCATCACGAACACGAACTTTGCCGACCTCGCAGCACTGCATCGCGGTCAACTGGGCAAACCTGGCCACAAAGTGCCTTGGGGCAAACCGATCACCCTGTTTCCAACGCCTGAACGCTCGGGTTTCCTGTTCAATTACCACGAGACGGGTCAGCCAGACAAAGAACCGACCGGCGGGCATACCTTGATCCTCGGTCGTCCTGGTTCCGGCAAGTCGGTCTTGTCAGCCTTTCTCATGACCCAAGCCCGTCGCTGCGACGCACGCGTCTTTGTCTTTGACTATCGCGCTGGCATGGAAATGGCCGTGCGGGCCAATGGCGGGCGTTACAGCGCCATCAAGGCGGGTGAAGCCACAGGTCTCAACCCGCTCCGCACGGAAATCGACGGGCGCGGGCAAGCCTGGCTTTCCGATTGGCTGGCCACGCTGCTGCATCGCGCCGACAAGCCCCTGAGCCCGGTCCAGATCAACCGCATTCAGGAAGTGGTACGCCAGAACGCCGGAGCGAGCGATGCCGCCCTGCGCAACTGGCAGGATTTGGCCTCCCTCTTTGTGGCGGGGGCAGATGAAGGGGATCTGTTCGAACGGATACAGGAATGGACAGCTGATGGCCGCTACGGCTGGATCTTCGGGCAAAGCGCTGACGACACATTTTCGCTCGATGGTGTGGTCGTGGGGTTCGACCTGACCGGCATTCTCGACAGCGAAAGCGAGAAGGAACGCATGGCTGTCCTGTCATACCTGTTTCGGCGGGTGGAGCGCGTGATCGAGGACCGCAAACCGACGCTGATCATCATCGATGAGGCCTGGAAGGCGCTGGATAACCCGTATTTCGCGGATCGGCTCAGTAACTGGCTGGTCACGGCGCGCAAACAGAACGCCGTCGTTGTCATGATGACCCAATACGCAAGCCAGCTTGAGAAAACCCGCACCGGCAAGACGATTGTCGAGGCTGTGCCGACGCAGCTCCTGCTCCCCAACATTCGTGCCTCGGCAAGCGATTACACCATGCTGGGCCTTTCGGAGAAAGAGCTCAGTGTTTTGCTCAGCACCGGCAGCAACTCCCGTTTGGCGCTGGTGCGTGACGATCAAGGCTCGGTCGTGATCGATGCCGATCTGAGCGCCCTTGGCCCATACCTCACGATCCTTGGCGGTATGGAAAAAGGCGAGGCGCTGGTCGGCGCGGATTACCGCCAAAACCCCGATTTTTGGAGACAGATTGATGCGTAGACTTTGCGTGCTGACCCTCACCCTTTTGACCCTGACAGCCTGCGCGGAATACCGGCCGTCAGAAGCTGAATGCTTCAACTCCTTTGCCGAAGTCAGCCGCAGCAACTGTAATTTCGAGCTGCTTGGGCCGATTGGTGGTCTCGGTGAGTAGGCACTGCCTGCATATCTTTGCGGGCTTGGTGTGGTTCGCCGCGCCAATGGCCTATGCCCAAGGCGTGCCGACCTTCGATGCGGGCATGTTCTTGCAGCGCGAGCGCGTGTTGCAACAGGGCGAGCAGGATCTGGTGCTGCAACGGGACCGGCTGTCCAAAGAAGAAGAGCTTGAAGCGCTCGAACAAGAACAACTGCAGGCACTGGAAGACATCCTCAATGCCACAACGTTGGCCAGTGGGAACTCAGGCGCACTGGTCACAAGCCTGGAAGCTGGTTCATCGCCTGAGAGCGCCGCAGAGACGCTCTACGGTCCGATCGACCCAAACCCCGGCGCGGCACAGATGTTCGGCGATGCCTCGGGCTCGATTGAAGAGCTGATCATTCGCGCCGCGCAGGAAACGCACCACATGTCGGGCGTGCGTACGGCGGGCCTTTCGCCCAAGCAATGGCGCTGCCTGTTGCAGGCGCTGATCTGGCAAGAAAGCCGTTTCACCATCGGCGCGCGCTCCCCTGTCGGCGCGTTCGGTCTGACCCAGATCATGCCCGGCACGGCTCAGGATCTCGGGATTTATCCGGCCTACTACGAGAACCCCTACATCCAGGTCACGGGCGGCGCACGCTATCTGGCGCAGATGCTGGCCATGTTTGACGGCAACATCATACACGGGCTCGCCGCCTACAATGCCGGTCCCGGCAACGTGCAGCGCTACAACGGCGTGCCGCCCTTTGCCGAAACCCAGCACTACGTTCAGGTGATCCCCGAGCGCTACAATCTCTACCTTGCCCGCGTGGGCGGCGTCGACGCGCTTGGCACCATTGATCCGGTTTTGCTCGCCAACTCCACATTGAGCCTGACCTCCTTCGGCGCAGGTGTCTATGGCGACTACTCACTGGTCTCGGTGCAAGCGGCCGCCCTGCGCGTGCAGGACATCATCACCCGCATTGGTGAAACCGACGACTTTCACGCGGCCATGTCTCTCAACACCTACGCTCGGGCCGAGCTCGCTCGCCTGATCGCGATCCGCACGCGCCTCAAGGCCGTTCATACCCGCCCGCTCAGCGCGGCAGAGCTGGCCATGGTGGCCGCGCAGGCCCGCGAACAAGACTTCATGCAATTCGATCTGGAGGCCCTCCGATGATCCGCTTTCTTACGACCGTTGCCACTTGCGCGCTGTTGGTTACCTCACCCCTATTTGCCCAAGGTGTCCCCACGGTCGACACCCGCAACATCGCCCAGGAAATTCGCCAGTTGCAGCAGATGCTGGAGGATTTCGGGATCCAGACCGACCAGCTCGACACGCTTCTCGAACAACTCGACCTGGTTCAACAGCAACTCGACACGCTCAACGAGACCTACGCAGCCCTGACCGGCGCGACGGATATCATCGAGATGGCCATGGGTGGTGATCTCGACGGGCTTCTCGATCAGGAATTCGGCGATCTTCTTGGCACCATCCGGCAGATCCAAAACGGCGACTTCAGCGGCCTGATCGGCAACGCGGCCCCTCAGATGGAAGGCCGTATGACGCAAGCCCTGGAGGACGCAGGTTTTGACCAAGATACCCTCTCTGAAATGGCCAGCAGCGGCAATCCGGGGGCGGAACGCATTGCCAGCCAAGCAGGCGCCGGGGCCGTTATGTCAGCGGCGGCAGAAAACAGCTATGAAGAGGCCGCGCAATCTCTCGAACGCGTCGAGCAGCTGGTCTCACTGATCCCGGACATGGAAACGCTCAAGGAAGCAGTCGATCATAACACCCGCGTCACGGCCGAGCTGGCCATCGCCATGACGCGCATGTGGGAGCTCGAAGCCATTCAAACCGTCGGCGCTGGCCAATCTGGCGTGGCGGATGCCGCCACGCTGGCCGAAGAGCGCCGCTACATGGACTTCACCCTGCCAGACCTGCGCGCGGACTGACCCATGAACAGCGAGGCAGAAATCATCGAAGAAGAGCTCGTCTACGGCGCACGACGACGCGAGCTCATGTGGCAGAAACTGGGGCTGACAGGCATGGCGTTTGGCATGGCAGGTTGCCTCGCAGCTGCCCTTGTTGCCCTGTTCGACGTGGACCCGCCGCCCATGATCGTGCCCTTTGATAGCGAAACCGGCATGGCCCTCCCCAATGCCGTGGTTGAAGCGGTCTCACTCACGGAACGCCCCGCTATCATCGAGGCACAGGTCTACCGCTATGTCATTGATCGAGAGACATACGATCAGCTCGACAATGACGTGCGGGTGCGGCGGGTCCTGGACCAGTCGGACGGCGCGGCCGCTGCAGGGCTGCGCGCGCTTTGGACAAGTGGCCATGAGGCCTATCCGCCGGACAGCTACGGCACAGATGCCCGGCTTGAGGTCGAGGTGCTCTCGATCACTCATATCAGCGCCAATCGTGCCCAGGTGCGCCTGCGCAAGCGGCTTAACTCGCCACGCGGCAGTCAAAACGGGCTCTTCACCGCAACGCTGATGTTTGAGTTTCGGCCGGAGGATAGCCGGTCGATCGACGATGTCTGGCAGAACCCCTTTGGCTTCACCGTCACCGAATACGCGATCCGCTCGGATCGTCTGGAGTAACCCATGCGCCGCTTGTTACTGATCCTCGTCTTCCTGGTTCCGCTTGCTGGCACGGCTTTCGCCGAAACTCAGCCGCGCCAGGGGCCCTATGATGCCCGCGTCAGGCTGGCGACCTACCAGGATGGACAAGTCTACCGCATCCGCACCAGCCTGACCCACGTGACCAGCATTGAGTTCGGCCAAGGCGAGACCATCCGCTCGATCATTGCGGGCGATACCGAGGGCTTCCTTTTGGACGGCGTGCCCGGAGGCCAGGCCTTTGCGATCAAGCCAGTCTCGCGCGGCGCGCATACCAACATCACCGTCTATACCAACCGGCGCAGTTACTATTTCAATGTGACCGAGGCGAGCTCGCCGACGTTTTACGTCATCCGCTTCACCTATCCTGAGGCGGCCCCTAGGCAATCGCGTGTCGCAGCGAACGCGCCCGCAAACCACGCCTATGGCGTCAGCGCGCGATCCGAGATCACGCCGCGCGAGATTTGGGACGACGGCACCTTCACCTATTTCCGCTTTGCCGCAAACGCGCCGCTGCCCGCGATCTTTCGCTGGTCCGGTGGCAACGAGCGCAGCGTGAATGCGCTCGCTCGGCCAGATGGCGTGATCCGCGTGTCAGGTGTCAGCGATCGATGGGTGCTCAGGCTCGGAGAGGGCGAGATCTGCGTCCAAGAGATGAGCGAGGCAAGCCAGAATGAGTGAAACAGCTGAGCTCAAGAAGCGCCTCGAAGTGCTTGAAGGTAAACCACAAAACTCGAAGGCACGTCCGTCTGTTGTTACGATCGCCCTGGGCATTGCGGCAATCGCGGCCCTTGGTAGTCTCATGCTGCTGTTCTCTGGCAGCTCTGAACCCGACAGCCTGGAAACCGCCTCTCCAGATGAGTTCCAAGCGGCGGGACCGGGCTTTGGTGCGCTCGAGCCCACGCCTGCACCGATTGACACATCCCCACTGCCGGAGCCGGAACCGGCCAGCGACACAGAAGAGCTGCGCGCCCAAATGGGCGCTATGCGGGAAGAGCTTGAAGCCCTGCGCAACGCACCTGCACCTGAGGCTCCTTCCGTCGACACAGAAGCGCTCGATGGCCTGAGCGCAGAAATCGATGCCCTGCGCAGCGAGGCAGCAGCAACACAAGCTGCTTTGCGCGAAGAGTTGGAAGAACGCGCCCGTCAAATCCAGCGACTGCAGAACGATCTGGAACTTGCACGCCTAGAAACCCCGCGCACGCCCGCACCAACAGGCCCCACGGCTGAGGAGCTGCGTCTTCAGGAGCTCGAGCGGCGGCGGCAAGCTGAGCTTGAGGAGCTGCAGGCCCGTATCGCCAGCCCCATCATCGCCTTTGGCGGCACCGGAGGCGGCGGTGAAACCGCCGCGCAGCAGCGAAGGCTGGATGGCGAAACAGACTTTGTCCGCAATGGCGCTGAACCTGCTGAGGTGACACAGGCCCAAGTGATCGTGAACCCGTCAAACACGGTTGTTCAGGGCACGATGATCCAGGCCGTACTTGAGACCGCAATCGACAGCTCGCTCGCTGGTCAGGTCCGCGCGATGGTATCGGAAGATGTCCACGCATATGACGGCTCGCGGATCCTGATCCCACGCGGCGCGCGTCTGATCGGGCGGTATCAATCCGGTCTCGATATCGCCCAGCAACGCGTGACGGTCGCCTGGGACCGGATCATTCTGCCCAGCAATCAGACCGTTGAAATCAGTGCTTTTGGTGGCGACGAACTGGGACGCTCCGGCACGACCGGTTTTGTCGAAAGCCGCTTTGGCACGCGGTTCGGGTCCGCCGCCCTGATATCTCTGATCGGAGCCTTGCCTGCACTTGCAGCTCAAAACACCGAAGATGAGATCACCTCTGATGTTCTGGAAGGCATTGGAGAAGACCTGCAAGACAGCGCGCAAAGCGTGATTGGCGAATATCTCTCCGTCTCGCCCGTGATCTATGTGGATCAGGGTGCCCGCGTCACCGTGATGGTCGACCGCGATCTGGAGATTTTCTGATCATGGCGGCCAGCTATCTGCAAAGCTCGATGGACAAGATCTCCGAGGTTCGTGACCCCAAGCTGATCGAGCTTTGCATCAACCCTGACGGCACGCTGTGGGCGGAGTTTCAGGGGGATCACTTTATGCAGCGCGTCAATCGACAGCTCTCGCAAAACGAGATCAAGGACTTGGGCAATCAGATCGCGTCCGCCGCGAACACCACGCTCAGCCGGACCAAGCCGATTGTGTCGGTCAGCATCACCTACCGTGACCGCCCCATCCGCGCGCAAGTCATCCAGCCCCCTGCTGTCGATGGCGGCTATGCGATTTCTCTGCGGTTCTTCGCGGACCTGCCATTGGACCAGGTCAAGCTGTCCTATCTCTTCGGAAAAGAGCGCAGCAACGAGGGCGCACGACGCAAGCGCAATGCCGAGCTGCGCGATGTCGTGGCCACCGGCAACATCGACGCCGCGATCAAGTTCTGTGTCACGCACAAGCTCAACATGATCGTGTCCGGCGGCACCTCAACCGGCAAGACTGTCACTGCACGCAAAATCCTTTCCTTCGTGCCCGGCGACGAGCGCATCATCACAATCGAAGAAGCCGCTGAACTGCGCCCGACGCAGCCAAATGTCGTTACGCTCACGTCTGACCGCGACGAAGCCACGCGCAGCGCTGATGTGCTGCTGACCTCCACCCTGCGCATGCGGCCGGACCGGATTGTTCTGGGCGAAGTACGCGGCAAAGAGGCCATGACCTTTCTCGAGGCGATCAACACCGGCCATGGCGGCTCACTCACCACGCTTCACGCTGAAACCCCTCAGCTGGCGGCTCAGCGTCTCGCCATCGCCGCCCTGAAAACCGATGTGCCCATGACCTACCAGGACATGAACGACTACATCACTCGCTCGATCGATGTGATTATCCAGGCCGGACGCCATGAGGGCGCGCGCGGCATCACCGAATTCTACCTGCCGGTTGATCCGGCCCATTCAAAGGAAACAGCCCATGTTTGAATACAAGATTGAACAGATCAACACTGCCAAGACAAAGCCACCGAAGATCGAAGCGCAGCTGACGGCTCTTGGCCAAGACGGCTGGGAGTTGGTCTCGGTCGTGCCGGATTTTGACGGCGAACATATTCTGAAGGCCTTCCTGAAGCGGCGCACGGGCGCGAGCGCCTAAAGCCAACCCGAGGAGGACACGATGGGCGTCGTCACCTGGATGGTAGAGACCACCGACAACTTTCTGGACGATGCGGCTCAAACCACCTTTGGCAACGTCGCCAGTCAGCTTGGCGGCGTCATTGCCGTGGCCTCGACGCTCGCCGTGATCGGCGTCTTCCTCAACATGGTGTTTCAGTACAAATCCATGGATGGGCGGACCGCGTTCTGGTTCGCCCTCAAGCTCATGCTGATCTCCCTCTTTGCGATGAACTGGGTCCAATTCAACGCGGTGGCCAGCGCCCTCATCAACGGGCTCGACCAGCTCGCGGGCGGCATGGTGGCCGGGCTTGGCGGCGGCGGCGCAGGTGCATCCTACTTTGCCGAGGCCTTCGATGATCTCATCGAAGAATTTGGCGACTATTTGAACGCGGCCGGAGACAACATGCATTGGATGGCCGGTGCCCTGATCGGCGCAATCGGCGCATTCCTCTTGGGCGTCATCGGCGCACTCTGCGGCCTTGTCCTGATCTTCGCGAAGATCATGCTGGCCTTCATGATTGGCATCGCCCCCATCATGATCGCGCTTTCGCTGTTCGACTCCAGCAAGGACTACTTCCACCGTTGGCTGTCCAGCACGGTATCCTACGCGCTCTACCCCCTCGTGATCGCAGGCGTGTTTTCCACCGTCGTCGGCATGTCGCGCTCGCTGATGACCGAACTCGGAGATCCATCCGGTGCAAGTAACATCGGCGCGCTGGTGCCCTTCTTCATGATGATGTTCCTCGCAGGCGGCATGATCATCGCTACCCCGCTGATCGTCCGCTCCATCTCGGGCAATTTTATGATGGCCGGACCGCCGAGCATTCCCGGTCCCGGCGGGTTCGCAAAGGGCTTGATTGGCACCAAAGGGTCACGGGCGCGGGCACGGTTTGGCACGAGATCGAATGCTGAGATCGCCGGAGCTGGGATAAGGCAGGCAGGTGGAGCTACTGTTTCGATGGTTCAGAGAGTTGCTGAACGGGCAAAGAGGTTGGAATGAACGGCCCACAGCAGCCATCCACACAATTACCTCAATGCTGCAGTGCAGCCCGTCAAACCGGACTTTCACCGTGATGACGTTATCAGGAGATTTGTAGTCGTCAGCTACGCTGACGAAGCTGCTATTAATTCATGATGGGGTACGCTAGTTCTCTGGGTACTTTCTGAACTTTCTCGAGCAACAGAGCGTTCAAACCAAACATATCAAAAATTATTCAATTTTCTTAGTGTTAAGAAGGCGGCTTCCAGATTTGATAGATCGTTTTTCGACGTTCGAACGCCTCAGGACCGCCTTCCATGATCTTGATGACCTTCTCTTGACAGGCTGGGTCGTCGATGTTTCCGACAGTGACCGCTATTTTTTCATCTGTGGCGCTACAGGTTGTAATGGTCTCCGCATCGCCAAGTACCGGAAAATTGGCATTGTGGGTTGCAAAGATAAACTGCCGGTTCGGCTTAATGGCTCTGACAATTTTGACGACTTCCTCATAAACTGTCTGGCTATCCAGATCGTCCTCGGGCTGGTCGATGAGCAAAAGGTCATTTCCTTTCTGACTTAAAAGGAAGAGCATCATCGCCGAGGCGCGCTGACCAAGTGAATGCAACCGCAGAGGCCGACCGTGATATGTCACATCATAGCTGTTAGGAATTTGGAAAGTCAGAAGCTCCTTGATGCTGCCCAAGAAAAGCTCCCGGAACGCAGACGCCTTACTCTTTGCGTGCTTGGATGCTTCCTCTAGGTCTTTAAAGACCTCTCCAAAGTCAGGGTACTTCTTCGCAAGTAAATCATAAGTTTCCTTGCGCTGACCGCTCCCCTTGAACAAACCGTCTATGTGAGACTTATATGCCGCCTTATCACCCTTAAAGACGCCCTGAACTTTAAGTGAGTCTTGCGATTCATTTATGGTCGCTAAGGCTTTCGAGATCAGCTTGTATTCTTCGTGCCACGCTTCGTTCAACGAAGCGAGTGTTGTCAGCACCTCATCATGCCTAGTGCGAGCTTTTGCGGTCTTCTTCTCAAGATCAGAGATCCCGGAAACCAGCTCGTTCTTTCTATCTGTCAGCGTGATGTAGGCATCAGTCTCGATTGACGTTACGCCCTGCTCCTCGAGAGCCTGAACCAGCTCACGTTCAACTTCGGCAAACTCTTCTTTGAGGCCGTCTTTCACACCCGACAATTCTTCTCGGAGTTCCACAAGCTCGGCGCTAGCGGCCTCTACGGAACCGACGATCACACGCGCATCGCCAACGCTTTTCTTTAGCGCCTCGATCTTCTTGACATATCGCTCGAAGAATTCTGCATTGTAGTCTGATTTCTGCTCTTCGATCGAGGCCAGTTCCTCTTCGGCCTCAGTGACCAACCCATTCAACGATCCATGCCATTTTGTGGCAATCTCATCGACGCTCTCGCAGAAGCTCAAATCACTACTGAAGGCAACTTGCTTATCCAGCTTTTCTTTGACGCCATGTTTGTCGAATTGCTCTAGGCGAAATTCGACATCCTTAAGCTCCTCTTCCAGTGTTTCCTTATCTTCTACATCGCTATGCACCGACTTCAGAGCTTCGATGGCCTGCTCAAGCTGATCGCGGCGCTCCTCAATCTTCTGCCGCACGTCCTTCAAACTATCACCCATCAGCTTCTCGACGAGATCGTGTCCAAAACCTTTCCCGGCGGCAGAAAGGTCTTTCTGGCCAAAGTAGAGAGGCTTAGCGATGATGGTTTCACGGATAGAAACGCCAGGTCGGAGCACACCGTCAACGTAGACTTCATGCGCGTGACCGAAAAGGCGTCTAATCTCGAAGTGCGTACCGTGGCGATCTGTGGCCTCCACAACGATCTTGCCTCCACTCTTCAAGATGAAAGGCAAAAGGCCCTTTTTGTATTCCTGATCTTGGGCTTTATCGCCGAAAGGCACGTCTAGGGCATAGCGTAGGCTTTCTAGGATCGAGGATTTTCCGCTGCCTTGTATACCGATCAAGCAGTTTAGATGGGGTGAGAACGTCACTCGCTTGCCATCCAAAAGCCCACCTTCAAAACGGATAGCGTTGATATGAGAGTGTTCGACGGTAGGCACTTCACGGGCAACCCGAAACTCGTGATCGGTAAGAGCAAACTTGACGGCATCAAACCCTAGATCGCCAACCTTGATATAGCTCTTCCGCCCCTTTCCAATTTCTTCGATCACCTTGGGATCAGACCCCTCAACTTCAGCGGGATACTGATCCCCCCACCAGCCTTGAACTTTTGTCCGACAAACAGCATCAGCCTTGTCGTGTGTTCGGACTTTTTGAAAACCGAGAGTGTATTTTTGAATAAGTGGGTGAGCTGCAAGCTCACCCATGCGACCACCACTGATCTCCTTCCACAGGCCGCTATTGGCCTCCACGTGGGCAAAAGTAATGAAGAAATCACGCCCATAGGTTTCGAGCTTCTTCAGTGTCGCAAGAAGATCATCGTTGCTGCGACCGTTCTCCTGCTCATACTGACTTGGAACTTTGCCAGAAAATGCGACCCCGAGAAACTGATTGATATAGTCGTTTCCACCTTCGAGCCACTCATCTGAAAACACGATCAAAGTATGGACACCGTTCGAGCCATCATTGACAGACAACTCGACTCCAGGAAGCAGCCCGATGCCTGCTTTGCGTGCCTTTTTACGCAGCGCTTTAAACTCTCCAACATCGAATTTGTTGTGGTTGGTGATTACCCCAAGACCGATGCCCGATGCCTGTAACCCCTCAACGTAGGATGAGACGAAGCGATCACTCTCGCCGTCAAATTTGAACTCTTTATCTGCCCGTGTGTGTAAGTGAAAATCGGCTCGAATCCATCTGGTACCGTGCGCAAAGAAATCCCCCACTGCTTCACTCATAACTTATTCTCCGCGTCAGGGTTTCACCCTGCTATGGTTTGTGAATTCGCTGCTAAAGTCCGTTGTCCAGTTCTTCAAAAATGATGTCACTGAATTTCGTGCAACGTTCTCAATGCTTTTTAGTGCTCAAAAATTTGTAAACTCTTGTATCTGAACCGTGGCACATCGCCAAGCCGCCTGCAATGGCTTGCTGAATGTCTGCACATCAGCGTGGCAGTGACTGTTTCGCACCTGCAGAAAATGTCTGCTTCCCGCCCTTCATCCCCGAGCTGCCTCCTCAATAAATCTCTCCACCCGTGCAGCTCCTGCTTTATACTCGCCCAAACTAGGCTTTTCGCCTGACGCCGGACCCCGCTCTTCATTGGCCAAATCCTCAATCTCATCGCGCCGTTTCCCACCACCTCCAGAGCCGTTACCTGAAACCACCTTAGACGACTCAAGCGCCCCAATCTTCGCCTCCAGCGCTTTGATCTGCCCTTGCAGCCCGCGCATTTGGTCTCCGGCGGAAGGATACGGCAGATCGCCACTCTGCTTGTCGAAGATCTGCTTAAAGAACCGATCTTCATAGTATTTTATCCGCTTGGCGCGCACGGGCATTTGCGCGTCGACGACCAAGACGATGTCATCAAGGTCCATGCGCCGCGCTTCATCCTCGGGCAGCAGCGCGGTTTCTTCGGTCCGTTCAGACATGCTGCGCCCGGCAAATGGGTTGCGGCCGACGGAGCGTGATCGGGTCACGACGCGCTTTGTGGTTTTCCCTACCGCTTTGCTAAGCTCTTCGACGGTCTTCTCATCCGAGGGCGTCAGATAGAGCTTGATGCCCGCGTTACCCTGCAAGGCGCGGCGGGCGTTTTCACCATAGATCTCGTCAAGTGCCGGGATTGTCTGTGTGACGATCGCAAGATTGGCTCGGTACGATCGCAGGGTTTCAATGCTGTCCAGAACGATCGGCATTTTGCCCAGGCGGTTGAACTCATCGAGCATGATCATCACCGGCCAGGGTTCGTCCTTGCCGGGTTCATGATCTTGAAGCGATGCCAGCAAATCCGAGAAGAACAAGCGGATCAACGGCGCGAGCGGTTTTACCATCAGCGGTTCGACCACGAGATAAACCGAAAACGGCGACTTTCGGATGTCGCGGAAATCGAAGTCTGACGTTGCGGTCGCACGGTCGATGGCGGGGTTTGACCACTGCTTAACGCCGGACGTCATCAAGAGCGACAGATAAGAGGTCAGCGTGTCGTTGTTGGTCGAGGCCATGCGCATGAAGATCAGCTTGGCGGCTGGATTCACCACCTCGTCGGCGCGGCGGCGATATTCCTTCTGCTTGTCCCCGCCAGACGCGGTGATGCGGTAGATCTCGCCCAGGGTCGGCCGCTTTCGCTCGAACGCCAAAAGCCCCGCCGCCACGAACAAATCAATGCCGCCATCAAGAAGACCCTGAACCCGATCATTATCAGCTTGCAGGAACAGCGAAGCCAGGAGTTGCAGCTCCATCTGCTGACGGTCGACGTTTTCCAGCGCCGATATGCGCAGCAAGGGATTGTACCGGTGCGAGTGGCCATCCTTCCAATCAGTGGGCGCAAACCGGAACACCTGGTCGCCCTGCGCTGCCCTGTGGCGCGCTGTTGCCTCGAAATTTTCGCCCTTAACGTCCAACACCACCGCGCTGCCCTGATAGGTAAGCAGGTTCGGGATGACGAAACCCGTGGTCTTGCCACGTCCGGTCGGGGCGACGATCAAGGCATGGGGGAATACCTTGGACATCACGAAGGGTTTGCGACTCTTAGGCTTTCCCATTTTGCCGAGGACAAAGCCGTGGCCGGGCTTGCCGAAAAAGCCGTTGCGCTTCATCTCAGACATGTGCTGCCAGTGGGTTTCACCGAACTTGGTCAGCGCGTCGTTCATCAACACAGCGCTGAGCAAAACGCCAGCACCCATGCTGATCCCGATGATCAAGTGAACGATCTTCATATCGGCCGGATTGGTCGCTCGAAGAGCCCCATAGCTGCGTGCCAGCATCAAGAAATCGATGTCCGCCCCAACCCCGAACCAGCGGAACGTCAAACAGGCCGACGCCAGAACATACCCCAGCACCGCGCCCAGAAGAGCAAAGCTCATGACGCCGAGTGCGATCCGCGCCTTACCCATGCGTCACGCCCTTTTCGCCATCGCTATCGACATACCGCTCGCGTTTGGCGTCTATTTCTTCATTGGCGATCTCGTCGAGGACGTGCTCCATCGCCACGCTGCTCGCCAGAGCGGCATCGCTCTGCAGATAGGCTTTGGCCGCATAGAGCCGATCCAGGCGGTCTTCGATATGTTCCTCCAGCGCGGTCTCATCGCCGATCGCCAAGTCCGGGGTGCTTTCTTCACCGACCAGTTCCTCCAGCTCGGAGCGCAAGGTCTCGCGTTCCTGTTCGTTTCGGAATGGATCTGCCGTTGGGTCGTCCCTCATACGGCTCAGGATTTCAGCAGTGGTCGGAGGCAGCCGGTCGATGATGGCTTCCTGCCGGTCGGTCTCCATCGTCCCACTGTCTTTGAGAACGTGCGTCTCGGCCAACACACGGCCCAGATCGCTGTGAACCTGGTCAAGACGGTCGATAGCTTTCTCGAGCTCATCAGCGCGTGACAAGTCAAAGCCGTCCTTCTCGGCAATCGCCTTCAAATCCTGTCCAAGCCATTGCCGCTCCAGCGCGGCATTACCTGCACCAATTTCAACGCGACGCGTCACCTCTTGCACCACAATGCCGGTGCCTTTCAAAGCCTGTTCAAGACGCTCGGCGAGCGTTGGATCTCGCAAGGCACCTTGGGCCTCAGCCTGAATATTCCCGGCCGAATAAATCCCACTCTTGGACGCATCCTCAAGCAAGGTGTGGGACTGCGTTCCCATTGGGCTCAGATGTGACAAAGAACGATAAATGTCGTTCAGCTCATGCTCGAGCGCGGCACGCCGCTCCACCGGGGCGTCCGCCACAATGCGTTCGGCTTGGTTGATCTTGTCGTGGAAGGCATCCACGACCTCATCAAACGAATGCTGTTCTTCGGCCATGCCATATACCTTTCCATCTGCTTCAATCGGTTTGCCCTGCGCCAAGAGAGTCGCGGCCTTTTCCAAAGCTGCTGCAATGTCATGCTGGTTCTCGCGCGAGGCCTCGGCAGCCAGGCCGCGAAAAAGCCGCGCGTTCTGCGCCACCTCAGCCAATGCGCGTTCGAGTTCTGGCCCTACGCGCTCGCGTTCGGTTAGCTGCTTTCCCGTGTCTTCCGCGCGGCGCTGTTCTACATCGCTTGGCCTCTTCGTCGTGATGCCTCGCTCAAGCTTTCGGGTCGCCTCTAGCCGCAGCCCATAGCGGTCGGACACCTCCACCATCGCCTCGCGAAAACTGTCGTAGTTGAAATGGTGCCCTTCTTTCAGAAAGAAAAATTCACCATCCTTGCTGCGCCGGTTCAGAACGATATGCGCGTGCGGGTGATCCCGGTCCTCATGCACGGCGGCGATATAGTCAAAGTGGCTGCCTTCGCCTTGAAAGAACCGCTCGCAGATCTCGCGCGTGATCTCGGCGACATCCTCACCGCGCGTACCAATCGGAAAGGCCATCAAGAGGTGCGAGGTATGCCCCAGTTTGGGATGGAACCCCTCATTCCACTGCGCTGAAAATCGGCGCGTGACCTGCTCGATCTCTTTCGCGGACAAGACGCTTTGGCCGTCATAGGTGCCACGGCTGTCGATGATGAAGCTCGACTTGGTGGTCAGGTATTCCAGCTGGTTGCGCAGCTGCGATTTGTTGTGTGTGCCGCCATCGCGAATGGCTTTGAAGATCGCGGGGGAATGCCCCATGGCGGCGCGGGCCATTTGCTTGGCACGGGTACGCGGCACGCTGCCGCGAATGCGGCTCCAGTCGCGATCGAAGAAGGCCTCCTGCGCGGCAGCGACGGCGCTATTCCGGACCATCGGCGAAGCCTCCCAGAACGCGGGCTACTTCGCCAGACAGCGCGCTGCGGCGGCGCTGCGCCATGTCCTGCACCTGGTCGGCGATATCGAAGATCAGCCCGGCCAGAGCGCGCACCTGGCCATGGGCAGAATTGCCATAGGGCGGCGTCTTGCCCTGGCGCTTTGCCTCGTTCAGGCGCTGCGCAATCTGATTAACGTTGTTGCCGGTGCGATTAAGAGAAGCCGACAGACCCTGCATCTGATTGGCCAGTTCATCGTCGGGAACAAAGAGATCGTTCGACGCATAGATCAGCCGCCGCAGCCCCTCGGCGCGGCTGTTGATATCATGCCGCGTCAGCACCGCATCGAAGCTCGCGAGCTCCTTTGGCGTCAGCCGGACATTTACCAGTTCGGAGCGCACGCGCGCGTTGAGTTTGCGGCTTTGATCGGCCTTCAACGTGTAGAAGATGCTTCGGGTCGTGACGCCGAATTCGCGGGCCAGATCCTCGATTGGCACTCCTTCGGCACGCTTGCGCACGATGGCAAAACGCTGGTTCTGCGTCAGTCGCTTGCGCCGTGGTGCGCGCGGTCGGCCCATGTGAAGTAATCACCCCTATTTCTTGCCAGCATCATACAGGCAGCCCTGTTATGGCATTTCGCCATAATTGATTCAATATTATAATATTGCATCAACTGCCTGTATTCCGTTTGGAGCAGCCACAGGCTGCGACCGCTGGGCAAAGCCCGGCCACATGCGCAAGGCATGGCACCACTAATCGTGGTTCCACGCCTCAGCATCGCCAAGCAATCGCAGCGCTATTGCGCGGGCCGCGCCTTCAGCGCTGGCATAGGTTTGATGATCGGGCAGCTCGTGCAGATCAAAGGGCTGTTGCTGGTCGCCCGGGGTCTCAACTCGGACATAGATCGCCCAGCCATCAATCAGTTCTGGATCATCACAATACTCCTGCCCGCCATCGGGCAGATTGCAGAACCCATGAAGATGCACGCTGGCGCGGCCCTCTCGGGCCGCCTGCCTGATGTCAGAATACTTCATGGCAATCCTCGGCGCTTTCGTCGATGAAAAATTCGTCGGGCTTGCCGTTCAGGCGGGTGCCATCCCGACTGGTCAATCCGATAGCTGACCCATTCCGCGTGAAGGTGATGAGGTATTGCCCGAGTTCATCACACGTCACCACATACCCGCTGTTGACCCAGTGAACGCGGTTACCCGCGTCCACTGCTGCTTTGATCTCGTCCAAAGTCATCGCAACGCCTCCTCAAGGATTGCGAGAGCCCCAAGACAATCGTCGATATAGGGCTGCTCCTCGCCATCCAGATCGTTCAGCTCCAGCCGGTTCAACACCGCGTAAAGCGTGGCGCGCGCCTCACGGGCGGCGCTTCGCAGGCTGACAGTATCTTCCAGACGCGCCGTCGCAAAATCATCGCTGTGATAGTCGGGAGTCATGCTGCCACCTCCTTGCTTTGACCTGCTGCTTGCAAAGCAAAGTCTGCGGCTTTCTGCGCTTCAGATGCCGCACGAAAAATCGCCCGTTTGTCCTCTTTGAGCGCTTTCAACCAACCTTCAACGTAGGCGGCGCTTTGCTCGAACTCCGGCGCAACGCCAATCTGGGCACCAAGGAAACAAGCGCCGATTTCCGCCACCAACTCCTCAAAGGCATAGGCCTCACGGTTGGCAAACTTCTTGATCCGCTCCAGCCGCTTTTCGCTGCCGGTCCAATGGATCACCTCATGGGCCAACGTCCCATAATAGCCTGCCGCATCGTGAAACGTGGCAATCGGCGGCATGTGGATGTGATCTTTGGCGGGGCTGTAATAGGCACGCGGATCATCACTGGTGAGAATCTCGGCCCCTGTCCGGCCGAAAAACGCCTCAAGCTCTGGATCTTCCGCCGTGCCCAGGTCGCGCGGGGCCTCGGGACGGATGTAGTACTCCTCCGGCAAACCTTCGATCTGATCCGCGTTGAAGACGCGGTATGCGCGCGCATAGGGCAGTTCTTCCTCAATGCCCAGTTCGTTTTCTCGGGTGAACGTCCCGTATTTGACCACGGTCGACGACGTTTCACCTTTGCGGACCTGTCCGCCCAGCTCCTGCGCCTGTTTGTAGGTCATCCAGCGGCTGGAAACATACCCGTGCTTGGCCGCCATGACCCAGAGCATCAGGATGTTGATCCCGCGATACTCCTCGCCGTTGTGCCGTGTTGGCAAGGCAATTCCGGACGCGCTTCCTGTCCACGGCTTGCGCCACGGCGACGTGCCTGCCTCCATCTCTGCAATAATGGTGTCGGTGACATGGGCATAAACATCAAACTTCGGTGCCATTTGTGGCCTCCTCAATCAAAGTAACGCGGGTGAGGCTTCGCGCCCCCTTCCGCCGATGGGCTGCGCCTCGGCCACCTGATCTGACCGAATACGCATGTATTCGGCGGAACAGAGTGGGAGAGGGCAAAGCCCGACCCACGGCCCTGAACGGGGCTGTCAATCGGCCACATTTGCGAAGAAAATGTCTGCGCCAAAATCAGACGCCAATTTGCCCCGCGAGGAATGGCTCGCCCGCGAGACAGGGGAAATTGGTGACTGATTTTGGGGATGGACTAAGGTTGACCGCCACGGTCAGGGATGTTGGGCGTACCAAACAAAGAGAATGATGTCTGGATCGGGGTGAGCGGGCCAACGGCCCGTTGAGCCCCGGTACAGTCTATTGGGAGATGTTGCCCGCGCGCTCAAGCGTGGGCTCAAAACAAGACGAACATCAGCCTTGCGCGACGAGCCTGACGGATCGCATGTCCAAGATGTCGAGGAATTCGAACGAAGTTCTGCAAGTCAGCCTCCGACGCCGCCTATGATGCCTAGATCATAAATCCTCTGTATGATCTAGAGTTCATAGACGCAGCAGTCTAGCCCACGACAACTTACGCTGCAGCGTAATTTTTCGAATTTTGCGCTGTAGCGTAAATTTCGCACCAGTTCTCCTCTTTGCCCTATGCCAGTTGCACCTACCGAGGGGTTATTCCATGGCCCGTCGACTTTCAGAAAAACATTCCATATTTTCTGACAAGGAGTTCGAACATGATTACGTCAAACATCAAGCAACGCATCATCGGAAAAGGTCGCGGCGCAATCTTTGCGCCGACCGATTTTCTCGACATCGGATCCCGCGCAAGCGTAGATCAGGCCCGGTCACGCCTTGCTGATCAGGGTGTGATCCGCCGACTGACGCGGGGGCTGTATGACTACCCGAAGAAGAGCCCGCGCTTCGGATTTCTGTCGCCTTCCGCCGATGACATCGCAAAAGCTGTTGCTCGAAAGGACGGTCAAATCTTACAACCTTCTCCTTCGATGGCTGCCAATCAGTTGGGCCTTTCCACTCAGGTACCATCCAAGCCGACCTATATGACCGACGGCCCAACCCGCACCAAGAAGGTTGGACGGCAAGTCATACAATTCCGCAAAGCATCTCCCAAAACATTGGTCGGCGCAGGATATAAGACTGGGGTTGTCTTCCAGGCGTTGCGTTATGTCGGCAAGGACCGTGTGGACAGTCAAATCGTCGACCGCCTTGCACACGCACTGGACGACAATGATCGGAAGCTCTTGGCAAAGCAAAGCAGGCACGTCCCTGCTTGGATGCATCCTATCGTGCGACAGATTGTAGAGCGTAGATAGATATCAACGTGTTCGCTGGAGACCGTCGCCAGTGCGGTCTACCGCCACATAACGCTAAAGTAGCTCTACGTATTCGTGCAAAATTTCAGCGGTTTGAAATAGCTCTCGAGCCTTGATCCGCTGCAATAATGCTTCGGCGTCCATATCAGGGTTTTTGAACCGCTCACGCATTTTACGCAGGGCAACTACAGCTGCGAGTGAGTCGAGTTCGATTGCATCAGAAATAAACTCGTCGGCCGAGATTGCATCGATGTCAAAAGGGACGAGTGCTTCGCTTGGGAAATCCTTAAGGTTTTCTGTCACAATTACCTGAGCGGATGTTGTGATCGCTGCAGCAAGAACATGGCGGTCATCAGGATCCGGCAACTGCAGACCGGCTTCAAGACCAGTATACCCAGTAACGCACGCTTCGGGGAAAGCGCGCTCCATAGCGGAACGCTGCTTGTTAGTGTCAGCCCCGCCCTTCGTAATCTTGGCTATTGCACCGGCAGTCTCATCCATAATCCTATCGCTCCACCGGGGCCGAAAAAATCCGGCCTCGGCCAGCGACAAGATTATGTTTCTGCGCATCGCGCACGCCAGAACATTAGCGTCAATCAGTGCCGTGAAACGGTCGGCATAGTCACTCATAAAAGATCGTTCTCCATGTCCATCGCGGCAAGGTCAGACAGTGCGTCAGAGCGATCAGAGTCGCGTTTCTTTTTGTATTCAAATAGATCGGCTGCTTTCACACGGCGATGCCGACCTGTTTTGAAGAAGGCGATTTCCCCCTCTTCTAGAAGCTTCACGAGGTGTGGGCGCGACACATTCAATAAATCGGCCGCTTGCTGAGTGGTCAACTCTGCATCCACAGGGATCATCCGGAACCCTCTGCCGCTTGACACCAACCGCAACAACTCCATCAAGGATGCAGCGAGGGCTGGGGCCAACGTAACCGGTTCGATCTGTTTCTTACCAAGTGCCAGGCTCAGCTCAACTGCCTCATCACCGTTCACTTGCGAGGCAAGGATTCGGCGAAGACTGTCAGCATTTTCAATTTCAACCTGATCCGGCAAACGTTCTGCGAACGCTTCTTTTGCTTGCATCATCATCGTTTCTCTCCTTTTCACGCGACGGGATCTTGCGCCCCATTCGCAATAATCAAAATAAACGAAATAAACGTAAATGCAAGCAACGCTTCGTTCACAAATGAAGAACTTCCGAGGTTGGTTAACCCTCTTGCCAGCGGAAGAGCTTTACTTCCGAGCCAAGCCGCATCGCCTCCGATCACCGCTTCGCTCACGCCTGCAGCCCCGCAGCTCGAACCTGTTCAGGCGTCACCAGCTTTGAAGCGATCAAATCCTCGATCTGCCGGTTGGTGATGTGGCGGCACAAGGGATGGCGCTCGTGGATCCACTCGGCGAGGCTCGCACGGCCCTTGGCTTCGGCCGCTCGCGCCTTCTCTCGGTCCGCCTGTACCTGGGCAAGCCCCTTCTCCCAACGCCGCATCTTGAACCAGTTGTCCGAGAAGCAGACCTTGCTGCGCGTGTAGCCCTCGCTTTCCTTGGCATAGGCTTTGACCGCTTGCTTCAGATCGTCGGGCTTCACTCCAGCTTTCACAGCTGCTGCGATCAAACGCAGACTGGTCCGCCGGTCTCGGATCCTGTCTTCGGGATAGGCCGCCAAGATCTTCTCAGCTTCAAGATCTTCAACCTCCTCCGCCGCCTCGCGCCTGCGCGTAGGTGGTTTATGGATGGTTTTAGGATGGTTTGGGGTCCACCGTGAACCCCGTACCCCGTTCACCGTGGACCCCGTACCGGGTTCAGGCTGGACGGGGTTCACAGTGACCCCCGTCTCAATGTCGGGCTCGGCCGTGGTTTCGAGCGCGACCACGCGCTCCAGAACGATGCGGTAAATGACGGTGTAGCCATTCTTGCAGTGCCGCCGCCCCGTCTCAATCAGAATGCCTTCGCGCAGGAAGTCGATGATGGTGCGCTTGACCGTGCTCTCGCTGAGCTCGGTGTGGCGCTGGATTGTCCCCTTGGAACACCAGATACCGGAGCCGTCGTCGCTCGCCTTATCCGCTAGGAACATGATGATCTGCTTGCGCGCGGCGCTGCCAAAGCGGCGCTCGGCGCATTCATTTGCGATGCGCCAGCTCATTGGACCACCTCACCGGTCAGAGGCCACGAAAAAGCGGACTGAGCGTTTGCGGTGCGGCGCTTGCTCATGCTAACGTACTGCGAAAGCTGACAGGCTTTTTCTATTTGGCCCCGGTTCACAGTTGCCGCTGTGACGGGGCCTTTTTCGTTTTGAACCGGCGAATTTGGCTTTGAAACTTTCGCTTTTTGTTCACTTTTTGTCAGGGGGCATTTTGCACCCTTAAGCCGTTGTTTTCGCTTGCGCTCTTTCTGGATTGCAAATCCGTGTACACCGGTTCGATTCCGGTACTCGCCTCCATTTAAAAACAATCACTTACATCACTCCTTGCCGTGTTTGAGGCCCCGCGTTTACAGGGGCGTTTACATTTTTGTGTCTTGAGACAGTGATTTTGCTCGATTGAGCTTGCGCAAAACCGCATCGCTTTCGTCCGGGCTAACTTGCGCATAATGCTCGATAACTTGCGCCGCGTAGCGAACCGACCACCCCATCAGCACCGCAATCTGGCGCAAAGACAGATCGGCATTTAGCAATCTTGTCGCCGCCGTCCCGCGCGTATCAGACAGAGTCTTCTCCCTGCCGTCGATCCAAGGTGGGATCTGAGCTTCGCGCCGCCACTTGGTGATCTGGTTCGATGCCCAACGGGCCGTCAAAGGCCTGCCAAGCTCTGACACCAGCAACACCTCTTGGCCTTCCGGCGTCTCGCCGTCGCAAGAAAGCTAGCCGTCATCATGCATCGCATGTGGGCCGACAATACCGAATTCCGTCAAAGACCTTTGGAGGCTACGCTATGACCTGACGCCTTCCGAAAATCAGAGACGGGATCGTCCCTCACCGGACGAGGTCTGTGGATGACGCCGAAAAAGTTCGCTGCGCACCTTGAAACGCGAGACAAAGTGGGGCGCTCCACATCCAATCCGACACATGCATGCAGCGGTCCAACCGAACCGGGCCATCAATGACTGCGAAGAGAAGTGTGACCCGGATGAAGGAAAATGATCCCAAAGCACGGAAACGAAAAGATGAAATGAACTTGACCCAAACGCCCGATTAGAGAAGTGAGCTTTCGCTGCGGCTGCGCCAATGGCGGCTAACGAGAAAGGTTGCGAAAGGCCCAACCCCAGTCAAACAAGGTTATGGACACTGGCAAACGGGTCCCAGTCCTTGTCTTTGTGCCAATCGTATTCACTCCACGTCGCAACTTTTTCGGCTGTCTCGCGGTCGTGCATGAGCGCAATGGCACCCAAAGCCATATCCATTCCGGCTGAGACACCGGAAGACGTAATGAACTTGCCGTCTTCCACCCACCGAGCCTGTTTCACCCAATCGACCTGCGGATACTGATCCGCGATTGTTTTGTAAGCTGCTTTGTTCGTCGTGGCGCGACGACCGTCCAAAACACCCGCGCCTGCGAGAAGCAAACTGCCTGTGCATACGCTTAAGACATACTCTGCTGATGCTGATGTGGTGTTGATCCAATCTAGGAGAGTGGAATTGTTCACTTCGCGGCGCGTCCCCATACCTCCGGGAATGAATAAAACATCGTAGCGACTTGCGTCTTTCGTTGTGGTGTCCGGGGTAGCTCGAACCTGTTGATTGCTTGCAATTGGGTCAGATGTTTCGGCCACCAGCTGCAGGTCAAAATCGTTTTTGAGCAACCCGAACATTTCAAGCGGCCCAAATAGGTCAAGCAACTCAAATCCGGGAAAAATCAAAGCTCCTACACGCCGCATCGCACAGTCTCTCTCATCTGTTCGTTTCGAGTGCACGGTAACGCGGTTCAGATGCTCGCTCCACCAGAAATCCGATCTTCTGTCGCTTCGTCGGTTGAAATTACCGGACATTCAATCGCCATGCAGCATCCTTCACTAATGGGATGTACCGGCTGCTTCACCCAGCAGGTTAGGCTTTGCCTATTTCTGCAGACAGGAGAAGTCGCCATGAAATCGAAGAATCTTGCAAACATCGACGAGATCGCGGTTATTGGCGTCGATATCGGCAAAGACACGTTCCACCTGGTCGGCTTTGACGATGCTGGACAGCGTGTATTGCGCAAGAAGATTAAGCGGTTGGCATTGAAATCGACGTTTGAGAGGTTTCCGCTCTGTGTTGTCGGCATGGAAGCCTGCATGAGCGCCCATTTTGTCAGTCGTATGCTGCGAGAGCTGGGTTTTGAGCCCCGGATCATCCCGGCGATCTATGTGAAGCCATTCAACAAGGGTCAGAAGAACGATTACAACGACGCGGAGGCCATTGCGGAAGCAGCATTGCGCCCCAACCTGCGGACTGTGACGGAGAAAAACCAGGATCAGTTGGACCTGCAGGCGATGCATCGTGTCCGGTCGAGGCTGGTGGCACGCCGCACCGCCATCATCAATCAGATCCGGGCGTTTATGATTGAGCAAGGCATCACCGTGCGGGCGGGACGACATAGGTTGGAGAGCTCATTTGAGGCAATCCTTGAAAATCGGCGTGATGAAATCTCGCCACGGATGCGCAGCACGCTCTTGGGGCTTAATGGCGATTGGCTCTGGGTCGATGAACGGATCAAAGCGATCTCGTCAGAGATTGAAGAGATCAGTAAGTCCGAAGAAAACAGCACGAACATAATGACCATTCCGGGGATCGGTCCATTGATCTCGACAGCCATCGTTGCCGCCATTGGCAAGGGCGAGGTGTTTGATAGAGGTCGTGACTTTGCAGCGTGGATTGGCCTCGTTCCGCGCCAGTTCAGCACTGGTGGGCGGACAATCCTTGGTCGGATCAGCAAGCGCGGCAACACCTATCTCAGGATGCTCTTGGTGCAGGCCGCCAATGTCATTTTGATGCGTCCACACCGCTGGGATGCTCTGGGATTGGGGCCATGGTTGCGAGGTGTCAAAGCCCGAATGCCCCACAACAAGGCCGCAGTCGCCTTGGCCAACAAACTGGCCCGCACCGCATGGAGCATTCTGCGTCACGGATCGCAGTATACGGTTCAAGGAGATGAGGCCTTGGGCGGCATCTGAAGCCCCCCAAAAGCCCCAAAGGAGTTCGCGAAGGAGAATAACTTGGAACAGAGACAATACGCCCCCAAAATCTGAGAGCCCATTTGGTCGTAACCGATCTGGTCAATAATGAGATCAAGGCGCGTGCGTAACCCACAATGGCCACGGCCCGCGAGCCGATAAACAGGCCGGATACACATGAGCGACTACCGCTAGCCACGCCAATATCTCACTTGCGAACAGCAGCCGGTACATACATCTGGGCTCTCTCGTTGAATCCGCCCCACGCGAGACGAACGGCTGCTCTGCTAAAATCGCATGGGCAAAGAGCGTTCCGATATTTGGCGTCGCCACGCTCTTTGCCCATGCTAACGTAGGGACCAGGTGTTGACCGAAGCAACACAGTAGATATTTCCAGAAGGTGAAAAACAGGCGCAATTTTGCCGACGGCATTTCTTGCGATACAACTTTGGGCTGCAGTTCCCCACTCCAGCATAGAACGGAAAAGTGAGGTAGGAATACGACTTAACACAGTTTTCATGGTAGGATTTTCGGCACTGGCTCTCGCGGCGTGCAATACGGATCTTGATGAGATCAGCGACGAACAGCTCATCGCCCTTCTTGGTGACGGCTGTGATCCCGCGCAGATCACGACGAAGACGCGCGAATGTGCCGAGGTCCTGGGCGGAATCAACGAGGCGGTTTATCAGGACGTGCCCGAGGAGATGCTGGGCATGGTGAAAACCGAATGCCGCAAGTGGTTTCAGGGCTGGCTGAACGATTCAGAGCGCAACGGCACGGAGCTGACGTTGGAAGATTTCGAACGTGCGGAGCTGGCTGAACGCATCGTTGCGCTGGACGATGCACTAGAAGCGGCGCGGGCCGAGCAGCGCGCGGCCGAGGATGCCGCAAAGATCGAGGCCATGAAAGACGAACTGACGGAGGCCAGTGCCGCAGGGCAGGAGCTGAGGTCAAGCAGATTGCCACCGAGTGGCTCTGGTCCTACAACCATGAACGCCCGAATATGGGCAACGGCGGGATGACACCTGCACAGAAACTGAAGATGGCCGCGTAAATTCTACGACCAAGCCTCCGCAACAACGGGGGAATTGCCAGAGTAGTTCGGGATACTGGAATAATTTGCGCCAACTAACACATCTTGCGCGCCCATCTTACTTAGCCTCAAGTAGCGCGTCTGGATCCAGTTCATCGCGATCCACACTGCCCTCTGCCCCGCCGCCTTGCCGGAGTGCAGACGGGGTGACGCCAAAATGATCGGAGAAACAGGATGAAAAATAAGACGCCGAGCGAAATCCGGTCACGACTGCGATCTCTAGAATTTGCAGGTTGCTATGCAAAAGAAGAGATTTTGACCGTTCCAAGCGCTGGATTTTACAAAACTTCGACGGGGTCATTTTGGTGTACTTAACAAACATGCGTTCAAGCGTCCGCCGACTTGCGCCGACGGCTTCGGCCAACTCACCGGGCGAGAGCGGGGATTCCATATTCTCAGAGATGATCGCATGGGCCAGGATCAGTTGCTTGGGCGCATTCTCCGGTAGCACTGACGAGCCCGTAGATTGCAGCTTAACCCCGCTGCGGATCCTGTCCATCTGAAGCTGGTTGGCAATAGAATAGACGAGTGACCTGCTGTGGTCCTGGGCGATGATCTCCATCATCAAGTCAAAGGATGACATGCCGCCAGAGCAACTGAGGACCTTGTTGTCCATTTCGTAGATTGCAGTGGTCAGGTCAATGTCAGGAAATTCCTCCAGGAAGGCTGGCATCCCTTCCCAATGAATGGTGCAACGCCGTCCTGTCAAAAGGCCAGCCCTGGCAAGAAAGATTGTACCCATTGAAATGGCCCCCACCGTAACGCCAGCGGCGAAACGACGATTGAGGAAGGCGGACAATCTTTTAGGCTCCTGAGCCTCGAGGCTTAACCCAGCGCAAACAAAAGTGTAATCTGGTACGGGGCCCTCTCCGATACGGCCTGAGCTCGCGATCTTGAGCCCGTTAGACGCCCTGACCTCTGCGCCGTTTTCGCTGACGATAGTCCAAGCATAACGCTCGCACCGCGCCATGCGATTGGCCACCCGTAGCGGCTCGATAGCCGAAGTCACCGACAGCATCGACACCTCGTTCAGGAGCACAAACTCGAACACACGCGGACGATCACCGCCCCGTTCCATTTGCTGATTAGTTTGAGGCAATTGGTTTCGCATCTCGGTGATAAGTCGCCTGTGAACGTAAGACTTGCATACCAGCAGTTTGGTCTAGCGCAAACGCCACGGTCAAGGCAGCTTGCTGAAGCAACGATCAAACAGGATCTTCTATGGAGATCGGCCCAGTCACGCGAGAGCAGCAGGCCAAGATATAGCCAGAGGCCACGTCTTGTTCCGACAAGCCACCGTCTTGCTGCATGTCGACTGAGCCCTCAGACAAACGCAACTTGCATGTGCCGCACTGGCCCGCGTTGCACCCCGTGGGGACCCGTATATGCTGCGCCGCCAGCGCAGTGCTAAGGAGCTCCCCTTCGCCAATCTCAAAACTGCGACCACGCACAGTGACGCGGTGCCCGTTGGACACGCCTTTGCCGATTGGCGCAGGGCTTGCCACTGGCTTGGACGCACCAAAACTTTCTGTATGGAAATGCTGATGCGGGAGGCCTTCGGCCAACAGGCATTGACGAACGGTGTCTAAAAATCCTTCTGGCCCACAGCAGTAAACCTCGCGCCGACTTGCATCCGCCACCATCGCGCGCAGCATCGCACGGTTGGGGCGCCCACGATAGCCGCGCCACACTTCACCCGCCGCAGGCGCTGTAACCACTTCGAACAGCCTGAGCCCTGGCATGTCGCGCGCGATCTGCGCAAGCTCGTCTTCAAAGAGGAGATCTTCGACCCGCCGGGCCACCTGCACCACCACCACATCCAGTGTCTCTCCACGGGCATGGAGCCAGCGCAACATGGACATCATCGGGGTAAACCCGCTGCCGCCGCCAATCAACAACACTGGACGACCATGGCGTGCCGCAAGCGAAAACCGCCCAAAGGGACCACGGGCAGTTATTTCTGAACCGACCGCGAGATTGTCATGCATCCAGCGCGTTGCATGCCCCGTTTCAGCCGCCTTGACCGTCACCGACAGCTCTTGTGCGCCCAATGGGGCAGAGGCGATGGTGAAGGTTCGTGTTGCAACACCGCCGTTCATCGGCAAGTCCAGAGCGATGGCCTGTCCGGGCAAATGCTTCACCGCGCCGTCCAGACACTGAAACGTGAACGTCACAGTGTCAGAGGTCTCTTGATGCCTTGAACTGAGCCGAAGCTTGCGCGGAGCAGAAGCAAAGCCGGGAAGGCCGGATTTCGGAAAGGGAAGTGTATCCAAAGGCATCGCCTCACTCCGCCGCTTGTCGTTGCGTCGGCGCCCCGCTGAGCCATGCATCCAACGCGCCTTTGTACCAATCCAGAAAGTTCAAAATCATAAATTCTGACACTTCTGAATAGGGGCCGGGTTCATAGGCGGGCGAGCGGGTGCCGCGTTGGTTTTCCTCTGCCAGACGCTTGTCCTGATCGTTGGTTTCGATCCAGACGTGCGACAAATGTTCAACATCGTAGTCCCAACCCTCGATGGCGTCTTCGTGGACGCACCATGTGGTGCGTACTTCGGACCGGTTGGGACCGAGGGGGAGAACGCGGAAATGGATGGTCATCTCTGACAGAACATGGTGCCAGTTGTTCGGGATACGGAAGGCCCGTACGGAGCCGAGATCTGGCTCTGTCAATTCTCCGAGCAATTTCTTGCTCGCCAGCTCTCCATCCAGGGTCATCGACTTGGCACCTTCGCGGAAGGGCAGACGAATGCAGCGGAATTCGGTGCCTCCATCAACAGGAGCATGGGGCAGACCCAGCGCATCCCAATCCCGCGCTTTCTCTTCCATCAGCCGAAATTCATCGCCAAAGCGCGCGTCATTGGGCAGTGCCATTTCCACCAGTGAAACCAGGAGCTCTGGGTGATTTCCGGCGCAATGGTAGCATTCGCGGTTGTTCTCGATCACCAGCTTCCAGTTTGCGTCTTCCACGATCACGGATTCATGGACAATCTTTGTCCGGCGCGGCGCGTGGGGCCGAATGTAGGGCGTGATTTCGGCGCGGAAGCGTTCGATATCAGGCGGTGTGTCCGCCAGACAAATATACAAAAGCCCCTCGACCGAGGTGACATGCACAGGTTTCAAAGGGAACTGGCCCGCGTCAAACGTCTCACCCATGTAGCGCGTAGAGATCAGCTCGCCCGTCAGTTCATAGGTCCATTGATGATAGGGGCACACGAGGCGACCCGCATGGCCACGCGCCTTGTCACACAGGCGAGAACCGCGGTGGCGGCAGGAGTTGTGAAAGGCACGCACCTCGCCTTCGTGATCCCGCAGCACGATGATTGGAGCCTCGTGGATTGTGAGTGTCACATAGTCGCCCGCGTTGGGGATTTCGCATTCAGGACCGACGAACACCCACTCTTTATAGAAGATAGCCTCGATATCAGCCTCAAACAAATCGGCATCATTGTAAAAGGCCTTTGGCAATGAAAACCCGGGCTTACATGCATCAAGCGCGCTTCGGACTTTGGTGTGGTGATCGGTCATTTAGAGGGGCCTTGCTGCGGTTAAACGTGACGCGCTCAATTTAGCCGACCGTAAAAAAAGACGCTTTCGAATGCGCGCCAATTTTGATTGGGATTTCACCACCCTGATCCAGATCTATTCTTATAAGGCCTATTTTGCAGGCATTTGGGGTATTATTCTCCGCTCATTACGGAGATGCTTGGTGACGCAGAATCCAAAATTTTTGTCGGGGAACTACGCAAACCACCTCATTTGACCTGCGTAAATGAGAAGGAATTTTGCACTTTTCTTAACGCACTATCGGAGTAATCCATGTCTCTCCCCGAAAATGTTCCCTACCTAATCGTGGGCGCCGGCATCCACGGCCTGTCAACCGCGCTGCACCTCGCCAAGCGCTTAAAATCCACGGGCAAAGGCACTGGTGCCGATGTTGTCGTGATCGACAAGGCAGGCATCGCAGCCGGAGCCTCTGGCATCGCCTGCGGCGTGGTGCGCAACAACTATTTCCAGCCTGCCATGCGCGAGTTGATGGCCCATTCGGTTGAGCATTGGGAAGCCAACGCCGAGGCGTTTCAGTACAATCCCGTGGGCTACCTGCAAATTTCGGCTGAAAGCATGCATGAAGACGTGGCGCAAATCCACAAAGAGCAGCAGGCTATCGGTTATGAATCGTCCTTTATCGAAGGCACCGCCGACTGCGACGCCTATATGAAAGACATCTTTCACGACTGGCAGGCGCAGAACATTACCTCTGTTCTGCATGAGAAAAAAGGCGGCTACGCCCATAACGCGGCCGCCATTTACGCGCTGGCCAAAATGGCAGAAGAAGAAGGTGTGCGCATTGTAACCGGCATCACCGTTCAAGGCCTGAAAGCGGCCAATGGTGCGACCTCCGCCATCACCGGCGTCGAGACCGACAAGGGCGAGATCGCTTGCGATTACCTTGTTGTCGCGGCGGGGCCATGGGTGCGCGATTTCTGGACCATGGCTGAACTGCCAGATGCGATTTCTGTCAAAGACGCGGATGGCAACCTTCATGACGACATCCCGATGTGGAAGTTCTGGCAATTGGAAGAAGGCGTTTTGCGGGTCGATCCCGAGAGCTTTAAAACCAATGACGGCAAGCTGCCGCCTGTTATCCACGTCGACACGGATGCACCACTGATCTCTGACGTAGATGGGTCTGTGATCACCGAGGAAATGTGGGGCATCTATTACAAGCCCGACTTCAACTTTGGCGGCATTCAGGGCGGTGCCATGCCCTACAAAGTCGACAAACCCGCAAACGAGGTCGCGATCGACCCGTATGGCCCCTCCTCGACTGAATTCGTTTCTTCGCCGGAATTTGCCCATATGTGGGTTTCCGCGCTGGCACATTGTAACGCACGCTTCTCGGGCACCATGCCGAAGTACCACAAAGAGGCGTCCGGCGGCGTCGGCTGCTTTACGCCCGACAGCTTCCCCGTCTTCGATGTGTTCCGCGAGAACTGCTACATCATCGCAGACAGCAACCACGGTTACAAAATGATCGGTGTGGGCGAACTGGTGGCAAAGGACATCACCGGCGAGACCTCTTCGCTGCTGACACCTTTCCGCTTTAGCCGCTATGCCGAAGGTAAGCTGCATCCCGTGTCCAATAGCCCCTACCCCTGGAGCTGATCCCGCATCCGGAGCGCAACTCACCCGCGCTCTGGACCTTTCGGGCACCATTTCCCCTACTGAACGCGGCGCATTTCAGCGTCGCGTTTTTTTTTGCCGCCTGCGAGACGTTTCAGGCTTTCGGCAGGATCCCTTCCAGCTCGCGGTGCAGGATATCGGGGCGCAGATCGCGCACTGTGGGCAAGGCCATGCGTTCGCGCAGGACATCCTTGAAATCAAGATCTGCCCAGATCAGCGCGTCTTCTGTGCCGGCACGGGCCAGTTCCAGACCATCTGGACCAAAGATCGCGGAGCCGCCCCAGAAGGTCATGTCATCCTTGTAGGTCCCGACCCAATTGCAGCGCAGCACCGGGAAGCGATACATCAGCGCAAGGCCACTCACGGTGATATCCCAGCCAGCGGGATTGGAAAAACCGCTCCCGACACCCTCGAGGGTGGAGGCAATGGGCACCGTAAGGATCGTGCTGCCTTTGGCGGCGTTCAGATAGACAAGGCCCGGCTCCCAAAGATCGGCACAAATCAGCCCGCCAGCGCGCCAGTCATCGCCTAGCTGAACCTGTGTTGTCTGATCGCCGGGGCGGAAATATTTGCCCTCTTCCAGGCGGCCGTAGTTGGGCAGGTTGATCTTGCGATGCACAGCCAGAACTGCACCGTCACGGCACCAAGCCATAGAGTTGTAGAACACGCCCTCCGCTGTCCGCTCAGAGAAGCCAACAACCGTCACAATGTCCTGACTTGCATCCGCGACCGCTCGCAGCTCCGGCCCATCTGCCGCAATGGCATTGGTATCGCGTGTCTCGATACTGTCGGGATAGCCGGTCAGAGAGCTTTCAGGAAACACCAAAAGGTCCAGACCCTCTGTCCGCGCCTGCGCAATATGATGGAGATGGCGGGCCGTCATCTCTCGGACGTCATCCGGGCGATGGGGGATCTGAGCGCATCCGGCGCGCAAAACAGACTTTGTCATGGGGCTACTCATTGGCTTGCGTCATAGATCGGAAAAGCCACCCGGCGCGCCTGCACCGGATGGCCTAAAAAACATCTTAGGATGCGTTTATTAGATCAGGCCTTGCTCGGCCAGGAAAGAGCTCGCAACGTCCTCGATGGTCTCTTTGTCCACGTCGACACGCGCGTTGAGGCTCTGCATCAGATCATCCGTCAAAACGGCGGAAACACCGTTCAGGAGCACGCCGATTTCAGGGTGCGCCTCGAGCACTTCGGTGCGGATGGTCGGCGTAATCGCATAGGCTGGGAAAAAGCCTTTGTCGTCCACCAGTACTTTGAAATCAAAGGCCGCGATGCGGCCATCGGTGGCAAACACCAGGCCAACATCAACCTGACCGCCCTTGAGCGCATCATAGATCAAGCCAGATTGCATTGGTGCGATGTCTTTACGACCGATGTCAAAACCATAGGTCTCTTCCAGACCGGGCAGACCGTCAGGGCGTTTAGGGAATTCTGCGTTCACGCCCATTTTGGGGGCGGTGTCGCCGTTGTAAGCCGCTGCAAGATCAGAAAGCGTGCTGAGGCCTTTGTCGTCTGCCGCGCGCACAGCAAGCGCATAGGTGTTGTTCGCGTTGGATGCGTCCAGCCATGTGATGCCGACCTGGGCATCAAGCTCTTTGACTTTGGCATAGGTTTCTTCGGCAGTGAGCTTGTCTTCAATCTTGTTGAAAGTAATCAGCGACGTGCCGGTGTACTCCCAGTAGATATCAACCTGCCCGTTTTCCTGCGCCGCGCGCAGCACTGAAGTGCCCATGCCGTCGAGCTTCGCAACGTCAAAACCCTTGGCTTCAAGCAATTCGCTTGTGATCTCTGCCAGCAGCAGCTGTTCGGTAAAGTTTTTGCCGCCCACTTTGATTTCATCTGCCTGAGCGGAGAACGTCAGAAGCGTGGATGCAAGCGCGGCGCTGAGGGTGGATTTTACGACTTTATTAAACATGTTGAACCTCCGTTGGATCATGATTTTTGTGGTTGGTTTTGGGAAGACTTGGATCAACGCAGCGGGTTCACGCCGCGCGGGATCAGCCAGTATTGTGCTTTCGCCAGAAGAAAATCCGCCAACATCGACAAAAGTGCGACAGGAATAGCGCCCGCGAGCAGCATTTGCGGATCATTGAGGTCAATGCCGGTAAAGATCAGCTCTCCCAAGCCGCCACCGCCGATCAGGAAAGCCAGTGGAACGGTGCCCACATTGACGGCAACAGCCGTGCGTACGCCGGCAAAAATTACATAAAGCGCATTGGGAAGTTCGACGCTCAGCAGGATATGGCGCGGCGTCATGCCCATTCCGGTGGCGGCTTCTTTCAGATAGGCAGGCACCTCGCGCAGGCCCTGATAGACATTGCGCACGATCGGCAGCAACGTCGCCACCCAGAGGCCAAAGACCGCAGGTGTAAAGCCGATGCCCAGCAAAGTGATCGACAGCGCAAGGATCGCCAGTGTCGGGATGGTTGTCCCGATGTTGAAAATCTGCAGCGCCGTCTCGGAATAGCGCGCCATCCAGTCCCGGCTCAGCCAGATACCCGCGGGCACCCCCACCAAAATGGCAAGTCCCGATGACACGAGTACCAAGATCACATGCTGTTTGGCGAGGTAGATGATGTCTTCGGAGTAAAACCGCCAAATATCGCCGAGAAAGCCTTGCTCCCCCGCCATCAGCCCGACGCCGAACACCAGACCGATCACAAAGGCGATGCGGGTGCGGATGTTGTCCTGTTTGATTGCCTCTTTGATGGTCATTGCGCGGCCACCGGAGCAGCGTCGCGGTAGGTGGCGCCCAGTGCATGGGATATGGCGCGCTGGGTGATGAAGCCTTTGAAGAAACCATCATCATCTACACAGGCTAGCCAGGTGGTGTCATGACGGAACATACGCGACACGGCGGTCCGCAGATCATCGTGCACATTCACAACCGTTGGCAGCGCCTGATAATGCTCTTCGACCCGCCCCTGTACGTCGGCAATGTCGTTGAGATGCACGAAGCCACGTGCACGCCCTTGCGGGCCAACCATCACAATATTTTTGTGGCCTGCCTCGCGCATCATATCGCGCGCGCGGCTCACATCATCTTGTGCGGTCACGCGGATCTGGTCGCTCAGCATCACATCTGCCACCGTCAGCAGGCTGAGGCGTTTGAGCGTCCGATCAGACCCGAGGAAAGAGGCGATAAAATCATTGGCCGGACGTGCTAACAAGTCATCCGGGCTGGAATATTGCTCTAACTTACCATCGCGGAAAATGGCGATCTTGTCGGCCATCTTGATCGCCTCGTCGATGTCGTGGCTGACAAAGGCGATGGTCTTGCGGATCTCTTTTTGCATCTTCAGGAACTCATCCTGAATGACTGCCCGGTTGATCGGGTCAATTGCGCCAAAGGGTTCGTCCATCAAGAGCACTGGCGGATCGGCGGCCAGCGCCCGGATCACGCCGACGCGCTGTTGTTGCCCACCCGAGAGTTCTTTGGGATAGCGATTGAGAAAAATACCCGGATCCAGGTTCACCAGCTCCAAAAGTTCTGCTGCACGCTTGCGGGACTTGTTTTTATCCCACCCCAACAGATCCGGCACCACACAAATGTTGTCCTGAATCGTCATATTGGGAAAAAGGCCGATCTGCTGGATCACATAGCCTATCGAGCGGCGCAGCTCGACGGGATTCAGGTCATCTGTATCGCGGCCTGCCACATGGATCTTGCCATTGGTTTTGGGGATCAAACCGTTGATCATCTTGAGCGTTGTCGTCTTGCCACACCCCGAGGGGCCAAGCAGGACGCAGATCTCCCCTTCGGGCACCTCCATAGTGACCTGGTCGGCGGCTATCACCGTGCCGCCACCGGGGGTTTCAAAAACTTTAGAGAGTTTGTCGAGCGTGATCATGAGGATACCATTTGTCAGAGCTTAGTGGGCCGGTGCCGCACTAGAGGAGGAGGCTGGGGTCAGGCGTTTTTGCACCCAAAGCAGAAAGTAGTCGCTTGCAATAGCAAGGATCGACACCATCAGCGCTCCTGTAATGAGTTGGCGGGGATCGGATTGCGAAATTCCGCGACTGATAAACACACCCAGTCCACCGGCGCCGATATAGGCAGCGATGGCAGTGATGCCGATGTTCATCACAACCGCAATGCGCACGCCTGCCATCACAACCGGGATCGCCAGCGGGATCTCGACCCGGCGCAACCGTTGGATCGGCGTCATGCCGAGACCACGCGCAGCTTCACGCAGGGCCGGATCGACATTGGAAATGGCTGTATAGGTGTTGCGAATGATCGGCAACTGCGAATAGAGCAACACCGCAATAACAGCAGGCAGATAGCCTACACCATGACCGATAAGAGACAACACCGGTATCATCAGACCAAAAAGCGCAATCGACGGAATGGTGATTATGATCGCCGCTACATAAAGGACAATATCCGCCGCGCGCTGGTTCAGCGTAATGAGAATACCAACCGGCACGCCTGTGAGGATCGCCAGGCCGATGGCTACGCCCACGATCGACAGATGCTGCAGCGTACGCTCCAGGATCACGTCCATATTCTGGCTGATGAACAGCAGTGTTTCCAATCTTTCACTCCTTGTGACTGAAACTCAACGCCCATTTGAAGCAGACGCCCCCTTAGACGCGAAGGTCCGGCTCCGCTTTACGGAGAGTTTGTATTTTTCCAATTTGCGGCTTGAGAATTTGCGTCAAAAACAGCCAAATGAGCGCCACCCTTTCCTTTAGCCACCCTTCAGGGATGAAAAAAACTTTACTTTCATATACCTAGAGTCAATTTTGACGTTTTCTTCCGATTGATCTAAAAACTCTGCAAGGATGGAGTTTGCCTATTCAATAGGCAGCAATTGATGAACTTCATAGCTTGCAGCTTCATCATGGCTCTGATGATGTGACCGCCCGCCGACGGGATCGATGTGGTAAGGACAACAAAGTGGCGCAGCGCTTGATGACAGTCCCGGGCATCGGGCCCGCTGATCGCTACGGCCATCGCAACACTCTCGCCTCCGCCCGAAATATTCCGCAACGTGGACCTGTCACGCTTTCGTGCCGCTCCGCTTGCTCACTTATGCAGCTTTCCTTCGACGGCCAAGGGGCTTTTCCAGCCGAGTGCTGAATGCCTCCGTCGTGGGTTGTAGAAGCCATTGATGTATTCAAAGATGGCGATCTCGGCGTCGCGAGGTGTCCGCCACGAGCGTTGCCACAGCAACTCAGCCTTGATCGTCTTGAAGAAGGTTTCCACCACTGCGTTGTCGTAGCAATTGCCAGTCCCACTCATTGATGCCTGGACCCCATGCTGGCGTAGGATTTTCTGGTAGTCGTGAGAGCAGTATTGGCTGCCGCGATCGGTATGGTGAATGCAGCCCTTCGGTGGCCGTCGCAGCGCAATCGCCATGTTCAGTGCTCGGATCGCCAGATCACGTTTCATCCGGTTGCTGACAGCCCAACCGATCACGCGGCGTGAATGCAGGTCCAGGATGACGGCCAGGTAGAGCCAGCCTTCGCGGGTCCACACATAGCGGATATGCCGAAACCGGCGCGACCGGGCAGGGAGTGTCAGAAACAACCGACCAGAAGGCGGGGGCAGAGATTGCCGCCGTTTGGGATTACGTGAAAGGGATTCTGGATGGCTAAGAAACCCGTGGCCCTCGATGGCCTGTTGGGCCACGTAATCGCAGCCGTCCCAGCCTGAGGATGCGTTTAAGGTGGGCGAAGAGCATCTCGACCTTTTTACGCAACCGCATCGAGATCGCGTATTGCTTGGTTTTGGCGATGTCGCGGGCAACCTGACGGGCATCTTCGTGTTCTTCGCGAGTGATCTTGCAGGCGTCGGCATTTGGACAGCACTTCATCTTTGATGGGCAAGCCTGACAGGTGTGTTTCAGCGCTTGGTACTTGGCAACGCCTTTGCCTGTGGGCCCACGGTTGGGGTCCGAGTAGTTTCGGCGGAATTGCTTGAGGGGTTCGCCTTCCGGGCAGATGTATTGATTGTTCTCAGGGTCCCATTCAAAGTCGGTGCGGCTCCATGTACCGTCCTTCCGGCTTGCTTGGTCCAGCATGGGGATGTGAGGTTTGATGTGGCGATCAACGAGCCAACCCAACATCGGGCCTGATCCATAGGCGCTATCTGCAATCAGCCTTTCTGGATCAATGTCGTGCTGCGCTTTGATCCGATCCAGCATGATGCGCACAGAACCGACTTCGGCCTGTCGGATTGATCTGGTGCCTTCAACATCCACAATGACGCTGTGATCGGTGTCGATCAGATAATTGGTGGAATAGCTAAAGAATGCAGGGCCTTTACGCGCTGCTGTCCATTGGCGTGCCGGATCAGAATGGGACGTGAACTTGGGATCCACCTTAGATGCCGCACCAAAGGCTGCATCATCCAGCACATCCAAATACTCCTTCACAGCGCGCGGCGCATCGCTTGGATCAATTGCGTTATGGTCCCAATCTTCCTCTGGGGTGGAGTTCTGCTTGTTGGCGTCGGCTTCAATCAGGCTTGCGTCCGCTGCAAGACGTTGTCCGCTGACCAAACCGTCTTTGATGCACCGCGCAACAGTCTTCTCAAATAGATGCCGCAGCAGCTTGCTCTCTCGGAAACGACCGTGCCGGTTCTTGGAAAAGGTTAAGTGGTTGGGCACTGGATAAGACAAATCGAGGCGACAGAACCAACGGTACGCCAGGTTCAGATGCACCTCTTCACACAGCCGACGCTCTGACCGGATGCCAAAGCAATAACCCACCAGAAGCATGCGGATCAGTAACTCGGGATCGATCGAAGGACGGCCTGTGTGGCTGTAAAACTCGGCAAGATATTGGCGGATGTCAGCCAGATCGACGAACCGATCAATCGAACGCAGCAGGTGATCTTGTGGGACATGATCCTCCAAGGAAAACTCGTAGAACAATGCTGCCTGTGCTTCCTGCTTTGGTCCCATCATCGCCAAATCCACCAATCAATAGGGGAATTGAATCAGCGAATGCGCACCCGATCAAGTCAGAGTTTTTCAACAGAATTAGCCGTTCTTGCAAGATCTCAGTCAGTTGAAAGCAACATATGGTGATGCCGCTCAAACCTTCTTTGCAAATGCTGGTGTCGTTCAGTGGTTCGGTGTCAGTGATATTGAAAGTGCGAAACAGATTAGTGAAACGCTTGGACAGCAGACCGTCGTTATGGATGAAGCCAGTTCACACGGTCGAAGTCTTATGACTCCTGACGAAGTAATGAACATCCATCGTGATCATCAATTCATTATGCTTGAAGGCCAGCGCCCATCCCTCATTCACAAACTGCGATATTTTGATGATCCAGCCTTTGAGGGTTTCTGGGATGTAGATCCAAGGCGCTAGATAGATTAGGTCGGTCATTTACCATTTTGTTTTTTTCTGTCGATTGCCCTTCCTCTACTTGCCTGATCCACCCCACCCAAATTACGTCACGCTTTTTTTGGAGTAATTACATATCCTTACTACGTTTCAATTTACACAGTTTTAAAAACAGGATCCTACATCGCCTGTATCACTCAAAAACTACACAATACTGCGCGTGTCACTGCGATATGTGGGGTCAGCAAAGAAAAGGAGCTGGTGACCGTGGTCACGATGAGAAAGGCAGAACTACGCAAGCAAATGATCAAGGCACAGAGAATAAAGGATTTTGGAAAAGATTTTTGCGATGAAGTTTCAAGAAAATAGGCTTTTGAGCCAGCCACCTTGTTTTGATACTGCTAGAGCACTGCAATCAAGGTCAAGCTCTTGCCCAGCTTTCACAAATTCTCGAAGCTCCCTGTTTTCCAACAAAGTAAAGAGATAGGAGTCACCAAGCTCGTCGATGAAGGCGATTGTTGTTTTAGACTTGGCAAGTATCGCGGCGGCTTTATCCAGGTAGTGTTCTGTTGAATACATACCTTCTTCTTGTGAAATTTCTAATTTCCGAAAGGTTTTCAATCTTCGCGCCGATGCCAAGGCGTTGATGTTCCATGAAACATCAGCAGCTTCTATTTTCCAGTCAAGTTCACAGAGGTAGTGGTTCTGACGGAAATAACTATTGCCACCATATAGGATGTTGCGCCATGAAAAATGTTGACACTGATCAAGCGTCATTCCTTCCAGTAGGTTATTTTTCTTTAGGTAATTGTGGGGATTATAAGCGGAAAAGATGACATGATCTTCAATGTAGTTTGACGCTTCTTTACTGCCTGCTCCTAGTATTTTGCAGAGCGTGTAAAGAGATTGCAAATTGACATCTTCACGTTTGATGTGTTTGAGCTTTTCATCTTCTGTGAGGCCATCATAGTGATGAGCAAGTGCGTGCTTCTCAACGATTTCAAAGACCTCTAACATATTCTTTACTTCGTCGGCGTGTTGGATTGGTTTCCAATAATCTTCAATTGAATCCAAAGATGGTTGGTCTTCTGCAATCCATGGAGATTCAGTGCCCGAGGGGATTGAGACACGGGCGTCAACTTCATCGCCGATAAAGATTAGATGGTATGTAGGATCCTCTCGACCGGACCATCCAAATGAAATGGATACTGGAACATGGAAACCTTTGTAGTCATCGACTGGATTATGTCTAATCCGCATCCGTACATGGGACGGTAAACCGGTGCTGAAGCCGTTTACGGATAGTTTTAGAAGCGCCTTTAATCGATCCTCGCTGATTAATGTTCTTGATAGTGGCGATAGAGCTTTCTTTTCAATGTAATACGGCATGGTTTCAAACCTTCTACCTCAATGATTTCTGTTTCTTAAAGTACCCAATGAAGGCCGCGCCGGCATTTTTGGGCGGGTTGCCTTTGGTGGCTTCCTCTGTCGCCATTTCCAGCCAGTTTGAACGCAGGACGTGATAGTCCCAGCCCTTTTCACGCGCGATCTCGCGGCCTTTGTCTTGGCGAAGGTTCAGTACTGCTTTCAACATCTCATGCTGACCGTGAACATCACCAATGGCACAGATGGGCTGGGTCCTCGGCCTGTCTTTGTACTGTGCAAATCAATTTGGCCAAATACCTATTTGCGCAAAGCCTTTGCTACATCAGCGCTATTCCGGATCGCCTTGGCAAACATCGTCACATCAATGTCGGTCGCCAGAAATGTGACTCCAATTTCAGCACAAGTCTTTTGCATCTCAGGGTCGAGGGTCAGAATACCCGGCGCTTTTCCTGCTGCTTTAATGCGTTTGAGCGCATCAAGAACCGCAGCTTTTACCTCAGGATGACCCGCATCGCCGATATGACACATATCTGCAGCCAGATCAGAGGGGCCGATAAAGACACCATCAATGCCGTCTACTTGCAAAATCTCATCCAGCTCTGCCATTCCTTTGAGGTTCTCGACCTGGACCAGCAGACAGATTTCGTCTCGGGCAGTCTGAAGATAATCCGGGATCGCCGAGAACTGGGAAGCCCGAGCCAGGGCCGCGCCAACTCCGCGCGCACCATGCGGGGGATAGGTGACGGCCGCCACCAGTTCCCGGGCCTGCTGAGCGCTTTCGACCATCGGCACCAAGAGTGATTGAATGCCCGCGTCCAAAAGCTGTTTGATCATCCACGTCTCGCCAATCACAGGCCGTACCACCGGGTGGCTGCTGGAGGCGGCGATCACCTGCGCCTGCGCCAATAGCGAACGCAGATCATTCGGTGCGTGTTCGCCATCCAGCAAAAGCCAGTCAAAGCCCGCATGGGCACTGATTTCAGCGACATAAGGATCAGCCAGACCCAGCCAGCAGCCCAGTTGCAATTCTCCCGCATTCAAGGCGGCTTTGAACGGGTTATGAGGTGCAGGCATGGGCGTCTCCTTTAAGCGAACTTGATGTCGACAGAGCCGAAGGCCCCGAAATCGGCGTGAATTTGGCTGCCACCGGGGCATTCTACCGGGCGAATAAAGCTGCCGGACAGGATCACCTGGCCGGGCTCGATTTTCTGACCATACGCCGCCATGCGACGGGCAAGCCAGACTACACTTTCGACAGGGTCGTTCAATACCCCTGCCCCCAGCCCGGTTTCCTCGATTTCGCCGTTGCGAAACGTCAGCGCGCCAACCCAGCGTAGGTCAAAAGCATCGTTCTTGTGCTGTTGCGCGCCCAGAACGATACCAGCGTTGGCCGCGTTGTCGCTGATGGTATCAAACACTTTGCGCGTTTGGCCTGTGGCCTTGTCCTGTCGCACAATACGGGTGTCCAGAATTTCGATCGACGGCGCGACAAAATCCGTTGCAGCGACCACATCTTCACGGGTGACGTTCTCTCCGCCAATCGCGTCCTTCATGACAAAGGCAATCTCTGCCTCGATCCGGGGCTGAATAAAACGCCCCGCAGGAACCGTCGCGCCATTTTCAAACACCATATCGTCAAACAATATTCCGCTGTCAGGAATGTCGATATTCAGCGCGTATTGCATTGCTTTTGACGTCAGGCCAATCTTCCAGCCGATGACCTTTTGTCCCGCTGCAAGCTTTGCGCGATAGATCGCGTTTTGAACCGCATAGGCATCATCCATCCCCATTTCGGGGTGCTGAAGTGTGAGCAGACCGATCTGTACGCGGCTTTCTTCGGCCTTCAAAAGCGCGGCGGCGGCGGCGGCATGATCTTCAGGGGTCATACAACTTCATCCTCGACACCGTTGCGCAGAAGGCCAATGCCCTCGACTTCGATCTCGACCACATCACCGGGTTTCAGGTATCTGGGCGGATCAAAGCGCGCGCCTGCGCCTGTGGGGGTGCCGGTCACAATCATGTCGCCGGGCTTCAGCGTCATGAAGGTTGAGATATATTCAATCTCGCGGCGGATCGGGAACATCATGCGCGACACAACATCGTCTTGGCGAACCTCACCATTCACGCGCGTGACAATGCGTGCATCGTCCAGTTGCTTGGCATCGGTGAAGGGCACAAGCCAGGGACCAATTGCACCAGAGTTGTCCCAGTTCTTGCCTTGGGTCACATTGAACTTTGCATGGCGAACCCAATCCCGAATGGTCCCTTCGTTACACAAGGTCAGCGCAGCAATGTGATCATAAGCATCTTCCTGTTTGATCCGGCGACCGCCCTTGCCGATCACGATGACCACTTCTCCCTCATAGTCCAGGGTGTGGTTCTCCGGTGGGCGGACCAGATTGCGGCCATGCCCGGTAAACCCAGAGGCAAATCGCGGGAACAGCGACATGTATTTCGGTTGGGATGATCCGTCTTTGTATTCCGCATTGCGATCCGGAAAATTTACTCCGACACAAAGAATACGCGGGGCATTGGGCATGACCATTTCGTATTGGAAGTCGGTGTGGGACACCTCCTTCCCCGCAACTGCCCCTGCCAGCTGATCCAGCGCCCCGGCCTGGATCACGTCCAGCAAGGTCGGCCATTGGGGAAAAGCGTCGTTCAGTGAAATCATGCCTTCGTGGGTTACAGCACCATAGAAGGTTTCGCCGCCGGATGAATAGGTTGCATACTTCATTTGATTTTCCTCCAGACGTCCTGGATGACGTCGCCGGCCATCATCACGTCGTTACGGGTGGTATCGAACTGGCCGACCTGAAAACGGATAATTTTCTGCCCGTTAAAGGCCCCCTGTGTCAGATAGATACGACCATCGTCGTTCAGCGCATCAACCAAACGTTGCTGGGCTGCGTCATCGCCCGGACAGCGAAACGAAAACAGGGATAAGATCGGCTCGGTTACAATCTCGAAACCCTCCATTGCGCGGATTTCCTCGCAAATCTCGCCGGCCCAGGCCACATGATTGCGGATCCGCGTCCGAAGGCCCTCCAGACCATAGGCCCGTATCAGGAACCAGATCTTGAGCGCCCGGAACCTGCGCCCCAAGGGGATTGTCCACTCGGAATAATTGGTAACCTCGGCACCTGTGGTTTTCAGATATTCAGGCTCGATCTTGAGCGTATTGAGCTGTGGGCCTGCATCGCGCAGGAACTGGACAGAGCAGTCAAACTGCGCGCCAAGCCATTTGTGCGGGTTGAAGACTATGCTGTCGTACCCATCCACTCCGGCCCAGAAGTCTGCATGAAACTCAGGGCAGATCATTGCAGACCCGGCCCAGGCCGCATCCAGATGCGTATAAAGATCTTCTTCCGTTGCCACCGCCAATACAGGAGCAAGCGCGTCGCAGGCTCCGATACCAGTGCCGCCGGTAATTGCGATGATACCGGCAGGAATGTGTCCTGCGGCGCGGTCGGACCGAATGGCGTGACGCAGCGCGTCAACATCAATGGCATGACGTGCGCCTTGGGTCGGTACCTTGATCAGATTGTCCTGACCGATCCCTGCAACCCAACAGGCACGATCGATCGAGCTGTGCACCTGATCAGAGCAATAGATGCGCAGATTACCCTTTGCCGCAAGACCTTCGCGGTTTCCGGTAAACCCGGTTGCGCGCTCTCGCATCGTGAGAACCGCAGACAATGTTGCCGATGACGCGCTGTCCTGAATAACACCGGTATACCCTTGCGGAAGGTCTAGCGCCTGACGCAGCCAGTCGACCATAGCACCTTCGACTTCGGTTGCGGCAGGAGAGGTCTGCCACAGCATACACTGCGCAGCGATGGTGGTGACCAGCATTTCTGCCAGCATTGACGGCGGTGCTGCATTGGCCGGGAAATAGGCAAAGAAACGCGGGTGCTGCCAGTGGGTCATGCCAGGCATAACGATCTGTTCAAAATCAGCCATAATTGCCTCCATAGCCTCCCCGCCCTCCGGAGGAGAGCTCGGCAGCTGGGCCGCGATGTCGCCAGGTTGGGTCTGAGCCCGAACAGGACGGTCCGCCAATGACTTATGATAATCGGCCGCCCATTCGGAGATCTTCGCTCCCCAGTCCGAAAACTCATCCCAGTTCATTTGGCCACCTCTTCGCCCATCATAATCCCACCCATGTCGACGTATTTGCACGCCATAAACTCATCGAAATCGCGTCCGCAGGAACGAAACTGGCTGCTTCCCCTGGCTCCGCCCCGGGCCGGGCCAACTTTTGTCCCCGCCAGAGCGGTCTGACGCAGCAAGCCAGGTTTTTTTCAGGTTCAACATATGCCCTCGCTTGCGTGCTTACGGCGCGATAATTGGGCTGGCCTTGATATCAGAGTTTTTGGTTTCAACGCCGATAAATTCTGTACCGTGCTCAAACCAGCTTCTGGGGGCCGGTGCTCCCCACAGGGTCTGACGCTGCGGATCCTTCAGGTCCCATTTGATCGGCTCCAGGTCCGGATCAACTGTCTGATAATCAGAGCAGTAAATCTCAATCCGGTGCCCATCGGGATCAAGGATGTACAGGAAGAATGCGTTGGAGATACCATGACGCCCCGGACCGCGTTCAATGTTGTCGACATACCCGGATGTCGACATCAGATCGAGCAGGTCGATGATGTTCAGCGGGGTTGGAACCCAGAAGGCCACATGGTGCATACGTGGGCCGGTGCCATTGGTGAACGCCATGTCATGTACACCGCCCTTGCGATGCATCCAAGCCGCCCAAAGACGCTTGCTTTCATCATCTTCAGTATATTCAGTCACCCGAAAGCCGAACTCGGAATAGAAGGCAACGCTTTCATCCACATTGGAAGAAAAGCAGTTGAAGTGATCAATCCGCAGTGGCTTCACACCACGGTAAAGCGCATATTTCTGGTGAATCGGCTCCAGCCGATCCATTTTGTGATAAAATTCAAGCGGGATACCCATGTTGTCCGACGTCAGCAGTGTGCGGCCCTGATAGGGACGATCCACCCACTCGGTCGGCCGCCCTTTTGACTGAAAGAACGCCTCCGCTTTGTCGAGATCATCATCGTCAAAGGTTTTGAACCCCATGACTTCCACTGTGCCCGGCTGATCCGATTTCTGCAGGATCACACAATGGTGCCCACGTTCTTCCATTGCACGCAGATAAACATGTGTGTCAGTTTCGTCTGTCACCTGCAGTCCAAGAATTTCAGTATAGAATTTCTTGGAGGCCGCCAGATCTTTGACATTCAGACAAGCGTGGCTCAACCGGATGGTATTGAAATCCGGATAAAGGTTCGGCGCGGGGACTGGCATGTTCGGCTCTCCTATCGAACAGGGAAAATTACGTTGGTCTGCCCCGTGCCTGAAGACGGGAAATACTCGGTCACGACTTCGCAGGGCGCGTCGTATGTGTCCCAGCCAAGTGCACCATAAAGCATGGCTGTGTCATGCATGGAGCCTTCGCCACAGCAAAAATTGGCATAGTCACCAAGCATCTTCAGAAAGGTCGCGTGATCGCCGCGTTTCCACATTTCAAGGACGTGCAAATCCATCTGGCGGTTGAATTCCGAGCTGATGGTAAAGGTGCCGTTATTGGCGGCATAATCCTTGTTTGCCCAGATCTTGTGGCTGAGACTGCCCGAGGCGACAAGCAGAACTTTTTCATCACTTTCCTCGATGGCCTGACGGATCGCCTCTCCGACAATACGGCTTTCTTCGTGATCATGAACGGTGCACCACGCCCCGATGGAGACAACCTTCATCTCATGCTCCCGGCTCATAAACCGCATCGGGACCAGGGTCCCGTACTCCAGCTCCAGACTGTCCAGATGATGGGCCAGCGTATAGGCTCCGTTCTTGGATGCGATCCGCGCTATAGCATCCCCAAGCGCCGGATTACCCTTGTAGCCGTACTGCAGGTTCTGGATGAATTGCGGGAATTCATTTGACGTAAAAACCCCCTCGAACCGGTCGTTGGCATTGATGTGGAAACCAGCGTTCAACACCCAGTGCGTGTCACAGATCACCACCGTAGTTGCGCCCAGGTCTTTGGCCCGGCGCGCGATCTCCCGGTGACCATCAATGGCAGGCTGACGTTTGCCTTTGACGGGCCCCTCCTGCTCGGACATGAGCATCGTCGGCACATGGGTCATTTTTGCTGCGAGAACAAGTTCTCCCATCGTCTCCTCCTCTCGTGTAAATTTGCGCGTTTCCCCGGTTTTCAAAGGCGCGGAACCGGATCAGGTGCCCACGACGTTTGATGTGATCTGAGGTTTACTGAACGCCCAGACGCATGATCTTGTGATCACCAAGGGCAAAACCGATGTGCTTTTGCTCCATGTAGAAATCAAAGCTCCAGTCGCCGCCGTCGCGCCCAATACCAGAGGCCTTTACGCCGCCAAAGGGTGTTGGCAGGTGGCGCACATTTTCGGAGTTCACCCAGATCATGCCTGCCTCGATCTTGTCGGTCATCCGCAGAGCACGCGTCAGATCTTTGGTCCAGACATAACCGGTCAGACCGTACTCCGTGTCGTTTGCGATCGACAGCGCTTCCTCTTCGGTGCTGAACGGAATTGACGTCAGAACCGGACCAAAGATCTCCTCACGAGCGATGCGCATATTGTTGTTTGCATTGGTGAACAATGTGGGACGGACAAAATACCCCTCGCTTCCGATTGTCTCGCCTCCGGCAGCGATGGTTGCGCCGTCTTCCCTGGCGATATCAAAGTAGGATGTCACCTTGTTATAGTGCTCTTCAGTGACAATGGGGCCGATCTCGGTGGTGGGATCCAGCGGGTGGCCAACTTTGATATTGTTCACGCGTTCGATCAGTTTGGCTTCGAACGCGTCCTTGATCGTATCTTGGATGAGCAATCGCGACGACGACGTGCAACGTTCACCGTTGATTGAGTAGATCATGAAGATCACCGCATCCAGCGCGCGCTCCAGATCCGCGTCATCAAAAACGATGACCGGGTTCTTGCCGCCCAACTCCAGATGCATCCGCTTCAGCGTATCCGCACCCTGTTTGGTGATGATGGACCCCGTGCGGCTTTCGCCGACAAAAGCAATCGCCTTGATCAACGGATGCTCTGTCAGCGCTTTACCCGCATCTTCGCCAAAGCCGTTTACGGTGTTCAGAACCCCTTTGGGCAGACCTGCTTCCTCGGCGATTTCCACCAGCAGACGCGCCGTCAGCGGCGATGCTTCAGCAGGCTTGTGGACCACTGTGCAACCTGCTGCCAACGCAGGGGCGATTTTCCACGTCGACAGCATAAAGGGTGTGTTCCATGGGGTGATTACCCCAACCGGGCCAATAGGCGTACGGGTGGTAATGTTCATCAGCGTCGGCGATTTCAAGTGCTGGCCGTCACGCGCTTCAACCACCTGATCCGCGAAATAGCGGAAGTTCTCTGCACCTCGCAGCGCGGCTTTGGACATGAACCGCAGGGTCTGGCCGGTGTCATAGCATTCACACAACGCGATCTCTTCTGCGCGCGCCTCGATGCCTTCTGCTATTTTGATCAAGATCTTCTTGCGCTCCAACGCAGGCATATCGCGCCATTCCGCAAAAGCAGCGTGCGCCGCCTTGGCAGCCGCGTCGATATCCGTCGCAGTCCCATGAGCCACGTCACAAATAACCGATTTATCGATGGGGGTTGCGTTCTGATAAACCCCGGCCGAGCCAGGCACATCTTCACCGGCAATGCGGTTCAAAATGCCCGTCTCGCGAAACCGCTCCAGATAGCCGTTCAGTTTCTCGATGTTTGTATCTCGTTGGCTCATATCAGTTCTCCAAATGGTCTCGGATCGTGCCGGTTTTCGGGGAGAGCTGCGGGTCGATGTCTCGCAGCTCCAGCGACAGGGCGAGCGAGTTGCGCTCCATATACGGCGCGACAAAATCCTTGGCGGCTGTGAAAATACGCTGGGCCGCATCCTCTTTTACGTCCTGAGGGCGCCCAGCCCGCAACCGGATTGATACATCAATGAACCCATGCCTTGGGTCACCGTTTGCAATGGCAAAATGATCCACACGAATGGCCCGCACCCGAATGCCAGCGGTCGGAAAAGTGTCGATCATTGCAGCACAGCTTCGGATCACCTCACACAGGCCTGCAATATCAATCGCATCCTCAAGATTGGCCGAATATTCGATGCTAAAATGCGGCATTGCGAACCTGCATGATGTTAAAAGTTGCGATGTTAATAAAATATTTTACTTGCGATGTAAAGTAATTTTGGTTTCTTCGGAGGGATGCCGTAGAGGGGCACATAAAGGAGCGATGCAGGTTTCCCCATATGCTGCGGTCCCATACCAAGCGTTTCCCACGCCGTTCCGTGATCCTCAAAAAAAGGCGAAACCAACGCGCCAGTCACGCGGGCGTTCCCATGTCTGGTGGTTACCACAAAGGCAACAAGGACCACGCCAGCACCCCTTAAAAGCCGCCCGCAATAGTGGCTCTATTGCGCACGCTTGGAACTATTCTGACGCCGGATCTTTGGCCAGTTTCATAGCCGCACTTAGCATAGCGCTGTCACCGATGTGGTTGGCAAGGATCAGGATCAGCCGTGCATTCAGGGCCGCGCTTTCATCGTCTGACAGCCCCTCATGGGTTGCTATCAGCTCTGCATAAAACGCATCCGGCGCGGAAAGGTTTGGTTTCAGATTAAGATCAGACATCATTTACCCTTCTTTTGCACAGGCTGTTTTGAGCGCGGCTTCGACCGCTGCATGTTCATAGGAACCCCAACGGGCCGCAACATGCTGGTCCGGTCGGATCAAATAGACTGCCGACTTCGCGGTTCCCAAATAGCGTTCGCTCAAAGAGGCGTTCTCCTCGTCGAGCGCGAGCCGTGTGACCGTGATCCCATCTAGATCCAGCGCCTCCGGTGCGTCTGCATTTATGGTCATCAGGACAAAGCCGCCGCCCAGACGATCCAGAAGGAACCCATCAGAAAGTGGAGCATCCGGGCACGGGCTTCCAACCCGGGTTCGCTCTGGCCCACCTTCCAATACATCCGGACCGTTTAGCGACAAACCATCATAGGTACATGGAACGGACAAACGGCCCGAATTCACAATACTGCGCGGGAACTCCAGATGCTCTGACAGTTCAAGAACCGCGTTACGGAACATATGGCTGGTCTTTGATTTGGGCGTTATGAAATCCGTCGACCGTGTGGAGTTCAGGATGTTTTCATCCGCCCCAAACGCACGTTCCTCGTGATAGCTGTCAATCAGCGCCTCGGGCGCCTTGCCATCCAGCACCAGCCCCAGTTTCCAGCCCAGGTTGTCCACGTCCTGCATCCCGGAATTTGCCCCACGGGCCCCAAAAGGTGACACCTGATGTGCAGCGTCTCCGGCAAAGATCACCCGACCGTGACGGAACTCTTTCATCCGGCGACACTGGAATGTGTAGATCGAAGACCAGACCATCTCATACTCGGCATCGTCACCAAGCAGCGCATCAAGGCGCTTACGGATGTTTTCTTCCTTCAGCTCTTCCTTCCGGTCTACATCCCAGCCGATTTGGAAATCCACACGCCAGACATCATCAGGCTGCTTATGCAACAGGGTCGAGGCACCAGCCTTGAAATAGGGTTCGAACCAGAACCAGCGCTCGGTCGGAAACGCGTTATTTTTCATCTTGATGTCGGCGATCAGGAAACTGTCCTCGAACACGCGACCTTCAAAATCAAGCCCCAGCATCGCCCGGGTGGGAGACGACGCACCATCACAAGCAACCACCCAGTCCGCTTCGATCTGATAGGGACCTTCTGGCGTCAGGATATCCAGAACCACATGATGGTCCTGAGAGGTGATCGCTTCAACCCGGTTCTGCCCGCGAATATCTATCGGAGCCCCTTGGGCGACTTCAGCAACAATCTGATCGTGGATGAATTTTTCAAAATAAGGCTGCTGAAGGTTGATAAAGGCCGGATTGCGATGGCCATCTTCGGGCAGAAGGTTAAAGTCATAGATCTTGCGATCATCAAAGAAGACTTTGCCCAGGTTCCAGACAACGCCTTTGTCGACCATAGGCTGGCCACAGCCGTAACGCTGTGCGATCTCCAGCGTACGTTTGGCAAAACAGATGGCGCGGCTGCCCTGCCCCACCCCTTCGTGGTCATCGAGCACGACAACAGGCTTTCCCTGCCGTCCCAGGTCCAGTGCGGTCGCCAGACCAATCGGCCCTGCCCCGATCACCACAACCGGATGACGTACAACTTCGGTCGCGTCCTGATCAGCACGTCGGGCGTATGGATAAAGTTTGAAGGCAAGCGAATAGCGGTCCTGCAACATCGTGCGGCTCCTCCCACTGTTGGTGCGACGGGCGCTGTTTCAAGCGGCGCGCCCGTCGTGGTCCTGTGATGAAAACGCAGGGATTAACCCTGCAGGTCTTCCCACATTTGCTGATCGCGCTCTGCGGTCCAGACGCGGGGCGTGTCGATGCCGCGCGCCTCGTCAAATGCACGGGCCACGTTGAACGGCAGGCAATGTTCATAGATCGCATAGTCTGCGAATTTCGGATCACATTCCGCGCGCACCGCATCCCAGGCTTCTTTCAGCGTGCCGCCGCGAGCAACAATCCGAGCCACCGGCTTGTAGGTGCTCTCGATAAAGCCGGCCGTGGCATCCAGCGCCTTGGCCACCATTTCCTCGCCCACCAGCGCATCACCACGACCCGGCGCAATGGATTTCGGCTCAAATGCAGCGATATTCGCCAGCGTTTCCGGCCAGTCCTGGAAGTGACCGTCCCCACAGTAGCATGCAGAATGATATTCTACGATATCACCGGTGAACATAACCTCCTGATCCGGAACCCAGATCACGGCATCACCAGCGGTATGCGCCCGGCCCAGCTTCATGATGTCCACACGGCGCTTGCCGAGGTACACAGTCATGCTGTCGCTAAATGTCGTGGTCGGACGCGTCAGGCCGGGGATTTCCTCGTGCCCCTGGAACAGGCGGGGGAAGCGGCCAAATTCGCTGTCCCAATCTTCCTGACCGCGTTCTTCCACCATGGCAGCAGCGGTATCCGACATGATGATCTCCCGCGCGCCATAAGCCGATGCGCCCAGAACACGCACCGCGTGATAGTGGGTGAGCACCAGATGGCTGATCGGCTTGTCGGTGACCGTGCGCACGCATTCAATGACCTTACGTGCCAGACGCGGGGTTGCCTGTGCTTCGACAATCATCACGCTGTCATCGCCAATGATCACGCCGGTGTTGGGATCGCCCTCAGCGGTAAAGGCATAAAGCCCTTCGCCGACCTGAGTGAAGCTGATTTTCTTTTCTTCCATGTCCCCTTGGGACGCAAATGCCTTTGCCATCTTGATCTTCCTTATCTCTTATTTCGCCCAGTCGGGCAGATCGACTGCGGGCAGAACAGTGCCCGTACAATCGCCAAATCCAATGCGGTACCCGTCGCCCTTGGCCGCGCCGCGCAAGGTCAAAGTGTCGCCGTCCTCCAGGAAGCTGCGACTTTCTCCGGTTTCCAGTGTCAGCGGCTCCTTGCCCCCCCAGCTTAGCTCCAGCAGGGAACCGCGGCTGTCTTTGGTGGCACCGGAGATGGTCCCAGACCCCAACAGATCGCCGGTCCGCATGGAACAGCCCGAGGTGGTGTGGTGGCACAGCTGCTGTGCGGCTGAGTAGTACATCTCATTGTAGTTGGTGCGCGCGATGATGCTTTCGTCCTGCCCTTCAGGCTTCAGACCAACCTCCAGCTCGATGTCAAAAAGCATCGGCGTCTTTTCCTGAAGATAGGGCAGCAGCGGGCGTTCACGTTCAGGCGTGGAGGTGCGGAACGGCGCCAGCGCCGCTTTGGTCACAATCCAAGGGCTGATAGAGGTCGCCGTTGCCTTGGCCTGGAACGGGCCCAAAGGTTGATACTCCCAGGCCTGAATGTCGCGCGCCGACCAGTCGTTCAGCAGCACATACCCAAAGATCATATCATCGGCTTCTTCGACCGACACCATACCATCAGACGGCGTGCCCACAATGGCGCCCATCTCCAGTTCCAGATCGAAGCGGGCACATGTCCCAAAGCGCGGCAGTTCGTCATCCGGCCCCTTGAGCTGCCCCCAGGGGCGCACCACATCCGTGCCTGACACAACAACCGAAGACGCCCGGCCGTTATACCCAATCGGAATAGACAGCCAGTTCGGTGGCAACGCGTTCTCTGCCCCTCGGAACATGGTTCCGACGTTCACAGCATGGTTCTTACCTGCATAAAAATCAGTATACTCCGCCACATCAAAGGGCATCAGCATCTTGGCTTCCGCCTGTTTGACCAGATGCGGTTCAACCGCGCTGCGGAAGGCTTCATCCGATAGCAATTCGGTCAAACGGCTGCGCAAAGCCCCCCAAACCGCCTGACCTGCGCCCATGACCGCATTCCAGGAAGGGTGGCCAAACAATGCGGCATCCAAACCATGATCGACCTTGGCCACATCCAGGATCATATCACCAATGGCCACGCCCATACGCGCGCCCTGCCCCGCATCAAAGACCCCATAAGGCAGGTTCTGGATCGGAAAATCAGTATCCCCGTTCGCGGTTTCGACCCACGATCTCACCTCTGACATTTTACGCATTTCCCTTGTCTGGTGTTCGGATTTCTTCACATAGTTCTTCGGGCGTACGCCACAGCCCACGCCCGCAAGGCCGATTTCACTTTAGCCCCGGTGTTCCGTCGAATTTCTTCTCAAGACTGTCCCAGCAGTCGATGTAATTGTCCTGCAGCGGCGCCTCATTGGCGGCAAAGGACGTCAGGTGCTGCGGGAAACGGGTCTCGAACATAAAGGACATTGTGTTGTCTAACTTGTCCGGGCCGAGGTTCGAATTCGACGCCCCTTCAAAGGCATCCTTGTCCGGACCATGGGGCAGCATCATATTATGGAGTGACATCCCCCCCGGCACAAACCCATCGGGTTTTGCGTCATAGACCCCGTAAATATTGCCCATCAGCTCGGACATAATATTCTTGTGGTACCATGGGGGTCGGAAGGTGTTTTCAGCCACCATCCAGCGCTCACGGAACAGGACAAAGTCGATATTTGCTGTGCCCGGGCTGCCTGAAGGCGCGGTGAGCACCGTAAAGATCGACGGATCCGGGTGGTCGAACAAGATCGCCCCAACCGGACAATAAGCACGCAGATCGTATTTGTAAGGCGCGTAGTTCCCGTGCCAGGCCACAACATCCAGCGGCGATTGTCCAACAGTGGTTTCATGGAATTGCCCGCACCATTTGATGGTAATCTTGCTCTCCACCTCGCGGTCCTCAAAAGCTGCCACAGGCGCTTTGAAGTCACGCGGGTTGGCCATTGCGTTGGCCCCAATCGGGCCGCGGGCTGGCAGTTCGAATTTCTGTCCGTAGTTCTCGCAGACGAACCCACGACAAGGCCCATCCAACACCTCGACGCGATAAACCAGACCGCGTGGCAGAATGGCAATTTCCTTGGGCTCAAGATCAATCACACCCAGTTCTGTGCAAAAGCGCAGTCGCCCCTCTTGTGGTACAACCAACAGCTCGGAGTCGGCAGAAAAGAAATACGCGTCCACCATACTCTCAGTCACCAGATAGACATGGCTGGCCATGCCGACCTGAGTATTCACATCCCCTGCCGTCGTCATGGTGCGCATGCCTGTAATCCAGTTGAGCGGCGTGTCGCTGTGCTCGATCGGACCCCAGCGATATTGACCAAGGCTCACCGCATCATTGACTGTAGGGGCAGACCGCCAAAACGGCATGTCCACGCGCGTGTAACGCGCTGAATGTTTGACGCTGGGGCGAATACGATAGGTCCAGGTACGCTCAGGCGGGTGAACGGTAAAGGCCGTACCTGACAGCTGCTCGCCATATAGGCCATAATTGCATTTTTGCGGACTGTTCATCCCCTGCGGCAAAGCATCCGGAAGCGCCTCTGTTTCAAAGTCATTGGCGAACCCCGGCATATACCCCTCATGCGGCCCTGGAATGCTTGGGGCGCGGGTCAAACCGCTGATCGTCGTGGCTTCAGTCATCCATTCCTCCTCGGCACTGGGATGCCCCAGATGTGTTCTATTGACAAATATTCATTGCACATGCAACAAAGTCAACAGCATTCATTGCAAACGCAACGGTGCGCAATAACAATTTAAAACCACGACAAATTAACTGCCAGGGCGTTCAAAATTTGAGCCGCTCTCTGTCCGCCCCCGTAGGCAGCCGCCGAATCTGCGCCCACGTCAGATGAAACCGCTCTTGGAGGATGAGATGATTGAATTGCATGACTACTGGCGCTCCACAGCCAGTTATCGGGTGCGCATCGCATTGGGTTTGGCAAAACTCCCTTGGACAAGCCTTCCCGTTGATCTGGTCCAAGGCGCACAAACCAGCAGCGAACATCTGGCCAGCAATCCGCAAGGCCTAGTGCCGGTTTTGGAAATTGATGGGCAGGTTTTGACGCAGTCTCTGGCGATTGTCGAATATCTGGACGAAACGCGTGGTTTGGGCCTCCTACCAACCGATGCCCTAGGCCGCGCCCGCGTCCGGGCCCTGTCCCACGCGATAGCCATGGAAATTCACCCCGTCTGCAATCTGCGCGTCGCCAAATACGGCTCCTCGCAGAGTGATCGGATCACAATGGAAAGTTGGATGCAGACGTTCATCACGCCCGGCCTGAGCGCCTTTGAGGCGATGCTGGACGGCGGCACCTATTGCTTTGGAGAGAGCCATACTCTTGCCGATATCTGTCTGCTGCCACAGGTATATAATGCAGAACGCTGGGGCATTGATCTGTCGCGTATGCCCAAGATCCGTCGAATTGCCGCGCACCTCAGCCAGATTGACGCATTCGCCCAGGCGCACCCGGATCTCGCGCGCAAGTCGTAAGCGCATCTGACAGAAATGCCCCCGGGCGCCCAAAGACCGACAGCTTCCTGTCTTGGCAAACTTCAGCTCCTTGATCTGACCGCTCTGGCGTGGTGCGAAAAACGGGCATGGGGGATGTTACGCTTCTGCAATGCCTTTCGCGACTTTGACGCGACACTTAGCCCCCTGTCTACCGGTCAACCTCGCGCCTGCTTCGCAGCATCTCCAGTCTGTGCGGAAGAACCTCTGCCAGCCGATCCGCAATCACGCGCGTGGCACGCATCAACGGACGACGCGTGTCTATCGCCAGAGCGATGTTCTGCGGCCGCAGGCTTGGCTCCTCCAGTTTGAGAAAAATCAGTGTCCCAGTTTCCAGCTCCGGAAGCACATCCAACTCCGACGTCAGGATCGCCAGATCGCTTTGAAGAACCGATTGCTTGAGCAATTGCAGCGAATTTGTAACCAGAACCGGAGCATTCTCAGCGAAAAGCCACCCGTGACGGCTGTCCAGATACTTGCGGATCGGCAACAGCGCACTTTGTGAGGCCGTCGCTCCCTCCGACAGATCAGCCAAAGTCACCTGTTGCAACTGGGCCAGCGCATGTTCGGGTCGCACCACACACCCAAAAGGCAAATCCTGCTCCCAAATCCGGTGCTGGAACCGCCCACCAGGCAGGTTAAACGCCAGCACCAGATCAACTGTTCCGTCATCCAGAGCCTGCCCGGCCTGGGTCGGCGTCACTATGTCGATATCCAGGTGAATTCGTGGATGCTCTTGGACCGCCCACGAAAGCAATTCCGGCAGGACGCCATTGACCAAACTGTCCATGGCCGCCAGCCGAACAGTCCCATGCTCCTGCCCGCGCATTTCTTTCAACCCGCCTTCGAGCCGTTCAGCATCCGCAAGCCATCGGCGTGCAAGCACGATCACCGCCTCACCGGCGGCTGTCGTTTTCATGCCGCGCGGAAGTCGTTCAAACAAGGGTGTATTGCTTGCCTCCTCCATCGTTTTGATTTGCCTGTCGATCGCCGAAGCTGCAATGCCCAGCGCGCGTGAGGCTGCCTGCACCGACCCATATTCAGAAACGGCCAGAACATATCGCAGTTGACGGGGAACAAGATGCAGGGCCACGCAGGAGTTTCCATTCTATTTTTGCGAATGCAGAGTTGCTCATTTTGCCATAGATGGCAATGCGGCAGCTGAATAGGCTCAGGTTAAAATTTCCTCACAGGATCTGGCCGTGATACCGTTTGCCCAAGAGACAACGCTGGAAACACTGAACAATGCGGACGAACATATCGCCGCAGAGTTGCTGCTGCCCTTTATAGAGCGCGCGCCGGACCTTGCCCGCGCTGTTGCGAGACACCGCCCCTTCCATTCGGCAGAGGCCATTATCGACGCCCTTCGAGAAGAGATTTCAAAGCTGGCATCTGACGAACTGATGTCTCTGTTTCGCGCCCATCCAGAACTTTCCCCACCGACACCGGAGGCAATGACCGATGCCTCTCAATATGAACAAGGACGCCTTGGCCTGTCCGCGCCTTCACCAGAATTACGCAAGACACTTGCACGTCTGAACGCGGCTTATCAGGCGAAGTTTCAATTCCCCTTCATTCTTGCCCTGCATCGGATGGACACCATTGAACAGATTCTTGAGGCCTTTGAAATGCGCCTTTCGAACAAACATAGCGATGAAATCGCCCAGGCCTGCGCCGAAATCACCTCTGTTAGCGCTGCTCGGGTGCGGAAAGCCTTTGCAAAAGGAGCGCTGAAATGAGCGCCGGAGGGATTTCCATTCACGCCGTTGACGTTTCATCTGGTCGTCCAGCCTATGGATTGGCCGTCAAACTCATTCGGGTGGAAAGTGGTATTGAGGTCGAACTGGCCTCTGGCACCTGCGGAGAAACCGGGCTGTTCGACCACTCAACAGTTCAAGGTCAGAACATAACTGCCGGTCAGTATATCGCTGAATTTGCGGTCAGTGCCTATTACGCGGGCACCTCCCCATCACAAGAGAGCGCAGCTTTTCTGGATTTGGTACGTTTCCATTTCGGTGTCGCGGATGCGCAGCAACACTATCATTTGCCGTTCAAATTCACGGCCTGGGGATATTCATTGTTTCGCGGGGGCTTATGATGCGCATCTTACCCGAGACCGGACACCGACCGACCATCTCACAGGTGGCCGCACGGCTCGCAGGCTCAGGCCTTCTGATCGCACTCAGCTTTTACTTCATGGTTGGCGGGCTTGACCTGGGACTGGGCAGCCCGTTTCGCCCTGGCACGGGCGCATTCCCCTTTTTCTCGGGTCTTGCGCTGCTTGTACTGGCTGCATCCATCCTATGGCAGGACTTGCAGCACCACGAGCTGTCAGAACAGCCGGACTGGATCTCGTTTCTAGCCATTGCAGCAGCACTATCAGTCTTTGCGCTTGTAACGAAACGGTTTGGCCTCTTGCCTGCAACCTTTTTGACGGTCCTCACGGCATCCGCGCCGGACCGCAGTCTGCCTTGGTGGGGCAAGGTTTTACTGGGGCTTTTTATGGCAACCCTTAGCTACCTGCTGTTCATCCAGGCGCTTGGCCTCCCGTTCAAAGCCATACGGGGAATCTAAGCCATGGACATGATTGCGAATTTCTCGACCGGCCTTGTCACAGTTCTGCAGCCACACACCCTGCTGTACTGTTTTGTCGGAGTTTTTCTGGGAACCTTCATTGGCGTCTTACCCGGCATCGGGTCCATGGCTGCAATTGCAATGATCCTTCCGCTCTCTTTCTATCTGGAGCCCACGGTTGCAATCGTCATGATCGCAGGCGTCTACTATGGCGCCGAGTATGGCGGCTCCATCGCATCCATCCTGATGAATATTCCCGGCACGCCCTCCTCCTCGATCACCTGCATCGACGGCTACCCGATGGCGCAGCGAGGACGCGCTGGCGTTGCACTGTTCATTACGTCCATCGCCTCATTTGGAGGCGGCATCATCGGTATGATCGTGATGGCTGTTCTCTCGCCCGGGCTGGCGAATCTTGCCCTGCAATTTGGTCCAGCCGAGTATTTTTCGGTCATCTTCCTTGGTCTTATTGCTGCTTCTGCAGTCAGCAACGGCGGTGTCCTACGCGGAATTGCCATGGTGATCGCGGGGCTAATGCTGTCGACTGTGGGCATCGATCTGACCACGGGAGATCTGCGCTTTACCCTTGGGGTTCCAGAACTGCGCGACGGGGTGCACCTGGTGATCGTTGCTATGGGACTATTTGGGGTGGGCGAATTAATCGCCTCCATCCGCGCCAATCGCGAAGGTCGCGGGCGACAGAACATCGACTATGACAAATTCTATCCGTCAGGCTCTGAATGGCGCGTATCCTGGGGACCCATTTGGCGCGGCGGTTTGATAGGCTCCTTCTTTGGCGCACTGCCCGGAACGGGGCAGACTGTTGCGTCAGCCGTAGGGTATGCGGTTGAAAAGAAGCTGTCCCGCAACAAGGGACAATTTGGCAAAGGTGCGGTAGAAGGTGTCGCCGTGCCGGAAGCTGCCAATAACTCTGCCACGCAGACCGCTTTCATCCCGACCCTGACGCTGGGGGTGCCGGGCAGTGCCAGTATGGCCATGGTGATTGGTGCGCTGATGATACACGGCATTACTCCCGGCCCACGCATTCTGACAGAGCACACGGAACTGTTCTGGGGGCTGGTCGCAAGCTTCCTTGTGGGCAACATAATGTTGCTGGTCTTGAACATCCCGCTGATCGGCATGTGGGTACGGCTGCTGCAAATCCCGTACAAGCTGATGTACCCGGCGATCATCGTTCTGATCTGCATCGGGGTCTACTCGCTCAACAATAATGTCTTTGACATCTGGATGACACTCTTGTTCGGGATCGCGGGCTACCTGATGCGGCTTTACCGATTTGAACCAGCACCATTGCTGATCGGCTTTGTGCTTGGCCCGATGATGGAAGAGCAACTGCGTCGCGCCCTTCTGTTGTCGCGCGGCGACGCCATGGTGTTTCTGGAACGCCCCATCAGCGGCGGGCTTCTCATGGTATCCGCGTTGATCCTGACCATTGGCCTATGGACCAGCCTGCGCAGATCACACGCCCCCAAGACCACCCCCCTCCGAAATAAAACCTCGTCCAACACAGGAGCCTCTTCATGACACTCTCACGCACGCGACGTTCACTTTTGGCGCTGACCACAGCCACCGTTGTTACACTGCCCCCAAGCCTGGCCTTGGCCGAGCCCGGCGCATGGAGCGATGAACCTGTACGCATTGTTGTGACCTTTCCTCCCGGTGGCACATCTGATCTGGTGGCACGCCTGCTCGCCAAACATCTGGACGAGGCTTTTGGACAAAAAGCCGTGGTCGACAACCGTCCTGGCGCAGCAGGTACAGTGGCCGCTGATTTTGTGGCAGATCAGGAGGCCAACGGCACCACTTTGATGATTGCCAACAATGCTCCCTTCACCATCGCACCAACACAATTTGCCGAACTGCCTTACGCGCCCATGAATGACTTTACCCATGTGGCGTATATCGGTGCCTCCGCGCCGGGGTTATTTGTCAAACCTGACAGCGGCATAACCAATGTACCGGAATTTGTGGAAGCCGCCAAAGCCCATTCGATCTCATATGGCTCTTCGGGGGTAGGGTCGATCAGCCACATTCTTGGTGAAGCTGTGGACGCAAAACTGGATGTCGACACTCTTCACATCCCCTATCAAGGCAGCGCCCCAGCAATTCAGGATTTTCGCGCCGGGGTTCTGGACACTTTCTATGACATGGTCGCGCAGAATTCAGAGATGATCGAAGATGGCGAGGCCGTTGCCATTGCAATCGCTGCATCCGCCCGTTTTCCAGGCCTGCCAGATGTGCCCACATTCAAAGAACAAGGGTATGACATTGTGATCGAAAATTGGGTTGGCCTGAGCGGACCGGCGAACATCCCGCCAGAGACCGCAGCCAAAATCCACGAAACCACATTGGCAGTTCTGGCATTACCCGAAGTGGCAAGCACCCTGAACGATCTTGGCATCACGCATCAGCCTTTGTCATCGGCTGAGTTCACCGAATTTGTCGACACGCAAATTGACGTCTGGAAGCCGCTGATCACGGCGGCGGGTGTCAAGGGAAAGTAAGGCTACCAAGACCAGGCGGACCTTGAAACAGCACGGCATGGGGCAACCGAAGACGCCCCGTGCCGGTTACCCGTTGGACTGATGATGTGCTTTTTGAGATAGGCGCACAAAGCCTCCGGCTCATCCGTTTGCAGCGTAAAGGGATTGTTAAGAAATCGCCCTCTATCCTTTATCTCAGATGCTAGGAGAAAGCGAATTTCACCCACAAGCCCCTAAATCGGCATGTGGACCACTTGCCTTTTCTCAAATTTGCCAATGACTTACGCAATGTAGTTACTGTGGACATCTGACCGAGTCCCGATGAAAAACTTCGACCAGATGAGCTGCATCTGCAAAGATTTGGCCAAAGACTGCCTCAAACCTCAGAAAATAAACCGAAAAACCTCAACTGGATCGGTTCTGAAAGTCGTAATCTCCAAGAAAAAGTTGAAAATGGAGAGTTTCTCCCCGATCAACCACAGAAATTCAGTGAAAAATCTCAAGAAAAGACAACGCAAAAAAGGAAACATTCCGCAAAAAGCAGAATGTTTCCTTTAATACATCACATGTGACAGGCGCCGGCCGATCAGAGCTCTCTCAAATAATCCATCACGGCAGGGCGAACAGTTTGTAGCCCTCGGTGACGCGCACCGGCAATAATGGACCGTAGATCATCCAGGTTCACTTTCATCAACAAAGACTTAACAGGTCCAATTGAAGCTGGCCGCATGGACAACGTGCGTAAACCCATTGCCGCGAAACAGACCGCTTCTATCGGCCGCCCTGCATCTTCTCCGCAGAAGCTGAGCGGAGTACTGGAGATCTCGCAGCGCTCCACGATACGCTCGATAAAACTCAGGAAGCTGACGTTCAGAGTGTCATAACGGTTGCGTACCCGCTCGTTTTCGCGATCCGCCGCAAAGAAGAACTGTTTAAGGTCGTTGCCACCAATGGACAGGAAATCAACCTCGTCAAAGAACTTCTGCGGGGCAAAGGCCAAAGACGGCGTTTCCAACATCGCGCCGATCTCCAAACGTTCAGGAAGTGCGTGCCCCAGGCGTCGCTCCCGCTCTACCGTTTTGTCAACTTCGGCCCGCGCGTCGCGAAATTCATCGGCCTGCGCGATAAACGGGAACATAATTGCCAGCGGACGCCCATTGGCGGCCCGCAACATCGCCTGCAGCTGCATACGCATCATACCCGGCTTTTCGAGGCCCACCCGGATTGCCCGCCAGCCCATTGCCGGGTTCGGCTCATCCGCTGGTTTCATATAGGGCAGCACCTTGTCCGAACCGATGTCCAAGGTGCGGAAGACTATACGCTTGCCATGTGATGCGTCCAGGACGCGCTGATACTGCGCCATCAAATCACCGCGACTGGGCATCTGGCTGCGCGCCAGAAACTGCAGCTCTGTCCGAAAGAGGCCCACACCCTCGGCACCGGACCCGTCGAGTGAAGGCAAATCTGCCAACAGACCCGCATTCATCAGCAGCCTGATGCGATGCCCGTCCTTGGTCACGGCAGGCGTATTGCGAATGGAGGCATAGCGTTCCTGCGCCTTGGCATGCATTGCCATTTTATCCCGCAGAGCGCTCGTTACACTGTCGTCCGGCCTCAGGTGAACCTGGCCCTGCTCACCATCTACCACGACATAGTCGCCATTCAGCGCTTCGGTTGTCATACGCTTGGCCTGAACGATCAAAGGGATCGCCAACGCCCGCGCAACAATTGCGGCATGGGATCCCACCGCGCCCTCTTCCAGCACGATGCCTTTAAGGGAGCGCCCATATTCCAACAAATCGCCAGGACCAATGTTGCGCGCCACAAGGATGGGATCGGACGGCATTTCAGCGCCTGTCTCGCTCCCCTGCCCTGTCAGAATACGCAGCAGACGATTGGACAGATCATCAAGATCGCTCAGACGTTCCCGCAGATAGGCATCCTGAACCTGTCCCATACGGGCGCGGGCCAAGGATTGCTCTTTCTCGACGGCCGCCTCGGCACTTAGCCCGAGGGCAATGTCTTCTTCCATCCGCCGCATCCATCCTTTGGAATTGGCAAACATGCGATAGGCTTCGAGAACCTGTAGCTGTTCCTTGTCGCCGTTCTTGGACATTTCAAGCATTTCGTCGACGCTGACCCGCAGGGCATCCACCGCGTCATTCAAACGCTCCACCTCCCGATGGGGGTCATCTGCAATTGGGTTTGTCACCACAACCCGAGGCTCATGGAGCCAGACGTGCCCTTCCGCCACACCTTCCTGCGCTGCAACACCTTTGACCAGAACCGGCTTCTGATGCAGCGGCGACAGGGCCGCGCCCTCACCGACAAACGCACCCAATTCTGTCATCTCTGCCAGCACCATGGCCACAACTTCGAGCGCATAGACCGCATCTGAAGAAAACTCGCGCGCATCTTTGGACTGGACCACCAGAACGCCCAACATCTCGCCAAGCCGCTGGATCGGAACCCCCAGGAACGAAGAGTAACGCTCCTCACCGGTTTCCGGCATATACCGAAACCCCTTGGCGCTTGGCGCGTCTGGCGTATTCACCACCTTCCCGGTCTTGGCGACGCGCCCCACCAGGCCTTCACCAATACGCAGGCGGCTCTCGTGCACCGACTCAGGATTCAAACCCTGTGTCGCACAGAGTTCAAGCGTTTCGGTGTCGCGGAAAAGATAGATCGAGCACACTTCGGTGCCCATGCTGTCGCCAATCAAATGGGTAATATTGTCCAGTCGCGCCTGACCAGCGTCATCGCCAGCCAGAGCCTCACGCAGACGGCCAAGCAGCCTGCGGCTTTCGGATTCTGTTGCCTCGGACATCCATACCCTTCCCAGGATTCATATTCATTTACAGCCTATTAGGCAATAAATTGGCGCAAGTGAAATGCGCAAATGAAATCGCTGTATTTACTCCTCCATGGCTCTTACCTGCATTACCTTTGGGCAGAGCCTTGTACAATGTGCGAGTCGCTGCGCCGGGATGCAAGCAGTTTCCTTGCTGCCCTGCAGCATGCGCGGATCATTCCCGCCCGCCCATTTTGCCAAGATGGGTAACAGCAAACCCCTCCGAGGCCTTGAGCCCATAGCCCAAGGCCCGGTCAAACCCGGCGTGCCCCATCCACAAGAGGCCGCATATGGTCAAATCGACAGTCGCCAACACTTGCCCGAGCGCATAAAGCGCAAAACCAAGGGCAAGAGTGTGAAAAAGATTGTACCCAAGCGCTCCGATACGCGGCCCCAATAGATACGCTGCAAAGCTCAGATCAGGAGCAAAAAACACAAGCAACAACACCCACAATGGCCACTGCGGGTGGAGGGCAAACAACAGTGCAGCCGCAGTGCCCAATAAGGCAAGCCCTTCAACACGCTGCCAAATAACGACTTCCTGCATCCCGTCCCCAAACTGAACCAGCCGGTTCACTTTGGCAGAAGTCCTGATAGAAAGAAACCCCCGACTGGCGCCGGGGGTTTTGCAACCAATGACCCGAGACAGGCCAATTAGGCTTTGTCGAGTTCAAACGCGTCGTGCAGCGCCTGAACCGCAAGCTCCATATATTTGCGATCAATCAGAACCGAGATCTTGATTTCAGATGTGGTGATGACCTGAATGTTGATCCCTTCGTTGGACAGGATCTGGAACATCTTGGCCGCGACGCCCGACTGCGAGCGCATGCCAATACCAACAACCGACACTTTGGCAACTTCGGTATCCGCAACCAGTTCGGAATAGTTAAGATCACCCTTTTCCTTGATCGCGACCAGTGCCTGCTCGGCGCGGGCCACCTGATCGGTCGGGCAGGAGAAGGTCATATCGGTGCGACCGTCCTCAGATATGTTTTGAATGATCATATCCACATTGACGCCCGCATCCGACAAAGAGCCAAAGATGGTGGCAGCAATCCCCGGACGGTCCGCAACCGAGATCAGGGTCATTTTTGCTTCGTCACGGGAATAGGCGACGCCGTTTACAACATTGGATTCCATGATTTCCTCCTCGTCGCAGACCAGGGTGCCGGCCTCGTCGGATTGTTCTTCAAAACTCGAAAGGACGCGCAGTTTCACCTTGTAACGCATCGCAAGTTCAACAGATCGGGTTTGCAGGACTTTTGCGCCCAGCGATGCAAGTTCCAGCATCTCTTCAAAGGCGATCTTGTCCAGTTTGCGTGCTTTGGCGCAGATGCGCGGGTCCGTGGTATAGACGCCATCCACATCGGTGTAGATGTCGCAACGCTCAGCCTCAAATGACGCCGCAAAAGCCACTGCCGTAGTATCGGACCCACCGCGTCCCAGGGTTGTGATACGTCCCTCAGGGCTGATGCCCTGGAAACCAGCAACCACCGCAACCTTCATGCCTTCGCCGAATTTCGCGCTGATATTGTCGGTCGGGATCTCTTCAATCCGCGCCTGACTGTGGGCGTCGTTCGTCTTCAGCGGAACCTGCCACCCCTGCCAGCTGCGCGCAGGTACGCCCATTTCCTGCAACGTGAGCGCCATAAGGCCGGCCGTTACATTCTCTCCCGAGGACACAACAGCATCATATTCACGCGCATCATACAGCGGCGAGGTTTCACCAACCCAACCAACCAGCTCGTTCGTTTTTCCTGACATCGCCGAGACAATGACAATAACATCATAGCCCTTGGCCACCTCAACGCCGACGCGTTTGGCGGCGCGCCGGATGCGATCCAGATTGGCGACGGAGGTCCCGCCGAATTTCATCACTAGAACGGGCATTGGACAAACCTCCCGTGCGCTCTCGGTTACAAGTATCGAGCGTCTTTAAACCCCGCTCCATACAAGCGCAAGGAATGTGAATTGTAGCGATACAATGCGTATTTATTCATATTTTAAAGGGGCATCGCATACGGGGTTCCACCGGTCTGCCGCCCTTTAAGATCGCCAGAATCGCACGGTTAGAATCGCATATACCGCCAGCAGTTCCAAACGCCCGATCAGCATTGCAAATATCAGAATCCACTTTGCCGTATCATTGAGCGGGGCGAAGTTTCCGGCAGGCCCAATGATATCCCCCAACCCTGGCCCGATGTTCGCAACAGCCGTAGCCGCTCCGGACACCGACGTGATGAAATCAAGACCGGTCAGCGCCAGAAGCCAGGCAACAATCCCAAGCGTCAATACAAAGAACATAAAGAACGAAATCACCGAGCTCAGAACATCCGGCCCCACTGGGCGCCCTTCATATCGAGGAAAGAAAACCCCATGTGGTGAACGGATCTTTTGGATTTGCACCCGGATTGACGCAATCAGGAGCTGATACCGGAAGATTTTGACCGAACAGGCTGTAGAGCCCGCGCATCCTCCGATCAGGCCGATGAAGAAGAACATCATGATCAGAAAGTTCCCCCAGCCCATATAGTCGACGCTGGCGTATCCGGTCCCCGAGATGATCGAGGTGATGTTGAACAGTGCCTCGCGCACGGCCTGCTCCGGATGATGCGGGAAAATGGTTATCAGAACTAAGGTTGTGACCAGGACGAGGGTGGCGATGGTCAGCAGGAACCCACGAACCTGAACATCACGCATCAGCGGTGCTGTCTGCCCGTTGACCATCTGCACATAGCGAACAAAGGGAAGTGCGGCCATGATCATGAAAACAGACGCCGCATATTCCGCAGGCCCCGAAAACGTCCCGAACGAGGCGTCATAATTTGCAAAACCACCGGTCGAAGTTGTGGTCATCGCATGGCAAATCGCATCAAACGGCCCCATTCCAAGCGCACCATACACCATTGCACAGGCAACCGTGATGCCAACGTAGATCATCGAGATCTGTCGTGCGATGGCCTGCGCACGCGGCAGGATTTTCCCCATCGTATCAAAAGCTTCAGAGCGAAAGATCTGCATGCCCCCAACGCGAAGCTCTGGCAGGAAAACCATGGCCACGACAATGATACCGATCCCGCCCAACCATTGCAGAATCGCCCGCCACAACAAAAGCCCGCGGGGCAGATCATCCAGCCCCGAAAGAATGGTAGAGCCCGTGGTGGTCAACCCGGACATCGCCTCAAAGAACCCATCCACAAACCGCAGATCGGTTTCTCCAAGCATCAACGGAATTGCACCGAAAATGGGAAGCGCTGCCCAGACGCTGGTGGTTAACAGGAAGGTTTGGCGTATATCGAGCCCCTGCCCGACCCCATTTGCACAGGACATGGCTAAAAGCCCCCCTGCGAGAATGGTTACAATTGCGCTTTCAAGGAACACCAGCCAATGCCCCTGACCGTCATAAAGATCGATCAGAAGCGGGAACACCATCGTGCATCCCAAAATCGCAACCAGCAGGCCGATGACATATCCGATAGGACGTAGATCTAACATGAGGCGCAGCGTTGGCGCTGCGCGCTCTTTCTGTCAACCCGTTGATTAAACACAAACGGTCCGAGAACTGCGATCAATCCGAGCTGCCACCCGCATTTGACTTTGTGGCAGGCATTGCGGGCGGTTTGGACGGTGAACGCGCTGTTCGCCGCGTCGGGGCCGTCTTGTTCCCGCTTGCTGTCTCTTGTGAAGCGGCGTTGGCTTCTTCACGGCGTGAACTGATGAATGTTTCTGCCGGCTTCGGTTTCGGCTCTGTCGGCTTGGCGGCCGGTGTTGCGACCTGTGCAGCCTTGGGCGCGGCAGCCGCAGCGGAGGCTGCTTTTGCAGCCGGTTTGGCTGGGGTTGCCTTGGACACCGGTGCTGTTGTCATTGGCAGCTCAGCCTGTGCCGACGTCTTTGCGGCTGGGGAAGATGCTGCTGCGGTTGCTGCGGTCTTGGCGGCCGGAGCCGCAGAAGGTGTCGTCTTTGCAGCAGGTTTGGCAGCGGGCTTCGGCGTCGTTCTCCGTGCCGTTGTCTTGGTTCTCGTGGTCTTTGGTGCCGCAGTCTTGGCTGCCGGCTGTTTGGCTTCCACCGGTTTCGCTGGCTCTGACTTGGGCTGTGTTGTTGGCTCGGACTTCACGGCGGCCTTGCGAACGGTTGGTTTCCTGGTCGGTGCCTTCTGTGCTGGCTTTGCAGGAGCTTTTGGGGCCGCTGTGGCCGTCTTGGCCGGCGGAGCCAGCAAAGCCTGGGGAGCCTGTGTCGATGACCCGGTCAGAAGAAGAGGTCCAGTCTCCCAGATCGTCTGGTAGAAACGCGCGACAGACTTAACATATTTGGCCTGTTCGACCGGAGCCTGAAGTGCCGCGCCGGTAAAACCGCGCCAGAATTTCATTTGGGTGCCCGCCATATACCCCGCCCATTCATGCGGCGATTTCGCATCCTCGGGGAACATTTGGAAACGGATCATTGTCTTCTCCTTACGTCTTTAACAGCCCACCGATGGCAGCGATCGGCATGCGTGGCTTCCAGTCACGGTGAAACAAAGATTGAGAGCAGGTACGATCACCGCACCTGGAATGTCGCAGCTTGGACAGAGCTGTTCGATCCATTCACACCCTCCAGCAACCACAAGCGCCTGTGCGCGTGGGTTCAGGAACAGGCTAACAGCAATCCTGCATAACGCAGCATAAAAAATGCCGCACTGCGGCGAAAAACCTGAAATCCCGACAGATCCCATCGCAAGACCTTGCCGCCGACACGGTGCACCCGGCGGCTTTTTGTCTTCAGTCGGTGGGAAAACAACGGGTTAAATCATCCGCGATGGATCAGGCTTGAGAACTGATGAGGATCAAGGCTGCGCGTGGCAAAAGTTGGGCCCTGTGTCAGAACACTGATCGCATCATGGCTATGCAGGCTTTCCTGGTGGCTGGCCACAATCCGAAAGTCCGCAATCCGCGAATCGCTTTTCAGCGCCTCACAGAACAAACGCGCCGCATCCTCGACAAAAATAGGGTTGGCAGCGTTCAACTCGGCAAAGGCCTGTTCGTCTTCGCGCTTAACCATCACTTGGGTTTCGGTCGGGACCGCACGGCGGCAATGGTCGATCAGGTCTTCAAACCACAGGATGCTGGCGCTTGGATCCGCCAGAACAGAAATCCGCGCAACGGAGCGTTGCGAATGCGGAGTTGCCAGCTGTCCGCGCGCCTGGCGTGCATGTTCCGCCAATTCCAACGAACAGGGACAGGTGGAAGAATATACATAGTCCAGATGGATGATCATCTGCCGCATGCCGGCGATGTCCACCAACTCCAGCGCAGTGTCATAATACTGGTAGCCGCTCAACCCGGAGCGCAGACTGTTGATCTTGGCCGGGAAGGAGAACCGCATTTGCAACCGGGCATCCAGGCTTTCCAAATCGGCCAGATAATCGTCCAGAGCATCCGCAAGCACATGAAAAGAAAACGTCTTTTCCGCGTGCTTGTAGAACGACCGCATAATCCGGGACATGTTGATGCCCTTCTTGTCGGCGTCCAGGGACACGGTTCCGGTGACCGAAGTCTCCAAAGTCAGATCACCGCCATCACGGGTATGAAAGCGGATTGGCAGGCGGAAGTTCGAAATTCCGACGTGCTGAATTTGCTCTTTTGCGCCTCGGATCAGACTGGCAGGACCGTTTTGCAGGTCTGGCAATGTCGCGCGATAGGCCGCGTCCGCCACAAAATCCTCGGGGTAGGAGCGCGAGAAATCCGGATAGTTTGATACAGCCCAGTCCGGCAACAAACGCGCCACTGCCGGATCAAGCTCCGCAATTTCCACTGCGCTTGCGCCAGCCGCCCAGTGTCGCAGGACCGCAAGGGCCGCCTGGGCCTCTTCGCGATCCGGGGCCTCGGCCAGTTCGCTTGGATGGATGTTCATGGGACGAATCCCCTTGTAACTGCAGTGGTTGCGGCGGAGCGCGTGTTTAGCTTCATACGCAGAAGAATACAAAAGGGATGCAAAAAATGCGGCATTTAAACCGCAGCTCCAGACATCCCACCGGCTCTCCCCCGCGCGGTATCCGTTGAAAATGGGGGCGCAAAGCCCCCATGTCCATTGTTTTTCGCATGAATCACCCGATGTGGGCACAGACTTTAGGATTGGGCAGCGTTCAGTGCCTGGGTCAGATCCGCGATCAGATCATCCGCATCTTCCAACCCTACAGAGAAACGAACAAGGCCCGGCGTAATGCCGAGATCTACTTTCTGTTCATCACTCAGACGCTGGTGCGTGGTTGTTGCCGGGTGGGTCGCGATGGATTTTGCATCGCCCAGATTGTTTGAAATCACCGGAATGGTCAGCGCGTTGCAGAATTTGAACGCAGCCTCCTTGCCGCCTTTCAGATCCAACGACAAAACAGTTCCGCCCTTGCCCCCCAGTTGGGTTTGGACCAACGCATGCTGCGCATGGCTTTCCAAACCGGGATAGATGGTGCGTTCCAAAGCGGGGTGCCCCTCAAAGGCTTTGGCGATTTTCAGCGCGCTTTCGGCCTGCGCCTTGACCCGCAGATCAATGGTTTCCAACCCTTTGAGCATAACCCAGGCTGTAAAGGGGCTCATCGCGCCGCCGGTGTGCTTCATATAGGGTTCAACCGTGCCGCGGATCAGCTCTTTGGAGCCCAGAATCACCCCCCCCAAAGCGCGCCCTTGCCCGTCGATATGTTTGGTCGCAGAATAGATCACAAGATCGGCACCCTGCGCGATAGCATTGGAGAACACCGGCGTAGAAAACACGTTGTCCACCACAACAGTCGCACCAACAGAATGCGCGATCTCGGCCACGGCCGCGACGTCGATCACTTCCAGCGTCGGGTTCGACATGCTCTCAAAAAACACGGCCTTGGTATCCGACCGCACAGCCGCGCGCCATTGATCCAAATCGGTGCCATCCACAAATGTCACCTCAACACCGTAGCGCGCCAGAATGCTTTCAACGATATAGAGGCATGACCCGAACAGCGCCTTGGCTGACACAATATGGTCGCCCGCTTTCAGAAGCGAGGTCAGCGCGCCGCTGACGGCTGCCATGCCGGATGCTGTTGCAAAGGCGTCTTCGGCCCCTTCCAGCATTGCGATGCGATTTTCGAACATTGCCACGGTCGGATTACCATAGCGCGCATAGATAAATTCATCTTCGCCGATTTCCACAAAACGGGCCTCGGCCTGCTCGGCCGTCTCATAAACAAAACCCTGGGTGAGGAAGATCGCTTCGCTGACCTCATTGTACTGACTGCGGCGCGTGCCGCCGTGAACCAATTTGGTGCGGTTGTTCCAGTTCTCGCTCATCTCATGTTCTCCTGCGCATGTGTGGCGCACATAAAAAAACTCCCGTCCGGCCAAGCGAAAGGGAGTCCTTCTCGTCCTGACCTCTTTAGCGGCAAGTTTAACGTGGCCCGCAATCCGGTAACAAATCACCACGGTCAGTCGAAATCTGACGTCTCTCTGCTACGCTTCCGAAACTTCTGCGTCAAGAGCGCAGATCGTTACCTTTGTGTTACGCACACGTCATGAACGCGTCATCAGCAGCCATTACGCGGTTGCGCAACAATCTTATAACTGGGGTATAAGATGGCAGTGCTTCGGATTAACGCGGTCGGCGAAGACCTTCGGCTGCACGGGTCACCAACAAAGATCGAGACCGTTCTTGATCAGGTGGTGACGGATACAGGTCCCATCATCGTGATGGTGCACGGTTACAAATACCAACCTGGCAATGCCCGCCATTGCCCACACAGACACATTTTTTCTTTGGACCCTGACCACCTGCCTTGGAAAGCGCCGTCTTGGCCGCGCCAGTTGGGATTTGGGCTTGGTCATGCTGATGAAGGCTTGGCCGTTGCTTTTGGCTGGGACGCGCGCGGCACATTGCAGCAGGCGCAGGCACGCGCCGTGGAGGCAGGTCGGGCCCTGGCCAAATTCATATCCCAACTTCATGCGACAAACCCGACCCGCCCTGTACATGTTATCGGGCATTCACTGGGGGCTGAGGTCGCTTTTGAAGCCCTGCATCATTTGCCTGAAAATGCGGTTGATCGGATCATTTCCCTCACCGGTGCAAGTTACCAAAGCCGGGCTTTGGCTGCATTGGCGACGCCTGCCGGGCGTTCAGCTGAGCTGTTTAACGTCACAAGTCGTGAAAATGATCCCTATGACTATCTGTTTGAACTGCTGACTGCAGCGCCGGTCAAGGGGGATCGCGCCATCGGACAGGGCCTCATCGCGCGCAACGCGGTGACTGTGCAAATCGACTGCCTGGAAACATTGGAGCATCTGGCCACGCGCGGTTCGGCAATTGCCCGCCCTGAGCGCCGCGTCTGCCATTGGTCGTCGTACACACGGTCCGGCACTTTACGCTTTTACAAGAAACTGATGCGCAAACCGAGCGAAACGCCTTTGGCTTGCCTGCGCAATCAGCTGCCGGAACGCAGCGATACGCGCTGGTCACGGATTTTTGCCCCGATCCCTCGTCAGGCCCCCTTGCCAGTTTGGCAGCAGCTGTGATTGCTTCCCCTCTGACGTCATTCAGAGGGGAAGCCTATGCCGGATGAAATAGATCTTTATTACTGGCCCACACCAAACGGGTGGAAGATCTCCATCGCATTGGAAGAGTTTGGCCTGCCCTACCGCACGCATCTTGTCGACATCGGCAAAGGTGATCAGTTCGCGCCGGATTTTCTGAAGATCGCGCCGAACAACAGAATGCCTGCGATTGTAGATCCCCAAGGACCGGATGGTGCCCCGATAGCACTGTTTGAAAGCGGCGCAATCCTTCAGTATCTGGCCCGCAAGACCGGGCAGTTTGGCGGTTCAGACCTGCGCCAACAGGTCGAGGTAGAGAAATGGCTGATGTGGCAAATGGGCGGATTGGGCCCGATGGCAGGCCAGGCGCATCATTTTCTGAAATACGCGCCGGACGATCTTCCCTATGCCAAGGCACGCTACCGTGATGAAGTTGCCCGTCTCTACGGCGTGCTTGATCAGAGACTGGCAGAGCACCCCTATGTGGCAGGGGATGTTTTTACAATCGCGGATATGGCGATCTGGCCCTGGGCGTCTCTCTGGCAGGGGCAGGAACAAGCGCTGGAGGACAAGCCGAATTTCGCCCGCTGGCTGAAGGACTTGTGGCAACGCCCAGCTCTGCGCCGCGGAAGGGCCTTGCACGCGGATCTGCGCAAAGACCGCAGTGACACCTGGGTGGTCCAGGATCTCTTCCCGAACCAAGCGCCGCAATAGCCCTCTAACAAGCAGGCGCGAAATATCGCGCCTGATCACCCAAAATGTCGCGCCTTTGGCGCGTCAGGTTTAGCCGCGCCAAAGGCGCGGCCAGGCCCAACCGCACAAGATCAATCGTCAGATTGAATGCCGTGTGGGCGGGAGGTCACCCTTCTTTGGGTCCATCTTCATCTTTATCAAGCCCGTAAGTCTGAAACACTTTGGTTTGCCCCATGAAAAACAGGAACATCGCAGCCGACAGGCCAAAGGTCTTAAAATAAACCCATGTTTCTTCACTCTGTGTCCGCCAGATAACCTCATTCGCCACCGCCAGCAGCAAAAAGAAACCACACAGACGTCGGGTCAGGATCATCCACCCTGCGTCCTCCATCGGCAGCGCATCTTCCATCACAACCTTCAGGTAGCTTTTGCCACGCAAAAGGCCGACTCCCAGAATGCCGCCGAACAAGAGGTAGATCATCGTCGGTTTCATCTTGAAAAACCGTTCGTCATTGAACCAGATCGAAAGCCCACCAAAAACCACCACCAGTACCATCGTGGCAATTTGCATTTTGGACAGATGCCCGGTCAGCTTCCACAGGATGGCAGAACAGATCACCATCAATGGAACAAAAAAGGCTGTCACCACGATAAAACCACCGTATTCGGTGCCACCGATGGTAAAGACCTCATCCTTCAGCTTTAGATAGCCAATGAAAAACAACAGGACCGGACCAAATTCCAATGCCGGTTTCAGCCATGGGGCTGTTTTCTTCTCGCTCATTCGTTCCATCCAAAGTCTCTCGACATATCAGCCGCCCATTTCCACAATTACCGCGCCCAGCGCGATCAACGCCATCAGCGCCAATCTTCGCGGCCCAACTTTTTCCTTCAGAACCACCCAACCGATCAGGGCGGCAAACACTGTTGAGGTTTCACGCAACACAGCTGCCTCACCAACTTTGTCCAGCCGCGTCGCCATCATGACCGATCCAAAAGACGCAAAGGCAACAAGCCCACCAATCACCCCGCGCAGCATCAAGGGCGGCAGGGTTGGCCGGTCTGACATGCGCTGCCACCGCACTGCGGCGATCACCGGGAACAGGGCCCCGTCAATCATGAAGAACCATGCCAGAAACGTAAAAGGGTCCGCTGTCGCCCGAATGCCATAGGCGTCATAAGTGGTGTAAAGCGCCACAAACAGGCCCGTAAGCCCTGCAAGCGCCAGGGCAATACCCAGCGTATCCCGGTTCGTTTCCAGAAACAGGTGATTGTAAATCGCCAGACCAAAGATCCCTGCAAGCAGAACACCCACCCCCAACCATTGGGTCAGCGTGAAGATCTCTTCAAAAATCAAATAGGCCCCGATCACGGCAAACAAAGGTCCTGTGCCACGAACCACCGGATAGACCACGGTATAGCTGCCCTTTGTATAGGCAAAAGCCTGCAACAGCTTATAGGCCACATGGATCCCCCAGGCCCCGAGGAAGATCACCCACATATGCGGTTCAGGCCAAGGCACCACAAACAGCGCAAAGGGTGCTGCCATCATCCCATAAGAGAAGTCAATCGCACCACGCGACAGCCAGGGGTCGTGTCGCCCTTTTTGCAACGCACCAAAAACCGCATGTAAAAACGCCGCCGACAAGGCAAGCACCAGCGCCAATTGGTGACCGGCCTCGGTCCCCTCCAATGAGATCAGCCAGTCGCTCACATTCTATCCCCGATCGAGCCCCGTCAAAGCGGCGGCGAATTCTTCGGGGTCAAACGGGGCCAGATCGTCAATCTGCTCACCGACGCCGATCGCATGGATCGGAAGGCCAAATTTGTCCGCCAGCGCAACCAGAACACCGCCTTTGGCAGTGCCATCCAGCTTGGTCATCACAAGGCCAGAAACATCAGCGAGCTTCTGGAATGTCTCCACCTGGCTCAGTGCGTTTTGCCCGGTCGTGGCGTCCAGTACCAACAGGGTGTTATGCGGCGCAGTTTCGTCCTTCTTGCGGATCACACGCACGATCTTCGCCAGCTCTTCCATCAAATCTGCGCGATTTTGCAGACGCCCGGCCGTGTCGATCATTAAAAGATCCGCACCGTCTTCCTCAGCCTTGGTCATCGCATCAAAGGCAAGACTTGCAGGATCGGACCCTTCGGGCGCGGTCAGAACCGGAACACCCGCACGGTCTCCCCAGACCTGCAACTGCTCCACCGCGGCGGCGCGGAACGTATCCCCGGCCGCAATCACAACGGATTTGCCCGCCGCTTTGAACTGGCTGGCCAGTTTGCCAATGGTTGTTGTCTTGCCCGAACCGTTGACGCCGACCACCAAAACCACCTGCGGGCGCTTTTCATAAATGGGCATGGGCTTTGCCACATGATCCATCACACGTGCAACTTCCTGCGCCAATAGTTCCTTGATTTCACGAGAGGACAACCGCTTGCCCAAACGCCCCTCAGCCATATTCGACGTCACGCGCAGCGCCGTATCAACGCCCATATCAGAGGCAATCAACAGCTCTTCCAACTGCTCCAGCATATCATCATCCAGAACCCGGCGCGGCTCATCCTGCGCGCTGCGCCCGATCAGCCGTCCAAGCAGCCCCGGTGTTTTGGCAGGTTCAGCTGCCGCAGGCTTTGGTTCAGAGACCGGCGCGGATGCAGGCTCCACTGCGACAATTTCCGCTTCGGGCTTTTCTACCGCGGCCACCGGAGTTTCTTGTGGCTCGGAAACAGGCTTTGCCTCCGGCTGGTCCGGCGCTGCGTCCGAGGCGGGTGCCTCAGCCGACATATCCGCCCCCTCTTCCACAATCGCATCAAGCCCTTCCACCAGTTTCGAGGAAGATTTGAACAGCCGTTCCTTGAGCTTTGAGAAAAACGCCATCGAGTACTCCAGACCATCGTTTGCACTCCACCTAATGCGGATTGAGGTGACATGCAAAGCCATGGGAGCATCGAAGGGACAAAAAAACCGCCATCTCGCAGCTTTCTCTTGTTCAGGCCTGCCCACCCGGCCAAGTTGGCGACCACCCACCTCGTCAAAGGAGCCGTTGCAACCTGTGTTCTGGTTTTATTTTGCAAGCCTCTCTCCCTTGGCGATGATAATACCCGCCGCCTGTTTAGGCGGGAGTTGGGGCTGGGCCGGGCTGGTTGCTATCACGCTTGGCGTCTTTGCGTTGGATCATTTCAGTCGCCACACAATCGCCCCCTCTGGCCGTGGCGCGGATACGCTTTTGTGTTTGGTCGCGGTTGGTCATTTTTCGGCCCTGATCGTCACGCTCACCCAGATCACGATGCTGGAGTTCTCGGCCGCTCTCCCGCTGGCGCTTGCGGCAGGGCTGGCGTTTGGGCAAATTTCCCACCCCGCGGCGCATGAGATGATCCACCACAAACACCGGATGATGCGGCGTTTGGGGCGCGCAATATACGGCAGTCTGCTGCTGGGCCATCATGCCAGCGCTCATATGAGGGTGCATCACATCCACGTCGGAACTGATAAGGATCCCAATTCCGCGCCCCGTGGCATGGGATTTTACCGGTTCTATCTACGGGCCTGGACCGGTTCATTCCGCGCGGGAGCGCAGGCGGAAACAAAAGCCCGCGCCCAGACCACCCGGAAGCGGCATTGGATCACGCACCCTTATGTCGGCCATATTGTCTGGGCCATGACCACTCTGATGTGCGCCACAGTTTGGGGCGGGCTGTCTGGCCTGTGTGCGTGCCTGTTCATCTGTTTTTATGCACAGGCCCAAATCTTTCTGGCTGATTACGTCCAGCACTATGGTCTGCGTCGCGCCATTCAGCACAACGGTAAACCTGAACCCGTTGGCCCACAGCATTCTTGGAATGCGCCTCATTGGTATTCATCCGTCATGATGCTGAACGCGCCGCGTCATTCGCATCACCACACTCACCCAGCAACGCCTTATCCCGCTCTGACACTGGATCCCGGCCTGCCAACCCTGCCCTATGCGTTGCCGGTCATGGCGGTGATCGCCCTTCTCCCGCCATTGTGGCGGCGCATCATGGCACGGCGCCTGAATGCGCTCGCTTCACAATGATTTTTAACGCATGGCGGCTTATCTCTGGCAAAATGGCCCTATGCGATTTGCTTTTTTGATTCCCATGTTTCTGTCGACCGCAGCCGCAGCCGGATCGCTGTCGGCCGAACGGTTTGACAACTACACACAAGGCAGAACCCTGTTTTACGACTCCCAAGGCCGAAGCTATGGGGCTGAAACCTATTTGCGCAATCGCAGGGTCCGCTGGTCGTTTCTGGATGGGTCCTGCCAGGAAGGGTCCTGGTATCCGCAAGGGGACAAGATCTGTTTCCTCTATGAAGGCAGCACCCTTCCACAGTGCTGGAGCTTTGACCTCGGCGAAAACGGCCTCAGCGCGGTGTTGGAAGGCGAGTTCGGCCGCACCGAGCTTCAAGAAGCCCCGCCCAATGATCGCCAGCTCATCTGTCCGGGACCCGAAGTCGGAGTCTGATCCCCTAGAACAGGCTGCCCTGCCCCGGCTCATCCTTGTCTGGCTTTGCAGGGGCTGGCTTTGCAGGTTTGGCTTTATCTGGCGCGGCTGGATTTGCTGGTGTCTCACTCAGCGTAAAGAGACCATCGGCAAATTCGATGCTCAGATCGCCCGCCTTGGCCGCCGCTGTTTTACTGGTAACAATCCCCGCATCCGAGCGCACCACAGCATATCCGCGCTCCAGTGTTGCCTTGTAGCTCAGGATTTCCAGCTGACGTCCCGCAGCGGACAGAGCCTGACCGCGGCGATCGAGCCGCCCGCTCTGGGCCACAGCCATCCGCTTTATCAAAGCCGCCAGATCATTCTTTTTCTGCACAATGTCGCGCTCAATCGGGCGTGTCGTTATCCGCTGGGAGAGGCTGCTCAGGCGATCCCGCCGCTTTTCGACCAACCCACGCAAAGTTGCAGGTCGCAAGGTTGCGCCACGCTCGCTCAGGACTATGCGACGCCTTTGCACGCCTGCGATCAGCGCATTCGGCAAACGGTCCGACACCCGGTCCAACCTTTGGCGGGGATCTTCAAGCAACCGTTCTGGGCGTGGCAGGGCCCGTGACAGGTCACTCAACCGCTGTCTGCGCAGCTGAACGGCCTGCCCCGCCGCCCGGGACAGGCGGGCGCCCTGTTCAGACGTCCATCCCAAAAGATCCAGCCGCACAGGCACGGCCAATTCCGCCGCGGCAGTCGGAGTCGGTGCCCGCCGGTCAGAGACATAGTCAATCAGCGTTGTGTCGGTCTCATGCCCGACCGCGGAAATCAGCGGAATTTCACTTGCCGCAGTTGCACGGGCAACGATCTCTTCGTTAAACCCCCAAAGATCTTCGATGGAGCCGCCGCCCCGCGCAACAATAATCAGATCGGGGCGTGGCAGCGCACCGCCTGGCGTCAGCTGGTTAAAGCCTTCGATGGCGCGCGCCACCTCTGCCGCACAGTTCTGCCCCTGAACGGCCACCGGCCAGACCAGAACTTTGCGCTGGAACCGGTCCCGCAAACGGTGCAGAATATCGCGGATCACCGCACCCGACGGCGAAGTCACCACCCCGATAAATTGCGGCAAAAATGGCAGGGGCTTTTTACGCGCATCTGAAAACAGCCCCTCGGCCTCAAGCTGTTTCTTGCGCTTTTCCAAAAGGGCCATCAGCGCGCCCTGGCCCGCCACTGCGACCTCATCCACGTTCATATTGTATTTGGACTGTGCCCCAAAGGCGGTCAGACGCCCGGTGACCACAACTTCCAGACCTTCTTCGGGCACCACCGACAGGCCGGAAATCTGCCCTTTCCACGTGGTGCAGGCCAGAACGGATTTGTCGTCCTTGATGTCGTAATACAGATGCCCCGATCGCGCTTTGAACACGCGCCCTACTTCGCCCCGAACCCGAATACGGCCAAAGGAGCCCTCGAGCGTGCGTTTTACCTCGCCGGAAAGCTCGGAGACGGTGAATTCAGGCGCGTTCTGCCCCGGCTGGGGATCATCAAACAGGTCGGACATGGGATTTGCGGGGATGCTCTTTGGGAAGGGTTCTTGTTTTAGGTTCGCGCGCAGCATATGACACGCCGCAAGCAAGGCCAAGCACATCGGAGACAGCGCAATGAACATCCTTATCCTCGGCAGCGGCGGGCGCGAACATGCGCTGGCATGGGCGGTCAAGCAGAACCCCAAATGCGACAAGCTGATTGTCGCGCCGGGCAATGCAGGCATCGCGGACATCGCAGATTGTGCGGACCTGGATATTCTGGACGGCGGTGCCGTGGCCCGTTTCGCCGAGGAAGAGGCAATTGATTTTGTCATCGTTGGCCCGGAAGCACCTTTGGCCGAAGGTGTCGCGGACCGCCTGCGCGAGGCGGGCCTTCTGGTCTTTGGCCCCTCCAGGGACGCGGCACGTCTGGAAGCCTCTAAGAGCTTTACCAAGGAAATCTGCGACGCGGCCAATGCGCCAACCGCAGGTTATGGCCATTTCACCGATGCAGAGGCCGCCAAAGCCCACGTCCGCGAAAACGGCGCGCCGATTGTGGTCAAGGCCGACGGGCTGGCGGCCGGCAAGGGTGTGATTGTCGCGATGGACGAGCAAACCGCCCTTGACGCCATTGACGATATGTTCGGTGGCGCTTTTGGCGGCGCCGGGGCTGAAGTGGTCATTGAGGAATTCATGGAGGGCGAGGAAGCCTCGCTATTTGTGCTGGTCGATGGCGAGGACGTGCTTTCGATTGGTACCGCACAGGACCATAAACGTGTCGGCGAAGGCGACACCGGCCCCAACACCGGCGGCATGGGAGCCTATTCCCCGGCACCGGTCCTGTCGGCGGAGATCGAGGCCAAGGCGATGGAAGAAATCGTGAAACCGACGATGAAAGCCATGGCCGAGCGCGGCATGCCCTACCAGGGGGTGCTTTATGCCGGTTTGATGATCAAGGACGGCCAGCCGCGACTGGTGGAATACAATGTCCGCTTTGGCGACCCGGAATGCCAGGTTCTGATGATGCGCCTTGGGGCGCAGGCTCTGGATCTGATGCAGGCGGCTGCGGAAGGACGTTTGGCAGAGGTGCAGGTGAACTGGGCGGACGACCACGCGATCACCGTGGTGATGGCCGCCAATGGCTATCCTGGTGCTTATGAAAAAGGGACCGAGATCAAAGGCCTGGGTTCCCTGCCCGAGGACAGCAAGAACATGGTTTTCCATGCAGGGACAAAGGCAGAAGGTGGCAAGATCATTGCAACCGGCGGGCGGGTGTTGAATGTAACGGCCCGGGGCGACAATCTGCAAGACGCCCGCGACCGGGCCTATGCGATGGTGGACCAGATCGACTGGCCCGAAGGCTTCTGCCGCCGCGACATCGGCTGGCGCGCCCTCTGACGTTTCTTCAGCACATACAGCGGGGCACTCCCGCCAAATCCGGGGGCATTAGATGCCCCCTTTTTTGTTGGGCGTGGCTGCGCGCCTATTCGGCGCGCAGAGACCATGCCGCAATGGCCTGTTTTTGTCAAAATACCTTGAGATATCGGATCAATCGCGTTTCCTTGCCCAAATGAAACCGTATCGCCTTTCTCCAGGGTCACCTGACCTGCCAAACGTCCTGGCGCTCATCCGTGAGAGTTTTGCCTTCATGGAAGGTCGGATAGACCCACCCTCTTCGATGCTGAAGCTGACCAATGAGACATTGGTGGATCTGGCTCGCGAACACGAGGTCTGGTGCCTGGGCCAGCCTGTTGTCGCCTGCGTGGTCCTGAGCCTTCGACCGCAAGTTCTGTATCTGGGGAAACTTGCCGTAGACCGCCAAAAGCGTGGCGAAGGCCTTGCCCGCATCTTGATTGAACACGCAGTCAACCGAGCGCGGTTTCACAAACGCAGGCAGCTGGAACTGCAAGTGCGTGTTGAATTGGTGGAAAATCAAGCCGCGTTTTCATCGATGGGGTTTCAGGAATGGCGCCGGACCGCACATCCCGGCTACAATCGCCCCACGTCCATCACCATGCGGCGGCCCGTACCATAAACCAAGCCTGCGTTATGATGGATTTGCGAAAACACCCTCTCCTACAGGTAGAAGCACCCGTTTGAATCATCGGGTTCGCCCTCATTTGGGGAAAAAATCTTTCCTTTCGGAGCCACAATGAGAGCTGGCGGCAGTTCAGCATGGGTCGTGGCACAAAAACGGCCATTTTTTGGGCTTTGACCCAACGGATATACGTATTGAACTTTTTTCATGCGAAAGCGGACATATACTCGGAAGCAGACGCGCGTACGACTTTGTTCCTTTCCAGTTGCCCGATCGACGGAGATTGCATGACCGATACCAAGACCCCGACGCCGCCGCCACTCACCGCAGAACGCTATATGTTGGAAGAGGCCTTTGACTTTGCCCCCATAGGGTTGGTGGTGACCGAAAACCGCGTTTTGATGGAATGCAACACCCGGTTCTGCCAGATCTTCGGCTATGAGAGAGCCGAGATGCTGGGTCAGCTTTTTGCATTCCTTTACCCTACAGAAGAAGAGTTCCTGAATATTACCCATCGCGGCGACGAACGTCTCAGAGCGGGTGCGCTTTATTGGGATGAACGTGTTATGCGCCGGAAGAATGGGGATTTGTTCTGGGTACGTGTGCGCGGGCACAGCTTCACCCCAGATGATCCCTTGGCGCAGGCCGTCTGGAGTTTTGCCGACCTCTCGGCCAATCGCCCCTATCATGCGCTGACACGCCGGGAGCGGGAAGTCTATTCCTTGCTCGCGGAAGGGCTGACGAGCAAGGAGATCGCCCGGCGTTTGGAACTGAGCCACAGAACGGTTGAAGTGCATCGTGCGCGGCTTCTGCGTAAGGTCGGTGCCAACAATACGGCTGCGCTTTTCTCATCCTTGGGGGATTTATCCGGCGATCACCTGGTCGAGGATTAAACACTGCACATAAAAGGGCTGCGCTATCCATCGCAAGCGGGGGCTCCCGCCCGTCTCACTCGCCCCTTTGGGACGAGAGTTCCCGTTGGGCATGGCGCCGCGCTTGCGCGCGGCGTACGCCAAGGTCAAAACGGTGACGCAGAACCTCGTATGCCTTCGGCAAAATTGCCCCGTACGGTGCACAAAAGCACCCGTATGGGGCAAGGTTCCGTGATCCATGACTTCAGCCGCCGCAGGCAAGGGTCTTTTCCAATGTCGGGTCTGCAGAAAAACCCCCTAGCTGCCTGGCCTGCAGCTGCCCGTCTACAAGTCGCACTGCAGTGATCCTGCGCCATTCGGCATCCGCGGTGATTATTTCAGGACCGGTACCGCAGTTTCTGATCCCGGACGTAATGAAATCCTGCCCAATGCGATGGTTGGTCAGGCCGCGCAGGCTTGCGACCTCTTCAAAACGCCCGTTCTTGTACCGCCAAACACGCAAAGTCTTGGCCAAGTGGGGTCGGTCTACAAATGCCACTTCTACAGCGCCATCGCCATCCAGGTCCGCCGCACCAACTGGGGCCAGCCAGCGATGGGTACGGCCGATATGCGGGGTCTCTGCGATTTTGGCGCCGCGCGCATCATATATGGCCAGCTGCGCACCTTTTGCCATGTCGGTTTCAACAACCATCACCTCGAACCCGCCATCAAGGTCAATATCGACAAGACGCGGTTTCAGGTCTTCAAACACATGGTCCCTCGGCAGTAGGATTGACCGGTCCTGTTGCGCTCCGACGTGGATACGCAGGCTGCCGTATTCGACATCATCACCCAGAATTGCATGTCCATAACGACGGGTCGGATCGCCAAATTCGGCGGAGGTTACCCCCTCCGCATGAAGCAATGTCGGAGCGGCTGCACCTGCCGCCGCCAGCCACGCACACAACAGGTGACGCGCGCGGCGCATGAACCGGGGCCAGATGCGCAACATCAGACGCCGCGCATCCGTTGTCCGCGGTTTGCCTCCCCGGTTTCTCATCAGATCTGCTTTTCCGGCATATGAACAACAAGACCATCCATATCATCGGTTACTTTGATCTGGCAGGTCAGACGCGAACGCGCAGGGTCAGGCTGATAGGCAAAGTCCAGCATATCCTCTTCCATATCGTCCTTGGCCGGAAGCTTCTCCACCCAATCCGGGGCAATATAAACGTGGCAGGTCGAACATGCGCAGGCACCGCCGCAATCGGCCTCAATCCCTGGAATATTGTTGTCGCGTGCACCTTCCATCACCGTAAGGCCACTCGCGACCTCTACAACATGTTCCGTGCCATTATGCTCGACATAGGTAATCTTTGCCATTTACGTCTTCCCTTTTTCGGTACTTGCAAACTATTTAGCCAAGCGCCGTGCAACAGGCTAGCCCCATTTCCGCGATGCCCGACTTCTGCATTGGATCCTTGGATGCACCGCAAGAATGTTCTATAAATGTTCCAGCCCTACATTATTCACATGCCTAGATCCTGTTCAAAGAGGCCAAGCGCTTATCCAATGGTCAAGACACAATCCGCCCAGCCCCAGACGACTGCAGCCACAGCCCGGACAAACAGTCAGCCCTACGGGACGCATCCGGGTAACCTGCATTGTCTGCCCGCAAACGCCCTGGACAACCAGCCCAATGACAGCCGTGTCACTGTTGCGGGGCTTGTGATTCTGCGGCAACGCCCCGGAACGGCCAAAGGTGTCATTTTTCTCACGCTTGAAGATGAGACCGGTGTGGTCAATATCATCGTCTGGCGAAACATTTACGAGGCCTTTCGCCGTGCGGTCATTGCAGGACGACTGTTACGAGTTACCGGACAGTTGCAGCGCGCGCATTGCATCACCCATGTGATCGCGCATCAGATCGAGGATATCTCTCCCATGCTGGATCTCCTTCTGGCTCCACAAGGCCGCAGACAAGATCCAGCCTTTGCGCCCAGCGAGGACTTCGGCTAACCTCCCCCGAAAACCTGCGCGACGCCATAAAAAACCAATGCCTTATCATTGCCTTCCCTCTAATCGGTTTCTGCCCTTCGCGCTTGTCGCCGCCCTTTTGGCTGCCTGTGAACCGCAGGGGCCGGGCAGCGTGCCAACCGGTTTGGGTCAATCCGTAAGAAGCGCCGCACAAAAGGCCCCCCCAGGCGCGCCCAAGGGCACATGCTGGGATACAGAAATCACACCCGCTGTCATTGAAACCGTAACCAGACAGGAACAGGTGACACCCGAACAGTTTGATACCCAAGGCAATCTGCTGCGCCCGGCAACCTTCCGCACCACCACCCGACAAGAAGTCGTGCGCCCCCGCAGCGAAACATGGTTCGAAACACTGTGCCCTGCCGATTTCTCACCGGATCTGGTGGCCACGCTCCAGCGTGCCCTCACCGTACGCGGACATCACGACGGGCGGATCACCGGGGTGCTGGACCGCGCCACCCAAGCTGCAATTTTAGCCTTTCAACGCGCGGAAGGGCTCGACAGCGCAACGCTCTCTCTTGAAAATGCCCGTAAACTTGGATTGATATCCGTCCAGCGTTAACCTGTACCTTCCGGACTTTGCCCCGAGCCACCGTCCCCGGAACCACGTGACCCGGCTCAACCGAAAAGGAGCCTTTTATGGTTTCATTGCCCACCACCGGCTTTTTGTCCGGCGCGTCAGATCGGCTGCGCGATATGCTCGACAGCCAATCCACCGAGGTTACGCTGTCCTCGGGCGATACGTTGTTTGAGCAAGGCGACACGGGTGAGGCTCTCTTTGCCTTGCTCGAAGGCGAACTGGAACTCTCTGTCTTGTCCTCCACCGGGCGCAAACATACGCTTGACCGCCTGAGGGCGGGCGCTGTCTTTGGTGAAATTGCTCTCTTTGATCCGGGCGTGCGCACGGCGTCGGCCCATGCCGTTGGCCCCTGCACCTTACGGCGTCTGCGGCGCGCGGATGTGCTGGCACAGATCCAGCAACACCCCGAGTTCGCAGAGGATCTCTTGCGTTTGGCAGGTCAACGCATGCGATGGATGAGCACGCAGTTGAATGAGCAGGTGTTTATGCCCCTTCCTGTTCGCCTTGCGCGCAAATTGCTGCATCTCTCGCCGGCAGGTCAGGACGGGCGGCTTGCCCTGTCCCAATCAGAGCTGGCGGAATACGTCGGCGCCACACGCGAAGCCGTCTCAAAGACACTGGCTGGCTGGAAGCGCAACGACATTCTCGAAATCAGCCGCGGCGGAGTAGAGATCCTGGACCGTAGCGAACTGGAAGTGCTCGCGGAGCCGGACATGATCTGATCTGACGTCTCTGGAGATGTCTATATCGCAAAAAGGCCGGGGCGATCCCCGGCCTTTTCGTTTCAGTAACAGGGCAGACACACGGCCTGCCCTCAAAGCCCAGTGCCTGGGTCACTCACTCAGGTTCAGAGCGACAAAGCGCGGCTCACCATTGCGGCGGATCAACAGCAGAAGCGATTTACGACCTGCATCTTTGACCTCTGCAATACGCGCTTCCAGCGACGCCACATCTTCCACCTTCTGTTGACCTGCTTCGGTGATTACATCACCTGCACGCAGCCCTTTTTCCCATGCTTCAGAGGCCTCATCCACGGAGAGGACCACCAGACCATCTGTGCCCTCTGGCACGTTCAGCGTCTCGCGCTGGTCGTCGGTCAAGGCACCAACAGTCAGACCCAGAAGTTGCTTTTCGCTTGTGTCAGGCTCTGGCGCGCTGTCGCCGTTGGCTTCGGACTGACGTTCCGCCTCTTCACGGCGGCCGAGCGTTACGCGGATGGTTTCAGTCTTGCCTTCACGGAAGACAACAACGCGCACGGTTTTGCCAACTTCGGAATTGCCAACCTGGCGGACCAGACCACGGGTGTCTTTGACTTCGACCCCATCAAAGCTCAGGATCACGTCGCCTGACAGCAGACCAGCATCTTTGGCCGGGCCATCTGGGACATCTGTAACCAGCGCCCCTTCGGCACTTTCCAGCCCCATGGCTTCGGCAACATCCTGATCCACATCCTGGATCCGGACGCCCAACCAGCCACGGCGAGTCTCACCGTATTCCTTCAGCTGTGCCACAACTTTGCTCACGACATTGGACGCCATCGAGAAACCAATGCCGATCGAACCGCCGTTGGGCGACAGGATTGCGGTGTTCACGCCGACCACTTCCCCATCCATGTTGAACAACGGACCACCCGAATTGCCCCGGTTGATTGCAGCGTCAGTCTGGATGTAGTCGTCATAAGACCCCGACAAAGCCCGGTTGCGCGCGGATACAATACCCGCAGAAACAGAGAAGCCCTGCCCCAACGGGTTGCCCATCGCAATAACCCAGTCGCCCACTTTGGCAGCGTCGCTGTCGCCGAACTGAACATAGGTCAGCGGCATCGGCGCTTCGACTTTCAGTACAGCCAGATCCGTGTTGCGATCGGTCCCGATCACCTTGGCCGGAAGAAGCTCTGTCGGTTGGCCTTCACCTGGGAAGAACTCAATCTCAATCTCATCGGCACCTTCGATCACATGGTTGTTGGTGACAATAAAACCGTCTTCAGAGATGACGAAGCCCGACCCCAGCGCAGAGGAACGGCGCGGGCGACGGCCTTCGTCACCGCGGTTCTGAAAATCGCGGAACAGATCTTCCAGGGGAGAGCCTTCGGGTACGATACCCTGCGGCCCGGTACGCCCTTCGACAACCGTGGTGGTCGTGATATTCACCACTGCCGGACTCACCTTTTCAGCCAAAGGAGCCAGGCTTTCAGGACGGGCCTGGGCGACAATGACCTGTGCCAACATCAACGCGGTGGCCAGAACCGCCATGGCAAACAGGCGCCAGGGCGCATTCTGACGCTCCTGACGAGGTAAAATTGATACTTGTGGCTGCACGGAACTACTCCTTGTCATAGCCAAATTCGTCCTTGGTCCGATGATACGGCATTCGCCCGATCGGTTGCTCGGACAAACGACCGACCTCGGACACGCAAAAGCAATGTAGTGTCTCCCCTTCGGGCTGCAATGGATGTTGCACAGTTTCAAAACGAAGTGAAAGCGATTGAAACAGTTTGAAATCATTCCGTGTGGTCTGCGCCATGGTCGGCAAAGAGCTTTTGGGGACGTTCTTTTGTCTAAAACCCGGCGCAACCGGTGCAGGCCAATCCCAGAAACCGCAGCCCGCACCGCAAAAGGGCGCGCCCTGTTCGCTTCAAGCCCGGACAGCGGGAAGGTCAACGGTCACTTGACCCAGGATATTGCGCACAATCAGCTTGTGAAACGGAGTAATCACAAAGATATACAGATAGCCGAACCAATGCTTGCGCTGCACAAGAGTCGAAACAGCAACCAGAGTTCCGTCTTCCGTGGGGGCCGTCTCTACGACAACCCGGAAGTTCAGGTGCCAGTCGTCAAATCCAAACACCACGGCCTCGTCCGATTGATGAGTGATCGGAAACGCGCCCGCCTTTTCTTGATCCACCGAAATCTCGCCGTTCTTGAGACCGACCAAACCCACAATCTTGTTCCGGGTTTCGTTCAAAGCCCGCACCCATAACGGTGGTTTTCCGGCAAACATTACATCCACAGCATCCTTTGGCCGGGCGAAGGCACGCGTTGTCAGGACTTCAAAGCGGTCCCCCCAATTGGCTTGTTCCAAAAATGGGCTCGACAACGAAAACGGCACATCCCGAATGGCGGATCGTTTCATAAAGTTATTCCTCAATACCAGTGCCCGCAAACGCAGGCATATGTTTTCAAAGCACTTTCCTCTTCCTGCAAGGCGGCTAAAATGTGGCGTACTGACGCGTCCGAAACGGTAAGGTTTGCAACAACAAAAAACCGGCCCTGAATACACAGGGCCGGTTTCAAGTCTTGTCGCGGGTCGCTGCCTTATTTTGCAGCAGCACCCGTGGCGGACTTCAGATAGTTGAAGAACTCGCTGTCGGGCGACAGAACCATCGAAGAGTTGCCAGCCTGCAGCGCCGCTGAATAGGCATTCAAAGAACGGTAGAATTCAAAGAATTCCGCGTCTGCACCATAGGCTTCGGCAAAGATCGCGTTGCGTTCCGCATCTGCTTCACCGCGGATAACCTCGGCTTCGCGTTCTGCTTCAGACACCAGTTCAACCTCGGTCCGATCTGCTTGCGCACGCACACGCTGCGCAGCTTCTTCACCCCGGGCGATCTCATCCGCCGCTTCACGTTCACGCTCTGCGCGCATCCGGGCAAAGGTTGCCTCAAGGTTGGCCTGCGGCAGGTCGGTGCGTTTCAGGCGCACGTCAATCACCTCAAGCCCCAGTCCCCGCGCCTGTGCAATCGCACCGTTACGGATCCTCAGCATCAGCGCTGCACGGTCCGACGACAAGATGTCGTTGGAGCTCACAGTACCCAACACTTCGCGCGTTTGGTCGCGCATGATGTTGTCCAGGCGCTGTTCGGCGGCTGCAATACCCACGCGACCCACCGCTTGGCGGAAGGTTTCCACATTGGCGATCCGGTACCGGGCAAACGCATCGACAACCAGACGTCGGTCATCCAGCGGGGTCACTTCCAATGGGCCGACTTCCAGGCTCAGGATGCGGTCATCATAGGTGACCACCTGATCCACAAAAGGAAGTTTGAACGCAAGTCCAGGGTCTTCCTGTACCTGCACAACCCGACCAAAGCGCAGAACCAAGGCCTTTTCACGCTCGTCCACGATAAAGATCGCCGACAACGCCACGACCAAAATACCGACCACAAAGATAATCAGAAGGTTAGAACGGTTCATCAATTCCCCTCCGAGCCAGAGCGGCGCAATTCGTTGAGCGGGAGATAGGGAACAACACCAGACCCCTCGCCCGATGTGTCATCCAGGATGATCTTGTCGACCCGGCTCAGAACATCTTCCATGGTTTCCAGATACAGACGCTTGCGTGTAACCTCAGGCGCCTTCTGGTATTCTTTGAGAACCGCCGAGAAACGGCTGGCTTCACCCGAAGCTTCGTTCACAACCTGTGCACGATACCCTTCGGCTTCTTCCAGAATTTGCGCAGCCTGACCACGGGCCCCCGCAAGTTTGCGGTTTGCATAGGCATCCGCCTGCTTTTCCAGACGATCACGTTCCTGACCTGCGGATTGCACATCGCGGAAGGCATCTTTTACCGGTTCTGGCGGATCTGCACCATCAAAGTTGACGCGGACAACATTCACACCAGAATCGTAGCTGTCCAATGTGGCCTGGATCAGCTCTTGCAGACGATCACGAATAATCCCGCGATCCCGGTTCAGGATCGGCGCCAGATCAGACTGGGCGATGATCTCACGCATGGCGGATTCCGCAACTGCGTTGATCGTTGTGCGCGGGTCCCGCAAGTTAAACAGGAAACGCGCCGGATCTGTGATGTTCCAGACAACCTGAAATTCAACATCAATGATGTTTTCATCCCCGGTCAGCATCAGACCAGCATCAGACCCACGTGAACCGGTACCGATGTTTTCGATCTGCTCCGTACTGGTCGGAATAACCTCCGCAGAAACGAACGGCCACCAGGCAAAGTGCGGGCCGTCATCAGTGGTTCGATGATAGCTGCCAAGGAACAGCTCCACGCCTTTTTCTTCGGGTTTCACGGTATAGAAACTCGCATACCCATAAAGAAACGCAGCCGCGACACCGCCCAGAATGAGCGATCCTTTGGTAAACAAAGGCGCACCGCCTCCTGCTCCGCCACCGCCGCGTTTTCCGCCGCCACCTTGACCGCTCCGGCCGCCCATCAGGACACGCAGCTGTTCCTGGCCTTTTTTGACCAGTTCGTCAATTTCGGGAATTTGAGGATCCTCTGGCCGACGACCACCGTCGCCTCCGCCATTGTTTCCCCGGTTACCTCCCCCAGAAGAGCCTCCGCCCCCCCAAGGGCCACCATTATTGCCCGCCATATGTCTCCTATCCCTTAGAGTTCAACCGTTCAGGTTCGTAGAGTGTAACCTGAACGTTTTTTTTGAATTTTCAAGTTTCACGCACCGGTGTTTTCAGTGTCACCAGTTCTTCGGACATGGTCGGGTGCACCGCCACGGTCCGGTCAAAGTCTTCCTTGGTTGCGCCCATCTTTACGGCGATGCCGACCAGCTGGATCATTTCGCCCGCACCGGGTGCTACGATATGACACCCCAGAACCTTGCGCGTAGCCTTTGAGACCACCAGTTTCATCATCACTTTGGCCGCGCGCCCGGCAAAGGCCTGTTGCATCGGTTTGAAGGATGTTGCGTAAACCTCGATCGGCTCCTGCTTGGCGGCGTCCTCTTCGGACAGGCCAACAGTGCCCATTTCCGGCTGGGTAAAGATCGCTGTTGGGATCAGATCATGATCCGGGCTGGTGGGGTTGCCGTTAAACACGGTTTCTACAAAGGCCATGCCTTCGCGGATCGCCACCGGCGTCAGATTGACCCGGTCGGTCACATCGCCAATCGCATAGATCGAGGGCACTTTGGTCTGGCTGTAGGCATCCACCTTCACCTCACCTTTTGACCCCAGTTCCACGCCCAGCTCTTCCAGTCCCAAACCGTTGGAATTCGGCGCGCGCCCTGTGGCATACATCACCACGTCAAACAGGGTTTCATTTCCCTTGGTGTCGGTGACGCGGATCTTGTCGCCCTCTTTGACCATCGCGGTCACATTGGTTTCAACCTGCAGGTCAATCCCTGCTTCAACCATGCCATCCGCAACTGTATTACGCGCCTCATCATCAAAACCGCGCAGGATCTGCGACCCACGATAGAACTGTGTGGTTTTGACACCAAGGCCATTCATGATGCCTGCAAACTCAGACGCGATATAACCGCCGCCAACGATCAGAATGTTTTCAGGCAGTTTTTCCAGGTGGAAAATCTCGTTCGAAGTGATCGCCAACTCGCTGCCCGGAAATTCCGGAACAGTGGGCCAGCCGCCCGTCGCGACCAGAATGTGCTTTGCGGTCTTTTGAGTTCCATCGGCCAGCTCAACCGTATGCGCATCCGCAACCGTGGCGCGCTGGTCAAAGCTCTCCACGCCCGAGTTCGCCAGAAGCTTGCGATAGATCCCTTCCAGCCTGTCCAGTTCCGCGTTCAGCTTGCCGCTGAAGACATCCCAGTCAAAACCGTTTTCCGAAATGTCCCAGCCATAGGCACGCGCATCTTCGACCATGTCCGGGTATTCGGACGCATAGACCATCAGTTTCTTGGGCACACAGCCCCGGATCACACAGGTGCCGCCATACCGGCTTTCTTCGGCCAGGCCAACGCTGGCCCCACCGCTTGCGGCCACACGTGCTGCCCGCACGCCGCCGGATCCGCCACCGATAACAAACAGATCGTAGTCAAAGCTCATGACTGTCGCCCCTTCAGAAGTCTTGTCGAGGTATCCCACAACGAGACACCAATTGCCATACGCCCAGTTGGTCGTTTTTGCCCAAGTTTCAACCGCCTGCTGCCAGACCTTTGGTTTTCACGCTGGCTTTTGGTCTCATAGTCGCAAAGATGTGAAGGCGATGTAAAAATAACAGGCGGACTGGAGAGGAATTCAACTTGCGTGACGAGGTTCGTTTACATCGGTGCCCAAAGTGCTCAGAAGGACGAAGTGGCACATCTGTTCTTATAGTAGGAACTGGGAAAAGCTGCACATCCGTCAAAAAACTTTGGAATAGACGTCTTCAAATTCGCCGTTCAGAATGAAAACTGTGTCTTCGGGAGGCAGTAGATCTGGGCCATCGCCTGAAGCTTTCACTCTCCCAGCCTCAATAAAAACATATCCGCGAATATCGTACCGCAATCTCGTCAAAATACCCAATCTTGGACCTTCAGGGTCGTAAGTGTTGAAGCTGCAGCAACTAGGATAGTAGAGAAAGAGTTCTTCGGAGGATTGGACTTGTCGATAAACGCCAGTTTGCCCATTGTTAGTAAGCGTGACGGGCTCCCTAGATCTGTTTTGCTCAATAAACAGTTTTGTCCCAGCGTCGATAAACTCTTGTGGCAATGGTTGAGCGTTGGAACGAACAAAAAATGCTCCGACAATCACCACAAAGAACCATATTGTTGCTAACCACCTTAACATTTCTGTTCTCCCACGTTCCCAGCTGTCTTTAGAAAAGTGATTGCATTAAATCGCCGTGCTGGTCTCCGCTCGTTGGGTCGTGACGGCTTCCAACGGCGTATCAGTTGCCCCCAACCTCAACGACGCCGTGTAAACCTTCGCCTAAAGATCCTAATCGCTCAAATCTCCAAACAAGTTGTCTTCTTCCATAAAATCCAGACGGTCCCGCTCTTCGGTGCCTTCATTGATGTCGCGGACGATCACGGTGCCATCGCCATGGCCGATCACAACGCGGTCGCAGATGTCGATGAACAGCCCGTTTTCAATCACGCCGGGGATCTGGTTTACGACCAAGGCCAGTTGCCGCACATTGCCAATACGTTTGAGATGCAGATCGAGAATATAATTCCCCTCATCAGTCACATAAGGCTGCGCGCCATTCATCCGCAGGGTAGACGTGCGACCCAGAACATCCATGGAAACAAGCGTTTCTTCCAGCAGGGCCTGGCTGGCCTGCCAGCCGAACGGCAACACTTCCACCGGCAAGGGATAGGCGCCGAGCGTATCCACAACTTTGCCCGCGTCGGCGATGACGACCATCTGGTCAGAGGCTGTGGCAACGATCTTCTCTTGCAGCAGCGCGCCGCCGCCGCCCTTTATCAGGTTCAGGTCGTGGTCAAATTCATCCGCGCCATCAATCGTCAGGTCCAGCCATTTTGCCTCATCCAGCGAGACCACCTTTATGCCCAGCTCCCGCGCCAATTCCGCCGTGCGCGTGGAGGTCGGAACAGCGGTAATTCTGAGCCCGTCCTCCTCCACCATCTGACCGAGGCAACGCACCAGCCAAGCTGCGGTTGAGCCGGTTCCCAACCCCACACGCATGCCATCCTCGACCATTTCGGCCGCGCGTTTGGCTGCCACAAACTTGGCCTTGTCAATTGGGGAAAGTTCTCCGCTCATGGCGTATGCTCCGATGTCTGGCAATTCTATGTGTTTATACGCAGAACACCCGCATCGGGCGAGTGTTCTTCGCCCCATGTTGCGATGTTTTTTCTTCTTTAAACAAGCATCTCGGCTATCTTTGCTCACCGGGTTGATCCTTCCCAGTTGCTCCCGCCCACCTGCTGCGCGCCTTTGACAAGGCACGCACCGGGCCGTTGGGCCAGGCGCCGCGCCGCCGAAGGCGGCGCGGCGCTGGTCGCTTTGGGCATGGCCCAAAGCGAAATCCCTCTTGCACCCTATCCTAAAACAGGTACGTGTTTCCGATAGGAAACGTCGCAAACAGACGTCTTGCCTTCTCAAAGACGCCATAGGATATGGCCATGACCCAAAACTACCGCCTCCACTACGCGCCCGACAATGCCTCGTTGATCATTCGCCTGGCACTTGAGGAAATGAACCTCCCCTATGAAACGCTGCTGGTGGACCGCAGCGTATCGGCGCAGCGCAGACCCGACTATCTGGCTTTGAACCCGGCCGGGAAAATCCCAACTCTGGAGACACCTGATGGCGTAATCTCCGAAGTGGGGGCGATCCTCTTATACCTCAGCGAAACCCATGGTCAGATGGCACCCCAAGCGGGCCAAGCGGGTCGGCCGGAGTTTCTGAAATGGCTTTTCTTCACCGCCAACACACTCCACCCTGATCTGATCATGCAGTTCTATGCGCATCGTTATGGCCCCCAGGAGGCTATGGACCATATCCGAGCACAGACTGCACAGCGCTTACGGGACCATTTAGCTCTGCTAGACCAGGCGCTGCGACACGCTCCCTGGAGCGGCGGCGAAACCCCGTCCGTTTTGGACTATTACGTCGTCACATGCCTCCGCTGGGCGGCGCTCTATCCGGTTGGGGAAACAGGCTGGTTCAAGATAGCGGATTATCCGCATCTGTTCGCCCTCTCCCAGCAGTTGGAAACGCGCCCTGCAGCGCAGGCTGCCATCAAAGCGGAGGGCCTTGGCCAAACGCCGTTCTCCGCACCTCACTATGCCAATCCTCCCGAAGGAGTAGCCCTCTGATGTTCCTTTCCGTTTTTGACATGTTCAAAGTGGGAATCGGCCCCTCATCCTCCCACACGATGGGTCCAATGGTGGCAGCCGCACGGTTCCTGGACATGATGCGCGCGGCCCCTTTCGACTGTGCAGGTCTGCGGGCCTCACTGCACGGGTCTCTGGCCTTTACCGGTGTCGGCCACGCCACAGACCGCGCCACGATCCTGGGCCTTGGTGGATTTGAACCTGACAGCTATGATGATACCAAAGCCGAGGCGTTTCTGGCGGAACTGGCCCAAACCGGGCGCATGCAGCTTCCGGGTCTTCCGGAACTGGCCTTTGACCCAAAGAAAGATCTTATTTTTGATTATGAGCGTACGCTCCCGGGTCATGCCAACGGTATGATCCTGATGGCTACGGATGCTCAGGGTGACGTGATCCTGCAGCAGGTGTTTTATTCCATTGGCGGTGGCTTTGTCCTGACAGAGGAAGAGCTGACCGCAGGCAAAGCAACCGATGAGGGCGCACCGGTCCCCTTCCCCTTCAAAACCGCTGTGGAAATGCTGGACATGGCGCAATCCAGTGGTAAGAGCATCGCCCAGATGAAACGCGCCAACGAACTGTCGCGCGGCGGTTCCGACAAATTGGCCAAGGGGACTGCCCGCCTGTGGCAGGTGATGAACGATTGCATCAACCGCGGTCTTGAGCGCGATGGTATCCTTCCGGGCGGTCTCAGTGTGCGTCGGCGCGCCAAGGGGATCTATGACGCGCTGATGGCGGAACGCGGCATGAACCTGACCGCACCGCATACCATCAACGACTGGATGAGCGTCTATGCCATGGCGGTGAATGAGGAAAACGCCGCGGGTGGTCAGGTCGTGACAGCGCCGACCAATGGCGCGGCTGGTGTTCTTCCTGCGGTGTTGCGCTACTATCTGGATCATGTGCCGGGGGCTTCTGAGAAACACATCGAAGACTTTCTGCTGACGGCTGCCGCAATCGGTGGGCTGGTCAAATTCAACGCTTCAATCTCAGGAGCCGAAGCTGGCTGTCAGGCCGAAGTCGGCTCTGCCGCTGCCATGGCTGCTGCGGGTCTTTGTGCGGTGATGGGGGGAACCCCCAAACAAGTAGAGAACGCAGCCGAAATAGCGCTGGAGCACCATCTCGGCATGACCTGTGACCCAGTCAAAGGGCTTGTGCAGGTGCCCTGTATCGAACGCAATGGTCTGGGCGCAATCAAGGCGGTCTCGGCCGCGTCCCTGGCGCTGCGCGGTGATGGAAATCATTTCGTACCGCTGGATTCGGTGATCGAGACCATGCGCCAGACAGGCAACGACATGCATGAGAAGTACAAGGAGACCTCGCTTGGCGGTCTGGCTGTCAACGTACCAAACTGCTGACACCCTAGCATGACGCGGGCTCTTCTCGGAACAATTCTGAATTGTGCAAAATCGAACTTTGACTTGCTGTAGTTGATCTCTGGCGCTAGCGTCTGTGCATGACCACAGACCGTCCCATCATTGGCGTGCTCTTGATGCTTGGCTTTTGTGTTGTTGCCCCCATGGGTGACGCCGTGGCCAAGCTCCTGGGCGGCACACCTCTGGCGCAAGTTATCTTTGTGCGCTTTGCCTTGCAGGCGCTTATCCTCTTCCCGCTGATCTGGATTACAGGCCGAAGCTGTTCAATCCCGCGCGATGCCGTGGGGCTGGTGGTGTTGCGAACTCTCATGCATATGCTGGGCATCGCCTTGATGTTCACGGCGCTGAAATTTCTGCCTCTCGCGGATGCTGTGGCCATTGCTTTTGTCTGCCCCTTCATCCTTCTGCTTTTGGGCTGGCTATTTATGAACGAAGTCATTGGCCCCCACCGTCTGCTGGCCTGCGCGGTCGGATTTGCCGGGGCGCTGATGGTGATCCAGCCGAGTTTTTCCGATGTGGGATGGCCTGCCTTTCTGCCGCTTGGCACGGCGGTGATCTTTGCGCTTTTCATCATAACAACCCGAAGTGTGGCCAAGGTCACTGACCCTATTGGCCTTCAGGCCGTGTCCGGGGTGATCGCCTGCGCCCTTATGCTACCGGTTCTGTATTTCGGGCGGTGGCTTGACGAACCCGCGCTGCATTGGGCCTCTGTGGACAATATGCAATGGGTTCTCTTGGTCCTGATCGGGCTATTGGGCACTGCGGCGCATCTGCTGATGACCTGGAGCCTGCGGTTTGCTCCATCGGCAACGCTTGCCCCCTTGCAATATATCGAAATGCCGGTGGCAACGCTGATCGGCTGGCTCGTTTTCAATCAATGGCCGAATTGGCTGGCCGGAATTGGCATAGCCGTTACGATGTGCGCGGGCCTATACGCCATTTGGCGCGAGCGACTGGAAGTCCTGAGCTCTGCGCCCAGCAACGCTTAACGGCGCTGCGCCAGCTGCTCAATCACGGCCAGCAGATGCCGCTTGGGCAGGATGGCGATCAACCCCGGCCCATCGACCTCAAGCCGGATGGGTCCAATCGCCCGGTTCGAAGTACCAATCTGCCCCATCGGTTCCATCTGCAAACCGTCAATCGGCCACTCAAGCCCGGTTGATCTGCCCCCAACCGCCTGCATTGGAAACAGCGACACAACCTCCCCCGCGCGACACGGGATTTCCACCGGAGCAACAATATGAAACAGGATTTCCTGCGCGCCAATCAGGATGCAGGGACTGGGATGATCCTGCACCAATACGTTCAACGCCGCCAACTGATGATCAACCCGCGCGCCCAGGAACCCAACCGCCAGAACAACGGGCGCAGATACGCTGCGCAGCGCCTTGTCAAAATCTGTGGTGTCCTGTTCTGAAACATGCAACAGACGGCTGTCGCCCAGCTTCGCACGCGCACGCGGTGAAATGGAATCAAAATCCCCCACCACAAAATCCGGCAAAACACCTTGATTCAAAGCGGAATCCGCGCCACCATCCGCGGCGACAACAACCGGAGCCAGTGTAACTGCGGATGCCAAATCCGCCGGATCAAGCTCCCCCCCGCCCACAAGCGTTACTGATTTTTCATCTTCAACAATATGGATTTTCATCCCTTATTCCTTGCAGATTTGGAAACAAGCCACAATCTGAACACAAAATGATACGATCAATTGCACGGATTCGGACTGAATTTGTCGTCCTGACCAATATGGTGAACAAGATGACTTTGGCGAGGACGAGCTGAACAATGGTACAGAACAATAAGGTACTAACGGTATCCTACGGGACTTTTTCCTGTACGCTGGAGGGTTTTGAAGATTCCTTTGGCACCATGAAGGCGATCGCAGAGTATTTCCGCGATCTCGCCTCTGATGACAGATATTTTGGTGCAGAGCCACCGCAACCGGACGCTGATATGCTGGCGCGTATTGCGCAGCGTGAGATTGCCCGCCAAGTCGAAGCGCGCACATCAAAAGAAGGCATCCACCTTCGGGCCGCCACGCCTGCTACACCGCCCGCAGCTGCGCCGACGCCGGTTGCAGAACCAGCTCCGCGCGAATTGGCAGTAACCGAACCAGGCGAAGTGGATTTCTTTGTCGACCCTGCCTTAGCCCAACACCAGACTGAGGCTGCTCCAGCCGGTGCAGATACTTCAGCTGAGCCCGTAGATGCCTATAGCATCGAAGGCAGCGAAGAAGAGCCTTTTGCCGACGACTTTGAGGACCATTTTGAAGACAGCGCGGTCGCTGAAGCCGCGGTTGCACCTGAGGCACCTGCAGCAGGCCAGCTCGTCGAAACACCTCCGGGTGAGGTCGACTTCTTTGTCGCACCCGAAGAAGCCAAAGAGATCGCAGAAACCGCCGACACACCTGCCGAAGCGGCCTATAGCATTGCGGGCAGCACCGAAGAGCCCTTTGCAGATGAGCTTGAAGACGAAGTGTTCGCCGAAGACGTTGTAACTGCGCGCGCAGATGCAGCAGATGCAACGGACACACTCGTGGAAACACCTCCGGGTGAGGTCGACTTCTTTATCGCACCCGAAGAAGCCAAAGAGATCGCAGAAACCGCCGAGGCACCTGCCGAAGCGACCTATAGCTTTGAGGGCAGCACCGAAGAGCCCTTTGCGGATGAGCTTGAAGACGAAGTTTTCGCCGAAGACGTTGTAACTGCTCGCGCAGATGCAGCGGGTGCAACGGACACACTCGTGGAAACACCTCCGGGTGAGGTCGACTTCTTTGTCGCGCCCGAAGAAGCCAAAGAGATCGCAGAAACTGCCGAAGCGGCCTATGAAGACGCCACAGATGATCAAAACGACGCGGTTGCGGAGACTGTAGATCTTGATCAGATCGCAGCCGTGGTTGCGGCCAGCGCAAGCGCTGAAGCGGCAGACGATGTGCAAGAGATCGAAGCCGAAGAGGTTGCCAAACCGGAACCTGCCAAACCCGCCCCCAACAGCATCGCCGCAAAGCTGCAGCGCATCCGGGCCGTTGTCTCACGCACCCCGGCAGAGGAGTTTTCCGAAGATCAGCACGCAGAGGCTGTTACCAAAAAAGCCGCCGACGCCATTGCCGAGATTGCCGAAGACATCAATGCAACTGTGAATGCCGAAGAGGATGAAGCAGATGCAGCGCCAGACGCAGCCGAGCAAGACAACGATACGCTGATCACCCGCGCACTGGAAGAATTGCAGAGCACGCCGAAACCGGGCAAGGTCGACGCCACAGATGAGCCCGAGGCGGAGGACGCAGCAGCACAGCCCCGTCGTGCCCGCATCATTCGCGTCCGTCGGGGCATCACCAAGCCAACGGAAACAGTGGCAGAAGCCGCAGCTGCTCCGGCTGGCCCGGCCTCGACCCTCAGCGAAGCCGATGAAAATGATCTGCGCCGCGAACTGGCAGAGGTCGAAGCTGAATTGCTGGCCGCGACACGCGCCGATGCCGAAGCCAAAGACGCTGCGATGGCCGAAGAAGAGGACGCGGCAGAGCAACCTCAAGCCGAAGCCCCGGTTTCCCGCAGCGCCAAATCCAAGGACGCTCCCGACAGCGATGTCTCCCGCCTGATGGCTGCCGCAGACGAAAAACTGGGCGACCCCAACACGGCCTCTTCGCGCGAGACCTACAGCCATATGCGCGCAGCGGTTGCCGCAGCGCAAGGAGATCCCGAGGCCAGTGCAGAGGACGCCGAAAAAGACTACCGCGAGGATCTGGCCAGCGTTGTGCACCCGCGCCGTCCGGTTGTCCGCCGCAAAGCCGCGCGCCCGGAGCCTTCAGAAAACCGCCCTTCGCCGCTGAAACTGGTGGCCGAACAGCGTGTTGCCGAAGCCCCGGCGGTAGAGGCTGCACCTTCTGCCCCTGTTAGCCCCCGCCGCGTGCGGACCGAGGCGAAACCGACCTCGGCAGAAGCCTTCAACTCCGACACAGGCTTTGCCAAATATGTGCAGGAAACCGGCGCAGTGGAACTGCAGGAGCTTCTTGAAGCCGCCGCCTCCTACCTCAGCTTTGTCAAAGGTCAGGATGTGTTCTCTCGCCCCGAGCTGATCAACAAGGTCCGCGCAACCGGAACGGAGTTCAACCGCGAAGACAGCATGCGTTCCTTCGGCCAGCTTCTCCGCGACGGCAAGATCGCCCGCAAAAACAACGGCCGTTTTGCCGCCTCCGATCAGATTGGGTTCCAGCCGCAGGACCGCGCGGCTGGCTAAGCCGCAAAAGGACTGCAAAAACTGCAAAAGCCGTGGGGTATCCCACGGCTTTTTCCATTTAGGTCAGGCAGATGTAACGCAAATATCAGGCGTCCGGATCTTCCTTGCCAACGCCGCGAAACACAAAGCGGAAGGGCAGGATCCACAAGATCCCCAGCCCCACATAGATCCCCAGTTCCAGCAGGATAGAGGGGCGCTCAAACAGCGCCACCACATTCACCGCAACCAGAATATAAAGCGGCATCCCGATCAACAGGATCACCAGAGACCAGCGCCGCCGCGCCTTATAGCTCAGCTCTTTTGCCATCAGTCCGCAAACGGGTCAGTGACCAGAATGGTATCCTCCCGCTCCGGGCTGGTGGACAAAAGCGCCACAGGGCATTCGATCAGCTCTTCTACCCGTTTGACGTATTTGATCGCATTGGCTGGCAGGTCATTCCAGCTGCGCGCCCCTTCGGTCGATTCACTCCAACCCGGCATCTCTTCATAGATCGGGGTGCAGCGCGCCTGCTGGTCGGCTGCGGTAGGAAGATAATCCAGCCGTTCTCCGTCCAGGTCATAGGCGACACAGATTTTCAGGGTCTCAAACCCGTCCAGAACGTCCAGCTTGGTCAGGCAGATGCCTTTGATACCCGAGGTCGCACAGGTCTGACGCACCAGAGCCGCATCAAACCAGCCACAGCGGCGCTGACGGCCGGTGGTGGTGCCAAACTCATGGCCGCGCGTGCCCAGACGCTCACCATCCGCATCCGGTTTGCCATCCGCGTCCAGAAGCTCGGTCGGGAAGGGTCCCTCACCCACACGGGTGGTATAGGCTTTTACGATGCCCAGCACATAATCAATCGAGCCCGGACCAATACCAACACCGGTTGCCGCCTGGCCTGCAATTACATTGGAGGAGGTCACAAAGGGGTATGTCCCGAAATCAATGTCCAAAAGCGCGCCTTGTGCACCTTCAAACAGGATCCGCTTACCCGCTTTGCGCTTTTCGTTCAGAACTTTCCACACCGGCGCCGCATAGGGCAGAATCTGGCCAGCGATGTCTTTCAACTGTGCAATCAACGCATCGCGGTCGATGGGTTCCACACCCAGACCTTTGCGCAGCGGATCATGGTGCTGCAAAGCGCGGTCCACACGTGCGATCAGCGTCGCCTCATCCGCCAGATCCGCCACCCGCACGGCACGACGGCCCACTTTATCCTCATAGGCCGGGCCAATGCCCCGACCGGTGGTGCCAATCTTGGTCCCCTTGGAGGCCGCCTCCTCGCGGGCGCGGTCCAGCTCCCCATGGAGCGGCAGGATCAGCGGGGTATTTTCCGCAATCATCAGGGTTTCCGGCGTGATCTCAACACCTTGCGCGCGCACGGTCTCGATCTCTTTCATCAGGTGCCAGGGGTCCAGCACCACGCCATTGCCGATCACAGACAGCTTGCCACCGCGCACAACGCCCGACGGCAGCGCGTGCAGCTTGTAGACCTTACCATCAATGACAAGCGTATGGCCCGCATTATGGCCGCCCTGGAAGCGCGCAATTACATCGGCGCGTTCGCTGAGCCAGTCAACGATCTTGCCTTTTCCCTCATCGCCCCACTGGGCGCCCACTACCACGACATTGGCCATCTCAGGTCCTTTGCATGCAGGTTAAAACCGACGCCCCGTATAGCGAGCGCGGCTGCCAAGGGGAACCGAAAAGTGTAACAGCGGGATTACAGTTCTTTTGCTCAGTATTTTGCACCGTCTTTTGCGTTGTCAAAGTTCAAACAGACCGGATCCCCGTGCGGGGTGGCACGATAGGCCGCTTCCCAGGCCTCCCGCATCTCCTGCATCTCCCCGGCGGCCACATCCGCGGTCTCAGCCATGAGGACCTCAAGCGTTTCCAGCCAGGCCGTGAAATAATCTGAACCGCCATCCAGCTCGCGCGCCAGCCCGTGGCGTTTTAGTGTCGCGGAAAACCGCTCCACCCACTCGGCCCAGGTAAACCGACCCGCCTCATTCAAATGCACCGTCAAAGCAAAGACCTGCGCATGCCACGGTTCGGCAAAAACGGGTTCGGTCCCGCCGTGAGGTAAACATACTGTCGATACGGCACTCACGTGGACACAGGCTCCAGATAGCTCTGCCACAGGTCCAGCACCACGTCATCGTGATCATCCTCGGCAATCACCCACAGCGCATTGGACGGGAAAGCCACTGCATAAAGAGGCTCTGGCGCTTCTCCCAAACCATGCGCGCTGCGGTCGGGAAAAACATGGGTGCCGTGGTAGCGCAGCACTTTGCCCACCGCGCCCGCAGCATAAGACGGCAGACGCGTGTGCCCCCCATCCACAAATCGGTTACCTGCATGGGCCACAGCCCGCACGCTGTCACCCGGTTTGAACACAGGCTTCACTGGGCTCTCGCGTTCAGCCGGGCCACCCGCAGCCAACATCCCGGCCACGCGCTCTGCTACCAGCTTGCGCCCAGCCAAAGCGTGTATGTCCGCCGCAGCCGCGGGATCAGCCAGATCAGCAACCGTAAGCACACCAGTTTCCACCAACAGGTCGGCAAGGCCCGCCAGCCACTTCTCATAGTAGGAAAACCGCATGTAATCCTGGGGTGACAAACATTCGCGTGCATGACGCGAGACGTCGATATTCCATTGCCCAAGCGCAGCAGAGGCCAAGGTGACAGCCAGGGCGCGACCGTGCCAGTCTTCCTTGAAGACCGGCGCGTCCGGTGCATCAACCACCACCGGACCATCGCCGAAACGTCCGCCCATATCGTGAACCCGGCTCATGGCGCAACCTCTGACGCAGTGAAGACATCTGGCACAGTGACCAAGGCGGTGCCCACCATACTATCGCGGCTGACCAATGCGGCCAGCGCGTGCTCATCCATATCTTCGGTGCCCGCGGGCCGCATCGGCAACACAAGATAGCGCACCTCTGCGGTCGAATCCCACACCCGCACCTTTGTTCCCTTGGGCAAGGTCACGCCGAAATCAGCAAGCACCTTGCGCGGCTCTCGCACGGCGCGGGCGCGATAGGCGTCCGATTTGTACCAGGCAGGCGGGATGCCCAGAACCGGCCACGGGTAACAGGAGCATAATGTACATACGACCATGTTATGGATCTCGGGCGTGTTCTCCACTACGACCATATGTTCCCCTTGCCGACCATAGATATCCATGCCGCGCAAAACAGCATCCGCGTCTTCCAGCAATTCAGCTTTGAACGCCGGATCACTCCAGGCTTTCGCCACCACCCGGGCACCATTCTGCGGACCGATTTTATTCTGATAGATGTCGATGATTTCATCCAATGCAGCCGGATCCACCAGCCCCCGTCGGGTCAGAATCGTCTCAAGCGCCTTCACCCGCAGCGCCGGATCCGGCGGCAGATGGGCATGAGGGTGGTGCGGGTCATGTGAATGAGGATCGTCATGGGCCATGTGCAAAACCCTGCGCGCCATCCGCCGAAATTTCCAGTAAAATTTGGGTGTTCCCTTCCGTCAAACGCCCGCGACAAAACAGATAGGCCGCTCATTTGAAACTCCGCCCTTGCCCCTTCCGGCGTTTCCCCCTATTTACCGCCCGATAGTCAGCCAACCGCCGCAGGATCACATGGAAAACGTTGTTCTCATCATCCACCTTCTTCTGGCTCTGGGCCTGATTGCCGTCGTTCTGCTTCAGCGGTCCGAAGGTGGCGGCCTTGGCATGGGTGGCGGCGGTGGCAATGGGGCTGTATCGGGCCGCGCCGCAGCAACCGCGATGAGCAAACTGACCTGGATCCTGGCCGCTGCCTTTATCTGTACGTCGATCACCCTCACGGTGATTTCCGCGCAAAAGGCAGGCAACTCATCTATCTTTGACGGCGGGCTGCTGCCGACACGCAATGAGGCACCGGCCGAAGCTCCTGTTGCTCCGCTGGGCAATGATCTGCTGCCGCCTTCTGCTGGCGACAATGCACCGCTGGTTCCCAGCGCCGACTGATCCACAAGACTTAGAATAAAAAACGGGAACCGTAACAGCATCTTGCGGTTCCCTTGCGTTTCTTGCGCGAATCTCATATATACTGAAGTCCCGTGATGCCGTGGTTTTTTAACCATTGGGTCTTCTTATTTTTTGAACTCTCACGGGGGCTGCCGACACTCATGGCGCGTTTCATCTTCATCACTGGTGGTGTTGTTTCTTCGCTGGGCAAAGGCCTGGCATCCGCCGCATTGGGCGCATTGTTGCAAGCACGTGGATATTCGGTCCGCCTGCGCAAGCTGGATCCCTACCTGAACGTCGACCCGGGCACCATGTCGCCCTTTGAACACGGCGAGGTCTTTGTGACCGATGACGGCGCAGAAACCGATCTGGACCTGGGCCACTATGAACGTTTCACCGGCGTGCCCGCACGCAAGACTGACTCGATCTCATCCGGCCGGATCTACACCAATGTGCTGGAAAAAGAGCGCCGCGGCGACTATCTGGGCAAAACCATTCAGGTGATCCCGCATGTCACCAATGAGATCAAAGACTTCATCTCCATCGGCGAAGACGAAGTTGACTTCATGCTCTGCGAAATCGGCGGCACCGTGGGCGACATCGAAGGCCTGCCTTTCTTTGAAGCGATCCGCCAGTTCGCCCAGGACAAGCCGCGCGGTGAGTGTATCTTTATGCACCTCACCCTCCTGCCCTATATCAAAGCCTCCGGCGAGCTGAAGACCAAACCGACCCAGCACTCGGTCAAGGAACTGCGATCCATTGGTCTGGCCCCCGATATCCTCGTCTGCCGCTCCGAAGGGCCGATCCCCAAGAAGGAGCGTGAGAAACTCGCCCTCTTCTGTAACGTGCGCCCTGACAGTGTGATCGCCGCCCAGGACCTGAAATCCATCTACGAGGCGCCCCTCGCCTATCACCGCGAAGGTCTGGATCAGGCCGTGCTGGACGCCTTTGGCATCGCCCCGGCCCCCAAACCCAACCTCAGCCGCTGGGAAGATGTGGCCGACCGCATCTATAACCCCGAGGGCGAAGTGCGCGTTGCCATCGTTGGCAAATACACCCAGCTGGAAGATGCCTATAAATCCATCGCCGAGGCGCTGACTCACGGCGGCATGGCCAACCGCGTCAAGGTGCGCATCGAATGGGTCGACGCCGAGCTTTTTGACCGCGAAGACCCCACCCCGCATCTGCAGGGCTTTCACGCCATCCTCGTCCCCGGTGGCTTTGGCGAACGCGGCACCGAGGGCAAGATCAAGGCCGCCCAATACGCCCGCGAAAACAACGTCCCCTATCTGGGCATCTGCCTCGGCATGCAAATGGCCGTGATCGAGGCCGCCCGCAACGTCGCGGGCATCGCGGAAGCCGGCTCCGAGGAATTCGACCACGAAGCAGGCAAGAAACGCTTTGAACCGGTTGTCTACCACCTCAAGGAATGGGTGCAGGGCAACCACAAGGTCGAACGCAAGGTCGGCGACGACAAGGGCGGCACCATGCGCCTTGGCGCCTATGACGCCACTCTGACCGAGGGCTCAAACGTCGCCGCCGTCTATGGCGCAACCGCAATCGAGGAACGCCACCGCCACCGGTATGAGGTCGACACCAAATACCGCGAGAAACTGGAGGCCTGCGGGCTGAACTTCTCCGGCATGTCCCCCGACGGCAGCCTGCCCGAGATCGTGGAATGGGCCGACCACCCCTGGTTCATCGGCGTCCAGTTCCACCCGGAACTGAAATCCAAACCGTTCGATCCCCACCCGCTGTTCAAAGACTTCGTCCGCGCCGCGAAAGAAGCGTCCCGCCTAGTGTGATCTCCACGCTGTTTCAGACAGGGTAGAAATGAAGGAACGCCTCGGAGAATTTCGAGGAGTTCCTTTTTTATGGCCACCTTTATTCTTACAAGTCGAGCTACTTATCGAAAAAGGCAGAAATTTCATTCCCGACCTGCTTGCCAAAATTTCCTAGGTTCGCTTTAAGGTAGCTTGAATATGCAAATTTGGAACTAAAATGAAAACTCATTTACTTTCTTTGGCTGTCGCGGGAATTCTTCTCGCAGCGTGCGACACCTATTCCCCTCAACAGTATCAAAGCAACCCATCCAATGTAATTGCCTTGCAAGCATTGGCTGCGTCAGGAAAAAGGGCCTCTGTAGGTTCAGTTACAACCGCGGAAGGTGTGGTAGCCAATCCAACTTGCCGTTTAGCTGGTCCGATCGATGTAGGTGGCGGAATTTCAGTAACCGACGCAATTAAACAAGCGTTCCAAGCTGAACTATTGGCAGGAAACGTTTTCAGTCCACGCGGCACTCACATTGACGTCGTTTTGACCGAACTAAAACCTGACTCTTTCTCAGGCAATTGGACAATTGGTTTGACTATTTCGTCGAGCAAGGGACAAGGCTTCAACGTTAAAAACGTTCATAAATTCAGCACCAGTTTCTCTGCAGCGGCAGCTTGCAACAACACAGCTGATGCATTCAACCGTGCGCTTGCCTCTTCCATTAATAAGATTGTGACAGACCCACGCTTTAAAGCTCTTCTGTAAACAAGGCTTGTGTGAAACTGGCCCGCTGGAATTGGCGGGCCAGAAAAACGATATTTCTGTGACCAGGCCTATAGGTTCGACCCGCGTGATCTCGGCGACGCAATGGGAGCGGGCAAAGGCCGCACTGGATCGCCAAGACATGAGCGCCGTCGCCGACAAGAGATCCTTTAGCGGACGCGAAATTCTCGCCAGCCACGACGCGGGAATTACACCGACCCTCGCCCGCCCTGAGACCTCGGGCAGCCGCAAGAACGGCATGTTTGTGAAGGCCGACTTTGTCTAACGTACAAGACGATACCTATACCTGCGCCAGTGGCAAAGAGCGCAGGATCACCCGCTGGGAACATGAGCATCTGGTGGAGGACATGTGGGACCGAATGAACCGAAATCCTGCCTTGATGACGCTGCGCCGCGCGACGGCCGAGCATCCATTCAGCACCATCGAGGCTTGGATGGGAGCGACACACTTCCGGTTGCGACACTTGACAAACTACGCACCGAGATGTCCCTGCATGTGCGTGACTACAAAATCAAGCACATGCAGGGACATGATCGGCGTAAGAAAGTTTCTGGCGGCAAACCCGAGCTAAAATGGTCTTTCGCGCTCAAACCAGTACCAGGAAGGGTCAATAGAGGCCAGTCATCCGTGCCAAGTCGGCGCTACAAGCAATATTACCACGCGGCAAAGCGATGTCTTGAAGGATCGGGACGAAGCCGCTCAGCAGAACACCAGCAGGCAATTTTTTACTCTGCATCAGCGCGGAGACGACAAACATGCAAGGCGGATCAATGCCACTGCTGCAGGCGCGAAAGGAATCGACGGGTTTCCCCCTAGGTCGGCTCACCTCGTGGAAGCATCACCCAACAAAGGTCAAGAGAGGACCAAACGCCGAACAGAGCCAAATGAAAAATGCGATCTCACAGGGAAGCAGCTCATCGGCCTAGGCCACAAGTTCCGTACCTGTCTAGAGTTTGTAGCGGGTCTCTGCCTGAAAAAGGTGAACCAGTCTTGTTGCGGTAAAGGGAAAGCGGGGAAGATTGCTAACCCTCACCGGACATTGCTTTGCACAGTCTTGGGGACAGTCGGAATACAAACCGCTTCTTACAAGGGCACAATCAGATCACTTTGGGCTTGCTGGGCAGCTGCGACCCAATCCAGCTTTTCGCATCATTGAGTGGCGGTCCCCTCTTTGGCCCAGGTCTGCCTGTCTGCTAACATCTGTTCCAATGCCTGCGACATACGGCCAGGCAGCTCATCCTTGTGAAGGATAAACAGATAGAAGCACGTAAAATATAGGCTTTTTGCTAAAACAGTCGCCGCGGCGATGAAGGAGGACAGAATAAAGCTCAGAGCAAGAAGCCCAAGCGCAGGGAGGGTGTTTACCGGAACCTCACCGAACTCTGCCAGAAAGGTAGCTGGTAGGTTTTCGGCAAAAACATAGCCCATCGCGCCGCCTCCAAATAGGCCAAACACCACACCGCCAGCAAACAAACCTTGTGCCACCCCTCCAATCAGATCTATGCCGATCACTCCCGCCAGTGTCTCCGGCACATAGCTGCGCAGTGCCTTCAGGCGGGCGACGAGGACTTTGACGCCCCCCCGCTCTACCACGATGGCTGATATGCCAAAATTGGATACCAGATCCCAAACTTCGGCGACCACAAAGGTCAACAACGCAACCAAAAAACCGAAAAAACCCTCTTGTTTGCTGTCTGATGCGCGGCGTACGAAATACGAGACAAGCCCGATGAATATGAGGGAAAACAGATTACCTAACAGGGTCTTGGCAATTTCCTTGCCGCTGATCCGGCCGTCGATCAACGCATCTCGCGCCATCTGGCTCATAGCGGCTTGCAGAAAAGTCTGGACCAGAATTTCGATCGGCAGGTAGACCATGAAGATTAGCATCGCGGCAAATGCGCGGTCCCAGTCCTGGGTGACAAAGCCCAGATAGAGCAGATACAGTGCCAGAAGCCCACGTCCTGCCTTGACCAGGAAAAGAAGGATGAAAGGCAGAGCCACTTTCGTATCGGTTCCAAGCACAGACAGTGAAGCCCGGATCATCGCGCCAATGCGACCTGTCTTGGCCCCGAACAAGGGCAAGAGTTTTGAGACGATTTCCATTTTTCGCAGCCTATCTAACGGTGATGGACCGTGTGGCTACGATACGGTCTCCTTCGGCATAGAAAAACCGCAGCTCATATTGGCCTGGTTCCTGCGGCGCGGTGAGACGCGTAAGGTGGCTTTCAGTGTGGGCATACGTAACCACATGTGGAAGTGGTTCACCTGGTATTGCCAGCGCAATATAGTCAGCCGGATTGGGCGCAATTCCCGTCCACAGCACTGCAAACTCTTCTCCGGGAGTAACCTCTGGTTGCGCCTTCAGCTTCAGATCTGGGTCCGATAGGGTGATTGGAGTTCGGTCCAACACCTCCCAGGGATCTGTGGTGGCAATAAAGACAATCTCATAGTCTCCAGGCTGGGATGGCAGACGCAACTCCTGCTGCTCTGGCCCATTGGTTTCGAAATAGAAACTCGTGGCAGGAAATCCATCGGCTTTTGGTGCAATACCGATAAAGTCCTTCTCTGAGCCGCGCCCTTGCCAGCTCACCGTCACAGATCCGCCGGTGGTTCCGGTTGTGGGGGCACTGACTGAGGCTTGCATCGGGGTCACTTTCAGCGCTTGCCGCGCCAAAACCTCACCTGTCTCGGATCGCACATAGACGATATCATAGCTGCCCTCTTTTGTGGGGGTCGGCATGGGCGCAGGATTGCCGTGGTCAATGCCTATGCGCGATGAAAAGGCCCCGACGTCAGCCCCAGGGGCCAGAGTTCCCACCCAATCGCCCTCTTCTCCCGGAGCTTGCCAATGGATGTCGATCACACGGCCAGCCTGTGCGGAAGTGGGGCCAGAGAGCGTCGCGGCAGCAGTTTTCTCCGCAGATTCTGAAGCGGGTGTTGCAACTTGGGCAAGTGCCGCTGACAGGGCTGCAGCGTCCGAAGCATCGCGATACTCTCCACCAGTGTTTTCAGCCAGACATTGCAATTGGGCCCGCGCCGCTTCGTCAGCTATGCCAAAGCCAATTGCGTGCAGCGTAAAGTCCACGCCAATGGCCTCCAAATTCGTTCCAACCGCACAAGGGTCAAGACCGCACGTTTCCTTGCCGTCAGAGATCAGAATGACGGTTGCTTTTTCTTCGCTGTAACGTAGGGCTTCGGCCGCTTGAAGTACGGCTGCGGACAGTGGTGTCTTGCCTTTTGGGCTAATGTCAGCCACGGCATCCGCAATCGCCTCACGCGTATCTGCCCCGGGCGCAATCAATTGCTCAATATCACTGCAATCGCCTTTGCGCCGGTGCCCGTATACCATCAGTCCAAGTTCCTGGGAGCGGTGCAGATTTTCAAGCAATCCCCGCAAAACGGTCTGGGCGATAGTGATTTTGGCTGTGCCGTCAATTTGTCCCCACATCGAACCAGACGCATCCAGTACTAAGGTGCTGCGGCTTAGGTCTTGCGCGGCCAAAGGCGACATCAGAATGGCCAAAACGGCGGAGGCTATCAGTCTATATCGCATGGCTTAATCCCCCACCCGGATCCAGTTGCCGGTGGAAATCGCCGTGCAGTGATCTGTCTTAAACACTGCAACCGCTTCGGGGGGCATAACAACATGCAGTTCTGAGCGGTGCGAAATCTGTTCTGCCCCGCTTACGGTCAACGTCCAGTTCAAATAGGAACGCCGACCACCGTAGGCCGGCGATTGGGCAAACACATGTTCCATTGCTCGGGTTTCCCAGCGGCTGGGCCCTGTGGCTTTCCAACCCGCGGCATATTGGTTCATTGCCAATTGATCGGGATGAAACGGAACCGAGAAGGTTAGGCGTTGAGGTGTGGTTGCTTCTGCAGGCAGTGCGACCAAATCGGCGGGCAGGCTCTGTGCGATCATTTCGGGACAGCCTTCAAAAGTAACTGGCGTAACTTCTAACTTCCAAAGGCCGGATCGGGGCTGAAGGTCCGATGTGGCGGAATTTTCCGTGTCTTCGGGTTGGGACAGCCCGGTATCCAGCGGCAGGTCCCTGGGGGCGCAATGGTCCGGGCCGTCATAAACAAAGCTATCTGCGCCGGTCCCTAACACCACTTGGACCGCATCGAGGTCACTGCCAGGCACCCAGTAGCTGTCACCTTCATGGATGACCAGAACATGATCCGAACTGGGGGCTGAGCCATGCTCGCGCTGCCGCAATGCGGTTTCATCTGCGTCTGGCACAATATACTCAGCCGGGCCATTTTCGGGAAAGCGGATCGTCGCAGGAGCGCAGTCAGCCGCAAAAAGCGCGGCTGGAGCTAGCATCAGGCCGGTGCTGATGAGAGGGAAATATTGCATGAGTCGATTGTTTCCTTTTTGCCAAACTTTGGCGTCTTTCATGCTGCTATAACGGCTTTATTCTTACGGCTCATGACCAGTTTTGGTTATATCCCCCGAGTTAGGTTCAAAGTTTTGCGTAGAGAGTTAGGGCCAAATCCATGACCAAAGGGACAATGGAACAACATGACGATATGACGTCACTGATTGGTTCTGTTTACGCTACGGCCATGGACACCAGTGGGTTTACCGAGCTTCTGGAGCTGGCTGATACGCGGCTGTCAGATGAAGCCAAGCGCCGCAGGTTTGATGAACTACGCAGAGAATTCGAAGTTCATGTGGCCAAGGCAGAGAAACTGCTGGCGGCGCTCCCTCCGGTCGCTCAACCGGGATCAGCCCGGCAAGACCTCCGGCCATGGTTCTATATCGACCGGCAGTGTCGCGTTGTTGCTCCCAATCAGTTGACGCAGGAGTTGTTTGGGTTGCGCCCAGGTATGCCTTTGGACACCTTGAACCTGACCGTAGACGAAATCGGAGCAATCCGGCACTTTCTACGCGGCGAAGCCAGTTATGCTCCCGTACTTCGATTGACCCGTCTGGATTCAGGTAAACCGTTGCTGCTGCGCTGCGAAAAATGTGCTGAGTCTGACGCTCTACAGTGTTTTGGAGACAATCTACCTTGGCATGATCGAGCAGCAGACGCGATGAGGGCTCTTTATGGGCTGAGCCGGTCGGAGAATGCGGTGCTCGGGCTGCTGGTCGACGGCCACAGTCCGCAGGAAGCGGCTTCTCTGCGTGCCCGATCGGTGGAAACCATCCGTCAACAGATCAAAGCAATGATCGCCAAAACCGAAACCACTGGCTTGCAGGACCTACTGCATCTCGGCCGTATTGTGTGTGTTTCCAGCACTCAAATGCAGGCCAATCGGGCCGTAAAGGCCAAAAGCTCTGAGTTACGTTTGCCAGATGGTCGGTCTATGAGCTTTTTCCAAAGTGGTGATCAGATGGGACGCCCGGTCATTTTTCTACATGGCTGTCTGGGGGGAGCCCAATTGCCGGCGGCCGCTGAGGCGGAGCTAGAGAAGCGAGGGCTGCGCTGGATCGCTCCTGCGCGGCCCTGGCACGGCAGTTCCTCAGGCTGGCCAGAGCTTCTATCGGATCCGGCACGATATGGCGAAGACCTGTCTGCTCTGATCGATCACCTAGACCTCTCTGAGGTGACTCTTGTAGGCTATGATGCAGGGGCTGCGCTGGCTTGCTGTGCAGCGGGCTCACTTGGCAAGCGGCTACGCCAAGTCATTGCGGTATCGATCACTCCACCAATGCGCAGCCTCAGGGATTTTGCATCAGCCCCCACTCAACAGCGGATCCTCGCGTTGGCAGCCCGGACATCCGTACCGCTGCTTCGATACTTGGCCATCTTGGGAGACAGGAAACTACGTCACGATGGCCAGGAGGCTTTTGCTGAAACCGTCTTTCGTGGCGCCTCTGCTGATCTGGAAGCGTGTCGCGACCCCGAAATTCTGGATCTGATGTGGCAGGGACACTTCTTTCATGTGGCTTCCGGGAATGACAGTTTCATCAATGACTGCCGTTTGATTACGTCAGATTGGGGAGGTGCTGCCAGTCCTCACTCTGCGCCGCTGCACTTTCTACATGGCGATGCTGACCAGATTGTACCGTTCTCACGAGCGCAGAAATTCGCAAAGGAAAGGAGCTGCAACCTGACCATCGTGAAAGGCGCGGGGCACAGCTTGCCATTCAGCCATTGGCCAGAAGTTTTCATGGCCTTGCTGTAACGCACCACTGAGACAGAGCTTCGGCAACGGGTGGGCATCGGCAAAGGGATTTTGCGCTATCGAATTGATGCCCTGTCCTTGGTTAGAGTTTTTGGGCCCAAGCTCCGCTTAAACTAGGGACTAGACTCATAGAGTATCAAGGCCAGTAGATGACGATGGCCGCGAGAGCGATAGCTGACAGGAAGACCTTGGGACACCTGTCAGAGCGCGTCGTCGCACGCCTCCAATCCTTCAACCTGCCAAACATGATCTCGCATCGCTGCCCGGCAGTGCATTGCAAAGCAATGTCACGAGAGGAGCAGTTGCGCCGTTTGTAGCGACGCTTATCGTACTTCGCCGGTTTCTTCCGTTCTTCCGGCCGGGGATGCAGGCGCGTATCCTCACTTCGGATTGCGTTGAGGGGTTCGCACAAAGCTGTTCAGCTAAATCGCTGTTAGCTTAATGCGTCGCGGATTTCGATCTGCATCTGTTCTACTGCAGCGTGAAGCTCACCTATGAAGGCCTGGCTGGCCATCGATTGCGTGGCGTAGCCCGGCGTCAGTATTGAGACACTGTTCAATATGTGTGGGCGGAAGCGCCGGATCGCCAGGCGTTCTTTTTCAGGGGCCTGAGCCAGATGGCTGTACGCGGTGAACATATCGCAGACCATCACACAAACTCCCGCAGCGACAAACTGCAGTCCCGGGAAAAAGGTGCGAAGTTCGATCCGCTTGTTGATATGGCATCCGGCAGCGCGAAAGGCGGCTTCTGTTTGAACGGCCGTTCCATGTTCGTCAAAAAGAACGGCCATCGGGCGGCCATCGAGGTCTTCAGGCGTGACAACTTCCGCCCGGGCCAGAGGGTCATCTTTTGGCAACATGCAAACGCATTCAAGATCGAAATCCGTTTGCCGGATTGACGCACGCGGCCGCGGGGTTTCCGCAAACCCAAGATCGAATTGCTGCGAAGCGATCAGATCTTCGATTACGTCCGAGGATCTCATGATGAGCGATACATCAAGATCGTCCCGGTCTTGCAGAAACCTGGTGAGGAGGCGCGGTAGGAACGCACTTGACGCGGCAGGGTGGCAGGCGATCTTGAGCTTACCGGATTGCAGGGAGCTGATCCGCTCCAAGGTGCGTTCCGTGCGTTCGACACGGCCCAGGATGTCCTCGCATTCTTCAAGAAAAAAATGAGCTTCGGGTGTCGGTGTCAGTTTGCCTTGCGATCTGAGGAACAAGGCGAATCCCAGCTGATCTTCCAGGGTCTGGATCATCGTGGAAACGGCTGGTTGCGTACGGCCGACAGATCGGGCTGCCTGACTGATAGAGCCAGAGCGCATAACTTCGCGAAAGGTTGAGAGTTGCCGAAGAGACAGATGCATAGGTATAAATTCAGTTTATGAATTTAAAAAAAGTATGAAATTGATTTTATATCAAATGTCCAGTTTTATCTCGCGATAACCCACGGCTCGAATCCTGTGGGACGAGGGAGAAAATGGATAAATTTGCTAAATATCTTCTGACCGCGCTGATCGTGTCAGTGGCTTTGGGTCAGTTCGTTCAGGTCATAACGCGATACGTTCTTCAGGTGCCCGTGATGGGACTGGAAGAGACGATGGCCTACCCGACTGTGTGGCTCTACATTCTTGGATCGGTCAATGCATCGCGCGAGAATACGCATATCCGCGCCAACGTTCTTGAGATCTTTATCAAGACTGACCGCGGCCACACTATTCTTGCCATCGTTGGTGAAATCATCAGTCTGATTGTTGGTCTTTGGTTGCTCTACTGGGCCTGGAACTACACGCAGTACGCGTGGCGTGTGTGGCGCGAAAGCCCGACGCTCTATATCCCGACGTTCTACTCTGATGTCGCGCTGGTTGTCGGGCTTGCCCTGATGATGACGTACACCGCATCGCACTTGGTGCGTCATATCTGCAGCTTGAAGACCGGAGAAATCGCATGATCGAGATTGCTCTTATTGCCATCGCCCTGCTTGTGATCACACTTACGTTGGGCGTTCCGCTGCCTTACTGCTTTGGCGCGGCTTTGATGGTCATGTATTTCATGGGCGATGTGACCATGAAGGGGATGATGCTTTGGGGTGCGCAGCAGCTGAGCAATCCGGTACTTCTGGCGATTCCGCTGTTTGTTCTCGCTGGGACGGTTATGTCAGAAAGTGGGATAGCCGCGTCACTTCTGCGCTTCGTCAATGCTTTTATCGGACACGTGCGCGGTGGCCTTGGTGTTGTTGCCGCTGTGTCCTGCGCTGTGATCGGTGCCATTTCCGGGTCTGGCCTGACCGGCATCGCTGCCATCGGCCCCCTGTTGATCCCCGAGATGGAGAAGCGAGGCTATCCGCGAGAATATGCGACGGCCCTGATTGCCAATTCGTCCCTCCTTGGCCTGTTGATTCCTCCCTCGGTAACTATGATCGTTTATGGCTGGGTGACCGATACCTCAATCTTGGCTTGCTTCCTTGCTACGCTGGGCCCTGGTCTGCTGATCATGACATTGTTCTCGGTGATCAACCTGTTCATGTCGCGCAAGTTCAATTTGATCCTTGATGAGAAACCGTCCTTCTCGGAGCTGTCCGGTGAGGTTGCCAAACGCGGTTTCCATGCTTTCCCAGCGCTGATGATGCCAGTCATCATCTTGGGCGGCATCTATGGCGGTATCATGACCCCGACCGAGGCCGCTGCAGTCGCAGTCATCTACGCTGTGCCTGTGGGGTTTCTGATCTACAAGGGGCTGCGCTGGGAGAACTTTTTCTCTGCCGGTAAAGAAGCCGCAACCGCCGTTGGCGCGATCATGATGATGATCTTGTTCTCGATGATCCTCAGCCAGATGTTCGTTTACGAAAGCATTCCGCAGCAACTGGTACAGGGCATTTTCTCGATCACTGAAAACAAGATCGTGCTCTTGATCATGATCAACGTCATGCTGTTCCTCGTCGGCATGGTCGTCAATGACGTGACCGCCATCATCCTGATCGCGCCGCTGCTCTTGCCTTTGATGCAGGCCATCGGGGTCAGCCCCGTGCAGTTTGCCGCCATCATGGGCGTTAATACTGCGATGGGCGGCGTGACACCGCCGTATGCCTCGATCCTCTATCTTGGCGCACGTATCGGCAAAGTGAAGGTCACGAAGGTCATCCCGCCCGCCATGAAGCTGATCCTGTTTGGGTATGTGCCGGTGGTTTTCCTGACCTCGCTCTGGCCCGACTTGTCGCTCTTCTTGCCGCGCTTCTTCGGATATGACGTAGCACCCTGAATGCCGGCACTAACCCACGAAAATAAATAATAAAATTCATCCCAACCAAGGAGGAACCTTGAAATGAAACATGCACTATTGACAACAGCCACTGCCGCCCTGATGGCGATTGGAAGCTATGCCGCAGCTCAGAACTTGAAGATGAGCCACGTCCGTCCACAAGACGCGACCATCGATGTGGAACTGCGCGCGTTTTCTGCAGCCGTGGATGAGGCCACAGGCGGTGACGTGAAGATCAACATCTTTGCGGCGTCTGCCCTTGGTGACTACACAACCGTTCAGGAACGCATCAGCGTCGGCGCAATCGACATGGCAACCCAGCCCGCAGCAACAGCCGCTGATCGCCGTATGCAGATTAGCTCCTTTCCGTTTCTGGCAAGCAATTGGGACCAGGCACGTGCGGTCTACGGTCCGGGCGGTGTGGTCCGTGATGTCATGACAGACCTTTATGCGCAGCAGGACATCACCATGCTGGCTGCATACCCTGTTTACTTTGGCGGCATTGCCCTGAACGTCGAAAACGCAAATCCGGGTTCAGTTGAGCCAAACGGAATTAAAGTGCGTGTTCCTGGCATCAAAAGCTTCCAGCTGACTGGAGAGGCTCTTGGATATATTCCTGCTCCGATTCCGTTCTCAGAAGCCTTCACTGCCGTGCAGACAGGTGTGGTTGACGGGGTGATTGGTTCGGGTGCCGAAGGCTATTATGCGTCGTTCCGCGATGTGACGAAAACCTACATCCCGGCCAATACACACTTTGAAGTTTGGTACATGATCATCTCGAACGAGAGCCTTGCAGAGCTTTCCGACGAAGATCAGGCTGCCCTGAAAGCACAGGCGACTGTCTTTGAAGCCACCCGCTGGGAAGTGGCTGAGGCAGATCAGAAAAAGAATGAGCAGCGACTTGTTGACGACCTGGGCGCGACTGTTGCCAAATTGACTGACGAGGAACTTGACATCATGGCCGCAAAAGCCCGATCCGAAATCTGGCCCGCTGTCCTCGAAGATGTTGGCACCGACTGGGGTCAGGCTATCCTCGACAAAGTATCCGCAGCAGGCAAGTAAGCCAAAACGCGTCAGGGCGGCTATCGTCGCCCTGGCACCACTTCGCAACATCGGAACGGAATAAATGGAAACCGATTACACCATTATCGGAGGGGGCGTTGTTGGCCTGTCAGTCGCTTGGGGCTTGCTTCGGCGCGGGCACACTGTGACTGTCTTGGACGGTGAAGATGGGTCTTTCCGTGCCAGCCGTGGAAACTTCGGACTGGTATGGGTCCAATCCAAGGGGATGGATCAGCCGCGCTATGCCAGTTGGTCCCAACAGTCTGCCGAACTCTGGGCCGACTTCGCAAGCGAGGTGTCAGGCAATACCGGAAAACCAATCCCGCTGGAACAAAACGGGGGATTTGATTTCCATTTTTCCGAAGAGACGTTGGAGGCCACGCTCAAGCAATACGAAAAGCTGAGGGCTCAGCTTGGCGGCAACTACCCCTACGAAGTGCTTGGCCACAATGCGTTACGCAAAGAAGAGCCAAATATCGGCCCAAAGGTTGTCGGTGCCATTTTGCATCATCAGGACGGGCATACGAACCCGCTGAAATTGCTGACGGCTTTGTCTGCTGACGTGCGCCGTCTGGGGGCGCGGGTGCTGGTTGGCAAGACTGTGACAGATGTGGCAAAGCCCGACGGCTTCCGCATCACATGTTCAGACGGTACGATCGTGACTTCGGCTAAGGTTGTCTTGTCCGCAGGTTTGGGAGCTTCAAAGCTTGGGCCAAAGATGGGCTTCAAAGCCCCTGTGCGCCCGCAGCGCGGACAGGTACTGATCACCGAGAAGCTGCCAAAGCTGATCAATAGGCCTTCTCTGATTGCACGCCAAGTGGACGAAGGCGGTATCCAGATCGGCGCAACAAACGAAGAAGTGGGTCATGACGACAGGGTTACACAGCCTGGACTGTCTGGCCTGGCCGCCGAAGCGATTGCTGCCTACCCCGCACTGGCCCGCGCCCAACTGGTGCGCAGTTGGGGGGCATTGCGCGTTCTCTCTCCGGATGGGCTTCCGATTTATCAAAAAAGCACCGAAATGCCCGGAGCTTACCTTGTAACCTGTCACAGCGGCATCTCCCTTGCTGCTGCTCACTCGCGCCTCTTGCCGGATTGGCTGGAAGGCACAGACACAGCGCCAGATCTGGAGGTCTTCAGTGAAAACCGCTTCGCCGTTTCTTGAGCTGGAAAACGCGCCCCGTGTTGATGTCACATGGGATGGCGCGCCGCTCAGTCTGCCCGAAGGGGCAAACCTTGCTGCTGCCTTGCTGGCCGCAGAGGTCGACGTGTTCCGCCACACGCCCGTATCCGGGGCACCGCGTGCGCCATTCTGCATGATGGGGGCCTGTTTCGACTGCCTTGTTGAAATCGACGGTGTAACCCTTCAGGCCTGTATGCTTGAGGTCGTCGAGGGCATGTCTATCGCACCTGCACACAAAAATGGGTCATATGACGATGAAGCGTGATTTAGCCATCATTGGCGCCGGACCCGCCGGCATGGCTGCGGCTTCGCAAGCAGCCGAACTGGGGCTGAGCGTGACGGTTCTGGACGAGCAACCTCGCGCAGGCGGGCAGATATACCGCGATGTAGACAAGGCGTCACCGTCGCGCGGGAACATCCTTGGTCAAGACTACACATACGGCAGTCGCCTGACACAGGATCTCAGACAGAGCGGTGTCGAGCATATTTCCGGTGCCGTCGTCTGGGCCATCGAAGACGATTTTCGCATTTCCTACACCTGCAAAGGGAATGGGGCACAGATCGAGGCTGACCATATTCTGTTGGCAACCGGTGCTTTGGAACGCCCTATGCCTATTCCCGGCTGGACTCTGCCAGGTGTAATGACAGCCGGTGCGGGGCAGATCTTGCTGAAGCAATCCGGCGTTGTGGCGCAGGGCGCGGTACTGGTGGGTTCGGGGCCTCTTCTCTATCTGATCGCGGCTCAGATGGTGCGTGCGGGTACGCCACCTTCAGCAATGATCGAAACACAGACACGCAGCGATATGATCGGTGCCCTGCGCCATGTGGGCGGGGCCATTCGAGGCTGGCCTTACATGCTCAAAGGGCTGAAAATGCTGGCTGAAGTCATACGTGCCTGGGTGCCCCGTTATGCGGGAGCAACTGACATTTCTATCGAAGGTGACGGTAAAGCAGAAGCCGTTACATTCACGCACAAAGGCCGCCAGCACCGGATCGCCTGCAAAACGGTATTCCTCCATCACGGCGTTGTCCCCAATACCCAAGCGGCCCGTTCCCTTGGCATTTCCCACACCTGGGATGCGACCCAAAACGCATTCGTGCCGGAACTGGACGATTGGGGCCAAAGCGATGTCGCGGGGGTCTTCATAGCTGGTGACGGGGCTGGTATTGGCGGTGCAAAAGTCGCCGAAGTCTCTGGGCGATTGGCTGCTTTGAAGATAGCAAAGGACGCAGAACGTCTGTCCACACAGGACTTCAATCGCATGACGGATCCGTTGTGTCGAGCGCGGACCCGCGAACTCGCCGCGCGTCCGTTCCTGGATGCCGCATATCCCCCCTATGCCGCCGCGGTGCAACCCGCCGATAGCACCGTAATCTGTCGCTGCGAAGAAGTGACGGCAGGAGATATCCGTGGGTACGCAAAACTTGGGTGCATTGGCCCAAATCAGACCAAAGCGTTCGGTCGCGCTGGCATGGGGCCCTGTCAGGGGCGCTACTGCGGACTGACGGTGACAGCATTGCTGGCCGAGGCGAACGCGCAAACCCCTGACCAAACAGGTTACTACCGCATCCGTGCGCCGCTCAAGCCCGTAACACTGGGTGAGCTTGCGGCCATGAATGATGCGATCCAAAACGCCGCAGAATAGGAGGCAACAATGATCGAACGGATCGAAACAGGTGCTCGCATGAGCAAGATCGTCAAGCATAACGGGGTCGCATATCTATGCGGCCAGGTTGGCGATGGGGCGACTGTCTCCGAACAAACGCAAGACTGCCTTTCCCGTGTGGATGCCCTGCTGGAAAAGGCCGGCTCTTCACGCACACAGATGCTACAGGTAATGGTCTGGCTTGCCGATATGAAGGATTTTGCAGAGATGAACGCCGTCTGGGACGCATGGGTTCCCGAAGGTTGCGCTCCCGCTCGCGCCTGTGGTGAAGCAAATCTTGCCCGTCCGGACCTGAAGGTCGAGATCATCGTGACTGCTGCGTACTGATCGACCTCCTCGACTTGGTCGAACAAAGTTTATGACTCCATATCAGCTCAGACTGTGTGAGTTCACGAGTTCTTCCATGCCTCGTTTCAACGACCGGTTTCTTGTCAGGTCACGGCGCAAATCTCTGTGCGCCTGCTGCAATGTAGGCGTTGCACAGCTGCAAAGCTGAAACATACTCCCGCACAAGAGGGCAGCTTTAACGGACGGGCCCGCCCCCAATATGCGAGTTAGCCTAAGCCCAGTTGGCGAACCACCCTCAGAAAGTTATTCCACTTTTTTTCCAAAAAAAAATCGGAATTTGCGTAGGGCACTCCTATTGGCTGCGTATTCTAGGTATCGAAACATTTTAGGAGAGCGTGATGCGCCCCTTTACATTGATACTTGGTTTTGCAACGGCACTGCCAGTTTTCTGTCAGCCCCTCTTTGCTCAATCTGATTTATTATCCGCCTACGACACAAATAATGATGGTGTTTTGTCTTTGGCGGAATTCCAGGTCACGCAACGTGACATGTTTGACCAAGCTGATACCAACAACGACGGGTTATTAAGCAAAGCGGAAATCAGTGCATATGCACCTTTTCCTGCGCGTGTATTGTCTCGTGACAGCGACGGCGATGGCGTGTTGACCCCATCTGAATTCTTGTCTCAGGCAAGCGGGTTCCAGAGGGCCGATCGCAACAACGACGGTGTTCTGGGTCCCAAAGAATTGGCCCGAGTCCAAAAACATCTTTCGCCCAACAACGGGTAAACCTCCCCCTGACCGCATTTTGGCAGCATTTCCTTGCTGGCAAAAACTTACTCTCAGCAAAATTCTAAAAGGATACTCCTATGAAACTTCTTCACACCTCACTGCCGCTCATTTTTTGCGTTGCTCTTGCAGTGCCTGCCATGGCTCAAAACATGACAGTAACGACCGGAAATGGCGGAACGTTGGATAAATCTCGCTCTTGTGACCGTTCAAACGCCACCGCCAATTGCCAAACCACCTCGACTGCCACCACAGCAGGCGGGCAGTCCGCCTCAAAAACGCGGGCACGTACAACGACACCAGGATCGAGCAGCACTACCATTAGCAATTCCGGTCCAAACGGGCAGAGCAATTCCCGCACCCGTAAAGTGTCTGTTTCCCGCTGATAGACGCCAGGTCAATTTGGGAAACAAACCTGACGCAGGCCCTCGGGCCTGCGCCACCAGCCATCAAAACCCCGGAGAGATCCGATCCATAGAGTTGTGACAAATAGTCAGAAAGAAGCGCAGGACCTTGCCTACGCGATTGCCCAAGGTGATCGCAGAGCTTTGGCCCGATTGATCACGCTTTATGGCCCCGGTATCAGGCGATATGCAGCGCAGGCTCTGACAGTGCCTGCGGACGCGGAGGATGTGGCCCAGGACGTGTTTTTCAAAGCTTGGAACAAAGCGGAACAGTATGATCCAAGCAAAGGAGCTGTATCGACATGGCTGTACAGAATTGCGGTCAATCTGTGCATCGATCGCAACAGACGCACCCGGTTTCGTCGATTTGTTGGGTTAGAGGCAGTAGCAGAGATAACAGATGACACGCCTGCTCCGGAAACGAATCTGATGGCCAGCCAAGAGCTAAGTCGTGTACGCGACGCCATCTCTGCGCTCCCTTCCCGGCAAAAACGCGCCATTTTGCTTAGAACAGCAGGGGATAGGAGCGTGCGTGACATCGCAGAAATTTTGGAGACCAGCGAAGGCGCTGTCGAGCAGTTGCTGGTGCGCGCACGATCCACATTGCGTCAAGCCATAGATACTTAGGAGGAGATATCATGATCAAAGAGACACAAGAACTCCCACCGGAAGATGACGCCTTTGATCGCTATTTTTCTGACCAGTTCAAGACACCAGGTGACAGTGATGTCACATTAATGTCCCGTGCGGTTTTGAATAACATAACCACCCATAGCCGGACCAATACACACCCGTTCGCAGAGGTGGTCTCCGCACCCGCGCCATGGATTGGCGGGTTTTCTGGGATGTTGTTGTTCATGGGGTGTGTTGGCTATGCCAGCGTGCCCCTCCTAGACGGCGGCATGACAGCTTTCTTGTCGGATTTTGCCATCCTATTTGATCTGTTGGGAGGCCTGAAATGACCCGCAAAATAGACAAGGGTCGATTGGTTCTTGTTACCTGTTTTATCCTATCCCTTACCCTCAATGCGGTGGTGCTTGGCGCAGGGGTGCGGCTTTATCAAGGATGGACCAGCGTTATGGGGCAGGCAGGGTATACCTCAATTGCTTCCCCTGAAATTCGGCGACACCTCAATGCCGCTATTGTGGCCAACAAAGACGACATCATCCCCCCGTTGAAGGACTTCCTGGAAGCACGCATGGACACCATCAAGACTGGTAGCACCAAACCTTTTGACGCTGAGGCAACTCTTGAGAAGATGCTTGTGGCTCGCAAAAAGCTGGATGTTTTGGCCGCTGCGATACAAGATGCTTTGCTTGAGGGGCTGGAGGCAAGCACCTTAAGCAAAGACTAGTGTGGACGTGTCCCCCGACGGCCGCCTGCCCGAGATCGTGGAATGGGCCGACCACCCCTGGTTCATCGGCGTCCAGTTCCACCCGGAACTGAAATCCAAACCGTTCGACCCGCACCCGCTGTTCAAAGACTTCGTCCGCGCCGCGAAAGAGGCGTCACGGTTGGTGTGATCCCCACGCGGGTTAGGACAGTGCAGAAACAAAGAAACGCCTCGGAGAAATCCAGGGTGTTTCTTTCAGTGTTGCCTTCAAGCGGAAACTAACATCGCAGTTGCAAATTACGGCCCGAGAGGGTTAGAAAAGGGTTCGACAGACACATTGTCAAAACAGCAACCTCTGATCATTAAGCATATTCTCTTTCGTCAACCTTACCTCAATAGCTTGTTTGGATACCTCAAAGTACTCCGACAACTCATTTATGAAATGATTGTATGGAACGTAGTTGCAACGCTGATTGTCCACAAAAATATAACCGTGCCCCCTACTCGTTATTCCGTATACATCTCTCAATTCGGAAACTTTTTGATAGAAAATTGCACTGGGAAGCAAAATTTCTGAGGCAAAATAATTAGCCTGATGCTCTAATCTTTCTATATCCGATGCGCTTTCATCGACATCGTAGCTGAACAAGTTATTTCCGATAACCTCATCAGACAATAAAAACAAATCGTGCCTCAGATAAAAATGCCCAATTTCGTGCGCAAGTGTAAATCTTTGACGATTACTGTTCGTATGAGCGCTTATCAATATTGACCTATTGTCAAAATTCGCCACACCGAGGACGGGCTCCCCTTGATCGTCAAATTTCTCGTGTTCCGTGAAATGGACATCTATGTTCAAGTGCCTGCAAATCTTCTCTAAGTCGACGGCTCCACCTTTATATTGGACTTGAGACAGAAGTTCGATTGACGCCTGTTTCGCAAAAGAATTTGACATAAAACCTGTGTCACGAGCGCTCTCGAGCTTTGGGGAGAGTTCGCTTTCGACGGTCCCTGCCTCGATTCGGCGCAAGAATTGCCCTGGAGATCCAAAGTACTCCCCATCGTAATATGCAGAAAATTTCAAAGCGCGAACCTTTTGTGACGATGACGCTAGCTGCTCCTTAGCAAGCATGCTTCGCATCTGGTTCGAAACACTACGCTCTGCAATCACATCCATTGCGGAGTTATCAAATTTAACCAAGCCAATTTTTCTGCTTTTCGCAACATTTTCAGCACCCGACTGCAACCTCGAAGAAAAAACAAAAACACTTTTAGATGCGTGTGGGAAAATCTCTCTGACCTTATCCGAAAAATCACGAACATCTCGTTCTTGAACAGAATTGGAGTGGTTTTTACATTCGAAAACCACGTACAGATGGGGGTCGCTATGATCATTTCTCCGCAACTCGATCACGATATCGAATTCGACTTCGCCCTTTCGGTCTGGACTGAAGTACTTTTCCTTCTTTAAAATCGTGCAGAGTTGCCAAGGGTACAAATCAAAGACAAAGGCCTCATCTTCTTGCTGCTTATTTAAGAAGTCGTAGAACTCGTCCTCAAGCTTGTTGCCTTTTTGTACAGTATTCACTTCACCCTCTCGCTGTGATAGCTAAATTTGGATTTGACCACATTGGATCCGGCCATTTGGTGGCTAAGTTTCCCCGACGGGTACGAGCAAAGTCCATTTAAAAAATGCTACCCTACCGCACGCGCCTTCTTGACACCATAGAGTGTAGAGCACCCCTATAAAGCGTATCAACCCTCCTGACCCATTGTTTCGCGTGCGAAACATTTGGGGGGATTTGCCTGCTCAATCCTAATAGATCTTAAGACTTCCCCTCCCCCATCGTCCGACAAAAACGCCCCTCGCAGCAGGTGCAAGGGGCGTGGGTACGTCCGGAGTTTCTAAGCCCCTTAGGCGGCGCGGGCCTTGGTCAGCAGCGCATCCACATGGGCGGGACCGGTGGGGCGGATGCCCAGCGGATTGAGCGCTTTGACCGAGTAATAGCCGCGGGTGATGTGGTCCATATTCACCGTCTCCACCACACCGGGCAGCGCCAGAACATGCTCCATCAGCGCGGAGAGTTTCGGATAATCCGCAATCCGTTTCCGGTTGGTCTTGAACAGCCCGTGATAGGCCGCATCAAACCGGATCAGGGTGACAAACAGGCGAATGTCGACCTCGGTCAGTTTGTCGCCAAAGAAGAAGTCGCCCACGATGCGCTCCTCCATCTCGTCCAGCATGGCAAAAACGCCGTCGACCGCCTCGTCATAGGCTTCCTGCGAGGAGGCAAACCCGGATTTATAAACCCCGTTGTTGAACAGATCATAAAGCCGCGGGTTCAGCGCGTCGATCTCTGCCGCGTGTTCGGTGGGGTAAAGGCGCAGATCCGACGGGACCAACTCTTCGAACGCTCTGTCCAGCATCCGCAGAATATCCGCGCTTTCATTGTTGACCATGACGTTCTGTTTCATGTCCCACAGCACCGGAACCGTTGCGCGCCCCGTGAAGTTCGGATCGGCGCGGGTGTAGATCTGGTGCATATACCGGGCGTCAAACAGCGGGTCCTGGTCCGCCCCGTCATAGCCACCAAACTGCCAACCCTGATCCCCCAACGTCGGGTTGACCACGGTCACCGGGATCAGCTCTTCCAGCCCTTTGAGCTTGCGCGCCATCAAGGCCCGGCAGGCCCAGGGGCAGATCAGCGCCACATAGAGGCGATAGCGTCCGGCCTCGGCCTTGAACCCAGCTTTGCCCGTGGGGCCTGCGCTGCCATCCGGCGTGATCCAGTTGCGAAAGCTCGACGTCTGACGCACAAACCGCCCCTTGTCGTCCGCCTTCTGCACGGGCTGCCAGTTGTCTGTCCATTTTCCATCAACAAGCATGGGAACCTCCTGTTAAGCAGCGTGAAAGACAAAGGACCGCATGGCAATAGAGCCCAGGTCGATGCCTTCGGTCATATAGGTCAGCTCATCGCGGCTGTCCGAAGCGCCGGCAACGGTGAGCGCAGGCAGGTAGTGATCCACCGACGGATGCGCCATGCGCAGCAGACGGCCCATCCCCTTGCGGTCGGCCAGCGCGGTCATGTCCCGATCGCTGAGCTTTTTGGCAAAGAAGCTGTCGAACTCCACTGCAAAATCATGCGGACGCCCGCCAAAGTCCAAGGCAGAGAGATTGTGCACCACATTTCCCGAACCCAGGATCAAAACGCCCCGGTCGCGCAGTTCGGACAGGGTTTTGCCGATTTCCAGCTGATACTCCAGCCCCTTGGACATATCGAGCGAGACCTGAAACACCGGCACATCTGCCTTTGGGTAGAGGAATTTCAACACCGTCCAGGCGCCGTGGTCCAACCCCCAGGTCTCATCCTCTTCGGCATGGTGGCTGGCCAAAAGAGACACAACCTCGCGAGCCAGCTCCGGGTTACCAGGGGCCGGGTAGTCCTGCGCATAAAGCGCGTCGGGAAAGCCGTAAAAGTCATGGATGGTTTTGGGCATGGCCGAGACATCCACCAGCGTCGTGCCCCGTGTCATCCAATGAGCCGACACCACCAGGATCGCCTTGGGCTGAGGCAGGCTTTTGCCCAGCGCGGTCCAAGCGCGGCTGCTTTCTGTGTCCTCAATCGCGTTCATCGGGCTGCCGTGGCCCAGAAACACCAAAGGCATGCGCGCGCTCGGCGAAAGGCGGTCGCGCAGGTTCTGCAAGGACGATGGGATAATCATGCGAGGATCTCCTGTGGAAATGGCCAGGCGGTGCCGAATTACTGTTCCCCACGGCACCGCCGGGCCGTCGCCCTTATGTCTTGGGTGCAAACAAGATCGGGCCAGTGACGAGAACTTACCGCTTGACCACAATCAACAAAATGGCGACTTTATTGAAATACTATCCTCATAATATTCCCAATAAGGGCAGCCTATGGATCTTGTTGATGAGTTGCGCGCTTTTGTGGCCACCGCACAAAGCGGTTCGTTTACGGCTGCGGCAGATCAGTTGGGCGTGTCAAACCGGCTGACGTCAAAATATGTGGCCGAGCTGGAAACGCGGCTGGGGGTACGTCTTTTACAACGGACCACGCGGCGCGTGGGGTTGACCCCGGCAGGCGAAGATCTGTTGGCCCGCGCACCGGCGCTGTTGGATGACCTGGACGGTTTGTTGGCGGATATTGCAGAAGAATCGCGCAGTTTATCCGGTGTGATCCGTATTTCGGCACCGTTGACCATCGGGGAAATCTACATCGCCGGGATGCTGACACGATTTGCCAGACAGCATCCCGGCCTGACCTTTGATCTGCGATTGACGGACCGCCATGTGGATCTGGCAACCGAGGGAATTGATCTGGCCTTTCGCGCCGGGCAGCCAGAGGCGCTGTCGATCAAAGCGCGAAAGCTGGGGGTGTTTCGCACCATGCTTGTCGCCAGTCCACGTTATCTGGAAACCCGTGGCACCCCAAAGACCCTGCGCGATCTGGATCAACACAGCTGCATCGTGGACACCAACCGCATGCAGCCGCGCCGCTGGGTCTTTGTTCAGGATGGCAAGGAAGAAGGCACCACCGTTACGGGAGTGTTCAACGTAAACTCTGCCCGCGCTGCGGCCAGCCTGGCCACGGATGGGATGGGGATCGCCTATATTCCCCGGTTTGCCCTGCATGACGCGCTGGCGAAGGGGGATCTTGTCCCGGTTCTTCCGGCGTACAAAGGAGTGAGCGGACCTTTTAACGCGGTCTATCTGGAAGGTCGGACCCTCCCCCGCAAGATCCGGGCGCTGATCGACTTTGCCAGCAACGACATTCGTACCGCAGATATTCTGTAACCCGCCACGGATTGCCGTTCACACACTCGCGCCCCTCGGGGTGATAGCGCGCGGCGAGCGTATGACCAGTGCGCTCTTGCGAATCCTCACCGCATAAAAAAACCTCTCCAACGGGCGGGCTGGAGAGGTTCGGATCTTGGGTAGATGAAAGCTCAGAGCGAAGCATCGTAGATCTTGGAGATATTGGCACCCAGAGCGGTGTTATATTCCGCGTCTGACATGGCAACATTCAGACCCTCGGTCAGCGCGCGGCTGAAGGAGGCGATCATCTTGGTGTTCTTGGACAGTTTTTCGCAGGCGTCGTCGGTGGAATAGCCACCAGACAGAGCAACCACACGGACAACCGCCGGATGGTCTGCCAGTTCATCATAAAGGCCGGCTTCGGTCGGGATGGTCAGCTTCAGCGCAACTTTGGTGCCCTCTTCCAGAGCGTTCAGCTGGGCCAGGATTTCACCCTTCAGAAGACCTTCGGCCTCGGCTTTGGTGGCAGAGTTGATATCGACCTCGGGCTCGATGATCGGGCACAGACCGGCGGCCACAATTTGCTTACCCACTTCGAACTGCTGGGCGACAACAGCCTTGATACCGTCAACATTGGCTTCTTTGACAACCGAGCGCATCTTGGTTCCAAAGATACCCGCGTCCACTGCACGCGCCAGAAGCGCATCCAGTTCCGGCATCGGCTTCATCATCTGAACGCCGTTTTCTTCGTCTGCCAGACCTTTATCGACCTTCAGGAACGGAACAACGCCGCATTTTTCCCAAAGATACTGTGCGGTCGGGATGCCATCGATGGCACCGTCCATGGTTCTTTCGAACAGAATTGCGCCCAGGATCTTGGACTGATCAAAGGACGGCGCGGTGATGATACGGGTGCGCATCTTGTGGATCTCACCGAACATCTCTTCGTCGTTGGAATAGGCGTCTTCGTTTACGCCATAAAGTTTGAGAGCTTTTGGAGTGGAACCGCCGGATTGATCCAATGCCGCGATGAAACCGTTGCCTGTGGAAATCCGTTCAAACTGTGCTTGCTGAATAGATGCGTCTTTAACCATAACGTGTCACTCTCCGAAGAATGGGTCTTTGTCCCGTCTATAACGTGAAACTGCGCGCTCTCAACGCATGCTTGCGCTAACATCAGAAAAGTTTTTCTGCGGCGGCACATACACGCCGCTGATAGGGTGCAATTGACCCCGAAGCAGGCAGGGTGGCCATGGGAATGTTCCCGCAACGGCAACAGTATCACACATGCACCTGTATGGTTGCCAGAGTGGGCTGGCAGAGGTTAATTCAGATTCATGAAAACTCCACGCTATACGCCACTGATCCAGTCCCTTCCCTCCACTGTGCCATTTGTCGGCCCCGAAGAGAACGAGCGCACCCGCGGCGCACCCTTCGCTGCGCGGCTTGGCGCAAATGAGAACGGATTTGGTCCCGTTCCGGCCGCTCTGACCGCGCTTCAGGACCATATCGGTGAGGTATGGAAATACGCAGACCCCACGAGCTTTGATCTGCGCACCGCCCTGGCCAGAGCCCATGGTTGTCACATCGACAATGTCATCGTGGGCGAAGGCATTGACGGGTTGCTGGGAACATTGGTCCGTCTGCTGGTTGGTGAGGGGGACCGTGTTGTTACATCGGCCGGGGCCTATCCGACGTTCAACTATCACGTGGCTGCCAGCGGCGGAGATCTGGTGATGGTCCCCTATTCTGGCGATCACGAGGACCCGGGCTGTCTCTTTGCCAAAGCGGCAGAGGTCGACGCCAAGCTGGTGTATCTGGCCAATCCGGACAATCCGATGGCCAGCTGGCATCCGGGCGCGGATATTGTCTCGGCGCTGGACAGGCTCCCGGACGGGTGTTTGCTGGTCTTGGATGAGGCCTATGTGGAATGTGCCCCTGAAGGCACAGCCGCACCGGTTTCCTGCGACGATCCGCGGGTGATCCGCATGCGCACCTTTTCAAAGGCCTATGGGATGGCCGGACTGCGCATTGGTTATGCCCTCGGGCACCCGGATCTGATCCGGGCGTTCGACAAGGTCCGCAACCATTTTGGCGTTGGCAAACTGGCACAGATCGCAGCCCTTGCCGGCGTGCAGGACACTAAGGGTCTTGGGCATCGGCTCAGCCAGATTTCCGAGGCGCGGACCGAAATTGCCCGAATTGCCACCGTCAACGGACTGAAGCCTTTGCCCTCGGCCACCAATTTTGTGACCATCGATTGCTGCTCCGACGGAGACTTTGCCCGCGCAGTTCTGGCAGCATTGGTGAAACGGGGCTGTTTTGTCCGCATGCCTTTTGTCGCGCCACAGGACCGGTGCATCCGCGTATCCTGCGCCCCTGCCAAAGAGCTTCTGGTCTTTGAAACCGCCCTGCCCGACGCCTTGGCAGAGGTAGGTGCCAGGCAAGAGTGCTAAGGCGGGGTGAACACGCCCTGTGTTCTGCGTTAACTTGTGTTCTGCGTTAACCTGTGCTCTGCGTTAACCTGTGCTCTGGGTACCTTTGCTCTGGGCAAAGTGACGGGCTTTCACCGATTGTTAGAGGATTTGCCCTAATGTGTCTGTATTGCACGGAGGCTTGTTCAATGCAGACACGCGAAGATCAACCCGACTACCAATCCGCCCTTTTTGTGTTTCTGGGCGTCAGCCTTGTCTGGCTGTTCATGATTGTCTGGGCCCTTTTTGGCATGGTCCCGGTTCTCATTCTTGCACTGGTTCTGAACCATCTCATCACACGTATTGCCGTGGTTATGGACGAGGGAACCGTGACCGAGGAACGGCTCTGACAAGCCTAAGAATGTGACGCGACATCACGCCAGGATGCTCCTTCAACGGCCGGTTTTGTGGTGGCGGTTCTCTCCCCGCCATGTACCGTGTCGCCTGGTTTCAGGACGCGCGAGGCTCCAACAGTTCAATTTCCACAAAAGCGCATTCAAAGTCGTTGGCGTTGATCACATCATGTTCGACCCCAAGTTCGCGAAAATAGGGAACACCGGACTGCATCGGTGCCTCTACGCGTGTTCCATCAGCTCGGGCAATCTCCAGCACGCCATCAAATTGCGGAACCACAACATAGTCATACGCGTGGCGATGCCAGCCGGTATTGTCCCCTGCCTGAGTAAACCGCCATTCAGTAACACGCACCCGGTCATTGTCGATTATGACGGTGGGAATGGCAGTTCCGGTCTCTCCACACATTTCACTACCTCTCATGCTTGGTCTTGGCTGCATAGATCTGCCTGAAGGTCATGGCCAGATCCAGTTCTTTGGCAAAGGTACAACCAGATGGATGGTTCTTCTTACTGGGGCTGCATCGCAGCCTAGGCGCGGCCCTTCGTCAGAAGGGCCGCGCCACGCCCAACGCCATCTTGGTCAGGGCTGGCAAAGCCAGCCCGCCAATGGGGGCGGGAGCCGCTCCCCCCCTTTTGTCAGTTACATCATGTATTTTGTGCCAGCACCTTTGCCGCAGCCGCCACGGCACCACTGCCATGGGCAATATCACAAGCTGTTAAACCGGTTTGAACGCCGCCCAGAAGCCCCAGAATCATTTGACCGCTGACATGCCCCATATGGCCAAAGCGGAAATGCGCATCCCATTCCGGATCTCCAAAGGGCGTGGCCCGCAGGCCGATCCCCAGCGTAAGCCCCATATGGGCCTCACACCATTTGCGCAAACGGGTTCCATCCGGCGCGTCCAGCGACAGGGCCGTCACCGCATGCGAGCGTTGCTCTGGATCCGTGACTTCCAACCGCATGGCCCCCTCTGCGCCCCAAGCCTCCACCGCAGCCCAAATGGCCCGCGCCAAAAGCTTGTGGCGCTTCCAGACGTTTTCAATACCTTCGCCATGGATCAGGTCCAGCGCCGCGCGCAGCCCATAGAGCTGCTGGACTGGTGCGGTGCCGCAGAAATACTGATAAAACACTTCGGGGGTGCCACGGGGGGACCAGTCCCAATAGGGGCTGACCCGTTCAAGTTCGCACCGACGCGCCGCAGCTTTCTCGTTAAAGAAGACAAAACCCAGCCCCGGCGGCATCATCAGCCCTTTCTGGCTGGCGGTGATTGCAACATCGACCCCCCAGGCGTCCATCTCGAACACTTCGCAGCCCATGGAAGCGATGCAATCCACCATCAACAGCGCCGGGTGACCGACCTCATCCAGGAGCGCACGCAAGGAGGGCACATCGTTTCGGATCGAGCCGGATGTATCCACATGGACCGCCAAAAGTGCTGCGATCTCATGCGCAGTGTCAGCCTTCAGCGCCGCACGCAAGCGGTCCATGTCCCAGGGCTTCGCCATACCGCTGTCAATCTCTTCAACACGAAGCCCCATACGGCGGGCGGTATCGGCCCAGCCCACCCCAAAACGCCCGTTTGAGGCCACAAGCACGCGATCCCCCGCCTCAGCGACATTGGACAAAGAGGCCTCCCACAGACCGTGGCCATTGCAGATATAGATGGCAGCCTTGTGCTTTGTACGTGCAACCCGCTTCAGGTCCGCGACCAGACCGGGCACCATATCGACCAACTCCCCCTCATAAATATTGGAGGAGTGGTGATGCATTGCGCGCAACACCTGATCGGGCACAACAGAGGGGCCCGGAATGGCAAGATAGGGCCGTCCTGCGGCCAAAGAGATAAAATCTGTCATTGGATCGTCGCCTAAATCAAATGGCATCTCGCTTTGATGCCGGATGGGTGATGTGACCGTAGCCCGGCTTTTTGCAGGGTCAATCGGGAAATATCATGACGTGGCGAAGCGGACGGTTCGCCCCTGTTCCTGCCTGATTTCGCGGCGCACTGTATGAGGGAGCAAACCGGGGAACGGTTGCACAGCGGCTGCGACCTGCTTAAATGGCGCAAATCCCGGGACGTCCCGGGGCGAATAGAAAACTTGGCAGAAGGCAGTGCCCTGATGAAGACCCAGCCGAAATCCTCTCGTGAATTGATGGGGTGGCTTTGGCGCGGATATTTGCGCCACTACATGGGCTTGCTTGGCATTGCCTTTATCTTCATGTTGATTGAAGGCTCAACCGTTGGCGGCTTGGCATATATGATGCAACCGATGTTCGACCACGTCTTTGTGGCGGGCAATGCGGATGCGCTGATCTGGGTCAGCCTTGCGTTTTTTGTTATTTTTTCCGTGCGTGGCATCACCAGCGTGGCCCAGAAAGTCCTGTTGGCACGGATCTCTCTGCTGTCCGGAGCCCTCCTGCGCAAGGACCTGTTGGCGCGGATCATCCGGCAGGATCCGTCGTTTCACCAGGAAAACCCGCCCGGCTTCCTGATCCAGCGGGTTCAAGGAGACGTCGGTGCGATCAACCAGGTCTGGCAGGCTGTCATCACCGGTGCCGGACGCGATGTGACCCAGCTGGTGGCCACCATGTATGTGGCGCTGATGGTAGACTGGCGCTGGACGTTGATCATGCTGGTGGGGCTGCCCATGTTGCTTCTGCCCCTGTCCTGGGTGCAACGCTATGTGCGCAAGAAAGCCGCGCGCGCCCGGGACCTGGGGGCGTCGCTTTCAACGCGGCTGGATGAGATTTTTCACGGCATGGTGCCGATCAAGCTCAACAACCTCGAACAATATCAAGAAGATCGCTATGACTACCACATGGACGATTTTGTCCGTCAGGAGCTGAAAGCGAACCTTGGCACCTCTTCGATCACCTGCATGATTGACGTGATGGCCGGCCTTGGGGTGATGGGGGTGGTGCTTTACGGCGGCCAGCAGATCATCGGTGGCGAGAAATCGGTGGGGGAGTTCATGAGCTTTTTCACAGCCATCGGCCTGACCTTTGACCCGATGCGCCGTCTGGCCGCCGTCAGCGGCATCTGGCAGTCGGCGGCGGCAGCTATTGAACGGCTCAAGGAACTTATGGATGAACCCATCAAGGTGACATCCCCAGCCGACCCGCAACCGGCGCCGAGCGGCCTGCCTGAGGTGCGACTGGACAATGTCTCATTGAGCTATGGCAGCTCACCCGTTCTGAAAAACCTGACACTGGTGGCCGAGGCCGGGAAAACCACGGCGCTGGTTGGGGCCTCTGGTGCGGGTAAATCCACGATTTTCAACGTGGTCACCCGGCTTATTGATCCACAGGAGGGTGCGGCATCCGTTGGAGGCGTGGCCGTGGATCAAATGGACCTGAATGACTTGCGCGGGCTGTTCTCGGTTGTGACCCAAGAAGCGCTTTTGTTCGATGAGACCCTGCGGGAAAATATCCTGCTAGGCCGCACGAATGTCAGTGATGAACAACTCCAGGAGGTTCTGGACGCAGCGCATGTGTCGGATTTCCTTCCGAAACTGACAAACGGTCTGGACACATTGGTCGGCCCCCGTGGCTCTGCCCTGTCGGGCGGGCAACGTCAGCGCGTGGTTATCGCGCGGGCCCTGTTGCGCAACACCCCTGTTCTGCTGCTGGATGAAGCGACATCCGCTCTGGATGCGCAATCGGAAAAAGTGGTGCAATCCGCGCTTGAGAAGCTGGCGGGGGGGCGCACCACCATTGTGATCGCGCATCGCCTGTCGACCATCCAAAACGCGGACAAGATCGTGGTCATGGAGCGTGGACAGATCGTGGACCAGGGCAGCCACGAAGAGCTTCTGGAGCGGGGTGGGGTTTATGCGGACCTCTATCGCCTGCAGTTCAAGGACGGCAAAACCCTAGTTGATCCCGAAGGTGTGGCCGCCCAGCTGCCGCAGGACACACCCCAAGCAAGTGCCGAGGCCGGATGGCTGCGGCGTCTGGCGCGACGGTTCATCGGATAAAAAACGATTGGCTGGTCAGCGCCGGTAGGCTGCGGCCAGCTTTTCCGGGTCGGCCCCCATTGCATATCGCATCAGCGTGCACAGGTTGCGGCTGCCGCGCCGGATCCAGCCATCGCGCTGATAGCGCTCTGCGCTGGTCAACGCATAGGCGGGCAGAATGCGCATATCCGGCAGACGGCGGGCGATTTCCACGTCTTCCATCAGCGGTTGGTCCGGATACCCCCCTTTGGCGTGATAAAGCGCGGTTGGCATCAAAAGCCCCTGATCCCCATAAGGCAGGCCAAGAACGGCCGAACGCAGGTTGGCCCATCCTGCAACCGCCGCCGGGCGCAGACCGCGTGTCGAAAACGCCAGTTTGAAATGGCCGGGCCGGTTCGGGAACATGCGGATATGTTCCGTGACAACCTTGCTCCACCCTGCTTCCAGAACTGTATCTGCATGGAGAACCAGGAGCCATTCCCCCTTGGCCGCAGCGCAGCCCCGACGCAGCTGTCCTCCGCGTGAAGCGGGACCTGTGATGATCTCTGCCCCCGCCTCATCTGCGATCTTCAACGTCGTGTCGGTCGAGCCGCCATCGGTGATCAACAGCTCCCGGATCAAACCGGCGGACAGCCCCTCCATCAACATCTCGATGCTTGCCTGCATATGCGGCGCGGCATTGAGCGTGGGGATCACAACACTGATCGGGGCTGTCATCGACGAAATCCTGTTTATTTCCGGCAACATTCCTATATCACAGCCAGAGAGAAAAGCACGCCCCAGCAGCATCACACCAAAGCCAACATCAAAAAAGAGGCCCGAATGACCGCCCGCACACTCTTCCGCCTGAGCGGCGCAGACACCCGCTCCTTCCTGCAGAACCTGGTGACAAACAACGTAGACGGGATCGACCAAGGTCTGGTTTACGCGGCGCTCCTGACCCCTCAGGGAAAATATCTGGCCGATTTCTTCCTGCTGGCGGACGGGGATGATGTGCTGCTGGATGTGGACAGCACGCTGGCCCCCGGACTGGCGCAGCGTTTGAATATGTATCGTTTGCGGGCTGATGTGACGCTGGAGGAGACTGATTTGCGGGTGAAACGCGGCACTTCGAATGCGCCTGACGGGGCGCTGACGGATCCGCGCCACGCAGATCTGGGCTGGCGGCTTTATGGCAGCGAAGGGGGCGATGACGGCAGCAACTGGGATGCGATCCGCGTGGCCCACTGCATTCCCGAAACAGGTATCGAGCTGACCACGGACAGCTATATTCTGGAAGCCGGGTTCGAGGTGCTGTCGGGGGTGGATTTCCGCAAGGGCTGTTATGTCGGCCAGGAAGTCACGGCGCGGATGAAGCACAAGACAACCCTGAAGAAAGGTCTGCAGGTTGTTGATATTTCGGGCTCTGCGCCGGTTGGCACAGAGATCACGGCCGCGGGCAAACCGGTTGGGACTCTCTTTACCCAGGCGGGCACCAAGGCGATTGCCTATTTGCGCTATGACCGCGCGACGGGTGACATGCAGGCAGGCGATGCGACCTTGCGTTGGAGCGAAGGCCCCTAACCTCATGTTCATTGATGGCTGTTAGGGCTGGATCAAATTCTTCTTTTTCTGATTGGATTAGCCAAGTGGTGATGAGATTTACCAAAGGGATCGCAGCGGGGCTTTTGATCCCATTGGTCTGGAGCACCGCGGTTTCAGCCGAAGACTGGTACTGGAGCTACGACGACTGGCAAGTCCACGTCGAGGGAGTAGACACCGGCGAGGATTGGCGCCTGACCTGCACCGCCTGGACCGGAGGCGACGGGGAACCTACCCTTCGGTTGGAGACCTCAAACGGGGATGGCGGGCCACCGGATGATTACCCACAGCTGACCGTCCACGAAAGCGCGCCGCGCGGTTACAACACCCAAATGCAGAACGGCCAGGCCGTGACGCTGATCGTTGATCAGAGCATTGATTACTATGCGCTGGTGGACGCGTATTTTCACGATGACGGGATCCTGCAGGCAAGGGCCCAAGTGCGCTGGAATGATGCAGTCTATGTTCTGATGGGAATGAAAGGTGGCAGCCAGATGGACGTGCGGCTTTTGTCTCCGATCAAAGCCAGCGAGCGCGTGTACCTGGCCTCTCTCAAAGGGTTTACCGCCGCCTATGGTAAGATGATGGACAGTTGCGGGCACTCGATTGAGATCACAGAACCGGCGCTGGATTGATGGCGCCGGTGCGGATTGCGGCGTGTCACTACGCCGTAGTCTAACTCTAAAAGCCGAAGCCGATCCCCTTGCGCCTGCGGCAGGTGTGAAGCCCGGGCGGGCGCGTCTGTCGCCCACCCCAAAGCGCATTATGCGCCGATGCTCGTAAAGGCTTTTGACGTGGTCGGTTTGATGGCTCCGATCTTCTTGAGCTTGACCAGACAGCGCCGCATCTGATCTTTAAGATGGACCCGTTGTTTCTTCAGACTTTGCAGAACAATGCTACAGGGCACCGGCCGTTTGAGCTCTGAGGCGATTTTGGCGCTGACCAGACCGTGTTTGATTTTCAGCTTTGTAAATTTGATGTGCAGCGAAAAGATCTTCACCCGCTTTGGTTTTCTCATCGAAGGGTCTCCTCGGTTTTGACGTGAAACAGGCAACCGTTACTGGGCTGCTCTCTTGAAATGGGGGGGAAATCTTGACGGAAAAGACATTTAATCTACAAAGAATGATAGCTTTTTCCTATCTGAAATCTGAGGATAAGATGGCAGACCTGACACTGAAACAAATGAAGTATTTTGCAGTGCTGAGCCGCACGCTGCAGTTTCGCAAAGCCGCCCGGCAGCTTGATATCAGTCAACCATCGCTGAGCGCGCAGATCAGCGCCTTTGAAGCAGTCCTTGGGGCCCGGCTCATTGAGCGCAAGAAAAGTGGTTTGATCCTGACCCCGACGGGCCGTGAGATCGCCGCCCATGTTGAAACGGTGCTGAACGATGTCGAACAGTTGAAACATATCGCTGCCCCAAAAAGTGAGAGTATCGAAGGCACGCTCAGGCTTGGGTCTTCGCCCACGATCGGGCCCTATCTGCTCCCTTGGGTTTTACGCCAGTTGCACATGTCTTTCCCGGCCCTCAAACTGATCATCCGCGACGGGTCTCCCAAAGAGCTGAGTGAGGAACTGGCTGCCGGAAAGCATGACCTCATCCTGACCCAGCTCCCTGTTTCAGAAGAGGGTTTTGTTTCTGAAGAACTCTATCGCGAGCCCTTGAAACTGGCGGTCACAGGCGACCATCCCCTTGCACGGCAGGAAACAGTGAAACGCTCGGATCTGACAGGGCAGTATCTGCTGTCCCTTAGTCCACAGTATGCACTGCATCGCCAAATTGCCGATTTTTGCCATCGCTCCGGCGCAACGCTGAGAACAGATCTGGAGGGCACCAGCCTGGATGCATTGCGCCAGATGGTATCTCTTGGCATGGGGATCACGCTTTTGCCGTCGCTTTACGTGCAATCCGAGGTCCAGAAAGATCTGGGAGATGTCTCAATTCTTGATCTGACACCGGAACCACATCGCCATATTGGTTTGGTCTGGCGCGCCGCGAGCGGAAGCCCCCGCGCCTATTCTCAACTGGCCAAATTTATCAGAGGGGTTGCGATGAGCGAATTTCGGGGTGAAATCCGCCCCAGCCCGTGAAGCCGCGGGCAATTGCTTGCCCGGGATTTCGCAGGAGATTGCAAGGCCCGTTTGCTGTTTGAGACCACGAACGAAATTTTCCAGCCGCTTGGCCGTTGCAGCCCCCCGCCCTACTGGGACCGCGTCTGCCCTGCGGCAAGGTTCTTTTTCCCGGCAAAACGCGCGTCAGAATTTCGCCAAACGCGCAGACCCCATTGCCGCAAGACCGGCAAGCGCCGTTCAAAGGCTTCGGCGAAGAGATAGCACAGCACCATCGTGGACCCAAGAAGCAGGGCGTCGCTGATCAGATCGTGACTGGCGAGGCCCAGGGCGGCAAGGAACTGTAGCGCTGGGTAGTGCAGAAGGTAGAGCGAGAAGCTTCCAGCCGCCAGCCAGCGGATCGAAGCCGTGGCACGTCCCTGCGCATGACCGACCATGAGTGTCACCATTCCCAAAAGATGCGCACCAACCATCAGGGCAAGGACCGTGTTCCAGAGGAACTCGTCCGAAAACCGCAGGCTGGCCTGATATTGCAGGATGGGCGCGTGCAGGATCTGTGGCACCCCATAGGCAAGCGCTGCGACATAGGTCAGAACGGGGAGTGCCGCCAGATAGAGCGCTGCACGCCGGGAGGGCTTTGGCCCCTTGATGATCCACCGGTGCAGGCCGACGCCGATCAGCCACGCAGGCATCAACAGCAGAATATTGAGCCCTGCAATCCATCCGCCCAGTGCCAATAACGCGATGCGGCGCGCGCCTTGGGTGTAAAAGGCAATGCCGAAAAGCGCATAATAGGCCGCCTCGTAACTGAGTGACCAGAACGGGCCATTTGTCCCAAGCCGCGTCGCCAGGCCTGTCCACTCGTTTGAGAATGTGAGCCCGCGCAACAAAAGCTCCCATAGTGGCAAAGGGTTGTACATCCAGCCGACATAGAGATGCGGTGCCAGCTGCGCGCCGATGCGGTCAAAGGCGTAGCCCACAAGAAGAGCAGGCAGCGCAACTGAGACCAGCCGGGTCACACGGTCAAAGGCGTATTGCACCCCGCCGCCCGGTTTTGTCTGGGCAACATGGCTGATTACAAGGCCAGAGAGCACAAAGAAGATGACAACAGCATCGCTGCCGAGGTTGAGGTCCCGGACCCAGAGCCAGCGGCCATCGCTGAAACGCGGGTAGGCAAAATGCGACAGCAGAACCAGAACGGCAGCGCAAAACCGCAGTGCATCCAGATAGAAAGAGAATGCCCGTGACATTCGGCTACTCTGCCGAAGTCGGGGGCTTTGCCGACAGTGTTTCGGCCAGTGTGTCGGCCTTTGGACGATCGGCCGAGACGCGCTCCTGACGCCGTGCCAGTGCTTTTTTGATCTGCACGACACTGTCGCGGACAGGCACATAGAGGGCCGCTGTCAAGCTGTCATGGCGCTGTCGCAGACGTTTTCCTGATTTGTCCCCCAGGCCGAATTCAATGAGTTCCTGTCCACGCGGCACATAGAGCGTGCCAAACATCCAGTCCCAAACCGCCAGAACTTCGCCGTAGTTCTTGTTGTAGTGGCGCGGATCAATCGAATGGTGGATCTGGTGCTGCGCAGGCGAGATTATGATATGTTCGATCACCGGACCAAAGCTGAGCCACACATGGCTGTGACGCAGGTTGGAGCCTGCAATATTGAAGATCACATAGCAGGCGTTGATCCCTGCGAGGGTCGCGAATCCAGGGGCCTGATCAAAGAGACACAGCATGGCTCCCTGAAGAACACCCACAAAGATCCCCCGCACAAAAGATGAAATCAAATCGTAAATCGGGTGTTTTCGGTAAACCGTGACCGGTGTCATGACCTCTGCTGAATGATGCAGGGAATGAAAGGGCCAGATGATCTTGTTCTCGTGGTGGATCCGGTGGACCCAATAGGTGGCAAAATCGCTGACCACCAAAAGAAGGATTGCGATCCAGACCGGATGCAAAGGATCAACCGCCGCGTTGCCGCCGAAGGTTGCGACAATCACATTGGATACGCCCGCGCTGAAGAAAACCAATCCAAACAGGCCCAGCGTCGAAAACACCTTGCTGAGCAGGAAAATCTTCACATCGACCAGATGGGAGGCGTGAAAGTAGATCGCCTTTGGGAAGAGCCATTGAATGAATGGCACGCGGATCGCCTGCCGTCGGTAGACATAGACACAGATCCCCAAGGTGATGAGGAGATACAAGGGCCAAAGCCTGCTTTTGGGGCCGGCGGCATTCGAGACAAACTCAGCAAAGGTGGTCGATAGTGTATCCATAGTTCAGCAGGTAAAGGGTTAATCAGGCGATAATATGGCCACCCTTTGCCCCTGTTTGGGCTGTGCAGAACATTGCCCCAGGGTTCGAGAAGCGCGCGAATGCGTCCTGGAATGCCCGCGCCGCGCGTAGGGCTTACAGCTTGGGTTCGCGAATCCAAACACAAAAAGCCGAGGCATCCCTGCCCCGGCTTTCTGAATTCAACAAACCCGTGAAACTTAGAAGAAGCCCAGTTTGTTCGGGTTGTAGCTGACCAGCATGTTTTTGGTCTGCTGGTAGTGATCCAGCATCATCTTGTGGGTCTCGCGACCGATGCCGGACTGCTTGTAGCCACCAAAGGCCGCATGGGCCGGATAGGCGTGGTAGTTGTTGACCCAGACACGGCCTGCTTCGATGCCACGGCCAAAGCGGTAGCAGCGGTTTGCGTCACGCGACCAGACACCAGCGCCGAGGCCGTAGAGCGTGTCGTTTGCGATCTCCAGCGCTTCTTCGTCGGTCTTGAAGGTACAAACCGACACAACCGGGCCAAAGATCTCTTCCTGGAAGACGCGCATCTTGTTGTGGCCTTTCAGGATTGTCGGCTGCACATAAAAGCCGTTCTCCAGATCGCCACCAAAACGTGCTGCTGCGCCACCGGCCAGAACTTCGGCACCTTCTTCGACGCCGATTTGCAGGTAGGAAAGGATCTTGTCCTGCTGTTCCTGGCTTGCCTGTGCACCAACCATGGTTTCCATCAGACGCGGGTCACCCTGTTTGATGGCTTTCACGCGTGCAATGGCACGGGTGATGAACTCTTCATAGATGTCTTCGTGGATCAGCGCACGGCTTGGGCAGGTGCAGACTTCACCCTGGTTAAAGGCAAAGAGAACAAAGCCTTCGACCGCTTTGTCGAGGAATTCATCATCCTGGTCCATCACATCCTTGAAGAAGATGTTCGGGGATTTACCGCCCAGCTCCAGGGTCACCGGGATCAGGTTCTCGGTCGCGGCTTTCATGATGATCTTGCCGGTCTGGGTGGAGCCGGTAAAGGCGATCTTGGCGATACGGTCAGAGGTCGCAAGCGCAGCACCCACTTCGGCGCCATAGCCGTTGACGACGTTCAGAACACCGTCAGGCAGCAAATCTCCGATCAGCTCCATCATCACCATGATGGCGGCCGGTGTCTGTTCTGCCGGTTTCAAGACAATACAGTTGCCCGCGGCCAGCGCCGGCGCCAGTTTCCAGGCCGCCATCAGGATGGAGAAGTTCCAAGGGATGATTTGACCCACAACGCCCAGAGGCTCGTGGAAGTGATAGGCAACGGTGTCGTTGTCGATTTCCGACATCGTGCCTTCTTGACCGCGCAGAACGCCTGCGAAGTAACGGAAGTGGTCGATGGCCAGCGGAATATCGGCCAGGGTTGTTTCGCGGATCGGCTTGCCGTTGTCCCAGGTCTCGGCCTTGGCGAGAATGTCCAGGTTCTCTTCCATACGGTCTGCGATTTTCAGCAGCGTGTCAGAGCGCACAGCAGGTGCGGTTGTGCCCCATGCCTTTTTGGCCGCATGAGCCGCGTCCAGCGCGAGGGCGACGTCTTTTTCATCCGAACGGGCGATCTGGCCCACAACACCGCCGGTGATCGGGGTGATGTTGTCAAAATAACGGCCTGAAACCGGGGCGACAAACTTGCCGCCGATAAAGTTGTCGTAGCGCTCTTTGAACGGTGAAGTGAATTCACCAGCGACTTGTGTCATCTCGTTCATGATGTTGTCCTCCATGTGTGCGACCCCTCCGCCGCATCTGTGACGAGAAAGATGCACCCAAGCTGCGCCCATGTCATCTGAGACCAAGGAAGTAAATTTGCACTCTGTCTCAGGTCTGAGACAGTTGTGGGCATGCAAAGGCATACCGAACCGGCAATGTTGCAGAAAATTTTAGGGTTAGTCGGCGCGCTCGCCGATTCCGAGGCGTTTCATACGGCGATAGAGCGTCGCACGTCCGATTCCCAAAGCACGCGCTGCGCTGGAGACATTGCCTTCGGCACGGGACAGTGCACGTATCACAGCGGCGCGTTCCCCGCGTTCAAATCCCGTCGGCTCATTCTCGTCCCGGCCCAGCAAATCGGTTGCCGGACGGTGTTCAATGGGACCGGACGGAGCAAGCCCAAAGGCGCGTCGTGCGCCCCGTGTCGCGCCAATCACAATATCATCACTGTCTACCGCCAGAAGTTTGACCAACGGCCCCTCCTCTGCATCGGCCAAAATGAAACGGGCCTTGGGGAATGCGGCGCGGAAGGTCTCGGCTTCGATCTGACGGGCGGTTTGCAGGACAGATGCCGCAATCAGCTTGTTGAACCCTTCAGTCTGATCCGCGCGGGCAGACGAGACATCCAACGCCCCGATAACCTGCCCATCGGCACCAAAGATCGGCGCGTCGATGCAGCTCATCCCGGCGTTTCGGGCAAAGAAATGTTCGTCACGATGAATGATCACGTGGCGTTCCTCGGCAAGACAGGTGCCGATGCCATTGGTCCCTTCTGCCGCTTCACTCCAGTCCGCGCCTTCCCAGAGACCCCACTCACGAAACACACGGGCATCGCCATCACTGCACCGCTGCCCCAGCACGAGGCCCTTGGCATCCGTCAACAAGACGCTGCAGCCGGATTGTCCGACCAGGCGATAAAGCTGATCGAGCTGCGGCGTGGCGATGTCCAGAAAACGATCAGAGGCCTCTTTACGCGCGTTCAGCGTCGGAGCGTCGACCCGCTCTCCCCGCGAGACCTGTGCAGGGTCCAGACCGTGTTTAACTATGGAGCGCCGCCAAGACGCCACCACACGGGACTTTGCCGCACCCACGGGCGAATCCGCGGCCTCAAGCACGCGTTGCACATGTCCAGAATGCGCCAGCACTCCCATCACTCCTCCTACGGTCCCAAGTCGGGATAGGCCTGAGCATAGAGGAAAAGGCACATGGAAATAAAGATGTCTGCTGAAAAAGCAGCGCACCGCCTGAATGCGGAAATTTTAGGCAGTGCCTTCGAATGCCCCAAAACGGCGCAAAAAAGCCCTGCGAACGATCGTACGCAGGGCGTCTGGCGACCAGTGTCGCATTTTTACGGTACCTTAAGCACGCTCGGAATATTCCATGGTCTCTGTATTGACCACGATCATCTCATCCTGACCGATAAAAGGTGGCACCATGACTTTGACGCCATTGTCCAGAATCGCAGGTTTGAAAGAGTTCGCTGCTGTCTGGCCTTTTACAACCGGCTCTGTCTCGACGATCTTGCAGGTCACTTTCTGCGGCAAAGTCGCATTCAGCGCCTCGTCTTCATAGAATTCCACAACGATAGTCATACCGTCCTGAAGGAACGGACGGCGCTCGCCCAGAAGTTCGGCAGGCAGTTCGATCTGTTCGTAGGTTTCGGAATCCATAAAGATCAGCATTCCGTCGCTTTCATACAGAAATTGTTGATCTTTTTGCTCCAGACGTACCCGTTCAACCTTGTCAGCCGACCGGAAACGTTCATTGAGTTTAGATCCGTTGCGCAGGTTGCGCAGCTCCACCTGCGCAAAGGCGCCGCCCTTGCCCGGTTTCACATGGTCGACCTTGACCGCGGCCCACAGACCGTCGTTATGTTCCAGCACGTTGCCGGGGCGAATTTCGTTGCCGTTGATCTTGGGCATGGGAAATGCCTTTCGGGTGGTTGTTGAACAATTAAAAGCCCCTATATCGAGCAACAGAACGGCTGGCAAGAAAACGATCAGGGCAGAACAGCGGCAAATCGGGGCATGGAAGAGCCATGCAAAATACGCATAATAGATATGCAATTTTTGACTACCCGAATCGTCACAAAATCGCCATAAGGGGCGTCACGCCGAAAAAACAGAAATTGCAATAGCAAGAACAAAAAAGGAAGCGAGATGCGAGATTTCGTGGACGGCACTGCTTATAATAACGAGCAGGGTAACCGAGCCCGCAAACTGTTTGCAGCCGTTGTGTTGGCTGCATTGGACGACGCAATTGCGGACGACAAGAAATATGGAAATGGCCCCGAGCAGATTGCCCGCTGGGCGCGGTCGCGCGATGGCCGTGAAGTGCTGAGCTGTGCCGGCATCGACCCGAACGAGCGGGTTGTTGAAGGCCTGATGGATTTTGTAGGACGCGGAGTGCGGACTTCTGTTGCGCTGTCTCGTGAAGAAAGCGAGCGCCGCAATGCGCAGGCCGAAGCGGCCTAAGCCATCCCTACAAGCTGCCAAAAGAAAGACGCGTCCGGTGGGGGCGCGTTTTTCTTTTGGCGATCTGCGGTTTGATGGATCTGTGGTTTGAAGGATGCGTGTTGGGCTAGCCCGCAAAGATCACAAACATGACGCTGGATGTGGCGAGCTCCATCAAGGCCAAAACAGCAAAGACACCCCGTCCGAGCCGCCCCGCAGCTCTCCACAGAAAGGCAAAGCTGACAAGGCTGGCTGCCAATATCAAGGGTTCCAGGAGGCCTGCGTGGTGATGCCTGTCCCAATAGCTGATTGGGGAATGAAAGACCCATTTGCTGAATGGCCAGAAATTGGGACGCCCATCCCCTGCGTGCATGGTGAAGTCGACGCAGACATGCAATAGCGCTGCGGCACAGAGCGCCACCAACCAGTCCTTGCGCAGCCAGAGCGCCAAGGCAAGCAAGGCTCCCCAGATCGGGAATGAGTTGTCTATGGCAAAGACCTGCTGCCACAAGGGCGAAAAATACAGTTCATCAAAGACCTCCCGCACCGGGATACCAAGCACGTAGATCGACCAGGCTGCCATTACATAAAGCGAAAGATCCGGCAGCAGACTGCCAATCACCGCTGCGATCAAAACCTCCCGTCCGCCGTTGCGCCCAAACAGCGCTGCTCCGGTCAGTAGATGTGCGGGTGTGTTCATATCAGTCTCGTTTGGTTTTAAGGTCGCCCAGCGGAATCACCCGCCCGGCTCTAGGTTAGGAACACTACGTGACACGCGCGATCATGGTGCAAGGCACAGGCAGCAATGTTGGCAAATCTTTGATCGTGGCAGGGCTTGCGCGGGCGTTTACGCGGCGCGGACTGCGGGTTGCACCGTTCAAGCCCCAGAATATGTCCAACAATGCGGCGGTCACACCCGAAGGTGGCGAGATCGGTCGGGCACAGGCGCTACAGGCCCGCGCTGCTGGTCGCCTCCCTCACACAGATATGAACCCGATCTTATTGAAGCCCGAGACCGATACAGGCGCGCAGGTGATTGTACAGGGCAAGCGGCGTGGTACGCGGGCTGCCGGTTCTTTCATGCGGGACAAGACAGGCCTGCTGGAGGCAGCGCTTGAGAGTTTTCATCGGCTGGCGGCAGATGTGGATCTGATCCTGATAGAGGGCGCCGGCTCTCCGGCAGAGACCAATCTGCGCAAGGGTGACATTGCCAATATGGGCTTTGCGCAGGCGGCCAATGTGCCCGTGATCCTGATGGGGGACATTCACCGCGGCGGGGTCATAGCGCAGATTGTTGGCACTCAGGCGGTGCTGGATCAGGCGGACCGGGACAAGATCGTCGGGTTTGCCGTCAATCGGTTTCGCGGAGACCTCAGTCTGTTTGACGCGGGACGCGACGACATCGCCGCACGCACGGGCTGGCCTTCGCTGGGGGTGATCCCCTGGTTCCAGGACGCCTGGAAGTTCCCCGCAGAGGACAGTATGGACGTGGCCTCCCGAATTGGCGGCACGTTCAAAGTGGCGGTCCCTCAGTTGGAGCGGATGGCGAATTTCGACGACCTTGACCCGTTGGCCGCAGAACCTGATGTGAGCGTCGAGATGGTTCCTCCCGGACGCGCGCTACCAGGTGATGCGGATCTGGTTCTGATCCCCGGCAGCAAGTCCACTTTGGGCGATCTTGCCTTCCTGCGGGCCCAGGGTTGGGACATCGACATTAACGCGCATCACCGGCGGGGCGGACGCGTTCTGGGCCTGTGCGGCGGTTACCAGATGCTTGGGCAGTGGGTGGACGACCCTGCGGGAGTGGATGGACGTCCGGGGCGTGCCAAAGGGCTCGGGCTTTTGGATGTCGAAACGGTCATGGCTGGCGACAAGCGAGTGACACTGACGCAAGCGAAGACACGCGACGGTGGCCTGGTGGTCGACGGTTATGAGATCCACATGGGTCGCACAACCGGACCAGACTGCGCCCGCGCCTGGCTCGAGATTGACGGACGCGCTGAGGGCGCAGCAAACCTCAGTGGGCGTGTGAGCGGCACATATCTGCACGGGCTTTTCTCCAACGACGCGTTCCGCGCACAGTTTCTGGCGGACATAGGCGTGAAAAGTACGCTGTTATATGACGCTGACGTGGACGAAGCGCTGGATCAACTTGCGAGCCACTTGGAACGTTATCTGGACCTGGACCAACTTCTGGAACTGTCAGGCTCCGTAACCTCGTCCTAGAAAAGCATAAACCTGTGCGTTTACCCAAAGGGGAGCGCTCCCGCGCCCTTTGGTTCCATCGGCCAATTGGGCCGATGCCGCCTGCGGTCTTGGGCGTGGCACCGCGCCAAAGGCGCGGTGCCACGCCCAACCGGCGATGGTTTTCTCAAAAGGAAACCGGAGCTGGGCGGGAGTGTCTGCGAGACCCCATGGGATAATGTTCCACCAATCACAAAAGGACGCACCAATGCATCCCCAGAGGAGATGTTCCCCCGCAAGTCCAACGCAGATCAGCAGCCTATCGTGTCAAAGAAGGTCGTGGGCGGCCAGAGCGCGCTGAATTTCGCGGCGGACCAGTTTGCGGACATTTCGGGTGATTTTCTCACCTAACGCACCCTGTAGCTCACTGCGCACGATTTCCACGACCATATCCCGCAGCGTGTCTTCATCCAGAACAGCTGCTTCATCCGAGATGTTATCGGCAGCCAAAACCGTTTCAGCTATATCGTCTTCGATCTCTTCAGCGGTAATATCGACAACCTCGGCAGAAAGAACCTCAACAGGGTCAGCTGTCTCGGGAACAACGCTCTCATCTGCAGGCGCACGCCAGGTCGAGGTTCCATTGGCAAAAGGTCCATTCTGGCGCGCATCGGGTTCCCACTGCACTTTTGCCGTGGAATTTGCATCTGCGGCTTCCATCTCGGCTATCTTGCGCACCACGGCCGCAGCTCTCTGGCGTGCCGTTGCGTTGTGAAGCTGTGTCACCTCAGCTGTTGTCTCCGGCGCTTCAGACGGACCCCGTGGCGAAACATCATCAGCGGCACTGGCTGCTGTTTCAGCCTCACCCCCCGCGTCCTCCAGCCCGACAGCCGCATCATAAAGTGTGGTATCCGGATCTTTCCAAGGCGGAGACTGCAGCGTGCCATCTTCCGCCACCTCCGCCTCAACCTCCAGCTGCACATCGGCGTCGGCACCCCCGGCGTCCGTTGACAGTCCGCGCAGGCTAAACACATCCAGCGATGCCGGACGTTCCAACGTATCGTCCCCCCCGAGGAAACGCGCTGCAGGTGACACTTCGCTGCGGTCCTCTTCCTCATGCGGGAAGACTTCGGCCGTTTCTACCTGAGCGTCTTCCATCGTGTGTTCTGACATATTCGGACTGTCAAACACGTCTTTGGTATTCTCGGTAAAGTCATCTTCTGCGGCCGCAGGTTCCGGAGTCGCGGCGTCTTCGGGAGACACACGCAAAGCAGGTGTCAGGACAAGCCGCGGGCGCAGGCCTTTTGCGCGTGCAGAAGAGGGAGAACGCGCGATTCGGTTGTCCTCACTGACCAATCGACGGATTGAGGAAAGGACGTCTTCGACACCTGCCTGCTCTAGGGGACCTGACATGACTACCTAACTACTCTGGCCTCTTTTTTGAGACTGTAACCTGCTGAAAGGCATCCGACAACTGCCGAGTGCCTCGCGGTTTTCTTCTGTCTTATTGCTTGCCAAGCGCCTTGAGAACACGATCCAGGTCTTTTCCGCGCTTGCTGCCTGCTGCCGGGGCATCTTTAACCAGATTATAATAGAGTGTCGGGTCATAGATTTCGACCGCAAGACCGAGATGCTCGGCGGTCAGAAGACCCTGGGACTGAAGAAGTTCATAGGCAGCCAACGACAGGTTCGCCCGCGCTTGCACACGCTCAACCTGTGCATCCAGCAGCTCCTGTTCGGCTTCGAGCACATCCAGTGTTGTGCGCGCGCCTAGGGTCGCTTCCTCGCGGACACCATCAAAGGCCACACGGGCTGAGCGCACCTGCTGTTCAGACGATGTCAAACTGGCGCGTGTAGCTTCAAGCGTTGCAAAAGCCGCTGAAACACCCTGCTCGATCTGACGCTGGGCTGAAATCAGCACGCCCTTTTCAGCATCCAGGCGTGCGCGATCGGCCCGCAACGCCGATTGGCGTCCGCCACCCGCATAAATGGTCTGTCCCAGTTCAAGAGATACGCCACGAGTGTCAGTGTCGGTGCGCTGGTTAAACGTCTGTGTATGCCCAACATCACCGCGCAGGGTGATCGACGGCCCCAAAGCAGCACGGGTGCTTTCAACACGCAATTCTGCAGACTTCACCGCATGCTGCTGAGACAGCAAGGCCGGATGGTTGCGACGGGCCAGATACTGCGCATCACGCTCGGACCGCGTGCCACTTGGCAAGGGCGGTTGCCCCTGGATCGCGCCAGGTTCCCGACCAACCACTTGTTTATAAGTCGCTTGCGCCGATGCAAGGTCCCCGCGCGCCTGTGTCAGGTCCGCCTGCGCACCTGCAACCCGGCTTTGGGCGAGGGCAACATCTGTCCGCGTCACTTCGCCAACGTCAAAACGGTCCTGTGCAGCCCGCAGTTCTTCACGCAGAAGACGCAGGTTGTTGCTGCGCAGACGCACGTTTTCTTCCTGGAAGAGCACGCTGACATAAGCTGTCACCGCGTTAAACAGAACCTGCTGTTCCACGTCGAGAAGGCTTTGACGCGTCGCCAGTACAGCCTCCTGAGCGGCGCGTTTGGTGAACTGGCGCTGACCGCCGTCCCACAGAACCCAGGACAGGTTGATCGTGGCTGCAAAGGTATTGGTGTCATGGTCCTGAAGCGTAAGCGTGCCCGGCGCGCGCGAGTAACGATGCGACGCCGTCAGAGCCCAGTTCACAATCGGACGCATTGCTGCAACCGCCGAGGCCACATCTTCGTCTGCCACCCGCAGCAAGGCCCGGTTCTGTTCCAGAAGGCCGCTGGTTTTATAGGCTCCGATCAGGGCATCCGAAAGATTATCCGCCTTGAGCTGGCCGGGTGCGGCCAATACAGCCAGCATGCTGCCCGCCATTGCCAAGGCACGTACAGCGCTTTTCTTGCCGCCGTTTTGGGTTCGTCTTGCGAAAATGGTCTTCAGCATCTTTGTCACCTATCTGCCGCCGCCCCGCCCCGGATCCGGAGCCAAATGGCGTGAATTCAAACATGTTTCGGCGGCTGGACCTTAAGATCAAGCCGCCGTTTCATTCACATAATCTGTCAGGGCGCAAACCCGGACGACCACCCGCTGATCTTGGATCAGAGAGCAAATTCTGTGGCAGCTTTGAAGCCGGGCAGAACCGGCGCGGTGGCATTAAAGGCAAAACGCCAGGACACAGCGCCATTTGCCTTGTAGCCGATTTTCACTTCCCCCAGGGCGCCGGTCATAAACAGAGCCGCAATACGACCGCCGTCTTTGAGCTGGGCCAAAAGACCCTCTGGCAGTGTTTCCACCGCCTCCTGCACCACAATCACGTCATAAGGGCCATGTTCAGCGGCCCCCGCCGCCAGTTCCCCCTTATGGATGATGGCATTATCCGCGCCCACATCTGACAGAATCGACGCAGCATCGTCTGCCAGATTATCCTCTTCTTCGACACCGATAACCATTTGCGCCATGCGTGAAATCACGGCCGTGGAATATCCAAGTCCACAGCCCAGATCGAGCACCAGCTCATCCTTGTTGATATCCAGGGCATCAAGAGTTTTGGCGATGGTCCGGGCTTCAACCAGGACACGACCATTTCCCAAAGGAACATTTTGGTCGGCATAGGCCCCTTCAGCCTGAGCATCAGGCACGAATTGCTCACGCGGAACTGCCAGCATCGCTTCAATGATCGGATATTTGGTCACATCAGACGGACGGACCTGAGTATCCACCATCATGCGGCGACGTTCGGCAAAATCTGTCATTGGCACAGCTCTTTATCATTGGCAGTTGCTTCTTTCTGCCACACGGGGCGTGGCTCGGCAAGAATTCCGCATCTTTTTGCCCCGTCATTGTGGCATGGGCAACTCATTTTCGTTTTACGTATTTGGTTAGGATTACAATGCGCTGACCTTCAACGCGCCCTTCGATGTGTTCCGGGTTGTCCGCAACCAAAGAGATATTGCGCACTGCGGTCCCACGTTTGGCGGTGAACCCACCACCTTTGACGGGCAGATCCTTGATCAGAACCACTGTATCCCCAGCGGCCAGCGGGGCACCGTTACTGTCCTTGTGGGACGTCTCTGCAGGCTCGGCATCGACCCAGGCCTGTGTCTCGTCATCCAGCCAGAGCTGGTCCAAAAGATCCCGTGCCCAATCCTGATCGGACAGCCGTTTGAGCAAACGCGCTGACAGAACCTGAACCGCAGGGGTTTCACTCCACATAGTTGTGGCAAGACACCGCCAGTGATCCGAATCCATATCGCCCGAAATCTGTTCGGCACAGGTACCGCAGATTTTCACAGCGGCCGCTTCGGGACCACCCGCAACCGGAAACAGATCAACAGGAGCGGCGGCAGAACATAATTGGCAAGTCACGGGGGCGAACGGGCTCCTGAAGAGGGAAATCTATCGCCCCTTTAAATCAGCCGGTCCGGACAGGAAAGGCCTCAAACTCCGTCTCTGTCCCATGTGTTCAAAGTTGTGACTTCGATCAAACAGGAAGGCCAGAGCCTTTTTTGTCCCGACAGCGCCCTTCTCACTGCGCTCCATATAGTTGTTTTGCAATCAGCCAGCTCACCGGGACGGCGGCCACAAAGCCTATGGCCGCAGCAACGAGAATCGGCTGAAGCGTGGTCATCCCAAGCGCAAGCGCTGCAATTATCGCGGCCCCCATCAAAGTGGACCCGATAAAGACGTGAAGGATTAAAGCAAGACGGAACATTCGGACCTCGATCTCTGTACCTCGCGCGCGCAGGTGGACACATATCGAACTCCGAATTCATACGCTTTGATCTGGGTCATCCGGGGCCCTGGCCAACAGGAGTCGCAACAAAAGGCGGCCCTGCCCTGCCCCCCTGCTCGCCCCCTTGCCAAAGGCGCGGGTTTTGGGGAATGTCTGCGCAACAACGAACGACGTCCCATGCATCTGCGACGGGACCAAAGATGGAGAACCCCCATGACCCGCACCGCCCTGTTGATTCTTGCCCTGTGTGCGTTAACCGCCTGCGAGACCGCCAAAGGAGCCGGCCGCGATATCGAGAAAGCCGGACAAGCCATCGGCCAGGCCGCAACGGATGTGCAGCAGGCGCTCTGATCCGGGTTCCCGTTTATCACCCAGCAAAAGGCACATCTGCCCTGCGTCAATCTGGCGGCTACAGCCCGGCCCGGCTTTGGCGTAGCGCTCCGCGCGGACCACTCGTGTTGATCGCATCAAGGAGAGAGAAGATGGACATAAACTGGGTAAATTTCTTCCCGATCGTCTTCCTGCCGTTCAAGCTGATTGTGCTGGGCGTCGGCATGTATTTCGCCATCAAGTGGCACTATGATCAAGATAAGAAGAAGAAAGAAGAGAGTGCTGGGCAGTAGGCTCTGCTGTTTAGTTTGAGAACCTGTTCGGCCTTCGGCGACATTTGCCGGGCACTTGGAAAACCTGAATTCATTTGCAGACCTGCGCCGCAACACACGAAGGGCAGCGCAGCACCGAGGTGTGGGCAAAGCTCATGCGTTTTGTTTGATACTGACGTTCAGTTTACCAAGCGGGCCAAGGATGCGTATTCCTGCAATCTGTTCACCCCAAAATCGTGGCCGTTTCCACTTCTCAACTTGAAGAAAACAGATCATCACACCACTATAGGATGTACAGAAATAATTCCGAGATCCTAAAATGACTTATACCGAATCCGAGATCCGCAACGAAGCATGCAAAGAAATGTTAAAAGTGCCCAGACAAACTCTCAGTACTTCTGATCTCATTCAACGACTGTCCAAGCGACTAAAACCATCAGGAAAAGATGCGCAACTTGCCAAAAATCGTAGCGACACTTACTTTTCACAGAAAGTACGAAACCTAGTTTCACATCGCAATCAAAGCACTGGCCTATCCGCGCAAGGCTTAGCTGACTACGACAAGCCTACGGAGTCTTGGACACTAACCAAAATGGGACGCAGTTACGCCGCAAAACTCAATTAAATTGTCGATTTTTGTAACCGGTAGGCAACCAGTTTAATTCTGTTATTCCTTCGTGGTCCTTATCCCAAACAAACCAAGCATAGGCGGTTGTTCCACTGCCTTTGCGGACTGCTCCTTTAGGGTAGAAAGTTATTCTTTCACTAAAGACCCATACTTTGCTCGGGGCGGCACTTCTAAAAATACTTGCCTGACGTCTTGCTCCTTCTAGAAAAGCAAGCCGCAGCAGCAATGCGAATTTCCTGTCAGCGGCTTTCAGTGCGGAATGCACAAACTCTTCTGCTGCATTAAAAGGCGGGTTGGTGATAATGTTAGTTGCTTTTCTGGAAGTATTCCGGAAATCTACACCACCCTCCCCAAAGCCCCTGTCGTATAGATCCGAACTAGTGACATCTTGGCCTGTTTTTTCGAGAACGGAGCTCATTGCGCCATCGCCACAGGCACACTCCCAAATATCTCCAACGAAGGACTCGTTTTCGATAAGCGCATGGGTTGCCCAAGCTGGCGTCGGGTAAAAATCGGGTCCATCTAAATCAGCCACGCGCTTGAGAGTCGGCTGTGGGGCAGTAACAAAAATCTCGTTCATGGCTCTCTCGTTTTCTTTTATGATAGACGGTCCAAGAAACACAGCAACCCTCTTGTGAATCTTCACTATATCAAACACTTAAGACACAACCTAACGAACGTGATTTGAGGGCATGTCAAAAAGTTGGCGCGCGGCCTAGCAAACGTAGAGATAGCACATGGAGCGTTTCGCCCCCGCGCCGGGGCGCGGGGGCGAAAATCAATCATCCATCTTGAGCGCCGAAATAAACGCCTCTTGCGGGATGTCTACTTTCCCGAACTGGCGCATCTTTTTCTTACCCGCCTTCTGCTTGTCCAAGAGCTTCCGTTTCCGGGTGGCGTCGCCGCCGTAGCATTTGGCGGTTACGTCTTTGCGCAATGCGCTCAGGGTTTCGCGGGCGATGACCTTGCCGCCGATGGCCGCCTGGATCGGGATTTTGAACATGTGGCGCGGGATCAGCTCTTTGAGCTTTTCACACATGGCACGGCCGCGCTGTTCGGCCCGGTCGCGGTGGACCATGGTTGACAGCGCATCCACGGGTTCATCGTTCACCAGGATCGACATTTTCACGAGGTTATCCTCACGGTAGCCGGTCATCTGATAGTCAAAGGAGGCATAGCCCTTGGTCACCGATTTCAGACGGTCATAGAAGTCAAAGACCACCTCGTTCAGGGGCAGGTCATAAACGGCCATGGCGCGGGTGCCGGCATAGGTCAGGTCTTCCTGAATGCCGCGGCGGTCCTGGCAGAGTTTCAGCACGTCGCCCAGATATTCGTCCGGCACCATGATGGTCGCCTTGATCCGAGGCTCTTCCATATGGTCGACCTTGGACATGTCGGGCATGTCGGCGGGGTTGTGCAGCTCGATCATCTCACCGGGTTCGTTGTCCTTACCCTTCATATAGATGTGGTAGATCACGCTGGGCGCGGTGGTGATCAGCTCGATATTATATTCACGTTCGATCCGGTCGCGGATCACCTCAAGGTGCAAGAGGCCCAGGAAGCCACAGCGGAAGCCAAAGCCAAGGGCGGCAGAGGTCTCCATTTCAAAAGAGAATGAGGCGTCGTTCAGGGCCAGCTTATCAATGGCGTCGCGCAGGTCTTCGAATTCAGCCGAATCCACCGGGAAGAGACCACAGAAGACCACCGGCTGCGCGGGTTTAAAACCGTCCAGCGCCACTTCGGTGCCGTGGCGGTCATTGGTGATCGTATCGCCAACGCGGGTGTCGCGCACCTGTTTGATCGAGGCGGTAAGAAAACCGATTTCGCCGGGGCCAAGGCTGTCCACCATCTGCATTTCCGGGCGGAACACGCCCACGCGATCCACATGGTGCAGTGTGTTGTTGGACATGAACTTCACGCGCATGCCTTTTTTCAGCGTGCCATCCATGATGCGCACCAGAACGATGACGCCAAGGTATGCGTCATACCAGCTGTCGACCAGCATCGCCTTCAAGGGCGCATCCAGATTACCCTCAGGCGCAGGCAGTTTCTGGACAATGGCTTCCAGCGTCTCGCGGATACCCTGCCCGGTTTTGGCCGAAACCTGGATTGCCTCGGTTGCGTCGATGCCGATCACGTCCTCGATCTGTTCCGCCACGCGGTCACAGTCTGAGGCAGGCAGGTCGATCTTGTTCAGAACCGGCACGATCTCATGATCCGCTTCGATCGCCTGATAGACATTGGCCAGCGTCTGCGCCTCGACCCCTTGGGTGCTGTCGACCACCAAAAGCGAGCCTTCAACCGCGCGCATGGAGCGGGAGACCTCATAGGCGAAATCGACGTGACCCGGGGTGTCGATCAGGTTCAGAACGTAAACTTCACCATCGTCGGCTTTATACTCAATTCGAACTGTATTTGCCTTGATGGTAATCCCGCGTTCACGTTCGATGTCCATACTGTCAAGCAGTTGGTCCTTCATGTCACGGTCCTTCACCGTACCCGTCTCTTGGATCAGACGGTCGGCGAGGGTGGATTTGCCATGGTCAATATGTGCGACGATGGAGAAGTTTCGGATTTTCGAGAGCTCTGTCATGGCTGTGGGATATGATTTGGATTTGCGATTTGGTCAAGCGCGTGTGTGACCATGAGACAGGAAATTTGAAGCGGAAGCGCGGGAGTAACAGTAGCCATGGCGGGACAGGCAGCGGCACAGGTCGAGATGGACGAGGTCACCAACGAGCGGGAGCTTTATGCTTGGCTATCAGCGCAACCTGCAAGCTTGAGCCGCGCAATGGCCGCGCGGGCGGCGCTGCGCAGTCTTCCAGCCGTTATGAACCAGGTTGAGCGAACCTCAGGCAATGTCAACGCCGGTGCCTCTTTGGTGTCCTGTCTGCGCGCCACCATTGTGGCTTGTGTGGCTGCCAGACAGGAAGACGGCCCTTCACCAGAGTTGAAGGACGCGGCCCATGCGGCTACGCGGGCAGCTCCGCGCATGTACCCCTCAGTCACCGACAGAACGGCCACATTGGCAGGAATGTCAGCGGCTGAAACCGTTCTGAGCAGCTCAAAAGCATCTGTTGCGGATGCGGCGTCACAAGCGATGCAGCTTGCCGGGGACACGGCGCGATCATCAACGCTGACCGCAGGATTGAACCCGTTCGACTCTGAGGCCACGATGCTGAAGGATGCGGAAATCGGCTCCGCCGGAACGGACCTTCTGACAACGCGTCTTTGGTCCACTGGCAAAGCGCCCATGCCGATGCTTGAATTCTGGGAAGGCTTTGTAAAGGCCGCAAAAAATGACCCGCTCTGGGATTATTGGGTCGAATGGTACCAGGGCTACATGGGTGGTCGCCCCGTTGACTGGGAATTCCAGACAGCTGTTGCACAAATAGATGATGCAATCTGGCGCGCGGGCGCGCAGGCCGTTGCTCAGGAAATTGAGCGGATGCGCGCTGCCATGGCCGCAGCCGCAGCCGCGCGGGCGGAAGCCGCCGCCACAGCAGAGGCCGCAAAGGCAGAAGCCGCGGTACGCATGCAGGCTGCTATGCCAGAAACTGTAGACCATCTTTTGGACAACCGCATTCTTGCCACGGCGGTTTTGGATGGTGCGGCCGCCGCCTTGCGCGCAACCTCTCCCAAACCCACGGAGGGTGTTTCCCCTATAGGAGCCCAATTGGCCCTGACTGAAATGCCACAGAGCCTGACACAGATTGTTCTCCAGCTTCGCAACCTCCCCGAGGGAACAGTTGCAGAGCCCGCGAAATCAACGCTGAAATCAGAGGTCGCGAAGTTCAACATGGCGTTTGACGTACTGGAAGGCACCTTGAACAAACTGAACGCCCAAACCTGCGCACCGGGTGATCGGGCAGCGGTTTCGCCGATACTGGGCAATCCCGTCGTACTCGGCAATCTGGTCAGCGGGCTTCTTATTTTGGCTGGCCCAAATGGTGCATTGGTTGAGCGCTATGAAGGGTTCACAAACCAATGGCAAAACGCGCGCAAGGCCGCGTGATAAAACGAAAATTTGCCGGTCTGCGACTGTTCTGGCACAGATCGGCAAATATTTGCGCAGTGGCGTTTTTTACTAGCATTTGATTGATTGCTCTCCATTGTCCTTCCATAGTAGCTGAAAGCGCGCGCACTGCGGGCAAAAGGAACCCCTTGGGACAGGTTTTCGGCAGGAATAAATCCGCCGGTTCACGGAGAGAAGGCATAAGTCATGACGCGTATCTTGCTGGCTGTAGGCGCATTATCCATTGGTTTGGCAGTATTTGCCCCTTTGAGCCCTGCCAGTGCGGACATAGAAAAAGCCTGCCGCCAATCTGACCGCAGCGCCAGCCGGGCCTTGTGCAATTGCATTGGACGCGTCGCAGACGCCAAACTGAGCCGTACGGAACAGCGCACGGTTGCAAAATGGTTCAAAGACCCTGATCAGGCGCAAGAAGTGCGCCAATCCGACCGTGTCAGCGACAACCGCCTGTGGAATCGCTACAAAGCCTTTGGTGAAACAGCGGCGCAGGTCTGTAGCTAACCCCGACTGTTAGCCCACACCCAAAGCGCGACACGCCTCCTCGCAAACCCATTGCTGTGAGACCAGATCGCTGACGTTGGCATTGCCCGCGCCAGATGAAGGGGGAACGTGCTTTCGTCACTCAAGACGCAGCGCCAAATCGCATTGCGGCAATGCAGCATAAACTACGGCTGCATGACGGTGTTTTTGATAATCAAAAACTTTCGTCTAATTGGCTTTGCTCTGCGCGTGTGCCATATTGTAAATATAACCTTCTGATTTTTACGGTTTAACACGCGATTTTATGGGGAAAAGACAGTAAACCTGCACCTTTTTCTTTAAGTTGAACTGAGATTACAAAGTGTCGATTTCATTTGGAGCGCAGCATGTTGTTAAAAGGCGTGACGTTACGCGGGCTGGAAGTATTTGAGGCCCTCGCAAAAACAGGATCAGTTGCCCAAACAGCCGAGATCACAGGGTTGAGCCAACCTGCGGTCAGCCAGCAGCTGCGAAATCTTGAAAAGGCCCTGGGCGGAGACCTCGTGGATCACGGCCGCCGCCCCATGGTTCTAACCGCGGCCGGACGTAACTTCCTGAGCCGAACAGAGCTGGTTCTGGCCGAGCTTCGCCTTGCACAGAGCGAGATGTCGGTGATGGATCTCACCCATCTCAGCACCCTATCAATCGGGCTGATAGACGATTTTGACAATGATCTGACGCCTCGCCTGGCGACCATATTGGCCGACAGCATGACGCAATGCCGGTTCAAGATGATCACTGCCTCAAGTCTGGACATCAGCAAAGCCATGGAAGCTCGCGAACTCCACATCGCGATTGGCGCGTCCACAGGTGAGTCAAAGAACGGAATCGACGAATACCCTTTGGTGCGGGACCCCTTTATTCTGGTGGCTCCACGCGGATTCCTTGAGACCGGGCACGAGGATCTTGATCGTCTGGGCAAGCTCCCGTTCCTGCGATATGCGCGGGATCAATTGATCTCGCAGCAAATCGAAGCCCATATGCAAAGCCAGAAACTCGATTTTGAAGAGCGGTTCGAGATAGGCTCTCACCTTGCTTTGATGGCGATGGTTGCGCGCCGCATTGGATGGGCTGTCACGACTCCACTTGGCTTTATGCGGGCGGCGCGGTTTCACGAACAACTGGACGCCTTCCCCCTGCCCTTTGGCAATGCGGACCGCACGATCTCGCTCTTTGCGGCGTCAGATTGGGCGGAACAGGTGCCCCGTGATGTGGCGACCACCGTACGTCGGCTGGTGCAAAGCCAGATGATCGACCCGGCCCAGAACCGCCTGCCCTGGCTCACAGGTGAATTTCGGGTAATCGAGGATTAAGGGGCACTTAGTGCCCGCATCAGCCCGGCTGCGGCGTGTTCAATCAGATCCAGACATCCCGCAAAATCGCGCGTGTAATAGGGGTCGGGAACATGATCCGAGCCGCATAACGGGGCGTAGGTGGTGAACAGCTCTGCCACCGTTTGATTTCCGGCCGGGCGCAGCGCCTCGATATCATCCAGATTACTCTGATCCATGGCGATGATCAGATCAAAGGCGGCAAAATCTTCGGACGTGAATTGGCGCGCTCTGAGGTCCGAAATGTCCAGCCCCCTTGACCGCGCGGCCGCCTGCATCGGAGCATAGGGCGGTTCCCCCACATGCCAACGCCCCGTCCCTGCACTATCGGTTTGCACATCCGGGCAAAGCGTTCTGAACACCCCTTCCGCCGCGGGTGAGCGGCAAATATTCCCAAAACAGACAAACAGCACACGATAGGTCATGGTGAAGCGACTCCAAACTAAACCGCGACAGGCGCGGGATGCCAGATGAGGTTTTAACGAGATGGCACATACAGAGCAATCCGCAGGCACCATAGTGATTCTGACCGGAGCAGGTATTTCCGCCGAAAGCGGACTTGGCACCTTTCGCGACGAAGACGGGCTTTGGGCGCAACACCGAATAGAGGACGTCGCCACGCCAGAAGGGTTCACCCGGGATCCGGCGCTGGTTCATCGTTTCTATAACGCACGCCGGGCGCAAGCCGCCAAGGCGCAGCCAAACGCGGCACATCACGCGTTGACCCGGCTACAGAAAGACTGGCCGGGCCATGTGGTACTGGTCACGCAGAATGTCGACAGCCTGCATGAAGCCGCGGGCAGCCACACTGTGTTTCACATGCATGGGCAATTGGACCAGGCGCTATGCGCGCGTTGCGGGCATTGTTGGACCGCGCCGGATGAGATGCAGGTCACAGATCGCTGCCCATCCTGCGCCCAGATGAGCAGCCGCCCGAATGTGGTCTGGTTTGGAGAAATGCCGTATCACATGGAAGAGATCTATGGCCACCTGGCGCAGGCAGATCTCTTTGCTGCGATTGGAACTTCAGGGCAAGTCTACCCGGCAGCTGGTTTTGTAGAAGAGGCCCGGTTTGCTGGGGCGCATACAGTTGAGCTGAACCTTGAGCCTTCCGCTGTTGTCAGCCGTTTTGACGAAACCCGGTTTGGCCTGGCCAGCAAGACCGTTCCCGCTTGGGTCACCGAAGTTCTGTCCAGCAAATCATTGGTTTAATAGGAACTTTGCAGCTTGCGCGCGGGAAAAGGTATCACGCACAGCACGTCCCGACTTAATCAGGCGACACACCCTGGGCGCAGGGGAGCCCCTCAAGGGCGACGGGCGCGGCGAAGGGCGCATTGCGCCTGCCGACGCGCCCTTCCCGATTGGGCTTAATTCCCGTGGGAATGGGTTGAATGATCGTGATCGTCGTGCTTATGCGCGCCATGATCATGACCATGCGCCGCCTCTGCGCCTTGCGCATCCGCACGGTTCAGGTCCACTTTCACCTCAAGCGAAATTTCGCCGGCCTCCTCAAAGACCAGGGTCAGAGGAACGCTGTCCCCGTCTTTCAAGCCATGATGCAGCCCCATAAGCATCACATGATCCCCTCCGCGTTTCAACGCGTGATGGCCGTCCGCAGGAATCACAAACCCTTCAGGCACATGCAGCATCTGCATGATGCCTCCCTCGCCCTCTTTATGGGTGTGCAGTTCAACCCGCGCCGCCACATCCGACTTTGCGTCGATCAAACGGTCCGCCGCGCCTCCATGGTTTTCAATCTCAAAGAAGATCGCGCCCACCTTGGCGTTCGGAGAGGAAACGCGCGCATAGGCGTCCTCGATCATGATGGGTTTATCGCTTTCTGCAAAGGCAGGTGCTACAGCAGCGGCCATCAAGCCAGCGGCAAGAAAATAGGTTTTCAGGGACATGTTGTCTCCCCCTTTTGGGATGTGTCTTATCAGATTTCGATTTTGGGATTTGAAGTTAAGACACGGTCGGGGGAGCGCGAGCACAGGGAGTACAGGCCAGCCAGTCAGGGCAAAACTGACAAGTCTGCGCCGTCGTGCGGTGGCTTGTCCGAGATGGGGCTGAAATCTCAATTGGTGACGTCAACAGCGCAACAACCGAAAGAATCAGGCAGTCCGGACAGGGAGCAGGTGCATCGACGGGCTGACCGTTTTCATCCACAAAGACCGTCATCGGGCCTGACCCGGTGCAGATCACGATCTGCCCTGCCGCATCCTGCATCGTCACGCGCGCCGCCGCGCTTTGCCCCTGAAGGATCAGGGACAGGGCCAGAACAAGCGCAAAACAGATGGACCAAAGACGTTGCATACCGGCGTCTTATGCCTGTTGGCCAAACCTTGGACAAGGGCGCAAAATGCGCAAAAACGCCGCGCGGGTACGTCCCGTGCGGCGCTCAAATCTCAGACAGTTGCAATCAGCGAATTACGCTTCAGCAGCCTGTGCCTTAAAGATTTCTTTCTTAACTTTCAGAGCGTTGCTGGACAGATCTTCGTCCTTGGCTTTTGCCAGGAACGCGTCCAGACCACCGCGATGGTCCACCGAACGCAGAGCAGCAGCAGAAATACGCAGCTTCACACCACGGCCCAAAGTCTCGGACTGCAGAGTCACGTCGTTCAGGTTCGGCAGGAAGCGACGTTTAGTTTTGTTGTTGGCGTGGCTGACATTGTTGCCAGTCATCGGGCCTTTTCCGGTCAGTTCGCAACGGCGCGACATATCATCATCCTTCGTTTCTGGAGGCCCAGGAAGGTCCGGGCCAAATCACAAGGGGCGCTGCCATTGGCTGCGCCCGAAAACTGGTCCGCTGCTATTACGCTCAACCGTCAACAGCGTCAAGTGATTCAACTCAGCTTTCTTCAGGCTCTTTTTGCGCGGTTTTCCGGAGGACCACAAGCCTGACCACGCTCTGCCGCTGCTGCCAGGGTCAGAATGCGCGTCGTGGATTGGTTCCGCTCGCTCCGCGGCGGGCTATATCATCGCGCGGTCAAATACTCCTGCAACATCCGTTTGGCAGCAGAAGATGGTGTCAGAGTTCCGCTCGCAACCTGACCGGACAGGTCTGCCATCGCGGCCCGCGCGGCCTCGGACTGGAGCTGTGCCAGCAGCGCCTGACGGACTTCCTGATCAAACCAATAGGCCGCCTGTGCGGACCGGCGCGAATCCCAATGGCCGTTTTCCTTGCGCCATTTTATCAGTTCCTGCATGCTCTCCCACGCATCCTGAAGCCCGTTTTTCTCAAGCGCTGAAACCATCTTGGCGCAGGGATACCCTTCGGGGTCATAGGGTCGTTTGCGCAAAAGGCGCAATGCGCCGGCGTAATCAGCACAGGTTCGGGTGGCCACGGGTTTCAGATCCCCGTCGGCTTTGTTCACCAGGATCATGTCAGCCATTTCCATGATCCCGCGTTTGACCCCCTGCAATTCATCCCCTCCCGCCGGTGCAAGCAGCAGCAGGAACAGGTCGCACAGCTCGGATACAACGGTTTCAGACTGGCCAACACCAACCGTTTCGATCAGTACAACATCAAAGGAAGCGGCTTCACACAGGGCGACAGCCTCACGCGTACGCCGTGCCACCCCACCCAGATGATTCTGGCTGGGAGATGGGCGGATAAAGGCATTTCGCTCGCGGCTCAGGTGTTCCATTCGGGTTTTATCACCCAAGATTGAGCCACCGGACCGTGTCGAGCTTGGATCAACTGCCAGCACCGCTACACGCAGCCCTAGGCCAATCAGCATCATGCCGAAAGCCTCGATAAAGGTAGACTTTCCCACACCGGGCGTTCCGGACAGACCGATGCGCAACGCCTGCCGGTTTGCGGCCTGCACCTCTTGAAGCAGCGCCTCCGCGTCGTTGCGGTGATCGGCGCGACCACTTTCGATCAAGGTGATCGCCCGTGCCAATGCCCGACGTTCGCCATTTAAAATCCTGTCACCCAATTGTGCGATGTCGCTACCCATACCCGCGCCTGTCCTTGGAAACCTTTGGCAGACTTGAACCCAACTGGCCATGCAAAGTCCAGTGTCAAGCATAGGACAAATGGAAACAGCCGCTGCCAGCCCAGGCTTTTAGACCTTGTCTTAGTCGACCACGATTGGGCGGTTCACGCTCCGTCTGTGACACCGGCCTCAGACCGCCCATACATGGTGGAGGCACTGGACCTTTGCCGTTTGGCTGGCAATAAGGCGTCATGCAAAATTCGCCTCGCCTGCCAATTGAAAACGCCCTGCCCGACCTCATGGATGCCTTGCGCACATCAGGACGGGCCGTTCTGCAAGCCCCACCCGGTGCCGGTAAAACCACCCGAGTGCCATTGACGATGCTCGAAGCCGGGCTCTGCGAGGGACGCATTCTGATGCTGGAACCTCGCCGCCTTGCCGCGCGGGCGGCGGCGGAACGGATGGCGGACACGTTGGGCGAACCGGTCGGGCAGACCGTCGGCTACCGGATGCGCGGCGCCAACAAGACCTCCAAAACCACCCGGATCGAAGTGGTAACTGAGGGCATTCTGACCCGGATGCTCCAGTCGGATCCAGACCTGCCCGGTGTGAGCGCCGTGATCTTTGATGAGTTTCACGAACGGTCTCTCAACGCAGATTTCGGCCTGGCGCTGTGCCTTGAAGTCGCAGAGGCGCTGCGTGATGATCTGAAGCTTCTTGTCATGTCGGCCACGCTTGACGCAGACCCGGTGGCCAGGCTGATGAACGCCCCGATGGTAACCTCTGAAGGGCGCAGTTTTGCAGTGGAAACCCGCTGGCTAGACAAGCCCCTTGGCCCCAAGGCGCGCCGCATCGATGCGCTGGTGGAGCTGGTCGTTAAGGCTGAACGCGAGACACGTCCAAGCGGCGGCGCGATCCTTGTTTTTCTGCCCGGCGAAGGCGAAATTCGTCGCGCCGCCACCCAACTGGCCAGTCAACTGCCGCAAAACTGTGACATCCGCCCCCTCTTTGGCGCGCTCCCCTTTGCAGAACAACAAGCAGCCATTCGCCCCTCGACACAGGGGCGCAAAGTGGTGCTGGCGACATCTATTGCAGAAACCTCGCTGACCATTCCCGATGTGCGTGTGGTGGTTGATATGGGACAGGCCCGGCGGGCGCGGTTTGATCCGGGCTCAGGCATGTCGCGTCTTGTGACCGAAAAGGTGACCCGCGCCGAAGCAACACAGCGGATGGGGCGTGCCGGACGCGTGGCTGAAGGCATCTGCTACCGCCTCTGGACCAAAGGAGAGGAAGGCGCGCTGATGGCCTTCCCCCCGGCCGAGATTGAGGCCGCAGATCTGGCGCCGTTGGCGTTGGAACTGGCGCTTTGGGGCGCGCAGCCTTCGGATCTCGGTTTTCTCACACCGCCACCGTCAGGAACATTGGCCGAGGCGCAGGCGCTGTTGCGGATGCTTGGCGCCTTGGATCAAGACGGGCGGATTACGGACCATGGCAAGGCTTTGGCAAAGCTGCCGCTGCATCCGCGCCTGGGACATCTGCTTCTGAACGCAGGCCCCGCCGCCGCGCCGCTATGTGCCCTGTGCGGCGAAACGGACCCGTTGCGCGGCGCGCCACCGGACCTTGGCCTCAGGCTTGAGCTGCTGAAGGATCCCAAAGCCTTTGCCGCGCGTCGCCCTTACCAGATCAACCGTCCAGCCGTGGATCGCATCAAGACCGAGATCAAACGCCTGCAACACCAGGCCCCTGACATTGCGCCAGGTCTCTCCCCGGCTGCCATGGCCGCGCTCGCCTATCCCGACCGCATCGGACAGCGGCGCAAAGGCGATGTGCCGCGTTTTGTCCTGTCCGGCGGCAAAGGGGCCATACTGGAGGCCACGGATGGGCTGGCCAACGCGGCGTTTGTGGTGGCCATCGATACTGACGGCAACCCGCGCGAGGCCCGGATCCGCATGGCAGCCCAGATCGGTCAAAGCGAGATTCGCGCGCTGTTTGACACCCAAATCGCACAGGTCGACGCCTGTCACTGGTCAAAACGCGACCGCCGGGTGGTGGCCCGCAAACAGGAACGGCTGGGGGCAATTGTCCTGGAAGACCAGATCTGGAAGGATGCCCCACAGGACGCAATTGCCCGCGCGATGCTTGACGGTGTGCGCGAACTTGGCCTGCGGTTTTCCCCTGCCGCCGCCCGGCTGATCTCTCGGGTGGAGCTGTTGCGTGCCGACGGACATGATCTGCCGGACTTCTCGCCGCCCGCTTTGCTTGAAACATTGGACGACTGGCTGTTGCCCATGCTTGGTCGCGAACGCAGCGCCGAGGACTGGAAGCGTTTCGATCTGCTTCCTGCGCTTCAGGCCGCTTTGACCTGGGACCAAAGCCAGCTTCTGGACCGCGAAGCGCCCGGCAGTTTCAAGACCCCTTTGGGGCGCAAAATCCCCATTGACTACTCCGGGGAGATCCCCGCGATCGAGGTCCGCTTGCAAGAGATGTTCGGTGTCACGCAACACCCAAGGATCGGCGGCGAGGCCCTGAAGATCACCCTTTTGTCGCCGGCGCAGCGACCGATTCAGATCACCCGCGACCTGCCGGGGTTCTGGGCAGGGTCCTATGCTGATGTGCGCAAAGATATGCGCGCTCAATATCCCAAACACCCCTGGCCCGACGACCCCACCGAAGCTGACCCTACCCTGCGCGCCAATCGGAGGCGCAGCCCTTCATAAATAATGATCACAGCCAGCACGCAGGCTTACGTCCACCAGGCAAAAATTGTAACCCCATTCCAACACATTTGAAGTATGAACTTAATTTCAACATGAATTGCACATTATTTACGGTGACACATCTTGAACACCGTTACGCAAACATTATGTTCCCGCAAATTTTTCAAGGATCCAAGCCATAGCCTCCTCTACAACGACCAGTCTACTCGGGAGAACTTGGGAAGAATATATTCGTCCCTTGCTGCAACGCCCCAAGCAACTGCAGGTGGCCGCGCTATGCTATCGTGAACGCAACGGACGAACCGAGGTATTGTTGATCTCCAGCCGAGATACAGGACGCTGGATCATCCCAAAGGGCTGGCCGATGGATGGCAAGACCTGCGCCGAAGCCGCCCTGCAAGAAGCCTGGGAAGAAGCCGGTGTCAGAAAAGCAGATATTGCTGAAGAGCCCATTGGCCGTTTTGACTATACCAAGCGGCGCGACAATGGCACCTCAGAGCCGGTAACCGCACTGGTTTATGCTGCAAAAGTGAAAAAACTGGCCAATACATATCCTGAAGCCCATCAGCGCAAGCGCCAATGGATACCTTCACAGCAGGCCTCCACACTGGTGGCCGAGCCAGCTCTGCGTAATTTGCTGCTGGAACTTTAATCCTCTGAGGGGCCAGCCATGCCGATTGCGCCGAAGGGGTGGAAAACCCTAGACAATGATCTCAGTCGTATTTCACGTGTTGAGCTGGCGACAGGTTCTATCGCACGCGGCCTGATTGGCAGCGGTTTTGCTTTTGCATTCATATTGATTGCAGCAATGGTGGCAGCTTTTGTCTGGGGCGCACAACCCAACTTGCTGCTGGTCATCGCAGCAACCGCCGTCGGCGCCTATATGGCGATAAACATCGGCGCGAATGATGTGTCCAACAATATGGGGCCCGCTGTTGGGGCACGTGCATTGCCAATGGGCGCGGCAATTCTGATCGCTGTAGTTGCCGAAAGCGCCGGCGCCCTGCTGGCCGGACGCGACGTGGTGCACACGATTTCATATGATATCCTGCAGATTGACGCGGCAACCGATACCCAGGCCTTAGTCTGGGCAATGCTTTCAGCGCTGATCGGTGCCGCCGCATGGGTCAATGTCGCCACATGGCTCGGCGCTCCGGTTTCAACAACCCATTCCATCGTTGGCGGTGTCCTGGGCGCCGGTGTCATGGCGTTGGGAGGCTCTGCGGTAAACTGGCCCTTGGTTGCCGTGATCGCCGCCAATTGGATGCTATCACCGATCCTGGGCGGAGTGATCGCCGCATCAATCCTGTTCTTTGTAAAGACCAAGATCATATATCAAAAAGACAAGATGGCCGCTGCCGCGCGGTGGGTTCCGGTACTTGTCGCGGTGATGGCCGGGGCCTTCTCGACGTATTTGATGGTCAAAGGCGTAGATCGCTTGTTCACAACCTCGCCGAACTCCGCTCCGCTAATTGGGCTGGCTGTGGCAGGAGTGACCTATGTCATTGTCGCACCGTTGATCCGCCGCAAGGCGCGGCGCATGGAGAACCGAAACCGGTCCCTAAAGTCGCTGTTTTCCCTGCCGCTGGTTGTTTCAGCAACGCTTTTGTCCTTTGCCCATGGTGCAAATGATGTGGCCAATGCCGTTGGCCCCCTTGCTGCCATTGTCCATGCCACCCAGACAGGCACCAGCGTCGCTGATGTGGAGGTGCCGCGTTGGATCATGGTCATTGGTGCGCTGGGAATATCCTTTGGCCTGTTTCTGTTTGGGCCAAAGCTCATCCGAATGGTCGGCGACCAGATAACAAAGCTAAATCCGATGCGCGCATTCTGTGTGTCGCTTTCGGCTGCGATCACGGTCATTCTGGCCAGCGGGATGGGGCTTCCGGTGTCGTCAACCCATGTTGCGGTTGGCGGTGTCTTTGGCGTGGGATTCTTTCGTGAATGGTACATGACCCGAAGACGTCAAAAGCTGCATAAGTCTTTGCCTGACACCCCGAAACTTGCAAAAGAAGAAGTACGCCGCCGCAGGTTGGTGCGCCGCAGCCATTTCATGACAATCATTGCGGCCTGGATTTTTACAGTGCCTGCGGCCGCCTCACTGTCTGCGGTGATTTTCACTGCGATGATGCAGGTGGTTCAATAGAAAAAGCCGCCCTGACCCAGAGCGGCTTTTTAAGAACTTCGTTTCTGGATCAAACACCCAGACAGTAGCGCATGACTGCTTTTTGCGCGTGCAGCCGGTTTTCCGCCTCATCAAAGATCACGGATTGCGGGCCATCCATCACGGCCGAAGTCACCTCTTCTTCTCGGTGGGCAGGCAGGCAGTGCATGAACAATGCATCCGGTTTGGCATGTGACATCAGCTCGTCATTGACCTGGTATGAACGCAGCAGGTTATGCCGACGTTCCTTGGAGGACTGGCTGTCATGCATGGAGACCCAAGTGTCCGCCACAATCAGGTCCGCGCCCTGAACCGCTTTGACCGGATCCCGTTCAATGATGACACTTGCCCCGGCCTTGCGTGCGAGGCCGACAAATTCCTCTTCGGGGTCCAACTGTTCAGGGCCGGTGAAGGTCACGTCAAAGCCGAACTGGCCCGCGGCATGCAGAAAAGACGCGCAGACATTGTTGCCGTCGCCGGTCCAGACAACCTTTTTGCCTTTGATCGAGCCCCGGTGTTCCTCATAGGTGAGGATGTCCGCCATGATCTGGCAGGGGTGCGTGCGGTCGGTCAAACCGTTGATCACCGGCACATCGGCATATTCCGCCATCTCCAGCAGGACGCTTTCATCAAAGGTACGGATCATGATCAGATCCACATAGCGGCTGAGAACCCGCGCCGTGTCAGCGATGGTCTCACCATGGCCAAGCTGCATATCCTTACCCGAGAGCACCATGGTTTGACCGCCCATCTGGCGCACCCCCACATCAAACGACACACGAGTACGGGTCGATGGCTTTTCAAAGATCAGCGCAACCATATGTCCGGCAAGTGGTTGTTCATCATCACCTGCGCCTTTGGGGCGACCAAGGCGGGCCTGTTTCATGGCGCTGGCCTGATCAATAATCCCCCGCAAAGCAGTTGCGTCGGTTTTGTGGATATCAAGGAAATGGTTCATATCGGTCTCGTTTTCTGGATCGGACAGATGTGGGGGCCAGCCCCCACCCCCCCGAAGTATTTGGGAAAAGATGAAGTCAAGCGGTCTCGACCTGGCTTGCTGCCGCATCCAAGCGGGTGAAGGCCTCGTTGATGTCCTCATCGGTGAGGTTCAACGCGGGCAACAAGCGGATCACATTGTCAGAAGCCGGCACCGTGATCAGCTCGGCGTCATAGCCCGCCTGAACCACATCAGTATTCGGCCCGACGCATTTCAGCCCCAGCATCAGACCTGATCCGCGCACCTCGGCAAAGACATCTGGATGGGCGGCAACCAGACCTTCGAGTTTTTGCCGCAGCAAGCCTGCCTTGCGGTTCACTTCCGCCAGAAACTCAGGCGTTGCCACCTCATCCATCACCGCAGCACCAACAGCACAGGCAAGCGGGTTGCCGCCATAGGTGGAACCATGTGTACCTGCGGTCATCCCAGAGGCAGCCTCTTCGGTGGCAAGAACAGCGCCCAAGGGGAAACCGCCGCCGATCCCTTTGGCAACCATCATAATGTCCGGGGTAATCCCCGCCCATTCATGGGCAAAGAGCTTACCCGTCCGGCCAACGCCACATTGGACCTCATCCAGAATCAGCAGGATGCCCGCTTCGTCACAGATTGCACGCAGCGCTTTCAGCTCGGCATCGGGTACAGGGCGGATGCCCCCTTCGCCTTGTACCGGTTCGATCAGAATTGCGGCGGTCTGATCTGTGATTGCATTGGTCACACCGTCCAGATCGCCAAAAGTCAGATGCACAAACCCCGGCAAGATCGGGCCAAAGCCTTTTACCATTTTCTCGGACCCGGCCGCCGCAATACCAGCAGAAGAGCGGCCATGGAAAGAACCATCAAAGGTGATGATTTCCACCCGTTCTGGCTGGCCCTTTTCAAAGAAGTACTTGCGGGCCATTTTCACAGCCAGCTCGCAGCTTTCGGTGCCGGAATTGGTAAAGAACACCGTATCCGCAAAGGAATGTTCTACCAGCTTGTCCGCAAGAGCTTGCTGCTGGGGGATCTCGTAGAGGTTGGAAACATGCCACAGGTTCTGCGCCTGACTGGTCAGCGCCTCCACCAATTTCGGATGCGCATGGCCCAAGGCGTTTACCGCGATGCCTGCTCCCAGATCCAGAAAGCGTCGACCATCGGCTTCCACCAGCCAGGAGCCTTCGCCTTTGACGAAGTGCAGCGGGGCGCGCGAATAGGTTGGCAAGACGGACGGGATCATCGGATCATCCTTTTCAAAAAATAAGAGGCCAAATCAGTGCAACAGGCTGGCCATAGGGTCAATTGGTTTGGAAGCGAGAACTGCACAAATATTAGCGAAACATTCGTGCATGGGGATCAAACAGGGCAAATGCCCCGGCAAAGCCGGTCAGCGTCGACGTCGGAGGGACGAATTATTTGCGTGTTTGGTCATACTTCGGCTCCATAAGGGAGGAATCACCGCTTGTGAACCCCTTTTGTCACCCAAAAGCGCCGATTTGGCGTTGCATCTTCCACGCATCCCCGGCGGGCTGCTCCTGTAGCAAGGATTGACAGAGCCCTCTGTGCCAGCCTTGCTGGGAGCATGACATATTTATGGACCCTGCCGAATTACCGGCTTTTGTTTTCCGCTACCGCAATTTCCAATCTGGGCGATGGCGTTTCCGCGCTGGCCTTTCCCTGGCTTGCGACCATGATCACCCGCGACCCGTTTCTGGTTGCTATGGTTGCCTTTGCCACCCGCCTGCCCTGGCTGGTGTTGTCAGTGCCAGCCGGTGTCTGGACCGACAGATCGGACCGCAGACAATTGATGCTGCGCGCTGACCTTGTGCGCATGGCACTGACATTTGGCGTGATCGGTATCATCCTCTCCGCACCGGCATTTCCGGTAGCAGCCCCCATGCCGTATATTCTGGCCCTGTCGGCGCTGGCGTTTTTACTGGGCTGCGCTGAGGTGCTGCGCGATAACGCGGCGCAGACGGTTCTCCCCTCGGTCGTCCCAACACAGACGCTGGAGCGCGCCAATGGGCAACTTTGGAGTGTCGAACAGGTTATGGGCAGCTTTGTCGGGCCGCCTCTGGCCGGAGTTCTAATCGCCTATGCGGTACCTGCCCCATTTTTTCTGGACGCAGTGACCTTTGCCGCGGCGGCAGCCCTTGTATGGGCCATGCGGATTGCTCCGCGCGCAAAGCGCCCACCCCGCCGCTGGCACCATGAGGCACGCGAGGGGATTGACTGGTTGCGTCGGCATCAAACCATTTTGCGCTTGGCCATTATGCTGGGGCTGATGAACCTCTTTTCAATGATGACTTTGGCGGTGCTGCCGCTTTTTGCCCAGGACCTGTTGGGGCTGAACGCGGCGCAGCACGGGGTGTTGCTGACGGCCGGAGCAGCCGGAGGCGTGGTTGGTGGGCTGTTGTGCCCCACCATTGCTGCACGCACCAATGAACGCACCGCCCTGCTGATTGCCCTTCCTGGTCTGGCCGCAGCCATGGTCATCATCGCCTTTGCCCCGTCAGTATGGTGGGTAGCCGTCGGCCTGTTTCTTGAAATGTTTGCCGCTTTGTTGTGGAATGTGGTGACAGTCTCCTACCGGCAGCGCCACATACCGGATCAGCTGCTTGGACGGGTCAACAGCCTTTACCGTTTCTTTGGCTGGGGCATGTCCCCCTTTGGAGCGCTTATTGGCGGGGCGCTGGTCGCGCTGGCAACGCCGGGCTTGGGACACGACTTGGCACTGCGCCTGCCATTTTTCGTGGCTGCGGTTGGGATGGTTTTAATGTGGGGATACGGAGCAGCGCGGCTGCGGCTGTGAACTGTTTGTATGGATACAGGCTTGTGCTTGCAAAAAGCCTGAACCAGGCGCATCGCTTTATCCATGAGCCAGTTTGCACGCCAGAATCCCCCCCTTGCTGCGACGCTGATCCTGACAGCGACCGTATTCATTGCAGCGACAACACTGCTGGCCAAGCTGTTGGGAACCGAAACTCTGGGGCCAGCACTGCACCCGCTGCAGATCAGTCACGGGCGTTTTATGTTCGCCTTCTCAGCGATTACGACTTTTGTGGCTATACGCAGACCGCATTTTACGCCCCCCCATATGAGACTTCACGTCGGGCGCACGATTTTTGGATGGGGCGGCGTTACGCTGATGTTTTCCGCCGTCGCCTATATTCCACTGTCCGACGCCACAGCGATCACTTTCCTGAACCCTGTCTTTGGAATGCTGCTCGCCATCCCTTTGTTGGGAGAGCGCGTTGGCCCCTGGCGATGGGCGGCGGCGAGCATTGCAATGCTCGGCGCAATGATCCTGTTGCGGCCAACGCCTAACAGCTTTCAGCCGGCATCGCTTTTGGCCCTTGCTGCCGCGGTTGTGATGGGGATGGAAATTATTTTCATAAAGAAACTTGCCGGTCGCGAGGGGCCTTTGCAGATCTTGGGGATCAACAATGCGCTGGGAGTGGTGATCGCAACCTTGGCGGTGTTGCCGTTCTGGCAGATGCCAACGGCGCAGCAATGGATCGCACTTGGAACACTGGGGGCGATAATGGCCTGCGCGCAAAGCCTCTTTATCAATGCGATGGCGCGGGCTGATGCGTCATTTGTCGCGCCCTTCACATATGCAACCCTGGTCTTCGCAACGATCTATGATTTTGCCGTGTTTGAAGAAGTTCCGGATTGGGTAAGCGTTATGGGTGCCTGTGTGATCCTCAGTGGCGCTGCTCTTTTGGCCTGGCGCGAAGCGGTTCAGCGCCGTCGCATGCGGGTTTTGGGATAGTAATCAGGGTTTCAGTCGGTAGCCGCTGCGCAGCATCAGCCAACCCAAGGTGCAAACCACAAGTGTCGCCCCGCTGCAGACCGCGAAGCCAAGCCAAGGCGCACTGTCAGACACTCCTATAACACCGAATCGCACACCGTCGATCAGGTAGAAAACAGGGTTCACATGGCTGAGAATGTGCAAAACCGGCGGCAAGGCATCAACCGAATAAAATGTGCCCGATAAAAATGCGAGCGGGGTTACAATAAAATTTGTGATCGCCGCCATCTGATCGAACTTGTCTGCAAAGACCCCGGCAACGATCCCCAACCCACCCAGAAAGAGCGCGCCCAGAATAACAAACACCAGCGCAACAAACGGATGTTCCGGCACAATTCCGAGCACCAGGAACAGCCCCAGGCCGATGCCCAGCGCGACAAAAAGCCCGCGGGCAACAGCACCTGCCAGATAGCCAAGCAGGACCTCTAACCCGGACAGGGGCGGCATCAATGTATCCACGATATTGCCCTGCACCTTTGAGATCACAATCGAAGAAGACGTGTTGGCAAAGGCGTTTTGGATCACTGTCATGGTCAAAATGCCGGGGGCCAGGAAATGAAGGAAAGGTACGCCCATGACCTCGCCCCGGTTCGGACCGATCGCCAGATTGAAGATCATCAGAAACAGGCCGGCCGTCACCAGCGGCGCCAAAAGAGTTTGGGTCCAAACTGCCATGAACCGCATAATCTCTCGCTTGGCTATGGTCTGCAGCCCCAGCCAATTGATCCGACCAAAGCGGCGTTCGCCCAAATCGATGGTGTAGTCCGACTGTGCCACGTGCTGTCTCCCGGTGCTCTGTGCTCTTGCTGCATAGCTTATGCACACCCAAGCGCAAGATACCTTGTAACTCCGCCGCCAGTGACTAGAATAGAGACCTGATAAGGAATTCCGATGGCGGCCGCAGGATGCTGGGGCCGCTATTAGCTTTGAAAGGCAAAATATGTCCTGGACAGATGAGCGCGTCGAACTGCTCAAAAAAATGTGGGGCGAAGGTCAGTCGGCCAGTCAGATCGCCAAAGAACTCGGGGGCGTGACCCGCAACGCTGTGATCGGCAAGGTCCACCGTCTGGGTCTGTCCAACCGCACCACAGGTGCCAAAAGCGGTGGCGAGGCCAAGGAAAAGCCTGCGGTAAAGGCTGCGGCCAAACCAAAGCCACAGCCAAAGACCGAACCGGCGCGCCCTGCGGCGCCAGAACCGGCACCTGCTGCCGAAGCAAAACCATCGCTGCCGGCCCGCAAGCAGATCATTCCGGCCGGCCAACCCTTGCCGCCGCAGCCGTCCGCAAACGAGATCAGCCCGGAAGCGCTGGCCAAAGTCAATGAAATCGAAAAGAAGGCCAAAAAGCTTTCCCTGATGGAACTGACCGAGCGCACCTGCAAATGGCCTGTCGGCGATCCAGCAACCGATGATTTCTGGTTCTGTGGGCTGCCAGTCCAGCAAGGCAAACCCTATTGCGAGGCCCACGTCGGCGTAGCCTTCCAGCCGATGAGCACACGCCGCGACCGCAAACGGTAATCTGCGAATTTGGATCTTATGCGCCCTGCGACCGATTTTGGTGGCAGGGCGTTTTACTTTTACGGGCAGGCTTGTTTCGCCTTTTCATTTGCCAAGCTCCGCAGAAATGCGCCAATTTGCTTAAGCCCAACTGAAACTCATGCTCGGAGCCCTTGACCGCGTGGCCCGCCCCAAGTTCCTCCGCCGACTGCATCTTTTGCTTTATGTCGTCTATGCGATCCTATTTGCGCTTGGGTTGTTTCGCTTGTCCTATGACTACTTCAGGACCGAAGAGCTGGTTCGTGCAGAGGGTCGACTGTCGCTTTACCGGTCCACCGTTGAAGCCGAACTGGATCGTTTCTCGCATCTGACCCATGTGCTTTCACAGGACAGCTTTGTCAGGGCGGCTCTCGCGCAATCCTCAACGGCAAGGCTGAACATCCGGCTGTCGGATTTCGCTAGCCGTGCCGGGTTGGATGCGATTTACCTGATGGACCCCACCGGGCGCACCATCGCGGCATCAAATTACGCAACAGACACCAGTTTTATCGGGCAGAATTATGCGTTCCGCCCGTATTTCCAAACGGCGATTTCAGGCCAGCAAGGGCGGTTTTACGCCATCGGTGCAACAACCGGCGCGCCTGGGTATTTTATTGCCGACCCGGTCCGCAGTGATGATGGCACGGTTCGCGGCGCAATCGCCATCAAGATTGACCTGACGAACCTTGCCAAAAGCTGGCGAGCTTCTGGCGAAAAAGTCCTGCTTGCGGATCAGGCCGGTGTTGTTCTCCTGGCATCGAACCCTGTCTGGCAATATCAGGTTTTGTCCCCCCTACCCAGCGCGACCCGCGCGCGTATCGAAGCCGAGCGACAGTTTCCGGAACAAGCACTGCCCCCACTGGATTGGACCGTAGACGGCATGCAGCAAGCCTCCATTGGAGGCGAGAGCCTTTTGCACCTGACAAGTGCGACCGAGCCTCATGGGTGGCAACTCCATTATTTCGCGGCCGGGGACCGGGCTCTGGCCCGCGCCGGGCTGGTGACAGCTGTGGCCGTGGTCCTGCTGGCGATGGGGCTTGGCGTGCTGCAACTGCGCCGGACCCGCCGCATCCGATCCGCGCTGTTTCGCTCCGAAAACGAAGAAAGCAAACTGCGAGCTGCAAATACCCGTTTGGCGCACGAGATTTCAGAGCGACGCCTTGCTGAGCAACAGTTGCGCCGCACTCAGGATGAATTGGAACGCACCAGTCGTTTGGCGGCGCTGGGACAGGTTGCCGCCTCGGTGACACATGAACTGGGGCAACCGATCGCAGCCATGCGAAACCACCTTGCGGCTGCGCAAATGCTGAACGCTTCGGAAAGCCCGTTGCTGAGCCACATCACCTCGCTGGTCGAACGGATGGAAGGCATCACGCGGCAGCTGAAATTCTTTGCCCGTTCAGGTGAGGATGAATTTGAACCTGTGGATCTGGTGGCCGCGCTCCAAGCTGTATTGGATCTTGTAGAGCCCAATCGCACAGGGATCGGTGCCGAAATTGTAACCATTCTGCCAAACTCACCAGCCCTGATACGCGGCAACAGGCTGCGGGTGGAACAGGTTTTGACCAATCTTGTGCGCAACGCCCTGGACGCCGTGGAAGACGAAACAGACCCGCGCGTCGATATCACTCTGCGAAGCTCCACAACAGAGACCCTTTGTGAAATCCGCGACAATGGTCACGGGCTTGGCGCGGCAACTTTGGCGGATCTTCAGGAACCCTTCATGACCACACGTGAAAGCGGGCGGGGAATGGGGCTGGGACTTGCGATATCTGCTCAGATCGTAAAGGAACACGGCGGCGTGCTTCAGGCGCGCAACGGAGAACGAAGGCGCGGCGCGGTTTTCTCCCTCACATTTCCGACAGATCAACACGGCGAGGCCGTATGAGCGAACAGAGCCCTTTCAGCATTCTGGTGGTCGATGATGACAAGATGATGCGACAATCGCTTCTGGCCTTGCTGGAGGCGGCGGGCTGGCGGGTCGAGGCTTTGTCCCGGGCGACCCAAGTGCAGGAGTATCTGACGCGGTCCGCACCCGATGTGATCCTGTCTGATGTGCGCATGCCCGGCATGTCCGGATTGGAGCTGTTACAACAGCTGACAACGATGGAAGCTGCGCCGCCTTTGGTTCTGATCTCAGCCCATGGCGACATTCCAATGGCGGTTCAAGCGGTTCAGGACGGGGCCTACAGTTTCCTTGAGAAGCCACATGAGCCACGTCGGCTGCTCTCGGTTCTGCAAAATGCCGCTGAACGCGCGCGGATGCGCCAAAGCAATGCGCGGCTGACCGCCCGGCTCTACCAGCTTTCGGGGCTGGATCGTATGGTACTGGGCCAGACCCCGGAAATCACAGCGTTAAGACAGGACATCCTAACGCTGGCCGACATAGACGCGCCGGTCCTGTTGAACGGAGAAACGGGCACCGGCAAAGATCTTGCGGCCCGCGCTCTGCACGACCTTGGTCCTGCGCCGGATGCACCGTTCCTCGCCTTGAGCTGTGCGGGCCTGTCGCCCGACACATTTGAAGCCGATATGTTTGGCACCTATGGCAACGTCGACGGGCGGCTGCTGGCGGCGGCAGGGGGCACGCTCTACCTGGATGAGATCTGCTCTTGTCCCCTTCCGGTTCAGGCCAAACTGTTGCGTGTGATCGAAGAAAAGGAAATTCTACCGGTTGGTGCCCCGCACCCGATTGCCGCATCCTTTCGGATTTTATCCTCCACCAACGAAGATCCGGAACAGGCGGTGATCGAAGGGCGCCTGCGCGCGGACCTTTTGTACCGCCTAAACACGGTTGTTCTGGATCTGCCTCCGCTGCGCCAACGCGGCGATGATCTGGCGCTACTGGCGCGACACTTTCTGGAACAGGCGGCACGGATATATGACACGCCCCCGCCGGATCTGAGCCATGATGACTTGGCCGCTCTTTTGGCGCATTCCTGGCCCGGAAATGTCCGTGAGCTGCGCCATGTCTGCGAGCGCCGCTGTCTTGCCGCACGTCGGGGCACGGGCAATATGGCTGAAGCAATCCGCAGTGAAAAGAACATCGAAGACGTGCCGCTGACCCTACGCGAAGCGGTGGCCACCTTTGAACGCGAACTGATTGCCAAAGCCATCCGCGACCATCAGGGCCGAATGGATGATACGGCGGACGCGCTTGGCATAGGGCGCCGCACCTTGAACGAGAAAATCGTGAAACTACGTCTGGACAAGGATGCATTGCTGTGACCCGCTTCGCCCTGCGGAAAGCCGCAGGGATACGCTGCGTCACTGCGCGCTTTCCTTCATAGGCAAAGCCTATTTGTTTCTGCACACTGCGATTTAAGAATCCAATTTGCATCTGGGAGGAGACAGAATGCGCAAAATTCTTTCGCAAACCGCTGTTGTTGCTTTAACTGTCGCTTTTGCAGGCGAAGCCATGGCCACCGAATGGAGCGTCTCGCTCTGGGGGAAACGCCGGGCCTTCACCGAGCACGTTGAAAAGCTGGCCGAGCTGTTGGACCAGAAAACCAATGGCGAGTTTACACTGAACATCAGCTATGGCGGCCTGTCCAAAAACCGCGAAAATCTGGACGGGATCGAAATTGGAGCCTTTGAGATGGCGCAGTTCTGCGCCGGGTATCACCGTGACAAGAACCCGTCGATCACCGTATTGGAACTGCCGTTTCTGGGTGTGACCACATTGGAGCAGGAAGCGCAGCTGTCCATGGCGCTTTATCAGCACCCCGCTGTTGTCAAAGACCTTGGCCGTTGGAACGCAACCCTTCTGATGCCCTCCCCGCTGCCGCAATATAATATCGTTGGCGTCGGTGATGTGCCTTCTACAATCAAAGACTTTGAAGGTCTGAGCGTTCGCGCAACCGGCGGCATCGGTGCGGCGATGGAAACCATCGGTGCTGTTCCGACGTCCATGTCCGCAACCGAAGTGCGCCAGGCGATGGACAGCGGCGTGATCAAGGCTGCAAGCTTTGCGCCCCATGCACATATGTCCTTTGGCACCATTGAAGACGCCACCTGGTGGACCGCGAACCTGAACCCCGGCACTGTGAACTGCCCGGTTGTTGTCAACACCGATGCGCTGAACGACTTGTCGGACGAGCACCGTGCAGCGCTGATGGAGTCCGTTCCGGAAGCGTTGGAGTACTACATTGACAACTACAACAACAAAACCATGGATGCCTGGGGCCCTGCCCTGGACGAGCGTGGCATCACGCAAGTGACCTTCTCGGCGGATGAAATCAAAGCATTCAAAGACGCCGCTGCTGCTCCGGCTGCCAAGGCCTGGATCGAAGAGAACACCGCGCGCGGTCTGCCTGCGCAGGAGCTCTATGACATGGTCACCGGTATGATCGCCGAAGGTAGCTGATATCCGCACTCGCTTTGCCCCCATGAGCGCCCGTCGGGCCTTTTGGGGGCCTTTTTATATCCTGAATTGTAAAGGAGCGACCCGACATGGCCGGATCCTCTCTTGTACTGTCGGACGATAGTACGCTCAGCCGTTTGGACATGCGGCTCTATGCGGTTGAAAAAGTGCTGGCGCTCCTCAGCGGTCTGGCTGTGTTCTCACTTATGATTTTGGCGGTAATATCGGTTTCGGGGCGCAACGGGTTCAACCAGCCCCTGCCCGGATATGTGGACTGGATCGAACAGGCGATGCCGCTGATCGCCTTTATGGGGGCCTCCTTCACCCAGCGCGACGGCGGCCATATCCGCATGGACATGCTGGTAGGCGCCCTGAAGGGACGTGCGCTGTATCTGGTCGAATTTATCACCACTTTGGCGGTTCTTCTGCTGATGGTCCTGTTGGTCTGGGGGACGTGGTCCCATTTCCAGCGCAGCTTTGACTTTGCATCCCCCATGTGGAGCCGCGACAGCTCCATGGACATCGCTCTGCCGATCTGGCCCGCAAAGCTGCTTGCGCCGGTTGCGTTTTCGGTTCTGTGCCTGCGATTGGGCCTGCAGCTGTGGGGCTATCTGCGGGCCTTTGTCCGAAACGACGATGAACCTGTGGCAATTCCAATGATCGCCGACGCCGCAACCCAAGCCGCAATGGAAGCCGAACATGTCTCGGGCCATGACGATCTCGACGACGCGGTGGAAAATGCCGCCTTGCAGAAGATGAATGACGAGGACCAACGCTGATGGAACCTATTGAAATTGGTATTGCCGTCTCTGGCGGCTTGCTGGTGCTTGTTGTGCTGGGGATGCGCGTGGCCTTTGCTGCGGGTCTGGCCGGAATGGTCGGGCTGATCTGGATTTTCTGGGCGAAGTACGGTTATGATCCCGACCGCTTTGGAAAAGCGCTGACCGTGGCGGTCAAAACCGCAGGTCAGGTGCCGCATTCCAAAGTCTCAAGCCAGGCACTGTCGCTGATCCCGACCTTTATCCTAATCGGCTACCTTGCCTATTACGCGGGCCTGACCAAAGCACTGTTTGAAGCAGCAAAACGCTGGTTTGCCTGGGTGCCCGGCGGCCTTGCGGTCTCTACCGTTTTTGCAACGGCCGGCTTTGCGGCGGTCTCTGGCGCATCGGTTGCGACCTCTGCCGTATTTGCCCGGATCGCGATCCCCGAGATGCTGAAAATCGGCTATGACAAACGCTTTGCCGCCGGTGTTGTGGCCGCTGGTGGCACATTGGCTTCGCTGATCCCGCCGTCAGCAATCCTTGTGATTTATGCAATCATTGTGGAACAGGACGTGGGCAAACTGTTGCTTGCTGGATTTGTTCCCGGTGCCTTTTCCGCGCTGATCTACGGAGCTTTGATCATTGGCATGGCGCTGACAATCAAAGGTTTTGGCCCCGCCGTGAGTGGATTCACGTGGAAAGAGCGCTTTGCTGCCCTGCCCCCGGCCTTGCCGATCCTGTTTGTTGTCGCAACCATTGTCTTGTTTGCCTACAACCCCTATGGCGGGGATGCCTGGGGTACGCCAACCGAAGGCGGAGCCATTGGCGCATTTGTGGTTTTCCTGATGGCTTTGTTTCAGGGCATGCGCTGGACAGAACTCAAGGACGCGCTACTGGAAACGGCCAAGCTGTCGGTGATGATCTTCACCATCATCTGGGGTGTTCTGATCTATGTGCGTTTCCTGGGTTTTGCCGATTTGCCCGGAGCCTTTGCCGACTGGATTACCTCGCTCACCATGTCACCGATGTTGATCCTGATCTGCATCCTTCTCGCCTATGCGGTGCTGGGCATGTTCATGGACGCAATCGGAATGCTGTTGCTTACCCTGCCTGTGGTTTACCCTGCAGTTATGGCGCTGAATGGGGGGGAATTTGTTTCAGTCGCAGACAGCACCTTTGGCATGTCGGGGTCGATGTGCGCGATCTGGTTCGGGATCCTCGTTGTGAAAATGGCAGAATTCTGCCTGATCACCCCACCGATTGGCCTAAACTGCTTTGTGGTGGCTGGTGTGCGTGATGACCTGAGCGTTCAGGACGTGTTCAAGGGGGTGACACCTTTCTTCGTCGCCGATGCCTTGACCATCGCAGCGCTGGTGGCCTTCCCGTCTATAGTCTTGTGGCTTCCAAGCCTCACCTGACCGACCCTGTCTGAGGAAGCCAAAAGACCCGCGTCGAATGGCGCGGGTCTGTCTGTTTTTTTATGATACTGCGATCAGCCCTTTGTGGGCACAGGGGACGTAAAGTTTGGAATGGTGCTTTCCGAGGCTTCATTGGGTTCGATACCAACCCAATTGTCTTCCGCGAGATTGATGTTGCCTGGAATGTCTTCTTCCCAGAACCCTACGACGTTCTTGGTAATGTTCAGATACAGCTTATCATCGACAATGCGCCACAGGTTCGGGTTTGCCGGCACTTTACCACCGCGCGAGACGCCATATGCGCAATGGCCATCATATTGCGGCGCGTAATGCGATGGGTTTGACACAAACAAATCACGGTTCGCTGCGGAAGCAAAAGCAAAGGTGGCGCCATTGTACTCAGCAGTGAATTCTGCCGAACCCGGGACAGCCAAAGGCTGCGGGGTTCCAACAGGGTTGGGTGTCAGCGAGCGGTAGGCAACAACATCGTAACCCGATACGGCAAAACCGGTTTCATCAATATACTGCTCTCCGGCAAACGCGGGCAAAGCCAATGCAAGCGCAGCAACGGCGGCTAGGGCAAAACGTTTCATATGGGCGTCCTCATTTCAGGTGCGTTAGATAGTCAACTCTTGTGCGACAACCGATGCGGCTGGTCACGTCATGGCCAAACAATATGCGGTTTACGTCTTTTGCGAAGGGGGGCTCACAGTTCTGTGTCCACCAAAGAGCGTCTGTGAGATTTTCGTAATATCCAAAGGTAAACAAATTTCAGTGATACGGCCGTATCAAAGCTTCCAGTCATTGGAATTTTGCTCCGGTTACATATTTAACTGAGGGACTTGCCGAAAACGATTGTCCAACCGTGCACCAGGAAAGCGAACACAATGACAGACAACACATATACCCCCCCCGCAGTTTGGACTTGGGATGCAGAAAGCGGTGGGAAATTCGCCAGCATCAACCGGCCGATCTCAGGACCGACGCATGACAAGGCTCTCCCCGTTGGAGAACACCCTTTACAGCTCTATTCGCTCGCAACACCCAACGGGGTGAAAGTGACGATAATGCTCGAAGAACTTCTGGAAGCTGGGAAGACCGGCGCGGAATATGATGCCTGGCTCATCAAGATTGGCGACGGTGATCAATTCGGGTCCGGTTTTGTCGAGGTCAACCCGAATTCAAAAATCCCTGCACTGATGGATTATTCGGGCGATACCCCCGTCCGGGTTTTTGAAACCGCGTCTATCCTGGTGCATTTGGCAGAAAAATTTGACGCCTTCCTGCCCAAAAGTGGGGCCGCGCGAACTGAAGTGATGAACTGGCTGTTCTGGCAAATGGGATCGGCCCCCTATCTGGGCGGCGGCTTTGGCCATTTTTATGCCTATGCGCCTGAGAAGTTCGAATATGCAATCAACCGCTTCACCATGGAAACGAAACGGCAGTTGGATGTTCTGGACAAACAGCTGGCGGACAACACTTATATCACGGGCGACAACTACACGATCGCGGATATGGCAATCTGGCCCTGGTACGGCGCAGTGGTTCTGGGCACGCTTTATGACGCGGCAGAATTCCTTGATGTGGAAAGCTATCCGAACCTTATGCGGTGGGCCAAGATGGTTGCAGAGCGCCCTGCTGTCAAACGAGGACGCATGGTAAACCGCACCTGGGGTGAGCTGAGCGAACAGCTCCATGAACGCCATGACGCGGCAGATTTTGCGACCAAAACCCAGGGTAAGCTGGAAGGCTGAGATCTCGAAACGCTTCAATATATGTGTCGCCATAGGGTTTTCGCAGGCGGATCTCCCGCGCCCGCAGCTGCGGTAACTGCGTCACCACATCTTGGCGGCCTTGGGCGTAGCGCCGTGCCTTTGGCACGGCGCTACGCCCAACGGGAAGAAGCTTTTTTCAAAAGCTGATGACGGGCGGGAGACCCCCATGAATATTGATGTGAGCCGTCCTGCCAGCCCCCCCCCCCTTGCGGTGACAAAGACTGAACGTTTTTCATCGCAAGCGCGGTGGTTTTTCCGGATCAGAGCCGGGCATCGAAGGCGCAAAGGTCTTTGCCTCCGTGGGCTGAGGCAGCTCGAAGCGCAACCCGACACGGGCCAAGCGCGCCGCCATTTCGTCAGTTGCCGCAAAAAAGCCAACGTCCAATGCGCCCGCCTCAATACCTGAAAAGGTCAACGCCTCAGAGACGGCTTGGGCCAATGCCGCATCTGCACCATCCAGGGCATCTACAAAACCCAACAAATGACCTTGCCCCCCACCCTGATACCGCAATGCCACCAGATATGCGCCTTTCGCCAGTCCCGTTGCCGTGGCCAGCTTGGTATCGAGCGCCTCCAAAAGAAGTTCGGGCAAACCTTTGGGCGGCAAAACTTCTTCGACCCCGGTTTCGACCTCCTGAGGGTTGTGCGCAAGCGTCTGACGCAACCAAGTTAGCGCATCCGCCGGGATCAAGGTCTGCGATGGTGCGACATCCAGGTTCAAACCAAGGCCAATGTCAGACCCATCCAACATCTGAACTATCATGCGTCCTGACAGTGAAGCATAGGGAACAATGCTGTCGGCAAATTCGGACAAGCGCTCCTCCCGGTCAAAAACAAGAACGAATTCTCCGTCTTCGGTCGGAAAAACTTCTGGTTTTATTGTGTCACCCTCGGGTTCGGCACCAAGCAGAAGAAATAACTCGCTGTCAGCCAGCCGTTCAAAGAATCGCAACCGAGCGCGCTCATCCTGTGGGGTCGCTTCCATTGTGGCATAGGCCAGATCCAGAGCCGTTTCCTCAGTCATTCTTGCATCACTTCCTTTATGCGCGCCCTCAAAGCGGACAACACCTCTTACCCAAACCAGGGATTTTTTTCGCAACCAAGCCGTATTGCGCCAGGACGGATGAGGCAAGGGAAAGACGCCCGGTGCAAAGGATCGCCAGTTCTTTGCGGTTTGCGTAACGCCTGCGCGAGTTCTAAGGTGGTATTTCTGCACGTAACCGCCAACCAGGATTCGCAGATGCAGATATGACAGGTCCTGAAGGACTGCACCGTGCAACTGTCAGGCACAAATTGGCGGCGACGGCAGATCAGATCCTTTAGCGTTAGACCCAGGAAAACCCGTCTATAGACGGTTTCTTTCGAGTAACTGCTCAGCGAAAAGTGATTTATTTCTTCTCAGATTCACTTAGATGTTGTCTCACGCTTTGCCGAATTCTTGGAATGACATCAGCCTCGAACCAAGGGTTTTGCTTAAGCCATCTGTTGTTTCGCGGACTCGGGTGGGGCAGTACAAAGACCCGGTCTTGGCCTTCAGAAGACTGTTTGACCGCCTCTGCAACGGTCTTTCCATTCAGGTGAGGCAAGTGCCATGCGATGGCATAGGCTCCCAAGACCAAAGTCAGTTCGACACTCTTGAGAGCTGCCATCGTTTTCTTCCGCCATGTTGTCGCGCAAATTTCTGGTGGAGGTTTGTCGCCAGAAGAACCTGCACCAGGGAAGCAAAGTCCCATTGGAAATATGCCAATCTGGGGATCCGCGTAGAAAGCAGACTTATCAACCCCAAGCCAGTCTCGCAAACGATCCCCAGAGGGATCGTCAAAAGGGCGATTTTTTAGATGAGTAATGCGTCCGGGAGCTTGGCCAACGATCAGAACCTTTGCCCGCTCTTCCAGCTGAAAAATGGGGTTTGGACCAAGCGGAAGATCCTTACATAGCCTGCAAGCCTGCATCTCCAATTTGAGCTTATGAAAGTCCTTTAGCATCCATTCCCAACTAAGCAGTTTCAACACCCACGGACTAAAATTGTGAGTGTATTCTCATTCTCATGCTTTTTTGCCCATGTCAGCAATATGCTTTCTCAATCTCTTGCTGTAATCCGCCAGCCTTTCTTTCGTTTCGATCGATTGGTGCAGCGCTCGTTCGGTTTGCACCAAGCTGACTTCTACGTGGCTCAAACGCAGTTCTGATCGTTCCTCAAAGTACGACATTCGACCCTTAGTTCTTCTACCTGCCCGGCCCTGTTAGCCGCTTGTCGACGACCTGCGAAGAGTAACTTAAGATCGCGATACTTGGCTGTGTGTAGAGACGAAACTGGACCTGTCGCGCTTTTGTGCCGCTGGAGTAGCCACCTGAAAGTGGTTCACTAGGGTCTGGACCCATTGATTTCCGCTTGGCTACGTGATTCACGGGTCGAAAATCGAGCGGTGAACATGTCTGATCTATTCTGGCTGACGGATGCGCAGATGGCGCGTCTTGAGCCCTTCTTTCCCAAGTCCCACGGCAAGCCACGTGTTGATGATAGGCGCGTGCTGAGCGGTATTATCTTTATTAATCGCAATGGCTTGCGTTGGCGCGACGCCCCCACTGTCTATGGGCCGCACAAGACGTTGTACAACCGCTGGAAGCGGTGGAGTGATAAGGGTGTTTTTGCCCGGATGATGGCGGGTCTGGCTGCCGAGCACGTCGAAGAAAAGACCGTCATGATCGACGCCACGTACTTGAAGGCCCACCGAACGGCGACCAGTATGGCCGCGAAAAAGGGGGGCGTGGACGCCTGATCGGCCGGACCAAGGGCGGCATGAATACCAAACTGCACGCCATCCGCGACAGTCAAGGACGCCCTCTCAATCTGTTCGTCACGGCAGGACAGGTCAGCGATTATATCGGCGCGCGGGCATTGCTCAGAAGCCTTCCGAAGGTTAATTGGCTGCTTGGGGATCGCGGTTATGACGCCGACTGGTTCCGAGAAGCGTTGCAAGACAAAGGGATACGAGCTTGCATCCCTGGCCGGAAGCAGCGGAAGAAACCGGTGAAATACGACAAGCGTCGCTACAAACGGCGCAACCGGATCGAGATCATGTTCGGAAGGTTGAAGGATTGGCGGCGTGTGGCAATCCGATACGACAGGTGCCCGAAGGTCTTCCTGTCCGCAATCGCCCTCGCAGCACTCGTTATCTATTGGCTATGAGTCCTGACCCTAACCTTGACAGCTGACTATATGCAAAGAAAGAACCCTGATTACGTGGCCTGACAAAAAGTTAACAAATCATTGCGGCAATCCTAGACAATCCGACATAATAAAAACAAACTCGCCATATAACTGGTTAACTGTCTGCTGCTATTATCAAATAGCTGCACATTCCTTTCTTGTGGCAGGCAAATAACATACAACCCAAACCGGGACGAACAGAGCAGTATCGGGCATTCGAAATGCTGGAGTTTGAAAACGTAAGCAAGTCCTTCTGGACCGGCAAACAGCGCAAGGTGATCCTTGACCGCGTGTCTTTTCGCGTTGAACTCGGCAATTCCATCGGGATCCTTGCTCCCAATGGCACCGGTAAGACAACGTTGATCAATATGATGGCGGGACTTGAAAAACCGGACGAGGGTTCAATCCGGCGCGGCTGCAAAGTCTCTTTCCCTCTCGGGTTTATGGGGGGCGTCGTCAGTCGTCTGTCTGCGATGGAAAACGCACGCTATATAGCCAATATATACGCGCTTGATGCCGATTATGTCGAAGCTTACTGTCGCTGGCTCTGCGGATTGGGGGAGTATTTTGATCAGCCCGTTGGCACCTACTCCTCTGGTATGCGGGCGCGGTTCAATTTTGCCTTGATGCTTGCGCTTGATTTCGACATTTACCTAATTGACGAGGGTATGCCGAGCACCACCGATGTGGACTTCAACAAAAAAGCCGGTGCGATCCTGCAAGAGCGTCTGGCTACGACCACCATCGTTATCGTGTCGCACCAGGCCAAAACCCTAGAGAAGTTCGCGCGATCTGCCGCAGTGCTACTCGACGGTCAGTTATATATGTTTGATACCTTGGAAGAAGCGAAACAGCTCTATGACTATGAAACCCAAGGCTAAAAAATTCCGCATTCGCCGGTCCAGCGCATCTCCGTCCGAGACTGCGCCCACACCACGTGCCGTGCCCGGCCCGGCCGAAAGCGCTACCACAAAGCCAAGCGCCCAAAGCGGTGGCTCTCCTGCAGCTCAGAAAAGCGTTTCACAGCCTGCCGACGGCAGCAGAAAAGTGCTGGCAGGAATGGTTAGCAGCCGCCGTGAAACCAATATGGAAACCGATTTGGACGCCATCCGCAAGGAAGGTTTGACAGGCAGACAGCTGCGCATGGCCCGTCGGCTCGCGCAAAAGCATGGTCTGTCCGCAACGTCAGATTTTGATGCGGTGCGCCTGCTTCGCACCAAGGGGATCGATCCCTTCCAGCATGCAAATATGCTGGAACTGGTCGTCCCAAAGAACACCGCTCAGCCCAGTGGGGTCCCCCTTGCCCCAGGCAAGGTGCAGCTCCCACAAACGGTTCCGGCGGGAAAAACCTCGCTGCCATCCACAGAGCTCAGCCCGGCGGAACGGCGCGAACGCGAAATCCGCCAAATCCAGCATGACATTGCGCGCCGTCGTCGTCGTCGCCTGGGCTTATTGTTCGGCCGGTTGAGCTTCTTCGTCTTCGCCCCGACAATTGTCGCGGGTTATTATTATTACTCGGTGGCAACACCGATGTATTCTTCGAAGTCCGAATTCCTGGTCCTGAAGGCTGACAGTGCGTCCGGCGCGGTTGGAGGGCTGTTCAGTGGAACACAATTTGCCACCAGCCAGGATTCGATTGCGGTTCAAAGCTATCTGGAATCCAAGGAAGCCATGTTGCGTCTGGATGAGGAGCTTGGGTTTAAGTCCCATTTCCAGCAGGACTGGATCGACCCGATCCAACGGCTGGATCCGGAGGCCAGTAATGAAAAAGCCTATAAAGTCTACGGGCGAAACGTAAAAATTGGCTATGATCCGACAGAGGGCGTGGTTCGTATGGAAGTCAGCGCTGCAGACCCAGAAGTGGCAGCTGCCTTTTCGCAACAGCTCATCTCTTATGCGCAAGAGCGGGTCAACAACCTGTCCCAGCAGAAACGCCGTGATCAGATGTCCGACGCAGAGGCCACATTGGCCGATGCGGAAGCCAAGCGCCGGGAAGCGCAGCAACAATTGGTCATCCTGCAACAGCAGGGATCTGTGCTTGACCCCGAGGGTGTGATTGCCTCACTCAGATCGCAGATTTCCACCTTTGAATTGCAACTCCAGGAAAAGCAGCTTGAACTGGCAGCTTTGCAGGACAACCTGCGCCCAAACCGTGCAAAAGTGACAGGGGTCGAAGGAGATATTCATCGCCTTGAAGCGGTGATTGCCCAGCTCAACTCGAGAATGATTAACGCCTCGGAAGGGGAAAATTCGCTTGCGAACCTTCGCGTGCAGATTCAGATGGCCCAAGCAGACCTTGCCACACGTGATCTGATCCTACAGTCGGCTCTGCAGCAGGTTGACACCACCCGAATGGAAGCCAACCGGCAGGTACGGTATCTGACCACTTCGGTTGCGCCAGTGGCCAGCGAAGAACCGTCCTATCCGCGCAAGTTCGAAAATACCGTTTTGGCCTTCTTGATTTTTTCCGGTATCTACTTGATGTGCTCGCTCACCGCATCAATCCTCCGAGAACAGGTCTCTTCGTAAGTTATGCAACACATCGACATCGCCGGAATCACCATCGGCAACGATCAACCGCTGACGATCATTGCTGGCCCCTGCCAGTTGGAAAGCGCAGATCATGCGCAGATGATTGCCGGAACAATGAAAGAGGCCTGCGCCAAAGCAGGCGCGCAATATGTCTTCAAGGCCTCATATGACAAAGCCAACCGTACGTCTTTGTCCGGCAAACGTGGCCTTGGCATCGAGAAGGGCCTCGCCGTTCTGGACGGTATCCGAAAGGAGTTCGGTGTCCCCGTGCTGACAGATGTGCATACAGAGGCACAATGCGCCCTTGCTGCCGAAGCTGCCGACATTCTGCAAATTCCAGCTTTCTTGTGCCGTCAGACCGACATGTTGCTGGCCGCCGGCAATTCTGGCGCTGTGATCAATGTGAAGAAGGGGCAATTCCTGGCTCCTTGGGAGATGGAAAACATCACGACAAAAATCGAGAGCACCGGCAACGACAAGATTATGCTGACCGAGCGTGGCGCATCCTTTGGCTACAACACGCTGGTTGCCGACATGCGCTCTCTGCCCATTATGGCCCAGACAGGGTATCCTGTTGTCATGGACGCGACACATTCGGTGCAGCAACCTGGCGGCCGTGGTGGATCTTCCGGTGGTCAACGTGAATTCGCTCCGGTAATGGCGCGTGCGGCAGCGGCAATCGGGGTGGCGGCGATCTTTATGGAAACACATCAGGATCCAGACAATGCCCCCTGCGACGGGCCAAATATGATCTTCTTGGATCAAATGCCGGATCTGGTTCAGACGCTCATGCAGTTCGATCAGATAGCCAAGGCCAAACCGGTTGTGATCTGATCGGGTCTTAAAAGGTTTTTCACCTGACCTCCGGCAGGCGACCCACGCGCCCGCCTTTGGCGGGCGCGTAATGCGTTTCTTTTGATCTGTGTTCGTGAGCCCGCACGTCAGTGACTTTTGGTCGAGCGACAGGCCCTTAGTTCCCACCCAATAATTTCAGCAGCTGTTCTTTGGCTTCCTGCTCAATCCGGTCTTTCAGAACATCATTCAAATCCTGCTCCGGCTCGATCACCGTGTTGAGCTCTTCCCCCAGTTTTTCACGCAGCTTATCCTCAGCGTCCTGTTTGATCTCAGTCTCCAGCTTATCCAGTCGCGGCTTCAGCGCGCCTTCCAGGTCCGGCCGGATCTTGGGATCGGCCCAAGGTCCCGAAACCTTGACAGGAATGGTCAGGCCGGTGCCGCCATCGCGAGCCAAGGTCGGTTTAAACAAGTAGTCCAGTGCTTGCGCGCCCAGCATCACCTGACCTTCGCCCGTCACATTGGCCCCTTTAACCTGTGCCTGAAGATCGGAATTACGCACAACCCCGTCCGCAATGGTGAAGCTCGCCGACAATGCGTCAAACACAGTGCTTCCACCGTTGCCTCCCCCCGTCCGCATCAGCGCTTCCAGATCAAACCCGGTATAAAATCCCTTGCCGACCTCGAACCATCCGTCACCGGACAAAGAGTTCATAATCGCGTTCATATTATTGCCAACGCCAAGGAAGTTCAGCTCCCCCAGAAGGGTGCCGTTCATGTTGTCAAATTCCGCAAGTTGACCAAGTGCCTGTTCCAAACGAATTCTGTTAAACGCAAGTTTTCCGCCAACCGACAAACCATTGCGATTGTTGGCGACCAATTCACCCTGGATCGTTCCGCCAAACGCAGTCGCGGGCTGCATATCCACCACCGCACGCGCGCGGTCGATGGTCAAGGTCATGGCACTTTCGCCCAAGACAATATCCCCGGCGTTCAGACTGTTGAAACTCAGCCCGATTTTGGCATCCAAGAGCCCCAGCGCACTGGCGTCAATGTCACTCCCAGACCAACCGCTCGCCTGAGAAGCCCCGCCGGATGCAGAGCCGTGCTTCTGAGATCGGGTCAATGCCGAAACATCCAATGCATCGGCCTTCAACTGTGCTGTAAGTTTGGGACGATCGCCTGATGTGACCAAATCCATCGCACCGCGCAGCTGGTTTTTGCCAAGACCAACCAGCAAATCCCGCAAGCTAAGCTGTCCGGCAGCTGTATAGGTCATATCTGCCGCCAGAAGCGCGTTGGACCCGATGCCGGACGGCAATTCGACCTGTTGCCCCAGTGAGGTCATAACCGCGTTCAAATCAGACGCTTCTGCGGTTATCCGCCCTTGCGCGTCTCCGGCGAGATCAGCGTTGCCGTCAAAACGTGCATGCCCACCCGCGGTTTCGATCGTCATGCCAACTGATGATACGGCACCGCCAAGGAACTGGGAAAACGTCCCGATTTCGCCCAACAGACGCACCGGTACACCCGCCGGGCGCAGGGTCAAATCGACCTCAGCCGTGCCTTGTGGATCTGGCCATTCCGCCAGAAGGTCGATCTGTTTCATCTCAACAGGATCGGCCCCATGCGCCGCGTATCGCAGGCTGGCCCCGGTCAGAGTGACCTTCTCAACCGAGATTGCCAGCGGGTTGCTGCCCTCTCCGCCGTTCTCCATAGGAGAAGCGGACGGTGTTTCATCGAACACCCAGTTCCCGACACCGTCTTCACGCGTCGTCAGATTCAAAACGGGCAAGATCGCGGAGACTTCGGTCACCCGCACATCGCCCCGCAACAAATCAGCAGCGGCAAGGCCGATCGTCAGGCGTTCGGCACGCAACATAGGCTCAGCCCCTGCCCATTCAGCGTTGGACAGCGTTACACCGTCTGCCTTCATCCCCAGAGTTGGCCAAAAGGTGAACCGCACCGGCCCTGCAAAGTTCAACTTGCGGCCAGTCTGTTTCTCCAACTGATCCGCAGCCAAATTGGCGATTTTTTCCCCGGGCAATATCAGAACAACGCCAAGAAGCACCGCCAGTGTCACCAAAACTGCCGAAATAACGCGAATGATCAAACGCATAGGGCTCTCCTGCCACCTTTTGTGTCCAGATTAGGTAGCGCAGCCATACAAGGCAACCTCAGACGCGCTACAGGTCTGGCATCCCAAAGAAAAACGCCCCCCGACACGGGAGGCGTTTCATGTTGTTAAGCTCGATCAGCAGGCACGTCAGCCTTGCAGGCTTTTGACTTCAACGTCCCCTTCGGCCTGCGCCTGGATTGCAAGAGCTGCGGCATGGGCGCCCGCAGCCGTGGTGAAATACGGGATCTTGCCATAAAGCGCGACCGAACGCATTTCCTTGCTATCCTCAACGGCCTGCGCACCTTCGGTTGTGTTCATCAGCAGATGAACCTTGCCGTCTTTCATCAGATCAACCACATGCGGGCGGCCCTCATAGACCTTGTTGACCAAAGCACAGGGCACGCCCTGACCGTCCAGCCAGGATTGGGTGCCACGGGTTGCGACCAGCTCGAAGCCCTGCCCCACCAGAACCTGCGCGGCCTCGACCATTTGCGGAGTCTTGTCGGCGTCTTTGATCGAAATGAAAGCGGTTCCAGACGACGGCAGTACCATGCCAGCACCCAGCTGCGCCTTGAGGAAGGCGCGCGCAAAGGAGCGATCCCAGCCCATAACTTCACCGGTGGAGCGCATTTCCGGCCCCAGAATGGTGTCAACGCCCGGGAAACGCGCAAAGGGCAGAACCGCTTCCTTGACCGAGAACCAAGGCATATCAGGGTCTGCCAGTGTCATCGCATCGGCAATCGGCGTGTTGACGTCATAGCCCGCATCTTCGCTGTAAGGCGCGCGCAGCGGGAAATTCGACAGGGGTTCACCGGCCATCAAACGGGCTGCGATCGACGCGATGGCGCTGTCGGTTGCCTTTGCAACAAACGGCACCGTGCGGGAGGCCCGCGGGTTTACCTCGATCAGGTAAATATCGCCATCTTTGATCGCAAACTGCACGTTCATCAGGCCAACAACATTCAGCGCCCGGGCCAGTTTGAACGTCTGTTCCTTGACCTCTTCGATCACCTCTTTGGAGAGCGAATACGGCGGCAGCGAGCAGGCCGAGTCACCAGAATGCACGCCAGCCTCTTCGATGTGCTGCATGATCCCCGCAACGTGGACAGCTTCGCCGTCACACAGCGCATCGACATCCAGTTCCACAGCACCAGCCAGATAGCTGTCGAGCAGAACAGGGCTGTCACCAGAGACCACAACCGCCTCGGCGATGTAGCGTTTCAGCTGATCCATATCGCGCACGATTTCCATCGCGCGCCCACCCAGAACATAAGACGGGCGGATTACCAGCGGGAAACCGATCACTTCGGCAATTTCCAGCGCTTGCGCATCGGTAGATGCGATGCCGTTTCGTGGCTGTTTCAGGCCGAGGTCATTGACCAGCGCTTGGAAGCGTTCGCGGTCTTCCGCCAAGTCGATTGCGTCCGGGCTGGTGCCGAGGATCGGAATGCCTTCCGCCTCCAATGCGTTCGCCAGTTTCAGAGGTGTCTGACCGCCGAACTGAACGATCACACCATGCAGGGTGCCGTTTTCCAGCTCGATACGCAGGATTTCCATCACGTGTTCGAATGTCAGTGGCTCAAAATACAGACGGTCCGAGGTGTCATAGTCGGTCGACACGGTCTCGGGGTTGCAGTTGATCATGATGGTTTCGTAACCGGTATCCGCCAGCGCGAAACACGCGTGACAGCAGCAGTAATCGAATTCGATCCCCTGCCCGATCCGGTTTGGACCGCCGCCCAGAACAACAACCTTCTTACGCTCGGAGGGGCGCGCCTCGCACTCGACCTCTCCCATCATAGGCGCTTCATAGGTGGAGTACATGTAAGGCGTCTGCGCCTCAAACTCAGCCGCGCAGGTGTCGATGCGTTTGAACACAGCTTTAACGCCCAAGTTCAGACGCGCACGGCGTACGTTGTCCTCGTCCCGGCCGGTCAGCGCACCAAGGCGCGCATCGGTGAAGCCGAGCATCTTGACAGCACGCAGCTCGTCTTCGCGCACAGGAAGGCCATTTTTGCGAATGTCGCGCTCTGCGTCCACGATCTCTCGGATACGGGCAAGGAACCACGGGTCAAAGCTGGTCACACCTTGGATTTCATCATCCGTCAGGCCGTGACGCATCGCCTGTGCAATGGTCCGCATACGGTCCGGGGTTTGCTGGCTGATCGCTTTGACAACGGCTGCTTTGTCACCTGCTGTCGCATCTTCCCAAAGACCAACAGACACACCTGGGATCTCAACCTCGTCAAACCCGGTGAGGCCGGATTCCATGGAGGCCAGCGCCTTTTGCAGCGATTCATGGATGGTCCGGCCAATCGCCATCGCTTCACCCACCGATTTCATCGCCGTGGTCAGATAGGGTTCAGAGCCCGGGAATTTCTCAAACGCGAATTTCGGGATCTTGGTGACGACATAATCGATCGAAGGCTCAAACGAGGCAGGCGTCACCTTGGTGATGTCATTGTCCAGCTCATCCAGAGTGTAACCGACCGCCAGTTTTGCAGCGATCTTGGCAATCGGGAAACCGGTCGCCTTGGACGCCAGCGCAGAAGACCGCGACACGCGCGGGTTCATCTCGATCACAACCATACGGCCGTCTTTTGGGTTCACCGCCCACTGAACGTTGGAACCGCCGGTTTCAACACCGATTTCGCGCAGTACCGCAATCGAGGCAGAGCGCATCATCTGATACTCTTTGTCGGTCAACGTCAGCGCCGGTGCCACCGTGATCGAGTCGCCGGTGTGCACGCCCATAGGATCGACGTTTTCAATGGAACAAACGATAATGGCGTTATCCGCTTTGTCGCGGACAACTTCCATCTCGTATTCTTTCCAGCCCAGCAGGCTTTCGTCGACCAGGATCTGGTTGACGGGCGATGCATCCATACCCGACCGGCAGAAGTGGATGTAATCCTCACGGTTGTAGGCCACGCCGCCACCGGTGCCGCCCAGAGTAAAGGCCGGGCGAATAATCGCAGGCAGACCAATGTCTTCCAACGCTTCAAGGGCGATCTGAACCCCTGCGTCCAGGTCTGCACTGCCGTTGTCGAGCTTCGGCGCAGTAACGATGGTCGCGCGCGGATTTTCCAGTCCCAAACGATCCATGGCTTCACGGAACAGCTTGCGGTCTTCAGCCATTTCAATCGCATCGCGTTTGGCGCCGATCATTTCAACGCCGAATTTCTCCAGCACACCCATTTCTTCGAGCGCAAGAGAGGTATTCAGACCGGTCTGCCCGCCCATGGTCGGCAACAGCGCATCGGGACGCTCTTTCTCGATGATCTTTGCCACGACCTCGGGGGTGATCGGTTCGATATAGGTTGCATCGGCCAAGCCCGGATCGGTCATGATCGTTGCAGGGTTGGAGTTCACCAGAATAACCCGGTAGCCTTCTTCGCGCAGGGCTTTACAGGCCTGGGCACCGGAATAGTCGAATTCGCAGGCCTGACCAATCACGATGGGGCCCGCCCCGATGATCATGATCGACTTGATGTCAGTTCTCTTTGGCATAGGCTGTACCCTTCGATGTTCCGCGCGCGATTATTATTGGTAACGAGTCGGGCGCACCACCAAGCGCCCAAATTGTCCTGCGTTATAGGCGGCAGCGCAAAAGGTTCAAGGGGGCCTGTGCGCTTTCTTGTCAGAAGGTTTGCCGTCCGTTTTACGATTGTGGAATGCCGCATTCTTTGCCTTCCCCCGTCAGGATTTTCACTATATCGCCGTTCTCATGAAAACGGCGAACAAATTGAAACTGAGGTTTGACGGTGGCCCTTTGACGGGAGGCACCCTGTTTGATGCGCCCAAGGACGTTTTCTGTGCTTGGGACGCAGAGGAGGTTCCGTCTGCTTTGGCAGCAGTTGACCAGGCACGCAGGGCCGGCGCCTGGATTGCCGGCTATACAACTTATGAGCTCGGGTATGTTCTGGAACCTCGCTTGCTGGCGTATTTGCCAAAAGAGCGCGCGCTGCCGCTGTTGCGCTTTGGTGCCTACGACGCTCCGCGCGCGCCTGAGACTTTGCCGCGCTCCGCAGGCGGGATTGGACCGCGAACCCTGCGCTGGAACACCAACCGTTACGCCCAAGCATTTGACGTCGTGAAACACAATATTGGCAAAGGGGATATCTACCAGGCCAATCTAACGTTTCCGATCGATGCAGAGGCCCAAAACACCCCTGAAGCGATTTATGCTGCGTTGACAGCTCAGCAGGCGGTTGGACACGGTGTTTTTGTGGAACAGGACGGGCTTCCCGCCCTGCTGTCCCGATCTCCGGAACTTTTCTTTAGAACTGCGACGGACGGGACCATCCAGACGCGACCGATGAAAGGCACCCAACCACGCAGCCCGGACCCCAAAGAAGACGCAGAGCGCAAAGGCTTTTTGTCAAAGGACGAAAAGAACCGCGCCGAAAACTTGATGATTGTTGACCTGCTGCGAAACGATATTTCCCGCATTGCGGAAACGGGTTCGGTGACTGTGCCGGAGCTTTTCCATGTCGAGACCTATGCAACGGTTCACCAGATGGTCTCGCTGGTCCAGGCTCGGTTGCGTCCGAATGCAGGGTTAGCTGAAATCTTCACTGCGCTTTATCCCTGCGGTTCGATCACCGGCGCTCCTAAAATCCGCGCTATGGAAATTCTGGCCGAGCTGGAACCCTGGCCACGAGAGATTTACTGCGGCACCATCGGATGGGCCGCGCCAGATGGTCGATCAGAGTTTAACGTCGCAATTAGAACCCTTATGGTGGATGGCGCGCGTGCCACATTTAATGTGGGGGGAGGCGTCGTCTGGGACAGCACAGCTGCATCAGAGTATGAGGAAGCCCTATGGAAAGCCCGGTTCGCGGATCTGAGCTGATAGGAAATGATCCAGACTTTCACCTGATCGAAACATTTGGCTTTTGTCCCGACACGGGCGTGGCGCGGCGCGCCTTTCATGCTGCCCGGCTTGGCCATTCTGCGCGGTTCTTTGGTATTCCTTTTGATCCAGCCAACATGCAGGCGATAATCGACACTCTACCGGGGGACACTCCGTTGAGATGCCGCCTGACCCTGGGGAGAGACGGCGCATTGGACCTTGAGACGGCTCCGATGCCAGCGGCGGCGACAGGCTGGCGCTTCGCCATTCACAGTACCAGGCTGACGGCAGCTGACCCGTTTTTGCGCCACAAAACCACGCGGCGCGCCCTTTACAATGCGGCCCGCAACTCATTGCCGCCCGGCGTTGATGAATGGCTGTTTCTGAACGAGCGCGGAGAGCTCTGTGAAGGGACCATCACAAACGTGATGATCTCTGGCAAGGATGGGACATATCTGACGCCCCCCCTGTCCTCTGGCTGTTTACCGGGGGTCTTCAGGGAAAGCTTGATACAGTCCGGACAGCTGCGCGAAGCGGTTTTGACGTTTCAGGACCTGCAAGATGCCAAATCGGTATTCTTTACCAATGCGTTGCGCGGAGCGGTCCCGGCCCAATGGTCGACCACATGCCAAATACGCATGGATCAGGACGGCAACTGATCCGACGCAGCCATCTTCGGACATTCCCTTCTGCGCGCATGGCCGCATGGTTCTTCAGCTGATGCGTTCCCAAAATCGTTACCTCTGGGCATTACAGCTTTGTCTTGCCGACTAATTTGATAAAGACGAATTAAACGCTCAGCTGGACACAGGCGAATAAATGACTGTTAAACAAAGACTAAGGCTTGAGTTTTTTCTGTTCTACCTGCTAACGCCCGCATTGATCGCTGTCTTCCTGCCGCCAACCCAAATGTTCCCGGCGCTCTTTGTTTTTACCGCTCTGGGGCTTCTGCTCCTTGTGGTGACGCCCAGATTTCACTGGTCACGCCTTTTGGACGGGGCGAGAAACTGGAAGGGGACAGAGTTTTTTGGTTTTACACTGTTCTGCATTCTTAGCTTCACCGCACTGACCTATGTCTTGCGCCCGGACGCAGCATTTTTGCTGCTGAAGGAACGGCCCGAGCTTTTGGCAATGATCTGGATCTTCTATCCCCTTGTGTCCGCACTGCCTCAGGAGCTTTTGTTTCGGGTTCTGTTCTTTCGCCGGTATCGTAGCATCCTGCCGCGGGGGGATCAGGCCAATGTGATAAATGCCGCCGTCTTCGCCTTTGCGCATTTGATGTATTGGAGCTGGATTGTGGCTCTGATCACATTTCTGGGCAGTTTTGTGTTCTCTCATGCCTACCGGGTGCGCGGCTCCTTCCTTTATACCGTTCTTCTCCACGCGATCGCCGGCAACATTCTTTTTACCGTTGGCATGGGGGCCTATTTCTATTCCGGCAATGTTGTACGCCCTTTTTGAACGGAATGCGCCCCACCCGGGCCGCTGTCCCTTGACTTTGCTGCTCAGGCACGCTTTCTCACCGCGACCATAGATGCCGTCCAAAGGGATGATGACCATGCACGCATATCGCAGCCATACCTGCGCCGACCTAAACAAATCCCACGTGGGAGAGACTGTCCGCCTTGCGGGCTGGGTCCATCGGATCCGAGATCACGGCGGTGTGCTGTTCATCGATTTGCGTGACCACTATGGCATGACACAGGTTCTCTGTGACCCGGACAGCCCGGTGTTCAATCAGATGGAAAAAGTCCGCTCTGAGTGGTGTATCCGTATCGACGGAAACGTGAAGGCGCGCGACGAGAGCCTGGTAAACGCCAAGATCCCGACGGGTGAGATCGAAGTTTTTGTGCGCGACCTTGAGGTTCTGGGTCAATCCGAAGAACTGCCCTTGATGGTGTTTGGCGATCAGGAATACCCGGAAGAGACACGCCTGCGCTATCGCTACCTCGACCTGCGTCGCGAGAAGATGCAGAACAACATGGTGCTGCGCTCCAATATGATCCAGTCGATCCGCAAGCGCATGTGGGACAAGGGCTTCAACGAATACCAGACCCCAATCATCACCGCATCCAGCCCCGAAGGCGCGCGCGACTTCCTCGTGCCCTCCCGTCTGCATCCGGGCAAATTCTACGCCCTGCCCCAGGCCCCCCAGCAGTTCAAACAGCTGATGATGGTGTCAGGCTTTGACAAGTACTTCCAGATCGCGCCTTGTTTCCGCGATGAGGACCCGCGCGCCGACCGGTCACCAACCGATTTCTACCAGCTCGACATGGAAATGTCCTTTGTCACCCAGCAGGATGTCTTTGACACCATCGCTCCAGTGATTGCAGGTGTGTTTGAAGAGTTCGGCAAAGGCCGCAAGGTCGACGCCGCCGAGGATTGGCCGAAGATCTCCTACAAGGATGCTGCCAAATGGTATGGCTCTGACAAACCCGACCTGCGCAACCCGATCAAGATGCAGGATTGTTCCGAACATTTCCGCGGGTCCGGTTTTGCCATCTTTGCCAAGCTCTTGGAGCAAGACGGCACCGAAGTGCGCGCCATCCCGGCGCCCAAAGGTGGGTCCCGCAAGTTCTGCGACCGTATGAACAAATTCGCGCAACAAGAAGGCCTGCCCGGCATGGGCTATATCTTCTGGCGCGATCAGGGCGATGGCATGGAAGCGGCCGGTCCTTTGGCGAAAAACATCGGCCCCGAACGCACCGAGGCGATCCGCCAGCAGCTTGGCCTTGAGGTCGGTGATGCGGCGTTCTTCCTGGGCGGCAAGCCCAAAGCGATTGAAGCCATCGCAGGCCGCGCCCGTAACGTTATCTGGGAAGAAACGCCCAAAGCACCGGAAGACGAAAACTGGCGTGACCGCTTTGCCTTTGCCTGGATCGTGGATTTCCCGATCTACGAGAAGGACGAGGAAACCGGCAAAATCGACTTTGAACACAACCCATTCTCCATGCCCCAAGGTGGTATGGATGCGCTGAACGGCGATCCGCTGGACGTGCGCGGCAACCAGTATGACCTGGCCTGTAACGGTTACGAGCTGGTGTCCGGCGCAATCCGGAACCACCGCCCGGAAATCATGTTCAAAGCCTTTGAAATCGCAGGCTATGGCAAAGACGAAGTGGAAAAACGCTTTGGTGGCATGGTCAACGCCTTCCAATACGGCGCCCCTCCCCACGGTGGTTGTGCGGCAGGTATCGACCGGATGGTAATGCTGCTGGCGGATGAAGCCAACATCCGCGAAGTCATCATGTTCCCGATGAACCAACGCGCCGAAGACTTGATGATGTCCGCCCCATCCGAGCCATTGGCCGAACAGTTGATGGAACTAAACTTGCGTGTCATTCCGCAGGATCAGTGATCCCAGTGAGGGTCTTTCTGAAACACACACAAAGGGCGGCCACACTGGCCGCCCTTTGTGCTGCGCTCTCCTGCCTGGCCGGTGGTAGCCTTTCAAGTACAAGCTTTAATGACAGCGGCATTGACTGGGTGTCGTATTAGACGGGCCTGAGCCGGGCCAAGATCGAAGGTAAACCGATCTACTTGCTCGTTCATGCCGACTGGTGCCCAACCTGTAAGGCGTTTCGAAAGGCATTTCACAACGCACGCATCGAACGGCTTGCACGAGAAATGGTTTTGTTATCGTCAACCAAGATCACGACGCAGCAACCAGTGCCGCATTTGCACCGGATGGCAATTATATACCCAGATCAATGATCCTGGACAAAGATGGCACGTTACGCACTGAATTCCGCGCAGCGCGCGGTGAATTTGAATATTTCATACAACCTGACAACCACCGCGATCTGGGACGTTTTTTGTCCCGGGCGCTGAAGCACATAAACGATTAATACCTGTCCACTGCGACCCATACGCAGCGAATCTTCTTCGCATACAAACGTCGCTCATTTCAGGGAAAAATAAATTGAAAACACTTTTTACGGCGATCGTCATTTTTTGGCTCTCCAGCTGGGTACCAACTGGCCAGGGCATTACTATACCGCTTATTTTAGCCACCCTACCGCTTGTTTTAGCCACCCTCACTCTGCTAGTGCAGCTGGGCACGGCGCGCGTCCAACATCGTCTGTGGCCCGAACGTCTGTTGAACTTATGCTCCGTGTTTTTGGTGCTAACAATGGTTCCGTTCGGTTTGCTTGGTTTCTATTTTAGCATCGACGCAGCAGTTGAAATCAGTTTGTTCTGGCTTCTCGGCTCTTTTTCTTATGTTCGGCTAGTGGTTGGGATCTTACGGGCCCAACGTGGGGAGACAAGCCGTGCAGTGGTGTATGCGGGTGTGCTGACCAGCTTGGCCGTGTGGTCCTGGGTCTCGGCTTTTGCCCTTTATGCCCACCGTGGTGTCGATCTTGAAGGCCGTTTCAGCTGCATCCTCAAACCAGTTGGGGATAAATACAGCGAGGGCTTGAATTCGGTCTGGGATATGCGCCTACCGGTCTTTGCCTCCTTCATGCACAGCGAACACGATAACTTCTATCTCTTCCACGCGGTGATGTTTGTGCCCGGTCACGTGCCCGAACACTATAATTGGTCAAAACGTCATCTGCGATTTGAACCGATTGATCCCGCCGACCAGGATGCGTTTCTGCCGCGAATCTGTCTTTGAAGCGTGGCAGATGGACCGCGCCCGTTAAGGGGAATTCGTTGGCGCGCTGACAATTTTCGCTCCACGCAGGGTCAGCGCCGTACTTTGGCGCGTTCTATCTGACGCGCTGACAGGCGAGCCTGTAGCGCAAGCACAATGATCAGTGTGGCGCTGGCAACAAGAATTGTCTCTATCATGTCAGATTGCGACCCGTTTTTCCAAGCGATCCTGAACCAAGCCAGCGATCAGAGCGGTTGCATGGCCCAATGGCTGTCCGCTGGCACGGGCAGCCGCGAGACCGGAAGCCGCATCCGCCAACGCACCGTCGCCAATACTGCGCGCCACGCCCCCGACAAATTGCGCGACATAATCGAGACTTTTGCCGTCTTCACCCTCGCACAGAATATCCGCCGCATGGGCAAGGTCGTCCTGAAAAGCCAACAGATCCGGCTCTACAGCTTCATCCGACAAAACGGATGGACCGCGTTGCTGCCAGTCCGCGGGCAGATGCCGCAGAACTTGTCCCTGAAACTCACCCAGAGTTGCGATGGGTTTTTGCAGGAAACCATCCGCGCCGGCATTGAGCGCTTCTTCCTCGCGCCCCAAATCACCTGATGTGCCCAGCACAACGCCCACGCGCGGTGTGGCTTCGACACATTCCGTAATCAGGTCGATACCGCTGCCATCAGGCAGACCTAGATCCACGATCACCGCAGAGGGACGATAAGCCTGAAGATGGCGGCGGGCTGATTTCAGACAATCCGCACGTCGAATTCGTGCGCCGCTTCGCAGGCAAAGCAGGCGCATTGCCTCGCAGGCAAAACGGCTGTCTTCAACGACCAATACAGTAAGCCCCAGCAAAGGACGACGCGAGGTCGGCAGACGCTGGGAGGCGGCAAAGAGTTCCGAATCTTCCATAGCTTTACATGCTCCAGGACGAATGTGTTCCGAATCGAGGCTAGGAAAACGAGGCTAATTAGAAGTTAACTACGCCCTCAATTTTAGAAGCTTTGCGACCTTGGTTGCAAAAGCGGATGTGTCGCACTTGTTTTGCTGCGATGCGGCGCGCATAAACATCCCCACTTAAAAACATCTACTGAGACCATTGTGACAGGAGGAGGAAGCACATGATTGGACGTTTGAACCACGTTGCAATTGCCGTTCCAGATCTGGAAGCCGCGGCAGACCAATACCGCAACGCACTGGGTGCCACGGTTGGTGCCCCCCAGGATGAACCCGATCACGGAGTGACGGTGATCTTCATCGAATTGCCAAACACCAAGATCGAGCTTTTGTATCCGCTGGGTGAGGACTCGCCCATTAACGGCTTTTTGGAGAAAAACCCGGCAGGTGGCATTCACCACGTGTGTTATGAGGTCGAAGACATTCTGGCCGCACGCGATCATCTGAAAGAACAGGGTGCCCGCGTCCTTGGCAGTGGTGAGCCGAAAATTGGCGCGCATGGCAAACCCGTCCTTTTCCTGCACCCCAAAGATTTCAACGGTTGTCTGGTTGAACTCGAAGAAGTGTGACAGGATAGGCGCTGCGCCCGGCCAATCTGCATACCGGGCGCAGACCGCATCTGTCCGATGTGGATGCGCAACGCAAGGACCAATTAAGTGAGGGTATCAAATGGGGATTACATCTGGGCTGGTGCTCTATGCCGTGATCTGGTTCATGACCTTCCTGATCATCATTCCGATCCGCATTGAAACCCAAGGGGACCGTGGAGAGATTGTTCCAGGCACGCATGCCGGCGCCCCGGAGCAGCATCATCTCAAAGCCAAGGCGCTGATTACAACGGGTGTGGCAGTTGTTATCTGGGCGATTATTGCCACCATCATCCTGTCTGGTGTCATCTCGGTCAATGATTTCGACTGGTTCGACCGTATTCCTGACCCACAATAGCCTGCCCATCTAAGCCGCTGCTTGTAATTGCCGGAAGGGGTTGGCGGCCCTGCTGGAGGAGGGCCGCCGTGCGAGTGTGAGGGCGCCGGGAATGAGCGCAAAAGCGCCCCCGCACTTGAGAGCATAGAAACAAATTCTTACCTCTGCCCAGTCAAAGCGCCGTTTACGATGGCATCTGCCTGCCAAGGTGATGAATTTCCGCGCATTCCTGGCATTGCAGCCAATTCACGCGCCATTTGGAAAACCCGCGTGGCCACCTATGCCGACGCCGCGCGGTTGTTCAGACGATGAAAGACATGGGTGAAGGTTGCCGCGCCCAAGATCGGGATCACCAGATTCACAAAGGGAACTGACAGCGGAATGGCCATCAGCCCTCCGGCCAACCAAACAGTGGCTGCATGTTTGGACCGCAATGCCCGCGCTGCCGTGATGCCTATTCTGCGACTTGCAACCAATGTAAAATACTCTCGTCCAAGCAGGAAACCGTTCAACGCCCAAAAGATAAAAGGCGCAGCAGGCGCAAACAGCAGATAGAGTACAAGCGCCAGCAAATTTGCAAAGATCAACACACCCAGGAAATTGACTGTGTCCTTGAGTGCAACCCAGATTGGCACGGGCTCGGCTTTGGGCAAATGTGGATAATGGCGATCTTCCACGGCCTGCGCCACATCCTCAAGAAACATCGACGTTATTGCAGAGGCGACCGGAACCATCAGCACCGACGACAACAGGATCATCACAAGAAGAGACCCCCACGACAGCAGATCGTCAACCCAGGCAACCTGCCCGACCAAGGGCAACGTTGTTTCGGATCCAACCAAAGCATTGATACCGAAAAAGATCAGCGCGTAAGCCCCAAAAAGCAGAGCCATGGTCAAGCCGATGCCTTTCAGCAGCACATGCCGAAACCGTGGGTCCCCAAGCTGCGCCAGCGCTTTAAAAAACGAATCTAGGATCATCTTGACACCCAGTCTTTGTAACGTGCCAAGGCGATTACGCGCTAAGCCAGGTCGTGATTTCTGACAGATCCGGGCGCGGACGCTCAGGCGGGCGAGAACCTTCGGTTGCGATATGGACAATCCCGGCAATGCTTTCGTTGTCATCCAGACCAAAGGCTTCTTTGCAGAAAGAGCGGTCGTGACTTACCCATCCGGACAGCCAGTTTGCCCCCCAGCCTGACGCAAGTGCAGCATTCAGAAGCGACAGGCACGCAGCTCCGGCAGCATAGGTCTGTTCAATAGCCGGGATCTTGGGGGACGATGTCTGTACTTCGACCACGACAACGGCAAGATGTCCCAGATCGAACTGGCTGCGCCCCTTGGCGATATCCTCTTCGGACTTCCCCAGCCGCCTGCCGGTTTCAACCGTCAATTCCGCCAACCGCAGCATCGAGCCTTTTTCCACAACAATAAAACGCCAGGGCACCAACATACCGTGATCCGGAGTACGCGCGGCGGCAGTCAGTATAGGTTCCAGCTCCTCCCGGCTTGGCGCAGGTTCGACCAGGGTCTTCGCGGGTCGGGAGCGGCGGCTCAGCAGGAATTCAAGGGCGGCGTCATTTCGGGTGCTCATATGTGAAACCTCTTTACATGGGCCTAGCCTATGTCTGTTGTCACAGGCTGAAGTTCAAGGGACAATCCCGACCGGGCTTAGGTTTCGCTGGGGTTTACAAGTGGGTTTCCCCCTGTCGGCCTTGCATGTATTGGCATTTCCAGTCAAGCATCGGCGCTTCACAGCCAACCAAAAAGAAGACCCAATGGGCAAACCAAAGAAAAAAGATCTTCCGGACCTTTCTCATCTCGCCTTGGAGGGTCAGGAAATTGCTGTGCGTGTGACCCCAAAGGCCGGGCGAAACAGCATAACAATTGCAGAGCCTGCGCTGAAAATCAGTGTGACTGAGGCTCCGGAAAACGGCAAAGCCACCGAAGCTGTGCGCGCTATGCTGGCCACCGCTTTGGGACTGGCGCCATCGCGGCTTGTGCTCATTCGCGGCGCCACAGCCCGGGACAAGCTGTTCCGCGTCACATCGTCATAAGATCACAGGAATGAACGGTCAGTTGTCTCAACTGTCGCCATCATCATGGACCAGACGATAGATCCCTTCGGGCAGATCCAACGCAGCTGCCAAGTCCCGGACCTGTGCATGGCTTAATGAAATCCGCACCACCCTGTCGGTGGTCACATCCACCTGTTCAACAGTGACACATTCCGAAAACGCATTGACGATCACATCCTCTTGAAGCGGGGTCTCCCCCTCATCGACCAGGGTAATAACGGTGGAGTCGAATTCATGTTCTATTGTAAACATATGGCCAGCTTGCCATGCGCCCTCAAGACTGGCAAGCCAAAGCAATGTGACAAGCCGTAAAGACAACAAAAGATGACATCGCATGCGTAGCGATTGATACTCACCGCCGGGACGGGTTAAGATCTCCGCTGAAATCCTGTATCGGGAAAAGGACAAAAAATGCGCCGTATCTTGATGTTAGTGGCCCTTCTTTCAGTCGCTGCATGTGATGTTGCCATCGAACAGCCCAGTGTCGTCAACGCGTCGCAAACCAGTGCGGCACGTGGAATAAGCCGTGCGGATTTCTCTTCCGTTCAATCGGTTGTGGAACCCGTAGCGGAACGAGAATGCCGCAACCGGACAACCCAACTGAACTGCGATTTTCTGGTCACCATCGACCCGGACCGCTCTGCCCCGCCCAATGCTTTTCAAACCCTGGACAAAAGCGGCCGTCCCCGGATCGTCTTCACGCAGGCAATGCTGCGCCAATTGGACAACCGCGACGAGCTGGCTTTTGTTATGTCTCACGAAGCGGCCCATCACATTCGCAACCACCTGGAACGTCAGCGTGAGAATGCCCTTTCAGGTGCTATAATTCTTGCCGGTCTGGCAACGCTTGCCGGCGGCACAGCCGCTGATATCGCACATGCCCAAGACCTGGGGGCCACAGTCGGCGCGCGTGGCTATTCCAAAGAGTTCGAGCTGGAAGCGGATGAACTGGGCACCATCATTACTCATAAGGCGGGGTTTCGCCCAAGTGTTGGCGTTAAATTCTTCTATCGCCTGCCGGATCCAGGCGATCGCTTCTTGGGCAGCCACCCATCGAACCCGGATCGTATTCACGTTGTCGAGGCGACCATTCGCAAATACGGTCTGAATTAATGGGAGCCTCCCCGCAAAGTGAGTTGCCCAGCCTGCACAAACTAGGCGTGATCCTGACTGACCGGGGAAGCAAATATGCCGTCAGCGGCGCCGCGGTTCAGTCACGCGCCGAAGTTGATGCGGTTCTTGCTGAATTGAAATCAGAGCGCGCATATGCAAAAGCGACCCATAATACCTGGGCTGCGGTCCTGCCTACTGGCGGCCTCAAAGCGGACGACGGAGAAAGCGGCGCGGGCATGGTAATCCTGCGCATGATGGAACGCGAAGCTCTGACAAATCACGTGATCATCGTTACCCGCTGGTATGGCGGCAAGAAGCTCGGCGGCGACCGTTTCCGTCGGGTACAGGATGCAACCCGTGCCTATTTCGAAACCCTACACACGTGAGCCCATTCGCCTCAGTCTGGCGTTTCAGGCAATGATCGTCCCTCTGCCGTCAGGGGTTCGCAGCCGAGCCTGCAACATTTTTAACAAAATGCCGCAGTTTTCCCGGGGTAACCTTGGTACAGAAGCCGCCTGAAAACCAAATCCAAAACACTGAAAATAAAAGACGTTCATCTATAAGCGTATTTCAGATCCAGCTTTGTGTGTTTTGATTGATGTAAATCAAGAACGAGGTGCAGATCCTTTGCTAGGGGATAGTAAGACGCTATCAAAGGAGTATCTGGATGACAGAAACGGCCAAGATAAAGAAGCACGCGCGCCTGTTTGATCGTATGGGCAAAGCTGTGGGTCTGGACCTCCAAGAAGAGGCAATTGCCGGTCGTCTTCAGTTCGATGAGATAGCAGAAGCCGTTCTACGCTGCAGCCGCTGCGGCGCGGCCGGTGCCTGCCAAAGGTGGTTGGCCAAATGCGACGCGGTTGGCGAAAATGGAGATGCAGCGCTGCGCAATGCAATGGGTGACTGCCCACCCGACTACTGCCGCAACGCAGATCTGTTCTCTTATTTGCAGCAGGCAGGCTGACATGGGCAAAGCAAAATTGAAACCTTCCGATGATGACCAACGCCAGGGTCCGCATGGTCAGGTTTACCGGCACATGTGGATGACAAAAGAAGTTGCTTCCTCAGTTGGGGCGGACCTTAGCGCGGCGATGCATAGCGGAGCATTGGACCCGCGCAGCTATTCTCAGCTTGTTACCAAATGCCGCGGCTCCGGTTGTGATCGGGCCTGTGCCTTGCATCTTTCGACTTTGAAGAACGGTAAACAACAGGCGGTGCAAGACTTTTGCCCTAACAAAGAAGTTCTTGATCAAATCGCCAAACTTCAGCGAGACACGCAAGACAAATAGCCTGTTTGTTCAGGCTGTTTGGCGATCACTGGGTCACACGGGTGGTTTAAAACAAAACCACAGGATCATCGACTTCAGCAACGCTGACAGATTTGTAAGGGCGCCTATTTGAGACGTCCCCACAAGTCGTACTCCCCGGCCTCATCAATTTCGACAACCACCAGATCACCAACTGACAGGCTGTCGGTGCCTTCATCAATAAACAGATTACCGTCGATCTCGGGCGCGTCGGCTTTGGTCCGGCATGTTGCAACGCCGTCCTCGTCGATCTCATCCACAATCACCTGCAGTTTTTGCCCCACTTTGGATGCAAGCTTTGCCTCGGAAATGGCCTGAGCTGTCTCCATGAACCGCTCCCAGCGATCCTGTTTGACCTCTTCAGACACATGATCCGGCAGCTCGTTCGACCGCGCGCCATCCACGTTTTCGTATTTGAAGCACCCCACCCGGTCGAGCTGCGCCTCTTGCATCCAATCCAGAAGGTGCTGGAATTCATCCTCGGTTTCACCGGGGTATCCCACAATGAAGGTGGAGCGCAGGGTGATGTCGGGGCAGATTTCACGCCATGCCCGGATTTCATCCAACGTCCTGGCCGCAGCAGCAGGACGCGCCATCCGTTTCAGGACATTTGGGTGGGCATGCTGAAACGGAATGTCCAGGTAAGGCAGCAGCGCGTTGTTAGGGTCGGCCATCAGCGGGATCAACTCGCGCACATGCGGATAGGGGTATACGTAGTGCAACCGCACCCACAGCTCGTCCGCCGGAGCAAGTTTACCCAATTCGCGAGAAAGATCCTGAATGTGGCTGCGCACCTCGCCTTCTTTCCAGGGATGCGGTGAATACTTCCGGTCCAAGCCATAAGCCGATGTGTCCTGGCTGATAACCAGCAGTTCACGCACGCCTGCATCGACCAGTTTCTCAGCTTCGCGCAGGACTGCATGTGCCGGACGCGAGGCTAGTTTACCCCGCATATCCGGGATGATGCAGAATTTGCACTTGTGGTTACAGCCCTCTGAGATCTTCAAATAGCTGAAATGGCGCGGGGTGAGCTTCACCCCGGACGCAGGCAAAAGATCAACAAAGGGATCCGGGCTCGGCGGTACTGCTTTATGCACAGCGTCCAAAACCTGTTCGTACTGATGCGGCCCGGTGACTGCCAGAATACGCGGGTGGTGTTCGCGAATGTAATCAGGCTCCGCTCCCAGACACCCTGTTACGATCACCTTGCCATTTTCCTTGAGCGCTTCGCCAATCGCATCCAGGCTTTCTGCCTTTGCACTGTCGAGAAAACCACATGTGTTCACGATCACCGCATCCGCTCCCGCGTAATCAGGAGAGATCCCATATCCTTCGGCTCGCAAACGGGTCAGGATACGTTCGCTGTCAACCAAAGCCTTGGGGCATCCAAGAGATACCATGCCCAACGTGGGCTGCCCGTCGCGCGGTGCGTCGGTCAAGGTGGGTTTGGGAGCGAGGTCGGGGCGAAGTTCTGGCGGATTGCTGGTCATGGGCGCGCGTATAATACGCATCGCTCAACATGGGAATGGATCATTTTTCAACGCCGCTCTGCAAAATCCACCTAACGGTCTAGACCAAGAGCCATGGCTGTTTGGATGTGACCCCCTCCAGGTCTAATGACCCATCGCTTCGCGCCAGTGTTTGCGGCAGAGGGACACGTAGCTTTCATTCCCGCCGATCTGCACCTGCTCGCCATCAGTCAGTATCCGGCCCTGCTCATCCTTGCGCACAACCATCGTAGCTTTTTTGCCGCAATAGCAGATGGTGCGCACCTCCCGCATTTCGTCGGCCAGCGCCAGCAAAGCCGCAGACCCCGGAAACAGCTCCCCCCTGAAATCAACCCGAAGCCCATAGCACAGCACCGGCACATTCAGATCATCAACCACCCGCGCCAACTGCCAGACCTGATCTTTGGACAGGAATTGGGATTCGTCGATGAAAATCGCCGCTATAGCCTGCGTAGAGACAACCGATTGCACACGTTCAAACAGGTCATCACTGGCGGAAAACGTGTCTGCCCGGGCTGCGATACCGATTCGTGAAGCGATCTGTCCTTCCCCACCACGATCATCAAAATCAGCCGTGAGCAGATAAGTCTGCATATTATTTTCACGGTAGTTGTGGGACGCCTGTAACAGCATTGCCGATTTTCCGGCGTTCATCGTGGAATAGTTAAAGTACAGCTTGGCCATGACCGGGGTTTAGCGACGCAACAGAGATTCTGGAAGGGCAAGCAGAGGAACACAATCCCATTTTCCGATGCCACCGAAACCTGCTTCCAAACCAAAAATTGCATGCTCCGGGCGAACCGGAACATGCAAAAACAACAGAATAAGTCATTGAAAAAAAGCGCATTCCGGCGAACTAAATACCCGCTCAGCCCATACGTCGTTCGTGGTTCTGCAAAACCAGGTGAACAACAGGTGGCTGCACAAAAAAATGTGCTGCCGGAATGCACCAAAATGGCAGACCAATTGCCTATAACAAGCCACTGCCCACTCACTTTTGCAGCGACCAAATTGCAAGTAGGGATGCGTTTTCGCCACGCCTCTCCACTCACAACCCCACTAAACCCGGTAGGGATGGTCAGAAAATCGCATTTCCTTTACAAATCGGAAATGGGAAATAATTCCACGAGTTCCCCAAGAACCTGAACGGGGACGAGTGGCAAAGGACGGTAATGGCAGACATCGGCACATATCTCAAAAAACACACAGAAGCTCTTGTCAAAGACGTAGGCATCGAAGCCGCCTGTGAAATAACAGGAAAATCCAAGGCAACGCTTGGACGATACTACTCAGACAACGCAGAACATTCAGATCGGTTCATGCCTGTTGACGCGGTCGCTCGTCTGGAAGCATCGGCCTCTTTTCCGCATGTGACATCGGCGCTTGCAGATCTGCGAAACATCACTTTGTCCTATGGGAATGGACCCAATGCCGTTTCGCGTCCGGGCGGTGTAAATTCCGACGTCATAGCCTTGAGCCAACGGTTTGCAACCCTGATGAGCGAATACCAATCCGCTATTGAGGACGGTATTATTACCGTGAATGAGGCAAAACGCCTCTTGAGGGAAACGGTGCTTTTGCAGCAAGTGTTGCTCGACATGAAGCTGCATCTGGAAGAAGAAAGTGCCTGACACAAAATCACCGCGCCCGGATCTGCCTGATCTGAGCGACCTGCCCGCTGTGACACCCGAGGCTTTCGTGCCCATTGATGTGGGCGCACTTGCCGCTGCGGATGATCCGGGACATGCGCCCCGCATCCTGCTCCTTTATGGTTCACTCCGCGATGTGAGCTATTCCCGAAAAGTCGCAGAAGAATGTGCACGCATCCTCACCGCTTTGGGATGCGAAGCCAGACTTTTCGACCCGTCTGGCCTGCCCTTCCCAGATGACAAGAACGCTGCAGAACACCCGAAGGTGACGGAACTGCGCGAGCTGGCCATTTGGAGCGAGGGTATGGTCTGGTCTTCGCCAGAACGCCATGGCACCATGACAGGCATCATGAAAACGCAGATCGACTGGTTGCCGCTGTCTGCACAAGGCGGCATCCGCCCTACACAAGGTAAGACGCTGGCAGTGATGCAGGTGTCCGGCGGATCGCAAAGTTTCAATGCGGTAAACCAGATGAGAATCCTGGGGCGTTGGATGCGCATGGTTACTATCCCGAACCAAAGTTCGATCCCCAAAGCCTGGTTGGAATTCAAAGAAGGGGAACGTCTGCCAGAAGGCCCCTTCTATCGGCGCGTGTTCGATGTGATGGAAGAGCTTGTGAAGTTCACATATCTCATGCGCAACCGCAAAGAGTATTTGGTGGATCGCTATTCGGAACGGGTGGAATCGGTGACAGATACCCACACACGGGTCTCGAAACTCTAAGCGCCTTTATCCCAGCTCGAACGAAGGCGCGACACTCCCGCGCCCGCGCCTGCTCCGGGCAAGCCGGAACAGGCTCTGTGCGGCCTTGGGCCGGGCGCCGAGCTTCGCTCGGCGCAAAGCACTCTGTTTCTCAGCCCTCTTTTACAGAGCTAGCGTAGCAGAGTTAGATCAACGGAACCAATGGAATACCGTTACACTGAACCGCGCCGGGATTGCCGGATGCTCCAACTCATGAGTAGGATGGAGCACCATGACAAAGACAACGAACAAGTATTCACCAGAAGTGCGCGAACGCGCTGTACGGATGTTATTGTATGGCGCCGGGCAGCATGAGAGCCGTTGGGCGGCGATTGTGTCGATTTCGTCGAAGATCGGCTGCGCGCCGCAGACGCTGAACGAATGGGTTAAGAAGGTCGAGGTTGATACTGGCCAACGCGGAGGCCTAACAGCAGAGCAGGCCGAGAAGATGAAGGCGCTTGAGCGCGAAGTGCGCGAACTGAAGCAGGCCAATGAGATCCTGCGCAAAGCGTCTGCTTATTTTGCCCTCGCTCTCATCGCCGCAAGCGGCGACTGCCGCGCAGCGGGACGGAGCTCGACCGCCCGCTGAAACGATGATCCAGTTCATACACTGCCCAGCAGTCGAAACGCAGTTTCGATGAGAGGGGAAGATCACCGGGGTGATCATGGGGTCGAGCCAATCTGCCGGGTTTTGCCGATTGCCCCAGCCACCTTCTATGATCATTTGGCCAAGCGCGCTGCCCCTTCACGCCTTTCTGATCGCGCCAAGCGTGATGAAGAGTTGAAGCCCGAGATTGAGCGTGTCTTTGAGGAAAACCTCAGCGTCTATGGCGTTCGAAAGGTCTGGCACCAAATGCGCCGCGAAGGCTTTGATATCGCACGCTGTACTGTCGCACGGCTGATGAAGGACATTGGGGTTGAAGGCGCCTCTCGGCAGAATTGCCTTGCAATTCGCCTGCCGGGCAATGGTTGTACGCGGTAAGAAGCCCAAAACAACGATCCCGGACAAGGCGCTGCCATGCCCACTGGACAAGGTGAACCGCCAGTTCTACGCGCCCGCACCAAACGTGCTGTGGGGTCGTCCATGCAGGCGCCATTGGTTCGAGCCCAATGGACGACGACTTCACCTACGTCGCGACCACTGACCGGCAACACATGCAAGGCATGTGTGAGAGGGGAGCAGGGGTTTGTGTGTGTGGCTTTCGTCATCGACGTCTTTGCCCGCCGCATCGTTGGATGGCGCGTCAGCCGCACAGCGACCGCCGACTTCGTTCTTGATGCTTTGGAACAGGCCGTTCATCAACGCAAACCCGGATCGGGACTAACGCACCACTCGGACCGCGGATCGCAATATCTGTCCATAAAATACACCGAGCGCTTAGCCGAGGCTGGGATCGAACCCTCAGAGGGAAGCGTCGGTGACAGCTACGACAATGCGCTTGCTGAGACAATCAATGGCCTGTTCAAGGCCGAAGTCATTCACCGACGTGGGCCATGGCGCAGCTTCGATGCCGTGGAATATGCCACGCTCGAATGGGTCGATTGGTTCAACAATCGCCGCCTGCCGGAACCCATCGGGAATATCCCGCCAGCAGAAGCCGAAGCAAACTTCTACGCGGCTCTGGAGATATCAGACATGGCCGCGTAACTAAGACAAATCAGCCTCCGGAAATCCCGGCGCGGTTCACACCCAGCCAATGAGATCAGCGCGAGGAAAAGGACAGTTACACGCATTGAAGTTTTTCCTTCGTTGTTTGGTGTATTTTGTTTGTCGTTACGTTGAAAGGTTTGCGCGCCAACAGCGCACCGAAGGTGCGCTGCCATGCCCAACGGGAGGAGGTTCGCTTTAGCGAAACAACGACGGGCGGGAGAACATCAGATTTATGCGTTACACGTCAAAAAACTGTATTCGGCAGCTGTTTTCCGGAAACAAATGCCGCGATGTTGTCGAGGGCCATATGTCCCATATCGCTCCGGATCTCTTCGGCAGCCGTGCCAAGGTGAGGTAGTAGCGTGACGTTCTCCATCGCGCGCAGAGCTTCTGGCACCATCGGTTCAAATTCATAAACGTCAAGACCCGCACCTGCAATCTCCCCTCCCTCAAGGGCCGAGATCAGCGCGGCTTCGTCAACCACCTCGCCGCGTGCGATGTTGACGAGGAATGCCGTGTCCTTCATCGCTGCCAGAACTTCCCCATTAACAAGATGCAGCGTATCAGCACCGCCCGGAACTGCGACAACAAGAAAGTCGGCCTGAGCGGCAAGTTCTTTGATATCTAAGGCTCGGCTGGCGGGAAACTCGAGGTGTTTTTCGCTTCGCGCGACATAGGAGACGTCCATACCAAAACCGAAATGACAGCGCCGTGCAATCGCCTGACCGATCCGCCCCATTCCCAGAATGCCGACATGTTTGCCGCTGACGTGAGCCCCAAGGAACTGCACCGGATGCCACCCCTGCCAGTTCCCCGCACGAACAACGCGCTCCCCTTCTCCCGCTCGGCGCGCCGTCATCAGGATCAGGGTCAACGCTATGTCTGCAGTTGCGTCAGTCACCGCCCCGGGCGTGTTTGTGACCGCAAGACCAGCGTTCCGGGCCGCCGTTACGTCGATATGGTTGTATCCGACACCGAAATTGGCCAAGAGTTTGCACCGGATGCCAGCCCCTGCCGCAGCAAACACCTCTGCCGAGAATTGGTCCCTCAACGACGGCAACACCACGTCATACGACTGCAGAGCATCAACCATTTCTTCCACGCTCATGGGAGCGGTTTCCATACGGATGACGGCACCAAACTCAGCCTTGGCGCGCGCTTCCACGTCTGCGGTCATCCGGCGTGCAATGAGGACGTTGGTCAATGGAGCCTTCCCCCCAGCGGCACATCAGCTGCAACATCCCCGTCCGGGCCAATCAGAACCACTTCACCATTTTCGTCCGGCAAGCCCAGAACCAACACTTCTGACATAAATTTGCCGATCTGACGCGCGGGAAAATTGACCACAGCCAAGACCTGTTTTCCAACCAGGTTCTCTGGCGTGTAATGGGCTGTCACCTGCGCAGACGTTTTTTTCTCGCCGATTTCATCTCCGAAATCGATCCACATCTTGATCGCAGGCCTGCGCGCCTCAGGATAGGCTTCGGCCCGCACCACACGGCCGGTGCGCACGTCCACTTTCATAAAGTCGTCAAACGAAATCTCAGCCACGAGACAGCTCCTCGGATCGTTTGCTCGCGGCCTCAACCGCACGTTTCATAAGCAGCGGAAGCCCGTCCGCTTCATTCATCAGAACCTCAAGCGCCGCCTGCGTGGTGCCATTGGGACTGGTAACATTGACACGAAGCTGGCTGGGGCTTTCCTCGGCGGCCTCTGCCAGCGCCCCGGCACCTGCGACTGTCGCTTTGGCCAATTTCATGGAGAGGTCCTCAGGCAAACCTTGCGCCACACCGGCGGCAGCAAGCGTTTCGATCATGTGAAACACATAGGCCGGGCCGGATCCCGATACGCCTGTGACCGCATCCATCTGCGCTTCTGTTTCCAGGCGCACCACCTGGCCAACCGCTGACAACAGCATCTCCGCGTCTTCCAAAGACGCGGTCGTGCAATGTGCGTTTCCAATAATTGCCGTAATCCCTTTGGCTATGGCAGCAGGGGTATTGGGCATGGCGCGCACGATGGGAGTTCCCGCACCCAGGATGCCCTCAAACGTGGAAATCGACGTTCCGGCCGCGACAGAGACAAACAAAGTACCGCCTCCCCCATAGGATTTCAGGACCGGAAGCGCCTCTGTCATCATCTGCGGTTTCACCGCAATCAATACAATCGCAGGTTTTTGCGGCAGGTCAGTATTGACGTGAACGCCCGTAGAATTCACCCAATCTGACGGAAAAGGATCCTGCACCCAGACAGATGTTTGGGGCAGTCCACCTTCCAGCCAGCCTTTCAGCATGGCCGATCCCATTTTGCCGCAGCCCAGCAATACCAACCCGCGGGCTGCGATTTTTTCCATGTTCATTGGGGCCCCCTCTCCGTCCGTGTTCTGGTTTGGGGCAAATCTTTACGCCCGCCCGTAGGCCTCTGCAATGGCGACTTGCATCGCGTCTTCAGGTGAACGTTCCCCCCAGATATTCAATTGGATCGCCGGATAATAACGCTCGCAATTGGCGACCGCCATATTCATCAGACTGTCGATCTGCTGCGGTGTCACAGTCTGGCCGCCGCTGAGCAACAGACCGTAGCGATACAGCATCAGCTTGTGGTCTGGCCAATACGTGAAGGAGCCGGTCCAACACTGATCGTTCATCTTGTTGATCAGCTCATAAAGACCCGGCAGTTTGTCCTGCGGTGGGTCCATTTCAAAGCTGCAGACCATACGCAGGGTCTCTTCATAATCCGACCAGGCCAAAGTCAATGAATACGTCCGCCATTGGCCTTCCACCGCCATAGCGATCTGGTCATCTGCGATACGATCGAAATCCCAGTCGTGATGCGACGCAAGATGTTCGACAATATCAATCGGATGGGCTTCTTCGAAAAGTTGTTGCTCGGAAAGGGACATGGGTCCACCTCTTTCGCTCCTAACCATTGGGCGTGGCAGCACCCCAATCATTAGCTTTCTGCTCAATAGGAAGGGGCAGAATACCGCCTCCCTACAAGATATGGTGAAGCCCCAAACGCTTTCTGGCAACCCTTTATTTGGGGATAACTGCAATAACTTGTGGACGACATGCCCTGATGCGCAAAATATCGTCCCGCTTCTTGTCAGACCGCGCGAATGCGCACAATCTGAAAATCCCGTCATCACATTGCTTTAGCGATTGCTTCAAATAGGGGCTGAGGGTGGCAGGCCTGCCCATCACCTCTACCTGGCGATCGGTCTTCAAACCGGGCCAGCACAGAACGTCGGCCATTTTCCTGGATCCTCAACAGGGCTGACATGGCAAGATTCGATCAACCTTCGGAACCGGAGTTTGCCAAGGGCATTCAATGTTCAGTTGGAATAGGGCATTTCCTACCGGGCGAAACAAAAAAGACTTCCACGACAGCTTCATCAGGAAATGCTCTTTACGGAACTGGCCGCACTGCCCCAACGCGTGCTCCATGCTCCAACATCAGGAAATCCTAAATCGGTTGACCTGAACGATATTTCGTCGCATTCCTGCCGCAAAATAAAGACAAGGTGCCGCCGAAATAGAGCCCAAGCGAGACATGCCGCTAACGCACAGCACCGACAGACAGCCGCATAAGATTAAAAACCCCAATAGAGACTTAATTAATTCCAAACACATGATCAGTTCTACACAGGAATAAAATCATGTATTTTTTGAATCATTATCAATGAGGTAACCCATGCTATTCTTACCAATCCTTGGCCTGTTCATTGTCGCCTCTGGCTTTGCCCTTCGGCGTGCTTTTGATTTTCACGAAAAGAAAAACCTGGATGGGCTGGTTAGCTTTGCGGGCCACGGGCTCAAAGCTGCGGGCCTTCTGCTGTTTACGGTCTCCACCTTCAACGGCATGTTTTTCTATGCAGAGCCCGGCTTTAAATACCACGTTCGCACCATTCTGGGCGAAGAGAAAATGGTATCCGACACCGGATACAACACCTATCTCTTTGGCCGCTACAACGCCTGGAAAAACGCGATGTCCGTGCAAGCCTCAACAACCGGTCAAGGCGATGTCCGTGCCGAGCAGGACAGTTCGCAGATGAGCGCTAACCTCATGCCAAAATCTCTGGTGTTTCTGGATCAAGTGGATGCTTTGGTATCAGCCACAGCCCGCTTTGAGCTCCCGTCGGACCAGGACGCCTTCCTGCGATTGGCACGTCAGTACCGGACCCCGGAAAACCTGTTGCGCACCGAATTGGTGCCCGCGTTTGAAGAAACGCTGGGTGCAAATGCAGCATTGATGTCAGCTGAAGATTACTTCCAAGGCGGCAAAACCGAATTCAACAATGAATTTCAGCGCCAGATGGAAGACGGTATTTATCTGGTGCGTCGGATCGAACAGAAAGTGCCAACGGATCAAAACCGCACAGGGTCTGCAAATGCGGCACTTGGAACCGACCAGGAAGAGTTTGGCGAAGATACAAAAACTGTCTTTGTGGTCCAAAAGCTGCTGGATGACACAGGCCAACCGCGTCGCAAGGCCCAGAGCTTTACGAAATTTGGGATTACCGTCACCTCGGCTCGTGTGACCGATGTAAACCCGAATCAGAAATTCAAGGATCGCATGGCCCTGCGCCAGCAGGCAGCGGCTGATCGCGCCATCGCCCGTGAACAGCGCATCCAGGAAGAAGAGCAAAAGCTGCTCGCCGTTGCACGCGGTGAACGCGAAGTTGCTGAACGCCAGGCCTCGGCCAAGGTCATCCAGATCGAACGCACCACGGACGCAGAGACGGAAAAGCAACTGGCCATCACCGCAGCTGAGCGGGAAAGAGAAGCCGCCCGCATTGCCAAGGAACAGTCCGAGATTCTGCTGGAGAAAGCCCGGATTGACGCGGAGGCTGTGCAAGTTGCCGCTGACGCTGAAGCCTACGCCAAGCGCCAGATCCTGGAAGCTGACAACGCGTTGGCGCAGAAGCTTGACGCCGAGGTTGAGATTCAGCGCCTTTGGGCCGATGCGTTTGCCAAGCGGAACGTGCCGACCTACGTCTTTGGCGGCGGCGGTGGAGCTGACGGCGGCGCGCCGGTCGGGTCAGATGACGAGGCCTCCCGCCTTTTCCAAATCCTGACGCTGCAAGCTGCAGAGCGTCTGGACTACGACCGCGAAATTGCAGAAGATAAGAAATAGTCACCGCCCGACGGCTCATTCATTGACGCGCTCCTCCCGAGGGGCGCGTTTTTCTTTGGCTTGACACATATCAGGGCGCATTCTCCATCATGATCTAAGCTGACGTTTGCTTATTCTCTCAACGATCTCGCACGCCCAATGCTTCTGAATGCACTCATAATTTCGGTCACGGTTCTCTGTGGGGGGCTGCTTATGTGGCCTCGCCTTGCGCATGCGCCCCTATGGCGGGCAACGATCACACCGCTTGCCTCCATTATCGGCAGCGGTTTTCTGGTTCTAGGTCCCATCCTGAACGCATCCTATGGCAGTCTTGCCCCTTTGGTCATGGCTGCTTTGTGTGCTGTGGCTGCGGGGTTCGGGCAAGCGATTGTGTTCAATATCCGCTGGTTGGAAACCCCGGCGCCCCCTTCGATGATTGACCGCACTCTCGAGACTGTCGGTTCATGGATGTTGGCTTTCGCCTATTTTGTATCCGTTGCCTATTACCTGAACCTGTTGGGCGCTTTTGCAGTCACGCTCACAGACAGTAGCGACAGCTTTCACGCACGTATTGTAACAAGCGGTGTCTTTGCCATCATTCTGCTTGTCGGTTGGACCCGAGGCTTTGGCGCTCTGGAACGGCTAGAGCAGATCTCAGTCGGGGTAAAACTGTCGATCATCGCCGGTTTGCTGTTCGCCCTTATCTGGGCCTTTGCCAAACACATCCATGCAGGCACATTGGTCTGGTCCCCTCCTACACAAACCGGATGGGGGGCGCTGGCCCTTGGTTTTGGCCTTTTGGTGACGGTCCAGGGATTTGAGACTGCACGCTATCTTGGCGACACATATGACGCATCCACCCGGATCCGCGCCTTGAGGCTGGCGCAGATCCTGTCGACCGCAATTTACATGGTGTATATCCTCTGCCTGACCTTTATCTTTGCACCAGAAGCCATGGCACTGGAGGAAACTGCGATCATCTCCCTGATGGCGGTTGTAGCACCAATACTGCCGATGCTATTGATCGCAGCCGCTCTCAGCGCACAGTTCAGCGCTGCCGTTGCCGATACTGCGGGGTCCGGCGGGCTGGTTGCAGAGCTGACCCGACACCGCCTGCCCGCTCCAGTGGTCTACGCGCTGCTGACCGCTTTTGGCCTCTGGCTCACTTGGCAAGCAAATGTGTTTGAGATCATCACCTATGCCTCGCGTGCCTTTGCTGCCTACTACGCTGTACAAGCGCTTCTGGCGGCCCTGCGCGCCTACCAAAGCGGACAGCTAAGACGCACGGCAGTCTTTGCAGTGCTGACCCTATTGGGCGGGATGATCGTGCTCTTTGGCGCTCCGATTGAGTGAACCGCAAAGGCAAAAAAGCGCGCCCACATCCGGGCGCGCTTTGCTTTAACAGATCATCTTTGACAGGCGTCTTGTGCTCAGTCAGATAGCTTTTCTTCGATCGCAGCCAGGCGAACCTTCAGCGCTTCGTTCTCTTCGCGTGCTTTTTGCGCCATGGCGCGAACCGCGTCGAACTCTTCGCGGGTCACAAAATCGCGATCCGCAAGCCAGCGGTCCACCAAGCTCTTTGCGGCGGTTTCTGCCTCGTCGCGGGCGCCCTGGGCCACACCCATGGCATTGGTCATCAACTGCGAAATATCGTCCAGGATCTTGTTGCGGGTCTGCATATGTCTTCTCCGTGTGAAGCTTACCCCCTATATGGGCAAGCAATTCGCCAACGGCAAGCCGTTGACTTTGGACCTGTTGCAAAGGCATTGACCCAATATGCACGCATTGATCCCCTTTCCCGACCTCTCACCTGAATTATTCACCATAGCTGTTGGAGAATATGAATTTGCGCTGCGCTGGTATGCGCTGGCCTATATCGCCGGTATCCTGATCGCATGGCAACTGGCAGTGATGGCGGTGCAACGCGCTACACTATGGCCTGCGGGTACGGCACCAATGCAGCCCAAACAGGTCGAGGATCTGATCACCTGGATCATCCTTGGCGTTGTTTTGGGAGGGCGATTGGGCTTTGTCTTATTTTACCAGCCCGCATATTACCTCTCGCATCCTTTGGAAATTCTTCGGATTTGGCAGGGCGGCATGGCCTTTCATGGCGGTCTTCTGGGCGTTGTTGTAGCCTCGTGGATCTACGCCGCGCGCCATAATATACCCAAGCTGCAAATGGCCGATCTGGTTGCCCACACAGTTGCTCCAGGCCTGATGTTGGGGCGGCTTGCCAACTTTATCAACGCAGAGCTTTGGGGGCGTCCCACCTCCCTCCCATGGGGCGTTGCCTTTCCAGGCTTAGAAGCGCAGAACTGCGGTCAAACTGCAGGAGAGCTCTGTGCACGCCATCCAAGCCAGCTTTATGAGGCAACGCTCGAAGGGCTGGTTCTTGGCGCGTTGGTTCTGTTTCTGGTGTACCGCCGTCAGGCTTTCCTGCGTCCGGGTCTGATTTTGGGCACCTTCCTTGCCGGTTACGGCAGCGCGCGCTTCCTTGTTGAATTTTTCCGGCAGCCCGATCTGCAATTTGTCTCTCCCGGTAATCCTTTGGGGCTGGCGTGGGAAATCAACGGCTATGGTCTGACACAGGGGCAGGCGCTGTCCCTGCCGATGGTCGCCTTGGGAGTCTACTTTGTAATCCGCGCCTGCAGGGCCGGAAACCAGCAGGTCCCCGCATGAGCCTGCTCGACCACCTCAAAACTCGTATAGCCAATGACGGCCCGCTGTCCGTCGCGGATTACATGGCGGAATGCCTGTTACATCCCACCTTTGGCTACTACACCACCCGCGATCCTTTGGGCGCACAGGGCGATTTCACAACCGCCCCGGAGATCTCTCAGATGTTCGGAGAGCTGATCGGCCTGTCCCTTGCGCAGGCCTGGATGGATCAAGGTGCCCCTGCTCCCTTCACTCTGGCAGAACTTGGCCCGGGTCGTGGCACGCTGATGGCCGACCTTCTGCGGGCCACGCGCGGGGTGCCGGAGTTCCACGAGGCGATGCAACTGCATCTGGTAGAGGCCTCACCCACCCTGCGCGCGGCACAAGAACACGCGCTTTCACAGTACGATGTTACATGGTGCGACCATGCGGCCGAGCTGCCTCAGCAGGCGCTGTTCCTTGTGGCAAATGAGTTCTTTGATGCGCTGCCCGTTCGACAATTTGTCCGGCAGGGAGATGGCTGGTGCGAGAAACGTATTGGGGTGACCGACGGGGCGCTGTCCTTCGGCCTTGCTCCCCCTACAGCCCAGGTCGCGCTGGATCACCGGCTTGAGGATACCAAAAACGACGATCTTGTGGAGATTTGCCCTGCGGCCCCGGTCGTCCTTGCAGAAATCGCGACCCGCATTTCCAATCATGGCGGCGCGGGCCTGATCATCGACTACGGTGACTGGCGCTCCCTTGGAGATACCCTCCAGGCCCTGCGAGCACATGCCCCAACCGACCCGCTTCAGGACCCCGGTGCAGCGGATCTGACCACGCATGTGGATTTCGAGGCCCTCAGCCAGGCGGCTACGACAGCAGGCTGCGCCTTTTCCCGCATCACACCTCAGGGTATTTTCCTCGAGCGGCTGGGGATCACAAACCGGGCGCAAACACTGGCTCAGCCACTCAGCGGAGCGGCACTGGAAACGCTGGTTGCGGCACATCGGCGGTTGACGCACCCGCAGGAAATGGGAAACCTGTTCAAAGTCATGGGATTGTTCCCAAAGTCCCAAACTCCCCCACCCGGATTGGAAGCATGACGCTGGAAATTCTCACCTCGGACCTTCTGTCACCTGTGAAACACGGGTTCTTCACCCGTCGAGGGGGCGCGTCTTCGGGCATATTCAGCGGCCTGAACTGCGGCCTGGGGTCCAGCGACCAGCGTGAAGCTGTTGCCCTGAACCGGTCGCGTGTCGCCGAGGCCATGGGCGCAGCGGAAGATGCTCTGATCGGCGTCCACCAGGTTCATTCATCCGATGTGGTGACCCTGACCCCCGATCACCCCCTGCCCGAGCCAGAACGCGCTGACGCCATTGTCACAGATATACCAGGCAAGGTCCTGTCAATCCTGACAGCGGACTGCCAACCGGTTCTGTTCGCGGACCCTCAATCGGGCGTGATCGGTGCGGCCCACGCAGGTTGGAAAGGGACGCTGAACGGCGTGCTGGAGGCAACCGTAGACGCTATGCTTGCTCTGGGGGCCCAGCGCACAAACATACACGCGGTCATCGGTCCAACCATTTCTCAAAACGCATATGAGGTCGGGCCAGAGTTCTATGAAAACTTCATGGCCCAGACCCCGGATAACGCCCGTTATTTTATGCGCGGCGAAGGCGATCGCCACATGTTCGACCTTCCCGGTCTCGGACTGGCCAAATTGCGCGAGATCGGCATTTCTAAGGTCGACTGGACCCGTCACTGTACCTATCACGATGCCGACAGGTTTTATTCCTACCGCAGAACCACCCATGCGGGTGAGGCGGATTATGGCCGCTTGATTGCCTGTATTCGCCTCTGAAACGGGGGGCTCAATCTCGCCCGTTCCGCGTTACCCCAACTGACTGTTCAAGGTTTAATAAAATTTGGTGCGACTTAAGTAAGTGCGGCGTTCTCGGGCCAGTTTTGGCCTCAATTGGAGTCTCTTTGGCGCTTATTTTTCACCCTTCGCCGCGTTAATTTTGAATATTTCCAGCACCTTAAACTTACCCACACCCCCTGTGGATAACCAAAGTGCGTTCCCGCAATTTCCTCTGCGCAGCCACAATCCCGGCACATTAATTACCGATAATGTAAAAAGTCATAACCTAGGAAACACTGTATGTTTAACGAGTGGACTAAGGAGAAAACATGAAAAGCCGTTTTTTGAAATCCGTGATCGCCACTGCGCGTGCAAACAAAACCACTCTCCCGTTTGCACGCAGTGCCCTGTGCGAGATTTCACCATCATACCTAAACCGATACGCTCCTATCCGCAAAAGCGCCTGACGTGGGCTCCTCGTTTGATATCGTCCAATCTACCTCCCGCATATACGCAGCCTTCCACCACATGGGCGCACTCTTACAAGGATATATGTTAGATGGGGGATATCAAATCGGCGGTGACCATTCGTTAGGGGATTTCTCCTAACGTAGAACTTAGAATTGCTCCATGTTGGACACAGCTGCCTTTTCGCCAGGTTTGTCGATCTGAACTCGAAATGCCTTGATGAACCCGCTTCTGCACAACGATCGTCTTCCTTTGATCCGTTGGCGGGGAACTCGAAGCCAGGCCGTGTCTAACTGGTGAGAACACATAGAGGGTCGTTCTGAATGACCATTCCGCAATCGCTGCAACGTGCGGCGACCAATGTACTTGAAACACAGGCCCTGCTTCAGGACCAAGCTTCGCTACGCGGCGCGCCCAAGCCGCAGCTTCGTCGCTATGATGTGATGAGCTTGCTGCCCAACGGCAATATCGCCGAGACCCGGCATACGGCCCCTGCCCTGCCTTTGTTTGAAGGAGCCTTCACCGCTTTTTGTCGTGGCTCCTTGGTGGACACAAGCGATGGTCCCGTTGCGGTTGAAGATCTTTTGCCGGGCGACAAGATTTTGACGGTCGACGGCAAGCGCCATATCTTGTTGTGGAAAGGTAGCACGACAATTCTGCCGACGCGCCCCAACGCCCGCGGTCAAAAACAACGCCTTGTTAGCTTTATGCCCGACAGTCTCGGACTGTCCAAGCCTGCGTCCTGTGTGGTGGCAGGACCGGCTGCTCGTCTGCTGCGTACCCCTGCTCACCTACGTGGCGACGACACCACCGAGGGTCTATTGACCCCGGTGGGAGAATTCCTAGACGGTATGAACATCGTTGAAACCGCACCTCCAACGCCGGTTGAAATGTTTCATCTCTGCCTTTCCCAACACTGCGTCATCCGTGTCGGAGGCCTCCCGTTTGAAACCTATCACCCCGGTCCCGGTGCGTTAAAACTGGTCAGCCATGCCATCCGCGCCCTGTATATCAACCTGTTCTCCCATATTGAAACAGCGGCAGACTTTGGCCCACTGTGTCACCAGAGAATGGAAGAGACCGGCCCAGAAGGCGATATGCCGCCGACATTGGCCTAACGAGCCTAAGCGTCAGAAAGGCATATCCGATCGGTTGGCCCTCTGACGCGCACCGTAAAGGGCCAACTCGAATGGGTGGTCATTGACTTTTTGCCACGTTCCCGCGTGATATGGTCCAAGGCGTGCCATTCCAGTCTGCCCAATCCACTGGAGCGACCACTCCGACTGACACGAAACCTCAGATCTTTGGCTGTTTCAGGCAATTAGGATGATCTTTGGGGCCGGAAACCCACAATAAATAACGGGATAGTGATCCTTGTCCGCACATGCGCCCATGCGATTTCACAGAACGGAGTTAGCACCTTCAGAGGGCGACACTGGCAGAGGGTGACACAGGTACGCTTTGCAAGCAGAAGGCTGCTGACCTCTTAGGGAGAAAAGATGTCAACCTGTTGGCATCGGAAGGCGCTCAAGAAACGACGCCTCCATCTTTGACGCTATACGTATTGGACTTTGAATTGGATCGCGGCTCAGGCTTCGCGTGCCAATCGCTCTTCAAGGATTTCAAACGGCACGCCCGGCTCATCCTTGGCACCGCGGATCACCAAGGAGGTCTTCACGCTGGCAACGTTCGGTGTGGTCAAAAGCTGCACCGTCAGAAAATTTTGGAACGTCGACAGATCAGGCGAAACGCATTTCAAAATGAAATCCACCTCACCATTCAACATGTGGCATTCCCGAACCAGTGGCCAGCTGCGGCACTGCTTTTCAAATGCACTCAGCTCATGCTCGGCCTGGCTTTCCAGCCCCACCATCGCAAAGACCTGAACTTCAAATCCCAGCTCACGCGCATTCACATCCGCATGGTACCCGCCGATCAAGCCTGCCTCTTCCAAGGCGCGAACACGGCGCAGACAGGGCGGAGCCGAGATACCGACCCGTTTGGCAAGTTCCACATTGGTCATGCGACCATCGGCCTGCAACTCCGACAAAATCTTTCGATCGATCGGATCCAGTCGCGTTGTGACCATATTCATGCTCCCGTAAAATCAGGTTTGTTATAACAACCCGGCTCATTCGCGCAATATTATTTCGCAACTGCGCAGCATTATTCTCTTTCCGTAAAATCAAGAACAAAAACACTGGCATTCTGTCAATGGTGGGACGTTGGTCTTTGCGCGATCTGAGGGGTTTAAGCAAACGCAGGCGGCAGCTATATGCATCCTCAACCAACGGCAAGCCCGTTTTGTATTAAGACTTGAGGATTTCGAATGTCTGAGACACGCCACACCAAGGTATTGATCATCGGCTCGGGTCCTGCGGGCTATACCGCAGGGGTTTACGCCGCCCGTGCCATGCTGGAACCGGTTCTGGTTCAGGGAATGGAGCCTGGGGGCCAGTTGACCACCACCACCGAAGTAGAAAACTACCCCGGTTTTACCGAAGTTCAGGGCCCAGACCTTATGGTCAAGATGCAAGAGCACGCATCTGCAATGGGCTGTGACATTGTTGGCGATCTGATCACATCGCTTGATACATCCGCGCGCCCCTTTGTCGCCAAAGGGGACAGTGGCACCACCTACACCGCCGACGCTGTGATCCTCGCGACCGGAGCGCGTGCCAAATGGTTGGGCCTGGAAACCGAAGAAAAATTCAAAGGGTTTGGTGTCTCGGCCTGTGCAACCTGCGACGGTTTCTTCTACCGCGGTCAGGAAATCGTGGTCATTGGCGGGGGCAACACAGCCGTCGAAGAAGCGCTGTTCCTGACCAACTTTGCCTCAAAAGTGACGCTGATCCACCGTCGCGACGAGCTGCGTGCTGAAAAGATCCTTCAGGACCGCCTGTTTAAAAACGAGAAGATCGAGACTTTGTGGTTCCACGAGCTGCACGAAGTCTATGGCACCGATAACCCCGTTGGTGTTGAAGGTGTGAAAGTCAAAAATGTGAAGACCGGCGAAATCAGCGATATCCCCTGCAAAGGTGTGTTTGTTGCAATTGGTCATGCGCCCGCGACAGAACTGGTAAAAGATGTACTGGAGCTGCACAACGGCGGATATGTTTCTGTAAAACCCGGCTCCACCGAAACCTCCATCCCTGGCATCTTTGCCGCCGGCGACCTGACCGACCACAAGTACCGCCAAGCGGTCACATCGGCGGGTATGGGCTGTATGGCCGCCCTTGATGCCGAACGCTTCCTAGCGGAACAAGACTAGGCACCAAGATCTGGTGAAATCCGAGGAAAAGGCGGCAGGCAATAGCCGCCTTTTTGCATTCCTATCGGAAGCAAACCGATAAACGGGCAAGATGTTTCAAGCTGTCGCAGGCTTTAAACGCAATTTGACTTGACCCTTGGAGTTCCCCGTCACAGTTATGGACGAAGTGAAGCGGAGGTGTCTTTGGCTGAACAACTGTGGCAGGGCGACCGGGTTACCAAGTTTCGGATCATTTCCGGCCTGATCCTATTTCTTTACGCTTTCCTGCATTTTTTCAATCTCGGCCTTGGGCTGATCTCCTATGAATGGATGGACGCCATGCAAGACGCGCGCACTTATGTGACGCGCAGCTTGGTCGGATCCATAGTTTTGGGCACTGCCCTTCTCAGCCACGCAGGGCTGGCCTTTTATGCGCTCATCCAGAGACGGACGTTGCGAATGCCGGTTCATCAATGGCTGCAGGTGATCCTCGGCCTTGTGATCCCGCTCCAGCTTTTGGGGCATATGGTTTTCACCCGCGCTGCGCATGAGCTGTTTGGAGTAAACGACGAATACGGTTATCTTATTCTGCTGATCTGGGGCAGTACATCTGGTTGGTATCAGGCATTGCTGCTTGTTGTCGTCTGGGTCCACGGCTGCATTGGTCTACATCACTGGCTGCGTCTTACCCATTGGTGGCAATCTGTCATTCCCTACGCAATTGGAGTTGCGGTCTTTGTTCCATTCTTTGCGCTGACGGGATTTTTGTTTGAAGGAAGGCGGCTGGCTGAACTGGCATATGAAGATGGGTTTGCGCCGGACATGCGGGCAGATTTCAACTGGCCAAACAGCGCCGCCCGTCAAATGCTTGTTCAAATTTCGGATGGCAGCACTCAGGGCTATTGGTATCTCCTGGCCGGGCTCGCTGCAGTTTATCTGCTCCGGCGCATGATTCTGCGTCGACGCGCTGTAAAAATCAGCTATGTGGACGGTCCAACCGTGGACGGTGATCGGGGGATGACCCTACTGGAGATGTCGCAAACACACGGCGTTCCCCATACTGCGCTCTGCGGCGGAAAGGGACGCTGCACCACATGTCGTGTTGTGATCGAAAAAGGAGCAGAAACCCTGCCGCCGCCGTCTTTGGCGGAAACACGCTCTCTTCAAGCTGCGAAAGCCGCTCCCAATATGCGCTTGGCCTGTCAAATACGCCCGGACCAGCCCATCACCGTCTATCGCGTCTTTCGCCCCCAAGGGGGGCGCACCAGGGCGCACGCCAGCCAAGGGGTGGAACGTCAAATCGCAATCCTGTTCTTGGATATGCGCGGCTTCACACAGCGCACAGCAGGCCTGTTACCTTATGATGTCGTGTTTCTTTTGAACCGCTTCTTTGACGCAATCGTACCGGAAATCACCAATGCGGGCGGCAACGTCGACAAATACATGGGCGACGGTTTGCTGGCGATTTTTGAGACCCACGATCCCAGGTCTTCGGCCCGGGCTGCGCTGACAGCGGCCTGCGGCATCTCTGAGGCGCTGCAACGATTTAACGAAGGGCTTGTCGCAGCCGGAGACTCACCGGTCAAAATCGGTATGGGGCTGCATTTGGGGCAAGTTGTGGTTGGTGAAATCGGCAGCGGCTCAAAAGCGCCACGCACGATTATTGGCGGAACAGTCAATGCCGCCAGTCGGCTTGAGGCCATGTGTAAGGACCTCGGTGTCGAACTTCTGGTTTCAGAGAGCCTGCTGAGAGCTGCCAACATAACGCTCGCAGGAAAGGAACTGCGGACCTTTGAACTGCGGGGGGTTTCGCTCCCTGTTCGGGCCTGGCCGCTGAAAAGCGCCGCCGTTCTGCGTGAAGAGTTGCCTCAAACAACCTGAAACTTTGCGCCCCTGGCCGCCATTTCATTATTCCCGCGTCTCAATACACACGGGTTTAAAAACACTTTCCATCTGAAATTTCCAAAATTCACATAATCTCGTCCCAAAGCTCATGAAAAAGGCCGAACAGAGATCTCGATGGGCCAGCAGAAGCACATCTTGTCCTTTTTACGTTGGTACGGTGGACATCAGCGTCCTGTTACCTGTATGCCCCAACTGGAAAAGGCACCTCCCTTTACCAATTCTGCGATAACGATGAGAGAATTCGCATGTCAACATTGAGTAACCTAGCTCCTATTCCCGAGCTGTATGTATCTTATGAATCTGCACAAAAGCTGAAAGTTGAGGCTGCTGACCTTAAAAGTCATGACCTGAGCCCGCGTCAGATTTGTGACCTTGAGCTTTTGATGAACGGCGGGTTCAACCCGCTGAAGGGCTTCCTGAGCGAAGCTGATTATAATGGTGTTGTTGAAAACATGCGTCTGGCAGACGGCCAACTCTGGCCGATGCCGATCACTTTGGATGTGTCCGAAGAGTTTGCGCAGTCGCTGGAAGTTGGCGAAGACATTGCTCTGCGCGACCAGGAAGGCGTAATCCTCGCGACCATGACCGTCACCGACCGCTGGGAGCCGAATAAATCGGTAGAAGCGGAAAAGGTATTCGGCGCTGACGACATTGCCCACCCTGCAGTGGACTACCTGCACAATCAGGCGGGCAAAATCTATCTGGGCGGCCCAGTTACCGGCATCCAGCAGCCCGTTCACTATGACTTCCGTGCGCGTCGCGACACTCCGAACGAACTGCGCGCCTATTTCCGCAAGCTGGGCTGGCGCAAAATCGTTGCGTTCCAAACCCGCAACCCTCTGCACCGCGCACACCAGGAACTGACCTTCCGCGCCGCGCGTGAAGCCGAAGCAAACCTGCTGATCCACCCCGTGGTCGGCATGACCAAACCCGGTGATGTGGACCACTTCACCCGCGTTCGCTGCTATGAGGCGGTTCTGGACAAGTATCCGGCGTCCACCACCTCGATGTCGCTGCTGCCGCTGGCCATGCGTATGGCTGGCCCCCGTGAAGCGGTTTGGCACGGTCTGATCCGCAAAAACCACGGTCTGACCCATTTCATCGTTGGCCGCGACCACGCGGGTCCCGGCAAAAACAGCCAAGGCGAAGATTTCTATGGTCCTTACGACGCGCAGGAACTTTTCCAAGAGCACGAAGAAGAAATGGGCATCAAAATGGTGCCGTTCAAACACATGGTCTGGGTTGCGGAACGCGCGCAATACGAAGCCATCGACGAGATTGAGGACAAGGATGACATCACCATCCTGAACATCTCGGGCACCGAGCTGCGCCGCCGCCTGGCGGAAGGCCTGGAAATCCCGGAATGGTTCTCCTTCCCGGAGGTTGTCTCGGAACTGCGTAAGACCAAGCCGCCACGCGCTCAGCAAGGTTTCACCGTCTTCTTCACCGGTTTCTCCGGTTCCGGCAAATCCACCATTGCAAACGCTTTGATGGTCAAGCTGATGGAAATGGGCGGCCGTCCGGTTACCCTGCTTGACGGTGACATTGTTCGTAAGAACCTGTCGTCGGAACTGGGCTTCTCAAAAGAGCACCGCGATCTGAACATCCAGCGGATCGGTTATGTTGCTTCCGAAATCACCAAAAACGGTGGTATCGCGATCTGCGCGCCGATTGCTCCTTATGCCACCACTCGCCGTCAGGTCCGTCAGGGCATTGAACAGTATGGTGCGTTTGTCGAAGTGCACGTTGCAACCTCCATCGAGGAATGCGAACGCCGCGACCGCAAAGGCCTGTATAAACTGGCTCGCGAAGGCAAAATCAAAGAGTTCACCGGTATTTCTGACCCCTATGACGTCCCGGAGAACCCGGAACTGCGCGTCGAGACCGAAGGTACAGATGTCGACAACTGCGCACATCAGGTGATCCTCAAGCTGGAAAGCATGGGCCTGATCAAAGGGTAAGCCTTTGCTACGCATTAAAGAATATCGGCCCGCCTTCTTTGGCGGGCCGTTTTTGTTGGGGCAAGAAGCAGCTCCACTCTATTTCACGGCCTGGCTTCCCCTGCTCTTAACCAAAGTTTCCCGTTAGGCCCTGACCTTGCGCGCGCCCTTAACTCCCCAGACGCTCCAGATAATCGCGAGGCACATCAGCCCGCCGGACAGCACGCCATAGGTCACAGGAAACCCCCAGGCCGCAATTGCCGGAAGGCTTAGCGCAGGAGAGGAAAGCTGTCCGACAAAGATGGCCGTCGTCAGCACTCCGCTGGCCCGACCGCGCCAATACACCGGCGCCGCTGTGAGCATGAGGCCGGCAAAGCTTGGGGTCACCAGCGAATACCCGATCCCAACCAAAGCCGCAGCCCCCAGAACCGGCCACAGTCCGGATGCGATGGACAAAAGCGCATAGCCCGACGCCATAATTCCAAATCCCAAAGCAAATATTCCAGCGGTTCCCAAGACCCTCGCAAAACGCGAAAATTGCATGGCAAAAAGCGCGCCGACCAATGTCATCGAACCAAGTGTTGCACCGGCGGCAACCGGAGCATGGATCCCGAGACTGTTCAGGAAAAACGGCACCTGTGTCGGCATAACAAAGAAGGCAAGGTTCGTCACACCCTGCAAGACTGCAATTCCTGCAACAGCCAGCGGCCATCCAGTGCGGCCTCCACTAATCCCGGAAGAAGCGGTGAGGTTCTTGGAAACTTGCGACGCGCGGTCCTTTGGCACGCCCTGCCAGATCACCCACATCGCAGCAAAGGCGAGAAGATAGATCGCAAACGGCAACCGCGCGCCCCAGGTTGCCAACACCCCAGCCGCCGAAATACAGACCAACCCGCCCAAATTGCGCGCCATGATCGAAAGCCCCTGCATCTTCTGTCGCTGGTCTCCATCAAACAAATCCCCCAGCAACGCGGTCTGCGCCGTCATGATCAAGGCCATTCCAACGCCCAACACCAGACGGCTTGCCATAATCCAACGTAAATCGGGCAACCAAAGCCCCGCACAGCCCGCAAGCGCAAACAGCGCAACCCCTATCAACAAAAGACGCCGACGCCCCATGCGATCGGCCCAACGCCCTGCCAAAGGTGCGCAGACCACCACAGCCGCCGATGGAGCTGGCACCAGAAAACGGCTTAGCCAATCCGCCCAGGGATCCGACGCAAACTCGGCCGCCAACAAAGGCAGCGCGGGGCTGAGCGTGGCGTTGCCCATCACCATAAGGGACGCCGCCAACATAAGAGAGAGGGCCGCGCCGTCTCGCCACAGTCGCTGTGCTTTTGGTTTCCCGATCATGTGCAATTCCTCCTGCGATTTTCACTGATTCACGTGATGCTACGACTTCAAGTCAACTTAAGGTCAATCATGAAACCACAGGATGCCGCCTCTCAGGATGCAGCTGGAAAAGTCACGCTTCTGGACATTGCAGAGATTGCGCAGCGCTCTGGTTTTTCAGCGTCCACTTTGCGCTACTATGAGGAAATCGGCCTGATCCAATCTTCAGGCCGCAAGGGGCTGCGGCGGCTGTTTGGGCCCCAGACCCTGGTCCAGCTTTCAGTTGTTTCCCTGGCAAAATCAGCAGGGTTTTCCCTCACCGAGATCGCAGCCATGCTTGGCCCCGATGGGCAGCCCCAACGCAATCGCTCTGAGCTACACGCACGTGCGGACGCGCTGGATCTGCATATTCGACAGCTGACCGGGCTGCGAAACATGCTGCGTCATACGGCGGACTGCCCGTACCCAAAGCCGCTCGACTGCCCAAAATTCCTGCGACTTCTGAATATCGCAACGCGCCAGCAAATACGCCACAAGCGCAAGTAAAAGATTACTTTTCTCACTCCGAACCCCAGCAGACAGCTGTGACTCGCGCGCGCAGACATACAGTATTTTCTGATAATTTCACGAACTGAATAGTCTCATAAACAATCGTCTCATTGGGGGGCTTCCTCTTTGCGCTTAGGCTTTTGCAGCGTCCGCATCTGGTAATCGCGGGCGTCAAAAGTATCTGGGAGGAACTGTTATGAATTTGATTACCGCACTAGCGATCGCCATTGGCGCCCTTGCCGGGGTGGCCACATATCTGTGCCTGGGCACAGGGTTTGGCCTTCAGGTCTGGGCTCTGTTTGTGGGCTGGGGCAGCTTTTATCACACCGGTGGCGGCCTGGATGGGCTCACCAAATCCGCCGTCAATCACGGATGGGGCGTCCTGATCGCCGCAGCAGCGCTTTTTGTAATCGGCACCGTAGGAGGATCGGTTCTGGTGACATCCGCAATCGTTTCTGTGTCCGTGGTTGTGCTGGTCATGGGCGCACATCAGGCGCTGTTGTCCACGATCCCCGCCGGCGTTTATGGATACGCATCCACTGCGGCCTTTGCCTTACTGACTGGCGTTGCCATCGCCAACCCGGCCGCAATAGCCCAAGCAGCGGGCATGGTCTTTGTGTCGCTTCTGATCGGCAATGTCTTTGGCTTTGTTTCAGAAAGAGCGGGCGGCCTCATGGTGGCCAAAACAGAATAGAGTTGCACATACGCCGGGATGGCCCCCATATCGGGGCCATCTCTCTTGTGACGTTTCAAAGCTGGTCTGGCAGATGCACCTGGCCCGACATCAAAACAAAGCCCTGCCCTGCAACCTTGACCCCCGTGATCGCATCCGCAGTCCCGACGCGCGTCACACGCGCTCGGCCCGGACGCCCTAAACCGTGGCCCTGCTCGGCAATGAAACTCTCCTTGTCCATCATCCCATGGTGCCAAAGATATGCTGCCATTGCCCCCGTGGCGGAACCCGTAAACGGATCCTCAGGCGGGCTGGGCGGAGCCATAAGAAGACGAGAAAACGTATCCCCTGCCGCAGTTGCGCCCTCTAGTGTCACCAAGAAAGGCTCCATCATGTCGATCCGATTGCTTCCCAAAGATTGAGCAAGTTCTTCCAATGCATCGAGGTTGAGTCTGGCCGCTTCAAGACTTGCCCGATCCTTGAGGACCGTCACACAAAACGGCAATCCTGTTGAGACCTTCTGCGGCCTCCCGACAATGGCACTTGTTGGTAGCGACACCACAGCGGCAACCAGATCAGGGTCGGGAAAAACACCGAACTGAGGTGCAACCTGTGTCATCTCAATGTCTTCCCCCTGGACTTCTATGGCAACAATCCCGGCCTGTGTTTCCAGCGTCAGAAGGGAGCCCTGGACCAGTCCCCGGCTTCGCAGCGCAGCAACAGTTGCAATGGTCGGATGCCCGGCAAAGGGAATTTCACCACTGGCGAGGAAATAGCGAACGTGAAAATCCGCAACTTCGGATGGTGCAATAAAAGTGCACTCCACCAGTGAGGTTTCCCGAACATAGGCGCAGGCTACATCGGTCGGCAGATGCGCTCCTCCGTGCACCACGGCACAGCCGTTGCCGCCAAAGGGGCGGTCGGTAAATGCGTCGACCCAATCAAAATTGAAACTGTTCATTGCCATGCCGTTCCCTTAGCCGCTGTTTCTGTTCAACTGTCTATGGGAACGAAAAAGGCGGGTCAAAACCCGCCTTTGTATGCCTACATTACGTGACTGGCGGTCATCGGTTTAGTGAACCGGGACCGGAGCACAATCATTTTGCCGCGCCAACACAAAAGCCATGCGGCGATCAGCAACCAGCGCCAGTTGTTCACCGCTATCATCATGCACCGCATAAAGGTGGCTGCGCCCCTCGGCGCTGTCCTGCACCTCTTGCGGCAGGGCAGATACATCAACTGTTTTGACATAGACCACACGTCGCGAACCGGAGACGTTCTCGAAATTTTCCTGCATCTTATATTACCCCTTTTTGATGTTAATGGTCTGAACAACGGTTTCCGGGCGGGACCGGGTCAGGTCCACATGCAGCAGGCCATTTTCCATCATGGCCTCCCCAACTTCCACACCATCAGCCAAGACAAACATGCGCTGGAATTGGCGCGCGGCGATGCCTCTGTGCAAGAAAACCCGACCTTCGCTGTCGTCGCTTTGACGTCCGCGGATCACCAACTGGCGATCTTCAATTGTTATGGACAGGTCTTCCTCTGCAAATCCGGCAACGGCCAAGGTGATGCGATATGAAAAATCCGATGTCTGTTCGATATTATACGGGGGGTAGCCTTCGTTGCCAGATTTGGCAGAGCGTTCAAGAAGGCGTTCCAATTGCTCAAACCCCAGCATATGCGGGTAAGAGCCCAAGGTAAGTTTTGACACGTTTCTCGTCCTTCAATTCAAAGCGACGTCTTTGCACCAGACCCCGTAGCGGCGGCCTCGTCCTCTTCAATATGGGTAATTTGAAAGATTTCGCAAGACCAGCCACCTCTAGGCCTAGCGAAAAACCGGTTAAAACCTTATGAATGAACAGGTAGCAACCACAGTATCAGAGTCACGCAATGAATGTGCAAAGCGATCTTTCGATGAAAACCGACGAGGTTTTAAAAATCGAGCTCAAAGTTTTTCGCAGGCAGCACCGAGATCTGGATGAGGCAATTTCTGCGTTGGAAGAGAAAACAACCAGCGATCAGTTGACAATCCGACGGCTCAAAAAGCAGAAGTTGCGGCTAAAAGATGTCATCGCGCAGATCGAGGACCGGTTAACCCCGGACATCATCGCCTGAGACAACGCATCAGTACTAAGACTGTCCCGACCACAGGAGCGGATACGCGGATCGGTGCAGACAGATAGGTCCAGAATGGACCGCACACTCCAAATTCTGAGACCTGGCGCATTTGGGTCGCCTTTGCTTTCGTTGATCAGGCATACGACCGGGTGTTTGTCAGTCTACAATCATCAGATAAAAACCCAGCCAACACCCAATTATGGGCTGAGACGAGAAAGACTGGATGCAACCGCGCCGGGCAGCATAGCTGAACGGCGCTCGGCCCAAGGCCCAAACGGGCATGTTTTATGCACGGACGCGGGCGCGGGAGCCCTCCCCGTGCCAAGGCTCCCTTGACAGCACGCCTCTGCCACCGCATTTGGATGCGCGAACCATTGCGCCACCGTCCAGCATCACTATAGTGCGCGCGCATTCATGACACCTGCCCGCAGCCTCTGTGCCGGGCGCGCTGCCACCCAAAGGAGCCTTTTGCGTATGGCTGATGTAAAAGTAGGCATTATCATGGGCAGCCAGTCCGACTGGCCGACCATGAAAGAAGCCGCAACCATTCTGGATGAATTGAATGTGACCTACGAGGCCAAGATCGTTTCGGCTCATCGCACACCAGACCGCTTGTGGGACTATGGCAAATCAGCCGCAGATCGCGGACTTCAGGTGATTATCGCAGGTGCCGGCGGAGCAGCGCATCTGCCGGGTATGGTTGCGTCCAAGACCCGCGTTCCCGTGGTTGGCGTCCCGGTACAAACCCGCGCCCTGTCCGGTGTCGACAGCCTCTACTCTATTGTACAAATGCCCAAAGGATTTCCGGTGGCCACCATGGCAATCGGCGCCGCAGGCGCTGCCAATGCAGGGCTGATGGCCGCAGGCATTCTGGCCAACAATGATCCAGAGCTTGCAAAACGTCTGGACGATTGGCGCGCCGCTCTCTCTGCCTCAATTCCCGAGGAGCCGGTGGATGAATAACCCTCTTCATGCAGGCGCGACCATCGGGATCCTCGGTGGCGGCCAGCTTGGCCGGATGCTTTCCGTTGCGGCAGCTCGTCTTGGATTTAAATCGCATATCTTTGATCCCAGTCTCACGCCGCCTGCGGGTCAAGTGGCTAACCGGATCACCACCGCTGCCTATGAAGATGTCGAAGCGCTGAAAGCCTTTGCCGCCGATGTGGATGTAATCACCTACGAATTCGAGAACATCCCGACCGCAGCGCTCGATACGCTCGAAGCCATTCGCCCGATCCGCCCCGGCCGCGAAGCCCTGCGCGTAAGCCAGGACCGCCTGACCGAAAAGACGTTTCTGCAGAATCTCGGCCTGAAGACCGCGCCTTTTGCGAATGTCACAGATATGGCCAGCCTTGAAACCGCGCTTGCTGAAATTGGCGCTCCGGCCATCCTGAAGACCCGTCGTTTTGGCTATGATGGCAAGGGGCAGGCCCGGATCAAATCCGAAGCGGATGCGGCCAAGGCACTGGCAGATATGGCCGGCGCGCCTGCAATCCTAGAGGGTTTTGTCACGTTCTCGCATGAGATCTCCGTCATCGCGGCCCGGGGCATCGACGGTCAGGTCGCCTGCTTTGACCCCGGTGAAAACATCCACCGCGACGGCATCCTTCATACGACGACTGTGCCTGCACGTCTTTCAGGCAGTCAGCGCATGGACGCAGTACTGCTGGCAGGCCAGATCCTGAACGCGCTCGATTATGTCGGCGTCATGGGGGTGGAGCTTTTTGTGACCCCGCAGGGTCTTATCGTGAACGAGATTGCCCCACGCGTACATAACTCCGGTCACTGGACACAGAACGGCTGCACAGTGGATCAGTTCGAACAGCATATCCGTGCCGTGGTCGGCTGGCCTTTGGGCGAAGGTCAACGCTTTGCCGATGTCGTCATGGAGAACCTGATTGGCGATGACATCGCCCGCCTTCCCGAGCTTGCTCAGGAAAAGCACTGCGCCATCCACATGTACGGCAAAGCCGAAGCAAAGCCCGGCCGCAAGATGGGCCACGTGAACCGGATTACTGGCGCCGGAAAAGCCTGATTTCAGACCGAAAGCCCAAGCTGCGCCTTTTCAAAATGGACTGGCGCAGCAGAAATGTTCGGCTGTTCAGGAAAGGCAGCTATTGGCTTATTCAGTTGAAAAACTCGCCGATTTGAATGCTCGGTTTTGATCTCGATATCTGCACAGCCGAGACCTTGATCATATGGCGGGTGTTGTTTGGGGAGCCGTGATGAGCTTTGCGAGTTTTCTGAGGTTCTGGGCGGTGGCGGCGAGGTGGAATTCGTCGCGTGCGCCGCATGGACCACGTAATCGGAGGCGTCCGAGACCGAGGATGCGTTTGAGGTGGGCAAACAGCATCTCGACCTTCTTCCTGAGCTTGCAAGAGATCGCGTATTGGGTGGTTTGGGCGATGGCGCGCGCCACGTCTCGGGATGGTTCGTGGACCGACCGTGTTACCTTGCGCCGCGGCTCTTTCGGGCAGCATCGGCTTTTCAGGTTGCAGGCGTCGCAGTCGGATCTGCGGGCACGATAACGAAGGATGCCGTCCTTGTCCGGTTTCGGTTCCCTCGGCTTTGTGAAGGCCCGGCGGTATTGTTTGAGTTCCTTGCCACCTGGACAGATGTACGCGTCATTCTCAGTGTCATAGGTGAAGTCGGCTCGCTCGAAGGTCCCGTCGTTGCGACCGGATTTATCGATAACCGGGATATACGGAGCAATGCCATGATCGACAAGCCAGCCAAGCATGGGTCCCGAACCATAAGCCGTGTCTGCGATCAACCGTTCCGGCTTGAGATCATGGCGCTGGTGCACCCGACTAACCATGGTTCGGGTAGCACCGACCTCAGCCTGTCGGATAGACCGAGTTGCTTCAACATCCAGGATCACACCGTTGTCGGTGTCGATCAGATAGTTGGCGGAATAGGCAAAATAGGCGGGTCCACCCCGTGCCCCTGTCCATTGCGAGGCTGGATCGGAATGTGAGGTGAACTTCGGCTTCACCGGGCTTGCAGCACCAAAGGCGGCTTCATCCAACGTCTCTAGGTATTCCCTGACGGCGCGGGGTGCATCTTCAGGGACGATCTTCTCAGGTGCCCAATCCCGCTGCGGTGAGGAGTTCTGCCGATTGGCATCAGCCTGGATCAGGCTGGCGTCAGCTGCGAAACGCTGCCCACTGGCCAACCCTTCCTCGATACAGCGCGTAACAACCGTCTCGAACAAATGCCGCAAAAGGTCACTGTCTCGGAAACGGCCGTGCCGGTTCTTCGAGAAGGTCGAATGGTCCGGCACCGGATCAGTGAGATCGAGGCGGCAAAACCAGCGGTACGCGAGGTTGAGATGCACCTCGTCACAGAGCCGACGCTCAGATCGAATGCCCATCACGTAGCCCACCAGCAGCATCCGGATCATCAGTTCCGGATCAACTGACGGTCTGCCCGTTGAGCTATAGAAGGGGGCAAGGTGTCCCCGGATGCCTGAAAGTTCGACGAACCGGTCTATGCCACGGAGAATGTGATCCTGAGGAACATGGTCCTCAATCGAGAACTCGTAGAACAACGCTCCCTGCGCTTCCTGCCTCGGCCCCATCATCGCGGTCAATCTCCTGCAACGTCGCAAGAATTGAACCAGTCAATCCAGCACCAAACAAGAAGAGTTTTTCAACAGAATA
>NZ_JBSWUV010000002.1:0-228053 GCF_056159265.1 Epibacterium sp. ABZ3_068
ACCATACGCCAAAAATAACATCAGCCCTCTTTCGCTGACGTATTCCGGTATAGACACCGGAATTATATGACGGCCCGCAAGTCACACGCCTGTGGTCGCAAGCGGGCCGAAACCTCCAACGGGGCGCTAAGCGCCCCGCAATTCCATTAGATAAACTCAGCCAGTTGAACCGGCTGACCTGTCTTCACAGATTTGGTCGCCGCTTCGGCCATGGCCAGAGCAGCCACACCGTCAGCCAGCGTGACGGGCAGCGCCGCGCCGCCAGAGACCGCTTCAACAAAGGCGCTCCACTCTGCCTCATAGGCCGGCATGTACCGCTCCAGGAAGAAATAGGTCGGCTTGGCGCTGACCACGCCTGCAGTTGTGGATTTTACAACTGTGTTTTCCAGCATGTTCTGCGCCTGCAATAGGCCGTCGGCACCCAGAAGTTCGACACGTTGGTCATATCCGTAAACCGCGCGGCGCGAGTTCTTGATCACCGCAATCCGGCCATCTGCATAGGTCATGGTCACGACCGCAGTGTCAACGTCACCGGCTTCGCCGATTTCAGGATCGACAATAGACGTGCCGCTGGCCGCAATGGTCACGGGTGCTTCGCCCATGATGAAGTTTGCCATGTCAAAATCATGGATCATCATGTCGCGGAACAATCCGCCAGATACTTTGATATAGGAAACAGGCGGCGGCGCCGGATCAAAAGAGGTGATCGACAGAAGCTCTGCCTTGCCCACTTCGCCCGCGTCCAGTGCGGCTTTGACAGCGGCAAAATTCGGATCAAACCGGCGGTTGAAGCCAATCATCACAGGCTGATCAGTTCCCGCAACAGCTTTTTGGCAGGCCTGCGCCCGCTCAAGGCTCAGATCCACCGGCTTTTCACACAGAACAGCCTTGCCGGCGGCGGTGGCCTTTTCGATCAGATCCGAATGTGTATCGGTCGAGGTGGCGATAAGAACCGCGTTGATCTCAGCATCGGCCAGGATCTCGTCGGTGCTACGCACAACGGTGTTGAATTCCGCCGCCAGCTTTTCAGCGTTTTCGGCAAATACGTCCGATACCGCCGCCAACTCGCTGCCAGGGTGGGTGGTGATTGCGCGGGCATGAACAGTCGCGATACGACCCGCACCCAGTAGACCAACTTTGAGCATGTGCTCCTCCGAATCTCAGTTGTTGTGGTTACAATTAGTATTTTTGCTCGCGCGTGCAAGCTGTTTTTGCACGCGCGAGCAAGAAGGTTGGCAGCTCATAGCTTTTTCCGCTAGTGTCACAGATAGGGAGGCGACAGATACAACATGACCGCTGATAAAAACCTGGGGCCGGTTACGGCAGATGATGTGGCCGCACTTGCCGGTGTTTCGCGCTGGACCGTAAATCGCGCGTTCAAGCGTGAGGCCTCAATATCTGAAAAAGCCCGCAAGAAAGTGCTGGCGGCCGCTGAACAGCTTGGCTATGCGCCGGATCTGCAGGCCTCCAGCCTGGCATCAGATCGCAGTAATTTGGTTGCGCTTCTGGTCGATGATTTTGCCAATCCGCACAAGCTGGTGATGATGGAGCGGCTGACCCGCATCCTACGCAAAAACGGCTGGGACACGCTTTTGGTCAACACCTTAAACGAAGACGACGCCTCCTCAGCGCTGTTGACCGCCAGCCAGCGCCGGGTGGATGCGGCAGTGCTGATTGGGGTGCAGTTTGACGAACAGGTGTTAAAAACCGCATTGGGCGCGCGCAGGGTTCGCAAGCTGATCCTGTTTGCCCGCCAGTCAGAGAACCCCAACACGATTTCGATCTGCTGCGATGATCAGGCCGCAATGACAACAATTACGGACTATGTCATTGCCAAGGGCTATGAACGGCCCTTGTTTCTAGCCGGACCACAGACCATCTCGGCACATCTCCTGCGCAAGGAAACCTTCCTAAACCGATGGCAGGAGACCAAAGAGTCCCTGCCCGCCTTTATCTCGGTTCCCGCCTATGATCCGCAGCTTTCGTATGACACCGTTTCCACATATCTGAAGGATCGTCCGCAATCGGCACGTCCAGATATTCTGGTCTGTGAAAATGACGCCCTGGCGATGGGGGCGATCGACGCATTGCGTTACGAATTCGGCTTGCGTGTGCCCGAAGACATTGCCGTTACCGGCTTTGATGACGCGCCACAGGCCGCCGGCCCGCAGTATCGTCTGACAACCTACCGCCAACCGCTCACCAAGATGGTTGATGGGCTGGTTGAAGTCTTAAAGGGCGACAGCCAAGGTGAAACACTGACCTGCTTTCTGGGAGAGCTGATTCCACGCGACAGCGCCTGATCCAGACTTAGACCACAGGCGACAGAGCCTCGGTCAGCGCGTCCCGGCGTCCGTCAACAATGTCCGCCAGCAGCTCTCCCGTGGTTGGCCCAAGGGTAAACCCTTGGTGTCCGTGGCCAAAATTGAACCACAGCCCTTTGTGTTTTGGTGCCTGACCGACAAAAGGCAACATGCCCGGCAAACAGGGGCGTGTTCCGTGCCAGCGACTCTCAGGCAGTTCGGCGCCGATATCAAACAGACGTGCCGCCCCTCTGTGGCCCTGTTCCAGCTGGTCATAGCGCAGGGGGCGTTCCAGCGTTGCCAGATGCGCTCCGCTGGTCATCCGAACGCCTTGCGCCATGGCGGACAAAACCACGCCCTGATCTGCCAGCAAGTAGGGCCGGCTGGGTCCAACGGCCATTTCGTAATGACTGTGATAGCCGCGCTTCAGGACCATCGAAATGTCATATCCCAACGGTTTCAGAAGCGTTGGCGACCACGGTCCCATGGCCACCACCACATGCTCTGCCGACAGGCCGGTGTTTTCGGTGGTAACGCCCCATCCCTGCGCCGTTGGCGACAGCGTCTGAACCGCGCCTTCCACCCATTCACCACCCTGTCTTGCAAAAAGCTGCGCATAGGCCTGCACCAGCCCACCGGGATCCGCACAGCTCCAGCTGTTGCCCCATTGGACCGCACCCGCAGGCGTCGCAATCAGCCCCGGCTCTTCGCGGCGCAGCTCTGCGCCACTCAGGACTTTAAGGGAAAGACCAAATTCCGACGCAAATGCCACCGCCTCACCCGCGCGCGCGTCAAACCCCTTGGAGGTTTCGTAGATCTCACCCAGGCCATTTTGCCGGATCAGGTTTCCCGACCCCGAGGCAATGATCAGGCGCTCATGATCACCAACCGCACGGGCAATCAGCTGCGCGTAGCTTGCGGTGATCCGCTCATGGCGCTTTGGGGTGGAATTGCGGAAATACTGCCATAGGGCAGGCACCATGCTCGGCAAGGACGCCAGATCAATGGTCACATCATTGCTGCGCCCCAATACGTATTTCAGCAACGTCAGCGGCGCGCGCGGCAAAGCATAGGGCGCACGCGCCTCGGCCTGGATGACGCCGGCATTGCCAAAGCTGGTCTCCTGCCCCGGGGTGCGCCGGTCCATCAGCGTCACCTTGTGGCCGCGCGCCAGCAGGGCAAGCGCCGCACCAACTCCGGCCATTCCGGCCCCCAGAACAAGGAACTCAGCCATGGGGGTTTACTCTTCCGCAATCACGGTGATTTCGACTTTGGCGTCGATGACAAGCGAACACACCACGGTCGTGCGCACCGGATAAGGCTCTGGAAAGGCTTCCGCATAGACCTTGTTGAAATCGGCAAAATCCGCCGGGTCGGTCAGATAGCAGGCACAGGACACCACATTTGACAGATCCATGCCCTCTTTGGCCAATGTCGCCTTGATGTTGTTCAGAGTGTTTTCCGTTTGCGCGGTGATGCCTTCCGGGATTTTGCCATCGGCGTCAAAGCCCAGCTCGCCCGACAGATAAAGCGTGGTGCCAACGCGGCGGGTCTTGGACAGGGGGATGTTCATGTTGTTGATCCTTTAGTTGAAAGTCAGAAATTCATCGGCATCGCTGAGGTTCGGCGCGGCTTTCAGCGCTGCCAAATCCGGCGGCGGGACACGCAGATCGCGACCAGCAATGATCGCTTCGATTTCAGCTGCAACCGCCAGCACACCCAGATCGTCATGGCGTTTGCCAACGATCTGAAGCCCGAAGGGCATGCCATTGGCATCCAGACCGCAGGGGATGGTAATCGAGGGATGCCCCGCGATGGTTGAGGCGTAGGCCATAGCCAGCCAATGATAATAGCTCTGCGTGGCAACCCCGTCGATTTCGGTCGGGTAAAGCTCACGCCAGGGGCGCGGGCTGATCGTCACGGCCGGCGAGATGACAAAATCATGCGTCTCAAAAAACGCCTGCCAGTCCCAATAGTACTGACCCTGGGCAAAGATCGCCTGAGCAACATCCTCGGCTGAGTACCGGCGCCCCTCTTCGACATTGTCGGCGACATTGGGGCCAACAAATGCACGCTGTTCGTCATACAGCTTGGCGTGAATGCCAAGGAACTGCACCGCGCGCAGCACCGCAAAGATCCGGTCTGCGTCAACACATTTCGGCGCAGTCTCTTCGACCTGACCGAAGACCGGCGTTAGTTGGGGCAGGACTTTGCGGAAATGGTCGCGGGTCAGGTTTTCCGTCGGAGCAAATCCATAATCCTCGGTCACCGCGATTTTCAAGGACGACAGATCCCGGCGCGGCAGGTTGGCAAAAGCGCTTCCCTCCCAGGGTGTTTGCCCGTCAATCACCACAGTGCAGGGGTCATTGCGGTCAGCCCGCGCCAGAACCGACAGCATCAGCCCCGCATCCGCCACGCTGCGCGCCATCGGGCCGGAGGTGGGCATTGGGATCAGGCCCGCGGCGCGGGTGTTTCCAGGCACCACACCTGGGCTTGGACGATAGCCCACTATCCCGCAATAGGCTGCCGGGTTGCGCAGGGAACCACCCGTATCTGACCCGGTGGCCAGCGGGGCATAGCCACAGGCCAGCGCCACCGCAGATCCCCCGGAAGATCCGGCACAGGTACGGGACAGATCATAGGGGTTCGCTGTCACCCCATAAACACGGTTGCGGGTATTGCCACCCGCGCTCCATTCCGGATTATTGGCCTTGCCCAAAGGCAGGCCGCCCTGCCCACGCATCGCCGCGACAATTGCATCATCTCTCTGGGCGATATTGTCCTTGAAGGCTTCAGAGCCAAAGGTTGTGGGCAAGCCTTTGACATCAATCATATCCTTGACCGCAAAGGGCAGGCCCTGCAGCGCCCCCAGAGGCTCACCCGCCATCACGGCTGCTTCGGCGGCCCTGGCCCCCTCCATCATCGCCTGATCATCACGCGCCACAATGGCGTTCACAGCATGATCCAACGCATCCACACGGGCCAGACAGGCCTCTGCCAGTTCTACCGGCGACAGGGCTTTGCGATCAATCAGACGGCGCGCTTCAATCGCGCCAAGGTCAGCAGGGTCTGTCGCCGTCATGGCAGTCTCCTTCTTTTATCGGGCCCTCAGCCCATCAGCGCCTTGCGCAGCATATTGCCGGTCAAAAGCAAGATCGTACAGGCAAACACCAACCTGAGCCGAGCCGGGCTGAGGCTATGCGCCAGTCGCACCCCCAAGGGTACGGTGAACATGGTCGACAGCACGATCAGGACCACGGTCGGCATGTTGACGTAACCCAGGGTCAAAGGTGGCTTCCCTTCCACATTCCAGCCCGTCAGCATGAATGTGACAAAGGCCGGAACCGAGATCAGCACACCGAATCCCGGCGACGTTCCCACCGCCCGATGAGGCGCCACATTATAGGCGGTCAGCAACGGCACTGTGAACGAACCGCCGCCGATGCCCATCAGCGCCGATAGAAATCCGATTGTACCGCCATATGCTGCCCCCAAAGGGCGCGGCGGCAGGTGGTCGGCAATTCGCCAGTGTTTCTTTCCCAAAAGCATATAGAGACCCAGACAGACTCCGATTATGCCAAAGACCAGCTGCAGCTCTTGAGATCTGAGCGCCGTGGCCGCCAGCACTCCGGCAATGGACCCCAGAGCAATAAAGGGTCCCCAGCTTCTGATCAGTTCAAGGCTGACCGCTCCGCGTTTGGCATGGGAGGACACCGAGCGCAGCGAGGTGAAGATAATGGTTCCGGTCGAGGTTGCCACACAGATCTGCATCAGCTGATCCGGATGATAGCCAAGCGCGTGATAGGCATAAAAGAAGGCCGGCACCAGCACCACTCCGCCGCCCACACCCAGCATGCCAGAGATAATCCCCGCAACCAGACCGGCTCCCACCATCATGGCAAGCAATGTCACATATTCCATCGGCTGTGCCTTATTCGCAGGGGAGCCCGTGTTCCGCCAGATCGGCAAAAAGGCCGGTCATGACCAGAAGCGCCTGCCGGGACAGGGATTTGAGGACGTGCTCGTTTGGCGCATGTTGCGAACACCCGGCGTAGGAGTGCGGCACCCAGATGGTGGGCAGGCCCAGAACTTCGGCAAAACAGTCATTCGGAAGCGAGCCGCCCAGGTTCGGCAACAGATGCGGAGCCGCCCCCAGAGTCTGCTCCACCGAGTGCGCTGCAAATTGCACCATCGGGTGATCGGGGTCCAGCCGGGTGGCCGGGAAAGCGTGTCCTGACGCCTCGATCGCGACCTGTTCGAACCCATGGGCATCCAGATGCCGCCGCAGGGCGGGCAGGATTTCCTTGGTGTCCGTGCCGACAACAAAGCGCAGCTGACAGGTGGCCCGCGCGGATCCGGCAATCGCATTGACAGGCGCTTCCGGCACCCCCGACGTCATCGCCAGAACCGCAAAACTGTTCCAGCCAAAAACCCGCTCGGCCGGGGTCAGCCCGTCTTCGCCCCAGTCGGCGTCCAATGCGATCCCGGTCTCATGGGGTGGAAGCGCGGCCAGCACCTCGCGCACCCTTGCGGTCAGACTGGTGGGGCGCCACTCCGGGATCTTGATCTGCCCGCGTGCATCTGTGATGCAGGCCAGCGCATGTGCCAGGATGATCGCCGGATCGGCCAGAAGCCCGCCGAAATTGCCCGAATGGTTGCCGCCTTCACGCAGATCGAGACGAAGATCAAACCCAATGCCCCCCCGAGATCCGGTGAAGATTGTTGGCAGATCCGGCCGCAGCCGCGGCCCGTCCGACGCAATAAAGACATCCGCCGCCAGCAGTTCTTTGTTCTGCGCGCAAAACGCCTTGAGCCCCGGAGAGCCGGTCTCTTCGCCCATCTCGATCAGGACTTTAGCATTGAACCCCAGCTTGCCCTGCGCCGCAATCACAGCAGCCATGCTGCGCAGGTTGATCAGATGCTGCACCTTATTGTCGGCACTTCCCCGCCCATAAAGGCGATCGCCGTCCTCGATCAACACAAATGGGTCCAGCCCGTCGCGCCACTGCCCTTCCTGGGCGCGCACCACATCACCATGACCATAGGTCAGCACCGTGGGCAGATCCGGATCTTCGATCCGTTCGGCGGTCAGAATCGGCGGCCCACCCTCTGTGGGATTGTCGTGGATCTGACAGGAGAACCCCAACCCGGTGAGCAAAGGTTCCATTGCCTCCTTCAGATAGGCGATCAGATGCGGCGCACCACGGGGATCCTGACTTTCGGTAGGACGCGCCACCAGCGCGGCCAGCTCCTGCTGAAAATGCCCGTCATCAAAATACTGCGCCACATGGGCAAACGCGGTGTCGCGAAGAGTCATTCCTGTCCTCATTTATTTGGCACTTCCGCCACTCCATCCCCCCAGGGAGAGAAGGTCTCGGTGGTGCCGGAATTGATCTCACCCTCGCGCATCACCCCGGCAGGGCAGGCAAAGGCAAAGGGGAACGGCAGGCGCTGTGCAGTTGCCAGCGGGAACACCTCACCCAGGGCTTCGGTAACGGGACCAATCAAACGCTCATCCGCGACCACAAGATCGCCCCCCGATGCATCCAGACGCGGGGCTTCGATTGCCTCCTGCATGGTCATGCCCTGCTCCATCAGATAGGCCGCGATTTGTGAGACCGCTGGCATGATCTTACGCCCACCACTTGCACCCAGGGCAAAGCGGCGCGTGCCCGTTTCACCCACCACAGGACAGACGTTCATCAGACAGGCCTTGCCCTCTGCCAGCGTGTTCGGCTTGTCCGGTTCCGGGTCAAACCACATGATCCCGTTGTTCATCAGCAGACCGGTTGAGGGTGAGACCACTTTGGCGCCAAAGATCGACAGCAGGGTCTGAGTCATCGACACCATGTTCCCCGCTCGGTCTACGATGGAGAAATGCGTGGTACAGCCCGGTGTTTTGGCGCTTTCATGGTCGCCCATCGTGGCCAGTCGTGTCGCATAGGCATCGCGCAAACCGCTGGCACGCCCTACAAAAGCCGCGGGCGTTGCCGCATCTTCGGTGGCATATCCGGTCTGCCACTGTGCCACCGCATCCGACAGTGTCGGACCTGCGGTCAGTCCAGGCACCGCAAAGATCGTGCCCCCCCGGAACGGAACCTGCAACGGATCGGCCCAGATCGGCGCATAGCTGGCCAAATCCCCAGCCGTCAGGAACCCGCCTTTTTCGGTCACATCCCTGACCAGCGCCTGCGCCAGATCCCCGGTGTAAAAATCCTGCGCTCCGGCATCTGCCAGATGGGCCAAGGTGGCCGCCATTGCCGATTGGTCCAGCCGCTGGTTGGCCTGCGCCGTCCAACCGGAGCCTTTGGGCCACTGACCATCGTCAAGGAACAAATCCGCCGCATCCGGATCGCGGGCCAGATCCCGCGCTGACGCGGCAATTATCAGCGCCGCATACCAATCCACATGCATCCCGGCCTGCGCATGTTCAATTGCAGGGGCCAGCAGCTCTGACCATGGCATCCGGCCAAACCGGCTATGGGCGGCCGCAATCCCGGCCACCGTCCCCGGCACGGCAATCGAACTCGCCCCGGTAATGTTGCGATCTTCGACCACGGCCTCCCAGGGGAAAAGATCGGACGCCTTGCCCGCGCCAGAGAGTGGAAAATGCCCCGGATCAAGCGACGCCGAAGATCGCATTCCATAGGTCAGCGCATGGGCACGGTCTTCATCGGCGCGCCACAGCATCATGGCCCCACCACCGGCGGGGCCAGACATCCAGGGTTCCAGAACGCCCATGGCGAAACTCACGGCGACTGCGGCATCCACCGCATCACCACCTGCCGCCAGAACCTCGGCCCCGGCCTTGGCCGCCAGCACATGCTGCGCGGCCACCACCCCGCCCGAGGTGGCAGTCACGCCCGGTTTGCGGGTCTCTTGCGAGAGGGAAAACGAACCGCTCATACCATCACCGGTGGCAGTTTGGAGACATCAGGAACCTCCCAGCCCTTGCCGGGCTGCGCATCCAGAAGCATCCGCGTATAGGCATGCGACGGCGCACCAAAGACCTGATCAACCGTCCCACGTTCGACGATTTCGCCCTTTTGCATCACAATCAGATTGTCGCAGACCTGTGCCGCCACCCGCAGATCATGGGTGATAAACAGAACCGTCAGCCCCATCCGGTCGCGGATCTCGTTCAGGAGCTTCAGAACCTCCTTTTGCACCGACACATCCAGGGCCGATACGGCCTCATCCGCGATCAGCACCTTGGGTTCGACCATCAGCGCGCGTGCAATGCAGATCCGTTGCCGCTGCCCGCCCGAGAACTGGTTGGGGTAGCGGTTGAGCGCATCGGGATCCAGCCGCACAATCCGCATCAACTCGCGCGCTTTCTCCATCGCTTCGGCGCGGTTTGCACCAAAATTCACCGGCCCTTCGACCAGCTGGTCGCCAATGGTGCGGCGCGGGTTCAAGGATCCATAGGGATCCTGAAACACGATCTGGATCATCTTGCGATAGGGATGCAGCCCCTTGCGCGAATAGCCTGCAATGTTCTTGCCTTCGACCCAGACCGAACCATCATCGGGATCTTCCAGACGGATTAGGCATTTCACCAGCGTCGACTTGCCCGAGCCGCTTTCGCCCACAATCCCCAGCGTTTCACCCGGACGGACCTCGAAATTGATGTCCTTACAGGCATGCACGTCACGCGCCTTTTTGAACATGGATCCGGCGATATGATAGGTCTTGTTCAACCCATCGACCTTTAGCATGGGCTGCGCATCCCCCAGATCCCGCTGTTCCCGCGTCCGTCGCGGAACAGCGTCAATCAACAGGCGGGTGTAAGGATGGCGGGGACGGTTCAGGACCTCTTCGGCTGTGCCCTCTTCAACAATCTGCCCGTGCTGCATGACCACAACCCGGTCGGCAATCTCGGCCACCACGTCAAAGTCATGGGTTACAAACATAATGCCCGCGTCATGTTTCTCGCGCAGTTCCTTGAACAGATGCAGGATTTGCGCCTGGGTCGACAGGTCCAGGGCCGTGGTCGGCTCATCCGCGATCAACAGCTTGGGGTCCAGCGCCAGCGCCATAGCGATCACGATCCGCTGACGCTGCCCGCCCGACAGCTGATGGGGATAGCTGGAATAGATCCGCGCCGGTTCCGGCAGATGCACCTCTTCCAACAGTGTCATGGTGCGCGCCTTGCGCTCCGCCTTGGACAGGCGCGTATGCTCCTGGAACATCTCCTCGATCTGATCGCCGACGGTATAGCAGGGGTTCAGCGCTGACATCGGTTCCTGGAACACCATGGCCATTTGCGATCCGCGCATCTTGGCATGTTCATCGGCCCCAACCTTCAATAGGTCTTTGCCGTCAAACACCACCTCACCGGTCGATGGCGTCAGCGCCTTGGGCAAGAGCCCCATAGTCGTGAAAGAGGTGATCGACTTGCCCGAACCGGACTCGCCCACGATGCAGACGATTTCCTTGGGCGCGATGGTCAGCGACAGATCCTGCACCGCAAAAGGACGATCGCCCCCTTTGGGCAGGTCCACGGTCAGGTTGCGAATAGAGAGAATTGGGGTGCTCATCAGTTACGACCCTCCGGTGCGGTGACATCGCGGATACCGTCCCCCATCATGTTGATCGCCAGAACCAACAGGAACAAGGCAATGCCGGGAATGGTAATCAGCCAGGGTTCAAACAACAGCATTTCTTTCCCTTCCGAGATCATCAAACCCCAGCTTGGCGTCGGAGGCTGCACCCCCAGACCCAGAAAGCTCAGCGCGGCTTCAAGGATGATTGCATGGGCCATCTCAAGTGTGAAAATCACGATCAGATGGTTCATGACGTTGGGCAGGATGTCCTTGATCAGAATACGCGGCAGGGAAGCACCCAGAACTTCGGCTGCGGCCACATATTCCTGCTTGCGCACCTGCATGGTGGCAGATCGCAAAACCACTGCAAAACGATCCCACAGCAACAACCCCAGAACCGAGACCACAACCATCAGCGACCCGCCAAACAGCGCCACGACAGCCAGCGCCACCAGAACTACCGGCATCGCCAGACGCACGTTGATCAGGAAGGTAACAACCGTATCAACACGGCCACCGAAGTATCCCGCCATAATCCCCATGGTGGAGCCAATGAGGCCCGAAATCACCGCTGCCAGCAGGCCAATCATCAACGAGATCCGCGCGCCATAGGCCAGCCGCGCCCAGTAATCACGCCCCAGTGCATCGGTGCCCAAGACGTGGTTTTCGTCCCCCCCCATAAAGACCGGAGGCTTCATCCGCGCCAGAAGGCTTTGTTTGAACGGGTCGTGTTCGGTCAGAAACGGTGCAAACACCGCGATAAAGACAATCGCCAGGATCACGGCCGATCCAAACAGCAGCCCTTTGTGGCGCAGTGCGCGCCGGACCATCGCCTGCCGCGGCGTCAGGGGTTTGCTCTGGTCTGTTGCGGTCACAACCGGCTCCAGTTCAGTCGTTGTATCAGTCATTGGTCAATCCCCTCAGCTCACGCGCAGACGCGGATCCAGCCAGGCGTTCAGCACGTCAGCCAGGAAGGTGAAAAAGATATAGAAGGTCGAGAAAATCAGGATCAGCGCCTGCATCGTCGGCAAGTCATTGCGCGAGATCGACTCCCACGCCAGGTAGCCCGCTCCATGCAGCGCAAAGATCGACTCCACCACGATGGACCCTCCCAGCATAAATCCCATCTGCACCGCAGCCAGGCTGACAACCGGAATGATCGCATTGCGCAGCGCATGTTTGAACATGATCTTGCGCGTCCCCAGCCCTTTTGCGCGGGCGGTGCGGATATAATCAGCGGAAAGCACCTCAATCATGCCCGCACGGGTCAGACGCATGATGGCAGGCGTTGCATAGTAGCCCAGCACAACCGTTGGCAGGATGAAATGGCGCCATGTCTCATTGCCCGAGGCCGGAACCAGCCCGAGGTTGATGGAGAAAATCACCACCAGAATAAGGCCAAACCAAAAGGACGGGATCGCCTGACCCACAACCGAGATCAACAGCGCCGCACGGTCGATCAGCGAATTCGGCCGCGCCGCCGCCGCCACCCCCATCGGGATGGCCAGAACCAACGCAAAGGTGATCGCCGACAGACCCAGCCGCATGGTCACCGACAGGCGGTCGGCGATCAGCTCGGTCACCGGCAGATCGAAATACCAGGACATGCCCAGATCGCCCTGAACCGCGCTTGTCAGCCAGTCAAGATATTGAATGGGCAAGGGGCGATCAAAGCCAAAGCGTTCATTGATCGCCGCAATATCCTGTTGCGTCGCATTTTCACCCGCGATGGCAACAGCTGGATCACCGGCAAGGAACAAGAGGCTGAAACTGATGGCAGAAACGGTCAACGCCACCAGGACAGCAAGACCCAGGCGCTTGAGGATGAACATGAGCATTTGAAAAACGCCCCTTATGTCTGAAGGTCAAAGCAACCGATCCCCAAACCAAGGGGACCGGTCATTGCAAAGTGGAACGGCTTACTTCCAGCCGATGTCAAAGAAGCGCACGATCTCGTCGTCGGTCGGGCTATAGGTCACATCCGGGGACATCACATAGTTCACATTGTACGTCCACAACGGCACCCAATAGGCCTCATCTGCGATCTTCTTCAGCGCTTTGGAGTAAAGCCCCTTGCGTTTTTCCTTGTCTCCGGTGGCGTCAGCTTCCTTCAGCCAGTCGATCACTTCTGGATCCTGCGCATCATCCAGAACGCCGCCGGTGAAAAATTCGCCGGTAATCGCAGAAGCATCCGCCAGCGAATAAGATCCCCAGGTCTGGAAGGAAATCGCCACTTCGTCCTTGGTGCGTTTTTCACGCAGGGCCGCATACTTCAGGTAGTTGAAATTGGTGGTAATCCCGACCTCATTCAGGAAGCCCATCATCGCCTCTGCAAAGGGGCGGTTACGATAGGCGTAAAAGTCGATCTCGAACCCGTCCGGATAACCAGCTTCGGCCAGCAGCGCCTTGGCCTTTTCCGGGTCATAGTCATAGGAGGTCAGATCCTGCTCACAGCCGAACTGGATCGGCGCACAGGCGGAGTCCACAACAACTGACGAGCCTTTGACCAGCGCATCCACAATCGCCTGACGGTCAATCGCGTGATAAATCGCCTGACGCACCAGCTTGTTGGTCATCGGACCTTCGGCATCGACATCACCCGCAGCATCCATCGAGATATAGCCGATCCGCATCGCCTGCGCGTTTTCAACGGTGTACTTGCCAAGGCCCGCCAGCTTTTCGGTCTGATCCGCGGGCACATTCCACAGGAAGTCCAGCTCGCCGTTGAACAGCTCCGCGACCTGCGTGTTGATGTCCGGGATGGTCTCAATATCGATCTTGCCGATGGTGGCTTTACCTTTGGGGCCGCCAAAATAGTCTTCGTTCAGCTCCAGCAGATAATGTTTGCCCGGCTCCAGCTCGGCCATCTTGTAAGGGCCGGTGCCAATGGGTTTCAGCGCCATGCCCGATGGGCCGACCTCAGCGTAATATTCATTAGGGTACATGACAACCGGACCTGCCAGAAATTCCTCTGCAGGTGGGAAAGGCGCGTCCAGAATGATGCGTACCGTATAATCATCCACCTTTTCGGCGTGATCCATCCACGAGACGTTCTTTTGAACCTTCACGTCGCTGTCCGGCCCCGCCACATAGTTGACCGTGTACACAACATCATCCGCATTAAACGGCTCGCCATTGTGGAAGGTCACACCTTCACGCAGTTTCAGCTCAAGCGTGGTGTCATCAATCCAGGTCCATTCGGTGGCCAGATTGCCTTTGTATTCACCGGTATCGGGATCGCGATACAGCAGGCTGTCCCACAGGGCACGCGCCAGCAAAATACCTTCGCGGGCCGAGTTGTAATAAATGTCCACCGACTCCAGCTCGCGCTGGAACGCCATGTTCAAGGTATCGCTGGATTTATCAGCCAAAGCACCGGTGGCAGCGGTCGCCAGCAAAGCGGTGCTGGCAAGCAATGATGTGATCTTCATAAGAACTCCCTCTCTGTCGAATCTGTCGCAGATTTTGGTTTGTATTTTTTTGTTATTTTTTGTATACAAAACCTTGGAAGTGTACTCCGTCAAGGGACGATTGCATATGACAGGGAGATCTCGACGCGCCGCGCAGCTTTGCATGGAAATCGAGCAGCGCATTGCAGACGGGCGATTTCAGGACGGTGAAAAGCTGAATGAAGCTGCGCTGGCCAAGGAATTCGACGTGTCCCGCACCCCATTGCGCGAAGCGTTTCAAACCCTTGCGGGCCTTGGTCTGGTGGAACTCATTCCCAATCGCGGCGCATTTGTGGTGCGCCCCAACATGACACGGCTGATCGAAATGTTCGAAGTCATGGCCGAACTGGAAGCCTGGTGCGTGTCCCTCGCCACCAAACGCATCACCCCGGCCCAACGGTTGTTTCTTGGACAGGCCGCGCAGGAATGCGCCGCCGCGCAAAAGTCCGGCCAGACGTCAGACTACTACAAGGCCAACACGCGATTGCACGAAACCCTCTATGAAGCCTCCGGAAATACCGTCCTCGCCGAAGAGGCCAAACGCATGGAGCGCCGCCTGCGACCATTCCGCCGGGCGCAGTTGGGGATAGACGGCCGCCCCGGAAATTCGATGCAGGAACATGCCGATATTATCGCCGCCATTGATGCAGGCGACGCAGACCGCGCAGCCGATCTGATGCGCGGTCACATTAATACACTCAGCCAGTCCTATGACTCCTATCGCAACGCGCTGGAGACAAACGAGGCCTAAGGCCGGGTTTACTTACGCCAGAACCGCCTCACGTGCGGCCGCCTTGATCATGTCTGCGGCCTTCTCGGCAATCATAATGGTGGGAGAGTTTGTATTGCCCGAGGTGATTGTCGGCATAACCGAAGCATCCACGACACGCAGCCCTTCGACCCCTTTGACCCGCAGCTCCTCATCAACAATGGCCGCCTCGTCCCGCCCCATACGGGCGGTGCCCACCGGATGGAAAATGGTGGACGCAATCTGCCCCGCTCCCTCGGCCAGCTCCGCATCGGTTTGATACTGCGGTCCGGGCTTGAACTCGACAGGTTTATATTGCGCCAAGGCATCCTGTCTCATGATCTTGCGGGTCATCTGGATCGCCCGCGCCGCCACCAGCCGGTCCCCTTCGGTCGACAGGTAGTTGGGCTGGATTTCCGGCGCGACCGATGGATCGGGTGAGGTGATCTGCACATGGCCCCGGCTTTCAGGGCGCAGGTGACAGACACTTGCGGTTATGGCGGGAAAATCATGGGGAGCCTGACCAAAGGCTTCCAAAGTCACGGGCTGCACGTGGTATTCCAGATCCGGCGTTGCCACATCCGGCGAAGAATAGGCAAAAGCCCCCAGCTGGCTTGGCGCCATCGACATCGGTCCCGACCGTTTCAGCAGATACTCCAACCCGATCTTTGCCTGACCAACCAGACTATTGGCCATGGTGTTCAAGGTCTTCACCCCCTGCACCCGATAGGCGCAGCGGATCTGCAAATGGTCTTGCAGGTTTGCCCCGACACCTGCGCGGTCCAGCTTGACCTCGATCCCCTTGTCCTGCAGCAGCGCGCCCGGCCCGATACCAGAGAGTTGCAGCAACTGGGGTGACCCAATCGCCCCCGAGGACAGGATGACCTCGTGCCGGGCCAAAGCCTTGGACGGCACCCCGCCGGCCAGAAACCGAACCCCTGCGGCACGGCGACCGTCAAAGATCAGCCGCTCAGCCTGTGCATGGGTCATCACTGTCAGATTCTTGCGGGTCTTTACCGGCTTCAGGAACCCTTTGGCCGTGCTCCAGCGCCAGCCACCGCGCTGGTTCACTTTGAAATAGCCCACACCGTGATTGTTGCCCCGGTTGAAATCATCCGTGGCAGGAAGGCCCGCTTCAACTGCTGCGGCTTTCCAGGCGTCCAGCACCTCCCACCGCAGACGCTGCTCTTCCACACGCCATTCGCCACCGCTGCCATGCGCTTCGTCCGCACCGCCATAGTAGTCTTCGGATTTGATAAAATAGGGCAGCACATCTTCCCAGCCCCACCCGGCCAGGCCCATCTGCCGCCAGCCGTCATAGTCCGCCGCCTGCCCCCGCAGATAAAGCATTCCGTTGATCGACGAACAGCCCCCCAGAACGCGCCCACGCGGATACAGAAGCGACCGCCCGTTCAGCCCATCACACGGCGCTGTCTTGAACCCCCAATCGGTGCGGGGGTTGCCGATACAATAGAGGTAGCCAACCGGGATATGGATCCAGTGGTAATTGTCCTTGCCCCCAGCTTCCAACAGCAGAACACGCGTATTGGCATCTTCGCTCAACCGGTTGGCCAGCACACATCCCGCGCTGCCCGCGCCCACAATCACATAATCATAGGTCCCAAGATCCTGCATCTTATCCTCCCAAGGCGCTGCATCACCGTGCATGTACGGTGTCACTCCATCGCAACTTGGAATATGTCCTCCCCCCGGCAACAGTCACGAATTTGCACACGGATTGCTCAAAAACGTTCAAATCTGCAAACACGCGCCTGCGTGGCAAAACGGGGCAGAATTCAAATAGAAGTTACAATAAGGCTTGATATTGAATGGACCTGCGCCTAAACCGCAGGCCACCTTTCGACCAACGGGTTGACTGGGGCGCGCGATTCCGGGTTCACCGGCCCCCCTGGCAACATGCAACCGCTGGATTGATAACCTTTGGCAGGGGATCTGCAATTGCCTCAACATCATCCGACCGCGTCTGGCGTTTCCACCGAAACCACGGCGGGCAATCCGAATTTCAGCGGCCTCTATGGCCTGGACCGCTGGGGCGACGACCTGCTGGCTGTCAACGCAGCAGGAGAGGTTGCGCTGCGTGCACCAAACGGTGGTGCGCCCACCTCCTTGCCCAAAGTGATCGAGGCGCTGTCGGAACGCGGCATTTCCGCCCCCTTCCTGTTGCGGGTCCATCATTTTCTGGACGAGGCCCTGCACCATCTGCACGACGCCTTTCAGTCCGCGTTCCAGTCAACCGGCTATACTGGTGTCTATCGCGGTGTGTTCCCGATCAAGGTGAACCAGCAGGCAGAGGTGATCACCCACCTGATGCAGACCGGCCTGCCGCTGCATTATGGTCTGGAAGCGGGTTCCAAACCCGAACTGTTGATCGCCCTGTCCCAGCCCCGCTCGCCGGAATCACTGTTGATCTGCAACGGCTCCAAGGACGAGGCCTTCGTCCGCCTCGCCACCCTGTCGCGCAAGCTGGGCCAGAACACGGTCATCGTGATCGAAAGCCTCGATGAATTTGACGTGGTTCACAAGGTTTCAACCGAATTGGGCATTCGTCCCCTGCTGGGCGTGCGTGTCAAACTGACCGAGCGGGTCACCGGCAAATGGCAGGCCAGCTCTGGCGACCGCTCCACCTTTGGCCTTGGCGCGCATGAACTGGTGACGCTGATCAACCGGATAAAAGACGCCGGTTTCCTCGATTGTCTGGTGCTGCAACACAGCCACCTGGGCAGCCAGGTTCCCGACATCATCGACATCCGCCGCGCCGCGGCCGAAGCCTGCCGGTTCTTTGTCGAACTCACCGCCATGGGCGCGCCGCTGACCCATCTGGATCTGGGCGGTGGTCTGGGCGTCGACTATACTGGCGAACGCCGATCAGACGAGAACTCTGTCAACTATACGGTCGAAGAATACTGCACCAATGTAGTGGAAACCATCCGCTATGCGATGGACGAAGCCGCGCTGCCCCACCCCACCATCGTGACCGAAAGCGGCCGCTTTGTGGTGGCGCATTCCTCGATCTTTGTCTTCAACGTGCTGGGTGCCACGCTGTATGACAGCGCCGACAAGCCGGAAACCTTTGAAAGCGACAACCGCCTGTTGCACGATCTGATGGCGGTAGAGGCATATATCGACAGCAACCGTTTTCAGGAAGCTCTGAACGACGCGATCTATTACCGGGACGAGCTGCGCGCCCTGTTCCGGCGGGGTCAAATCGGACTGGCAGAACTGGCCCGCGCCGAACAAGCCTTCCTCTATCTGACGGCCAAGTTCAAATCCGCCTCCAAGGGCCGCGATATTACCGGTGACGCGCAGGCGCAGCTGGGTTCCTTTGTCGATTACTATTACGGCAACTTCTCCCTGTTCCAATCGCTGCCGGATGTCTGGGCAATCGACCAGCTGCACCCGATTGTGCCATTGCAACGGTTGAACGAAGAACCCACACGTCAGGCCATTTTCAGCGACATCACCTGCGACAGCGATGGCAAGATCGACAAGTTCATCCTGGCCGATGGCGCGGCAGATGCCCTGCCCGTCCATGATCTGAAAGACGACGACCCCTATCACATCGGCGTCTTCTTTGTGGGGGCCTATCAGGAGACCCTGGGAGACCTGCACAATCTCTTTGGCGACGCCAATGTGGTCACCATCTCGCTGGACGGTCACGGCGGGTTCAATATCGAACATGAGACCGAGGCCGATAGTATCGCAGAGGTCATGTCCTATGTGGAATACGACCCGCGCGATTGCCTGGACGCCTTCCGCAAAACGGTTGAAAAGGCTCTGGCCGCCGGTCAGGTCAATACTTCCGAACGCCGTATGATGATTGCGGCTTACAAAGACGCGCTGGCCGGTCATACTTATTTTGACTGATCGGCCTCAGCTCGATTCTGCCCAAAAATGAGGATGGGATACATGGAAAAGGTTCTGGTTGTTGGCGCAGGCGGGGTTGGCTCCGTCGCGGTGACAAAAATGGCAATGCACTCAGAGATCTTTAAGGAGATCACTCTGGCCAGCCGTACGCTGTCCAAATGCGAAGACATCGCCAAAAACGTCAAGGAACGCACAGGCGTCACCATCCGCACCGCGCAGCTGGATGCGATGAATGTGGCCGACACGGTTGCGCTGATCCGTGAGACCGGCGCCGAACTGCTGGTGAACCTCGCCCTGCCCTATCAGGATCTGGTGCTGATGGACGCATGCCTTGAAGCGGGCATTCATTATCTGGACACCGCGAACTATGAGCCGGAAGATGAGGCCAAGTTCGAATACAGCTGGCAATGGGCCTATCAGGAGCGCTTCAAGGAGGCCGGTCTGACCGCGATCCTCGGCTCTGGTTTTGATCCGGGCGTGACCTCGATCATGGCAACCTGGGTGCGCAAGCACAAGCTGGACGGCATCCGCTTGATCGACATTCTGGACTGCAACGGCGGCGACAACGGCAAGCCCTTTGCAACGAACTTCAACCCGGAAATCAACATCCGCGAAGTGACCGCACCTGCGCGTCATTGGGAAAATGGTGCCTGGATTGAATCCCCGGCGATGACCCACAAATATGAATTCGACTTCCCCGAAGTGGGCAAGAAGAACATGTATCTGATGTATCACGAGGAGCTGGAGTCCCTGTCGACCCACTTCCCCGAGATCGAGCGCGCCCGGTTCTGGATGACTTTTGGCGATGCCTACATCAACCACGTCACCGTGTTGCAGAACATCGGCATGACCGGCATTGAACCGGTGGTGCATAACGGCGTCGAAATCATCCCGCTGCAATTCCTGAAAACCGTACTGCCGGATCCTTCCGATCTGGGTGAGCTGACCAAGGGCAAGACCTGCATCGGCGACATCATCACCGGTCCGGCCAAAGACGGCGGCGATGAGAAGACCTATTACATCTATAACATCTGCGACCACGAGGAATGCTATGCCGAGGTCGGCAGCCAGGCCGTGGCCTATACCACCGGCGTGCCTGCCATGATTGGCGCGGCCATGATGATGAAGGGGATCTGGCTCGACCCCGGTGTCTGGAACACCGAACAGCTGGACCCGGATGCATTTATGGACATGCTGAACACCGACGGCCTGCCCTGGCAGGTTGTCGAACTCGACGGCCATCCCGCGTTCTGATCGGTTCAGCACCGTGAGACAAACCGCCGGTCGCGCCAGCGACTGGCACGCGCCTGCCCGCCCCACGGCGGGCGCGTTCCGCACCCGCCCGGGCAGCCGCTCAGCGCTCGTGCACAAACCGGGGACTTGGATCTAAAACACCCATGGACATCAAAGCGCTCTCCAGCAAAAGCTTCGCCACATTCGACCTCAACCGTGTGCCCTCGCCCTGTTTTGTGGTGGATGAGGTCGCCGTTGAACGCAATCTGCGCATCCTGCACGACGTTGCCGACCGCTCTGATGCAAACGTGCTGATGGCGCTCAAGGCGTTCTCTTTCTATGCGATTGCGCCCTTGGTGCAGAAATACCTCTCCGGCACCTGCGCATCCGGCATTTACGAAGCGCGACTGGCGCGGGAAAAATTCGGCGGAGAGGTCACCACCTATTCTGCAGGCTTCAAAGCCGCCGACCTGCCCGAGATCATTCAGCTGTCGGATCACCTGATCTTTAACTCCCCCGCACAAGCCCGCCGCTTTGCGCCGCTGATCGAGACCGCCCGCGCAGAAGGCGAGACCATCAGCATCGGCCTGCGCATCAACCCGGAACATTCCGAAGGCTGGAACGAGAAATACGACCCCACCGCGCCCTGCTCGCGCCTGGGGACGCCAATTTCGCAGATGACCGATGCCGATTGGGAGGGGGTCGAGGGGCTGCATATGCACACGCTCTGCGAACAGGGGTTTGAACCGCTTGCCCGGACCTGGGCCGCATTGGAGCCCAAGATCGCGGAGCTGCTGCCTCGCCTCAAATGGATCAACCTCGGCGGTGGCCACCATATCACCCAACCCGATTATGACCGCGACGGGCTGATCGCCCTGCTCAGCGACATCCGCAGCCGCCATAATGTCGAGATATTTATCGAACCCGGTGAAGCCTGCGCGCTGCATTCCGGCATTCTGGTTGGCGAAATCCTGGATGTGGCCGAAAACCACATGCCGCTGGCGATCACCGATATCTCCGCCACCTGTCATATGCCCGACGTGCTGGAGGCCCCCTATCGCCCCGACCTTATGGGAGAGGTGGACAGCGATCACAAACACCGTCTCGGCGGACCGTCCTGTCTGGCGGGCGATGTGATCGGCGATTATGCCTTCCCGACGCCGCCGAAACCGGGGGATCGCTTCGCCTTCCTCGACCAGTCTCATTATTCCATGGTGAAAACCAACACGTTCAACGGCGTACCGCTGCCTGCAATTGCGCTGTGGAATTCCGACACCGACGCGCTGACCCTGCTGCGCGAACCCAAATACAGTGATTTTCTGGACCGTTTGTCATGACCTATTTCCTTCAGGGTGAACTTTCACCCCAAGAGCGCGATCCTTCCACCGCCCGTTTCCGGGTGATCCCTGTGCCGCTGGAACGCACCGTGTCTTATGGTGCCGGGACCAAAGGCGGACCCGAAGCCATTCTGGAAGCCAGCGTCGAGCTTGAACGCCTGTGGGATGGAACGGAACCCTGCGCCCACGGCATCGCAACCCTTGGCCCTGTGGACTGCACCGGATCCCTGCCGGAAGTGATGGAACGTATCGCCGCCCGCACCGCCGACGCCGTTGAAGCCGGAGCCATTCCGGTGACACTGGGCGGCGAACACGCGCTGTCTTATGGGGCCGTGCGCGGCGTCGCCCGCGCGCTGAACCGTCCCGTCGGGATCGTGCAAATCGACGCCCACGCCGACCTGCGTAAGGCCTATCAGGGCGAACGCCATTCCCATGCTTCGGTCATGCAGCTCCTGGCCGAGGAAGACGGCATCCGCATCGCCCAGTTTGGCGTGCGCGCCATGAGCCAGGAAGAGGTCGACCGCCGCGCCGCCTGCAATATCTTTGCGGTGGATGGCCGTGAACTGGTGACCAAGGGCCTGTCCGCCGTCGACCTGCCCGCCGATTTCCCGGATGATATCTACATTAGCTTTGATGTGGACGGTCTGGATCCGGCAATCCTGCCCGCAACCGGCACGCCCGTGCCCGGTGGTCTGGGGTTCTATCAGGCGCTGGATCTGGTTGCGCACAGCCTCAAAGGGCGGCGTCTGGTTGGTCTGGATGTGGTTGAACTGGCTCCCGAAGGCGCCGACAGCCGCGTTTCGGATTTCACCACCGCCCAGATCACCTATGCGCTGATGGCAATGGCAGACCTGGGCTAACCCCGCAGCTGCGCCACAGAAATTGTGCACCAAAACACAACGCCGCGCTTTGATTTTAAGCGCGGCCCCCTTATGTTGGCATTACCTGAGTTAAAAGATAAGGTTTAGAAATGCCAACCGATACCCCGACGCTCCTCGCGGACACCGGCCGTTTTGACACGCCTCATGCAGCAAAATACCTGCGGCAGCTTTGCAAACACTTCGGCCACAAGGTGGAGGTCGCCTTGGACGAAACCAACCCGGACGCGCCAAGCGCCACAATTGCGTTTGGTATGGGGCCCGCGACGCTCCAGGCAGACGGTGAAACCCTGACCGCCCATGTAACCGCTCCCGACAGCGACGCGCTGGCAAATGCGCGCAGCATCGTCGACAAACATCTGGAACGCTTTGCCTTTCGCGAAGAGTTCACCGAAATGACCTGGGACGCGGCCCAGGCCTGACCTGCCCTAGCAACCGGCGGTATGGGGCAGCAAGAACCATTGCCCCGCCGCTGGGGTTTCATTGCTGCGCACCGCGCAGCCATACACCTCTGACAGCACATCATCGCGCAGGGTCTCCCCCACCCTGCCATCGGCCACCAACCGGCCCGACCGCATCACCAGAACCCGATCCGCAAACATGGCGCTCAGGTTCAGGTCATGCATCACCACCAGAACCCCGCCGCCCTGATCCGCAAAGTCGCGGGCGATCTGCATCACCTGCAACTGATGCGCAATGTCGAGACTTGCAACAGGCTCGTCCAGAAACAGCCAACGCCCTGTCATATCCGCGCCAAGCTGCCAACCGGCCTGACACAGCACCCGGGCCAGCTGACACCGCTGTTGTTCCCCACCCGAAAGCTCTTGATAAAACCGGTTGGCATACCCGCCCAAGCCGACCCGCTCCAGCGCGGCCAGGGCAGGCGTGTCAGTGCCCTGGCCGTCTCGGCTTTGGGCAAGACCCATACGCACCACTTCGATCACCTGAAACGGAAAGGACAGCGGAACCGACTGCGGCAACACCGCCCGGATTTCAGCCAGCGCCCAGGGTTTCGCCGTGGCCACGTTCAACCCGTTCAGCATGACCTGCCCGCCAAAGGCATATTCGCCGGTCACCGCCTTCATCAATGTCGACTTCCCAGAGCCGTTTGGGCCGACAATGGCCGCAACCTGCCCCGGTGCCAAAGTGAAATTCACGTCCCGCAGGATCTCTTTACGGCGCAGCGTGACACTCAGATGATCTACACTCAGCATGTCACAAATCCACCACCGATTGATTGCGCAGCAGGATCCACAGGAACGCCGGCGCGCCAAGCGTAGCAGTCACGATCCCGATCGGCAGCTCCGCCGGCGCCACCACCAGCCGTGCAACAATATCTGCACCCAGCAGCAAGGACGCCCCCAACAGGGCGGCATTCAGCAACAGCCCGCGATGATCCGGTCCCCACACCAGGCGCAGCAGATGTGGCACCACGATCCCAACGAAACCGATACCTCCGGCAATCGCAACCGCCGCGCCAACCGCCGCAGATACCGACAGGATTGCCCCCATTTTGACCCGCTGCACGTCAATCCCCATGTGGTGCGCCGCCGCCTCTCCGAGGGCAAGCCCGTTGAGCCCCCGCCCCAGGGTCAGGCTGAACAGGCAGGCCAGCAGGATCACAGGACCGGCCACCAGCAGCTTGGGCCAACTGGCTCCGGCAAGCGAGCCCATCTGCCAGAACGTCAGTTCGCGCAGCTGGCTGTCGTCGGCCAGATACACCAGCACGCCGGACAATGCGCCGCCAAGCGCACCCAGCACAATTCCCGCCAGAAGCATAGTTGCCACCGAAGTGCGCCCCGACCGGGTTGCCACCTGAAACAGGATCATCATCGAAATCCAGGCTCCAACAAAGGCAAAGACCGGCAGCATCGCCCGCCCAAGCAGCGGCGCAATTCCCCAGGGCAGCACACCGCCCAGAACAATGGCGATAATCGCACCCAGACTTGCGCCTGTGCTCACACCCAGAATGCCGGGATCTGCGAGAGGGTTGCGAAACAACCCCTGCATCACGGCGCCGGACACGCCCAGGGCTCCGCCCACCAACAGACCCATCACCGTGCGCGGAGCCCGAATGTCACTCAGGATCAGCGCCTCAACCCGGTCAATCGGATGCCCCTGCACCAAATCCGCCAGCGCCGACCAGAGCGAAGTGCCCGATGGTCCCGCCGCCAGGCTTGCAACCGAAACAACAGCCAACAGCGCGGCCAGAACCACATGGCCGCGCCGCGCCAGTGCCCGCCGGTCAGCGACAACCGCGCGATGTTCGCTCACCGTCACCATCACCCGGCCTCACCCAGAGCGTCATGCAGGCGGGTCACCGCTTCGGCTATGCGCGGGCCAAACCCCAACAGCAGCAGCCCGTCCATCCGCACCACCGCATCCGCGGCCGCCGCAGGGGTTTCAACCAAGGCAGGCATCGCCCACAGATCCGCATTGCTGCCGCCATGATCGCCACCCCGGTCCATCATCAGGATCACCTCGGGCGCGGCGGCGGCGACGGCTTCGTTGGTCACCGGCTTATAGCCCTCAAAGCTCTGCATCACATTGACGCCCCCCGCCATCTCGATGATCGCATCGGCCGAGGTCCCCTGCCCACCCGCCATAATGCGCCCGCCCTGGGTCGACAGGACAAACATCACCCGTTTGGGCGAACCTGTGTCCGCCGCCACTTTGCCGGAGACCTCTGCAAGCTGCGCCAAGACCTCACCTGCCAGCGCTTCGGCCTTGTCTTCGGCCCCCAATGCCTCCCCTACGGCGCGGATCTTGTTGGCGACCCCGTCCGGAGAATAGACCTCGGGGATCTCCACATAGGTCACGGACGCGGCCTTCAGAAGGTCAACCGTCTCTGCCGGGCCCGCACCTTCTTCGGCCAGGATCACCTTGGGCCCCAGGGACAGCACCCCTTCGGCCGAAAGCGCCCGCATGTATCCCACATCCGGCAAGGCCTGCGCCTCGGGCGGAAATTTCGACGTGGTGTCCCGCGCGATCAGCCGCTCTTCTTCTCCAAGGGCAAAGATGATCTCGGTGACTGACCCTCCGACCGAAACCACATCCCCGGCCCAAACTGTCTGGCCCAGACCTGACAGGACCGCTGCGGCAATCAGATGACGGATACCCATAATTACACCTCCACCGTTTCCAGACGTGGCAATGTGGCCACCATCCTGTCCCACTCTGTACGACACTCCATCTCTCCCTGCCCCACACCAAAGGCCTGAAAGATCAGCCCGCCGTCTTTGTCAAACGCCTCGACCGAGACCGCAGGACCGCGCCGGGTTGGCTTGTGCACGGCCCAGACTTCGGCCAGATGATCCAGTCGCAAATGCAGATTAAAACCGGGGTCCAGAACATTCAGCCATGGCCCCATGGGTTTCAGACTGTGGATCGGCCCGGAATGGATCTGGATACAGCCCATATTGCCAACAAAGACCATAATGGCGAGCCCCTGCGCCTGCGCCGCCTGAAACATCTGCTCCACCGCGCTGACCTGCAGCCGCTGCACAAAAGGCTCACCCGCAATGCGATAGGCCCCCAGCCGGTTCATCTTGAGCCGCGCGGTCAGGCGCATGAACTGATGGGTGTCGGTCATTTTGGACCATTCATCCCGCAGGATCTTCACCTTGGCCGGATCGCCCTTGGGGGCGGGTGTTGCTGCCCGTGGCAGAACCTCCAGATGGTCCACCGGATCAGGTAGGGCGTTGCGGTGCTTGGCAGTCTCCCAGGCCGGAACATAGGCATCGTCCCGCAGGAAAATCTTGTGTACCGCATCCCCTGCGGCATCAAAAATCTGTAACGAGCGGCGCAGGCCGCCTTCGACCTCCCGTTCCACCATAAAAGCGTGCTGCCAATGGCTCGGGAACATGCGCAGGTCAATTGCACCGTTCAGCACCATCCCCGCATGGGGGCCACTGCGATAGTTCCCGTACACGCCGACCTTCTCATGCACACAAGACGCATTACGTGTCAGCGCCATCACCTCCCCCAGGTCCATGGCGATCGACATTGTTGCATCAAGATCCGGCAAGACCGGGGTCACCCCATGCCCGACATAGGCGGCAACCAGCTGCGCCTCGGAAATGCCATTGGCTTCGGCAAAATCGCGATCTCGAAGTTTGGGAGTGTCAGCGCGTCTGGCCCGAATCTCTTCGGGGGACAAAGTCAGCAAAGCAGCCATGATGTGCCCTTTAGTTCAGTGAGAACTTCTGGCTGCCGTAAGAGTGATCCGCGTGGCTGAAGCTTTGTGGTACTTTAATATAGTTGACAATAATAGTAAGAATATATAAACGGTGCAACCCATAACACTCACGAATATCCCGGCCAGCAGGGCGCAAGCACAGGACCAAGGAACGAAAGGAGCCTTCCTGTGCTCAAAACACTCACCCTGCGCGCGGCCCTGGCCGCGTCAACAGCATTGGTTGCCGCCCCTGTTGCATTTGCTCAGGACGCCGATATTTCATTCGAGGACAGCACCTATCTGGGAGAGCTGGTGCTTGGCGAAAGCAAACGCGACGTTGCCACCGAAACTGCCATTCCCACCACCACCATCGACGCAGCCGAGATTCAGGACCGTCAGGCAGGCACCATAGCGGAGCTGATCGATTCGGTGCCCGGCGTCACGCTGGTGAACGGCTCCACCGCTGCCGGATCCGGCATCAACATCCGAGGCGTTGGCGCAAACTCCACCTATGGCACGGACCAGAAAGTGCTGATCCAGGTGGACGGGGCCACCAAAGGCAGCGAAGAACTCTACCGTATCGGCTCTCAGCTTTATACCGATCCCTATCTCTACCGTGAGGTAGAAGTGCGGCGCGGCACCATCGGCTCCTTTGCCTATGGCTCCGGCGTCTTTGGCGGGGTTGTGCGCCTGGAGACCATTGATGCCTCGGATCTGACACAGGGCGAAATCGGCATGCGCCTGCGCCAAACCCTTGAGGCCAGCAGCAATGGCAACGGGCTGGTGTCTTCGACCACACTGGCCTGGCAGCCCACCGCCAATGCGGAGTTTCTGGCCAATTACACCTATCGCAAGCTGGACGTCCGCGAAGATGGCGACGGCCAGGACATCAACCCCGCCGCAGGTGACATCGGCGATCCCTCCTGGCTGGTCAAAGGCAAGTTCACCTTTGGCGAGGCCTTGGATCAAACCCTGACCGTCAGCTATTCGGAAACCGAACAGGACATCAGCGATGTGCCCTACGACAGTTTTGGACTGGCGAATTTCGGCAACGTCGACCGGGAGATCAGCAACAAGGTCGCCACCCTGCGTTACAACTGGAACCCCGCAGACCGCAGCTGGCTGAACCTCACGGCCGAAGCCACATATTCCGACGAAGTGGTAAACAGCCAGGCCATCGACCGCACCGCCGCTGCCGGCACCTTGGCGCTGCTGGATGCGGACAACCAATATGAAACCACCACGCTGCGCCTGAAAAACCTGGCGCTGTTCAGCACCGGAACCGTGGACCATAGTCTGGACACAGGTGTGGAATGGATCAAACGCGACCGCAAGGACGCCACCTCTGGCTCTGCCCCCGGCGGGGTCAAGGATGTGTTTGCCATCTACGCGGTGGACGAAATGCAAATCGGCGACGCCTGGACCATCACGCCGGCGCTGCGCTACGAATCCCAGACCATCGACCCGGACGAGGCCACCGGCCTCGGCGATGTGGAATTTGACAGCGACGCGCTGATGGGCGGCCTTGCCCTGCGCTATGCCTTTGCCAATGGTATCGCGGTCTTTGGCTCTGCCTCCTATACGGAAAACCTGCCGATCATTGACGATGTGCTCTCATCCAGCCTGATTGCCCAGTCGGAAAAAGGCACCACCTATGAAATCGGCGTCTCCTACGAAGGCGACAGCATTTTCTCGGATGGCGATACGCTGGCGGTGAAACTGAACTACTATGACCTGTCCTTACGCGACCTGACCACCTATCGCAGTTTCACACCTGGCAATTCGATCACCTCCATTGACCGTCAGGGCTTTGAACTGGAGGCCGCCTATGCGCTCGCCAGCGGGTTCTATATGGATGTGAACGGCCATATCTCGGACGGGACCTCCACCACAGAAGCCGGGATCGAAGGAGACTGGGCGCAAAACCCCGCCGATACACTGCGGGTGACACTGGGCAAGAAATTCGGCCAGACCCTGGACCTTAGCTGGGAACTGGAAGCCGCAAAAGGATACACCGGCAGCTCTGCCACGTCGCCCGGCTATGGCGTCCACAACCTTCGCGCCACCTTTGTGCCGCAACAGGGCGTGTTTGAGGGCACCCAGATCCGCGTCAGCCTGGAAAACGCCTTTGACAAGCTCTACACCCCGCGCCTTTCGACCCGCGCGGCCACCGGACGCAACCTGAAGCTCTCTGTTTCCAAAGTCTTCTGAACATACGGGACCACAGATGAAAGCGCTCAAAGCCTTTGTCATAACCACCGCAGCGATGTCCTCTCCCTCGGGGGCATCACCTGCCTGGGCCGGAGAATACCCCACCCTCAACATACCTTCTCCGGCCCCTTTATCCCTGGAACTGAACGCGGCGGACACAATTGGTGAATCCTGCCGCCTCTCGTTCCTTCTGCGCAATGAGACCGCCAGCGACATTGACGCCTTTGTCGCTGAAACGGTGCTGTTCTCCGATCAGGGGCAGGTGGCCCTGTTGACCCTGTTTGACTTCGGCACCCTGCCCAAGGACCGCCCCCGCGTGCGTCAGTTTCAGGTACCAGAGGTCTCATGCGATCGGCTCGGCATGGTGCTGATCAACGGTGCCGACACCTGCGACGGCCAAGGTCACACACCCCAAAGCTGCGCGGCTGCCCTGTCGCTCAGCAGCCGCGTGCCCATCAAACTGGAGGGATAATGATGTTCTCACTCGACCCGATCCTGAACCTTCTGAAACTGGGTGGCCCGGTGGTGGCGCTGCTGTCGGCGCTGTCAGTCCTGGCGCTGGCCGTGGTGCTGTTCAAGCTCTGGCAGTTTTCCACCGTTGGAGTCGGCCGCCACGCGGCCCTGCGCCGTGCGCTGACGGAATGGGACAACGGCCAGCGCGACGCCTCGGCCCATACGCTGGCCATGGCAGAGGGGTATCTTGCGCCGCTGGTCTCCCGCGCCATGAGCGCCCCGGCCTCGGATGATCTCCTGTTTCGCTGCGAGGCAGAGGCCGAAGAGCAATTTATGAGGCTCGAACGCGGCTTTCGCATTCTGGACAGTATCGCACAGATGGCCCCGCTTTTGGGCCTGTTTGGCACGGTCCTTGGCATGATCAATGCCTTCCAGTCGCTCCAGGACGCCGGCACCGCCGTGGATCCGTCGCTGTTGGCCGGCGGGATCTGGGTCGCCCTTCTGACCACGGCCGTAGGTCTTGCGGTGGCCATGCCAACCGCGCTTGCCCTGTCCTGGCTGGATGCCCGGATGGAGGCGGAACGCTCCTTTGCCGAAACCGCCTGGACCACAATCCTGAACCCGCGCCAGTGCCCCCCTCGGGTCCAGCCCCATGCCGTCGCGTCCTAAACGGCAGCGCCGCGCGCTTTCGGTCACGTCGCTGATTGACGTGATCTTTCTGCTGCTCCTGTTCTTTATGCTCACGTCCACCTTCACCGAATTCGCGGACGTCGAGCTGATGACAGACAGCGGCGGATCCGGTGCTGCGCAGACAACCAAGGATCTGATGTTCCTGCGTCTGAACAAAGCCGAAATGCACCTGAACGGCCAGGCCATCCCCCCCGGTGATCTGGCGCCAAGGCTCCTCCGGTCCCAGAACGGCGCGCCAATGGTCCTGATCAGCCTTACAGCCGCCACATCCGCCCAAGAGCTGACCGATGCTTTGGTGCGGCTGCGCCAGATCCCTGGCCTCACCCTTACTGTATTGGATCCCGCATGAGACCTCGCGCCCCGCGCCGCACACGCCGCAAACCGGAACCAACCATTGCCCTGATCAACATCGTGTTTCTGATGCTGGTCTTTTTTCTGATTGCAGGCACGTTGACCCAACCGCTGGACACAGAGCTGCAACTGGTCGACACGGCCAAGCTGGACGGCACGGAACCACCGGATGCTTTGGTCATTACCGCCAATGGCGATCTGCGGTTTCGCGGCGCTGTGCTGCACGACGGGCAGCCCTATCTGGACACGCTGGCCCCAGAGTCCCCTGCCCGCATCCTGCCGGATCGTGCCGCCCCTGCCGCCCGGCTGGTCTCTGTTGCGCAACAGCTGCGAGCCCAAGGCGCGGACCGGGTGATGATCGTGACCCAGCGCAGCCTCAAAGGGTCCGGTTCATGAATGCAGCCACGCCTCCTCATGCCGCCATGGCAGGCGTCGCAGCCCTGTCCTTGTCGATCCTTCTGCATATGGCCGGCGGTCTGCGGCTCGCGGTGCCCACCCCCCCGGTCGAGATCGCAGGCGGCGGCCCGGTCGCCATCAGCCGTTTGGGCAACAGTTTCCGCGATGTGGCCCAGGGCAGCGCGCAGGCCGCTCCGCCTCAGACTGTGCCCGCGCTCCAACCTCAGCACACGCAACCGTTAAAAGCCGCCAACCAAATCCCGCCCCAACAGGCCGCTCTGACCCAGCCAGATTTGAACCCGGCGGTCGACCCGATCAAAGCCAGCACCGTGACACCGGTATTGACCCGCCCCCTTAAACCAACAACCGCACAAAGCACACACCCGCACCTCAGCTTGCCCCCAACGCGAGCTGAAACCCGGCTGACCGCCCAACCTGAAACCCCGCCCGACCTCCAGCCAAAGCCCAGGCCCGCCGCAAAACCTGTGGAAAAACTACCCTCGAACCACGGGGGCGCACGGGCAGAACGTCAGGGCTCTGCAGACGGCCAGCGCTCCGAAACAACGGCACGGGCGTCCGCCGCCAAACCCGCCACCGGATCGTCTGCCGCTGGCAATGCAGATCTGACAAATTACGCGGGCAAAGTCTGGCGCAAGATCCAGCGCGCGCGTCCCAACAGCAACCATCGGGGTACAACCGTCATTGCGCTCTCGATCTCGGAACGCGGGCGACTGACTGGGGTCAGCGTTGCCCGCAGTTCAGGCTCGCCGCAATTGGATCAACTGGCGCTGCGGGCCGCACGCAAGGCAGCCCCTTTCCCCGCGCCCCCGGATCGCAAGGCGCATCGGTTCACCTTCAAGGTGCGCGGCAAGTAACTGCGCACCTTTACGCTACATCGTGATGTCACCACAGACCGGCGTTTCAACATAGGCGCGCAGATCCGCACCCTCAAACCGCGACAGGCCCATCATCAGCTTGGCATAACCTGCCTCCAGCGTCAGATCCTTACCATCCATCGCCCGCGCCTCGGCCAAGGCGGCACCGGCGCTGTAGGTGCCCATGACCATACCGCCGGCCGCACATTGGCTGATCGCCAGAACCGGCACATCCCGCGCAGCCAGATCACGCAGAAACCCACGAAACGCAGCATCACCCGGCACATTGCCCGACCCGAAACAGCGCAGGATCACCCCATCAGCGCTTTTGCACATCTCCCCCAACATCGCAGCCTGAAGGCCCGGGGTCAGGGTGATCACCGCAATCGCTTTCTCGCTGTAGCTATGGCAGTGGAACAGATCCGCCGCGATCCGGGGCTCCACATCCCGGCGGTCCGCGCCAAAGGCATCATGGGCCACGGAATGCACCTTCTGCACCCGCGTCCCCGGCAGCAGCTGCCCGGCAAACTGTACCCAGACCCCGGCGGCTGCGCTACAGGCCGCGGCCATGGCCTCGATCAGATTGCTTTCCCCGTCATTCTCCGGAACGCTCAGCGGCACCATGGACCCGGTCACCACAACCGGCTTCTCCAGCCCCTCCAGCGCCAGCGCCAAAGCCGCCCCGCAAAAGGCCAGCGAATCCGTGCCGTGGATCACCACAAACCCGTCATGGCTGGCATGACGCGCGGCAATCTCTCCGGCGATCCAGTTCCAATCGGCAACCGTAGCCTGCGAGCTGTCAATCAGCGGATCGGCCAGCACAATGTCATAGCCCCCCTGAACCTGACCCTCCGCAACCAGTCGCGCCAGCGTATCCTCGACCAGCCCCGCCTTGGGCGCAAACCCCGTCGGAGTGGCAACGCTGCCAATCGTTCCCCCGGTGTGAATAACACAAAGCCGCATGGCCAACCCTCCTGATCACTGTCGCTGTCTCGTCTGTGGCCAAATGCCCGCCACCCTTCTTCTGGTCAAGCCCCGCCTCCGGGACGGCATCCCGCAATAGGTATTCGTTATGCCTTCTTCACCCCGACCAAATACCCCCCTTCACAAAGCCGCAAACCTGAGATAGACGGCAAAAATCGACAGTTTATATCCGTTTCGCGGCATAATGCGGGTCTTGCATCACATCTCTTTGTTGGAAATCCTGTTGCCAATAGGGAATTAGTTTCCTATAGGAAACATATCAGGTTCCTTGAACCGATTGACCCTCTCCAATTGCAAAGGCCTCATGATGACCGACGCTGCACGCAAGACACCGCTTTATGATCTGCACCTCGAACTGGGGGCCAAGATGGTTGATTTTGCGGGCTGGTCCATGCCGGTACAATATCCGTCCGGGATTATGGCCGAACACGCGCAATGCCGGGAAAAAGCCGCGCTGTTTGACGTCTCACACATGGGTCAGGTGATCCTGCGGGACACCTCCGCGGCGGCCGCGCTGGAAACTCTGGTCCCCGCCGCACTGCAAACCCTGCCCGAAGGCAAGGCGCGCTATACCCAGTTCACGAATGACGCGGGCGGCATTCTGGACGATCTGATTGTATCCAACGCCGGCGATCACCTCTTTGTGGTGGTCAACGCCTCCATGCGGGATCAAGACCTGCCGCTGATGGCCACGCTGGACGGGGTTGAACTGACCGAGATCACCGATCACGCGCTGATCGCGCTGCAAGGGCCCAAAGCTGAAGAGATCCTCGCCCCGCTCTGCCCCGCCGCTGCAGAGCTGACGTTCATGGAAACCACCGCCGCCACGCTTCTGGGCACGCCCGTGCGGATATCGCGCCTCGGCTATACCGGCGAAGACGGCTATGAAATCTCGATCCCCGAAGACAAAGCGGTCGAGATCACCCGCGCCCTTCTGGCCCATGACGATTGCGCCCCCGCAGGCCTTGGCGCCCGCGACTCGCTGCGGCTCGAAGCCGGACTGTGCCTCTACGGCAATGATATCACGCCCGAAACCTCCCCGATCGAGGCCGGGCTGATCTGGTCGATCCAGAAGAAACGCCGCGAGGGAGGCGGCTTCCCCGGTGCCGCCCGCATCCAGTCCGAAATCACCGATGGCCCCGCGCGCAAACTGGTCGGCATAAAGCCCGCTGGCCGCGCCCCTGCGCGCCAAGGTGTCGAAATCCAGTCCGAAACGGGCGCGCCCCTGGGCCAGATCACATCGGGCGGCTTTGGCCCCACCGTCGGCGGCCCGGTTGCCATGGGCTATGTTGCCACCAGCCACACCACCCCCGGCACCCCCGTCCATCTGATTATTCGTGGCAAGGCACAGCCCGCAACGGTTGTCGCCCTGCCCTTTGTTGCGCAAAACTACAAACGCTAACCCTCGCCTTCTCTCTCTCTTTGCAAGGAGCGCCCTCAATGACCACCTACTACTCCGAAGAACACGAATGGCTCACCGTCGAAGGTGACGTGGCCACGCTTGGCATCACCCAACATGCCGCAGACCAGCTGGGCGACATCGTTTTTGTCGAACTGAAAGAAGAAGGCGATGACTTCTCCCAGGGCGACGACATCGGCGTCATCGAAAGCGTCAAGGCCGCGTCCGAGGTCTATGCCCCCGTCGACGGCGAAGTGATCGAGGCCAATGAAACCCTGGCCAACACCCCCGCCGCACTGAACGAACAGCCCGAAGCCGACGCCTGGATCTACAAGATCAAGCTGACAGACCCCTCCCAGCTCGAAGAGCTGATGGATCTGAACGCCTACAAAGAGTTCATCGGCTAAGCCATAGATCCTGCGCGAAGGGGACGCACGCCGCCCCTTTCATCTTTTCCCAAATACTTCCGCCGGAGGCTCCCGCACCTTCGGCCCGCGCTGCCCTTTTCTGAACGGAGCACCACGATGGCGTTCAAACTCACTGATTACCAAGCCTATGATTTTGCCAACCGCCGCCACATCGGCCCCTCGCCCCAGGAAATGGCGGAGATGCTTAAACAGATCGGCTTCAAAACACTGGACGATCTGATCGACGCCACCGTGCCGGACAGCATCCGCCAGAAACAACCGCTGGACTGGGGCCGCGCCCTGTCGGAACGGGACGCGCTGCACCATATGCGCCAGGTCGCAAACAAGAACACCGTGCTGCGGTCTCTGATCGGTCAGGGCTATTACGGCACTGCCACGCCTGCGCCGATCCTGCGTAACATCTTGGAAAACCCCGCCTGGTACACCGCCTATACCCCCTATCAGCCGGAAATTTCCCAAGGCCGTCTGGAAGCGCTCCTGAACTATCAGACCATGGTCTCGGACCTTACCGGTCTCGACATTGCAAACGCGTCGCTCCTGGATGAATCCACCGCCGCAGCCGAGGCGATGACCATGGCAAAACGCTCTGCCAAGTCGAAATCCAACGCCTTCTTTGTCGATGAAAACTGCCACCCGCAGAACATCGCCGTGATCCAGACCCGCGCCAAACCGCTGGGGATCGAAGTGATCATCGCCGACCCGGACACGCTGGACGCCACCGCCGTCTTTGGTGCGATCTTCCAGTATCCCGGCACCTATGGACATGTGCGAGATTTCACCAATCAGATGGACGCACTCCATGAAAACAAGGCGCTGGGGATTGTCATCGCCGACCCGCTGGCGCTGGCGCTTCTGAAATCGCCGGGTGAAATGGGCGCGGATATCGCCGTGGGTTCGACCCAGCGCTTTGGCGTGCCCATGGGCTTTGGCGGACCTCACGCGGCCTATATGGCAACCCGCGATCAATTCAAACGCGCCATGCCCGGCCGGATCATCGGGGTTTCGGTCGACGCCCAGGGCAACCCGGCCTATCGTCTGGCGCTACAGACCCGCGAACAGCACATCCGCCGCGAAAAAGCCAACTCCAACGTTTGCACCGCCCAGGCGCTGCTGGCGGTCATGGCCTCCATGTATGCGGTTTATCACGGCCCCGACGGGATCAAGGCGATTGCCCAGACCGTTCACCGCCGCGCCGCGCGTCTGGCCAATGGGCTGGAAGAAAACGGGTTTACAGTTGAACCCAAGGTCTTCTTTGACACCATCACGGTTGAGGTCGGCGCGCTGCAACGCACCGTCATGCAGGCCGCTGTGGCCGAAGGTATCAACCTGCGCAAAGTCGGCACCACCAAGGTCGGCATCTCGGTTGATGAGATGACCCGTTATGACACAATCGAGGCCGTCTGGCGCGCCTTTGGCATTACCCGTAAGGCCACCCGCGACGCGGCCTATCGCCTGCCGGACGCCTCTTTGCGCACCTCGGAATATCTGACCCACCCGACCTTCCACCGCAACCGCGCCGAGGCCGAGATGACGCGCTATATGCGCCGTCTGGCCGACCGCGATCTGGCGCTGGACCGTGCGATGATCCCGCTTGGCTCCTGCACCATGAAGCTCAACGCGACCATTGAAATGATCCCGGTGACCTGGGCGGAATTTGCCGATCTGCACCCCTTTGTGCCCAAGGATCAGGCCACCGGCTATTATGAGATGATCGACGATCTCAGCGACAAGCTCTGCCAGATCACCGGATATGACGCGATCTCCATGCAGCCGAACTCAGGCGCGCAGGGCGAATATGCGGGGCTGATGACCATCCGCAATTATCACGAAGCGCGCGGTGACGCGGATCGCACCGTCTGCCTGATCCCGACCTCCGCCCACGGCACCAACCCGGCCACCGCACAAATGGTCGGCTACAAGGTGGTGCCGGTGAAATCGGATGAGGACGGCAATATCGACACCGCCGATTTCCGCGCCAAGGCAGAGAAATACGCCGACACGCTGGCCGCCTGTATGATCACCTACCCCTCCACCCATGGTGTGTTTGAAGAAACCGTGCAGGAGGTCTGCGCCATCACCCATGAATTTGGCGGGCAGGTCTATATCGACGGCGCCAACATGAACGCCATGGTGGGGCTCTCGCGTCCCGGTGACATCGGCGGCGACGTCAGCCACTTGAACCTGCACAAAACCTTCTGCATCCCCCACGGCGGCGGCGGCCCCGGCATGGGCCCCATCGGTGTAAAATCCCACCTGACACCTCACCTGCCCGGCCACCCGGAACATGATGATGCGGTGGGTCCGGTGTCCGCTGCACCCTTTGGTTCGCCCTCGATCCTGCCGGTCTCCTGGGCCTATGTGCTGTTGATGGGTGGCGAAGGCCTGACGCAAGCGACCAAGGTTGCAATCCTCAATGCCAATTACATCGCAGCCCGGCTCAAGGGCGCCTATCCGATCCTTTACACCTCCAAATCCGGGCTGGTGGCGCATGAATGTATCCTTGATACCCGCCCGCTGAATGAGGCCGGGAATATTACCGTGGATGATGTGGCAAAACGTCTGGTGGATTCCGGCTTCCACGCGCCGACCATGTCCTGGCCCGTCGCAGGCACGCTGATGGTGGAGCCCACAGAATCCGAACCCCAGGCAGAGCTGGACCGGTTTGTGGATGCGATGCTGTCCATCCGGACTGAGGCGCAGGCGGTGATTGACGGCGAAATAGATCCTGAAAACAACCCGCTGAAACACGCCCCCCACACGGTGCGAGACCTGGTGGGCGACTGGGATCGACCGTATTCCCGCGAACAGGCCTGTTTCCCGCCGGGTGCGCTCGGCGTCGATAAATACTGGCCGCCCGTGAACCGAGTCGACAATGCCTATGGCGACCGCAATCTGGTTTGCACCTGCCCGACCATGGAAGATTACGAAGAATAAGCGCAAATCTTACGATCAAAATTTACAACTTCTAGGAACCAGGGTGGTAAAACGCCCTGGTTTTGTCATTTTAGTAAAAAAACCCATCACATCAGCATAAAGTGTTTCATGGTTGCAATATTTGTCCGGTAGAATCTGGGTATTGGAAATACTCCCCCAGTTCCTTGTTTTCGGTCACGATTATGAAAGCCAAAGTCAGTTTTAAGCAGCTCCAGGCCTTAGAGGCGGTGGCGCGACACGGAAGTTTTACGCTTGCGGCGCGTGAACTCGGCGTATCACAACCAACTGTTTCAAATCTGATTTACACGCTAGAGCGGCAATTTAACTGCCGCCTTCTGGACCGCAGCGGCAACACCATCACCCCAACTGAACAATTCATGCAAATCGGCGGCCATGTAAAATCGGTGCTCGCGCTGAGCGAAACCATTACGCGCCACCTGGTTTCAGGTCAGGATCTGGTCACGGGGCGTTTTGAAATCGGCTATTCCGTGCATCAGATCGCCATTCCCATTATCGCCGAATTTGTCAGATCCTACCCGGAACTGCAGGTCAACGCCTGTGGCGATTCCGCCCAGGATCTATTGGAGGATCTGCGCAACGGTCAGCTTGATGTGGCCTTTATCACGGCGCAGCATCTGCCCAGCGATCTGACCGGAGTTGAAATCTGCAGCACCCGAATTGGCCTTGCCGTGCCAATCAACGATCCGCTGGCGCAAAAGCCCACATTGAACTGGCACGATGTTGCCACCCTGCCCCTGATCCAACGTATGCCGGGATCAGGCACGCAAAAGATCTTTGATGCCGCCGCCCGTCGTCGCGGCGTGCCCCCGAAACAGACCTTGCGGTTTGGCAGCTGGAGTTCCGCAGTGTCGCTGGTTCAACAGCGCCTCGGTCTGGCCATCGCGCTGGAACGGGAATGTCAGGATGAAACCGACGTTTGCTTTATCCCCATCAACGACCCCCTGCTCAGCGCCAAACATCTTCTGGTCTGTCAGCAGGCCCTGCGCGAAACCGCCCCGATCCAGCGCTTCCTGGAAACCGCCAACACACATGCCTGCAGCGGCACAGAAACCGTCACAGCCAAGACAGCCTGATCCCGCCTACATGTGCTGGACGCAGTTTCGGGCACCAATCAGACCAAAATTCTCGTTTTCATAAAGATAAACAGGCACATGCAGACGCCAGTCGGTATACCGCCCCCCGGCATTGAACGCCGCCAGAAAAGCGGAATCCAGCACATTCGGGTTCTTCTGCACAACGCCGCCAGTGACAAACACACCGCCAAGCGCCTTGACCGTCACCGCCAGATCCCCGGCCACCGCACCCAGATATTCGCCAAATAACGCCACCGTACGCACGGCGACCGGGTCCTGCCCGGCCTCTGCGGCGGCAAAGATCTGCGGCCCCTCCAGCGCGTTGGCCTCAACTCCCATTGCCTTGGCCACCGCAGCATAGAAATGCGGCAGACCGGTTCCCGACAACAGTGCTTCGGCCTCAACCGTCAGATCGGACATCGCAGCCTCGGGCCATTCTGCGATTAGGGCTTCAAACACCGGCACCAGCTCTGCACGGCGGGGGCCAACGCTGACATGGCCGCCCTCCCCCGGGATCGCCACAGGCCGCCCATCGTCAAAAACCAGCGCGCCAACGCCCAGGCCGGTACCCGGCCCGATGATCAACCGCGCGCCCTCGTGAAAACCGCCCTGCCCCTGCAGTTGGGTGACTTCGCGCACCGTCACCGTTTCCAGAGACCAGGCCGCAGCTTCAAAATCATTGAGAATCCGCGCCGACTGCGCCCCGCAGGCCTGAACCAACCCGGCTTCACTGGCGGACTGATTGGCATTGGTCAATGTCACGCGCCCATTGGCGACAATCCCAGCTGCTGCCATCACCACATGCGCTGGCGCGGAGCCCTCGGCCGCAACAAAATTCGCACAGGCCTGCTCCAGCCAGATATCCCCCTTGCTGGGCAAGGTTTGATTGCGCAGCATGCGCCCGTCTTCAGACACCGAAGCAAGACGCATATTGGTCCCGCCGACGTCGGCAATCAAATTCCACATTGCGCCTCTCCCCGAAACTGATGTTACCGCTACCGTCCATTATGCCAATGACATAGCAGAGGTAAACCAGTCTATGCGCTCTGCGCATGAAACGTCAAAGGCGCCGGGGATCACTGCGTCGCAAAACGCACCGTTTCAGGTTCAACGCGCGCAGCCGGTGTAGACTCCGGAAAATCCGTCAGCTGAACAGGCTCAACAACACGCTGCTTGTATCGGCCGTGGTGTCCGCCTCCGCAAGCGCCAGATATCGGTTTCGCATTGTTTCGATACTGTCAGACTCCAACAGTTCGGTAATCGAAGAGGTTCCAAACAAGGCTTCTGTCCGCGCTTGGATATCTTCGACCTGACGGTCAACATCCAGCGCTCCAAAGGAGCTCGGCAATCCCAGAACCGTTTCAAACACTTCGCGCAGCGGGTTCGACGCAATGACAGAGTACCAATGCGCCGTATCGCTCCCCCCGCCCTGAACAATCGTTTCCAGGCCCGGCTCAAACGATAGGGCATACCGCAAGGTTGCATCTTCTTCGCCCACCGCTTCCAGAAACTCCTGATCCAGATACCGGTCAAGGATCGCCTGCCCAAAACCTGCAGGATATTCAATCCCCCCCTCTTCAACCGGCTGGGGAATATCAAACGCACGGGCAAAATTTTCAAACCTTGAATCACGCTGGCTGACAAAATTTGCGAAGGAGTTCGGATCGGACAAATCCGATTCAAGGATGCGTCTCAGATAATCCTGCTCATACTGGTTTTGGGTGGTATTGGTGCCGTCGGTGTTGATCTGAAAGAATTCAAGACCAAAGAAATCCGGCGCATTCAGCAAATACCCAAAGTTAGAGAAGTAATCGCCCGCGTCTTCCAGCGGTTCACCAACCGCATCCAGCATCTCTTCCAGGCGTCCTTCAAACGGCGCTGGGGGCTCTTCCCCATCTGGCGTAGCGGCGATCAGCGCGGCATGGTCCGCCCGGGCGGGAAATTCAAACGCCCCGGCCAGCGCCAAAAACCGCTTGTCCTCTGCCTGGTTTGCAACGGAGTTTTCATCATCCAGATCCGAGTTGAGGACATCGCGCAGATAATCAAGATCCTCCTCCGCGCCATCAAGGCCAAACAGATCCAACGCAGATTGCAACAGCTCCGGGCTGTCAAGCAGATCATCCGCGGATTGCAGGTCAACCGCCTCGTCGCTAAACAGATTGGCAAAACTGTAAATCGTGGCCTCCCCCTCGGGGGCTACCGTCTGCTTGTTCTTGTAATCAAACGCCTCGGCAAAACGCAGAAGATTGTCATTGTTCAATTTGTTTACAAAAGAATTCTGGTCTGCGGGATCTGACTCCAACACCTTCTGCAGGAACAGAGTGTTGTTCGAAAATTCTTCAATCTCGAAATGTTCCAACGCCGCACGCAACACAGCGCGATCCTGCGATGTTTCTCCGGCCAGGAAAGCCTCTGGATCATCATAATTGGCAAGTTGCTCCAAAACCGGGTCAGCGGCTGTCAGGCTGCTCAGCTGCGGGCCGCCTTCGCCCCCGAAATTGAACGCGCTCGCAAGATCAAGATACCGCGAATCCGACAGGCGGTTCGGCAATGACGAGCTATCGCTCGGGTCGGCCTCCAGCACCTTGCGGATCAGCCCTGTATTGCCGATATCCTCCTGCAAACCAAAGGCCCCCAGAACCACCGACAGCATGTTTCGATCCGCCATCAGATCGTCAACGCTCTGGATATCGTTCAGCTTCTCGATAAAGCCTTCGGTCTCCCGCTGCACCACGGAGGATTCAGACAGCCGCTGCTGCTGCTCCTCGCGGGTGCGCACAAGATAGTTATATCCGGTCAGACCACTTCCTAGCAAAACGGGAGAGAAATTCATTCCGACACCTATGAGTTCTCATCTTAAATGGCGCAATTGCGTTGCGTTCGCTTCAAAAGGACCGCGCTGCTTACCTGCAATTACACACCCCTCAGGCAAACAGGCTACGCAAAACTGCCTAAAAAGAGATTAAGCGCGTCGGTTAAACCGCCAGATCGTCAAAGGCTCCGGGCATCAGCTCGCTCCAGAAATCCACCATTTCATGTTCCAGCAGCGCAGCCGCCCAGCCCGCCCGGCGGAACTCACTGCGCTCCAGCTCATCTTCCAGCCGACTCAGGAACAGACGTTTGTCCGCATCCCGCTGCGTCGGAGACCGTTCAGCCGCCAGATCGCGAATACGCTCCAGCCGCGCCGCACGCAGCCCTCTTTCGCGCGCCTTGGCCTGATCGCGCTCGGCCTCTTTGCGGGCCAATTCTGCGCGTTCGGCCTCCACACGGGCCACGATCTCGGGATCCGCCTTGGGCTTTGCCGGGGCCTCGTCCTTGTAATCATCGCGCAGGGCTGCCGTCAGATAGCGCACAGGGCTTTCGATTCCCTTACGCCCGCCCAGATAATCCAGCTTCTCAGAGACGTAATCCTCCCCATGCTCGGCAATCCACTGCCGTGCCAGCCGGTCCGAAACCCCAACCGCCAGCAACCGCTGATAAACCGCGCCCTGCCGCACCCCGGCCCCGTCATCAATATCCAGCATCGCCAGCTGCGGGTTCTCCTTGATCAGAAAACGCAGCTCGGCCACCTGCCGCCCCATCTTCTTGAACTCAGGCGTCAGGATGATGTTGGACGTCTTGTTGACCTCCGTCACCGCGGGTTTGATCACCTTGGCGTTCAGATGTTTGAAACTTTCGTAATAGGCGCTGCCATCAACACCCATCAGCCGCCGAAAGAGATCAATCGGCCACCAGCCCGTCGACCCCGTCCGCACAAAGCGATAGCAGTTCTCATACAGTGCCAGCGCATGGCCCGAGGTAAATCGCCGCTGGATGTTCAGATTGATCAGGGCAAAGACCTTGGGGTCGTGCAGCTTTTCCGCAAGGGCCGGGGAATAGGCGTACTCACAGATCCCGCCCGACAGTTTGGCATAGGACAACAGCGACGACACCCCCCACTCCTGCCGCCCCTCTTCATCCAGCATGTCCCATTCGGCAACGGTTTCGGCAAGCGAGCGCAGCGACTGTTTCAGCGTCTCCATATCATTGGAGTTATAGCCCACCATCATACACAGCGTGCGCGCATCAATCTGATGCTTCTGCTTGGTGGTCAGCGCATCATAGGCATTCAGCAAAAGCACATTCGACAGCTTGCGCTGCAGCAACGTCAGCTTTCCCGAGATATGGATCGCCGCCACATTCTTTTTGACCGATTGCCGTCTGAGCGGCCCGGTCAACTGCGTATGGGGAATATCACCCTGCTCCATCGCCATTTTGAAACAGCCTGTCCTATATATGCTCATCCACCGATTCTGCGCGGCGGCTTTGTCTTGGGTCTTTATGCCATAAAAAGGTACCCGCGCTCAATCCTTGGTCAGGGTCCCATGAAAGGGACCCATTTACGGGAAAGCCCCGTCCCGCAAACGGGTTCCTTTGTCCCCTGCCCTGCAAAAAACCCTGCCCCTTAGCGTGATTTTGCGGCAGACTGCCCCGTAAACAGAGTCTGAAAACCTCAATATAGAGCCAAACCGGGAATCGGTGCCCCTCTCCCTGAGAATCGGAACCTGTAATCCTGCTCTCGGGTGCCATTGATCCCGCATCCAGGTACCCGAAGACCCGAAGACGGGTACCTAATGGCCGGTTACTCTTTGATTTAAAACCATATTTCCAGCGCAAAGATTCTAAAGTATATTCAAGAAATACAAGCTTTATGAGGCCAGTAGTTGCTTCTTTTTGATGAAATACAGGGGTTTCGCTGCGAAACCTCCCCGGATTGGCTCCAACAGGCGAAATTGCGTGCTCTGCAATTCTCCGATTCACAGTTCATCCAAGATGTGCGATGGTTTGCAGGATAACGCCACAAATAGGCGATCTGACCGAGGCATAGCTGACATGGCAAAGAAACCTGACACCCCCCTGCCCCCTTATTTCAATCTGGACCCTGAAACCGCCGCAGGCAAGCTTGGTCCGCTGGTGGACACCGCCCGCTTTGCAAAAGCCGCCGCGCTGGCGGGACGCGGGCGCGATGATCTGGCCAAACGCGGCTATTCTCCGGATGGGCAAAAACGACTGCGCAAATTCTCAACCTGGGAGATCTGCCGTTACCTGATCCCGGTCCAGGCCGCCCATTTGCGCCGGGTTCTCAACAAACACCCGGAGCTGCCCCAGGGCGAAGGCAATGCGGGCTCACGCTGGTTCACCCTAGAAGAGGTTCTGAAGCTGCGCGATCATTTTGCTGAGGAAGGCATAAGCACCAAAGAGTATCGCCCCTATCGTCCACAAAACCTTAACGCCAAGACCGTAGCGGTAGCGAACTTTAAAGGCGGTGTTGGTAAAACATCCACTGCGGCCCATCTGGCCATGTCGGCGGCTCTTGATGGCTACAAGGTGCTGGTGGTGGATCTGGACAGCCAGGGATCCATGACCTCAATTATGGGCGGCACCGTGCCGGATGAATGGAGCACGGTCTTCCCGCTGATGGCACGCGATTACGCCGAGCATCTGCAGGCCGAGAATAAGATCCGCGCCGCCGCAGGCGACCCGGAATTGCCACTGGATGAAACCCTGACCGAGGCGTTGCAGGTTTCGCTGCGAAATGTGGTGCAGAAAACCCATTGGCCCAACATTGATCTGATCGGGGCGCAACTGAACCTCTATTGGGCGGAATTTCAGATCCCGGTCTGGCGCATGGGGCTGCGCAACTGGCCCCTGTGGGACGCGCTCACCGGCGCATTGGAGAAAGGAGGCGCATTGGACGACTATGACATCATCCTGCTCGATACGCCTCCGGCGCTTGGCTATCTGACAATCAATGCGCTGGCCGCCGCCGACATCCTCTTGGTGCCGCTTGGGGCGTCGTTCCTTGAATTTGACTCGACGGGGCGGTTCTTTGATATGCTCTATTCCACCTTTGCCTCGATCGAGGACGGGGAAAACGCCGGTCGTCGCCGTGCGGGCCTGCCGGAAATGAAGTTCGAATGGGATGTGGTACGCGCCCTAATCACCCGCTTTGACGCCAGCCAACAGGCGGATCTGGCCAATGTGATCCAGGCCTATTTCGGCGATTTCATGAATGCCCACCGCCAGGATTATACCGCGCTTGTGGGCCAGGCCGGCGAAAGCGTGTCCGGCATCTATGAAGCGGATTACCGCAATTTCAACCGCGAGACCTATACCCGTGGCCGCGAAGTCTTTGACCGCACCTATGCCGAGTTCAAAGAGCTGCTGATCGGCGCCTGGTGGCGCGATGCCCAGATGGCGGAGGCGGACGCAACGGGAGGTTTCGCAGCGAAACCTCAGGAGGAGGCAGAGTAAATGGCACGACGCAGACAACTCGAGGCCCCATCGGCCGAAGCGCTCAAAGAGATCGAAGCAGGCATCGACCAAGAGCTGAATCGCACCGCCGTGCGTCCGCCCATTGCCGATGTGGTGGCAGATGCGGCGATGCGTGCCTCTCCCCTGCCCCAGGCTGACCGCGAGGCTCAGGCCAGGGATAAGGCAGATGCCGAACGCCTGCGCGCGGCCGAGGAAAAAGGCCTGGTCGCGGTTGAAATCCCCATCCACGACATCACCGCCGACGCCCTGTCCCGCGACCGGATGGAGTTGGATGAGGATGAGATGCAGGAGCTGATGAGCTCGATCTCGGTCAATGGTCTGCGCCTCCCGATCGAAGTCTATGTCCCTCAGCATGTGGAAGGCAGCACGCAATTCGGGCTGATTTCCGGCTACCGTCGTCTGGCGGCGATCCGCCGTCTGAACGCCATGAGCGGCGGTGAACGCTTCCCCACCATCGCCGCCTTTGTGCGCGACCCGGGCGGTGTCAAAGAGGCGCTGGTCGCGATGATCGAAGAGAATGAGGTACGTGTCGGCCTCAGCCAATATGAACGGGGCCGGGCGGCGGCGATGGCGGTGTATGACGGGGTTTTTGCCACGGTGGATGAAGCCGTCGCCACCCTGTTCCAAACGGCCTCCAAGGCGAAACGGTCCAAGATCCGCTCCTTTGCGCTGGTCCATGAAGATCTGGGCGATCTGCTGTCCCATGCGGTGACATACAGCGAGCGACAGTGCCTTCGGCTGGCAACCGCACTGCGGGCGGGGCTGACAGAGGAAATCCGTGACCGGTTGGAGCGCGCCGATCCCCGGAATGGCGAAGAAGAGTGGCAGGTGATGCTGCCTTTGGTGGAACAGGCCGAAGGCGCCGCGCCAGATCCAGCACGTGGCGGGCGCCCCAAGGTCAAAGAAAAGGTGGTTATCAGCCCGCGCGAACAGATGGCCAACGGGATCGAGATCGCCCGCGAAAGCGGTCCCGGCGGATATGCCATCCGGTTTTACGGCAAACATGCCACTGCGGATCTTGTGGATGCGGTAATGGAGAGCGTCCGGCATTTGCTGGAACCAAAGTGAACGGATTTTTGAATTCAGTTGAAAAAGGCCCGGAATGCTCGGGGCCTTTTGCTGTTTAAGCCGCTTGAGGTTTCGCAGCGAAACCTCAAGGGCCGGCTGGCGCGCATGATCACCGGGCAGGTTTCGCAGCGAAACCTCTGAGCCGGAGGCGGATGTCGGTTTGGGGTTTCATATTTTCGTCGGCGTCCTATGACAGAAACATGAGGGAGAACGGCCCGGAACCGCGGCCAGAAGATCGGACAGCATATGATCAACAGACAAGAGTTCATTCGGGTTCTGGCGCAGGAGGCTGCGGAACTGGCGTTGAAGCTGCGGCGTGAGAAGGGCGCGGATTTTATCCAGACCAAAGGGCATCAGGATTTTGTCACCTTTGCGGACCGCGCCGTTGAAGATTTGATCCGGGCGCGGATTGCCGAAGCATTTCCCGGCGAAGACGTGCTGGGTGAAGAAGCCGGACAAACCGGGGATGGGCCGAGACTTTGGGTGGTGGACCCGATCGACGGCACCGCGAATTACATGCGGGGTGCGGCGGATTGGGCGGTCTCTATCGCCTTTGTCGACCATGATGCGGTGACCCATTCAGCGGTCTGTGCGCCGGAGCTTGATGTGCTGTTGTGGGCTGCGCGCGGGCAGGGAGCCTGGGTGCGCCATGATGGGGGGGAACGGCCCGTGACCCTGTCGTCCTGCACGGATCCAAAGGCAGCGATGGTGATGCTGGGCTGGTCCAAATATCAACCGGTGCCGGACCATCTGGAGACCATCCAAAAGGCGCTGGATGCGGGTATGGAATATCGGCGCAACGGAGCGGCTGTCCTGGGCTGTCTGGCGGTTGCCATGGGGCGGGCAGAGGGCTACTGGGAGCGATATGTGAACCCGTGGGATGTCTTTGCCATGTGGCTGATCCTGGAAGAAGCGGGAGCCGTTGTGGACTGTCTGCCGGTGAAGGCGTTTATAGGCTCTCCGAAATATTTCCTTGCCATGGTGCCTGCTCTGGAGACGGAGCTGCGGGCGGTGGTTGGTCCGATGCCGCACACTGCGTAGCGGCAGGGGCGTCACCTGAGCAGGTTTCGCTGCGAAACCTCTTCTACCAGGGCGACGGGCAGAGGTATGACAGCCGAAGAAACTGCCAGAATCTTGTCATATGCTCAGCAGATCGGTGGGATGGCTGGATAAATGCGCTATTCCCGCTTGGTTAATCTTGCTTAATGTATTGAAATTAAATAATAATTCGTATTTTGTGTTCGTCATCCCCTGGCGCGCTGGCAGATCAGAGCAGCCGGAGACGGCGCGATCTGTTCCACGCAGCGCCGCATCAACTTGTGAAGCGGGGTGGTCGGGGAGGATGGCGGGTTTATGCCGGTAACTGCACCATTCTGCCCGGTTTCGCAGCGAAACCTCGCGGATCTGCAACAGGCTGATTTTCACTGGCTCCATCGCGTTGTCATAGAAGGACCATGAAAGTAAATTAGGCAACGGCAGATCGGCAGTCCCTGTGGGCTGTTTTTAACCCAGGGGGCGGACCCGGTCCGCATGTTTTTAAAGGAGGCCTTGATGCCCGCACAGATCATTTCAACCCAACCTATTGACGGGCAAAAGCCTGGCACCTCTGGCCTGCGCAAGAAGACCCGCGTGTTTATGGAACCGAACTATGTGCAGAATTTTGTGCAGTCGATCTTTAACGCGATCGACGGCGGCGCGGGGAAGACTTTTGTGGTCGGGGGCGATGGCCGCTATTTCAACGCCGAGGCCATCCAGACCATCTTGAAGATGGCGGCGGCCAATGGTGCGGCCAAGGTGATTGTGGGGCAGGGGGGCTTGTTGTCGACGCCTGCGGCCTCCAACCTTATCCGCAAACGCGGCACCGATGGCGGGCTGATCCTTTCGGCCAGCCACAACCCCGGCGGCATCGATGCGGATTTTGGTCTGAAGTATAATATCGCAAATGGGGGACCTGCGCCCGAAGGGGTGACCGCACGCATTCTGGAGGCCACCAAGTCGATCAGCGAATACAAGATTTCAGACGCGGATGATCTGGATCTGGGAGCCCTGGGCGAGACCACGCTGGACGGGATGGCGGTTGAGGTGGTTGATCCGGTCACCGACTATCAGGCGCTGATGGAAGAGCTGTTTGATTTTGACGCCATTCGCGCGCTGTTTGCGGGTGGGTTCTCCATGCGGTTCGACGCGATGCATGCTGTGACCGGGCCCTATGCCCATGCCATTCTGGAGGGCGCTTTGGGTGCCCCTGCGGGTACGGTTCTGAACGGTATCCCCAGTGTTGATTTTGGCAAGGGCCATCCGGACCCGAACCCGGTCTGGGCCAAGCCGCTGGTGGATCTGCTGATGGCAGAGGATGGTCCCGATTTCGGCGCAGCCTCCGACGGGGACGGGGACCGCAATATGATCCTGGGCAAGGGGATTTATGTGACGCCGTCGGACAGCTTGGCGGTTCTGGCGGCCAATGCGCATCTGGCGCCGGGCTATGCCCGTGGACTGGCCGGGGTGGCGCGGTCGATGCCGACCTCTGCGGCGTCGGATCGGGTGGCGGCGAAACTGGGTATCGGATCGTTTGAGACCCCCACGGGCTGGAAGTTCTTTGGCAACCTGCTGGACGCGGGCAAGGCGACCATCTGCGGCGAGGAAAGCGCCGGCACCGGATCGGACCACGTCCGGGAAAAGGACGGGTTGTGGGCGGTTCTTCTGTGGCTCAACGTGTTGGCCAAACGCGGTGAGAGCGTGCAGGCGATCCTGCAGGATCACTGGCAGACATACGGGCGCGATTATTACTCGCGCCACGATTATGAGGCGCTGCCCAGCGAGGAAGGCGATGCGATCATGGCGGATCTGCGGGCGGGCCTGGACGGGTTTGCAGGCCAGAGTTTTGGCGCGCTGACCGTGGCATCAGCGGATGAGTTTTCCTATCTGGATCCGGTTGATGGCAGCGAGAGCCATCAGCAGGGCATCCGGGTGTTCTTTGAAGGGGGCGCACGGGCTGTGTTCCGCCTGTCGGGTACCGGGACGGATGGGGCGACGCTGCGGGTCTATCTGCAGAACTACACGCCCGGCGACGGGGATCTGCTGCAAGAGACACAGGCCGCGTTGGAGCCGGTGCGCGCCGCCGCCTATGAGATCGCAGGGATTGGGCGTACAGGCCGGACAGAGCCGACTGTGATGACCTGAAGCCATGGCACAGGAGGTCAGATATTGCTGGCCTCCAGCGGCTCTTCGTCTGTGGGTAGGGTCCAGCGGCAGAGCGCCTGGATCAGCAGCTGCTTGCGCACCGGTTTGGTGAGGAAATCCACCATGCCGGCTGCTCGGCAGGCGTCCTCGTCGGTGTCCATGACATTGGCCGTCAGCGCAATGATCGGGCAGGGCGCGCGGTTGCCGTCCTCTTCGATCTTGCGGATCATGCGGGTGGCCTGCAACCCGTCCATGATCGGCATCGACATGTCCATCAGAACCAGATCAAACAGGCCCGAGCGATAGGCGTCCACCGCTGCCTGCCCGTCGTTGCAGAAGGTCATTTCCAGCCCGGTGGGCGACAGCATTTTGCGCAGGACCAGCTGATTGGTACGGTTGTCTTCGGCGATCAGTACGTGAAAGGCCGACAGATCAGCGACACCCTGCGGCGCTGCGATGCTGCGGGCCTGTAGCCTGCGCTGAGGATAGAGCACCGTGAGCAACGCCCGCATGAGGGCCCCGTTGCGCGGAGGTTTCATCAAGGCGGTCAGCGGTCCCCGTGTTTCCAGTGATTGCAGGGCGGTCAGGTGCTGGGCATCCGTGGCAAAGACAATTGGGATTTCGGCGCAGCCGGGTTGCTGCCATAGCGTGGCAGAGAAAAGCTCTGCCGCTTCATCATCCATGCCGGTTTCCACCAGAACCACATCAATATCACCAATCAGATCGGGCAGGGCGGTGAGGGCGCTGTTGCCGCCGTCAAAACAATGGACGGTCATCCCCCAGCTGTTCAGCAGACGTTTTCGCAGATCCTGGGCAAAGGGCAGTCCTGACACCAGGACCACGGATTTCCCTGATAAATCAGGGCCATATCGCGCCAGTCGCGGCAGCGGGACGGCGGCACCGGGGGCCAGGGGAAGGCCGAGGTGCAGGGTAAAGCAGGACCCCTCACCCAGGGTTGAGGTGACCGTGATCCTGCCTTTCATAGCCTCGACCAGATGGGAGGAGATCGCAAGCCCCAGGCCGGTGCCCTCAAATCGGCGGGCGGTGGTGCTTTCGACCTGCTCAAAGGCCTGAAAAATATGATCAATCTGATTGCTCGGGATGCCAACCCCGGTGTCGCGGATCTCGATCGTCAGGGGGTAGTCTTTGGCGGCATCGTAACTCATCGTTATTCCGACAAACCCCTGAGTGGTGAATTTGACCGCATTGCCGATGATATTCATCAGCACTTGCCGTATACGACCGTTGTCGCCAATGAAATCGCGGGGAGTGTGTTCGGGGACGTCGATGCAGATTTCCACGCCCTTGGCCGCCACGTTTGGAGCCACCAGTGTGGCCACGTCAAACACCACGTCGCGCATGTTGAAAGGCTGTTCCAGCAAAAGCGTTTTCCTGGCCTCCAGCTTGGAGAAATCAAGGATGTCGTTGACGATCCGCAGCAGAGCCTCGGAGGAGGCGAGGATGGTTTCTGAATAGGACCGCTGCTCGCTGTTGAGCGGGCTTTCGTGCAGCAGTTCCGCCATGCCCAGAACCCCGTTGATTGGCGTGCGGATTTCGTGGCTCATGGTGGCGAGAAAGCGGGATTTCGCCTCGGTTGCGGCTTCGGCGCGGGTTTTTTCTTCGCGCAGGGTCTGTTCCATGCGCCGCTTGTCCTGCAGTGCCTCATCCAGTTGGTTGAGGGCGTCGTGCACGGCCAGCAGCTCGTTCTCAGACGTGCTGATCTTTCGGGTGTCGCTGCGGGCCAGCGCCATCAGACGTGACGAAATCTCCAGAACGGCCTGTGACATCTCTGACGCGCGTCTGAAGGCAAAAAGCAGGGCGACCGCCAGGACGGCAAGGGTCAGGACCATGGCAATGCCAAAGATCGAAAGTGTCCTGATCCGGGCGCTTTGAATCTCGGCCGTGACGTATTGGGCGGCCGCCTCGGCCAGGGAGCGGGTGGCGTTGATCACGGTGCGCGCTTGCAGATCAAGGGTTGGCCGAGTTGGGATACTTGCCTTTTTTGAAAGTCCAAGGCGTTGAAATAAAAGAGTTTCCCAGGAATTGAATTCAGTCTGCAGAAGACGGACACGGGCCGCTAGCTCATCCGGGAGCGGACGTTCGGAAATGCCGTCCAGTTTTGTGCGGATATGGCTGGTGTGCCGGTTCAGGTCCGCCTCCAGAATGTCGGCCTCCACAAAATGGGTCATATCCAGAATTTTGTTCAGATAATCCTGCGCCTCTTGCATTTCAGAGCTGAGAAGCTGGGTTTCCAACGTGACCGACAGCGCATCGCGCACACCTGCATTGGTCCGCGTACTGCCAACGATCACGGTGCCAGATACCAGCATGCCGCCTACGAAAATCGCGACGGCAAGGATCATAACCGGTCTGACAATGGATTGTTTGATGCTCATACTGGGTTCTAATTCATGTTCGCTTAGTTCGCGGGAAGGATTGGTGCTTGGGTTACAGTTCCGGTCTCTGTCAGGGCGTTCAGAAACGCGATGATCTGGTCCACTTCACGTGCATTGATCTGAAAGGGTTCAATTTCCGGCCGGCGGTTGATCCAGATGGACCCGCCATTTGCATAGTGGCGGATGACACTGCGTAGATCGAGAATTGAGCCATCGTGCATATAGGGTGCGCGCATGGATATGTTGCGCAGGCCCGGTGTTTTGAATCTGAAATTCGCCTCGGAGGGTTGGCCAATCAGGGCGCCTTGCCCCAGGTCCAGCCCGGCGAGGCCGATATCATGCATGGCGTTGTTGGTGAACATCCAGCCGTTATGGCATTGTGCGCAGCGGGCGCGGCCCACGAACAGTTCAAACCCGCGTTTGGCGTCCTCTGAGACGGCGTCCTGCTCCCCATGGAGCCACAGATCAAATGGGGCAATTCCGCTGACCACTGTCCGCTGATAGGTCGCAAGAGCCGCGACAATGGTGCGTTCGCTGATGCCTTCGCCGGGAAAGGATTGTTCAAACCAGGCGCGGTACTTACGCACCTTGTGCAGGCGCCTGACGATGGTCGGAAAGTCAGAATCCAGTTTGTCGGGGTCGGTGATCAGACCGGCGACCTGTTCTTCCAGTGTGGCACTGCGGCCGTCCCAGAACAGCGGAGTGATCCAGGCTGCATTTACGATGGTGGGCGCGTGGCGTCGGATCTGGCTTCGGCCGTTGGCGACGGGGTGCACGGGGGTTGCCCAGCCAAAGGAGGGATTGTGGCAAGTCGAGCAGCTGATGTTCTGACTGCCCGACAGGCGCGGATCAAAGAACAGCATCTTGCCCAAGGTGGCCACATCGTGCCGATAGGGGTTGTCTGCGGGAAAGGGCACCCGGCTTGGACGCTGGTATTGCGCACGGATGTGGGGCAGCGGTTGCAGGTCTTCGTCAAGCACAGGGCGCGCCTGATCCACAGGTTGATCCACGGTCAGATCCAAAGCCTGTGTCATGGTTGGAGCAGGGTCGCTTGCGCGCACCAAAGCGGGCGCCAATAACGCAACACAGCCCGCCAATACCCACATTACTACCCACATGCGTTACACGCCCTCATCGCAATTCCCTTTAAAAACTGGGGGAAATGCGTTGAACAGCGGTAAACCAGGCACGCAATTCACCAATAAAAACGCAATAAATTGTAGAAATATGTCGCGGTTGTGTCTTAACCGAAAATTGACCAGCCGGTTTCGCGGGCCAGCAGTTCCACCGCGTATGTGCCAAGTTGCGAGTTGCCCTGAGCGTTCAGTCCCGGCGACCAGACGGCGATCGCCGCGCGGCCCGGCGCAATGACCAGGATGCCGCCGCCAACGCCGCTTTTTCCGGGCAGGCTCACCCGGTAGGCAAAATCGCCAGAGCCGTCATAGTGTCCGCAGGTCAGCATCAGGGCGTTGATGCGGCGCACTGAGCTCGGGGAGATCAGATGCGGGATTTCGGTCCGGGTTTCACCGCCGATCAGAAAGCGCCCGGAGAGGGCCAGCTGCCGAGTAGTCATTTCCAGGGCGCATTGGTGGAAGTAGGTGCCACAGGTCAGGGCAGGGGGGTTGCGCAGGTTGCCATGAGCAGCCATGAAATGCGCAAGGGCCATATTGCGGTCGCCATGGGCGGTTTCCGAGCGCGCCACATGTTCGTTGATGCGGATGTCACTGTCGCCAGAGGCCGATTGGACAAAGCGCAGCAGCTCTCCCAGCACTTCGCGTGGTTGGTGGCCTTCGAGGATGGCGTCGGTCACGGCCAGGGCGCCTGCGTTGATAAACGGGTTGCGCGGGATGCCGCCTTCGTTTTCGAGTTGCAGGATCGAATTGAACGGCAGGCCCGAAGGTTCGCGCCCAACTCGCTGCCAGAGCTGATCGCCAAGCCGCCCCAGTGCAAGCGCCAGGCTAAAGACCTTGGAGACCGACTGGATTGAAAACCGCGTATCCGCATCGCCCGCGCTCAGCAGGCTGCCGTCGGGCAGGGCAACGGCAATGCCAAATTGGTCCGGGTCAACATGCGCGAGCTCCGGTATGTAATCCGCCACTTTGCCCCGGTCGGGGAAACTGGCCATACGGGCAGCGATCCGATCCAGGGTCTCTTGCAGTTGGGCATGTGTGGATGCAGATGGGGGCAGGGGGTGGCCTCGTGTTTTCAAACTGGTCAAAAATTGTGCAGCGCACGGAATCATGCCTATAGATCGTGCGGCAAGCGATCTCAACACCCTCCTGCGTCATCGCGCCATGACCAGTTTGCCACAAAGACGGGGCACAGGAACAGATATGCAGACACCTTTGTCCATAGTTGTGGTTGAGCAGGACCGCGATCGCGCCCTGCAGATCATCGAGAGCCTGAAGGCCGCGGGTCCTCATGAGGTTGTGGTGCTGGCCGAGGAAACCGGCCTGGCGCGCCGGATTCAGGAAACCAATCCCGATATCGTGCTGATCGATATTGCCAGCCCTTCGCGCGATATTCTGGAGGAACTGACACTGGCATCGGGTCCGCAGGAACGCGCGGTGGCGATGTTTGTCGACGAAAGCGATGAGGGTCTGGCCAAAGCCGCCATCGAGGCGGGCGTCTCAGCCTATGTTGTGGATGGGTTGCGGCCCGAGCGGTTGAAACCCATCGTCGAGGCGGCGGTGACCCGGTTTCATATGTTCCAGCAGGTGCGCGCCGAGCTGCAGGCGACCAAACGTGCGCTGGAAGAGCGCAAGGTGATCGATCGGGCAAAGGGCATCCTGATGAAGGCCAAGGGGCTGGATGAGGACGCCGCCTATGCGTTGCTGCGCAAAACCGCGATGAGCCAGGGGCGCAAGATGGTAGATGTGGCCGAAGCCATTGTGACCGCCGCGGGGTTGTTGTCATGAAGGCGCGTCAGGTGAAAATCGGGTTCATCCCGCTGTTGGATGTGGCTCCCTATGTGGTGGCGCGCGAAATTGGATTTGCCGAGGAAGAAGGCCTGAGCTTTGACATGCAAAAGGCCCCGAGCTGGTCGACCTTGCGGGACTGGCTGGCGATTGGCTCGGTTGAGGCGGCGCATATGCTGTCACCGGTGCCGGTGGTGTCGGCCCTCGGGCTGGGGGGGCGACAAGCGCGGTTTTCGGCACTGGCGGTGACTTCGGTCAATGGCAATGTGCTTGGGGCCAGCGCTGATCTGGTGGCGCGGATGCAGGCCAACGGATTTCAGAATACATTCTGCGACCCCCGTGCGGTGGGCGCCGCGTTGCAAGCTGCGGTGGATGGCAAGCTGCGCATTGGCGTGCCGTTCCCGTTTTCGATGCATGCGGAGCTGCTTTATTATTGGCTGTCCGCGATTGGTCTGCCGGCCCCGCAGGGGTTGGATGTGCGCACCATTCCGCCGCCGCTGATGGCCGAAGCCATGGCAGCCGGAGAGATTGAGGCGTTTTTTGTTGGCGAGCCCTGGGGCTCCTTTGCGGTGGAGCGGGGCTTGGGCAGCCTGTTGTTGCCGGGGCGCGCGATCTGGGGGGCGGCTCCTGAAAAGGTTCTGGCGGTGTGCACGCCCTGGGCCGATGACAATACGGATCTGGCCGAGGCGCTGGTGCGGGCCCTGTGGCGGGCCAGTCGGTGGATCGAAAATCCAGAGAACCAGGGCACCGCCACAGATATTCTGTCGCGTCGGGAATATCTGGATGTGCCGGCTGAGATCCTGGAGCGCGGATTGACCGGGCGGATTGTGGTCTCTCCCACCGGAGAGACCCGGCAGTGTGACGGGTTCCTGCGTTTCCATGGGGGGGCGGCCAGTTTTCCCTGGCGCAGCCAGGCGGCCTGGATCGGGCAGAAGATTGCCCAGCGGGTGGGGCTGGACAGGGATGCCGCGCGCCGCACGGCGGCCGAGGTGTTTCGCAGTGACATCTATCGCCATGCACTGGAGCCGCTGCATGTGGATTTGCCGGGTGCCAGCGAGAAACTGGAAGGCGCAATAGGGGTGCCGACAGAGGTCGCATCGGCTTCGGGGACGCTGATTCTGGAGCCGGACCAGTTTTTCGACGGACGGGTTTTTGACCCGTTTGAAGCATCAGACGGGCGTGATCCGTCCTAAGTGTGAGCAAGTTTTGTGCAGATGCAGAAAAATGAGACTGCATTAGCAGCATTCAAAGTTTGACCCTTACCCAGCGCTTGACCCCCGAGCCTGTGACCCGACAGGATGAATATAGAAATTCGGAACAATGGCGTTCCACCGACATATGTCTGCCATGGCGTGCGGACATCCAAGCAAAGCCGCTTGATCCTTTTTGGGCTATCCCTCCTCCCGGCCCGGATGTGATCAAGCGGCTTCTTTTTGTTTTGGCCCGCCCATAAGGGCCTGCGAACAAGTCTGACAGAGGAAGCGACATGAAACGTATTATAGCCACCCTGGCTGCCACCACTGCGCTGGCATCCCCCGTTTGGGCTGAAATCCTGGATGTTGAAAAAGACGAGCTGAAGTTTGGTTTTATCAAGCTGACCGACATGGCGCCGCTGGCTGTGGCCTATGAGAACGGCTATTTTGAAGACGAAGGCCTGTTTGTGACATTGGAAGCGCAGGCCAATTGGAAAGTTCTGCTGGACGGCGTGATCGATGGTCAGCTGGACGGCGCCCATATGCTGGCGGGACAGCCGCTGGCGGCGACCATCGGTTATGGCACCGAAGCGCATATCGTCACCCCATTCTCAATGGACCTCAACGGCAACGGGATCACCGTGTCGAACGAGATTTGGGAGCAGATGTTGCCGCATGTGCCAAAAATGGACGATGGTCGCCCACAACACCCCATTTCGGCGGCCTCGCTGGCGCCCGTGGTTGAAGATTACAAAGACCAGGGCAAGCCGTTCAACATGGGCATGGTGTTCCCGGTGTCCACCCACAATTATGAGCTGCGCTATTGGCTTGCCGCCGGTGGTCTGCAGCCGGGTTTTTACTCGCCCGACGATATCTCGGGTCAGATTGGTGCGGATGTTCTATTGTCTGTGACCCCGCCGCCGCAAATGCCGGCCACCATGGAAGCGGGCACCATCCATGGCTATTGCGTGGGCGAGCCGTGGAACCAGCAGGCCGTGTTCAAAGGCATCGGCGTGCCGGTCATCACCGATTATGAGCTGTGGAAGAACAACCCGGAAAAGGTCTTTGGCCTGTCCAAAGAATTCACCGAAGAAAACCCGAACACCACGTTGGCGATTACCAAAGCGCTGATCCGTGCGGCCATGTGGCTGGATGAGAACGACAACGCCAACCGGGAAGCGGCCGTAGAGATCCTGAGCCGGTCGGAATATGTGGGTGCGGATTACGACGTGATCGCGAACTCGATGACCGGGACCTTTGAATATGAGAAGGGCGACAAGCGCGAAGTTCCGGATTTCAACGTGTTCTTCCGGTACAATGCCACATACCCGTTCTATTCCGATGCGGTCTGGTATCTGACCCAGATGCGCCGTTGGGGCCAGATCCCAGAAGCCAAATCCGACAGCTGGTATGATGAAGTGGCGAAGTCGGTGTATAAGCCTGAGATCTATCTGGAAGCGGCCAAGATGCTGGTCGAAGAAGGTCTGGCCAATGAGGGGGACTTTCCCTGGGACAGCGATGGGTACAAAGCGCCAACCCCGGCGGAAGACATCATCGATGGTATTCCTTTTGATGGCAAAACCCCGAACGCTTATCTGGAGAGCCTGCCAATCGGCCTGAAGGGTGATCAGGTTGTCGTTGGCAATGAAGTCCAAGGGTAAGCCGTAATCTGGACGGGTGGGACGACGCTGGTTGCCTGACGGCAACGTCGCCCCGCCCACCGTCCCGTTCCCTCCCGCCCTCTCTCTCATACCAAGATAGATGTGAAGGACGCATCATGACCACCGTCGACCCCCAATTTGCCGAAGATGCGGCGCGTGCCGCCAAGAAAGAGCGTGTGTTTGCGCGGATCAACAAGGCGGATGCCTGGTTTCAGGTTTTGGGCCTGGCCTGGATCACGCCCATTCTGAAAGCCATTGCAGGCGACAACCCCAAAGCGCAGGGCAAAGAGATCTGGCAATTGCTGGGCGTGCCGGTCTGCGCGATTGCGGGGTTCCTGCTGTTGTGGGCCTGGCTTGCGCCGCAGGTTCAGACCTCATTGGGGGCGATCCCCGGACCGGCGCAGGTCTGGGAGCAGGTGGGGAACCTGAACGCGGATGCCAAACGCGAACGGGAGAAGGAAGCGGCCTTTTATGAACGCCAAGAGGTGCGCAACGAAAAGCTGATCGCGGCGGGTAAGGAAGACAAGGTCAAGCACCGCACCTATACCGGTAAGCCGACCTATTACGCTCAGATCTGGACCTCGATCAAAACCGTGTTCTTTGGCTTTTTGATTGCCACGGCCGTTGCGGTGCCGATGGGGATTGCCGCCGGTCTGTCCAAGACGGCAAATGCGGCGCTGAACCCGTTGATCCAGATCTTCAAACCGGTGTCGCCGCTGGCGTGGTTGCCGATTGTGACCATGATCGTCTCGGCCACTTATACCACCAATGACGGCCTGTTCTCGAAATCTTTCTTGGTGTCGGCCATCACCGTGACGCTGTGTTCGCTGTGGCCCACGCTGATCAACACAGCGCTGGGTGTGTCGTCGATCGACAAGGATCTGGTCAACGTGTCCAAAGTTCTGAAAATGAACACCTGGACCAAGATCACCAAGCTGGTTTTGCCCTCCGCGCTGCCTTTGATCTTTACCGGTTTGCGCCTGTCCCTGGGTGTGGGCTGGATGGTTCTGATTGCCGCGGAAATGCTGGCGCAGAACCCGGGTCTGGGCAAGTTTGTCTGGGATGAGTTCCAGAACGGGTCGAGCCAATCGCTGGCCAAGATCATGGTTGCGGTTCTGACCATCGGCGTCATCGGCTTCCTGTTGGATCGGATGATGTATGCGATCCAGTCCCTGTTCACCTTTACCAATAACCGGTGATCGACATGGCTGTGTTGGAATTCAAAAACGTCTACAAAAGCTTTGGTGAAGGCGCGGGCAAAACCGAAGTTCTCAACGACATCAATCTGCAAGTTGAGGAGGGCGAGTTCCTTGTGCTCCTTGGATTTTCGGGCACCGGCAAGACGACGCTGATCAATCTGATGGCGGGGCTTGAGACGCCGACGCGGGGATCTGTGAGCTTTAAGGGCAGGCCGATCACCGGTCCGGGGCCGGAGCGCGGTGTGATCTTCCAGAGCTATTCCTTGATGCCGTGGCTGACGGTGAACGGCAATGTGAGCCTGGCGGTGGACACGATGTTCCCGGGCCTCTCCAAAGCAGAGAAGGCGGCCAAGGTTGACCATTACGTCAAAATGGTGGGGCTGGGACATGCCACCACGCGGCGCCCTGCTGAACTGTCGGGAGGCATGCGTCAGCGGGTCAACGTTGCCCGCGCCCTGGCGATGGATCCGGAAATGCTGCTGCTGGATGAGCCGCTGTCGGCCTTGGATGCGCTGACGCGGGCCAATCTGGCGGATGAGATCGAGGCGATCTGGGACGCGGACAAGAAGACCTGCGTATTGATCACCAATGATGTGGATGAAGCCATCCTGTTGGCGGATCGGATCATCGCGCTCAACCCGGATGGCACCTTGGGGGATGAGTTCAAAGTCACCATTCCGCGGCCGCGCGAGCGCAGTGAGATGAACCATCACGAGGGGTTCAAACAGCTGCGGATGCAGGTCACCAATTACCTGATGGACGTCGGGATCGAGGCCAAGGCGGAAGGCACCAAGGAGCTGCCGGATGTGACCCCGATCCACGGGCTGCCCACAGCGGTGACCGAGGCGTCGAAATCCTTGACCGAAGAACGGTTCCTGGATTTCTCGCAGCTGCACAAAGTCTATCCGACGCCCAAAGGGCCGTTGACGGTAGTCGAAGATTTCAATCTGCAGATCAACAAGGGGGAGTTTATCTCGCTGATCGGGCATTCGGGCTGTGGTAAATCCACGGTTCTGACCATGGCGGCGGGGCTGAATGAGATCTCCAAAGGGGCGATCAAGCTGGACAAGAAACACGTTGAGGGCGCGGACCCGGAACGCGCTGTCGTCTTCCAGTCGCCGAACCTGTTCCCCTGGCTGTCGGCCCGTGAAAACTGCGCCATCGGGGTCGACAAGGTCTATCCCAAGGCCAGCCAAGCCGAACGGCAGGATGTGGTGGAATATTATCTGGAACGGGTGGGTCTGGCGGATGCGATGGACAAGCCTGCATCGTCCATGTCCAACGGCATGCAGCAGCGGGTGGGGATTGCGCGGGCCTTTGCCTTGTCGCCCAAGCTTTTGTTGCTGGATGAACCCTTTGGGATGCTGGACAGCTTGACCCGTTGGGAGCTGCAAGAGGTACTGATGGAGGTTTGGTCGCGCACCAAAGTGACCGCGATCTGTGTGACCCATGATGTGGATGAGGCGATCTTGCTGGCCGACCGTGTGGTGATGATGACCAACGGGCCGCAAGCGACCATCGGCAAGATCGTGGATGTGGACCTGCCGCGCCCGCGCACCCGTAAGGCGTTGCTGGAGCACCCGGATTACTACCGCTATCGCCAGGACGTGCTCGACTTCCTTGAGGAATACGAACACGGCGCCACCCCAAAATCCCAGCCCAAACCCAAAGCGGCGGCCAAGCCGATCGCAGCGGAGTGAAAGAGATGACACAGAAGATAATTGTAATTGGTGCCGGCATGGCCTCGGGTCGGGTGTTGGAGCACCTTTTTGACAACGGGGCGGATGTTGACGTCACCCTGTTTAATGCGGAGCCGCGTGGCAACTATAACCGGATCATGCTGTCGCCGGTTCTGGCGGGGGATCAGACCTATCAGGATATCGTCACTCATGATGACACCTGGTATACCGAGCGCAATGTGACCTGCCGCTTTGGCGAGAAGGTCACAGGCATCGACCGCGCGGCCAAGACGGTGACGGCGGAAAACGGCGATGTGCTGGCCTATGACAAGCTGGTGTTTGGCACCGGGTCGAACCCGTTTATGATCCCGCTGCCGGGTCATGATCTGGACGGTGTGATTGCCTACCGCGATCTGGAAGACACCGAACAGATGATGAGCCTGGGCAAAGGCCACAAAGCGGTTGTCATCGGCGGCGGTCTGTTGGGGCTGGAGGCGGCAGCTGGCATGGCGGCGCGGGGTGTGGATGTGACGGTTGTCCACATCATGCCGCATCTGATGGAACGCCAGCTGGACGAGGCGGCGGGTTATCTGCTGCGCAAGGCGCTGGTGGAGAAGGGCATTACGGTCAAATGCTCTGCCAATTCCAGAGAGATCCTGGGTGAGAACGGCAAAGTCCGCGCGCTGATGTTGGATGACGGGACCGAGCTGCCCTGTGATCTGTTGGTGATGGCCGTGGGCATTCGCCCCAATGTGGCCCTGGCGCAAGAGGCCGGTCTGGCGGTGGGCAAGGGCATCCATGTGGATGACCAGATGCTGACCTCGGATGAAAATGTCTTTGCCGTTGGCGAATGTGTAGAACACAACGGCGCGCTGTTTGGATTGGTGGCGCCTTTGTATGACCAGGCCAAAGTGCTGGCGCAGACCCTGATGGGGCAGGACGCTGCTTTTGTGCAAAAGGAGCTGTCGACCAAGCTGAAGGTCACGGGCTGTGATCTCTTCTCGGCCGGGGATTTTGCCGATGGAGAAGGGCGCGAGGATATCGTGTTCCGCGATCCGGCGCGCGGTGTCTACAAACGGTTGGTCATCGAAGACAACATCGTGGTTGGTGCGGTCTTTTACGGGGATACTGCCGACAGCAATTGGTTCTTTGGCCTGATCAAGGACAAGACCGATATTTCAGAGATGCGCGAGACGTTGATCTTTGGTCCTGCCTATCAGGGGGGAGAACCGCTGGACCCTATGGCGGCCGTTGCAGCCTTACCGGCTGACGCAGAAATCTGCGGCTGCAACGGCGTATGTAAAGGTCAGATTGTCGAGGCGATCCAGAATGGGGCAACCGATCTGGATGCGGTAAAAGCGGTGACCAAGGCCTCGGCTTCTTGCGGGACCTGTACCGGTCTGGTGGAGCAGGTGCTGGCCACCACATTGGGCGATGATTTTGTGATGCCTGCGGCCAAGCCGATGTGTGGCTGTACCGATCTGACCCATGAGGACGTGCGGCGCTTGATCAAATCGAAAGAGCTGAAATCCATGCCAGCCGTTTGGCAGGAGCTGGGGTGGAAGACATCCTGTGGGTGTCACCATTGTCGGCCTGCGCTGAACTTTTACCTGCTGGCCGATTGGCCGCTGGAATACAAAGACGATCCGCAAAGCCGGTTCATCAACGAACGTAAACACGCCAACATTCAAAAGGACGGCACGTTCTCAGTCGTGCCGCGCATGTGGGGTGGGATCACCACGCCGGATGAGCTGCGCGCGATTGCCGATGCGGCGGATAAGTTTGCGGTTCCCACGGTCAAGGTCACCGGTGGTCAGCGGATCGACCTGTTGGGTGTCAAAGGCGAAGACTTGCCAGAGATCTGGGCTGATCTGAACAATGCCGGTCTGGTGTCAGGCCATGCCTACTCCAAAGGTCTGCGCACGGTGAAAACCTGTGTGGGCACCGATCACTGCCGGTTTGGCACGCAGGATTCCACCGGATTGGGGATCAAGCTGGAGAAGGAGCTGTGGGGGTCGTGGACGCCGCATAAGCTGAAGCTGGGCGTGTCGGGCTGTCCGCGCAACTGTGCCGAAGCCACCTGCAAGGACATTGGCGTTGTCTGTGTTGACAGCGGCTATCAGGTGTCCATCGGCGGCGCTGCGGGCATGGATGTGCGTGAGACCACCGGGCTGATTCAGGTCGAAACCGAAGACGAGGCGATCGACGTGATCAAAGCGGTGACGCAGATGTATCGCGAGAACGCCAAATATCTGGACCGGATCTACAAGTGGATGGCCAAAGTGGGCTTGGAGTGGATCGCCGAACGGGTCAATGACGCCAAAGAGCGTCAAGCGCTGGTGGACCGGTTTGAGCTGTCGCAGTCGATCTATCGCAAGGATCCCTGGGCCGAACACGTCAAGGACAAGGCCGAAAGCTACAAACCTCTGGCCGACTTCAAGAAACTGGAGGCCGCAGAATGAGCGACTGGATCGATATCGGCGCTTTGGATGCGGTGCCCCAACGCGGCGCGCGGGTGATCAAAACCACCTTTGGCTGCGTGGCGGTGTTTCGCACCGCCGAGGATGAGGTTTATGCGCTGGACAATGCCTGCCCTCATAAACAGGGGCCCCTGGCCGAAGGGATCGTGCACGGCAAATCCGTGACCTGCCCGCTGCACAATTGGGTGTTTGATCTGGAAACAGGTCAGGCCCAGGGCGCGGATGAGGGGCAGGTTGCGACCTATCCCGCGCAAGTGGCCGAGGGCCGGATCATGCTGGAAGCCTCTTTCCTTCAACTGCGAGCTGCCGAATGACAACCTGTACGACCTGTCCCTATTGTGGTGTTGGATGTGGGGTTCTGGCCCAGCCAGATACGCCTGTTTTGGGTGATCCCAAACACCCGGCGAACTTTGGGCGTTTGTGCTCCAAAGGTACCGCTTTGGGGGACACGGTTGGATTGGAAGGGCGCTTGCTGGCGCCCCGCCTAAGGGGCAAAGACGTCAGCTGGGATCACGCGCTGGGGTTGGTGGCGGAAAAATTCCTGGCTGCCATTCGTGACCATGGCCCGGATTCGGTGGCATTTTATGTCTCGGGTCAGTTGTTGACCGAAGATTACTATGTGGCGAACAAGCTGATGAAAGGCTTCATCGGCTCGGCCAATATCGACACCAATTCACGCCTGTGTATGGCCTCATCGGTGGCCGGGCACAAACGCGCCTTTGGCAGCGATACGGTGCCGGGGCAGTATGAGGATTTCGAGCAGGCGGATCTGGTGGTGCTGGTGGGCAGCAATACAGCCTGGTGCCACCCGGTTCTGTTCCGCCGTCTGGAAGCCGCCAAAGCCGCGCGGCCCAATCTGAAGATTGTGGTGATCGATCCGCGTCGCACCGCCACCGCCAAATCCGCCGACCTGCATCTGGCGATTGCGCCCGATGGGGACGCGGCCTTGTTCAACCGCCTGCTGGCTGAGATTTCGCGCCGTGGGCTGATCAATCAGGACTATGTCGATGCTCATGTGGAGGGCTTGGGTGCGGCATTAGAGGCCGCAGGGACGCCGCATCCCTGCGGCCTCCGTGAGGATGAGATTGCGCAGTTTCTGGACATGTGGTGTTCCACCGAAAAGGTGGTGACGCTTTATAGTCAGGGCGTGAACCAGTCCTATTGTGGCAGCGACAAGGTCAATGCGATCCTCAACTGCCATCTGGCCACAGGGCGCATCGGACGTCTGGGCATGGGGCCGTTTTCCATGACTGGCCAGCCCAATGCCATGGGCGGGCGCGAGGTGGGGGGGCTGGCGAATATGCTGGCCTGCCATCTGGATCTGGAAAACGCGGGCCACCGCAGCGCGGTGCGTGAATTCTGGGCGGCGCCTCGGATGGCGGATAAGCCGGGTTTAAAAGCGGTGGATCTGTTTCAGGCCTGCGCCGATGGCAATATCAAGGCGTTGTGGGTGATGTCGACAAACCCGGCCGTGTCCATGCCCGAAGCCGATCAGGTGGCCGAGGCGATCAGAACCGTGCCCTTTACCGTGGTCAGCGATATTTTGGCTGATACGGATACCAATAAATGCTGTGACCTGTTGCTGCCCGCCACCGGCTGGGGTGAGAAATCGGGTACAGTGACAAATTCCGAACGCTGCATCTCGCGCCAGCGCCCGTTTTTGCCAACCCCAGGTGAGGCGCGCCCGGATTGGGCGATTATCGCCGAGGTGGGCCGCCGGATGGGCTGGGCGGAGGCTTTTGATTTTGCCAATGAAGCCGAGGTGTTCCGCGAACACGCGGCATTGTCCGGCGTGGCCGCACATCAGGGGCGGGATTTTGATATCTCGGGCCTCGCGGATCTGAGCGACAGTGATTACGACGCGCTGGCGCCCACGGTTTGGCCTGTTCCGGCGGATGGGGTCAGCCCCAAACGGTTTTTTGCGGGGGGTGGGTTTTACCATTCGGATGGCAAGGCGCGGATGCTGGCGATCACGCCGCCTGCGCTGTCGGACCACGGAACCGCGCTGCGGCTGAACACGGGGCGGGTGCGTGATCACTGGCATACGATGACCCGCACGGGGCGCGCGCCACAGCTGGGGGCACATCTGGCAGAACCCTATCTGGAAATTCACCCAGAGGACGCCGCCCGGATTGGTCTGGAGGAGGCTGGTCTGGCGGAGGTGATAAACAACCACGGCCGCGCGCTGTTGCGGGTCTTGGTCTCGGACAAGGTGCGGGTCGGCGAGTGTTTTGCCCCGATGCATTGGACCGGTGAAACCGCAAGCCAGGGGCGGGTCAATGCGTTGGTCACCGGCGTGGTTGATCCGGTCTCGGGTCAGCCGGCGCTGAAAGGATCCAGCGTCGGGGTCACGCCCTATGTCGCGGCTTGGTATGGGTTTGCCGCCAGCGCGGCGCAGATGTCGCCCGCGCGCCCCTATGCCGCCGTGGCCCGGACCAAGACAGGCTGGCGTGCCGAAGTTGCAGGCCACAAACTGCCGCAGGACTGGGAGGGTGAAGCCCGCCAGATCCTGAACCTGCCGGACGGGGAGGCCAGCGTGGTTGAGGATGCCGCGCGGGGTCTGGTGCGCGTGGCGATCCACCGGGGGCCGGTTCTGGCCGGGGTGTTCTTTGCCGGGCCTGCGCCCGTGGCGGTGGCGCGCAGTGCCAGTGTTGGCCAGATCGGCAAAGAGGTTGCGCCGTTGCAGGTGCTGGCCGGGGTGCCCGGTGCCGATCAACCCGCCAAAGGGGCAATTGTCTGCGCCTGTATGGATGTGGGCCGCGAAGATCTGCGCCGCGCGATTGCCGGTGGTGCAAATACAATCCCGCTGTTGGGAGAGTGCACCGGCGCAGGCACCAATTGCGGATCCTGCACACCTGAAATTCAGGAGCTTCTCGACTCCACCAGCAACCAAAGGATGGCTGCGGAATGACACTACTCCCCAACTTGTCGGCCCTGGACCCTTTTGTTCCGGCAGAAGGCCCCCAGGGCCGAATCTCTTTGGTGGGGGCGGGGCCCGGAGCGGCGGATCTGCTGACCCTGCGGGCGCTGCGGGTTTTGCAAAGCTGCGATATGGTTCTGTATGACCGGTTGATCGAGCCGGAGGTGCTGGATCTGGTGAACCCACGTGCCGAGCAGATGTTTGTCGGCAAAGAGGTCGGGGCCTGTGCCTGGCCACAGGAGGCGATCAATCAGTTGATGATCTCCTTGGCGCAGATGGGCAAGCATGTGGTGCGTCTGAAAAGTGGGGATCCCAGCATTTTTGGCCGCGCTGACGAGGAACGCGCCGCTGCGTTAGAAGCCGGACTGGAGGTTGAGATCATCCCCGGCATCACCGCCGCCAGCGCGGCGGCGGCCACATTGGGACAATCGCTGACCAGCCGGGGGCTGAGCGACCGGGTGGTGTTTGCCACCGGAACCTGCCGCGAGGGGGACATTGCGCCGGATATTGCGGCGCTGTTACAACCGGGCACCAGCGTGGCGCTATATATGGCGACGCGCACCGCCGAGGACCTGCGTCGTCAGCTGCTGGAGGCTGGCTTTGATGCCAAAATGGCGGTGCAGGTCGTGGCCTCGGCCAGCAAACCGGGGGAGGCGGTTTTGCATGCTGAAATCGGACAATTGCCGGAGCAGATGAAGGTGGCACAGATCAACCACCCGGCGATCATTTTCCTGCGCGCGCCCAAGAAAGTGAGTCGCGAAAAAACGTCCTGGGCGCTGAATTCTGCGGTTGCAATCTGATTTCCCAGAATATTTTTCCGGTGCAATTGGGGGGCAGAATGGGCCGCAAACTGCGCTGAAGGCGCGTTTATGCGAGCTGTTGATATAACAAGGAAAATTCCATTTGTGACGTAGCGTTGCACGTGCTGCATAGCGGCTTTGATTAAACAGTAGGCACAATGGGACTTGAAGATTAAAAAATGGGCGATGATTGACAGTTTGTTCCCCCCTCTATAGGCCACGCCCCACTAAAAAAATTCCAGCCCGTACAAGGGCATTTGGAGGGGATAATGGCTCATATTGAGAGTTTCTTTGGTCTTGTTGGAGACCTGACTTGGGGGTGGTCGCTCATCCCTATTCTGGTGGTCCTGGGTTTGTTTATCACCATGGCCACCGGTTTTGTTCAGTTTGAATTCTTTGGTCGCATGTTCCGGGTTCTGACCCGCGGTCCTGAGGATGGGAACAAGATTTCCGCGCGCGAAGCGCTGTTGGTGTCGATTGGTGGTCGTGTCGGCGGCGGTAACATCGCCGGTGTGGCGGTTGCGATCACCCTGGGTGGTCCGGGTGCTGTGTTCTGGATGTGGGCCATTGCCCTGGTTGGCATGGCCACCAGTCTGGTCGAATGTTCGCTGGCGCAGCTGTTCAAACGGGCCGATGACGATGGTGATTATCGCGGTGGCCCGGCGCTGGCGATCATTCACGGTCTGGGTTCGAACTATCGTTGGCTGGCGATCGTTTATGCGGTCTGTCTGCTGGCGGCCTTTGGCGTGGGCTTTGTCGCGTTTCAGGGCAATACCGTTGCTGCTGCGGCCAATGACTCGTTGGGAATTGATCGCTGGTACACCGGTGGTTTCCTGGCGGTTCTGACCGGTTTCATCGTTTACGGTGGTATTCACCGCATCGCCAAAGCCGCGGACATTGTGGTTCCGGTCATGGCCTTTGGCTATATCGGCCTATCGCTGGTTGTGATCGTGATGAATGCGGGCGAGATCCCGGCGGTTCTGTCGTCGATCTTTGCCAATGCCTTTGGTCTGGAAGAGGCCGTTGGCGGCGGTATGGGCGCAGCGATTGCGCAAGGTCTGCGTCGCGGTCTGTTCTCGAACGAGGCAGGTCTGGGCTCGGCGCCGAACGTTGCGGCGACGGCAGAAGTACGTCACCCGATCAGCCAGGGTATTACTCAGGCGTTTTCCGTGTTTATCGACACAATCATCATCTGTTCCTGCACGGCATTTGTGATCCTGCTGGGTGACGTTTATCAGCCGGGTGCAGAAGACGTGAACGGTGTGGCTCTGACCCAACAGTCGCTGGTGGCGCATCTGGGCGATTGGACCCAGTATTTCCTGACCGGTGCTGTGCTGCTGTTTGCCTTCTCGTCGATCATCTACAACTATTACCTCGGTGAGAACGCAATGGCGGTTCTGTGGAAGAGCCCGATTGGTATCCATCTGCTGCGCATCGGCGTGATTGGGGTGGTGCTTCTGGGGGCGGTTGCGCCTTCGGCGACCTCGGTCTTCTTCTTCTCGGATCCGATGATGGGGGTTCTGGCGCTGGTGAACCTGATGGTCATCATGATGCTGTTCCCTGTTGCGATGCGGATCCTGAACGATTTCCGCAAGCAGTTGAAAGCGGGTGTTGAACGACCGGTTCTGAATATCGAAGACTTCTCGGATCTGGATCTGGATCCCAAAGCCTGGCCCAAGCGCAGCTGAGGCGGATCCAACTGATCTGACAAAACTCTGCCGTCCTCCCCCAAAAAGGAGGGCGGTTTTTTCATGTGTTCACGTCTGCGCCAGGGTGATTGACGCGTGTCATCTGGCAGGGCAGGTCTGGGGGATCTGTTCAAAAGGACCACCCCATTGCCCGAGATTGAGTTCACCCGCCTGCCCAAGATCCCAGTGACCGTGATCACCGCGCATATGTCTGATCCACGGGTGGCGGCGCATCTGCCCCTGTTGACCGGGGCATGGGATGATGCGCAAAGCCGGGATTTGGTTGCGGCCAAGGAAGCCTGTTGGCAACGCGATGGGCTGGGCCATTGGGCGATCTTGGCAGACGGGGCTTATGTTGGCTGGGGTGGATTCCAGAAAGAGGGGGATGAGTGGGATTTTGGTCTGGTCCTGACGCCCGAAGCCTTTGGTCTGGGGCTGCGGATCACCCGGCAGGCTTTGACCTGGGCACGACAGGATCCGCGCATCCCCTTTGTGACCTTCCTGTTGCCACCAAGTCGGCGCCATCTGGGTGCGTTGCGTCGGATGGGGGCCGCCGCCCTGGGTGAGGTCACACAGGACGGCGCGCAGTTTTTGAAATTCCGTCTGGATCTGGACGGCGTTTAATTCAGGATCCGCATGGTGATGCGCCGGTTCTGGGCGCGGTTCTCATCGCTGGTATTGGGCACCAGCGGGAAGGCTTCCCCATATCCCACAGCGGCAAGCCTTTGTTCCGGGACGCCCTTTTGCGCCAGATAGGAGGCGACACGCTCGGCGCGGCGTTGGCTGAGACGCTTGTTGGATGTAGCGCTTCCGGTGGTGTCGGTGTGCCCTGCGATTTCCAGCATGGCCGCCGGACAGCTGACCAGCACGGTTGCCAGTTGGTCCAAAGCCACTTTGGCATTGCTGGTCAGAACGGCTCCCCCATCCGCAAATGAGACGCGGGTGGATTGGACGATCTGCACCAGTCCCGACAGGCACCCGCCGGTCTGGACCGCTGCCGCAAGCTCCACTGCCGTTGGGGCCGGTGTTGCGGCAGCGGACGGTGCAACAACAACCGGTTTGGAGGCCTGAACAACGGGTTTGGCACCGGTGGATTGTGCAACAGGCTGTGTTGGCGCATCGGGATCTGCATCCGGGTCGGCTGCGCGGTGGAAATGCAGGTCGGCGGTGACCATGGCCAGGGGCACGATCTTTGCCTCGGCGGCCTCTTCCAGCTTGCGGAAACCGCTCATCAGTTCGAAAGATTCCACAGGAACCAGAACCGGCTGGATGGTGTGAATGGTCACGTCCTGATCGCTGAGAAGGGTAACACGCACATGGGCGTCCACCTCGGCGGTGATCCCATGCAGCGTGAGCAGAAGCGGCAGAACCAATTGGCGGCTTTGTCCGGGGCTGAGGCCTGCGATATCCTCATTTCGGACCTGTGCCACAATTTCGGCCAAAGGATATGTAAAGGTCTCAAAGAACAGAAATCTGAGGCGCACATCCCGGATGTCAATTCCGGTGTCGACAGATTCCAGTGTGACCCGCATGCGGACAAGGCCGCTGGCGTCGATCTGGCCTTCGATGGTGTCGAAATGGCTTGTCTCTGCGACCGAGCCCTTTTTGACCGATGTAAAGCTGAGGGACGATGAGGCTGGCTGTAAGGTCCAGCCGCCGTCAAACGGAGAGCGGGCCATGACCGGCGCAGAGAGTAAGAGAAGGCTGGAGAGTAGGATTAGAAACCGTTTCATAAGGCTCACTTGTTAAACCACAGGTGTCGGTCTAGGGATGAAAAGGAGATTGCCCGAAAAAGGGACGATCTTAACCAAGCGAAGGATTGCCGAGGCCGGTTACAAATGCAACCGTGCATGTTGATGGTCCAAAGAATTCTGTCACGAGTAAAAGGTGTGATGTTTAGTCGTCTTTTTTCACTGGTATTGATTGCCGCGCTTTATGTGATGCAGACTTTGTCTGCCACTGCAGAGCCGCGCATTGCTCTGGTGGTGGGCAACAGTGCCTATGGGCAGGTTTCCCCTTTGGACAATCCAAGCCACGATGCCGAACTGATGGCGACAACTTTGGAACGTCTGGGATTTGATGTTCAGCTGCTGGTGGATGCGACACAGGTCACCATGAAACGGGCCATCGCCCAATTTGGCCGCGATCTGCGTCATGCCGGCGAAGAAACCACCGGGCTGTTTTACTATGCGGGGCATGGTGTCCAGAGCTTTGGCAACAACTATCTGTTGCCGGTGGATGTGGCGCTGCTGGATGCGGCGGATCTGGATCTGGTGGCTGTCGAGGCGCAGTCTGTGCTGCGCCAGATGGCCTCGGCCAGGAACCGGACAAATATCGTTATTCTGGACGCCTGCCGCAACAACCCGTTTGAGACGGTCGCCGAGCTGAATGAAAACGGTCTGGCTGAGATGAAAGCGCCGACCGGCAGTTTTGTGGCCTATGCGACGGCTCCGGGTGAAGTGGCGTTCGATGGCGAGGGGGACAACAGCCCCTTTACCGAGGCGCTGGTGCGGCAGATGGATACGCCGGGATTGCAGATCGAACAGGCGTTCAAAAACGTGCGTCGCGATGTGCTGGCCCAAAGCCAGGGGATGCAGACACCCTGGGATACATCGTCTCTGGTCAGTGATTTTGCATTCCGCGTGGGCAATACCACCCCTGCACCGCATGTGGCGGTATCTGCCACATTGCCCAAGGTCACGGGTAATCCGCAGGCGCTTGACGGCCTGCCGTCTGCCGAAAGCCTGATGTTCCGCGAGGCCAAGGCGCGCCAAAGCATCGAAGCGGTCGAAGAATACCTGCGCAGCTATCCCGCCGGGCAGCATCTGGCTGAGGCTCAGAGCCTGTTGGCCTCCCTGAGGGCGGAGAGTACATTTGCCGAAGCGGCTGGGGTGCCGATTGCGGCCCTGACCTCGGTGACTTTTGAAGCGGCCATCGGGGCAGAGCTGACCGAGATTGCCGGGCGCACAATGGCGGAGCTGATCAACGGGACACCGAACTACCCGCCCATCGAAGGTCTGCCGGACGAGGTCTGGAAAGGGCAGCAATGTAAAAACTGCCATGAATGGAACCGCGAACGTCTTTGTGAACAGGGGCAGCGTTATCAGGTGACCGCCTCGGCGCGCTCCTTGCATAAACCGCATCCCTTTGGCGGGCAGTTCAAATCCGTGCTGCGGGCCTGGGCGGATAATTCCTGTCAGTAGCGGTTTTTTGTGGCCCGGTTCCTATGGCCCTGTAGAGACCAGAAAATAGACCCATTCCCCTTTGAAATCGGCGTATGCGGCCCGTTGCGTTTCTACCTGGGTATTCAACCAATCAAGATAAGGCGCGGCAGGTTCAACCAGTGGCCGGGTGCCGTCATAAAGCGGGTGTGACGCGGCAAAGGCCACCACGATCTCCTGTCCAAAGGGAGGGGCGATCACCAGTTGCAGGCCGCTGGTCTGACCGGCACGTGCCCCCACGGAAAAGGGCTGTTTCTCGGCCAGTTCAATCAAGGGCGCGTGGTCATTTGGGCTGAGGTGCAACACGTTTCCGGCCGCGTCCAGATAGTCCACATAGACAAAGGCTGGGTAGTCAGGTCCGGTCAGGTCCAGAAACAACAGATCCCCTGCTCGAAAGTCGAAGGTGCGCACATGGGCATCGGCACCCAGAAGTGCAGGGTTGGTGATCTGGTCGGTGCTTTGCGGCAGGCCGACGTCTTCGATGGCCTGCAGCGCGCCGCATTGCGGGCGCGGCAGCAACGCCATTTTGTCCGAGACCGTGATATTGCCGCCCATCTGTTGTTGCAAAAGGGCCAGCACCGGCGGTTTCAATCCGCTCTCCGGAAGATGGCCGCGTACGTTTAATGTTGTGGTCTCGGGGTCGAATTCCACCTGCAACCGGGCGCAGGGCACTTGGGACAGGATACTGGCAACCCCATCGCGCAACGGATCCGAACCAGCGATCAGATCACCGGGTTGGGTAAAGCTCTGAAAAGCGGCAAGGGATTGTGCGTCGATGTCCTGGGCCGTGCCGAGGAAGGCGAGTTCTGCGGTGATCGTCTCTCCGGTTGGTCTGTGGACCACCAGCGTTTCCGAAGGCGGCGCAACTGTGTCTGCTGTGGCGGTAGGCGGGGCCACGTCAGGGACCGCCGTCCCGGATGCGGCGATTGCGGCGGTGGGGATGACCGGGGCCGCCGCCGCCGCAAGACTGTGTATATCTGGCAGGCCGGGTGCCACCGAGGTGAGCGGGGCAGACACTGCGACCACAGGTGTTGCGCCGCCAGATGTTGCCACGGTGTGCGCAGTGGGCAGACGGGTCGGGGGTGTTGGTGCGGTAATGGGTGTGGTGGCCGCGAGGTTGGTGCCTGCGTGCGCGGTTGCCAAAAGCGAAGTCTCGGGTGGTGCAGTCGGTCTCGCCGTGGTCTGCGGAATCGCCCCGGCGGTGATGCTCTGGCCCGTTGCGGTTTGTTCCGGTGTGACCTGGCCGCTGGTGTCGCCGGTCTCTGCCGTGGTTTGACGGACGGGCTCTGATTGCACCGCCAATTGGCTGGTTCCGGTGGGCTGTTCCGGGATGGCGCGCGCGGCGAGGTGATGTTTGACCAGCACATAACCGCCCAGATGCATCAGGAACGAGCCTGCCAGAGCGGCGGCCCAGATCCCTGCCTGCCGGGTCACGGGCGGGCCTCTTGCAGTTCAGGTGTGACCACCAGCACAACCTCGGCAAATCCCAGCTGTTCGCCCAGTGTGATCAGCGGCAGCACATGGCGGGTTGCGGTTTTCAGATGGGCGTTGATCCGCAGGCGCGAGGCCTCACTTGTGGGGGTCAGAACGGCGGCAAGGTCATCCAGAGTGTAGGTCTCTCCGCCAAACGCCAGGGTGCCGGTTTCAGAGATCGACACGGTCAGCCCGCCCGTCGGCATGTCCTGCCCGCTGAGGGCCACGGGCGGAGAGACGTCAAAGGGTGCCGTCGCGTCCATACGTCCGATCAGCATGAAGAAGACGAGGAGAAAGAAGACCACGTCAATCAGCGTCACAATGGTTTCCGACTGGACCGAGGGCCGGGGGCGGCGCAGTTTCATCGGTGCGCCTCCAGCCGCAGAACGCGCAGGTCATGTAGGCCGGATTGCGCGGCCAGATCCATCAGCGCGACCATGGATTGCAGTGGGGCCGCGCCGGATGGCAGCAGGAACAGGCGTGTCTCGGGCGCGGTCCGGGCGGTCTCTGTCAGAAGCTGTGCCAGTTGATCCCCTGTCACAACAGAGCCGCGCGTCATGAATTGGCCCTCCGCCGAAATTCGGATCATCAGGGCTGCGCGGTCGGTGCCTGAGGTCGGGCCTGCGGTGCCTGCTGGTTTGACCACAGGGATCATATCAAGGTTCAGATAGGTCGACGTCACCATGAAGAACACCAGAAGGATCATCATCACATCGATCATCGGAACAAGTGAGATCAATCCGCGTGGGGTATGGCGGCGTTGGAGCTGCATCGCGTCTACCGGGTGGCCTCGATCAGCATTAGCTCGCTGACGGCGCTTTCGATGGATTGGGCGGCGCGGTCAATGCGGGCGGCAAACAATCCCGCCGCCACCGCGGCCGGGATCGCCACCAGCAGACCTGCCGCCGTAGTCAGAAGCGCCTGCCAGATACCGCCGGCCAGAATAGAGGCATTGGCGGCCCCTTGGGCCAGCTCCAGATCCTGAAAGCTTTGGATCATGCCAAGGACCGTGCCCAAAAGCCCCAGGAGCGGAGAGACCATTGCAATCAGTTCAAGCAGGCGGATCAGGCTGTTGAGCTTGATCAGCTCTTCATTGCCGCGCCGTTCCAATTCCCGTTCCAGCGGGGCGGGGGGTATGCCTTTCTGCAGGGACTGCATGGCGAAATGCAGGATGCGGTCGGCGGGCACCTTGGAGTGTGCGATGCGGCGAACGGCGGCGGTGCGGTCCCCTCCGCGCCAGTCTGCCAGCGCCGCGGCGCGATTGGCATGGCCTGCTGCGGCGGGCCAGAGCTGCACGATTTTGGCAAGGATCACCCCAACCGACACCAGCGACATCAGCGCCAGCAGGATCAGGATCGGGGCGCTGTTGCCCAATGTGTCAAATGGGTTGCCCATGGGTTACTGCACCAGCTGGATATCGGCGCGGGAGGACAGCGACAGGACAGAGAAACAATCCATCGGCTCTTCGTTCTGAGGCGTGCAGGCCGGGATGTCATGGAGCAGCATTTCAGAGATATTGCTGCAGGCGATTTCGGGGATTTCAAACAGTTTCAGCGTGGTGCGCTGAACGGGCAGGGGGGCCGCGTTGATCGAGAGCAGCCGGTCAATTACGCCCTGAGCGTCCAGAATGGCCAAAGACATCTCAAAGGCTTCAAAGGATTTGCCGGTCTGGTTGCGAAACAGGAAGAAGGCCCGGCATCCGCCGCCGTTGATCTCTTCGACCTTGTTGAGTTCCACGCCTAGGGGGCCGACGCTCTGGGACATGGCCGCACAGGGCAGCACAGCGGCCAGAGTCAAAGCGAATATGCGGTGCAGATGGGACATCTTTTTCTCCAGCAGGGTCATAATGTACAGGTCGTGTCAGGTCAGTTGGGTCAGCGCGGCCTCGACCCGGTCCATGACGGCGCTTGCTTTTTCCGGGTTCCTGTTTTTGAGCAGCCGTGCGGCCAGATGGACGGCACGGTCCAGTTTGTCCCGTGCGGGGCTGCCCGGCGTGCGGGCAATATTGGAGCTGAGCTTGCGGGCGCGTTCGGCCCCGGATTGCAGGGCGCGGCCCTGCTGCTCCCGTTGGGCGCGCGCCATTGCGGTGTCTTCATCCTCGCGGTCTTTACCAATGCGGGCGATGGCCCGTTCGATTACGGTTAGGGTGGTTTCGGCGGGCTGCAAGTCACCGGCGTTGATCTGGGTCACGCATTTGGCAAGCGCGCGTTTCAGTTTCAGCTCCAGCTTGCCCGGAGCCAGCGCGATGCGCGGTTCGATCCGTTTCAGGCGTTTGATCAATGGCTGCACAGACTGATCGGTCTGACCGGTGGTGTCGAGGTCATCGGTGTCCTCGACCACAGGTGCCGCCCCTTCGGGTTTCAGACTGTCCAGCATATTGCCGCCGCTGTCGACAAAGACCACATTGACGCCGGGGCGGCCCTTTTTGATGAACCGTTTGAACTGGCCGAGAAGGGATGTCGCAAAGTCCTCGCAGATCATTTCGGCCACATCCGAGCGGGTGGTATAGGTGCCCCACATCATGGGTGTCGTACCGCCGGATTTCTTCAACAGGTTTCTGAGGGTTTCCGGCTTTTTTCCGGGTTGGATCATGGCCAGAGGATCTTTGGATCCATCTAGGCAGAACGCAAAACTCATGCGTTTCTTGGCGCCTTCGCGCATCATTGTACGGACATCTTCGGCTTCAATCCGGGTCGCACTCATAATCGAACACTCACTTAAACGTGTGAAAGCAATTGACTTTAGGATGCCGATAAGGCTCACTCAGCGTCAAGTTATTGTTATCGGTTCTGCGGGATTGACACTGTGCCGGGGGTGATAGGGCCCTGGTCGTCTGTTTCGTAATTGTCCTGGTGCGAATTGGAGGGGCTTTGCATGGATCCAGAGATCCTATTGCAATCAAAAAGTGACGCCGCGCCCAGCGGTGAGAACCTGGAATACGATCCGGTCTTTACTGAAATGGAGCTGGCGGCCCAGCCCGGCGAAGAGTCGGTTATGGGCGATGAGCGGATCGAGGCCAGCGATCCGGATTACCGTGAGGTCTGTGTCAAAGCCGTCGAGGTGCTGGAACAAAGCCACGAGTTGCGTGCGGCTGTGTTTCTGGCGGATGCTTTGTTGAACACAAAAGGTCCGGAGGAGTTTGCCAAGGCTATTTCGCTGATCCGGGGGCAGCTGGAGCAGTTCTGGGACACGTGCCATCCGGAGCTGGATGAGGACGACGGCGACCCTACGATGCGGATAAACGCGGTTCAAGGTCTGTGCGGGCAGCCGGACGGGATGGGCGGGCCTTCGCCGCTGTACCGGTCGTTGCGGCGGGTTCCGTTGACCAATAGCCGTGGTTTTGGCCGGTTTTCACTGCGTGACATCGAGGTGGCCGAAGGGTTGGCTACGGCGGCCAGTGATATGGATCACCCGCCGGACCGGGCCACGGTCAGCGCTGCGTTTCAGGATAGCGATGCGGATGAACTGGCGCAGTGGTTGGCTGCCTGGGAGCAGGCCGAGGCCGACGTGCGCGCCATCTCAGCCGTGTTTGATGACAAAACGCCGGGTCAGGGGCCGGAGCTTGATCCGCTGATCAAACTGCTGCGGACTCTATCTGCCAAAATGCGTGATCTGGGTGGTATGGCCGGAGAGGACGCGCCGGATGAGGGGGACTCTGTAGAGGACACAGGCGGCGTTGCCGTTACGGCACCCGCAGCGGTTGTGGTTCCGGGGGCCATTAACACACCTGCGGATGTAACCAACGCATTGGAAAGAATTATATCATATTATCAGCGTGTTGAGCCTTCCAGCCCTTTGCCGATTTTGCTAGAGCGGGCAAAGCGTTTGGTGGGTGCAGACTTCCTGACGATTGTAAAGGATATGGCGCCGGATGGGATGGACAATGTCCAGCTCGTTGGTGGTCTTGAAGACGACGATTAAGCCCAAAAGGGCGAGGTGACGGGCGTTTAAGCCTGACGCTGGCAACAGGTGACGAGTAAGGAGAGCTAGATGGCCGACAGTTCACAGAAGTTCATAGCCCGGAACCGGGCGCCTCGGGTCCAGATTGAATATGATGTGGAGCTTTATGGTGCCGAGAAGAAAGTTCAGCTCCCCTTTGTAATGGGCGTGATGAGCGATCTGGTTGGCAAATCCGAAGTCGAACAACCTGCCGTTGCGGACCGCAAGTTCCTGGAAATCGATGTCGACAACTTTGATGACCGGATGAAATCGATGGCCCCACGTGCGGCCTTTACCGTGCCGAATACCCTGACAGGTGAAGGCAATCTGGCAATCGATATTACCTTTGACAGCATGGACGATTTTAAACCTGCGGCCATCGCGGCCAAGGTGGAGCCCCTGCGTGAGCTGTTGGAAGCGCGCACACAGTTGTCGAACTTGATGACCTATATGGATGGTAAAACCGGCGCCGAGGATCTGATCTCGAAGATCATTCAGGACCCGAGCCTTCTGAAAACCCTCGCCGCGCAGCCCAAGCCGGGCGGTGAAGAGAGCGAAGAGTAAGAAAGGAGCGGATGATGGCTGAACAAGACCTTCAACAGGAAGCGGCTGCCGGCGAAGCGGCCTTTGGCTCCAGCGAATTTGCGAGCCTTCTGCAAAAAGAATTCCGTCCCAAATCGGACCAGGCAAAGACCGCGGTTGAGAGCGCGGTCAAAACGCTGGCCGAACAGGCGCTGGCCAATGCCGGTCTGATCTCGGATGACGCGCTGCGCTCGATCGAGAGCATTGTCGCAGAGATCGACAAGAAGCTGACGGAACAGGTGAACCATATCCTCCACAATGAGGAATTCCAGCAGCTGGAAAGCGCGTGGCGCGGTCTACATTATCTGGTGAACAACACCGAAACCGACGAAATGCTCAAGATCCGGGTGATGCCTGTCACCAAAAAGGAACTGGGCAAGACGCTGAAAAAGTTCAAGGGCACCGCCTGGGACCAATCCCCGATCTTCAAGAAGATCTATACCGAGGAATTCAGCCAGCTGGGTGGTGAGCCCTTTGGCTCTTTGGTTGCGGACTACCACTTTGACCATTCGCCGCCAGACATCGAACTGCTGGGAGAGATGTCCAAGATCGCTGCCGCATCCCATGCGCCGCTGATCACCGGTGCCAAACCAACTCTGTTCCAGATGGACAGCTGGTCCGAACTGTCGAACCCGCGCGATCTGACCAAGATCTTCCAGACACCCGAATATGCCGCGTGGCGGTCACTGCGTGACAGTGAAGACGCGAAATATGTGGGTCTGGCGATGCCGCGTTTCCTGGGGCGTCTGCCTTATGGCTCCAAAACCGATCCGGTTGAGGAATTCGCCTTTGAGGAAGACACCGCAGGTGCGGGCAGCGAGAAATACGGCTGGGTCAACGCAGCCTATGGCATGGCGGTCAACATCACCCGTTCGTTTAAAATGTACGGCTGGTGTTCGCGGATCCGTGGTGTTGAAAGCGGCGGTACATTGGAGAACCTGCCGTCCCATACTTTCCCGACCACCGACGGTGGCGTGGATCAGAAATGCCCGACCGAGATCGCAATTGACGATCGTCGCGAGGCAGAGCTGGCGAAAAACGGGATGATGCCGCTGATCCATCGGAAAAACACCGATGTGGCGACGTTTATGGGGGCGCAATCCCTGCACAAACCCGCAGAATATGATGATCCCGATGCAACGGCGAATGCGAACCTGGGCGCACGTCTGCCCTATCTCTTCGCGACCTGCCGCTTTGCCCATTACCTGAAATGTATGGTGCGGGACAAAGTCGGTTCCTTCAAAAGCCGTCAGGACATGGAGAACTGGCTGCAGGAATGGATCAACAATTACGTGGATTTCAACGCTGACATTTCGTCAGAGGCTGAAAAGGCGCGCAAACCTCTGGCTGCGGCCGAGGTTGTCGTGGAAGAGGTCGAAGGCAATCCGGGCTATTACAGCTCGAAGTTCTTCCTGCGCCCGCATTACCAGTTGGAAGGGCTGTCGGTCTCGCTCCGTCTGGTATCCAAACTGCCTTCGGAAAAGGGAGGTTAATATTTCACAAATCACCCTTGGCACAACGAAAACGTAAACGAGTTCAGATTTTTGAAAGGACGGCACAATGGCTGCGAATATGTTTATCGAGATCTCCGACATCGAAGGGGATTCGATGGAGCAAAAACACGAGAAGTGGATTGTTATTGAATCCGCAAGCTGGAACGTGGAACGCTCGGTTGAGATGAGCGATCTGGGATCCACCCAGCGTATGCATGCGAATTCTAACTTTGGCAAAGTCGAGCTGACGTCGCAGATGGGCAAAGCGTCAAACGAGATTGCCAAATCGGTTGCCAACGGCACCGTTCGTCCGGAAATCACCATGCACTGGTGTCGCTCGGGTGATGCGCAGGCTGATGGTTTGCTGGAATATTCCGTCTGGAAGTTCAAGGAAGTGGTGATCGACAGCTATTCCCTGTCGGCCAGCGCGGATGGCATCCCAGAGGAAACCTGGTCGCTGGCCTATGCCGCGATGGAACACACCTACAAGTCCACCAACCAGAAGACCGGTAAGCTGGAAAGCCCGATTGTCTTCAAGTGGAACGTTCAAAAGGGCAAGTTCGAGTACTGATCCGGCCTTTTTCTCATGCCTCGCAGTCTGTTGCGGGGCATGATCCAAGTAACAAGTATTCCCGGAGTCCCTGCCATGACCGCCGAAGACTATTTAAAAGCGGGCGATCCTGTACAAGCGCTGGCTGCGTTGCAGGACAGTGTGCGCAAGGATCCGTCTAATCCGAAACTGCGGATTTTCCTGTTTCAGCTGTTGTGTGTCCTTGGCGATTGGAAGCGGGCGATTGCCCAGCTGAAGCTGAGCGCTGAACTGGACGACAGCGCCACAATGATGGCAAAGACCTATCGCGAAGCCATCATTTGTGAGGTCTATCGCGACAAGGTGTTTGCGGGCGAAAAGGATCCCCTCATTCTGGGTGAGCCTGAAACCTGGCTGGCGCATCTGGTGGAAGCGCAGAAACATCTGGCTGCGGGCCGGGTGGGAGAGGCCGCAGAGCTGCGTGCCAAAGCGTTCGACGCAGCCCCCAGCAGCAGCGGCACGTTGAATGGTGCGTCATTTGAATGGGTTGCAGATGCCGATGTGCGGCTTGGCCCGGTTCTTGAAGTGCTGATCAACGGTAAATATTACTGGCTACCCTTTGCCCAGATCAAAAGCCTTGAGATCGAAGCGCCCAGCGACCTGCGGGATACGGTCTGGATGGCCGGCGTTCTGACACTGGTCAATGGGGGTGAGCTGGCGGCCCTGATCCCGACCCGGTATCCCGGCTCGGCGGCGGGGGATAACGCGACGAAACTGGCGCGCGCCACCACATGGCAGGATCTGGGCCAAGACACTTTTGTGGGTCTTGGGCAACGGCTGCTGGCGACGGATCAGAATGATGTGGCGCTGATGGATGTTCGCTCGTTGGTTATGGGAGATGCCGACAGCGATGGTTGACAAGGGGCTTGCAGAACGGCTGCAACCGTCCCTGTTGGACCGGTTGACGGATAATGATCCCGGTAATCTCAAGGAATCGCGGGACAGCCGGGTCATTGACCTGCACCGATTGCGGATGATCATTCAGCGGGATCTGTCCTGGCTGTTGAACACGCAAAACGCTGAAAGCCATCTGGACGCGGAACGCTACCCGCGCGCAGCCAGTTCAGTGTTGAATTTCGGCCTGTCGGAAGTGTCAGGCAAATACACGGGCAGTGAACGGGCCGAGGCGATCCGGCGCTCGATTGAAAATGCGATAGAAGAGTTCGAACCCCGCATTATCGAAGGCTCTGTTGATGTGCAGCTGCGCGAAGGCACTGACCCGGCGGATATGACGGTGGGGCTGGATATTCGTGCCGATATGTGGGCGCAACCGATGCCGCTGGAACTGTATCTGCGCAGCAAGGTGGATCTGACCACGGGTGAGGTTGACGTGGACCGGGGAGGCTGATCTTTGGACACGCGACTGCTGGAACATTATGAATCCGAGCTGACTTTCCTGCGCGACATGGGGGCGGAGTTTGCAACCGCCTACCCCAAGATCGCCGCCCGTCTGGGCATGGAAGGGGTCGAGGTTCTGGACCCCTATGTGGAGCGCCTGCTGGAAGGTGTGGCGTTTTTATCCGCACGGGTTCAGCTGGAACTTGAGCTGCAATATCCGAATTTTACCTCCAGCCTGCTGGAGATCATCTATCCCCACTATCTGGCGCCGACGCCGTCGATGATGATTGCGGCCTTTGAACCGGACAAGGCGAATTCGGCAGTGAAATCCGGGTTCAAACTGCCGCGCGGTTCAGTCTTGCGGTCGCGGTTGACGGATGGGGCGCAGACAGCCTGTGAGTTCCGGACCGCAGCAGACACAACCATGTGGCCGATTGAGATCACCGAGGCGCAGTATATCGACGGGCGCGGCGATCTTGTGGCAGCTGGTGTGGCCAAGAATGTGGACGCGCGGGCGGGCATTCGCCTGCGTCTGAAACGCAGTGATGGCGATCCGATCCGCGACTTGAATATGGACCGGCTGACGTTTTTCCTGTCTGGATCCGGGGGAAATTCCTGGCCCCTTCTGGAGCTGCTTTGTACGCAGGTTCAGGGGGTTGTGGCCAAATCCACCAACCGGCGCGCGGATTGGACCCATACTTTGCCCGAGGGCAAGGTGGTGCAAAAGGGGTTCAGCCCGGATGAGGCGCTGTTGCCGTTGCCACGCCGTGTGTTTGATGGCTATCGGCTGTTGCAGGAATTCTTTGCCATGCCGGAGCGCTATCGTTTTGTAGAGCTTCAGGGGCTGAAAGCCGGGTTGAACCGGTCCGAGGACACAGAGGTTGACGTCTATATCCTGCTGCGCGACGGCATGAGCTCTGTTGCGCCTCTTGTGGCGCCAGAGACGTTCCAATTGAACGCGGTTCCGGCAGTGAACCTGTTTGAAAAGCGGTGTGACCGGGTCCGCATCACGCCCACCGAAACAGAGCATCATGTCATCGCAAACCGGACAGCGGGTCTGGATTATGAGCTTTATGCGCTGAAGTCCGTAACCGGGATCAGCGCGGCGGGTGAGGATGACGTTGAATTCCGCCCCTTTTATTCCTCGGATGATTTTACAGCCGCAGGTGAAACCCATCCGGCCTATTACACGATCAAACGGCGGATGCGGCAGCGCTCTGAAAAAGAGCGTCTGCGGGGCGTGCGCAGTTCTTACCTTGGCTCTGAGGTCTACCTGTCGCTGGTCGACCGTGCGCAGGTTCCTTACAGTGCGCAGCTTGAGCAGCTGGCCGTGACAGCGCTGTGCACAAACCGGGATTTGCCGCTGCTTCTGGCAACGGGCGATGCGGATGTGTTCCATCTGCCCGAAGGGGGGCCGATCAAGCGGATCACTTTGCCGGTATCCCCCACGCGGCCCCATCCGACACTGGCCCAAGGGGACACGGCCTGGCGGCTGATCTCCCATCTCAGCCTGAATTATGCGTCCATTGCACAAACGGATCGCGGCCAGTCCGCCGAGGCCCTGCGCGAGTTGATCGGGCTTTATGCGCCATTGGGGGACCGGGTGACAGAGAAGCAGCTGGAAGGCATTATCTCCGTCAGTTCCCGCCCCATTGTGCGCCGGATGAGCGATCAGATCCTGGCCACAGCGGTGCGGGGGATCGAGATTACGTTGGGCTTTGATGAGAGCTTTTTTGAAGGGTCCAACATTTATGCGTTGGGCGCAGTCTTGGAACGGTTTTTCCGGGGCTATGCCACAATCAACAGCTTTACTGAAACCGTTCTTAAAACCGAAAAACGGGGGGAGATTGCCCGATGGCGTCCGACGGTGGGCCTCGGCCGGATGATTTAGGCCTTTTTGCCCGTCTGGCGGCGGACCCAAAGGCACATCATATCTTTCAGGCGTTGCGCATCCTTGAGGCGCATTACGCCGATTCCCCGCGTTTGGGGGAAAGCCGCCGACCGCGTCAGGATCAGGTGCGCCTGGGGCAAGAGGCAGAGCTGGCCTTTCCGCCAACAACCATTGCCGAATTCAAACCCGGTGGCGGGGGGGCTCCGGCCCGGCTGACAAATCGGGTTTTTGGTCTGTTCGGACCGCAGGGTCCGTTGCCGCTGCATCTGACCGGCTATGCACGTGACCGCAAGCGCAACCATCGTGACGGGGCGATGGTGGCCTTTGCCGATATGCTGACGCATCGGTTGATGGGGCTGTGGTACCGGGCCTGGAGCCAGGGTGCGCTGACCAACAGTTTTGACCGTGACGATGATCCGATGGCGCGTCGGGTGGCCTCTGTTTGTGGGTATAACGCGGATGCGTTGCTGGACCGCGATGATATGCCCGATCTGTCCCGGCTGCATTTCTCCGGGCTGTTGTCGCAAGGGGCGCGCAATCCGGAGGGGCTTGAAACCATTCTGGAAGAGTTTCTGGGCGTGCCTGTCACGCTGGAGGAATTTGTTGGCAGTTGGCTGCATCTGGAGCCGGATGACCTGTGGCAGCTGGGGCGAGGCAATCTGGGGCAAACCACCAATGTCGGACAGAAAGTCTGGTCCCGAAGTGCCAAGTTCCGCTTGCGGATTGGCCCCTTGTCGTTGGCTGATTACGAACGTCTGTTGCCCGGTGGTGCGTCTCTCAACCGGCTGCGGGCCATTGTGCGGACTTATATTGGCGACCAGCTGGATTGGGACGTGAACCTAATTCTGGCGGGTGATGACGTCCCGCGCACCCAATTGGGTGGATCCGCCCGCCTGGGTCACACCAGCTGGGTGCGTTCGCGCCCCGATCCGGATGCGGATCAGCCCGATGTCGATGATCTTTTTCTATACCCTGGCACAGCCGAGTGCACAGCTCAGTGAGGAGTAACGAGTTATGACCGAAATCAGCCGTGTTGCGCTTTTTGGGAAGTTGAACAAACTGGGTTATCAGGCCGTCGAAAGCGCGACGGTCTTCTGCAAGATGCGCGGAAACCCTTATGTGGAACTGGTGCATTGGCTGCATCAGCTTCTGGCGGGGCAGGACAGCGATATGCATCGGATCATTGCTCATTATGATCTGGACACCGGCAGGATCGCGGCGGAGATGACCCGCAATCTGGACGGTTTGCCGCGTGGAGCTTCGACGATTTCGGATCTGTCAGATCATCTGATGGACGCAATGGAACGCGGCTGGGTCTGGGGCTCGCTTCTGTATTCCGCCAGCCAGGTCCGGTCGGGGCATCTGCTGTTAGGCATCCTGAAAACACCGTCGCTGCGCAATATCCTGACGTCGATCTCGCCAGAGCTGGCCAAGATCGGGGCCGATGATCTGGCCGATAACTTTGCCGAGGCCACGGGTGGTTCACCCGAAGAAGGTCTGGCGCCGCAGGATGGCTCCAACGTCGGGGGCGGCGCGGAACCGGGTGAGGCCTCGGGCGCGATGGCACCGGGCGCGATGGGCAAGGGGGAGGCTTTGGCGCAGTTCTGCACCGACCTCACCGAACAGGCGCGCAACGGAGAGATTGATCCCATCGTGGGGCGCGACGAGGAAATCCGACAGATCGTGGATATCCTGATGCGGCGCCGCCAGAACAACCCGATCCTGACCGGTGAGGCGGGTGTGGGGAAGACGGCGGTGGTCGAAGGGTTTGCCCTGCGGATTGCGCGCGGCGACGTCCCGCCGTCGCTGCAGGATGTGCGCCTGTTGGTGCTGGACGTGGGTCTGTTGCAGGCGGGTGCCAGCATGAAGGGTGAGTTTGAGAACCGCCTGCGTCAGGTGATTGACGAGGTGCAGGCCAGCCCCGTGCCGATTGTGATGTTTGTGGATGAAACCCACACGTTGGTTGGCGCAGGGGGCGCTGCTGGCACCGGTGATGCGGCGAACCTGCTGAAACCGGCGCTGGCGCGTGGCACCCTGCGCACCATCGGGGCCACCACCTGGGCGGAATACAAGAAGTACATCGAGAAAGACCCCGCCCTGACCCGGCGTTTCCAAGTCGTAAAGGTCGATGAGCCGGACATCCCCAAGGCGATCCTGATGATGCGCGGCATTGCCACCATGCTGGAAGGTCACCACCGGGTGCAGGTCCTGGACGAGGGGATCGAGGCGGCGGTGACGCTCTCGGCCCGCTATATTCCGGCGCGTCAACTGCCGGATAAATCCGTGAGCCTTCTGGATACCGCCTGCGCCCGTGTCGCGGTCAGCCAGCATGCGGTTCCGGCTGAGGTTGACGACTGCCAACGCCGGATTGAGGCACTGACCACCGAGCTTGAGATCATCGGCCGTGATGAAACCGCGGGTTACGAGGTCGCGGACCGTCGCGAGGCCGTCACGGCGGCCAAGGAGGCGGAAGAGGCTCGGCTGGTGGATCTGACGGCCCAATGGGACAAGGAAAAGGCCTGTGTTGACGAGATCTTGGACCTGCGCGCCAAACTCCGGGAGGGGGCCGCGCCCGTTGATGCTCCGGTTGATGCTGGGAGTGAGGCGGCGGAGGGCGCCACCGAGAGCCCGCTGTCGGATGAGGACCGCGCCAAGCTGATGCAGGCACTCAAGGACAAGAATGCTGAACTGGAAACCCTCCAGGGGGATCGCCCGCTGATCCTGCCGATTGTGGATCATCAGGCCGTGGCTTCTGTTGTGGGTGATTGGACCGGCATTCCCGTGGGTCGCATGGTCAAGGATGAGATCGAGACCATCCTGAACCTCGAAGAGCATCTGGCCAAACGCGTCATCGGTCAGGATCACGCGATGCAGATGATCGCCAAACGCATCCAGACCAGCCGGGCGGGGTTGGACAACCCCAACAAACCGATCGGTGTCTTTATGCTTGCAGGCACCTCGGGCGTGGGGAAAACCGAAACCGCGCTGGCCCTGGCTGAGGTGCTGTATGGCGGTGAGCAAAACGTCATCACCATCAATATGAGCGAATACCAAGAGGCCCATACCGTCAGCTCGCTGAAAGGCGCGCCTCCGGGTTATGTCGGCTATGGCGAAGGTGGCGTGTTGACCGAAGCGGTGCGGCGCAAGCCTTATTCTGTAGTGCTGCTGGATGAGGTCGAGAAAGCCCACCCGGATGTGCATGAGATCTTCTTTCAGGTCTTTGACAAGGGCATCATGGAAGACGGCGAAGGTCGCCTGATTGACTTCAAGAACACGCTGATCCTTCTGACGTCCAATGCCGGATCCGAGCTGATCATGGATCTGTGCAGTGACCCGGATCTGATGCCGGAACCGGATGGCATCGCCAAAGCGCTGCGCGAACCCTTGTTGAAAATCTTCCCGCCCGCGCTCTTGGGACGTTTGGTGACGATCCCCTATTATCCGCTCAGCCCCGATATGCTGTCCGAGATCACCAAGCTGCAGCTGGGTCGGATCCAGAAACGGGTGCAGACCGCGCATAGCGTGCCGTTTGAATACACCGACGCGGTGGTCGAAGAGATCGTCAACCGCTGTCAGGAACTCGACAGTGGCGGCCGCATGATCGACGCGATTGTGACCAATACCATGCTGCCGGAGGTTTCAAACGAATTCCTGCGCCGCCTGATCGAAGGCAAGCACGCCGAGAAGGTTGCCATCGATGTGGCCGACGGTGATTTCACCTATAGTTTTGAATGATTTGCGCTGTTTCCACTTGCGCGCATGAGGAGAGTATTAAATGGCCGAAGTAAATAAGTCATTCGATCTGATCACGGTGAATGCCAAAAATATGGATTTGCCAAATGGGAAGATCACTCTGAAGGTGTCGGGCAAAGAGATCGACACCTCCCTGCTCGCGCGGATTATGGAGCCGGTCTATTCCTATCTGAATGACTATCGCAAAATGGCGATTAACCCGGCGATCCAGAAATACGACAAACAGTTCGAGGGGATGAGCGACAAGAAAGAGGTCGAAAAGCTGGCCAAACTTGTCAATGACGAGCTGAAGAAGCTGGTCGCGAACCTTGAGAAGGAAGCCCAGAACCGGATCAAGGCGTCCTGGGAAAAGATCAAGAAAGAGAACAAGGAATACACCAAGTGGAAGCTGAAGATCGCCGCCAATATCACTTGGGGTGTGGTCAAGATCGGCAAATCCATTGCGGCCCTTGTGGCCAGTTCCGGCGCGAAGCTGGATGAATACTATAAGGTCGCCAAATCCGTCTATAGCATCGCCAAAGAGGTGAAAAAGGCCATCGCGACCGAGACCAAAGTGCGCGAAGACCTGATGAAAGCCCTGGAAAAAATGGCCAAGGCGACCAAGGACGGCAAGGTTGGCAAAAGCCATATCTCATCGGTCGAAGACGCGGTGAAGGAATATAAGGTCAAGCTGACGGCGGCGCGTCAGAAGGCCTCTTCCATGGCGAAACCCTTGGAAAAACTGCTGCAGCTTCAGGATGAAGGCGTTGCCGTCTCCAAAAAACAGGAAGCGGCGATCAATTCGATGATCGGCCAGATCATAGAGTTCAACACCATCGAACAGAATGGTCGCAAGTTTGCTGATTTTGCGTTGAAAAAGGCTGAGGACGCGCACGGCACATTGGATCTGAAGACGATCAAAGCCCATGCGGAGAAGATTAAGAAGGCCATCGATATTGCACTCAAAGTATTTGAGGTTGCGTCAGACATTCTGTGACGCACCGCCAGAAGGCGCGCAGCTGACCTGAACCAGAACGGGGAGACAGGGGATGAACGTAGAGAGTACAGAGGCGGGGGAAGCGACGTTGCGGGACAAGGTTCGCGTCTTTGTTGAGACCGCCTGGGTCGGCAACGCTATTCTTACGATTATCATCTTCAACGCCGTTATGCTGGGGCTGTCCACGTCCACCAACGTGATGGCGGTGGCTGGCGGCTTGATCTCTGTTCTGGATGATATTGTACTGGCGATTTTTGTGGTTGAGCTTTTGTTGAAGCTCTATGCCTATGGGCTGCGGTTCTTCACCTCGGCCTGGAATATCTTTGACCTTGTGGTTGTGGGTTTGGGCATGTTGCCGGATCGCCAGGGCCTGTCTGCCCTGCGTGGGTTGCGTGTGATCCGGGCGATGCGTCTGTTATCGGTGATCCCGCAGATGCGTGCGGTGGTGCAGGCGCTGCTGGATGCGCTGCCGGGCATGGGTGCCGTGATCATCATGATTTCCATCGTCTTTTATGTCTTTGGTGTTATGGCCACGCTGATGTACGGGCCGAGCTTTGATGAATGGTTCGGTACCCTTGGCCGATCCTTGTATTCTCTGTTCCAGATTATGACGCTGGAAAGCTGGTCGATGGGAATTGTGCGCCCCGTGATGGAGACCTACCCGGCGGCCTGGGCGTTCTTTGTTCCGTTTATCATCATCACGGCCTTCTCTGTCTTGAATCTGTTCATTGGTTTGTTGGTCAACACTATGCAATCGGCGGTTGAGGAAGAGGCCGAGCAGGAGTTTGAAAAGCTGCGGGATCTGGTGCGCACCGAGACGGATATGGTTGATGCCCACGTTCTGGCGCTGCATGAGGAGATCAAGGCGCTGCGGTCCGAGGTGGCCGACCTGAAAGGGGGGCGCGATGGCTGATAGCTCGCAAAAGTTCATCGCCCGCAACCGCGCGCCGCGGGTTCAGATCGAATATGATGTCGAACTCTATGGCGCGGAAAAGAAGGTACAGCTGCCCTTTGTCATGGGGGTGATGAGCGATCTGATGGGTAAGTCCACGGTCGCGCAGCCCTCGGTTGCCGAGCGGAAGTTTCTGGAAATCGACGTTGATAATTTTGACGAACGTATGCGGGCGATGGCCCCGCGGGCGGCTTTTACCGTGCAGAATACCCTGACCGGTGAAGGCAACCTGGCGGTGGATCTGACCTTTGAGAAGATGGAGGATTTTTCACCCGGTGCCATTGCGTCAAAGGTGGAGGCGCTGCGCCCGCTGTTGCAGGCCCGTCAGGAGTTGACGACGCTGATGGCCTATATGGATGGGAAGGCGGGGGCCGAGGCCCTGATGGAGAAGGTCTTGCAGGACCCTGGTCTTTTGTCCGGATTTCAACCGGCCGCCACCGCGCCCGAGGATCTGGCCGCAGTCCTGGATGAGCTGCGTGATCAAGCGCCACAGGAAGAAGACGTGGATCAGGCCGCATCCGCACTTGCAAGCCTTGCGGCTGTTGAGATCCCGGATGCGCCGCCGGAAACGGATACGCAAGCGGTTCTGGATGGATTGGCGGCGTCCGCAGCCGAGGCGCCTGTGGCGGGCGACCCTGCCGCCGACGTTCTGAGTGCCCTGGCCGAAGCTGCGCCTGATGATGGCGTGCAGGACAATGGGTCGGCATCCGACAGGGTTCTGGATGCTCTGCGCGCGACAGAGCCTGCAGGTGAGGAACCTGAAACGGAGACAGCGGATGTTCTGGCCGGGCTTGCAGCGGCAAAGCCTGAAACATCCGAGGATGTTGCGGATGGGATCGCTGACGTTCTGGACGCGCTGGCCGAAGCCGGAACTGAAAATGAGACGCGCGATGTGGATACAACAGCGGATGTGCTGGATAGGCTGATTGCGGTTGCGCCCGAACCGTCACAAGGGGACGGAGACAGCGTTGCAGATGTGTTGTCGGGACTTGCTGAGTCTTCGCCAGATCCGGTTGAGGACATGGACGAGGTTGCCTCTGCGCTGGCAAATCTGTCCGATGCCGTTGCTGATGACGGGCCAGAGAACGACGCGCGCGGTGTGGAGGATGTCCTCAGCGGGCTGGCAGAGGCTGCGGCAGAACCTGATGAGACAGAAGACGCCGCAGCCGCGACCCTTGCAGCTCTTTCAGACGCTGCGCCGGATGCGCCACAGGAGCCCTCAGAGGACACAGCGGCAGACATTTTGAACCAACTCAGCGCCGATGCGCCGCTCTCCTCAGACGAGGAAGGTGATGGGGTTGCGGATGTCCTGTCCGGGCTTGCGGAAACCGGGCCAGAGATTTCGCAGACCGGTGACGAGGTTGCCTCTGCCCTGGCGGATCTTGCATCTGTGACGTCCACTCCGCTTGCGGAAGAGGCAGATGGGGTGGAGGGCGTGCTGTCGGATCTGGTGGACCTTGTCCCCGAGGACGTCGGCCAACCGGACACCGCAGACGCGACCTTGGCCGCGCTGGTCGATGATGTGCCGGAGGAAAACGAAACTGCTGATATTGATCTGGGGGACCTTCTGCCTCAGACCTCAACGGCAGAGGCTGGCGCTGATGAGGTTGGTCTGGACGATATTCTGGCGGATCTCGACATCGGGGATGATCCTGTTTCTGAACAAGAGGCAGAGCTTGGCAGCATTCTTGAAACGATCACCACCGTGCCGGACGCGGCGGTTGATGAGATTGACGATATTCTGGGCGATCTAGGGGCGATTGAGGCGGAAACGGTGGAGGCCACGTCCACCCCGGCGAACGAGGCATTGGGGGATGGTCCCACCGATGTGGAGGGGGATGACCTCGATCTGGGAGACCTGCTGGGGGACGTCACCGGTGCGGACGATGCTGCGGCTGGCGATGGGTTGGACGATCTGCTGGCGGATCTGGGACTTGACGATGATCCGATCTCGGACGTGCTTTCTGAACCTGAACCTGAACCTGAACCTGAACCTGAACCTGAACCTGAACCCGCTGCGGTTGCGGCGGCAGGGGATGATTTTGATCTGGATGACCTGTTGGGCGACCTGGAATTGGGTGATGGGGCCGAGGACACGACATTGGACGATCTGTTGGCTGAGGTCGACAGCGCGACCGCTCAAGATGAGGCTCTGCCGGACGGTGATCTTGATGCGCTGCTGGCAGATGCGCCAGAGGCAGACGACGATCTATTGGCAGAACTGTTGGGTGATCTGAACGAGGGGGAGGATGATCCGCTTGCGGAAGAGACCCCGGAGGAGGATGCCCGCCTGACGTCGCGTGCCAAGATTGACCTGCCCTTTGGCACCGTTTCCGCAGACCGGCCTGCGCCGGAGGTATTAAAGCGTCGTCGGTTCCGGATTGCAGTTCTGGGGGATTTTTCCGGCCGGGCGGCCAAAGGCGTTTTGGGCATCGGAGATGATCTGGCCAACCGGCCCGGGCAGCTGCTGGATGTGGACACTGTTGAAGAGGTGATTGAGGGTTTTGCCGGGGATCTGGCGCTGCCCATTGGTAAAGACGGGACCACGTTGGCTGTGCCGCTTTCGGGGTTGGATGATCTGCACCCGGATGAGCTTTACGAGAACGTCGACCTGTTTTCAGAACTGTCCGGTCTGAAGCAGCAACTGGCCAGTGGGGCGACGGCGGATCACGCGGCCAAGAGCCTGCAAGCCTGGGGGGAGAAATATGGCACCCCGGCGGTGGCACCCCGGATGACATCGGCGGCGACTTCGGTTCCGGCGGACCTGCGGCTGAGCGATTTTCAGCGGCTGATCGGGGATACAACACCGCAAGAGGTGGAAGGGTCTCCTGTTGAAGATCTGCTGGAGCGGGTGGTGGGCCCCCATGTGCGGGCCTTGCCGGATCCGAACACCACGGCCTTGCAGGAAGCGGTGACCCAGTCGCTGAGCCATGCGATGCGGATGGTTCTGCACCACCCCGAATTTCAGGCAGTCGAGGCGCAATGGCGTACGTTGGACCTGATGGCGCGGTCGATCCAGACAGATGATACGCTTGAACTGGTGCTTTATGACGTGTCGGCCGAAGAACTGGCAGCGGATCTGGCAGCCGAGGAAGACCTGACCGGCAGCGGTTTTATGCGCCTGCTGACCGAAGGCCCATTGGACCCGGAATTGGGTCGTGGCGGGTATTGCGCAATTGTGGGCCTGTATTCGTTTGAAGAGACCCCCCCTCATGCAGAGCTTTTGGGGCGGTTGGCGCGGGTAGCCGCTCATGTGGATGCGCCCTTCCTGGGAGCGATCTCGCCGACGTTCTGGGGGTCCGCCAAGGAAGAGCGACCGCCGCTGGTGGCCGAGGCCTGGGATACGCTGAGCAGTATGTCCGAGGCCAGTCACCTGGGGCTGATCTCCCCCCGTTTCCTGCTGCGCAGACCCTATGGGGCCAAGACAGATCCGATTTATGAGTTCGATTTTGAGGAGTTCTCTCAATCCGAAGGGTTGAAGGGCATGTTGTGGGGCAATCCGGTGGCTTTGGCTGCGATCCTAATGGCACGTTCGTTCAAGGAAAACGGACCTGGGTTGAACCTGGGATCGATTATGTCGCTGGGGCAGATGCCCTACCACTATGTTCTGGACCGGTTTGGCGATCAGGTGGCGCTGCCCTGTACGGAACGCAATATCGACCTGGACAAGATCGCCGCCGCCAAGGAACGCGGGATTATGGCTGTGTCGGCCGTCAAAGGGCGGGATGAAGTGCGTTTGACGTCCTTTATGGCTTTGAATGGCGGGCCTTTGGCAGGGCCGTGGAGCGACGTTCCGCCTCCTCCTCCGTCTCCGCCCAAGGCCAAACCGGAACCACAAGCCGAAGGGGTGGCACAAGGGGCTGAGCAATCTCCTGCGCAACACGACAAAAATGTGATAGATGAGAGCAGCGACCTGGATGCGGAGTTGGACGCGCTGCTTTCCGGGTTTGATGATACTACGCCGGATACGGATGTATCCGATGACGATGATTTTGATGCGGAGCTTGCCGCATTGTTGGATGATTTATGATGACGAGGCGAGAGATGAGATTAACACGCTCGCACCCCTCTGACACCGAAAGGGGGAGCAATGGTAGTTAGTAAATCCCATGATAGCGATATGGTCTGGATGTCCGGAAACTATTCCGTGCGTGACCTGTTTATGAAACGGGCGATCATACGTGAAGGGTTCAGCACCCTGACAGAGACGACAATCGAGTTTCAGTCCAAGAATAAATCCGTCAAGTTGCAGGATCTGGTTGGCAAAAACATGAAACTGCATGTGCAGACGGCAAATGAGGCCGAACATGTGTTCTCGGGGCTTTGTGTCTCTGTTGAAAACATGGGGTTTCGCGATGGGTATGGCACCTATGTGGCCGAGGTGCGCCCCTGGCTGTGGCTGTTGACGCGCACAACCGATTGCCGGGTCTTTCAGGAAAAGACAGCAGTGGAGATCATCAAACAGATCTTCAACGATCACGGGTTCGGCGATTTCAAGGACAAGCTGAGCGAAACCTATGAAATGCGCGAATATTGCGTGCAGTATCGCGAAAGCGATTATGATTTTATCTGTCGGTTGATGGAAGAAGAGGGGATCTACTTCTATTTCGACAGTGCCAGTGATCCAAACAAGCCTGAACAGTTGATCCTGTGTGACGGGATCAGTGCCCATGCGCCTGCAACCGGGTTTGCGGATGTCGAATTTCATGCGCGCGACGACAATGATCGTCGCCGCGGTGATCATATTTCCGAACTGGCCATGGCCGAGGCCCTGACAACCGGCAAGGTCACGCTGAATGACTTTGATTTTCTGGCTCCAACAGCGGATCAGAAGACCAACAGCACTATTCCAAAAGGGTCGCACAGTCACAAGTCGTTTGAGTTTTACGACTATCCGGGGCATTACCGCAAGAACACCGGCCTTGGGAACAAGCAGGCTCGGGTACGTATGGAAGCCGAAGCCATCCGGCACAAACGGTGGCGTGGAGCATCCAATGTGCGCACGCTTGGAACCGGCAATACGTTCAAGCTGAAAGAACACCCGGACAAGTCATTCAACGCCGAATATCTGGTCACCGATGCGATCCATTATCTGCAGATTTCCGGGGATTACGGCGAACGGGAACAGCGTAAAAAAGCAGAGGCGGGTGAAAAGCGCGAAATGCGCCGCGATGTGAAGCCTGCAAATCTGGATTTTCCGGAAGAGGTTGCGGGCGATTCCTACTCTGCCACATTTGGCGCGATCGAGAAGGCAGAACAGTACCGCGCGCCTTTGAGCACCCCATGGCCCGAGATCAGCGGTTTGCATACGGCTACCGTTGTCGGGGCCAGCGGTGAGGAAATCTGGACCGATTCATACGGCCGGATCAAGGTTCAGTTCCACTGGGATCGCGAAGGCAAAAAGGATGACAAATCCTCCTGCTTTGTGCGTGTGGTGACACCCTGGTCTGGCGCCGACTGGGGTATGGTTGCAATCCCGCGTATCGGTCAGGAGGTTGTTATCCAGTTTGAGGAAGGCGATCCCGACCGGCCGATCTGTACCGGCATGTTGTTCAACAAGGACACGATGCCGCCTTATAAATTTCCGGATGATCAGACCCAGCTTGGCATCAAGACCAACTCCTCCAAGGGGGGCGGCGGATATAACGAACTGATGTTTGAGGACAAAAAAGACAGCGAACTGATGCGTGTTCAGGCGCAGAAAGATCATCAGATGCTGGTCAAGGATCGCTCCACCGTGACAATCGGGTTGGACAGCCCCAGCCCGGAAGTCACAAGCGCGGACGACAAATCCTATGTGCTGACGGTTGAAGAGAACGTTACCGAGACCGTCAACAAGGGGGATCGGACCGAAACCGTGAAAACGGGGGACAAGATCGAAACCATCGAAAAAGGCGATATGACCGAAACCATCAAGATGGGCGACAAGACAGAGACCATCGAGATGGGAGATCACAAAGAGACTGTGAAGCTTGGCAATCTGACGGTGGACGTGACTGCAGGTAAGATCAAGATGACCGCCGGGATGGAGATTTTACTGCAGGTCGGGGGGTCTTCTGTTAAAATCGACAATTCGGGGGTTACCATAAAAGGGCCGATTATCAAGGTTCAAGGTGACGGAATGATCGAAGCGAAAGCTCCGATGACGACAGTAAAAGGCGATGCCATGCTCACCCTCAAGGGTGGCTTGACAATGATTAACTAGGTGGTGGGAATGAGTGGTCGGTTTGATAATCTGGTTAAGGTTCCGCCAGATCCCGTGGCCAAAATGTTGTCACATGCAAATGTTCTGTTGAAGACGCGTTTGGACGCGCCGCCAACGGCAGATGCGGCAACTGTATTGGAAGAGTTGGAACGCAAGGGCGCGTTGGTGGATCTGCTGCGCGTACTGGCGGTTGTCTTGCCCGCGCGTGAGCGGGTCTGGTGGGCCTGTTTGGCCGCGCGTGATTATATCGGGCCGCGCGGTCCGGATGATCCGCCGTCCTTGTCCACGTCAGAGGCCTGGGTGCTGGACCCTTCCGAGGAAAACCGAGATGCTGCGCGTATCACGCTGGATCATGCCTATGTTGACGACGACACGGTAAATTGTGCGCTGGCGGTTCTGTACCATGACGGAACCCTTGGGCCGGGCGATTTGCGACAATATCCGGCACCGGCGGGGGCGGCAGAAACTGCGGCTTTTGCCATGAATATGGTAGCCTTGGGACAATTGTCTGATAAGTTTGAACAACACGGCCGCTTGCTGGTGGACCGCGCTTTGGATATTGCCAAGGGAGGCCGCGGTTCAGTTGCGGCAAATGGCGAGTGAATTTCGATTTGCTTGCCCAAAATAATTCGATTGTTGAAGAGTATGTGAGGTAACAAATGACTATGCCCCAGGCCCGAGTGGCGGATCTGCACGCATGTATGTTGCCCTCGACACCGCCGCCTCCGGTTTTGCCGGTTCCAACACCAATCTTGCCGCCCTGTGCGGTTCAGGTTCTGGTCGGTAAAATGCCCGCGGCGCGGATGACGGATATGTGCACCGCTGCGCCGCCTCACCCGATTATCAAAGGTTCGGCAACCGTGCTGATTCAGAACCTGCCGGCCGCCCGGATGATGGACCAGGCCGCATGTGGTGGGATGATTGTCAAAGGTGAGTTCACCGTTCTTGTTGGCGGGTGATTGACGATGGGTGTTCGGCTGAAATTTCAAAGCTCAGGCGCGGTGCCCGGTCGCGGTGCACCTGTGGTGATGAACGGTCCCAGCCTGACAGTCGGGCGGGGTGCCGGATGTGATCTGGTTTTGCCTGACCCGGATCAGCAATTGTCGCGCAGTCATTGCGTGATCGAAGATCACAACGGCAATGTGGTGGTCGTGGACCTGAGCGCCAATGGCACCTTCCTGAACTATTCCAAGATCCCGTTGGGTCGAAACCCGACGCCGTTGAACGATGGCGATGTTCTGTGTGTCGGCAACTATGAGCTGGTGGTGGAGATCGTGGACACCGCCGCGCCCGCAGATCCGCTGGATCTGGCGCCTGCCGTGTTGCCTGGGGCGTCGCATGGGGTCGCCGATAATGCACCGGACCCGTTGGCGCTTCTGGACGACGTCGGGCCGGGCGGAGATTTTCTGGATGATCTGCTGGGGGAAGGGCCTACCGGGCCGTCTCAGCTGAAACCGGCTGACCCGATTGATGATCTTCTGCCGCCGATGGGGGAAGACGAGGATCCGTTCTTTGCAAAAGCCTCGGACGGGCGTGAAGGGGAGGGGGCCAGTTTACCCCATCATGCACCTTCGGCATCGGATGGGTTTACCGCACCTGTTGCGCAGTCGTCTGTTATCCCGGATGACTGGGACGACGAGTTCCTTTCTGGCGTTGGTGAAGATCCAGCAGCCAAAGTCGCTGCTGCCCCTGTTGCAGCCCCTCAGATCAAAGATTCATCTGCATCTACCGTATCTGATACGATGCCCCCGTCACCTGCGTCCGAAGCGATGGATGACGTCACGGCGCCTGGGGAGAAAATCAAGTCGGCCGCCCCTCCCGCGGGCCATGCAGATGCAATGGAGGCATTTTTGCAGGGGCTGGGTGCGGAAGATCTGTCGATTGCACCGGAGGAACAGCATAATACGTTCCTGCGTATGGGGCGGGTGATGAAAACCCTGGTGACGGGGCTGCGGGAAATTCTGATGACCCGTACCACGATCAAATCGGAGTTCCGGATCGAACAGACGATGATCTCTGCCGGGGGGAACAATCCTCTGAAATTCTCGATCACACCCGAGCAGGCGGTCGAGGCAATGGTGCGCCCGACAACCAAAGGCTATCTGAGCCCCGAGAGCGCCGCGCATCAGGCGTTGGATGACATCAAGGCCCATGAGGTGGCAATGGTCACTGGTATGGAGGCCGCTCTGAAAGGGGTTCTGGCGCGGCTCGACCCCAAAGCGCTGGAAGGCCAGATCGAACAGAGCGGCGGGCTTGGCGGGCTCTTGCGGGGCAAGAAGGCGCAGTATTGGGACGTTTATGAAAAACTGTATGCCGAGATTTCGGATCAGGCGGAAAACGATTTTCATGAGCTGTTCAGCCGCGAATTTGCCAAGGCTTATCAAGCGCAGCTCGATAGGTTGAAGAATTAAGGCGCGGAGTGCGCCATCAGGAACATGGGGCGCGTTGTGATGTGGCTCGAATGAGAAGGAGAGGCATTTGTCCTGGGACAGTAAGGTGCTTTGGACCGAAGGGTTGTTTTTGCAGCCCCATCACCTGCAACAGCAGGATCGTTATTCCGAGGGGCTGATTTCAGGCCTCGCCCGGCGGATACGCCCCTATGCCTGGGGGGTGACCGCGCTTGAGATTGATCATGAAGCGCTGAAAATCGGCCAGTTCGCGGTTAAATCCTGTGAAGGGCTGACACAGGACGGCACTGTGTTTCGGGTGCCAATGGCCGATGCGCATCCGCCTGCGCTGGAGGTGCCGCAGACGGTCAAGGACTGCGTGATCTACCTGACGGTTCCGCAGCGCCGTCAGGGCGCTGTTGAGGTGGACCTGAGCGGGGCGGAGCGTTCCGCAAGCCGTCTGCGCCCGGCGACGCAGGAAGTCACCGATGTTACCTCAACCGAGATGAAACCGGTTGAAATCGACGTGGGCAAGCTACGCCTGCAATTCGCGCTGGAAGTGGATGATCTGGCGGATCTGCTGGCGATCCCGATTGCGCGGGTGATCGAGGTGCGCGCGGATCAGGAGATCATCCTGGATCAGGCCTTTATTCCGTCCTGTCTCGATATTCGGGCCGCGCCGGCCTTGTCTGGTTTCCTGCGGGAACTGGAAGGTCTTTTGGGGCACCGTATGGAAGCATTGGCTGGTCGTCTGGCCGAGGCCGGCGGCGCGCGTGGTGTGGCGGATATCTCTGATTTCATGCTGCTGACAGTGGTGAACCGCATGTTGCCGCTGGTGCGCCATATGGCGCAGGTTGAAAATCTCCATCCGGAAGATTTCTATGCGGCCTGCGGTATGCTGGCCGGAGAGCTGGCGACCTTTATGGCGGCTGACAAACAAGCTCCGGTCATGCCGGCCTATACGCATGCGGATTTGACCAGTTGTTTTGCCCCGGTGGTTCGAACTCTGCGCCAATACCTGAGCGCGGTTCTGGAACAGACGGCAATTTCGATCAAGCTGGAGCCGCGTAAATACGGCATCTCGGTTGGTGTGATTGCGGATCGTAAGCTGATCGGCAATGCGGGTTTTGTGTTGTCGGTCAGTGCCGAGATCCCGGCCGAAGATGTGCGCCGTCATTTTGCGGGCCAAACCAAAATCGGGCCGGTGGAAGAAATTCGTCAGCTGGTGAACTCGGCCTTGCCGGGCATCACGCTGCGACCTTTGCCGGTGGCTCCACGCCAGATCCCGTATCACGCGGGTGTGGTCTATTTTGAATTGGACGCGGACAGCCCCTATTGGGGCAAGATGACAACCTCGGGCGGGGTGGCCGTCCATGTATCGGGGCAATATCCGGGGCTCAAAATGGAGCTTTGGGCAATCCGGAACGGGTAAGCGGGAAGCAATATGGCTGATTTTGACGATCCCTTTGCAGAGCCGGGAGATACCGACAAGACGGTGATTAGGCCCAATCCGGGCGGGCGACGTCCGATGGCAACGCCAACGCCCGCACCGTCGGCGGCAACTCCCGATCCCTCGCCCGCAGTGCCGGAGGTGGATTCTTTTGGCGTGCCGCAGCCCGCGGCCGCTGCGCCAAAAGCTGCAACGCCCAAGGCAGCTCAGGTTGCGCTGACAGGGATGAACCAGCTGACTGCCTGCGCGACGTCTTTGTTTGCGCTGATCAGCCGGATCCGCAATCGCGCCCAGCATATGGATCCCGACAAGCTGCGCCAAAGTGTTGTTGCCGAGGTGCGTGCCTTTGAAAACCGGGCGCTGAAGGCCGGGATTGCGGCGCAAACCGTGAAAGTCGCGCGCTATGCTCTGTGTGCGACATTGGATGATGTGGTGCTGAACACGCCCTGGGGCGGACAATCCTCATGGGGTTTACAGTCCATGGTCGGCACGTTCCACCGGGAAACCGTGGGCGGCGATCGGTTCTATGATCTGTTGGCCCGTCTGGAGAAGGAACCGGGCGCCAATATCGATATGCTCGAATTCCTGTATATGTGCATGTCCCTTGGTTTTGAGGGGCGCCTGCGTGTCGAACAGGGGGGCAGCGAGAAACATCTGCAGATCCGTGCGGCCCTTGCCCGGATTATCCGTGGCCAGCGTGGCAATGTCGAACGGGATCTGTCGCCGCGCTGGAAGGGGTTGGAAAAACCGTTCAAGGCGTTGTCGGCTTGGCGTGTTGTCTGGCTGACGCTCGCGGTGTTGGGCACCATTCTTGCACTGCAGTTTGCGGGCCTCAGCTGGGCGTTATCGCGCGATACGGAAAATGTGGTTGGCCAGTTGTCGGTGGTCGAAAGCGGTCCCGTTGCGGTGCTGGAACGCCGCGCGCCACCGCCCCCTCCGCCGCCGCCCACACCCACGATCGAGGAACAGGTGGCCAAGGTCTCGGGCTTCCTTGAGGCTGAGATTAACGATGGCGTTGTGGAGGTCTTCCAGAAAGGCAACACGCTGATCATCCGTCTGGTGGGGTCCGGGATGTTTGGCTCCGGCTCCGATCAATTGCAGACCGGATTTGTGGATCCGGTGAACCGGGTTGCCCGGTCGCTGAACGATGAAAAGGGGCGCCTGATTGTTGTGGGACATTCCGACAATATTCCCATCCGATCTTCCCGCTTCCCTTCCAATATGGCGTTGTCACTGGCGCGGGCGAAATCGGTGATGGCGGGCATGGCAAAGGTGATTGACGACCCAGGCCGCCTGTCCGCCGAAGGGCGCGCCGAAAAAGAACCGATTGCAGATAATACCACCAAGGCCGGGCGTGCGCGTAACCGGCGGATCGAAGTTCTATTGATCCAGGAGAGCGAGTGATGCTGAGGCGTTTTATTATCCCCTTCTTCAGCTCGATCTACACGGTGATGATCCTGCTGGCGGTGGTTCTGTCTGCCTGCGTCTGGTTCTTTGCGCCCTTTATCGGCAGCGATGAATGGCGCCCGTTTGACGGGACAACGGCTCGTATCGTAGCGATTTGTGTCATTTGGTTCCTGATCCTTGGGATCCTGCTGACTGTGTTTTTGCTGCGTCGCAAGCGTGACAAGGCCATGACCGAGGAAATCGTCGAAGCCGTTGATACGCAAAGCGACGATGATGAATGGGCCGAAGAAATCGTCGAGCTGCGCGGTAAGTTCAAAACCGCAATGACGGAGCTGCGCAAATCCAAAAACGGACGCCGCCATCTGAAAGAGCTGCCGTGGTATGTCATCATTGGTCCTCCGGGAGCGGGCAAAACCACTGCGATTGTAAATTCCGGCCTGCAGTTCCCGCTGGCGGACAAGATGGGCAAGGCCGCGATTGGCGGTGTTGGCGGTACGCGAAATTGCGACTGGTGGTTCACCAATAATGCGGTTCTGATCGACACAGCCGGACGCTATACGACACAGGACAGCGATGCGACAGGGGATAACGCGGCCTGGGTCGGGTTCCTGAGCCTGTTGAAGAAATACCGAAAACGCCAGCCAATCAATGGCGCGATGATTGCGATTTCCCTGTCGGATTTGTCCCTGCAGGATGAAATCACCCAGAAAGCCCATGCGCAGGCCATTCGTCGTCGCCTGTCCGAGCTGCGCGAACAATTGGGCGTGCATTTCCCGGTCTATGTGCTGTTCACCAAGGCGGATCTGATTGCCGGTTTCCAGGAGTATTTTGATACACTTGGAAAGGAGGAGCGCGAACAGGTCTGGGGCTTTACGCTGGATCTGCCCAAGGGCAAATCAGACGCACCCATCGCGCGTTTTGACGAGGAATTCGCAAGCCTTCTGGGGCAGCTGAACGCGCAGCTGCTGGAGAAAATGCAGGTTGAAACGGACCCGCAGCGTCGTGCTTTGGTGGCGGGGTTTCCGTCCCAAGTTGCCTCGATGCGCGGGGTGGCGCGTGATTTCCTGAACGAGGTGTTTCAGGACAATAAATTCGAACGCCGCCAGATGTTGCGCGGGATTTATTTCACGTCGGGAACCCAGGAAGGCACGCCAATTGACCGGCTGATGCTGGGTATGGCGCAGACCTTTGGCATTGGCCGTCAGGCCATTGGCACCGGCTCGGGTTCGGGGCGGTCTTACTTTTTGACGCGGCTGTTTGAAGGGGTGATGTTCCCGGAAGCGGGGCTGGTGTCTGCGGACGACCGGGTGGAGCGTCGCTATCGCTGGACTCGTCGTGCGGCAATTACTGCGACGGTTGTTGTCTCGCTTTTGACAGGTGGTTTGTGGGTCAATTCCTATCTGGAGAACATTAAGTTCACCGAAAATGTGCACAATCAGGTCGAAGCATTTCAGGCCGCAGCGGCGGCTTTGCCGCCAAGCCCGGTTGGGGACACGGATCTGGTTCCGGTGGTTGAGGCGCTCAATATTCTGCGGGACATGCCCGGAAATCCGGTTGTCAGCACGCCCAGACCAGACCGCTCTATGACCTATGGTCTTTACCAGGGGGACGTGATTGGAACCCAAGCGGCTCAGACCTATCGGGCGGCATTGAACCAACGTCTGTTGCCCCGGCTTCTGGTGCGCCTGGAAGAGCAGATCTCGGCCAATGTGAACAACCCGGATGTCCTTTATGAAGCGCTCAAAATCTATCTGATGTTGGGACTTCAGGGGCCGATCAACCCGGATCTGATCAAGGAATGGATGCGGATTGACTGGGAATTGGTGCAATATCCGGGTGCCGCGCGGATTACCCTGCGGGATGATCTGATGGCGCATCTGGAGGCGCTTCTGGACCAGCCGATGCAGGAAGTTGCGTTAAATGGGCCGTTGATCCAGCAAGCGCAGGATATCCTGTCGGAAATGCCGCTGGCACAGCGCGTGTACACGGGCATCATCAACTCCAACAAGGCGACCAGCCTGCCCAAATGGCGCTTGACGGATGTGGGTGGACCTTCGGTCAAACGCGCTTTGGTCCGCAGCTCCGGCAAAGCCTTGAACGACGGGATCGAAGGCATCTTTACCTATGACGGGTTCAACACTGTGTTCCTGCCTGAAGCGGTCAGCGTTGCCAAACGTGTTCAGCGGGAAAGCTGGGTTTTGGGGCAGGCGGCGGAGGAAGCCCAGAGCCAATCCGTGCTTGTCGCGCTCAGCCGTGATGTGCTGGACCTGTACTACAACGATTATATCACGCGCTATGATCAGATTCTGGGCGACATCGACATTATCCCGCTGGAATCTCTGAGCCACGCTGTGGAGGTGACAAATATCCTGTCGGGGCCGACCTCTCCGATCAAAAATATCCTCATGGCAGTGTCCCAAGAGACCCGTTTGACCGAGGATCGGTCTTTGCTGGATTCCGGGGCGATCAACGCAGGTGTGTCCAACGTTGCCGCAATCGAGGCGCGGTCCGTTCTGAGCGTCGAGGCACAGATCCTGTTGGAGGCACTGGTGGATTCGGCGCAGAACGCGCCGGGAGAACCGCCACGCACGCCGGGTCTATATGTCGAAGACCGGTTCCAATGGCTGCATGATCTTGTGGTCCGGCCCGAGGATCAGCCCTCACAGCTGGATGATCTGATGAACGCGCTGCAGCTTGTTTACCAAGAGCTGAACAAAATGTCGTTCAGCGGCATCACTTCGGGTGAGGGAGGGCAGGCGTTGCTGCAATTCCAGCAGGCCGCGTCGCGGGTGGATGGACCGATCCAACGCTGGGCCCAACAGATCACCGTGGGCTCATCCGGTATTACCTCCGAGGGCACACGGGCGTCGATCAATGCAAGCTGGCAGGCCAATGTCTTGCCCTTCTGTGAAAAAGCACTGGACAACCGTTACCCGTTCAACCGCCGCGCGCGGGCGGATGTGGCGATGGCGGACTTTTCCAAACTCTTCGCTCCGGGTGGGCTGATTGATGCGTTTGTGGATGATCACCTGCTGAAACATATCGACACACGCAGTCGTCCGTGGACGTGGAAACGTGTCAATGGTGTGGATCTGGGGATCAGCCCCGCGGTCTTGCAGCAGATGCAATATGCGGCCGAAATTCGCGATGCCTTCTTTGCGGGCGCTGCTGCGCCCAAGGTGCAGTTCCAGATCACGCCCAAGGCGCTGGACCCCAAAGCCAAGGAGGTTGTGTTAGAGATTGACGGGGCCAAGGTTGGCTATGCGCATAAGGACGGGCAGCCTACGCCGGTTGCGGTGACCTGGCCCGGTGCCGTGGGACTGGCGCGCATTACTCTGCTGCCGGATAAGCGCGATACTGAAAACTCTTTGTCCAAAGACGGGCCCTGGGCGTGGTTCCGTCTGTTGGATGCGGCCGAGGTGCGACGCACAAATGTGTCTGACCGGCGTCGGGTGAACTTCCGCGTGGGGGGCCGTCTGGCCCTGTTTGAATTGCAGTCGGGGTCGGTGGTAAATCCATTTGCCCTGCCTGCCATGGCCAAATTCAGCTGTCCCAAGTCGATGTAATGACGCTGGAGTTCGGGGCATACGGCAAGATACCGACAGTTGGGGATTTCTTCCGCCTGTCGCCACCCTCCGGGTTTGTACGGGTTTGGGATGCATGGCTGCAAGAGATCCTGTCCGAGGGGCGCGCCGCATATGGCGATGGATTTGATGCGCATTATATGTCAGCCCCAATCTGGCGGTTTACGCTGCCGCGCGGGGTGGTTGGACCGAATAAGGCGATGGGCGTTTTGATGCCGTCGGTGGATCGTGTCGGACGTCGATTTCCGCTGACGCTGATGCGGACTGTGTCGACTCCCGGCCCGGCGCCGCGCGATCATCTGGAAGCAGCGGCTGAATTTGAACGGTTGGAAGATCTCGCGCTCCTGGCGCTGGAAGATTCAACCACGCTAGAGAGTCTGAGAGAGGGGCTGGCCAATTTGCCCCAAAGCGCAACGCCGGATACGCCCCCGTTTCGCGGGCCAGTAGGGCCGGTGGTTGTGACAGGTGTGGCTGACGGCGGCGGTCTGGCGCGGATCCTGGAAGGGCATGTGATGGCCGGGACCACGCCCGAGGCCGCGGTATGGAGTGCGGTGCTGGATGGGGGTCCGCGCATTCTTGCCTGTCCGGGGCTGCCACGTGGTTCGGCGGCAATGGCGTTGTTTGACATGCGGGCTCCCATCTGGAGGGAGGCGGCACCATTATGAGTAGCCCAGGGGATTTTCGATATACAGTTCAGACACATACGGGTCTGGTGCGGAAGGTGAACGAAGATGCGGTTCTGGCGCTTCCGGATCATGATATATGGCTGGTTTCCGATGGAATGGGCGGGCATGATGCAGGGGATTTTGCCAGCCGATTGATCGCTGACAGTGTTGCAATGATCCCCGCAGGTCTGGATCCGGCGGCGCGCATGCACGCCTTGCGCGATGCGATCCAATCCGCCCATCGTGCGATCGTGGTCGAGGCGGAACGTCGCGGTAGGGGGACAATTGGCGCAACGGTAGCCGCACTTTTGATGGCGCCGGGTCATTTTGTGGCGCTGTGGGCTGGTGACAGTCGGATCTACCGGATCCGGGACGGGCGGCTTGAGATGCTGACCACCGATCACTCTGCTGTTGCGGCATATGTGCTGGCGGGGCAGATGACCTGGGACGAGGCCGACCAACATCCTCAGTCCAACGCGATTACCCGCGCGGTTGGAGTGGGCGATGAGATTGAGATCGACAAGATCCGGGGGGAAACACGATCCGGAGATCGTTTCCTGATCTGTTCGGATGGGCTGACCAAATACACAACCGAAGCGATGCTGACCCAGGTTCTGAGCGGGACAGCCTTGGAGACTGCGGGGGATGAGCTGTTGCAGATCGCCCTTGCCGGCGGTGGGGCCGACAATATCTCGATAATTGTGGTCGACGTGGTTTAAGCCCGCCTTAAGGCTGAGCGGTGATCAACATTCGGGTGTCGAGCGAGGTAATCCGCCCCGCATCCGCATCGGCGCTTTCTTTCAGAGCTTCTGCAAAGCCGGTAGCGCTTTCGGTCGTCGGGCGTAACCCTTCAAACAGCGGCGCGTTTGAGTGCAGGACAAGGATCTTGCTCTTACCAAGCGAGCTGTCATCAACTTTGAATGCGATGCCACCGTTTTCTGCGGCTTCCGCCAGATCAAAGGCAACGCGCACCGGAACGGGACCGGTTTCTCCGCCGCGCAGATCTGAAACTGCGTTGTCAGGCCGGCCGATATTGGGCAACAGGTGGAAGACATTGCCGGAGACGTCCAAGATAGAGACGGTCAGGAAACCGTCGGTCATCTCTGCCGGGATCACCACGTCGATTACCGGGTTTTCGCCAACGTAGAACCGCCCGGACGGGTTTGGAGTACCTTCGCCACCGACGGAATAGGCAACCTCAACCGCGCCGGTTGGGGCTTTGGGGATATGTTGTTCCACCACGCAAAGAGAGGCGTTCAGGACGTCGACATCCAGAACAACACGGCGCTCCCCGGCCTGGGCGCGCAAAGCGTCAAACAGGGTGACACGGGTTGCGGTTTCGGCGACGGGTCCCTGGATTTGCAGCGGTTCTGATGGGGCATAGCCGGTCGGAGACTGTGGTGCATTGACGGAAAGCGGACCGCAATCAGCGATTTCTTGCAGGATGTCGGTGACAATCTGTTCTTGCAGAATGGGCAGTTCAAACGCCACCTCAATGGGGCCTTCCAACGCACCGGGCAGAGCCCCCCCGAACGCCTGTTCCAACATTGCGGCCTGCGCTGCGTCGGTTGTGGATGCGGTCAGAGTGCCTGAATTCCCGGAAAGGCTCAGCTTCCATTCGGGCAGGGGGGCCACAACGGCCAGAACCGTTTCGATGTCTACGGTCCAGCTGTCCGCGATGTCACCGCGTGCGATGGTTAAATCCGCCGTATTGGTCTGTGCGTTCAGCACCTCCAGACCGTGTTCGTTGGGCACAAACCCGTTGGCCGAAATCGTGCCGTCGGCTTTTTCAATAACCAGAGAAAACGGCGCGGCTACGGGCAGTTTGGCTCCGGTGACGCCGTCCAAAGCGCCGGAAAAATAGGCCGCGGCCCCACCGCCGAACACAAGGGCCGCCGCAGCTGCCACCAACGGCAGCCGGGATCGTTGTTGCGGCTCAGGCTCCGGTTTTGGCGGTTCTGATGCTTTGGGAATGATGATTGTTGCTTCTTCGACAAGCCCGGGCGTCGGGGCGGTCTGCGGGTCGTTGATGAACGTCACGACCTCGGTTGCGGATTGGAAGCGATCATCCGGATTGGGCGCACACATCCGTTCGATCAGGGTTTTCAAGGGCTCGGGAACGCCGTCTGTATCGAGTGGCTTTTGCTTGTTCTCGACCACTTCCATCGGGTTGTTGCCCAGTTTTGGAGAGGCACCGCGGAAGTTGGCAAGGATCAGGGCACCAAGGGAATATATGTCTGACCGCGCATCGGTTTGCCCGCTCAGCTGTTCCGGAGCGGCATAGGAGTATTTTCCCGCAAATTCATTTCCAACAATGGTTTGCGCCCCCGGATTGGTATCCTTGGCGATGCCAAAGTCGATAATCACCGCCTCGGCCGGGTTGCCGTCACGCAGGATGATGTTGTCGGGGCTCAGATCCCTATGGACGATATTGCGAGCGTGAGCGGCTTCCAGCCCTTGGGCAACACGGCGGCAGATTGTCAGCAGATCCTGCATCTCCATCGGGCCCTGCCTCAGCTTTTTGTCGAGCGCGGGTCCGTCGACAAAATCCATCAGCAGGTAAATATGCCCATCCGGGGTGCGGTGGTTTTCAGAATAGCGTACCACCGCAGCATGGCGGATTTCCCGGATGTTTTCTTCACGCGCCAAAAGGACATGGAAATCCTCATTTGCGGCGTGTTCGCGTTTTAAAACCTTTAGCGCGACGAGGTTGCCGGAAATCTCGGAGCGGGCTTTGTAGACGTCGGATGTACCGCCGCGCCCCAACAGACCTTCGATCCGATAGGTATTGTTCAGCAGGTCACCCGGTTGAAACAGGTCTCCGGGCAGGGATTCCAGCATTATGGCCTCGTCGCTTGTGCAGATGGAAGGGTGCGGCCGTGCTTAGCCGAGCGCCTGGAATTCAACGCGGCGGTTTTCATCCGCGCGCGGGTTTGCGCTGTTGAAAGGCGCGGTTTCACCCAATCCAATAGCCTTGAGCATGTCTTCGGCGACGCCACAGGAGCTGATCAGATGGCGCCGGACTTCCTGAGCACGCAAAAGCGACAGACGTTCGTTATACGCAGCAGAGCCAGAACTGTCGGTGTGGCCGATGATCTGGAAGACGGTGCCATCCATCAGTTTCATAGAAGTGCACATATTCGCCAGCTTTGGTTCCTGATCGGGACGCAGTGCCGCGCTGTCGAAATCAAACGAAATCTGGACATTGATCTGCGTCTCGCGCTCGACGGGAGTATATTCCTCCGTTGCGGCGGCCACTGTGGTGCCTTGCGCGTCTTCTGATGCAGCACCGCTCACGTTGGTATTGGGCACGATGACCAACCCACGAGTCTTTTGTTTCCGGAAGGCTTCGGTGATTGCCTCGACACTCAATTCTTCGTTTGCCGTCTGCTGGGCATGGCCAGGCACAACGCCCAAACACAGAAGAAAAACAGAGGCTTTTGAAATTTGGCTGAGACGGAGCACGCGCCGACCCTCCCTCGTTAAGTACACAGATGATGCAAGTGTATACCACGCCCAAGGGCCTGCCAATGGGGGGAAAAGGGAATGAATTTCACATTTTCATATCCCTCTTTACCTTCCGGTCTGACTTCGCGCAAACTGTACCCATTACGAGTAGTTGAGGCCCCTATGAAGCTTGTCCCTGCCATTATTTTGGCCGTTGGAATTGTTCTGGCACCTGTTGTCTGGTTTGTGTTGTCGTCTTTTATGGCCAAAGATGGATTTCAGGGGGCTTCGATCGATTCCGGGGCGCGGATCGACATTGAGTTGCTGCGCCAACAGATCGAAGATTTGCAGATCAGAACCGATGAGCTGGAAGAGGCCATCGCCCGCATGCCCGCAGGAGGGGGCGGTGACGCAGGCCCTTTCGTCCCTGATGAAGAGGCCGAGCAGCAGATCTGGGAGCAGACAGAAGGTGCAGACCTAGACTACGCTCAGGTTGTGCTGATTGCGGACCGTTTGAATGTGAACCGGGGGTTGCAGGTCACGGGTGGGCGATATCTGACCGAACGCTTGGGGCGCCCGCGCGAGGATTTGAACGACACATGTCAGCCGATGACAAATCCGGACCTAAAGGAAAAACTGGTTACGGAACAGGTGGGTCCCATCCGTGTCAGCATGCTGCGCCCTGCGATCGAAAGCCTGAAAGTGGTGTTCGAAAACATCCGTAAGGCGGATCCCGACCTTTATGCGCGCATCAACACAGCCGGAGCGCTGTGTGTCCGTCGCATTCGTGGGACACAAAACGCTTTGTCGACGCACAGTTACGGTCTGGCGGTTGATCTGAACATCGACGGGCAACTGGACAATTTCACCGATGGAAAGACCCAGCTGGGCCTGACAATTATGGCGGATTTCTTCTTTGATCAGGGTTGGGTCTGGGGCGCGGGTTTTCGACGCGAAGACAGCATGCATTTCGAGATCAGCCGCCGTCAGTTGGACGCCTGGATCTCTGAGGGTAAGCTGTAATCTTTATTCCTCGATCCCATAGGCGCGCCGGATTCCACGCTGGGTTCCGGGGCCAAAATCGCCATCGATTGCACCGCTGTAGAAGGCCTTTTCACGCAGTTTGACCTGGAGCGCGCGGCGGGTTTCGGTTGTGAACATATTGGGACGCTCGCTAAGCAGGCTCAACACGTCAGAACTTCCGGATCGAAGGGCCGCATAAAGGTAGAACGCTGAATCTTCGGGGCCTTTTGTGGGAATTAATCCGTCATCAATCAAAGCAGCAAAGTTAAACTGGGCCTGAGGATGGCGTAGATCTGCGGCGCGCTCAAAGAAACGAAGCGCTTTTTGAGGGTCTGCTGGAAGCCCCAGCCCACCCTGGTAATGCAGGAAGCCGAGGTCGTTAATGGCGTCCGCAAAATCCTGATCGGCGGCGGCGCGATACAGCGCCAGCGCTTTTTCGGCGTCGGGTTCAACGCCGGTGCCACGTTCATAAAGTTTGGCCAACTCAAACTGCGCTTCCGGCGAGCCTGCGTCAGCGGCGCGTTGCAGGAACGATACGGCTTCGGTCGGGTCAAAACGTCCTTCGTTTGGGTTCAGACGCATATAGGCAAGGCCGAGCATGGACCGTGTGTCGCCCAGGTCTGCAAGCGCCAACAGCTGTTCTTCCTGGTCTGGTCGGATAGCGGCCCAGGCTTCGGTTGCCTTGTTGGACAGCTTGGGTTGCCCGTCTTCTGCACCGGCCAAATAAAACGGAATACCGGTGAGTGAGCCATAAGTGTGCGGCTCCTGCAGGTTGCCGGTTTGGCGCAGAACGCTGTCACGTACTTGGCGGAACATCAGGCTAATTTCCAAACCGGGCTCTACCATCTTGTCCATCAGGGCAAGCGCAAAGGGGCTGTTCTTGCCAGAGCCATCCAGCGCTACCTGTCCGTCTTTTGCAGCAAACGCAACAAGGGTACCGCGATCAGGATCTGCGGGTGCCAGGCCGCCGCCGCCGCGCACGGTTTGATCTGTCGTCTGGGTCACAGCCGCGCTTTGAACCGGATCAATGGAATCTCCCAGCGGGTTGTCGCGACAGCTGTCCAGGATGACAATGCGCATCTTCCGGGCCCGATCCACCGCCGCCAGCAGCTGTTTGAGCGAGACAGACTGTCGTTGAACGTCCAGATTGCTTTGAACCTGCGCATCAACAGGGATCATGAAGTTTTCACCCTGCACTTCGATACCGTGACCTGCGAAATAGACCAGTGCCAAGTCGGCAACTTCCGAGCGGAATGCAAAATCATCCAGCAGTTGGTTGATCTCTGCACCGCTCGCATCCACAGCTAGTGTTACGTCAAATCCAATGGTTTCAAGGGTCTTTGCCATGTCGCGGGCATCATTGGCGGTGTTTTCCAGGCTTGGCAGAGATTGATACTGGGCCATTCCAAGGACCAATGCGACCCGATCCGACGCAGCCCAAGAGGCCTGAACCAGACAAAGCGCAACAAAGAGGGCACCGCAGGAAATGCGCAAAAAACTCGAAACCATGAATTCACCTGACCGAATAAGATAATGTGCAGTCTAGCGCGAAATTGCGAAACCTCCAAGATTGCTTCGATTTTGAAAGGCTCTGATGGAGGAGAAGACATGGAAGCAACCCAGGCAGTATATAATCTTCTGTTTTAATTGAAAAACATCACGTCCAAGCGCCACAGCTTGGAGGTGCGAATGTCCACAACACTCTGGCTTCACAAGGGTTGTGGGCCCAATCCTGATCTAAACATGCACTTGCATGTCAATGGGGCTTGTCGTAAAGACCCCCAATGGACTGCCAGTTCCGCAATGGAACAAGCCAAACTCCCAACCAGTATCATTTTTAAGGAAGACCATGGCTGCTTCTCAGATTGCGCCGCGGGCTCGTCTGCTTTGTGGAACCGCGCTTACAGTTTTGTCCGCTTTGCCTGTTGCGGCGCAGGACATTGAAACCGAAGTCCTCTCGCTTGATCCGATCATTGTGCGTCAGAAAGATCCGCTGGGCGGGGCTGCGGATCGGGCGACCTCGGCCTATGTGTCCGAAGCGGAGCTTGAACGCGCCTCGATGGGGGATCTGAAGGATCTGTTTGCGGGCATCGCATCCGTGTCGGTGGGCGGTGCAATCCCAATTGCACAAAAGATCTATGTAAACGGCGTAGATATGCTGAAGCTTGCCGTGCAGGTCGACGGTGTGTCGCAGAACAATCGTATTTTCCACCACGTCAGCGCCAATGCCTTTGACCCCGGTCTAATGAAATCGGTCCGCGTGGATCCCGGAGTGGCTCCGGCTGATGCTGGTCCACGTGCTTTGGCCGGGCGTGTGGTGATGGAGACGGTTGATGCCGAAGACATCCTGGAAGAGGGTGCAAATTTTGGCGGCCGCGCGCGCATATCTTATGACAGCAATGGCAACACCGCCCAGGGGTCGCTGACCCTGGCAGGTCGCAGCCAAGGGTTTGAGGTTCTGGCCTATTCCAAACGCGCAACCGGTGACAATTACGAGGATGGTGACGGGGTCGAGATGACCGGAACCGGGGCCAATTTGACCGCCAGCCTGTTGAAATTTGCTTATGAGTCCGATGAAGGTCACCGAATCGAACTGTCCGGTCAGAACCTGACCGACCGCGAATGGCGCAATTCCAAAGCAAACTTTGGCCCATCGAGCGCCCCGCTGCAGTTCTATGATACAGAGCGGTCAATCTTTGCGTTGAATTATGAGAACACCCAAGGTTCTGGGCTGTGGGATCCGTCCTTCACAATGGGTCGGTCTGATGCTGAAGTGACCAAGCTGAACCCGGGCGATGATGCCTCTGGGACGACCAAGACAGCGTCCTTTGTGTTCAAGAACACGTTCCACCTGTCGGAAGTGAACACCATCACCGCAGGGATCGATTACCAAAAGCGTGAGACCACGGTGACCGGGGATTATTGGTCGCCCGTCAATGGTCTGGCGACATCGGCCACCGAAGAAAGCAGGTTCAACGGGATTTTTGCGCAGGCGCGTCTGGAGCCGAGCCCAAACCTGCAGGTCTCGGCGGGGCTGCGGTACGATTGGATGGATTTTACTGGACATGATGCTGGCGACACGGGCACCCGGTTTGACCTGTCGGAGTCCGGGGCCAGCGCCAACCTGTCGGTTGTCTATGATGTCACAGAGGCGCTTTCGCTGCGGGTGGCCTATTCCAACGTCTTTGGCGGGGTCGACCTTGGCGACAACTTTGAGTTCTGGCGCGCCTTTGACTATAGCGCTTTGGAAAGCTCACGCGCAGAAAACATCGTGATCGGTGCCGATTGGGCGCGCGGTGACTGGAGGTTGGGGGCCGAAATCTTCCGGACCCAGATCGATGATGCCCGCGACCTGTCACGCGGTGTTGTGACGATGAACGACTTTGAAAGCGAAGGTGTAAATCTGGCGGCGACCTATGGTTGGGCTGATGGTTTTGCCCGCCTGACCTATTCATACAGCGATGCCACCTTGAATGGCGAAGCTTCCAGCAACTATGATCTGGGCAACTTTGGTGCGCCCTTGGGCAGTGTGATCGCCTTTGAAATGCAACAAGAATTACCGCAGCATAACCTGTTGGTTGGCGGCAGTGTCGAGGCGGCATTGTCCCTGGATGCGGGTGGTTCTTATGCAGATCAGGAACTGCCGGGATATCAGGTTGTGAATCTCTTTGCCGAATACGCGCCACCAGCCTGGAACGGCGTGACCATCCGCGGCAGCATCAACAACCTGTTTGACGAACAATATGCGGATCGCGCCACCTATGGCGCTGAATTCTCGGACTTCAACACATTGAACGAGCCGGGCCGCAATATTTCGGTTGTTGCAACCATGCGGTTCTGATCCAGACCAGACGGGTGGCATATATTGTGCCGCCCGTCCGCTATACATCTTGCGCCCGGAGATGATGGGACGTCATTGCTGAAGCTTGATCAAGAGCCGGGTCAGAACGTATCCCTCTTCGGTGGTCAGCTTTTGCGAGACCACGGCCTGGATTTCCGCCATATATTGGGGCCAGATCTTATCGCTTAGACCTTTGCTTTTTTCGGTCAGGTGCAAGACCTGTTTGCGGCGGCCATCGGCGATGAATTCTCGGCGTACAAAATCGGCCTGCAGCATGCGCGTCACATGGCGCGACATTGCATATTGCGGGATGTTCAACGCGTCCTGGATCTCGCTGGCCAGTCGCCCGGTTGCGCCGCCGCGTTCAATCTCAAGGAAAATCTCATACCAGACCGGGTCTTTTATGCCGCTTTCCCGCAGGGACGCGCCAATCTCAGGCAGCAGCTTCCGATGGGTTCGGAGAATATTGAACCAGACCCGATTGTAGGCTGTCGTGGCAGTGTCATCGCCGAAATAATCCTGCCCACCCGACAATAAATCCGAGTCTATTCTTTGGCCTGTTTTTTGATCAGTCAAAAGAAGTACCGTTCCGGTGCCGCAATAAAATAAATCTTCCCAAGATATATAAGCCATTGGATCAAAACGCAATCTGCGGGCCATTCAGATCTCAACTTATGGTCGATCTGTTGTTAGGGTTTTTGCGGTGCGCTTACCGGTGGTACTGGGCGTGACGCGGAACTGAAGCCCGAGATTGAGCGCCAGCGTTCAGGCAGGGTGGCACGCGCCAGCCTGGCCCCGGGGGAAGTCGCTAGAATTCGCGCGTCGATGCTCTTGCCCTCCGCCGGAGCCGGAGCGCGGTGGCGGTTGGGTTATCGAGGGCTTGCGCAGGCGAAGCCACCTGCGCAGGGATCTTGGCATGCGCGTTCCTTATTCGGGTACGATGACACCGGGCAGCGAGTTGACCGTCATGGTCTCGTCGGGCTGGAAGTGGATGACAGAGCGGATCGACTCGCCCGCTTTGAGCAGATCGAAAGCGGTGTTGATCTGGTTATGGGTCATGTTGTGGGTGATATAGGGGTCCACATCGAAATCGCCCCGCAACCATTCATCGACCATGCCGGGCAATTGGCTCCGGCCCAGAACGCCGCCAAAGGCTGTGCCGCGCCAGACCCGGCCTGTGACCAGCTGGAAAGGACGGGTGGAGATTTCCTGGCCGGCGCCGGCAACGCCGATCACGGTGCATTCGCCCCAGCCCTTGTGACAGGCTTCCAGCGCGGCGCGCATGACGTGCACATTGCCGATACATTCAAAGGTGTAATCGAGCCCACCATCCGTCATGTCCACCAGCACATCCTGAATCGGGGCGCTGTGATCATTGGGGTTGACGAACTCATGGCACCCCAAGGCTTGCGCCAGCGGGAACTTCGCAGGGTTCGTGTCGATCCCGATGATCCGCGAGGCGCCATTCATGACTGCGCCCTGGATCACCGCCATGCCGACTGCGCCCAAACCAAAGACGGCGACGGTTGCGCCCGCTTCCACCTTTGCCGTGTTGCGCACAGCGCCCATGCCGGTGGGCACGGCGCAGCCCATGACCGAAGCCTTTGCCAAGGGAGCGTCTTTCGAGATCTTTGCGACCGAGATTTCCGGCAGCACAGTGTACTCGCTGAAGGTGCTGGTGCCCATATAATGCAGGATCTGCTTGCCCTTATAGGAAAAACGCGAGGTGCCATCAGGCATCAGCCCGGCGCCTTGGGTCTTGCGGATCGTCTGGCAAAGATTGGTCTTGCCTGACTGGATATAGCGGCAGTTCGGATCTTCCGGCACGTAAAGCGGGATCACATGATCGCCCGGTTTCACCGAGGTGACACCCGGCCCGATCTCTTCCACAATGCCGCAGCCTTCGTGGCCAAGAACGCAAGGGAACAGCCCCTCAGGGTCGTCGCCCGACAGGGTAAATACATCGGTGTGGCATAGGCTGGTGGTGACGATGCGGACCAGGACCTCTCCCTCCTTGGGCCCTTCCAGATCAATTTCTTCAATCTCAAGGGGCCGGTTCGGCTCCCAGGCGATCGCAGCGCGCGTTTTCATGATGGTACTCCTCTGTGCATCAATGAAGGTTAGACAAATGGGGGTCGGCTTCGCCTTCCAGATCGCGGACCGGGTCGAGCACAAGCACCAGGCGAGTCTCACCTGTGCCTTCGATTGGCGGAGATCTGTGCCTCAGCCCGGAGCTGGGCTTTTCTGGCCAGCGCGTGCCGCGCATCAGCATCGGCGCACCGGTCGGAACGGTGCAGATTTCCAGAGGGTCAGAGCCGCTTTCGGCGATACCATATTGCGTGCCGGTACCACGATAGGTGCAGACAAGGCGGCTCTCGACGGCGTCAATGTGGAACTTACGGCAGGCATTAGTGCTGATCACATCCAATCGCAGCCGCAGATAAGGTGCTTGCGTAATATCGGCAAAGATCGCGGCAAGCGCCGATGCGTCCTCGACCAGAATGTCGCGTTCCGGGCAATCCGGCGTGCCGCATATTTCCACGATGCGCATCAGCGCATCACAAACCGAGGCTGGACGCAGGATCAAGCGCGTGGCGGGCAATTGTTCTGGTGGCAAAGCATCGATCCATTGCTGGAAACGCACCATGGGCTGGCGGGTCCAGATGGCTGCCGCACAGTCCGGCCTGTGGATGGCAGTCAGACCTTTGACACTCTCGCTCCGGACGGTGCAGTCTTCGAGGCCCGGGCCTTTGAACTTGAAATTTTTGATCGTGGCGCGCGTCGCATAGGTCATCATGTCGTCCTTGGTTCAGGGCTGATAGGGCAAAGAGGAGTGATGCAGGACGATGCGCAGCACACCCTGCGAGTCCATCTTGTAGCCAAAGCTCTTGTCGACCTTGGTGACGGCGCCGTTCTTGTCCGTGAGGCTGACCCAACCCATCCACATGGCGATATCGCCCTGGATGAATTCTGTTGACATCTCGCTCTTCATTGATCGCCAGCCTTGTATGGCGAACCCCGCATCAAGCGGATAGTCTTCCGAGTGACCGCAGAAATAGGCTAAAGCACCGTCCTTTGTCGGGCGGAATGTCTGCGCGCCGCTGGCCATTGTCGGTTTAAACAGGACCGGGCCGAGGCAGTAACCGTAATATGTGTCGAGGTTTGCGGCAGCGGTTTGCCGAGCTGCTTCGATCCCGCCTTCCTCGAAGGCCTTTGAAATTGCGACTTTGCCGTTGCCCCAAGTGTCCAGGGCTTTTGCGATGTCTTTGGACGTGATCTGCATGTCGTGTCTCACCCTCATGCCGCCTGCTGGCCGCCCATGCGCGGGAAAGGATCCGGCAGGTCGGCCCACTCTTCTGGGGTAAACTCGGTAACGTCCATCAGGGCGGCGTTCAGCTTGGCGCAGATCGTCTCGCGCTCCAGCCCGACGCCAATAAAGACAATCTCCTGTCGCCGGTCGCCCCAGGGTTCGGCCCAGAGCCGCGCAATCTCGGCCTGCGCCTCTGGATGCGTCGGCAAGCGGTCCTCGGGCACCGACGCCCACCACCAGCCGAGCGGCTTGACCGAAGACATGGCGCCCGCCAGCGAAAACTCCATCGCCCAATTGGGCTGCGATGCGATCCAGAAATGCCCTTTCGCACGGATGGTTCCGGGCAGCGTACCGTTCAGGGCCGCGTGCAAGCGTTCCGGGTGAAAGGGCGCACGGGCGTTGTAGACAAAGGATGTGATGCCGTATTCCTCGTCCTCGGGCGTGTGGTTGGCAAAGCCATAGAGCTCTTTGGCCCACATTGGATGCTCGTGGGCCGTTTCGAAGTCAAACAGCCCGGTATCCAAGATTTCTTCTGCTGGAACATCGGAATGATCTGTTTCGATGATCTTCGCGTCGCTATTCAGGCTGCGAATGATCTTGCGCGCCTTGTCCGCCCGCTCTGGCCCCGCATCCGATACTTTGTTCAAGATCACCACATCTGCAAATTCGATTTGCTCGGTCAGCAGGCTGACCAGACTGCGGTCATCCTCATTGCCCAGGCTTTCGCCACGGTCGGTCAGGAAATCATGGCTGGAATAATCCTGAAGTAAGTTCACCGCATCCACCACGGTGACCATCGTATCCAAGCGGGCCACATCCGACAGGCTTTGGCCCTGCTCGTCGCGGAAATCGAAAGTCGCGGCAACCGGCAGCGGCTCCGAAATGCCGGTGGATTCGATCAAGAGATAGTCAAATCGCCCCTCTTCGGACAGTTGGCGCACTTCTTGTAGAAGATCATCGCGCAGGGTGCAGCAGATACACCCGTTTGACATCTCGACCAGCTTTTCCTCGGACCGCGACAGTTCTGTGCCCTCACGGACCAGATCGGCGTCAATATTCACTTCGGACATATCGTTGACGATAACTGCCACGCGGCGGCCATCGCGATTGTTCAACACGCGGTTGAGCAGCGTTGTTTTTCCAGCCCCCAGAAATCCTGAAAGGACCGTGACGGGCAGACGCGTATCTGACATTGTGACCTCCGTTGCCTGTGGTAGGTCTTGTAACTTACGCAGTTACTATAATTACGCAACTGAAAAAGTTACAAATGTACGAAAGTTGGGAGAGCAATCAATGAAGCGCAACAGCCGGCTATCGCTTGCTTTACACACGCTCGGCCATATGGCCGGAGAACCAGACCGGGTGCGCACATCGGCAGATATCGCCCAGCATGCCGGAACCAACCCGGTCGTTGTGCGCCGGGTCTTGGGGCGGCTGCGTGAGGCTGGGCTGCTTACCTCTGAACGAGGGCATTCGGGCGGGTGGCGGCTGGCGCGTGATCCGGAAACAATCACCTTGGCTGATGTCTATCTGACCTTGGATGAAGGCCTTATCGTGTCGGGTGATCCTATCGAAACCTCAAGTTGTTCGGTCGAAAACGCTTTGCATGATCGGGTTTCGGGTATCCTGGAGGAGATCGAGAAGAGCTTGATCGAGCGCCTGGGTGAAACCACCATCTTGGAGGTGCGTGGCGACCGGCCTTAGTCCCGGCGGGAAGGTGCACCAAAGCTTTGACCCGCAAGTCAGGAGACCTGCCAGGATGACCACCCTGTCCGGGTGCGGGGCGCGCCAAGGACAACGGACTTCCGTAGTGGTGACGATTCACCGTCTGCGGGAGGGCTCCCTTTCAAAGACCATTCCGTCAGACGCTGCCTAACGGCAGTCATTTGACCTGCGGCGTTGCCGGTCGGAAGGAAGATTTATGTTCCGGGTGTCTTTACCTCAAACCGCTGCCTCATTTTGGGAACCGCTCTGACAGCGGTGTTTCCAAACCGTGTCTTGGCACAGGAGACAAAACCTGTGGCCTTGGATGGAATCGTCGTCTCAGGTGGACTGGCTCCCATTGAAGCCGAGAATTTTGGCCGCTCAGTCTCGGTCATCATGTCCGAAGAACTGGAAAACCGCGGGATCACCACCATCCAAGATGCGCTGAGCGGTGTCCCTAGCGTTGCGGTGAACTCAACCGGCCAAAGCTTTACCTAGGTGCGGATCCGTGTGGGTGAAAGCAACCACGTGCTTATTCTGATCGATGGTTTGGAAGCCAATACCGGATCAGGTGGGGAATACATCCTCAGCGGCTTGACGGTCAGCGATATTGAACGGATCGAAGTTCTGCGCAGGTTTCAGTTTTCGTCGCACCTGGCAGGAATACGGGTTTGAGGATACGCTGCCCTTTGGCAGCACCGTTTCAACCTCCGGAGGTTACTTGGTCGAAAGCCCGGCTAATGCGGCCCGGAATGAGACCTTTGGATCCTTGTGGGTTGAAGGCGAAAGCGGGTCTGGGCGCAGAAAAAATCGCCTGTCGGTCAGCGGTCAAAATGAGTTTGAGCGCAGCAGCAAAGCGATCGCGGTAGAGTATCAGGGGGAGTTTGCGCCTGGATTTGATGTTCAGGCCGGTCTTTGCAACGATTGGCAACGACAATTTCGAGGACGCTTTGACCTGGAATTTTTCGGTTTCTTATCAATTGGCCAACCGGGATATTCGTCTGCGCGCGGCCACCGGGCGTGCCTTTGTTAATCCGACCATGTTTGAGCAATTCGGGTTTGATTGGTGTTTCCTCGTCTGCGGCTGTGGGGGCTGTGATCCTCTTGACACTGGCGCGGGGGTTGGATGCGCTGACATTGGGCGAGGATGCGGCGCAGGCCACGGGTATGAACCTCAGCCGGTTGCGTCTGTTGCTGGTGATCGGCACGGCCAGTGTTGTTGGCGGTGCCACAGCGGTGGCCTGGGCCATTGGTTTTATCAGGCTGGTGGTGCCGCATATTCTGCGGCCCTTTGTGCAGGGCCAGCCGTCGCGCTTGTCAGGGGGCGAGCAGGCGCGGGCTTTGATAGCGCAGGCCTTGGCACAGGACACGCCCTTGTTAATGGCCGATGAGCCAGCTGCGGGGCTGAATCCGGCGCATCAGATCTCGACAATGCACGTTTTTGCGCAGCTCGCGGCAGAGGGGCGGGCGGCACTGGTGTCGTTGCATGATCTGGGGCTGGCGGCGCGTCATTGCACCCGTCTGATCCTGTTGGCGGAAGGTGGCATTCTGGCGGATGGTCCACCGAATGAGGTTCTGACTCCCGCGCTGATGGCCCAGGCCTTTGGCGTTTCGGTCTGGCATCAGATGACCAAGGGCGGTCCGATCTTCCAACCGCTTGAGGTGCCGTGAAAGAGGGCGTGTGGCTGGAGCGGCCTTGGATCGAGTTTGATCTGGGCGTCGAGATGCAGGTGCTGAGCTGGGCGATCAACCGGCCCGGTTTTGTCAATGCCCGGCGGATCCTATGGCGGGACGTGTGTAACGCGGATCTGCCGCGGGATATGGATGTGATTGCCTGGTTTGCCGCGGAGCTGAAAACGCGGGGGCGCTGAGGATGCGGTTGCCTTTCGGACCTCGCGCGATCTGCGCCGATTGGCCACCGCGACGGCAGAGGTTGACCGCATCCGTGCGGATGCGGTGGCCACTGTGGGCCTGTCCAATGCGGAGAGGATCGGCCATCGGATGGCCTATGCCAACCGCGATTGGGGCACGATAAATGTCGCGCTGCGCCTCTTGGTCGGGCTGACCCAGGCCGGCTTGATCGAGGCGATGAGCATTGCGGTTCAGGCCCGCACCGCTGCTGTGATGGAGGCGGGGGTAGACCTGCCCATGGGGCGTGCCACCGGCACGGGAACCGATTGTGTGGCGGTGGCAGCCCCACGGGGCGAGACCGCCTATGCGGGGTTGCATACGGCCCTCGGCGAGGCGGTGGGCGCTGCCACATACAAGGCCGTTCTGGACGGGGCGTTGGAATGGGCATCATCACAACGGGGAAGGGGGCAGGATGCCTGAATTGGAACAGGTCTTAAAGGCTGCGCTGAAGCAGGAGGACTGTGGTTGGAGCATGGGCTCCTTTGGTGCCATTGCCGAGTTTCACCATGTGCACGGAGATCCCGCGCCGCAGGTCTTGGCCGGGCTGCGTCAGGTGACCGAGCGGGGCGGGGTGCGGATTGACGGTCTGAAGCACCTGCGGCCAGTGGCCTATGAGATATTGAGCCCCAAACCACACCGCCGGACCCAAGCGATCGCGCTGTGCCTGCCGTCTGATCGCGCGGCGATGCACCAGCGTGTGGTTCTGACAGCGCTTGGCCCGGACCTTGATGCATTGCGGCGGCAGGACGAAGGCGCAGAGCTGTTTGATATGGGGCTGAAACAGATGCAGGTGGATTTTTGTATTCGCGCGGCAGACCCCGCGTTGCGGATGCTGCTGAATGCCAATGTGGGACGGTCGCTATTTGAGCCTGATAACCCGGCCATGGGCGCGATCCTGTAGGCACATCCCCATCGCGTGGCGCTTACCCGGATCGGTCGGTAAATCACTCGAGGGACCGCGCACCCATTCCGCCAATGCCCCCTTTTCCAATGGCCGGGTGCCCTGTTGCGGCGTGCATCCGGAAATCCCGGGCCATTGACCAAACCGCCTGATGTGGACCTGCGCAGACAGAGCGAACACTGGATTGTGATCCGGTTGGTGTCACGATTTCGCACAGGCAGTAATTGACAAAATATGTAGGAAATAGGTACCAGCCAGAACAAGCGAGCATTCTACCTATTCTGCTTGCCGCGTAGAAGCCAGATTGCAGTTCTCCCGCAAGCCATTGCGATCAAGCCATTTTCTAAATTTACACCGTTGGTCAACAGAAATTTGTTGGACGTCTGGAGTGGAGATCTATGGCTAGGCTATTGGCAGTAAGCGCTTTTTTTGATTTGGCATGGCGGTACCGCCCTTGCGCAGACGCGTCATGCGACGCTGCCAATTTGGTCAAATCGATCCCCAAGCTGAAACTCGAACCTGCACCAGCGCCCAAGGCGCAGCACCTTGCCGTTGAAGTTTGAGTGATGGGTTGTTTCGCCCGGACCCGTGAGAAAGCCGGCAACAAAAGAGGCATTTGTCCCGATGACGGAGCAAGATAAAAGCAGCGCAGGCATTTTTCCACACCTTCGCCTGATTGAGAAATGGAATGCGCACCCGCGGCGCACGCGTTGGATTTCGGCCGGACCTTTGGGGTTTGTGATGGCCATTTTATCGATGGCCAGTCTGCCACATGGCCTGCCGGTCGGGGCAGGCGGGGTGGATCATCTTGTGATGCCGGTTGTTCTGTTCCCTTTGCTTTGGGCGGTATTGATTGTGGTGCCTATGCTGCCGGAACGCCCTGGCGGGGTGCAGGCGGCCTATATCGGGACGGTCTTTGTGGAACTTGTGCTGATTGTCGCTGGTATGTGGGGGTAGCTTATGAAGGGTCCATCCAACCAAGCTATAAAACGCCTGATCTCGCTACATGGCTGGAGCGGCACGGTGTTGTCGATTTTCCTCTATGCGGTGGTTCTGACAGGAACTGTTTCGGTGCTGCGAGATGAGATCGCCCGCTGGTCCGATTCAGAGCGCCATATTGTGCACCCGTTTGGCCGGCCCATTGATGCCACGGTGCGGCGCTTGTCGGATCAGGTTCCCGAGGCGTTTCGCGCGCAGGTCCGCGTTGAACACGCGCGGGATGGTTCGCTGCGGGTGTTTTTCTATGAGAAGCGCAAGATCCCCGGGCAGGGTACCCAGGATTTTGGACGGGACTATCTGCTGGATCCAGAGACCCATTCCATTCTGGCCGCCCGCCAAGGGGGTGCGCCTCATCAGCGGGTGGAAAGCCGGGCCCATGAGCTGTCGCATTTTATTGTCGACTTGCACGCGCGGCTTTTGATCCCTGGTCGCCTGGGCCTTTATGCCACCGGGGTATTGGGGGTGTTTTTGCTGGTGGCCGTAATCACCGGGATCCTGATACATCGTCATATTCTGCGCGACCTCTTTGTGACCGAGCGCCCCGGTGGGCGTGTGGTGTCCTTGCGCGACCGCCACGGTCTGGCCTCGGTCTGGGGCTTGCCGTTTTCAATTCTTTTGGCGTTTACTGGCACCTTCCTCAGCTTTGCCACCAGCCTGGGCCTGCCGATTGTGGCGATGTCTGCCTTTGGCGGTGACATTGACCGGGCCTTTGCAGCGGTGACCACCCCGACCAAGGCTGAAAACGCTGCCCCGGCCGATCTGGCGGATCTGGATCAGGTGATGGCAGATGCCTTGCGGATTTCCGGAACCTACCCGCGCCTCCTGACGATCGAAGACGCAGGCCGTCGTGACGCCCGGATTGCGACGCTCCACCGCAACGGCGGCAATGGGGCGGTGAGATCGCACACATTGGAGTTTGACGGTGCCACGGGCGCCTTCTTGCGCGACCGCCCTTTGGTGGGGCATGAACCCTCGGTTGGCTCGGCCACGGTTGCGTTGATGTCGCCGTTGCATTTTGGTGATTTCTCGGGGCTGGCGTCGCGGGCCGTCTGGCTGGCCTTGGGGACGGTGATGACCATTTCTGTTGTCAGTGGCATGCAGCTTTGGCTGAAACGACGCGAAGACGATCCGGTTTGGCGCAGCTGCCGGATGGTGTTTGCTGCCGTTGTCTGGGGCTTGCCGGTGATGTTGTCCGGTGCGGCCTACGGGTTCTTTCTGTCGATCCTGGGCCATGATGTGCATCGCGGCACATTGGCGGGGTTTGTGGTGTCTGGGTTTGTGGTGCTGGTCCTGTCGTTGCGGATGGCAACACCGAAGGAGCTGTCCCGCGTTTTGCGCCGCATGTTTGCATGGTCCGTTCTTATGCTGCCGGTGTTGCGGTTGCAGACCGGGGGCGTGTCCTGGGGAGAGGCGATATTGAACAATATCTGGCAGGTTTTGTTGATAGATGCGCTGTGCCTGGCGCTGGCGGTGATTTTACTGGTGCAACAGCGGGTGCAGGACCGCGCGGCGCAGAACGCGCTGAACCCGGCGGAGTGATGTTATGTTGGCCTTGATTGCAATTTTTATCTCTTTTGGCGCGCTGGCGGCATTGGTGCAACAAGACCCCAAACGGGCACGGGTCTTTCGCCAAGATGCGCGCAGGGTTTGGCTGTCGTCTCGAGCTTTATGGCTGTTGTGCCTCAGCCCGGCCGTGATCCTGCCGTTTGTCGCGCCCTTTGCCCATTGGGTGATCTGGTTTGGCGCGATCACTGCCGGGGGCTGGGGATTGGCCTATCTGCGTCCAGGTGTTTTGGATCGGGTCCAGTCAGCGCTTACGCAATGTGAAGCGCGGATGCAGCGGCGGCGCGATTAAATGGCGACACATGGATAACAAAAGAAAAATCGAGACCTTAAATTGGATGCATTATGCTGGGTGCGCCCTGGAGCACGATTTCCTGTCTGGCCCTGATTGCGCGGCTAAGCTACTCCCCAATGTTTATTCATCACATGGTTTCATGCCGCCGGATGAGGCTGAGATGGCTTGGGTTCAAGACGGCTGCCATGCACGAACTGCAAAAATCCCAACAAATATATGTCCAACAAGCACTGAAGGCGCTGGTTGCAAAAGCCGGGATTAGTGCTTTTCAACGGCATTGTGAACACTACTCCCCTTTTCCACTGTTCGTTCAGTGACTTACCCGGCATTTCAAAGGACCTTTCGTACCTCGCCCCTTTACATCGGTAGATGCAAAGGGGCATTTGCAAAACTTGCACTGAGGCGCGCAAAGGAACCATCTGCAAAGTGACGCTTTCACCACCGTTTTTTCCTTCAGGAGATTGGCCACGCGCGCTAGGATTTCGTTCATGAATTGAGCGTTTGCGATAGCGTGCAAACACGCAGCCGAAAACGACAACTTCGGACTCGGTTACGCCAGAAGACTTGAAACCGCGACAAAACCTTTTTTAAAACGTTTTGGTTACAAAGATACCCAACGTTCGCGGTTCTCCGCCTCGGACAAAGCTTCGCTGTTCAACCGAAGATCCGCTGGCATTTGTAGAGGTCAGAGGCAGGCGAGCTGTGGCATAATCACGGTCAAGAAGGTTTCGCGCGTAGATCCCTGCGGTCCACCCTCCGGGCGCATCATATGTCAACTGCGCATTAATCAGAAATCGACTGTCTGTGGCCTCGTCAGCGGTGTTTTCGACATTCCCAAATGCGCTGTCGGTATAAGATGCGTCTACCCCGAGGGTCAGGCCATTGGCCCAACGGTAGCTACCGCCGATACTTGCCGTGAGCTGTGGTGCAAACACAAAGCTAGTTCCCGAAAAATCCTGCCCGTTGCTGACAAAATCTTTGTATTCGGTTCTTACATAAGCTGCTGACGCAAACAGGCTGAAATTTTCACTGACATCATTTTCGATCTGAAGCTCCGCACCAAACAATTCGGATTCCCCGACATTTTCGATGTTTTGGTCAAAGTTCACACCAGAGGCTCCATCAACCAAAACCTGTTGATCCGTCCATTCGGTATAAAATGCATTGGCAGCCACGCGCAGCGTGTCTCCTCGGAAGCTTCCGCGATAGGCAAGCTCAATCGTGTCCGTAAACTCGGGATCATATTCGTTGACCTCGCCGGTCACAAAATTGACCTGCGACCCGCCGGCTCGGTAGCCACGTTGCAAAGTAAGGCCAATCGTTTGCCCGTCAGCGAAATCATAGGCGACACCAAGCTTGGGTAGAAACGCATCAAAACTTGTGCTGGAATTGTTATCAAAATCTGGCAACTGCGGCGTTGCAGGCGCGGTCACACGACTGGATCCAAAATCGACGGATTCATAGTCATAGCGTGCGCCCACTGTGAAGCGCAGCCCGGGGAGCCAGCGGTCAGCCTGAATCTCTGCCTCGCCATAAAGGGCGATGTTTTCCTCGTCATACACGTCACGCGTTATGCTATCAAAGGACAGCGCGCCGGGTGGCAAAGGCGCACCGCCACTTACGGCCGCGTCAAGCCTGCGATAGTCGTTCACCGTGTCATCCACGCTTGTGTAGAAGAGACCCACTGCACCGGTTATTCCGCGCCCCGTATCAAAGCGCAGCCGCAGGTCTTGGGAAAAGGTCTCCGCATCATTGGTTCTGTCAAACAACTCCGCATCGGCGGCGGAGAAATCACGATCTTCTATTCGACGGTAGTCCAGCGCGTAAAAACTGGTGGTCGACTCCAGAGTGAGGTTTGAATTGAATTCATAGGTGGTTTTAAGGCTTGCAATGTTGTGGCGGGCTGACTCGCGTGCTCCTGCGTTGGACAAGGTAACGCGGCGCTCCGGAAACAGACTCTCTTCAATAAAATCCTCCCCTGCCGAACTGTCCGAATGGCTGAGGGAGAAAACAAAATTCAAACGATCCGTTGCATCCCACCGAAGCTTAGCACGGTAGGTGGTTGATTTGTGGCGATCGTAATCCGTGGCCCCCGTTGTATCATTTGTGATATCACCATCGTTTTCAAAACTTTCGGCAGAAAACCGAAAGGCGACACGATCATCAATGATCGGTTGGTTCAATGTGAAGGCATAACGGCGGGTGTTGCGCGATCCGATTTCAACATGCGCCTTGGTCAACTGTTCATAGTCCGGGTCATTGGATCGGATGATGACAGCACCGGCCAGAGAATTGCGCCCTTGTTGCGTGGATTGCGGGCCACGCAGGACTTCGACCTGTTCCACATCCCACGCGGAATAGGGACCAAAAATTGTTGCCTGCTGGTTGGGTAGGGCGACACCATCAACCTGCGTGCTGATTAATAACCCGCGCCCAACAATCCCACCCCGATCAATTCCCCGGATTGCAAAACCGCGATCCCCGGCCGTGGATGAAACCCCTGGTGTGCGCTCGACCACGTCATACACATCGACGTCGCCACGTCGCTCCAGATCTTTACCTTGCTCCACTGCGGCCGATGTCACCGTGTCAAACAGTTCGCGATCTTGCAGTTCTCCATGGATCACAATTGGGTCCAGGAGCAAAGTGCCGCTTCCCTCCTGCGACAGCGCAGTCGACGTATAAAGGGCAATCAATGGAGCAAGGCAAAAATGTCTATATTGAGCAGGCATCGCGAAATTCCAGTTCAGCAAAGAAATATACTGTCTGGCGAAGGGGATGCCCTTTGGCTGGATAAATGTGCCCTATGACACTTCCTTTTCCTCAGCAATGGCAGCACACGTGATCGTGAATTCTGGGGAGTTCAGGCCATGTTGACGAATTCCGCATCCACAGGCGGATCGAGGTTAAGTTCATGATGCTCTCTCCGCAGTCTTGCCGTACCGATGGCGGTGCGGCGGGCGTTCTTCCGCTTGTTGAAGCACCTTTTAACGAGGTTGCGCAGGCGATACCGGTCCCGGTCGCGGCCATATCCTGCGTACATCTGCAGGCGGCCCAAAAGGTCTTTTCCTGTCTGGTTCGAATGATGAGAGCAATGGAACAAGATATCCTGGGCGGTTTGAGCCAAGACGAAGTAAGCGAACTTCGCGGGCTGTTGCGAAAGGTCGTTGAAGGGTCCTGAAACGATGTTCTCAAGGTTCTTTGAAATAGGTGCAACCGCCACACTGGGCACCTAGCGTGTGGCGGTTTCCACGGATGCCGAGGTTCGTGCGCCGCTAATCAGACGTTTCTTCAAACGATTTCTGGTAACTGGGAAGGACATATTTCCTGCGCTATTGCAGCCAGTTCTGCTTTTGCAGACTTTATTGATGCCGCGTGGCGGTCATCTCCAAATTCTTGATATTCCACCGCAACCGTTTTGATATCCGACACCCCCAGGTAGCGCGCGCATGCTGCGATATGAGGGTCGAGATTGTTCATTTCTGCGCGGACCCCGCCCGGTTCAAATCCAAATTCCCCTCGGGATGAAACAACCAGCAACTGTTTTCCCGACAATATCGGCTCAAGCGGCCAATCGCCGCGCGACAGGTCAAATGAAAACGTCTTGTTCACCCGAACAACCTGATCAACCCATGCCTTCAGCGCTGCGGGCATGCCATAGTTGTACATCGGCACAGCAATTAGGATGATCTGTGCCGCGCTCAGTTCTGATATCAATGTGTCTGACAACGACAGTTTGCGCTGTTGGGCGGGGCTGCGTTCAGCTTCCGGGGTGAAACAGGCCGCGATCCAGTCTTCGTCGATGAAAGGTGGTGGCGCACGCCCCACGTCGCGCACAATCACATCTGCTTTCCCATGCAGTGTCTGAACTTCGTGAATGAATGTATCGGCAAGATCGCGCGTAATGGACCTGTTGGTCCGCGCACTTGCATCTATCCGTAGGATTTTCATATTAACCTCAATCGAGACTGTAGTTTGTCCGATCAAGCTAGGTTTCTCTGCGGGTGAAGTCACATGCAGTTATATCAGCCGACGGATGACAAAAGATCCGTGTTTCAATTGTTTATGTTTTGAACCGGCTTTGATAGGGAGCCGGGAAAATTGGACCTTAAATGCCGCACTCGGACCGTCCCAATCGCCTCCCGCCACTGAAAGCACTGCAAGCTTTTGAGGCAGCAGCGCGCCATTTGAGCTTCAAATTGGCAGCTGAAGAGTTGTGTGTAACCCCAACCGCGATCAGCCATCAGGTCAAAGCTTTGGAGGATTATCTTGGGGTGAAGTTGTTTCACCGCCTGACGCGCTCACTGCGATTGACCGGGGAGGGCGAAGCCTATGCGCGGCTGGTGATACAGGGATTTCAGAAGCTTGCGGAGGCATCGACCGTGTTGGGTTCCGACGAAGTTAAAGGGGAGCTGGTCGTCAGTACCACCACCTCTTTTGCAGGTCAGTGGTTGGCCCATCGACTGCCGGAATTCTTGAAAGAGTATCCTGGGCTGTCCTTGCGCATCCTTAGTTCTGATACAGTGTCTGACTTTGCCCGGGATGGAATTGATGTGGCCATCCGCTACGGCTTTGGGGGGTATAAGGACCTCCATGCGGCGTGGGTGCTGGATGATTTTGCGGCTCCCGTTTGTACCAAGGAAATCAGCGCACAGCTTCAACAGCCTTCGGACCTGCTGGACCAGCCATTGGTGAACTATGAATGGAGCCGGTTCTCCAAAATTGATCCCAGCTGGGCAAAATGGTTTCATGCGGCCGGGGTGAAAACCCCTTCCAGCTCGGTGATCTCAACGTTCAGCGATGCTCATATGTGTCTGCAAGCCGCGCGTGATGGTCACGGCGTCGCGCTTGTTAGCGTAATCGCGGCGGCGCGGGACCTCGAACACAATCAATTGGAAATGCCGTTCGACATCAGGCTGAAAGACAAAAGCTATTATCTTGTCTGCCCGCCAGCCAATTTCGCCCAGGCCAAAGTGCGCGTGTTTCAGGAGTGGATACTGGCGCAGGCTGACCTGTTTCGGGACAGCGAAATCGGGCTGCGTGTGCTGGATGGGGGCACAGGCTAAACCACCGGTCGCAGATGTGCATCGCGTCTGCAGTCGAGCGCAAAAGATGCATTTCAGATAACGCAAATAAAGCGTGCGTGATCTTGCATAGCCAGCCTCATCCGTGCCTTGAAAAACCTTCAGTCGTCGGCTCTGCCCTGTTTGCCTACTTGTGAAGCGCATCATTTTCAAATTGCGGAGATCAAGAATGACCGTCTTTTCCACCAAGGCACTTGCCATCTTTTCCACTGCGCTGATGATCAGCACACCTGCTTTTGCAGGAAAGGCTGTTACACTGGCGAAAGATGATAGCGCCTTCCTCGCTTATGACGCTCCGAGCCTTTATCCGGAAGGAATTGAAACACACCCGACAACCGGTGAATTTATTCTGGGCTCAATCCGCAAAGGCAAGGTCGTGGCCATCTCGCCAGAGGGCAAAGTCCGCGATCTGATCCAGGATGAGCGTTTGCGCTCTGCGGTTGGGATCCGGGTGGATGTGGAACGTGGGCGGCTGCTCGTCAATAACTCAGACTATGGCGTGGCCGAGCGCAGTGCGCCGTCGGACAAATTCGATACTGTTGCCCTTGCTATTTATGATCTCGAGACAGGTGAGCCGCTGCACTATGTGGATCTCTCAGGCTTGCGTCCGGATGAGAAGAGATTTGCCAATGATCTGACAGTGGATGAAGACGGCAATGCCTATGTCACCGACAGTCTGGCCGCTGCAATCTACAAAGTAACGCCCGATGGCCAGGCAAGCGTTTTCCTGACCAATGAGCGCTTCCGCGGGGAGGGTTTCAATCTCAATGGAATTCAAACCCATCCGGACGGTTATCTGCTGGTCGCCAAGAAAAGCGATGGGTCGCTGTTCAAAGTGCCTTTGGACGCGCCGGAGAATTTTAGCGAAGTGAAACTGCCAAAAGCGCTGATTGGAACCGATGGTTTGGTGCTGGCGGATGCCAATACTCTCGTTGCGATCACGAATGTTGCTTCTGGCGTCCAGTCGGACACGATCTTCAAGCTGACCACAAACGATGATTGGGAAAGCGCAAAAATCGCCGACACTTTTGACACTGGAAACGTATATGCCACCACCGGAACCCTGCGTGATGGCAAGATCTTTGTCAGCTACGGGCGGCTGAACACTTTGGGTGGAAGCCTCAAGGGAGAGACACCTTTGCTGGATAGCTTCCGCATCCAAGAAATTGGCTCAAAATAAGCTTGCTAAATAGCGATGCAAGAAGGGCAGCACTGGTTGCCCTTCCTTTGTGCAAAAACGGAAACCGCATGTTTGAATAGTCCCTGGTTGCCTAGGTCATGTTGACAAATGGCGCAGCCAAAGGCGGATCGATGTGATGTCGATGAAGCCTAGATAGCTTTCTGCAGTCTTGTCGTATCGTGTTGCGACGCGCCTAGCATTCTTGAGCTTGTTGAAGCATCTCTCAACCATGTTGCGTAGCCGATAAATCGTGTGATCCACACCGACGCGCATCTTGCGGGTCTTACGCATCGGGATTTGGGTTAGGATGTCACGTTTGTTCATTTTTTTTCGAATACGGTCAGCATCATAGCCACGATCGGCCAGCAGCACCTTGGGCTCTGGCAGATTGTCGGCCATGACCTGATCGAAACCGAGATAGTCAGATGTTTGCCCCGGCGTGATCTCCGTTCTCATAGGCAGGCCATGTGCGTTGACGCGGAGGTGGATCTTGGTCCCTCTCGGCAGATTTGCGATGCAAATCGCCTGCCGGGCAGGGGAGAAGCCACCTCTTGAACGGCCAAAACCTTGCCGCGGAGTCCCCCTTTAGCGCCTGTTGCCCGATGATGGGCGCGGACCACGGTGCTGTCCGCTGCCCGGCAGGCGGCTTTGCCGCCGAGAGGGATCATTTGAAGTGCATCAGGCACCGCCCCGCTGAGGTTCAGAGCATCAAGGATGTCTTCCCACAATCCCGCCAGCGTCCAGCGCCTGAACTGGCGATAGACGCTGGACCATTTTCCGAACTCCTCGGGCAAATCTCGCCACGGTGACCCGGTGCGCGCGATCCAGAAAATTCCATCCAAAACAAGTCGGTGGTTGGTAGGCTTGCGTCCATTCGGTGCGCGGACAGAAAGGACGAAACGTTCAAAGAACGCCCATTCTCCATCCGACATAAGGTCTCGTGCCAAGCTGGTCTCCATAGCAGATACCAGCTTGAATCACGCTTGAAGCGCGGTGTGAATCCCTTTTGTCAACACGGCCTAGACACCTTCTTGGTGCTGGCTGTTTTCGAAATCGATGGGTGACAGCATACCATTTCTGACATGTTTGCGTTTCGCTGGAATTGCGCACTCCGATAGGATCCGCAGGGTAGAATTGAACGATGGCACCAAGCCCCTTGTTGTTCCCAAACAGCTCTCAATCCCTTGAATATGCCGCATGTGAATGGGCTGGTGGACGATGCGCATGAAGTCTTCGAGAGTCGCATGGTTCCTGATCAAATCTCCCAGACCGCCGACAGCGGCTTGATCTTTGGAAATATTTTCAAAGATAGAGACCGTGAATGTTGACCGCTTTGGAGTGAGCGAAGCATAATCAAGCGTGAGTCAATTCTCGGCGAATACACCGGGCTTGTTTTCAGTGACTATTAAAAGGACAGGATATTCCTTTGCGTTTACATCTAAAGCTTTTTATGGCCGTTGTTATTGGCTTTGCGGTCGCGTCCTGTAGCAAAGCGCCGGATCTGGTTGGGGTTGATAATCTTGAAACTCCGGCGCTGAGCGTCCCTGTGGTTGATCGCCAAAGCATCTTCATTATGACCACACGTGAGGCAAGTGAAGCCGAAGGCGTTTTTTACGGGCCAGATCGTGCACCCGAATTGGGTTTTGCCTCAGTGGAGGTCACCATTCCGCCGACCCATGTCTCGGGCGAGATTGAACGCCCGAAGCGCCTGCCTCCCGACCCACGTAAGGAATTTGCCGTGGTGTCGCCTATGGTCTATGAAGACGGCCGGATCTTTGCCAGCCGCATCGACGCGGCTTTGGCAAAAAAACCTGCCGGGCAACGCCAGCTGCTTTTCTTTGTCCACGGCTACAATACCTCAATGAGCGATGCGATCCTGCGTCTGGCCCAGTTTGTCGAGGATACGGATTTCCAGGGCGTTCCGGTGTTGTTTTCCTGGGCCTCCGCAAATCAGATTTCCCGCTATGTCTATGACATCAACAGTGCACTGGTAGCGCGCCCCAAATTGTTGGAGGCCGCGCGTATCCTGCGCACCACAAATGCGGAAGGCGTCAATGTATTCGCCCACTCCATGGGCACGTTTTTGACCATGGAAGCCATCGTTCACGCCAAGCTTAATGGGCTATATGATTCAAATGTGCGTCCGCGCGGTATTATCCTTGCCTCTCCAGACATTGACCTGAACCTTTTCCAAGCGCAGCTTTCCTACTTGGATGATGCTGACAAAAACATCTATCTGATGATTTCTAAGGACGACAAAGCCTTACGGATTTCGCAGCGTGTGTCAGGTGGGGTAAATAGGGTTGGCAATGCTGATGCATCGGATCTCGCCGGGCTGGGCGTTGATGTACTGGACCTGAGCGCGGTCGACGATTCTGCCGCCGGTACACATTCCAAATTCGCGGGCTCGCCAGAGATTGTGCAGCTTATCGGCAATGGTCTTCAATCCGGGCAGTTTAACCAGCAAGCCCATACGCCTAGCCTTTACGAAATTCTGGACGGCGTGCCCATTGTGCGGGTTTTTACTCCGTAGTGCTGTCGGATTTGGCCGAAATGGTGGATTTGAAACATTCGTGACCTGGCCAGCTAGCGGCTCTGTTGCAAACTCCACCCTAGGCTTCAATTGTCTCGACTAGGCTAAATAGGGGAGATGAGCTGTGAGTTATTTCAAAAGAAGTCACTTCACCGGTGAAGTCGTACTTTGGGCGGTGGTATTGCCGCTACGGGCTCAGCTACCGCGACTTGGAGGCTGTGATGGCGGAGCGCGGTGCCTGTGTCGATCATAGCACGATCTGCCGATGGGTTCAAAAATACGCCTCCGAAATGGAGCGCCGAATGCGCTGGCAGTAGCGTCGGCCGATGTCGGACAACTTCACTGGGGGAGGATCAACGGACGGCCAGATCTCGCGTGCGGTGGAGTGATGGAATGGCCTGCTGATCTTCTGTTTTGATATCGACAAAACGCATGGTCGGTCGTCTGACTACCTCACAGACAGCTTCAGCATCAACGGCGTCGTTTTTTCCGCGCTTCACATTAGGTTTGACGTAACTGGCAGGCATGAGCTTCACGTCGTGCCCAAGTTTGCGCAATTGGCGGCCCCAGTGATGAAAAGATCCACACGCCTTCATACCGATCAGGCACGGCGGAAGCTTGTCAAAGAAGCTGAGCAGCTTCGCTCGTTTAATAGCTTTGTTGAAAACAACGCGTCCGTTTTCGGAAAGTCCGTGAACTTGAAACACATCTTTGGCCAAATCTAGGTCATATTGACAAATGGCGGATCCAGATGCGGATCGACGTGATGTCGACAAAACCGAGGAAGCTCTCAGCGGTCTTGTCGTAGCGTATGCGCTATGGGTATCGCAGGGTGCATGTCGTCCTGTGTCGCGAAGGCTGGGACGTGAACATCAAGAAAGTCTATCGCATTTACAGGGAGTTGGGCTTGCAACTCAGAAACAAGGCGCCAAAGCGGCGGGTGAAGGCCAAGCTGCGCGATGACCGGGCCGCGGCTGTCGGCCCCAACGATGTCTGGGCGATGCCTTGCCCGAAAGGTGATAGTGCAAGCGCAACCTGCCGGAAGGGACTTCGTGCATGACCAGCTTGCCATGGGCAAGAAGTTGCGCGTCCTGACGGTCGTGGATACGTTCTCGCGCCATTCGCCGGTGCTGGATGTTCGGTTCAGCTATCGTGGGGAAGACGTCGCCACCACTTGGGACCGGGTGTGCCGCCGGATCGGCTATCCGAAGACGATCCGGGTCGACCAGGGTAGCGAGTTCATCTCCTGCGGCATGGACCTCTGGGCCTATCAGCGCGGCGTGATCCTCGACATCTCGCGGCCCGGAAAATCTCCAGCCGGGTGGTCCGAACAAGGGGAGCGGCTCAGCCGGTCATGTACTAACAATCAAATTGGACCACTCAAGTGGGGCTGATCAATAGCTCGCGATGAAGGCTGTGCGCAGGGCAGCATCAACGGCGGTCGGGTTTAGCGTCCAGAACGCTTCGTTCCATGCGAGAATGAAATTCAGCATAAGCTTTGAGCCGATCCCAGGCACAGCCATTGGCGTGAGCACATAAAGGATCTCATCCTTCAACGTAGCCCCATCCATTCGCGCGGCTTCCAAAATCTTTCCCGGAATTTTGCGGAAATTAGGTGTAGAGCATCCAGACAATAATCGGCAGGTTGATTAGCATTGGCACAATGAGCAGACCCACTCGGCTATCCAACAGTCCCAGCTGAATGAACAAGAGGTATATAGGGTATCCAATGTACCCAAGCCCCTGATTAGGGCAGTGAAATTCCTTTCGTTTCTAGGCCGCCGGTTTGGTGAAAATAACGGTATTCTCACTTATCTGGAGTGCTGGCTCTTGAGTTTTTCTGCTGGAGGTATATATTTTTGATATACATCAATGAGGTCGCGCAATGCCAAATACCACTGAACCGTCGAGAGCAAAGGTTTTTATGACAGGTCGTTCCCAGGCGGTGCGGCTTCCTAAGGAATTTCGCTTCAGCACCGATGAAGTCCGTATTCGGGCTGAAGGAGGCAAGGTCATCCTGGAGCCAATCGAAGAGGGCTGGGGGTGGCTGAAGGAGTTGCACAAACTCGGGCCTTTGGATCAAGATGCTGCGGATGCAGCAACTGAAGAGGTTCCGCAGCAAGACAGGCCAGGACTGGACGTTTTCGAATGAAGTTCCTATTCGACACCAATGCTATCATCGCCATCATCGCTGGAAACAGCAACGTCATCGAACGGCTTTCCCAATACGCACCCAAGGACTTTGGCGTCCCGTCTGTTGTGATGCACGAACTGTATTTCGGCGCTTTTAAGAGCCAGAAGGTTGAGGCCAACATTGCACGCATTGAGGCGCTGCGGTTTGAAGTTCTGGATTTCTCAGAAAGCGACGGCAGGGCAGCAGGTGAGATCCGGGCAGAGTTGAAACGGCAGGGCAACCCGATTGGCCCCTATGATGTGCTGATTGCGGGGCAGGCGGTTTCCCGATCTTTGGTGCTGATCACCCACAACGTCAAAGAGTTTCGCAGAGTTCCGGGCTTGCAGTATGAGGATTGGCAGTCGTGATCATGTTGTCAAAAGGATTGAGTCTGACCGGGTGTTCGGCGCCGATGTAGATCGGTTTTCACACTTGTGCCTCCCTCAAAGAACTGGTCCGCCCCTATGATTAGGAAACGGAGGACCGACCTGAGCCCCGACTTCCCTCCAGTGTTTGGGAGAAACCGTCTGTTGTTTTCTGGCCTGATGCGGCCCTAGCTTCCAGTCTCGAATTTATTGCAAATTCCCGTGGCGTTAGATTGCCGAGGGATGAATGAAGTCTGTAGCGACTGTAGTCCTTCTTCCAGGCCGCAATCTTCTCGCGGGCCCGAAACAGCTCTTTCAATGTCCTCCCATAAGAAGCTGACTATGCAACAAGCGCACATAAGCCGCTCTTTGACATCGTCAATACTTCCCTGCCCGGGCGCTCCCTCCATGCCATTCACCCCCTTTGGGATGTTTGGATTTCACAAGGGTTGAAGCCCTACTATCGGCCCGAATACGCAGCTCGTATTGTCAGCAGTCTCCAACAAGAACGCGCGCATCATCTGGGCAATGCTGCGAAGAAAACAAGAGGATTGCAAGACGACCAAGGAAATGAACCGACCGGCACACTCCGGTGTGTGGGGAACCTGGCTTTTGTAATGGCCCGATGAGGCCGACCAATTGTTGAGGCTCGCCACGCGGAGTTCACCTTTGGGCGCGCCATCCAACTGGCCACGCCGGATAGACGTTTGCAACCAGGGAAACGCCTGCCGATCAGGACCGAAAAACCTTGCAATGGGAGAGACATCCATAGATGTAAAAACTGGCACTGATCCGCCTTATTCCCATGTTCACGGCACAGTTTTGATACGGACACACCGCTCTCGTGCTGCCTCAGAATCGCGATTATATGCTTTTCGTTGAACCGTGATCTCTTTATTCTGTTCGTTTCCTTCGTTTGGATGCACTCTACCTCAAGTTGGAGCAGGCGCCATACACCCCATCGGCTCTTTCCATTGCTATTGCAGCATTGGACCGAGGCCCAGTTGCCAGATGGCGAAAGCGACGGTCACTTTGCCGTGGAGTTCTTGTCGAATGGCTGAATCGCCACAAGAACCTGCTTGAGCTTGCGCAATGGTGAACTTGTGCTATCAAACTTCCACCATGGAACGGTTGTTTGGCATATCATCCTTGCGGGTCGCGGTAGCGTTGCTGGTTCTCGCCTTGGCGAGTTCGGGTTTCGGGCATCGTTTCGCCACCCCAGATGATCAGGCCGCAACCGCCTATATGCAGGCCTTTGGTCTGGATGCGGGCGCGATTTGTGGCGATGTCGATGGTGACGGTGCCCCGTCTGATTGCGAAGCCTGCCGCCTGCATGCTGCAATGTCCCTGCCTGTCCCGGCAATTACTGAGATTGTGATCCAGCTTTCGCTTGATCCGGCCGAGTGGACGACGGCCCCACGGGTTCTGCACGCGCTCACCGTCGAAGCGACCCACTCAGCAAGGGCCCCACCAACCGTCTGAGTTTTCCGATCTTTTCGTAAAACACGCCCGGCCTGTCGCCAGGGTCAGATAGTTGGAGACCATAATGAAGAAATTCGCAGTTCTCGCGGCGCTTGCTGCGACCCCGGCCTTTGCCGATCAACCTGTGACCATCAATTTCGCAGCTGAGATCGGCGGGCAGCCCTTTGCCTGTGATGCCACATATGCTGGCCTTGGCAGAACAGGCGCTGCCGTCCGTGGCACTGATTTCCGGCTCTATGTCAGCGATGTAGCGATGGTCGCCGCCGATGGCAGCCGCGCGCCTGTGACCCTGGACGAAAGCGATTGGCAACATGCGGGCGTAGCGCTGCTGGATTTTGAGGATGGCCGCGCCGCCTGCGTCAATGGCACCGAGCCGATAAACACCGCATTGCAAGGCACCGTTGCAGAGGGCGACTACACTGGCGTCACCTTTAAGGTCGGCGTGCCGTTCGCTATGAACCATGGCGACCCTACCACGGCACCGTCGCCGCTGAACCTGACTTCGATGTTCTGGAACTGGCGTGGCGGTTACAAATTCGTGCGGATCGACATGGTTCCGACCGATCGCAGCGAAGACGGGCCAAAGGGCTGGTTCCTGCACCTTGGGTCCACAATGTGCGCCTCGGATGGCAAGACCGATGCCCCCAAGGCCCCGTGCAAGAACCCCAATCTGATGGAAATCAGGCTGGAGGGGTTCGACCCGGAGACGCAGACGGTCGTGATCGACCCGGCAGATGTGGTGGCGGGTGCCGATCTGCGCGTCAATGCGCCGGAGACATCTCCGGGCTGCATGTCCTTTCCCGGCGATGAGGATTGCATGACGGTGATGGCAAAGCTGGGGCTCGGCTATGGCGACGTGCCTGCCGACGACCAAGCCCTGATCCGCGCGCGCTAAGCCATGCGACGCGCCGCGCTTGGCGTGGTGCTGGCGCTTTTGGCCGGGGCTGTGATGGCCCCGGCACAGGCCGAAGGGGGGTTCGACTGGCCCCTGCCGGACTGGATGCCGCGCCCGCCCGTGCCTGAGGATAACCCGATGAGCGCCGCCAAGGTCGATCTTGGTCGGCACCTGTTCTATGACGCTCGCCTGTCGGGGGATGGTTCCGTGGCATGTGCATCCTGCCACGACCCCGTGCGCGCCTTTACCGACGGGCGCGACCGGGCGGTTGGAATTCATGGCACCGTGGGCAACCTCAATGCGCCCAGCCTTGCCAATGTGGCCTATTTTCCGGTGAACGCATGGGCCAATCCGCATATGATCTCGCTTGAGTTTCAGGCGCTGGTGCCGCTGTTCGGCGAGGCCCCGGACGAGATGGGCGCAACCGGGCAAGAGGCCCGCATTTTCGCCACCCTCGCGGCGGACCCGTATTATGGCACGGCCTTTGTCGCTGCCTTTCCCGACCGGACAGAGCCTGATCTGTTCACCGTGACTCGGGCGCTGGCGGCGTTCCAGCGCAGCCTCATGTCGTTTGACAGCCCCTATGACAGGTTCAAATACGGCGGCGATCTGGACGCGCTGTCAGAGGCCGCCAAGCGGGGCGAGCAGTTGTTCTTTGACCATCGGTTCGAATGCTATCATTGCCATCAAGGGGTGCTGTTCACCGATAATTTCCAACGCGAGGGCAGCCCTTGGGTCGAAATCGGGTTTCATAACACCGGGCTTTATGCCGCCTATCCCGCCAGCGCACCCGGCCGGATCGAGATCACCGGAGAGCCCGGAGATGCCGGGTTGTTTCGCACACCAAGCCTGCGCAATGTCGCGGTGACGGCCCCCTATATGCATGACGGGTCGATCCCCGATCTGCGCGGCGTGCTGGCGCATTACGCCCGCGGCGGGCGCGAGGGCCACGCCAATCAGGATGGCATGATCGTCGGCTTTCAGGCGACCGAGGCGGAAATCGACGACATCATCGCCTTTTTGCACAGCCTGACCGACCAGACATTCCTGACCAACCCCGCCCATGCCGACCCATGGCCGGGTGATCACCCCGCCCGGATCAACCGGGCTGATCCATAAAGACCCATGAAGAAAGGACAGACATGAAACGCGCGCTTTTTGCCCTGATGTTGCTGGCCACGCCCGCTATGGCCCATGACCAGATGGCCGGCACCCTGCATATCATCCACCCGTCGATCCCGCTCCCCGCTGGTATGGCCAAATCCGCCGCGGGCTATGTAACCATCTCAAACGAGGGAAACACGCCCGAAGAATTGGTCGGGGTTCGCAGCCCTTTTGCCGCCTCGACAACCCTGCACACGACGGTTTTCGAGGAAGACATCGCCAAGATGCGCCCGGTGATCGGTGTGCCCATCGCCCCGGGCGAGGTTGTCAATCTGGAACCCGGCGGGATGCATGTGATGTTCATGGGCCTGACCGGCACGGTCGCCGAGGGCGACATGATCCCCGCGACGCTGATCTTTCGCCACGCGGGCGAGGTTGCAGTGGAATTCATGGTCGATCCCGCCGATGGCGCGGATCATTCGACGATGGACCATTCCGGACACTGACGGGTGCCTCTGGTCGGCCTCATAACGCGTGCGCTGCTGCTGTTGGCGCTTCTCGGCACCGGTTCGGTGCCCGAGGGGATGATGCGTGCGGGTGGGGCTCACGGGATGCGGCTTGTCCTGTGCACAACAGATGGCCCGCAAGAGGTCTGGCTGACCGACGATGGCCGGACCGTTCCGGTCGAAGACCACGATACCGACCATGTCCAGACCCATTGCGTGCAGCTGTCCATCGGCAGCGTCGACCTAACGCCGCCGCAGCCTGTCGCCTTGGCTCTAGATTTGCGCCCCGCCAATCTGGGCAGTCACGATCGGGCGTCTCCCACCCGCCAACGCGCCCCGTCGGGCAACCGCGCCCGCGCGCCACCCTGTCTGGCCTGACCCGTCAGCCGGGGGCACAGCGCCCCCTTGTTCAATCCATGAGACAAGGATTAACCGTATGACTGCGTTGCTTCAACCGTGGCCCGACCCTGCGCCTGCGCGGTCCGTGGCCACACGACCAGCCCTGTTTCGGGGGCTATCCTACAACCAATTGCGCCTTGTGCGGCGGGGTTTTGCGCTGGAAACCTTTGCCGATGGCGCTGCACTGCCTCATGATCCCTCGGATGCGCCCTTTGTCGCGCTGGTCCGCGTCGGCGCGCTGCGTGAAGACATGCGCATGCGCGACGGTCACAGGCGTCTTTTCGCGCTGACCTTTGCGGGCGAAACCCTGTCGCCGTTGTTGCCGCGCAGGGCGCAGGGGCAGTTGTCGACCATCGGGCCGAGCGAGGTTCTGACCTGCAGGCGCGATGACTTTGACCGGCTGGCCGCGATGGTCCCGCGCCTTCGGCTGAACCTTCTGGGTCTTGTGCAAGACCAACTGGCCGAGGCGCAACGCTGGCAGGTTCTGCTGGGGCGCATGACAGCGTCGGAACGCGTGGCCGCCCTGTTAGCGTGGTTCTCCGACCGTCAGGGCACGCCGGATGAGATGCATCTGCCGCTCAGCCGTTGCGAGCTGGGTCAATTGACTGGCCTGACGCTGGAAACAGTCTCACGCCAGATGCGCGCGATTGAAAAGGCTGGGATCATCGCCTTGCCCTCTCCGACACGCATTCGGGTGCTGGATGCCTGCACCCTGAACGCCATGACCGGCACGGCGCTTGCGCGCCGCGCTGCCTGAAACACTTACACCCTGAAAGGACACAGAATGAAACTGGTTTTGACCACCTGCATCGCCGCGCTGCTGGGGACATCTGCCATGGCAGAGATTACCATCACGGACCTGCGGAACCGCTCCGTGACGCTGGAGGCACCCGCGGAACGGGTGATGCTGGGCTTTTACTATGAGGATTACCTTGCGGTGGCGGGCGAGGGCGCTGTCGACAAGATCGTCGGCCTGTCGCGCGGCCCTTGGGCCGAGTGGCGGCCCAAGCAATGGCAGGCTTACACCCAGACCTTCCCGCAACTGGCCGCTCTGCCGGACGTGGGCAATACCGAGTCGTCCACCTTTTCGATCGAAAGCGCCATTGCGACAGATCCGGATCTCGTGATCCTTGCTGGTTGGCAATATGACGCTCTGGGCGAAACGGCGGCGCAGTTCGACGCCGCGGACATCCCGGTTCTGGTGCTGGACTACAATGCGCAGACGCTGGAAGGACACCTTGCTTCGACCCATGCCTTGGGCCTGGCCATGGGCACCACGGATCGGGCCGATGCATTGGCCACGCTCTATGCCGAAATGACCGCTGACACCGAAGCCCGCGTGGCCCGGTCGGATGCGCGGCCCAAGGTCTATGTCGAACTGGCTCAGAAGGGCCCAGACGAGGTCGGCAATTCCTATGCCGGGGGCATGTGGGGCGGCATTATCGACCGACTCAAAGGACAGAATATCGCCAATGGGCAGATCGAAAACTGGGGTCCCCTGTCGCCGGAGTACGTGCTGGCCGAAGCACCCGAGGCCATCCTTTTGTCCGGGTCAGAATGGCTGGATCGCCCAGCTTCTGTGCCGATGGGGTTTGGTGCCGACAAGGGTTTGGCGCAAGAGCGGATCGACGCCTATAAAGCCCGTGCAGGGTGGGCCGATCTGCCTGCGGTGCAAAACGGCAAGGTCTACGGCATCTACCATGGCGGCACACGCACACTGTCGGATTTCGCCTATTTCCGGTTTCTCGGAAAGGCGCTGCATCCCGAAACCTTTGTCGATGTCGATCCAGAAGCCGAGCTGGCCCAATTCTATGCCGATTGGCTGCCGATCGAACCCGTTGGCACCTTCGTGATGCAGGCGGAATGAGTGTTGTAACCAGTGACCAAAGCGCCGCCCGGCGCTTTGGGTTGGGTCAGGCGGGGGCGGTTTGCGCCGCCCTCGTCCTGTTGCTCTGTCTGATGGTGGCCGATCTTATCACCGGCCCGGCGGGATTGCCGCTGGGCGATGTGCTGCGCGGTCTGGCGGATGGGCCGGGCGGCGAGGATCGCCGCCTTGCCGTCATCCTGTGGAACCTGAGGATGCCGCAAACGATCATGGCGGCACTGGTTGGCTGCACCTTGGGAATAGCAGGCCTGATGATGCAGACCATCCTTAACAACTCGCTGGCCAGCCCTTATACGCTGGGGTTTTCGGCGGCGGCTGGTTTTGGTGCTGCGCTGGTGATCCTGTTCGGCACGGCGCTGCCCGTCGCCATCTGGATCGGCGTGCCGCTTGCGGCTTTTGCCGCCACTCTGGTCGCCGCCGCACTGGTTTATCTTGTCGCGCGCTATCGCGGTGCGTCGCCCGAGATGCTGGTGCTGGCAGGCATCGCCGTCTTGTTCCTGTTCCAGTCGCTGCAATCGCTGCTGCAATTCATGGCCGCGCCCGAGGTGCTGCAACAGATCGTGTTCTGGCTTTTTGGCAGCCTGCTCAAGGCCAGCTGGACCAGCGTCAAGGTGCTTTGCCTCATCCTTGCGGTGACCTTGCCATTCATCCTGCGCGAGGTCTGGAACCTGACCGCGCTGCGCCTTGGCGATGGGAATGCCGCCAGCCTTGGGCTGAATGTCGAAGCCCTGCGCCGCCGCGTGCTTGTCCTTGTGGCCCTGCTGACGGCGGGCGCGGTCAGTTTCACCGGTACCATCGGGTTCGTCGGGCTGATCGCGCCGCATGTCGGGCGGTCGCTGGTGGGCGAGGATCACCGGTTCGGCCTGCCGATGGCAGGGATCATGGGCGCGGTGGTGCTGGTCGCGGCCTCTGTCATCGGCAAGGCGATCTCGCCCGGCGCGGTGATCCCGGTGGGCATCATCACCGCAATCGCCGGCATCCCGATGTTGCTGGCGATCATTTTGATGAAAGGACGAAGATGAGCCTGATCTTGGAGGGTTTCACCGTCGACGCCGCCCGCCGCCGCCTGCTGCGGATCGACGCGCTGCGTCTGCCATCGACCGGGATGGTCGCCGTGATCGGCCCGAATGGCGCGGGCAAATCGACGCTTCTCAAGGCGCTGGCCGGGGTGATCGCACATGGCGGCACGCGCAGTCTGGACGGGGCATGGCCCGCGCCGGAACGCATCGGGTTCATGCCGCAGGATTTCGCGGTTTCGGCAGCGATGAGCGTGGCCGATTGCGTATTGCTTGGGCGACGTGAGCGACTAGGCTGGCGTATCACCGCCCAAGACCGTGCCGAGGTCGCCCGCGCATTGGCGGTGCTGAACCTTGGCGCGTTGTCTGATCGCCGCATGGATCGTTTGTCCGGTGGGCAACAACAACGCGTCCTGCTGGCACAACGCCTGATCCGCGACCCGCGCGTGTTGATATTGGACGAGCCAACAAGCGCGCTGGACCTGCACCACCAACTCGAGGTGCTGGACCACCTGCGCACCCTGTCCTCGACGCGGCTGATCTTCGCCGCCCTGCATGACCTGACCCTTGCGGCGCGCTATGCCGACCAAATCGTCTTTCTCGAAAACGGGAGGCTGGTCATGGCGGGATCTACCGCGGACGTGCTGCAAGCACCATGCCTGAACCGCGCTTACCGCATCGACAGCGAAGTTTTAAAGGACAGGACCGGCAACGCGGTCATCGTGGCCCATCGTGCGGTGACGAACTGAGCGATCGGGCAAATGCCCTATGCACCTCCGCTCTTCGCCGCATCCGCAGCGAATGAGATGCGTGGATGGCTCCTGTGTAGCAAGTCCTTTTTGATCTGATTTGTGCGTTTGTAAGAAGCAGTCATGTATTCCCATTGTCCGGCTGGCTGTTTGCAACGCAAATCTGCCGAGAGGGGCCTGTTTGCGCGGTTTTGACCGCTTGCCCTGATGGGGTCAACAAACCAGGTCCCTTACAGCTTTGCAGGCGGTGATTACATCTATCTGTTATGAATGAGATAACTGAAGATCAGCACGCCGTGAGTGCCCCACATTTGCCAATTCAGCGCGGCAATGTACGGATGTCCAACCTGACAATCAGAAACGCCATCCTGTTTGTCGCCGAAAATGGCTGCAAATGGCGCGCTCTGCCCTCGCGCTTTGGCAACTGGCACACGGTCTACACTCGGATGCGCCATTGGGCAGATACGGGTGTGTTGGATCGCCTGTCCGCGGCCTTACAGGGGCTTTGTTGCACAAATGGGGCGAGGGAATTCCTGTTCGAATCCAGTAGGGTAGCAATCTTGCATGAGCAGTTGGTCCTCTACGACGTACAAGACCAGGAACTGGCCTTCGTACAGTTGGCCATTGATGCGCCATTGCTTCGAGCACAATGGCCGACGCGTTGAGGCAGCGCGGATCGCTATCTGTCTGGTTTGATCCTGAGATGCCCTGGCATGCGCCTCCGACCAACCGGCTCTCGTCTCTGTGTGGATCGATGCCGGCGCGGCGGCGCGAGGGGCTCAGGGGCCCCGCCCGTTTGTGGGCTTGAACGATCCACTGGATCGTCCACCCCTTCGGGAACCGCTGCAAACTCCCTTTGCGGCCTCGGACAGAACCAATTCGTCCGGCGTCAGATCAGAAACCGCCCTACGCAGGCTCTCGTTGTTCCGCCTGACAAACGATCTCCCAGATCGTTCGCTTGACCGGCTCCAATTCTGAAGCCGTTTCAGTTCCTTAAGCGGCTCTGTACCCATGCCACCGTACTTGTTTGGCGGGAAAACCGTCCACTGGACGCTTTTCTTCATCCGCCTGCACTCCAGCGATAGAATGTCTGTTCAGTCACGCCGATCTGTCTGATTGCATCAATCAGGGGCATGCCTTGACCCATCAGTACTTCAACCTGCCGCAGCTTCACGACAATCTCCCTAGGCTTCGGTCTCTTAATGGTCATCGCGGGTCTTCCGTTGTTTTAAACATAGCGGAGGACAACTTCACTGGGGGAGGATCAAGGGGAAGGCTTGAAATCGACAAAGCCTAATGCGAAACGCCGCCCATATCAGGAGCGGCGTTTCAATCGTTTAGGCGTCGGCTGGATCACTCTGATCGCGCAGGCGATTTCGTAACTTTTCCAAAGTCACCGTCTCGCTAGCCCTTTCGAGATCCGCAACACCATGTTGTTCGTTTTGTTCGCGCAGTTTTTCAAAGAAACTGGACATGCCCGCCAGTGTTTGAGACACAAGGTCAAAATCTTGCAGCGCGCGGATTTCCTGGCTGTTCGGTTTCGTGCCACGCTCAAAAACGGTCAATACCACGTCTTCAAGAACTTGCACTTTCTCCTGTAGCTGGCGCATCTCGCGTGCTGATACCGCACAGAGATCGTTTATAGCGTTCTCCGGTTGGCTCATTTTTACAGACGACCTACAACTTGCTCGATCGACTGTTTCATCGTCGCAACCGTAAACGGTTTGCGGATGATGTTGTTCAGACCAAGACGTTTGCCAACTTCGATGACTTCCGGCGTTGGTTTACCGGTTACCAGGATGAAACCGACGCGTTGGGTTACGCGGTGTTCACGAAGAGCTTTCAACAGCCCCAACCCGTCCATGCCCGGCATGTTGTAATCCGAGAGAACCAGATGCACGGGGGTTTTGGTCAGCTTTTCATAAGCTGACTGTCCATTGTTCTCTACCATGTAGTTGCTGATGCCCAGCTCATCCAAGCATTGGGTTAGAATGCCGCGGCTGGTGGACATATCGTCAACAACCATCACTCTCAACTGATCTTTAAGGCCCATGTTATTTCCTCATTGGCTTGCCGACCGGATTACTCAAGTACTCCCACCGGCTGGCGTGTTGATGTAAGTTGTAATGCCTGCAGTCTTAAAATGGGCTGATGCGGGCCCTGACATGCGCTCGGAGTGGCCGATAAAAAGATATCCGCCGGGATTCAGAGCACGCTGAAATGCGCTCCAAACATTTTGCTGAGTTGGATTGTCGAAATAGATCGCAACATTTCGACAAAAAATAGCGTCAAACTTTCCCTTAAACGGAAAAGGCTGGATAAGATTTAGAGTCCCGAAGGTAATGAGAGATTTAATGCTGGGGGGCATCGTATCTCCATTTAGATCTTTCGGTTTGAACTCTTTGGGGATCTGCGCCAGTTCGTCCAATGGGTATTTTGCAGCCTGCGCTTTTCGAACCACCACCGGGTCAATATCCGTTCCCAGAATTTTCGCATCTAAACTGGCAATATCCGGACACATCGACTTCAAGAGCATCGCAATGGAGTAGGGCTCTTGGCCGGTGGAGCAGCCAGCCGACCAAATCCGCAAGCGCCCACCCCGGCGCGCTTTTTCGATAACCGGTGGCAGAGCTTCGTCACGCAGAGTTTCAAAGTGATGCGGTTCTCGGAAGAAATGCGTCACATTTGTTGTCAGTAGAGACAGGAGCTCGTTCTTTTCGTTTTCGGCGTTCGGGCCGTCCAGCTGCTTGATATAGTCTTTGAATTTATCGATCCTCAGGTGCCGCAGACGCCGCGCCAGTCGGGAGGAGACCAGAGGCTTCTTGCTGCTCGACATCGCCAGCCCAAAATGCTTGTGAGCGTATTGGGAGACGATTTCAAAGTCGGCATCGGTCATGGAAAGATCCTGACCGCTGGGATCGATGGGTCGTTCTATTGTCACAGCATCACCTGTTCCGGGGCAGTGATCACAGCGTCCAGATTGATAATCCGCACCATTGTATCATTATGAGAGATGATGCCCTGGATGTACTCCATAGTGTTGCGGCTATCGACCTGTGGCGTGTCCTGAATCTCTTCCGGGTTGATCGAGATGATCTCGGACACGGATTCTGCCAAGAGGCCAACCTGTTTGCCGTGTACGGCGACAACAATAACGACGTTGCGTTCGGTGGCTTCTGTCTGGTGCAGGCCAAAGCGAGCGGAAAGATCATAAATAGGGATCACTGCACCGCGCAAGTTCATCACCCCGAGCACGTCAGACGGTGCATGAGGCAGGATGGTGACCGGCGACCAGCGACGGATCTCTCGGATCTGTGTGATTTTCAGGCAAAACGCCTGGCCCGCAACCGAAAAGCTGACGAACTCACTGTACTGGGTATGTTTGACCTCGTGGTCAGACTGTTTGACTTCAGCTTGCGATTGCATTGCTCATTCTCCGCTCTGTGTCAAAGGCGGCTGCCGAGGGCGAGGCCGCAATGATGCTTTCTGGATCAAGGATCATGGCTATTTTACCATCGCCAAGAATGGTTGCCGCAGCGACGCCGGGAATGTTGCCACACACGCCGTCAAGGCTTTTGATCACGACTTGGCGCTGGTCGAAGATGTCATCGACTGCGAGCGCGCTGCGTTGGCCGGTTTCTGTTTCGACCAGGAGGTAGACACCCGGCGGTTGGTCATTGCTGAAGTGACGCAGGCCAAGCGCTCCGGCTACGTCGCAAATCGGGACAAAATTGCCTCGGATCGACAAAAGGGTCCCATCTGCGCCAAGGTTGTTAATCATGTCATCGCTGCCGCGCATTGTTTCAACAATAGACGTGATCGGCACTACCATGGTCTGGTCTGCGACCGAAACGACCATCCCATCCATTACCGCCAGCGTAAGAGGCAAAATAATGGTGAAGGTTGATCCTTGGCCGGGTGTCGACGTGATGTTTATGCGACCACCCAATCCGGTTACCGCATTCTTGACCACATCCATGCCAACGCCACGCCCTGAAAGATTGGAGACTTCCTTGGCTGTTGAGAAACCTGGCAAGAACAGGAGGTTATCGATTTCAGAGTCCGTCAGCTCTGCGTTTTCAGGGATCAACCCTTTTTCAATCGCAATCTGTTTGACCCGCGGGCGATTCACACCTGCACCGTCGTCTTTGATTTCGATACAAACGCTGCCGGAGCGATGTGATGCTGTCAGGCGAATTTCACCCGCTTTTTCTTTGCCTGCGGCCTCACGGTCTTCAGGTTTCTCGATACCGTGGTCAACCGCATTGCGCAGGATGTGAGTCAGAGGGTCCGACAAACGTTCGATAACGGTTTTATCGACTTCTGTTGCTTCTCCTTCGGTCACAAGCTTTGCGGTTTTACCTGTGGCAGAAGACGCTTCGCGAACAATACGCGCCATCCGCTGGAACAGGGGCTTTACCGGTTGCGCTCGAATTGACATGACGCCTTCTTGGATATCACGCGCCAGGTTTTTGAACCCTTCGAGCTCAGTTTCAACGTCTCGCACATCTCCCGCGTCCAAGTTCGCGATCTGCTGCGCGAGCATGGAGTGGTTGATGATGAGTTCTCCCACGGCGTTAATTAACCGGTCCACCCGCTCAAGATCGACACGGAGAGTAGGCTTGGGGCCTCGTTGCTCCGTCTTGGCGGTCTCGGCCTTGGGAGACGAAGCTTTTCCTTCGGCGGGTGCCGAAGCCTCTGCTTCGGGTGCGGGAACCGGAGCCTCAAAAGGGGCGGGTGTGTCCGCCTCTGGGGCTGCGTCGTCGCCGGTACCAAAAGCCGCGTTCAAGGCAGCAAGTGCATTGGCTTCGTCTTCGGCATCGCCATCTGACGAAATGGACAACTCGCAAAGGCCTTCGACGAATTCAAAAATAGCTTCGATCGAAGACGTCGATTCTTTGGATTTCAGGGTCATCTCCCAAGAGATGTAGCTTTCGCTGACATCAATAGTGTCGAACCCTGGAAGCTCCGAATCGTTCATGCGGATTTCAAGTTCACCCAGTTCAGACAATGCCTGAAACAAGAAATAAGGCTCGTTGCCGGTGCCATACATTTCTTTCAGGGGATGGAAGCGGATCTCGTATGTGCGTTCCTTATCTTCCGCAATTGGTGCAGGTGCAAAGCCGGTATCCATTCCACCACCTAGACCCATGGGTTCAAAGGTGAGGTCTTCCTCCTCCTCGGGAATGTATTTTTGCAGCGCTTCGATCAGCACATTGTGGTGTGCCTCATCGGTCGAACCACCGTCACGTGCTGTGGCCACCAAATCTGCAAGGTGGTCACTGGAGCGTAGCAACAGTTGGATGAGCGATGCGTCAAACTCCAGCTTGCCGCTGCGCAACTCGTCAAACACAGTCTCAAACTTGTGAGCAAAGCCCACCAGTTCGTCGAGCCCGAAAGCTCCAGCGCCACCTTTGATGGAGTGGACGGCGCGAAAAACTGCGTTCACAACCTCTTGGTCATGTTCGCCACCTTCGATGGCGGTCAGACCCTCGTCCATTGCTTCGAGGAGGTCTTCACACTCCTCAAAGAATGTATCTTGAATCGACCCCGACATCTTATGCCGCTGCTCCCGTAACGCGCTTCAGAGCAAAGATCAGTGACTGATCATCAAAAGGTTTGGTAATCCAGCCAGTTGCACCCGCATCGCGTGCACGGACTTTCAGTTCCGGTGCGCTTTCGGTCGTCAAAACCAGGATTGGAACTTTGGAGTTGATTTTGGTTCCGCGCAATTCTTCGATCACACCGAAACCGTCTAGATTCGGCATGTTGATGTCGGTGATCACAACGTCGGGGGCAACGCTTGGGTACATGTCGACACCTTCGCGGCCATCAACGGCGCTGTGATATTCGAAGCCGGCCTCTTCCAGGGCGGCTGCAAGCAGATTCCGGATGGTGCGGGAATCGTCGATTGCCAGAACTTTGGTCTTCATGCTGTTTCCTCGTCTTCAAATCGGGTGGGTTCAAGGCCCAGGAGGGTCAGAGATTTGCGGCAGGTTTCGCCGATATTGGTTACGGAAAAACCTAACCCTTCTGAACGCCATTGTTGTTCGGCGCTCAGCAGCAATTGCAGTCCGCGCGACGGCATGACTTTTACATTGCTGCAGTCGATCTCAACCGCTTTTGCCTGAGCTCCGCGCAGGAAATTGATAAGCGGGTCAAGCTCGGCGAATGGATTTGGCAAATCCAATGAGAATTTTTGTGCTTCCATCGACATGTCCAGCGATTCGCACCCCCGTTGTTGGCGACAGATTTGACTTTCGATGCAATATTCGTAGGACGTGGGCCTTAATATTTGATTGCCGAGCCGGGCCAAGGTAGCGCATTTTTTTATGTAGATGGGGCCGTGGAATTTCTCGAATTTTCCACAAATCGAAAATTCTTCCGTCCTATTATAATGAGAGGCCAGGCCGTGTTTTCAATATTCTCATAAGAGGTGCGGCGAGAGCTAAATCGTCCGAGACGAGACCGTTTGAAACATGTACAAAAGATTCGTGTTTTACCGGGCGCATGTTTGATTGACGCTATTCGGCGTCAATTCACTGCCGAAACAGTTAACTTAAAACGGTTTCAGAACGAAACGCGGGTTAAAAACGGTACATTTTGCTCTGAGAGCGCAAAAATGATCTGCCGGGAAACTCTTCCGAAAGATTTTCGGGTGAATTCTTTCAACGGACGACCAAGGCAGAGAGATCGAACTCGCCCGTTAAGAATCGAATACATGCGGCATTTGGTGCCGGACAAAACTAAAGGTGCTGATTTGCCATCCTCTTGCGTTTTAATTATTACAACCGACAAACACTTCGCGCGCAGTTTGCAAAGCAATTTGCAATCAGCCTATGCGGGTATGCAGGTGTTGTTGGCGAACAATCTGATGATGGCTTATAACCAAGCGGAAGCGAGCCAGCCGACATTTGCATTTGTCGAGGACGGGTTCACCAAGCTACCTGAGTTTGAGATGATGCTCGCGCTCTTCAATGCGTTGGACGTGCGGTGGGTTTCTGTCATGGATGACATGAATGCTGCACCTGCACGCAATGCATCACCGCTCCTGAATGTTGGCGCCGGTATTTTCGAACTGACCAAATCTGACAGCCCGCGGCAGTTTGTTCAGTACTATGATATGATGGTGAAGGCGCCACGCCGCAACCAACCGGCGGCGCGAACCGGTGGCCTGTCTTCTACAGCAGGGCCGCGGTCGAACAAAATGATTCTGATCGGATCTTCAACGGGAGGCGTTGAAGCGTTGCGCAATGTTCTGGTTGGATTTCCGGCCAATTGCCCGCCGACATTGATCGTCCAGCATACCGGGAAAAACTTTGGGCAAGGGTTGGTTTCACTTCTGGACCGTATCTGCCCGGCCAAAGTTGTTCCAGCAGATGATAATCTGCCGATTGAGAGTGGCCGAGTTTACGTAGCTGCAGGGCAAACTCGCCATTTTGGCATGTCCCAGCGCAAACCTCTGCGCACGCGTATGAAAGATGGGCCGCCTATTTCAGGCCACATGCCATCGGTCGATGCATTGTTTACTTCGGCGGTCCCGTTTGCACGCGAAGTTGTTGCGACCATTCTCACCGGAATGGGGCAGGATGGTGCAAAAGGCTTGTTGGAACTGCGTAAAGCTGGCGCCACAACCTTTGCGCAAGATGAACAAAGCTCCGTCGTTTATGGCATGCCACGTGTGGCATGGGAGAACGGCGGTGCCCAGAAACAAATCTCGTTGTCGCGCATGGCGACCACGCTACTTCAAGCCTGTAAGACATAGAACGAATTCGGGAAGGAACCTACCGTGAGCAATGCTTTCATGAATAAAAAGACTGTTACGGTTCTCCAGGGTGAGTACCAGCTGACGACCGACCCGAATGTGGTTTTGTCGACTGTTCTTGGCTCCTGTATTGCCGCCTGCATCTATGATGAGAAAAACGGCGTTGGAGGAATGAACCATTTTCTGCTGGCGCATGCCAACGGAGGTGGGGCTGCCAGTGCACGCTATGGTGTGCACGCTATGGAGCTTTTGATCAACGGTGTCATGAAGAAGGGAGCCGAACGGCGCAACTTGCAAGCCAAAGTGTTTGGTGGGGCCAAGATGTCGGTGAATCTTTCTGATATTGGAGCGAAAAACGCGGCGTTTATCCAGAGCTTTCTGCGTGATGAGGGTATCCCATGTATCTCCTCCAGTGTTGGAGGCACCTCTGCACGCCGCGTTCGGTTCCATCCGGTTTCAGGTGCCGCACAGCAAACTCGCGTACAGAACGACCAAACGCTTGAAAACATCGAACGTACAGTGGCGCGCCCGGCTCCGGCCGCACCGGCAAAACCGGCTGCAGGTTCAGGCGACGTTATGCTGTTCTGATAGATCTGACAGTTATTTTGATTATGAAAAGCCGTGCCTGACTGGTGCGGCTTTTCTCTTTGTTGACTTGTGTTTTGGGATGCAGCACCCATTTTGGGTGAACGCCATGACTTATTTTCGACGCGCCCCGAAGTTTACCAAAATGCGCCGCTCGCTCACGCGGGCGGGTGCGGGTGCATTTGCGCTGGTTTTTGTCGGTCTCTGGTCCGTTTCGGCGATGGCCGACACTGTTACTGTTTTTTCCGCCGCCAGTATGAAACCGCTATTTGATGGTTTGGCCAAAGAGTTCGAAAAGCAGACAGGGCATAGCACCAGTTTCAGCTACGCTGGGTCAGCGCTCTTGGCCCGACAAATCGAACTTGGTGCTCCGGCACAGATTTTTGTCTCCGCAAACCAGCAATGGATGGATTACCTGGCAGGCGCTGGTTTGATTTCGGATGCTTATCGTTTTGATTTGCTGCGCAATAGGCTAGCGTTGGTTTCCTCTGATGAACTGACGGGCGAGCAATCAATTGCGCAGCGACTGGCGCATTTGGGCGCAGATGATCGGATTGCCATGGGGATGGTAAATTCGGTTCCAGCCGGTCAATATGGCAGGGAAGCTCTGGAGTATCTGGGCCTTTGGAAATCTGTTGCACCCTTGGCGGTGCAGGTCGACAACGTGCGGGCGGCGCTGAATCTTGTCACTCTCAAGGAAGTGCGGTTCGGCATTGTTTATGCCAGTGATGCGGCCACTGCTCCCGATGTCTTTCAGGCGGGTTTGTTTCCCGAAGAAAGCCATGACCCAATTATTTACACGGCGGCAGCAATTGGAACCTCTCCGACCGAAGCGTCACTTGCGTTTCTGAAATTTCTCCAGTCAGATCATATACGTGCCCGGCTTGGGACCTATGGCTTTCTGCCGACAGAGGGGTAGTTTGAAAATGCAAAGCTGGCTTGGGCCAACCGAATGGCAGGCGGTTGCGTTATCAGTGAAAATTGCTGTTTGGGCGACATTGCTGATGACACCGCTGGCCTTTTTGACGGCCTATGCTCTGGTGCGCTGGAGCTTCCCCGGAAAGTCTCTGTTGAATGGTCTGGCGCATTTGCCTTTGATTCTGCCACCTGTGGTGACCGGATATCTTTTGTTGCTGGTGTTTGGAACCCAGGGGGGTGTTGGGGCTTGGCTCAAGGAGGTCGGTATCATCTTGGCCTTCCGCTGGACCGGGGCTGCGCTGGCAGCCGGGGTTATGGCCTTTCCACTGATGGTTCGGGCTTTGCGCTTGTCGCTGGAAACCGTTGATATGCGTCTGGAAGATGCAGCATCAACATTGGGGGCGTCGCCGATCTGGGTGTTTTTAACCGTCACATTGCCACTGATGATCCCCGGCATTCTGACTGGCTCCATTCTCGCCTTTGCCAAGGCATTGGGAGAATTCGGAGCCACAATCACATTTGCTGCAAATATCCCGGGGCAGACGCAAACGATCCCGTCCGCGATCCATGCGCTGCTCCAGGTGCCAGGCCAGGAAGCGGCTGCAGCACGGTTGGTTCTTATATCGGTCTGTATCGCCTTGGGGGCGTTGTTTCTGTCTGAAACACTGGCGCGGCGTGCACGCAAGAAGTTGGAAGATGTCGGGTGATCCAGGTCGAGGCACAACATCATTTTCCCGATTTTAAACTGGATGTTTCGTTTTCTTCCAATGGCGGAATTACGGTTCTGTTTGGTGCATCGGGCTCTGGGAAGTCGACAATTGCAAATCTGGTTGCCGGCTTGCTGCGCCCGGATCACGGGCGGGTTCAGCTGGGCACGCGGGTGGTGTTTGATCAGACAGCACGCATATGTGAACCGCCACATCGCCGTCGCATAGGGTACATTTTCCAGGACGCCCGTCTTTTCCCGCATCTAACGGTTCGCAACAATCTGCGGTTTGGCCGATGGTTCGCGCGTGCGCCTCTCCAAGCCGGAGAGTTCAACCGCGTAATCGAAATGCTTGGTCTGCAGGCTCTGCTTGATCGGCGTCCAGCCCATTTGTCCGGTGGTGAAAAACAGAGAGTTGCCATTGGCCGTGCGCTTTTAAGCAAACCAGAGCTGATTATAGCGGATGAGCCATTGGCCGCGCTGGATCAGGCGCGGAAAGCTGAAATCCTGCCCTATTTCGAACGGTTGAGAGACGAGATCAACACGCCGATGCTCTATGTCAGCCATTCCGGTTCCGAAGTGGCGCGACTGGCAACAAGTGTTGTTGCGCTGTCAAACGGTCGAGTGCTGCGCCAAGGAACACCAGCGTCTGTTTTGGGGGATCCTTCGGTTCTACCTTTGGGGCCACGTGGTGCCGGCGCGGTACTGAATGCCATTGTAAAAGAACAACATGCAGACGGTTTGACAGAGCTTTCTTCGGGAGGTCAGCCCTTGTTTGTACCACGCATTCCTCATGCGATTGGCGCGCAAGTCAGTATCCGTATTTCGGCCCATGACGTGATCCTGGCTCGCGTCAAGCCAGAGGAAATTTCAGCATTGAACGTGCTCTGTGGTTTCGTCGCCCATGTCCGAAGTGGCGAAGGTCCAGGTGCGATCGTTGCAATCGACAGTACCGCTGGTTCGTTCTTGTCACGGGTCACCCAGCGCAGTGTTCAGCGGCTTGGATTGGAAACGGGTGTGAAGTGTTATGCAATCATCAAGTCTGTGGCGATTGCACCAAACGACATTATTTAATTTACCATAAGACGGATTATGAAGATTTTCACCTTCGCCGGAAACGCGCGCCCCTGCCGTGCGATACTGGGTCAGGCGGGCTGATTTTCGGAGTTGGAGCCCACGAGGCGCTCTGCAGTAAATTTATCGGTTATCAACAGATCGATGATGCCAGTCTTCAGCGCGCCTCTGATGGCTTCGGTCTTGGCTTTGCCGCCAGCCAAGGCCATCACCCTGTCCACATTGGCCAGCTCTTCCAGTGTGGTACCAATCACCCGCCGATCAAGAGAACTTTTTACAAGCGCCCCCTCGGCATCAAAGAAACGCAAACTCATGTCGCCTACCGCGCCGGACGCTGTCAGATCGGCCAGCTCACGTGGAGAGAAGACGTTTCCGCTGCGTGCCAGCATGCCCGAGGGTTCGACAGCCCCGATGCCGACAATCGCAAGCGTAATCTGCGAAAAGAGATCCATTGTTTCGCGCACGAAGGTGTCACCCAGTAAAACCAGCTTGGCCTCTCGCGATTGCGCGACGCCAGGCGTGCTGAGCACATGAGGCTCTGCGCCTGTCAGCTTTGCCAGACGTGTCACCAATTGGTTGGCATGCATCTGTACCGTTGGATTGCCCATACCGCCGAGCATCTGCACAACATATTTGGCCTTGCCCGATTTCATCGGGTGAATGTTCTGAACCATTTGGAAGATGGTTTCCGACCAGCTGGACACGCCAATGATTTCGTCAGATTGCAGGGTCGCCTCAACAAAATGGGCGGCCGCTTCGCCGATCCGGGCCATGATCGCGCCGTCCCGGTCCTCGGTGCATTCGACGACAATCGCTTCGGACAGGCCGAACTGCTGACGCAGGCCGGTTTCAAGTTCGGCATAGGTGCCGGACGGGGCGACAACGGTCGTGCGTACGATTTCTTCAGCCTGGGCTTTCTTGAGCATACGTGAGACTGAGGCTTGGGAGATACGGAGATGTTTTGCGATATCGGCCTGGCGTTGCCCCTCGACGTGATACATCTGCGCCACGCGCGCGATCAGACGAAGTTCATTTACACGGGTCATCGAGGCTCCTGTTTCGCCGAATTGCTGAATATTTATTCACTACAGCGATACAAGTGTGCGAGCAATGGCTTTTCGCCAAATGTCCAGCCGGTCTTTCCGCGCGCTTGCCTCCAGTGCCGGGAAAATCGCGGACCCATGGTGAGCAAGACGCCTGACCTCATCGAGGTCTTGCCAAAACCCGGTGGCCAGCCCGGCAAGATGCGCGGCCCCAAGAGCTGAGACCTCGGCATTTCGACAGGGGGTGACACTGTGATCCAGGCAATCCGCGACCATTTGCATGAGGAATGCGTTCTGGCTGGGGCCGCCGTCGACGGAAAGCTGCCCGATGCCCTTGGCCGCATCCGCCATAATCGCAAAGACATCGTGCACCTGGAGCGCGATGCTTTCGGCGGCGGCGCGCGCGATATGGGCCGGCTCCGATCCGAAGGAAAGCCCCGTGATCAATCCGCGGGCCTCAGAATTCCAATATGGCGAGCCAAGGCCCACATGGGCAGGCACAAGTGCGATCCCGTTTGTGTCAGGGACAGTCTGGGCCAGATCTAACAGGCTCTCTACATCGGCCAGGCCCAGCAGAGCCGCGGTCCAAGGCAGGATGGAGGCGCTGACCAGGATATTGCCTTCGAAAGCGTAGGTGGATTTGCCGCCGATCGACCATGCGATGGTGGTGGTTATACCGGGCGGCGGTGCGATGAACTCTGTGAGTGTCGTCATCACCGATGATCCGGTGCCAAATGTTATCTTTCCATCACCCGGACCAAACGCTCCATGGCCAAACAGCGCAGCGTGAGAATCGCCAATCGCTGCAGCGATCGGTATGCCGTCTGGAACGGCGCGGGCGCCTTTTGTTTCTGCGAAGACATGTGAGCTGTCATGCACCTCTGGCAGCATCGACCAGTCGACCCCAAAGATTTTGCAGAGTTCTTTGTCCCAACAGCCTTCGTCGATATTAAAGAGCTGCGTGCGCGCGGCATTCGACCGGTCAGTCGCGTGGATCCGGCCGTCAGAGAGTTTCCAGATCAGCCAGCTGTCGACCGTGCCGATGCAGATATCCGCTCCACCCCTGCCGTGGTTCGACAGGAGCCAGGCGATCTTAGTCGGGGGGAACAACGGATCCAGTGGCAGACCGGTGCGAGCGATAACCTCCTGCTCGTGCCCAGCAGCTTTCAGGGCGTTACAGACGTCGGCGGTCCTACGACATTGCCATGTAATCACCGGGCCAAGGGGCGCGCCGGTCTGGCGGTCCCAGATCAGGATCGACTCACGCTGGTTTGAAATGCCCAAAGCGATGACCTGGACATCCTGCGCGGTCGCCATACAGGCGGCGATGGCGTCCTGCGTCGCACCCCAGATCTTGTCGGCGTCCTGCTGGACCCAGCCTGACTGTGGATGCTCGATCGGAACAGGCGCAGAGCCGCTGGCGATGATTTCGCCCGTCTGCGAGACGAGCGTGGCCTTTGCGTTTGTTGTGCCTTCGTCGATCGCCAAAATGACCTGCCGCGGCATGCGTCTATCCTTTTCGCTCTATCAGGGCCCGGGCACTTTCTGCCATTGCTTCAGGCGACATTCCATAATCATCCAACAAGGTATTGGCTGATGCGGTATGAGCAAAGACGCCGGGCACACCAAGCCGCGTCATGGGAACCGGCGCCTGATCGACAACAACTTCGGCAACTGCGCTTCCGAGACCGCCAAAGGTGGTATGTTCTTCACAGGTCAGGATCGCCCCGGTCTCCTTTGCGGCGCTGACGATGGCGGTTTCGTCTATGGGCCGGACGCTTGCCATGTTCAAAACACGGGCGTTGATCCCGTCCTTTTCAAGCAAAGCTGCAGCCATCAAGGCCCGGTGGGTCAAAACACCATTGGCAATAAGAGTCAGATCGTTGCCTTTGCGCAGCAGATTGGCTTTGCCGAGCTCAAAGACGTGTTCTTCCGGCAGCAGATCTGGCACTCCGACCCGGCTTAGACGCAGGAAGCACCCGCCAGTGGTGGCGGCAGCCCACTTGATCACTGCCGCGGTCTCATTGCGATCGGCGGGAGCCACTACAGGCACGTTAGGCAAAGCCCGAATCCATGCAAAATCTTCGATCGAGTGATGAGTCGGCCCAAGCTCGCCATAGGCCATACCAGAGGAGATCCCGACCAGCTTCACATTGGTCTCGGAATAGGCAACGTCTGCCTTGATCTGTTCCAGCGCACGGCCTGTCAGGAATGGCGATGCGGCGCAGACAAACGGGATTTTTCCCCCATTGGCCAGGCCGGCCCCGACACCAACCATGTTCTGTTCTGCAATACCGACATTAATCAGCCTCTCGGGAAACTTATCACGGAAACCGCCCAGTTTGGACGAACCGACAGAATCATTGCACACCGCGACGATGTCGGTGTTTTCGCTACCAAGAGCTTCGAGAACCGAGGTAAAGGCATCCCGGCAATCGTGCAGTTTTGCGCCTTCAAACGGGTTGATCATGCCATTGCCCCCTCAAGTTCGGCCATGGCCTGTTTGTATTGCTCTTCATTTGGCACTTTGTGGTGCCAGGCGACATTGTCGGACATAAAGGAAATGCCGTGACCCTTGTTGGTGTGCGCCACGACACATTTCGGTTTTCCATGCGTGATGCTTTCCGCAGAGAGCGCGGTGCAGATCTGATCCATGTCGTGGCCATCTATCTCTTGCACTGCCCAACCAAACGCCTCGAGCTTTGGCGCCAGTGGAGCCATGTTGTTGGTCTCAGCAAGACGTGCGCCCTGTTGAAGACGGTTGTGGTCGATAATCAGGGTCAGGTTATCCAGCTTGAACTGTGCGGCTGCCATGATGGCTTCCCAATTGGAGCCTTCCTGCATTTCGCCGTCCCCGGTAATCACGAAGGTGCGCCAGCTCTCACCGTTGAGCTGAGCTGCCTTTGCCATGCCAACGCCAACTGGCAATCCATGCCCCAAGGGTCCCGTATTTGTCTCTACGCCGGGCACTTTCATACGATTCGGGTGCCCGTTTAGGCGGGAGTTATGCTGAAGAAAGGTGGAAATCTCTTCGGTCGGGATAAACCCTTTCTCGGCCAGCACCACATATAGCGCGAGGGCCGTGTGTCCTTTGCTGAGCACAAGGCGGTCGCGTAGCGGCGCAGATGGGTTCTGCGGCTCTACCTGCATGATCTTGAAATACAGTGCGGTCAGAAGGTCCGTCACGGACATCTCACCACCGATATGGCCCGCACCTGCTTCAAAAACAGCCTGAAGGTCACGCCGTCGGATCTTGTTTGCCAGTTCGCTTAGGTTTTCTGGGGTCATTTTCGCACCCTTAGCATAATTATTCCCCTATATATAAACATACGTTTTGGTAATTCGTCAAGGACGCGAGTAATGTTCGAGAATTCCAAGGTTGGTCACTTTCGACAGTTGACACAGAAAAGTTTCTAAGGTTAGTATTTTTCATCATTTGTGCATATTTATGCACCGGGAGGGAAGAATGACAGAAACGGGTGCCAACTTTCAACAGGGTGGTCGCAAGTATACCGAATGGTTTTCGCTGGGGAGCGCGACCGGACCGCTCATTGGGCTTATCCTGCTTTGTGGCTTCCTGACACTTGCAACCGATTCCTTCTTTTCCCTGCGGAACTTCCTGAACATTCTGGATCAGGTCACCGTGATTGGGATCATCGCGGTAGGTATGACTTTTGTCATTCTCACAGGCGGGATAGACCTCTCTGTGGGCTCCGTTCTGGCACTGGCGATGATGGTTTTGGGTTATCTCAATGTGGAAGCGGGATTGCCTATGGGTGCAGCTATTCCATTGGCCATTGCAGCCGCCGCAATTTCTGGCTTCATCTCGGGCCTGATGATTACGATCTTCAAAGTGCCGCCTTTCATCGCGACACTTGCGATGATGTCGATTGCGCGCGGATTGGCCAGCATGATCACCAACGGCTCGCAGATCATTGGCTTCCCGGCATGGTTCAACATGGGCGCAATCATCCGCTACGGCGGCCTGATTACAATGACAGTCGCCGTCATGTTCGTCGTTTTTGCTATCGCCTGGCTTTTCCAAAGCTACCGCCAGGGTGGGCGTGCGGTCTATGCAGTAGGCGGCAATCCAGAGGTCGCTCGGCTGGCGGGCATTAACGTGAATCGAGTCACGGTGCTTGTTTATACGGCCTGCGCCGCACTGTCCGGTCTGGCCGGTGTGCTTCTGGCTGCGCGCCTCGATGCGGTACAGCCAACGATCGGGATCTCCTATGAACTGGACGCCATCGCGGCTGTGGTCATCGGGGGCACCAGCCTCTCGGGAGGAACAGGAGGCATCGGCGGCACGATCATTGGAGTTTTGATCATTGGGGTACTGCGCAACGGGCTGAACCTGCTCAGCGTGTCACCCTTCCTACAGGCCGTGATCATCGGATTGGTGATCGTGATGGCGGTAGCCGCTGAAACGTTCAAGCAGCGCAAGGCGTAGAATTTGGCAGCGGAGGGAGCCGCTGCCATGACCAAAGACCCGAGCGCAAGGTCGGGTTCCAAAGCCCGGGAAGATCGGGCCAATACGACCAAGGAGGAGACACCCTATGACAAAGACACTCAAGGCCCTACTGGCCGCCACCGCACTTGCCGGAATGCTGCCTGTGGCAGCCGCAGCAGACGACCATGCCGGAATCGGGATTGAAAAGATCGGCCTCGCCGTACCGAACCTGCAGGCTGATTTCTTCAACCAGATCAAGCTTGGCGTCGAGAACTACGCCACATCTCTTGGCATCGAAGTGATCACCGTTGACGCAAAAGGCGACACTGCTACTCAGGTCAGCCAGGTCCAGGATCTGATGACCCAGGGCATCGACGCCTTCATTTACATTCCGGCCGGTGCGGCTGCGGCCGCTGTTCCGACCCGGCTGGCGCGTGCCGAAGGCATACCGGTCATCAATGTGGACCGCGAGCCCGATGGCGAGCCTGGCGATACTGTGATCTACGGTGAGAACGTCATGTCCTCCTACGAGGTCTGTTCTTCGATCATCGAGCGCGCAGGCGGAACAGGCAAGATGGTGATTATCCACGGTCAAAAAGGAACAACCCCTGAGGTTCAGCGCTTTGAAGGCTGCAAGATGGCCATCGACGAAAACCCCGGTGTGGAATTGGTGGCCCAACAGTGGACGCAAATGTGGTCCCCCGACGAGGGCTTCTCGATCGGGCAAAACATGTTGCAGGCCCACCCCGATATCAAGATGATCTTTGGCCAGGCCGATGCTATCGCGATGGGCGCCGCCAAAGCCGTCGAGGCAGCGGGTCTCGCAGATCAGATCGTGGTTGGAGGTTATGACGGCGACGTTGCCGCCCTTGAATCACTGGCGCGCTGCGACACCCCCTTTGTGGTGACTGCAACGCAAAGCACGCAGGCGATGGGTGTTCTGGCGGTGAATTCGGCGATTGCTGTCGCAAAGGGTGCATCTGTGCCTGCGCGCCAGATCCCGAATGCTGTGCTGACCGATTGCGAAAACGCATCTGTCTTTGTCGAGAAGCACCCATAAGATAAAGGCAAAGGGCAGCGCAATGACCAATACCGATACATTCCCGATCCTGACGCTGAAGAATATCTACAAGTCCTTTGGGCCGATAGAGGTGCTTCACGGTGTGGATCTAGAGGTACGACCCGGTGAGGTCGTTGCGCTGCTCGGCGAAAACGGTGCCGGAAAATCAACGCTGTCAAATATCATCTCCGGCACGATCCTCCCTACCTCCGGAGAGATGACGTGGCAGGGCGCGCCCTATGCGCCCGCCACCCCCCGCGAGGCCATGGACGCCGGAGTCGGCATGATCCACCAAGAACTGCTCTTGCTGCCGCATCTCTCCATCGCTGAGAATATTTTTGTCGGGCGTTACCCGATGCGCCACGGCCGGGTTGACCGTCGCGAGATGGAGCGGCGCGCGACACATGGCCTGCAACGCCTCGGCCTGAATGTATCGCCGCGCCGTCTGGTTCAGGGGCTTTCGACGGCCAACCAGCAGTTGATCGAAATCGCCAAAGCCTTGACGCTGAATGCGCGGCTTCTGATCCTAGATGAACCGACCGCCGCGCTTGGTGGCGAAGAAACCAAACTGCTTTTTGAACAGATTGAGCGGCTAAAGGCCGATGGCGTCGGGATCATCTACATCTCGCATCGTTTGGAAGAAATCAAACAGATCGCAGATCGCATCGTCGTTATGCGCGATGGCGAGAAGGTGCAGCAGTTCGATACCGCTGACGTGCCAGTGCGCAGCATTGTCGAGGCGATGGTCGGCCGAAATATGGACCAGATGTTTCCCGCGCTCGCGAAGCCTGCGGCGGAGACCATGCTGGAAGTACGAGATCTAAGCTCTGCATTGGGGCATTTCAGCAACGTGAACTTTTCCGTCCGCCGCGGCGAGATCTTTGGGATCGCCGGGCTTGTTGGAGCAGGCCGGACCGAGTTGGTGCGTGCGATTGCCGGCGCTGATCCAATTGCAGAGGGCTCTGTCCTCCTGGATGGAGAAGAGATCACGCCGCGCACGCCTCGGGCCGCAATCGACAGCGGCATCGTGCTCGTACCCGAGGACCGCAAGTTGCAGGGGGTGGTCCTGAGCCACTCCATCGAAGACAACATCGCCTACTCAAACTTCGAAGCAGTCTCCAGAGCAGGCTGGATAAACAAGCACCGCGTGCGCAGGTTCGCCAATGAGAATATCGCCAAATTCGGGGTGAAGGGCCGGAGCGATCAAAATGCCAGCGAGATGTCCGGTGGCAACCAGCAGAAGGTTGTGATTGCCAAATGGCTTGCACGCAATCCCCGCGTGGTGCTGCTCGATGAGCCGACACGTGGGATTGACGTAGGGGCACGGTCCTCGATCTATGAAATCATCCACGGTCTGGCAGCTGAAGGCGTCGCCGTAATTGTCGTCAGCTCTGATCTCGAAGAGGTCCTTGGCGTGTCCAACCGTATTCTGGTTATGGCCGCAGGGCGTCAGACCGGCATTCTGGACCACACCGAAGCCAATGATGTCTCTGTCATGGAACTCGCAACGGCCTAAGCAGATTGCCCTAAGCACACAAGGAAAATCATATGAACCGTTTCAAAGGGAAGACAGTGGTTATCACTGGCGGCAATCGCGGCATCGGCTATGCGGTGGCAGAACGTTTTGCCTCAGAAGGCGCAAATCTCGTTATTGCCTCCATCGAGCCGCAGGTCGAAGAGGCCGCTGCGGGGCTTCGCAAATCCGGGGCGGAAGCCATCGGCGTGATCTGCGACGTCACTAGGCCGGAAGCCGTAAAAACACTCTATGACCGCGCGGAAGAAGCCTTTGGCGGCGTCGACATTTCGATGCAAAACGCCGGGATCATCACCATCCGTAAAGTCGAGGACCTGACCGAGAACGACTGGGATGCCACTATGGCGGTGAACACAAAAGGCGTGTTTCTCTGCTGCCAGGAAGCCATCGCTCGGATGCGCAAGTCAGGCAAAGGCGGGCGGCTGATCAATACTGCCTCGGGTCAGGCGCGTGACGGGTTCATCTTTACGCCTCATTATGCGGCCTCCAAGATGGGAGTTGTCGGCATTACTCAAAGCCTCGCCAAGGAGGTCGCGCTGGAAAAGATCACCGTGAATGCGATTTGCCCGGGCATCATTTTCAGCGACATGTGGGATTATAACGACAAAATCTGGGGCGAGATGCTTGGCGATTATGCGCCGGGCGAGCTGATGAAAGACTGGGTCGAGAACAAGATCCCGATGAAGCGCGCCGGCACTGGCAAGGACGTGGCCGGGCTGGTTGCTTTCCTGGCCAGCGAGGACGCGGATTATATTACCGGCCAGACCATCAACGTGGACGGCGGGCTGATCATGTCCTGACCAGGTTGGTCGACAACATAAGGTGAATGAGACCATGCAAGAAATAAAGCTGAACGCCCCGGCCCTGTTCAACCTTTCGGGCCGTGTCGCTCTGGTCACCGGGGCTGGCAGCGGTATTGGCCAACGCATTGCCATAGGGCTTGCCCAATGCGGTGCAGATGTTGCGCTGCTCGACCGGCGTACCGACGATGGGCTTTCGCAAACCGCCGACTGCATAGCAAAGGCCGGGCGCAAATGCATTCAGATCGCTTCGGACGTAACCTCTGGTGAAGCGCTGGCCGAGGCAGTCAAGCAGACCGAAGCGGAACTTGGCCCACTCCGGCTGGCGCTGAATGCAGCTGGCATTGCCAACGCCAATCCTTGCGAAGACATGGAAGAAGACCAGTATCAGACCCTTATGGACATCAACATGAAGGGTGTCTGGTTGTCTTGTCAGGCTGAAGCGCGGGCGATGCTGGCCCATGGGCAAGGCGGTTCCATCGTCAACATCGCCTCAATGTCGGGCGTCATTGTAAACCGCGGGCTGACCCAGGTGCATTACAACGCCTCCAAAGCGGGCGTGATCCATATGTCCAAATCGATGGCGATGGAGTGGGTGGACCGGGGCATCCGTGTGAATTCCATTAGCCCCGGCTATACAGCAACTCCGATGAACACCCGCCCCGAAATGGTCCATCAAACCAAAGAGTTCGAAAGCCAGACCCCAATGCAGCGGATGGCCAGCGTTGACGAGATGGTCGGCCCTGCGGTGTTCCTGCTATCGGATGCAGCTTCGTATTGCACGGGCGTGGACCTGCTGGTGGACGGCGGGTTTTGCTGCTGGTGAGCCCCGTGCCATGTAATCCGTCGTCCACGCTGCGGTTTTAACAAAGGATTGCTTCGGTTTCGCTCGATTACCACAAGAGAGCGGAACCACTGTCGAACAGAAGTTTTGCCGCTGTCATGGCCAGAAAGCCATAGACCACATTCACAAAGATCCTTTGGTCGATCAATCCGTGAAGACGCACCCCCAACACGATGCCCACAAAGAGAGCCGGTGCAAGAACAGCACTTGTTCGAAGGCTGTCGACTGAAAGTGTTCCGGCCGCGCCATAGGCGAGTGTTTTCAGAAAATTCAGCGAGAAAAAAAACATAGTGTTTGTTCCGACAAACCACGACTTTTCCAGATTTTGCCGAAGCAAGTAGCCCTTCACCGGAGGACCGCCCGCGTGGGCTATGAAACTCGCGAACCCCGATAGTGCTCCCATCCCCCAAATGAACGACCTCGGCGGCTCTACAGTTTGCTGTTGATCGGAACGGGAAAGGAGGAACCCTCCAACGAAGAAGGCAGCCAGACTGCCAATGAGGAGCCGAATGGTGTCTGTGTCTACGAATTGGAACGTCATACTTCCCAAGAGAAGGCCCACCACCAGCGCCGCCGGAAGCAGAGCTGCGACGATCCTACGATCCCATGTCCGGCGATAGCGCCAGACAACCAGGACATCCATCGTCAACAGAATGGGCATCATGACTGCGGCCGCGAATTGAGGCGTTACATAAAGAGTCATCATCGGCACGGCCATAACGCCCAAGCCGCCACCGAACCCGCTTTTTGATAGGCCCGTAAGCAGAATTGCAATCGCAGCGAAAATGTAGAAGGCGAGTGTAAGTTCCATGAGCTTCCTGACGTAGACGTGGCGACTTAAGGCTTATCCCGTGGCGATTAATCTATGAAACAGTCTTTTTTCGCTTTATAAATCTGGTATGAAGATTTCTTTTGACCTTTATACACTGCAAACATTTGCCTTGGTGGCGGATGAACTCAGCTTCACCAAAGTCGCAGACAAACAGCACACGGTTCAGTCAGCGATCAGCGCGCAGATCAAGAAACTTGAAATGGTGCTTGGCCAGAAGCTGATTTCACGCGGCAGAGGCCAGAACATGTTCCTGACGCCGGAAGGGGAGGCATTTCTGGTTTATGCTCGCAGAATTCTGTCACTTTCCGAAGAAGCAATCGAAACCGTTCAAACGACAAATGCGCGGCAGATCCTTCGACTGGGGACAACGGTTACCCTTGCAATGTCTGTTGTTTCAGATGTGCTTAGGGATTTTTCCCGCCAAAGACCGGATGTTCAGATCCAAATCCAATGTGATCGCAGCGACAAGCTTTTGCAGCGCCTGGAAGATGGTGACATCGACGTGGCGTTCATGATGGATCAGGGACGTCACAGCCAGCGCAAATTTGTTCATTCAATGGATCTGGACTGGGTTTCTTCACCAGATTTTGAGCTACCAGAGGATGCTCCAATCCCCTTGGCTTTTCTCACTGACGGTCGAGACCTAAGACACTATGCACTAAGGGCCTTGGATACAGCTGGGTTGAAAGGGCGCGTATCCCATCTCAGCCCGCATCCTATCGGCGTTAGGTCACTGGTACAGGCGGGACTGGCCTTGACGGTCATGCCGACCCGAACAATCGTGCCTCCTCTGGTGCCAGCAGAGGAAGATCTTAACCTCCCGATGCTTTCACCGATTGCCCTTTCGGCATATGGGGGATCGCGGGACGCGCAAAACGGAGAAGACGTTTTCGTCCAACAACTGGAAGAAGTCTGCAAGCACGGTCGATAGCTGCCACTGGCGCAGAGCAGAACCTGTCTGAACCACACGAAATGCGCCCCGTTGCGTTATGCCGTGACATTTCTGCCTTGCAAATCCGATGGCATGTCTGACTGGGGTTTATTATGAACTGTCTCATTTTTGCGAAGTGAGACAGTTTTGAAATCTTGTGCAGAAATCTCATCACGATGCTCCAGTCCGGTCTGCCCTTCACGTTAATGTTGCGGCGGAGGATATGCGGGACGGGGGAAATCCTCTCCGCATGACGGACGAGGAGGAAAGAATGTCCCACACCGAAAAAGCCGCTGCAATTGATGCGCGCGTGACAAAACTGTTCAAGGCGGCGCCGACGGTCATGACCCCATACAGCCAGTTGGTGAAAGCTGCAGCCGGAAGCGGTGCGCTGGACAGCAAGGTCAAAGAACTGATGGCGCTTGCAATATCGGTCGCAATCCGCTGCGAGGACTGTATTTTGTTTCATATGCGTGCAGCCCTGAAACACGGGGCCAGCCGAGATGAGGTGATCGAAGTCCTCTCAGTGGCGATTGAAATGGGGGGCGGACCTTCTGTGGTCTATGGCGCGCGGGCACTGGAAGCGCTGGAAGAATTGGCGGCATAAGCGCACATACTCATACGCAATTAGGTCCAGACAGGTTCTCTCCCGCGTCGCCTATCCTGATGGTGAACGCGGGGGCACGTGTGTCTGCACGGATCAGAATGTCCCAACGCAAATTGGACAAAGCGCCTGATTTCGGCGACACTCACGAAATGCGTAGACATGGCACGCTTGCCTTCAGGGAGGAGGAGTTAGGGATGCCCACGTTTTTGCAACGCAATGACATAGAGAAACTCGTTGAGACGTCCAACACACGTTGTGGCGTAAAGCATGGTCTCACATCGGCTCGTCGGTCTCCGGTTCTGCGCTTACAAAGCGCCGAGGCCGGAGTGCGGCGTGAGAAATTTTTGGATCAGGTCGGAGATGCGGCGTCTGAGTTGGATCGCTCCGTACTTCTGCCGAACCTGTCACGCTATTGCCTTCTGGTGTCGGATGCGGACGGGATCATTATTGAATCCTATGCGCCCGAAGGTCTGGAAGCGGATTTTCAACAGGCGGGTCTGGCTTTTGGCGGGGTGTGGGATGAACGTGTGGCCGGCACCAGCGGCATCAGCCTGTCGCTCAAGACCGGACGTGTGATGACAATCCGGGGACGAGACCATTTCCACCGCTGTTTCGCCAATTACGCCTGCAGTTCGGCGCCGCTGACTGATGGTCAGAACAACCTGATCGGAACAGTGACCTTGGTGGGTTCGCTCAACCGGACTGACGATGAAATCGCCCTGTGTGAACAGGCGCTGCGCCGCGCGTCACGGCAGTTGCAGACGCGACTTTTCCGCAATTTTCATGCAGATAAGATGACCGCGCGTGTCATGTCTCGTGACATGGGCAAGCAACGCAGTTTCGAAACCATGGTGGCCTGCGACGATGCCGGAGTGGTGGTATCCTACTTGCCGCTGTGGCGGGACAGTGCGCGTCCGGCTGAACATCAGGGTCTTGTTGGGCGGCATCTGTCTGATCTGCACGAGCTTGATATTTCTTTGCGCGGTCCGGCCACTGTTCCACCGCGCCGCCGGACTCGTAAGCCGGAACAACCGCAACTGGCAGCGCGTATCGACAAATCCGGATCGCTTGCGCGCCTGGTTGAGCTGGGCGGCAGCTGGCCGGTGATGGCAGATCGGGCCCGCAAACTGATTGCGCATCGGGTGCCGGTTTTGATCTGCGGTGAGCCCGGTGTCGGAAGCGAGGATTTTGCACGCGCCCTGCTCCAGGATCTGGACTATGTCTCTCCTCTTGGAGTGACGCTGGATGCAGCCTCGTCCGAGGCCAGTGCGGATTTGGCAGAAGCCTTGCACGGTATGCAGTTTTTGAACGACTATCCGGTAGATCGCATTACGCCCACCCTGATCTTGCGCAATGTTGAGAAGCTCGATCCCTCTGGGCAATCAGTTCTGGCTGCCTATCTCGCAGAAATGGAACGAGACGGGAGCCAAGGTTACCGTCGCGATCGTCCAGTGGTTTTGTGCACGGCTGGAATTTGCTGGCAAGATATCGAAGCGCGCGATGAAATCGACCGCAATCTGCTGTATTTGATGGGCCAGGCAGTTCTGGAATTGCCTGCGTTGCGGAACTGTGATCGTACCGCTGCCGTGCGGATGGTGCTGACACATGAGCATCCAAAGCCGATGGAAATTTCAGCCAAGGCACGGGAAATCCTGAATGCCTATGAGTGGCCCGGAAACCTTCGGGAGTTGCGCGCGGTGCTGCGTGAAGCCGTCATTTGCGGAAATGGGGAACGTGTGAATTCAACCGATTTGCCTCCGCGTCTGACGGCCGCGCAATCACAGAACAACCCCAAAGAAATCACCCGCCAGACCCTGCGAGAAGCTTTGAACAGCACCAATTGGAATGTATCGAAAACGGCCGTTGTTCTGGGCAAAAGCCGAGCGACAATCAACCGATGGATCGCGTCCGAAGGGTTGCAACGCCCTGAGTAGATGATACAGCCCCGCCGATTTGGCGGGGCTTTCGCTCATGCAAAGCTCCCAAAGGGAGACGGCCGGACAGATGCCCGACCGCCCCTGCGGGAGAAACTTCAAACAGGTTACTAGATGTTGCGTGCGGACATTTGACCGGCGATGTATTCCGCTTGACGGATGGCCAGGGCCACAATCGTCAATGTGGGATTACAGGCCCCGGACGAGGTGAACTGGCTGCCATCTGACACAAACAGGTTGTCGATGTCATGCGACTGACCATGCGCATTCACGACGCCTTTGTCGGCATCCGCATGCATCCGGTTGGTGCCCATATTGTGGCTCGCCGGATAGGCAGGCAGCTCGTAAACATCTGTTGCACCAACAGTTTCATAGATCTGGGCTGTTGTCTCATAGGCGTGGGACGTCAGCTCATAATCATTGTTGTGCGGGGTCTTGGATACAATGGGAACCGGCAGGCCGTGCTGATCCACCTCGGACCCGTGCAGGGTTACTCCGTTCTGCTCCTGCGCCAGATCCTCGCCGCAGATCCAAACGCCGGACATATTGGCATAATTCTCCAGTTTCGACGCAACGCTGCGGCCCCAGCCGGTGTTTCCCGGCTCCAAGAAGGCGGCCATGAAAGGCAAGCCCAGTGACAGGAATTCAAGGTAGTAGCCGCCATTGAAACCCCGCGCAGGGTTGTCATGCACCTCATCGCCGACAATGCCCGCAACCGAGGTACCACGATACATATGGACCTTTTCCGGCAGCACCGCATAGGCACCCGCTGTTGAATGGGTCATGTAGTTCTGTCCAACCTGACCGGATGAGTTCGATAAGCCGTCCGGGAACATCGAGGACGCCGAATTCAGCAACAGGCGCGGGCTTTCGATGGAGTTGCCGGCCACACAGACAATCCGCGCTTTCTGGAAGTGCTGGTTCCCGTCCTGATCTGCGTAAAGGACACCGGTCGCCTTGCCTGTTTCGTCATGCTCGATGCGCAGCGCCATGGCATTGGTGCGGATCTCACAGTTTCCGGTCTCCTCGGCACGGGGCAATTCCGTGTACATGGTGGACCATTTTGCTCCAATCGCGCAGCCCTGCATACAAAAGCCGATCTGCTGACACGCGGGGCGGTCGTCACGTTCAACCGAGTTGATTGCCATCGGGCCCGAATTGTAATCCGTACGTCCCGTACGGCGGCAACCTTCCGCCAGAACCCTGAAGCCATTGTTCCAGGGCAGATGCGGCATGCCGGTCGTCTTGCCGGTCACACCCATTTTCAACTCGGCCTTTTCATACCACGGTGTCATTTCTTCCAGAGACACAGGCCAGTCTTCGACATTTGCTCCGGTGACCGCACCGTAGGTGCTGCGAGTCTTGAACTCATACTCGCGGAACCGCAGGGAGACGCCGGCCCAGTGGACGGTTGACCCGCCATAGCCTTTGACAATCCATGCCGGCAGGTTCGGGTGGTTCACAGACCCGTGCCAGCCCCCGCCAGAGTGACGTTTGTCGAGCCAGGAGATCTTGTTGAACATCGCCCATTCATCATTTTCGATGTCGCTCAGATCCCAGCGATTGCCTGCTTCCAGAATGACGGATTTTATCCCCTTTTGCGCCAGTTCATTGGCCAGGGTGCCCCCGCCGGCACCAGAGCCGACAATGACAACAACGGAATCGTCGTTCAGGTCAAATTGTGTCATCAGTCTTCTCCTTAACTTTGTACGTCGGCCAGGCGTTCCTCGAGCGAGGGACCTTGGGGCACAAATGTGATGTCAGAGAAGCCGCGATCGATGTAACCACCATGTTCGACGGAAGAGCCTTCATAACCAAACAGCGGCCAGATGTCCTTGTTGTCGTAGATGGCAAAATAGGCGGTCCAGCGGACAGATTGGAAAAAGCCTTCCCCTTCAAACGCGCGCAGAATGCCTTCGCGCGCGTCTGGATCTTCGATCTTGGTGTAGGATGTCCCAAACAGCGCCTGTGCCTGTTCTTCGACCCGCGCCAGACCGTCGTTCAGCATCTGTGTCGCGTCTGCATCATCGGCCGCATTGTTTGCGATACTCGTGGCAATGGCCTGGTAATGGCCGATGCTCAGCAGGCCCGGATGTGGGTAAATATCCTGCACCATCTGCAACAATTGTCCGGCCTGGCCGGCATCCAATGTGCCAGCAGCCAGCGCGCCACCGCCCAGCATGGCGCTGGTGGTCACACCTGCCATTGTAGTGGTCATCAGGAACATTCGACGGCTCATGGCCGCGCGGTCTTGCGGTTGATCTTTCAACCGATGAAACCGGATTGTCATTTTCTCTCCTCCCTAGGAATTATGGGTACTGATATGAGACGTTCAGGCCGCCTCTTGTTTTTTCTGAGCCAAAGCCTTCAGACGGTCCTCCCCCGCCCGAGCCAACGCGCCCAGAAAATTCGTTAAGTGCATCTTTGGTGGCAAAACCTCCTTGAGTGTGATGTGGGCTTGGGCCCGAATGCCCTCGGTGTCAGGAAAAGCCGCACGATGTAGCGCGTCCATTACGGGCCAGGCCAGATGGGCAGGTTGCTCTGCAAGAAGTGCCGCATGGATCAGAGCAACAGGTCCTTGTGGAGTTGACCGCCAACGTTGCGCTGTGCCGACCAGTTTGCGGTCCTGCGCCAGCACGTTCCAATCGCCATCGCAAAAGGCGCTACGACATGGACCGGCGGTATTTGGCACCTCAAAGCGGGTGAGTGCCTCGCTCAGACTGCCACAAATCAGCCGATACCCATCTTCGAGGGTAAAACCTGTCGGGCAGGGTAAAATCATCGAAAAGTTGATGGTGCTGGGTCCCTGCGGGACAATGCCGCCTCCGGTGTGGCGCGGTTCCAATGGCCAGCCTGTCAGGGCAGCAGCTCTGGCCCGTTCCTTGACCGAAGGACGCTCCACGATCGCGCGCGGCATGACCAAAGCAGGGGCATCCGCCTGCCATAACAGCATCGCAGGCTTGCCCTGTTCCAGCAACGCCATCTCGCGTGAGATCCCATCGGCGGCGGTTTTGAAACGGGCCAACAGCATCATTCAAACGTTTCAATTGTTGCGCAGAGCGCGGTCAGGAAGTCGGCAGCCGGAGCACCGTCAATCGCACGGTGATCAAAGGTCAGGGACAGGCCGGCCATCGGCCGGATTGCTATCCCGTCACCCTCCGGCACAACGGTGTCGACACTGCGCCCTACTCCAAGAATACCGATCTGCGGCGTGTTCAGGATCGGCGTGAACTGTTCCACCCGGCTGAGCCCCAGATTAGAGACAGTAAACGTCCCTCCGGTCATTTCCGTGACCGTCAGCTTGTTTGTGCGGGCCCGTTCTGCCAGATCCCGGCGGGCCGCCCGCAATTCCGGCAGCGACAGTTTGTCAGCGCCAAAGATCGCCGGTGCGGCCAAGAGATTGCCCGGCAGCGCGATGGCCACACAAAGATCGACGCCCTCGGCCAGGTGGACTTCGCGGCCAGAGAGGGTGCCGTTGATGTCCTTGTGCTGCAAAAGGGTGCGGACAACAGCGCCCATCAGCAGATCCTCGACCGAGAGCGCGACGCCCTCTTCCTTGTAGCGGACCTTGGCCGCCAGAAGAGCGCTCATATCTACCCGCGCGTGGTGGGTCAGCTGTGCCGCGCCCTGAAGCGATGCCAGCATTTTGTCAGCAATCATGCCGCGGGCGCCGCGCAGCGGGACGACGCGCCCCGATGTGGTGGCCGTCGCGCTCATGAGATTGCCCCGATCACGTCACCTTTGGCCGCAACGGCATCTTGGTCCTTGGCAATTGCCAAAGTGCCAGAGGCAGGCGCTGTGATCTCATATTGTACCTTTGCGGTCATAATTTCCGCAATCAGCGCACCTTCTGCAACTATTGCGCCTTCGCTGGCCAGCCATGCGGTGATGACGCATTCATCGTCACCATCCCAAAGGTCTGCGGGTATGATAATATCGGTTGCCATCAAGCATATCCTTCTTGTGCGTCCCCCGGGAGCCCCCCGGAGGAACAATGGTCTACTGTTGAAAATGAGGTGTGGATCAGGCGTCCACGGTGCCTTTGCAAAGCTCAAGTGCCGCAGCCACAATCTTGTCCTGATTGGGCAGGCAGTATTGCTCCATCACACGGGCAAACGGGATCGGAACATCGGGGTAAGCAATCCGTTTCGGTGGAGCCTTGAGGTCCGACAGGTTGCTTTCGGTCACGGTTGCAATGATTTCGCCGGACATCCCATAGCTGTGATAATCTTCATCCACCACGATCAGGCGGCCCGTTTTGGCAACACTTGCGCGGATCGTTTCTCGATCCAGTGGAACCAGAGACCGCAGGTCGACCACTTCGGCGCTGATCCCTTGGGCCTCCAGCTGATCGGCCGCCTTCAAAGCGTGATGCACACCCTGCGCAATCGACACAACAGTCACATCACGCCCTTGTCGGGCAATTGAGGCCTTGCCGATTTCGACCAGATAGGGCTCTTCTGGCACGTGGTTGATCGCGCCTTTTTCAGTGCCCAGCCAACCCATACCCTGCAACCCTTTGTGGTACATATAAATTACCGGGTTCGTATCGCGAATGGCGGCCGTCATCAGCCCCTTTGCGTCATAAGCGTTTGAGGGGCTGACCACTTTCATACCCGGCAGGTGAGCAAAAGTGCCATAAAGACATTGCGAATGCTGCCCGGCATCCGAGTAGCCGCCACCGGTTGAAGTCATCAGAACCATCGGAACGTTGAATTTCCCGCCCGAAAAATAGGTATTCTTGGCCATCAGATTGTAGATCGCATCAAAGCAAACGCCGAAGAAATCGACAAACATCAGCTCTACAATCGGGCGCATCCCGTCCTGAGCCGCACCAACGGCTGCGCCAATGAAACCCGTTTCTGAGATCGGCGTGTCGCGGATCCGGTCCTTGCCGAACTCCTCCGCCAGACCACGCGTATTGCCAAATACGCCGCCAAGATCGGCAACGTCTTCCCCCATCACAAAGACAGTCGGGTCCAGATGCATTTCCTGTGCAGTGGCTTCGGCCATGGCGCGGGCAATTGTCAGTTTGCGTTCATTTTCCATTATTTTTCCTCCCTCGGACGTTCAGGCAAAAACCGTGCTCAGCGCATCGGTAGGCGCCGGATCCGGGCTGCTGCGGGCAAAGGCGATGGCCGTTTCGACGGCAGCGTTGGCCTTGGCCTCGAACTGGTCAACTTCGGCTGCAGTAAATGTGCCTTCGTCAATCAGCATCTGGCGCATTTTGGGGATTGGATCCTTGGAGAAGAGCGCGTCTTTCTCACCATCCGGGCGGTAACCTTCGGCGTCGCCCATAAAGTGTCCGGCCAGACGGTAGGTCTCTACCTCGATCAAGGTCGGCCCCTGCCCTGCCCGCGCCCGTTCGATGGCCTCACCTGCTACATCATAGATCTTGAGCGGGTCGTTGCCGGACACGTAGCGTCCCGGAATGCCATAGGCGGCTGCACGGTCGGCATTGCACTCGATCGCCGTTGACGCCTCTTTGGAAACCGAAATCCCCCAGGCGTTATCCTCGATCACCACCACCAGCGGGAGGTTCCAAACGGCGGCCAGGTTCAGTGTCTCGTGGAACGCCCCTTGGTTTGCGGCGCCTTCGCCAATGAAAGCTACAGCAACTCCCGGTTTACCTTGGATCTTGCGAGACAAGGCCGCGCCTGCGGCAGGCGCCATGCCTTGGGCGATGATACCAGAACAGGCAAAGTTCACATCCGCATCAAAGATATGCATGTGACCGCCGCGCCCGCCGGACAGGCCGGTCGCCTTGCCAAAGATCTCTGCCGCCATCTTGTTCAGGTCGACGCCCTTGGCGATAGCTTGATGATGTGGGCGGTGAGTAGCAGTTACGATATCTTCCGGCTTGAGATGGGCGCAAACGCCCACGGCAACCGGCTCTTGGCCGTTGGACAGGTGCATTTCGCCGGGAATTGGACCGTCGGCCATATTAAAGACCGGCGTCTTGCCTTCCATATAGATTTTCTCGATCTCGATCTCGAACTGACGGCTTGTGACCATCTTTTCGTACATCCATGCGAGCGTCTCTTTGGATCGTGTCATGTGTTCCTCCCATGTTTCGTACCTATGCTAGGAGGAAGATCAGGCAGAGTGGAATGCTGATGTTTTAGGCAAACTGAAAACGCTGAAAACTGTCTCGAATTGGCTAAAATGAGACACGGGTTGCGTCACTTTTTCCAAATGGAAGGCGAGTTCTTTTAATGATAATAAAGCAGAGGTGCCCTATGGGATATCAGGTAAATTATTGATATAGTGTAATAAATTTACTGTCTTTCGCTTGGTTTGCGTATTTTATAGATTCGATCAGAACACGAATCGATGATCAAAATTTAGATTTTTTGAATGTGTTGATGCCAGCATGTCATGCTGAAGCACTGGATCACGCACATCATCCCGACAAGGAGCTGAAAGCAAAGGTCCGACCTGTGTCTCTTTGCGATTTGTTATCTCTCCTGGATGGCAAATTGGCCCCCGGAAAGGCCCAGACGGAGTGATGTGCTCTTGGCAGTCCGAGCCAGCCGTCTGGCTCAGATCTGTCAATTCTTTGCGGCAGTGATCTGCATCGCGGCTTTCCGCAGCATGGCTTGGTCAGAACCACAAACAAAGACCGTCACACCTTTGCTATGCCATTTTTTGATCTGGGCAGCGTCTCCCACAAAAAGACCTACGGCCACACCTGCTTTTTGCCCGGCCGAAATGATGCGATCAATTGCATCGTCCAATTCCTGTGATGGAAAGGCGACCCCCAGCGATTGGGACAGATCAGCCGGGCCGATAAACATAAGGTCGACATCATCAATGGCCGCTATGTCATCCAGATGATCGAGCGCAGTTGCGTCTTCGATCTGAACACAGACCACGCTGTTGGCATCAGAGGCTGCCTTGTATTCCGCAATATTCATCCCGCCGTAATCTCCGGCGCGTGGAGACGGGGACAGACCTCGTTTGTTCCGGCCAAACCGGACGGCGTCGCATACCGCGCCAGCCCCTGCTGCGTCCAGAACATGGGGCACCATCACACCCGTGAGACCAAGATCAAGCAAGGGCGCGATCCAGTCTGGATCGGCCCCCCAACGCCGGGACAACAGAGGCAATCCAATAGCTTTTCCCGCCAATGCCATCATATCCATATGGCCAAGGTCTATCGGTGCATGTTCCTGATCTATCACGGCAAAGTCCAACCCAGCGTGGCCAATGATTTCAACGTTCTGTGGCGCAGGTGTTTTGACAAATGTTCCCACCAAAAGCTCTTTGGCGCGGATACGGCTGCGAAAATTTCTTGTCATATTCTCGGGTTCCTGTTCCTAGCCTGTCAAACCGATCACGTCAGCGGCATTGCTGGCCACCATCTGTCGAATGTCGTCGTCGCCGTAACCAAGCGCTAAACAGGTCGCAACGCCACGCTGAAAGCCTTCCAGAGGGCTAAGCGTTCCGACCTGCCCCAAGTCAGAGCACAAGATCGTTTTCTCAGGGCCAACAAGATCAATAAATGCCCGCAGGTCTTCATTGTTGCGGGTGCGGAACTTGGAGCCTTCAAGGAAAAACGCAAGCGAGTGCTCCACATAGGCACCCAATGCTGCGATTTCCTGAGTGTCTTCGAGCGAAGCGCCAACGATGTCTTCGGGGTGGGTGAAAATCAGCCGTTTAACACCACGCTTCTTTGCTTCGGCAAACACAATCTTGGTCTCGGACACATGGATATGCCCGCTGGCCAGCGCCATTCCGGTGGCCGCCATGACATCCAGAACATCCAGAACCTCTGGCAGCAGCTTGTCGCCGTCAAACAGGGGCACGGCAGAAGCAGGGCGCATTTTCTGGGTTGAAGCAGGATGCGCCCAGCCGGAGTCTTTCTCCCACTTCAGGTGGTTTTCGGCGGCTAAGGTCGGCAGCCAAACAATCCGCCCGTTCATCGCTGCGGTATGTTCTACGGCATAAGGGTTGATCCCGCCGACCACATTGTTGAGCACCAGGCCGGAAAACAGCTGGGTTGTCAGTTCAGGATGGTGATCACGCAGCATCCGGGCGCACATTACACCGGAATAGTCATGATCCTTTGACACCATCGCTGCAAAACCTGCATCCGAATAGATACGGGCTTGTTGCAGGTGGTCCACAGCACGTGGGGCAATGGACGGTCCACTGTGCACATGGGGATCAACGGCCCCCTTTAGAATTTCCGCAATCCGGTCTGCTTCAGTTGCTTCGATGGCTTGGACGTCGGTCATTGCAGCCCTCCCTTTTGCTCGCCTAATGTTTCGCCATACAGATCATCGTTCTGTTTTGTGGAACGTGCTCCCTTTGGTACAGGGTTCAAAACCGCACTGTCAAGACACCGGGATCTGCAGAACAGACAGGGAAAGTTGGAGCAGCAAAAGCCCTAAGCCCGCTCAGCCCAAGGGCTGGCAGGCACATTTGGAATCGCACAAACGCTTGTTTTTAGGGGCGATACCCCAGATCAGCAGAGATCAGAGCCGCGGCTTCTTGAACGGCTTGGATTTGCTCTGGCTGGGGCGGTGTTTCAATATACTGGGTCAAGCTGACAAGCGCCACAGTGGCCACGGGGTCTTGGTCCGCATTGAAGATCACGCAGGCCAGTGCGTTCAATCCCAACATCGTCTCGTTCGGAGCTGTTGCCCACCCCTGTTCGGCGACAGTGGCAATGTGATCGGAAAATTCCTGAGGATCTGTAATCGTAAATTCGGTTGCTGCCGTCAGCGTCGCGGGAATCAGCTCCTGTCGTTTGGCCGACTCCATAGCAGCCAGCGCGACCTTGCCCTGTGCCGAATTGGAAAAGCCCAACAAGGATCCCGGGCGCACGCCAACTTCAATCTGCATATTGCCATGCAGCGTGTTCAGAATACGGATTCCCTGATCCTCGATTTGCCCAAGGCTCACGGCCTGCCCGGTGAGATCCCGCAGGTGTTTCATATGGGGTTGCGCAACAGACGGCAGATCCGCCGAACCCGAGGCCGCCTGTCCAAGGGCAATCAAACGCGAACCGATACGGTAGCGCTCCGTTTGGTCAGATTGCGAAATATAACCAAGATTCAATAGGGTTCGCAGATGTCTGTGGATGCGGCTTTTGGTGGTGCCAAGCGCCTTTGCCAAGGCGGTGACCCCGATGTCGCCAGGCGCATTGGCGAGCGTTTCCAGCACCTGCAATGCCATCGCGACACTTTGGATGGTTTCACTTTTTTCTGGGCTGTCTGCCGCCATGGGGTCTCCTCTCGTTGAATCGCCGCCGCACAAACTGCGCGACGCAACGCAAACACGCAATGCTTGACAGCAACATCTTTGCGTATTTATGTTCCGATTAAAAGAACAATGTTACGCTATGCGAAACATTTCAAACTCGGAGGAGCCCGTCCATGCGGGCAGCTTGAACGCAATGTATGACAAATCTGATCCCCGCGCGTCACTCACCTCGACAAAAAGCGGCAGCATGTTGTCTCAAACCGGCCTAGTCACCGATCCGCAGATCGGCTGTTTTTATGAAAGTGATCCCCAGGTCATCGACCCTACAGGGCGCACATGGCTGCAGCGCGGACATAATTTCCTGATCGCCTATACCGAGGCCGAAGCAGGGGCTGAATTTCACCGAAATGGGCAAGCCGATGAATACTGTGTTCTGCTGCCCGAAACAGGTGCCGTGATTGCGTGGAACGGATCGACGTCGGTGGTTGCGGGAAACTCTATTGCTTTTATTCCGCCAGGAGACAGCGCCGTAACCCTGCCGGACGGCGGTGTTTTGGTGCGCCTGTTCTCAACCGACAACACGGATCTGGCCGAAGCCTGCGCAAATGCCCGGAGCTATGATCAACCACGTTCACATATCCCGCCGTTCAAACCTTGGCCGTTGCCGAAAGGCGGATGGAAAATTCGAACCTATTCGTTGGACGTGACGCCCGAAGCAGGGCGATTTGGACGAATTTTCCGCTGTACGACGTTGATGGTCAATGTTTTGGACCCGTTTGACGGGCCTCGTGATCCGTCCAAGATGTCCCCGCACCACCACGATGATTTTGAGCAGGGTTCACTCGCATTGGGTGGGACTTTCACCCACTATCTGCGCTGGAACTGGACAAGTGACATGGCGGATTGGCGCGAGGATCAGGCCCTCGAGATGGGATCACCGTCAATGTTGGTGATCCCGCCACCGGTGATCCATACCACACGGGCCACCGGCAAGGGCGTGAATACGCTGGTCGACATTTTTAGCCCCCCCCGCGAGGACTTCTCGCTGAAACCGGGGTGGGTTCTGAACGCGGAAGACTATCCAATGCCCGATTAGTCCGGGTCATTCCCCGAGGTGGACCAAAGCTGGAGTTGTACCGGCCTCGGGATTTTCGAATTTGGGAGGAGAAACCAATGATCACAAGACGGACGCTGCTGCGCGCCAGCGCTGCCATGAGTGCGACGCTGGCCATGCCACATGTTGCACGCGCAAAGGCCAAGAAACTGCGCATCGCGCATGGTGCAAACGAGGTTCACCCGGGCCATCGTTTGGCCACCAGCTTTGCCGAAGCGCTCGAAGAGCTGATGCCGGGTGCTTTTAACACCCAGATTTTCCCGAACCGTCAGCTGGGTAGCGACAAACAGCTTTTGGAAGGAACGGTTGCAGGGACCATGGATGTGACGGCCGTGTCAGGTGTTCTGATCCCGCTGGTAACGGGACGACAGGGCATGAATGCATGGCAATTGCCGTTCCTGGTTCGGGACTACGACCATTTTGGTGAACTGTCTCTTGGCTATGTCGGACAACAGATTCAGGAAGATCTGCGCGCGGCTGGTTTAAAGGCGTTGGCCACGGCCGACACGGGGCAGCGTCATTTCCTGTCGGTAAACAAATCAGTCGCTCAGATTTCCGATTTTTCGGGCCTTAAAACGCGGATCGTTCCGGTGCCGTTGCACAAGGAAATCTGGGAGACCTTGGGCACATCACCTGTTGGCCTTCCCTATGGTGAGATCTACGGAGCGCTGGAAACCGGGGTGATTGACGCGGTTGAAATCAACGTTTCTTCGATGCTGGGTGAAAACCTTTGGGAAGTGGGCAAGAACTTCACACTGACCGGCCACTACCCCTGGCATATGGTTACAGTTATGTCGGATCGCTACTGGTCTGGCCTGAATGAAGAAGAACAGGCGGTTGTCACCGAAGCCGGTCGTCGCTCTGTTTCGGCAACGCTTGACTACGCCAAGACACAGGATGCCGAAGGCCGCGCAACCCTTGCTGCAAAAGGTGTGGAGATTGTCGAATTGGCGGATCTGTCCCAGATGCGGGCGAATGTGGCTGAGCTGACCTCGAATTGGGCAGCCAAGGACCCGCTGATCAGTGAGCTGATTTCCGCCGCGGGTTAAACCGCATGGGTGACAGCCACTTTCCCCGCGCCTCCTCTCCCGTTGCGCGGGGACAATTACCGAAGAAAGGCAGGCCGACGTGACCGTCGAAACAAACAAACTCCTTGGCCTGGTGCGAGGGTACGTCAAGGTCGTGCGCACGCTTGCGGGCCTATGCATGGCCCTGATTGTCGGGATTATGATCGCGCAGGTCTTTGCCCGTTATGTGTTGGGCGACTCCTTGATCTGGGCCGAAGAGCTGTGCCGCTACTTACTGATCTGGCAAACCTTTCTGGTTCTGGGCCTTGCCTATTCCAAGGGAGAATTTGTGACGCTGGATTTCCTGCCCGGCCATCTGCCACCGCGTGGCCGCTGGATCCTGCGGGCGGTGATGGCGGTGCCGATCCTCGGCTTTCTGGGGCTGATGGCATGGCATGGTTACGACTTTGCCTCCCGTTTTGATCGTCAGACCATTCCGGCACTCGACTTCATCTGGGAAAGCCTGACAGGCGGGCCATTGGGTCTGTCGATCCGCTATGTCTATGTCTCGGTCACTGTGGGCCTTGTGTTGATGGCGCTCCATGTGATTGCGGATCTGGTCGCCCATTTCCGCCTGCAACTTCTGAACAATAAAGAGCTCGACTGATGGGTAGTTTCTTCCTGATTTTTGCGGGCCTCCTGACCAGCGGCATCCCGATTGCACTGGCGTTGGGGATCGGCGGCACTGCCTATCTGTACCTCTCCGGAAACGGCATGATGGCGTTGATGTTGCCGCAGCGGATGATTGCGGGGATCGACCAGTTCGTATTGCTGACAATCCCATTGTTTCTTTTGGCTGGTTCATTGATGAACGTTGGGGGTGTGACTGACCGGATTGTCAATTTTGCCCGCGCCATGGTCGGCCACCGCCGCGGCGGTATGTCCTCTGTATCGATCCTGTCATCTGGCTTCTTTGCAGGCATCTCCGGCAGCGCAACGGCAGAGGCCTCGGCCCTTGGCACAATCCTGATCCCGACGATGTCCCGTCAGGGCATGCCTTCAGCCTATGCGGCCGCATTGATTGCTGTCAGCTCGGTCATGGGGCCAATCATCCCGCCGTCGATCACCATGATCATCTATGGTGTTCTTTCCGGGGCTTCGATTGGACAATTGTTTCTGGCCGGCGTTGTTCCCGGTATTGCAATCGCCGCAGGGCTTTTGACTTATGCCAGTTGGCGGGCTCGGCGCGACGGCTTCCCGGTGACCGAGAAAATGGATCTTCGCGCCCGTCTGACCGCGACCAAGCGCACATTGCCGGCTCTGATCCTGCCCCTTATCATTCTGGTTGGTATCAAGGCCGGGATCTTCACCCCGACCGAGGCCGCAGCCGTGGCCGTGGCCTATGCTTTGGTGATCGGATTTATCTACCGCGATCTGACGGTTGAACGGGTCTGGAACGCGCTTATCGCAACGGCACTGGTGTCGGCCTCGATCCTCTTCATTACGTCAATGGCCAGCATCGTCTCCTTTGTTTTCACCCTGGAGCAGGTGCCAACACTGATCGCAGAGATGATGCTGGAGATAACCGAAAACCCCTGGCTGATCCTGCTGCTTTTGAACCTCTTTCTACTGGTCTTGGGCATGTTTCTGGAACCGATTTCGATCCTGATTCTCACCATGCCGATCCTGCTAAAGATCCAGGCAATCATCGGAATGGACCCGGTTCAGTTCGGTACGGTTGTTGTTCTGAATGTTGTGATCGGTATGGCGACACCGCCGGTGGGCATCTTGCTCTTTATTACATCGGCCATTTCCGGCGAACCGGTCACGCGGGTCATCCGCGAGGCTTTGCCTCTGGTCGGGATATGCCTGGGCGTATTGGCCTTGATCGCGCTGGTACCGCCACTCACACTCTTCATACCTCGTTCTCTCTTCTAGGAGCCTATAGCAATGGCGAACCGAAAAATCATTATCACCTGCGCGGTGACCGGTGGAATCCACACGCCAACGATGTCGCCGCATTTGCCCATAACGGCCAGTGAGATTGCCGATGCCTCGCTTGCAGCACGAGAGGCCGGTGCCTCGATCGTACATCTGCATGCGCGTGATCCTGAGACGGGCAAACCGGATCAATCGCCCGAGCGGTTCGAACCTTTCCTCAAAGTGATCAAACAGCGTTCAGATGTGGTGATCAATATCACCACAGGCGGCTCTCCACAGATGAGCGTAGAAGAGCGGCTGCGCCCGGCTGCGGCGTTCCAGCCCGAGATCGCATCGCTGAATATGGGGTCGATGAATTTTGGCTTCTATCCCCTGCTCGACAAGATGAAAGAGTTCAAATTCGACTGGGAGGAAGACTTTATCGAAGGGTCGCGTTCGCGGATTTTCCACAACAGTTTTGCCGAAATCGAGAAGATCCTGCGCACTTGCGGCGACAGTGGCACCCGGTTTGAGGTCGAATGCTACGACATCGGGCATCTTTATACGCTCAACCATTTTGTTCAGCGCGGCTTGGTCAAGCCGCCGTTCTTTGTCCAAAGCGTCTTTGGTATTTTGGGCGGTATCGGCGCGCACCCCGAAGACGTGGCCCATATGCGCCGGACGGCAGACCGCCTGTTCGGTGACAAATACCATTGGTCGGTTCTGGGAGCAGGCAAACATCAGATGCCTCTGGCAATGCAATCGCTTCTTCTGGGCGGGAACATCCGCGTGGGTCTGGAAGATTCACTCTTTGCGCGCAAAGGCCAACTGGCCGTCAGCAATGCACAACAGGTGTCCCTGGCACGTGAGATGGTCGAACACTTGGGGTATGAGGTAGCAACACCAGATGAGGCGCGCGAGATGCTGGACCTTAAAGGTGCGGATAAGGTCGCGTTCTAAGCCATGTCAAAACCTCGGAACTTTTTGATTGTTGTCGCTCATCCAGAGCCGCAGTCTTTCAATCATGCGTTGGCGCAGTCGATGGAAGCCGCATTAACGCAGGCAGGGCATCAGGTAACAGTCTCCGACCTGGCAGCAGAGGGGTTTCGCGCGGATCTTGGCCGTCATGATATGGCCGGTATCGCGGATCCTGACCTGTTTCATGTGCAGGCCGAACAAACACAGGCCGCGCGCACGGATACCTTTGCCCCTGACATCGCGCGCGAACAAGAACGGGTCGCCAAGGCTGATACCCTGATCCTGCAGTTTCCGCTCTGGTGGGGCGGCCCCCCTGCCCTGATGAAAGGCTGGATTGACCGGGTCATGGCTTACGGCTTTTCCTATGTGGATGGTCGCCGGTTTGACAGCGGGTTGTTTCAAGGGCGACGTGCCATGGTCAGCGTGACAACCGGCGGAACTGTGGAACGATTTTCAAAAGGAGGAGCCTATGGCCCCATAGAGCCGCTTTTGATGCCGATCCAAAAGCTGGTCCTGGGCTATATGGGATATGATGTTGCACCACCGCTGCTGAGCTATGGCGTTCCCCGCACCAATGCTGAGCAGCGCGATATCTATTTGGCAAAGGCTGCAAAAGCTGCGCTGGACTTGGCGCGACAGCCGGTCGCACCGACAGATGCCTGGCGTACTGCCCTGAATGATGTTCCTGAAGGAGCCTGGAATCGGGCAGGGTAGAGATCTTATGCCTCCTCCCCTGCCCGGCCATCCCGGTGCCTTCTATATTGACGGGCGCGCGTCGATCCCCAACTGGTCCAGCGCCTCGGTCACCGAGAGTTTGTGTTTCAGTGCAAATTTCGCAACCTCAGCCGATTTTTCATAGCCGATCTGCGGCACCAGCGATGTCACAACAGCCAGGCTGTTGGTGAGTAGATCAGTGCAGCGGTCCTCGTCGGCTTCGATCCCGGCGACGCACCGTTCCGCCAGACAGGTCATGGCACGCTCCAGAATGCGCATGGACTGCAGGATGTTAAAAATCGCAACCGGCTCCATCGCATTCAACTGAAGCTGACCAGATTCCGCAGCCATTGTGACTGTAAGATCGTTTCCGATAACCTGGAACGCCACCTGGTTCACCACCTCCGGCATCACCGGATTGACCTTGCCCGGCATAATAGATGACCCGGCCTGAACCGCAGGCAAACGAATTTCACCAAACCCGGACCGGGGGCCCGAGCTGAGAAGCCGTAAGTCGTTACAAATCTTCGACAACTTGACGGCAATCCGTTTTAGAATGCCCGAGAAGGCGACAAAAGCCCCCAGGTCTGACGAGGCTTCAACCAGATTGCGGGCCGCGACAACCGGAAAGCCGGAGACACGCTGAAGCTGCGCCACTGCAACATCGGCGTAGTTGTCCGGCGTGTTGACCCCGGTACCAATTGCAGTGCCGCCCAGATTCACCTCGAGCAACAGTTTCGAAACATCCCGAAGACGTTCGATGTCTTCTTCGATTGTATTGGCAAAGGAACGGAACTCCTGACCCAGCGTCATTGGAACGGCGTCCTGTAACTGCGTGCGTCCAACCTTGCCGATCCCGTCAAACTCACTCGCCTTGGCCTCAAATACTGCGCAAAGCTGTTCCTGGGCATCAATCAACCCTTTGTGCTTTTGCAGCACGGCAAGGCGCAGCGCCGTGGGGTACACATCGTTGGTTGACTGGGATTTGTTCACATCATCATTGGGGTGGAGATGCGCATATTCCCCCAATCCATGCCCCATATGACGCAAGGCGAGATTGGCAATCACCTCATTTGCGTTCATATTCGTGGAAGTTCCCGCCCCGCCCTGGATCATGTCCACAATGAAATCCTGGTGATGCGCCCCCGCCAGAAGCTGGTCACATGCCGCATGAATAGCTTCCGCTTTTTCCGATGGCAGCACCCCGAGTTTCTGGTTCGCTCCGGCGGCAGCTTTCTTGACCATTGCGAGCGCGCGGACCAGTTCCGGAAAGTCAGAAACCGGGACACCGGAAATGTGAAAGTTATGCTTGGCGCGCAAAGTATGCACCCCATAAAGGGCATCATCCGGGACGTCATACTGGCCAAGGGAATCGTATTCGCTGCGCATTTGGGGCTTCTCCTGAAACTGCGCCACGCCACATACGCCGATTTAGGATACACGCAACACGGGATATCGTAGCCTGTTGAAAAATGACGCGACTTGACGCTGTTTTTGGACAAGGTCGCATCATCAGTGCCAATGCGAGCAACAGGCGAAACGCTAGGTCAGCGGCGCCTCAAGCAAGTGCCCATCGGTGAGGCTGCCCCGGCAGAGCATTTTTCGGATGTCCTCAGGCACTTCCGCATCTTCAGGTCCATAAAGGCCGCATTTGCGGATGGATTTGCGCAGATCCACTTTCTTTCCCAGATGCTGATATATGATTTGTGTTGCGGTTGGCGCACGAGGCGCGCGCACCGCAACCCCGGAAACCACCCCAGTCAAATAGCGTATCCTGTTATTGTAACTGGGATAAAGGATGATCTGCATCACTTCGCTGCGGGTTAGGGTTTCCATAACGGTCATAAAGATCCGATCCCCCATCATAAAACAGGCCCCCTGGTATTTGCAGGTGAACTTCTGCGCTCCAGGCAGGCCGACGCTTTCAATGCTTTTGACATCAACCCCAAAGGGGGTGCGATAGATCCGCGCCAAAGAGCGTAGGATCATACCGGGATGGGACATGGAATTGTAATAGCAGAAGTAATAGCCAACATAGGCGTCCAGAGCCGTGCGAGAGCCCAATCGCAGATCGTCTGCAATCGCCGCCACTATGTTCTTCTCCGCTCGCACTCCGGATTCACTCGGCTTAAGGCGCACAAGCTCAGAAAACTGCCCATGGGGCATCAGCAACTCGGCTTCCTCAACGCCGAAAAAGTCGCAAATTCGGCGCATGACGCGCAAAGACGGAAAGGTTTCGCCGCTAAGGTACCGGTTGAACTGGGAACGGTTCAATCCGAGCTGACGGCAAACCTCCGCCACGGATTTATGATAGCTGCACAGCAGCCGCAGATTGGTCGGCAGGTCTTTTGACACAGGAGATTGGCGCCTTCGCAAGTTGATGCCAACCCTGTACCAACTGCGCCGTGGGCGAGGCAAGGGACTGCCACGCCCGATCTTCGTTTACAGGGCTTTGGTAATCGCCGCCGTGATCTCATCCGTGGAGTGACCACCTGGTGTGACGCCAATCCCCTGACCGGTTGCGGTCTCGATAGCGCCCAAGACGGCTGTAGCGGCCTCATGCTCGCCCAGATGATCCAACATCATCGCACCAGACCAGATGGCTGCAATCGGATTGGCAATATTTTGGCCGGCAATGTCGGGTGCGGAGCCATGCACCGGCTCAAACATCGAAGGCGCGGACCGATCCGGGCAGATATTTGCCGAGGCCGCAAAACCAAGCCCACCCTGTATCGCGGCCCCGAGATCTGTGAGAATATCGCCGAATAGATTGGATGCAACGATGACATCCAGTGCTTCGGGGTTCATCACCATCTTTGCAGCCATTGCATCAATATGCATCTGGCTGAGGGTTACATCCGGATAGTCCTTGGCGATTTCAAGCGTAAGTTCATCCCAGAACACCATTGAATACTTCTGGGCGTTGGATTTGGTCACGGACGTCAGATGTTTACGTCGCGCGCGGGCTTGTTCAAAGGCAAACCGCAAGATCCGTTCAACACCGGTGCGGGTGAAAATGGATGTCTCAACCGCAACCTCATTGTCCGCCCCCTGATGCACGCGCCCACCGGCTCCGGAATACTCCCCTTCGGTATTTTCGCGAATGCAAAGGATATCAAAACCTTCCGAACGCAAAGGCCCGGTGACCCCCGGAAGCAGGCGGTGCGGACGGATATTAGCGTATTGGGTAAATGCCTTGCGGATCGGCAACAACAAACCATGGAGCGAGACCGCATCCGGCACGGTTTCAGGCCAGCCCACCGCTCCAAGGTAGACAGCGTCAAATCCTCGCAACACATCGATCCCGTCAGCGGGCATCATAGCGCCAGTTTCAAGGTAATATTCGCAGGACCAAGGGAAGCTTTTACTTGTCAACCCAAAGCCGAACTTGTCAGCAGCCTTGGACAATACCTCCATTGTCGCATCCGTGACGTCTACGCCGATGCCATCTCCGGGGATCAGGGCGATATTATGGGTTTTCATTTGGCATTCCCCTCAAAGGTCGATCAGGACGGATTTTGTACGGCGATTGGCCAGGAAGGCCTCGCGCCCGAGGTCTTTGCCAAGGCCGCTGGCTTTCCAGCCACCTGTCGGCAGGATATGGTCACGAGACCGCCCATAGCGGTTGACCCAAACAGTGCCCGCTTCCATCGCGCGAGTGATGCGTATGGCGCGTGAGAGGTCCTGGGTATGCACACCCGCACACAGGCCATAGGTCGGATGAGACGCCAGAGCGACGGCCTCTTCCTCGGTCTCAAAAGTCTGGAAGGTGGCGACGGGACCAAAAATCTCTTCGGTCACAGCCGGGTTCCGATCATCAACACCCGCGATCAGCGTCGGTTGGTAGTAACTGCCCGGCCGATCAAAGGCTGCCCCGCCACAGAGGATCTCCGCACCATGCCCCTGCGCAGCTTGAACAATTCCGTCAATCCGTCGAAGCTGTTTTTCCGAAATGATCGGAGAAAAGCCCGCCGGATCCGCCCAGGTTTCAACCGGAGTTTGCTGCGCAAAACGCGCTTTCAGGCCATCGGCAATCTGGTCCGCAATGGAGCGGTGTACAATCATGCGGGATCCCGCCACACAGAACTGGCCGGCGTTTGGCAGAATGCCCATGGCAAGACTGTTTACCGCGCGGTCGATGTCGGCATCGCCAAAAACGACCTGAGCTGACTTCCCGCCAAGCTCCAGCGTCATCGGTTTGATTCCGCTGCGCGCAATGTTTTCCATAATCGCGCTGCCCGCACGGGTGGATCCGGTAAAGCTCACCTTGTCGATGCCCGGGTGACCTGTGATCGCATTGCCGGTGGTCGGACCGTCCCCTAAAACGATGTTGATCAATCCTGCGGGAATACCCGCACGTACGGACAGTTCGGCCAGATAAAGCGTGGAGAACGGCGTCATTTCCGACGGTTTCAGCACCACAGCATTGCCTGCGGCCAGCGCGGGTCCGAGCTTCCAGCCTGCCATCGAGATAGGGAAGTTCCATGGCGTAATGGCCCCGATAACACCATAGGGTTCCGCCGCAATCATACCTAACTGATTTGCGCCAGTCGGAACCAGCTCTCCGCATTCCTTGTCTGCAAATTCGGCAAAAAAGCGGATCTGTTCGGCTGTCACCGCAATATCACCGGTCAGCGCCTGGGCAACCGGACGAGACGAGCAGATCGCCTCGAGCTGGGCCAGTTTTGGCGCTTCAGCTTCGATCAAATCGGCCCAGGCATGCATCGCGCGCAGGCGTTCACGAGGTTGCAGATCTGCCCAGCCCGACGCTTTCAAAGCAGCCCGTGCCGCTGACACGGCCTGATCCACGATATCCGCGTCCGCGCAAGGGATCTCTCCCAGAACCTGGCCGCTGGATGGCGCACGCACTGAAATAGCTGCTGCGCCGGTCACATATGCGCCGTTAATAAAATGGCCGGTTGGTAGTGAAACCTCAGAAGGTTCAAAGGCAAGGGTCATAACGCGTCCTCAGATGAGCTCTTGGGATCAGAAATGGCGGGGAAACTGCAACATATGATACTGTATCCTGTGCGCATGCGGCAGAAGATGTTGAAGATCAGTCCTTACTCTCGGACAGGGCGGCGCTGACAGGCAAGGGGCGAACCGGAGCCTGAGGACGGAGTTTGCCGACCTGTTCCACCGAAAGGTTAAGCCTTGCAGCAATCAACTCTGCGGCGGCCAATTGGCAATAACGCCCCTGACAACGGCCCATACCAACCCTCGAGATGGATTTGACCCGGTTCGCTTCTGTCCCAACCTCAGCGACCGCTGACTGAAGGTCCGAAATCGTAACATTCTCGCACCGGCACAGAACCGTTTCGGGCGATTGGCTGATCACAGCTTCTTTGGGCCAGGGAAAAGCGCGTGACAGCCCCAATGCAAAACGCTCCACACGCTTGAGCCGGTGCAGAAGCAGGCCCGTTTTGGGATGCGGCAGGTTCAGATCCTGCAGACAGGCAATCGCCGCCAACCGCCCTGTCAGTTCCGCTCCATCGGCGCCCAGAATTCTGGCGCTGTCACCAGCCACATAGCGCCCGTTGCCTGCACGCCCCAACCTGTCCGCCACAGGCAACCACTGGGACCATTGGGTTGAATATTCAAAGGCAATATCTGCAAGCGCCGCAAGATGTGTCTCGGACTGCAAATGCCAGCCCATTGCCACCATGTCGCATGCGGTGGACTGCGCCACGCCACGTCCATCACGCCATTTTACTGCGGAAGGCCCCTTAGCGGTTCCGGTGATTTCATCAAGCGTTACACCCGCATGATAACGTCGACCAAGCCCAGCCCGCATCATCACCCCACGTGCGGCAAACCAGGGACGCACCAGAAGATGCGGCGATGCGGAAACCTGCGTCGATAAAGAGGATGTGTCCAAAACCGCGGCAACATGGGCACCGGCTTTTATCAGCTGATGCGCAACCAGCGTCAACAACGGGCCTGTGCCAGCCAGGACAATGCGCTTTCCCATTGCAACGCCTTGTGACTTCAGGGCAATTTGCGCTGCTCCCAGCGTATAAACACCTGCGGATTGCCAGCCTGGGACGGGCATCACACGGTCCATCGCTCCGGTTGCCAGGATCAGGCGATCAAATGCGATCTGGCGCAGGGTGCCATCGGTCATGATCTGCGCTTGGCCCTCTGCAATGCCCAAAACCGAAGCTCGGGGCAAGTAGTCGACAGCCCCTTGCGAAACCAAACGATCAAAGAGCGCGTGTAGTCTTTGGGCCTTGCCCGCTTCCGAGCCGTAAAGCTGCCGGGCGGTCCGATGAAATCCCGCAGGCGGGCGGCGATAGATCTGCCCACCTGCCCGTTGCCCTTCATCCACAACAACTGGATGCAAACCAGCCTCACACAAGGTTTCAGCCGCACGGATGCCCGCAGGTCCTGCCCCGACTATCAAAACGCGTGTATGCTGCTCCACTTCAATTACTCCCCCGAGGCCGTGTCGGGCCAAGCCGGCATCGGTGCTGTCAGGATATGCATTCCGGCCTCTATCAGCGTAGAGCAGGCCCGCACACGTGGTCCGCCTTCTTGCCAGACCCAACAATCCTGACAGGCCCCCATCAGGCAGAAGCCGGCGCGCGCTTCCGGACCAAATTCGGATTGGCGCACATGGTCGGTGTTTGAGAGAACGGCCGTCAGAACTGTGTCACCTTCCAGCGCGCTACAGACTTTACCATCCAGCCGGAATTCAACATCCTTGCGGTCGGTCTCTGCCAGCCTATAAATACGCCCCCTCGCCATGCCCGTTACTCTGCTGCCAAAACATCAGAAGGGGTCGACGGAACCTCTGGAAAGCGCTCACAGACCTCCGCAAAGGCTGCCGATACACCTTCGGCCCCGGTGCGCCCCTCCATGCGGCGGAAAATTTCTGTTTTGGTGAAGAAACGCCAATGGATGGGAAGAGCCATCAGAATTTCGGTCAAGCGATCATAAGCCGCGGCGGTCCATTGTGCCTCATAGCCCTGTCGTTCCGGTCCAAAATCAAACCCGACAGTCCTGGATGCGCGCGCGCGCAGAGAAGCGGTTGCAGTGTTGTCCACCTCACCATCGTTTATCACAACGCCATAATCCCGCGCAGCGGCACCAGCCGAAACATAGCCGCGCGCCACATCCAGTGCGACCCGCCAGGATTCACGTTCAAAGGGATTGCCGCGTCCGCCCCCGCCCGCAGACCGGATCTCAAGAACATCCCCCGGCTGCAAAACGGCCGTATCCGTATTGCCAAGCGCGCGTTCTTCGGGCGTGCCTGGATTCACCACCATATCGGACAGCCCCGCAGCCCGTCCGCCATTGGTCCCCCACGGGCGGAAAAACGACCGGTCCCGATTGCGTGCGGTGATCCGGCTGTCCGGCGCAAAGACACGGAATGCCATCTGGGTGGCAAGCCCGCCGCGCCAGCGCCCGGCTCCGCCGGAATCCTGAGCCAGCCCGTATTTGACAAACTCCACCGGGACTTCGGCTTCGGTGATCTCAATCGGAGTATTCTTGAGATAGGCCGCATCGGCGCCTGACCCGTTTGTACCATCACGATGGGGCATCCCACCGCCGCCACCGACCACAGGGTTCACCGCCGCAATCACCGTTTTCTGGGTCCGCTCGTCGCGGGTCATCACATTGACGATACAGTTGTTTCCTGCGGGAGCAGCGGGCATTTGATCTGGGATCGCCTGACAGAATGCCCCAAAGATCACCGAACGAAGGCGTGCGCAGGTTAACGACCGCATCCCCACGGCTGCGGGCGACACCGGGTTCAGCACGGTCCCCTCCGGTGCGATGCACGTAAAGGGTCGGGTCAGACCGGTGTTCAGAAGGATGTTTGGGTTCAGCGTATAAAGAACGTAGTAAACCCCGACCAGCAACATGGTATGACGGGGATCCCCACCAGATGGCACGTTGAGCGAGCTTGCCAGTTGCGGATCGGAGCCGGTGAAGTCCAGCACCGCCTGATCATCCGAAATCCGAAGTGTCAGCTTCAGACGGCAGGGATTGGCTTCGTCACTGTCTTCATCGGCATAATCGGCAAAAACCCATTCCCCATCCGGAATTGCCCGCAGAATGTCCCGCGCCTGTGCTTCCGCCTCATCCATCAAGGCCGCAACCCCCGAGACAAACCCCGCTTTGCCAAAACGCTCTACCATTGACAGCACTTTGCGTTCACCGGTGTTAAGCGCTCCGACCAAAGCCTTGATGTCACCGATATTCAGATCCGGTTTGCGAACATTTGTTTCCATGATCCGCAGGATCTGATCGTCGAACTGCCCGCCTTGTACCAGTTTCATGGGCGGGAAACGGATGCCTTCCTGATGGATCTCGGTCAGAGACCGCGACAGCGAGGCCGGGACCGCGCCTCCCATATCCGTGTTGTGGATGTGACCTCCAGCCCAGGCAACGATTTCATCCCCTACAAAGATCGGCTTCCACAAGTGGGTGTCCGGCGCATGGGTGGCAACATGACCGGAATAGGGATCATTGGTAAAGGCAACATCGCCAGGTCTGTAGTCCGCAATCATATCTATGGCACGCCCATAGGTCAGGCCCGGATACCAGGTGGCCCCCAGCTCCATAGGGACCGCAAAGGTATCCCCCTGCTGGTCCATCAGCATCACAGTAAAATCCTGTGTCTCCTTTACAAAAGCGGAATGGGCTGTCCGGTGCAGCGTAAAGGCCATATTCTCAGCTGCGGCGCGCGCGTGATTGGCAAGCACCTGAAGGTTCATTTTGTCAAACATCAGCGTCACTCCACAAAGGTCAGGTGAATATTCAGATGACGGTCGACCACCGCCTTGGTCCCTGCTGGAATGGCAAAGGTTGTATCTTCCTGCGCCACAATGGCTGGCCCGCTGAAGGCCGCTCCGCCAGACAGGGTCGCCCGGTCATACAACGGGACATCCGTTGTGGTGCCCAGATAGACAGGGACATGTTTTGCAGCAGTTACAACCGCGCCGTGGTCCGCCGCCTCTGGTAAATTCAGCTCAGGTCCCGCGCCGATTGCAGAGAGTTTCAGGTTCACAATCTCAACCGTTCCATCGGGATCGTCAAAATCATAAATTTTACGGTGGGTGTCATGAAACGCCTGCGCCAAACGCACCCCATCCTTCAGCCACTCAGGATGTATCGCCACTTCGATCTCGTAGCTTTGCCCGGCATACCGCATGTCGGCGGCCAGTTTCTCCACCATCGCGCCCTCATGCCCTTGGGCCCGAAGCCAGGCGGCACCGTCGCACGACAGATCCTGCAGCTTATCACGCAAGGCAGAAAGGCTTTCGGCAGTCAGATCCGCATAGACTGTCCGCAAGAAATCACCCCGCATCTCGGCGACCAGCCCGCCAAGTGCGGACACGACACCGGGCCGACTTGGCGCCATGACCTTGGCCAACCCAAGCTCACGCGCCAAAAACGCTCCCAGCATGGGGCCCCCGCCGCCAAAGGGCATCAGAGTAAAATCACGCAGGTCAATCCCGCTGCGCGAGGCAAGTTTCTCAACTTCAACGAACATTTCTGACACAGCAATGTCCAGGATTGCCTGCGCGGTTTCCTCGACACTGCGGTTCAATGTCTGCGCCAGCGCTCCAACAGCGTCAGCCGCCAGATCCCGATCCATCGTCAACTGTCCATAAGCCATCTGCGAATGTCCAAGCCATCCGCAGACCACCATCGCATCCGTGACAGTTGCCTGCGTTCCCCCACGGCCATAACATGCGGGCCCCGGCGTAGAGCCTGCCGATTGCGGACCCACCCGCAGAACCCCCTGAGCATCCACATGGGCGATGGACCCTCCGCCAATCCCGATTGAGCTCACAGAGACGGACGGAATATACAATGGAAAATCGCCGATCAGCTCGCCCGAGCCAAACTGCGCTTGCCCATCAATAATCAGCGCGAAATCAGCAGAAGTTCCCCCGATATCAAGCGTCAGGATCTTTTCCTCTCCGGCCTGGCGCGCAAGCCAAGCCGCGCCGATGACACCCGAAGCCGTTCCCGACAAGAGCATGGAAACACAATCGCGCCGCCCCTGCCCCGCGCTCATGACACCGCCGTTGGATTTGGTCAGCATCGCAGGTGCGGGAACACCTTGGGACCGTAAGTTACCTTCCAGCGCTTCGAGGTATCCAGATACACGCGGATGAACGTAGCCATTCAAAATAGCGGTAGAGGTGCGTTCATATTCACGAATAACCGGCCAGACCTCGGCAGAGGTGAATACAAAAAGCTCGGGTGCTAGACGCTCAATTTCAGCTTTGACCGCTGCCTCCTGCTTGTCATCGCGCCAGCTGTGCAGCAGCGAAACAATCACGCCACACGCGCCTGACGCTTGGATCTGGGCGACGGCATTGGCAATCGCTTCGGGATCGGGTGCCTTTGTCTCTTGCCCGTTTGCCCGCAGGCGCGCCGGGATGCCAAAGACTCGATCACGCGGCACAAGCGGGTCCGCCCGATGACAGAACAACGAGTACATGTCCGGCATTCGCAGCCGCGCGAGCTCGATTACATCTTCGAACCCTTCGTTGGTGATCAACGCCAAGTCCGCGCCGCGACGCTGAAGGATCGTGTTGATCCCGACCGTTGTGCCGTGCACAAAGCGGCTGACCTGCTTTGGGTCCAGCCCTTCCCGTTCGGCCAAAAGGTCCAGTCCCGTCAGCAGTTCAGCCCCCGGATCATCCGGTGTTGTCAGAACTTTAAGCGAGGCAACACGACCCGTTGTTGTGTCCAGCGCACAGAAATCCATGAATGTGCCACCAATATCGACGCCGATCTTCCAATCGGAAACGGGTTGGGCATTTGGGCTGCCGTCCATGAGGATCCCTTTCAAAAAGCTGTTTTTTGCAAACTTTCAGAAAGCGGAAGCAGCGTCCAAGACGCTTCCGGGCAGACTCCATAAGTAAAACCTATAGATTTTTGCACTGCTTCCGGATCTGGTCGCGCAACAGAGTTTCCGCGCGAGAAAGCGATCTGCCCTTTAGCTTCAACATAGCCAGCGGAAGTTGCACTGAAACGCCTATCGGACGTGCCACGATCCCCTCGAACTGAGACCAGGGCATCAAATCGTCCACCACTGCAACACCTAACCCAGCCTGCACAAGACCTGCCGCTGATATCGACGTATCTATCTCAAATTGCGGCATAAATTTAGAAGACGCCTGCGCTGCGGCCTTGGAAAGCTCCTCATGCGGGCGGGTGTTGGAACGATAGGAAATCATCGGCCCATCACAAAGCGAAGCGAAATCCAGGATCTGCAGATCCGCGCGCATGTCATCAGCGGGCAGCAAGCAGCAAAACCCGACATGCGCCAGTGTTTCCACCTCAATATCAGCGGGAAGCCGGTCATCCAGGGCCAGGGCCAAGCCGGTATCACCGGTGCGCAACATCGCAATCATCGCGTCGAGCGGGGCAACATGTGAGCGCAAAAGGACGTCCGGGTGAAGATCGTGAAATGCGCGCAACACCTGTGGAACGACAGCCAGAGCCGGAGGCGTCGATGCTGCCAGCCGTACCAACCCGGCCTTTCCCAGCTTCAGATCCGTTGTTTTCCGCCTGATCCCCTCCAAGCCCGCGAACAATCGTTCAGCCTCGGGGTAGAGCTCCAAGGCTTCTGGCGTTGGGTGCAGACGTCCCTTCTTGCGGGTGAACAGCTGAAAACCCAGCTCGTCTTCTGTATGCATCAAGATCTGGCTGAGCGCAGGTTGGGAGATATTCAGCACCCGCGCCGCCGCTGTTACGGTGCCTGCCCTCATGACTGCGGTAAAGACTTCAAGCTGACGCGCGCGCATTGCACCTCCATAGGTTTGACTTATGGTAGCACACATAACCTGTCTTTGACCATGACGGCCAGCCCTGTTTGACTGTTCCGGAACGGCGGCTGGATCCTGGAGCGAAAAATGGACGTTATTGTGCTGGGAGGCGGGTTGATGGGGACGGCCTGCGCCTTCTTCCTTGCCAAACGCGGTGCGCGGGTCACTCTGATCGAGCGCAATCGAATTGGAACCGGTGCCACGCTTGCAAGTTTCGGAAATATTCGCAGAACGGGTCGGTTCCTCCCCCAGATGCCGCTGGCCCATAGATCACGTTCGCTCTGGGCGGAGGCCGAAGATCTGTTAGGCCAAGACGTGGAATTCCGTGCAACCGGTCACCTGCGCCTGATCTTTGACCACGACAGCCTGGAAGACATGCGCAGCTTTGCCACTGCGGCGCGATCCTGGGACTTTGATCTGGATGAACTGACGCCGAAAGAGATTCACAAACGGTTTCCCGGACTTGGTCCATCAGCCATTGCGGCGAGTTTTGCGCCGAATGATGGCAGCGGCAACCCGCGACTGATTGCGCCCGCCTTTGCAAACGCCGCACGCAAGCTTGGGGTGAACCTTGTAGAAGAGGCTGAACTGAAATCGTTACACCAAACAGAGACCGGCTTCAGCGTCGAAACCAGTCAGGGACGCTACAGTGCAGATGCATTGCTGAACTGCGCAGGTGCTTGGGGCGGAGAAATTGCCGCGCGTTTTCATGAACCTGTGCCGATCGAAGCCTTTGGACCGCAAATGGGTGTCACAGAACCGCTGCCGCATCGCATTTTGCCTGTGGTCGGCCTGTGGAGCCGCGCCAAGAATGGCAGTGCCTATTTTCGGCAGGTCGAGCGCGGTAACATCGTCTTTGGCGGTGGCGTGGCGCGTCGCCCCGTGGACCTGTATCCTGGCCACGCCAAAGCAGACCCCGTTGGGCTGTCCACCCAGATCAGGGCGATGCTGCCTCTGCTGCCCGCGCTCAAAGATGTGACGGTCATTCGCACTTGGTCAGGATGCGAGGGCTATATCCAGGACATGCTGCCCGTCATGGGGCCTTCGGGAACGACACCAGGTCTGTTCCATGCCTTCGGATTTTGCGGGCATGGTTTCCAGTTGGGCCCCGGTGTGGGCGACGCGATGGCAGAGCTGATAGTCACCGGAACATCAGAGATCCCACTGGAACCATTTTCAGTCACCCGGTTCGCCGCATGAGGTCAGAAGTCAGATACTTTGCCCCACTGGCTGCTTTGGAAACGAGACAACCGATATTGCGCAACCTCGGTCAGGGTTTCGCGCCCCATAAGCATGTCAGCCACAAGATGGCCAACTCCGGGACCAATACCAAACCCATGTCCCGACAGGCCCGCCGCCAGCGTCAATCCCGGCAAGCCTGTATCTGTGTCGATGACCGGCACCCCGTCCGGGGTCGAGTCAATGAAACCGGCCCAGGCGGCCTGAACGTTTTGCCCCGCCAGACCGGGCAACAAATTCCGCGCGCGGCGCAGGGTTTCCTCGATCAACGGCATCGAGGGACGTGGATCCAGAATGCGCATCCGTTCCATCGGCGTTTCTTTGTCCAAAGCCCATCTGCGGCGTGTTTCAAATTCCGCGCGCCATCCCTGCAAACCGCCGGGTCGCAAGGCACGCCAACGTTTGGCAAACATTGGCAGGAAATGTCTGGTTTCAGCCAAGGCACCCGGTGTCAGATCCAAATGGCCTCGCCCCGAGATCGCCAGCGTATACCCGCCATCACCCCGACGGGTGACCGACACTTGTGCCGTGTGCAGCGCGTCCGGCAAACCGGTTGCTCCGGGTTCAACAGACAGGATCGAACTGCGCACCGATGCCTGCGGGAAGCGGACCCCCAATTGATGAAGGAAGCTGCTGGCCCATGCCCCACCAGCCATAACAACCTGTTTTGTTGCGATTTCTCCGCGTTCTGTAACCACGCCAGACACCTGACCAGCGGCCAAAGACAGCCCGCGCGCCGCACAGTTTTGGAGCACAACACTGCCATGTTTCATGACACCTTGCGCAATCAGAGGCGCTGCAATCGCGGGATCGGCCACCCCGTCGGTGGGCGACCACACACCACCCAGCCAGGCTTGCCCGGTGGCAGCGCCACGCTCAGCCGCCTCAACGCTGGCCAGCATACGGGTTTCCACACCTTCACCACGCGCAAACTGGCCCCATTTCGACCAGCCCTCCAATTCTGCCGCGTTGTTCGACAGATAAAGCAAACCACAGCGCCGAAAGCCGAGGTCGGCGCCAATATCGCGTGCCATATCCTCCCACAGCGCAAGGCTTTTGGTCGACAGCGGCAGTTCGCGCGCGTCACGGTTCTGTTGGCGGCACCATCCCCAGTTTCTGCTGGATTGTTCCGCTCCGATCTGCCCTTTTTCCAGCAGAACAACCGATTGCCCTGCGCGGGCAAGCCAATATGCTGTACTGACACCCACAATCCCTGCGCCGATTATCACGCAATCAGCTTGGGCGGGCAATTCGGTGGACGTAGCGATCTGCATCAATGGGGCAGGCATGGATTTCTCCGGTTGTTTCGGGCAACCTATCCAAGCCAGTCCAGAGACTTATGCCGGATCGGGGCATTCGCTCGGCATTTTCTGTTAAATGCGATTGACACTGCAGCGCCATTGAATTCTCACAGGTGTGATACTGCGGCTCAGGCCCAAAGGAAGACACGATGAAAAGCCAACTCAAACTGGACCGGATAGATCTGAAAATTCTGTCAGAACTGCAACAAAATGGCCGGATTACCAATGTAGAGCTGGCAGACAAAGTGAACCTGTCACCCTCTCCCTGCCTGATGCGGGTGAAGAAGCTGCAGAAGGCCGGTTTCATCACTGGCTATACCGGGAAAATAGACGTGGCGAAATTGGGAGAGACACTGACCGTCTTTACCGAATTTACGTTGAAGAACCACCGCCAGATCGATTTCGCACGTTTCCAGGAAGCGATTGAGAAAATTGATAGCTGCGTGGAATGTCACCTGATTTCAGGTGGTTATGACTATCTGGTGAAATTCGTGACAGCTGGCATCGTGGACTACCAGAATATCATTGAATCGCTTCTGGATCGCGAGGTGGGGATCGACAAATACTTCAGCTTTGTCGTCATCAAGACACCTTTTATCAAAGACAAATTGCCCCTGACGCGGTTGTTTGAGGACCGGCTGTAACCGGCCCTCTGCTCTGGCTTAGCGATTGGAGAACTCTGCCACCAGCTGCGGATCTTGTTCAAGGTTGGAAAGCCAACCAGTATCCAGCTTGGGCACCGAGGAAATCAACAGCTTGGAATAGGGGTGTGTTGCATCGGTAGACATCCGCGCAGCTGGTAGCGCTTCGACCACCACCCCTTTGTACATGACCAGAACATCGTCACAGATCGCCTCTACGGTCGATAGGTCATGGCTGATGAACATATAGCTCAGCTTCAGCTCGCGTTGCAGTTCTTTCAACAAATCCAGAATAGCCGCCGCAACAACCGTATCCAAAGCCGAGGTAATCTCGTCACACAGGATCAACTCGGGCTCCGCCGCCAATGCACGCGCCAAATTGACCCGTTGCTTCTGCCCACCCGAAAGCTCTGACGGCAAGCGGTGCCGAATTGAGGCCGGCAGATGAACCATTTCCAAAAGCTCGATCACCCGCTTCTCCCGCGCACGGCCTTTCATACCTTTGTAAAAGGTGAGCGGGCGGCCCAGGATCTTTTCAATGGACTGCGCCGGGTTCAACGCGGTGTCTGCCAGCTGGAAAACGATCTGCGCCTTGCGCAGCTCTTCCGTGCTGCGATCTGCCAGTGATTTGTTGAGCTCGCGCCCATCCAGCATCACATTTCCCTGATAGGCAGGGACAATTCCGGAAATAGCCCGCGCCAGTGTGGATTTGCCGGAACCGCTTTCGCCGATCACACCCAAATTTCGACCCCGCTCAAGCGTGAAATTTACGTCCTTCAGAATCTTCACCTGCGGCTGGCCGTCCCTAATCGGACCATAGCCTGCACAAAGGTTGGTCACCTGCAAAATCGGCTTGGACACAGCATCCGCTACATCAGCCTGGGCATGGGGAACAGGCTCGAACGCCGCCAACAATTCCCGGGTATAGCGATGGGTCGGAGCGTTCAGGATCTGCTCTGTGCTGCCCTCTTCCTGAATCGCACCGTTTCGCAAAACAATGATCCGGTCCGCAATCTGCGCCACAACCGCCAGGTCGTGGCTGACGTAGACCCCTGCCATCTGGCTGTTATCCATCACGGATTTGAACGCACGCAGCACTTCGATCTGGGTTGTTACATCCAACGCAGTTGTCGGCTCGTCAAAGATTACCAGTTGCGGATCACCGATCAGCGCCATTGCCGCTGACAGACGTTGCAGCTGCCCACCTGACACCTGATGCGGATAGCGCTGTCCGATGGTTTCAGGATCCGGCAAGGCCAACAGGCGAAACAGCTCCACCGCTTTTGCTTCGGCATCGGCCTGCGGCATCAGATCATGGATATTGGTAACCTCGATCACCTGTTGAATGATACGCTGGCTCGGATTGAAGGCCGCGGCCGCAGATTGCGGGACATAAGACACTTCGGTCCCGCGCAGGGCGCTACGCTCCTTTTCGCGCATGGCTGTCACCATGTGCTCACCAAGACGTATGTCTCCGCCGGTAATCCGGCATCCGGGGCGGGTATGCCCCATCAGGGACAATGCAATCGTGGTTTTACCCGATCCGCTTTCACCAATCAGTGCAACAATTTCACCCGGCGCGATATCAAAGCTCACACCATTGATGATCTGCACCTTTCGACCGGAATCGGTTTTGGCCCCAATGGTCAGATCGCGAACGGAAACGAGGGGGGATTGCGTCATCATTCGCTCCTATCGCGGATTTTGGTGGGAAGATTGTCGATGAACATATTGACCGAAATCGTCAGCGAGGCGATGGCGATACAGGGGAAGATCACAGCCGGCGCGCCAAGGCTTAGACCTTCGATGTTTTCACGCACCAAACCACCCCAATCGGCATGCGGAGGCTGCACACCAATGCCCAGAAACGAGAGGCCGGACAGGACGAGCACGATGAAAACAAACCGCAAACCCAGATCCGCCAGGACGGGCCCCAAGATATTGGGGAAGATTTCCGAGCGGATCAGATACGGGGTTTTCTCCCCGCGCGCCCGGGCAACGGTCACAAAATCCATCGTGTTCACATTGACGGCCAACGCGCGGGCAAACCGATAGCTGCCGGGCAAATAGATGGCCGCAAGCGTCAGGATCAGCACCGGAATGGAAGAGCCGACAGCCGCGACGACAACAAGGCCGAACAACAGCGACGGGATCCCGTTAAACGCATCCAGGAGGCGGGACAGGATGGTGTCAAACCAGCCACCTGCAACTGCGGCAACCATCCCCAGGATAATACCGCCACTACAGGCCAGTGTGACACCCGCCAAAGAAATACCAACCGTATAGCGCGCACCCATCAAGACGCGGCTGAAGATATCTCGTCCCAGATAATCCGTGCCCATCCAGTATTTTGCGCTGACCGGTCCGAAATAGTCCCAGTCAATGATCTCTCCCGGAGAATACGGTGTGATCAGTGGCGCAACCAGCGCGATCACGGCCCAGAACAGGATGATGGCCAGTCCAATTTTGCCCGTCAGCTTGAAGGAGTAACCAGTGGTTGGAAAGGTAAATCTGCGCGCCGCGCTTTTGGTTTCTCGGATCATTTGCGCAGCCTCGGGTTAGACAGGGTGGCGATCACATCCGCCAGAGTAATCAGCGACAGGTAGCTGACGCAGAACACCATGGCGCATGACTGGATCAGCGGCAGATCACGGGTGGCAACCGCATCCACCATCAGCTTTGCCACACCTGGATAGTTGAAGACGGTTTCGACAATGATCACACCGCCGACAAGATAGGACAGTGACAAAGCCACAGCGTTGGCAATTGGCCCCAGCGCATTGGGCAAGGCATGGCCCAGTACCATACGGCGACGGCTGGCGCCTTTCAGCAAGGCCATTTCAACATAGGGTGTGTTTATTGTTTCAATCACGGCTGCGCGGGTCATGCGGATCATCTGCGCGGAAACCACACAGGTCAGCGTGATCACCGGCATTGCATATGCTTTGAGCAGCGCGAAGAAATTGCTCGCATCCGCGCCATAGCTCAAGGCGGGCAACCAGCCGAGCCAGACCGCAAAGATCAACACAGCCAGTGTAGCAACCATAAACTCAGGGATAGAGATCACAGAGATTGTCAGGATCGACACCACCCGGTCCAGAACGGACCCCTGCCACATAGCAGCGGCAATACCGCAGGTCAGCGCAAAGGGTACACAGATCATGGTGACAACGGCAGCCAGCCGCAAAGAATTTGCAAGGCGACGCCCCAAAAGATCGGCCACCTCTATGTCATTTACGTAAGAACGCCCCATGTCGCCCGTTGCCAAACCGGACAGCCAGCCTAGGAAACGCGAAAAAGCAGGCTCATTCAGGCCCATCGCTTCCCGCAAACCAGCAACCGCCTCGGGCGTTGCAGCCTGCCCCAGCAGAATTTCAGCAACATCCCCCGGCAACAACTCCGTTGCGAAGAAAACCGCGAACGAAACAATCACCAATGTTATCAAGGCGATCCCAATCCGTTGTGCGGCCAATATCCATGTGTTCAAGGACCCTAGCAAGAGGCGCTCCCGTCAGTTCAGTCGTTAATCAGATGCGAATTCCCGCGCAGGCCGGACCTGCGCGGGGTCACATGGTTCAAATATGATCAGGCGTCGAGCCAGACATATTCCGCAAAGGCATAGCCCATCTGGCCACCCAGCGGGTTCGGACGCAACCCTTTGACCGACTTGGACAGCGCATCAACGTTCGCCAGATAGGCCGGGATCACAGTGCCCGCCTCTTTTGCGATCATCTCCTGCATGTCCCAATAGATGTCTTTGCGCAGATCCTCGTTCAAAGCACCCCGTGCCTCGATCAGCATCTTGTCGAACTTCTCGGATTTGAACTGGCTCTCGTTCCATTTCGCATCAGAAGTGTAGAGCAACGAGAACAGGATGTCCGGGGTCGGGCGCGGGTTGATGTTGCCAAAGTGGATCGGCGCTTTCAGCCAGTATTTCGACCAGTAGCCATCGGACGGCACACGCTGGACATCGAACTTCATGCCGATCTCGGCACCGGCTTGCTGCACCACGGTTGCCATATCCACCGATGCCGTTGCCGCATCCGACGCCACGATCGGAACAGTTTGACCCAGAAGACCGGATTTTTCGAACAGTGCTTTGGCTTTTTCCGGATCATAGGCCGCAGGTGCGAGTTCCGAGTTGTGATAGCGGTTGGCTGCGGAAACCGGCTGGTCGTTCCCAATGGTAGCCATCCCACGCAGAACCGATTTCTCGATCACTTCGCGGTTGATCAGATGTTTCATCCCCTCGATAAAGCCGGCCTGCGCACCAGGTTCCATATCCAGACGGATGTTGAGGTTCGTGTAGTTGCCCGAGCTTGTAACCGACGACCACACATGGTCCTGGCCTTCCAGCATACGGCGCGAACGACCCTTGATAGAGGCACCCATGTGAATATCACCGGACAGAACCGCGTTAACACGGGCATTGTTGTCGGTGATCGCAAAATACTCAAAGCTGTCGAGGTAAGGACCGTCCTTGAAATAGTTCGGGTTCTTGACCGCAATGGATTTCACGCCGGGCTCAAACGTCTCGATCATAAAGGCGCCGGTGCCGTTGCCCTTGGAGAAGTCGGTGGTGCCGTCAGCAACAATCATGAAATGGTGCAGCGACAGAATGGTCGGCAGGTCAGCGTTGGATTCTTCCAGAACAATCTCAACCGTCAGGTCATCCTTGGCCGTGATCGAGGTCATCTGCTTGGCGATGGAGTTCACCTTGGACCCGACAGCCGGATCCAGGTGACGATTCATCGAAAAGACAACATCCGCCGAAGTCAAAGGCTTACCGTCGTGGAAGGTCACACCAGATTTCAGTTTGACTGTCCAAGTTTTGGCGTCCGCGGAGTCAATGCTGTCCGCAAGCTCCATCTGGACAGCACCAAATTCATCGAGGAATGTCAGCCGGTTATAAATCGCGCAGCAGCGGACATAATCCGTAGACAAGGATGCTTTTGCCGGATCCAGCGTATCCGCGGTTGACGAGGACCAACCAGCAGCCTTCAGGTGGCCCCCAAATTTCGGAGTTTCAGCCACAGCCCGGCCCGCGCTCATCAGAAGCGATCCACCCGCAGCAACGCCAACGCCTGACGCCATCAGCATCTTCAGCAATTCACGACGCGACGCACCACGGCGGATCGCATTTTCAACCATCGCATCATCGCGATTGGTCCAGTTTGATGGTGTTTTCTTTGTCATATCAACTTCCCTGTTGTTGAGGACCCGATGCGCTCTTGTCCGGCGCTTTTGTGGCCCGAGATGAAGGTTAGGTATCAATTTCAGCGGCAAGTTCCGCCAAAGCGTGAAAGTGGTAGTCGGGTTTGGTAAAGGCCTGCGGCGCGATCGTCCCGCCATATCCGGCCTGATCGTGTCGGCGCTCAATCCAGACGTTGGTCATGCCCAAAGCCCGGGAAATGCCAATATCGTGGTACTGGCTTTGCGCCGTATGCAAAATGTCGTCTTTTGTGCCACCGTCCTGAGCAACAAACGCAAAGACCTGTTCGAAATACGCAGGATCCGGTTTTTCGGTTCCCGTGTCATCTGCTGTAAAACTGGCCCAGAACGGGCTTTGCAACTTGGCTTCGTACTTCTCAAACGCCCAACGTTGTGCATTGGTCATTGCAATCAGCTTAAAGCGCGCGGCCAGCTTTTTCATTGCCGCAACTGAATCCGGAAACGGCTCTGCTTCACCCACGCGATCGATCATAAGTTGACGATATTCCGCCGTGTCGGGCAAACCCAAGGACACAGACATCCGGCCGTAACACCGCCCAAGATCGTCCGGGAACAGCCCAGCATCCTCCTCATAGCGGGCGTCACGATAAAGACCCAGGGCAGTTTCGCCATCGACCTCAACGCCTTCCCGGGCTGCGATCTCGGCCAGCGCGCCCTTGATGGCGCTTTCAAAGTCGATCAACGTCCCGACCACGTCAAAGGTGACGTAACCAAAAGCGCTCAGCGATTTGCATGTTGTCATCTCAGCCATGGCTGACGTCCTCTATGAAGGGCGGCGGGGCACCCTCGGTGATCAACGACGGCGGCTGTGCACCGTCTGTTATGTTCAGTGTCAACCTGCGCCCGGCAGGAAATGCTCCGAATTGCGCGGGTTCGGCAGCAGAATCTTTCGAAATCAGACAGTGCGTGATATTTCCCACTGTCCGGATCAAAAGCTCAGTAGCCCTGAACCCGGTCGACAAAGCCCGGCAGCGCAGTTCCGTTCTCCGCAGCCCGGATCACGTCCAGCGCATGCTCCGCCCCTTCGACATTGTCTGTATCCGCAGCTACATGCGGCGTGACCACAACACGCGGGTCTGCCCAGGCCCAATGCCCTTGTGGCAAAGGCTCTGGGTTCGTCACATCAAGCATCGCCGAAGCAATCTGGCCCTCATCGAGGGCCGTCTGCAAGGCCGTCATGTCCAACTGTGCGCCCCGCCCTGCGTGAACAAGATGCGCGCCCCGCGGCAGGTCTGCGAACAACCCCTTGTTCAGAACCCCTTCGGTGTCTTTGGTCAAAGGCAACAGGCAGATCAGCACATCGCTTTGGCCCAGAAACGCAGCACGATCTTCTGCGCCAAACATCTGAACGCCAGAGACAGCTGTGCCTGACCGCGACCAGCCGGACACTTGAAAGCCCAGATCAGCCAGAACACAGGCCACCAGACGGCCGATCCGCCCCATACCCATGATCCCGACACGCCCGTGACGGGCAAGGGGCACGGGTTTGGAAGCCCAGTCCCCCTGACAAGCTGATGCCAGATAGCCAGGCATGTCCCGGTAAAGCATCAAAACCGCCATCAGCACCCAATCGCGCACCTTCTCTTCGATGCTGGGCGCAACAGTCCGGCAAAGCTTGACGCCATCCGGCAACCCCTGCATCTGATCCACACCGGCCCCTACAGACAGAACAATCTCCAGGTTGGGGAAAACCGACAGATCCTCGGGAGGGATCCAGCAGGCGAGATACCGGATTTCAGCCAAATCCGGCACCTCATCCACACTGCAATACAGCGGCACGCCGTTTTCTGCGAACACCTTGCGCCACACATCCGTGCGCGCCGGAGTCGTGCGGAGCAGCATCGCCATTAACGCAAGACCTCACGGATCTCGGGATCTTCAAGTGTCAGGTCCAGTACCTTACGGGTACGCGCCACAATCTGGTCGATTTCCTCATCCGTGCAGCACAGCGGTGGAGCATAGCCAAAGATACCCTGGGCAAACGAGCGGATCACCAGTCCCTGTTCCCAGGCGCGATCAAACAGACGGGTTGCCGGCTCGACGGTTGCGGGCAGTGGTGTTTTCTTCTCCTTGTCCACGACAAGCTCGACCGCCGCCAGCATGCCGCGACCGCGCACATCGCCCACCAACGGGTGATCGCGCAGGTCTTGAAGGTCGGCTTGCAACCTTGCGCCCGCCTTTACGCCGTTTTCAAGTAATCCACCCTCATAGAGTTTCAAAACTTCCAGAGCAACTGCGGCTGAAACCGGATGCGCCGAATAGGTAAACCCATGGCCAACGGCCTTGGCCCCTGCACCCTCGGCAATGGTTTCATAGACATGATCGGACATCAAAACGGCCCCCATCGGCACATAGCCGGAGGTCAGCCCTTTGGCCGTGGTCATCATATCCGGTACAATGCCCTCTTCGGCACAAGCAAAGAGCGGCCCGGTACGGCCAAAGCCCGTGATCACCTCATCGGCGATAAAAAGGATGCCATATTCACGGCAGGCGTCGCGCATCGCTTTGATCCAGCCTTTGGGCGGAACCAGCACGCCGCCAGAGCCCTGGATCGGTTCGACATAAAATGCGGCAACCCGCTCTGCACCGACCTCTTCGACTTTGGCCTTCAGCGCTGCAACAGAGGCATCAATGACCGTTTGCGGATCATCGCCCACCGGGTTGCGATACAGGTAATGCGACGGGATTTTATGCTGCCATGCATAGGGCAGGCCAAACCCGTCATGGAATGCGGACAAAGCCGTCAGGCCAGCCCCAGCTGAGGACGATCCGTGGTAGCCCTGCTCAACCGAAATAAACTGATCCCGCTCTGGCTGACCTTTGGCATGCCAGTAATAGCGCACATACCGGATCGTGCTGTCCACCGCATCAGACCCACCCAATGTGAAATAGACATGATTCAGATCCCCCGGCGCACGTTCGGCCAAGGCGGCTGCCAGCTGGATGGGAGCTTCGGCGCCCAAGTCAAAATACCCGGTCGCATAAGGCAGTTGCCTCATCTGCTGCGCGGCGGCTTCGACAATGCTTTCATGGCCATACCCCGCATTCACACACCAAAGACCGGCAAACCCGTCCAACAGCTCACGGCCTTCGGAATCGGTAACTGTGGCCCCTTTGGCACCGGTCAGGACACGCACACCGCGCGCTTCATGGCCTTTGGGTGACGACACCGGATGAAACAAATGACGGCGATCAAGCTCAACAAGTGAATTGGACAGCATAATATTCTCCACGAAGTCAGCCAAAGGCCTGAGATACAAGAGCGTAGGTTTTGAGGTCGGATGCCGGGCGGATCTTCAGATCCCGCACCATGGCCGTGCCGCCCCCGACATGTTCAAGACCAACCCGCGTTGCCATCGCGTCCAGCTCACGCTCGGCCGGGAAATCAATCCGCAGGAACTGGCCATCCAGACGGGAGGCCCCAGCCGCAACCAAAGCCTCTGCAGCACCATCGTTTTCCGCAATAATCGGCCCCAAAACGTAACCACGGCCAAAGGGACGCAGCATCGCAAAGCCTCCGTCAGTTGTCAGCACAAGGCCCGCATCGACGACTTTTGACAAAAGCCCCTTACGTTCCATCCCGCAGGCCGACTGGTCATCGCGCGCAAAGGTCGAAACGCTCACATCCTCCAGGAACTCAACCGGCTGTTCAGGCTCAGAACCTTGGGCAATACCCTGAAACTGTTTGATAATACCGGTTCGAGCAAACCCCATCTTCTCATAAAGAGGCAAGCCTTCCGCAGTGGCAATCAATCGCAATTCGCGGGCGCCCGCGGCCTCGATGGCTTGGTTCATCAGCTTGCGGCCCAGGCCGCGCCCCTGCAAGGCGTCATCGACGATAATCATATTCAGCGTTGCGACATCCCCAAAGATGGAGCACAGCGCCGTACCAACAACCCGATCCCCATCCAGCGCAACCACACCGACGGAGACGGACAGGGCCAGCGCCCAATCTTCGCGGCGATGCGGCCAGCTTACCTGTTGTGAAAGATGGAGCGCACCATCCAGGTGCTCTGGGGTGAACTCTGACAGGACAATATTCTGCGACTCAGCGAGGGTCATTTTCGCTCCGAAACTTGCTGTTTGTGTCAGCATAGGGCGTTTCGAGCGGCAGTTTTGCTCTGTTTCGAGAAAGTCGCGGCAGTTTCCTGCGCCGAAACTGCAGTCGGCGGCAGGAAATTCTGCGCGGGTTCGATTGCCTAAACGGCCAGTCGCTCAGCCAGTCGACGCATCAACAGACGGGTCGCCTGCAGCTCACTTTGGGTGATGAACTCTTCGGGACGATGGGCACGGGCGATATCTCCGGGACCACAGACAACAGACGGAACCCCTGCCGCCTGAAACAACCCGGCCTCTGTCCCAAAGCTCACCGCTTCCTGCGCGGGACGGCCGGAGATGTCACAGACCAAATCGACCAGAGGATGACCGCTGTCCAGGGCAAGTGCAGGGTAGCTGGACAGGAGTTCAGCAGATACGCCCGCAGACTCGGCAATGGATACAAGCGGTGCCAGAAGTGTTTCCGGATCCTGACCGGCAATCGCACGCAGTTCGATCCGTGCTTCCGTTCTGTCCGGAATAATATTCACCGCCTGACCACCCGCGATCGTGCCAATTTGCACGGTGGAATATGGCGGCTGGAACCGGTCATCCCGTGCCCTTTTGGCCAGATCCTCCGCAAGCCCGGTCGCAGCCGAAAGCACCGGAACCATCATGTGAATGGCGTTTTTCCCAAGGTCCGGACGGGATGAGTGACCCGGCACACCCTGCGCCAAAAAGCGCAATGCTGCCTTGCCCTTATGCGCCAGAACCGGCACCAGCCCCGTCGGCTCCCCGATAATGGCACCGGTCGCCGGAGCGCACAGATCCGGGAGCTGGGCTAACATATGGGGCACACCTTTGCATCCCGCTTCCTCATCGTAAGACAGCGCAATATGGATCGGCGCATTCAGGCTCATCGCCGTGAATTCTGGCACCATGGACAGAACCGAGGCAACAAAGCCTTTCATGTCACAGGCCCCGCGCCCGATCAGGCGTTCCCCGTCCTGGCGCAAGACAAACGGGTCAGCCTTCCATTCCGGCTCCTGGGCCGGGACGACATCCAGATGTGCCGACAGTATATACCCGGGCTGCGATGCGTCACCGATGGTGGCAAACAGGTTCGAGCGATCTCCCTCGGGCCCCGGCAGGACACGCACCGCAACACCATGGCCTTCCAGGAACCCCTTCACCCAGTTCACAATCTCTTGGTTCGGCTGACCGACCACGGATGGAAACCCGACCAGTTTGGCGAGAATTTCTTCAGGTGTCATGGGACCTCCTCAATTGCGTGCACACCAACGGTTATGTCCAACAGGCATACCAGTTCGCTATTATTGTGCCACACCCAATGCAACAAGAGCCACCGATGGCCGCGACACAACGGCATCCCGTGCCGCACTGCGCCGATGAAACGCAATTTCCTGCGTCAAAATTCACAAACTGCAGTGCACGCTGCCTGTCACAAACCGCAAAACTTGGGTCAAACGAGTTTTGGAGACCCTCATGACCTTCCGCCCCAAGTTCATCACCTTTGATTGCCACGGCACCATGATCTTTTTCGACATGGCGGGCGCTGCACGGGCACATTATGCCGAAATCCTGTCGCCAGAAGCGATGGATGTGTTCATTCGCGACTTCTCTGCCTATCGCCTGGACGAGGTTCTTGGCGCGTGGAAACCCTATGCCGAAGTTGTTTACAATTCGCTGGAACGCACATGCAAACGCAATGGCATCGCCTTTGATCCAGCTGTTGCAGAAGACATCTATAATCGCGTTCCCACCTGGGGTCCGCATGCCGATGTACCTGCCGGCCTTGCCAAAGTCGCCAAGGAAATCCCATTGGTCGCCCTGACCAATTCGATGAATGCGCAGATCCCGCACAACATCGAAAAACTGGGCGCGCCGATTGCGCATGTGTTCACCGCGGAAAGTGCAGGCGCTTACAAACCCCAGATGCGCGCGTTTGAGTATATGTTCGACCAGCTCGGCTGTGGTCCCGAGGATGTTCTGCACGTTTCTTCCAGTTTCCGCTATGACCTGATGACCGCCCATGACATCGGCATTAAAAACAAGGTTTGGGTGAACCGCGGTCACGAACCGGCAAACCCGTACTATGGCTATACTGAGATTGCGGATATTTCTGGCCTTGCAGGTGTCGTCGGTCTTTGACCGGCGCCGTCCCCAGACCAAGAAACGAGGGTCACATGCAGTTCAAATCCTATTGGCACGACAGTTCAGCCCCCTTTGCCAACGGCCAATCCGGTCCGGTTGAAGGACGGTTTGACGTGGCCATTGTTGGCGGCGGGTTCACGGGCCTTTCAGCTGCGTTGCGATTGGCAAAATCAGGCGTGCGCGTCGCCTTGTTAGAGGCCGAACACATCGGTGCCGGTGGGTCCGGACGCAATGGGGGGCATCTCAACAATGGGATCGCGCATGGCTATGCGGCGGCCAAATCACATTTGGGCGCAGAGCGCGCCCATGCGCTTTACCATGCTTTTGATCACTCCATCGACGTAATCGAAAAGGTGATTTCCGAGGAAGGGATCGCCTGTGACTTCCGCCGCGCGGGCAAGCTGAAACTGGCCTCCAAGCCAAGCCATGTCGCAGGTCTGCGCGCCAATTTCGAACTGATCAACAAGGAAGTAGACCCCGAAACCAAATGGCTGGATGCAGCCGATCTAAAATCCGAAATCGGCTCCCCCGGTTTCCACGGAGCCATCCTTCACGAGAAATCCGCCATGATGCACATGGGCCGCTACGTCAATGGGCTGGCAGAGGCTGCACATCGCCATGGCGTGCAAATCTGGGAACAGACGCCCATGCTCGGCCGCAAACGTGCCGGTGCGGGGTGGGATCTGGAAACCAAAGGTGGCACGCTTTGGGCAGAGCGGGTCATCCTTGCGACAGGAGCATATACCGCACAGCACGCCAATGCCCCTCTTGGCTGGTTTCGACGCCGGATCATCTCGGTTGGTTCCTTCATCATTGCCACACGTCCGCTGAGCTCTGATGAGGTTGCGCAGACCATGCCGGGCAACCGCACCTGTGTGACGTCCATGAACATCGGCAACTATTTCCGCTTGTCGCCGGACAACCGGCTGATCTTTGGCGGGCGGGCGCGGTTTTCTGCGGTCTCCGATCAACAGTCCGACGCGAAGTCCGGCACCATTCTGCAAGAGGGTCTGGCCCGGATCTTCCCGCATCTGAAAGGTGTTGAGATCGATTATTGCTGGGGCGGTCTTGTGGGGATGACGAAAGACCGGTTCCCACGTGCCGGTCAAGAGGACGGCTGGCTTTATGGAATGGGCTACTCCGGCCATGGGGCGCAAATGTCGACACTGGTGGGGCAGAACCTTGCCGATATGGCGATGGGACGGCAGATCGACTCTCCGCTCCACGGGTTGGACTGGCCAGCCGTTCCCGGCCACACCGGCAAACCCTGGTTTCTCCCCTTTGTGGGCATGTGGTTCGGCCTCAAGGACCGCCTGTCATGACCCTTGCCCCTGTCCTGACCCTCACCCTAAGGAATGCGCCGCAAGGCCAAACAACTGTGGTCCCTCCAGCGCGCGACGCTGGGGGCCGATGTGCATTTCCGTAACCGTATCAAAAACGCCAAGACCACACGCCGAAAGAAACGCCGCAAACTCAGGGCTTTCCAAAGGCAGATCAAGGCGCAGGAAACCACCTGCATTGGCCTGTACCACAGGCGCAATCATTTGCATCGCAAGCTGGGCATCTTCTGCCACAACCGGACCAATAACCTTGCCCCGCCCGAAATGGCGCACCAAAGCATAGGCAATGATCTCGCCGTTTCGCAGCGCGACCTGCCCTGTTGAACGGGCCAACAAAGCGTTCAAGACATGGCTGCGGTCTGCCCCAAATGCAGGCGTATCCAAAGCCAGAACAGCCGCAATATCCCCCTCTTCCAGCGGGCGCACTTCGACAGCAGGCACCGGCTCCGGCAAATGGATGGGGCGGGCCAGGCCTTGGTGTTGCCAGATCCGCTGCACGGGCCGGAAACCGACGCTTTCATATAGCCAATAGCCGGCACGTGTCGCGCTCAACCGCAGATCGCGTCCTTCGCAATCCGCCATAATCCGCTGCAACAACCACCGCCCGGTTCCCTGGGTCTGAAGACGTGGGTGGGTCACCATCATGCCGATCATTGCAAAGTCATCGCCCATTGGAAAGCTCATGGCCGAGCCCATTGGCCGGTCGATCTCATCCAGTGCGAGGTAGCCATCCCCCAGGGACATGAACAGATCAAGATCGTGATCACGATGCGGCCAGAACACACTGATTGTCAGTTCATGCAGCAGCTTACGGTCTGAAGGCGTCAGTATCCGGGCATTGGCCCGGTAATTCTCAAGCACCAATTCATCCACGTCCGCCTGGGACCCGTCATTGGGTTTTGTGTGGGACCCTTTTGAATTCTGGCTCATATATGTCTCGCAACGCCTTTGCCTGCACGGGCCATTGTCCGGCGCCCATGCGTCCATTTATGTGCCATTATCCTGTGGCACGGACGGCGTTTTGTGCCGTTTCCCGCCAATTGGCAACATATTCATCTCGTTTTTGGCAACCGCCTGTACAAGACCCATTTGCCGCAGGACGGTATTGACCGCGCGGTTAAAGACACCTGTTTGCGGCAATTGGATATCGTCAGGACGCTGCATCATGCCCACAGGCCCCCGGGTGAGATCCGTATCAATTGGCAATACCACCAAATGCCCGTCTGCCACTTCATTGGCAACAACACCGGCTGAGATGATCCAGACCGCATCCGAGCGGCGGGTATAATTCCGACCAAATGCGCCCGACACGGTCTCCAGCCGATTTTCGATTTTTCCAATCCCATTGGCCACCATAAAGTGATCCACAATCGGCCGAATTGCAGCGCCTTCCGGGGGGTAGATCACCTGCCAATCCACGATCTTTTGCAGATCCGGTGCCTCCAGCAAAGGATGACCAGCGCGCACAACGAACTCTACCCGTTCCTCGTAAAGCTGGGTAAAGGTCACGCCCTGCATCATCTCGGGCGTCCCCTGACGACCGATCACCAGATCCAGCTCTCCCAGCCGCAAACGTTCCATAAGATAGGCAACCGGCCCATCAATCACCCTGAGCGTCGTGTTCGGGCTGAGAGCGGCAAATTCAACGGCGACGTCTGGCAGCAGCCGCGCCGCAACCGAGGGCAAAACCCCAACTGAAAGCCGCGCCTTCCCCTGGCTTCCGACTTCTTCAACTTCCGTAAGCCCCTGTTGGAGAGCCGCCAGTGACATCTCTGCAAAATGCAGGAACACCTCACCCTGCCGTGTTGTGACAACGCCGGATCTGTTGCGTACCAAAAGTGTCGAACCCAGAATGTCTTCCAGCTCCTTCAGGGTTTTCGAGATCGCAGGCTGGGTCAGATACAACTTCTCAGCCGCTATTTTCAGGCTCTTCTCACGGCAAATTTCGACAAAACACTGGATGTGGCGAAATTTGATACGTCGGTCCATTTAGTTTCCATTTTGGATAAGTAAGTCGGATTTATCTTCATTTTACTTTGCCAAATCGAACAATCAATATCATCGGTGAAGATTCGGAGGAGGAAACACCATGCGGACCCAAGTTGCCATCATTGGTGGCGGCCCATCCGGGCTGTTGTTGAGCCAGCTTTTGCACCGCAAAGGCATCGACACCGTGGTGCTGGAACGCAAGACAAAGGACTATGTCTTGGGCCGCATCCGGGCAGGCATCCTTGAAACGGGTTTTGTGAACCTCATGCGAGAGGCCGGGGTTGGCAAACGTATGGACGCGGAATGCTATGTCCATGACGGCACGGTCATTTCCTATGGGGAAACACGGTTTGGCATTAATTTCAAAGAGCTAACCGGCAGCCATGTTGTGGTTTACGGCCAGACAGAAGTGACCCGCGATCTCTATGACGCGCGTGAAGCAGCGGACGGTAAAATCGTCTTTAACGTTGAGAACGTGGTGATCAACGAGGCCGATGGTGACAGACCCTTTGTTACCTATTCGGTCGACGGGCAAAGCCAGCGCCTAGATTGTGACTTTATCGCGGGCTGCGACGGTTTTCACGGCGTCAGCCGCCAGACAATCCCTTTGTCGGTCCGCAAAGAATACGAAAAGGTCTACCCTTTTGGCTGGCTGGGTATCCTGTCCGAAACGCCGCCCGTGAACCACGAGCTGATCTATGCCGGGTCGGACCGAGGGTTTGCACTTTGCTCGATGCGCAACGAGAACCTCAGCCGGTATTATATCCAATGTTCGCTGTCGGATTCCCCGGAGGATTGGACCGACGCGGCATTCTGGGAAGAACTGAAACGCCGGATCCCCTCCGAATACGCAGAACAGATTGTGACGGGCCCGACGATTGAGAAATCCATTGCTCCGCTGCGGTCTTTTGTGACTGAGCCGATGCGCTGGGGGCGTCTGTTCCTGTGCGGCGACGCGGCACATATCGTGCCCCCCACAGGAGCCAAGGGGCTGAATACGGCCGCAAGCGACATCCACTATCTTTATAATGGGTTGGTACAGTTCTACGAAGAGGACGACAGCGAAGGCATTGACCGCTACTCAGAAAAAGCGCTGGCCCGGATTTGGAAGGCCGAACGCTTTAGTTGGTCAACCACGAACCTTCTGCACAATTTCCCGGACCAGAACGCCTTTGATCTGAAAATGCAGGCCGCCGATGTGGCATTCCTGCGGGATAATGAAGCGGCGCAAAAGGCCTTTGCGCAGAACTATGTGGGACTTCCGTATTGATGCGTATCGCAGAACTCTCAAAGGTACGAATGCATTGGTGCGAAGACGGCGATCCGGAGGGTCTTCCAGTTGTATTTGCCAACTCCCTGGGTACCGACCTGCGTCTGTGGGATCAGGTCTTGCCGCTGCTGCCCGCAGGGTTGCGCCTGATCCGGTTTGACAAACGCGGCCACGGGCTTTCGTCCTGCCCTGCCGCGCCTTTTGCTCTGTCTGATCTGATTACAGATACCGAAGAGCTGTTGGACCAGCTGGCGGTAAGCCATTGTCTCTTTGTTGGCCTGTCGATCGGCGGCATGATTGGCCAGGGGCTGGCGTATAAACGCCCTGATCTGGTGCAAGCGCTTGTTCTGTCCAACACGGGCCACAAGATGGGAGAGGCTGCAATGTGGGCCGACCGCATCGCCGCCATCCAATCCGGTGGGATCAAAAGCCTGGCAGAGCCCATTCTGGATCGCTGGTTTGGCCCCAGCTTCCGGCACCGCCCCGAGGTTGAAGGCTGGCACAACATGCTGACCCGCACGCCGAAGGAAGGTTACATCGGGTGCTGCCACGCCATTGCCGGGACAGATCTAGGCCCGCAGACAGCCACTCTGGCGCTCCCCACTCTGGGCATTGGGGGCAGTGTTGATGGGGCCAGCCCGCCAGAGCTGGTTCGCAAGACCACACAGATGATTGCAGGGTCGACCTACGTTGAAATTGAAAACGCGGGCCATCTGCCCTGCGTTGAGGCACCAGCGGAATACGCAGCCCATCTGACCGCATTTATTCAGGAGATCCAGACATGAGCGACCGATTTGATACCGGGATGACCGTCCGGCGCCAGGTCCTTGGCGATGCCCATGTGGATCGGGCCGAAGCCAACAAGACACCCTTTGACGAAGCCTTTCAGACCCTCATCACCGAAGGGGCCTGGGGGACGGTTTGGGCGTCAGATGGGATCAGCGACCGGGAACGCTCCATGCTCACGCTCGCTCTGTTGGCGGCTTTGGGGAATTTTGACGAAATCCCGATGCATATTCGCGCAACCGCCCGCACCGGGGCCAGCAAACAGGATGTGCTTGAAGCCTTTCAACATGTGGCGATCTATGCCGGTGTGCCCCGTGCAAATCACGCCTTGAAGCTCGCCAAAGAGACTTACGCCGAGATGGAACAACAGGATTAACCCTGGGAAACGCGCAAAATTCCCAGACCCAAGAGGAGAGCCGCCAGATGACCAAACCAGGCGAATTCTACCAAAGAGACCGGAGCCAGCATCCGCCAGCGCTTGCTCTTGATTACAAAACAAGCGTCGCTCGCTCGCCGCAGTATTCGCTGATTTCGCTGCAAAACTCTGCCAGCGAAATCACCGGGCCGACCTTTGGCCACAATGACATAGATCCGATCGACAATGACCTGATCCTGAACTACGCCAAACCGGGCGAAAACCCGATTGGCGAACGGATCATCCTGCACGGTCGGGTTCTGGACGAAAATGCGCGCCCGCTTCCCAATACTCTGGTTGAGATCTGGCAAGCCAATGCCGGCGGGCGGTATCGCCATAAGAAAGATACCTATCTGGCTCCGATCGACCCGAATTTCGGGGGGTGTGGCCGTACCTTGACCGATGAGAACGGATATTACTTTTTCCGCACAGTAAAACCGGGGGCCTACCCCTGGCGCAACTTTGTCAACAGCTGGCGGCCAGCCCATATCCATGTCTCGATCTTTGGTACAGCCTTTGCGCAGCGCCTGATCACCCAATGCTATTTTGAAGGGGATCCACTGATCCCGAAATGTCCGATTGTGAAAACGATTCCTGATCCGGATGCCATCGAACGGCTGGTTGCCGCGCTTGATATGAACGCAACCATCCCGCTCGATAGTATAGCCTACAAGTTTGACATCGTCTTGCGCGGTCGCCGCTCGACCCTTTTTGAAAACCGTCTGGAGGGGAACTGATCATGCCACAGGAATTGGGATATCTGAAAGAAACCCCCTCACAGACCGCAGGCCCCTATGTTCACATCGGCCTCGCGCCCGGTGCCGCAGGGTTTGAGATCTACAAACAGGAACTCGGCTGGGATATCGCCGGTCCCAACGCCAAAGGCGAGCGTATCCGTGTCGAAGGCACCGTGATCGACGGCACCGAATCTCCTGTCAAAGACGTGATGCTGGAGATCTGGCAGGCCAATAACGACGGCGTCTATGCGCATGTCGAAGATGGTCGCCCGGTCGAGGATGGCTTTCGTGGCTGGGGTCGGGTGATCACCGATTTCGAAACCGGCGAATGGGGGTTTGACACAATCAAACCCGGCCCCGTGATGGGGCGAGACGGGCGTTTGATGGCTCCGCATCTGAACCTGTGGATCGTGGCGCGTGGCATCAACGTTGGTCTCAACACCCGCATGTATTTCGAAGACGAGAGTGAGGCAAACGCCGCTGACCCGGTCATCAACCTGATCGAATGGGAGCGCCGCCGGGCAACGTTGCTGGCGTCTCGTAGCGTTCGGGACGGGCAGGTTGTCTATCGCTTTGACATCAAGCTGCAGGGCGAAGACGAGACCGTTTTCTTTGACATCTAAAACATGTGCCGCCCCCAAACCGGGAGCGGCAGTCACTTTGAGGAGGCGTGGATGACCACTGATCCAAACCCAGTCGCAGGCAAACCCTGTATCATCTGTGTGGCTATCACCGGCTCCTTGCCGACCAAGGCCAACAATCCCGCCGTGCCCATCACGGTTACAGAACAGGTCGAAAGCACCCAGGAAGCCTTTGAAGCCGGAGCCAGTATTGTCCACGCCCATGTGCGCAATGACGACGAAACGCCCTCAAGCGATCCTGAGAAATTCGCGCGCCTCAAGGAAGGGCTGGAAAGACACTGCCCCGGTATGATCATCCAGTTCTCCACCGGGGGTCGTTCGGGCGCGGGGAAAACCCGTGGCGGTATGCTTCCGTTGTCTCCGGATATGGCCTCTTTGTCTGTGGGGTCGAACAACTTCCCCACCCGCGTCTATGAGAACCCGCCTGATTTGGTTGAATGGCTCGCCAGTGAGATGCGGACCCACCACGTTATGCCAGAGGTCGAGGCCTTTGACCTCAGCCATATTCTGCAGGCCATCCGCTTGCACGGCGACGACAAACTGTTTGGCAAGCTCTACGTTCAGTTTGTCATGGGCGTGAAAAACGCAATGCCTGCGGACAAGGCTGTGTTCGACTATTACGTCGAGACGATGAAAACCCGCGCACCCGGCGCGGAATGGTGTGCTGCAGGGATTGGATCCAACCAGATTGTTGTGAATGAATGGGCCATTGCGGCGGGCGGTCATACCCGCACCGGGCTAGAGGACAACGTGCGGCTCGACCGCGAAACACTAGCCCCATCCAATGCCGCACTGGTGGGGCGCGCAGCCGAGCTTTGCGCCAAATACGAGCGTCCCGTTGCAACCTGGCAAGAGGCACGTCAAATCCTTGGGCTTGCGGCGCGCTGATGGTTGACCCCTTTGCACATCCTTGGCTGGGCGGCTTGTTTGGTGACCCGGACACTGCCGCCGTGATTGGTCCCGAGGCGCAGCTTGCGGCGATGTTGCGGGTTGAGGCCTCATTTACCCGCGCCCTTGGGCGCGTCGGCCGTGTTCCCGCGGCAACCGCTGATGAGGTTGCACGACATATTCTGGCCCAACGCCCGGATCTTTCACTGCTGCGCACCGGAACCGCATCCGACGGAGTCGTTGTGCCCGCATTGGTGCGTGCCTTAAAAGCGGGTCTGAGCGAAGAACAGCACAAATGTGTCCACAAGGGCCTGACCTCGCAGGATGTCATAGACACCGCGCTGGTGCTGACACTGTCTGACGTCTGCGCCTTGTTCACGGACCGGCTCGATGCCATCTTGCGTTGGCTCCGCGACCTGCAACGGGACCATGGGCAGACCCCATTGATGGGCCGCACACGGATGCAAGCCGCACTGCCCATCAAAGTCGGACAACGTATCGACACCTGGGCAAATCCCCTGGCGAACCACATGCAGCGGTTGAATCAGGTGAAACCGCGCCTGCTCAAATTACAACTGGGCGGCGCTGCCGGGGATCGTGCGGCACTTGGCGAAGATGCAAAAGCAATCGCCAAAGCGATGTGTGAAGATCTGGATCTCATCAACCCGGCAAATTCTTGGCACAGCCGCCGCGACGGGATTGCGGAATTGGCCAATTGGCTTTCTCTGGTCACGGGCACTTTGGGCAAAATGGGCCAGGACATTGCCCTGATGGCCCAGCAAGGACTGGACGAGGTAAAACTCTCTGGCGGCGGCGGATCATCAGCCATGCCGCACAAGCAAAACCCGGTTCTGGCAGAGCTTTTGGTGACCCTTGCCCGGTTTAACGCTACGCAAGTCGCTGGCATGCACCATGCCCTTGTGCATGAACAAGAACGTTCAGGTGCTGCCTGGTCGCTGGAGTGGATGATCCTGCCACAGATGCTTCAGGCCTCGGGGCGTGCGTTGACCGCCGCAGAAGAGCTGATTGGCCAGATCAACCAGATGGGCACGCCCGAATAGTGAAACACCCGAAGCAAGGTTTCCCTTGCTTCGGGTGCCAAACTGCGACGCATCTCCTGCGTGACAGATCAGAGCGTAAAGGCCGCGCGGAACGCTTCCAATGCCACCTCGCTGTCGCCTGCGGCAAAGGCTTCCATACCGACCGGGCCGCGATAGCCCATGTCGTTGAGCGCTTTGGCCACGCCGGCATAGTTGATCTCACCCGTGCCGGGCTCGCAGCGGCCCGGATTGTCAGCCACCTGCACTTCACCAATCCACGGCAGGCAGGCTTCGCACCAGCGGATCAGATCACCTTCGCCGATCTGCGTGTGGTAAAGGTCAAGGTTAATACGCAACTGCGGGCGGTTCACGGTGGACACCAGTTCCAGCACTGCGGCGGTTGAATTGAACGGGCAACCCGGATGGTCGCGCAGGTTCAGGTTCTCAAGCGTAAAGACCACGCCCTCTTTTTCGGCCATGTCGCAGATCCGGTGCAGCGTGTCCCGCGCCTTGGTCCACATCCCCGGTGCCACATGCGCCATCTGCGGGATCGGAATACCCATGTCGCCCAAGCCCGTGCCGTGCAGGTTCAGACGATCCACACCCAGGCGCTTGCCCACCTGCGCTGTCTCATACGCGGATTTCAAGAGCATATCAGCCCCCTCATCATCCGCCAGGCGACCCTCAAGATAGCCGTTCATGATGGTATAATTCGCCCCAACAGCTTCCAGCTTGTTGAGGTCATGCTCCGGCCAATTCCACAGGCCGACGCCAAAGCCCATCTCGGTCAGCCGCGCAGCGCGCCAGTCGATCGCGTGTTCCGGCCAAAGCATTTCTGCACAGGCCGCCAGTTGAAACGGTTGTGTCATGTCTTTTGTCCTTCAATCAGACATTTCGATAAAAAGTGTTCAGTTAGATCGAACCAGCTTCGACCATGTAGTTATTTGCACTGCACATAGCGGCGTCATCCGAGGCCAGAAACAAGACCATCCGCACCACATAGACAGGGTCGATCGGGTCCGGCAGACATTGTCGCTCCAGATGTTTGGCCAGGGCTTCCGGTGTCACCCACAGCTCTTTTTGCCGGTCGGTCATGATCCAGCCCGGCACCACCGTATTCACCCGGATCCGGTGCGCGCCCAGATCCCGCGCCATTGTCCGGGTCAATCCATGGACCGCAGATTTTGCGGTGGTATAGGCCGGAAAGCCGCCCCCCGCTTCCCACCAGGAATTTGATCCCATATTGATGATTGCGCCCTGCCCCGCCGCAATCATCCCCGGCGCAACGGCCTGTATGGCAAAGAACATATGCCGCAGATTGGTCGCCTGACGCTCGTCCCAATACGCGGGAGTGACGTCTTGCCAATTGTGCCTGTCATCGCGGGCGGCATTGTTCACCAGAACCTCCGCCGCCCCCAATTTATCTTTCAATTGACCAAAGGCAGTCTGCAACGATGCGATGTCGCACAGATCACATTCGGCAAAAGAGACCTCTGCATCCAACCGATCCACCAAGGTCTCAGCCGCGGCCACATCCCGGTCGACAAAACCGACGTTCGCGCCCTGTTCGGCAAAGGCCTCGACCATTGTCGCCCCAATCCCCGAAGCTCCACCGGTGACAAAAACCACCTTGCCCTTCAGGCTGGGATAGGATGCAAAGGCCCGACTCATGCGTCGCGTTCCATAATCCACTCGACCTCGGGAGCGGGCACAAAACGCCACTTGCGCAGGGGACCCGCCATCACGTTGAGGTAGTACATCTCAAACCCATAGGGCGCGCCACAAGGGTGGTGACCCCGCGGAACACAGACCACATCCCCGTCTGAAACGGCCATGGTCTCATCCAGCTGCCCGTCATCGGTGTAAACGCGCTGAATGCCAAAGCCATCGGCCGGGTTCAAACGATGGTAATAGGTCTCTTCCAGATAGGTGATGCGCGGAAAGTCATCTTCGTCGTGGCGATGGCTGGGAAACGACGACCAATGTCCCGCCGGAGTGAACACTTCGGTCACCAGCAGACTGTCGCAATAGTCTTCATTCTCCATCGCGATATTGTTGATATACCGCGTATTTGTACCCTTGCCACGTTCCGTCAACTGGATGCCATCGGGGCCAATGCGACGGGCCTCATGCCCGCCTTTTCCCGGAGCCGCGCAAACGGCGATGGTGCAATCGGTCTCAGCGACGGCGCTCCAATCGGATCCGTTTGGCAGGTACAGACAATGCGGTGGTGTCTTCTCAAAGACATTCATCCGTTCGCCCAGTACCCCCCAATCCTGACCCGCGCCCTCAATCTTGGCCTTGCCTTCGACCATGACCAGGATCACCTCATTGTCACCGGTGGCCTCAGCCGCCGTGTCCCCGGCCTTCAGCTGATAAAGCGAGAACCCCACATATCGCCACCCCGCGCTTTCCGGGGTGATCTGATGCACTTTACCGCGTTTACCAAAAGGTTTCTTCAGAAGATCTGCCATTAGGTCTCTCCGCGTTTCAGTTGCCGTTCACGATGGTCAGGCCAGACTTGCCGCAAATCTCGGCAATATAGTCATAGCCGAGTTTCGAATACTCAAAGGGGTTCGCTTTCACAGGATCCTGCTCTGCCTCGACCACGATCCATCCTTTGTAATCCATCTTCTTCAGCTTGTCGGTCACCGCCTGAAAGTCAATGGTGCCCTGTGGATCACCCGGAACCGTAAAGGCCCCACCGATTACGCCGTCCAGGAAGCTCTTGTTTTCTGCCCGGATCATCTTGGTCACATCCTCACGGACATCTTTAAAGTGCACATGACGCACCCGATGGCCCCATTTGTCCAATGTCGCCATCACATCCGCACCGCCAAAATGCAGGTGGCCGGTGTCAAACAACAGGGTCACCTCTTCCGAACTGCCCTCCATCAACCAGTCGATATCCTCCTGATCTTCGATCATGGATCCCATGTGGTGGTGATAGGCCATAACCATACCCTGATCCGCCATCCACTTGGCCACTTCGGACAGCTTCGCCGCATAGCCTGTAACCTCATCCCGGCTCAGCTTGGGACGGTTGTTCACCGGGGTCGCAATGTCACCCTGCACGGTGTTGGAACATTCCGCATAGACCAGACAGGGGGACTTCAGCGCGACAAACTGCTCAACCTGTTGTTTGACAGCTTCAATCTCGTCGGCAACGCTAGCCTGCATCAGATTGCCGGAACACCAGCCACCACACAGTGCGATATCATTTGCCGCCAGATAGGCGCGCAGACCATCCGTGTCCTGAGGCATGCGCCGCCCCCGTTCAACACCGGTGTAGCCGATCTCACGCGCTTCTTTCAGCGCCTGTTCCATGGTGAATTCTGCTGTCAGATCCGGCAGGTCGTCGTTCTGCCACGCGATAGGGGAAATACCAATTTTCACGCTCATGTTGATCTCTTTCCTAACGATGCGCTTAGTTTAATCTTGCGCGTATGTTTGTTTCGTATGTTTTTCTTGCTTGTTTGACCTTGTCTCTGTTTGAGACTTCTGGGACGGCGACGTCCCACCAGTGTCCGCCGTCTGGTGTGCTGGGGTATGGGTCTGTGTCGATGACGACGACATAGGGTCCCTTGGCCTTTTTGGCGCGGGTGAGGGCCTGTTCCAGCTCGGCGATGGTTTTGACCTTTTCGGAAGTGGCGCCCATGGCGGCGGTATGGGCGACAAAGTCGATGTCGGAGGGGTTCACATGGTAGCTGTGTTCCAAGAGGTTGTTGAACTCTGCCCCGCCGGTGCCCATCTGCAGCCGGTTGATACAGCCGTAGCCGCGGTTGTCGGTGATCACCAGGGTGATCTTGATCCCCATCATACAGGCGGTGGCCAGTTCCGAGTTGGCCATCATGTAGGAGCCATCGCCGACCATGCAGATCACGTCACGCTCGGGCTGGGCCATTTTGATGCCCATGGCGCCTGCCACCTCATAGCCCATGCAAGAATAGCCGTATTCCATATGATAGGCCCCGGGGCGCGGCGCTTTCCAGAGTTTGTGCAATTCGCCGGGCATGGTGCCTGCGGCACACATCACCACGGTGTCCTCGTTTGAGGCGCGCTGCACCGCGCCGATGACCTGCTGGTCGGTGGGCAGCGCATTGGCCGCCTCCCCTGCAGGCGCGTCACACAGCGGATCCACAGCTGAAAACCAGCTGGTTTTCAGCTCTGGCGACGGCGCCTTGAACACATGTGTTCCCAGGTCCGCACTCAGGGCCGCGCTCAGCTCTGCAAGGCCCACTTTGGCATCTGCCTGCATGGGCAGAGCGCCGTGTTTCACCGCATCATAGGCCGCCACATTGAGGCTGACGAGCTGGCGCTCCGGGTTCTGGAACAGCGCCCAGGAGCCGGTGGTAAAATCCTGGAACCGCGTGCCCACACCCAGAACCAGATCCGCAGCCGCGCAGACCGTATTGGCCGAGGACGCCCCCGTCACCCCCACCGGGCCGAGGTTCAGCGGATGATCCCAGGCCAGCGCAGATTTCCCGGCCTGGCTTTCCACCACCGGGATCTGATGCGCCTCGGCAAAGGCTTTCAGATCCTCGGTTGCGCCCGCGTAATGCACGCCGCCCCCGGCCACAATCACCGGGGCTTTGGCCGCCTTCAGCGCCGCGGCCACACGGGCCAGCTCACCCGCATCAGGGCGAATGCGACGCTGATACCAGGTCTTGGGCTCAAAGAACGCCTCCGGGTAATCATAGGCTTCGGCCTGCACATCCTGACAGAACGCCAGGGTCACCGGGCCGCAATCGGCCGGATCGGTCATCGTGGCAAAGGCGCGCGGCAGCGCGGTCAGCAGCTGCTCGGGCCGGGTGATCCGGTCAAAATAGCGGCTGACCGGTTTGAAGCAGTCATTGGCGCTGATGGTGCCATCGCCAAAATCCTCGATCTGCTGCAACACGGGATCGGGGCCGCGGTTGGCAAATACGTCGCCGGGGATCAGCAGCAGCGGCAGCCGGTTCACATGGGCCAGCGCGGCGGCGGTCACCAGATTGGTGGCGCCGGGGCCGATCGAGGAGGTCACCGCCATGGCGCGCTGACGCCCCGATTGTTTGGCATAGGCAATCGCCGCATGGGCCATGGTCTGCTCGTTATGGCCACGCCAGGTCTGGAAGGTTTCGCGCGCGTCATAAAGCGCCTCACCAATCCCGGCCACATTCCCATGGCCAAAGATCGCCCAACAGCCCGCAATAAAGGGCTCTCCGGTCTCGGTCAGCTGCGCCTGAAGATAGCGCACCATCGCCTGCGCCGCTGTCAGTCGGATCGTCTTGCTCATCGCTCTTATCCTTCGTTACTCGGCCAATGGGCCTTGCCCCGCGCTGTGTCCCAGATCTCACAAAGGCGCTGATATCTGCCCGCCATATCGGCCACCGCATCCGCGTCCGAGATCTCCCCGGTCATATAGGCCTTGGCCGCATCGCCAAAAATGGTACGCCCCACCGCAAAGCCCTTGACCAGCGGATAGGCCGCCGCCACTTCAAAACTGGCCGCCAGTTCCGCCTCGGACGCCGCAAGCCCCAGGATCACAATACCCCGGGTATTGGCATCATTGCGGGTGATCGCCGCCACCGTGGCCTCCCAGGCCGCAGATGTGGTCATCGGCTCCAGCTTCCACCAGTCAGGGTAGACGCCAATATCGTAAAACCGCTGGATCACCTCGGCTGTTGTGGTGTCATTCACCGGACCCGCCTTGGAGGGGATCACCTCCAGCAGCATCTCCAGTCGGTTGCGGCGACAGGCTTCAAACAGGCGTTTGATCGTGTCTTCGTGGTCGGCCTTCATCTCATCCGTATCATCGGGGTGATAAAAACACAGAACCTTCACCACATGTTCCAGCGGCCATTCATTCAGCCCGCCAAAATCGGCGCCGATCTCAGGCTCCAGCCGCAGCGGCCGTGAGCCGGGCCACTCCACCGGGTGGCCGATCCACAACCCCTGGCCTGCCGCCTTGTAAAGCGCATCGCGCCCCAGGCGGCTGTCACACAACAGACCATAGCCGGGCTGCCCTTTGGCCACCGCTGCGGTGGCCTCCAGACACAGCTCCTTGAAGCTGCCGATCTTGGCGTCCGTCGCGCCCTCCAGCTCTTCCAGCTGCATGCGGTGGTCATAGGCAAAGACCCGCATGGTGGACCAGTCGCCCTTGCGGTTGGTGGACCAATGCAGCTGCTCCAGCTCGAGATCCTTGCGCAGCGCCTTCTCCTTGACCCCGCGCTTCAGGAAGAACTGCAACTCCTCCCAGCTGGGATAGGCCGGGGTACAGCCATGGCGGCTGACCGCAAAAGCGCCACAGGCATTGGCATAGGTCAGCGCGGTGGGCCAGTCTTCCCCCTCGATCCAGCCCTTCAGCAGACCGGACATAAACCCGTCCCCGGCCCCCAGCACATTGAACACGTCGATCGGAAAGCCCGGACCGCTTTCGCCGTCATCCAGACTGTCGGGAATGTCACCGCCAAAGGCCACAGCCCCCATCGGACCGCGTTTGCACACCAGCGTCGCAGCCGACACCTGGCGCACCGCGCGCAGGGCCGCAATTGTATCGGTGGTGCCCCCGGCAATATGGAACTCTTCCTCGGTGCCCACAATCAGGTCAAACAGATGCAGCGTCGACTGCAGCTTCTCGGTGACCGCCTGGCTTTCGACAAACCGGCTCTCACCGTCGCCATGGCCCGCAACCCCCCAGAGGTTCGGGCGGTAATCAATATCCAGCGCCGTCTGCGCGCCGCTTTCACGGGCCAGGTGCAGCGCCTTCAGCGTCGCCGCCTCCACATTCGGATGGCTCAGATGGGTGCCCGTGGCCACCACCGCCTTGGCCGAAGCGATAAAGTCCGGATCAATGTCATCCGCGCTCAGCGCCATATCGGCGCAGTTCTCGCGGTAAAAGATCAACGGGAACTGTTCCTGGTCGCGAATGCCCAGAAGCACCAGCGCCGTCAGACGCTCGGGGTCGGTGATCACACCGGTGGTGTCCACCCCCTCACGCGCCAGCTCCTCGCGGATGAAGCGGCCCATATGTTCGTCGCCCACCCGGGTGATCAGCGCCGATTTCAGCCCCAGGCGCGCCGTGCCCGCCGCAATATTCGTGGGCGAGCCGCCGATGTATTTGTTAAAGGAGGACATATCCTCCAGCCGCCCACCGATCTGCGCGCCGTAAAGGTCGACCGAGGACCGCCCGATGGTGATCACATCGAGATGCTTGTGCATGGTCTTTTCCTCTTCAGGACTTCAAAAGTTTCCGTATCCCAGGCGGTGCAGGCTGCGGGATCCGTCCCCGCTGCGCCCGCCCTGGCCCTCTTGTGCCGTCTTTGCGGCGGGGAGAAGCAGCACCCCTCCCCGCGCCCCCGCATCGCCTGCCCTTCGGGAGGAGGGGTCAGGCTGCGGGTTGTCTCTGCCCGATCCGCCGTGTCAGATCGTGCCCTCAAGCGACCCTTCCAGCTGCGCAAGCTCCTGCCCGCCCGCCATCAGATCCTGCAGCTCGTTCGGGGTGATCTCCCCCCGTTTGGCCGTGCCAAGCGTCTTGCCGCGATTAAGAACCGTAAACCGATCCCCCACCGCAAGCGCATGGCGCACGTTGTGGCTGATAAAGACAACGCCCACGCCCTGGTTGCGCACCTTATCGATGGTGGCCAGAACATTGGAGGTCTGACGCACCCCAAGGGCCGAGGTCGGCTCATCCAGGATCAGAACCTTGGCGCCAAAATAAACCGCACGCGCAATGGCAACCGTCTGGCGCTCGCCGCCCGACAACGTGCCAACCGCCTGATCGGGACCGCGCAGGTTGATGCCCATCTTGCGCATCTCTTCCACGCAGACATCATTGGCGTGTTCCACATCAAAGCGCTTCAGCAAACCGCGCCCCTTGGTGGGCTCGCGCCCCATGAAGAAGTTGCGCGTCACGCTCATCAGCGGGATCATCGCCAGATCCTGGAACACGGTGGCAATCCCGGCCTCCATGGAATCGCGCGGACTGTTGAAGTTCATCGGCTTCCCTTCAAAGAGGATCTCCCCTTTGGTGGGTTTGTGAACCCCCGACATCGTCTTGATAAAGGTCGATTTCCCCGCGCCGTTGTCCCCTAGAAGGCAGTGGCATTCACCGGGGCGCACATCAAAGCTCACCCCCGCCAGCGCGATGATATTGCCAAAATGCTTCTCGATGTTCTTCATCTGCACGATCGGAGCCGCAGCATCAGCCGCATCACCGTGGTGGAATGTGCTATCCTCAGTCATATCAGCGCTCCCCTGTCACACGTTTGCGGATCGCATTGTTGAACAGAACAGCAATCAGCAGCATCGCCCCCAGGAAAACCTGGAACCAGTCCTGGTCAAAATCCGTATAGGTCAGGCCAATCACAACCATGCCAAAGATGATCGAGCCAAAAAACGCACCGATCGCAGAACCATAGCCACCGGTCAGAAGACAGCCACCAATCACCGCCGCGATGATCGCCTCGAACTCTTTCTGGAAGCCACGCCGCGCATCGGTCGAACCGGCATCCATCACTGTGATGATCGCCACCAAAGCCGCACAGCAGGCCGTCAGCATAAACAGAGAGACCTTGATCTTGCGCACCGGAACACCGGAATTCGACGCCGCATTGCTGTCCCCGCCCGACGCAAAGATCCAGTTGCCCGCAGGCGTGCGCAGCAGCACATAGGTCGCCGCCAGCGCAATTGCGATGAACCACAGGATCTCAACCGGAATGCCAGGCACCTTGGGCGCACCGCTCTTGAAGGTGGCAATCACACCCGCCTCTGCCAGCCAGGCAAACAGGCCGCCAAAGGCCTCGCCCGAGAACACCGGCGCAAGCCAGTCCCCCTCGATCGCATCGCGCACGCCGCGCAGCTGGGTCGACCCGCCCGTGGCCAGCTTCAGACCCACCAGCGACAGACCCCGCAGGATAAACAGGAACGCCAGCGTCACAATGAAGGACGGAAGCCCCGAGCGCATCACGATATTGCCGTTGATCGCACCCACAAGCGCTGCAAAAACAAAGGTCATCGGGATCGCAACCACCAGAGGCAGCGACCAGTTCACCACACAGACCCCAAAGAACAGACCCGCAAAGGCCACCATCGAGCCAATCGACAGGTCAAACTCACCGCCAATCATCAACAGGGCTGCCCCGATCGCCAGGATCCCCAGCTGCGAGGCAGGGGTCATAAAGTTCATAACCCCCGAGAGGCTGAACATCGACCGGTCCGCCGTGATCGCAAAAAACAGAAATACAAGGACCACGCCCGCGATGGCACCCAGCTCAGGGCGTTTCATCAATTTGGTGAGAAGCGGTTCAGACTTGATCCTCTCATCCCCGGCATCTTGAGTTGTTACACTCATGTCTTCCTCCCAGAGTGAGGAACGGCGCCTGACGCGCCGCTCCGTTTGGTTGCATTCGGATTAAATCCGGCCCGGGCTTAGCGGATGCCCTTGGCCGACAGATCAACAACCTGACCGGCTTTGTCGGCGGTGATCAGGTTCGGACCAGACGGCACATTGCCACCCGGCATCAGACCGTATTTGGCGTGCAGCGCCAGGAAGTTCACCGACAGGTACCCCTGCAGGAACTGTTGCTGGTCAATTGCAAAGGCCGCGTCGCCCGCCATGATCGACTGCAGGAACGGCGCAGACATATCAAACGTGGCAACATTCACATCACGGCCAGACGCTTTGGCCGCCGCAACCGCAGGCTCACCCGCAGTCGACGCTCCCAGCGCCATGATGGTGTCGATGCTCTCATCAGACGACAGCGCCGCCGCAACCTTGGCCTCAACCTCGGTCGGGTCATTGGTCGTCGGAAGAACAGACCCCGTGCCGCCAAATCCCGCAAGGAAACCCTCGCAGCGCAGATCCAGCGCAACATTGCCAACTTCCTGGTTCACACAGATCGCAGAGGTGCCGCCCATGCCCGCAAGCTTCTCGCCCGCAGCCTTGCCCGCGTCATACTCGTCCTGACCCACATGCAGCAGCGCGCCCAGACCCTTGGACACATCAGAACCAGAGTTGATCGAAATCACCGGAATACCAGCCGCAACCGCACGTTCAATCGACGGGCCCAACGCATCCGCATCCGGGATCGAAACAACCAGACCATCCGGCTCCTGGTTCACCGCTGCATCAATCAGCTGCGACATCGCAACCATGTCAAACGTCTCAGGAGAGCGGAAATCAACATTCACACCCGTATCCTTACCCGCTTCCTCAACACCGTTCTTCACAACAGACCAGAACGGATCATTCGCCTGACCATGCGCAACAACAATGATGTCCTGCGCAAAAACAGGCGCTGAAACACTCAACGCACCAGCCGCAAAAACACCAGCCAAAAGTCTCTTCATAACTTGATCCTCCCATGATCAATCAGCGCACAAAAA
>NZ_JBSWUV010000003.1:0-186451 GCF_056159265.1 Epibacterium sp. ABZ3_068
CTGCTGGAAAACCGCACAAGGTCGTAATCACGGCAGTCGCCCGAAAGCTCATCACAATCGCCAACGCACTCGTCAAATCACGACAAAACTGGGCTCCTCAGAATGTATGATAAATACAGTTGCTAGGTGTTGTAAGAGGCGCCGAAGCGCGGGCCAAAGAGGTTGTCGCGGCCATTCATGCAGATGAAGAGCTTTGGACGTATCCGAAGTAGTCTCCGACGCTTTGATGTGTGCCAGAACTGCGCTTAGGCGTTTGTTCTCGGTGATCGCCGCGTGGGTCACGCGCTACTGATGCGGACTGAACACAGTGCAAGGTAAGGTGGCACCTTTTGGGCGGACCTGAATGCGGCCATCTGCAAACTCATAGGTATCGACGTATTTTCCAACCAGACCGCACGTCAGATCGTTGACGTCGAGCCGGATGCGCTTGCGGTCGTACTTTGCAGATAACTTTCCAGCGCCTCGCAATAGCTGAAGGTGCTTTCCGATGTGACGAACCGTAGTTCCATCAAGGTGCTGGTCGCTTCGTCGATGATGACGAGCAGGGTACAGGGATCGCCTCGATCCTCGAACCATCTGTGATCCGACCCGTCGATTTGGATCAGCTCGCCGAAGCATTCCCGACGTAAGCGCGGCTGATGGAACGTTCGACGCTGTTTGCGGGAAAGCCAGATGCCATCTTCCTGCGTCCATTTACGAACTGTCTCGCCCGAGACTTTGCCGCTCGGTCCTTACGCTATCACTCGCCGTAAGGAACCCAGATGTTCTTCACCTGTGTGGCGTGACGCAGGAAATGTTCACCCTCGGTTGCCGACGAGAACCAGTCCCAGGCCCGACCGTGATCCGTAAACACGCGTTTCAGATTACCCGCTGACAGACGCTCCACGGTTTGCGCCAACTCGGAAGAGCCAAAGGCCCAAACCACATCAACATCGTTATGTTTCGCCAATTCGGCCCCCAACACATCTGAGCTGCCGGTTACAATGTTCAATACACCTGCAGGCAGATCCGACGTTTCAAGCACCTGATAAAAATCAGTGGCCGATAGCGGGTGGACCTCAGAGGCGACAGCAACCACGCGGTTTCCCGTTGCGATCAACGGGGCAACGGTTGAGACAAAGCCCAACAGCGGCGCTTCCTGAGGGCAGATCACACCTGCAACGCCGATGGCTTCGGGTATCGCCAGCGCGAGCCCTTTCATCGGGGGCATATGGACCTGACCCTCGAATTTGTCGGCCCATGCACCATAGCTGAACAGGCGGGATACGGTTGCCGTAACCTCCGCATGGGCTTTGTCCGCCTTGACCCCGGTCATGGCCTGAATCCGCAAGGCAAATTCATCTGCGCGGGCAGACAGGTTTTCACCCATGTAGTACAGGATTTGCGCGCGGTTATGCTGGGTTTTAGCCCCCCACCCTGCCGCACCGCGCGCGGCCTCGACTGCATTGCGAATATCCTTGCGATTTCCGTCACCAACTTCGCCGAGCACATCGCCTTTGGCGCTGATCACCGGGCGCACGTTGCCCCCGTCCGGACGCGTTTGCTTGCCCCCGACAAAAAACTTTGCGGTGCGGTCAACAGGATCCAGCGCAAAGCCCTTTGCACTGGCAACCTGCACGGCTTTGCGCAGCGGCGCCTTGACCAGTGAGCGGGGTTTAAGGTAGTCAAAACAGCCTTCGCGCCCGCCTTCACGTCCAAATCCGCTCTCTTTGACCCCGCCGAAGCCGACACCCGCATCCATCACATTGGTGCAATTGACCCAGACAATACCGGCCTGCACCTTGGCGGCCAAATCCAACGCAAGATTTACATTTTCACTCCAGATGCTGGCGGCCAGGCCATAGCGCGAGTGATTGGCCAGCGTTACAGCCTCGTCCGGGGTTCGGAAGGTCATGGAGACGGCCACCGGGCCAAATATCTCTTCCGTAGCGGCGTCACAGGTTGCAGGGATATTCTGCAGAAGGGTTGGAGGATAGAAGCTGCCGTCGCCGTTGACGTCCAGCGTGCCCTGAACCAGAGTTGCACCCGCAGAAACCGCGCGGTCTACAAAACCCGCGATGCGGGCCTGTTGCGCCTTGTCGATGACGGCGGCCATATCAATGGTCTTGTCCAGCGACGCCCCCACGCGCAACTGCTTCATCCGCTCGGCCAGACGTGTGTGGAAACGCTCGGCGATCCCCTCCTGAACCAAAAGACGGGACCCCGCACAGCAAACCTGACCCTGGTTGAACCAAATGGCATCCACCACGCCTTCAACAGCAGCATCCAGATCGGCATCCTCGCAGACGATGAACGGAGATTTCCCACCAAGTTCCAGCGTCAGGGACTTGCCAGAACCTGCAGTGGCCTCGCGGATCTGACGCCCGACTTCGGTCGAACCGGTAAAGGCGACCTTGTCCACATCATCATGCGCCGCGATCAGTGCACCCGTGGCACCGTCACCGGTTACGATGTTCAAAACCCCATCTGGCAGACCAGCGGCTTGGGCGAGCTCGGCAAACAACAACGCAGTCAGCGGCGTGGATTCCGCAGGTTTCAGAACAACCGTATTGCCCAGAGCCAAGGCCGGAGCCACTTTCCACGCGAGCATCAGGAAAGGGAAGTTCCAAGGAATGACCTGACCAATCACGCCAATCGGATCATACTCTGCAAACTGGCTGTCCTGCAGCTGGGCCCAGCCCGCGTGATGGTAGAAGTGACGCGCCGCAAGAGGGATGTCGATATCGCGTGTTTCGCGAATGGGCTTGCCATTGTCCAGTGCTTCCACAACCGACAGAAGACGAGCGTTGCGCTGAACGATCCGGGCCAAAGCATATAATTTGCGCGCGCGCTCATGGCCAGGCATAGCGGCCCAGCCTTTCTGCGCCTTACGGGCAGCCGAAACCGCGCTGTCCACATCCGCCTCAGTCCCCTGACTGATGCGGGCCAGTTGCTGTCCTGTTGCGGGCTCGATGGTGTCAAACCCTTCCGCAGCAACCGTAAAGGATCCATTGATGTAGTGACCAAACTGGCCTTGATGCGCGTCCAGCCAAGCGCGGGCTGTGCTGTCGTCCTCGGTGCTGGGGGCGTAATCCATACTGTCGAAATAGCTCGCTACGGTCATCTTGCTTATCCAATCGGGTGGCGACGAGCGGAACTGTACGCTCCGGTCATACGGTGTTCGAGTTGCCGTTCGATGTCTCCCAGCAAAGAAGATGCACCAATCCGAAACAGATCAGGCTGCAACCAGTCGTGGCCAAGCTCTTCTTTCATGAGGGCGAAATAGCTCAACACGTCTTTTGCCTTGGACACGCCGCCTGCCGGTTTGTAGCCGACCTTCACGCCGGTCATCTCGCGGTATTGACGGATGGCACGCACCATTGTCAGCGAAACAGGCAGGGTTGCATTGACGCTTTCCTTGCCGGTTGATGTCTTGATGAAATCGGCGCCAGCCATCATGCAGACCAGACTTGCACGCGCCACATTGCGTAGGGTCTTCAGGTCACCCGTGGCGAGGATAGCTTTGACATGAGCCTCCCCGCAGGCGGCGCGATATTCGCGCATCTCATCATATAATGCCTGCCAATTGCCGGTCAGCACATGTTCGCGCGTAATGACAATGTCGATCTCTTCGGCACCATCCGCAACAGAGGCTTCGATCTCTGCCAATTTGGTTTTATGCGGGGAAAGGCCTGCAGGGAACCCGGTTGATACTGCGGCCACTGGAATGCCTGTGCCCACCAAAGCCTCAACCGCTGTGGCAACAAAGCGATGATAGACACAGACCGCCCCTGTTGTTATCCGGCGATCCGCAACTCCAAATGCGTTCAGTATATCTGCCCGCACGGGCTGCGCTGCCTTGGCGCACAAACGCCGGACGCGACCTTCCGTATCATCGCCATTCAAAGTGGTCAGGTCGATGCAGGTCACAGCCTTCAAGAGCCAGGCCGTTTGTGCATCCCCCTTCACCGCACGCCGACCAGGCAGGCTGGCCGCCCGCCGTATCGAGGCCTGGGTGTTGACGCGCACGGCATTGACGGCAGCGAAATCGAGCGGCATCCCGCAGTTGCGCGGATGCGCCTGCGATGTCGGGGCGGGCAAGGTCGCGACCTCTGTCATGGCAGTTATCTCCTCAGGCTTCTTGTGGCGAATCTCACCGGAGCTACAAGACATAATGTTCCGTCAATGTTGCCATAGCAACTATTTTTGTTACACTTATAACATTACTTGATCACCGGAGGTCTCCAATGTCGACAACGGACACGCGTCAAAATGCAGGTCGCCGCAAGGATGCGCGCATTGCCTGGCTGCAGGACACCGTCGCGAAGGATGGCCCCATTCATGTGCGTGACGCGGCGGATAAGCTCGACGTTTCAGAAATGACCATCCGCCGGGATATTCGCGATAATGGTGATTTATTTCAGTTTCTAGGCGGCCATATTGTGTCGGCGCAAGGCATTCAGCAGCGGGCGCCCTACGAGTTGGCGCAAGCCGTGGAACTGCACGAAGAGGAGAAACGCCGCGCATGCAATGCGTGTATTCCCCTGCTGCGCGAAGAAGATACGCTGTTTGTGGATTGCGGGACCACCCTGGCCTCTCTTATCAATGCCATTCCGCCAGAAATGAAATTGACGGTCATATGTTACGCAATGAACATTGCGGACCTCGTTATTCGCAAACCAAACATTCAACTTGTCATGCTCGGCGGTGTCTATCACCCACCAACCGCCTCTTTCTATCCGACACAGGACGATATGACGTTGGATGCCTATGCAATCAATCTTGCTCTGATGTCAGCCGCGGGGGTTGATCGCGCGCTTGGTATCACCTGCACGAGTTTTCGCGAAGCAAACCTGAAACAACTGGTCATGAAGCGCGCGCAGCGCAATGTGCTAGTGATCGACAGCTCAAAATTCGGCCGCGCAAAAGCCGCACGTTTTGCGGAACTGGCCGATTTCTCTCTGGTTGCGACCGAAGACGGCATAGTGCCACCGGAGAAGCTAGCGTGACAGCACTGGCCTCATGGGCGAAGGCGAAGCCTTGGAAAACCGTCAACCTTCCGCTTTGCTGCTATAAAGCGGGTCTGACCGGCTCAGATGATCTGCCCATCAGATCAAACCGCACGAACGAAAAGATCACCCGGTCAAACCCGGGGATCAAATATAACAGCGAAAACAAATTCATCATTCCCACGGGCATCTCACTCGATTTCTTGCTGATCCCTTGAACTGCTCCCCGTTCTTGTCATACAGTTTACACAATGCAGTACGACATATTTATCGAACATGTCGTCACCGGGAGAAATCAGATAAATACCTTAAATAAAAAAACACGAGTCTCAACGTTGAGGGATACCCTACGCAGTCAAATCCGCGATGGCCGTTTTCAGATCGGGGATCGACTGCCAAGTGAAGCAAAGCTGACTGAGGAATTTTCGGTGAGCAGGACAGTGGTGCGCGAAGCCATTGCCGCGCTGCGGGCCGATGGGCTGGTAGAACCGCGACAAGGCTCTGGCGTCTATGTTCTGGAACACAAGGCACCGCCCGAAGCGCCGTTCACCTCGGTTGATCTGGGGCGCCTCTCAACGGTGATCGAGCTTCTTGAACTGCGGACGGCCGTCGAGGTTGAAGCCGCAGGGCTTGCGGCACAGCGGTGCGGTCCAAGCGAGGAAGAAGCGATCATTGACAGCCTCAAAGAGGTCACACGCGCCAATTCCGCACAGGAATCGTCAAGTGATGCTGACTTTGCGCTGCATCAGGCCATTGCGCGCGCCACCCATAACCCTCGGTTTGTTGAATTTTTGGCAATGCTGGGCCCGTCTGCCATCCCACGCCGGGCTTTGGACGGATCAAAGAACCGCCCGTATCCGCAAAGCTATGTAGATTGCATCAACGAGGAACATGATGCAATTGTAACGGCAATCCTGAACCGGGATGAACAGGCAGCGCGGATTGCAATGCGCCAGCACCTTCAAGACAGCCAACAACGCTATCGCACCTTGCTGCGGGGCCAGCCCGAGAGCTGACCCCCGTTCCGAAGGCTATTGCGACCAATCCGGAAAACCATAAAGCTCCTGCGGATTGTCAACCAAGACCTTCTGCAACGCAGCTTCAGGCACCCACGATAAAACCGTATCCAACAAGGCTCCATCATCCGGGTAATCCTCGGTTTTCTGCGCCAGATTATGCGGCCAGTTGGTGCCCCAGATCACGCGCTCAGGCGCATAGGCCGCAATCTCACAGGCAACCTTGGCAATATCCGCAAAATCCGGCCCGCCTTCCTGACTGCTTTCATAGCAACCGGCAAATTTGAACCACATATTGCCGCCATCAATCAGACGTTTCACGCAGTCCACATGTCGGTCGGTCGCCCCGCCAAAAATCTTGGCGTGGTGATCCAGAACCCAACGGGATTTGAGCCCCAAAAGCTGGTCCATACGCTCGGGCAGGCTGCTGCCGTCAAACTGCACTGCCATCATCCACCCGGCGCTATGGGCGCGGACATCAACCACCTCCAGCCCGTCGAGGCCAAGCGCACCACCGGGCAGGTCCATGATCCGCGCGCCGACGATGCGCCGGTCGGTCAAGGCCTGGATCTCTGCATCACTTTCGGACCCAGTGATTACCGCAACGCCACGGGCCAGATCTCCCATGGCGTCGAGACAGGCCAACAGGCAGTCATTGTCTGCCTGATGCGCATTGCCTTGTGTCACCACAACTCGGTCGATCCCCAGCCACGCCATAGTCTGACGATACATATCTGGCGTCGGCAGCGGGTCGGGCGGCAGGCCGGGTCCGCCCGCGCGCGCCGGAAAACCGGGCAGATAGAGATGGGTTTGCGTATCCACAGTGCCCATTGGCAGGGACAGGAGCGGCGGCGCGCCGGTCAGTTTTCGTTCAATCATGGTCACTCTTTCAAAGCAAATTCGCGAAGCGCATCCTGGTTAATCTCAACCCCCAAACCCGGTCCGTCCGGGATCGCCACAATGCCGCGATCATGTTCCAATGGGGTTGTCAAAACGGCCTGACGGAAGGGGTTATGGGTGCGGTCGAACTCCATAATCGGCTCAACCGGTCTGGGACGTACCGGAGACGGCACCATCGACGCCATGAACTGCAACGCCGCAGCGATTTGAACACCCGTACCCCAGACATGGGGCACCAGACGGACACCATAGAGCGCCGCCAAATCCGCAACCTTCTTGGCCTCGCTCAAACCGCCCACGCCACAGATATCCGGCTGGGCAATATCGACCAAACGCCGCACCAAGGGGTCCGCAAATCCCCAACGGGTGTGCCAGGTTTCCCCACCGGCCACCGGAATGGGCTGTCGGGCCCGCACTTCGGCATAGGACGACAGCTGCTCTGGCACCACAGGTTCTTCGAACCAATCAACACCGTAATCCGCTGCCTTGTTCCCAAGCTGCACCGCATCCACCACGTCATAGCCGTGATTGGCATCAATCATCAGACGCATGTCATCCCCCATGACATCCCGCACGGCCTTGATCACCTCAAGGTCCTCACTCACGTCAAAACCAATCTTGATCTTGGCCGCGTGAAAACCGGCTTCCTTATGTTTCGCCACCTCACGGGCGTTGTCTTCAACCCGGTCGACACCGTCACGTTTAAAGCTGCCCGTCGCATAGGCCCGCACGCTGTCACGGAACCGCCCGCCCAGCAGGGTTGAGACTGAAACACCAAAATGCTTGCCTTTGATGTCCCACAGGGCCACATCAATGCCAGAAAGCGCCGTGACGGTCAGGCCACGCTGCCCCTGGTCACGCATAGCGTTGTACAATGTCGCCCACAGCTTTTCCGTCTCCAGCGGGTTTTGTCCGATCAGCCATCCGCGATACCCCGCAACCACCGCCGCATTTGGCACAGCCGGGCCAAGGCATTCGCCCCAGCCCGTGGTGCCATCCTCGCAGATCACCTCTACCAGCACATGCTGGCGCCGATCAAACCGCATAGAGGCGCTCTCAAACGGAACCTCCAACCGATGTTCCAGCAAATGTGTGCAAACCTCAGCGATTTTCATATGCACCTCCTCAGCCTGCGTTGGCGTCGATGATCTTTTGCAGAACAGCTTCCTCTTCTTCGGTCAGATCGTCCAGAGGCGCGCGTACTCTACCCGCATCAAACCCCACCAGACGCACACCCGCCTTGATGGCCGAAACCGCGTAGCCCTTGCGTCGGTTGCGCAGATCCATGAACGGATAAAAGAAATCGTTCAAGATCGCCGCACAGGTGGCATTGTCTCCTGCCCGCAGCGCCCTGTAGAATTTATTTGCAAGGTCCGGAACAAAATTGAACACAGCCGAAGAATAGGTGGTGAAACCGGCCCCCAGATAGGCTTCGGCAAACAGTTCCGCCGTGGGCATTCCGCCCAGATATGTAAGGCGATCGCCCATTTTCGCGGTGATCTGACGCACAAGCCCGATGTCTCCGGTGCCGTCCTTAAAGCCAATCAGGTTGGGACAGGCATCACACAAACGCGCCAATGTGTCGGGCTGCAAAACCGCATTGTCACGGTTATAGACCATCACCCCAAAATCGACGGACTGGCAGACGGTTTTGACATGTGCATAAAGCCCTTCCTGGGGGGCGTCGATCAGGTAATGCGGCAAAAGCAGAATGCCGTCCGCGCCGACCTTTTGCACCGACTGCGCGATCTCCACGGCCATCTCTGTGCCATAGCCACATCCCGAAACGATTGCCGTTTTACCTGCGCTTTCCTTGGCTGCCGCAACAATTGGCACAATTTCGGACGGAGAGAGTGAGAAGAACTCACCGGTGCCGCCCGCAGCAAACAGAACCGGTGCGTCGTAGCCAGCAAGCCAGCTGATGTGGTTCTGGTAGCTGTCTGCCTGGAACGTCCCACTTTCATCGAAATGGGTGACAGGAAATGACAACAGGCCCGATCCAAGCGCATGTTTGATTTCAAGAGGTGTCAACATCGGAATTCTCCAGTTACTCGGGCGTTACGAGGGCGGCAGGCAGCAGCTCTGCGGGAATATTTTGGAAACAAACGGGACGCAGAAAACGGCGGATCGACAGGGTGCCAACCGAGGTTGCGCCAAAATTGGTCGAGGCCGGATAAGGCCCGCCATGAACCATCGTATCGCTGACCTCCACACCAGTCGGGAAACCATTGGCGAGCACCCGCCCGGCTTTGCGTTCCAGGATTGGCATCAGGCTTTGGGCTAGCGCGGTATCGCCGCCGTCCAGATGGAGCGTACAGGTCAATTGCCCTACGAAATGTTGCGCAATTTCAACCATTTCCGATGTCGACGCAACAGTGACGATCAGCCCCAACGGACCAAAGACCTCTTCCGCCAGCTCCGGATTTGCAATCCAATCAGACCCTTTGACCTGAGCAAGCTGAGGCGCCGCCGAGCGCGGCGTGCTATCCGAGCTGAGCAGAATATGTACGTTTTTGTCATTCGCAATCCGATGGCAACCGTCCGCAAAGGCGGTTGCAATACCCGGTGTCAGCATGGTCTGCGCCTGGGTCTTTTTCAGCTCAGACACAGCCGTCCGCGCAAACTCTTCCGCTTGCTCTTCCAGGATGATGGCAATGCCGGGATTGGTGCAGAACTGGCCCGCCCCCATAACAAGCGATGCGGCCCATCCGGTTGCAATTTCCGTTGCGCGTGCAGCAGCCGCAACGGGCAGGATGAACATCGGGTTGACGCTGCCCAGCTCACCGAAGAACGGGATCGGTTCAGCGCGCTGCGCACACAGATCAAAAAGCGCACGACCGCCGCCAAGAGACCCGGTAAAGCCGACAGCCTTGATCCGCGGATGCTGCACAAGCGCGGCGCCAACATCACGGCGCCCTCCCTGTATCAGGCTAAACACTCCGGGGTGTAATTTACATGTTCTTACGGCAGCATGAACCGCTTCGGCGACAATCTCACCGGTTCCTGGATGGGCCGAATGGCCCTTTACAACAACGGGGCATCCTGCCGCCAGTGCTGCAGCGGTGTCACCACCGGCCACTGAAAAGGCCAGCGGGAAGTTCGACGCACCAAAGACAGCAACGGGACCAATGGGGCGCTGCATCATACGCAAGTCCGGACGTGGTAAAGGCGCTCGATCGGGCAATGCGGTATCATGGCGCAGATCAAGATAGCCGCCGTCAAGAATATGTTGGGCAAACAGACGCAGCTGTCCCGTTGTACGCCCACATTCGCCACGCAAACGCCCTTCCGCCAGCCCCGTTTCCTGGCTGCCGATTTGGACGATTGTTTCCAAACGCGCTTCAATCTCATCGGCAATCTTGTTCAGAAAGGCCGCGCGGGTGGCGCGGGTTGAATATCCAAACGACCAGAACGCCTCCTCTGCGGCTTCGCAGGCTTCATGGACCAAATCCACTGTCCCCACACAAAAATCATGCGCCTCTCCAGTGGCCGGCTCCGAGGCGAACCGCGTTTTGGTCTCGACCCAATCGCCTGCGATCAGGTGGCTGCCATGTGGTGTCCTTCTCATTTCATTTTTCTCCACAATCGCGGACAAAGCTCCGCTGTTCAGTGCAGGCAACTGCCTGCACCGGCGTTTCATTCGATCAGGGCTCGATCAGTCTTTGATAATCGGGTCCGCAGTGAACATGCCGCCTTGCCAGAGCACATCCGGCGCATCGGCTGGACGCGGCGGAAGTGTCTCAACCGCGTCTCGGTACATTTCGCTATTGTCTTTTGGGGCCCATCCCAACCATTGGATATGGCTATTGTCCCACCATCCGCAGCTGTTGGCGGATGCGCCCCAGATCACAGGGCAACCGAGCTTGGGCACGCTGAAAAGGCGCTCCATCAGGCTGCAAAAATCATCATAGCTGAACCATGTGGCCATCATCCGGCGATCCACAGGTTTTTCAAAGCAGGACCCGATCCGCAATCGCGCGGTCTCTTGACCAAATTTGGCGTGGTACATCTGCGCGACCGCTTCGCCATAAACCTTTGAAACCCCGTACCAGCCATCCGGCCGGGTCGGCGCATCCGCTGTCAAACGCTCGGTCTGGGGATAAAACCCGATGGTGTGGTTGGAGCTGGCAAATACGATCCGCGGCATACCATGGACACGTGCCGCTTCGTAAAGGTTATGCACCCCACGCAGGTTTGCAGCCTCGATCAGATCATAGCTTTGCTCGACCGAGACACCGCCCAGATGCAGGATACCATCGCAGCCCTGAACCAGATCGGACACCGCCTCATACTCTGCCAGATTGGCCTGAACGATCTCTTCCTTCTCGGAAATCCGATCTATCGGTACCAGGTCGCTGACGCGGATTTCTTCGGCCAGATGCTGCAGGCGGGCCCGTGTCATACGGCCCAAATTACCCGCTGCACCCGTAATCAAAAGTCGTTTTAACATCGGTTACTCCATCAGGCTCGGCAGGAACATCGACACTGCCGGGATGTAGGTGACGCACAGAAGTGCAAAGAGAATGGCAAGGTGGAAGGGCCAGATCGACCGGACCGCGTCTTCGATGCGCACTTTCCCGACGATACAGCCCACAAAGAGACAAGCGCCAACCGGAGGGGTGCACAGGCCAAGACCCAGATTCATCATCAAGATCACGCCGAACTGGATGGGATCCATGCCAAGCCCCACAACAACCGGCAGAAAGATCGGCGTACAGATCAGGATCAACGCTGCCATATCCATAATCATGCCAAGAACCAAAAGGATCAGGTTGATCAGCAACAGGATAATAATCGGGTTATCACTGATCGCGGTCACGGCATGGGCCAGCAGATCCGGCACTCGATAAAGGGCCAGCAAGTAAGAGAAGGCAGAAGCCGCGGCCACCAGCATCATCACCAGCGCCGTTGTCCGCACCGCGGTGACCACTGCTTTCTTGAATGCATCCCAGGTCAGTTCACGATAGACCAGCGTTGTGACGAGCAAAGCCCAGATCACACCAAAGGCGCCGGATTCTGTCACGGTCATCACACCGGACAACACGCCTCCGACGATGATGACCGCAGTCATCAGCCCAGGCAGGGCAACGATGGCCGCAATGCCAAGCGCCTTAAAGCCTGGAAACTCTTCCGCAGGATAGCCGCGACGCACCGCAATCACATAGGCTACGACCGCCAGGCAAAGGCACATCAAAATACCCGGAACAATACCGGCAATGAACAGCTTAGAGACTGATATGCCACCCGCAGCCACTGCAAAAAGGATCATATTGTGGCTTGGCGGGATCACCACGCCGGCAACCGAGGAGGTCACGGTCACATTGACCGCATAGTCCGGGTCATAGCCCTTGTCTTTCATCACCGGGATCATAATGGAGCCCAGGGCAGAGGTATCCGCGACAGCAGACCCGGAGATGCCACCAAACAGCATAGAGGACAGAACATTCACCACGCCCAAACCGCCGCGGACCGCACCCACCGCCGAGGCGGCCAACCGCACCAGTCGGTTGGCAATACCGCCCTGCATCATCAACTCCCCGGCAAAGATAAAGAAGGGGATCGCAAGCAGGGAAAAAACCGATATGCCAGAGAGGATACGTTGAAACCCGATAAACAGGGGCAGGCCTTCGTATATAAAGCCGCCCACGGCCGCGAGCCCGAGTGAAAAAGCCACAGGCATTCCGCACAGCAGCCCAAGGGCAAAGAGACCAAAGAGAATTGAGAGGCCCACTTACTTCGCTCCTGCATGAAAGGCTTTGCCCTGTGCCAAAAGGGACATGTGATAGAGTGAGAAAATGACGGTCAGCGCGCCGCAGATCGACATGGGCACAGCCCGCCAGCCTTCGCTTATCCCAAGCATTGGGATGATCCGCGGCCAGGTTTTGTCTGCCAGAACATATCCTTGATAGGCGAGAAAACCGCCAAACGCGGTTACTCCGATCAGCGCCAACCACCGCAAAGGCGTGCGCAACGGACCCGGAAAACTTTCGCGGATAAAGTCGATGGACAGGTGGTCTTTGTACCAGACGCCCGCTGCGGCACCTAGGAAGGTGATCCACACCACAAGAAGCAATGCCAGCTGTTCGACCCAGGTTGGCGTGTCGTTCAGGACATAACGGCCAAAGACGAGCCAGCCGAAAATACCGATCAGAGAAACAAGCTTCACACCGGCAATCGCGATGCAAAGACGCGCGCAGCCGTCCAGCACATTGAACAAGGGGCCCGAACCTGACGCTTGATGATACATCGTCTTACCTTTCACCTGTCACAGGCTAGGTGAGCGGCCAGTTTGGGAGGCTGGCCGCCCTGGGGGAGACTTGAAAGCGGTTACTTGGCGGACTGAATGTCCGAGATCAGGCTTTCAAGTGCAGGATTCTTTTCGACAAACTTAGAATAGATCGGCTCCATCGCAGACTGGAACGCCAGCGGGTCTCTCACCTCGTTGATTGTCACGCCGGCGGACTCCACTTTTTCCCGGCTTGCCAATTCCCGTTTTGCCCACAGATCCCGCTGGATCTCTGCCGCTTCCCTGGCCGCTGCGGTAATCGCAACCTTATCTGTGTCGGAAACCTGATCCCACACGATGGAGGACACACAAAGACACTCAGGGATGATCAGGTGGTTTGTGATCGAGTAGTATTTTGCAACCTCAAAGTGACCGGAACTCTCAAAGGAAGGATAGTTGTTCTCAGCACCGTCGATCACACCGGTCTGCAGGGATTGGTAGACTTCACCATATGCCATAGGCGTCGCATTCCCCCCAAGCTGGGACACCATCTGCACATAAAGGTCATTGTTCATAACCCGGAATTTCAGCCCACCCATATCTTCGGGCGTTTCGATCGGCTGCTTGCTGTTGTAAAAACTGCGCGACCCGCTGTCGAACCAGGACAGGGCAACCAAACCGGCCTCACTCAGCGCAGCTGAAAACTGATCTCCCACATCACCGTCCATTGCCACATGCATGTGATCCACGTCACGAAAGACAAACGGGAGTGACAAGACATTAGTGGCGGGAACAATTTCGCCCATCGGTCCCATGTTGAAATTTGCCCATTCCAAAGCACCCGCGCGCACCTGCTCGATGGCATCCGGCTGACTGCCAAGAATACCGCCCGCATATACGGTTGGCGTTATGCGCCCATCGGTCACTGCGGCAACTTTTTCTGCAAAGGCCTGCATTGCAACGGTGTTTGGGTAATCTTCAGGATGGATCGCCCACCCTTTCCAATCCCCTGCCGTAACTGCGCCCGCAACTGCGACCAGCGATATGGCCGCGACTGTAGACATCAACATAAGACGTTTCATTTCAATTCCTCCCTCACCCCATAATGGGGTCGCATAATTTGTATGATAGATTTAGGCGTTATTTGTCAATAAAGAAGTCAAAAGCAGCCATACAAATTCCTGAAACCACCTGAATTCGCTAGGCAATTTCTGAATTTCAGACAAATCATCCAGAAAGAACGCGAGCCTTCTAAAGCCCATCCCACGCAATTGAAAACTTATAATATGAGTTACTCAGGCCGAAATTCGTAGAATCACACCCCGATTTCTTCCACATTTTTTACCGACCACGATGAAAGCGTCGCAACATTAGCTTTGCTCTTGCACCAAACCGCGCGTTGCCACCTGTCAATGGCCGTCAAAAAGCATGTTCGCCTGACAAGCGGTAAGTTATATGATAAATTCCAGGGGGTTTGGCCGGTTTAGACCACCAAGAAGGACAGCTCTTGCCAAACGGAGTAGGTCTGTCCCGGCATCAAAACAGCTGGACTGAGGCCGGTCCAGTCTGGCCGGTTGACCGCATTCGGCCAGTTCTGCGCCTCTAGGCAGATTGCATCATGACGCTGATACCGGCGGCTCTGCTTGCCCATAACCGAGCCGTCAAAATGGTCACATGTGTAGACCTGCAAGCCAACCGCGTTTGTTGTCATGCACATGCGACGTCCCGATGTTTGATCATCAAGCGTTATCCGGCCTTTGTCCAAACACAAACAATGGTCATATCCCGACAAGGCACCCGACCGCACCGCTGTCAAAGGTTGGCGTCCCTCGCGAAAATCAAACTGAATGTCCCGGGGTCGAGCGCACAGGCCGCAATGGCCGCATAGATGGCTTCTGCCACGATCTCGCCGGTGCCGGGGTGAGCCTCATGCCCCTTTACAACCACCGCCCCCCCCTCGGCGAGCGCTGATGCGGTGCCCCAATCTTGGTTATCCGCGCACCGCGCGCACCCATTTCATCTGCAATTGTCTCCAGAAATGCGGCGCGGTCTTCGCGCGTGGAAGCGGCATATCCGCCACCGGCCTGTTCATAGCGGGGTTTCCAGACATCCAGACGCGCCTTCAGTTCAGCATCGGAAATATCCAGGTGCAGGCAACGGCCATGCACATCCAGTTCGATCATGTCCCCATCCTGTACAACGGCAAGCGGGCCACCGGCAGCCGCTTTGGGTGAGCTGCGCAGAACCACGTGCCATAGGCCGTCCCCAAGGCTTCGGCCATCGACGCCACGTTGGAAGCGTTCCCCCATGGTATTGCATGTACCTGTCGACCGGCTCATCGAGGCCTCGGCCTCTAGGACGTCCTACTATGTCATCTCTCCGGCTTTGACGGCCTCGGAGAACTTCCACAAATGTGTGTCGGAACCAACCCGTTCGCCCCGAAAATGGCCATTTGACATCGGTCCGCCCATCACCACGATGGATGTTCCGACTTCGCCGCCCTCAGCAAGCGGGTTTGTCAGGGCAAACCCAATGCGATAGGGCACGCCATCGTCATCATTCAGACAGAAACCCGCAATTTCGGGCTCCTGCCCGTCGTCCAACGCAAAACCGGGTGAGATCAAGGGGGCACCGGGCGCGACAGCCCCGATAAAGCCCATCACAGAGCCCACGGACAAATCGATATTGCCCGAGACGATAACAATCAGCATCCCCAGCGCCATGAAAATGATACAACTGTTCTGCAAGAACTAATTGGTTAAGTTCACCGGTTTCATCAGCGTGCCGCCGGTCACGGTCTGGAAGAAGACCATGATCGCGACCCGCGCAAACAACAGCCCGTATTCGCGCAGATATGACAGTAAATAAGACCCGAGGTCGCCATCGCAGCCCCCTGCCCCCTTTGTCTGTCCAGTCGATTGCCTGCTCATTTCTTCCCCTCATTCCGTAACAATGAGCGACATGATGCGCTCTTGGCTGGCGTCTTCGGCAGCCAGCTCACCGGCAAAAGCGCCCTCATTCATGACGTAGGTGCGGTCACACATGCCCAAGAGTTCGGGCATCTCCGACGAGATCATCACCACTGCCTTTCCTTGGGCGGACAGGTCGTTGATGATCGAATAGATCTCATTTTTGGCGCCGACATCACCCCATCGTAAAAGAAATAGGCGTTGTTGTCGTCCGGGCTGCCGCCATACAGATCAACCTTCCAGGGTTTTTGATCCGGGAAACGATGCTTCAACCCGTCCACAGGTGAGCTTGCCTACTGAATCCTCACCTTGAACTGCTCGACCATCGAAGTGCCGTCCTAAATCCACCGCCCCAAGCTTTTTGTGGGCATGGACATCGTACGCAAGAGCATTCAGCGCATCGACTGATTGCAGCAACCACCAACAGCGAACCGGATCAAACGCGAGTCGGCAAACGCCTGGGGCCCGCCCAAAGCAACCTTGCGTGATTCTCATTTCGCGTGGGGCCCGGTTTGGGGACTGATGCAGACAGTCCACAAAAGGGTCAGGTCTCGTCTTTTTCCAGCATTGCGCAGCGAACCAGAGACCTTACGGTGGAATTTCAGAAATAAACGTTTAAATTCAATACCGTGAACCTCAAATCGACCCTCAAACATCTGCAAATCGAAAATGCTACGTTAAATAAATGGCGCAATCAGCCGCCGGCTGGATTAGTGTCTAATAGGGCTGCGAACACCACCTGTGGAAAATTTTCTTGCAAGAATCGTGGTTTCTGCCCCATTACTTACGGAAAGCAGTGAATAAAACGACATGATCCGTAACAAACGGATCAATTGAGGGCAGAATGGACGATGTGACGGCAGAAGCCAATCCACTCGCCGATCTTTTTGACGGTGTGGATTCCTCCGCCTTGGGCGAACGTATTGATCTTTTGGTGGGCGACCATGCTCGTCGGCTGTCGGAACGCTTGCAGGCGCATCGCGCCCAATTGTTCCCGCCGGATGCCAAACGGTCCTTGCGCAAATTCACCTCGGGTGAGGCGGCCGATCTGTTGGGCGTCAAAGATGCCTATTTGCGCAAACTGCACCTGGATGGCCGCGGCCCCTCCCCTGAAACACGGGCCGGCGGGCGGCGCTATTATTCACCCGAAAACCTACAGGAGCTGCGCGAGCTGTTGGAGGCCGGCGCTAAATCTCCCGGCACTTATCTGCCCGGACGCCGCGACGGTGACCATCTGCAAGTGATCACGGTGATCAACTTCAAAGGCGGCTCTGGCAAGACAACCACCGCCGCCCATCTGGCCCAGAAAATGGCGCTGGATGGCTATCGTGTTTTGGCGATCGACCTCGATCCGCAGGCCTCCCTGTCGGCGCTGCACGGGTTCCAGCCCGAATTTGATCTGTTGGACGGCGGCACGCTCTATGATGCGATCCGCTATGATGACCCGGTGCCTCTGCAACAGGTCATTCAAAAGACCTACTTCACGAATCTCGATATAATTCCAGGGAATTTGGACCTGATGGAGTTCGAGCACGAGACCCCCCGTGCGCTGGTCCAACGAGATGGTAACCTTTTCTTCACCAGGATTGGCGACGCGCTGCAACCAGTGGAGAAAGATTATGACGTTGTTGTTGTCGACTGCCCGCCTCAGCTTGGGTTCCTCACCATGTCGGCCCTCTCGGCCGCCACGGCTGTTCTGGTCACGGTCCACCCGCAGATGCTGGATGTGATGTCCATGTGCCAGTTCCTGTTGATGACATCGAACCTGTTGGGCGTAGTCTCCGAGGCCGGAGGCAATATGTCCTATGACTGGCTGCGCTATGTGGTCACCCGCTATGAACCGGGTGATGGTCCGCAAAACCAGATGGTCAGCTTTATGCGCTCCATGTTCGGGGAACATGTGCTGAACCATCCGGTTCTGAAATCCACGGCGATTTCCGATGCGGGCATCACCAAACAGACCCTGTACGAGGTCGAAAAAGGCCAGTTCACCCGCGCAACTTACGAACGCGCGATGGAGAGCCTGAATTCGGTCAACGGCGAGATTGAAGCGCTGGTGCAGCAGGCTTGGGGGCGGACACATGGCGCGTAAGAACCTGTTAAAAGGGCTGATGGAGGCCTCCCCTGCCCCGGAAACACCGCCTGCACAAACCCGTGTGGATGTTGCCAAGCCGCGGTATTCTTCGGGGGCCATCGGCGCGGTCAGCCAGTCGATCTCGGATCTAAAGTCCCGCGCGGTTCAGGAAATTGATCCCCGGATGATTGACGCCGGCGGTCTGCGCGACCGTCTCGACGAAGAGGGCGGCCTGAATGAGCTGATCGCCTCAATCGAGGAATACGGCCAGCAGGTGCCCGTGCTGCTGCGGCCCAATCCGAATTACCCGGAACGCTACCAGGTGGTCTATGGCCGTCGCCGGGTATCGGCGCTGCGGGCCTTGGGCAAACCGGTCAAGGCGCTGATCCGGGTCCTGGATGATCGCGAATTGATCGTGGCCCAGGGTCAGGAAAACAGCGCCCGGCGCGATCTGAGTTTCATCGAACGGGTGAATTTCGCCCGACAGATGCGGCAAATGGGGTATGAGCGCAAAGTGATCTGTGACGCGTTGCACGTGGATAAGACATTGATTTCACGTATGCTTTCCGTTGCAGACCGTATCCCAGAGCCGCTGATCAACGCCATTGGTGCAGCACCTTCGGTGGGCCGGGATCGGTGGTTGAAGCTGGCGGACCTTCTAGAGAAATCAGACCTGGACACCGCTGTAACTGCCGCTTTGGGCGATGGGTCTGATGACCGGTTTGACGCGGTTCTGACCTCCTTGACCCCCGCACGCCCCCCTGCCCCGCCGCCACAGAAATCCACCCTCACCGGCGCTGGTGGACAGGCCCTCGGAGAGGTCAAACGCGGCAAAGGCAAGACCACGCTAACCCTGAACGCGCAGACCAGCGAAGGGTTCGAGGAATGGTTGGTCGACAACATCAGTGAGCTTCACACCCAGTGGCAGTTCGAACGTAAAAACAGCAACGGGTGACGAAGGCCGGGCCATGCGCCCGGTTTCATCGAGCAGGAAACAAACAGGAGGCACAAAGCAGACAGAACCCGAAAAACGAAGACCCCCCAGGATTAGATCCCGAGAGGCCTCCAATGGTTATGTAGCAATTCCATTTTAGGCCAGAGTGTTGACGGCTGTCAACTCGCACCCGGTCCGGGTGGGCGAAAAAGTTTTGTCTCGTGATAAAATATGGAACATCTCACATCGACGCCTTTTGGGCGGCGGCCGGTGACGGCTGGGCTGATTGCCCAGGCCGCGGCCATTCGGCAGTTTGCCGACCCTGTTTCGGTGGACAAATGGGCACTGTTTCGTGACCTGACCACCGCACGCCACAGCTTTGACCTCGGTGACCGCACGCTGATGGTCCTGAATGCACTGCTGACTTTTCTGCCGGAAAAAGAGATGACATCCGGCAGCCAGATGGTCGTCTTTCCATCAAACCGGACCTTGTCCGATCGGTGTCACGGCATGGCCGAAAGCACCCTGCGGCGGCATCTGGCAGCGCTGGTAGAGGCCGGTCTGATCCTGCGCCACGACAGTCCCAACGGCAAACGCTATGCGCGGCGTGGCCCCGGTGGAACAATTGCGCGCGCCTTTGGTTTTGACCTTTCCCCCCTCCTCAGCCGCTGCGCGGAGATTTCCAATCTGGCGGAAGACAGCCGCAGAGCAACAGCCGAACTCACCCTGCAACGGGAACGGATCTCTTTGATGCGCCGGGACGCTTTCAAATTGGCAGAGTTCGGTATCACCGAATATCCAGCCGCCGATTGGCCTGCCCTGCTTGCCTCACTTGAGCAGCTGACAAAGCTCCTGCGCCGCAAACTCTCAGCTGCAGAACTCACAGAAATAGAGACCCGGCTTGGGGATATTCTTGTGCACATCCGCGCCGAAATCGAGCCTAATACAGAAGAACTGAGCGGCTGTGACAGCGAAAATGAGCGGCACTATCAGACTTCAAAGAAAGAAATCTTAGAGTCTGAACAGGTCACAAAAACCAAGCAATCCGTCCCGCAGTCACAAAGCCGAGCAAGCAAAGAAAAGATTAAGCTACCTTTGTCCGCTGTGCTTGAAGCCTGCCCGGATATTCTGCCCTATTGCGATGGCCCCCCCCGCAGTTGGCGGGATCTCATTGGTGCGGCCTCACATCTGCGGGGTATGATGGGGATTGATCATTCTGCCTGGGATGAGGCTATGAGACTGATGGGACCAGAAGCGGCTTCCGTAACGCTGGCCTGTATCCTTCAGCGCTTTACTGAGATACGAAACCCGGGTGGCTATCTGCGATCCTTGTCTTCAAAGGCGGCGCAGAACCAATTCTCACCAACTCCGATGGTCATGGCGCTTGTGAACGGATCCAATCGAATATCCGCCTGAAGATCCGCTAGCCTCCGGGTTCTTGCCGCACGTCAGGCGATGTTGACAGCTGTCAACACGGCTTCCAAGTGCCTGGTTCAGATATGGGGGACCGTGGGAGCGACAAGGATTTGAAGAAGCCAGAACGCTCTGCGCCCTCAGTTGACAGCTGTCAACGCCCCCTCCCCGCCTGTGTCCTGCAAACACCGGCGCCTGTTCAAAAGGATTGCAGCCAATCCAGTATGTCCTTTGATGAGGTCACATCGCCGTACTTCTGATCAATGTCATAGAGGCTGGCCGCATGAGGAGCCTCTGCCCGATCCACACAACAATCTGCGGGCACCAGCACGTTGAACCCGGCCTGCACCCCGTCGACCGCGGTTGCTCTGACACAGCCCGACGTCGTCGCCCCGCAGACAATCAGCGTATCGGCCCCTGCCCCGGTCAACAGCGCTGCAAGGTTGGACCCATAGAAAGATGACGCCCCTTTCTTCACCACAATCGGGTCCGTTGGCTGAATGCCCGTGGCAATGTTGATTTCAACCAGATGACTGCCCGCGATCAGGTCCCGCATACCCGTGGCCTTCTTCAGCCAGGCCAGATGCGCCACCTCGCCAAGCTCATAGGCAATGGTGCTGAAGACGACCGGAAAACCCTGTGCGCGAGCCAGATCGCAGATCGCCTTGGTCTTGGCCATTTCTACACGGGCCTCGGATGCGGTTGGGTATTGCGGATCGGTAAACCCATAGGAGAAGTCCACGACAACAACGGCGGGCCTTGTGCCCCGGGGTATGCGGGTGCCAAATCCGGCCGCTTGGTAGATGGTTTCCTGAGACATGATCACCTCCCAAAAAAAAGCCCCGGATAAAACCGGGGCCGTGTTGCCAAGTTTCAGATCAGCTGCGTTCCATCTGCAGCTCTTTCACCACGATGTCCCCGTCGATCACCACCGGTTCATCGTCCAGGAACAAGGAACAGCCGCGCATCGGAATATCCAGATGGCAGGCCGTATCGTTGGGACCGCCCAGTTCGTTGTTCGGACCGGTCGAGAACATCACATTGCCATAGAAGCTGCGCGGCTCCATCCCCATGCCACCAGGAAAGGCGCCGGGAACCATATTGTGCCATTTCGCATGGGGGTTCATGCCCCAACCCACGTGGCTCATCCCCATGCCGCGGGGATCGTTGAAATCATCCATATAGGATTTCACCAGCTCGGCATCCAAACCACCCCGGATGTCAGTCACAAACCCCTTCTCGATGGTATAGGTGATCGGATCCCGTACATAGATGTTTTGCGGCAGCAGAACGTCGCCCGGAGCCACCACGATCTGACCGTCCACGCCATCATCATCCCCACCGGTAAACACAAAGCCAGAGGGCCAGTGATCCCAGCGGCCCGGTTCATCGGTACAAGCGTATTCGGTGACCGTCGGATAGGTGTTGAGCTTGTAGGTAACATCGGTGCCATTGGGCGATGTGATGCGCATGACCTTGGCCCTGGCCAGCAGGTCACCGCCGATTTCAACCTTTTCGCGGATCTCTTTGGTGGGCAGCATCCGCGCCAGAAGTTCGGGCGGCTCTACCGCTGTCAGGATCCGTGTGCCAGAGGCCTGGATGTCAAATTGCTCTGGGCTGAACAGAAGGAAAATACAGTCGATCAGCATATCGCAGTTCTTGAGCGCCTCAACCGCTTCGGGCATCGCAGCCAGTCCGGTCTGGCCCACGGCCCATTGCCCCACCACCGGAGGCGCAGGCAGGCGCATGTGATACATATTCGCGCCCAGAATGCGGCCCGCCGCCATAAAGGCGTCCGCATAATCCAGACGTTCGTTGCCTTGTGTCAAAACGATCAGCCGCTCGTCCGATTGGACACCGGACATTTTCAGCTGATGCAGGCAGATGTCTGTGAAACTTGCATGATCCATGGTTGGGTTTCCCTGTCTTTGTCCCTGTCGTGGGGTGTCTTTGTCGCGTTAAAAGTCGCGGACCGCGTCCATGAAACCGTCCAGATCATCCCAGGGGATCATATGTCCGGCACCGGGCACGATGCGCTGTTGAATGGCGGGGTTCAGCTGGGCCACTTCGGCCTGATCGGCGGTGTCCACAACATCGGCTCCGCCTGCAATCACAAGCCGCGTGGGTTTGACCATTCTGGGCAGGTCCTGATGGATGTCATCTGTGTGGAACCCATCAAAGGCAATGCGGATCGCACCCCAATGGCAGGTGTGCAGCCACTCGGCGCGCAGCGCCAGCTGTTCCTCTGTCCAGGTCGGGCAATAGGCGCGCATATCCTCTGCGGTACAGGCCTTGGTGGCCATCACGATGCTGTCGCCATACCAGGGCCATTGCGACGGGTAAGGGCGGCGGTTGGGGCCGGACATGGGTGGGTCAACCAGAATATATCCTGAAAACGGCGCTGCATCGCGGGCGTTGGCGCGTATGGCAATCCGCGCACCCATCGAATGGCCCAGTACCACCGGTTGATCCATTTCCTTGGCAATGGCAATAATATCGTCGGCCAAGGCATCCAGCGTGTAATCCAGATCGCCGGTTTCGCTCAGCCCGCGGCCCCGCACGTCCAGAACATGCACCTCAAAAAGCTCCGACAGTCGTTCTGCGACAAACCCCCAGGTGACAGCCGGTGAGGTGATGCCGGGGATCAGCAGCATCTGTTTGGCCTGCGGCGGCCCGTCATGGCGCAGCAGATGCAGGCGAATTCCATTGGCGTTGATATTGTATCCGATCTTCATTTCGGCGTCCTTTTAGGTGGAGGCGAAGCGTAGAACGAAGGCTAGCAAGTTTTTTATTTGTGTGCATGCGAATAATATATGGCGCGCACCACTTTGCGGTGCAGGCACAGGAATGCACGCGTTTTGAGCATAGGGCGACATCGGTTTACCCCCGCTGCGGCAAACAGCAGGGTGCAAAAATTCGGTCGACGGATGGGCGCTTAGGTGATCCGGCGCAAAAGGGTCAACAAAGTCGCCGCTTCGGCATCGCTCAGCGGGCCCAGCGTTTCCTTGGTGATCTCTTGCATCTCGGGCAGGACGCGATCCAGAACCGCGCGGCCTTTTTCGGTGGTCTTCAGAATGTAGCGACGGCGGTCAACCTGGTCCGGTTCAGACTGGATCAAGCCCTGATCCTTGAGCCGGGTGACAACCCCTTTGGTCGTGGCTGCATCCATGGCAACCAAACGCCCCAGTGCGTTTTGCGAGACCGGACCGGGTTCCGTGGCCAAACGATACAGCGTAGAGAACTGCATCGCTGTCAGCCCGGATGGATTATGGCTGCTAAAGATGGTCATATGCCGCTGATAGGCCTTGCGCAGAACAAACCCGATCTGTTTGTCCAAATCATAAGGGGTGGGGGAGTCCTGGTCGCTCATGGCTGGCCGTGGTCTTTCTGATCTGGAAAAGTTGCATCAACGTTGTTTGACGGTTGAAATGGCATGAATGGAAAAGGAAAATCAAACTAAAATCGCAGTGTATGTGCGAAGGATACGGGGCTTCCGGTCACGGGGACGGTGCTTGCCTGTTAAGCAATGCGCCACAGGGGGCGCAATTGATGTCTGCGACACTCCTCAAATCCCTTGCTATCCCTTTGTTGGTGTACATATGATAAATCCACCGCAACAGAGCCGACCTTCTGACCAACCCATTGGCCGCCACACCGCAGCCCAAGACGCAGCCCGACAGGACCCAAGGTGACACTATACGACATGACCTTCACGCTGAATGGCCAGGAGGAACACGCACGGGTAGGGCAGGGGGATACGGTTCTGGACCTTCTGCGCGACAGCTTCCGCCTGACCAGTGCGAAATACGGCTGTGGCCTGGCGCAATGCGGAGCCTGCACGGTTCTTGTGGATGGCGAACCGGCCCGCGCATGTGTGTTGAAAGCGGCGCGCCTGCGGGGAAAGGCTGTCACCACGTTGGAAGGCCTGTCCAATGGCGAAACGCTTCACCCGGTGCAACAGTCCTTTGTCGACGCGCAGGCGGCACAATGTGGGTATTGCCTGAACGGGATGATTATGACGACCGTCGGATTCCTGAAGCAGAACCCAGCGCCCACGCGCGCTGAAATCCGCGAGGCCCTGAAATACAACCTATGCCGCTGTGGTGCCCATATGGAGATCATAGACGCCGTGGAACGCGCGGCCATGGCCCTGTCACAGGAGCAGACCTCCCATGACGACTAAGGCGGGCGGGGACGCTTTGGGAATGGTCTCTGTCTTTGAGGACCGCCCCGAGGGGCGCAGGCTCCATGTGCAGATCGACGGTATGGGACGGATCACGGCGTTCAACGGTCATGTGGATCTGGGAACCGGTATTGAAACCGCGTTGGCGCAGATTGTCGCCGAAGAGCTGGACGCCACGATGGATCGGGTCACCGTTGTTCTGGGGGATACCGCCCGGACGCCGGATCAGGGTCCAACCATCGCATCCGAGACCATTCAGGTGGCAGCGCTTCCCCTGCGTCAGGGGGCGGCCCAGCTTCGGCAATACCTGTTGGGGCAGGGGGCGCGTCGGCTCAATGCGCCGGTTGACGGGGTGACAGCTGTCAACAATCAGGTGGCGTGGCGCGACGCGCGGCTCTCCTTTGCGGATCTGGTGGCGGGACAGGATGTGTCCATGCGGCTCGACCCGGAAACCCCAGTGAAGGATCCCGCAGACTATCGGATTGTCGGACAGCCCATCGGGCGGCGGGACCTGCCGGAAAAGGCGCGGGGAACCTTTGCCTTTATTCAGGATGTGGCAGTGGAGGGCATGCTGCATGGCCATGTGATCCGCCCGCCCTATGCGGGGCGCGACAGCGGCGCCTTTGTCGGCCAAAGCCTGATATCCTGGGATGAGGCGGCGATTTCAAAGGCTCCGGGCTTTGTTGCCGTGGTGCGGGACGGGGATTTTCTGGGCGTGGTTGCGCAGACGCCGACACAGGCGCGTATATTGGCCGAGGCGCTGCCGGTCCAGTGGCGACATGCGCCCCCGACGCCGGACCTTGGGGATTTGAAAAAGGGGCTGAAATCCGCCCCCTCGACACCGCGTCTGTTGGATGATCAGGGCGATTTTGCCAGTGCGTTTGCTGCGGGTGCCAAACAGCTGGAGCGCACCTATGTCTGGCCCTATCACCTGCATGGCTCCATCGGCCCGTCCTGCGCGGTTGCGGATTGGAACAACGGCCAGCCGATTGTTTGGTCCGGCACGCAGAACCCTCATCTGTTGCAGGGGGATCTGGCCAAACTGGTGCAGCTGGATCCTGAAATGGTGGACATCCGGCGCTATCAGGCGGCTGGCTGTTACGGGCGCAACTGCGCGGATGATGTCTGTGCCGATGCGCTGTTGATGGCCCGGGCGGTTGGCAGCCCGGTGCGGGTGCAGCTGACACGGGCGCAGGAGCATCTGTGGGAGCCCAAGGGCGCGGCCCAGCTGATGGAGGTGAAGGGGGCGCTGGATGCAACACAGGACATCAGCGCCTATGCTTTGGAGACCTGGTATCCCTCCAACCGGGCGCCCAATCTGGGGCTGTTGCTGACGGGGCGCATATCGCCCGAGCCGCGCCCCTCCGATATGGGAGACCGGACCACAATCCCGCCCTATCGCATTCCCAACCGTAAGATCACAGTGCATGACATGGCTCCGATCGTGCGGGCCGCCTGGATGCGTGGCGTGTCGGCACTGCCCAATACCTTTGCCCATGAGAGTTTTGTGGACGAATTGGCCCATGAGGCCGGTGAGGATCCGCTGGCCTTTCGTCTGCGCCACATTGATGATCCGCGTACCCGGGATCTGGTTGAAAAGACCGCCGCCGAAGCAGGCTGGACGCCCGGCACCGGTCCACGTCTGCAGCGCGAAGGGCGCATGGCCTTTGGGCGGGGGTTTGCCTTTGCGACCTATGTGCACGGGTCCTGGCCCGGTGTGGCAGCGGCGGCGGCGGCCTGGGTCTGTGATGTTGCGGTGGATACGGAAACCGGAGAGATCACCCTGACACGGGTGATTGTGGGGCAGGACCAGGGGCTGGTGATCAACCCCGATGGCGTGCGTCAGCAGATCGAAGGCAATGTTATTCAGACCGCCAGCCGCGCCTTGGTCGAAGGCGTTGCGGTCGACACCATTACACCCGCTCCCAAAAGCTGGGCGGATTACCCGATCCAGACGTTTGACCAGCTGCCGGAGATCCGCACCCTGTTGATTGATCGCCCCAATGACCCCGCCCTTGGCGTGGGGGAAAGTGCCGCGGTTCCGGCGGCAGCGGCCATTGCCAATGCGATCTTTGATGCTACCGGCGTGCGCCTGCGCGAGGCGCCCTTTACCCCGGAAAAAATGCGGGCTGCTCTTGGCGGCGCTGCGTGGGGTCCGCCCTCGGTGCCGCCCCTGCGGTCCTCGGTCTCTGCTGTCTCTCCGGTCGGTCGGTTGGCAAAACGCGTTGCGGCGCTGGCGGGAGGTGTGGTGATGCTGGGCGCGCTGGCCTTGCCCGTGGCACGGGCGATCCCGGCACAGCAGGCCCCCGCCGCAAGTTCCTTTTCGCGGGAGGTGCTGGCGCGTGGGGCAGAGGTCTTTGCCGCCGGGGATTGCGCGGTCTGTCACACGGCAGAGGGCGGTCTCCAAAACGCAGGCGGGCGCGCGATCAAGACGCCATTTGGCACCGTTTATTCTACCAATCTGACGCCTGACCCGGAAACAGGTTTGGGACGCTGGAGCTTTCAGGCCTTTGACCGCGCCATGCGGCGGGGGATCAGCCGGGACGGGCATAACCTCTATCCCGCCTTTCCCTATACCGCCTTCGCCAAGTTAAGCGATGCGGACATGTTTGCGCTTTATGCGCATCTGCAAACCTTGGACCCCGTGCAACAAGAGACACCGCAGGCGCGCATGTTGGGGCCGGTGGCGCTGCGCCCGGTCAATGCGGTCTGGAACAGCCTGTTTCATGACCCGAAACCCTTTGCACCAGACCCTGCGCGCTCGGACATCTGGAACCGGGGGAAATATCTGGTGGACGGGGCGGGACATTGCTCTGTCTGTCACAGCCCGCGCAATCTGTTTGGCGCTGAAAAGACCGGACCTCTGGCCCTGACGGGAGCCATGGTGGATGGCTGGTATGCGCCCGCGCTTGCGGGGTCGGGTTCGGCCGCACGGGGGTGGGATGAAGCGCAGTTCTTCTCCTATCTGAGCCAAGGCCACGCGCCGGGGTTGGCCAGCGCCGCAGGACCTATGGCCCCGGTGGTCGAGGCGCTCAGCACGTTGCCGCAGCAGGATTTGCGCGCGATGGCGACTTATCTCGCGTCGTTGCAGCCAGCGGATGGAGTGGCACAGTTTCGGGACGGGGATCGGGACCGGGCTCCGGTGCCCGAGGCGCAGATAGCCCCCGGGCCGGTGTCGCGATTGTTCCGGTCTGCCTGCGGCTCTTGTCACGAACCGGGCGGCGTTTCGATGCTGACGGCGGCGCAACTGCCGCTTGGCGTGTCAGCCGCGCTGCGTGCGCCCAGTTCTGAGGCGGTGAAATCCGTAATCCGCGCGGGGATTGAGGCCCCAATCACGCTTGAGCTGCGGGATATGCCGGGCTTCCGCGATGTTCTGTCAGAGGATCAGATCGAATCACTTGCCCATTATCTGCGGGCGCGTTTTGCGCCGGATTTGCCGCCTTGGTCAGGGGCAGGGGAGTAGCGCATGCGTGGTTTTCAGGCAGCCCCCTGGGAAAACGCAGGAAAAACATAATTCTTCCCGAAACATGCATGCCGGGGGCTGTTTCAGTAAAGTCGTTAGTGTGCTAACGATACATCAAGGCGAATAGAGACGTATACCAAGAGGCACCCCACATGGACCCTGTTGAAACCATTGATATTGCGGTGATCGGCGCAGGCCTTGGTGGCGCAGCCGCAGCGGCCGTCTTGGCGCAGGCCGGTTTTTCTGTACATACGTTTGAACAGGCCGCCGCGTTCACCCGGCTTGGCGCGGGGATCCATATTGGCCCCAATGTGATGAAGATCTTCCGCACCTTGGGGATCGAAGACAGGCTGGCCGACATCGGCGCCCACCCAAGCCATTGGTATTCACGCGATGGGAACACCGGTGCGTATCTGTCGAAAATCCCGCTGGGTGAATTTGCGCTGAAAGAATATGGCGCGCCCTATATCACCATTCACCGGGGCGACCTGCACAAGGTTCAGATTGACGCGCTGGACCCGAAAACAGTCCATTTCGGCTATCGTCTGGTGGATCTGCAAGAGCGCGAGACGGACGTGTTGCTGAGCTTTGATAACGGCAAGCAGATCGCGGCCAAACTGGTGGTGGGGGCGGATGGTATCAACTCCAAAATCCGCGAAGTGATGCTGGGTGTGGAAAAGCCCCGGTTCTCTGGCTGGGTTGGACATCGGGCGCTGGTCAATATGGACAAGCTGCGCGCCACCGGGTTGGAATATGAGCGGTGTGTCAAATGGTGGTGGGATCAGTCGCGCCACGTGATGGCCTATGCCACCAAACGCGATGGGTCCGAATATTACTTTGTCACCGGGGTGCCGGTGGGCGGTGAATGGGCGCATCAAGAGAGCTTTGTCGAGAGTTCCCAGGATGAGATGCAAGAGATCTTTGGCGGTTCGCATCCGATGGTGCAGGGGTTGATTGACGCCACCGAAGAGATCACCAAATGGCCGTTCTGGAACCGCGATCCGATGGGGCTGTGGTCGCGCGGACGTCTGGTGATGATTGGCGACGCCTGCCACCCGATGCGCCCGCATATGGCGCAAGGGGCCTGTATGGCAATCGAGGACGCGATGGTTCTGGCGCGCTGTCTGAAAAATTCGGGCATGGGCGGCTATAACGATGCCTTTGCCCGATATGAGGCAACACGGCGCGCGCGCGCCACCAAGGTGCAGACGATCTCTAACGCCAATACCTGGCTAAAAAAGCCCGAGGATCCGGCCTGGGTCTATGCCTATGATCCGGTGACCGCAGATCTGGCTTGATCTGGCCTGATTGGGGTCAGCGGGTCACCGGGGCAGGGGGGGCTTAGCCGTCCTGCCTTTTTTGTTCAGCTTCAACCGTGGTGAGACGGATCATCGGAGCGCGGTCGCGCATGACGTCCAGTGCCGCCTTGTGGAGATCGTCTGTGCCTGCTGCACAGGCATCGGTCACCAGCCGCACAAACCGCCCGTCATCGGCTGCTTCGATCGCGGTTCCAAGCACGCAGCAATCGGTTGACACACCGCAGATCACCAGCGTTGCATCTGCGGGCACATGGGCGCGAACCTCCTGCCATTTGGCAAAACGATGGCCCGCGATGCTGGGGCGGCTGTGCCAGACCGGCACCAGATCCCACAGCCAGGCAGTGTCGGGATCAAGCGCAAAGGGCCAGTCCTGATAATAGGGCACCCAGGCCCCGGTGGGTGTGTCTGGCGGGACAAAACGGGTAAAAATCACCCGGTCGCCAAAGGAGGGCAAAAGCGTTGCGATGTGGCTCTGACATTGGGCAAAACCCGGCGCGGCCCAGGGACTGGTCGGGTCTCCAAAGCCGGGCTGCATATCAATCACCAAAAGCCAGTCGGTCATGTGGGCGCTTTCTCTCAAAGGCAGGCGGGGCGTTCAGACCGCCAGATATTTGCTCTGGATATCCGGGTTTGCATCCAGTTCCGCAAACGTCCCGTCATAGCGTACGGAGCCTTTTTCGATAATATAGGCCCGGTCGGATACATGGCGGGCAAAATGCAGATTCTGTTCTGAGATCAGAACCGACAGCCCCTCGCGTTTCAGCTCTGCGATCACAAAGGCCATCTGTTCCACAATCACCGGTGCGATACCTTCGGAGGGTTCATCCAGTAAAACCATGCTGGGGTTTCCCATCAGGGTGCGGGCGATGGTCAGCATCTGCTGTTCGCCCCCGGACAGGTGTTTGCCCAGGTTCTTGCGTCGCTCGCTGAGGTTTGGAAACAGCTCATACAGGCGTTTCAGGGTCCATTCCGGTGCACCGGGGCGCTTTTCGCGCCGACCGACTTCGAGGTTTTCCTCAACTGTCAGGTCTTTGAAAATCCGGCGCTCCTCGGGGACATATCCCAGGCCCGCCCGGCAGATCGTATGGCTGGGCAGGGTCGAGATATCCTTGCCGTCAAACCGGATCTGCCCGGATTTGCTGCGCAACATGCCGATGATGGATTTCATCGTGGTGGATTTCCCGGCCCCGTTGCGACCCAACAGCGCGACAACCTCGTTTTGTCCAAGAGAGATCGACACATCGTGCAGGATTTGGGCCCGCCCATAACGGGCATTGAGGTGCGTGACATCAAGCATGGGTGGCCTCCTCCTTTTTGTTGTCGCTGGCAAAGGTGGCCCCGCCTCCCAGATAGACCTGTTGCACCATTTCATTGGCGCGGATTTCGGCCCCGGTGCCTTCTGCGATCAACGCGCCCCGGTTCAGAACCAGAATCCGGTGCGAATGGGCAAAAACCACATCCATGTCATGTTCGGTGAACACCACGCTCACATGGCCCTTGGCCACGATCTGCGCGGCCAGTTCCATCAGGGCGATGCGTTCGTTGGGGGCCATGCCGGCGGTGGGTTCATCCATCAACAGAAGGTCAGGATCATGGGCCAGCGCAATCGCAAGTTCGAGCCGTTTGAGATCCCCATAAGCCAGTTCCGAACAGGGGCGTCCGGCGTAGTTTTCCATCGAGACCAGCCGCAACAATGCCATTGCCTCGTCCACATACAGATGGGTGGCGCGGGAGAACAGCTGGAACACCTTCCGATGATAGGAAATCAGCGCCATTTGCACGTTTTCCAGCACCGTCATCGACAGGAATGTCTCGGTGATCTGGAAGGTGCGCCCCACCCCCATACGCCAGATTTTGCGCGGCGGCGTACCGATCAGCTCCCGGCCCAACAGTTTGACAGAGCCGCCGTCGGGACGCAGATATCCGTTCAACATGTTGAAACAGGTGGTTTTCCCCGCGCCATTGGGGCCGATCAGAGCCAGAAACTCTCCGCGTTTGACGTCAAAGCTGACGCCTTGCACGGCTTTGATGCCGCCAAAGCTCTTGGCGAGGTTGCGCACTTCCAGGACGGTTGTCATGTCTCTTTACCCCGCTTTGCTTTGAACACAGACGTCAGGCGGGTCAATCCACCGGCAACGCCATCTGGTGCAATCAGAACCACAACCAGAATGATGGCCCCAAAGATGAAGCGCCAGAAATCAAGGCGGGTGACCCAGTCCTCGATCAAGACAAAGACGGCGGCCCCCAGAAGCGGCCCGGCCAAGGCGTGTATCCCGCCCAGAAGCACCATGATCAGCCCGTCGATGGATTGCGCAATGCCAAGGCTGTCCGGGAAGACACTGCCCTTGGAGAAGGCAAAGACCGCACCGGCCAGCCCGGCAAAGCCACCGGCCAGGGTAAAGCCCATCCATTGATGGAATTTTGTGTCGCTGCCGATGGCTTCGGCGCGGGTGCGACTGTCGCGGATACCCCGTTGCATATACCCAAAGGGGGAATGCGCCACGCGCCGCAGGACCCAGATCCCGCCAACACATAAAACCAGTGCCACATAGAAATAGACCTGGTTTGAGCTGGCCCATTTTGCAGGCCAGACGCCTAGAATGCCGTCATCGCCGCCGGTGAAATCCTGCCATTGGAAGGTCACGCCCCACAGGATTTGCGCCGCAGCCATGGTGAGCATAGCGAGGTAGACGCCAGAGAGACGCACACAGAACCAGCCAAAGAACAGCGCGGTCAGCGTCGCAACCACCGGGGCAAAGATCAGCGCGGGGATCATGCCAAAACCCAGCAGTTTGACCATCAGCGCAGCGGAATAGGCGCCAACCCCGAAATAGGCGGCATGACCAAAGCTGACCATTCCGCCCACGCCCATCATAAAGTGCAAGGAGGCGGCGAACAGCATGGCCACCATCAGGTCGACCATCAGGATTGTTGAAAATTCAGAGACCACAACCGGGCTGAGCGCCAGGGCAAAGACACCGGCCAGCATGGCCATAGCGGCCTTTGGGCTGGGCAGGGTCATCGGCTGTTCCGGCTCTTCCGGGGCGCCATGTTCACTGCCGGGTTTGCCAAACAAGCCATAGGGGCGCAGGATCAGCACCACGGCCATGACGATAAACGGCAATACAATGGAAATCTGCGGAAAGATCAGCACCGCAAAGGCATTCAACACCGAGATCAGCACCGCCGCCACAAAGGCTCCGCTGACGCTGCCCATGCCGCCGATCACCACCACCACAAAGGCTTCGCCGATGACAGAGAGGTCCATTTGCAGGCTGACGGCCTCACGCGGGATCTGCAGCGCACCACCCAGACCCGCAAGCATGGCGCCCAGCATAAAGGCGGCCGAAAACAGCCAGGCCTGATTGACGCCCAAGGCGGCGACCATCTCTCGGTCCTGGGTGGCGGCCCGCACCAGAACGCCCCAGCGGGTGCGATGAAACAACAGCCAGATGCCCAGCAGGACCATAGGGCCGATGCAGATCAAGGCCAGATCATATTCGGGGATCGGCTCACCCATAATGCGGATTGCACGGTCCAGCCCCGGCGCGCGCGGCCCCAGAAGATCCTCTGCCCCCCAGGTGGCCAGCGTCAGATCCTGGATGATCAGAACCACGCCAAATGTCGCCACCAGTTGAAACAGTTCTGGCGCCTGATAGATGCGGCGCAGGATGGTGACCTCCATCAACAGACCGATGAGCCCGACGCCAACAGCCGCCGCCAGAATACTGAACCAGAAGCCAAAGACCCCGACATCGAGCCAGGTCACCAGCGTATAGGCCAGATAGGCTCCGACCATATAAAACGATCCATGGGCAAAATTGACAATCCGGGTCACCCCAAAGATGATCGACAGCCCCGAGGCGATCAGAAACAGAGAGGACGCATTCGCCAGCCCCGTCAGCAATTGTGCGAAGTAAAAGCTCATCAGCGTGGTAAGTCCTGTGGATTAAGGTGGACCGGCGCGGGGTGTGGAACACGCCGGTCCGGGTCAGGCAGGGAAGAGGTTATTCTGCCGGACGGAGTTTTGCGGCCTCTTCTTCGGAGGGCAGGTAGTTTTCACCGGCGGCATAGTTCCAATCCACCAGTTTCGGCGCACCATCGACCAAGGCCGTTTTGCCGACATAGGCACCCATGGTAGACTGGTGATCGGCGGCGCGGAACATAAAGGGTCCGGTGGGGCTGGAGGCGACTTCCAGCCCGTCCATCGCAGCCAGCAGCGCGTCCGTATCGGTGGATCCGGCTTTGGTCAGCGCGGCGGCAATGGCCAGAACTGAATTATACCCCACAACAGAGCCTGTTTTGGGCGCTTCGCCAAACTCCGCCTCATAGGCCGCGGCAAAGGACTTATGCGCGTCGGTCTGAATATCAGTGCCCGGGTAGCCGGTTACAATCCAGCCATCCGGCGTCTCACCTCCCAGCGGCAGCAGATATTCGGGTTCACCGGTCAACAGGGACGCAACCTCGCGACCGTCAAACAAATAGCGCAACGAACCTTCGCGGACGAATTTCGCCAGATCTCCGCCAAAGGTCACGTTAAAGATCGCGTCGGGTTTGGATTGCTCCAGCGCGCGTACGGTTGAGCCCGCGTCGATCTTGAAGATCGGGGGCCATTGTTCTTCGACAAATTCCACATCGGGGCGCAGACGGGAGAGTTCGGATTTGAACGCTTTGACCGCATCCTGACCATAGGCATAGTTCGGCGCAACCGTGGCCCATTTTACAGCGTCCAATTTGGCCGCCTGTTCCGCCAGCATGGCAGCCTGCATATGGGTCGAGGGGCGCAGACGATAGGTGTATTTATTGCCATTGGACCAGACAATTGCATCGGACAGCGGTTCAGAGGCCAGGAACAGGATTTCCTTTTGTTTGGCAAAATCCGCAACCGCCAGACCGACGTTGGACAGGAAAGTGCCAAAGATCATGACCGCGCCGTCCTTGGTCACCATTTCCTCGGCGATGCGGATGGCCGTGGCCGGATCCCCGGTATCGTCGCGGCTGTTGATCACCAGCGTCTTGCCATTGATGCCGCCGGCGTCATTGATCTCTTTCAGAGCCAGCTGCCAGCCCTTCTTGTAGGGTTCGGTAAAGGCCGGAAGGCGGGTATATGAGTTGATTTCCCCAACCACAATCTCCCCTTCAGCGTGGGCAAAGAAAGGGGTGAGCGCCAGACCAGCCGCCACGGCGATCCCAGCGAAGAATTTGTTAAACATGATGTCTCCCATTGGTTCAGCTTAGCGACTTGGGTCACTTTTGTTAGTGTGCAAATGATACATCTGCGACCCACTTTCCTGTCAACAGTGCAGGTGCTCAGATCCGGATACGCGCAGAAAGTCAGGATTTTTGCCTAATGAACAGTCAAAAATCGGCTGTGACCTCTCATTCTGCCTATGCGGAGCCAGAATCTACAGGCGGAGAGGCTGCGCATTGCACAAATGACTTAGGCTTTTCCGAAGCCATGGTTTTTCAATGTGTATTTTATGCGCCTTTCGCAGAGCAGTAAGCCTTGTGCAACCCTTTGGTCCGGACAGGAGGCACGACAGGCAATGTCGATAGAAAAAACAGATACGCTGGTTGTGGGCGGTGGACAGGCTGGCATTGCCATGAGCGAGCATCTTTCAAACCAGAACGTGCCCCATATTGTGCTGGAGAAAAACCGCATCGCCGAGGCCTGGCGGTCAGGCCGCTGGGATTCGCTGGTGGCCAATGGTCCCGCCTGGCATGACCGCTTCCCCCATATGCAGTTTGACGATGTCGCGCCGGATGCCTTTCCCGGCAAAGAACGGGTTGCGGATTATCTGGAGGACTATGCCAGGATGATCAAAGCGCCGATCCGCACCGGGGTGGAAGTGCTGAAGGCAGAGCGTCGGGAAAACGGGTCCGGTTTTCGGGTGGAAACTTCCGATGGTGTGATCAACGCCCAGCGGATTGTTGCGGCTACCGGTGCGTTTCAGCATCCGGTCATTCCGCCGATTGTGCCCGCCGAAACGCCGGTCGCCCAGATGCATTCCTTTGACTATCGCAACCCGGATCAACTGGCAGAAGGCGCTGTTCTGGTGGTGGGGGCGGGCTCATCGGGTGCCCAGATCGCCGAAGAGCTGCGCCGGGCCGGGCGGCGGGTCTTCCTGTCGGTTGGTCCCCATGACCGCCCGCCGCGCAGCTATCGCGGACGCGACTTTGTCTGGTGGCTTGGCGTTTTGGGGCTGTGGGATCTGGCAGCCATGAAACCTGGCACCGAACATGTCACCATCTCTGTCAGCGGCGCCTATGGCGGACGCACCATGGATTTCCGGCGTCTGGCGCAGGATGGTGTAACGCTGTTGGGCATGACCCAAGGGTGTGACGGGGGCGTGCTGACCATTGCCGACGACCTGCAGGGCAACATCGCACGGGGGGATGCGGATTATCTGGCCATGCTGGATGCGGCGGATGCCTATGTGCGGCGGAATGCTCTGGAGCTGCCCGAAGAGCCCGAGGCGCGCAGCCAATTTCCGGACCCGGATTGCCTGACCACGCCGCTGCGCAGTTTGGATCTGGCCCGCGAAGGGATCACCACCATCCTGTGGGCCACCGGGTTTCGCCAGGATTTTGACTGGCTTCAGGCCGCTGCCTTTGATGATCAGGGCAAACCTCGCCACCAGCGTGGCGTCTCGGTTGAACCCGGCGTCTATTTCCTGGGCCTGCCCTGGCAGTCCCGACGCGGCTCCAGCTTTATCTGGGGCGTCTGGCATGATGCGAAACATATCGCGGATCAGATCGCAATTCAGCGCAGCTACCAGGCCTATCGCGCGCCATTTGAAACATCGTCACAGTAACAACACATCCTATATATAATGACAGGGAGCCCCGCACATGGCCCATACCCGTATCCGCAAGTTCAATACCAGCGACACATATCCCGAACAGAACCTGGACAATGATCTGTGTCAGGCGGTGGTCACCACCGGAGGCAAGACCGTCTATATGCGGGGCCAATGCCCGCAGAACCTGGACGATGCGGTCAATATCGACAGCCATGATCCGGTCGAGCAGACCCACAAGGTGATGCAGAACATCAAACAGCTGATCGAGGAATGCGGCGGTTCGATGGAGCATCTGGTGAAAGTGGTGGTCTATATCACCGATGTCCGCCACCGCGAGGCGATCTATCGCACCATGGGGGAATACATCAAAGGGGTGCATCCGGTCTCGACCGGGTTGGTCGTGCAGGCGCTGGCGCGACCCGAATGGCTGGTGGAAATCGACGCCACCGCTGTCATCCCGGAGTAAGCCCATGACGTTTTCACTGGTGGCGCGCTGCGCTGAAACCGGCATGTTCGGGGTTGCAATTACCTCTTCCTCCCCGGCCGTTGCCGCGCGCTGCTCCTACGCCCGTGCGGGTGTGGGGGCAGTTGCCTCGCAGAATGTGACCGATCCGACGCTTGGTCCTTTGGCGCTGGATCTGATGGAACAGGGCAAATCCGCGGCTGAGGCTCTGGCCGAGGTTCAGGCGCGCGGGGCCTTTATCGACTATCGGCAAGTGCTGGTGGTGGACGGGCAGGGGGGAACCGCCATCCATTCCGGCCCCAACGCGCTGGGGATCTGGAGCGAAGCGCGCGCCGAAAATGTGGCATCTGGGGGAAACCTTCTGGCGGATGCGGCGGTGCCGCAGGCGATTGTGGATGGCTACCTGTCTGCATCGGGACATATCGGCGACCGTTTGATTGCGGCCCTGCGTGCCGGGCTTGCAGCGGGCGGAGAGGCCGGTCCGGTCCATTCCGCAGGGCTGAAAATCGTCGATCGGGTCAGCTGGCCCGTGGCCGATCTGCGCTGTGACTGGAGCGAGGACTGCCCGATCGAGGCCGTCGCCACCGCTTGGGAGATCTATAAACCGCAACTTGACGCCTATGTGCAGCGTGCGCTCGACCCGCGCGAAGCGCCGTCCTATGGCGTGCCGGGAGATGAATAAGACCATGGTTGATTTGACGTATGAGGACTGGAAAACCCACGCAGCGCAGATGAATTTTCGCCATCAGGCCTTTATTGATGGCAAATTTGTCGACGCCGCCTCGGGCAAGACTTTTGCTTCGGTAAACCCGGCCACCGGTGCGGTACTGGCTGAGGTTTCAGAATGCGATGCTGAGGATGTGAACCGGGCGGTGGCCGCCGGGCGTCGTGCCTTTGAGGAGGGGCGCTGGTCGCGTATGGCACCGGGCGATCGCAAGGCAGTGCTGCTGAAACTGGCTGACCTGATCCGCGACAACCTGGTGGAACTGGCGTTGCTGGACAGTCTGGACATGGGCAAGCTGGTACAGGATGCCGTCACCATCGACGCGCCGGGCTCTGCGCATTTCTTCCAATGGTACGCCGAGGCCATCGACAAACTGTATGACGAGGTTGCCCCTACAGGTCCCGGCGATCTGGCGCTTGTCTCCCGTGTGCCTCTGGGCGTGGTCGGGGCGGTAACGCCCTGGAACTTCCCGCTGGACATGGCCACCTGGAAAGCCGCCGCCGCATTGGCTGCTGGCAATTCCGTGGTTCTGAAACCGGCAGAGCAATCGCCTCTGTCCGCGCTGCGTCTGGCGGAGCTGGCATCCGAGGCCGGACTGCCCGATGGCGTGTTGAATGTGGTGCCGGGCTTTGGCGCAACAGCTGGGCGGGCGCTTGGTCTGCATATGGATGTGGATTGTCTGGCCTTTACGGGGTCTACCGCCATCGGCAAAAAGTTCATGGAATATTCCGGTCAGTCAAACCTGAAACAGGTCTGGCCCGAAACTGGCGGCAAATCTCCGAACCTGATCTTTGCCGATTGTGAGGATCTGGATGCGGCGGCGGATATGGCCGCCTTTGGCATCTTCTTCAATCAAGGGGAGGTCTGTTCCGCCAATTCGCGCCTTTATGTGGAACGTTCAATCAAGGACGCCTTTGTGGAGAAAATGATCGCCCGCGCCGAGGCCATGCAGCCGGGGGACCCTTTGGATCCGGCTTCGAAAATGGGCGCAATTGTGGACGAGACGCAAACCCAAGGCATCATGCGCTGTGTTGAGGCAGGAAAAGAGACCGCCAATCTGGTTACAGGTGGTGCGCGCGTCACGGTGGATGGCAAAGGGTGTTTTGTACAGCCGACTATTTTTGACGACGTTGCCCATGATGATCCGCTGGCCCGGGATGAGATCTTTGGCCCCGTCCTGTCCATCGTTCCCTTTGACAGCGAGGATCAGGCCGTCGCCATGGCCAATGACAGTATATATGGCCTGGCGGCTTCGGTCTGGACTGATAACCTGTCGCGGGCCTTGCGGGTGTCAGACCGGCTGCATGTTGGGACCGTCTCGGTCAACACGGTGGATGCGCTGTCCGCTCAGACACCGTTTGGCGGCATGAAGCAGTCTGGTTTTGGCCGTGATCTGTCGCTGCACAGTCTGGAAAAATACACCGCGTTGAAGACCACCTGGATCAAGTATAAACTGTAGGGGCAGGGACACAGGAAGGGCGCGATGCTAAGGTATACGCTGCGGCAGCTGGAATATTTCGTTGCCGTGGGCGAATGCGGCTCCATTGCGCTGGCCTCCGAGCGGGTCAATGTCTCCTCCCCCTCGATCTCAGCCGCGATCCAGCAGTTGGAGGCCGAATTCGGCCTGCCGCTGTTTGTGCGCCAACATGCCCATGGCCTGTCGCTGACTTTGGCTGGGCGGCGCATGTTGGAACAGGCCAAAACGGTTCTGGCCGAGGCCGAGCGGATGCATGATCTGGCGGGCAATATTGCAGGTGTGCCGCGTGGCCCTTTGTCCATCGGCTGTCTGGTGACCTTTGCCCAGGTGATTCTACCGTCCCTGCGCAAAGGTTTTGAGGTTGAATTCCCAGAGGTGCGGGTGCGCAATCTGGAATTGAACCAGTCCGAGATCTTCAGCAGCCTGCGTCAGGGAGAGGTGGATCTGGCGATCACCTATGATCTAAATATCCCGGCGGATCTGCAGTTTGCGCCGCTGGTGGATCTGCCCCCCTATGCGGTGGTCGGGGCAGAGCATCCGCTGGCGGGGCGGGCCCATGTGACCCTTGGCGAGCTTGGCCCGTTGCCGATGGTCTTGTTGGATCTGCCATTCAGCGCGGATTACTTCCTGTCGCTGTTCACAGCGCAAGGTCTGAGCCCCAATGTCACTGAACGCACCCGCGATATGTCGGTGATGCGCAGTCTGGTTGCCAATGGCTTTGGCTATTCCTTGGCCAATATCCGCCTGCTGAATGATCACGCGCCGGACGGTAAGCCCCTGGTTGTTTTGCCGCTGACCGGCGATCACCGGGTCATGCGGCTGGGGATTCTGACCAGCCGGGATGCGGAACAGGCCAGCGTGGTCCGCGCCTTTCTGAACTTTGCTGCGGCGCGGCTGAACAGCGACGAATTCCAATTGACGCAGCCATGATGTCGGAGGCGGGGCCCGTATCCGGTTCAGTTGGGGCGGTCTGCTCTCACATTGTGCAAGTGCGGTTCACCCGTCACAGAGACGACGAAGGTATGATATGAAACTTGGCATAATTGGCGGCACCGGTTGGCTTGGCAGCGCTTTGGGGCAGGCTGTGATCGAACAAGAGATTGTTCTTCCACAGGATTTGGCAATTCTGAATCGGCGGGGGCCACAAGCTGATTACTTTGGTCACAGCGTGGTTTGGCCGGAAACCGCTGCGGATCTGGCGGCGCAATGCGACGTGATCGTGGTCTCGGTTCGGCCGCAGGATTGGCCGGATCTGCCGTTTGAGGCGAAGGGAAAGCTCTTGCTCTCCTTTATGGCGGGTGTGGGCCTGTCTGACCTTGCAACCACCGGTGCCCATGCGGTGCGCGTGATGCCAAATGCCTTGGCTGAGATCGGGCGATCCTATTCGCCCTGGGTGGCCAGCGAATATGTCAGCGCCGCAGACAAGGCGCGGGTGCGGGGCCTGTTGCAAACCATCGGCACCGAGGATGAGCTGCGGGATGAAGCCCAGCTGGATCTGATTACCGCAACCTCGGGTGCCGGACCGGCCTGGCCTGCGCTGATGGCCCAAACGATGTTCTCCTTTCTGGTTCAGCAGGGTTTGCCGGAAGGCGTCGCAGCTGCGGCGGTGAAGAATGTGATCTGTGATGCGCCTCGGCTGGCGCCCAATGCAGAAGATGCAGCCCAGGTGGTGCGCGAGTTTGTCGACTATGACGGCACCACTGCGGCGGGTTTGAACGCGGCGCAGTCAGCCGGATTTGCCCACGCGCTTGAAGCGGGTTTGGCGGCAGCTGTGGCACGGGCCAAACGGCTGGGAGAGTGACCCTTGGAGCCGCCTAGCTTGGCAAACAGGCGACGAGGCTTGCAAAGGATGGGTTTGATTGATTAAACTTGACTAAATAACTCGGGAGAAATAGGCAGTGCCGGTGTGTTAAACGTTCACTGACCGCCCGGTTATGGTCACAGCTAGATAGGCCGTCTCTTCTGTGTGGGCGGTGCTCCAGCCAACATGATTATTTTACGCGCCCGCGCAGGGATCTTGCGCTGGGACGGTTGGATTGGAGACAACATGTTCAGGTTCTGCGCTGGCGCGATGGCGTCCCTTTTTCTTGTGATCGTGGGGAGCGGATTGTCTGCTCAGACGGCGGCACCGGTGGTGCCTGACATCGCGGCCCCGACGCTGGCAACGCCTGATCCTGTGACCCCATTGGCAGGTGCGGCGGATTCTGCCGCGATTGCGGACCAACCTCTGGCCAAACCTTTAGCCCAGTCTCCGACCCAGTCTGTGGCCTCAAATCCGGTGCTGGCAGCAGAGCAGGGCGATGCGGTCGCAGGTGAACAAACCTCGCAACCTGTCACCGCACAAGAGAGCGCGTCGACCTCAGAGCCTGAAACACCGGTTCTGCAGGGCACTGTTGAACCACAAACCCTGACAAACCGGGCTGAAGCGGCTGCGCAGAGTGCGTTGAAGTTCCTAAAAGACGGAGGCCCGTCGATCTGGGCGATTGCCGCTTTGGCGGTTGTGACGCTGGCCTTGATCCTGTGGAAGGTCTGGCGACTGGCGCTGTTGGGGGCCTGGTCCAAGGGAAAAGCCTGGCGCGCGGTGGAAAACTTTGAGCACGGTGCCTTTGAACAAGCGTTGACGGCTGTCAACCACCGCCGGGGTGTGCGCTCCAAAGTGGTTGCGGCAGGGCTGCTTGCGTTGCGCGATCTCCCGGAAGACAAGGCCCGCGAAGAAGTGGGTCGTGTGGCCAAGGGCGAATTGGCCAAGGCACGGGCGGGTCTGGGCGCGCTTGAGCTGATTTCGACCATCGCGCCGTTGCTGGGCTTGCTTGGGACCGTATTGGGCATGATCGCCGCATTCCAGGCTTTGCAGGCCGCAGGATCCAAGGCCGATCCCGCGCTCTTGGCCGGGGGCATCTGGGAGGCGCTTTTGACCACGGCGGCGGGTATGGCCGTCGCCATCCCGGCCTCTGCTGCGCTGACCTGGTTCGAGGCGGTGATTGATCGCATCCGTCGGGATGTCGAAGACGCGGCAACCCGTTTGTTTGTGGCCACCGTTCCGGAACACACTTTGGCGCTGGCTGCGGAATAATCCGATGCAGTTTGCTCCGCCGGTCCGGGTCCGTCGCAAACCCAGCCTGACGCCCATGATTGATGTGGTGTTCCTGCTGCTGGTGTTCTTTATGCTGGCGTCGCGTTTTGGTCTGGACGCGGTGGTGCCCTTGCCGCTGGCGGTGCAAGGCGGAACCTATGACGGGCCGCCGCGGCTGATCGACGTCGCGCCCGAAGGGGTCGCGCTCAATGGTCTTGTGACCGAGGATCTGGTTGCTGCGGTGACCCCGTTGATGGAAAGCCCGACCGACATTCTGATCCTGCGCGGCAAAGATGGTGCCAGCCTGCAACGTATTGTCGAGGTGACTGAGATCCTGGAACAGGCCGGATTTACGTCTGTTGTTTTGGTGGAATGAGCCGATGGATTTTGAACTTGAGCCCAAGCGCCCCCGGGGTGAGAGCATCGTGCCGATGATCAATGTGGTGTTTTTGCTGCTGATCTTCTTCCTGATGACCTCCCATTTGGCGAAACCTGACCCTTTTGAACTGGATCTCCCGCAGGCTGGGACCGATCGCGAACCCAAGGGTGAGCGGGTGTTATACGCCGACAAGAACGGGGAGCTTGCCTATGAGGACCTTCGGGGAGAGGCGGCGCTGGCTGCGCTGACAACGGCGGTTGATCCAGAAACACCTGTGCAACTGCGCACCGATGGGTCGATTGAGGCGGTGAAGGTTGCAAAATTGCTGCGCACCCTGGCTGAAGCGCAGGTGGGTCAAGTCGAATTGGTGGTTGTTCCCAAATGAAAACCTGGATCGAAGCGATTGTCTTTTCGGCTTTGGCCATTTTGGTTCTGGTGGCGGGGTTTGCCCTGTCTGCCAGCGAAGGCGGCCAGGCGGGCGGTCAAGGCGGCGATAGCATGATCTCCATTACCGCGGCTCCTACAACAGTGGCGGCTTTGGTCAAAAGCTGGGAACGTCCCGTGGATGTGCCCTTGCAGCCGGTTGCGGAACTGTCCCCTGTTGACGCGCCATCTGCAACCCTGCCGCAAGCGGTGCAGTTCGAATTGGCCCAGGCGCCAGAGTTGCCATCACAGCTGCACCTGTTTCAGCCCAAGGAACAGGAAGAGCTTGTTCTGGAGACTGCTGCGCCGGCGGCTCCTCCAGAGCCAGAGCCAGAGCGGGCGGAGAAGCCAACTCCCGAACCGGAGCCTGAGATCAAAGAAGCCGTTCGCGCCGAACAGACCTCGGCGGGCCGGGCAGAGCAGCGTTCGGCCGGCAGCGGCGGCCGTTCCGAAGCAGGCACCAACGGTCGGGCAGAGGTTGCAACCAACTCAAGTGGAGAACGGCAGAAACTGTTGAATATCTGGGGCTCCAAAGTGCGCAGCGCCGTTTCGCGGCGCAAACGCACCCCCCGTGGGGTCAAGGCAGTGACGGCTGTGGTCCAGTTTACCGTTTCGCGTGACGGGCGGCTTTTGTCGCATAAGATCGTCAAGTCATCCGGCGTTGCTGAGGCCGACAAGGCCGCTTTGCAGGCCGTCAGATCGGTAAAGCGCTTTCCCAAGGCCCCAAAGAAGCTGCAGCTCAATCAGTATTCATTCACGTTGCCTTTGAAGTTCCTGTGATAGCTGTCTGATCCGCGCAAGGCGTTGTTTTTGATTTCTATTTCTCGGTGGCTGGTCGCATGTTGGCCACCAGCTCGGCGACCTTTATTCCGAATTTCCGCAGTTCCGACCGGTTCATGATCACGCCGCTTTCGGTCAGATAGAGCCAATCCGTAACGTTTAGAACATGGCCGCCGGAGGCCTCGGGCAGGATGATTTTGTAGGTCATCATAATTGTAGAGCCGGAAATCTGGCCGGTGGCGGTTCCCACAATATCGTCGGCCTCCCCTGTAAAGCTGCCGTCGGCCGCAAGGGTTAAGCGCCATTCCCGGTTTTGGGTTGTTCCGTTGGAATAGGTGAAGGCTTCGCGCAAAATCCCCTGGTTTCCGTCCCAGCTTCCCTCCATCCGGGCGACAAAGCTGTTGGTGACGCGGCCTGTGGGGCCGTAGATCAGCCCCTCGGAGAGGATTTCCCCGTTCAGATGCTCGGTCATGGAAAACGCGGGCCCGGTTCCGGCGTAATCATTCGGGGATTGGCTGCGAAACCCAAAGAACAGATTGCGGGCTACGATGGACAGCAGCAGGAGCAGCAGAACAGCAGTCAGGAGTTTCATGAGGAGGGTGTCTCCTTGGGCAGCGACCAGACCATGGTCCAGGCGCCGAGTTTCAGGATGCAAGGGATAAGGCAATAGGCGACTGAAAGCGCCATAAGGGCCCGTGTGTCATTGGGTTGGGCGGGTTCAAACCCGTAGAACGCCAAGAGGGGCAGAACGGCAAATGCGGCAAGCGCCAGGCCCAGTTTTCCAGCAAAAGACCAGAGTCCAAAGGCCAGTGACGCCTGCAGCCCCGCGCGGGTGAGCACAATCGAGAACAAGGCGGGTAACAGGACCATATCCGCCCCAAGTGCCGCGCCAGAGGTCATACAGATCAACGCAAAGGCCAGCGCTTGTCCGGGGGCCAGTGCGGCGGCGCCGAGGAAAGAGAGAATGGCAAGCGGCATGGACCATAACAGAGTGCGTCGCACCCCTGCGGATCGGCTGATCCGGGTCCAGATTGGCACGCTCAGCCCGGCGCTGAGGAAGAAGAGGATCAGCAAGGGACCGGCAAGCCCGCTCAGGGACATCCGGTCTTCGACAAAGAACAGGAACAGAGTTGCCGTCATTGCAACGGGCAGGCTGTTCAATAGCGCCAGAACAAGTAACAAAACGGCGCCGGATTGCATCAACCCCTGCAGGGATGGACGCGCTGCGGGGTGTACCGGGCGCCGCCATGCGGACCGTGTGAGGATCAGCGCAAGCCCTGCCAGAACGGCCAACGCCCAGCCAAAGGCCGGATAGCCAGCCCGTGCAGCCCCCAGTCCAGCCAATGCTGCCGGGGCGCTGGCGGCCAGAACAACCCCAGCCAGCATCCCGGCCTCACGATAGGCAGCCAGGGTCACCAGATCTTTGGAGGTTTTGGTTCTGGCAAGCGTCGCACTGCGCCCATAAAGCAGTATCATCCCAAGGCTATAGGCCGAAAACAGCAGAATCAGAATCAAGGCCAGTTGCAACAGGGTTGCCCCGCCGTTGGTCCGTGAAAACAACAAGGGAAAGCCAATCATCAACCCCATTGCGGCAAGCCCGGCAAACAGGCTTTGGGCATTGGGCCAGCGGTCGACCATCCAGCCCAGGACCGGGTCCTGAACCAGATCGACCAGGCGCAGCACCAGCAGCAAAGCGCCCAGACTGCCAAGCCCGACACCCAGTTCAACCGAGGCAAAGCGCGGCAGGTGGATGTAAAGCGGCAGTCCGGCCGCAGCCAGCATCCCGGCGTATAGGCTGACTCGGGGGTAGAGCAGCCGATCTGGTGTTGCGGTGCTCACGTCTCTGCCAGAACCGACGCGGCCATCGCGCCGGGGGCCAGAGCTTTGACGATCTGCATGGCGCTGTTGATCCCGTCTTCATGAAAACCGTGACGGTTATATGCTCCGGCAAACCAGGTGCGGTTCTGTCCCTGAAGGCCGCGCAGCTGGCGTTGCCCTGCCAGGGCGGATTGGTCAAAGACCGGGTGGGCAAATTCGACCTGATCGTAAACCTGATGGTCCGGAATGTCGTTTGTGGGGTTCAAGGTGACAAACAGCGGATCTGTGTCAGGGATATTCTGCAGGCGGTTCATCCAATAGGTCACGCCGATACGCCCGGCCTGAGAGCGATAGACCCAGCTGGACCAACAGCTGCGCCGCTGGGGCATATGGCTGGGATCACTGTGCAGAACCGCCGTATTGGGCTGGTAGCGGATCGCACCAAGTGCCGTGGCTTCCTGGGCCGAAGCGTGGTGGCCGAGGATCTGTAGGGCCTGATCCGAATGACAGGCAAAAACGACTTCGTCAAAATTATGGGTGATCCCTTCGGACAGATGCAGGGTAACACCCAGGGGGTCGCGACGGACTTCCTTGACCGGGGTGGCCACATGGATCTGGCAGCCGCGTTTTTCCAGCGCCGTATGAAGACGGCGGACATATTCGATGCTACCGCCCTGGACAGTCCACCATTGATGTTTCTGTGACCCGGCCAGCAAGGCGTGATTGCGGAAGAACCGCACCAGAGACCTGGCGGGAAACTGGTCGATCTCATGCACCGGCGTGGACCAGATCGCGCCACACATCGGCAAGAGATAGTCATCGCGGAACCCGTCGCTGAGCCGCAGCTGCTTGACCAGTTCGGCAATTGTCATCTCGTCCGAATGTGCCGCGGCTTCGGCATTGCGACCAAAGCGCAGGATGTCGGCGACCATACGATAGAATGACGGGCGCAGCAGGTTGCTTTTCTGGGCTGTCAGCGTCGACAGCGTGTTCAGCCCATATTCAAGCCGCCCGTTGTCGATGCTGGCTCCAAAGCTCATCTCGCTTTTCATCACCGGCACATCAAGTTCGTCAAACAGCGCGGTCAGATAGGGGTAGGTGGCATAGTTGAACACGATAAAACCGGTGTCCACGGGTTGCTGGCCTGTTTTGCCAGCCATCACGGTACGAGCGTGTCCGCCCAGGCGATGCGCGGCTTCAAACAGGGTCACATCATGGTGGGGGGACAGGTAGTAGGCGGCCGAAAGGCCCGATATTCCCGCGCCAATGACGGCGATCCTTTTGCGTGGCCTCTGCGTCTGGTCAAACATCACGTCCCCTTTTTGGCTTTGGTTTAGAGATGTTACGATGCGCCTTTGGCTTTGGATCACATTCGATAATAAGCAATGCGCGAATTTAGCAGGATTTGTGATCTGATCCGGGCAAAGGCGCGTATCGTCAGTATCATGATGGAACATATTCAAGCCAAAACCTTTCACGCGCGCCGTGGCGAGATCCACAATGCCTTTACCTATGGGGTGGATTTTGTCCTGTGCGACCTCGAAAATCCGGTGGTGCCCGCGCTGATGTCGCGCAACCGGTTTAATCTGTGGTCGGTGCATGATCGCCATCACGGCGGGCGGCGCGGGGATGGGATCGGGGTGAGATGGTTCCGCGATGTGCTGGCCGCGCGTGGGTTGCCTGCCGATGAGCTGGAGCTGCGTTTGTTGACCCAGCCCAGTTTCCTTTGGTTCCATTTCAATCCGGTGAGCTTCTGGATTGCAATGCGCGGTGGGCAACCCTGCGCCTTTGTGGCCGAGGTCAACAGCACCTTTGGCCAACGCCATTGTTACTTTTGCGCGCATGAGGATTTTCGCACCATCGCGCCAGAGGACCGTCTGGAGGCGCAAAAGCTGATGCATGTGTCGCCCTTTCAGACGATCAGCGGACGGTATCGGTTTGCGATGGACTGGCGGGCTGACAAATTCCGCATACGGATCCTTTATGAAAACGACGACGACGGGGTTTTTGCCACGTTAGAGGGTGAGCGGGCGCCGGCGCGGATGGCTTCGCTGGCCTGGGCGGCTGTGCGTCGGCCTTTTGGCGCGGCACGTGTTCTGGCCTTGATCCATTGGCAGGCGGGGATCCTGTTCCTGAAACGCGCTCCGTTTCTGAAACGTCAGCCACCGCCGAAGGATTTGCTGTCCGGTTCACACACAGACCAACAGGCCGCCGAATGAACCGTCACGCGGGGCAAACCATGTGGCTGATTGGCGCAAGCGAGGGTTTGGGGCGCGCCTTGGCCCGGCAATTGTCAGATCTGGGTGCGCAGGTGATCCTGTCCGCACGCAACGCAGAGCGCCTGCAAGATCTGGCAGCAGATCTTCCTGATGCACGTGTTTTACCCATGGATGTCACCGATCTTGATGCGGTGCGCCGCGCCGCGCAGGATGCGGGGGCCGTGGATCATGTGATATATAACGCGGGCGCTTATGAGCCGATGCGCGCCACAAATTGGGACAGCGATGCCGCCCTTTTGATGTGTGATGTGAACTTTGTCGGGGCGCTGCGCGTTCTGGGAGAGGTGGTGCCAGATATGGTGAGGCGCCGCGCCGGAGAAATCACGCTGGTCGGCTCGCTTGCGGGCTATCGCGGTTTGCCTGCGGCCATTGGCTATGGGGCGAGCAAGGCGGGTCTGGTCAGTCTTGCAGAAACCATGCGACATGACCTGAAGGCCAGCGGCGTGACCGTCCGGTTGGTCAATCCCGGTTTTATCCGCACCCGTCTGACAGAGAAGAATGATTTCAAGATGCCAATGCTAATGACGCCTGAAAGGGCAGCGCGGCATGTGGTGCGCGCCATGGGCCGTCGCCGGTTTCGCTGCGATTTTCCGGCGCCTTTTTCCTGGGGCATCCGTCTGTTTGCACTGTTGCCGGATTGGCTGGTCTATCGTGGCCGCTAGAACCGGGTCTTAGATACGGAACAGCGGCTGCAACAGGCGTGGCGTCCAGGCGCGGAACCGCAGAGGCGCATCTGTGGCGGCCAGACAGATGCAGGGCTCACCAAGATCAGCGACGGGAGTGTGTTCCAGGGTTTCATCCGCGATTTCCACATCTCCAACCCCAAATTGGCCGGTTTCATCGCTGAAGCTGCCCTGCAGCACCAATGTCATTTCAAGCCCGTTGTGGCCATGATCCGGCACAGCCTGACCGGGGGGGATATATAGCAACCGCAGGGAGCAGTCCTTTTGCCCAAACAGGATGTCCTGTCGCACGCCCATGCCCAGTTTTTTCCACTTTGGCGCGCGTCCCTGCATGGCGTCGACAACCGGGCCGGGGAAGATCCCGTCGCGCGTCGGAACGGGCGGCACGTCAAAAGGATCATCCAGCCGGGCCAGAATATCCGATTTCAAACCGTCCGAAACGGCCACCGCCTGCTGAGTTTCCAACACCGCTCCCCCCAGCGCCTCATGCGCGCCAAAGGCGGCACGGCAGGATGTACACATGGAGATATGCGTGGCCACAACAACAGCAAAGGCCTGCGGCAAGGTTCCGGCAGCATAGGCTGCCAGCATTGAATCCGGGATATGATGACGGGTGACGCTCACGGTTTGAGGTCCTTCAATTCATGTCTCAGCCGGTCCAGCCCCAAGCGGATCCGGGATTTGATGGTGCCCAAGGGCAGCCCTGTCTGCTCACTGATCTGCTGATGCGACAGTTCACCCAAATAGGCTTTTTCGATGACATCGCGCTGTTCAGCCCGCAAACGGGACAGGGCGGATTTCAGATGCTTGGCCTCTTGCTCCACCGCCAGGATCTGGCTTGCGTCCGGCTCTGCGCCGGGATCTTCTTTCAGCTCTTCTGGCATGGGGCGTCGGTCGCGCCGCATCACGTCAATTTGCCGGTTGCGCGCAATCTGATAGACCCAGGCAGACACCTGCGCCCGATGCGGATCAAATTGTGCAGCCTTGTGCCATACGGTCAGCATCACATCCTGAACCACTTCTTCGGCCTTGGCGGCAGGGATGCCAGAGCGGATCACAAACCCTTTCAGACGGGGGGCAAAATGATCAAACAGCTGCGCAAAGGCGCTGCGGTCGCGCTGATCGCGCACGGCCATCATCCACTGAGTTTCCCGCGAGAAGGCCGGTTTGCAGGCGGTTTTTTCCGCATCCGGTTCAAACGGATGCGGCTCCTGATCGGCCGAAGGTGGGTCGAGCGTGGACATCAACATACCCCGTTTACGTCGCGCTGTGCATGTTGGATCACTCTGACAGCAGAAATTCTTTCTGACCACAGGTGGAATGCGGTTACTGCGTTGATTTACGGCTCTTTTGGCGCAACAGACAGGTTAAACTCCTGTTTCAGGCCATCCCAGCAGCTGGTCGTCATGGGCCGTTGCTCCCCAACCGAGCATCAGACCGGGAACTGGCCTTGGAATAGCAGGGCGTCGAGGCCGCGCGAAATCTAGTTCCGCGAGGCCGGTGTCACAGGCGGGCCGGGAGGGGACCCGCTTGGTTGTGATCAAGCGCCAAGGATACCGGGAAGCCGAAGACCATTGACACGCGCACATTCGATTGCCTCTTCGTATCCGGCATCGGCATGGCGCATCACACCGGAGGCCGGGTCGTTCCACAAGACACGCTCAAGACGCTTTGCCGCTTCGGGGGTACCATCCGCGCAGATCACAACACCGGCGTGCTGGCTGAACCCCATGCCAACGCCGCCGCCGTGGTGCAATGACACCCAAGTTGCACCGGACGCTGTGTTCACCAAGGCGTTCAGGAGCGGCCAATCCGACACGGCGTCTGATCCATCCATCATACCTTCGGTTTCGCGATTGGGTGAAGCTACCGAGCCGCTGTCCAGATGATCACGGCCGATCACCACCGGTGCTTTCAATTCACCATTGGCGACCATCTCGTTAAAGGCGAGACCCAGACGGTGGCGATCTCCCAGGCCGACCCAACAGATCCGCGCCGGCAGGCCTTGGAATGCGATCCGCTCCGCTGCCATATCGAGCCAATTGTGTAGATGCGGGTTGTCCGGCAACAGCTCTTTGACCTTGGCATCTGTTTTGGCGATGTCCTCGGGGTCGCCCGACAATGCTACCCAGCGGAACGGGCCGATCCCACGGCAAAACAACGGGCGGATATAGGCCGGAACAAAGCCCGGAAACGCAAAGGCATCCTCCAGTTCTTCTTCCAGCGCCATTTGGCGGATGTTGTTGCCGTAATCAACTGTCGGCACGCCGTCCCGATGAAAGGCGACCATGGCTTCTACGTGCACTTTCATCGAGGCCCGTGCCGCGGCTTCGACCTCTTTTGGCGCGCTTTGCGCCTTGGCGCGCCATTCAGCGACGCTCCAACCCTGCGGCAGATATCCATTCACCGGATCATGGGCCGACGTCTGGTCGGTCACAATATCGGGGCGCACCCCTCGTTTATGGATCTCAGGGAAAACATCTGCCGCGTTCCCGATGAGCGCCACGGATTTGGCCTCACCTGCCTTGGTCCAGCGGTCGATCATGTCCAGAGCTTCGTCCAGCGAATGGGTTTTTTCATCGACATAACGTGTGCGTAGCCGGAAGTCGGCGGATTTTTCGTCACATTCCACCGCCAGACAGCATGCCCCGGCCATCACAGCCGCCAAAGGCTGGGCACCGCCCATTCCACCGAGGCCACCGGTCAGGATCCAACGTCCTTTGAGACTGCCACCATAATGCTGGCGACCCGCTTCCATGAAGGTCTCATAGGTGCCTTGCACAATGCCTTGGGAGCCAATGTATATCCAGGATCCGGCCGTCATCTGACCGTACATCATCAGGCCCTTGCGATCCAATTCGTTGAAGTGGTCCCAATTGGCCCAATGTGGCACGAGGTTGGAGTTTGCGATCAGCACGCGCGGAGCATCAACATGGGTTTTGACAATCGAAACCGGCTTGCCGGACTGCACAACCAGAGTTTCGTCGGCTTCCAGATCTTTCAGACTGTCAACGATCAGGTCAAAATCCTTCCAGCTGCGTGCCGCACGACCGATACCGCCATAGACCACCAGTTCATGAGGGTTTTCCGCAACATCCGGGTGCAGATTGTTCATCAGCATGCGCAGCGGTGCTTCGGTCATCCAGCTTTTTGCGTTCAGCTCCGGTCCTGTGGGTGGAAAAATGTCACGGCTGTTGTGGCGCAGATTGCTCATACGGGCCTCCATTGGATCAGATCTTCGAGAATAGGTTTGAGCACAGCCCGCAAAGCGCGGCTGCGATCCGGCAGCGGCGTCCAGGGTGCGTGCTCTATCATGTAAGTGGATTGGGCGAGTTCCATCTGAATGGCGTGGAACCCTTCGCCCGGTCGGCCGTAATGGCGCGTGGTCCAACCGCCTTTGAACCGGCCGTTCAGGACATTGGAATAGGGCGACGCGTTGCAGGCATCAAAGACCAAGGTTTCCAGCTCTGGGGAGCATGTGGCGCCGAAATTGGTGCCCACATTCAGATCCGGAAGTTGCCCTTGGAACAAAAAGGGGATGTTGCTGCGAATGGAATGACAATCATACAGCACGGCGAAACCAAACTGCGCTTTGACACGCTGCATCTGCGTTTCCAGCGCTGCATGATACGGCGCGTGAAAAAGCGTGCGGCGCCGTTCAATCTCGGCCCTGTCTGGAGCGGCTCCATCCACATAGATCTCTCGGCCTTCGAAATCCGTTACAGGGCACAGGTCGGTGGTGTTCTGTCCGGGATAAAGACTGGCACCGCTGGGATCCCGATTAACGTCAATGACATAGCGATGGATCGACGTGCGCACAGTTGTTGCGTCCACCAGCCCTTCGTAAAGCTCATGAATATGCCAATCGGTATCGGCCAGGGCACGGCCGGTTTCGTTAAACCCTTCAGCGATGTCGTCGGGCACCTCCGTGCCGGTATGCGGCAGCCCAAGGATGAGCGGGCTCTGCGCCTCTGAAACTTCGATCTCCACCGGTTTCATAGCGCGACCTCGCATCCGGCGGCCTCTGTTAGCGCACCGGATTTTACGAGCGCGCTGGCGGCGATCAGATCCGGTGCCATGTAACGGTCGTCTTCCAGAGGTGGGATAACTGCACGCAAGGTCGACTTGACCTGGGCCAATGCAGGCGCTGTTGCGAGTGGTGCGCGTGCCTCCAGCCCCTGTGCGGCGCAAAGCGCTTCGACGCCCAAGATCGTCGACAGGTTGGCGTTCATTTTCTTCAGTCGGCGCGCGGCATGTGCGGCCATGGACACATGATCCTCCTGATTGGCGGAGGTTGGCGTGCTATCGGTTGAACAAGGGTTGGCCAGAAACTTGTTCTCGCTCATCAATGCGGCGGTTGACACCTCAGCGATCATAAATCCGCTGTTCAGGCCTGGCTTGGGCGTCAGGAACGCAGGCAGATCGTGGCTCAGGACCGGATCAACCATCATTGCGATGCGACGTTGCGCGATGGCTCCGATTTCAGAGATCGCCAAAGCGATCTGATCGGCGGCAAAAGCAACCGGTTCTGCGTGGAAATTCCCGCCCGAGATGATCTCATCCGTGTCCGACAGAACAAGCGGGTTATCGGTGACCGCGTTGGCCTCGATTTCAAGCGTTTGTCCAGTGAACCGTAGCAGATCAATTGCGGCGCCAACGACCTGTGGCTGGCAGCGGATGCAATAGGGATCCTGAACCCGGCTGTCGCCATCGCGATGGCTTTCGCGGATTTCTGATCCTTGCAGCAGGCGACGGGCTTCGCTGGCAACGTCGATCTGCCCCTTGTGGCCACGCAAGGCATGGATTTGCGGATGAAGCGGTGCTGTGGAGCCCATGATGGCATCGGTCGACATGGCACCGGTTACAATTGCATTTTTTGCCAAGCCCCAGGCCTCAAAAAGGCCCGCCAGTGCACAGGCGGTTGAAAACTGGGTGCCGTTGATCAGCGCAAGCCCCTCCTTGGGGCCCAATACGACAGGTCCCAACCCGGCTTTGGCCAAGGCCTCTGCACCCGGCAACCGCTGCCCGTCAAACTCGGCTTCACCGGCGCCGATCATAACGGCGGCCATATGTGCAAGCGGTGCAAGATCACCGGACGCCCCCACCGACCCCTGAACCGGCACAAGGGGGGTCACGTCCTTTGCAATCATTCCTTCAATCAGCCGGATCGTTTGCAGTGCGACACCAGAAGCCCCACGGCCCAAGCTCAGAAGTTTCAGGGCCATCATCAGCCGCGTGGTATTGGCTTCAAGCGGTTCACCAACGCCACAGCTGTGGGAGAGGATCAGGTTGCGTTGCAGGGTCGCCGTGTCTTTGGCTGCAATCTTGAGACTGGCCAGTTTGCCAAAACCTGTATTGACGCCATAAACCGGATCCGCGCCCGCGGCCGCCTTCAGGACACGCGCATGCGCCGCTTCGACAGCTGGCAAGGCCGAGGGATCCAACGTCAGTGCACCTGGCGCGCGCCAGACGGTTTCAAGCTCTTTCAATGATGTTTGACCAGGGATTAGGATCATGTGTCGATCTTTCCATTAAAAATGCGGGCATGAAGCGGGTTGAAGCCGATACGATAGGCAAGCTCAGCCGGGTGGGAGACATCCCAAACCGTCAGATCCGCGCGCTTGCCGACGGAGATCTGACCGGCGTCCGCCAATCCCAGAGCACGTGCGGCGTTTTGGGTGGTTCCGCGCAGGGCTTCTTCGGGCGTCAGGCCAAAAAGCGTGCAGCCCATATTCATTGCCAATAGCAACGAGGTCAGCGGGGACGAACCTGGGTTCGCGTCTGTTGCAAGTGCAATCGGAACGCCATGTCTGCGAAAGGCTGCAATCGGGGGCGCTTGTGTCTCACATAACGTGTAAAACGCGCCGGGCAAAACGGTCGCCACGGTTCCGGCCTGCGCCAGAGCCGCAACATCTTCTTCGTTTGCATATTCAACGTGATCGGCCGACAGCGCACCATACCGCGCGGCCAGAGCTGTCCCCCCAAGGTGAGACAGCTGTTCAGCGTGCAGTTTTACCGGTAGGCCAAGTCTCTGAGCGCTTTGGAACACCCTTTCGATCTGCGCAGGTGAGAAGGCGATGCCTTCGCAAAACCCGTCCACAGCATCTACAAGCCCTTCGGAATGCGCCCTCTCAAGCCCTATAAGCACGACTTCGTCGATATAGGCATCAGCACGGTTTTGATATTCTGGCGGAACAGCATGGGCTGCGAGATAGGTGGTTTTAACCCGAATATCGCGCAGCTCTTCCAACTGTCTGGCGGCGCGCAGCATAGTCAGTTCGCTTTCGATCGCCAACCCATAACCGGACTTAATCTCAATGGTGCAAACGCCTTCGGCAATCAATGCGTCCAGGCGTGGAAGGGCGGAGAACACCAGGTCATCCACATTGGCATGGCGGGTTGCCGTCACGGTGGAGATGATCCCGCCACCTGCGCGTGCAATGTCTTCATAGCTGGCGCCGTTCAACCTCAGTTCAAACTCTTTGGCGCGGTTGCCGCCAAAAACCAGATGTGTGTGGCAATCCACCAAGCCCGGAGCCACCAAACGGCCGCCAAGGTCATGGCGTTGACCCTGGAAATCAGGGGCATCGGCCAGCGGTCCGCACCAGGAGATACGTTGGTTTTCAATAAGGATCGCGGCGTCTTCAACCATCCCATATGGGCCAGTCCCCGCAAATGTGGCGGCATTCAGATTGTGCAGTAGCATGCTGTTCTGACCTCCAGAAACAAGAATTGGCGAACAAACACCATTTGCGCATATGTTCATTATGTGCATACATAAGGGCAATAAGTGTAAATTTAAGTCAAGAGGGCAAAATGCAAAAAATTTGGGCGGACCGCGCATTAACTCCCAGCGGCTGGCAGCGGGATGTGTTGGTTGAGGTCACCGAAGACGGACGGATTTTCTCTGTCAAAACCGGGCAACACCCCACCGGTCATCGGGTTGGTTGCCTGCTGCCCGCTCCTGCAAATTCCCATTCACATGCGTTTCAACGCGCGATGGCGGGTTTGACGGAAATGCGCGGTCAGGACAGCAAGGACAGCTTCTGGAGCTGGCGTCGGCTGATGTTCCAGTTTCTTGACACGCTTACTCCGGATCAAGTGCAGGCGATTGCCGCCTATGTTCAAATGGAGATGCTGGAAGCCGGTTATGCCACCAATGTAGAGTTTCATTATCTGCATCACGGCCAAGGGGGACATCCCTATGCAACATTGGCTGAAATGGGATTGCGCATTATCGAAGCAGCTAAAGATACTGGGATTGGGTTGACGCTTCTGCCCGTTCACTATCAATTCGGGGGCCTCGACAAGCGGGTGTTGACGGCGGGGCAAAACCGTTTTGGCAACGATCTGGATCGTTTTGTGCGGCTCGCGGAAGAGTGCCGCCAAGCCATTTCCATTGGCCACAAAGACTGGATGAGCGGTGTTGCACCGCACAGTTTGCGCGCTGTGGCGCCTGAGGATCTGAAACAGATTGAAAGGCTGTTTCCAGAAGGGCCTATTCACATGCATCTTGCCGAACAGATTGCCGAAGTGGACGAGGTCACAGCCCAATTGGGGCGGCGTCCGGTGGAATGGGTGTTGGACAATATTGCGCCTGACAACCGCTGGCACTTTATCCATCTGACCCAGATGATGCCCCATGAAACCGAGGCGCTCGCGCAGACCGGGGCAACCGCGGTGCTGTGTCCAATAACAGAGTCGAGCCTTGGCGATGGTATCTTTGACGGGCTGCGTTGGATGGGTGGCGGCGGGCGTATTGCCATTGGATCAGATAGCAATATTCGCATTTCCCTGTCTGAGGAAATCCGCACACTTGACTATTCCCAACGCCTCAGAGACCGCAGTCGTGCGGCACTTGCGACACAGGACTCTTCAACCGGTCGCAGAATTTTTGATGCCATTTTGGCGGGCGGGGCCGCCAGCGCCGGGCGTCAGACTGGCGCGATGCAGGTGGGGCTTTGGGCGGATCTTATGGCCTTGGACACGGGGCATGTTGATCTCATTGGCCTGGAAGGCGACCGGCTGCTGGACAGTTTCGCCTTTGCACGGGACGACAGAGTGGTTACAGATGTTTGGTCCGCAGGTCGCCACATGGTGACAAACGGGCAGCACGTCAATCGCGACGCGATTGAGTCATCCTATCGCGATGCGATAAAAGCGCTAAGGGTAGACGCGTGAGCGAACAGTCGGATTTCAACACTTGGCAGTCCATTCAAAAAGAAGTGAGAAGGCGCATTCGCGCCAGGATGTGGAAGCCGGGTGATCTGATCCCAAACGAAGCGGATCTCGCGCAGGAGTTCGGATGCGCGAGAACAACCGTTAACCGGGCTCTGCGGCATCTGGCTGAAGATGGTATTCTGGAACGCAAACGGCGCTCTGGAACACGTGTCGCGCGCCATCCGGGTGGCAAAACCGTTATCGACATCCAGATTATTCGGCAGGAAATCGAAGAGAAGGGCGGGGCCTATGGCTATCGCCTTCTTGAGTCAAAGATCGAGGAACCGCCGCTTAACGTCAATTTTGCGCTTTCTTTGCCGGACAAGGCTGAGGCCCTGTACCTCCGCAGTGTTCACCTGAAAGACGGTACCCCCTATGCGCTAGAAGACCGGTGGATCTGTCTTGAGGCTGTCCCCAATGCAGAGACAATTGATTTTGCAACCCATTCTGCAAATGAGTGGCTGTTGGAAAATATACCCTACACAACCGCACAATTGTCGATTCTGTCAGTCCCTGCCAAAGAATTGCAGCAAGATTACCTGAACGCGCCGATTGGAACGCCTCTTCTGCAACTCGACCGCGCCACTTGGAACGACGCACAGCCAGTGACGTTTGTCAGCCTCTGGTATCACGCCAATTACAGAATAATGAGCATTTCGAAGGTTTAAGACACCATGGGGCGAGGGCTCTTTTGCATGATTTTGTCAGCTTTTCCAAACTGGCAAATCCGTGATGCCGTCGGGGTGGTCACCGCGTTGATTTACGGCTCTTTTGGCGTAACGGGCAGGTTAAACCCCTGTTTGACCCGATCCATCACAACGCTGGTACGGAACCGCAGAATATTCTCGTCGTCAAAGAAATGCCTGCGGGTGAACTCCTCATATTCGACCATATCACGAGCGGACATCACCAGCACAAAGTCCCCGTTTCCCGTTACATAATAGCATTGCATCACTTCTGCTGCGCTCTGCATTTGCTGTTTGAACCGGTCCAGGTCTCTTTTTCGCTCATTCTGCAGAGAGACTTCGACAATCAACATCAACGGTCGCCCGACCTGCTCCGGGTCCAGTCGCGCGGTTTCTGCCTGGATGATGTTGGATTTGCGCAACCGGGCCAGCCGTTTCCGGCAGGCGTCCGCAGAAAGTCCCACCTGTTTTGACAATGCTTCCGCAGTCTGGCGGTTGTCGTGCTGGAGGGCCTCCAGAAGAAGGGCATCGAATCTGTCCATAGGGTCAGGCTATCCGAAATACGGCCCGCAGAGCAGTTTGTTTTTTTACAGTTTCCGAAAATCGGCGAATTCTACCAATCCTGCGCCGATTTTGGGCTCAACTTGCAGAAAATGATCCCGCCGTGGTGTCATTGGCTTTGGTAGCCTGCTCTCAGGATGTGCTGACGGGGGGCTTTAGGTTTGAAACAGGTGGAAAATCCGTTCCGCGGAACCGGTTTGCCGGGGATGGATCAAATGCCGTTCAGCGATGCGCGTGCTGCCATGAACCTGATCTCTCACTGTTTGGCCTATGAAACAACGCCTTTGCGGGACATGCCGGCATTGGCCAAGGACATCGGCGTGGCTCGCCTGTGGGTCAAAGATGAAAGCGCGCGGATGGGACTGGGAAGTTTCAAGGCGCTGGGGGCCGCCCATGCCATTGCGCGGGATGCGGCCCGGCGGGTTGGCCTTGGAGAGATGTCGCAGGCTTTGACTGACCGTGTGTATGTGACCGCAAGCGCGGGAAATCACGGTTTGTCCGTGGCCGCGGGTGCCAGGGTCTTTGGTGCGCGGTCGGTGATTTACCTGGCGGAGACTGTGCCCGAGGCCTTTGCGGAGCGTTTGCGAGCCAAAGGGGGCGATGTGGTGCGGGCTGGCGACACCTATGAGGCCAGTATGGCGGCTGCGGAACAGGCCGCAGTGGATAACGGGTGGTCGCTTCTGTCGGACAGCACCTGGGCTGGGGCGATTGAGCCGGGTCTGCGGGTGATGGAAGGCTATCTGGTGATGGCGCAGGAGATCGTGAACCAGATTGATGAGGTGCCGACCCATGTGCTGCTGCAAGCGGGGGTTGGCGGGATGGCCGCTGCGGTAGCGGCCCACCTGCGGGCCGAATGGGGCGCTGCGCCGACCATCATCGTGGTGGAGCCAGAAGCCGCGCCAGCGCTGCAGTCCAGTATAACAGCCGGAGCGCTGGCCACATGCCAAGGACCGGTTTCCAATATGGGGCGGTTGGACTGCAAGACCCCGTCTCTGGTTGCGCTGGCAGGATTGTCACGGGATGCGGATCTGTTTGTGACGCTGTCAGATGATCAGGCAAAGGCCGGGACCGGGCGGCTTGTCCAGCACGGTTTGGCTACCACCCCATCGGGCGGCGCGGCATTGGCTGCGCTTATGTCCGGGTTGGAGATCGGGGCGGAGGCAAAGGTCTTAACCATCCTCAGCGAGGGGCCAGAGGATGGGTGAGCCCAGTCTGATTTTCCCCGCTGATGAGTTTCGCAGCAGAGTGTCGCGGCTGCAAATGCAGATGGGGCGTGCGGGGCTGGATGTCTTGCTGCTGACACAGCCTGCGGATGTCTTTTATGTCACCGGGTTTCTGACCCGGTTTTGGGAAAGCCCTGCGCGCCCGTGGTTTGTTCTGGTGCCGCAGGCCGGGGAGGTTGTTGCTGTGATCCCCGCGATTGGTGCGGATCTGATGGGACGCACCTGGGTGTCGGATATACGCACCTGGCCCGCGCCGGATCCGCAGGACGACGGGATCACGCTGCTGGAAGACAGCCTGCGCGCGCTGTTGCCGCCCCATGGGCGCGTTGGCCTGCCCATGGGGTCAGAGACACATTTGCGCATGCCGCAGGCTGGGTTCGATGCGCTGCGTCATGCTCTCGCACCGCATCGTTTTGAGGACGCGACGGATGTGGTGCAACGGGTGCGCGAGGTCAAATCCGAAGCCGAAATCGCCAAGATCCGCGCGATCTGCGCCATTGGCGCGCGCGGTTTTCAGCGTCTGCCGGAAATTGCGGCCCCCGGCGTGCCGCTGGACAACCTGTTCCGTGCCTTTCAGGTGTGCCTTCTGTCAGAGGGGGCCGACTGGGTGAGCTATGTTGCCGGCGGGGCCGGTCAGGGGGGCTATGGGGATGTGATCTCTCCGGCCGGGGCGGTGCCTTTGGAGGACGGCGATCTGCTGATGCTGGACACCGGCGCTGTCAAAGACGGGTATTTCTGCGATTTTGACCGCAACTTTTCCATTGGGCTTGCCAGTGACACTCTGCGGCGGGGGTATGATGTGTTGTTTGCAGCGACCGAGGAGGCCCTGTCCCACCTGCAACCGGGCATGCCTGCGGCACAGGCCCATGCCATTTTGGCGGATGGGATCACCGCGCGGGGGGGCACGCCTTTGGGAGGGCGGTTGGGCCATGGTCTGGGCGTCACATTGACAGAGTGGCCGTCGTTTACGCCTTTGGACCAGACTGTTCTGCGCGAAGGCATGGTGCTGACACTGGAGCCCGGGCTTGAACTTTCGCCGGGACGGATCATGGTGCATGAGGAAAACATTGTACTGCGCGCCGACGGCTGCGAGCTGCTGTCGCCACGCGCGCCCAGTGAATTGCCGGAGATCCTGTAATGGGTGCTTTCCCATATACGCTGACCGGACCTATTGCAGACCGGGCCCTGGGGCTGGTTGTTTTGCAAACGGATGAGACGCTGGAGCAGGATTTGCGCCAGCTTTTTACCGTCGAGGAAGCGCTGGTATATGTCACACGCGTGCCCTCAGGAGAGGCGGTCACGCCTGAAACCCTGTCAGAGATGGAACACGGCCTGTCTGCGGCTGCGGCGCTTTTGCCCAAGGCTGCCTGTTTTGATGCGCTGGCCTATGGCTGTACGTCCGGGACAGCCATGATTGGCGCCGATCGTGTGGCTGAGCTTGTGGCCAGACCTATCGGAGATGTGCCCGTAACCAACCCGCTGTCGGCCTCAATTGCAGCGCTGCGCGCCCTTGGGGTCAGGCGTCTTGGAATTGTGTCTCCTTATGTTCCAACTGTGGCCGGGCCCATCCGTGCCGGTTTTGAAGCAGCGGGTTTCACGGTGCCCGCAACACTGTCCTTTGGCGAAGAAAAAGAAGCCAGTGTCGCCCGGATTGATGCAAACTCGGTCCAGACGGCGGCCCGCGCGTTGAAGGGGCAGGCGGATGTAGATGCAGTGTTCCTGTCCTGCACAAACCTGCGCACATTGGATGTGATCGACGCCTTGGAAGCAGAGCTGGGCCTGCCGGTTGTCAGCAGCAACCAGGCACTGGCCTGGTATCTGGCACGGGCTGCAGGGCTTACCTCATTGCAAGCGCCGGTTGGACGCCTGCTGAAAGAGCTTCCTGCGCTTTTGTGACCGGGCTTAGCTCTCTTTTTTTGACCCATTGCATATTCTCAGTTGATTGCCGCACCGACCCCGATAACGTTGCCGCCCAATCTTAATAAGACTGGGCGGCATACCAAAAGCTGACGTTCGGGTGTTTTGCAGCGAAGGCCCACAGAGAGCCCAAATTGATTGATGCTGCAGTTTGCGCCAAGGTCTGATTTCATGAAAAAGTGCAAGTCTAGACCGGACTGAAACCAAACCTTGTGAGGACCACTACCCACTTGTGGAAAGAAGCTTTTCGCTACAGGATTTGTGAGTGACGGTAGTCAAAACTGCAGTGTAGGTTCAAATGAGAATTGCAATGACGGTAGTCGCAATCATCGTGCTGTGTGGCTTATTGGCTTACCAGTCGATGATTGCTTGGGACGTTCGAAACGTTCGCGATTCACAACGAGCCTATAATAGCTTCGTATTTGATGCTGCGACATTAGGATGTGTTCGCAGAGCATCCATTATTCGGACAGCAGAGGCGAGAGGCTGGGAATTTGAAGATGACCGCCAGCCACCTTTCAGGAGTTGGTCACCAGACAATTGGAGCATCGCGGTTCGAGTATTCATCGAACCTCAACTCAACTTCGCAAAGGAGCCCGGCGTTACATTCTTCTTTGACAAAGACGACTGCCTAGTTGGCGACCAGTGAAGAAAGCGGCCATTGGTGTACCCATTTGGAATGTCCGCTGTGTCCGCAAGGCAGTCATCGATGCACTGCGCAGTGTAGGTCCGGTTTGAGAGTGCGCGCAATCTCACTAAGGCTGTGCGCACAACCAAGTGAGACCGGGCTGCTCAATCCTTTGGGAATATGCACCCATAGGGCGTGATCGGCGCGCCCATCTTTTTTAATGCGGCAAACCCGCCGGTGATGTGGCTGACATGGGGATGACCCATGGCCCGTACCGCATCCGCCGCCAAGGCCGAGCGCAGACCGCCTGCGCAATAAAAGACCAACCCTTTGGTGCTGAGCAGCTCAGGCTTGTGATAGGGGCTGTCAGGGTCGACCCAGAATTCCAACATGCCGCGCGGTGCATGAAACGCGCCTTCGATCACCCCGTCACGCTGCAGCTCGCGCACGTCGCGGATGTCCACCAGCAGATAGTCGTCGCTGGCGACACGCTCCATACCGTCCTGCGGGGACAGGTTTTCAATCCGGCTCATGGCTTCTTCGGTCAGGGCTTTAATGCCTTTGGTGATCATGGGGGCCTCCGTGTGAAATCTTGTGTGTGAAATCTTGGTTGCAATCAGGCCTGTCCGTGAAAGAGCCAAGCCGGTAGGAGATGAAATTCAAATTGCCCGATATGAATGCTTGCTTCAGCGACCTGATGCAACGTCATACTTGCCGCGCGCGTCTTTGATCGAGTCAAAATGCGCATCGGCCCAATTGATAAGGCTCTGCATCGGGGTCAGGAGGGACCGGCCCAGATCGGTCAGTTCATATTGAACAGATGGGGGTTTGGTTGGAAAAACCGTGCGGCTGATCAACCCATCGCGTTCCAGTTCGCGCAGGGATTGGGTCAGCATCCGTTTGGAAATGTCCGGAATGCGACGGGTGAACTGATTGAACCGCATCGGGCGCAGCCCCAGTTCCAGCAGGATCAACAGGGTCCATTTGCCGGAGATCTGATCCAACACCAGCCGCACAGGGCAATGGACCAGCATCTCATGGGTTAGCGGCATGTCCGGGTTCAGATGAGGTGATTGCAGCTGGTCGTCCGGCATCTGGTTCCCTTTTTGTAACCTGTGGCAGAAAAAGTGCCTCCTTTCCAAGGAAGCATAAGGTCTCATATTGAGACTTATATCCGTTTTGCATCTTGGAAGGAAGATAATCATGACAAAGGTAATGGTCACCGGAGCATCCGGGCAGTTGGGACGGCTTGTGGTTGCGGGCCTTCAGGACAGGTTGGCCAAGGACGAGATTGCGGTTCTGGTCCGTTCGGATGCGGCGCGGGATGAGTTTGCAGCGCTTGGGCTGGACGCGCGGCAGGGTGATTATTCCGACCCCGCTTCGCTGGATGGGGTGTTCGATGGGGTTGAAAAGCTGTTGCTGATTTCCGGCAGCGAGGTTGGCAGCCGGGTGCCGCAGCACCTGAATGTGATAACCGCTGCCAAGGCCCAGGGTGTGCAGCACATCGTTTATACATCGCTCCTCAAGGCGGATGTTTCGCCGATGGGTCTGGCGGCAGAACACAAGGCAACCGAAGAGGCGCTGGCCGACAGCGGTCTGGACATCACCCTTCTGCGCAACGGTTGGTACATGGAAAACCATCTGATGGCGCTGCCGCAGGTGATTGCGATGGGACAGCAGTTTGGCGCTGCGCGCGAGGGTAAGTTTGCAACGGCAAGCCGTCAGGATTTTGCCGAGGCTGCTGTTGCGGTGCTGACCGGCAGCGGTCACGCAGGCAAAACATATGAGCTGGGTGGAGACGCGCCATACACATTGGCCGAATTTGCAGCAACGGTTGCGGACGTCGCCGGGAAACAGGTCGCCTATGTTGATATGCCAAAAGATGCCTTTGCCGAGGCTCTGGTGGGCGCGGGTCTGCCTGCGGAATTGGCAGGGGTCATTGCCGATGGGGATGCGGCGGCTGCCGAGGGGTGGCTCTACACAGACAGCGGCGACCTGAGCAGGTTGATTGGCCGCGCAACTACACCTTTGAAAACCGCTGTTGAGACTGCGTTAAAAGGTTAGACATCTGGGCCGGGCTCGTTGATCCGGGCGCGTTGAGTTGGAGCGTGCCCGGACGCCGCCGCTGTCACGTTGTCGCGGTGAAGTCATAGCTTTCTTTGACCACTTCCATAACCGCAAAGGAATTCGTCTGGTGGATGCCCGGCAGTTTGTTGATCTTCTCTCCCAGAACTTCGCGGAAATGGGCCATATTGCGGGTCCGGATCACCATCAGATAGTCAAAAGACCCGGCAATCAGCAGGCAGCTTTCGATTTCCTCCACCTTTGCGACAGCTTTGTTGAAATCGTCCAGATGATTTTCACCCGTGGCCGCCAGCGAAACCTGCACCACCGTCATATGGCCGGCGTCGAGCTTTTCAAGGTCCAGAACCGCCCTGTATCCGCGGATATAGCCGGTACGCTCCAGCCGTTTGACCCGTTCGGAACAGGGCGTGTTTGACAGGTTTACGCGGCTTGCAAGTTCTACGATTGGCAGTCGACCGTTGGAGTCCAGCTCTTCAAGGATTTTCAAGTCGATTCTATCTAAATCCCTGCTCATTAGTGAATCTCCCTCATAAATTGCCATTAAGCACGAAAAAATCTCAGTATTCTTTCTATTATGTACCCAATAACTAGTCAAAATCACTGAAAATGAAAAGTGAGGCAAAATGTCAGAAAAATGTTAAAAAGCCTCGGGGGCCTTTGCTCCCAACCTTAACCTGAACCAGGAGGGAACTCTTATGACGGTGAAACTTGTTGTTGGCCTGGATGGGGCGGACACAGGGGACCGAGCGCTTGCTTTTGCAAAAGAGCTGGCCGAACGCATCGATAACTCAGAGCTGATCGTAGCTTATGTTATCGAGTGGTCTCCGTTCACTTTCCAAACACCAGAAGAGAATGCCACACGCCACAAACGGCGTGAGGAAGAAGTTGCAACTGCAAAGACGCGGGTGATTGAACCGGCGATCAAAGCGTTGACGGACGCGGGCTTCAAAGCCAGCGGCGTTGTCCGCCATGGGGATGTGGCTGAAACGCTGAATGCGATAACCGTAGAAAACAAGGGCGCGCAGATCATCGTGGGCCGTGCATCCGAAGGTGGTTTTGCAAAACGCATCTTTGGCAGCTCTACCCAAAATCTGGTGATGCACGCAGACGTGCCGGTCACGGTCGTCGGATAAGGGAAAAAGACAATGAAAAAAATAAAAGAGTCTTTGCGCAGCGCCGCCGCTTTTGCCGTGATCAGCGGCCCGGCGTTTGCACAAGAAGCGATGGGGATTGATGAAAAGGTCAACGCAGCCTTTGCCAAGGCGACAGGTCCTTTTGTCAGTGCAATTTTTGCTCCGATTCCGGGAACCGACTTCCCGTGGATCGTGTTGTGGCTGGTGATCGCTGCCACAGTATTCACGCTCTATTTCGGATTTGTGCAATTCCGTTTCTTCAAGCACGCCATTCAGCTGGTCAAAGGGGATTATTCCAACCCCAACGACGCGGGTGAGGTAAGCCACTTCCAGGCGCTGGCAACCGCATTGTCCGGCACCGTGGGGCTTGGCAATATTGCCGGTGTAGCTGTGGCTGTAAGCATTGGGGGTCCGGGCGCGACTTTCTGGATGATCCTTGCGGGCCTTTTGGGCATGGCGTCGAAATTCACCGAATGTACGCTGGGCGTGAAATTCCGCAATGAATACGAAGATGGCACCGTATCCGGTGGTCCGATGTATTACATTTCCAAAGGCTTCAAACAGCGCGGCCTTCCCGGTGGCGGTATCCTGGCGGTGATGTTCTCGGTCTTCTGTATCCTTGGCGCATTGGGGGGTGGCAATATGTTCCAGGCCAACCAGGCCCATGCGCAGATCTCTGGGATCGTCGGTGAATATCCGGGCTGGATCACCGGTCTGGTCTTTGCAGCCGTTGTGTTTGCCGTGATCGTAGGTGGCATCAAATCCATCGCCAATGTGACCGAAAAAGTCGTGCCGCTCATGGGCATCCTTTATGTTGGTGCGGCGTTGGTGATCCTGGGTGCAAACTACCATCTGATCGGCTGGGCCTTTGGTCAGATCTTTGCCGGGGCCTTTACCGGTCTTGGTGTTGCGGGTGGTCTGGTTGGTGCGCTGATCCAGGGGTTCAAACGCGCGGCCTTCTCGAACGAGGCGGGTGTTGGCTCTGCGGCGATTGCGCATTCGGCTGTGAAAACATCCGAGCCGATCACCGAAGGCTTTGTCTCCCTGTTGGAGCCGCTGATTGATACCGTTGTGATCTGTACCATGACCGCGCTGGTCATCATCATCTCGCAGCAGTTGATCATCGACGAGGCAACCGGCCTTTACATGCTGAACGAAGCGGGATCGGCCATTGCAACCGTTGACGGCAATACCGGCGTGGCGCTGACTTCGGCGGCCTTTGGGTCAACCATCACCTGGTTCCCCTATGTGCTGGCGGTTGCGGTGATCCTCTTTGCCTTCTCCACCATGATCTCCTGGTCCTACTATGGCCTGAAGGCATGGACCTATCTGTTTGGCGAAGGCAAGGCCACCGAACTGGTGTTCAAGCTGATCTTCTGCGCCTTTATCGTCATCGGCGCGGCTGCAAGCCTGGGTCCGGTTATCGACTTCTCGGACGCGGCGATCTTTGCCATGGCTGTGGTCAACATCTTTGCGCTCTACTTCCTGATGGGGTTTGTACGCGAAGAGCTGCAGTCCTACAGCTCGCGTCTGCGTGAGGGCGTGATCAAGAAGTTCGCACGCTCCTAAGCTGTGACATCCTGAAAAAGAGGGGGCGGTCGTCATAAGACGGGCCGCCCTTTTCCTTTTTCGGCAATCCAGATCGCAGACACCGTTGATGTTCCTGGGCAACTGTCCTTTATAGGGTGGACCGCAAAGGAGCGCGACCAAATGGAAAAAATCGGTGTCATTGGGCTGGGATATGTCGGTCTGCCTTTGGCAGTGGCCTTTGGGCGGATACAGCCGACCGTTGGGTTCGATATCAACGCCGACCGGATTGCGGCCTTGGAACGCGGGCAGGACGAGACGCGCGAAACCACCGCTGACGAGATCCAAAGCGCAACTCAGCTGAGCTTTGCCAGCCGCGTGGGGGATCTTTCTGACTGCACCGTTTTTATTGTCACGGTGCCGACACCCGTGGACGAAAGCCATCGGCCGGATCTGCGCCCCTTGAAGCGGGCGTCTGAAACTGTGGCAAAGGTTCTGAAGCCGGGCGACCTGGTGATTTATGAATCCACCGTCTATCCCGGCGCAACCGAAGAAGACTGCGTTCCGATCCTTGAGGCGCAAACAGGGCTGGTGTTCAATCAGGACTTCTTTGTTGGCTACAGCCCCGAGCGGATCAACCCAGGTGACAAACAGCGGCGGTTGGCGGATGTGGTCAAAGTCACGTCAGGCTCTACGCCCGAGGTCGCAGACCGTGTGGATGCGCTTTATGCCCGGATTGTGACCGCAGGCACCCATCGTGCGCCCAGCATCCGTGTGGCCGAAGCCGCCAAGGTGATCGAGAACAGCCAGCGCGACATCAATATCGCGCTGATCAACGAGTTGGCGATGATCTTTAATAGGATGGGCATTGACACCGAAGCGGTGTTAAACGCGGCCGGGACCAAGTGGAATTTCCTGCCGTTCCGCCCCGGTCTGGTGGGCGGGCACTGCATTGGGGTGGACCCTTATTATCTGACCCATAAGGCGGAATCCCTGGGCTACCATCCTGATATCTTGTTGGCCGGGCGGCGTCTGAATGACGGCATGGGCACCTATGTTGCGCAGCAGATGGTCAAGGCGATGATGCAGAAAGGCTGCGCCACACCTGCGGCGCGGGTTTTGATCATGGGCCTCACCTTCAAGGAAAACTGCCCCGATCTGCGCAACACCCGTGTGATTGATGTGGTGCGGGGGCTGGAAGGGTTTGGTCTTCGGGTGGATGTGCACGACCCGATGGCTGATCCCGCAGAGGTACGCCGCGAATACGGGTTCGACACCGTGGCGCAGCCCGTGGCCGGAACCTATGACGGGATCATACTGGCCGTGGCCCATGACAGGTTCAAAGCTCTGTCCGCAGAAAGCATCCGCGCTTTTGGCCGGGGCGGTGCAATCCTTTATGACCTGAAATATATCCTGACAGAGGAAGAGGCCGACCTGCGCCTTTGACCCGAACGAAACCGGGCGGCGCAATGGCCGCCCGGTTTCTGTTCAGGCGATATGAACCACCGTTTTATCCTCGACCTCGGCGCGGATTTCGCCGTCCTCCGTGACGGTGATCAATTGGTTCGGGTGCAGGGTGCGCAACCCTTTGCAAGAGACCAGCATCATCTTGTTCTTTTCCCGCGCGACAATGGACATATGGCTGAGCCAACCGCCCACCTCGCTCAGCACCGCGCCCGATTGCAGGACCTGCGGCAGCCAGGCAGGGTGAACCATCTGGCAGACCAGAATGTCACCTTTGCGGAAGCCCTTGAACAGCGTCTCGACGTCACTGCCATCATCGGCAAAGTCATCGCTGACGCGGAACACTCGGCCGGTGACTGTCCCGCCACCTGCAACACAGGTGCCGCCCAGGCTGTCATCACCGGTGGCTACGCTGCGACCCAGCGACAAAAGCTCCATATCCTGCAACGTTAGCGACACCTCGGACGGAGCCGATTTGCGGCGCAGGGCTTCTCGCTCTTTGCGTTCCGATGCTTTGGTCTTTAGCTCAGCCGGTGCGATCCCATTGTCCAGAAGTTCGGCCCATGTCAGGTAAAAGACCAGCGTCTGGAGGTCCGTGCGTTGACCCAATGCCACAAGCGCCCGACGCAATTCGGCCAGAACGCGCAGAGCCTCATGTTTGGCCTGTTCCTTCAGGTCCTGGAATGCGATGGCCCGATCCAGGGTCTCGCGCAGGCCCGCCGGCAGATCGCGGGGCAGGGACGGATCATTGTGGATCGAAGGCAACGGGCTGGCGACCAGGCTTTGCAGCATGGTTGGAGCCTCGCGGTAGCGCGGTGAGCTGAGTTCATAGTCAAACATCGACCGATGGCCCATGACCGCAACCGCTTGTGCCATGTCACCCGCGCAGGCCGCCAAGAGGTTGGTTGGCGCATGTGGGGCTTCGGCCTGCATCAGATGGGCGCGCAGGGATGGGTCCCCTGCGGTTGCATTCTGTGCCTCCCCCATGGTGAAGCTTGCAAAAATATTGACCTTTTCCGCCTGCACATAAATGTCATGCACAAAGAGATCGCGCATTTTGGCGATGACTTGCAACAGTTCGTCCTGCGGCAGGTGATCAAAATCAAGCGCCTCCCAAAAGAGCACCTCCCGTTTGAAGGCGGGCAGGGTTTCAGAGTGGAACTCGGACAGGAACCCCGTCGCCTTTTTGCGCAGCTGTTTGGCCTGCGCCCGGCTGAGCGACAGGGCCATGTCGGATTTGATGCGGGTGTCCACATATGTCTTGCCAAAGAGGTTCACCAGATGGCTGCCGGGATCTTCTTGCAGCTTGTAGGGCACGCCAAGGGCGCGGCAGGCGTGATCCAGGCTGCCACCGGGCGCCCAGACCCGGTTCATCAGATCAAACGACAGCGGGGTGGGGCGTGGCAGGACTTCGGACATTTCATCCTGTTCCAGCAAGACCTCATCCTGGGGCGCATTGGCAAAACGTTCGAGATGCGCCTGCCATTCGACACAGCGCTGTTGCTGCGCAACAGTGCCAAGGGCCAGCGTGGTGATGTCGCGGCTTTGCAGGATGCGGAAGGCGCCGTCCTGATAGGCCCATTCCACGTCTTGTGGCACGCCAAACAGATCTTCGATCTGACGGCCCAGTTCCAGAAGTGGCCCAAAATCAGGCATTTCGCCATTGGGGTCCGCGATCTCCTGCCCTGTGTAACGACCAAACCGTGCAACGTCTGGGGTGACACGGCCCGAGACCAGCGCCTCGCCATTGCCCTTGACCCATTCAAGCATTACCATACCGGGCGCGGTGGGATCCTGGGTGAACAGAACGCCTGCGAACTCTGCATCGACCATTTCCTGCACCAGAACATTGGCATGTCCGCTGTCAGACACAGTGTCATAGCTTTTGCTGCGCTCAGAGGTAAAGCTGCTGTGTACATGGGTCAGCGCGTCCAGCATCGTGTCGCCGGTGACATCCAGAACCGAGTCAAAGACGCCCGCAAAGCTCTGCTCTGCGCCGTCCTCGTTGCTGGCTGAACTGCGCACGGCACAGGGGCGTTCCCCGACAGCGGTCCAGATCCGGGCTGCCAGCGCCTGTTGTTTCTGCAAGGGCAGGGCCGCCAGGCGATCCAGCGCGGGGCCTTTGACAACCACACCATTTGGCACCGGCAGGCCTGCGTTTTTCATGATCGACAGGCGATAGGCCTTGTTCCCGGCCTCTGTCAGCGCTCCGCTTTCACGCAAGGCATGGATGTCGCGGGGCAGTTTCGCGGCGGTTAGACGTGCAGCCTTGGCACGGACCCAGGCGAGTAGGGGTTTATGGGCCTCCACCACATAGGTGCGCTGCGCCAGCAACAGCGCAAGACTGAAGCACAGGTAGGCATTGGCCGCAAAGCTGAGGCCCAGAACCATTGCAAAGAGCACGGGCACGCCCAGTCCCATCCACAGCAGGCGCGCACGCGGTGTTTTCGCCACAGCCCAAAGGAGGTAGACCGCCGCCAGAGCGGTAAACATCGCGGGCATGACATAAAGCGGGTCCGGCAGGCCGATGTTTGCAGCCCAGCCAAGTCCGGAGCCTACGGTTTTGGAGGCCTGCCCGGCGGCGGACACACCCAGCATCATGATCGGTAGGAAGGCCAGCGCCAGCATATTGCGCATCGGAGTCAGCCCATGTTTCGCATAATGCTCCTGAATCGCGCGGGCTTTGCGCACGGGATCACTGGCAAGGCGTTTCTTGAGCGCTGTCAGATCGTCCTTGGTTGCGGCGGTCACAAGCTGGTCGCGTTCCGATTTCAGAGCAATGGGCAGCACCAATAAGCGCGTCAGCAGCGACAGGGCAAACAGCCCGGCCAGAAGATGCAGTTTTTCGTGGCTCCAGACCAGTGCGGCGGCGATGCCTGCAATGGCTTTGTCCCACAGGGTAGAGTTCTGATCGGCCAGCCAGTCCTGCACATGCGCTTTGGGTTTTGGCGGGATAAAGAATTCCCACGGCAGGGTGTAACGCCCCTGATAGTCAATGCCTTTGCGGGTCAGTTCCAAGCCGAGCGCCTGTGCCATAAAACAGCTGCGTCGGTCATAACAGGCGGCAACGGTGGGTTTTTGTTGCAGACTGTTCAGGCGCGTCTGCAGGTCGCTGGTGGTCATGGCGCGCAGCGGTATATTGATCGCGCCCGGCAGGTGGCCGCTTTCAAAGTCACCGGGATAACGTGTGTCGATGATTTGCAGATCGCCAGTATTGAAGAGTTCTGCGAAGTCATTGGTGTCCAGAAGGACGTCTTTGTTCGGATAGTCCGGCAACGCCCGCAGATCGGACAAGGATCGCACTTTCTCGTCGCTGAACGGGCGCCCCTCGACGATCCATTTCTCCAGACCGCCTGCAATAAAACGGCAGTCGATCCCCATCTTGGCCAGTTCCGCGCATGTTTCAGAGCTGCGGTTGCCATTGTGGCAGAACAGAACCACCTGTTCGCCGGGTTGGACCGGTACGGATTGCAGAAAGTCCGGGAACCGCATGTGGTCGGACCCCGGAAGGGTGCCCATCTCACGCTCGCCGGTCTCGCGCACATCAAAGAAGTGCGTCTTACCATCCGCCAGCAGCGAGGCCGCATCCTCGGTTGAAATACCCTGAGGGTGGCTCAGCTGGGCGGAGAAGCTGGTTTCCTTCAAGTTTGCGTCTTTTATTTTGCTGCCTTCGAATTGAGCTGGGCGCAGCAATGTGGCCTCAAGCCGGGTGCGTCTTTCTGTCTGGCTTTGGCTGTATTGCCAGTAGTTTGCACAGAGCAGCGCTATTACAACGAGGGCCAGACCCGCGATCAGCTTTACCGGGTAGCGGAGGGTGTTGCCACCTTTGGTCCGCGCAATCCCAAACTTGGCGGCGATCGCGGCTCCAAGCCCTGAAACCATGGCGACGCCAACCGCAAGTACCTGAGAAAGCGAGGAAACTGACCCGATGACCAATTCGGGTGACGGGATCGCAAAGGCCGGGTCTGCCACCGCAACCGCGACAAGAGACCCCATAGTCAAAGCGCAGGAAGAAGGCGAAAATTTACGAAAATAATAGTTCTGAAGGTATCTTTTCACTGGTAGTCCTGTGGGCGGGCGCCCTTAGTTAAAGTTTATGTAATATTTGTGACAGATGCGTAAAAATAGTTACTTAAACGTTAAAAGCCAAAAGTGTAATTAATCGTAAACATCAGAGCCGTTATTTTGCTGGCTCTTAACTATTACCTGCTACTGTGCTTCCCATAGAGGCCGCTTGGCTGGGTGTTCAGTCCCGCAGATGGCGGTCATAGATCAGATATTTGAAATGGAATGTCACATGCATCAGTTCAAAAGCATTTTGCGGCAGGCGTCTGTGGTTCTATTTACGAGTGTTATTATGGTTGCGTCTCTGGCGGGGTCTGCAACCGCAGAAATCAACCTGAAATTCGGGACTTACGCGGCCGACAAGCCTACGGAAACGGTCAAGAAATACCGCCCGTTCTTGATGTTTCTGGAAAACCAGTTGAGCAGCGAACTTGGCGAAGATGTTCACATCGAAATGGTCATCGCCAAGGAATACGAAACAAGCATCCGTCAGCTTGCATCAGGCGAAGTCGACTTTGCACGCTTTGGGCCTGCGTCCTACATCCTTGCAACAAGCCAAAATCCAGGTGTTCAAATTGTCGCGATGGAGTCAAAAAATGGGCAGAAAAAGTTCAAAGGGATCATCGCGGTCCACAAGGACAGCAACATCGATTCGCTTGAAGATCTGGCAGGCCTGACATTTGCTTTTGGCGATGAGCTGTCGACAATCGGTCGCTACCTGTCGCAGGCCGTCCTGCTTGATGCGGGGATCTCAGGGGACGAACTGCATTCTTTTGATTTTCTGGGACGACATGACTCGGTCGGCCTTGCCGTTGGTGCAGGCAAATATGCCGCCGGTGCGTTGAAGGAAAGCACTTTCAAAAAGCTCGTCGCTGATGGTGTTCCGATCCGTGCTTTGGCGAATTTTGACAATGTGACCAAACCCTGGATTTCCTCTTCGGATCTGCAGCCGCGGGTGTTTGCAGCGATGCAAAAGATCATGCTTGCCTCTGAAAACGAAGAAATCGTCCGTCGGGTGTCTAAAAACGGTTTCCTTTTGGGATCGGACGATGATTATCAAGAGATCAGACAAGCGATGCAGCGCAGCACTGATTTCTGAACGAATTTTTGTGAGACTATGAAACGCACCGGTATTCTTTCACAAATTGTGCTGTCGCTCTCGTTTGCGGCGGTACTGGTGGCTTATGGAGTTGGCTATCTCGCTCAAACCAGCGAGGCGCAACGTTTACATCAGCAACTGGAAGAACAGGCTGATCTGACCGTCTCATTGCTGAGCGGGCTGATGCTGGAATCCATTATCATCGAGGATGTACCCGTCCTGCAAACCGGTTTGATCGAGGCGATTGCCCGCAATCCGAAGCTGTTGTCGATCAAGATCCTGAATGCCAGCGAAGAGGTCATCGCCCAGGCAAAATCACCAACTATGCCTTCTGAGGGCGAGTTTGTGATGTACGAACGTCCTATCGAACTGGACGGTTTTGCCTTTGGCGAAATGGTGGTGAAATGGTCCACCCGGGAAGGCACCGCCCTGGTTGAGGAACGTGTGCAGCAAACGATCATGTGGACCGGCCTGTCTGTTGTGGGACTTTCGGTGCTGGTTTGGGGGCTTGTGCATCTTCTGGCTTTGCGGCCCCTTGGGCTGATCCACCAGCGGATGTCGGACGCGATTTCTGGGATGAAACGCCAGCGTCGTATTTTGCCCTGGTACGCGTCGCGTGAATTCTGGGCGTTGAACTACTCCGTTGGCGTTCTGGAGGATACGTTTGACGAGCGGGATGAACGCGAATTTGCGCTGGAACAGGCCCGTGAATCCGCTGATATCGCCAATCATGCCAAGTCCGAGTTTCTGGCCAATATGTCCCATGAGATCCGCACGCCGATGAATGGGGTGATCGGCATGGCGGAACTTATTCTTGAAACGGATCTGGACGAAGATCAGCGCATGTATGCTGAGACGATTTCAAAGTCGGGCTCGGCGTTGCTGACGATCATCAACGACATTTTGAACTTTTCCAAAATTGAAGCCGGGAAGATGGAGCTCGACAATGCACCATTTAACCTGCTGACGGCATTGGAAGATGTTGTGACTCTGTTGTCGCCGACGGCCAACGAAAAAGGGATCGAGATTGTCCTTCGGTATGACCCGCACCTGCCCGAGGTCTTTATTGGGGATGTCGGGCGCATACGTCAGATCATTACCAATATCGCAGGTAATGCGGTAAAGTTCACGCCGCGCGGATATGTCTGTATCGAAGTCACGGGCGAAGAGGGCCCTGGGGAGCACAAGCTGAAACTGTCAGTGCGCGACACCGGCATCGGGATCCCACAGGAGAAGCTGGAAACGATTTTCAGCGCCTTTGAACAGGTTGACGGTGCTGCGACCCGCAACTTTGAAGGCACAGGACTTGGCCTGGCGATTTCCGAACGGTTGCTAAAGCTGATGGGGGGACGTATTGCGGTGTCCTCGACCGTTGGAAAAGGCAGCGTCTTCACCTTGAAGCTGCCGCTGGCATCAAGCCAGGAAACACCACCAGAGGCTTATGCTTCGATGGATCTGACGGGGCTGCGTGCCCTGATTGTGGATGATCTGGAGGTGAACCGGATCATTCTGTGCGAACGTCTGCAGACCTGGGGCATGACCTGCGAGTCCGCAAACTGCGCGGTGGATGGCATCAACATCCTGAAACAGCGCGGGGACGGTTACTTTGATTTGATCCTGCAGGATTTCCAGATGCCGGTTATGGACGGCAGGGATCTGGCCCGGCAGGTGCGCAGCCTGCCTCATTGCCGCGATCTTCCGATTGTTGTTTTGTCATCTGTCGAACAGCCTTTGGAAAAGGATGAAATCGAAGAGCTGGCTCCGTGCAAAGTGACCACCAAACCGGTTCGCGCGGCGCAGCTGCAACGTGTGATCAGCACCATGCTGATGAGCCAGCAACAGGCAGAGCAAGAGGACGTGAGTGCCCAGCCCAAACCAGAAGATGGCTTCAAACGGCGCATCAGCGTGCTGATGGCAGAAGACAATCGTACCAACCAGCTGGTGGTAAGCCGGATGTTGAAAAATGCGCCGATCGACCTGGATCTAGCTGCCAATGGGCTGGAAACAATTAATAAGTTCAAGCACAGCAGACCCGACATTATTCTGATGGATATGATGATGCCGGTCATGGACGGGGTGCAGGCAACCGAAGAAATCCGCGCGATTGAGGCGGCGTCGGGCACCCCAGGAGCGACGCCGATCATCGCACTGACAGCGAATGCCCTTCAATCGCACAAAGACAAATGTCTGGCTGTGGGGATGAATGACTTTTTGAGCAAGCCGATCAGCAAGAAAGCGCTGTTGGATGCCTGTGAGAAATGGTCCGTGGCCTCGGCTCCGGTTGAACAGACCGGAACCTGATTGCGGGCTGGATTAGTCCTCTGAATTACTGCGCAGGTGACGTTGGTCAAACAGGCTTCGGAACAGGCTTGCGGCCATAAAGCAGCCAGCGGCGACCGTTACAATTGTCGGTCCCGTTGGGGTATCACCCGCAAAGGAGATCTGAAGCCCGGTTATCACCGCAAAGACTCCGACAAGCGCTGCAAAGATCGCCATCCGCTCGGGCGTATTGGCAAATGCGCGTGCTGTGGCAGCCGGAACAATCAGCATTGCGGCAATCAGCAGAACGCCCACCACTTTGATCGCAACGGCGACCACAACGGCCAGCGCCAGTGTCAGCACCAGTTGTTCCCGGCGGGGGTCGATGCCCGCAGCATAGGCGAGGTCGGGGTTCAAAGTGGCTGTCAAAAGGCCGGACCAGCGCCAGATCAGAAGGCCAAGTGTGGCAAGGGCACCGACCCAGATGACCGCAAGGTCGCTGCGGCCAACGGCCAGGATATCTCCGAACAAATAGGCCATCAGATCAATCCGGACCCCGTGCAGGAAGGACACGGCCACAAGACCAAGCGCCAGCGATGAATGGGCCAGGACCCCCAAAAGCGTATCCATGGCATAGCCGCGCCCGGACAAAGTGGAGACAGTCGTCGCCATCACCAGTGCTGTGACCAGAACGCCGCCAAATACAGAGACATCAAAGGCCAGAGCCAGCGCAACGCCCAAAATCGAAGCATGGGCAGTGGCATCTCCAAAATAGGCCATGCGGCGCCAGACCACAAAGCAGCCCAAAGGAGCCGCGGCCAACGCCAGACCAATGCCGGCCAATGCGGCGCGGATCAGAAAATCGTCCAGAAAGCTCACGCGGCGGTTCCTTCGTTTTGATGGGAGTGGTCGTGATCACAGCCGTCGTCATGCGTGTGATTATGTTCATGACGATAAAGGGCCAGCGCCCCTTGGGTGCCGGAACCGAACAGGGCGCGGTATTCCGGGGCTGATGCCACATGTTCCGGCGCGCCTTCACAACAGATGTGACCATTCAGGCAAATGACCCGGTCCGAGGCGGCCATGACCACATGCAGCTCATGGCTGACCATCAGCACAGCGCAGCCCAATTCCCGTCGCACGGTTTCAATCTGACGGTAGAACGCGGCGGATCCGGGCTGGTCCAGCCCCTGGGTCGCCTCGTCCAGGATCAGAAGATGGGGTTTGTTCAGCAGCGCACGCGCCAGGAGCACACGTTGAAACTGTCCGCCGGACAGGTTTGTCATCTGCCGGTCCGCGAGCTTGGCAACACCGGCCTGCATCAGCGCGGCATTGGCCACTGTATCGGACACCCGTTTGGGCAGGCTCAAGAACCGGCGTACGGTTAACGGCAGAGTTGGGTCAATATGCAGTTTCTGCGGAACATAGCCGATCCGCAGCCCTTTTTGCCGGGTTACGGATCCAACCGACGGGCGCACGGCGCCAATCACATTGCGCAACAGCGATGATTTTCCGGATCCGTTTGGTCCGACCACAGTGACAATTTCTCCTTCTTCTATGGAGAAATCGACTTTTGATAGCACTGTGCGTCCGCCGAAGGTCAGGCTGACGCCTGTCAGGGAAACGAGGCTCATTTGCTGTCTGGCTCCTGGCACTTTGGGCACAGGCCTTCTGCCTCTACGACGGTGCGTTCAATCAGGAAGCCTGCGGCGCGCGCGGCGGCCCCCATTTGGCCCTTGGTTGGTTCCGCATGCGCTTCGGCGATGCTGTCACAGCTGCGGCAGATCATAAAGATCGGCGCATGTTTTTCGCCGGGATGGGTGCAGGCGATAAAGGCGTTCAGCCGTTCGATTTTATGGGCGAATTTGTTCTTTACCAGAAAGTCCAAGGCACGATAGGCCACCGGGGGCTGGGCACTTTGCCCTTCCTGGCGCAGACGTTCCAGAATCTCATATGCACCCCAGGCCCGGTGTTCCTCCAGCATGATTTCCAGCACACGTCGACGGATCGGCGTGAACTGCAGCTTGTTCGCGGCGCATTGGTCCGCAACCGTCTGGATCGTTTTGTCGATACAGGCAGTGTGATCATGTGTTTCAAAACTCAGCGAACGCATCAAAGCCTCCGGGCAGGTCACGTTTTCATCTTGATATGTTATGACATGACGTATAACAACCCGTGATATGTTATAAAGTTACATGGAGCGTAACATGAAACGGTCTTCCAGTGCCGCCCTTGCAGTGCTTTTGTCCACGACGGGCTTGGCCCATGCCGAGGTGCCGAAAGTTGTCACCGACATCGCGCCAATTCACGGCCTTGTTTCGCGTGTTATGGCTGGTGTTGGCGAACCAGAACTTTTGGTGCGCCCCGGCAGTTCTCCGCACAGCTATGCAATGCGCCCGTCCGATGCGCGGGCGCTGAGCCAGGCCAACCTGATCGTATGGGTCGGAGAGCCGCTGACCCCATGGCTTGAGCACCCGATCGAAGAGCTGGGAACCTCTGCTCATATTCTGGAGCTGTTGGAAACAGAAGGTGGCGTGCGGTATGAATACCGGACCGGCGCGACGTTTGAAGCCCACGACCATGGGGATGACCACGATGATCATGAGGGTCATGACCATGAAGGGCACGATCATGCGGAACATGCAGATGGGCATGATGACCATCACGACGATCACGCGCATGACGACCACGATCATGATGATCATAAACACCATGATCACGAAGAGCATGATCACCACAACGAGGCGCATGACGACCACGAACAGCATGACGATCACGCGCATGACCACGCTGAGCATGGCGGTCATGAAGGACATGATCATGATGGCGTAGATCCCCATGCGTGGCTGGCACCAGAGAATGGCAAAGCATGGCTTGCGGTCATTGCAGAGGAATTGTCTGAACAGGACCCGGCCAATGCGGAAACCTACCTGGCCAATGCTGCGGCTGGTCAAGCCGAGATTGACGCTGTTGTCGCCGGTCTGCGAACTGAACTGGCCCCGGTTGCAGACAAGCCATTTGTTGTCTTTCACGACGCCTATCAGTACTTCGAACGGGGCTTTGACCTTGCGGCGGCAGGTGCAATTTCTATCGGAGACGCCAGCAAACCCAGTGCCGCGCGGATCGCGGAAATCCAGCAAACGGTTCGGGATCTGGGTGTCGCCTGTGTCTTTGCAGAGCCGCAGTTCAACAAGGGTCTTGTGCACACCGTTGCAGACGCGGGCGACATCAAAGAGTTAGAGATGGATCCGCTTGGCTTCAATCTGGAGCTTGGCGCTGATTTTTATGTGAACTTGTTGCAAGCCATGGGAGATTCTCTGGCAGCCTGCAAGTAATCACATCTGGCGCGCGGGGACCTTCAGCCGCGCGCCTTTTAATTTGATCAAATTTATCTGGATCGCAGGGTCCCTTTCTGGCACACCCGAGGTGACGCCCAGAAAAAAGGACATGATGCATGGATCTGCTGACAGCCAATGATGCGGCGGGTGAATACCCCAAATCCTATTATGCAGCGACGGCCGAACCCTTGGACCCCTTCCCGCGTCTTGAGGGATCCGTGGTTTGTGACGTCTGCGTTGTTGGTGGCGGTTTCATGGGGCTGTCGACCGCGCTGCATCTAGCCCAGAGCGGGTATGATGTTGTCTTGCTGGACGCACAGCGCGTGGGGTTTGGAGCCTCAGGGCGCAATGGCGGGCAGGTCGGGCAGGGGCAGCGGCTGGATCAGGACGAATTGGAAACGCTGCTGGGGCACGACCACGCTAGGGCGCTGTGGACGCTGGCAAATCAATCTGTGGATTTGGTAAAAGAACTTGCGGCGTCGGATTTGGTCGACGCTCAGTTTCATCCTGGTATCATCCACGCGGATCACCGCGAACGGTTTGTCCCCCACAGCCGGGATTATGCGGCCAAGCTGAATGAAGAATACGGCTACGAGCAGATCCGATTTGTCGACCGGGATGAGATGCGCACCCTGGTCAACTCACCGTCCTACCATGGGGGAACGCTGGATATGGGCGCGGGTCACATTCACCCGCTGGCTTTTGCGTTTGGCCTTGCGCGTATGGCGCAGTCAGCAGGCGTGCGCCTCTATGAGCAGAGCAAAGTCGACACGGTCACCGATGGCACGCGCGTCACGCTGACAACCAAGGCGGGACAGGTCGATGCACAGCATGTTGTGCTGGGGTGTAACGGCTATCTTGGTGGGCTGGAGCCGCGCGTGGCGGAAAAGGTCATGCCAATCAACAACTATGTGGTTGCAACCCGCCCGTTGGGGCCGAAGGCGCAGGAAGAGTTGATCCGGAACAACTATGCAGTTGCGGATAGTAAATTCGTGGTCAACTATTTCCGTTTCTCTGACGATCACCGTCTCTTGTTTGGCGGAACCGAAAGCTATGGCTACCGGTTTCCGGCTGATATTGCCAAGGCCGTACGCCGCCCGATGAGAGAGATTTTCCCGCAACTTGCAGAGGTTGAAATTGACTATGCATGGGGGGGAACCCTTGGCATCACGATGAACCGAATGCCGCATTTTGAACGTCTGTCCGGAAACATCATGAGCCTCTCTGGTTTTTCCGGTCACGGCGTCGCGATGGCAACTCTGGCGGGGCAGATTGCAGCGGAAATGGTAGCTGGCCAGGCTGAGCGTTTTGACCTGTTTGCAAGAGTTCCGACCCTGCGGTTCCCCGGGGGGGCACGGTTGCGTAGCCCGCTTCTGGTGCTGGCAATGCTATGGTTTTCAATGCGTGATCGACTCTGATCCAGCGTGGTGAGCTGTCAGGCTGCAAAGGGGGATCATCACGTATTCACTACAAAAGATGTTTGCAAGACCTTATATTCAATGTAAAGTTGAAACATATATCGAACCGGTTTTTTGTTAACGATTTTACCGCAGGCGGTCGAAAAGGCGATAAACGGGCAATCGTCTAGCTTTGCGGTAGGGCATCCCAGGGGGCGTAAAGACGTTGAGATCCCAAACAATCCTCATGATAGAAGAAGACGCAACCGCACGGTTTATGATGCGCGAGATTGCCCGTGCGCTGGATGTTCAGGTCGAAACAGCGCGGTCATGTGGTGAAGGGCTGTTGCGGTTGCGTGCACATCCATCGCGGTTTGCCATGATTATTTTGAACGTGCAGCTGTGTGAGGCAGCGAGCGATGATACTGTGCACAGCATTCGTAGCGACGAAAAATCCGAAGTCCGCGAGATTCCGATCATTGGCGTAACAGATCAGTCCGTGCAGTTGGATGGGGTGATAAAAAGCACCTTTGCCGTGGATGAATGTCTTCACAAACCGGTCACCCCGGCCGAGCTTTTATCTCTGGTCGATCGCTATTTCCCGACGTCAATCGCGCAGAGCTAACAGCGGGCTTGTGTTTCGCCGGTTCAGCGGGTTTTCTTCCCATCAAATAGGGAGAAACAGGCATGAAACTTGTTCGATACGGTGCCAAAGGTGCCGAACAGCCGGGGATCTTGGATGGTGCAGGGCGGGTGCGAGATGTGTCGCATGTGATCCCTGATGTTTCCGGCGCGGCACTGCTGCCCGATATGCTTTCCCGCCTGGCTGAGATTGATCCTTTGTCACTGCCATTGGTTCCGGGCCTGCCCCAGGATGATCTGCGATTGGGGGCCTGCGTCGGTGCGGTGGGTAAATTCATCTGCATCGGTCTCAACTATGCTGATCACGCGGCGGAATCTGATCTGCCGCTGCCAAAGGAACCCGTGATCTTTGGCAAATGGACCTCAGCCATTTCGGGACCTGATGATGCGATTGAAATCCCGCGTGGGGCGGAAAAGACGGATTGGGAGGTCGAGCTTGGCGTGGTGATCGGGCAGGGTGGCCGTTACATCGCGCAAGGCGACGCGATGGATCATGTCGCCGGGTTCTGTGTCATCAACGACGTGTCAGAGCGTGATTTCCAGTTGAATCGGGGGGGCACCTGGGACAAGGGCAAGGGGCACGACAGTTTTGGCCCGCTTGGCCCCTGGTTGGTCACGCAGGATGAAGTGCCAGACCCCGGCAACCTGTCTCTCTGGCTTGAGGTGGACGGCGTGCGGTATCAGGACGGTACCACCGCCAATATGGTCTTTGATGTGCCAACTTTGGTGTCTTATTGCAGCCAGTTTATGAGCCTTGAACCCGGTGACGTGATTTCAACAGGAACACCTGCGGGCGTTGGCATGGGGCAGAAACCGCCCGTTTATCTGCAAGGGGGAGAGGTCGTGCATCTGGGTGTCACAGGCCTTGGCACCCAGACGCAAAAAGTGGTGCGTGCCTAGGTCGGCACGCGCGGAGTTCAGCCGCGACCGCGATAGGGTGGAACGCCCTGATCCGGGATCCAGACGCCTTGGGGCATTTCGCCGGTCTGCCAGAAGACATCAATCGGAATGCCACCCCGCGGATACCAGTAGCCACCGATGCGCAGCCATTTGGGCTCCAGAAACGTCACCAGTCGACGCGCGATGGATACGGTGCAGTCCTCGTGAAAGGCTCCATGGTTGCGAAACGAGCCCAAAAACAGTTTGAGCGATTTGCTTTCCACCAACCAGTCACCGGGGACATAATCGATCATCAGATGTGCAAAATCCGGCTGCCCCGTCATCGGGCAAAGCGATGTGAACTCGGGGGCAGTAAAGCGTACATTATAAAGCACATCCGCCTGTGGGTTCTGTACGCGCTCCAGCTCTGCCTCTTCGGGGGAGGCAGGCATAACCGTGTCACCGCCCAGCTGTTTCAGATTGCTGTAGATACTGTCAGTCATCTTGGGTTCCTTGGATCAGACGCCCCGTTTGTTGCCCCACAGGAGGACATGGAGCTGGGGAAGAATACGCGGTTCAAACCAGAAATCTGCGGCGGTTTTCTCAACAAGCCATAGCAGGCGTTTGAGGTTGTCTTGTGCGGTTACAGCGTGTTCCGGGTCTGATGTCGGGTTGCCGGGTTGCAGAAACAGTGGCATTTCCGGGTAACGGTCTGCAACGGCGCGCGACCATGCATAATCATCCTCGTCAAAAACCACGATCTTCAGCACGGTTTTTGGCGCCAGCCCGGCTGCTTCCAAACAGCTTTCAAATGCAACCCAATCCTCGCTTTCGCCGCTTGAAGGGGGTTTGGGAGAAAGAACCAGCGTGTCCAGCTCGGCAAACCAGTGTTTGGCGATGGAGCCCTGGGTTTCGCAGGCAAAACGATAGCCTTCGGCCTTGCCCATTTCGATCACCGGGGCAAAGTCCTGAATTGCCGGGTTGCCGCCGCTGATTGAAACGGTCAGGGGTTTGCCGCCAGACAGGTGCTTGACCCTGGCCCAGATATCGCCGGGGGTCATGGCTGCCCAGGAATGGCGAAAGGCGCTGTCGACCGCATGCATGCTGTCGCACCAGCTGCACCGAAAATCGCAGCCGCCGGCGCGAATGAAAACGGTTGGCTCCCCGATCAAGGCGCCTTCGCCCTGAATTGTGGGTCCGAAAATCTCGGCAATACGCAGGGTCATGGTCGGTATTCCGCCCAGATCTTGGGTGTTTCTGCGATCCGCACGGCACAAATCTCGGGCCAGTATTCCTTGCACCAGTCAAAGAAATGTTTGGCCAAAACCTCGGACGTGGGCCTGGCGAGCACATCGTTCAGGTGACGGTGGTCAAAACATTCGTCGATATAGTTTTTCAGCAGGTCAAGATCGCGGTATTCGCGTACGAACCCGTGTTCGTTCAGTTCGGCTGCTGACAGTTCCACGGTGACAACATAGTTGTGCCCGTGAACGCGTTTGCAGGGGTGGCCGTCTTCCAGCGTTGTCAGATTGTGAGAGGCGGAGAATTGGAACTCCTTGGCGATACGATACATTAATCGGCCTCCTGACCGGTGACGGTGTCGATGGCCGTGCGCCAGAAGTCCGGATCCTCATAGACCGTGGGATCTTCCAGACCGGCCAGATGAAAGGCTTCACGTCGTTCGACACAGGTGCCACAGCGCCCGCAGTGATGCGTGCCGCCCTTGTAACAGGACCAGGTCTCGGCAAAGGGGGTGTTCACAGCCGTTCCATCCGTAGCGATGTCGGCCTTTGATTTATGCACAAACGGCGTGAACAGCTGGACATTGGCATAGCCATCCAATGCGGCCGCCTGCATGGTGTTAAACGCCTCGGTAAAGGCGGGGCGGCAGTCGGGATAGATGAAGTGATCGCCACCGTGAACGGCTGTGGCCACTGCGTCATCGCCCTTGGCGGCAGCAATTCCAAACGCGATGGTCAGCATGATCGCATTGCGGTTCGGAACCACGGTGACCTTCATGGTCTCTTCCGCGTAATGCCCGTCTGGCACGTCAATATCATCGGTCAGGGCTGACCCCGTGAGCGCCGCACCAATCCCGCGCATGTCGATAATATCATGGGCCACGCCAAGGCGTTTGGCAGCTTTGGCGGCATAGTCCAGTTCTTTGCGATGGCGTTGGCCGTAGTCAAAGGACACCAGCCGGGTAAGTTCGTGCTCTTGGGCCACAATATGGGCCAGCGCGACGGAATCCATTCCGCCCGAGCAGACAACGATAGTTTTCATGTTTAGACCCTTGTTTTGATAACCGGGTAGGCTGCGACCGGTATGCGGGGCCTTTAACGAAAGAAAGGTCCGGAGTGCAACATTAAAAATTCCCTAAAATAATGAGTTGCCGCGACGGAATGCCCCGCGATTTGGGGAGTCAGTTCAAATCTTCCAGCAACTTTCCATGCTTGCGCGTTTCCGTCACAATATGGTCAAATGTCTTCAGGCCGCGCGATTGCAGCATTGGCAACATCTTGCACAAGACTTCGGCGGTGGCATGTGCGTCTCCCAGGGCCGTATGGCGCAAGGCTTGCGGGATGGTGACATCAAGGCGGTCGCACAGCGCATCCAGCGTATGGGGCGCGCTGGCCCCGAATAGGATCGCCGATAACAGCACCGTGTCCAGAATCGGTTGATCCCAGGTGAGGCTGTTTGCATTCCCATAGCGGCGCATAAAGGCCATATCAAAGGGCGCGTTATGGGCCACGATCACCGCGTCTTGCGCAAATTTGTGAAACTGCTGCGTAACGGATTTGGGGTCCGGCGCATTCATAACCATCTTGTCCGTAATCCCGTGCACCTTGGTGGAGGCTGGTGGAATGGCGCGCCCCGGATTGACCAGTGTATCCATCTCTTCGCCGGACACGATGCGTCCGTTCACCACCCGCACAGCTCCCAATTGAACGACGTCATCCTTGTGGGGCATCAGGCCGGTTGTTTCGGTGTCGAACACCACAAAATTCAGATCATTCAGCGGGCGGATCTTCATCGGCTTGGAGGGCGCCCGTGCTGTTGTCAGCTCAAAATCAAAAATCAGAGGCCGGGCGTCTTCTGAGCCGATCAGAGCATGGGCGTCGTCCAGGATCATCATATAGCCATCACCCCGGCTGAGTGGGATCAGGCGCACGTCAATATCCAGGTTGCCCTGCGCGCCGCGCAGGGTGGTCGACACCGCATCCCGGTTGAGCTGCAATTGCTCAACCGCTTTTAACAGCTGGTCTTTGGCGAAATAGTCAAAGATTGACGCATTCAGACGCGGCGCATGGATCTGTCCAAGCACATTGGCGGCCTGCCCATCGTACAGCGTGATCTGATGGGCCGGGTTTACAAGAACAATCGCCAATGGGATATCAGTCAGCAGTGTTTTGAGCCGTTCTCGATCTGATGCCAGATGATGTGTGGCATCGGCCACGGCGCGCGCGGCAACGCAGGTGTTTTGGGACAGCTGTTCGGTGATGGCGCGGGCTGCGGGGGCGAGATCACCCAAATAGCGCGCCTGATCGGTTTCGATGGAGGAGGAAACACCCGCATGCGCCCGGCTGCGCATCTCAGCCGACAGGCGCTCAATCGGTTTGGCGATGTTTTCGTCAAACAGCAACCAGACCCCTGCGGTGACACCCAGAATGCCAAGACTTGCAATAACTCCGGCATAGGTAAAGGCGCTGATCTGACTGCCGTCCGCGGCGTGCCTGATGCCCAGAACCAATCCGACAGCCACCGCCGCAACCCCTGCAGCCGCGATCAAGACAAAGAACAGCAGAACGCGGGTGCGCAGGCTCAGATCATGCAGCATGGTCCCCTCCGCACAAGGCATCCAGGACGGCGTCTTCGGATGGGGAGGCAACCCAGTCCGCCCCGGTCACGCTGCCGTCAGCGTTGAATTCAATACCATCCGCCAGCGCAGCCCGTCTGCGGGCCGGGCAATCGGCCAGCACCGGCAGTTTGTGAACACTGGACCAGCGGCCATAGAAATAGAGATCGCCCAGAACCAGGCCGGGATGATCGCTATGGGTGCGCAGGTTGGGTTCATCCACGGCGACAAAACGGTCAACATAGGGGAACGCCATGGTCCAGGGGCGGTAGAGCGCTTTGTTTTCAACGGTTTCTGCGATCACCATACCTTCGGGCAGGCTGGCAGAGGTGCGGCTGTACCAGCTGTATTCATTTGAGATCGTAACCCCGATCATCGCAGCACCGGCGGCGACAGGGGTTAACCAACGGGGCAAGCGGCTGCCGGTGAGCTTGTTCAAAAGCATCATAACACCCGCGCCGCCAACACCGGCCAGGATCGTTGCAAGCAGTTCCAGAAACATTTTCTTCCTCCCAAAAGCGCCGGGGTGGCGCTTCCCTTAACTTAATACGCCGCGGCCCTGACCAACGGCGGATTGCATGGTTTTCACCACCACAAATGCGTCGCGCAGATGGCTGCGCTCCAGATCCGACAGTTCAGCCGGCCTGAGATAATTGTCAGGCTTCTTTCCTTGTTTGATCAAGCTGGCCTGATGCTGCAGCCGGGTTTCCGCGATCATATCATAGGCGTCCAGCAGATCATGCGCGCCGGATGCGCTGAGCCCGCCTGCATGCGCGGCCTCTTCCAGTCGCGCACGGGTGTTGACGGATGTCAACGTGCCTTGCAGCGCATAGATCCGCGCCAGATCGACCACAGGCACAACGCCATTGTGTTTGAGATCAAGCCGGTTCTTGTGCTCACCGGACCGGATTGTCGCCAAACCCCGCAACAGGCCAAGCGGTGGCATATGTTTCAATGAGTTTGACACCATGTGTGCCACAAAGATTGAATTCTTGCGCGCCGCGTCCAATGTGCGCTCCTGAAGGTCGGAAAAGAGGCTGCGGTCGCCCGCAATGGCCCGCAAATCGAACATGACAGAGGCAAGCATCTGTGCCTCCGGGTCTGGTTTGTTGATCCAAGCCTGAAAGTAACCGCGCCACACGTCCAGTGGCTGACACCAGCGCGCATTGGTGGCCATCATACCGCCCGGGCAATAGACATAGCCACAGGTGTTCAGTCCGTCGCTGACGAATTTCGCCAGGGTTTGAAAATACGTCATGTCCGTGTCGCGGACATCATTGTGCAGGATGAGGCAATTGTCCTGATCGCTCACTCCGGTCTGTTCGCGCCGCCCTTGTGATCCGCAGGCCAGCCAAAGATAGGGAACCGGCGCGGGGCCGAGTTGGGCCTCTGCCAGCTCCAGCAGGCGCAGCGTCACGGCGTCGGCGACATCCGTGATCAAGCGGGTGACAACTTCATGCCGGTTTCCGGCGCCGACCAGATGCACCAACAGGGATGGGATACGGGCGGTGACCTCGGCCATCTGCTCTGCCGTGTCTGCGTCGGCGATGTGATGCAAGAGTTCGGCCGAGGTGACGGCTTGAAACCGGGTCAGGTCCGTCTGGGTTATCATCCCAACCAGCGTGCCGTTTTCCACAATTGGCACATGGCCGATCCGGCGGCTGATCATCAGGTGCAAAACGTCTGATCCAAGCGCGGTGGGCGGCAGCGTCAGCGGATCGCGCGCCATGATCGCGCCCACAGGCGTTTCCGGCGACAGGCCTTCGGCGACAACTTTGTTGGTCATATCCTTGGTGGTCAGAATGCCAAGCAACTGGCGTCCGTTGCCCACACAAAGGGATGAAATCCGATGTTCCCGCATCATCTTTGCGGCGGTATGCACGCTGTCATCTGCTGAACATGTTTTGGGTTCGGTCGCCATCAGATCCTGCACGCGGCTGTTGGCCAGGGTCTGGCTGGTTGTCTTCTCAGCCCGCGATCGGTCAAAAAAATTGCGTGCAGCAGCGCTGGCGGACAGGAAGTGTTCGAAATCGGCGGGGGGTAGAAGCAGGATCAGGCTGTCTTCTTCAGCGCGGGCGCTGGTCACGGCAATGCCGTCGCGTAAAAGCCCGCGTTCGCCAAAGGAGTTGCGCAGCCCCAGATGAGAGACAACGGCTCCATTGCCGTCGGTCACCTCCACAGCGCCTTCGTAGATCAGAAAAAGGCCGGGCGCGGGCTTGTCGAACTCATAGATCCAGCTGTCAGCGGCGTATCTCTTTGCGGAAAAACACTGAGCCAGAGCTCCAAGTGCCTCCGGTTCAAGCGAGTCATAGGGGTGCACCGACTTCAGGAACTGCGTGATCTGTTCTGTGGTTAATGCCATGTCAGACACCCTTTGAATGCGAAAAGCCCTGCCCGGCTGGGAGGAGCCGAGCAGGACCGGAGTGTGCAAGGTTGGACTGCGATGTTTTCAGCCCAACCTGCATGGTTTTAGTGGTCCTGAGCGGCGCCGGCACCGCGAGGTACGCGAACGCTTTCGACCAGTTCCTTGATGTTTTGCGGGGTCTCTTTGGTCATGCCCGCGACAACGAAGGCAACCGCAAAGTTCACTGCTGCACCAATTGCACCAAAGGAGGTGGATTTCACAGTGCCCAACAGCGGATCAGCATCGGTGAAGCTGTTGGTGTCAGGAATGAAGAACCAGCCTTTGTGCAGGAAGATGTAGAGCAGTGTAACCGTCAGACCTGCAATCATGCCTGCAACCGCGCCGGTGTTGTTGATGCGGGTCGAGAAGATCCCCATCATCAGCGCCGGGAAGATCGAGGCCGCCGCAAGACCAAACGCCAAGGCCACGGTTTGCGCCGCAAAGCCCGGAGGGTTGAGGCCCAGGTAGGTTGCAACCGCGATGGCCACAGCCATGGCAATTCGCGCCGACAGCAGTTCGCCTTTTTCCGAGATATTCGGATTGATGGAGCCCTTGATCAGGTCGTGGCTCACCGCTGAGGAGATGGCAAGCAGCAGACCCGCAGCTGTGGACAGTGCCGCCGCCAGACCACCTGCAGCCACCAGACCGATCACCCAGCTGGGCAGGTTGGCGATTTCAGGGTTGGCCAGAACCAGGATGTCGCGGTTGAACTTGGTCAGCTCGTTGCCCGCCCAGCCGTTTGCTTCGGCCACTGCGGTCATATCGGCGTTCTTGTCGTTATAGTACTGGATCGCACCATCGCCGTTTTTGTCTTCCCATGCCAGAAGGCCGGTTTTCTGCCAGGTCGCCATCCAGTCGTACTGCGGATCGTTTTCGATCTGCTGAACGGTTACGGCGCCACCGTCGATGCCACCATTGGGCCACATCATTTCCGTGATGTTCAGACGGGCCATTGCACCAACAGCCGGAGCGGTGAGGTACAGCAGGGCGATGAACACGAGGGTCCAGCCCGCAGACCAGCGCGCATCCGCAACACGCGGAACGGTAAAGAAGCGCATGATCACATGCGGCAGACCCGCTGTACCGATCATCAGCGACAGGGTGAACAGCACCATGTTGAAGGTGTCAGAGTGGTGGGCGGTGTATTCGTTAAAGCCCAGCTCGGTCACAATCGCGTCCAGTTTCGCCAGCAGCGGTTCACCTGATGCGGCGTGTTCGCCAAACAGACCCAAGGCCGGGATCGGCGTGCCGGTCAGCTGCAGCGAGATGAAAACGGCCGGGATGGTGTAGGCCATGATCAGAACGCAGTATTGTGCCACCTGGGTGTACGTCACACCTTTCATGCCGCCAAACACTGCGTAGGCAAAGACCACACAGGCACCGATCAGCAGACCAGTGGTGTTGGAAACCTCAAGGAAGCGACCAAAGGCCACGCCAACACCGGTCATCTGACCAATCACATAGGTGGTCGAAGCAACGATCAGACAGATCACCGCAACAACACGTGCAGTCGGGCTGTAGAAACGGTCGCCGATGAACTCGGACACGGTGAATTTGCCGAACTTGCGCAGGTAAGGTGCAAGCAGCAGCGCCAGCAGAACATAACCACCGGTCCACCCCATCAGGAAGGTGGAGTTGTCATAGCCGGTGAAGGCAATCAGACCCGCCATAGAGATAAACGAGGCCGCAGACATCCAGTCCGCCGCTGTCGCCATACCGTTTGTAACCGGGTGAACGCCGCGACCCGCAGCGTAGAATTCAGATGTGGACCCCGCGCGGGCCCAGATCGCGATGCCGATGTACAGCGCGAAGGATGCGCCCACAAACAGCAGGTTGATAACAAACTGATCCATCGTGATTACTCCTCTTCCACGCCGTGTTCACGATCCAGCGAGTTCATGCGCCAGGCGTAAAAGAAAATCAGGCCGAGAAAGACCAGGATGGAGCCTTGCTGGGCGAACCAAAAGCCCAGATCGGTGCCACCAACAGAAATACCCGCCAGAAGCGGACGCAGCAGAATGCCAAAGCCAAATGAAACCAACGCCCAGATGGCGAGGCTCACATAGATAATGCGCAGGTTGGCTTGCCAGTAGGTCTTGTCAGACTCGCTGGTTCCCGTCGCATGTGTGGATTGATCCGTCATAGCGGGTCTCCTTTCCTCCATACATGGGTGTTTCGATTGTCCTCCCGAAACACCCTCTCCCTAATTGCGTGACCTCCTGGGCCACGTCTTGCCCCCCGCTTCCCACAAACACAGGATAAAATGGGGCGTGCCGCCCGGCTGGCGGTGTCTCAGCCGGGCGGCAGAACTCACAATGATTTGGTGACGATGTCGCCAAGTGCGGTGGTGATTTCATCAATCCCACCCATGGCGTCGACCGAGGCCAGAACCCCTTTGGTCCGGTAATAGCTCACCAATGGTGCGGTTTGCGCGTGATAGGCTTCCAGGCGGCTGGCAACTGTTTCAGCCTTGTCGTCAGCACGGCGCTTCATTTCTGTACCGCCGCAGTTGTCGCAGGTGTTTGCGATCTTGGGCTTTTTGAAACTGTCGTGATAGCCCTCGCCGCAGCCTGCACATGTGTAGCGGCCCGAGATCCGTTCCACCATCGCCGCATCGTTCACATCCAGACTGATGGCGGCGTTGATGTACTGGCCGGTTTCGTCCAGCAGCCCATCCAGCGCCTCGGCCTGAACCGTGGTGCGTGGGAAGCCATCCAGGATGACGCCTTGCTGGCAGTTGTCTTCGGCCAGGCGGTCCCGCAGGATATTGATCACAATCTCATCCGAGACCAGGCCACCCGCTTCCATCACGGCTTTGGCCTGCTGGCCAGCCTCGGTGCCGGCGGCCACAGCGGCGCGCAGCAGATCCCCGGTGCTGAGCTGCACCAGGCCAAATTTCTCTTCCAATCGGCGGGCTTGGGTGCCTTTGCCAGCACCCGGAGGGCCCAGTAAAATCAAAACTGCCGGGCGTGTAATGACATTTCCGTCCATCATGATCTTTCTCCCTTTAAGAACCAGCGCGGTTTTTGATGAGGTCGTCGACGACGGAAGGGTCTGCGAGTGTTGATGTGTCGCCGAGGGATCCGAAGTCGTTTTCGGCGATTTTGCGCAAGATGCGGCGCATGATTTTGCCGGAGCGGGTTTTGGGCAGGCCCGGCGCCCATTGGATCACATCCGGGCTGGCAATCGGGCCGATTTCGGTGCGCACCCAGGTGCGGAGTTCCTTGTAGAGCTCCTCGGAGGGTTCGCGGTCATTCATCAGCGTGACATAGCAGTAAATGCCCTGACCCTTGATCTCATGCGGGTAGCCGACCACGGCGGCCTCGGCCACGGCGGCGTGCGCAACCAGCGCGCTTTCGACCTCGGCCGTGCCCATGCGGTGGCCCGAGACATTGATCACATCATCCACACGGCCCGTGATCCAGTAATCGCCATCCGCGTCGCGGCGGCAGCCGTCACCGGTGAAGTAGTAGTTTTTGTAATCCGAAAAGTAGGTCTTCTCAAACCGGTCGTGATCGCCCCAGACGGTGCGCATCTGACCGGGCCAGCTGTCTTTCATGCATAGAACGCCCTCGACATCATTGCCGGAGATTTCTTCACCCGATTGCGGATCCAGAACCACCGGCTGCACGCCGAAAAACGGCTTCATCGCAGCGCCGGGTTTGGTGGCATGGGCGCCGGGCAGCGGTGTCATCAGATGGCCGCCGGTCTCGGTCTGCCACCAGGTGTCGACAATCGGGCAGCGGCCTTTGCCAACCACATCATTGTACCAGTTCCAGGCCTCGGGATTGATCGGCTCTCCCACGGTGCCCAGGACCTTGAGATCGGAAAGGTCGTATTTCTCAACAAATTCCGTGCCTTGCCCCATCAGCGCGCGAATGGCGGTGGGCGCGGTATAGAATTGGTTGACCTTGTGCTTTTCACACACCGCCCAGAAACGACCCGCATCCGGGTAGGTGGGCACCCCTTCGAACATCAGCGTGGTGGCCCCATTGGCGAGCGGCCCATAGACGATATAGCTGTGGCCGGTCACCCAGCCCACATCCGCCGTACACCAGTAAACGTCGCCGTCGTGGTAATCAAAGGTCACCTCATGGGTCAGTGCGGCATAGACCAGATAGCCGCCGGTGGTGTGCACAACCCCCTTGGGCTGGCCGGTGGAGCCAGAGGTATAGAGGATGAACAGCGGGTCTTCGGCGTTCATTTCTGCAGGTTTGCAGTAGTCATTCGCCTCCAGCGCCATTTCATTATAATCAAAGTCACGATCGTCGACCCAGGTGGTCTGACCACCGGTGCGTTTGACCACCAGACATTTGACGTCTTCCTTGCAATGCAGCAAAGCGGCATCGGCATTGGACTTCAGCGGCGTCTTGCGCCCGCCGCGTGGGGCTTCATCGGCGGTGATGATCAGCTTGGCATCGGATCCGTTTACACGCGCGGCCAGCGCATCGGGCGAGAAGCCGGCAAACACAATCGAATGGATCGCGCCGATGCGCGCACAGGCCAGCATCGCATAGGCGGCCTCGGGGATCATCGGAAGATAAAGGACAACCCGATCACCTTTGCGCACGCCCAGGGTCTCCAGCACATTGGCCATGCGGCAGACGTTGGTGTGCAGCTGTTTATAGGTGATGTGCTGGGCGGCCTCGTTTGGATCATCGGGTTCAAAGATGATCGCGGTCTGATCGCCGCGGGTTTCCAGATGGCGATCGATGCAGTTGGCGGCCACATTCAGCGTGCCATCAGCAAACCAGTTGATCGACACATTGCCCGGCGCAAAGCTGACATCCTTCACCTGAGTGAACGGCTTGATCCAATCCACCCGCTTCGCCTGCTCGCCCCAGAACCCTTCAGGGTCAGAAACAGAGGCCGTGTACATTGTGTCATAGGCATTTGCGGTAACATTGGTCTGCGCTACGAACTCGGACGACGGTGCGAAAGTGGCATTTGTGGCGTCAGCGGACATGCGATCTCTCCTCCCAAGAGCTATGTGTGAATGCTACGCCCTCCAGCGTGCATCGTTATCAAAAGGATAGGCCAAACTGAAAATAACTGAATAAATAACTGAAACTGCGTGGGAAAAATGTGAAGATAGTTTCAGATATCACCCATTCTTTTGTAAATTAATTATCAAAAAGTCAGAGTTCACGGAGTTTTCCGTGGGTTAGCCTGTTTGTCAAAGCTGGCGTTGGTTGTGGATTTTTTACAGGATTGGGGTTGGAAATTTGCTCAACTATAGATTGTTGGGGCGCTAACGGTGAGATCGCAATCCAGTGACGCCATATCTGGGAGGCTTTGGGTTGGGGTTTCGCCACCTGAAAGGAATCGCGATTCGGGTGCGTTTATGGCCGTTTGGTTTGCGCCCGACGGACCTGCCTAAAGGGGCAGCAAACGCGCGACGCTGCCTCGAATTTTTGCAGAGTTTTTGTGTCAGCAGAGATTACTTTTCCAAACGGTCAAGAAATAGTGCACTCTTGCCCAGAAAGAGACAGCAACAAGGAGCTGCAAGATGAAGACCAACCTTACCCCTTCTGCTTTGACCCGCCGCACATTGCTTGGAACGGGTGCTGCGGCCAGCCTCTTGGCGGTGCTCAAACCGTCTGTGTTGAAGGCGGCGGAGCCCTTAAAAGTTGCAGGTATCTACACGGTGCCGGTGGAACAGCAGTGGGTCAGCCGCATTCACATTGCAGCCCTGGCCGCCCAAGACCGTGGTGATATCACCTACACCTATTCTGAGAATACCGCGAACACAGATTATTCGCGCGTGATGCGTGAATATGCCGAACAAGGTATGGATCTGATTGTAGGGGAGATCTTTGGCGCAGAAGCCGAAGCCCGCGAAGTGGTTGCGGATTACCCGAATGTGGCGTTCCTGATGGGCTCCTCTTTCAAGGAAGACAGCAGCCTTCCAAACCTGTCGGTCTTTGATAATTACATTCAAGATGCATCCTATCTGTCTGGCATCATTGCGGGGGCGATGACCAAATCCGGGAATATCGGCATGGTCGGCGGCTTTCCGATCCCCGAGGTGAACCGTCTGATGCATGCCTTTATGGCCGGTGCCAAAGAGATGAACCCGGATATCAAGTTCCAGGTCTCCTTTATCGGCTCCTGGTTTGATCCGCCCAAGGCGAAGGAAACCGCCTATGCGATGATCGAAAACGGCGCTGATATGCTTTATGCGGAACGCTTTGGCGTTTCGGACGCGGCAAAGGAGAAGGGCATCCTGGCCATTGGCAATGTGATCGACACGCAGGCGGATTACCCGGACACGGTTGTGGCTTCGGCCATTTGGCATTTTGAACCGACGTTGGATGCGGCGATTGCGGCCGTAAAAGCAGGGACATTCATGGCTGCCGATTATGGGACCTATTCCTTTATGAAGGCGGGCGGCTGTTCGCTGGCTCCTTATGGCACGTTTGAAGGCAAAATCCCGCAGGCGGCGCTGGATCTGGTGGCTGCAAAAACCGCTGCGATCAAAGACGGCTCTTTTGCTGTGACCATCAACGACGAAGAGCCAAAGTCCTCTTAATATGTCAGACGCAGTATCGGCGCAGCCTCCGGTGCTGCGTCTTTCCAATATCACCAAGCGCTTTGGCAAGGTGGTGGCCAACGATGCCGTCAGCCTGGACCTGGCGCGGGGTGAGGTCGTGGCCCTGCTGGGTGAAAACGGCGCGGGCAAGACCACGTTGATGAATATCCTCTTTGGCCAATATGCGGCTGACGAAGGATTTGTCGAGGTTTTCGGCGCGCGGCTGCCACCGGGATCGCCCCGTGCGGCTCTGGATGCGGGCGTCGGGATGGTGCACCAGCATTTCACCCTGGCGGAGAACCTGACTGTCTGGGAGAACATTGTTCTGGGCACATTGCCTTTGTTTGGGCGCTCTCTGGCGGCCCGGCAGGCGCGCGCGCGCATTCGCGAACTGTCCAAAGCGTTCAAGCTGGTGGTGGACCCGAATGCCATTGTCTCATCTCTTACTGTGGGAGAACGGCAGCGGGTAGAGATCCTGAAGGCGCTCTATCGTGAGGCGCGGATCCTTATTCTGGATGAGCCAACAGCAGTCCTGACGCCACAAGAGGCCGACGGGTTGTTTGACACTTTGCGCCAGGCGCTGGGGCAGGGGCTGTCTGTTGTGTTTATCTCGCACAAACTGCATGAGGTGATGGCAATTGCAGACCGGGTTGTGGTTTTGCGCCATGGCAAACTGGTTGCACAGCGCACTACCGCTGACACCACGCGTGAGGAATTGGCAAGGCTGATGGTCGGCGGGACAACCAAAGCCCCTGAGTTCAAAACGCGCCCAGCAGGGCCTGCATTAATGACGCTTGATCGGGTGAGTACGGAAAAAGAGGCGGACGGAACCGCATTGTCTGATGTGTCCCTTGCGCTTCATGCGGGTCAGATCACTGGGTTGGCGGGTGTTTCGGGGAACGGGCAGGCGACTCTGTCCGATCTGATTTCTGGTCTTGTGACCCCAAGGTCGGGGGTGATGACACTTGCCGGTGCAGAGGTTTCGCACTGGAGCCCGCGCGTTGCCCTGGCCCGCGGGATCGCGCGTATTCCCGAAGATCGGCACAAGACCGGCACAATTGCCGATTTCGACCTGACTGAAAACGCTATGCTGGAGAGTTATGCGAGCACTTTTTCAAACCGCGGCTGGATCAACTGGCGTGCCGCGCGGGCCCATGCAGAGCATTTGATTGAGACTTATGACATCCGATGCCCCGGTCCTGAGACACGTATCCGTCTGCTGTCCGGTGGCAATATGCAGAAATTGGTTCTGGGGCGGGCCCTGGAAACAGAGCCCAGGATTATCCTGGCCAACCAGCCTGTGCGCGGTTTGGACATTGGTGCGGTGAATTATGTGCATGCGCGACTGGGAGAAGCCCGCACCGGGGGCGCGGCGATCCTGCTGATTTCCGAAGATCTGGACGAGATCATGAAGCTCTCTGACGTGGTGCATGTCATCTCAGAAGGCCGTCTGAGCCCTGGTTTTGCACGGGGCGCGATTGATGCGGCCGGTCTTGGGGCATGGATGGCGGGTGACGGTTTTGATGAGGATGTGGCCCATGCGTCTTGAACCGATTGCAAATCCCACGCTGGCGCGCCGGGTGGTGCCTCTGACCTTGGCCATTGCAGCCAGCTTTGGGGTGGCAGCACTTCTGGCGATGATTGCGGGCGGCAACCCGTTTCAGGTCTTCGGTCAGATCATCCTGGGCGCTGTGGGCTCGAAATTCGCACTGCTAGAGACGTTGAACCGCGCCACGCCGTTGATTTTCACCGGGCTTGCCGTGTCGGTCGCCTTCCGGGCCAAACTTTGGAACATCGGGGCTGAGGCGCAGCTTTATATGGGAGCCGTGATCACAGTGCTCCTTGGTACCGGTGCGCTTGGCCTACCGGCTGGCCTGTTGCTGCCTGTGATGGCGCTGGTGGCCATTATTGCAGGTGGCATTTTGCTGCTGATCCCGGCGCTGTTGAAAACCCGGTTGGGCGTTGATGAGGTCGTCACCACGCTGTTGTTCAACTTTATCTTCCTGCTCTTTGTGTCCTATCTGTTGGAAGGCCCGATGAAAGATCCGATGGGCATGGGCTGGCCGAAATCCGCCCGTCTGGTGCCCGAAGCGCGGCTGCCCCGGATTGTCGAAGGCCTGCGGCTGCACTGGGGCTTTGCCCTGGCACTGATTTCGGCAGTGGGGATCTGGGTGGTGGATCGCTATACCACACTGGGGTTTGAAATGCGTGCGGTGGGGCAAAACGCACATGCCGCCCGCTTTGCCGGTATCCCTGTGAATCCGGTGATCCTGAAAACCGCGCTTTTGTCTGGTGGTCTGGCGGCCTTGGCCGGGTTTTCCGAGGTCGCGGGCCTCAAAGGGGCGCTGACGCTCGATCTGTCACCGGGCTATGGCTATACTGGGATTGTGGTGGCGATGCTTGCGCTGCTGCACCCGCTGGGCGTTGTGGGGGCAGCGCTGTTTGTGGCCGCGATCTTTGTCGGGGCCGACAGTATGAGCCGCGCTGTTGGTGTGCCCAGCTACCTGGCGGATATCATGCTGGCTTCGGCTTTGTTGCTGACGGTTCTGGCCATTCTGATGACTAAATTCCGCGTCAGGAGGGACTGAAGATGGATATTCTGGAAATCCTGTTATCGGCCTCCTTCTGGGCCGCTGCCATCCGCATCGCCTCTCCTTTGATCTTTGCCACGATGGGAGAACTGATCTGTGAACGCGCCGGGGTTTTGAACCTCGGGATTGAGGGGATCATGGTGGCCGGTGCCTTTGCCGGTTGGATTGCGGTCTGGGCGGGCCTGCCTCTGTGGGGTGGTGTAGGTGTTGCGATGGTGGCGGGCATGGGCTTTGGCGCGCTGCACGGCGTGCTGTCGGTGCTGTTTGGCCTGTCGCAGCATGTGGTGGGCGTTGGCATCACCCTGCTGGCGACCTCGCTGACGTTTTACACCTATCGCGTGGCCCTGCCCGAAGTCTCAACCCCGCCCAAGATCGAGGCGTTCCAGGTCTATGAGATCCCGATCCTGTCCAAGATCCCGGTCATCGGGCCTGCGCTTTTTGCGCAGACGCCACTGACCTATCTGGGTTTTGGACTGGCGGGGGCGCTTGCCTGGGGGCTGTATCGCACCCCCTTGGGGCTGGCGATCCGTGCAGTGGGGGAAAGCCCGGCCTCGGTCGCGGCCCAGGGGCTGTCGGTGGCGGCCCTGCGGATGGGGGCTGTGATCTTTGGCAGCGGCTTGATGGCGGTGGGCGGCGCCTTTCTGACCATGTCTGCTTTTGACAGTTTCTTTTTCGGCATGGTGAACGGGCGCGGCTGGATCTGTATTGCGCTGGTGGTCTTTGGCGCGTGGCGACCGGGCAAAGCCCTGTTGGGCGCGATCCTTTTTGCCGCCTTTGATGCGTTTCAGATCCGTCTGCAACAGACCGGGATTGGCGCGCATGTGCCCTATCAGATCTTCTTGATGATGCCCTATATCCTGTCCATTCTGGCCCTTGTCCTGATGTCGCGCCGGGCGTCTGTGCCTGCGGCGCTGATGGTGCCATTCAATAAAGGAGAGCGGTGATGCTGGATATTCTGGTCAAAGGTGGCACGTTGCCGGATGGCTCGGTGCAGGACATTGCCATCGCCGGGGACCGGATTGTGGAGATTGCACCGCAGATCACCGCCGAGGCGGCAGAGGTGATCGACGCCACCGGCGATCTGGTGTCGCCGCCGTTTGTGGACCCGCATTTCCATATGGATGCAACCCTGTCCTATGGCACGCCGCGGGTGAACGCATCTGGAACCTTGCTGGAGGGGATCGACCTTTGGGGTGAGCTGCGGGATCTGGCCACCGTGGATGAGATGGTCGAGCGCGGTCTGAAATACTGCGATTGGGCGGTGTCCATGGGCCTATTGGCGATCCGCAGCCATGTGGACACGACGCCGGACCACCTGAACACGGTAACGGCTATGTTGGAGCTGCGCGACAAGGTCAAAGACTATCTGGATCTGCAACTGGTCGCCTTCCCGCAGGATGGCCTGTACCGCGCGCCAAACGGGCGGGAAAACCTGTTGCGGGCGTTGGATATGGGCGTGGATGTTGTGGGCGGCATCCCGCATTTTGAACGCACCATGGCGGATGGCGCGGCCTCGCTCACCGATCTTTGCCAGATCGCGGCGGACCGGGGCCTGATGGTGGATATCCATTGTGATGAGACCGACGACCCGCTGTCGCGCCATATTGAAACGCTGGCCTATGAGGCCACGCGGCTTGGATTGCAGGGGCGGGTGGCAGGCAGCCATCTGACCTCGATGCATTCGATGGACAATTACTATGTCTCGAAACTCCTGCCGCTTATGGCCGAGGCAGAGATCAGCGCCATTCCCAATCCGTTGATCAATATCGTCCTTCAGGGGCGTCATGACACGTTCCCCAAACGGCGGGGTCTGACGCGGGTCAAGGAAATGCAGGCCATGGGTATCCGCGTGGGCTGGGGGCAGGATTGCGTGCTGGATCCCTGGTACAGCCTTGGTACTGCTGACATGCTGGACGTGGCCTTTATGGGGCTACACGTGGCCCAGATGACCCATCCAGACGAGATGGCGCGGTGTTTTACAATGGTGACCGAGACCAATGCCGCAATCCTGGGCCTGCAGGACTATGGGCTGAGGACGGGCGGGCTGGCCTCTTTGGTGGTCTTGGATGCTGGTAGCCCAATTGAGGCTCTGCGCCTGCGGGCCGCGCGATTGGCCGTTGTGTCCAAGGGGAAAATTGTTGCCCGTGGTGGAAGAGGGGACGCAAAACTGTCGCTTTCTGGACGTCCCGATGTGGTGGCCCGCCGAATGCGTGCTTGATCGCGGGCCTGTTCCTGTTCACCCTGCGCAATGGTCTTTTGTCTGATCTGCAGAAAGGCGCCGGCATGTGTTATGCCGAAAAGCTATTGATTTCGCGTCAGGATCAGCTGAGCCCGATGCACACCCATGTGATCAAGGCGGAAGACATTATCAACCGAGGTGGTGCGACGCTGGTGGTTGAGCTTTATGGCTCGGATGATGATGGGAATTTTGCCGAAGATCGCGGCGGTGTTGTCTGGTGCGATGGGATGCGCCGCGACTATGTCGCCGGTGAAAAGCTGTGTTTGGCACCCGGGCAAAGCGTTACTTTGCGGCCCGGCGATTGGCATGCGTTCTGGGGCGAAGGCGGTGATGTTCTGATTGGCGAAGTTTCAACCGTGAATGACGATGAAACGGACAATGTCTTTTGCGCGCCCCTTGGACGTTTTGCGGAGGTCGACGAAGATGAGCCTCCAGTGCACTTGTTGGTCAGCGATTACCCGGGTGTTTTCGGCGAAGTTGGCCTGTCTCGATAGGTACATCTGTCGCGCAGCCGTTATGTTCCTGTGCCGAGGGATCCGTGGCATGTGACCGTGGCTTTGGAATAAGAAAATCCCGTGCGGGCCGATTTGGAGAGAGGGCCCACACGGGACGGGAATGAAAGGATTGCTTGGTTTCCCGACAAAGATAGAGCACCTCTGTCATGGATCGCTTGTCCCAAAGCCACTGTTGCTGGCCGCAGGCAAGATTTCCAGTCTTATAACTTAAGAGTTCCGTTTGCCGTCACAAAGAACTGTGCGCCTCGGCCGCAAGGTGGTGGCGGGGAGGAACCCCGTCCAGACAGAAGCCGCGATGGCGCACCGTTTTGATCTGAAAGCCAAAATCACCGCTTGCCAGTTTGCGACGAAGATAGCCGATATAGACGTCGACGACATTTTCGCTGCTGCTGCCTTCGGCGGCCCAAAGCGTATCAAACAGGGTTGCGCGGGATTTTGGAGCAGCCGGGTCCGTCAATAGGGTCGACAGCAACGCATATTCGCGGTCGGTCAGTTCCACCCGTTGTGAGGCTCGCAGCAGGGCCTGGTCCGCTTCAAACAGCTCAGCTGGTTCCGGACGGGCCACGGGCGCGCGGCGTTCCTGAACCCTCAGGCGGGCGACCAGCTCGTCAAAGCTGAAGGGTTTGACCACATAGTCATCGGCGCCCGCCTCCAATCCGGCCGTGCGGTGGTCCACGTCCGACAGGGCCGACAGCATCAGTATCGGCAGGGTTGCCCCTTGCTCGCGGGCGGTGCGGACAAGGTCCAGTCCGCTGTCTTCCCCCAGCATCACGTCGATGACGGCCCCGTTGAAGGTCTGGGCTGCAAGCTGCTCCAATGCCCGGTCCGCCTGGTTTTCAGTGACCGTGTCATATCCAAAAAGCGCCAGACCCCGGGCAAGGGCTGAGGTGATTTCCGGGTCGTCGTCCACGACCAAAAGAGTCGGTGCCATGGGTTACTGCATCTCCTGAGCGGTGATCTGTGGGGAGGAAGCCGGGCGTTTGTCGGCGACGGGCAGTGTAAATTGTACAGCAGTGCCCGGCGCCGCGCCGAGGGCCAAGTCTGGGGGGAGGGGGCTTTGGACTGCAATCTGCCCTCCCTGTTGCGTTATGACCCAGGACGCCAGGGCAAGGCCGATGCCAAAACCCAGGTCATTCTCAGTGCTACCCTGGGCAAAACGGTCAAACACGCGCGCCTGATCTGCCTTGGATATTCCTGGACCATTGTCGATAACAGACACCATGAAACCTTGACGGTTCTGCGAGAAGCAGAGCCGCGTGTGCCCGCCTGATCGTGCATGACGGATGGCGTTGCGGATCACCCCGACCAGCACCTGGCGCGTCCAGTTTGCGTCGCATATCAGGTTTACTTTGGGAACGTCATCAATCTGCAGCACCATTCCGGCGCTCTTTATTTCTGCGCAGGTTTCGCCTTTGACCGCATCAATGAGGTCTGGCAACGCATGTGCTGCGGGTTCCAGTAACAATTGCCCGTCCTCGGAGCGGGCGACCCGCAAAAGATCGTCGATACGGCGATTAAGGCGCGTGGCGCGGGTCTCGATGGTTTGAAAGGCACACAGGGTATTGGGGTCGGCCTTTGCCGCCCGTTTGCCGATCTCGGCCTCCATCAGGATCACGGTCAGGGGGGTGCGCAACTCGTGGCTGACATCGGCAAAGAACCGTTTCCTGTTCTCGTTGATCTCTTCCAGCCGCTGGTTGGCATGGCGCAGCTCTTGGGTGCGGGTCTCAATCGTGTCGTTCAGCCGACCCCATTCTGCAGACACATCCGCCTGCCGGGCGGCAAGCGCGGCCGCCATGTGGTTGGTCTCCGCATAAAGCCGCCCGATCTCGTCCTGTTGCGTGTCGGGCAGGGCCAGAGCGTAGTCCTGAGCGCGGATTTGCTGTGCTGCACCGCGCAATCGTTCCAGCCGGGCAAGCTGCGGCCTGATCAGCCCGGCATAGAACAGGAGTGTTCCCAAGGCAGACAGGGAGGCAATCACAACGGCGGCCCACGTCAGAGATGCGCGTAGGTCCTGGATGCTGGCCATCGTCTCACGCCGGAACTGTGCTTCGGTATTGACGGCCTGGTTCAGAAGAGGGTCAAACGTGCCTGCAAACCCATCCAGCTGGGCGCGCAGGGTTATGGCTGAGGCGCTCTCTCTGCTGAGGCCCGTAAGGGTCTGTTGCAAGAGGGCCTCCATGCGCGCCAGGCCCAGGGATTGGGTGGCAAAACGGGATTGTTGATCAAGGCCACGGTCACGGGCTTCATGTACCGCAGCGGCAACTTCACGGCGCAGAAGATCAAAGGCTTCGCTCATTTCTTCCGCTGCAGGTGTGATGCGATCCAGACGCTGATCGGATGGCAGGCCGGTCTGGATTGCTTCGGTGGCGATCACCAGAAAGGCCGAAGCACGGGTGGAGAGATTGGCATAAAGCGCCATGCGCTGTTCTGCTGCTAAGGTCGAATTGAGCCTTTTTGAGACATCATTCATACCTATGGCCAGAACCAAAGCGGCCGCAATGGTACTGGTGCACAAAGCCACCGCGCCGAGGCCGAGCTTGATTCGCAACGACAAGCCGCAGGCGCCAGAACGCGGCGGACGGACTGTGCGAGACAGGCTTTGAAGCAGTGTCAAAGGTTTAGGTGGCCTCCCTGCCCGGATGTGATCCCGGGTTGAGCCTAGCAATGGGATTGGCATCGGGGCACCGCGACTTAAGGCTATGTTGACCACTCATCATCCGGCTTGGGTCTTTTTGACATTTAAAAGGAGTTTTGGAGATGTAGGATTCTACTTTTTGGGTTTCAAACGCCTTGAAACCGTGCAATTGCGCAACAAATAGACATTTGATTCGTTGATCTGGCCAACGTTAGCGGTCTCCGAATTGGAGTGTGCATCTGCAGCGTGATATGAATGGCGTCAGCAACAAAAGAAAGCTCCTGATAATGATTGAACTGCTTTTCGTGGCCTGCGTTGCAGGCCAACCGTCGTCCTGTGTCGAACGCAGCCTCCTGTATACGGATGTGACACCTATGGCCTGTGTGATGGGTGCACAGCCCGAGCTTGCGAAATGGGTGAATGACCATCCCAACCAGCAGATCAAAAGCTGGAAATGCCGCGGTGTGAACCTGTCCGAACAGAAAGCCTGAGGCCGCGCTGATCAGCCGCCTTTGCGTTTGAGCAATCCGCGCGCCGGATCGTAGCCCCAGACCGCAAGCGTGCTGAACACCAGCGTTGACGCGAGCACCCAGATCAGCGCGCTCCAGCTGAAATCCAAATACAGCAGAAATCTGATGAGCTCGACCGCATGTGTAAACGGGTTGAGGGCACAGATGTCACGCAGCAGATCCGAGCTTTCGGCCATTTTCCACAAAGGATACAGGGCCGAAGACAGGAAAAACATCGGGAAGATGACAAAGTTCATGACCCCGGCAAAGTTTTCGAGCTGTCGGACAAAACTGGATAAGACCAGCCCCAATGCGCCCAGCATCATGCCCGACAGTAAGAGCCCCGGCAGCACTGCCAGATAGCCAAGGGGTGGCATCGTGATTCCAAAGAATGCTGCAATGGCCAGAAAGGAGTAGACCTGAAGGATCGAGATGGCGGTGGAGCCGATCAGGCGACAGGTCAACAGCCACCAGCGCGGTAAGGGGCTGGTCAGCAGAAGACGCATGGAGCCCATTTCCCGGTCATAGACCAGGCTGAGCGAGCTTTGCATGCCGTTGAACAACAGGATCATTCCGCAGAGGCCGGGAACGATATAGGTCTCATAGGTGATATAGGTCTGGTAGGGTGGGGTAATCGAAATGCCAAGTGCGGCGCGAAAACCTGCGGCAAAGACCAAAAGCCAGACCATCGGGCGCACAAGGGCTGACAGGAACCGTTCGCGCTGATGTATGAAGCGCAGGAATTCACGGCCTGTGATTGCGCGCAAAGCGCCCAGCCATTGGGCCATACGGTTGGGTCGTGTCATGTGCGGGCCTCCGACGATGTGGCGGTGCGGGACAGGAACCACTCCGAAAGGGTTTTGTCCCCGCGCAGCGCGCCTGCCGCACCCCGCTCCAGGATCTGTCCGCGATGCAGCAGGAGCAGCTGATCACTGTCGCGGACCTCATCCGTCAGATGGGTGGTCCAGAGCACACAAAGCCCCTGATCTGCCAGATCATGCACATGGTCTGTGATGGATTGGCGTGCAGCGGCGTCCAGGCCGACGGTGGGTTCGTCCAACAACAGAACCTTGGGATCATGCAGCAGGGCACGGGCCAGTTCGGTGCGTCGGCGGTGGCCACCATTTAGCAGGCGGACTTTTTCATGGGCGCGTTCGGCCATGCCCAGTCGTTCCAGCGCAGCATTGGTGCGATCCGCAACTTCGCGGCGTGGGATCCCGTGCAACGCCGCAAAATAGGCGAGGTTCTGGCGTACTGTCAGATCCAGATCCAGTGTGGGCTGTTGAAACACCACACCAAGCGCCGAAAGCGCCGGGCCAGAAGCGGTGCGCAGATCATGCCCCCCAATCTCGATTTCACCCGTGGGGGCCACCAACAGCCGCGTAAGAAGGGAGATCAATGTGGATTTCCCCGCGCCATTGGGGCCGAGCAATGCGCAGAAACAGCCGGTCTCTACCTGAAAGCCGAGGCTGTTCAGCGCCTGTTTCCCCCCGTAGCGAAAGGACAGGTCCTTTACCAACAGCCCATGCCCCATATGGTTCCTCCTCCACGGCAATTGCTTTGACCAGCCTAGCTGTTACAGCTCCGGTGGCAACCGGCCTGCCAGATCTGGCAGGCACTTATTTTTTGTGAGCGATTGCACGGGGCCTTCATAAGCTGGCCCGCGCGTCTTTGATGGTGAGCGCCAATCGTTTGGCATCTTGTGCGGGGTTCAGGAATTCAAACCCAAGGTCACGATAGAACTTCAGACGCCGGTGATAATTCTTGTCCTCTCGCACGTCCAGAACAATGGCGGCGATCCCAAGACTGTCGCTGAGGGCGACACAGCGTTCAATGGCATCGATCATGAGAAAGGTGCCCAGCTGTTTGCCCTGAGCCGTTTCGTCGATGGCGATGGTGGTGATATAGGCGGCGGGGATAGGGTGAGCATAGCGCTGGCCCAGATCTGCGGCGTCCTGTGGCGCGATACTGTGGGCGCAGATACCGTAATATCCGATAACGCGGGCTTTACGCTTTTGATCTTGTGCCGCGTCCCATTCACCGCGTTCAAACAGGCAATGTACACTGGCCTTGCCATCGCGAACCATGCCGCTGGCACCTTCGCGGATCCAGCGGTCCAGCTCTTCTATTCCGCAAGAAAAAGCCCTGCGATCGTGCAGGGCTTTGTCGAATTTCCGCACCAGATACGGTGTCTTAGTCATCTGCGAACAGCTCTCGCTTTTGTTCGGCCAGCGCAGCCAGGCGCGCATTCCGTTTGCCGTCTGACTTAACCGTTTCCGCAAAGGCCGCAAAGAGGTCATTTGGTAGGGCTGTTTTATGGTGCTCTGCTGTGATCCGCTGCGCTTCGCGGTAGGCAACCGAGGTGATAAATGCCGTGACATCCAGCCCAACGGCAGCGGCGGCCTCATCAATGGTCTGGGCCACGGCCGGGGTCATACGGATGTTTTTGTTCTTGGTCTTGCCGCCGTTCATCGCCGCAGCGGGCTGATTGATCTGTTGCATGGCAATCTCCGAAAACCAGGGCACGATATAGGCCTGTTACGGGTGTAATATATATGCTTGTGCGCACATCGTCAACACAAGTTCCATTGTCATGCCCGTGCCAGCAAGGTTCCATTGGACGCACGACAAACGATGCCCGTCGATACTGCGTTGTTATGGGACAGGAGAGGCAGGATTTTGCGGCTGTTCACAACTCGCTGCTTGGATCAATCAGGCCTTCCTTGAGAGCAAATGCTACCAATTGGGCAACGGAATGGACCTGTAGTTTTTGCATCAGGTTCGTTCTGTGGCGGTCGACGGTTTTTGGACTGATACCAAGCAATGCAGCCATTTCCTTGTTGCTGCGGCCGGACACAATCATGTTGAGCGTCTGCCGTTCCCGATCCGTCAGTGCACTGGGGTTTGGTGCAGCCTCCAACATCGCCACCACATGCTCTGAGACATGCCGACCGCCGCGCAGGATCAAGGGAATGGCCTGATAAAGCTCATCATTTTCGGTTGATTTAGAAAACAGCCCGTCAACATTAGCGGCCAACAGTTCAGAGATTTTGCCAACCGCCGAAATCCCTGTGAGCACCACAACCTTGGTCTCTGGGGACCATCGGCGTGTTTCCAGGACAACTTCCGTGCCGCCAGCCAGCGGCATCTGCACATCCAACAGCAACAAATGCGGTTTGTGCAATCGCACCGCTGCAATCGCCTCAAGCCCATTTGAGGCTTCTGACACAACTTCAATGCCAGACGGTTCTATCAAATCCGGGGTTTCCAGTGCGGCGCGTAGTCCGGATCTTACGATTGCATGGTCGTCGGCAATGATGGCTGTAAATCTTCGCACAATCAGTGCCCGTCCTCTTCAAACCCCTTCAAGGTTTGCGGAGGATGGGCAGCGTTGTCAACGGCGCCTGCACGTCCTAGGCTGGTCCTCATGTTCCCTTTGCGCCGTTTGTTTCTTTTGGTTTTGCTGTCCGCGCCGGTTTCCGCCATCGCTCAGCCGAGCGCTGTGGACCCGACCCCGGCCGAAACGCAGGCCTTTTTGGCATCGGATGCCAACGGAGATGCGAGATTGCAGTTTGCGGAGTTCAAAACCTTTGTCCGGCTGATGGCAAAGGCAGGACAGCCCACGGCCCAAAAGGTCAAATTCTTTGCGGCCTATCGGTTTGCTTTTAGTGTCGCTGATAAAAACAAAGACCATGTTGTCAGCCCGCAAGAGCTGCGGTCCGCCGATGATCGCTATCAGGCTGGCGAGGGACCCGGTCACAATTGAGGTCGATCCCCCATTTTGCTTTTGGTCTCTTGTCTCGCGTCACCAGAGCGTCTCTGATAAAGGGGACGCCGACGCGGGGGCTTTTATGCTGCGCCTAAATATTCTTTCAGTTGTCCGGGCTTTGATCTGTATGGTCTGGGCCGGATCTGTATCTGCGCTTCAGCTGGATGCGCAGAGCCCGGCCTTGGATCTGCTGCCGCATATGCAGTTTGCGCGGGGAACAGCGGCCGACCCGGACGGGATGCGCGCTGCGTATGACGCCGGAAAATTCGCCCCTGACATCACGGCAGATCGTTTCGAAGGGGATCATGCCGCCGAGCTGTGGGGCGCTGTCGAGATCACGGGCGCACAGGATGTGATACGGCGTGTCCTTGTGGAACTGCCACTTGCAAGTGAAGTGGACGTCTACCAATACTCTGCCTCAGAGCGCAGGCATATTCTGGGATACTCCCTATTTCGCCCCTTTGACGAAACACAACATGCGGGCGCAAGATTGAGGACAAAGCCCATATCGCTGCCTGCAAATGCGTCGGCGCTCTTGTTGTTTCATTTCAAGTACGGCCCCCTTCAGGAGCTCTCGGTCTCACTGGAAGACGAGGAAACCCTTGCCAAAGCCGTGATCAATGATGTCGCCATCTGGGCAGGGTTCTACGCCTTTGCGCTGGCTGCAATCTGCGTTTTTGTGGCCTATTTTGCTGCGCTCAAAGAGGCCATGAGCCTGCTCTATGCGCTTTTATTTCTCTCGGCGCTTGCGTTTCTTGCCTATATGGACGGGATCCTGTTCCGGTATCTTTTCCCAAACATGCCGATGATCCAATCAGCGACGGGATTTTTCCTGTTTCTTGGCGTTTCGACGTTTGGCTATGCTTTGGCAGCCCTGGGGTTCAAGCACCAGGGGGCGCGCCGTTCAATGCAAGTGGCCTTGGGGATGTCGGGGAGTTGCGTTCTGCTTTTCCTGGTGTCGCTGGTCTCTCCCGGTCCTGTGGTTGCCGGGCTTGCCAATGTTGCTTTCATGGGAATGTGTGTGGCGGTGGCCCTGGGGACACGTTTGCCGGTCGGAACGGCTGCAACCAGCATGCGGATCGCCCGCGGTATGGGGCTTCTGGTCTTGGCCGGGGTGCTTTGGGTTGTGGTCCCGCTGTTCATGCCTTCCTTTTCGCCCCCGCCTGGGTTTTTGAATACAATTAAGATTTTGTACATAATTGTTGTTTTTGCAGGCCTTTCCAATCTGAGCGCGCAGATCATTGCTGTCCGACGCGCGCATGAGGCGGCACAGCGGGCGGAAATCGCGGCACTTCGGCGCGAGGCGGCGCTGAGCCGACAGCTGGCCGGATCAGAAAAGAACTATGCCCATGCGCAGGCTCTGGCGGTGCAACGCCAGCAAAAGCTGGCAACGGCAGCCCATGATATTCGCCAACCTCTGAAAGCCCTGCGATTGCGGCTGGATAGTTTGGTCGGAACGCTGACCGATGATGCGCAAGCGCGTTTGCGCGAAGCCTTGGATTACATCGACCGTTTGACCACGGGCTATATGGACGCGGATAGCGCGGATGCGGCGGAAAGCCAGCCAGAAGAGATCTATGACCTGCAGATGGTGATCACCGCAGTACACCGTATGTTCGCGCCAGAGGCCATGGACAAAGGTCTGGATCTGCGGGTTGTGCAGACCAAGCGACGTACCAACCTGCCGGCGGCCCCACTGATGCGGATCGCTTCTAACCTTGTGGTCAATGCCATCCGCCATACTGAAACCGGAGGGCTCGTTATCGGTGTGCGCCGTCGCAAAGGGCGGGTGTGGTTGTGCGTATCGGACACGGGCCCCGGTTTCCCGGAGGCGGATTTTGACCGGCTCAAACTGTCCGGTGTTGCGGGTGAGGCGTCGGATGGTCACGGGCTGGGTCTTGCCGTCTGCGTTGCTCTTGCGGATCAAATGGGAATTGACCTTGAAGTTCGGTCAAATCCGGGCAGCGGTTCCAGTTTCTATCTGAGCCTGCCTGAGGCCTGAATACGGAACGACCCGGCCTCGGATGATCCAAATGGGGGATCGACCCCATAACCTCTACGCCGCAACCCTCATACCTTGATTGCATAGGAACCGGCCCTGCCGGATCAGTCATGCAAAAGAAGGATTTGGGTCATGGGACTCTTCACAAAGAAAAGCATTCACGAAACGATCAAGAAATATGGCTGGAGCAGCACGGCGGATGGCGGCTCGGGAAATGACAAGATCTATGGTTACAGCATCGACAAAAACACGCTCTTTGGCGGGTCCGGGAATGATTATATCGAAGGTTGGGGCGCTCGGAATTACCTTTATGGAGGGTCCGGGTCGGATACGATCAAAGGCAAAGGCGTCTACAACTACCTCAAAGGTGGTACTGGCCACGACAAGATCTATGGCTATGGCGCCACCAACAAGCTGTATGGCGAAAGCGGGTATGACAGCCTTTATGGGTATGGCGCGTACAACTACCTCAGCGGAGGGGATCACAACGATGTCCTGAAGGGCTATGGCGCGCGCAATGTGCTTTATGGCGGCAACGACCAGGACCGGCTTTATGGCTACGGCGTGTCGAACCTGTTGGACGGTGGCAGCGGTAACGACAGTATTTACGGCTATGGCGCGGACAACGCAATGCACGGGCAATCCGGGCGCGACTACATGGTCGGCTATGGCGCGTCAAACCGGATGTATGGGGGCACCGACAATGACACGATGGTCGGCAAGGGCGGCGTCAACATCATGCACGGCGACAGCGGTCATGATGTGATCGAGGCGCATGGCATCACCAATGTGGCTCATGGGGGCACCGGTAACGACACAATCAAGGGCATCGGTGGAACCAACAACCTGTATGGGGACAGCGGCGATGACAGCATTACCGCCGAGGGTGGCGTCAACACGGCCAAAGGCGGGACCGGAGATGACACGATCAAGGCGACCGGGGGTGTAAACACTTTGTTTGGCGAAGACGGCCAGGATCTGATTGAGGCGACAGGTGGTGTCAACACGGCCTTTGGCGGCGGTGGCGACGACACAATGGTGGCCGATGGCGGAGACAATCTGCTGACTGCGGGCAAGACGATCAACACGTTCTTCGGCGGCGAAGGTCGCGACCGGATCGAGCTGAAAGGCAGCGTGAACACGGCCTTTGGTGACGAAGGTGACGACCACATCACTGCCAAGGGCGGCATCAATACGATTTTTGGCAATGATGGTGATGATCTTTTGGAAGCCATTGGCGGGATAAACACAGCATCCGGCGGAGAAGGCAATGATGTGATCCGGGGCCTTGGTGGTGTGAACACCTTCTTTGGCGGCGCGGGTAATGACACGATGGAAGCCGCAGGTGGCGCGAACATAATGTCTGGCGGTGCTGGCGACGATAGGATGACAGCCGCCGCACTGACCATCACCTCGCAATCCGGTGACGCCGGCAATGATACAATGATCGCAACTTCTGCGGGCAACAGCCAATGGGGTGGGGCTGGTGATGACAAGCTGGTTGGTGTTGGCGTGGCAAACCTGCAATGGGGTGGGGAAGGCGATGATCTCTTGGCCGCCCTCGGCCAAAGCAATGTGCAGTTTGGTCAAGCGGGTGCAGACGACCTTTATGCTGTCGGTCAGCAAAACCTGCAGTTTGGTGGCGATGGGGCAGATCTGCTGGTGGGGGCCGGGATGTTAAACATCCAGCACGGCGGCGCATCCGGGGATGTTCTGGTGGCGGCAGGCAGCTCCAACATTCAGATCGGGGCCGAAGGAGACGACTGGATGGTTGGGGCCGGTGCATCGAATGTGCAATTTGGCGCGCATATCTGGTCCGCGATCCCAGAGGATTTTGAACTTGGGGATCTCGATATCGACGCTGCACGTGACAAGATCGAAGAGTTTCTGGACGTGGACGCCGCTGAGGACGGTGCAAATAAGATGCTTGCCGGTGGCTATGGCAACCTGCAAGTCGGTGGCGCGGATGCGGATGTGATGATCGGTGGTGGTCGCGGCAATCTGCAGTTTGGCGGCGCAGGGGATGACATTCTGCTGGGCGGCGGCCAGGCCAATGTGCAATCCGGTGGCGCAGGCCATGATACCTTGCTTGGGCTTGGCCAGATCGGCGTTCAATCCGGCGGAGACGACGGTGACGTGATGCTTGCGATGAAGGTCGGTGGTAAAGTCGGCCTTCAAATCCAGAATGGTGGCACCGGAAACGACCTGATGATCAGTGCCGGTGATCCGGTCGAGTTGGCGAAAGGCACCTGGAGCGACTTGAAGACGCTTGTATCCGAAGCCGTGGAGGCCAAGCTCGATCCTGCTTCTGACACAGATGAAGAAGACTCCCAAACGCTGAATGACAAACAGACCGTGGAATTGACCGAGACCGTAAAGGATATGGTCAAGGATGAGATACCCACCGCCTTTAACGTCCAATTTGCAGGGGACGGGGATGATATCTTCCACGTGGGTGGAGATATGGGTTTTCAAATGGGCCAGGCGGGGCGCGACATCTTTCTGGGAGGTGGCAGCTTCAACCTGTCGCTGGGGGGCACGGACAGCGATTTGATGCTGACTTCGGGAGACGCGTTGAACTTCTCTTTCGGGCAGGAAGGCTCGGATTGGATGATCGACATCGCAACCTTTGGCGACCTGTTCCTGTCGGCCGTGTTGCCAAAAGTCACAGATTTCGATCTGTCGGCGGTCTTTGATGCAGATCTCTTTGCCCCAGTCACAGGTTTGATCGGGTTTGCCCATGACGTCAAAGACACGATCGCAGAGCTGAACCCGCTGGGCGATATTCTTGATGTGGCGGGGGATGCGATCCAGACCGTGACGGATGAGGTGGCCGAAGCAACCGCAGAGCTGCGCTCTCTGCTGGATTATTCGGGCACGCAGGTTTTTGGCGGCGCGGGCGACGATATCCTCTCTTCTATCGGCGATATGGTCGGTGGTCAGGGGGCTGATACCTATGTGTTCAACTTTGAGACCGACGGCACCATAGATGAGGCCGGATTGGACGCGCTCAAGGATGCCGCCCGCCTTGCGGATCTGGCAGACGGCGAAGTTGACGCGCTGATCGGCGGCGCAGGTGGGGACGATACAATAGAGCTGCGGGATGCGGGAGGACTGGATGCTGCGGATCTGCGCTTTTGGGTTGACGGTGGCAAAGACCTGGTTGTGATGAAGGATGGCGCAAGTCTGCGGATCAAGAACATGGATGACGCCGAGACAACAGTAGAAACGCTGACACTTTGGAACGGTGACGCCGGGCAGAGCTTTGACATTGCCGCGGCCTTTGCGGATGGTGCTTTTACCGCCACATCCTCTTTTGGGGCGCAAAATACCGGTGCGGTTGATCTGGCTGACTATGCCGTTGGCATGACGGATCACAGCAGTGTTGACGCACGGTTTGCGGATGCCTTTGAGGGGTGGATGGACACCCTGTCTGATGTTGCGGGTAATCTTCCAGGGGTCGGCGACAGCTTGGCGCAAGCCGTTGATGCCGTCGACGGATTTCTGGCGATGGACGTGGTTGTGCCCAGCGATGAGTTTGTGTTCGTCTGAGTGCAGGCTTCACACCCGACCGTTCCACAAGCCTCGGTTCGGTCGGGTTCGATACGAAGCCCTGTATTCACGGGCGTTTTCCTTTGTATAGTGGCACAATAGTGATTGTGGAGATGTGTGATCCCATGCGTGTGTTTAACCAGTTCCTGGCCTTTGCCATTGCCTTTGTGCTTGTCACCGCTGCAGGACAGGCCCGCGCCTCAGAGCGATATGCGCTGGTGGTTGGCAATGACACCTACGCCGAGGTGCCGCAGCTTGAATTGGCCCGCGCTGACGCAACAGCCATTGCCGAAAAACTCAGCGCACAGGGGTTCAAGGTGACCCAGCTCTTGGATGGCACACGACGCGAAACCAACCGACAGATCTCTGCCTTTACAAAACAGCTGGAACCTGGGGATACCGCCTTTTTGTTCTTTGCGGGGCACGGCGTTGAAATTGATGGGGAAAATTACTTATTGCCCATTGACGTTCCGGCTCCTGCTTCTGGCGAACGGGATTTCATCAAGGCTGAGAGCATCGCCCTCTCGGCGCTTCTGGACCGGATCCGCAGCACGGGTGCGCGTACAACAATTGCGGTGATTGATGCCTGTCGCGACAATCCTTTTGCCATCGCAACAGGCCGCAGTATCGGCGGCACCCGCGGTCTTGGACGGATTACAGCGCCCGAGGGGATGTTTGTCATCTTCTCTGCCGGGGCCGGGCAATTGGCATTGGACCGGCTGGATGACAATGATACCGGTGCAAATTCCGTTTTCACCCGCAAGCTCTTGCCTTTGCTGGACCAGCCGGATCTGGAACTGCGCCAGTTGATGTCGCAGCTTCGCAGCCATGTGCGAGACCTGGCCTTGACCGCACATCACGATCAGGTGCCAGCCTATTATGATGAGCTGATCGGTCAGTTCTATTTCCAGTCGGCGTCTTTCAAACCCGCTGTGCCTGCAACGCGGGACACCACACCCGCTGATGATCAGATGCGCCAGGATTTTGCGCTGGCCCGCAGCGTTGGCACGGCCGAAGCCTTTGATGCGTTTCTTGAGCGTTATGCAGACAAGCCGGATGACTTCTCTGTGCAGCTGGCTGTCCAAATGCGGGACCAGCTCACCCCGTCTTCGCAGCCTGACGTGTCTGACACACCAGAGGCTGAGACCGCACGCAGCGCACAGACCAACAGTCGCGCCTCGTCTTCTGGTGGGCTGTCTCAGGATCTACCCGGCGCACCGTCAAAGACAGACGCCGTACCTTCAAAACGTGACATCGTGCTGACGACCCAACAACATCTGAACGCGCTTGGTTGCAATGCCGGAGTGGCCGATGGAGTGATCGGACGCCGAACCCGTGCGGCTTTTGCGCGGTTTCGTGCGGTCTCCCAGGAGGAACTGGGAGCAGACGCATTGGGAACGATGGAGGCCTTGAAGGCTGTCACTGCCATTGGGGCTGCCAAATGCCCCGCGACCCAAAGCAACCCATCCAATCAACCGTCGGCACGGGCGGCAAATACTGGTCAGCCCGGGGCTGCAAATTCTGCCCTAAGTCTTTCGGGGACATGGAATTTCAAGGCGAAATGCGCCTTGTTCATCGAAAGCCATGGCACGGTCAGGGTTCGCCATGTGCGGGATAATTTCTATACCGGCACTATTCGCGACAATCTGGGCAATGTTGGCAATGCAGAAGTCTATGTGAACGGGCGAACGATTACTGCGACAGAGTATTATCCGGGTCTTGTGGTCCATTTTCGCGGTCGACTGGCTGCGGACGGTCGCAGCTATACGGGAACTGGCAGCAATACTTGCAGCGTCTACGCCTCCAAAGGGTAGAGCGCGGCAGCTGGTCGATGTTGAACGCGCGCCTGATGACTGGCATCCGCTTTTGTGACGCGTAAAATGCTATGGGTCTTTCAGCACGAATGCATCATGATAGATCACCCAAGTCCGACTTTACCCCAGGATATATGGGGATGCTGTCCGTCAAACCGGTCAATCCTGCAAAAGACATTCTTTTTCGCATTTGACGGACAGTTTCTGCGCTACCTGTTGAATAGAGCTGTTGCTTGATAGGCAACGCATTCGAAGGAAAAGACGCAGTCGTTTTTAGTGTGCTCCCGGACCAACCGGAGAGGGTCGATGCCTAGGAACCCGCGTCAAACCAGTATTCAGCCGGGATGGCCAGGGTCTCTTCGGTCATGTTCGGGTTTTCAATTTCGATCAGACGACGCTCGGAAAAACGTGCTTCTTCCAGAACTTCTTTCACTGATGGGTGGCCGCGGAACAATGTATCATAGGATCCATCTTCATGCGCACGCTTCAGACCTTGCTCGATCGCGGCGTGCAGTTCCGTGTCTGACGGCGACACAAAGTAGAATTTGGCAAAAGGATACTTCACGACGAGATCTTGTTCGATCGCCAGCTCCGGGAGCGCACCAACATTTTCGCTGTACTCTGCAAAGGCCTCAGCCGCGCCGCGGGGGAAAGCGTCGAAGCGGCCGCCAACGACCATTTTGAAGAGGTTGCTGTATTCGCCGGTTTTTACCGTAAGACCTGCCGCTTCAAGAATGGCAACATCGCCCCATCCTGCCCCTTGCCCAACAACAATTTCGCGCAGATCTTCAAGGGATTGCACTGCGGAGAAACGAGGTTGTTCCTTGCCGTTGATCAGCATCAGTCGCCAGCCCAAAAGGCCGCCGCTGATCGGGACGTAGACTGCTTTGAGTTCTTTTTCAAACTCAGGCGTTGCTCCAAACCATGCCACGTGCAGATTTTTGCCCTCCCGCAGCATCGCACGTTGGCGAATTTCATTTCCTCCCTTTACCGGCGACTGAGTAAGCGCCCAGTCGCCGTCCGCTTTTGACAGCGCCAGTTCAAGGATTTGATACTCCAGAGAGGACTTTGTGTCCCTGCCATCTTCAACCGGGTAGTAGACGTCACGTGCAATAGCAGAAGTAGCCAACACGCCTGCGACGGCGGTGGCAAGAAAGAACTTCAGCATGGTTTTCTCCTTCCTAGATCATAAAGATGACAACTGGATCGAATAAAAAACCTAATATTAAATTACCCTTTACGTGCTGGAAATGTTGATTTGATCCCTTATTTTGCAATGGCTTTTGCGGTGGCCATAATGTCCGGCTGAATGCCTCAAAGACGCGCACCGGACCACGCACCGGTCCGGCCATATGCGGTGATGACCTCGTCTGTGATGAGCAAAATACCGTGGCGGTTACACACCTGCTGAACCATGGGGGCAAAGCTCTTGTGTGGGACAATAACACCACCGGCGCCGAGAATTGGCTCCATGATCATCGCTCGCGGCAATTGTTCCGGCGCCCTGGAATGCAATTTCATCGTCAAGTGCCTGTACACACAGTGGCGCCAGACGTTCGGGCTCCGTCTCGTTGAACGTGTCGCGATAGGTATAGGGTGTGGGAATGCGGTAGCAGCCAGGCAAAAGTGGTTCATAGGCCGTGCCGAAATTTGCATTGCCGTTGACAGAAGCACCGCCCATGCGCTGGACCTTGCGGTTCTGGATGTGTGCCATGATGATCGGCGCGTGGAAACTGGCCCCGGCCTTGGCGATGGGCAATTCGGTGGTTTTGAAGCCTTCGAAAACTGCATCTTTGTCGTTGATGCGTATGGCTGAACTTGCGTTGGAGGCCGGGCTGCCCCCAGGCGTGTTGAACGCGGTCACAGGCGAAGGCGCCGTCGTAGGAGAGACGCTGGGCCTGTCGATGGATGTTGATGTTCTGGTTTTCACAGGGTCGGGAGGCACCGGGCGCCGCCTGATGGGATATGCGGCGTGTTCCAACATGAAACGTGTCTATCTGGAGCTTGTTGGGAAGTCTCCCAAGATCGTGTTTGCAGATGCGCCCGATTTGGAAGAAGCGGCCAAGGTGGCCGCAGCAGGGATCTTCCGTAATGCAGGACAGGTCTGCATGGCCGGTGCTTGGTGTCAATACATATGACGGTGCCGACGCAACGACCAAGGCGGTACTGTTCTGACGATGGATGTCTCTGTTTTGGGCAATCCCTGACACCCTACGGATTTTTCCAAACATACCGTCGCGCATGAGGGGGAAGCCCGACCCGGATAAGCCCTGGATTGGAATGATGTCTTTGGGAACCTCGGGTAATTGAGGCTGCTGACCTCCATTGTTTTGGAAACCGAAGAACGCAAAGGGGTGGCGTGGGTTCATTCGGCCCAATTGGCGACGGCACAGGGGCCTGTCGCGGTGATCCTGCCGGAACAGGGGCCGGGTGAATGGGACTGTGAAGGGGCCGATCTGCACAATTTAGAGGGATTAGTGAACAGCTAAAGGTGGTGGAACGCGGATAGGGGAACGCCGAACCCGCAGGGCCTTTGATCCATCACGCCCTTTGTTCACGGCGTTAGCGGCGTGACGCAACCATACTTAGGGCTGTGTTCCCGACTACGGGCGATTGAATTAAACTCGGAGGCTCATTCCCCTGGCTGAGGTATCCGATGGACACGAAGGCCCCAAGTAATGCACCAGAAATCACCGCGATTGTCCGCCATCTGACGCGGGATTTAATCGGGCACGAACGCCTGATTGATCGCCTGCTCCAAGCCTTTCTTGCATCGGGACATGTGCTCATCGAGGGGGCTCCGGGGCTGGGGAAAACCCGCGCGGTCAAGTCGTTGGCACAAGCACTCGACAGTCGGTTTGCAAGGATACAATGCACTCCGGATTTGATGCCTGCTGATATCACCGGAACGCAGATATTCTTGCCGCAGGAGGGAACCACCCGATTTGAACCTGGACCGATTTTCCATTCCTTGGTTTTGGTTGATGAGGTGAACAGAGCACCGCCAAAAGTGCAGTCCGCGATGTTGGAAGCGATGGCCGAGCGACAGGTCACCATCGGCCGCAAAAGCCATAGCCTGCCGGACCCGTTTATGCTGGTGGCCACGCAAAACCCTTTTGAACACGAAGGAACTTTTCCCCTTCCCGAGGCGCAACTGGATCGTTTCCTGTTCCATGTTTCGCTTGGCCTGCCAGAGGCCGAAGACGAGCTGAAAATTCTGAACTTGGTTGAATCTGAAACGATTGAGAGGAAGCCAGAACAGGACCGAATTCCCATCGACGCCTTGATGGCCATACGTGCGCGCGCCATGCGTGTCTATCTGTCACCCGAGCTGAAAGATTACATTGTTCGGCTCGTCATGGCCACGCGGGTTGGTCCGATTGCTGAGCACATCGAACATGCTGTTTCCCCCCGTGGCAGTCTCGCTTTGGCGGCCACGGCCAAGGCCAGAGCTTATCTCAATGGACGTGACTATGCGCTGCCGGAAGACGTGGAGGATCTTGCAGCTGATACGCTGTCGCATCGTTTTGTCCTAAGATGGCGGGCAGTTGCAGAAGGGCGCACAAACCGGGCTGTGGTGGCGGATATCCTCAAAGAAGTTGAGCCGTTGTGATGGGGGAACGCGGCAAAGGCTCAGATCTGATCCACCAAGACGGCGCGAGGCTTTCGGCCCCGGCGCTGATCGCTTTGCGCGCATATGTCATCTGTCCTGACACGGCTTGGCCACTGGCAAACGTGCCGGGCGGAATTGGATCGTCAAAAAAAGGGCACGGACAGGAATTTGCGGAGCTTCGCGAATATAGTCCCGGCGATGACCTGCGCCACCTGGACCGCAGCGCCACGGCCCGTACCGGACGGCCTCATATCCGTCAGTTCCAGGAAGATCGCGATCGAGTCACGCTGTTGGTGGCTGACTTTCGCAGACCCATGCTGTGGGGCATTTCACGGGTTTTGCTGTCGGTTGCCGCAGCCGAGATCCTGACCTTGCTGGGCTGGGACAGAATTGCGCATGGCGGGCGAGTTGCCTTGTGGGCGATTACGCCTGCCGATCCTGTGGCCGTTATGGCCCGGGGGCGAGTGCGTGGCATGCTGGATGTGATTTCCGGCCTGGTGCGTGCCCATGATACCGCGCTCCAGGCGGCACGGCACGCGGCGGATAAAGATCCGGATGTCCATCTGTCAGAACAGACCCTAGAGCAAGCATTAGTGCCTGTTGAACGCATCTGTCCGACAGGCAGCGAAATTGTTGTTGTATCGGGATTTGACCAGTGCGGAGACGATCTGGCGGATCGGCTGAACCAGTTGGAGCGCCACCGGAACCTGCGGCTGTTCCATGTCACAGACGCGCTGAGACTGCCGCGTGGTGTCTATCCGATCGAGACGGCTGATGGAACACAAAAGCGCGTGCAATGGTCTGGGGGCGAGACTGCAGGGGCAAGGCTGATCGCCGGGCATTCCGTTGTGACCTGCGATGCTGCTGAAACGCCGGATCGGCTGGCCCGTTTGGCCGGTCTAAGATCGCCGGACGGGTTATCCAGTCACCAGGGAGAGGCGGATGGATGAGGCAAGCATAGCCAATGTCACTGCGTCATTGCGCGATATTCGGCTGCCGGATGTTTCGACGGCTGAAAGGCTGGCGGACTATTTTGCAGCGGCTGGAATTGCCGGAGTGCTGGTCCTGGCGCTGGTGGGGGTCGGGCGCGGTCTGGGGCTGTTGCGCATGCGGCGCGCAGCACCAGGTTTGTTGCCCCAAAAGGTGACCGCGGCGCTTGCCCTTCCAGAGGCTCAGCAGAGGCTGGCTTTATTGGCGCTGCTCAAAGAACACCACCCCAACCGGTTTGCGAAACTGCGACCTGCCCTATACCGGCCAAACGAGACGCGGACGGGCGGCTTGCCGACGGCAGAACGGCTGGCCAATGAGGTGCTGCGTGATTGAATTTGCCGACCCTTGGGCATTTGGTCTGTTGTTCGCGCCGTTTCTGGTGCGCATCCTGTTCAAGCCGATGTCGGGACACGGGCGGGTTTTGCGGGTCCCGGCGCAGGTCGCGCAACAGATGATGGCAGGCGGGAAGGGGGCGCCATCCTTTGGAGGGGGAACAGCGCGGCGGCTTGTGGCGCCTGCGCTCCTTTGGGGGCTGATTGTACTGGCCTTGGCCGGGCCGCGTATGCCGGAGCCGGTGCGGGCCTTGCAGGTCTCGGGCCGGGATCTGGCAATTGCGCTGGATTTGTCGGGGTCCATGGTGCGCGAGGATTTTGTGCTGGACGGTCAGCAGGTGCGGCGGCTGGATGCGGTGGCCAAGGTCGGGGCGGCTTTTGTGCGGCGGCGTGGCGGGGACCGCGTGGGGCTGATCCTCTTTGGCTCCTCCGCCTATTTTGCAGCGCCGCTCACGTATGATGTGGAGGCGGTTGCAGAGCGGATTGAACAGGCGGTGATCGGCATTCCGGGACGGGCCACCAATATCTCTGATGGGTTGGGACTGGCGCTGAAACGGATGGAGCAGTCCACCGCCGAGACACGGGTGGTAATCCTGTTGTCGGACGGGGCCAATAACGCCGGTGCAGCGGATCCGTTGGCTGTGGCCCGGTTGGCCGCCGAAAAGGGAGTTCGGGTCCATACAATTGCATTGGGGCCAAAGGATGAAACCACGGCAGCGCATGGCGAGCGCGGTGTGGTCCATGCGGCGACGCTGCAGGCGATGGCGAAACTCTCCGGTGGAGAGGCGTTTCGGGTGCGCACCACCCAGGATCTGGAAGAGGTGGCCCGCGCCATTGATCGGCTTGAAGCCACAGATCGTGCCGGGCTGGCGGCTGAGGTCTATCGTGACTTGTGGATCTGGCCTGCAGCCGTGGCGCTGGCTCTGGCCCTTGTTCTGCAACGGCGGGAGGTCTGGTGATGCCAGCTGTGACCCTGTTGCGACCGGAATGGCTATTGGCTTGGGTGCCCTTGGCTGCTGCGGTTTTCTGGTTGTCCCGGCGGCGTGGCGGGCTGGGAGGGTGGGATCAGGTGGCGCGACCCGAGTTGCTGCGGGTTATGGCCGGGTTGGGGCATGTGCAGGAGACGTTTGCACGCGCTCCGTTTCGACTGTTTGCGGGCGCTATGGCGGTGATGGTGTTTGCGCTGTCGGGTCCTGCAGTGGAGCGGCGGGACAGGCCGACCTTTCGCAATCTGGACGCGGTCATTCTGGTTGTGGATGTTTCCCCCAGCGCGGTGCAGGCCGCAAGCTGGCAGGCGATGCAGCATAGCGCGCAGTTTGCCCTGTCCGCGCTGGAAAGCCGACCCAGCGCGCTGGTGGTCTTTGCCGGGGATGCCTATGTGGCAGCGGATCTGAGCCACGACCCGCTGGCCATCAGCCAGACCGTGGGGCTTTTGGATGGCGAGACAGTGCCAGATCCCGGATCGCGGCCGGAAAGAGGGCTGGCGCTGGCTTTGGAAATCCTGCAGCGCGGGCAGATCCTGACGGGAGATGTGATTTTGCTGAGCGACGGCGGCGGGCTTGGACCTGCTGCCGTGGCCCGCGCACAGGAGATTGCCGCGACAGGGGCACGGCTGTCGATGGTGGGGCCGGGGGCACCTTCGGAGGCGGCTTTGCAGCTTGTGGAGGCGGGGCAGGGGCGTGGATTTGCGGCACAGACGCCCTCTGATCTGGTTCGCTTTTTACAGCGGGATGCGCGGCGGGTGCTCGAAGAGCAGGAAATTCCGCTCCTGTATTGGCGGGATCTGGGGCGATATGTCCTGGGCCTGGCGGCGCTGCCGTTCTTGCTGATGTTCCGAAGGATCAGCTGATGCGGGGGCTGGCAGTGTTTTCTCTGGCAGCAGTACTGGCTGCGGTTGTATTGGGTGGGGCGGGCAGCTTTGGCCGACTGGCCCTTGCCGTGGGCTGGCCCGGCATGGCGGAGGCACTGTTTCAGACCGCCGACTGGCGCGGAGTTGCGGCCTATCGGGCGGGTGATATGGACCGGGCCGCCAAGGAATTTCTTCAGGCAGAGGTCTGGTTCAATCTAGGAAATGCTGAGGCCCAGCAGGGACACTATGCGGCGGCGCTGGAGGCATATGATGTTGCAATGGCGACGCAGCCCGATCCGCGCGCGCGGGAGAATTTCGACATAATTGCACGGCTTTATGCGGGATTCGCGCTGGATCCAGACTCGATTGCCTATTTTGACAAACGTGAGGGGGGCACGGTCGAAAAAGCAGAAGTGGCGCAGGGCAATGCGCGGGCGTCGGGCACTGGCGATGCGGTGACCAATACCAATACGATGCTGGGGTTGGCGGCATTGGACAGCCATGGGCAGACGGGCGTGCGGCAGATCTTTGACGATGCCTATATGCTGGCGGACGACCGCTGGCTGCAGCAGTTGCGCGACGTGCCGGGTGACTATTTGCGGGCGCGGATCCAGCATGAGCACAAACGGCGCAAAGCCCTGGGGCTGACCCCGCCGGACCCGAAGGACCCGCGATGAAAGCTGTGATCACCATCGGGCTGCTGATCGCTGTGCTGTGGGTGCCTCTGGCCAGAGCCCAGACAACTCAGGTCACTGCAAATGAGCTGCAGCTCGACGTTATTGTAGAGGATCCACAGATCAAGCCGCGCGTGGGAGAAATGGTCCTGATTACCATTCGCGGCATCTATCGCCGCCATATAACGCGTGAACATCTGGTGCAGCCCAGCCTGGACGGGTTCAACTGGAGCCAGATGGGTGTCGACGACTGGCATGAGGAATGGATCGACGGGCAGCGTGTCAAGGTTATGGAACGGCGCATGGCTCTGTTTCCGACCCAGTCCGGGCTTTTGACCATCGATGGCTTTCGCCACCAGCTGACATTGACTGACGAAGGGGATGATTGGTTTGAGCATGAGATCCAATCGGACCCATTGCAGGTGCAGGTCGATCCAACGCTGCAAACCTCCTCTGACAATTGGTGGTTTCCTGTCCGGCGGCTGGAGATATCCGATGAATGGTCCAATGCGCCGGATCAGTTGGAACCGGGCCAAGGGGTGTTGCGCATTATCAGGGTCAAGGCGGTGGGCGCGACGCCGGAAATGATCCCTCCCATGCCAGACCTGACGTCCCCTTCGGCATTGATCTTTGCGCATCCAGAGAAACGACTGGTGGAATTATCACCGGAAGGACCAATCACACATGCGTTCTGGCGTTGGACGATCCAGCCGTCCAATGATGTATCCACCATCCTTGAGCCAATCGAAATTCCATATTTCGACACCACAACCCGGCAAGAGGCGGTTGCCCGGATCAGTCCTGAACGGGTGGCGTTCTTGGCGCAGACCCCGCCCAAAGGTAAACTGGCAGACGCGCCCAGCCCTGCCAACGGAAGCCTGCCGGGGTTCGGGGTTCTGGCTACGGCCGTTGGCGTGGCGGCGCTGGCGGTTCTGGCTCTGTTGCGGGGCGACAGGTTCAGGATCGAACGAAGGTGCCCGATCTGGTTGGATCCGCAGGTCTGGGCGCTTTGGTGGGCGGTCTGGCGCAAGGATTTGCCGGACGTACGAAGACGTGCGGTTGCTGTGATGCAGAAAAGAGCACAAAGCGACCCGGAGGGCATAAAGGACAGGAAAACAGCGCTTTTTCGGTTGGATCAGAGCCTGTTTGGCAGAGTTCATCAAGCGCCGGATTTGCAGCAGTTTCTCCGCGATTTCCTGGCAAAAGCGCCCGGAACGACGCGGCGGGAGAACTAAGACCATCGGTTAGCTTGTGCGAATCCGCCCCCCCTTTCACGCTTGTTTTGCGTGGGTTCTGGCACGTGTTTCAGGGGAGGTTATGATGGGACTAATTGGACGCCTATTTGGTGGCGGGGCAGCCGAAGGAGTGGCACCGCCAAAATATACGCATGTTAAAATTCACCCGCAGGTGGATACTAAAATTCCAGAGACGGTAGCGGGCTTTTCCGGCGGCACGTTAAAGTGCAAATGCGCACAAGACCCGGTTGAGGTCGACGTCTCATCACAAACGGCCCATAATCACGTTTGCGGCTGTTCAAAATGTTGGAAACCTCAAGGGGCAATATTCAGCCAGATCGCCGTTGTGGGACGGGACGCGGTCAAGATCACAAAGAACGCTGACAAACTGGAGATCGTGGATCCGGACGCGGCGATCCAACGGCATGCTTGCCGTGAATGTGGTGTACATATGGTTGGCCGTATCGAAAACGAAGCGCATCCGTTTTACGGGTTGGATTTTGTCCATACCGAGCTTTCGGCGCAGCGCGGGTGGGCAGCGCCGGAGTTCGCCGCTTTTGTCTCGTCCATCATTGAAACCGGGGTTGCACCGGATCAGATGGAGGGGATCCGCGGCCGCCTGAGCGAAATCGGGCTTACACCTTATGACTGCCTGTCGCCGCCCCTGATGGATGCCATCGCGACGCATATTGCAAACTCCAAAACCCATTGACCTTGCGTAAGTTGCATGGCGGTTCGTCGCGTTAGAGGGGGTGTGCTTAAACTAAGTGCTTTGAGAGTCGAAAAAGCTGCGCTAGCCTGCAATAAGGGGAGGAAGACTGGATGAAACATCAAACCTGTGCAGCTGCACGGGTGGTTTTTGCGCATGTCTTAATTGTTGACGATCACCCGCTCTACCGCGATGCACTGGCATCTGCCGTGCAAGGCATGTTTGAAGACGCCCAAATCGAAACCGCAGGCACATTGCATGCGGCCATGGAAAAGCTGGAACGGGGCTTTAAACCCGATCTGGTTCTGTTTGACCTGAAATTGCCGGATGTGGCCGGCATTTCGGGCTTTGTAAATCTGCGAAAGCGGATCCCTGACTGTCCCATTGTTGTGATCTCGTCGCTGGCCTCCCACGAGGTCGTGCATGCGTTGATGGACGAGGGGGCAGCTGGTTTTATGCCCAAGGATCACTCGGCCAAGGATGTTCAGACCATGCTGCAGGATATCATGGATGGTCAAAAGTTCCTGCCACGTGATTTCCGCCAGTCCGAGCCACGCGCCGTGACCACGTCGGCCTTGCCCGAAGATCTGCGCAACCGGTTGGAAGCGCTGACGGTTCAGCAAAAACGAGTATTGCGCCTGATCTGCGCGGGAAAGCCGAACAAGCAGATCGCCTTTGAGCTCGACCTGGCTGAAGCCACGGTCAAGGCCCATATCACCGTTTTATTGCGCCGTCTTGGGGTGAAAAATCGGACCCAGGCGGCGGTCTTGCTTGAGGCCATGCATGGGGCGGGAAACAGTGCGCAGCCCGAGGTGAGCGCGTTTTTGGCCAAATAGGCAGATCACGCCATCGAGGTTGCTGCAGTTTGGGAGGGCTGCATGCGCGACGAACTGATCAGACCCCGTCATGTGTGCTATGGCAGCTCGTCTGCCTTGGACGCAGCGACGGCGGTTTCTGAATGTATAGAAAAATTTGACCTGCGGGATGTGTGTTGCGTCCTGGTGCTGGTCTCGTCCCAATATGACCGCGCAGCCTTGTCGTCTGCTTTGTCGCGACAAATGAACGGTATTGCCGCGTTTGGCTGTACAACTGCGGGTCAAATCAACGGGCAAGGGTATGAGAGCGATGGCATGATGATCATCGCATTCCCAAAGGCGCATTTTCGCTGCGCCTCTATTCTGATTGACGATCTGGCCTCAACCTCGGTTGAGGATATCGCCAATCGGACCGAACGCCATGCGGAACGATTTCGCAGGACCGCGGGATGGCAGCGTCTGGGATTGTTACTGTCTGATGGCGCCTCACACCAAGTTGATGTTCTGTCGTTTACCCTTGATACGGTGTTGGGTGATCTGCCTCTGTTTGGGGGATCCGCGGGCGACGGGCTGGACTTTGGCCCCACTTATGTTCTGCATGACGGCGCGTTTCACACCAATGCGGCGGTGCTGCTTCTGTTGGAAACCGACCTACGGTTTGTTGGGCTGAACTTCGACCATTTCCTGCCGACGGATACGCGGATGGTCGTCACGCGTGCGGACCCGGAACGGAGGCTGATTCATGAGATCAACGGCGCGCCGGCGGCGGTGGAATATGCCCGCGTGCTGGGGCGTGAGGTCGAGGATCTGACACCGGAGGTGTTTGCGGAAAACCCGCTGCTGATCCTGTATCGTCAGAACCATTATGTGCGCGGCATTTATGGCGTTGTGGACGGGCGCGCTTTGCAGATCATGGCAGCGATTGATGACGGACTGATCCTGACGCTTGGGCAGGGGCAGGATCAGATCGCCACGATGAGGACCGCGCTGGATGTGACCGGGCCGGATGGAGAAACGCCGGATTTCATCCTTGGGTTTGACTGCATCTTTCGCAAGCTAGAGTTTGAACAGAAGCAGTTGCTGGGATCGGCGTCCGCCCTCCTGAGTGAACGGCAAGTGCTGGGGTTCAGCACTTACGGTGAACAGCACGCTGGTGTTCACATGAACCAGACCTTTGTGGGCGTGGCCTTCTTTGATCCCAGCCAGGAGGAAATGTTCTGAGTATCGTCGACAGCAGCCAGGATCTTGAGGAACAGCTGGCGCGGCAGGCGCGGGTGATTGAAGCGTTGATCAACCGTGCCGATCGGGAACATGACATGGGCGGCACCGCCTACAGCGCGTTTCACACAGCTATTGAACTGCGCGCGCAGGTTGCGGCCAAGACACGCGACCTTGAGATCGCGGCAAATGAGCTGGAAAGCCTGCGCTTTGATCAGATCCGCATGCGCGCCAATCTGGATGATGCACTGGCCGCGATGGAGGGGGGGTTTGCCCTGTTCACAGATGGCCAGTTTGTTGTCTGTAATGATCTGTTCCGCCAGTTGTTGCCGGATATCTCGGGTGACATCAAACAAGGGATGAGCCTGAACAGATATTTCGACCTGATGGCAAACAGCCGCCATCTTGTGTCGACAGATCGCCGATTGCGACAAAGCGAGGCGGCCGGGGACAAGGATCGTTCAGTTCTTTCGCTGGTGCTAGAGTTGGTTGAGGACCGCTGGTTCCAGCTCCGCGCGCAGAGGATGAGTGCGGAACGCGTGGTCCTGATGGCAACCGAGATCACCGCCATCGTGCGCCAGAACCGCCATGAAAAAGAAAGCCTGATCGGCGCCCAGGCCATGTATCTCCAGGCGGTGTTCGAAGACATCCGTTCGGGGGTCTGCACCTTTTCCAGCTCCGGCGGGGTGATCATGCACAATGGTCCGTTCCGCGATCTTCTGAACCTGCCCAAACGGGTGTTGCACCAGGGGACACCGCTGCAGGACATTCTGGCGGCGATGTTGGGCTCTGGCGTGATGCTGCCGGAAACCGCCCAGGCCATTCAGACTTGGTGCAACGGGCGGATTGCCGGCGGTGTCTTTCAGACGCGGCTGGATCTGCCGTCTGGTGATGTTCTGGATCTGCAGGCAAATGGGCTGCCGGATGGTGGTTTTCTGGTCGAGCTCAAAGACGTCTCGATCGAAAGCCGCGCAAAGGCCACGCTAGAGCAACGCGTTGCGGAACGTACCGCCGAGCTGACAGAAGCCAATGCGCGGTTGGTGGCCCAATCCGAAGAACAGGCCCGTGTGGAAGAAGAGCTGCGTTTGGCCAAAGAGCAGGCAGAGGCTGCGGTCTCCTCCAAAACACGGTTCCTTGCTGCTGCGAGCCATGATCTGTTGCAGCCCATCAACGCGGCCAAGCTGACGCTGGCCTCTCTGGTGACGGCCAGTGTGGATACGCCGATCCACGCCAGCGTTGTACGCCTGCGCCGCGCGTTCAGTTCGGCAGAACAACTGCTGCAGGCGCTGTTGGATCTGTCGCGCCTTGAAAGCGCGGATCCGAGTACCATCACCTCTACCGAAGTGTGTCTGGGCAGCTTGATGGAAGGTGTCTTTGAAGACCAACTGGCCGTTGCTGAACAAAAACAGGTGGAGCTGCGTGTGGTTCCCTGCGCGGTTTGGGTGCGGTCTGACCCGGTTTTCCTGCTGCGCTCTATTCAGAACCTTGTGGTCAACGCGATCCAGTACAACCGGCCCGGCGGCCGGGTTCTGGTCGGCTGTCGCCGCAAGGGCAACAAAGTGCTGTTGCAAATCTGGGACAACGGGATTGGCATCAGCCCCGAAGATCAGAACCGCATTTTTGAAGAATTCACCCGTGGCGATGGCGCTTCAAACGGCGCGGGTGTTGGATTGGGGCTTTCGGTTGTAGAGCGGGCTTGCCGACATCTGGGGCACAAGCTGTGGGTGCAATCTGAGCTGGGCAGAGGCTCTGCATTCTGCATCGAGATGGATTTTGTCGCCCGCTCGCTGCCGCCGCCTGAACCGATTACCTTGTCCGCACCAGAAGACCAGCAGGATATGGATCTGATTGTGCTGGTCATCGAAAATGACGAGGATGTCTTGTTGGCGACAGTGCGTATCCTGCAGCAATGGGGCGCGATTGTCTTGCCTGTCTCCTCAACCGAGGAAGCGTTGGTCCATGTCCGCGCGATGGGCATTCCACCGGATATTATTCTAGCGGATTACCATCTGGACAATGATGACACAGGCGTAAAGGCCATCACGGGCGTACGTGAACTGTTCGGCCAACAGGTGCCTGCAATCTTGATCACGGCCAACCTGAGCGACGAATTGGTTGTCCGGGCCAAGGCGCAGGATATCTCTGTTATGACAAAACCGGTGCGCCCGTCACAACTACGACCTTTGATCGAATGGAAAGCGCGCAAGGATGTGGCGCAGAGTGATCCTGTTCAGCTGGTGGAGGAATACAAATGAGCATTCGCATTTTGGTCTTGGTGATGGCTCTGCTTGGTCTTGGCTTTGGATCAGCGCAGGCGTTGCCGTTGGATGGACAGCAAACCTATGATCTGTTGTTTCGTGAAGGCACCTTGGACAGCGTCTCAAGGGACAGGGAACTTGTTTATGAACGCGAAGTCCAAAGCCGGTTGAACCCGGATGCCGAACAACGCGACACCGGCCAGATTGCGTTGCGGATTGAGCAAAGCGATCCGGCGGAAGAGGCCGCGCTGGAGTTTCGCCAGGACGGCGGTCACCGCGGACTTGGTAGCTTTCCGGCAAGCGTGGGCAATCCGATGATCATGTATTTCTACGAGATCACAGTGCGTGACATGGCCGAGGCGGCCGGCGGCAGCCCGTTTTACATCCGCAACCGTGTGAAAGAAGCGTTGATAAAGCCCAATGAGGTAGAAATCGGGTCGGCTCTGTTTGCTGGCGAAACAATCGAAACCCAGGTGGTGCGTATCCGCCCCTTTGCCGATGATCCAAACCGCGCCCGGATGCAGGGGTTTGGTGATCTTGAGCTGCGTGTCACCATGTCCGAAGACGTGCCGGGCTGGTATCTGAGCCTGGTGGCCGAAGCCGAAGGTGTCTATCGCTCGGAGCTACGGTTTGACGGAGCAGAGGTTTTGCAATGAAACGGGCTCTGGCGTCGATCTGTGTTTCCATGATGCTGACCGCCGGCGCAGAGGCTCAAAGCTTGGCTGACCGGTTGAATGATTACCCGACGGTGGCGCGGGCGGATTACATCTTTGGCTGTATGGCGGCCAATGGCCAATCCAGGCGGGTACTGGAACAATGCGCCTGCTCCATCGATGAGATCGCCGCGATCCTGCCCTATGAGGCCTATGTGGAGGGAGAAACCGTCTTGTCCATGCGGCGTGTCGGGGGCGAGCGCATGGCGGTTTTTCGCTCTGCCGCGCAGGCGTCGAACTTTGTGGCGGATCTGCGTCGTGCCCAGGCCGAGGCAGAGTTGGTTTGCTTTAACTAGAAATCACCACCCGAAGTTCAATTGGGGAACGGACTGTCGGGCAAGCTGGGGATCACATTATGAAGAGACTCGCATGGGGAATGGCGGGACTGTGCTGCCTGTTCGCGACGGATCCCGCCCGGGCTCAAGGCATGGCAGGTATCAATATGGCACTGCCAAAGATGACCGAAGCCCAGATGACCCGCGCAGAGGTAGAGGCGCGTCTGGCCTCGGCAACACCCGATATGCCCGCAGATTTCACCCGCATGTGGCTGAATGGGCTGGATCTGTCGGGGCTTGATTTCAGCGGTGCCGTGTTACGCGCGGCGTCGCTCAACAATGCCGACCTGTCCGGGGCCAATCTGGATGACAGTGTGCTGAGCCAGGCCTGGATGGTAGAGGCCGATTTGAGCGGTGCAACCCTGATTGGTGCCGAGCTGTTTCAGACCCAGTTGATTGGTGCCGATCTGAGCGAGGCGGATTTTACCGATGCGCGGCTGGCGGCGGATTTCACCAAGGCAAGGGTAGACGGTACAATATTTCGCGGCGCGGATTTTTCAGCGGATATGCGCAACCAATCCATGGGTCTGATGCGGGGTGTGCTGAAATCCGCCAGGGGCACGGGTGCGGATTTCACAGGTGCCATGATGAACCGGGCCGATCTGGAATTTGCCAAACTGCCCGGAGCCCTTTTCACCGGGGCGGACCTCAGCATGTCGACCTTGGGCGGAGCAGATCTGAGCGGGGCGGATTTTACGAATAGCAATCTGCAGGACGCCGACCTGACCTCAACCCGAGTGAATCGTGCCACTGGTCTGGATGACGCGACGCTTTCCATCGCCAAGAACGCCGATCGGATTTTGAAATAGGGGGCGTTCTCAGCTTGGAAGCCCCTTGGGCAGCAGCTGTTCAAACACATTGCCGTCGGTGTCGGTGGCACGCACCCGCAAATTCGACGCGCCATTGTCCTGATAGCTGAAGCGAAACACCGGGTTCTCAGAGATCGAGATGCCGCCGCTCATGGTGAACAGGCTCTCTTCGCCCTGCCAGACTTCGATTGTGTCGATGAAATGCGCGGGGATAAACAGCTGTGAGATCTGGTCTCGTTGCAGCCCGGAGTAATTCGGATGGCGGATCATGATCTGGGCCTCGCGCCGGGTGCCCGAGATCTGCGGAGGCTCTCCAAACAGGCGCAGCTTCATCTTGCCCATACTGGCCAGCGCGAGCTCGGGGTCGCGGGACGCAGGGGCAGAACACCCCCCGGATGCGCGCACAAAGCGACCCGTCATATGCAAGCCTGCCTCTGTCTCGGCAATCACCCGGACGTTGGAATAGGCGTTCACACGGACCCGCAACTCAAAATCCAGAGGGGCCATGGCTTTGGAAAAGTCAAACTCTGCCGCAACCGGTGCGGGGTTTTCATCCACCACCACGGTGGCAGCATTGATAAATACACTGTCATCGGTTTGGCGGATGATAACCGGAACGGTGGCCGCATCATGGGCGCGAAACGGTGCGGTCACATCAAACACTGCGCGGCCATCCTGTATCTGCGCATCGCCAACCACATCCGCACGCAATTCTGGCCAGGTCAGACCCTGTTGCAGCGGATTGTCTGGGCGCTCGTCCGCAACCGCTCGGGGTGGAGCAGCCGTGCTGCACAACAGGGCCGCGGTCAGGGCTGCAATGATTTTGAACGTCATAATTCATCCTCCGATACGTGGGATCGTGGGGGTCATCAGTTCAGGAGCGCGGCCAGCTCCCAGAGGGTGCCATATTGGCGGCTTTTTGGCCAGATCATCCAAAGGTATCGGTCATCACATCTTGGGGTTTTCCGATAGTCTGCATTGGACAGGAGGGCGACATGTTTGAAGCTGTGATTATGCTGTGTGCTATTTTGGAAGAAGACGCCGAGGTCTGCCGGGCGGCTCTGGTCCCCGGTCACGAAGCAGAAACGCTGGCGGGCTGCACCGCATCTTTGGAGACGGCACGTTTAAAGGCCGCCGGCTGCCAAAGGGTGGGAGAGGTCCTGACCGTCACCGAAGTCGCGCCTGGGGTTTTTGTGCACACGGGCAAAATCGCCGAGGCCAACCGGAGCAATCGGGGCGATATATCAAACTTTGGCTTTGTCGTCGGTCAGCAAAGCGTGGCCGTCATCGACAGCGGTGGCGCGGCCTGGCTGGGGGAGGCTTTGTGGCGGTCAATCCGAGCCACAACAGATTTGCCGGTCAGCCATGTGATTCTGACCCATATGCACCCGGATCACATCTTTGGGGCCTCGGTTCTGGAGCAGTCCGGGGCCACGGTTGTGGGTCACACGCGGCTTGCGCGGGCAATTGCGGATCGACAGGCCAATTACCTGCAGTCCCTTGCCGAGCTGATTGGCCCAATGTCCCTGCTGGGCACGACAGCGCCGGAGGTGACACTCGAGGTGGATGGCCAGCTGGAGATTGATCTGGGTCACCGGGTGATCACCCTTCAAAGCTGGCCCACAGCACACAGCGGCAATGATCTGACGGTATTTGATACCTTTACAGGGACACTCTTTGCCGGGGATCTGGTGTTTGACCGGCATTTACCTGCGCTGGATGGATCCTTGAGGGGGTGGCAGGCGGTATTGGCGGAGCTGTCTGAAAGACCTGTAGCCCAAGTGGTGCCCGGCCATGGGGCCGCTACGGTGCCCTGGCCGGATGGGGGCACACCCGTTCAACGCTATTTGAATGTTCTGAGCCGTGACACGACCGCCGCGATACAATCGGGGCAACGGTTAGGAGAAGCCGTGGACCATATCGCAGCAGAAGAAGCACCCAATTGGGAGTTGTTTGACGCATTTAACCCGCGCAATGCCACCGTTGCCTATACCGAGATGGAATGGGACTGAGGCAGACCTATCCTTCAACCTCCTGGATCAGCAGACGTGCAATCGCGTGCAGGCGTTTTTCCAAAAGGACCGGCGTTTCGCATAGATATGTGATCGACTGCTGCCGGTCGGTATAGATCAGCTGATCCCAGTCAAGTTTTTCTTCCAGATCATCTACCAGATCGAAATCAGGCGCGTCTTTTGCCATTTCGGCGGTCATCTGATTACGCATCCCGTCGATCTTTTTGGCCAGTTCAATCTGGCTCAGGGAGAAACGTCCGATGCCGCCAATGACTTTGGTTCGACGGCTGGATAAGGTGTTGAAACTGCGTTCAAAAACATGTCCCAATAATTCAACGTCATGACCATAGGTCGCGGTAAATGTTGCAACATCTGGTTGCAGGCTGGCGGGGTCAAGGCGCCGCAGGGCTGCCTTTTCAGCCAAGGCGCGGACGGCGGTTTCGACCTCGGGCGCAAGGTCCAGATCCTCGGCCAACGGATGTGGCCACATGAGCGCCGGCGACAGGCGCTCTACCTTACGCTGGACGCAGGGCCAGGTCGGGTCAGAAAAATCCGCTGCCCAGGAGGTTCCTGCGCCGAGAGCCAGAATGACCCCGAAACCTAAGCCGCGAATCGGTGTCTTCATCCTTTGAAACATTCGACATTCCCTCCCTGTTGGGCCGCAACTTCTGATGGAACAGACCTACCGTTGACACTGTCGACCACGGAACACCCACCATTGTATTAGTTGTCCGGTTTGGCTGGGAAGTCGATACTTTAGTCCAACGCCAAGACAGCTCACTGTCCAGCGAGGGAGGAATATAGAATGAAGACACGCGCGGCCGTTGCCCTTGAGGCCGGTAAACCGTTGGAAGTCATGGAAGTGAACCTTGAGGGCCCGAAACAGGGCGAGGTTCTGATCGAGGTAAAAGCCACGGGCCTGTGCCACACGGATGAATTCACCCGGTCGGGCGATGACCCCGAGGGGATCTTTCCCTGTATTCTGGGTCACGAAGGCGCGGGGGTTGTGCTGGAAGTGGGCGAAGGCGTCACCACGCTGAAGCCGGGCGATCACGTGATCCCGCTCTACACACCGGAATGTGGCACCTGTCATGCCTGCAAATCGGGCAAGACCAACCTGTGCACGGCGATCCGCGCCACGCAGGGTCAGGGTCTGATGCCCGATGGCACCACCCGGTTTTCGATGCTGGATGGCACGCCGATCTATCACTACATGGGCTGTTCGACCTTTGCCAACCACACGGTCCTGCCCGAGATTGCACTGGCGAAAGTGCGCGAGGACGCGCCCTTTGACAAGATCTGCTACATCGGTTGCGGCGTCACCACCGGCATCGGTGCGGTGATCAACACGGCCGGAGTAGAAAAAGGCGCAACGGCGGCGGTCTTTGGCCTCGGCGGCATCGGGCTGAATGTGATCCAGGGTCTGCGGATGGCGGGCGCGGGTCAGATCATCGGTGTGGATCTGAACGACGACAAGGCAGAGATGGCCACAAAATTCGGCATGACCGATTTTGTGAACCCGTCCAAGCTGGACGGTCAGACTGTGACCGAGGCGATCATCGCGCTCACCAAAACCGAGCAGGACCAGTTTGGCGGCGTGGATTATTCCTTTGACGCCACCGGCAATGTGAAGGTGATGCGCGATGCGCTGGAATGTTCGCACCGGGGCTGGGGCGTGTCGGTGATCATCGGCGTGGCCCCTGCAGGAGCCGAAATTTCCACCCGCCCCTTCCAGCTGGTCACCGGCCGCGTCTGGAAAGGCACCGCATTTGGCGGCGCCAAGGGCCGCACCGATGTGCCGCATTTTGTCGATTGGTACATGGATGGAAAGATCGAGATCGACCCGATGATCACCCACAAGCTCACCCTGGATCAGATCAACGAGGGCTTCGACCTCATGCACAAGGGCCAATCCATCCGCGCCGTCGTGGAGTTCTGAGCCATGACCCTTGAGGTGATCTCTGAAAACGTCAGCTTTGGGGGCAACCAGACCGTTTACCGCCACACTTCGCATGTCTGTAACTGCGATATGGTCTTTTCGGTCTATCTGCCGCCTCAGGCTGCTCAGTCAAAAGTTCCGGCGTTGTGGTATCTGTCGGGGCTCACCTGCACCCATGAAAACGCGATGACCAAGGCGGGTTTGCAGGAGCATGCGGCGCAGCACGGGCTGGCGATCATCTATCCCGACACATCACCGCGTGGTGAAGGAGTCGCTGATGACGAGGCCTATGATCTGGGACAAGGCGCAGGGTTTTATGTGAACGCCACGCGGGAACCCTGGGCGGCGCATTTCAACATGTATGACTATGTGCTGGAAGAGCTGCGGGATCTGATACTCGCGAAGCTACCGATCGCGGACAACCACGGCATCACGGGACATTCCATGGGCGGGCATGGTGCGATTACACTGGCGCTGCGCAATCCGGAAAAGTTCACGTCCCTGTCGGCCTTCGCGCCAATTGCAAACCCAAGCCAGTCAGATTGGGGGCGTAAACAGCTGAGCGCCTATCTCGGGGACGACGAAGCAGGTTGGGCAGTTCATGACAGCTCTGTTCTGATGGCCGAAAATGGCTGGAAGGGCGACATTTTGATCGACCAGGGGGCCAGTGACCAGTTTTTGGACCTGCTGAAGCCGGAGGCGCTTGCAAGTGCCATTGCCAAACGGCGCCAGCCTGCGGTTCTGCGGATACAGCCCGGGTATGACCATTCGTATTTCTTTGTGAACTCTTTTGCTGGAGATCACGTAGCATGGCACGCCGCTCGTTTGGCGTGAGGATGTACACTGAACTGGTTAAACCGGTCAGAACGTTTTGTATGAGTTTCTTTCTGTTGCACGACTTGGGCTGCGTTTTTGGCGCATGGAATGGAGCGTGCGGTAGACGCAAGGGAGAGGAAAAGGAATGAAGATGAGACTACTCGGCGTAATCGGCATGATCTTGGTCCCGATGGCGGCCTTGGCTGAAGGCGACGCCGCCAAAGGGGAAAAGGTGTTTCGCAAGTGCAAAGCCTGCCATGAAGTCGGGGATGGTGCTGAGAACAAGGCAGGCCCGGTGTTGAATGGCATTGTTGGCCGCCAGATCGCGGGACATGACGGTTTTGAATATTCCGATGCGCTTAATGAATTGGGCGCCGCAGGGACAGTTTGGACCGAAGAAGAGCTGGCCGCGTTTTTGGAGAAGCCCAAAACCTACGCCAAAGGCACTAAAATGACATTTGCTGGCCTGCGCAAAGAGGAAGAGCGCGCCAACGTAATTGCCTATCTCGCGACGTTCACAGACGAGTGAGATCGGAGTGATCCGGGGCTTTTTCAAGGAGAGAGGGAAAAGCCCCGGACTTGTAAGCATCCTTCGCAGGAGGGGGATGCGAAACTGCGGGACGAGGAACCGCAATCTTTGGGAGGAAGAGATGAAGAAGCTTTTGCTTTTGGCGTCTGGGATTGCTTTGGCATCCGGGACGGCTGCCTTTGCAAACGACAATCTTGTCAGCGAAATCGCAGACCCAAGCCAATGGGCCATTCAAACTGGCGACTATAAGAACCAGCGTTATTCGCAGCTTGACCAGATCAATGCGGATAACGTCGGAGACCTTCAGGTCGCTTGGACGTTCTCGACCGGTGTTCTGCGCGGTCACGAGGGTTCACCGCTGGTGATTGACGATGTGATGTATGTGCACACGCCGTTTCCGAACATCGTCTATGCGCTGGATCTGAATGAAGACGGGCGCATCATCTGGAAGTATGAGCCCAAGCAAGATCCGGATGTTATCCCGGTCATGTGTTGTGACACGGTTAACCGTGGCGTGGCCTATGCAGAAGGCAAAATCTTCCTGCATCAGGCAGACACCAAGGTTGTGGCGCTTGATGCCAAAACCGGTGCTGTTGTCTGGGAGGTTGTAAACGGTGACCCGTCCAAAGGTGAAACCAATACCGCGACCGTCCTGCCAGTAAAAGACAAAGTGATTGTTGGTATCTCGGGCGGTGAATTTGGGGTGCGCGGGTCTGTAACGGCCTATGACATCAATACCGGTGAACAGGCCTGGCGGGCCTATTCCATGGGACCGGACAGCGATATTCTGGTTGATCCTGAAAACACCACACACCTGGGGACCCCGGTGGGCGTGGATTCCGGAACCAATACCTGGGAAGGCGATCAGTGGATGATCGGTGGCGGCACCACATGGGGCTGGTATTCCGCGGATCTTGAAGAGAACCTGATGTACTATGGCACGGGCAACCCGTCCACCTGGAACCCGGCGCAGCGTCCTGGTGACAACCGCTGGTCCATGACCATCATGGCGCGCGACATCGACACTGGCGTTGCCAAGTGGTTCTATCAGATGACCCCTCATGATGAGTGGGATTATGACGGCATCAATGAAATGATCCTGACGGAGCAGGAAATTGATGGCCAGATGCGCAAGCTTCTGACCCACTTTGACCGCAACGGTCTGGCTTATACGATGGACCGCGTATCCGGTGAACTTCTGGTCGCCGAGAAATTCGATCCGGTTGTGAACTGGACCACCGGTGTTGAAATGGATCCGACGAACGAAAACTATGGCCGCCCCTATGTGGTGTCCCAGTATTCAACCGAGCAGAACGGCGAAGACGTGAACTCGACCGGTATCTGCCCGGCGGCGCTTGGAACCAAGGATCAACAGCCTGCGGCCTATTCACCCAAGACCGAGATCTTCTATGTTCCGACCAACCACGTCTGCATGGACTATGAGCCGTTCCGCGTGTCTTACACGGCCGGCCAGCCCTATGTCGGTGCGACCCTGGCGATGTACCCGCCGGCGGACAGCCATGGTGGTATGGGTAACTTCATTGCCTGGAACAACGTGACCGGTGAAATCGAATGGTCGATCCCCGAGCAGTTCTCTGTCTGGTCCGGTGCACTGGCCACTGCGGGAGACGTTGTGTTCTATGGCACGCTTGAGGGCTATCTGAAAGCGATCCATGCCGAAACCGGTGAAGAGCTTTACAGGTTCAAAACGCCGTCCGGCATCATCGGCAACGTGATGACCTATGAACATGACGGCAACCAGTATGTATCGGTTCTGTCGGGCATTGGTGGCTGGGCCGGTATTGGTCTGGCGGCTGGTCTGACCAACCCCAACGATGGTTTGGGTGCTGTGGGCGGCTATGCTGCGCTGAGCGACTATACCGCGCTGGGTGGTCAGCTGACCGTGTTCAAACTGCCGAACTAACCAAAACTGAACTCACTGGCGGGCGCCAGCTGCGCCCGCCGCTTCTAGGAAAAACAGGTGACACACTATGCGCAAGACAGGTCATGCCTTTGTTGGACTATGCCTATTGAGCAGCCTTACTCTGCCAGTACAGGCGGAAGACGTAAAACTGGACCCGGCAAATCTGGAGGCCGCCTATTCCGAAGACGGTCGGTATTACACGGCGGACGATATTCCAACATACAACATAAATGACGAAGGCGCGGTGGATTGGCTGACCTATTCCGGGTTCCGCCGTTATCACTCTGAATGCCACGTGTGCCACGGGCCGGAAGGCGAAGGGTCGACCTATGCGCCCGCGCTGAAGGTTTCTGCCAACAACATGGATTATTACGATTTTGTCGATGTGGTAACCAACGGGCGCAAGGTTGTGACACCGGGTGGTCAGGACTCTGTCATGCCGCACTTTGGCGATAATGCGAACGTGATGTGCTATCTCGATGATATTTATGTGTATCTCAAGGCGCGCGGCGCTGGTGACGTTCCACGAGGACGACCGGGCAAGAAAGAGGCCAAATCCGACGTGATCCGCGAGGATGAAAATGCCTGCCTTGGGATCTGATCCGGGACTTAACTCAGTCTATCGATTTGCCTTCGCCCTTATTTTTTGCGTGCTGGGCGGGGCACTCTCGGCGCAGACTTCGGATTTGGTGTCCAGCACCGCACTCCGTGTCTGCGCCGATCCGGCCAACTATCCAATGTCGATGGAAGACGGCTCGGGATGGGAAAACAAAATGGCTGATCTGGTGGCCGAAAAACTGGAGCTGCCGGTGCAATACACCTGGTTTCCACAGGCGACCGGCTTTGTTCGTCAGACCCTACGGGTCAAGAAATGCGATGTGATCATGGCCTATGCCCAGGGACATGAGCTGGTGCAGAACACCAATCACTATTTTACCTCCGTTTACACTTTAATCCTGCCCGAAGGCTCTGCGCTGTCCGGAGTAGCATCGCTCGGTGATGCACGGTTAAAGGGAGCACGGATCGGAATCGTAGCCGGCAGCCCTCCGGCCACTCATATGGCGCGCAACGGGCTGATCGCAAATGCCAAAGGCTATAACCTGTTTGTGGACCGACGTGTCGAAAGCCCGGCGGTGGATATGCTGGAGGATCTGAAAGCAGGCGATATCGACGCGGCGATCCTTTGGGGGCCTTTGGGTGGCCCGATGGTCAAGGCGGATTATCCGGAAATGGAAGTGGTTCCGCTGATCCAGGAAACCTTGCCGCCGCGCCTGTTCTATCGGATCACAATGGGTGTACGCCACGGAGAGAAAGTCTGGCAGCGGCGGCTCAATTCGATCATTCGCCGTAATCAGGGTGAGATCAACGCCCTATTGATCGAGGCGGGCGTGCCTTTGGTCTCTGATCTGGGCGATGCGGTTCTGGAGGTCAACCCATGAGGGGGCGGGCAGGGCGACATCTGAAAAGACTTGCTCTGGCTGCAATCCTTCTGGCACCTCCTGTGGTTGGGGTCAGCCAACCAGTGCCTGAACCAGAGGGCTACCGGCAGGGGGAATACCGGGCACCGGTCCCGGACACGCTGGCAGGAAGCCGCGTTGTCTCCGCCGAACAGGCCGCTGTTCTCTGGCAAGAGAAGGCGGCCTTTTTTGTGGATGTTCTGCCACGTCCGCCACGCCCTGAAAATTTGCCCGATGGAACGGTGTGGCGGGACAAGCCCCGTTACTCCATTCCGGGGGCCGCGTGGATGCCAAATACCGGTTATGGGACACTTGCACCTGTCTATCAGACCTATTTCGAGGACGGCTTGACCCTGATCACGGCAGGGGATCACACGCAGGCTTTGGTGATTTTTTGCCAGGCGCAGTGCTGGATGAGCTGGAATGCGGCCAAACGGGCGGTCGAACTGGGCTATTCCAACGTGCATTGGTTTCCGGCTGGAACGGACGGATGGGCAGAGCAAGGGTTGCCAACCGAGGAACTCCAACCGCTGGCAGGTTTGCCGCAACGTTGATGCAGCCGCGGTGCTTGGCTGTCACAGATTCATGCTAATTTCGAACCTGGACATGGTTCACATTTCATTGGGGGGAAGTCATGGGAAAGACAGTTGTTTTTGGCGGGATGCTGGCGGGGGTCTCTGTTCTGGCACTGATTGGCTTGTTTACGCCGGGCCGCAATATGGATGCGGTCAAAGAGCTGGCAGACGCAGCCGTTGCCGATACAGCGACCCAGGTTCAGGCGCTGGAGGCGCGGCTGGACAGTGTAGAGGCAGGATCGGCTGAACTTTCGGCGCAGGTTTCTGCTCTTGAGGGCGAGCTGGCAGACGCGCAATCCCGGTTGCAAGATCTGACACAAGCCAGCGCCGGGACTGCGGATCTGGCAAGCCAACTGTCTGCCATGGAAAGCAGGCTGGCTGGAGCGGAAGCGGCGGCGGAAACTGCGGTTGCCTCAGTTGAAGAAGTCGCAAAACGCGCAGCCCCTGTTGTGTCAGGTGCCGAAAGTTCCGGCGGCGCTCCGAAGGGCGCAGTCATAAACGTGGATGCTGCTGGCGTGTCTCCGGGGGAAACGGCTGTGTTTGCAGATGGTGGACTACGAATTTTCATCTCGCGACTGATGCCCGAAGATGAGGCCATACGGGTCAGCGTCGCCCGCGAGATGAAAGAGCTGAGCCTGGGACAACGGCAGATTTTTGCGGTAGGTGAGGAATATTGCGGGGTCACCCTGGATGGGTTCAATGCTGAGGGTGCAGTTCTGACGGCCCTATGCGGTGATGACTTACCCGCGCCGGCAGGGGTGCGCGCCGGGGAGACGGCGGTCTTACTGGATGGGGCGCTGCGGGTTTTTGCATCGCGGGTAGAGGAAGATGCCGCGCAGATCTCTGTAAGCGGCAATCTCATGACGCTGGATGTGGGCCGGTCCGTTCCGGTTACAGGAAAGGATGGCCCCTGCCGGGTGAGTCTTGAGGCGGTGGATCGTGGTCACATGACAGTCAGCGCGGTTTGCGATGCGTCTTTGGCCCTGTCTGAACCGGTTGCGCCGGGATCAACCGTGGTTCTGGGCGATGGCGCGGCGCGCGTGTTTGTGGCCTCGATCCAGGATGACAGCGCTTTGCGCGTGGCGATCAATGGACAGAAGGTGGTTTCTGGCGAAGTCCGTGATCTGTTCCCAACATCCGAAACCTGCGGAGTCCAGGTTGAAGAGATCGACGATGGCGCCGCGACTTTCAGCTATCTCTGCGCAGAGTGATCGGGCCTAAGCCAGTTAGGGGCTTTCCAAAAGGAAAGTCCCAAAGGCGCGCGGTCCATCTCCGGTGTCCCACGCCTGTGTTATTTCAAAGGTCAGCGCATCAACCCGCGCCAGAGTGTTGTCGAACCAATGGGCAACCAGAATAGCGCTGCCGTCGCTGGTGGTGTCGATCCCTTCCGGGTATTCTCCGACCTCTATCGTGGCCAGGCTTTCAAGGGTTTCAAGGTCAATCACGCTGAGGGTGTTTTCATATTGGTTGGTGACAAAGGCCCGCCCTTGGGCAAAGGCCACACCATAGGGTCGATCTCCAACCTCAACCGTCGCAATTGGGCCGGTCTGTGGCGATAAAACAGTCAGATCGTCGGAGCCGACATTGCCGACAAACAGTCGCCCATCCGGTGCAAACCGCAGACCATAGGGACGCATACCCGTGGGGTATCGCGCGACCAGTTCAAAGGTGTTTGCATCAAAGATTGAGACCTGATCAGCGTCACGGTCAGCCGAGGCAAGGAAACGGTTGTCATCAGAAAGCGCTAGCCCGGCGGGTGCGGCACCAGTGGTCAGCTCGGCGACGGGCTCAAGTGTTTCTGCCGCCAACACCCAGATCCGAGCGTTGTACCAATCCGAGACAAAGACGTGGTTGCGGGTTTGATCAAGGGCAATGCCGTTTGGGCCTCCCTCCAGCTTGACCTGTGCCAGGATCTCTCCGGACTGCGGATCAAGACGGGTGATCGTGGCCGTGTCAGGTGATACAACAAAGACGCCGCCAGAACTGACTGCGATACCAGCTGGCTTTCCGGGCAAGGCCCAGTCGCGGGTTTGGCCGCTGTCCAGATCGATAACTGTCAGCCTATCCCCGCTTTGACAGGTGACAAATGCCACATCCGCAAGAAGCGGCCCGCCCCAAAGGGCGAAGGCCGCAGCAATGGTTCCAAATGGATTAAGACCCCGGTGCACCAAAACGTTCCTGAAGCGCCTGAAGACCCAATTGATAAACGCCGGTGACCGCTGCTTTTGCGGCCTCGTCATTCAGGTTTTCTGGCGGATCATTGTTTGGGTAGCCCCGATAAAACGCGCCGCGCCATTCAATCAGAGATCCGCCGCCGTCGCGGGGCTTGACCGTGAGATGGGATGAGTAGTTGGTCACCGGCAATGTTTCCACGGCCACATCAGTGATCCGATAGGAATAGCTCATCTTTTCGGCGCTGTATTTATACAGCACTTCGGCGATGGTTGGTCCACCTTCCTGACCCAGTGTCAGCACACGGGTTGCGTCAATTTCGTTACCGTTTTCGCCGGTCGAACTGTGAACGGCCGGGTGCCAGGACATATCCTGGAAATTGCCAACGGCTGCCCAGACCTCTGCAGGATCTGCCGCGACTTCTACTGTTTCGGTGACTTTTTGCCGTGTCGGCCCGTGGGCCAGTGCAAGCCCAGGAATTGCCGCGGCCAAGGCCAAGCTTCCAATGAATATACGACGGTGCATAATTCCTCCCATGTTGTTTTTCCACCCGCCTCGCGCGCGCGAATAAAGGTGTCTCTCTCCTTGGCACCAGCAAAGGACGTCCGGCCACAACTGTCCATTCTTAAGAAATAAGAATCGTAAGAGCTCCGTCACTTGCTACGGTTTTATGTGTGGCGCGTGCTGATGGAGAGGACGGTTTGGGTTTTTCCGAACTGAAGGTAAGCGCCGCGATGGGAGGGAACGTGCGACAGCTTGTGCTGAGTTTTTTTGCGATTCTCCAAGGCATTGCCCTTGCGGGATCCGTCCACGCCTTGGAGGTGCGGGCTGCAGTATTGCGGGTGGATTATCAAACGCAGCTGCCCATTTCACGGTTTGACTACCAAGCCAAGGATCTTGGCTTTGCCGGGGCGGCGCTTGCGGAGGCGGACAACAACACAACCGGCTCTTTTCTGGGGCATCAGTTTTCCACCGTGACCATGGCCTCTGCGCCGGATCAGGCATCCGCAGCGATGGAGAAGATCCTGACCGATGGCATCCGCCTGATCGTGGTGATCGCGCGGCGTGATGATCTGCTGCGTCTCACCGATCAGGCCGCTGAACAAGGAGCGCTGGTGTTCAACGCAATGGCGCCGGAAAACGATCTGCGCAGTTCCCAGTGTCGGGCAAATCTGCTGCACACAGCGACCAGCAACGGTCAGCAGGCGGATGCGATTGCCCAATTTGCCCTTTGGAAGAAATGGAACCGCTGGCTGTTGGTCTCTGGCTCCAACCCCGAAGATCTCGCGATTGCCGAAGCCTATCGCCACGCGGCGCGCAAGTTCGGGGCAAAAATCGTCGAAGAGCGCGTGTTCGAGGACACCGGCGGCGCGCGACGTACGGATTCAGGTCACGTTCTGGTGCAGCGCCAATTGCCGGTTTTTATGCAGGATACGGCAGAACATGACGTGGTGATTGCGGCGGATGGCAATGACTATTTCGCGGCTTATCTTCCTTATCATCTGTGGACGCCGCGCCCTGTGATGGGCTCGGCGGGGCTGCGCCCGGTTCAGATGCATGGAGGTCACGAAGCCTATGGTGCGACGCAGTTTCAGAACCGGTTTGAGAAAATCGCAGGCCGGTACATGCAGGACGAGGATTACAACAGCTGGATTGCACTGCGCGCTGTGGGCGAAGCGGTGACACGCGCAAATACGGCAGAGCCTGACGGCGTGAAGGCATATCTATTATCGGATGAATTCGAACTGGCCGGTTTCAAAGGGCATGGCATGTCGTTTCGCCCCTGGAATGGGCAGATGCGTCAGCAGGTGATCCTGTTTGATGATCGCATCACCGTAAGTGTCAGCCCGCAGGACGGTTTTCTGCACCGCCGCAGCCCCCAAGACACGCTGGGGCTAGATGAACCGGAATCCAAATGCACTGCTTTCAACTGATACGAGGATGATCATGAAATCATTAGTACTGACAACTGCACTGGTCCTCTTGGGCAGCGCAGCATGGGCCGGGAAGGCGTTTGTCTCAAACGAGCGTGGAAATACCATCACCGTGGTTGACACCAACACATGGGAAGTCACGGCGGAATTTTTCGGAGGCAACCGCCCACGGGGCATTACCATGAGTCCGGATGGCAGCAAGTTATATGTCTGCGCCTCGGATGATAATCTTGTGCGTGTTTTTGATGCGGAAACCTATGAGGAGCTGCCGTCGCTGCCCTCTGGCCCGGATCCTGAACTGTTCATTATCGAACCCTCCGGCACCCGGCTTTACATTGCAAACGAAGACGACAATCTGGTGACCGTGACCGATACGGAAACCCGCACGGTTCTGGCCGAGGTGCCGGTTGGTGTGGAGCCCGAAGGCATGGGGATGAGCCCGGACGCAAAATGGGTGGTCAATACCTCCGAGACCACAAATATGGCGCATTTCATTTCGACCGAGGATTACAAAATAAAACACAATGTGCTGGTCGATCAGCGTCCCCGCTATGCGCAATATACGGCGGATGGGACACGGCTTTATGTAAGTTCAGAGATCGGGGGCACCGTCAGTGTGATGGATATTGCACCTGATGGCGCGCCCACATTGATCAAGAAAATCGGTTTCGAGGTGCCGGGTGTCTTGCCCGAATGGCTACAGCCCGTTGGTGTCAAGGTCACCAAAGACGGCAGCCGGGTCTTTGTTGCCCTTGGGCCTGCAAACCGGGTTGCTGTGGTGGATGGCAACACTTTGGAAGTTCTGGACTATATCATCGTGGGGCAGCGGGTTTGGCAGTTGGATTTCACACCGGATGAGAAATACCTGCTGACCACCAACGGCAATTCAAACGACATCACAATCATCGACGTGGCCCGGGAAAAGGCCATCAAATCGGTGCAGGTGGGCGATCAGCCTTGGGGCGTTGTCACCCAGCCGAACTAGGGGAGGAAACCTGAAATGAGAACGTTTTTGGCGGCTGTGTTTGCAAGCACTCTGGCCGCGCCTTTGGCAGCAGCGCCTTTATGTGACGATCTGGGATTTGCCGGGCTTCTGGCAAAGTGCAACCGGGGCGACACAATAGAGCTGACGCTGGCCTCAGGTCAGCCACTGCATGAAACCGGGTCCGTTATGTTGCAGTCCGGAGCCTATTACAAATTGCAGATCACGGCGGATGGCTCGGCTGAACTGGCGGTTTCAGGCGCAGACTTCTTTCGCGCGATCTGGATGAACGAAATCGTCATCAACAAGATCGAGATCCGCCCCATGGCCGTGGATTCAATCGAGTTCGACAAGGCTGGCGTGGTGGAGCTGTCGTTTATCGCGATCAAACCCGGCAGCCATGTGCTGCGCATTCCGGGCACCAGCGGCGCATCGCAGCAGGTGACCTTTAATATCCAGTGATGACTAGGCTAAAAGGAGTATAGAATATGAAAAAATGGTTTGCGATATTGGCTTTAACGGCAAGTCCGGCTCTGGCGGATGGTCATGTAGACGCCGAGACTGTGAAAAAGATCGAAGCCATGCTGGCCGCGATGGAGTGTCAGATGGACCCTGATGACATCGAGGTCGAAGAGGACGGTTATGAATTGGACGACGTGATCTGCAAGGGCGGCAAACAGTTCGATATTGAACTGGATAAAGACCTGAACGAAGTGAGACGCCGGGCTGAATAGGACAAGCGGTCATACCGCTGCATTTGGGAGGATGCCATGAAGCTATTGTCACTGACATTGGCAGCGGTTGTTGCAGCCGGTGCCGCGCTGGCGGAGACGCCGATCATACGCGCGGCTGTGCTGAAAATCGGAACGGTCAATTGGGAATTGGCCACGATTACCGAAAACGGGCTGGACGCGAAATACGGCTTTACCCTGGATATACAGCCCTATGCGGATAATGGGGCCACCCGGATTGCAGTAGAGGGAGATGAGGCCGATATGGCCGTTGCCGACTGGATCTGGGTGGCGCGTCAACGCGCGGCGGGCAAGGATTACGTCTTTGTTCCCTATTCCAAGGCGGTGGGCAGTATCGTGGTGCCCAAAGACAGTGACGCGGTGACACTTCCTGATCTGGCAGGGAGCAAAATTGGAATAGCCGGCGGCCCTTTGGACAAAAGCTGGCTGATCCTGCGGGCTTATGCGCAACAGGAATATGGCTTTGACCTCAAGGCCGAAACCGAACAGGTCTTTGGCGCCCCTCCGCTGATTTTCAAATCGGGTTTGGGCGGTGACCTAGGGGGGGCCATCAATTTCTGGCATTTCCTGGCCAAGATGAAAGCCAGCGGCATGCGCGAGCTGATTTCGGTTGAAACCGCAGGGCAGGCCTTGGGGCTCAATACGGACACGCCCTTGCTGGGGTATTATTTCAAAGAGAGCTTTCTGGCGGAACATCCGGATCTGGCGCAGTCTTTCTATGACGCAAGTCGTGAGGCCAAGGAGATGCTGGCCCAGTCTGACGCCGCCTGGGATGCTGTTCGGCCACGGATGAATGCCAAGACCGACGCCCAGTTCGAACAGCTGCGCAAAGATTGGGTGGCTGGCATCCCCGCGCGCGGCGCGGTTGATCTGGATGGGGCAAACAAGATGCTGGGCCTGATGTATGAGCTGGGTGGAAGCGAGCTTGTAGGTGAGGCGACTTCTGTGCCGGAGGGCCTCTTTGCCACGCTTGACTGAGGTGCAGAACACCAAAGGCCAAAGGGAAACCGGCGCTGCCCAGCGGTATGTGCCGGTTTTATCGGTGTTTGGGTTGTTGATGCTTTGGATTGTGGCGGCGTATTTTGGGGGAGATCCGCAAGTGCTGCCGCAACCTTGGGCGTTGATCCCTTTGTGGCAACAAGAACTCGCCTCGGGTGAGTTGGTCACACATCTGCTGGCAACGTTGGTCCGGGTTGTCTGGGCCTTTGGGCTTGCGATGTTTGTTGGCACTACGCTGGGTGTGATAATGGGGCGGTATGAGCATATCAATCGCTGGCTGGATCCCTGGCTTGTAATCTTTCTGAACCTTCCGGCGCTGGTGCTGATCGTCCTGTGTTACCTCTGGATTGGCCTGACAGAGACAGCCGCAATTTTGGCCGTAACTTTGAACAAGATCCCCAATGTGGCCACCGTCATCCGCGAAGGCGCGCGTGCGCTGGATCCGCAAATTGACGCCATGGCGCGGGTCTATCGGATGCCTTTGGGAACGCGAATACGTCATGTGATGTTGCCCCAGCTGGCCCCCTATATCGCCGGGTCGGCCCGTACCGGGATTGCGGTGATCTGGAAGATCGTTCTGGTGGTGGAATTTCTGGGTCGATCGTCTGGCATTGGCTTCCAAATTCACCTTTATTTCCAGTTATTTGATGTGGCGATGGTGCTGGTTTACGCGCTCAGCTTTATTGCGGTTATGCTGGCCGTGGAATGGCTGTGCTTGCAACCGTTTGAGCGCCGGGTCCGGCGGTGGCGCAGCGCATGATCGCAGTTGACATAAAGTCCAAATCCTATGGAGCGACGCCGGTTTTGTCGCAGCTGACGTTTGACGTCGCGGATGGGGAGACAGTTGCAATTCTTGGGCCCTCCGGCGTCGGGAAGAGCACTTTGCTGCGGATCATTGCGGGGATTGACGGGACCTTTGACGGGGCAGTCCGGCGCCCTGACAACCTTGCGGTCGTGTTTCAGGAGCCAACCCTGCTGCCCTGGCGCTCTGCTTTGGACAATCTGCGACTGGTCCACCCAAATGTGCCACAGCAGCAGTTGCTGGCGATGCTCGAACGGGTTGGGCTGGCGGGAAAAGGCGCGCGGTTTCCTGGGCAATTGTCCCTGGGGCAGCAGCGGAGACTGGCGCTGGCCAGGGCCTTTGTCGGACGCCCTGAGGTGCTGATACTGGATGAACCCTTTGTCTCGTTGGATCAGGACATGGCGGAAGACATGATGGATCTGACACAGGGGCTGATCGCCGAAGTGCGGCCTTCTACCGTGTTTGTCACCCATGCCCGGACCGAAGCAGAGTATCTGGCGGACCGGATTCTGACCCTTGAAGGGTCTCCCGCCACGCTGGCACGCCCCTGAAACACAGATGGCTCAGGGGCGTGGATGTTTTTATGCGCCCGAAATCTGTTTGGCTTTTTCCACCAGGACTTCGGCTTGGCGGATAGAGGCATAATCGATCAGACGGCCGTCCAGAGACACAGCGCCTTTGCCGGCCGCTTCGGCCTCTGCCATGGCTTTTAGGATGCGGTTTGCCTTGGTGATTTCCTCGTCCGAGGGGCTCATGACTTCATTGGCCAATGCCACCTGCGAGGGGTGAATGGCCCACTTGCCCTCGCACCCCAGAACAGCCGCCCGATGGGCCGCTGCGCGATAGCCGTCAGGGTCGGAAAAATCACCAAAAGGACCGTCGATTGGACGCAAGCCATTTGCCCTGGCCGCAACCACCATCATGGCCAAAGCAGAGTGCCACATATCCCCCCAATGTACCTCACGCGCACCTGTGGCATCTGGATCCGTGAGAACTGAGTAATGCTGGTTTACACCCCCGATGACAGTGGTCCGTGCGCGCATGGACGCGGCATAGTCCGCGACCCCGAAATGCAGGCTTTCATTGCGCTTGGAGGCGGCTGCAATTTCGCTGACATTCTGCATGCCCAAAGCGGTTTCAATGATGTGCTCAAACCCCACCCGCGAGGTCAGTCCGGTCGCGTCTTCAACCTGTGTCGCCAGCATGTCCACGGCATAGACATCAGCGGCCGTTCCAACCTTCGGGATCATTATCAGATCCAGCCGTTCTCCCGCTTGTTCAAGGACGTCAACCACATCGCGATACATGTAATGCGTGTCCAAACCGTTGATCCGGATCGACATGGTTTTTGTGTTCCAGTCGATGGTGTTCAGCCCTTCGATGATGTTCTTGCGCGCCTGTTCTTTTTCATCCGGCGCAACAGAGTCCTCAAGGTCAAGAAAAATAACATCGACATCAGATTGTGCTGCTTTTTCAAACATTTGAGGTTGCGATCCGGGAACGGCCAGCTCGCTGCGATTCAGACGACCGGGGGCCTGTTCGATGACGTGAAAACTCATATTGATTGCTCCTCCTGCAGATGAGTTTTGAGGGTCTTGTGGCGCCCAGATCGGGCTGCCACTCGCCCCCAGACAGGGGAAGAGATTCTTCAAAAGTCAAGAAATTTTATTGCGCACTACGGTATGCAAAAGACTGAAAATTGCGCGATCTATCGGTTCGTTTTGCGCTCCAGCGGCAGGCGTGACGCATAGTAAAACGCGATGGCTTGGGCACGGTTTCGAACCGACAGTTTTTCGAAGAGATTCGAGAGGTGAAATTTCACCGTGTTGGTGGATATCCCCAGCTCCTTGGAGAGCTCCCGATTGGTGAGCCCTTTGGACAACGCTTCAAGGATCACGCGCTCCTTTCGAGACAGCGATTGGATCGGGTCGGTTTGCAGGTCGCGGATGTCGACAAAAGGGAAAACCATCTTGCCCGCATGAACATCGATGCAGGTGGTCAAAAGCCCGTTCACCTCACCCGAGCGCGGCGCAAAGCCGGCCGCACCAGCGGCCATCGCAAGGCGAGGGTAGTCGCCAGTGTGATCATCAAACACCACCAGTCTGGGCGCGGCTTCCTGTTCGCGCAGAACATCCACCAGCTTGGCGGCACCCAACGCGGGCAAGTTCCATTCGACCACGCCGACCTCTGCGGGCATGCGCAGGAAGGCAGAGAGAAACCCCTCGGCCGTAGCGCTGGTGGCCAGGACCGAGAAGCGCGGATCCTTTTCAAAAATCTCAGACATGGCGGACAGAACCAGCGGGTTGCTGTCGGCTAGAATGATCCCAATCGGTTTGTCCATTTTCGTTAACCCCCTGTCAACAAGCCATAAATCACAGAAACCTACCCATATAGGTAGGGTCATATGCGGTATACACCGGGATACTTACCCAAACGGGTGGGCGATCCCCCACCCAAATGGATGCCCAAAAGCAGGAGTATCGTAGGTTGCGCGATTCTCAAAACGCCGCTTCTCTAGTCAAATCCGATAATTTGGCTGAAGAGGGAGGCAGCTTTATGGTCGCCAATGTATTTCCACCGCTTTCAATTCCCGAAACTATAGCCGCGGGTCCGGGCCCCGGAAACACAGACAAGAGGGTGCTTCACGCGTTCTCTAGTGCTGGGATTGCGGACCATATGCACCCCAGCGTTTTGCAAGGCATGATCGAGTGCAAACAGATGTTGCGTGCGATCATGGGAACCCAGAATATCCATACGTTTGGTGTGGCCGGAACCGGTTGGAGCGGGCTTGATGTGCTGCTCAACGCTATTCAGGCCGGTGACAAAGTGGTTGTTTTCGTCAATGGTACCTTCTCCGGCATTGACGGGTTGACCGTGCGGATGAAGGCCGCAACGGCAGCTGAGCTGGCCGCGAACTCCACAGATCCCCAGGCAGAAAGCGTTGTGACAATCAATGTCCCGCATGGCCAATCGGTTACGGCTGATGTGATCGAAAGCGCCTTGTCCGAGCACAAGCCGAAATGGGCAGTAATGGCGCATTGGGAGACCGGTTCCGGGCGGATCAATGATGTCGAGGCCTTGTCCCGTTCCTGTGAAGCGCATGGTGCGATGGGGCTTGTTGATGCGGTCTCATCACTCGGGGTCGAGGACTTTTCGATTGATGACTATCCAGGCATCGTCGGCTGGGCCTCCTGTCCGCAAAAAGGCATCTGCTGCTTGCCGCTGACCTATGCGCCCGTGTCGCTTTCGGATCGCTATATTGACTCGCTCAAGGCCACGGGGACCCGCAGCTTTGCCCATCACGCGATCATGGAAGCGCGCCATTGGGGGATTATCGACGGTCAGGATGTAGAAAAGGGAACCTATCACCGGACCCATTCAGCCTATGCCGTGGCCGCCTTTCACGAGGCATTGCGGATCGCATTGCAAGACACTGTTGCCAAACGTGCCGAAAGCTATCGTTTCCACGAAGCCGGGTTGCGCAAAGCATTGGAGGTTATGGGCTGCGACATCACGTCAAATATGACGTCGCTTGTTGTGCTGAACCTGCCGCCCGCATTGGCGGGGCGCGAAATGGAGATCGTGCAGACCTGCCGGGCGGAGAATTTTGGTATCTGGCCCACATTGTCAGAGCCGGTGCAGATCCGCATCGGCATCCTGAACCTGCTGAGCGCCGCGCATATCACAGACATCGCAAACCGTTTTGCCGCTGTCTTGCGCAAGGCTGGTTTGGACGTGGATCAGGGCGCGTTGGACGCTGCTTTGGAAGACCATTTTGCTCAGGCGATTGCAGCACAATAGCCAGGCATAAAGGGGAGGAGGAAGAAAATGGATATTCATGAGTATCAGGCCAAGGAAGTCCTGTCGAAATTTGGCGTGGAGGTACCCCAGGGGGCGTTGGCCTATAGCCCTGAACAAGCGGCCTATAGGGCGCGTGAGCTGGGTGGAAATAAATGGGTGGTCAAAGCGCAGGTGCATGCCGGCGGCCGCGGTAAAGCGGGCGGCGTGAAAGTCTGTTCCAGTGATCAGGAGATTCAGGAAGTCTGCGAAGAGATGTTTGGCCACAAGCTGGTGACTCACCAGACCGGCCCCGAAGGCAAAGGCGTCTATCGCGTTTACGTCGAATCCGCCTTGCAGATCGACCGAGAGATCTATTTGGGTTTTGTACTGGACCGCTCCAGCCAACGGGTCATGATTGTTGCCTCCCGCGAAGGTGGGATGGAGATCGAGGATATCTCGGCCGAACGCCCCGACAGTATCGTACGCTCAACCGTCGAACCAGCGGTGGGGTTGCGGGAATTCCAAGCGCGGGAGATCGCCTTTACCCTTGGCATTGAACCGGAGTTGACACAGCAGATCGTACGCACGCTTCTGGGCTGCTACCGCGCCTTTACCGAGCTTGACGCAACGATGGTCGAGATCAACCCGCTTGTTATTACCGGCGATGGTCGCGCGCTGGCTGTGGATGCCAAAATCACCTTTGATGACAATGCTTTGTTCCGTCATCCTCAGATCTCTGAGCTGCGCGACAAAAGCCAGGAAGACCCGCGCGAAAGCCGGGCAGCAGATCGCGGACTGTCCTATGTCGGGCTGGATGGCAATATCGGCTGCATCGTGAATGGGGCAGGTCTTGCTATGGCCACGATGGATACCATCAAACTGGCCGGAGGGGAGCCTGCGAATTTCCTCGATATCGGTGGGGGAGCCTCTCCCGAGCGCGTGGCCAAAGCCTTCCGTCTGGTGATGTCAGACAAAAAGGTACAGGCGGTTCTGGTCAATATCTTCGCCGGGATCAACCGGTGTGATTGGGTGGCACAGGGTGTCGTTCAGGTTCTGAAAGAGCAGCCCGTGGACGTCCCGGTGGTCGTGCGTTTGGCCGGTACCAACGTGGCCGAGGGACAAAAGATCCTTGCCCAATCCGGGCTGCCGATCATCCGTGCCACCACATTGAGCGAGGCGGCGGAACGCGCTGTGACCTCGTGGAAAAATGACCAAGCCCAGGGCGTAAACGTGAGGGTTGTATCATGAGCATTCTGTTGAACGAAGACACCAAGGTTATCGTGCAGGGCATCACCGGCAAGATGGCTCGGTTTCACACCCGCGAGATGTTGGATTACGGAACCAAGGTCGTCGCCGGTGTGGTGCCGGGACGCGGCGGAGATGAAGTCGAAGGCGTACCGGTTTATGACACCGTAAAGGACGCCGTGGCCGCAACCGGAGCAGAAGCAAGTCTGGTCTTTGTACCCCCGCCCTTTGCAGCGGACAGTATTATGGAGGCTGCGGACGGTGGCATTCGGTACTGTGTCTGTATCACTGACGGTATCCCCGCGCAGGACATGATTGCGGTAAAGCGCTATATGATGCGTTACCCCCGCGAACGCCGGATGGTTCTGACAGGACCGAACTGCGCAGGCACGATCAGCCCGGGCAAGGCGCTTTTGGGAATTATGCCCGACCATATCTACCTGAAGGGCACAGTTGGCATTATCGGCCGTTCCGGTACCTTGGGGTATGAGGCCGCATCGCAGTTAAAAGAACTGGGAATAGGTGTTTCAACCTCTGTCGGGATTGGCGGCGATCCGATCAACGGATCCTCATTCAAAGACATTCTGCAGCTTTTTGAACAGGATGAAGACACTGAAGTGATTGCCATGATTGGTGAGATCGGCGGCCCCCAGGAAGCGGAAGCGGCACAGTATATCAAGGATCACATCAGCAAACCGGTGGTGGCCTATGTTGCGGGTCTGACCGCACCCAAAGGGCGGACCATGGGGCATGCGGGGGCGATTATCTCGGCCTTTGGCGAAAGCGCGTCCGAAAAGGTTGAGATCCTGTCCGCAGCCGGAGTGCATGTGGCAGAAAACCCATCCCTGATCGGCCAGACGATTGCGGATGTGATGGGAAAGGCGTCATGAAATGGCTAAACCTTCAGTATTTGTAACACGCCGTTGGCCGCCAGCGGTCGAGGCGCAACTGGCCGAACGCTATGAGCTGACGCTCAACACGGGTGATACACCACTGCGCCCTGCAGAAATCCGTGATGCCGTGGCCCGTTTTGATGCGGTTCTGCCAACGGTGACGGATGCCATCGGGCCCGAAGCATTGGATGTTTCGGCCCCGCAGACCAAAATTCTGGGCAACTACGGTGTCGGCTACAGTCATATTTGCGAGTCCTCGGCGCGCAGTCTGGGGCTGACCGTGACCAATACGCCCGATGTCTTGTCGGAATGCACGGCTGACATCGCGATGACGCTTTTGTTGATGGTGGCCCGTCGCGCCGGTGAAGGCGAACGTGAGGTGCGCGAAGGCCGGTGGACCGGCTGGCGGCCCACGCATCTGGTGGGCACCAAGGTTTCAGGCAAAACCCTTGGCATCATCGGATATGGGCGGATTGGTCAGGAAATGGCCAAACGTGCGCATCATGGGTTCGGGATGAAGATTCTCGTTCAGAACCGCAGCGCCGTGGATCCAAAAGTGCTGGCAGAATGCCGGGCAGAGCAGGTCGGAACAGTCGACGATCTTCTGCCGCACTGTGATTTTGTCTCGCTCCATTGTCCTGGCGGCGCAGCAAATCGGCATCTGATAAATTCAGCCCGTATGGATCTGATGCGCCCTGGTGCTTTCCTGATCAATACCGCACGGGGTGAGGTGATTGATGAGGCAGCGCTGATCCAGGGCCTGATGTTCAATACAATCGGTGGGGCCGCTCTGGATGTCTATGACGGGGAGCCGAGGATCAATCCGGACCTCTTGCAATGCGACAATCTGGTGACCTTGCCACATCTGGGGTCTGCCACGCGTGAGGCCCGAGAGGCCATGGGCTTCCGGGTTCTTGATAATCTCGAAGACTTTTTTGCAGGGCGCGAACCACGTGATCGCGTGATCTAACCATGTTGAACACCGTGAAACCAATCGCCTCCTATGGCCAGGATTATTCTGACGAGTTGCGCCAGGATGTTGCTGAGCTGTGGTACAAGGTGATCCAGCGACGCGCCCCCCATGTGGCGCGTTGGGCCGAAGCGCCGCAGTGCGCTCCGATCCCTGAGGGGCGTGAAGCTGTCCCCTTTCTTCAGGCCTTAACGATCCGGTTTCAATTGTCGCGGATCGTGGATGAAAACGTCGCGATCCGCGACCGGCGACAGACGGAAACCGAAGCAGGCCCGGCTGCACTTTCGGGGAGCTTTGCAGAAATCTTCGAAAAATACGGCTCCCTTCTGGCAGAGGCGGGTCGGGATCTGTCCATCGGGCCGACGCTGACAGCGCATCCCACCGAAGCAAAGCGGGTCACGGTGTTGGAGATTCACCGCCGCATCTATCGCGCGTTAACACGGCTTGAGACAGAGCGCTGGACCCCGCGGGAACGACAGGCGATCCTGGATGAGATCGAAGGTGAAATCGATCTGTTGTGGATGACGGGCGAATTGCGTTTGGCGCGCCCCACAATCGAGGATGAGATCGAATGGGGTCTGCAATTCTTTCGTGACGGTCTGTTTGACGCAGTTCCTCAGGTCATCGAAAGCTATGAACGCGCAGCTCAGGACCATGGTGGCAAAGCGGAGATCAAACCCTTCCTACGCTTTCACAGTTGGATAGGAGGCGACCGTGACGGCAACCCGAATGTAACCGTTGACCGCACCCGGACCGCATTGGAACGCAATGCGGATACTGCAAAAGCCCTTTATGTGGAAGGTCTTGATCAGGCAGCCGCCCGGCTGAGCATCAGCGATCTGATTGTGGACTTGCCCGTTCAGCAGGTTCAGGCGTTGGAACCTATTGCCGGTGGTGCGGACACGCAGGCCCGCAACCCGAACGAGCTGTTTCGACGTGCCTTATCCGCGATCCGCAGACGGGTTGCAGAAGAAGAATACACCCAATTGTCCGATTTCCTGCGGGATCTGGACATTGTGGACGGCGCGCTGTGCGCAATCAACGCCGAAGGATTGGCACGCCGCTATGTGCGCACCCTGCGCTGGAAGGCTTCGGTGTTTGGCTTTCGAACCATGACGTTGGATGTGCGGCAGAACTCCACTGTCACAACTGATGTCCTGGCCGATATCTGGACACAAAGCACGGGTGGCTGCCCGGTATTTGGCAGCGCAGAATGGTCCCAGCGTTTGCGCAGCGATCTGGCCGAGGCCAAGCTGCACCTGCCGCAAGAGGAGCGCCTTTCGGACGACACCCGTGAGCTTTTGGCCCTGATGCGCCTGATGGAGGAAAACCGGCAGGGGGCGGACCCGGATCGGATGGGGCCTTTTATCCTGTCGATGACCCGGTCAGCCGATGACCTGTTGGCGGTTCATTTGTTGGCAAAATATGCCAATGACGGCCGCGACGCCGCAGATCTGACCGTGGTGCCTTTGCTCGAAACAATCGAGGATTTGCGCAATGCCCCTCAGATCCTGGCGCAATATCTGGATCAAAGTCTGACACGTCGAAACAAAGCCGCGCGTCGGGGTCGTGTCGAAATAATGCTGGGTTATTCTGACAGCAACAAGGACGGTGGGTTCCTGTGCTCAATCTGGGAACTGAATCAGGCGCAGCGCAAGATTCATCGTACTCTTGCCGAACTGGATCTGCGCCCGGTGTTCTTCCATGGACGAGGCGGATCGGTCAGCCGTGGCGGCGCTCCGACAGGGCGCGCCATTGCATGTCAGCCGCCGGGAACAGTTGGCGGCCAGATGCGGGTCACGGAACAGGGTGAGGTCGTCTCGGCGCGCTATGCAAATCGCGGGACCGCTGCCACACATCTGGAACGGCTTGCAGCCAGCGCATTGGCGCATGCCGCAATGGAACAACGTTCGGTGACGTCGACAGAATTCGAAGATGCCTTTGAAACCCTGTCGGCGCTCTCTCAGACGACCTATGCATCGCTGCTGCAAACACCGGGGTTTGTGTCCTACTTTCAAGAGGCAAGCCCGGTGGAGGAACTGGCTAACCTCAAAATCGGATCCCGCCCTGCGCGTCGTTTTGGGGCGGCCAGCCTGGACGATCTGCGCGCGATCCCTTGGGTCTTTGCCTGGTCTCAAAACCGCCACCTGATTACCGGATGGTATGGTGTCGGTTCTGCCCTGTCCGCGTTTCGCCGGTTCCGCGGGCAAGCCGGAGCCGAGGTTCTGGAGGCCATGTTTGCAAGTTCGCCCCTGTTTCAACTGGCAATTACTGAAATCGAAAAGACGCTTTATCAGGCAGATATGGAAATCGCCAAAGCCTATGCGTCCTTGGTGGTCGACACGCGGGTGGGGCAACAGATCTTTGACAAGATCCGACGGGAATATGAGACCACCTGCGATGAGGTAACGCTGCTGACAGGCCATCCGATTGGCGTTGGCGCACCCGAATTCTGTGCCCGGTTTGATGCACGTCGCAGTGATCTGGACCGGATCAACGCGCTTCAGATTTCGCTGTTGAGGATGTCGCGCGGCAAAAGCGCGGATCCCGTTTCTGTGCCGCTCTTGCAATCGATCAATTCGATCTCAGCGGCTCTGGGCTGGACCGGCTAACACCAAGGTCCGCCCCAAAATACATGGAGGAAAACATGAACAAACACGACCCCCAAGCCAGTTTCTTCACGGCTTCATTGGCTGAGTCTGATCCGGCAATCTTTGCGGCAATTGGCGATGAGCTGGGACGTCAACGCGACGAGATCGAGCTGATCGCGTCAGAAAACATCGTGTCCCGGGCCGTGTTGGCTGCCCAAGGCTCTGTCATGACAAACAAATATGCCGAAGGTTATCCTGGTCGGCGCTACTATGGTGGGTGCCAATATGTCGATGTCGCCGAAAACCTGGCGATTGAGCGGGCCTGTCAGTTGTTTGGCTGCGCGTTCGCCAATGTTCAGCCAAATTCCGGCAGCCAGGCCAACCAAGGTGTGTTTCAGGCCTTGTTGAAACCCGGCGATACGATTTTGGGGATGAGCTTGGACGCGGGAGGACATTTGACCCACGGTGCGCGCCCCAATCAATCGGGCAAATGGTTCAATGCGGTTCAATATGGCGTGCGGAAGCTGAATAACCTTTTGGACTATGAACAGGTTGCCCAGCTGGCCGAGGAGCATAAGCCCCAGTTGATCATTGCGGGCGGTTCAGCCATTCCCAGACGGATCGATTTCGCCAAAATGCGTGAGATTGCGGATCGTGTCGGGGCCTATCTGATGGTTGATATGGCGCATTTTGCCGGTCTGGTGGCCGCTGGCGAACACCCTTCGCCGTTTCCGCATGCCCATGTTGTCACCACTACAACCCACAAAACCCTACGTGGACCTCGTGGTGGCATGATCTTGACCAATGATGAAGCGCTGGCGAAAAAGTTCAACTCTTCCATCTTTCCCGGCATTCAAGGTGGACCATTGATGCATGTGATCGCAGCCAAGGCGGTTGCCTTTGGCGAGGCCCTGCAACCCTCGTTCAAGACCTATGCTCAAAACGTCATTTCCAACGCTCAGGCTTTGGCGGATGAGCTGATGAAAGGCGGGCTGGACACGGTGACCCATGGGACCGACACCCATGTGGTCCTGTTGGATCTACGGCCAAAGGGCGTGAAAGGAAACGCCACCGAAAAAGCGCTTGGCCGCGCACATATCACCTGCAACAAAAACGGCGTTCCCTTTGATCCGGAAAAGCCAACCGTGACCTCTGGTATCCGTTTGGGATCACCGGCCGGGACCACCCGCGGATTTGGCGAAGCCGAGTTCCGCCAGATTGGCCGCTGGATCAACGAAGTGGTCGACGGGTTGGCCGAAAATGGTGAAGACGGCAACTATGCCATCGAGGCCAAGGTGAAGGCCGAAGTCGCCGAGCTTTGCGCCCGTTTCCCCATGTATCCCGGCCTTTGATCTGGCCAATTTTGTCAGCGACCCGCTGGCAAGAAAAAGACGATTGAACAGAGGGAGGGAATACCATGTCCTACAAATCGGACATTGAAATCGCCCGCGAAGCGCAGAAGAAGCCGATCCAGGAAATCGGGGAACGCCTTGGCATTCCGGTTGCGGATCTTCTGCCCTATGGCCATGACAAGGCAAAGGTGGGTCAAAGTTTCATCAACGGACTCGCTGACCGACCTGATGGCAAGTTGATCCTGGTTACCGCGATCAACCCAACCCCGGCGGGCGAGGGCAAGACAACCACCACTGTGGGTTTGGGCGACGGGCTGAACCGGATTGGTAAAAACGCGATGATCTGTATTCGCGAAGCATCGTTGGGTCCGAATTTCGGCATGAAGGGCGGCGCCGCCGGTGGTGGTTATGCTCAGGTTGTGCCCATGGAAGAGATGAACCTGCATTTTACGGGTGACTTCCATGCCATCACCTCGGCCCATTCGCTGTTGGCTGCGATGATCGACAATCATATCTACTGGGGCAACGAACTGGACATTGATCTGCGTCGGGTGACCTGGCGTCGGGTTGTCGACATGAACGACCGAGCGCTGCGGAATGTAACGCTCAGCCTTGGTGGGGTGGCCAATGGCTTCCCGAGGGAAGGCGGGTTTGACATTACTGTGGCGTCCGAGGTGATGGCAATCCTGTGTCTCGCAACGGATCTGGAGGACCTGCAAAAGCGTCTTGGCGATATGATCGTAGCTTATCGCAGGGACCGTTCGCCAGTCTATTGCCGGGACATCAAGGCCGACGGAGCAATGACCGTTCTTCTGAAAGACGCGATGCAACCCAATCTGGTGCAAACGCTCGAGAACAACCCGGCCTTTGTACATGGCGGCCCTTTTGCAAATATCGCCCATGGCTGCAATTCGGTCATCGCAACCAAGACCGCGCTGAAACTTGCGGATTATGTGGTGACCGAAGCGGGCTTTGGCGCTGATCTTGGGGCCGAAAAATTCATGAATATCAAATGCCGCAAGGCAGGGATTGCACCTTCGGCTGTTGTGGTTGTGGCAACGGTGCGGGCCATGAAGATGAACGGTGGTGTCGCCAAGGCGGATCTGGGCACTGAAAATGTAGCGGCTGTACAGGCAGGCTGCGCCAATCTCGGTCGCCATATCGAAAACGTCAAATCTTTTGGTGTTCCTGTGGTGGTAGCGATCAACCATTTTGTGACCGATACCGAGGCCGAGGTTCAGGCGGTCAAAGACTATGTCGCGGGCCAAGGGGCCGAAGCGGTGTTGTCTCGCCATTGGGAACTGGGGTCGGAAGGCTCTGCGCCGCTGGCTGAAAAAGTGGTTGAGGTGATCGAGGCCGGTGCAAGCCAGTTCCAGACACTTTATCCCGACGATATGCCACTGGCGCGGAAAATTGACACCATTTGCAAGCAGATCTACCGCGCAAACGGGGCCGTTCTGGACAAGAAGGTAAAGGACCAACTGACCCTGTGGGAAGATCAGGGATACGGGCATTTACCGGTTTGCATGGCAAAGACGCAGTATTCGTTCTCAACCGATCCCAGTCAACGGGGGGCTCCAACCGGTTTTGACATTCCGGTGCGTGAAGTGAGGTTGAGCGCAGGTGCCGGTTTCATTGTCGCCATCTGCGGATCCATCATGACTATGCCCGGCCTGCCCAGACAGCCGTCTGCCGAGGCCATTCATCTGAATGCGGATGGTCTGGTCGAGGGGCTGTTCTAAGCGGGCAGCCTCAACCAACCAAGAATGTGGCCAACCAAAAATCTGGAAGGAGAAACGCATGAGTGCAACGCTCATCGATGGGAAGGCTTTTGCCGCAAAAATCCGGGGACAAGTTGCGGGTTATGTGCAGTCCCTGCAGACCGAACATGGGGTTACCCCCGGTTTGGCAGTGGTTTTGGTGGGTGAAGACCCTGCCAGCCAAGTTTACGTCCGGTCCAAAGGCAAACAGACGGTCGAGGTTGGCATGGCTAGCTTTGAGCACCGGTTGGATGCCACCACAACCGAAGGCGATCTGTTGGCTCTGATCGCAAAGCTCAATCAGGACCCAAAGGTGCATGGCATCCTGGTGCAGCTCCCATTGCCGGATCATCTGAACTCGGATCTGGTGATCAATGCGATTGATCCTGCCAAGGATGTGGATGGGTTTCACATTTCAAACGTGGGTCTCTTGGGAACCGGACAAAAGAGCTTGGTTCCCTGCACGCCTTTGGGCTGCCTGTTGATGCTGCGTGAGCATCTGGGATCGCTCTCCGGGTTGGACGCAGTGGTTGTGGGGCGGTCCAATATCGTTGGAAAACCCATGGCTCAGCTTTTGCTGGGCGACAGCTGTTCGGTCACAATTGCCCATTCCCGTACCCGCAATATTGCAGAAACCGTGCGACGTGCCGACATTGTGGTTGCCGCAGTGGGGCGACCAGAGATGGTTCCCGGAGATTGGATCAAACCTGGCGCAACCGTTATTGACGTGGGCATCAATCGGGTTCCAGCGCCGGACAGGGGCGAGGGCAAATCAAAACTGGTCGGGGATTGCCATTTCCCAAGCTGTGCAGAGGTTGCAGGCGCCATCACCCCCGTTCCCGGTGGCGTAGGCCCTATGACAATTGCCTGCCTTTTGTCCAATACACTAACGGCGTGCCACCGTGCGTTGGGTTTGCCAGATCCAGAGGGCTTTTGATCCCCGCGTCCTAAAACAAACCTCTTTTTCGAGGTTTCGGAACGCCAAAGAACGCATCGAAAACAAAAAGAGTGTGTCACGCAGTTCCCACACGTTACGGGTCTTGCGTGGCAAGGCGCTCTGCCTCTGGGTCAGGGGGTGTCCGACATCTTCGGATCGCTCAAGGTTCCAATGGCTTTATGAGCAAGTTCCAGAAACCTGACCCGCTCTCCAGCATCAAGCCCTGACAGAATTTCGTCTTGCAGCGCCGTGACCACGGGCAGGATTTCACCATACATGTCCTGTCCTTTCTGGGTGAGCCGAACCTCCCGCGCGCGGCGATCATGTTTGCACACAGTCCGAACCACATAGCCTTTCTGCTCAAGCCGGTCGATGACCCCACCAATCGTGGCCCTGTCATATGCGATCTTGGCCGCGACACCCGCCTGGTCGATCCCCGGATGGGCCGAAATTGCATCCAACGCTGCAAACTGAACCGGCGTGAGATCAATACCAACTTCCTGAATGCGCCTTGTGAAGACATGTGTTGAGACCTGATTCATACGCCTAATCAAATGCCCAGCCATCTTGGTAATGTTCATATTTGGCCTCTGTTTCGTTCTTTCGCACAATAAATTCATGAATAACAATAGGTTCCAGAGGTTAAACTGTATACACATTTTTATTGACGCAAAGTAATACGTATAGGTATTACTTTTATGCGCGGCGAAACATGGGAGATATGCAATGCAGTTCTACAAAGATGGATTTCGCGGGGGGAACCCTGACATCAAGAACGCCGCGCCGAACCGGCGGGATCGGCATCTGAATGCGCCACTCCCCGAGCAAGTCGACGTGTTGATCGTCGGCACTGGCCCGGCGGGCCTGTGTCTGGCTGCGCAACTGGCGCAGTTTCCGGAGATCGACACCATGATTGTGGAAGCCAGCCCCTGCAATATCGTCAAAGGAAAAGCCGACGGCATCAACACGCGCACGATGGAGATGTTCCAGGCCTTCGGCTTCGCTGACAAAGTGAAGCGCGAAACCTATTGGGTCAACCAGACCACCTTCTGGATGCCCGACCCTGACCGGCCCGAAAACATCAAACGCATCGGTCGGGTGCAGGACGTGACCGATGACAGTTCGGAAATGCCACATGTTCTGATCAACCAGGGCCGCATGCACCAGCTGTTCCTTGAGGTTATGGAAAACGCACCAACGCGTCTTGCACCTGACTATAACCTCGCCCTGAAAGAGCTGACCGTGGATCAGGCCAACCACGACTATCCGGTAACCGTGATATTGGAAGATACCGGCGTGAATTGGGGAGAAACCACAGCGATCCGCGCCAAATATGTGGTCGGTTGCGACGGCGCCCGGTCCAAAGTGCGACAGGCAATCGGTGGCAAGCTGGAAGGCGATGCCGCTCATCAGGCCTGGGGGGTGATGGACATTCTGGCCAATACCGATTTCCCTGATGTGCGGCAGAAATGCCTGATCACTTCGGCCAAGGAGGGCAACATCCTGATCCTTCCGCGCGAAGGGGGCTACCTGTTTCGCATGTATGTCGAACTCGACAAACTCAAGGAAGGTGAGCGGGTTGCTGAACGCGGCTTTACCCAGGAAGACATGATTGCAGCAGCCAACCGGATCATGAACCCATATACGATCGACGTAAAAGAGGTTGTTTGGTGGTCGATCTATGAAATCGGGCACCGACTGACAGATCGTTTCGACGATGCCGACGAAAGCGAGGACCGCAATCCGCGTGTCTTTACCGCTGGTGACGCCTGTCACACCCACAGCCCGAAGGCCGGGCAGGGCATGAATGTCTCTATGCAGGACACATTCAACCTAGGCTGGAAACTGGCGCATGTGCTGCAGGGGCGTGCCCACGCAAGCCTTTTGCGCAGCTACTCGACCGAGCGTCGGGCAGAAGCCAAACGGCTGATCGAAACCGACCATGAATGGGCACGTATCATGTCCGCCCCTCCAGGCTCCTCGGATCTCGACAAAGGCGACGAACCGCGCTTCATGCGCCTGTTCAAAGAAAACCTGGATTTCACAGGCGGATTGGCAGTGCAATATGGCGAGAGCAATTTGATTGCTTCGCCAAAGCACCAAGCCCTTGCGCGCGGAGAAGAGATTGGCCGCCGTTTTCATTCGGCTCCAGTTGTACGCGTGAGCGACGCCAAACAAATGCAGCTGGGACATATTGCCGAGGCCGACGGTCGCTGGCGCATCTATGCCTTTGCTGGCAAGGATGATACCGACCTGCGAAATCTGGCCGACTGGTTGGAAAAGGACGCAAACTCGCCCGTTGTAAAGCATACCCGCACCGAAGAGGACATCGACGCGGTGATCGACCTGCGCGCAGTCTTCCCGCGCACCTTTGACCTGGTGGACTATGGCAATATACCGTCACTGCTGAAACCCAAAACCGGCAAACTCGGGCTCATCGACTTTGAAAAGGTTTTCTGTCTCGATCATAAGGGGTGCGGTGACATCTACGAGATGCGCGGCATCGACAGGGATCAGGGGTGCATGATTGTCGTGCGCCCGGATCAGTATATTGCAAATGTCCTGCCACTGGGTGCGACAGACGCGCTGTCAGCCTTCTTCGACGGCATCCTGCTGCCCGCACACTGAGCCTCATGGTTCAATCTGTCAAATAGCGTCAGGCATTCAAGTGACAGCACGCGTTCGGGCTTTGTTATGGCGCTGATCAAGTGCTCCCCTAGCGGGTGCAGCCCAACACGTAATGGGACTAACGCCAGCCGGATATTGTTGCGGTTGCGTTAACTAAAAGCGCTGATTTCATGCATCGCTTACGATTCAGATAGAATGGCAGCGAGCTGTTTCTGCGTCAAATTGCGCCCGATTCAGGCCCCAAAACACATGTCCTAACTGCTCCGCTGCTGGGTTCGGGAACACATTAACCGTCAATGTGACGCAATGGTCAAAAGCTGGTCTCCTCGATAAGATATTGAAAGCATGTATGATTTAATCAGTTTTTTGCAAACCTCAGGTTTCCCTGTCCGTTTAAGAAATTCGAAAAATCCCGTTTCGCCAATATTCCCTCTTTGCGCCTTATTGTTGCCGGTTTCTCAACAGATCAAATTAACAAAGAATTAACGCACAAACCGGGCAGCGGCAGACGCGGCGGCCAGACAACATTGAGACGGGAACAACAAAATGGCACTCAATTCGCTTGTTGAGACTTCAGTTGACGCGGATCAACAGGATGATCTGCAGCCGGGCACGACTCTCCTTCATGGCCAGTACACAATCACACGCTTTCTGAACAATGGCGGTTTTGGCATTACTTATCTTGCCAAGGACAGCCTGGACCGGACAGTGGTGATCAAGGAATGTTTTGCGGATGCCTTTTGCCGCCGGACAAACGCCCTGGTCAGCGCCAGGTCCCGGGCGCATCAGGGCGAGTTGAAGTCGATTATCCGCCACTTCATCCGAGAAGCCCAAAGCCTGTCCAAGCTGAAGCACCCGAACATCGTCGGCGTTCATCAGGTGTTCGAGGACAACGACACCGCCTATATGGCGATCGACTTTGTTGACGGCCGCGACCTGCAGGACATCATTGATGATGAGAAAGCCGTTCTGACACCAGAGCGGATCACCAGCATGACCTGCAAACTGTTGGACGCCATCGGGTATGTACATGGTGCCAAACTGCTGCACCGCGACATTTCCCCGGACAATATCCTGCTGACCGCCGAGGGCGAGCCGGTGTTGATCGATTTTGGTGCCGCCCGCGAAGACACAAGCAATGACGGTCGCAAGCATTCCGCGCTGCGGGTGGTCAAGGACGGCTACTCACCGCAGGAATTCTATATTGCCGGTAGCAATCAGGGCCCGTGGAGTGACCTCTATGCGCTGGCGGCCTCCCTTTACCATGTGATCAAGGGTGAAGCGCCTGTGAATAGCCAGGCCCGCCTGGTCGCCATCGCGGAACAACGCAGCGACCCCTATGTGCCCTTGGCCGGTTCAGTTGACGGCTACCCCGAAGGCTTCTTGGAAGCCATTGACATTGCGATGAACACCAAGCCCTCCATGCGCCTGCAGTCCGCTGAGGAATGGTTGGCGATACTGGACAGAAAGACAGCCGCAGAGCAGCAGCCGGAGAAAGCGCCCGAAAAGATTGCAGCACCCGTCCCCCATGAGGAAAAGAAGCGCCGCCGTCTGCCCTCGGTCTCTGCTCTGGCTATTCTGGCAAGTTTGGGTGCAGGCGGCTATATCTACTTTGGCAACCCCCAGACAAATGCGGCGGCTGAACAGCTCCCTTCGGCGGTTGAAACTGCGGCTCTTGCGGACGCGGCCCCAGCAGCTGCGGAACCGGATCCAGCGAAGAGAGAAACAGCAGACAGCGCGACAGTTGCGTCGGCCAGCACCGAAGCTGTAGCTCCAAAGGCGACAGTACCCGCCGAACTTTCAGAACCCGCAGCGCAAACCGTTGAGCTGACACCGGCAGAACCCGCATCGCAAACCGATGAGCCGGCACCTGCAAAACCCGCAGCGCAGACCGTTGAGCCAGCGCCTGCAACAGTCGCAGAAGAGGGTGCTGCAACTGCAGAAGTTACCGCAACCGCGCAAGCTGAACCGGCAGTAGCTGAGCCCGCGCCTTTTGCAGGCCATGAAGTCAGCTACGCACTCTGGGATGTCTCAATCCCTTTCGAGTACGAGGAAATCACCGTCCGCAAGGCGCAGGTGGTGTCCATCACCGGGACCGGGGAAAACACTGACCTCAGCAAGACAGGCAGCTGGATTGCACCGGGAGTCGAAATCCTGACAGTCAACAATCACTCGCTGTCCTCGGCCGCGCAGTTTGCGTCACAGCTGCTGACCGAGATGCAGATCGACCCGGACGGCTACACCCGCGCCTCTATCCGCTACAAAGACACTGAAACCAAGCAGTTTGAGATGGGCCTCCTGGCGGTTCCGGTTGTGCGCCGCATTGGCCTGAACAGTGGCCTGCACTTCGAAGCACGGATGCAAGACGGCGTCTGGGTCACCTCCGTCATTCAGCAGACTGATCAGGGATCCGCGGATCTTCGGCTCGGTGACGTAGTGTTGCGCGAAACCTCGACAGGCACCAGCCTGACCGAAGCAGACTCTCTGGCGGAAATCATACAAGCGCTACAGGAAAAAGGCGCTGCAACTGCAACCTTTGACCTACTGCGCGACGGAGCGCCGGCCTCAGCCAGCCTGGAACTGGCGGGAAGTAACTAACCCCGCCACCCTTTCATCCAAACTCAGACATCAGGCGGTCAGCCCCAACCGGTGGCCGCTCCCGGGAGAGCTTTGCCTCTCTGACCCACAAGGACAGAATGAATGCGCAATACAGCTAAATTTATGGGTGCTTCCCTGATCGCCATTGCGGCTGCCGGGCAATCTGCCCAGGCTCAGGAAGCCTGCCAGGTATACGAGGTCCAGTCCGGCGACAACCTGCGCGAAATCACCGAGAAAGTGTACGGTCACTCCAAGTACCGCGTAATCTATGACGCCAACAGGGCTGTGATCGGTCGTAACCCAAACATCATCGAAATTGGCATGCAGCTGGCCCTGCCTTGCGCCGATGGCAGCCTGCCGCAAGTAACGGCTGAGGCCCAGGACACCGAAGCCCAGGACGCCGATGAACAGGCAACCAGTATACAAGAAGCCAATGGCGCGGTTGCCAACGTTCAGGACACATCCGTCGGGGAAACCGCTGCAGAAGCAACCCTATCCGCAGAAACCCCGACGACCCCAGCCACCGCAGAACCGATGGTTCTGATCACCGGCAATGATTTTCCACCGTTTACCGGCGAGGATTTGCCCGGCCGCGGTATGTTCACCCAGTTGGTCGAAACCGCCGCACAGCGCGCCGCACCGGAGACCGAGGTCTCGGTGACCTTTGTAAACGATTGGGAATCGCATCTGGAAACCTTGCTGCCGGCAATGGCGTTCGAAGGCTCCTTCCCGTGGCTGAAGCCCAACTGCGGCGATTACGACCTGCTGTCCGCCGTCGACAGGTTCCGCTGCGACAACTATCGGTTCTCCGATCCCTTTTACGAAGTTGTCGACGGCTTTTTTGCCGCAACCGGTAGCCCCTATGCCGTAGCCTATGATTATAGCGAGCTGAAGGGCGCCCGGATCTGCCGGCCCGAAGGCTATTCGATGGCGCATTTGGATACTGCGGGCCTTACAGCGGAAACCGTAAAATTCTACCAACCGGTCCAGATTGCAGAGTGTTTTAGCGCCCTGGTAGCCGGCGCGGTGGATGTGGTCGCCCTCGACACCCTGGTTGCCAGCGACACGCTCGCCACCATGGGCCTGGCTGGCCAGATCACGGAGAACCCGAACCTTGGCGAAGTGAAATCCCTGCACGTCATCGTTCACAAAGATCACCCCCGGGCCCAGGAAGCCCTGGACCTGTTCAACAAAGGGCTGAAGGACATGTCCGTCTCAGGCGAGTGGTACGCCATCGTCTCAAAGGCCCTGCAACGCGAAATCAGAACCCTAACCAACTGACCCACCCTCAACTGAAACCTTGACCCACTGCCAGCAGTCCCCTGCGCAACGGCGGTGCCCCATTGAAAAGGAACTAACTTTCATGTCTATGATCAAATCCCTGGTTCAATACAGCGCAGCCACCGTTACCGCCGCCCTGCTCGTCTCCACCTCAGCAGCCGCACAGGAGGCATGTGCCCCCTACACCGTACAGGATGGCGACAGCCTCGGCTCAATCGCCCAGGCCGCCTATGGCTCGTTTGACTATCAGATGATCTTCAACGCAAACCGCAACGCCATTGCCAACCCCAACAGCCTGGAAGCTGGCACCGTACTGCAGATCCCCTGCGAGGACGGCCGTCTGACCGCAGACAGCAGTGTCACCGATGTTATCGCCCGGGAAGAGGCACGGCAAACAAATCAGGCCAAATCCAACATCTACGAACCCCCGATCAAAATGGTTTCGGGCAACGGCTGGGAGCCTTTCACCGGAGAAAACCTCAAGGGCGGCGGCATGCTGGTGCGCCTTGCGACCACTGCGCTGAACCGCGGCGGCAACAACCGCGAATACAACCTCAGCTTTGTAAACGACTGGCAGTCCCATTTCGATACGCTGCTGCCGCTCGGTGCCTTCGACATATCAATCGCATGGTACAAGCCTAGCGATTGCTCCGACCTCGAAAACCTCGACGCGGATACCAAATACCGCTGCACCCAGCTGGACTTCTCTCTGCCGGTCTATGAATCAGTATCTGCCCACTTGACCATGGCCGACAATCCCTATGCGGACATCAAGGATTATGCAGACTACGCCGGTGCCAAGATCTGCCGCCCCGAAGGCTGGTCCGTGTTCGAACTGTCAAACGCAGGTCTCGTTGATCCAGTGGTTACCATAGTCTATCCATCAACCACGGTAGAATGCGTCCAAAAACTGATGAACGGCGAGGTCGACATGGCTCTGCTGGACCTCGAAGGAAGCAATGCCGCAGTACGCGAAGTTGCGGGCGCAGAAGACAAGGTACAGCTGAACCCCAACTTGTCGCAGCTGCAGTCGATGCATTTCGTGGCCCATAAGACCAATCCCCGCGGCCGTGTCTATCTGACTCTGCTGAACAAGGGCCTGAATGAGATGCGTGAAAGCGGCGAATGGTACGCGATCATCGCTGACAGCCTGGCCGCTTTCAATAAGATCGGTAGCTAATTCACGCTTCTGCGATGCCCTGATCCGAGGGCATCGCGGGCCACACGTGCCGCGAAGGGCCGACACTTCATAGATAGGGACAACCGGGCGCTTGCCGAGACCGCACGAACGCCCGTACAACAAAAAGGCAGACGACATGGGATTTTTCGGAAAACTTATCGGACGGCAGGGCCAGCTTTCTGAACCCGCCCCGATGGAAAAGCTGCAAGCTGAAGAAGGGGCGATGCAGCAGGATGTGCTGAAGGCCGTCGCGCAGCAAGCGCGTTCTGTGGAACTGGATCTGGATACGCAGGCGGATCAAACTGCAGACACGCAGCTGGACACCACCACTGCGCCCGCCGCAGATCCGGCCGCCGGTATTTGGGATTTGGACCCGGTTGCCGCCGCCGCGGCGGCCGCTGCTGCCCCGCCCACAGGGACCGCTGCTCAGATGCCGCAGCCTGGCGGCGAACTGCCCGATCTAACCGCACATATCAGCGCCGCACCCGCCCGTAAGCGCCGAGCAAAGACACGTCTCCTGGGTTTTGAAACCTCTGAAGGCGATATCGTTAACCTGTTCGACAGCTCTGGTGTCGGCGCCCCGGCCCGCGACGCCAAATTCCCGGTCGGCTGGATCGTGGTCGCAGAAGGTCCCGGCTACGGCGAGAGCTTCGCTCTCAAAGCCGGCATGTCGGCCATTGGCCGCGGCGAGGATCAGGCCGTTACACTGGACTTCGGCGACACCGCAATCTCCCGCAGCAACCATGCTGCCATTGTCTTTGATCCCGAAACCTCGCAGTTCTTTCTGGGCCACGGCGGCAAAAGCAATATCGTTCGCCTGAACGGCCAGCCCCTGATCAGCAACGAGGTTCTGAAAAGCGGCGACGAGATCCGTATGGGCGAAACCACCCTGCGCTTCATGGCCTTGTGCGGTGAAGACTTCAACTGGAACAGCTCTGGCGGGCAGGAGGCGGAACATGTGGAAATCGCCTGAACCGCGCTTTGACGTTGCCGCAGCGATCTGTCAGGGCGCGCGCGACTACCAGGAAGACGCCATTATCACCGACTTTCCAGCAGGCACCGACATCGGTATGGCCATCCTCGCGGACGGCATGGGCGGCCACGCGGCCGGGGATGTCGCCTCAAAGATGGTGGTGACAGAGGCCTTCAGCAAATTGAAGTTCGAAAGCGTCAACTTCGCAGAACACGAAAAGCAGATCCCCTATCACCTGACCCACTCCGCAGCAGAGGCCAACATCTGTGTTCAGGAGTATGTCCAGGACAATCCCAGCGTCCGCGGCATGGGCGCGACACTTGTGTCGCTGGTGATGATCGAGGACCGGATGTACTGGCTGTCGATCGGCGACTCGCCGCTGTATCTGATGCGCGGCGGCAAGCTGCAGCAGCTGAACGAGGACCACTCGATGGCGCCGCAAATCGATATGATGGTCAAGGCGGGTCTTTTAGACGCCGAAGCCGGCCGCAACCATCCCGACCGCAACTGCCTGACCTCTGTAATTCTGGGCGACCGGGTTACCCGGACGGACTGCCCCAAGACCCCGTTCCGCCTGGAAGTCGGCGACCTTGTGATTGTGTCCAGCGACGGGTTGCAGTTCCTTGAGGATGAGCGGATCGAGAAGATCCTGCACAAGTACCGCCGTCGCAAGAGCGCGGAAATCGTCGAACGGTTGCTTTCTGCGCTGGATAACTTGGCGGATCCGGATCAGGACAACATTTCCTTTGCTGTGATCAAGCTCAATCATAACAAACCGGTCACCCGCAAGATGCACCGCAAGCCGGTCGATCTGGTAGGCGATCAATCCGCCAGCGCAACCCGCGTGGTGGCCATTGACAAAGGCTCTTATGACGGCCCGCCCTTACCGGAGCAGGATGTGAAAGTGGTTCGGCTAGCAGGGAAGGGGCGTTAGGCATGACCCAAGCGGAAACGGTCGCTTCACTGCGGCGCGCCCTGGCAGAGGGCAGGATCCCCTCACGCCTGCAAGGCAGCACCGGGACTTTGCTGGAGCAGCTGGAACAGCCGGTAACGGTCACGCTGTTCGGCCTACCCGGTTCTGGAAAGTCCAGCGTCGCCAACCTGTTGCTGGGCAGCCCGGTGATACCGACAGGCGTCTCATTGCCCACCCTGCAGATCAGCGGCGGCGAGACCGCAGCCTGCAGCGGGGTGCTGGCAGATGGCAGCGCCTTCGGCCTGTCCGGTTTCGACACCGGAGCGCTGACAGCACGGGGCGCGGTCTTTGCAGAGGCGCATCTGCCACTGCCCGCGCTCAACCAGATCAGTATCCTGGAGATTTCCGCGCCGGATGCCACCTCTCTGGAACGAGCAGTGCCTTGGGCGGCTCAGCGGACAGGCATTGCCCTGTGGTGTACCCAAGACTTCACGGCCTCAGAAAAAGCCGCATGGGCGCGCGCACCAGAGAAGATGAAGGATGGTGCCTTCCTTTTGGTGACCAAGGCAGATCAACTGTCGGCGCAGGACCGGCTTGCGTCCACGCTGACCGATATGCAGGACAGCGCATCTGAGGATTTCAACAGTATCCTGCCGCTGGCCACGATAGAGGCGCAGGCCGCCCGGCAGCCGGATGGCGCTGTGGACCGCGACCGGCTGCGCCGCTCAGGTGGGCAGGCGCTGATTTCGGCCATCATGCATGAAGTGAAGCTGCGTCGGCAAGGGGCGCTGGACCAGGCCGGAATGCTGCTGGCAAAATACGCCACTGCTCCTGCCACTGCAGAGGACACGGCCGCACCGCTCTCTCCGGTCGTGCCCCATGTCTTAGAGCCGAATGCTCGGCTTGAAGAAGAAAAACCCCCTGCACCGGCACGTACTGCCCCCGCACAACCGCAGGCACCAGCGGCCCCCGCTGCGGTTCTTGTACACACTGCACAACCGCAGGACGCCGGTCTCAGCCCGGAAACCCGACAGGCCTTCGATCAGGCGCTGGAGTACCTGGCCGCGCAGGGCCGCAATATGGGGCAGGCCTTGCAGGGCGGCTCGGGCAGCGACAGAAAGCAGCTGATCCGCACCGCCCTGAAATCGGTGCAATGGCTGGACAGCCATCTCGAAGAGAACGGCGGCACCGAAGACGGCGCACTGGCAGAGATCCGTGGTGCAGTCTCGGAAGCGGAAGACCTGATACAGCTGATCCAGGTGGAACAGGACGATACGTCACTGCTGGATGCGACCAGCATCCTATTGCAACTGAAACGAGACATGCAGGCGCAGCTCGCAGCCTGAAGTCCTTAAAACTGCATGACAAAATAAAGGGATTTCACCTTACAGGGTGAAAACCCTTTGCCAGATAGCGTGCAGCCCGGCCAGCTCCGCCTCGCTATGAGCAAACAGGGCGCATTCGCCATCGGCCCAGACGACGGATACGCATCCGCCACCTTCACCGCCTTCCAGAACCGGACCCAGCGAAATCAGCCGCGACGTTTCGGCCAGTGCCGCGTGTTTGGCATAAGACGCCTGGAAGCGTTCCCACTGTGTATTCGCGATTTTCTGGAGTGCGGCCAGCACACCTTTGTCTACACCGCCGCCCAGCCAGACACCGTCCGCATGCAGCAGGCAGGCGGAATACATCTCACCAGCGGCCTCGATGAAAAATTCCATCGGCCGTTCCTGCTCAGCCGGGTCAAGCTCCATCATCTCTTCCAGCATCCCGGTCGGCAATCCCAGCCCGGACGGACCGTCAGCAGCCGCCACTAAGGAGGTCTCAACCGTCAACGGGTCTTCAGCCTGCGCGAGCCGCACCATGGCAGCTGCAACGGCCTCCAGCACCTCCGGCTGATCATGGGACAGCCCTTCACCAACCAGATGCTGCACCTCTTCCAAATCGCGGCTGGCAGACACAAGCGCCATCAGCCGCCGTTCGGAGACCACACAAGACAGCGCGCTTTCTCCCGCCCGGAAGGTCAGTTGCCGCTGTAGCACCGTAGTGCCGATTTCCTGCAGCATCGCGCTAAGCGGCGGTGGGAACAGCCCGTTGGATAAAACCCGTTTGCCATCCCGAAACACGGTCTGCCGAGCGCCCAAGGCCGCCAGATTGTCCGCAATTGCGTTGTCGTGAGTCACTTTGAAATTCCCGTTCGAAGGTCGTAGAGCACTGATCCGTCATTCATCTGCGCTGATCCGGACCAGGCAGTCCAGCGCAGCGGCCTGAAACGCGCTCAGATCCAGATCCGGCGTGGCAAGGCACAGCAGCGCATCGGTCGGCTGCAGTGACGATTTGAGGACCAGCATCAGACTGTCCGGCTCCCGCACAAGCGCATAAGTGGGCGACTGGGAGCCAAGCGGCGGCGCGCCGTCTTCGCCGAGCAGACAGCCAGCACGGGCGCAAAGCGCGTCCATCGCATGGCGGTCAAGGGGCGACTGGCTGTTGGCAACCAGCACCATGCCCGCGGCCAGATCCGCATAGGCCACCGTCCCGCAGGCGGGAAACTGAGCATACAGACTGTCCATTTCTTCCGATACTGTCATTATGCGCCCCTGCTTGATGGGCCGTATTCGCCCGGCCCGCAGGTCAACTCACAACCGCAACAGGAAGGCGAATACAAGACCTTAATTTCAGTTCTCCAGCAGTTTCCTACGCAGGGCCGCCAGATCTGAATCCGGACGCGGAGTGCGCTTGGCACCTTTGGGACGGACCCGGCGCGGGATGACACGGCCAGGTTGCGCCGCTTGCGGGCTGGCCGCTTGGACGGGGGGGGCTGCGGCTGTCGCCGGTTCCGCAATTACGGGCCGCTCCACCGGCGGGACCGCAACAGCGGCAGGGGGCGCATTTTGTACCACAGCCACGCTTCCGTTGCGGGCGGCCGTCACAATGGCCTCCAGCGCAGCCGAAAACCCTTTTGCACCCGAGCTTTCCCATTCCGCGCTCTCGAATTCCGCATCCAGCGCCTGGGTCAGCGAGATCGGGCAGACGTCGGCAAACTGGCCTTCGGTCTCCCGTGTAACCCGGGTCTGAACCCGCAGCTTGTCCAGCGGCGTTGTCAGCTTGTCAAACCGGGTGATAAGCAACAGGCTGCGCTGGCGCACTGCCTCCGGCACCAGCCCCCAGGCGGCCGCCTCCGACTGGCGCCAGGCCTGGGTCGCATGGGTGCACCACAGCACGCAGTCCACTTCGGCCAGCATCCGCTCCCAGACCTCGGGCGGCATGTTGGGATCGGAGATACCCGGAAAATCGATCAGGTCGCATGCTTCCAGAACCGGTGCCACGCAGCTGATCTGTACATAGAGCGTCTCTTCCAGCGGCACCGCCTCCAGTGCCTCCAGCGAGACCGGGTGCAGGCTGGCGTCGAGCGCCTTGCGCACAGGCGGTGTGTCGCCTTTCGTTATCCAGACCGGCGGCAACCGGGTCGCAGTGACCTTCTCGGGCAGGATACGCCGCCCCAGCAGAAGGTTCGAAAGGGTACTCTTGCCCGCGCTGAACTCGCCCATGATGGCGACACGGGGTTTGCGGTCCAATGGCTGCGGGTTCGTCATGCCGCCGCTCCTTCACGTTCTGTCCGGGCCGTCTCTGCACTCGGCTCCGCATGTTGATATGTCAATTCCTGGAGCAAAATCTCCAGCAGTTCCGCCCGCTCTTGCTGGTCGGTGATGCCGAACAGAGTGTTCAGGTTGCTCGTGCTGATCCGGTTTTTCTCCGCTACGTCCATCAGCAGCTCTCTTTGTTCGGTGAAGAACTCCATCAGCCGTTCGCGGGCGTCCTGCCGGATCTCAGCCGCCTGAGTTTCCTTCAGTTCATGGATGATTGGTGCCGTCTCTGCCTTGATCAGGTCGTAGTAGCTGCTGGCATAGGCCCGGTATCCACGGCGACGTTTCCACCAGCCCTTCCACCAGGAGGTCTGCAGATCCAGCGCAATGGTAGCGCCGATTGCCACCGGCGGCGGCACTTCTGGCACCGCAGCCGGCGCAATGCGAAAATCGCTGACCTGAATAGAAATCGCCTGCTGATAGGTTTCATGAATCGCCGAGGCCGCCTCACTGTAAACCTGCTTGCAGGCCGCCATCAGGTTCTTGCGCATCACCTGATAGCTGGAACGCAGCAGGATCCGCAGCCCGTCCGGCGCATATTGCCAGGTTTCGTTTTCGCCGTAGTTCTCCAGATGCTGGACCAAGGACGCCACCGCCCGCTCCAGAAATTTGTTATGTGCCTGGTCTACTCGCGCAGAAAAATTGGCAAACACCTGGTCCAGGGCCGTATCCATCTTCGCCATACTCGCTGTTTCCAGCTGCTGCAAAAGCTGGCTCAAAGCGGCGGGCTCTATCACCGAAACCCGGTTGCCATCTATCCGCATTGACGCCACGGTCGAGGCCGCCTTCATGCTGGACACCTGGTTGGCGGCCCGCTTTCGCACCTCGGACAGCAGCCGCGTACCGGCACCTTCGGCAATCCGCGTGCCGATGGTTTCAAAAAGTTCCGGCACGCCGGAGAGCTTCCACATCAGCGCCGGGTCGTTCAGCACATCCTGGCCGTCTGCACCTGCCTGCGCCCTAGCATACTGCCCTAGAACGGCGGCGCTGTCCTCGCCTAGCGGATGTGTGTCCGGCGCCAGAGCCGCATTTGCCCACAACGCGCTGCCAAAGACGATCTTGAGGTTCTCTGGCCCGTTCATCTTCTCTAGCGTCGCAAGGATGCTGTCGCGGATATCCGGAATCTGGCTCACCGGGTCCGACAGCTCATCAATGCGGTTGACGAAAATGACGATCCCTTCCGAGCGCACGTTGGAGATCATCCGGATCAGCCCCATATCAACAGAGCTCAGAGCCTGCGAGGCAGACAGAACCACCACACACAGGCGGCTGTTGCGCAGAGATTTGATGGTGATTTGCTCGCGCATCAGGAAGGTATCGTTCACGCCGGGAGTGTCGCGCAGGCAAAGCGGCACTGGCAATGACGGCAGCGGCAGATACAAGTCGGCGGATTTGGTGATATCGGCAAACCGTCCCTGTTGGTCGCTGCTGCCCTCCATCTCGAAATCATCACCCAGGCAGACATACCGCTGCATCAGGTCATCATCTAGGTGCCGGTAATCGTGTTTCTGACCCAGGAGCAACTCAAACCGACGTCCCAGCCGCTTGCGGGTCTTTTCCCGCATTTCAGAGATCTGCGCCTGGATTTTCTGCAGCTCCTCATCAGCGCCCGCCCGCATCGACAGCTCGCCGATACGGCCACCGTTAGAGACAAGATGATCCCATTCATCGCCATTGAAGAACTGGAACGAGGCCACCGGATCGCCGTCTTTGCGCGGGGCATTTAGATGCAGCGAGGTGACGACTGAAGTCCAGGGGTTCACGTCGGCGGGCAGCAGCCCAGGGCGGGCCACCATCGCGTTGACCAGGGAGGTCTTTCCGGATTTGATCTGCCCGATCATCGTGACGCTGGGCTTGAAATCGTCAAGGTCTTTCAGTTGTCTGGCGATCTGGCTGCGGCTGCCTTTGTCTTCCAGTGCCTGAACATCCAGAAGCAGCTCCTTCAATTCCACAATCTCGCTTGCGAGCCCGCCAAGGCTGTCGTGGCCACTACGCAAAAAGGGAAAACCTCCAAGGCCAGCGGGCTGGCAGTCCGGTGTCTCATTCATAGGTGTAATTTCCTTATCGGTCTGTACGAGCAACGAATGAATTCGTGGTCAAAGCTGCCTTCTTTGTTTTGTGGTTAACGAACAATCAGCCATCAAAGGCAAAATTGCGGCAGACCGTGGCCGATAAGTTGTCTTTGCCTAAAATGTTCATATTTTTTTAACTTTTTACGGAATCCCAAGGTGCGCCTGCGGGATTTGATGCACCCCGTATATCTTCTTCCGTTTGACAGATCAGGCCGCCGCGTAACCCTTGGGGTTCCGTTCGTCGCGCCCTCAGCGCGTTCGTCAATCTTGCCCTTCACCGCCTTGATCAGGTCGCCCCTTTTATCGGTCAGGGATTTCAGCAAGGCAAAGACCCGCATCAAAAACTGACCGGTGCCAGCAAAACACGAGAGGGGCAGGTGTTTCGCTCTTAATTATTCCATTGGAGGAACTTCACCCAATAGGGCGAACGATTCTCGGGGGTGTGGAGAGGTAGTCAACCAATTGAAACTGTTGCAGCTGCGCGAGGAATAGAAAATGCTCCAACGCAGGAACAATTTTGATGTTCTTCAAATCCGGCGCGCCGCCCATGGCCAAAGCCGGAAAAAAACCAAAAGCCTGACCAGGACCCGGGCGGCCAAGTTTTTTCACCGCGCGTGAAAACAGTTTCTTGCCTGCATCGTCGTAGGCGTCGAGGCTGTCGGGTTGGTGTCCAAGAAGTCCAACCACAATAGGCGTGTTGGGAATTGTTTTTTTGGACGGGTCAATCAGATCTGTTGCAATAATTTGACTGGAGAGAAGATTGATTTTGCAAAGCCAATGCCGCTCACTCCAGACAATCAGGTTTCCAAACGGCCCATAGCCAATCACATGGCAATCCCGATGGGAAAAATCCTTGTCCGCATGAAAGATCTGGCTGAGCAAACCGTCGAATTCTCCCGGCAAGCAAACCCGCATCAGGCCGCCTTGCAAAGCGCCCGTACCGTGATTTCGCCAGAAATCAATCAGGATGTCTGGCAGAACCCCGGTCCATCTTTGCAGGACATCCTCGCTAACGATAGTAGCGTCCAGCAATGGACCTTCGTCTTCAATGATTTCATCGATATAGTCTTTGCCGCTACGGCCTTTGATTTCGCTGATATAGGTCATTTCTTCCTCAACAGGGTTTCATATGCACATGGGCTTTGACAGCGCCTTGCACATTCAACCTATCTCGCGCAGCCTTTGTATCCCTGATGGGCCAACGTTTGCCAAATAAAAGGGCTGCATCTGGGCAAGAATCGCGAAATGTTCGAGTGCTGGGACACGTCGGATGTTTTCGACACTACGTTGCGGGCTTTCGAAGCCGGTCAATGCGAGTGCGGGAAAAAATCCATAGCATTCACCAAGAGCCAATCGTCCATGAGTTGCAATGCAGCGATCGAGCATCTTTGCGCCTTTGAAGTCGAGGAAGTCTGCTTTGTCTGATCGCGAGATTACTGAGTACGATGCGACAATATTGGGGTCTGGTTCGCTGGTTTTCTTTGGCAGAAAACCAGCTCTAAATTCAGTTGGTGCAAGCCTCTGAGAAAAGATCAATCCTTCGACAAGGCTCACATTAACTTGCCCATGTTTCTTCGACCAAATGCTCAGTTCCCCAAAGGCGCCGTAAGATACGGTCGTGCAGTCGTGATGGCTGAAATCATGATCTCCCTTGAATATCAGAGACAAAATGGGAGCAAATTCTGACGGCCGACATACTGTAACAGCACCGTCCAGATATGTCGCCTGTCCTTTCTGAATCAGGAAATTGGTTAACCGTTGCGGCAATCGATACTCTAGATAATCGCGCTCTGCCTCGGGCATTTCCCTATGCTCCAACGGGTCGCCTAGTTCTAACTCAAGCTCTGCATACTCTTGTTCCACATCCGCCATCAGGGGCACCTTACCAAGTTGACATTCATTTTTCGGTTCGACATGCCGTTACGCCGCATATCCTGCGCAGCAGTGCCTAAACCCTGCGCTCTGTTATCTCTGGGCCATTGTCGCCCAATACCTTGGTTCTCAGCAGCGCCGCCTATTCCTACCGCTGATGGGTTTCCACCTGCCACGATGTCAAGAAAATGCGTTGCATTGACCGTATTCATCCGTTCTCGGATCTCTGCACGACCTAGACCTTGATCCCGCAGGTTGTCTTCAAATGCATCTCTGGCACGTCTCTGCGCACTGCCATCCCGAATTAAATCCGTAAAGGAACCGGAGCGCCCCAATCTCATGTGCTCTGCCCTCGCCTGTTCTAAAACCCACTGGGCGTAGGCCATGTCATCAGCAGTCATACCGTTTATCGTTGCCATTTGTTCTGCAAGCTGGCGATCAAACTCCGCTGCGTCTGCACCGCGAGGAAGATCAAAACAAGGCACTTCATGAGGCTTTGAGCGCCGGGTGATCCTTGTAATCCCGTTCGTGGCCCCCTCGGCGAGTTCGTCAATCTTGCCCTTCAACGCCTTGATAAGGTCGACCATTTTACCGGTCAGGGATTTCAGCAGGGCAAAAGCCCGCATCAGGGCTTGACCCGCGCGGCCCGATTTTGACAGCGCCGCGGTGATCTTGGCCGTGTAGGTCGTTATACGGGCTGCGAGGGCCGCACCGCCGGTGCCTGCGGTGAAGAAGGCAATGATTGCCAACACAATGGCAATCAGCAGCTCCGGGATCAGATAGCCAACGCCCATGGCAATCATGCCAGTGGGTGTTGGGGGAAATTATATCGTCACAAGGATCTTAGATAGGAGCGAGTTTTTTCGACCAATTCATTTATTTCATTTGTACTGCTGGGATTTTTTCGGATTTCTTCAGCAACAACACGATCAAGTATCTCCAGAAACTGATCAAAGCTTACATTAAACTCTTCTCCGGGCCCAGAGCCCCCAGATGCCCAAAATTCAATGTATGGGTAGTCTCTTGCGTTCCCGCAGTTGTCTTCAGCCAGATTCTCGGGAAAATTGCAGATTTCGTAGTTGAACGCATAGCCGTTTCCACTAGCCCACTGCCTCAAAATAGCTGGAAACATACCCGGCCGGATCTGATAGAAAAAAGATTGCACGGGGTAGGGTTGGTCGGAAAGAAGGGGATAGATGTCACTTTTCATTTGTCATTTTTGTCAATCCGGGAAAAAGGAAGTGACTTCATTTATGGCCGTGTCTTCATGTCTAAACATTTGAATACCTTGTTAAATGTCCGCGAGCTTAGCAGGTTGTTTGTGCCACAAGTTCAACCATTCAGCTGCTCGAATGACGTTTGCAAAAAAGTAGGCGCATGCCTCTTCTTCGGTGAACCACGTCTGCCGTTCGGTTTTCTTGCCCCTTTCGGTTTGATAAGTCACCCAAGTGCCGTTCACGCATTCGATACCTCCCCCGAATTCGCCACCATCAATACCTCCGACAGTGTAGTAATCGTCGGGAATGCCATGTCGACTGATCGCATCCAGAGTTTCTGTGAGGTTCATGGTGTCCCTTTAGGGCATCAACTCAATTTGTATTTCAAAAGAAGGTCATAGTCGGAGAGCTTCCCATCTTTCACAGCTTCAAAATCTTCTTGCGTAATCGGATGCCTCTTAATTCCGCCGGCCAATTCCCCGGACAAATATTCATAAATATACCCCTCATCGGTTCTCTCAACGCTCCACGTAGGGCCGATCACTCGATGCTCTTCAATCCGTGTGTCTCTCGGCGTAGCTTTGATTTTCTTTCCAAGTTTCATAGTTTTAATCCAAAATAATTGGTGTGAAATCGACACCTGTAAAGTCCATTACAGCTTCTGGCATTCCCCCTGACGTATAACCACCGGGTAACCAGAATTCATTGGCACCACCTTCGTTCCCAGACGGAACTCTAAAGCCACTAGGTCATGTAGGTTGAAGGATCAGGGCGATCAATTATACCGGTCAGAGGTTTCAGCAAAGCAAAGACCCGCATCAAGGGCTGACCGGTGCCAGCAAAACACGAGAGGGCAAGGTGTTTCGCTCTTATTATTCCATTGGAGGAACTTCACCCAATAGGGCGAACGATTCTCGGGGGTGTGGAGAGGTAGTCAACCAATTGAAACTGTTGCAGCTGCGCGAGGAACAGAAAATGCTCCAACGCAGGAACAATTTTGATGTTCTTCAAATCCGGCGCGCCGCCCATGGCCAAAGCCGGAAAAAAACCAAAAGCCTGACCAGGACCCGGGCGGCCAAGTTTTTTCACCGCGCGTGAAAACAGTTTCTTGCCTGCATCGTCGTAGGCGTCGAGAGATTCGTCTTTCGCTAAACGAAATAATAGCGCAGTCAACGCATTCTTCGAAGGGCCCGGAGTGCCTTCTTTTGTAAGACCATTCGCAATAACCTCGCTACGGAGAAGATTTATATCAATGAGCCCATGCCGTTCGCTCCATGCAAAAACGGTCCCAAATGCTGAATATCCAAAGACGTGACAATCTGCATGCGAGAGTTCTCTATCGGCGTGGAAGACCTGCGAGAGAAGACCATTGAAGGCCTCTGGCATGCAAATATTGAACAACCCCTTGACCCAATATCCAGTACCTTGCGTTTTCCACAACTCCAATAGCATGTCGGGTACTTTTCCATGATAGGCCGAAATCAACCCATCAGGAACGAACTGCGCCTCCATAAGGGACCCATTGCGGTCTATTATTGCCTCAAAGTCATTCATTTTATTATCCTCAACACGGTCTGAGTCGTACGTTTGCCTTTACCGCTCCTCGGCTCGTCTGGTCAGCGAGAACGCTATCTAGATTATCGACCTTGTTTCGCCATTGACTTCCGAGTGAACGGTTTACACTGCGGTTTTGCAATCCGGAAATATCGGATGGATCCCCGCCAGCGACGATGTCCAGAACATGGGTTGCATCCAGCGTAGATGCTTCTAGCTCCGCCAAGCGTTCAGCTTCAATTAGCCCATGTTCATCTGCTAGTTCATCAATCTTATCACGTATCCACTGTGACCGCGCATTGCGCTGTACGGCCACATCCCGGAACGCGCTAGTCCCGCTCGCTGTGACCAGCGCTCGCCGTCGCATCAATTCAGACAGATCACTGTTGTTGATCGCAGCTTCCTGCTCGGCGAGTTGGTCCAGAAACTCTTTGCGTGTGGCATTGGGCGGCTGAGTAAAACAGGGCAATTCTGCCGGGTCTTTCACACGCTTCCCAGACCGCCGCGTAATCCTTGTGATCCCGTTGGTTGCCCCCTCGGCGAGTTCGTCAATCTTGCCCTTCAGCGCCTTGATCAGGTCGCCCCTTTTACCGGTCAGAGGTTTCAGCAAGGCAAAGACCCGCATCAAGGGCTGACCGGTGCCAGCAAAACACGAAAGGGGCAGGTGTTTCGCTCTTATTATTCCATTGGAGGAACTTCACCCAATAGGGCGAACGATTCTCGGGGGTGTGGAGAGGTAGTCAACCAATTGAAACTGTTGCAGCTGCGCGAGGAACAGAAAATGCTCCAATGCAGGAACAATTTTGATGTTCTTCAAATCCGGCGCGCCGCCCATGGCCAAAGCCGGAAAAAAACCAAAAGCCTGACCAGGACCCGGGCGGCCAAGTTTTTTCACCGCGCGTGAAAACAGTTTCTTGCCTGCATCGTCGTAGGCGTCGAGGCTGTCGGGCTGGTGCCCAAGAAGTCCAACCACAATAGGCGTGTTGGAATTCAGTTTTTTTTCTGGATCAATCAACCGCGCAGCTTCAACCTCTGACCGTGCAAGGCTGATTTCAACTAGCCAGTGCCGCTCACTCCACACGATTAAGTCGCCAAATGGCCCATAGCCAATCACATGGCAATCCCGATGGGAAAAATCCTTGTCCGCATGAAAGATCTGGCTGAGCAAACCGTCGAATTCCCCCGGCAAGCAAACCCGCATCAGGCCGCCCTGCAAAGCGCCCGTACCGTGATTTCGCCAGAAATCAATCAGGATGTCTGGCAGAACCCCGGTCCATTTTTGCAGGACATCCTCGCTAACGATAGTAGCGTCCAGCAATGGACCTTCGTCTTCAATGATTTCATCGATATAGTCTTTGCCGCTGCGGCCTTTGATTTCGCTGATATAGGTCATTTCTTCCTCAACATGGTTTCATATGCACATGGGCTTTGACAGCGCCCTGTGCTGATTGATTTGCTAAAGCCGCGTCAAGTGCATCTACACGCGTGCGCCATTGGCTGCCAAGCGAGCGATTGACACTGCGGTTTTGTAAACCGGAGATTGCAGATGGATCACCACCTGCCACAATATCAAGCACATGGGTTGCATCCAGAATGGAAGCTTCATTTTTAGCGATGCGGGCGGCTGATTTCCTCGTTTGTCCACCATCAATCAGCTCGCCAGTCCTGTCTCGCAACCATTTGTCACGTGCCGTGCTCTGCGCTGCACCATCGCGCAAGGCTGTCGTGCCCTGCGATTTGACCAGCGCTCGCCGCCGCATCAATTCAGACAGATCACTGTTGTTGATCGCAGCTTCCTGCTCGGCGAGTTGGTCCAGAAACTCTTTGCGTGTGGCATTGGGCGGCTGAGTAAAACAGGGCAATTCTGCCGGGTCTTTCACACGCTTCCCAGACCGCCGCGTAATCCTTGTGATCCCGTTGGTTGCCCCCTCAGCGAGTTCGTCAATCTTGCCCTTCAGCGCCTTGATAAGGTCGACCATTTTACCGGTCAGGGATTTCAGCAGGGTAAAGGCCCGCATCAGGGCTTGACCCGCGCGGCCCGATTTTGACAGCGCTGCGGTGATCTTGGCCGTGTAGGTCGTTATACGGGCTGCGAGGGCCGCACCGCCGGTGCCTGCGGTGAAAAAGGCAATGATTCCAAGGACAATGGCAATCAGCAGCTCCGGGATCAGATAGCCAACGCCCATGGCCACCATATCCGTCCAGAAATTGGGTGGGATCATCATCAAGGTGCCCAGAAGCGTGCCGCCCAGAACTGCCAGAACTCGGGTCTGCGTGGCGACCTCAATCATCGCTCCAGCCCATTCGGCACTTTCTTCGACCAGGTCTTTCACGATCTGAGCCAATTCGCCAAAGTCCGGCAAGGTCTGCAGAAAGGTGCTGAGGGCTTCGAGCGCGGCTTCAAAATCGGCAATAGCACCTTGAGCAAGGCTTTGCAGAAGTGACAGGATTTGGTCGCGCTGCTCCCACAGGGCTTTGGCCCCGGCGGATAGGCTGTCCCAGGCATCCCCAAGCATATCCGGCAGGCTGGAGAGCCATGTGCCCACAGCGCTCCAGAATTCGCCTTCGCCCTCCCACCAGGCGGCCGCGCCGGATTTCAGATTGCTCCAGAGGCTTTGGAACAGGCCGAGCCAGCCATCTTGCTGCCACTCCAACACCCAAGGCTGCATGGCAGTTTCCATGGTTTGGGCAAAGGCGGCGAGTTCTGCAATGATCTGCTCTTCCAGAGCGGCGGGATCGGCCCCACCTTCGGGAACCAGTTGCGCTGTGATGGCGCCGGGATTGGGGGCACGGTCTTCATATGATCCGACGTCGGGGCGCACGCTTTGGATGGGTTGCCCGTCTTGCAGGCCGTATGTCGCCAATGCGCGTGTCCGCGCGCCTTCGGTGATAACGCCACCGTCTCTGTACTGCACCTTGAGCGGGGCAAGGGTGATTGGTGTCTTCCACGGATCGTCATAATGCGCTTCGATCCTGTATCGCGCGGCGCAGGGCGCGCAGATCTCAGCCACGGGTGTGTTGGGCTGTGTTTCCGCAACCTGATTACCTTGCGCGAAGTTACCGGGGTTTTGTGGGGTGCCTGCCATCAGCTCATCTCACTGTAAATGGCCGAAAGACGGTCTGCCAGTTCACACTGGCTGCGAGACGCGTGAATGATCTGCGCAACCTTTTCATATTGGGGATCCTGTCGCCACCCTGTGCCGTGCACCAGAGCAAAGGCCACATTGGCCAATTGTTGCGAGGGGGTTTGCCCTGGCGGCAGGTTTTCTTTCAACCAGACCAGCAGGCGTTCGTTTGTCTCTGCATCAAACAGGACCCAGTGCTGTGGCAGAATATACCTTAAAATCTCGGCTTTAGCTTCCGCACCTTGCCTGACGTAAGCGACGAGCCGGGTGACAAACTGGGGGAGGGTATCATGTTGCCAAAGTGCCTTAAGCCAGTCAGCGATATGAGACACGAAGGTTGCAACCGCATGTGAGCGCGCCACGTTGGGATTGCCGAGCGTTTTTGTAATGTAGCCTTGGAAACGTGGGTCTAGCCAGAAGTGATGTCCGACTGAGATGGCCACATTACACAGCTTGGACACATCGCGTTTACCCGTAACTTGGTGTTGAGCGGCCCATTGTGCGGTGGCTTCACATGACGCGCTCAGATCAGATGGTTCCACATCCAATGCGGCAAAGTACTCGGTGTATGTGGCGTAAAGATGATGAGCCTGCGCCGTACACCATTCAGCGCGGACAGGGGCGGTCAACGCCACCATTTGGAGAGCAGAAAATTTTAAAACCATAGCGCAACGAACGAGCAAAAATAAGTTGAGTGAACAAAGTTGCGATCACTCTACCAATTTACTCTCAGTATGAAAGGCGAATGTATCTGAAATCCGGCAAGCTAAGATTTTTTCTCCCATGGCCAGCGCCGGCCAACACATGGTACATCGACGAGGTCGCCAACCGGAGCAAAGGCAAGACACATTGGCTGTGGCGTGTGCTCGACGCAAACGGTGACGCCCGCAACATTCTCATCCAATCGCCTAAAAACACCACCGCCTGTCCGCCAGATCGAACCGACACACGAGAACCGACGCGTTCTAAAGGGACTGGCTTAGGACACGCTGGCATACCAAAATTAACATAATCATGATTACGCTAAACGTATATGTAGCCGCAAAGCAGTAATATCACCCATCGGCAAAGCAGAAGTGTCATTCTCGCCTGCAATGAGAACAGGCCGAGAGATTGGGGATGGGTGATGATGAGCGAGCGCGAGTTGAACCGCGTGGAGGTTTTGGCGCAAATCGATGATGGCCGGTTGACGGTAGACAATGCGGCGAACTTGCTGGATCTGACACGGCGACAAGTCTTTCGGCTTCTGAAGCGATACCGCCAGGATGGGGCCTCAGCGATCTGGCATAAGGCGCGTGACCCAGTTCGGCCGCGCGCTGAATGAACTGAACATCGAGAACCTGTGCGCCAACAGCTCTTAAGCCAAAGGCCGCGTAGAGCGGGCCAATCGCACGCTTCAGGACCGGCTTGTCAAAGAGTTGAGGCTGGCGGACATGGAAGCCGGAAACGCCTTTCTTGAAGGCTTCAAGAACCGCTTAAACGCCAAATTTGCCAAGGCCTCGGCAAAACCGGATAACCTGCACCGGGCGTTGAATGTGGAGCCAGACCGCTCAACAACGCGGTTATTCAAAAAGAGCAGACTTGGGGTAAGGCAAGGCTAACGTCGGCGCATCCACTGCATCGAAATAACGCAATTCTACCGTTTCTGGGTCTGCAGGCTTTTCTGCCGGAAACCAAACCTCACAATGATAAAGTAGTACAGTATACTCGACCTGATCCCCATTCGGATAGGTATGCCTGAATTCGTCGCCACCAAATGCGCCTGTGAGAGAAGCGGACTTTAGCTTGAAGCCTGTCTCCTCAAAGATTTCTCGTCTCAAGGCCTCTTCAGGCGCTTCTCCAGGTTCGATCGCACCGGCGGGCAAGCTCCAACCTTCCGACCCGGTTTTTCTCTGCAACAATAGTCGACCTTGTTCATCATGAATTATTGCTGCGACTGATGGCACCATTAGGCGGTCATGACCGACCTTAAGACGTAAGCGTTGGATATACGATTGTGTCGTCATATTGAGTTGATAACTGTTTCAGGAGAAATGTGCCAATGGAAGCCTGGGCACAGTCCAGTCAATCTTGACCGACATGGCGGAACATTCTTTCTGACACCCACAAGGCTTTTCAGCCCGTAGACCTCAAATATCGCAGGGCTGAAAAGCCTTGCGGGATCGGGTAGTCTGTAACCAAACCACTTTTTTCGAGTGCTTTGAAATGCCGCTTCTTGATCCACCATTAACTCCTCCACCGAAAATCAAGCTCTCTCGTATGCGGGATATTGGGTGGTCGAAATGGGACCCAATCGGGCTCTTGGCTGATGGACAAAAATGGGACGATGAAGACTGCCTACCATTCGCGGATGAGTATGACAGTTGTCTCCTTCAAGCCGCAGGCCAGCTGAGACGGGGCGCAACTGAAGAAGATGTCGTGAGATACCTTGTGGATATTGAGGCGAACTACATGAACCTTCTGTATCTCGTCTTTGCTATGTTGCCCCCGTCAGCTGCCTTGGCCGAGGTTGCTGACGGGGCGGTGTATGGCGTCTGAGCCTTGTGGGGTTGACCACGTTTGCTAGCGAGCCAGCACCGTCTCTCTTCATAGTCTCGAACAGTTGCATGTGGCCGATCAGGACCACGGATCAGAAGGAAGAGAACATGGAAAGATTAACACAGGACGCAATCATCGGCATAGATGTCAGTCGCGATTGGTTGGACATTCACATTTTGCCCTCCAACTGCAGTCAGCGACTGCCAAATACCGACGAAGGACATGAACGGTTGAGTGAGATGGCTCTGTGCGAACGCGCATTGGTGTGCTTTGAGGCCACAGGGGGACAGGAGTGGAGGTTATGGGCTGCACTGGATGCCGCGGGGATCAAGACACGGCAATTGCCACCCGCGCAGGTCAAGGCCTTCGCCGCGAGCCGGGGCACGCGCGCCAAGACGGACGGAAACGACGCTAAGTTGATTGCACTTTTCATGGTTTTCAGACCTGAAGCCGGGCGCACCATCCCACATGAAAAGATACGCTTTCTCAGAGCCTTGATGTCAAAGCGCGGTCAACTCGTCGAGACACGAAAGCGGCTACTGGCTCAGATCAAGGCACATGACAAGCAGGGTTCGGCTGACATGTTCGAAGCCATGAACGGCGAATTGAAAAACCTGCTGGATCGTCAGATCGCTGAGCTTGAAGCCCGGATCGAACAGACCATTGCAACCGATGAGAGCCTTGCAAGGACCGCCGACATCTTGCGTTCTGTTCCCGGTATCGGCCCCGTGGCAAGCACGATGCTGATCGCAGAGATGCCGGAACTCGGACAGATCACTGGTGAGCAAGCTGCCGCGCTGACAGGCCTTGCGCCAATCGCACATGACAGCGGCGCGATGCGGGGCAAGCGCACCATCGGCGGTGGTCGGCGACTGCTGAGGCATGTGATGTTCCAATCCGCGCTCGTCGCCAGTCACCACAATCCGGTTCTCAAGACCTTCGCCGATCGTCTGCGCG
>NZ_JBSWUV010000004.1:0-57336 GCF_056159265.1 Epibacterium sp. ABZ3_068
GGCTCATTCCTGACTTTTGCCACCTCTTTGGCAAACCGATTTGATCCTGCTGCGCCTCATAGAAAAAGCGGACCCAGATTGGGGTCCGCTTTCGTATATCGACCAGATCTCCCGCGTCCGGGAGACCCAACCTTAGTTGGTGGTGGAGGTGGTGGTGCTGGTTTCGTCGTCGTCGGAAACCACAACACCGATCACAACGGCTGCGGCCAGTGCGCCCGCTGCAATGGTGCCTGCGGCCAGGCCGGTGCCTGCAAAGCCGCCGCCAACACCTGCGCCTGCACCAGCACCTGCGCCACCTGCGCCGCCACCTGCGCCTGCGCCAGTTTCAACGGTTTGTGCGGATGCGGAACCTGCGGCCAGAACGGCAACAAAAGCTGCTGCAAAAATCTGTTTCATAGTCAAAAACTCCATGGAGTGAGGTGAGGATATCCTGCCCAGACCCTAGGCAAGATCGTGTACCATTTCAACGCAGCATATGGGCGCAAAACTTTTAAAAATCAGTTTGCCCCCTCATCCAGTGCACAGATGCAACGCATCTGCGGCAAAAAACAGCTCAGACGCAGCTCAAAGCGTCAGCTGACGGATGCGGATATACCCATTCAAAGGGCCGGCCCATTGCCGGGATTGCCAGACGCGGCCTGTACGGGAATCAACCCAGAAGTCACTGACGATCCGCCCGCTCTCACTTTCGCAGGTCTCTTGCAGATGGCGGGTGGCATAGACCACCTCGACAATCTCCAGAGGGACGGCCCCCAGATCCCGCACCACACAGGCCAGCTCCAGGGTTTTGGATTCATGGTCGCCGGTGCGCAGATCAAACCGGCGCGCGCCCTGTCCTTCGGGGCCCTGCAACCCGCCGGGATGCGCCAGGGTCGAAGCGGACAGAAGATCTCCGCGCAGCCCCCGTGTCGCCACCAGGATTCCGTCACGCAGGCTCACCGTCACCTGATCTTCGGTCACCCAGGTGACCACTTCGCCGGGGCTGTCATCGTGGCGTACCAGCTGCGGCTGCAAATAGGCAAAGACGCCATTGGCCTCCAGCGTCACCTCGATATAGGGGCTGTCCACCGTGTCCAGAAACGCCCGTGTCAGCGGGGGGCGGTCCACTTTGGGGGCGCGGCGCAGGGCGATCTGCTCGCGGATGGTCGAGAAAATCTCAACCTCCAACGGTGTCTTCTCCGGCCCTTTGGCACAGGCCCCGAGCAGGGCCAGCGCTGCCAAAGCCCCCAAAACAGGTTTCATCGCGATCATTCCCAGATCCTCGCCTTCTGATCCACCAGGCTCTTGCGGTGGCCTTCGCGGATCTGCCCATAAAGCCGTCCGGGCACCGACAGGCGCGCGCCGCCATCGCGTTGGGTCGGACGGATGGTCAGGCCAAAGGCGTTGCGCGAAGGTTTGCCCCAAAGCCAGTCCAAAGGAATGCGGAAGCGGATCCCCTTGTCAAAGGAGCCTTCGCCAAAATCCTCGGCCGAGACATCCGTCAGGGTAAAGAAGCCGCCCACAGACCAGCCGTTGTTAAAGGTCTTGTCGACGCTGAAGGTCGCGCCCACATCGCCTGCCAGATAGCGCCCCACATCCACCTGGGCCAGGAAGCCGCGGCCCGCCTCGTAATAGGCTGAGGCATGACCGGTGAAGACGCTGTAATCCTGGAAGGAGAAGCGCTGATCAAAATCGCGCTGTTTCACATAGTTGCCTTCAACCCCCAGCGCGAGGCGGGAGTTCACCGGTTTCCATAAGACCTCACCCGAGATGCCGCCAAAGTTGCTCTCCAAAAGGCCAAAGGTGGCGCGGGCATAAAGATCTGCACCCGGCTTCCAGTTGCGCGCCACATAGAGGTTCTCCAGCGTGGTATCGAACTGGGCATATTCCACCTGATTGGTGCGCACCCGCGGCAGAACCGAGTTTGAGGCGCGCCCGTCTTCCACATTGCCCCAGAGCCTCTGGCGAATGGTGCCCGAAACAATCCACCCCGGTGCCGGTGCATAAGAGGCCGAGAAATCAAGGCCAAGGTCCAGACGGAAGGGCTGGTCCGGGTCAAAATAGGCCGGCGCCGCATAGGGGGAGACTGACGTGGCAAAAGCCGGATAGAGCTCATTGGAGAAATCCGCCCCCTCCGGCAGCGGGCCTGCGTTCTGAAAACCTGTCACGGCAATCAGCGCATCTGAGGCATCAGGTGCATATTCCAGCGCTTCCAGATCGCTGCGCCGGATCACCGTGGTCGACAGCGCCAACCCGCGGCGCACCGGCACGATGCGGAAGGTCTCGACCGAGGGCGGCAGGGTGCGGGCCATAGCGCGCGCCACCCGGCCAATGGTCAGCGTATAAGAGCGATACCGGTTGTTGCGATAGCGCACCTCGGCCTGATTACCCTCCAGGATCACCGCTTCCAGCACCAGACCATCGGCCTTGAGCGCTTCGGCCACCAGATCGCGGATCTGGCCGCGTTTGTTTTCGCTGGCGGCCCAGTCGGGGCTCCAATGGGCCTCTTCGGTGGCCCATTGGCTGCGCGGCACCACCGGGATGGGGGAGGGAATGCGAATGGGCTGGGTCGGATGGCGCGGGTTCAGCTGGATCTGCGCATTGACGCCGATCTCGGATCCATAAAGGTAATAGGCCCCCAGCCGCAGACCCGGGCTTTTTTGATATTCCACCCCAAAGTTCAGCGAGGATTTACGCTCAAAGACATTGGATTGCTCTGTTTCCAGCTCATAGGCGTCGCTAGAATATTCCGCCTTGATCCCCCAGCGGTCATCCAGCTCCCATTCAAAGCCAAGAAACGGGGCCACATCGCCGCGGAACCATTGATCCACCGACAATTCACCGCCGGTGTCGCCGCCATTAAAGGCGCCGCGGGTGCCGATGGTGCCAATCGCCCCGTTGGATCCCAGTCGCCCCCAGCCCAGACCCGCGGTGACTTTCAGCTGCCCGTCACCGCCGCCCAGTCCCGGCGTGTCAAAGGTCTTGGTGGCGGCGATATATTCGCTGGCATAGATCCCGGTGCCTGCAAAATCCTGCAAACCCAGGGTCAGCGCGGGCAGGTATTTGCGTTCACGCAACAGCCGGAAGCGCACATCAAAGCCACGGTCATAATAGGTGTTGAACCCAAACAGGTTCAGGTTCTGGATGCCGTTATAGCGAAAGGAGGCCGACAGCCACGGCAGCGCCTGAAAGGTCAGATTATACCGGCTGGTGCCGCCAAACCAGGAATAGGTGGTGGTGAACTGACCTTCGGGAAGATGCTCTGCCGAGGGCAGGTCGATGATCCCGGGGGAGCCATAAAAGTTCAGACTGGGCTGGGCCGGGCGGTCAAATTTGGGTGCGTCCTCAACGGTCTGCGCCTGAACCACTGTCCCAGCCAAAGCGCCAGACAGAACACTGGATAGAACACTGGGCAAGCTCGGCAATAACGCCAGAAGCAAAGCCCCTGCCCCAAATGCGGACCCGCGGGTCCGTCCTGCGGTTTTTGTGGAACCGGTCACTTTCTGCCCCGCCTCTGTCGCCCCTCGACCGGACTCTTTTGTCCGCGCCGCTTTTTCTGCCTTAGACCACGAAAGACAGCCCCCGATCAACTGCGCTGATCGCCAAGGCCAAAGAACCGGGTCAGGATGTGGCGCGGCTGCTTTGCGTTTCGATCCCGTCCCCTTCGACCCAGCGGGCAATCAACACACGCGCGGCGTCCGCATCATTGGCAGCCACCACCTGGCGCAGGGCGCGCATAAAGGACGCCACTTCAATTTCCGAAATCACCCCTTCATGGGCGCAGAAGATCTTGGGGTGTTTGGTCAGCATCAGCTCATCGGTGATGGTCAGCTCTTCTTCCATCTTCTCCCCGGGTCTGAGGCCGATGATCTCAATCCCGATATCCCCCTCCGGGTGGGCATCGTCGCGCACCGTATAACCGGCGCTTTCGATGACCTGACGCGCCAGCTGGATGATCGGCACCGGTTTGCCCATATCCAGCACAAAGACCTCTCCGCCCTTGGCATCGGCACCGGCGGTCAGCACCAGCTGCACCGCCTCCTGGATGGTCATGAAGAACCGGCGCACCTCCGGATCGGTGACAGTCACCGGCCCGCCACGCGCCACCTGTTCCTGAAACAGCGGAATGACAGAGCCCGAAGAGCCCAGAACATTGCCAAAGCGCACCATGGTAAAGACCGTATGGGTGCTGCGGCTGGCGAGATCCTGAACCACCAGCTCGGCCATCCGTTTGGAAGCCCCCATCACATTGGTCGGCCGCACCGCCTTGTCCGAGGAGATCAGGATAAAGCGGTCCACCCCGAAATCGCCGGCCGCGCGCGCCAGCGTCCGGGTGCCAAAGACATTATTGGCCAGCCCCGCCAAAGGGTTGGCTTCGACCAGCGGCACATGTTTATAGGCTGCCGCATGCAAGACCACCTGAACCTGATGGCGGCTCAGCACTTCGCGCACCTGGCGCGGATCGGTGACCGAGCCCAGCACCGGCACCAATTCGATCCCCTGCGCCTGGGCCTGGGCACAGAGCTCCTGATGAATGGTATAAAGCGCCAGTTCCGACAGCTCATAAAGCACCAGTTTATCCGGGCGGCAGGCCATCACCTGGCGGCACAGCTCAGATCCGATGGAGCCGCCCGCGCCGGAGACCAGAACAACCTTACCGCGATAAGCCCCGGCCGCTTCGGCCAGCGGCACATCATGGGCGCGCCGTCCCAGGAATGTCTTGGGCGCCACGGGGGTGAGTTTTTCCACCAGCGCTTCGGTGCCCACCAGCTGTGCAAAAGACGGCAGCGCCTGCACATCCAGTTTCAGAGCCTGCAGCCGCTGAATGATTTGAGCCTGTTTGGGCTGGCTCTGTGAGGGCATCGCCAGCAGGACCCGGGCAATCTGGCGGGTTTTGACCAGCTCTTCGATGCGCGCGGGCGCATGAACCGGCAACCCCACCAGGGTCACGCCCTGCAGGGATTTATTGTCATCCACAAAGGCGATGGGATCAATCCAGTCATGGCTGCGCAGGGCCTGGGCCAGCTGCGTTCCGGTAGCGCCTGCGCCATAGATCAGCACCCGGCAGCGCGGCTGCGCGCGACGATAGATGGCCGTGACCACCTGAAACAAGATCGCCCGCACCGCCACCAGGGTGATAAAATAGACCAGCGCAAAAACCACATAGGTGCCCAAAGGCAGAGTGGGCCCAAACATCACCATCGCCAGCGCCATGGCGCTGCCCGCAAGCACCGCCACCAGCGCTGTCAGCCCCACCGCATGGCGTTCATAGGCGTTAAGCTGCACATAAGGCAGGCCCAGCCAGAGCGAGGTCAGCGCCGAAAACGCCATCACATAGGGCAGCACCGGCAGGCTCTCGGAAAATAATGTGCCCGCAGGTAATGACAGGCTTTGAACGGCAAAGGTAAAGAAAAGCGCCAGGGGCAGGAGACAGAGGTCGATGCCCAGGAAGACATAAGATTTTTGCGCCCGCGTCAGCGAGCTCAGTAGTCGAAACATTTGCGTCCCACCCGCCCAGAACCAGACGGTCTTTAAGTCACTCGCCTCAGGTCATAGACCTCAAAACGTCATTTTTATTCAACATCTGCCAGTGCCAGAGGCGCCATATAAACTTATATGCCCCCGCCTGTTGTCCGCTTCAGCCCGGCAAAGCTGCTGAGACAGGCGCACAACGGCTATGGCCCTGCCTTCCAGACAAATCACACTCTGGTGCTCATACGATAGGCTTTATTTGCAATGCAGCATAAAAAATCACGGTTTAGGCAAAATTGCGCTAATGGATCTGGATCAGCCGCGTCCCCGGGGGCGCTATGCAACCCTTGGCTGTGGATCAGTTTTTCCTGCCCGCAGGCCATATTGCCCCGCCCGCAGGCCTGTCGCGCAAAGCAGTGCCCAAAAAACAGGCAAAGACATCTCATCCCCGCCGCAACAGGTTGCCGATGGTCTGAAACACCAGGTCGAAATCATACCACATGCTTTGATGGCGCTGGTAAATCAGGTCCAGCCGCGCCTTCATTGGCACGCAGGAGCGGGAATAGACCGCATCGGTTTCCTCACGGCTGCCACAGCGCTCCAGCAGTTTGGTCTCATGCTTGTGATAGACAATCGAGGCCAGACCGGTGACGCCGGGGCGCGATTTCAGCACCTCATTGTAGATCTCGGGGTAGGCTTCCACATATTGGCGCAACGGCGGGCGTGGCCCCACAAAGGACAGATCCCCACGCAGGATGTTCCACAGCTGGGGAAATTCATCCAGCCGCTTGGAGCGCAGCCAGGCACCGGTTTTGGTGATGCGGGCCGATTTGTCACCGCCAGATACCCCGCTGTCCTCATCGACCACCGTCATGGTTCTGAGCTTCCACAGGTTAAACGGCTCGGTCGGGGTTTTCATCCGCTCGGCCACGTAAAACAGCGGGCGGCCTTCCTTGACCAGAAGCCACAGCAGCAGCGCCAACAGCACTGGCCCCAGGATCACGATCAGCAGCGTGACAAAAAACAGATCAAACAGCCGCTTGCTCCAGGTCATGTCCATCCCTCGTTGTTGTGTTGACGCCTTATTGGCAGAAGCCCAGCCATTGCGCCACCAGGCTGTTGCCACAGGCGGGGGCCAGCGGGCGGGGCAAGCAGGACTGCAACAGGGTGAGATCAAACGCGACCTCGGCAATCGCCGTCTCGGGGGCGGGGCGGGTGGCAAACGCCAGTTCGGCCGCCGTCAGCAGGTCTCCCATGGCCACCGGGTTCGGCTGGGCCAGGTTCAATGCCGGGGGCAGACCAGATATCGCAAGCAGATCACACAGGGCATGTGCCAGGGTCTGCACCCCGATATAGCTGCGTCGGGGCGTGGAGCCATCGGGGAATTGATCCAGGGTAAACCCGGGCTTCCAGCCGCCCAAAGCCGCATCAAACCCCGCCACATTGCCAATCCTGAGAGCGGTCACCGCGACCCCCAGATCCGCCCCGCGCGCCTGCGCCAGCTCTTCCATCCGGGCCTTGGCCACCCCATAGGGATTGGCCGGGGTCAGCGCCTGATCTTCGCGCAACAGCCCGGAGGCCATACCGTAAACGGCGGCGGATGACGCCAGAAGCACCCGCGCCACCCCCGCCTCTGCGGCCATGTCCACGGCGGCCAGAGCCAGACGAAGATTATCCTCCAGATCGCCACGTCCCGGAACACCCCCTGCCAGACAGAGGATCTGATCACAGCCCCGCGCCGCAGCGCGGAACGCATGTATATCCTCCAAAGGGGCAAAGACATGCCAATCGGCCCAATCGGCCCAATCGGCGCGTGCCGCCCTGGTCAGATCAACTGGGGGCTTTACAGCCGGGTTCACAGGGTGACGGCGTTGCAGGCGCAGATCCGCCAGACACTCAGCAGGCGCAAAGCGGTACAGCGCCTGCCCGATCCGCCCGGTTGCGCCCAAAATGAGACTTTTGGTGTGTCTCAGCTGCGTGGCCATTGTGCTGTGTCTCTCTTTGTGATCCAGGGTATGTTGACGCATGTGCCACGCTAGGTATCTTGCGACCACCTGAATTTAAGATTGCTTCGACTGGATTCTCAATGTTCCGCATCCTGTCTGCTCCCCTGGTCTCTGTGATGATCTCGGGTCTGATCCTTGTTCCTGCCGCCTGCAGCCGACTTCCCGGTGGAGCCCCTGCCAGCCGGGAGATCCTGCGCGAAGCTCAGGATGTGGATGCGACCTTTGCCCTGTATCCGGTCACCCGCGCCTTTCTGCCCAGTGTGGCCCAGTGGCCCTCTACCGGTCGCCAGGAGCGCCTCAGCTGGATTGGGCGCACCCAGGGGGCCCAGACCCAGTTCATCCAGCCCGGCGATCTGTTGACCATGCAGGTCTGGGACAGTGGCGAAAATTCACTGCTGACCGCGCCGTTACAAAAAGTGGCGCAGCTGCAGGATATGAAGGTTGCCGGCGATGGTACGGTGTTTATGCCCTATGTCGGCAAGGTTTCGGTGCGCGGCCTCACCCCGGAGCTGGCCCGCGAAAAGCTGCAGGAGGCGCTGGAAGAGATTGTACCCAATGCGCAACTCCAGCTGAGCCTGTTGGAAGGGCGCAACAATTCTGTGGATCTGGTTTCAGGCGTGGCCAATCCCGGCACCTATCCGATGCCCGACCGCAACTACACGGTTCTGGGGCTGATTTCGGCAGGCGGCGGCATCGGGCTCAACCTCAATAATCCGCAGATCCGTCTGGTGCGTGGCAGCCAGATCTATGGCACATCCGTGGAAAACCTGCTGAACAACCCGCAGCTGGACACGCTGTTGCGCGGCGGTGACCGGGTTTTTGTCGAAGAAGACGAACGCTATTTCCTCTCCTTTGGCGCCACCGGCACCGAGGCGCAGCATATCTTCAATCAGGACAACATGTCGGCGATGGATGCGATCTCGGTGGCAGGCGGTCTGTCGGACCGCAATGCCGATCCCAAGGGCATCCTGATCCTGCGCGAATATCCCAATTCCGCCATTGCCCCGGGCCAGCGCGGCCCACGCAAGAACCGGGTGGTGTTCTCATTGGATCTGACCACCGCAGACGGTCTGTTCTCCGCGCGTCAGTTCGAAATCCAGCCCCAGGATCTGGTGATCGCCACCGAAGCTCCGGTGACGGATGTTCTGACCGTGGCCTCGATCTTTGGCAATTTTGTCGGCGTCTTTAATACCGCAAACAACATATAATTCACGTTAATAAGAAAAATGTATCAGACTAAAAATCTTTGCGTTCACCAAAGATGTAACTACGAAGGCGCGAACAAAAGTCTGGTGCGATAGCGTGAGTGCTTGAAAAATCATTTACGCACAAAAAAAGTGGGTTTTCGGCTTCTATGATACGCTCGACTTCTGCAATTTCTATTTGTGTTTCGTTGCCACCTAAGAAGACGCCAGGGCGGTCAAACGAAACGTTCGCCAAGCCCGAAGCCCGAAGCACGTTATGGTGAACCATATTTGGGGGAAATCCAAAAGCACCTTGGCCACGAATGCGGCACAAAATATTTTTTAAAACATATTCTTTTTCAGATTTAAATATTTTTTCAAAAGCTGAACGGGAAAAAACAGATGGGAAATGAGCAGGTAGGAACGCGGGCTCACCAGGAAACATACGGTTTATCATTTCCTGCGCGACCATAGTATCCGCGCGCCTTGGAAAGTCCTCAATTTTTCTTTTGTGAGGGCGTCGCCGCGAATGAAAATAAATCCGCGGGAGATCATTGCAAAAGAAATCATTGTAACTAACGTCACGCAACAACATCATGTCATCGTCGAAATGGATAAAAAACTCCGAAAGGCCTGGAATTCTCCACAATAGGCTGCAAATCGCGTTTGAGTTGAAAGATGGCAGCCCGTCTTCATAGCTTTCGAAAATTACCTTGTGATCCACAATCTGAATTTTGCTCTCATATTTCCTTAATTCTGGAAGTTTCAAAAAAGGGTTTTGGTCATCAGTGACAATAAACACCCTCTCAATAAATTTCGCAAATCTAAAAATACTAGCAACGCAAAAGCATATTTCATCTGACGCCATATAGCGTTCATTGAATTCAGGGGAATTCACATGCGGCATTCGATACCCGAGCACCTCAGACATTTTCTTTTGATGCTTGGGGTCTAATCCGTCGACGTATGTTATTACAGCGTCCATTTGAAATTGTCCCCTCGAACTATTTGACCTGCGCCCCAGATGACACCAGACCGTTCATCCGGCTCAGATGCTCCGGCAGGCAGCGAGTCAGGAAGTCATAGTGCTCCACCACATGAGCCCGCGCATTGGGGCCAAGATGGGCGTAATCTGCGGGGTGGGCCAGAACCTCCACCACCTGTTTGGCCAGGGCTGCGGGATCAAAGAAATCCACCAGGAGACCGGTTTCCCCATGGGTGATCGCCTCGCGCACCGGTGCCACATCGGTCGCCACCATCGTGGCCCCCATCGCCATCGCCTCAAGGCAGGACCAGCTGAGCACAAAGGGCATGGTCAGATAGAGGTGGCAACGGCTGATCTGGATCACCTGCTGATAGGCATCATAAGGCACCTGGCCGAGGAAATGCACCCGGCTCCAGTCCACCCGGTGGCCGAGTTCAGCTTCCATTTCTCCGCGCAAGCCACCCGCATGGCTGCTGGCCTTGCCATAAGAGGTGCCATTGCCGCCAATCACCAGAACCCGCGCATCGGGGCGCGCGTCCAGGATCTCGGGCAGCGCACGCATAAAGACATGAAAACCGCGCGTGCGTTCCAGATTGCGCGCCATAAAGGTCAAAACCTCATCATCGCGGGTAATCGGACGGTCCAGCCGCCCCAGTGACAGGCTGACATCGGGGTTGGGCTTCAGCAGATCGGTGCGAATGCCATCATGGCAGGTGTAAAAGTGCTCGTGGAAGCGTTTTGGGAAGCTGTCACGCTGCCAATGCGTCGGCACCGTGCCCAGATCCACCGCATCCAGATTGGCATTGGGCACCGCATTGCGGGCACGCAAAAGAAACGGGCTGTGTTCGCTGGGCGGGTCTTCGGGGTCAAACCCCACCGGGCCGCCTTCGTTCAGATAATAATATTCAAAGAAGCCCAGGACCGGCACATCCGGCAGGACATCCTTCATGAACAGCAATTCACCCCAGCCGGTATGGCCGAGGATAATGTCGGGTTTAAACCCTTCCTCACGCAACAGCTTCTGCGCCGCCATTGCCGCGCCAAAACCGGCCCCCGCGGCCTCCTCCCAGACCTTGGACAGCCCATAGGCATCTTCCGCCGGGCGGTGGTGCGCCCGGTATTGCACCGTCTTCACCCCTTTGAACTGCGGCGCGGGGTGGCGCTGGGTCAGGAACACCAGCTCATGGTCTCCTCCCTGTGCAGCCAGCCACTGGATCATTTCCCGGTATTGACCGGGCATGTTCTGATGCACAAAGAGGATCTTCATCAAAAAGGCCTTATTTCAACAGCGCTCCCAAATAGGCGCCATAGGCGTTTTTCTTGAGCATTTCAGCACGTTCCGCAAGGGCTTCGGCCGAAACCCACCCCTGATCATAAGCGATCTCTTCCAAACAGCCGGTTTGCAGACCCTGACGTTCCTGAAGCGTGCGCACAAAATTCCCCGCATCCAGCAGCGAGGCATGGGTGCCGGTATCAAGCCAGGCATAGCCGCGCCCCATGGTTTCCACGCTCAAGGACCCTTCATCAAGGTATGTCTGCAGCAGATCGGTAATCTCCAATTCGCCGCGGGGGGAAGGTTTCACCGCCCGTGCCCGCGCAGGTGCGGTTTCATCCAGGAAATAAAGCCCGGTCACCGCATAATTCGACGGCGGCACCGGCGGCTTTTCAATGATTTCCCGCGCCTGGCCGGTTTCGTCAAAATCCACCACGCCATAGCGTTCCGGATCCGCCACGTGATAGCCAAAGACGGTGCCTCCGGCCGCTTTGCCATCGGCCGCCGCCAGAAGTTTCGGCAAGCCATGACCAAAGAAGATATTGTCCCCCAGAACCAGCGCCGAAGGGCTGCCCGCCAGAAACTCTTCGGCCAGAATAAAGGCCTGCGCCAGACCATCGGGACTGGGCTGTTCCACATAGGTAAAGTCAACACCCCACTGGCTGCCATCGCCAAGCGTGCGTTTAAACTGGGCCTGATCCTGCGGCGTGGTGATCACGCAGATCTCGCGGATGCCTGCCAGCATCAGCACCGAGATCGGGTAATAGATCATCGGCTTGTCATAGATCGGCAGAAGCTGTTTGGAGACCCCCATGGTAATGGGGTAAAGCCGGGTGCCGGAGCCGCCCGCCAAAATGATACCTTTACGCTGTGCCGTCATGACGCTGCTCCCAAATCTTTTAAAATGTCACGCAAACCCTGCCGCCAATCGGGCGGGATTATTCCAAAAACAGTCTCTAATGAGGTGCAGTCCAGCCGCGAGTTCAGCGGCCGCACCGCAGGTGTTGGAAAATCGGTGGTGGGGATATCCTCCACCGCGCAAGTGGTACCGCTCTGCGCAAAAATCGCCCGGGCGAAATCGGCCCAGCTGGCAAAGGGCGCGCCCTGGAAGTGATAGGTTCCGGCTTTTGCGGGGTCTTCCAGCAGCTGGCTGGCCATGCTCACACAGGCCGCCGCAATATCGCGCGCAGGTGTCGGCGCGCCGATCTGATCGGCCACAATGGTCAGCTTGTCGCGGTCCGCGGCAAGGCGCAGCATGGTTTTGACAAAGTTATTCCCATGACACGATACCACCCAGGAGGTGCGCAGGATCGCAAAGGCTCCCCCCGCAGCGCGCACCGCATCTTCACCGGCCAGTTTTGAGCGCCCATAGGCATTGGGCGGTGCCACCGGATCTGTGGGGCCCCAGGCGGTCTCCCCTTCCCCGGCAAACACATAATCGGTGGAGATATGGACAAAGGGAATGCCAAGCTGGGCGCAGGCCTCAGCCATGGCCCCCGGCGCGGCGCCATTGATGACCGTGGCCAGATCCTCTTCGTCTTCGGCCTTGTCAACGGCGGTATAGGCGGCGGCATTGATCACAGCTTGGGGCTTTTGCTCCCGGATCAGAGCCGCACAGGCACCGGGATCCGACAGATCCGCCTGATCCCGCCCCACGCAGCTGACCCCGTCAAACGCCGCCAGTTCCTGCGCCACTTGCCCTGTTTTGCCAAAGACCAGAATGTGCATCGTTATCAATCCTAATCGTGAATAAATGTCTTGCGGGATCTGTGCGTCATCACCGGCAGTGGACGCCGCGCGGCACCGCGTCGGGGCGGCATGGGCACCAGAGGTGCATGCGGCGAAAGAGAAACCACCCAGATATACTCCCTGTCATAACAGATCCCTTGGTTGTCGATGCCATACCCCATGCTAAGAGGAAATTGAAAACATACTTTGGAGCGATCCGCCAAAAAGCGCCGCCTGTCGTAATCCGGTCGACATTTGGGCAGATACTCAGCAAACATGCGTGGGTTTGAAAGAACGGTGGCAAATACCAGCAGGTCTGGTGAATGGATGTTGAAACAAGGTATGCGGCCATGCTTTACGGAAAGCATCTGCGGATTTATGTGACTACTTTTCAGGGTGTTTATTTTGGCGGTATTGTTTTGGGACCTCTCCGTGCAAGATGCAGATGCGCCTGCATTGATCACCACAACAGGAGAGAGGGTCAGCTATGGCGTGCTGGCACAGCGCGCCGACATCTGGAGCGCCCGGTTAAAAGAGGCCGCATCCGGGCAGCCGGTTATGGCTGCCTTGGAATTTGCCACAACCCCCGACTGCATCGCCGCCTATCTCGGAGCCCTGCGCGCAGGGGTGCCGGTGCTGCTGGCCGAACCGGGCCAGATCACCGCTGACAGCCGCCTGGCGCAGATCTGGCAGCCCGAGTTGCGCATGCGCATAACCCCGGACGGGCTTCGCCTGGAGGAACACCCCCTCCCCCAAACAGAGGCCCCGCCGCCTGCTCCCCATCCGGATCTGACGCTGTTGTTGTCCACCTCAGGCAGCACCGGGGATCCCAAACTGGTGCGCCTGTCTGCTAAAAATATCAATTCAAACGCACATTCCATTGCCCAATATCTGAACCTGACCGCACAGGATTGTGCCGCCACAACCCTGCCGCTTTATTACTCATACGGCCTGTCGGTTCTGAACTCCTATCTGGCGGCTGGGGCAACGCTGTTCCTGACAGAGCGCTCCGTGACAGAGGCTGTGTTCTGGGATGAGGCCGCCACCGCGCGGGTCACCAGCCTGGCCCTGGTTCCACATCAGTTTGACCTGCTGGAACAGGCCCAGATTATGCAGCCGGACCACCAGACCAAACCGCTGCCGGATCTGCGCTATATCACGCAGGCCGGTGGCAAACTCTCGGGGCGCCAGGTGACCCACTTCCACGCAATCGCCCAGACCCAGGGGTGGGATCTGGTGGTGATGTACGGGCAGACCGAAGCCGCCCCGCGGATCTCCTATGTGCCGCCGGAGGCACTGGCTAAGGCGGCCGACACCATTGGTTGCCCCATTCCCGGCGGTAAGATCTGGCTTGCCGATGAAACCGGCGCCCCGATTCAGGGCAGCGGCCAGCCGGGAGAGCTGGTCTATGAAGGGCCCAATGTGATGATGGGCTATGGCGAAAGCCGCCCCGATCTGGCGCGCGGGTCAGAGCACACAACCCTGCGCACGGGGGATATTGCCGAACGCACCGAAGACGGTTTTTTTCGCATCACCGGGCGGCTCAAACGGTTTGTAAAACTCTATGGTCTGCGCCTGTCTCTGGACCAGATCGAGGCAGAGCTGCGCCATCACGATATTGCCGCCCATGCGGTTGCGGTTGAGGATCATCTGGTGCTGTTGCACCGCCACCCCGATCAGGGGGAGGCGGCGGCGCTGACAGTGGCCGAGGCCTATGATCTGCCCGCCGACGGGATTTGCTGTGCCCATCTTGCGGAGCTGCCGCTGTTGTCTTCGGGAAAACCGGACCAGCGGGCGCTGCGTGAACGCGCCGGTGCGGCCCTTGCCAGACATCTGGAAGATCAGGCCAGAAACCGCGCGAGAGAGCGGCCTTCAACCTTGATCCTGCGCCTGACCCGCACCTCTGCCGACGCCGATCTGTCCCGCAGTTTCCTGGATCTGGGGGGCAACTCGCTCAGCTATCTTGAGGTCCAGATGGCCCTGGAAGGACGTCTGGGAGCAGTGCCGGCGGGCTGGGAAAGCATGCCCCTGCATCAGCTGGACCAGCTGGAACCCAGTGCCGGGGGGCGCAAAGCCCAAAGCCGGGTTGGGATTGATGTGGTCCTGCGCTTGGTTGCAATCTCCTTGGTGGTCGCCCAGCACGCCAGCACATACCCGCTGTATGGCGGGGCCATTATCCTGGTGATGCTGATGGGGTATTCCGCGGCGCGGTTCCAGATGCGCCTGATTGCAGAGGGGCAGGTACTGACCCTGGCCCGGGTGATGCTGTACCCGATTTTACCGCTCTATTTCCTGATGCTTCTGACCTATGCAGGGCTGCGGGGTCCGGTGCCGCTGTCCTATGTGCTGCTGTACGGAAACTACCATGTGTTTGCGCAGAACTCGCTGCTGACGGTCTATTGGTTCATCAGCCTTTATACGCAGATTGTGCTGCTGCTGATGGCCGTCGCCGCCATCCCACGGCTGCGCATGCGCCTGTCCGGGGCCCCCTGGAAGGGGGGTGGCATGGTGCTTGCGGTCCTTCTGGCCGTACAAGCGGGCTGGGTGATCCTGGGCCATAATATCGAGGCTCAGGCACATCTTGTGCAGGTTCCCTGGCCGCATACGGTTGGGCGGGGGCTGCTGGAATGTTTGCCGCTGTTTGCCCTAGGCTGGATGTTACAGAGCATGCGCAGCCTGCTGGAGCGCGGCGTGACCCTGACCCTGGCCGCCATTTTGCTGCTGCAGGCCAGCGCGCTGCCGCTGCCGCCGGAAACACTTGCCTATCTTGCGGTGGCCATCGGGCTGCTGGCCTTCAAAGTTGAAGTGCCCGTCTCCAAACGTCTGGGAAACGGGCTGCACCGTCTGGCTGCGGCAACGCTTTATGTGTATTTGCTCCACCAGGTCCTGGTGACCATCTTCTACCATGGCCTCAGCTTCCCGATGGCAGTGGCCGTCCCGGTCTGTGTGGTGCTGTCCTTTGTGGTGGCCCTGGCGGCAAAGCATGTGGTCGAACAGCTGGAACCGCATCTCCTGAAGGCGATACGCGTTCTGGTCCCTCTGGGAGCCTTAGACGCGCCCTTTGGCCAGGACAGGACGCAGAACAGGGCGCAAAAGCCCAGCAAAAAAGACGCATAAGACCAGCACAACACCGGTTGCGCCCACCATAATCAGCTGCTGGATCAGAACCTGATCCGGCCGCGGCAGCACGTAATGTGCAAGCAGGCGGATAAAATACAGGTGCAGGCAGAAGATCACCAATGTATTTTGCCCGACGCGGTTCAAAAACCGTGACGCCGACAGCTGGCTTGCCAGCAAAATGATAACTGCCGCACCCAGCAGCGCATTGACACCCGCAAGGGTCCCCCAGTTGCCAAATTGCGCCCGGTTGAGATTGACGCTGCCGTTGAGAAACGCCAGCCCCATCAACAGCACAAAGCCCCCCGCACAGAGCGCCAGGGCCTGCGCCTTTTTCTGGCACAGCGCCGTCAGGCGATCCTGGTGCTGCCTCAGAACCTGGCCGGCCAAAAGCATCGCCGCCCCAAAGCCGCTGATATCCAGACACCAGGGCAGGCGCGGGCCGTGAAAGACGTTTGTGTACATCAAGGTGGCTCCCAGGCTGAGCCCGGTCAGCACAAATGTCAGCGGACGGGGACATTTGGACACCAGCCAAAAAAGCGCCAGAGAGGTGGTGAGAAAGGGGAAATACCACAGCGGGGCATTTGCATGTACAAACCAGAACTCTGCCCCCTGCACCCCGTAAAGCGCCCCTGTGATCGCCGGGAGGGGCGAAAACCCGATGTCTCCACCGGCATAGGTTTCCCCCCATAGCACCAGAATCGACAGGGCGGAAAAGAACGCATAGGCCTTGATAAAGACAACCAACCACTGCCCCCACAGCTGCCGCGCCGTGCGCTGCGCAAAATCGGAGGGCAGTAAAAATCCGCTCAGCACCAGAAACGCAGGCACGTGAAAGGCATAAATGCCACCAAGGCCCAGCACTGGCGCATAAAAGCTGTGGAAATGGCCCAGAACAACCAGTGCCATCAGAAGCGCCTTGGCCCTGTCCAGCCATTCAACTCTTTGCATTTTGAACCGTTCCCCTCTCAGGTTGCATGGCCTCGTGCTGTGAGCGGCGGGCGGACCACAGAGGGCACCGCCCCATCGCGTCACTGTGTTTTGTGGCTCATCTTCAAGGAGCGCGCGCCCACCACGCCCCGCAAGCGCATGCTGGGTTTTTCCACGATATGCCACGACAGTGCTGCCAGCATCGTGGTCACAACCAGGCTCCAGCAGGCATTGGCCATTGGAGTTGTGGCAAGCTCCAGCTGGACCAGAAGCTGTTGGATGGGGAAGGCATAGATATAGATACCATAGGAATAATCCCCCAGCCGGTTATAGCCATGCAGCCAGGTTGGCCCGGCATAGCCAAACCACAAAACCGTATAGGTCAGCGTTGCGCTGAACAGTACGGAAAAGAACGGGCTGCCATGGCCCAGGCTCCACAGAACGACCGCGGTTCCCGCCCACAAGAGCACAACCCACAGACCGCTGAGGGGCAGATGATCGCGATAGACATAGGCCGCCGCCCCCAATGCAAAGGGGAACCCGAGTTTCAGCATATTGTAGATGTAATACCACAGGCCCGTCTGGGGCACATGCACCACGTCAATGGCACTGCGCATCCCAACAAGCAGCAGCACACAGGCCGCCGTCCACAGGGGTTTTCGAAACACGCCGCACAGCCCCGCCACAACCACAGCACCATAGCACAGCAGCTCAAACCTCAGCGTCCACAGCGAGCCATTGATCGCACCGGGATAGGGGATGTCTTCAAACAGCCCCGGCATCAGATATTGCCTGGAAAACAGGGACACCGTGCGCAGAATTTGTTCGGGCACCCGCAGCCAATAGGCCTCCGGGGCGGTGCTGACAAAACTCAGCCCGATCAGGACCACACAGGCCATCATCACAAGGCCCGGAAAAATCCGCAGCACCCGGGCGACCAGAAAATCCAGAAACGAGGTTTTGCGCTCGAAACTGGCGGTGATGAAAAATCCTGATGTGGCGAAAAAGATCAGCACACAGACATGGCCCAGGGTCTCCCCCAGCAGACTGGCCAGCGGCTGCACCGCATGGGGGCCAAGTGTCAGCGGATAGGCATGGGAGAAAATCACCCCGCTGGCCGCCAGAACGCGCAGCAGGTTGAAATTATTATTCCGCCCCACCGCCAGCTGGCCCAATGTCGGTGCGCCGCGTAGGATCATGCCTTTGTGCCCAGGCGGTGGCCAACTCCCTGACGCCCCTGCAGGGGTTTCCACCAGGCTTCATTGTCCAGATACCATTGAACAGTTTTCTCCAGCCCCTCTTCCACGGTCACCGAAGGCCGCCAACCCAGTTCGGTACGGATGCGGGTGGGGTCAATGGCGTAACGTGCGTCATGGCCCGGGCGGTCGGTCACAAAGGTGATCTGATCCGCATAAGAGCCGCCGCCCTGTTTGGGGCATTTCTCATCCAGAATGGCACAAAGGGTTTTGACCAGCTCCAGATTGCTGCGCTCGTTTTCGCCGCCAATGTTATAGGCCCGGCCCAGCACACCCTTTTGCACCACCAGCAAAAGCGCGTCGGCGTGGTCTTCCACATAAAGCCAGTCGCGGATGTTGGACCCATCGCCATAGATCGGCAGGTCCTTGCCCGCCAGCGCATTCAGGACCACCACGGGGATCAGCTTTTCGGGGAAATGGAAGGGGCCATAGTTGTTGGAACAATTGGTCAGCACCACCGGCAGGCCATAGGTCTCTCCCCAGGCGCGCACCAGATGGTCGCTGGAGGCTTTGGAGGCCGAATAGGGCGAGCGCGGATCATAGGCGGTGTCTTCGGTGAACATCACGCTGGGGTCTTTGGGCAGGGAGCCATAGACCTCATCGGTGGAGATATGGTGAAAGCGGAAGCGCGCGGGCTTGCCGGCGTCCGTCCAGTATTTGCGCGCCGCTTCCAGCATATTATAGGTGCCGGTGATATTGGTCTCGATGAAATCGCCGGGGCCGTCGATTGACCGGTCCACATGGCTTTCGGCGGCCAGATGCATCACCGCATCGGGTTTGTGGGTGGCAAAGACCCGGTCCAGAGCGGCACGGTCGCGAATGTCGGCCTGTTCAAAGGCGTAATTGGGACTGTCTGCAACGCTGGCCACGTTTTCCAGACAGGCGGCATAGGTCAGCGCATCCACATTCACCACGCTGTGGCCCTGCCCGATCGCCTGGCGCACCACAGCTGACCCAATAAATCCGGCCCCGCCGGTTACCAGAAGTTTCATGTCTCACCCTTTCGTTCAATCACCCGTGCCGGGGTGCCCACGGCCACTGCTCCGGCAGGAATATCCTGTAAAACAACTGCATTGGCACCAATCACCGCGTGATCGCCAATCGTGACGGGACCCAGGATCTTGGCCCCCGCCCCCACATCTACATGCCCGCCCAGACGTGGCACGCCATCGCGCCCCGCGGTGGACCCCAGTGTCACCTGTTGAAACAGCAGGCAATTGGGGCCGATCTCCACCTCGGGGTGGATCACCACCCCATTGGGATGGGGCAGCAACAAACCACCTCCGATCCGGGTATTGAGCGGAATATCCGCCCCAGTCACCACGGACCAATAGCGATAGCGCAGCACCGCAAAATACCGGCGCAGACCTTGGTGGCGTTGATAATCCCGGATGCTGCGCAGCAGACGCCGGGACGGCTCCCAGCCGCCCCGCGTGGCCTCGCGGCTCCAATCCGGATCAACCGCCGAGATGGTCATCCCGCCGCTTCATCAAAGGTGAAGGGGCTGTCAAATTCCGCAAGGCTCTGGGCCGCCGCATCTTTTTCCGACAGGATCAGCGCGCCCTCATACTGCCAGTCGATGCCGCAGCTGTCCCAGCGCACCGCGCCATCACAGTCGGGCGCATAGTAATCGGTGCATTTATAAATGATCTCGGTCATCGGCGCGCGGGTGATAAACCCGTGCAGGAACCCTTTGGGCACCAGAAGCTGTTTGCCGTTCTCGGCTGTCAGCTCAACCCCGACCCAGTTTCCATAGGTGGGTGAGCCCTTGCGGATATCCACCGCCACATCAAAAAGCGCCCCTTGGCCGCAACGCACCAGCTTGTCCTGCGCATGAGGGGGGGATTGGAAGTGCAGACCGCGGATGGTGCCCACTTCGGCGGACATGGAATGATTGTCCTGCACAAATTCAAGATCGATCCCGGCATCCAGCATCCGCTGCTTGTTCCAGCTTTCACTAAAAAAGCCACGTGCATCGCCAAAACGCTGAGGGGTCAGGATCACAACATCGGGCAGCGAGGTTTTTTCAACCAACATCATTACTCATCCAAATAGCCTATGGAGCAAATTCAACTCATGCTTAGTGGCTTGCCCCGGATCTGGCCAGCCAATAATTGGCGCAGGGACCAGGCCACAAGACCGATGCACGGGTTTTGTCCAGACGCGCCGCAAAACGCATGACTTCTGTTGATTCTATGTTTTTTTGCATGTCTTCGAGCTGTCGTTTCATGGCCAAAAAGCCACCACGAAACCGCCGCAAAAATGATGCACAAACCCCAAAAAAACCCTTGATTGTTTCGTAGAAAGCCATCACTTCGCTGTGGTGCAGCACAATTCTTATGCTGCACCTGCAAAATTGATTATACGAAGCGGTTTTAGGTATGCAAGTTTCATACTTGTTGATTAAAACTTGTTGCATCTGATAGAGCAAAACTTTTCCGGGGTCGGGGTCGCTCGACCGCACGAACTGAGTTCGCATTAGGAGTATTTATAATGAGTACCAGCAATATTCAGGACGTCCACGTTGTCGACGCGACTCGTGCCGCACAATTTGGATCTCATCGCGTTTACAGCGCCTTTGGCAAGCGGCTGCTTGATATCACTCTTGTTCTTCTGGCCGCACCTGTGGTGCTGCCGATTGTGGCCATCCTGTCGCTGCTTGTGGCACTGGACGGCGGCAAGCCCTTTTATACCCAGGCCCGTGTCGGACGGGGGGGCAAGGTTTTCACCCTCTGGAAAATGCGCTCCATGGTGCATAACGCCGACCAGAAGCTGGAAGCCTATCTGGAGAAAAACCCAGCAGCCCGTGCCGAATGGGATGAAAAGCAAAAGCTGGACAACGACCCGCGCATCACCCGGTTTGGGCATCTGATCCGCAAGACATCGCTGGATGAGCTGCCTCAGTTCCTGAACGTCCTCACCGGCGACATGAGCCTGGTGGGTCCGCGCCCGATGATGCCTGATCAAAAACAATATTACCCCGGCCAGGACTACTATGCCCTGCGTCCCGGCATCACCGGCAGCTGGCAGGTCTCTGCCCGCAACGAAAGCTCCTTTGCCGATCGCGCGCGCTTTGACGCCAGCTATCGCCAGGATCTGTCGCTGAAAACCGACCTGAGCCTGATGGCGGCCACGGTTCGCGTGGTTCTGCGCGCCACCGGTCAGTAAATCCCTCAGTAAATCCCCAGGCGCAAGAAACGCGCAGGGGACATCACAGCAGCCACGGAAACACAAAAAGCGCCGCCGGATTATCCTGGTGGCGCTTTTGTATATTTCAGATCTCCCGGCCCGATCCTGCAGCCTTGCACCAAAAAGGCGTTTGGCGCGCAGTCAGAGGGTTCAGAGGGGGATAAGAGAGGCTGGAGAGAGGTTAGTGTTTGCTTGCAACCAGCGCATCACACAGCGGCTCGGCCGCGCGGGCCGTCTGCATGTCTTTGAAAATCTCGCGCAGGATCGCAACGCCCACCCCTGCAACAGCCACAGGCCAGATCAGACACAGCGTCAGCCCGGCTGCCGTTTTGATCACTTCGGTCAAGGAGGAGAAATCCCGGTTCCGGGCTTCGCGCCAGGTCATATAGAGAGAAATTGCGGCAATCATCCCATAAGAGGCCACTGCAATACTCTGCCCGATGCTCAAACCGTCCATTCTGCCCGGCCCCCGTCCGTTGTCTCAACTTCGATTAAAATCGCGGAAAAAGGCTAAAAAATGGTTAAACTGCGGAGCAATCATGATCTCCAACCGCTAGGGCCACCACAGGCAAGAAGGCGTGTTCCCAGCGGCCGAACACCCTGTGCGCGTCACACATCAACAGCCCAAGACCTAAGGATAACCTAGCACGCATAAAGCGTTCATCAAGAAAAAATACACCTATAGGTAGATAAACCATTGCCTCTTGCGGATTACAGGGGCAGAGTTGGGTCCAAGAGAGGCCTGACCGAGCGCACCAATGGCAGGCCGTTAGCGCGGCACCCCCCGTTGGCCAGCGCATTTGCGCAGGATGACTTTGCCAAGCTCCAGCGCATTGCGTGGGTGTTGTCGCAGCCAGATGCGCAACAGGTTCCATTCGCCCCGTCGCAGACAGGTCCACCCGTGGATCCGGTTCATACGCAGCATTTTTGCAAACCGTTCCTCAAACACAGCGCGTAAATCCGCATCCAACGGCGCATCGCGCTCCAGCTCCTGCCGCAGCCGCACCGTTTCATAGGCCACCGACAGGTAATCGACATTGGTGACAGAGCCGGGCGAGCGTGCGCCGCTGACCGCCCCCACCCGTGTGGAAAACAGGTAATGCGCTTCCCGCAGCAGGCCAAAGCGTTTTTGCGCACGGGTCAGGCTGACATAAAGCGCGCAATCCTCGCCGTGACGCAGATTTTCCGGGTAGCGCAGCAGCCCCGCCTGCACCAGGCTTCTGTGATACATCGGCTTGAGCAGCCCCAGATCCAGATCCGTCTGCGCATCATTGCGCAGGAAATCGGGGAGCTGAAGCACCGAGACTGCGCCGGATTGGGGCAATTGCATTGCATCCGGTGCCGGGCATTCTGCAGCCAGATCAAAAAGCACCGGCAAATCGGCCACCACGTCAAGCTGATGGTCTGTGGCTGCCTGCAGCAAACGCGCCAACCGGGTCTCTGCATAGGCGTCATCGGCATCCAGAACCGCAATCCACTCCCCGCGCGCCTGCGCGATTGCTCGGTTTCGCGCCGCCGCAGGCCCCTGATTGTGCGGCTGCTCCACCGCCACAACACAGGGGTGGCGCGCCGCAAGATCCTGCATCACTGCCGCTGTGTTATCGCTGGAGCAATCATTGACGATGACAATCTCTACCGGAGCGTGCAGGCCTGTTTGTGCCAATACAGAGTCCACACTGCGTTCCAGATACTTCGCCGCATTATACGCGGGGATGATGACCGAAATCTGGGGGGTCGTTTCTGGCATACCTGTGCGCCTTTACATCTACCAGCCTACGCCCCCTTGTCGCACAGCTCACCCGACAAAGAAAACCTTCTTTGCCGCTTCAACCGCCTCCAGATTTCAAAAAATCCTCTGTCCGCCGCAGCATAGGGCTGGCTTACGGCTGGGGGTGAAATACTACGTGAACACAGGAGCGGCCCTTCGTGCACGTACAAAGAAGGTCTGTAACGAGCCCACTCTTTGACCGACGCTGCACAGCGCACGAATGTCACCTTTCTTCATCAGTCATGCCTATAACAAACTATTAAGGAAAGGTGCCTCATCGGGGGGGGGATTTTGCGCTCTGCAATATGCTCAAAGTCAAAGCGGCACAGGAGAGATCCGTGCCACTTTGGTCGTTTTGCAGGCCTTGTGACTTAAGAAACCCGTCTTTTGCGCGACTTCAGTGCTGCGAAACCACCAAGTCCGGCAAGCAAAAGAAGACCTCCTGCTGGAAGTGGGACAGCAGCCAATTGAACTTCGCCTGAGAGGCCGCCAATCCTGACAGTTCCGTTGCCTGTGTTGGTGAACAGCAAGCTTGTGACACCCGTCCAGCTATTTACAGCTGATTGGCTCAGGTCGGCTTCAAGTCCGGTTATGCTGCCTTGCGGGGTTGTTGATGTGAACAACCCACCTGTGTTCGACGTCACGGTTACTTGCGCTGCGGTTCCTTGTAAGCTGTAGAAAAAGCCAAGAAAATCGAATGCCCCGCCAGAATACGTCACCGTTGCGGTCGCGTTCGGACCATTGTTGGCAAGTAAGATGCAAGGGGTTTCAAGTGTTGGACAGTTGCCAGATGTTGTTTGGCCGTCGATTGCGAGGTCGCCTGTTGCCAGAACTGTCGCAGCTGATGCGCTGATCGACGTAGCGCCCAAAAATACGCCAGCCAAAAGCAAATTTTTGATATTCATACTACCCCCTAAAAAACACAACATTGGCACTAGATTGGCACTAAATCCCCCCACCAGTAAACTTAAAGTTGTATATTAATCAACGTTTTATTGGTGTTTTGTCGGAGCAGCTTCCTGATTTTGCCAGTTCTTAGTGAATCAATAACAGTTCTTTCTCATTCCCTATGGCTTTGATGGTGTGACCGCCCCCAGCCGTAAGCGACCCCGCATTGGCAAAACCGGGGCTTCAGAGCTGATAATAGCCGCGATACCAGGCCACAAAACGGGCCACACCGGTGTGCAGGTCCGTATGTTGCTGCACGCCGGTCAGCGCTTCCAGCAATGTGGTGTCGGCCCAGGTGGCCGGCAGATCGCCCGCTTGCATCGGCAGAAGGTTCTGGATCGCCTGCCGCCCCGTCGCCGCCTCGATTGCGGCGATGAATTCGGTCAGCTGCACCGGTTTGGAATTGCCAAGGTTCACCACCCGCCATGGTGCAGCAGGTGACAGGCTGTCGCGCGCATGTACAGGTTTACCCGCCACCGGCACCGCCCCGAGCAGCGCCATGATCCCAGCCACAAGATCATCAATATAGGTGAAATCGCGTTTCATATCGCCGTGGTTATAGACGTCGATGGGGGTGGCGTCCAAAATCGCGCGGGTGAATTTAAACAGCGCCATATCCGGCCGCCCCCAGGGACCATAGACGGTAAAGAACCGGAACAGGGTGATCGGCAGATCATAAAGATGCGCATAAGAATGGGCCATCGCTTCACCGGCCTTTTTGGTGGCCGCATAAAAGGACAGCGGATGATCCGACGGCGCCGTCTCCCCATAGGGCATATCCGTATTGGCCCCATAGGCCGAAGAGCTGGAGGCCAAAAGCATATGAGCCGGCGGGTGGGCGCGGGCCGCCTCCAGCAGCTCAAAGGTTCCGTTGATATTGCTGTCCAGATAGGCGCGCGGATTGTCGATCGAATAGCGCACGCCGGCCTGGGCTGCGAGGTGGATCACCACATCAAAGCCTTCGCTGGCAAAAAGCTCTGCCAAAAGCCCCGGTGTTTCGACCGCGCCTTCGATAAAATGAAACGCCCCCGAGAGCGCGGCCAGCCGGTCCCGTTTCAGCCCCACATCGTAATAATCGCTCAGCACGTCCAGCCCGACCACCCGGTAGCCCGCCGCCAAGAGCGCCTGGCAGCAGTGATAGCCGATAAATCCCGCCGCCCCGGTCACCAGAGCGGTTTTTCTATCTGAGGGCGGCGCGGGATGGGGGGCGCGGGTCATGATCAGCTCTCCTTGGCAGGGCAGACCGCCACGGAACATGCGCCCTTCCCCGAATGTGCTGCTTGAACACTGCCCTTGCCACGAAGGCAAGCCCCCATAGGGCGGCTTACCAGCTTGTTATCTTTGCAACAGCGCGTGGCTTATGTGCGGGCGTAGACATCTTCATAACGGATAATGTCGTCCTCGCCCAAATAGCTGCCGGTCTGTACCTCGATCAGCACCATCGGCACTTTGCCCGGGTTTTCCATCCGATGTGTGGCCCCCAAAGGAATATAGACAGACTGGTTCTCGGTGACGAGCTTCACCTCACCGTCCACGGTGACCTTGGCGGTGCCTTCCACCACAATCCAATGTTCAGAGCGATGGTGGTGGCTTTGCAGGCTGAGCGCGGCGCCGGGATGGACCAGAATGCGTTTCACCTGGAAGCGCTCGCCCACCACCAGGCTTTCAAACCAGCCCCAGGGGCGGTGATCCTTGGGGAATTGCACCGCCTGTTTGGCCTGTTTCTCTTTGAGCGCGGCCACGGCTTTTTTTACATCCTGGGCGCGGTTGGCATCGGCAACCAGCACCGCATCCGGCATGGCAACGGCAATAATATCCCTGAGGCCAATGCCGACCACCTCAAGGCCTGAATCCTCGGACCGCAACAGGCTGTTTTCACAATCAATCGCGGTGGCATTGTCTGAGGTTACCACGCCACGCGCATCCGGCCCGCTTTCGCGCCAGACCGCGTCCCAGCCCCCCAGATCAGACCAACCGGCCGCAAAAGGCACCACAGTCAGGTTGTCGGCCCGTTCCATCACCGCATAGTCGATGGAAATGTCATCCGCGCCCGCCCAGGCCGCAGGCGCCAGACGCAGGAAGCCCAGATCGGTCTGGCCCTGCTCCACCGCGGCCTTGACCGGGTCGATCAGCGCAGGCGCATGTGTGCGGAAGGCCGCAAGTATGGCTTTGACGGAAAACAGGAAAATCCCTGCGTTCCACAGATATTGCCCCGAAGCCAGCATCTCTTCTGCGGTTTTGAGATCGGGTTTTTCGACAAACCGTTTCAGGGCGATGGGGGTGGGAGCAAAATCACCGGGATCGCCATCCAGCTCCAGATAACCATATCCCGTTTCCGCATGGGTGGGTTTGATGCCAAAGGTCACCAGCTGGCCTGCGCGCGCCTGCGCTTCGCCTGCCGCCACAGCCGCGCGGAAGGCGTCTGGATCTGGCACCACATGATCCGAGGGCGCCACCAGCATCAGCCCCTCCGGGTCTGTCTTCTCCAGCCACAGTGCCGCCGCCAGAACCGCAGGTGCGGTATTGCGCCCTTCGGGTTCAATCAGGATGGCGCCGGGATCAATCCCCGCCTCCTGCAGTTGCTCGGTAACAATGAACCGGAAATCAGAATTGGTCAGCACCAGCGGCGCAGCATAGCCCTGCCCCGACAGGCGTCGACTGGAGGCCTGAAACAGGGTCTCATCCCCGATGAGGGCAGCAAATTGTTTGGGATAGCTCTTGCGCGAAAGGGGCCAAAGCCTTGTGCCAGAGCCGCCACACAGAAGAACGGGGGTAATGGTCATTATGCTGTACCTGCAAACGAATTTTGGTCATTCCTAAAGACAGTACGCCCCATTCTCAAGGCTGCAATCCGGTAGAGGGCTTGCGCATAGGGACCGAACCTACGCCCTATGCCCGCAGGGGGGGCTGAATATCTCCTCTCCATACCTTTGGATATACCGCCAGATGCGCGGTCCTTTCCGCATCCCCGTGTCCTTGATCTCTGCGCTGCCCCGATCAGAGAGAGCGTTTTTACGATCCCCTTTTGTTCTTTCATCTTTGCAATAGGGCTTCCTTAAGACCCCTCTGACACAGTGAGAACAAAACATAAACAAACAGAGCAGTGTGATGCCCGATTTTGATGATTACCGATCCTTGATGGCAGACGGCAACCGGGCCTGGCATGCGGGTTCTGATGTGATCCGATACGATTACATCACATCCGCCCCTCCCAGCTATTATCGCGCGGACGGGGGCTGGAACGTGGCGGGATACCGCTTTGGCAGCTTTAACGATCTCTCTCCGGACGCCTATGAACGCCGCATGATGGAGCACGCGATTACCCGCTGGAATGAGGTGGCAAATGTCAACCTGGTGCAGGGTGGTGGCACCAATGCAGACATTGTCATCGGCAGCGGTGATTTCGAAGACGGGCTTTTTGGCTTTGCCTATTATCCCGATTCAGACGCCCTTGGCCGTGTTCCCAGCCACAGCGGCGACATATGGCTCAACTCCGGCTATGACATGCAATACGCCCCGGGTGTCGGCCCGGTCCTGGGGCACAGCAGCTGGTATACCTATCTACACGAGCTGGGGCATGCGCTTGGCCTCAGCCACCCCAACGACCGTCCCAATGATCCGGAAAGCAATGCGCAATATACCGTGATGTCCTATGTGGACCATCCTTCGCAATTCCTGGAAAACCCCCGAAACGCGGCCTTTCCCCTCACACCAATGGTCTGGGATATTCAGGCGGTTCAGGCGCTTTATGGCGCCAATACCGAAACCCGTAGCGACAATACGGTCTATCTGGGCGCGGGCACCGGGTTTGACGGCGGGGCCGAACGCGCTTTTCAATATGGTGATACGGACATGCAGATCCGTGGCGCCGATGGGCGCAACCGGGATGTGATCCTGACCATCTGGGATGGCGGCGGGAATGACCTTCTGGATGCCTCTGATTTTGACGAAGACGCATATATTGACCTGCGCCCCGGACGTTACTCTTCGCTGGCTGGGGGCACGGATAATATCGCGGTGGCCGCCGCCGTACGGGATGCAGCAGGGCGCGTGGTCAATTTTATCGAGGCCGCCTGGGGCGGTGACGGCGACGACCGGATCCGGGGCAACGGGGCTGCAAATGCCCTGCGCGGCGGCGACGGCAATGACCACCTCCAAGGGCTTGGTGGAGCGGACCAGCTCCGGGGCGGCACCGGCAACGACACCCTTTTGGGCCATCGCGGCGCGGATACGCTGCGGGGCCAGCAAGGCAATGACCGGCTGGTCGGTCATGGCGGGGATGACAACCTGTATGGCCAGCGCGGGCGCGACCGGTTGCTGGGGCACGCGGGCGATGACGTGCTGTTTGGCGGCGGGCGGCGGGATACGCTGAACGGCGGATCCGGACAGGACACGCTGGACGGAGGGGCGGGCAACGACCGGCTGCTGGGCAGCAGCGGCGCGGATGTCTTTGTCTTTAGCGCGGGCACGGATCGGGTGGTGGATTTCACCCCGGAAGACGGGGATCAAATCCAACTGAGCGGACGTGGCATCCGTAACTTTGACGATTTGCGGCAAAACAATCTGCGCCAGGATACGGACGGGGTCTGGATCGAGGTGGGCGCAGACCGGATGTTGATCCTGGGGCAAGACCTCAGCGATATGACCGCAGATTTTTTCCTGCTGTAAGGCTTAAAACAGTCTCTAAAAAATAAAATCCGCCGGGTCGAGCACCAGCTCCGCCAGCCCCTCCAGGGTGATCTGCCCGACGCCGGTGTGGATCAGCAAATCCTCCTCCTGCCTGGTGATCTGCAGGTCAGAAAAGTTTTGTGCGGCGGTGGCATCCAGAGCGCTGAGGTCAATCCGGTCGCGCTCGGCGGTGAAATCCATGATCCGATCCCGCCCATGGCGCCCGGAAAACACAAAGACATCCGCGCCCTCTCCCCCCCACAACACATCTGCCCCCCCGCCCCCATTAAGGCGGTCATTGCCCTGCTCACCGTGCAAAATATCACGCCCCCATTGCCCCTCGATCTGATCCGGCCCCCGGCCGCCGTACAGCGTATCTTGTCCGGCGCCGCCATAGATCGTGTCGCGCCCGCCCCCGCCCCAGGCGCGGTCCGGCCCCTGATGCCCGTGCAGATCATCCGGGCCACCCCCGCCATGCAGCCGGTCCGCCCCCTTGTTGCCATTCAGATCATCTGCACCCTGGTTCCCAAAAAGCCGGTCAGGCCCGTTGCCCCCCCAGATCCTGTCCTGGCCAAAGCCGCCGCGGAGTGTGTCCTGGCCATCATCACCCCAGACGCTATCCGCCCCGCCGTGCCCTTCGATGCTATCCGCCCCCTGCCCCCCAAAGAGAGCATCCGCATCGCGGTGCCCCAGTATAAGATCGGCCCCGTCGCCACCGTAAATCCTGTCGGCACCGGCGTTGCCCGCCAGATAATCCGCACCTGTCCCGCCCTCAAGACGATCAGCACCCGCGCCGCCCCACAGGCTGTCATTCTCTGCATCCCCGCGCAGGTGATCCGCCCCGTCATGCCCATACAAGCTATCCTGGCCCAGGCCGCCCTCCAGGTGATCATCCCCGTCGCCTCCCTCCAACAGATCCTGATCCGCACCGCCCTCCAGCCGGTCGTCGCCAGCACCGCCGATCAGGCTGTCATTGCCAAAGCCCCCCAGCAACACATCGCCACCATCGCCGCCCTCGATCAGGTCGTCTCCCGCCTGACCGTCAATCGTGTCATTGCCGCCGCCGCCCTGCACCGTTTCAGAACTATCGCTCCCCAGCAGGCTGTCACTGCCACTGCTGCCGGTTAGGGTCGACGCGGGCAAAGTCTCTCCGATGGGCAGGTGATGCGCCTGCGCCCAGCCAAGCGGCCAGAGATCCGACAGTGTCAAGCGGCTGCCATCCCGGCTTTCCACGCGGATATCCAGCCCCTGCCAGTGAAGGTCGATCCCATTGTGGCGCTGCTCCACCTCCAGCTGCGACAGGCTGCGCAGCCCGGTCAGCAGGCTCAGATCCAGCTGATCGCGCCCGGGCTCAAATCCGGTGATCACCACCCGATCCCGTTCCACCCCCACAAGGCCGGGCAGGATGACAAACCGGTCCGCACCCGCGCCCCCGTCCAGCCGGTCCCCGGCAGCGGTTGCCACCAGCATGTCGTCCCCCGCCCCTCCGGAGAGTGTGGTGGCCTGGCCGCGCCCCATCAGCAGATCATCCCCTGCGGTGCCGGTCAGCGTGCTCCCCGTGGCCTCAATCACCTGCCCCAGACTGCCCCGGTCCAGAACATATTGCGCAATCCCTTCCCCATCGGCATTCAGCCCCCCTTCAGAGGCCACAAAGATCGACACCTCACCCGCAGTGATATGGGTCTCAATCGCGGTGACATTCTGCAGCCCCTGGCCGCTGGCATGGACCATCTGCGCCGCCTGTACCAGCTGCCCCGTGGGCAAGAGCCGCATCAGTTCCATCCCGCCATCACCGCCGGCGGCCAGAACAAAGGCATGGCCGTCGAGCACAAAACACTCTATCGCGGTGACCGCGCCAAACCGGCTGCCAAGACTGTCGATGACATGATCCATCAGGCGCAGATCCCCGTTGGGGGCCACCTGCACAACACTCAGGCTGCTGGTGCCGGCCGCCGCCAGAACGGCCCAGCTTTGCCCATAGGCGCTGAGGCCCTGCACCGCGGTTGGCGCGGCAATGCCCAGCCCCTGCTGTGCGCCCAGTTGCGCCCCCTCCGTCAGGGCTCCCGTGCCCGCGCTGATCCGATAGCTGCGCAGCCCCCCCAAAGCCGCATCCGCCACCACAAGGATCTGGGAGGTGCCGGTTGTCACCACCTCCAAAGCGGTGATCTGCATCTGGTCATAGGCCGATCCCGCCCCACTGCGCGCCACCGCTGTGGCCGTGCCGCTGGCACTGACCTGCCAGCCCCGCAGCGCGCCCTCTGCCACCCCATAAACAAGGGCGCTGCCTGCGCTTGTCGCACTGGTCAGGCTTGTCACCTCAGCCCCCTGCGCCAACCCCGGCAGGGTCCAGCTGTCCTTGGCCCCGATCTGGCCCGCGATATCCACAAGGTGACTGTCCAGACGGCTGCTCTGACTGCCCGCAAGCAGAACGCGCCCGCTGCTGCCCCCCAGCTGTGCCGCAGCGCCTGTGCCCAGATGTGCCCCCTGATGCGGACGGTAATCCTGTTCGGCCAGGCTGTGCACATCATAGCTGCGCAGCCCCCCGCCGATCCGCTCCACCGCCACCAGAACCGGCCCCCCGGCCCCGGCCACCAGCAGCAGATCCGCCACGCCCTGGGCTTTGCCAAACCCACCAGAAAATTCCAGATCCATTACCGCCCTCACGTGCCACAAAATCGCCTCGTTTCAGCAACCTGAAGCTGCGATCGGGCGGGAATCGGCATGAGATTGCGGTAAAACCAAGGATATTGTTTTCAATCTAAGAACAATTTGCCCGATCGACGCCCTGCTTTGATCCCCTTTTGTCCAGGCCGACCGATCTGGCGCCCGCGATACAGGCCGGGTGTTGCACAGGCAGCGTACGCCCCCTTAGGAGGCTGTTGACCCGGCTCGGGCAGACTGGCGGGCGCTGATTGATGCCCCTGTCATCCCTGTCCTGTGATCCCCGCCCTGCAACCGGAGTGCCCCCGATGCCCGATCTCTCTCCCCGTCTGGATCTGCCCTATCTTATGCCCGCTCAGGCGCAGAAACATGTGACCCACAATGAAGCGCTCAGCCGTCTGGACGCGCTGGTGCAGCTGGTGGTGTCTCAGGTCGATGCCGAAGTCCCCCCGGTTGATCCCACCCCAGGTGCGGCCTATGCGCTGGGGGCCGCACCCTCCGCCGCCTGGAGTGGCCAGTCGCAGCAGATTGCCATTTTCCAAGGTGCCGAGACCGGTGGCGGCTGGCTGTTCCTGACACCGCAGCCCGGGTGGCAGCTTTGGGATCTGGACGGTCAGCAGATGCGGATCTGGGACGGGAGCAGCTGGGCCGCCCTGCCCTGCCACGCCACACCGCAGATCGGAGTGAATACGGCCGCAGATGTCACCAACCGCCTGGCGGTGGCCTCGACAGCCAGCCTGTTCACCCACGCGGGTGCAGGCCATCAGATGAAACTGAACAAGGCCAGCGTCGGCGACACTGCCAGCCTGCTGATGCAAACAGGTTTCAGCGGGCGGGCTGAAATCGGCCTTGCGGGCAATGACGATCTGAGCCTGAAACTCAGCCCCGACGGCAGCACTTTCACCGATGCAATGGTCCTCAGCTCGGGCACAGCCCCCCGCCTGCGGCTCAGCCGACCTGACAGCGACGATGACCTGATGCTGGCCGAGGTTGCAGGCACCCCCCGGTTCCGCCTGACGGCCGCGGGTGACGGGATGGCAGCCGGCAGCTGGCAATCGGGCGGGGCCGATTATGCAGAGTTCTTTGAATGGGCTGATGGCAACCCCACAGGCGAAGATCGGCGCGGAATTTCCGTTGTGCTGGACGGCGACAAGATCCGCGCGGCCAGCCCTGGCGACACCCCCATCGGCGTGATCTCATCCGCACCAACCCTCCTGGGCGATGCAGATCTGGGCGAATGGCACGGGACATATATCCGCGATGCCTTTGGCAGGCGCACAGAAGAGATTTCGCCGGATTTCGACCCTAAAAGGGCCTATACCCCGCGCGCGCAACGTCCAGAATGGGCCATGGTCGGCCTTCTGGGCAAGCTCACCTTGCGCACAGGCCAACCCACCGATCCGCGCTGGCACCGGTTGCAAAAGCTGGACGAAGACCTTGAACGCTGGCTGGTACGGTGAAGGAATGAACGCAATAACCGCCACACGTCATGGACGTGTCCCGTTTTTGCTCAGTTTGCGTTTTCTTCGAGAACGATCAAACTTCTCAAGTATCTTTGCCGCTTCCAAAACCTCACCTTGACCAGCAAGAAAGAGAGCTTCCCGATACTTAAAATATGGATCATTGAACTCCCTGTGTGCTCTGGCCATCAAATCTGCTCCAATAGAACACCGGTTCGTCTTCGCAAGAGCCATCGCTAGGGCTTTGTAATATTTCGGGACTTCTTTTCTAGGACGAATGGCTTTGGAATGCCATGAAACATCCAAAGACCCATCGATAGCTTTGCGCATCACGTCTTTTAAGATACCCAATTTTTGGTACGCATCGGGCAAACCATGTCCGAGCATAGGAGCACGCAGGTGGCAAATTCCTGGACCAAAATACCTTTTTGCATGCCGTGCATCTTCTGTATGAAAAGGATCGTAAAAAATGTAACAAACCTTTGCAAGTTTCGCTTCAACAGCCCCGTCCGAAAAATCCCCAGACCAATCTTGCTTAAGAGCATTTGGGTGTTTTTTGTCCCAGGGAACTAAATCGGAACGCAATGTGCTTTGAGGGTTAAAACTAATGACATGGCATCCTGGTACTAAACTAGAAAATGCTGTTGCCCCATAGCCGCCCATCGAACTACCGGTCATAACAACTTTGGAAAACCGCTGAAAGAAACCTCTGTCCCGCAGCTCTTTTAGAGCATCATGCAGCATAGTGTCACGGTACCAATCCGATGCTTTGGCGATGACACCCAGAACAGCATGCCCCTCCCCCGTGAAGAATTTATGTCCCCAAGCGGGCCTATCTGGAGCTTCACGGTGAGGGGCTCCAGCATTATCAAAGGATACAACTAGCGTTTCACCGCCAGGGGTAAAAAGTAATCGGTTAGATCTTAGATCAACAAATCCACCTTCACGAGAAAAAGAAACCGTCACTTCGACCTGACCCCATACGAAAATTAAACTCTAAATACTCCCGGATATTCCTAAAAATCACCTCGATGAGCGGATGAAATTGAAATCATAGGAATTGGAAAAATATTCACTGACTGACGATACAACCTTATCATTTCCACCCTCCCGGTTATAATTTAGATACAAACTGCTACTGTAGTCGCTTTCCTCGAGCGTATCTGTATAATCCGTATTGATCACAAAGACAGGGATTTTATTTTTTGCAAGATTCCACCTGAACCAAATATCATCGGCAGTAGCCGCAAGTCTCAATGCATCATTTAACTGTAGAACACTTTCAGGGAAGAATGCTGTATTATACAGAATGCCATCCTTTCCAGTTGGAAGGATAAAGGAACTCGGATTTTCGACAATTTGACTTCTCATCCAGCTTCGATAAGGTAAAAACTCCCCATCTTTTTGGATGATCCGGTGACCGCGAAAGGCGATACAACACCTATACTTTTTGTAAAAGTTAGCAAGTGTTTCAAGCCAGTCCGGGGGGTAAATCGTGTCATCATCGGCAGTGGCAACAAGCACCTCTTTCCCCCAATTATGCCAAACAAACGGCAATAGCTTGCGATAGGGACCGTAGTTATGCGTGTAGTGGATTTGCAATCTTCCATTGGAGGATTTTTCCAAGTCCTGTACCGCTTTCGGCAACACAGTTACCCCTTCATCCAGAAGATAAGGATCTTCGGACAAGTACAGATGTACAACACTATTTTTATAGCTCTGCGCTAAGAGAGATTCCAATGTTAGATGAACCGTCCCCATGCGAGAGCTAATGGAGGTAAGTGAAATATGAATTTTCTCAGGCTTCATTGAAACTGCTCCGACTTGGGCACCCGCAGTGCAATGGGCACATTCAGATTTGTATCTGCTGAAATCGACCTGCCAGCAAGCCGGTATGGTAGAAGAGAAGGTCGCTGAGAAAAATTGGTCCGGAAGAGCTGAAGGTGTTCCATTTTTTCCTGCTTTGTTCGTTGTGACAAGGTCTGCGAGTCTGCAAAACAAAGCATCATTGGCAGCGGCAGCTCAAAAATCGCGTAGCTTCCAAAGTAGCTGCGGATACGTTCTCTCATTTCGACGTCACCACGTGAACGAACAGCGCTAAACTTACCAACGCTGTCGAAAACCTCTCTTCTAAAGAGAGACGTCATAGGACCGTCACCAAAAAGCGAGAACGACGCTTCGAGCTGAACATGCCCCTGTCGGTCTATGCGTATATGTTCCGTCGTCACAAGCTGCGCTTCTGGATTCTCGTCGAAAGCCTTGAGTTGGGTTGCAAAACGCTCAGGATGTGCCCAGTCATCTGCATCCTGTATCGCAATAAAATCCCCACGTGCGCGTTCCAAAGCCAAATTGCGACCAACATACGGACCTGAATTTTCTTCCAGCCTTATCAGATCAACAAAAGGAAACTTTTCTACCAGTTTCCTAATCTCATCTGAGACATGCACCTCACTGGCATCATCGATTACAAACACTTCGATATTTGTGTGAGTCTGTGCCTCAATTGACCGCAACGCGCGTCTCATTAAACCGACATCTGGGTTGAAAGCTGACATTATGACCGAAACCAGAGCGCCATTTTCACCGGCAGATATTCCTGAGCAAGTTTCTTGCGCGCAATCAAAGACATCTTCGATGCACGCTCCTGCAACCTGAAAAGCCTGTGCATCCATTTTTGCGAGCCGATCACGGATCAACATATTCAACATGCTGTTTTGACCTAAAACGTTCAATGCTATTGCATTTAACTCCCCACGTTGTGTCAAATCTCCATGATCACATAAGCTTTCGAGTGTCTCCATATCACGCATCACAACTGCCGCTAATTTGCACGCAAGCGGATTCTCAAACTCCTTGGTCACAAGGTCCGTGACTGACAGATCAAGCTGAGCGAGCTCATTTGAAAAAGCCCGCGCACTATCCAGCCACTTGTAAACATCATTGTGCTGAAGCTCGGCTAAACCATCCAGGCTGCGTATGGCAGCCTGTTTATCCAGTTTCGTTACCGCATGAGAAAAGCCACTAATAACATCAACTTGATTTGATATTTTCGCAGCAGCCTTTGATCCAATAAAAACGTCCAAAATAGAAAGATCTTCAGAATTCGAAAGACGCTTGAATTTCTCTAAAAATTCAGATCTCTCCAAATGAACGCACCTTCTTTCGGCCAACATGAATAAGAAGATTTTCAAAGTAGTATCGCTGCCGTAGCGATGTATACATTCAGCTATCCGGAAAAGATACTTACTGGGCTTCTGATCGTATTCTCGAGCAGTTGATATCAAAATGCGATTAAGTTCTGAGGGGGAGAGACTGACAGCCAACAGCTCAAAAAAGGCCACGATAAATTGCGGTTCATGTGTGCAAATGCTTACGGCGTTGCTGGCAAGCTGTGACGCGACCTCATCGACAACAGAACTGCTCCTCGCTAAGTTCAAGAACTTAGGCATTGCAGTGACCGAAAGCGCCAAGATACTGCCAAGATGCCTCGACAATGCGACCAGGAAATCATTTACGTCTTGATCTGGCTGCAACCAATTTTCTGGGTGGCTATGGATAGCCTCCAAAACGATAGAAGCAGTTCCAGCTGATGGGTTCTTCAAAAACGTGCGTAATGCCGCCCGTGCGCGTTTGTACTCGAACGCCTCCTTTTCTATGATTTCAGCCAAACGCCAATTGCCAAGCCTGAGCTTTTGCAGCGTTTGCACATCCATCGGCCCTGCGTCAGAAAGATACGCACCGGAGAGGCCATCCATTGCGTGCATATCAGTCATGACCTGACGACACCATGTGCGTTTCTCTGCAGCCGGATTTGGCAGAGCGATGGCCACCCCGCTCAACGGGATAAAAGCGCCCGCCTTTATGTTTGCCAAGTGCTGGTCACCGCCATTGAGCACTTCAGATGCAGGTAAAGAGTAAAGAGTGCCTTGGAATACGAGATGCTGGAGCCTCTCCTCAGGCACCGCCTTCACCACGAAGTCTCCCTTTGCAGCAACATATTCACAGGCTGCTCGTGTAAGAACATAAGACCCGGAGAAGCTCCAATGCGCCTCAACAGCATTAATAATAAAGTCAGGGGTACTAGCCTCCCGATCAGACACGAAAATGACAGGCTTATTCTCCAGATCACATTCGCAATGGCTAAGCCTTGCCAACAAACCATCCCAATCGTCGAATACCATACAGTTATCGACATTCGTGAAGTTTGAAATATCAACATCCGGCGTCTTACGTACGACAAACGCATAAGCTGTTTCTGGTACGACATCATCTGTGCACCCCACCTGCGTAGCGTCGCTTTGCACAGCCAGTTCCCAGCTTTTATCCTGTTTGGCTTCTTGGTGATCCTCACAAGATAGCGTACCAACCGTTTGCGTCTCGTTCAGAGTATACAAGTTTGCGAAACGATGGCGCCAAGACGACTTATTCGCCCCATATGCCGCGATACCACCGATTTTCCCCCCGTCAACCATACCTGTAGCTGTACGGCACAACGCCAACGCGAGAGGTGATAGTGTCACTTTATCATCAAGTTTCAAAATCTGCGCGTTACGGGGAAGTTTCCTGGGTAGGTCTAAACCGTCAACGATATCTTGATCCTGCATATGCTGCCAGAATGGCGTGTCGTCAGGTTTCTTAGTCTTGAGTGAAACAAACAACGGCCGAGGTTCACTCAGATGCAAAACGCCATCGCCATCCAAGAGGCGCGGTATGGCAGAAAGAGCTAATTTATCCGCCGTATTTGAATTTAGCGCATCAGCCGAAAAATGATGTCGAATAATTAATTCAACAAAAGCCTTCTCTGAACGTAAATCAGAATTATAGAATGGTACAGAATGGGGATAATTAGCGTGTTTCAATTGTGCACCGGAACCCAGTGTACGCAATAGAACTTCCAACAAGCGAACATCTACACCATCTCTGGGCGCAAGCATCAGTCGCGCCAACGTCATAGACAGGCTTTCTGATCCAGCTGGTTTTAATCGCTCTAAAATAGACGATACTTCACCTAAAGGGAGATCGCGCCGCAGGTTTCCAACGCCGTTCACCGGTTCGGCTTCAAAAGGTAGCAGGACAGATGTTTTGCCAAGGCTTTCGTCAACCCGGAACCATGAGATTTCTACATCAGAAATCTCAACACGGCTCACCTTAGGCAAGTTCAAAATGAAATCATAAGTTCCATTTGGTGCGACTGCGTCAAAATGCACAACGCCCAGAATTTTATACCAATGCTTTTGCTCAAGATGTATACGGCAGCGTGTTCCAGGAACCTCACTGCGCCGACCAGAAGGCCGCTCCAGCGTATTCATCCACATAGGCTGCAAGAGCGCTCGCTCCTTACTATCAGCCATGGAACAACGCACTTTAAACCTCACGAATGCAAGCGCAGGTCCGGCTGGCTGTTCAGCGCGAGCAAAGACACGCATCCACCCTAAAGATCCTGGGTTCTCAATACGCAGCACTTTGACGTTGTCGCTATCTGCCCACTCAACATTTAAGCCGCTACTATTATGCGCTGATGCAGTCTCTCGCCACTCAACACCAAAGCCCGAATCTATTTTCGCACTTCGCGACCCTAAATCTATTCTCTTATTAAGAGACGAAAGCGCAAAATCGAAATTCGGTCTCTTTTGCGAGACATCTTTTTCCAACACGAAAATATCCTTTGAGCCGATATGAGGATTAACACTTGCGAAAATCTAAAAAGCACTTCTTTGCTTTTTCAAACCGCTTTTTCCAGCAGGTGTACGAGAAACTCAGGAGACAACCGATCTCCAAACACGCATGAGCTGCGATCTCGGGGTGATAGAACCGGAACGGTCTTTTGAGTTTCATGAGAAAAAAAATCGCGTAAAGCTTCATTATCCACATCAAAGCTGGACTGAAACTCAAGTGCATCTTCGTTACTGTCAAAAAATGATCTTTTCTTCTCAAAAGCAAGCAAGTTTTCTGACAAAGAATCCGCGAGTTTTTGGACCTTTTTACGAATATTGCTTTGGTCTTCCCCTAAAGTATTGAGAAACCGCTTCAGTACGGCAACATCAACTGGAAGACCTTTATTAAACGCTTCACCCTGAGGCAAATCCTGGGCAGGTAATCCCAAAACTCGCACAAACTCGCTCACGACATCTCCGCCTTGTTTGAGGTAATCGAAACTAAGGACAGTGGTCGTGGGAAAGCATTCCTTCCACGCTCTTGCTTGTTCAAGATATTGAAAGTGATACCAAAACACACTCAGAAATTTCCGAAACCCCCAACGAAACTGAGTTGCTTTAACATGTTCTTGATACATCGATTCAGCAAAGTCGGATTGCGGGCGAAAAACAAGAACGATTTCACTATCAGATCCGAATATTTCGGCCAAGCCTTCGATATAGGCTTTTCTAGCCTCCCAATATTCTGCATTGCTCAAACTGTTTATACCACCGTTGCTGGGCGCAATGTGGCGGTAAAACGGTTCAGCGCTCAACAGAGTAACATCGTAATCCGGCACCCGTTCCCTCACAGCCGCAAAGAAATTCTTGGCATCCGTGCGAGAGAAGACAGCGTGGCGTCCTGAATAGGCATTTACAATACCAAGATGGGCATAATGCGATTTTCTACCGATCAAATCGTAGTCGGGATAAAACATGCCTCTATCTGAAAGAGCGTCTCTGTTATGGGCAAAATATCTTTGAATAGAAGTCGTCGCTGTTTTGTGGGTACCAACGTGCAGGAGAAGCTTAGACATTTTTTTTCCACTCGGATCACTTGAGCAAGTGGTAGCCGAGCTGAAGACCCGACTCAAGCCTCGACTGCCCGTTGCTCATTTCGCGCTGGTTTCAGCACAGGCGAGGGCGCCACGATTGAAGCCCGCGCACAGACGGTTTGAGTGACGACGGATACCTGACCAGGGTGTTGTCACGTTAACTGGCCTGATCCGAAATGGCCGGAGTTGTTAGGGCATTACATGGCGATGGTTTTCTGCCAAGCGTCGAAAGCTTCCAACCTGCGATAGCGTGTTGCGTTTACGACGACAGGCGGGGACTGAGAAGCGATTTCATACGGCGGAATGACAAGACACATAACGTTGCAATCCGCCGGGCGACCGGAAGCCTTGCATGCATCTCTCGCGCTTTGGGAACGGCAGACGACTGTTTTCTGCTCGGTTGTTCAAACCATTGTGGGATCTATGTCCGAGGCAGGGAGCTACCTCGTGTTTGGCCGCACCGTAGGACCGCAGCTTGTAGCTGATGGGTATCGTTCTCATGGTCGACCGCTACGCGAACACTCGCAAAACGCCAATGGACAAGTTAACGTAGCAACACCCCGTCGAGGTTAATCGAAAATGCTATCACCATTCGGCCATTTCCTTTTCAGTTAAGGCTTGGCCTCTGTGTTCGGCGTCAGTGGCAAACAAAGTTTCCGCCACATTGGGCCAGTCCTGCGCCTGCGCCAAGCGGTAGGCAGCGTCTCGCATCGCGGGGCCTTTCCCTTGGCTCAGCGCCTGCAACATTGCCTGAAGGGCATCTAAAAGCCCCTCGGAATCATCGCGTTCATAAAGAATGCCAGCCCCGGATCCCTTCAGGACCTCCCGTGTCATACCGACCTCGGGGATTACAACGGGCAGCCCAAAAGAGAGGGCCAACAGCAAAGACCCCGACGTCAGAATATTGCGATAGGGGAATACTGCCAAGTCTGCAGCCCGCAAATAGACCTGCAATTCGGTTTCATCCAGAAACCGTTCCGACGCCAAGATCCGGCTGCGTTCTAATGCTGTAAGCTCCGGGTCAACAGTCGCCCAGAACTCATCATGGATTGCCCCACCGATCAACAAACGCGCTCGTGGATTGGTTTTTAGAATTTCACGGAAACTCTTCACCAGCTGCCCCACACCTTTATAGGGGCGCACCTGCCCCAAGAAGAGGATCACCTCATCCTCGGCATCGAGCCCCAAACACAGGCGTGCAGTTTCCCGGCTGACATAATCACCATAAACTCCAAGATAGTGCCCGTGGCGAGAAATGCGGATTTTATGGCTGGGAATATCAAAAACCGCCCGGACTTCAGGAACAGATTCAGCACTGTGGAAGTGAATGACATCCGCCAGTTTCACGATCCGTTCTGACAGGCTGCGCTCCAGATCCGCATAGGGGTTGTCATGGGACAACGTATTGTGAATTGTCCAAATAATTTTCCCGCCAAGAGCTTTGAAACGGGTCAAAGACGTTAGAAAGGCGCGTACAGCGAGGCGCGCGGAACCGCGATCATCCACACCAACAAACAAGAAATTGGTCCAATGCAGATGGAAGATCGTCGGCGCCTCCTCAGGGGCAAGCTCCAACGCACGCACGGCTTCTTCGATGGGTGCGGCAACAATCTCATGACTGTCCATGGCACTGCGATAAAGCAGAGACTGATACGGGTTGGATCGGGAGTAATTGGGCCAGAACATCACCCGCGGTGTTCGAACAATACGTCGATACCCAACCCGGCGCGGCTCGGCCGGATCTGCCACATGGACATCCCAATAGCGGCTCAAGCCCTGCCGACGCAACGCTTCCCGCTGTACGCGGTAAGTATTGGCTGTCTGAAACCCTTCGTTCACGTTTGAGGTGTTCTCACCGTGCCAACGGCGTTGATACAATGTTTCATCAATGTGGTGGAATTGCCCGGTTTCCGCCAGCTTGAGGAAGATATCATAGTCAACCGCATTGCGAATATCATGGCGAAACAGGCTGGTGCGCGCCCAATTCGCCCGACGGAACATGCGGAAATGATGCGCAATTGAGGTGATCATCATTTTTTGGCGGCTAAAGTGGCGCCAGCTGTATTCTGGCTGAAGATAGTTGCCTTTCGCATCCACCCGTTCACATGAACCATAGCAGCAGGCCACTTCCGGATGCGCATCCAGATATTCCATCAAACGCCGCACCGCGCCTGGTTTCAGACGATCATCAGAATCCAACTGGCCAATGTAGATGCCCCGCGCCATAGCAATTGCCTGATTGGACGCATACCCAATCCCGCCATTGCGGTGGCTATGAATACGTACACGCGGTTCATTTCCAAAACTACGCTCCAGAAGCTCAAGCGTGTGATCGGTAGACCCGTCATTGGCGAGGCAGACCTCCAAATCAGCCACGTCCTGGGCCAGAACACTGTCCACGGCTTCTTCGATGTATTTACTCGCGTTATAGGTCGGTATGTAGACGCTCACTTTCGGAACAAGGTAGGTTCCATCACCCGGCCTATCCCATATGTTGGGGCACAGTTCCCTTAACAAATTCGTGTCTTGCGCGCTTATAACAGGCGCATCCATCGCCACTTTTGGCACCCAAAGCGGCATGAAATACGCGCCTTCGTTGAAACACTGAAAGGCAAGATGGCACGCCGCCGACACAGGGGTGTCGAAACGCGGATCAAGCCCACCATGAGTGTGCCAGCGCTTTTTTGTCACAATAAAATTGCAAGATTTAACATCCCGAAACGGATATCGGCGCCCAAACACGTTGGGTAAGCTTTTTGATGCATAAGGAAGCGCAGTGGGCAAATCACCCGCTTCCCCCAGAGCCGCCAGGGGTTGAAAAACCTGATCTCCCAAAGGAGCCAGATGCGCAGATCTTGAGAGAGCCCCGCAATCAATCCGAACAGTGCCGCTGAACACAGCAATAAGATCAGCATCCTCTGCGGCACGCAAAATACAGCGCTGCGCCTCAACACTCAACAATGGTGCCGCGAGGATCTCTCCAGATAGACCGCTTTGGTCCAATACGTTATGTGCTAAGATACTTTTCTCAGCTGCACAAATTAACAACCGGACAGACCCAACATAGTCCTGGCATTGCAGGTCTTGCAAAAAATTCACAAAGTCATCGATCTGGTCTAGGTCATAAACCACCAAGAAACGATAAGAGGCAGCCAAATGCGTTCCTGCCGTCGCAGCCGCAATCTGGTAAAGTGGCACGATATCATTCTGCGCGGCCTGTAGTTTTGGCAAAGCAAGAGTAACAGGAAAAGGTTTGGGAGCCGTCTGGCTGGTATTCAATTCTCGGAAAGGCACCCGCCAGCGCCCTTCCTGGTTCTCCAGAAAATCGCTCGGCCCGCGGATAGGCAATGGCGTGCTCTGTTGCGCCATCAGGAGCCGATCAATACGTGCATAATCCTCATGGCTCAGATCAGAGTGATAGCGCAGCCCCTCCAAGAGGTGACGCCCTTCACCAGCACGCCCCTGACGCCCCAACGCCAAGATATGTTCAACATGATGCCAGACATTGCGTGGATTAAACTGATTTTCAGATGTATTCATCATTCAGTCTCAACGACTTACAAGGCGTCTGGCCCGGTGTAACAAACCGGTATCTTCAGCGGCCTTTCGCTTCGCTTCCAGCGCCAATAGACTGGTAATACGCGCTTCAAGCGTAGCTATGATCTCATCCTTGCGGGCCAGATCGGCTTCCAGCATTCGAATGTTTTCTTTTTGCGACAACTCATGTGCCTGTCGCTCTTCTTCTTTGGCTGCGAAACTCGCCGCCAAAGCTTCCAAATCAGCGGCCTGCTGTTCGATCAGCTGTGCAATTTGGGCCTCAGCTTCTTCCATGTCTTTGGGAGGCGCCATACGCAACGTGGACGGATCAGACACAAGCGGGGACTGCTGCCGCGCCCAGGCCTCCAAAAACAGCACGCGACCCTGCCGGGCCAACAGCGCATGCAGGCCATCTCGGATCCGAGTTCCCTCAGCAGTTTCTGTAACAGAAACATCTTCGGCCAAGGCCACCAAAATATCCGGAGCATCTTGCCCCAAGACCAACAGCAATGGCGTCTCAATGCTACCGAGGTTAAGAAATCCTCCCTGCGTCCCATAGCGAGCGGCTCGCGGAATATCCTCTGCGGCGGCGCCGTAAGCTAAGATCACCCCGCCAGACGACAATTTGTCCGTAAGAGCTGTCCAATCAATCTCAGCAGCACGTGCAGCAGTGCCCACTTCCACAGAAATCAAATCAACGGAGTCTGGCTTCACCTCCGCCAATGCTGCTAACGGTCGTGAATGTTCCCCCCATTCTTTTCTGCACAAATCCATAAAGCGACCCGCAGGAGGCTGCGGTTGGTGAATATAGCAATCCGTATCAAGCTTTTGCGAAATAACAGCCTCACAGAACGCCCCATGCACCAACCCGTTCGGACCATCCAGACTGATGATGGCATTTGGCTTGATAAGCTCAACCAGCCAAAACGCCAAAGGCACCGCCGCAAGCGCGTCTTCGTCCCCCAGGGTCAGGTGCTGAGGAATACGGAGTAGACTGTGGTTATTCAGTGCGGTGGCAGCGCGAAGGATAGGAAATGCGGAAAAGTCGAAAGTCATAGTAGTTCCCATATCGTCTAACAACCGTGTGTGGTGTTCCTATCAACGGTCACTGCGAATGTCTGCAGACTTCTGCGACACGTTTCATGAGTGTTTATTTATCATCAGAAACTCCGCTTGATTGCGCGCCGCCAGTGCGTGATCGCGCGCGCCTTGCACTGCGTTGCCCATCTCGGCGTTGTGCCTGTGCAGATCAGCCAGCTGCTGTTCGATCTGCATGAGCCGCTCAGCCTGCACCTCGCTTTGGCGCAGGTTTTGCCAAGACACCCAAGCCTGGACCAAACCAAACGCACCGCCCTGCAACAAGTTTGCAATCAAATAGCCAACCGCCTGATCACCCAGGCGACCTTCACAGAGCGTCTGCCAGCGCGGCGCGCGTGCGGCACATATCGCCCGTGCTGCCTGTTGCGCATAGCCGGGAATTGCCACCACCGAAATCCGCTCTAGCTGCCAGGCCATATTGGTGGCCAGCCAAAGATCTGCTGCCGGCTCTGCATCGGGTAAAAGTGTCTCTATATCAGCCAGAATGGTCTCATAATGTGTAAACATCGCAGCAAAGCCCTGGCCTGTGTCCCCCATGGTCTGCCCTGGCCTGTTCATCCGGTGGTGGGCCAAGTTAACATTTAGGAAGCTGATCGTTTCAGCACGCAGGCACACCGCCCAGTGGAACGGATTGTCTTCATAGAAGAAATCCCCCTCAGGAAAACGCAGATCATGGGCATCCAAAAAAGCACGGCGATAGAATTTGCGCCAGGGCACCCCATTCAGTGCCAAGGCCAGATCGCGTGCGGCCACGCTCTTGGTCGACATCTGGTCAACATCTTCCTGCCACAGATGCGCGTCCGAAGGAGGCAGGCTCAGGCCTGTGATTTCATCATAAACCTTGTAATTAGCAATAAGTACATCACAATCTGAGGCCTCAAACTGCGCACGCGCGGCCAGCACAGCTGCGGGCTCCAGCCAATCATCGCCATCCACAAAGAACACAGCGTCGCGATCCGCATGGGTCAGGCCAATATTGGCGGCGATACCAACACCACCCGGGGTATTGCGCCCCAGGAACACTGGAACCTGCGCCACATCTTCCGGCCACGGTAGATCCGCCAAGGCTGCACGAATACGGGCCACGCTGTCATCGCTGGAGCCATCATCAACCACAATCACCTGATCGCCAGACTTAACGCAAGCGCATAGGCTATCAAGGCACTGACCGATGTAAGCTTCGATATTATAACTGGTGACAATAAAGGAGACCTGCATCGTTCACGCTTTCATGGTCATGAGATCAAGGCTGCGTCGAGCCAGATCCGGGTTGTGGTGATTGAGGGCCGCAAACAGTTCTGGGTCCAGATCACAACGCAGAAATGTCTGGGCGCGGTTGATATATTCGCCCAAAAACTCGGGCAGGATCCGAGTGCGCGCCCAATCTATCAGATCAATGTAAAAACAGGCAAAAGCCAGTCGCCAGCCCAGATCTGCCATGCAAACGCCTTGATTTAGAGACTGCTTCACATCTTCCAGCGCCTCAAACAGCTGCAAACGCTCCACGCCTTTTTTCAAGGTGATATGATCACGCCCCTGCCCCAACACATGTTCACAGCCCCATACCCGCGCGCACAGTACATGTTGTGCCGCAAGAAAACTCCGCCAATGCAATGCAATATCATTGTGCACCACCGTCTCGCTGCAGCGGATCTGATGGCTGCGCAGGAAATCGGTTCGGTAGATCTTATTCCAGGGATAGGCCGCAACCTGCGCCAATGTGGCCAATGACACAGTATCTTTCAGCAAGGTCAGCGGATGAATGGCTCCGGCTTGGTGCCAGAGATATTCGTCTTTTGGAAACATACCGAGGTGGCTGTCATGACGCCGCCGCTCCTCCACATGTTGAAACATACAGAAATCAAAAGGGGCAGCCAAATGCTCCCTACGGACCAGCATGTGCCAAAGCTCACCCAATTCCGGACGCAGATGATCATCGGCATCAAAAAACAGCACGTGACTGGTCACAACCGCCTCTAATGCACGATTGCGTGCCCCTCCTGCCCCAAGGCGGCGATTGCTGCGCAGAACTGTGATTTCGGGCTTGTTAGTGTCTAAACCAGGTGCAACTGATGCGGTGATCGCCGCCGTGTCGAATGCTGCCTCTGATGCGTCATCCGCTATCAGAATCTGCTCGAATATCCCCAGCCTGCTGGCTTCAGACACCACGGTCCGCACACCGTCCAGATCATTGCAGACCGGAATGACAAGGCTCAGCTTCATACCACAAACAAGCGGAGATCCTGAATCGTCGCATCAAAGCTTTCAGGGTGGAAGAACAGCACCAGCTCCCGCCAAGTTGCGCGGCGCGGCAACGCGCTCTGCCTGTCAATCTCCAGAGTATCTACATGCGTGGCCGGCGCATTGTAGGCAACCACGTGTTTCTCAAAGAAATGGTCGACAAACCCGTCTGGCGTCCCGCTACGCAAACACATACGCCATGTGCAAGAGCGCGGAGCCCGCTGCTGACTATAGATCCCCAAAAGCGCCAAAGCGCTGAGTTCCACATCACCAAGACCAAAATGTAGCCCCATCCAACGGCCTGGCGTGTGGACGCTGGCCTGAACATGGAGCCCCCCACCGCGTGCCGCATCGCACGTGATATCCTGGCGACCCTGCTCTTCATCCAGCCAAAAAGTAACACCAGGCACAATACCTTCACCCGATTTGACCTGCAGCTGATCCTGGATCGCACATAGGCCCAGCCATCGTTCCTGGAAACGATCCTGAACAGTCAATTCGCGCGGCGGCTCATTGCGAACCCGTCGTGCCAAATCGGTTGCCCGTTTCAAGGGGTTTCGTGAAGGAACACGTACCATAATTTATATAATGCCCTTTTGAGAATTTTCAGCACAACTCATCACATTCACTTACACCGGTGCAACAAAAAACGCAGGCGCTTGTTCGCCCTTGGTCATGGCCGCCTCAAAGCCGCGGGCGGTGTCCAGGGCTTCGCGGATGGTGACATCCATATCCAGATACCGATAGGTGCCAAGGCGGCCTACAAATGTCACGCCCTTGGTCTGTTCCGCAAGGGCCACATAATCGGCCAGCTGGGCTTTCTCCTTCACCTGGCGGATCGGGTAATAGGGGATGTCGTCTGGCTCGGCGCTGCGCGAAAACTCGCGGTAGCAGACGGACCCTTCGTGTTCTTCCCAGGGCGAGAAATGCTTGTGTTCGGTGATGCGGGTATAAGGCACCGCCTCTTCGCCGTAATTCATCACCGCACAGCCCTGATAGTCACCGTCAAACTCAAACCGTTCAAAATCCAGCGTGCGGTATCCCAGACGACCAAGCTCATAGTTGAAGTAGCCATCCAAAGGCCCGGAATAGAAGACATGGTCAAAACCTTCGCCCATGGCGCGGTCAAAAACAGTCTCTAATTTGACGGTAATCCCCGGGTGGTCGAGGATTTTCTCGATCATCGCAGTATAGCCGTTTTCCGGCATGCCCTGGTATTTGTGGAAGAAGTAATTGTCGTCGTAATTAAACCGCACCGGCAGGCGCTTCAGGATGGACGCGGGCAGCTCTGACGGGTGCATGCCCCATTGTTTGATGGTGTAGCCCTTGAAAAACGCCTCATACAGATCCTTGCCCACAAAGCGCATCGCCTGCTCTTCAAAGGTCTGGGGATCACTGATCGAGGTGTCCGCCTGTTCATTGACGATGAAATCACGCGCCTCATCCGGGCGCATCGTTTTGCCAAAGAACTGGTTGATGGTGTGCAGGTTGATCGGCAGGGAGAACACGCCACGCTTGCCCTCGGGATCCAGGCTCGTGGTTTTGACCCGGTTCTTATAGGGCATAAAGGTCTCGAACCTGTTCACATAGTCCCAGACTTCGCCATCATCGGTGTGAAAGATATGCGGCCCGTAGATATGCACATTGACGCCTGTTTTTTCATCACGTTCGGTGTGACAATTTCCACCGATATGACTGCGCGCGTCCAGCACCGTAACCTCATGACCTGCCTCGGCCAGATGCCGCCCAATCACAGCACCAGACAAGCCGGCCCCCACCATCAAAAGCTTACCCATCGTGCCTTAAATCCCTTGCTGCCCTGTTTTTTGGCTGCATGTTTTCTAAAGGGAAATCTCATCACGCAGCAAGGAGATTGCCCGCCTGCGCGCGGGATTTCTTCCGCAAGCGGCAGAAGTCGGCGGTGCACATCGCGCCCAGACACGGACAAGCACCGAGGATCATATTGTTCCGTACCTCAAAATCCCCTAAACCCAGATCCAGACCACGGCCCCGCCGCTACAGGAACCAACTGACACGATGCTCTTTTTTGGAAAGCCCCGGCGTAAAAAGCTGATTGTTCATATCGGCGATTACAAAACCGGATCAACGGCCATTCAGATGGCCTTTGCGCAGGGGCAGGTCACATTCCCAAAGCACAGCCTGTGCTATCCCGCCGCGTTCAACCACAATGGCATGCGCGCCAAAACGCAGAGACTGCAGGCCGATCCCAATGACCCTGATGCCATTGCCTATTTCACCGATCTGGCCTGCAAAATTCAATGCGCCGATGCCGATTTTACGCTGATTTCGGGAGAAAGCCTGGAACGCACCGCACCACAGACCCTGCAGGACATCATCGCGCGGTTCTTTGCCCCGCATGTGGATGATGTCCATGTGGTGTCCTATGTCAGGCCCCATGCGGAACGTATCCTATCCAGCTATGTGGAGCGGATCAAAACAGGCGTGGCAGACAGTCTCGAGCTGTCGTTGGAAGAATATGCCCACTACCGCATGGCCAAGGGCAGCTTTGATTATATGCGGCGGTTTTCGGCTCTGCGTGACACCTTTGGCCCCAATTTCACCCTGCGCCCGATGACCCGACAGACGCTTCATAAAGGCTCTGTTGTGGATGATTTTATATATCACGCCTTTGACAAGTCCCCCTACACGCTGACCTCACAGCCCGTCGCCAATGAAGCCCTCGCCCTGGAGGATCTGATGCGTCTCAAGGTGCTGCAACGCACCCTGCTGCAGACGCCGAACATTCGCGCCGCCAATTCCCTGCGTCTCAAACTGGGGTGGGACTACAGCCAACGCCACGCCGCCTGCCCTCCCCGTGCCGATCAGACCAAGCTCAAACTGCACCGCAGCCTGGCCGAGGCCATATCTGCCCATTACGCAGATGACGCCGCCGCCGTGGATCAGGCGTTTTTCCAGGGCACCCCGCATCTGCAGCAGGCCCTGACCAAGGCCGTGGAGACCGCGATCGACGCCCCCCTGTCCACCGACCCCCAGGACCACCTGTCTGCGGCAGAACTTCAGGGGCTGCAGATCATGTCGGACATGATGGCCGAACTCTATCAAAACACAAAACGCAACTGGCCTTTGTTCCTGCATCAAAAACGGCTTGCCGCCCTGCAGAACAGATCGTCACGTTAGTCAGACTACACAGGCATTCGCTATGAAAGTTCTTCTTTATTTTGGTCATCACAAAGTGGGCTCAACAGCTCTGCAGGCCTATTTGGCGCGCAATATGCTCACCCTGCTGCAAAAGGGAATCCTATACCCTGCCGTCGAGAGCCAGGGCCTCAGTCATCTTTTGAAACATGCTCTGGCGCCCAAACAGGCACCGGATCTGTCCTGTATGAACCTGCGGGAGCCCCATAATGCCCTGGCCTTTCGCATGCTGGCCAGCCGCACCAATGGCAAAACCCCAAGCTGGCATGGCACCCTGCCCCAGATGCCGGCCATGCTGCGCGCACTCAGCCATCAGGTTGAGGTGTTCCAGCCCCATACGGTGGTCTTATGCTCGGAAGTCTTTTCGAACTTTGGCCCCCAGCATCCCGACCTGATCGAGGTTCTGCAGAAGCAATTCCCGAATGCCGAATTTGAGCTGTACTGCGCCTTGCGCCGCCCGGATGATTATATGACATCCTGGTTTGGCCAGCGGCTGCGGTTTGGTCAAAAACTCAAACCCTTAAGCGAAGGCACCGCGCTGAACGACACCAAAACGATCCATTTTGACTATCAGAAAATGGTGGCCCCCTGGCACCGCGCCTTTGAGGGCGCCACACTGCATCTGCGCAATTATGCGGATATTCTGGCCGCAGGCGGATCGGTTGAGGATTTTACAGCCCAGGTCGGCTGTGACTTTCCAAAGGGGCTGTCTCGCAAGGGGCCCAGCAACCCCGGCCTGCCGCGCGCCTCGTTTGAGATCCTGCGCCGCGCCAACCACACGCTGGAACCGGCTCAGGCCAAGCCGCTGCTCAGACTGTGTCTGGAGACCTCCAAGTCCCTTGGCAGCATTCCAAACAAGGATATCGAGGTGTTCGGGGCCGATCTGCGTCAGACGCTGGCCGATAAATTTGCCCCCATAAACGCTTATTTGGGCACGCTGGTTGGTAAGGAGATGTTTTTCCCGGACCTGGAGGACATGCGCACCCCCCGCCCCATTTCCCTGGACCAGGCAACCCAGGACGCGCTGGCGCATATCCCCGGCGACGCTCTTCCGGACCCTCAGATCCAGGCCTTCCTTCAGTCTCTGAAACAGTAAGAAACGTCACCTTCTCACCCCAAAGGGGGACCTTGCATCATGATCACCTTGCAGAACTTCATCGCTCCTGAGCGCGAGATTTGCACCGAAACCGACCTCTATGTTCATGAGATAGGGTCTGTGGGGTATGATTTTGGCACCGGTCATTATGTTCTGCCCCGCAGCAGCGGTCTGAACTTCGACAGCTACTTCAACCTGTTTGACCTCACCCAGTGGGGCGCCTGCTCCCTGGACGGGCTGTTTCTGGAGCTCACCGGCACAGGCGAGGTCGAGATCCAGATCACCCTGGCCCAGGCCGGGCGCTCCCACGAGATTGTGCACCGGGAAATCACCACCATGCGCGACGCGCACCCGCATCTGTGTGACCTCAGCGCCTTTCTGAAGGGTCGCGGCGGGGTTCTGTTTGTCCGCCTGACCGCGTTGAGCGATCGCGCCACCCTCAAGTCCGCGCGCTTTGCCACTCAAAGCCTGCCTGAACGCGCCCTGCCCCAGCTCACAGTGTCCATCACCACCTTTCAGCGAGAGGCCGAGGTCCAGGCCACCGTCGCCCGGCTGGAACATTTTCTGGCAACCTTCCCCTTTGGCGCGCAAATTCGGGTCCAGGTGGTGGACAACGGGCAAAGCGCAGACATCCCGCAAACGGAGCATGTCACCACCTATCCCAACCGCAACCTCGGGGGGGCCGGTGGTTTTGCGCGCGGCCTTCTGGAGGCCGAGGCCGCCGGGGCCAGCCATTGTCTGTTTATGGATGATGATGCGTCATTCCATATGGAAAACATCGCCCGCACCTATATGTTCCTGGCGCTTGCCCGGGATCCCAAAACCGCAATTGCCGGGGCCATGATCAACAACACCCACAAATGGACGATGTGGGAAAACGGTGCCTGGTTCAATGGCTCCTGTCGACCAATTGCCAATGGAACCGACCTGCGCGATCCGAAAGCCGTCCTGCAAATGCAGTTTGACGCCGCTGGCCCGCAGCCGGAGACGTTTTACGGAGGATGGTGGTTCTTTGCATATCCGCTGGCACAGGTCAGCCATCACCCGTTTCCGTTTTTTGTCAGGGGCGATGATATTTCCTTTTCTCTGGCCAATGACTTTCAGATTCAGACACTAAACGGGGTTGTTTCCTTCCAGGATGACTTTACCGAAAAGGAAAGCGCACAGACCCTTTATCTGGATATCCGCAACCATATCGTCCAGCACCTGACCCATGACAGCCTGGCCCGAAGCACCTTTGGCACCGCCAAGGTGCCGCTGCGTTTTATCATTCGCTCGCTCCTGCGGATGCATTATGCATCCGCCGAGGCGCAGCTGCTGGCCTGGCATGATGTCATGTCCGGGCCCGAATTCTTTGATACCAATATCGACATGAGCGCACGACGCGCCGTGATCAAGGCGCTTGCTGCCGACGAGGCCTGGCAGCCGATTGCAGAGCAGCCACATCAGGAACGTCACAGCCGTCTGACACGGTTGGCCCGCTCGCTGCGAACAAAGATCGGATTAATGACCCTAAATGGGCATATTGTCCCATTCTGGAGCCGGTTTGCCAGCCATCTGAGGCTGCAGATCGGGCAGCGTGGGCTGGTCTATTTTGCCCTCGGCGCGGCCAGGGTCACCTATGTGAACACGGATCAGGACAAGGCCTATACCGTGCACCATGACAAAAAACGCTTCTATGCCATCCTGTGGCAGATGATCCAGACGACCTGGACGTTCTGGCGCAACTTTGACAGGATCAAAGCCGCCTATCATACAGGATATCAGGAGATGACCCAAAAAACCTATTGGGAGCGGACCCTGACACCGGACAACATAGAGAACACCAGCGACACGCCCCAGCCCGGACAGGCCTCCACCGGCTGACAGCTCATCTGTGTTTCGCGGCGCAACATATACGTCTTTTAATTCTCCCTGTTAGGCCTCAGGGTAATCCCCCCAGAGGCCTAACAGGGACATCACAGGACCTAGGACAGGATCGCCTCATGCAGCGCGATGGCCTCGTCCAGGTCTTCAAAATACGTCGCCTTACCGCCCTCAAGGACCACACCCGCATTACAGAATTGCCGGATCTGCCCCATGGAGTGGTTGACCATAATGGCGCTGGCGGTCTCCATCCGCTCCTGAAACAACTGGCGGCTTTTGCGTTTGAAGGACCGGTCGCCCACGGCTGTCACCTCGTCCACCAGATAGGTGTCAAATTTGATCCCCATCGACGCGCCAAAAGTCAGGCGGGATCTCATGCCGCTGGAATAGCTGCGCAGCGGTGCATAGAAAGATTTCCCCAGCTCCGCGAACTCCTCCACAAAGGCCACCAGCTGATCCGTATCCACCCCATAGATCCGCGCCACAAAGCGCACGTTTTCAACCCCCGTCAGATCGCGGTGAAACGATGACGCCAACCCAACCGGCCACGAGATGGTTCCGTCGCTCAGCACCCGGCCACTGTCTGCGTGCAACGTACCCGAAATGATCTGTAACAGGGTCGATTTTCCGGCCCCGTTCCGGCCCAGAAGCGCCAGGGATTTCCCTGTTGGCAAGGTCAGTGACAGATCGTCAATCACCACCTTGCGGTGCCCCCGGAACCAGAAGCTTTTGGTGAGGTTTTCAATACGGATCATGACAGCCCCGATTACCGGCGATCCCGGATGGAATAATAGATCAATACCAAAATCGCCCAGCCCAGGACCAGAAAGGCTGCCGACAGCCCCACCAGGATCAGGCGACGCGGGTATTCAGAGGCCTCCGCCCGCGTGGGTTTGATATAGGTGGCCAAATAGCGGCTTTGGCGGGAGGCCTCATCCCGCGCCACTTCCATCGCAGTCAGCGCCGCCCGATATGCCTCTTCGGCAAACTGCCGGTCCACGCTCAGCCGTTCATATTCTGAAATCAGTGATGGGTAATCCTCTCCGATCCCGCCATTTTCTGTCACTTCAGCCGTGGCAAATGAGTTGCGCTCCAGGTCGATCCGTTGCCGGATGACATCTATGCGCTTTTGCGCCGAGGTAATCCGCGGGTCATTGTCCCCCAAAGAGCCGCGCAACAGATCCAGCTCGATCAGCGCTTCGGCCAGCTGTTGTTGCAGATTGTTCATCACCCCCATGCGACCCTGAATATCGGTTTCGGGGTCCACAATCCGGGTACGGGTGCGGAATTGGATCAACGCCTCACGGGCGTTTTTCAACCGCTCCAGAGCCTCTTCCAGATCCGCCTGCGCATAGCGGATGGAATCCGCCCGCGCCTGTTCGTTCAGCGCGTTGATCCGGTTCTGGCTCAGCTCCACAATTGTGCGGGTAATGGCCTGAGCCATATCGGCGTCATAGGCCGTCGCCTGCACCTCCATCAGACCGGATCCGCTGTCATAGGAAATGCCAACAATCCGGTGCCAATACCAGGTCAGGTCTTCCAAGGTTGGATCAGGCCACAACGCAAAGGCCCAGTCCACGGGCCAATGCGCGGCAAAATGCCCTTGGAGATCCAGCGCGGCATCCACCTCGCCTACCAGCTCCTGGCTTTGGATATATTCATACAGGATATCCCCGTCGGATGCGGTGCTGCCCCCGGTCAGCTGGGCCAGGCCGCCCAAGATATCATTGGCCCCCGAGCTTTCCTGGCTGCGCACCGAAAACCCCGCCGTCGAGGCATAGCGGTCCTGGGCAATGGTGGTGAGGTAGAACACAACAGCCGCCAGCGGCAGCAGGACCAGCATCACAAAGCTGGCCAGAACGCCCCAATGGCGTTTTTTCATCTTGGCCGGACCCGCCATCGGCGCGCGTGTGGCAGCAAGCTGTTGATGCAATGTCGCCGCCGCCCGTTCGGCGGCTTCGGCCCGTTTTTCGGCGGCGGCCAGTCTCCTTTTCAACGGTCCGGGTTTGGGGGTCGGGAGCGGCGTAACGGCTTGCAAATCCGGCGCGGCCCCGGCTTCAGGGGCCGTCTCTGAAACATCCTCTGCGATGCTCTCTTCTGCCTCTGTGGTGCTCTCTTCTGAGGAGACGTCACCATCAACCGTCGCGCGATTTTCTGTCATCTTACCTGTTCCTTTGCGGGCGCTCTGTCCACCCCTGCCCAAGAGCTGTTTCCAACAGCCGCTCAATGGCGCATAGTATCGCCGCTAAGCCGACCGTTCACAATGGGGTTTCATGACCGACCAGCCGCACCCGCATCACTCTGCTGCACAGACAGACAGTTTACGACAGCCCCTCATGCCGGTTCAAAGCACCCGTCGTCGCTTTGCGTCGCTGCGCACCATTGCAGCCCTCATCCTGCGGGAAATGTCGACCCGATACAGCCGCACCCCCGGGGGCTACCTCTGGAATGTCATGGAACCGCTGGCAGCCATCCTGTTCCTGAGCCTGGGCTTTTCCCTTGTGTTGCGGACCCCGTCTCTGGGCACCAGTTTCCTGTTGTTTTACGCAACGGGGTACCTTCCGTTTGACATCTACGGCACCATTTCCCGCACCTGTGCCAATGCGATTACCTTCTCCCGCCCCCTGTTGCGTTTTCCTGCGGTCACCTGGGTGGATGCGGTTCTTGCGCGGTTTATCCTGAACGGGCTTACCGGGATGCTCACGGCCTTTATCCTGTTGACCGGGGTGCTGTTGGCGGTTGACAGCCATACCATCCTGAAACTGCCCGCCATTATGGAAGCCCTGGCGCTGGCCTTGCTGCTGGGTCTTGGAGTGGGAACCGTCAACTGTACGCTGATCGGGTTGTTCCCACTTTGGCAGGTCATCTGGAATATCCTCAACAGACCGCTGTTTTTGGCCTCGGGCATCCTGTTTCTGTATGATGATCTGTCAGCCAAAGGCCAGGCCCTGCTGTGGTATAATCCGCTTGTTCACATTGTCGGCCTGATGCGTACAGGATTTTATCCGACCTATACCGGTGCCTATGTCAGCAGGATCTATGTCCTGCTGGTTGCAATGACCCTGCTTGCCCTGGGTGTCCTTTTGTTGGGCCGCTATCACCGCGACATCATCAACGACTGATGCCGCGCGCCGGGGCTTACTTGCTCCGGCGCAGCACCTCAGCATGAGGCAAGCCAGGCCGCCGCAACATCCCATCCCAAACTGCGCGCCGCAGGAGGCGCAGGAAGATCCAGCGCTCGTCGCCATAGTGGCGCGCCTTCAGAAGCCATTTGGGCAACACTGCCAGAAGGGCCGGCCAGAACCAGATCCCCGCAGCCATGCGATAGAGCAGCAAAAGATTGCGGTGGTAATAATAGACCTTCCACAAAGGCGTCAGCCGACCGCGTTGGACGGCGGTTTTCTCGACACCGTCTTTGCCCTGGAAACTGGTCAGATCATGTTCAAAGCGCACACCGGGCTCAAAACCGATGCGCCCTCCCGCCTTGGTCAGACCAAGCGTATAAATCCCGTCATCGCCATAAATGAAAAGGTTAGGGTCTGGATAGCCGATCTTGCGCACCGCATCGGCCGAGATAAAAAACCCGACAAAGGAGGTCACATCGATCTGCAGCCCATCCCCGTCATAGTCCGAGGGCTGGATATGAAACCCTGACCGCCCCCCACCAAACAGCGTGCGAAAGAACTCAGGTGCGTGCCAGAACGGGTTGCGCGAGGGGCGGTTCATCTCGCAGATCTCACCCGAGGGGAAATAGACCGCGGCCGCCACTGCATCCCATTTCCCACCGTCTTCATGGTGAGCGGGCAGGGCGTGGAACGCCGCCAGGCCGCCGGGCTCCGGGCGACCGTCATCATCCATCACCACCAGCCAGTCGGGGCTATGGGCCTCCATCGCGCGGCGCATCCCCATTTCAAACCCGCCGGCCCCACCGGTGTTTTCCACGCTGTTGAGCACATCCAGACGCGGATCGTTTTGCGTTGCCAGCCAATCAGCGGTGCCATCGGTTGAGGCATTATTGGCCACAACCACCGCCGCCAGCTCATGGTCCGGACTGTCCAGAAGACGCGCCAGCGTGACCTTGAGCTTGTCCAGCCGATTATAGGTCACCACCACGGCCACAAGGCGCCCGGACGACGAGGGGGCGGGGCGGGGTGAGGTCATAAAGCTGCTCCTTGGGCCATGTGGCACGCGTCTTTTTATCGGGCTATTTTTCTCGACTGAGAAACCCCGAGCCGTAGGGAATTGTCAATCGCTTTGCCGCATCAGGGGTCGCTTACGGCTGGGGGCGAAGTAGTACGTTAAGCCCGACCAGCCCTGTCCTTAAGAGGATAGTCCACCGTTACAGCGACCAAACCACGGATTTTGACCTCAGCGGCGTTTCATTAAGCCGGTACGGTGAATGTCTCAGGGATGGGGCCATTGCGTATACCTGCCGTTCGCTTCGACTGGCATGGACTAGCGAGATGCGGACAAAGCTGCCGTCGCCGTTCCAGTGCCAGGGGCTTAACTTGCTGCATTCATGGATGAGCCTGGAAACGAGAGAACATGGAATTAGTAGCATTCGCTTTGCCGTTAATGTGTGGCGCGATGGCAGCTTTGCTGGTGAGCCATAGGCGAACCAAGTTCTGGATCATTCTGGCAACAGTGTGGTTGAGCGTTCCGTTTGGAATAGCGACCTCGCTAGGCGTGGGCATCTGGCTGCAAGAGCTAGGAGATTGCCATGATCCACGTGGGCGCGATGTTATCGAATGCATAGTTTTCGGTCTCGACGTAACTGATTGGGTGAATGGCTTAAGGATGGGCGGATATGCGTTCGCTCTTGTTGCCTTTCCTTGGTTTATCGCAGGCGGGGTCATGCTTGCGATTGCCCGAATTATTGCGGTTTTTCGAGCTGACAATACGTGAAGTATATGGCGAGAAGATAGACATGCGACCGGTGGGTTTGGGCT
>NZ_JBSWUV010000005.1:0-41314 GCF_056159265.1 Epibacterium sp. ABZ3_068
ACCTTCTCTGCGCGGTGCACGAATGGCCGTTCCTGCGTTAGCGTACTATTTCGCCCCCAGCCGTAAGCGACCCCCATCAGCCGCATCAATCACGGATAGACAGGACCCAGAGCGGAAAAGGGGAGGGAGGAAATGTTTCGCATGCGAAACATTCCGTTTTTAATATGTGTTTTGGATTGTTTCGCAGCGAAGCCGCTGCAACAAAAAACCGGGCGCAATGCGACGCGCCCGGTTTCAAAGGAACAGATCAAGCCCCCTCAGCTACGCCGACGGCGCAGCCAGTCCTGAAGGTCTTCCATCAGTTGATCGGTAACGCTGTCCCCCATCAGCTCGATCTTTTTCTCATCCGGAGAAAATCCAAGACGCAGGCCCGGACCGGCATTCAGGATCAGCCGTTCGCCGGGGGCCATGGTTGACGACAGGCTGCGCATACGGGGGCGGGGTTGGGGTTTAGTGGGTGATGCAGGCTCTGCTTCGGCCTTTAGGCTCTGATTGGCAGGCGCTGTCTGAGAAGGCTCCGCCCCCTCGGACGAAGACACGGGAACCTCAGATTGAGCCGGCGCCTGAGCGGCGCTCAGAACCCGCATCAGAACTTCGATCTCCACTTCGGCGGTCGGGCGCTCGGTCAGATCAAGCTCCTGACGCAGGGTTTTGGCAAAGTCCGGATCCAGCTCCATCTCGCGCACCAGAGCAAGGCCCAGGCGTTCGGTGATGGCCGTGGGATAGAACAGCACCGCATCCAGCTCTTCCACAAGGGTGACAAAACTGCCGATCTTGGAACGGCGCGCGCGGGTGGCATTGGCAAAGAGCCCCTGCAAGGCGAGTTTCTGGCTTTCAAACACCCCTTCATGCAGGGCGCGCACAGCAATGCGGGCGCGTTCATAATGGGAAAGGTTGACCCGGATCTCATTCTCTTCGACCATCGCCACATAGGCATCTTCGGCGCTTCCGGGTTCAATCACCCGCGCCAGAACCTGCGCGAACTTAGGGTCTGATGTCTCCTCATAGAGTCTGCGCAAGGCTGTGAGCCGGCGCCAGCCCGAGATCAGACCATGGGTGGTGCCATCGGCGCGTGCATCGACCGCGACCACCTCGATCGGGGTCTGCTGGCCGCGGGCGCGCAGAGAGGCCATCAACGCCTCCATCTCATCCGCGTTCTGCTCCAGCCGGTCGCGCACCAGGTGAGAGGCATCCACCGCCGACAAGGGCAGTTCAGCAATCATCAGCCCCTTGCTGCGCGCGTTTTCCAGAACCCCGGACAGTTCCTCAAGCGCGGCATGGGTGGAGGCTTCGCTGGCGACCTGCGCAATCGGCGCCGAACCAATCGAAGGACCAGCCCCCAGGGGCGAGGCGGGTTTGCCCTCGGCCGGTGAGGACAGATAAGTGGGTTGGGCCGGCGTCAGCCGTTTGCGTTTTGCCATGCTCGTTCTCCTCTGCCAGATCCCTTAGCCTGGCATGTCTTTCTTTGGGCCCGGTTACTGGGCCGCGCGGTGGTCGGCCTCTTCCTGCAACGCATCGCGCCGCCAGACGCCCAGAAGCAACCGTTTGAAGGCCGCGTAGGTTGCATCAAAGGTCTCACGCCCGCGGGCATAGGTTTCCCGGTTGAAGTCCCGGTAATCGGCCTCATAGATGCCGGACACCTGCTCGCCGGCCTGACCGATCAGGGCGGTGAAATCCTGTTTGTGGGGCGACAGCACCCGGCCCATATAGGCCTGCATCAGCGCCGCAAGCTCCCCCTGCTGGGCTGCGTCATAGCGGGTGATGACGGTGCGCACCGCATCCCATTCAAAGCCGATCTCGGGCCGGCCCAGGGCGCGCGCGGCGAGGTTCTCGCCTTCCTCGATCGAGGCAAAGGTGGAATGGAGCATGTCAAAGAACCGCCCCGTGGAGTCAAATTCAAGGAACGACGCGCCCATGGGCACCAGCAGGATATCGGCGGCCGAGAGCCCGTTGATGGTCAGGTAGCCAAGGGCAGGGGGCGTGTCGATGAAGATCACGTCGTATTGGTCCAGAACCCCGTCAGCCTCCAGCCGGTCGGTGAGCGCATCCCACAGCTTCCAGCTGCGCGCGGCCATGCGCCAGACCGGGATCTGAAATTCGGCCCAGTAAAGGTTCAGCTGCGCGCCAATCAGATCGATATTGGGCCAATGGGTCGATTGGATCACATCCTGCGCGGTCATATCCATCGCCGCTGTCAGCGCTTCGTCCAGGGGCTGGGGGGGATCGCCCCGGTCCAGCCGGCGCTGGTTCTCGTGGCGCAGATGTTCACCGTAGTGGCGCGCCAGCAGCGGGAAGGCGGTCTGCCATTCGTCTTCGACCTTGCCGCCGAAAATGGATGTCATGGAGCCCTGGCTGTCCAGATCCACCACCAGCACCTTGTAGCCATCAAGAGCTGCCGACATCGCCAGATGCGCCGCTGTCGAGGTCTTGCCGACGCCGCCCTTGAAGTTGGCAACGGCCACCATCTTGGCGGGCAGCCCCTCGGGGCGGTAGGGGGTGTATTCCTTGGCCTTGGACCCTTGCGCCCCAAAGAAAGCCCTGAGGCGCAGGACCTCATCCAGGGTGAACCATTTGGCGCCCCCTTCGGTTTCGACGCGCCCCTGCGGCAGGTCGGGGTTCTGTTTCAGCACGCGGCGGAAATGGGCCTGGGCAACCGGGATCACATAGCGGGTGATCTCCCAGGTCGAAAACAGGCGCAGCTCTTTCTGGCCCTCTTCGTTCATGCCGCGGCTGGCCAGATCCGCACGGCCCCGGCCGCAGGCCTCGGCGATTTTAGAAAACCCCTGGGTCGAGGTAGGGGCGTCCAGATCGGCCAGCGCCGCGTCCGGATCAATATTGAAATAAGGGGGGAGATCGGCGTCTCTGGGGGTCGGGCGCCCCTTGTGGATATCTTTGGCCATGTGGGTTCAAAGCCTCATGCTTATGGCAACTGCTCAGGAATGATCTGATGTCGTGAGCCGCCTCATTGCTGTGGCCGGGAGATCCCAAACCGGTGCATGTGCGGTGTTTTTTGTAGAATACCATAAAACACCGCACATGAAAGATATATCGAACCAAATTTTGGTTTTTCTAAGCAAATCCGGTGGTTGGGGCAGGGAACAGGGGGGTGTTTCAGGGGCGTGAAAAAAAAATCCCCTGTTAATTTTGAGTTATATATTAGTTACAGGGAGAGACGGGGGGGCGTAAAGCCCTTTTTTATAAGGCGATGAGGGGCGGATTTCTCTATCAGGTGACTCTGAAACCCCGATGAAATGACTCCGATCCCCCGAAGAAGCGATTCCAAACCCCCGTTGCGAGGGCATGTGGATAACTTTAGGGTGGGTGTAATCAAAACCACGAAGATCGAGTCGCCCCGTTTTGAGATCGAAAAAATCGGCCGGGCAGGGCAGACCGCAACGCGCAGTATAATCCGCACCTCGGGAACCGGGGGCATGAAGGCAGGCACATGACGATGACGGACGCGGTGAGCGCATATCCACCCGAAGGGCAGGGGGAGTTTTTCCTTTGCGATATTTTTGATGCGATCCCCAAAAATGATCTGGCCTCGATGGAACACCCGCTGTTTTCTCTTGCTACCCGGCCTGACCGGCGGATCCTGAATTACGAGCACAACGGGACAGAGATCACGGTGACGCCGTCGGTCAAAGGGCTGGCGACAATTCATGACAAGGACATCCTGATCTTTTGCGTCAGCCAGCTGATGGCGGCGCTGAATGCGGGCCGCAAAGTGGCGCGCACCCTGCATCTGACAGCGCATGATCTTTTGGTGGCAACCAATCGCGAAACCTCGGGCGATGCCTACCGGCGTCTGCGCGAGGCCTTCGAACGTCTCGCCGGCACCCGCATCACCACCAATATCGTCACCGGGGGGCAGGAGATCACCAGCGGTTTTGGCCTGATCGAAAAATGGGAAATTGTCCGCAAGGCCCGCGGCGGCCGGATGGTCAGCGTGGCGGTGACGCTGTCGGATTGGCTGTACCGGGCGGTTTTGTCGAAATCAGTGCTGACCCTCAGCCGGGATTACTTCCGCCTGCGCAAACCGCTGGAGCGGCGGATCTATGAACTGGTGCGCAAACACTGTGGTCGCCAGCCCGAGTGGGTTGTCTCGGTGGATACGCTTTTGAAAAAATCAGGCTCGGCCTCCCCCCGGCGGGTCTTTCGCAAGATGCTGCGCGATATGATTGCCGCGGACACGCTGCCCGATTACGCCATCACCGAAGTGCCCGGCGATCTGATGCGGTTTTCCCGCAAGGGCGCAGTGGTTGAAAGTGGGATGCCACAGGCGCTGCCAACCCTGAAACCGGAAACGCTTGAGGCGGCCCGCACCCTGATGCCCGGCGCGGATGCCTATGCGCTGGAGGCCGATTGGCGTGCCATCTGGCTGCGCACCGGTCAGCCCACCTTGCGCAACCCGGATGCGGCTTTCCTGGGCTGGGTCAGAAAACGCGGGTCGGGTTTCTGATCCGTTTCACCCAGGCCTTCCGTTTTACCGGGGCCTTCCGTTTTACCGGGGCCTTCCGTTTTACCGGGGCCTTCCGTTTCACCCGGCCTGGAGAGAGATAAGACCTGCAGACACGCGCGCCGTGCCTGCAGGTGTGAGAGAACAAGGCAGGGTTTTCCCTGTTCACCAACTCTGGATCATCAGATGAACCAATCTGTGGTCAGAACGGTGCTGTCGTCAATACCATTCAGATAGGCGATGTTCAGAGTTGAGCTGGTCCCGGTGTCCAAGGTGCCTTCGTCCACTGTCAGGCTGAGCCAGGATCCCGCGCTGTCGCCGTTCAGGCTCAGGGTGCCGTCGCTGAACGCGCTGTCCAGATCGGTGCCGAACGCGGACAGGATTGCGCCGATTTCCAGCTGATCTCCTTCGGAGCGGTCAAAGTCGGTGATTGTATCGCCCAGGTGGGTGCTGGATTTAAAGACAAAGACATCCGCCCCGTCGCCGCCGCTCAGCTGGTCGATACCTTGGCCGCCATTCAGACGGTCTGCACCGGCCCCGCCAAAGAGGGTATCACTGCCCGCGTGGCCGATGACCAGGTCATCCCCGGCATCTCCGGAGATCAGGTCGTCGCCGTCTTCACCTTTGAGGAAGTCATTGCCGCTGCCGCCATAAACCGTGTCGGCCCCGCCACCGGCGCTGATTTCGTCATCGCCCGCGCCTCCGTCAAGCAGGTCATTGCCGTTGCCGCGTTCGGAAATCTGATCGCTCCCCGCGCCGCCATAGACCGTATCGGCCCCCTGTCCGCCGGTGAGAACATCATTGCCGTCCTGACCAAACAACAGGTCATTGCCGTCACCGCCATGGAGATAGTCGTTGTTATTCCCCGCGTTCAACGTATCGGCACCTGTGCCGCCAAAGATACGGTTGTAGCCGTCACCGCTGTCGATACTGTCGTTGCCGGCCCCGCCATAAAGCTGGTCGTTCTGTCCACCGCCCAGCAGGGTGTCATTGCCGTTGCCTGCATAGACCGTGTCATAACCATCGCCAGCATCGAGACTGTCATGCCCGTTGCCGCCAACCAGAAGGTCATTGCCATCGCCGCCGCTCAGCGTGTCATTGCCGTCCTCGCCGCGCAGGGTGTCCTGACCACTGCCGCCCGACAGCAGGTTGTCGCTGGCATTGCCCGAAACGCTGTCATCGCCGTAGCCAAGCAGGACATTTTCAATGTTCTGTCCGCCGCTCATTTCCAGCGCCTGGCCACCGATATAGCTGATGGTGGCCCCTTCTGAGAGGTCGACCTGAGTATGATAGGTGATCGTGCTGAGGTCCAGAGTGTCGACGCCGCCATCCAGGTCCGCAATCACGATTGGGGCACTGCCGCTTGTCGTCACATAGGTGTCGTCAAAGACATAGGTTGTGTTGGGATCCGAAGTCGGAACCTCCTCTTCGGGGGTAGGTTCTTCCGGAACAGGCTCTACAACGGGGTCTTCCTCGGGCAGACCGTCGGTGACCAGCAGGGACAGACCGTCAACCGCAGCCGAGACCCCTTCGAGGAAGGCCAGTTTGACATCCTGGACATAAAGCCAGGCCCCGGTTGTCGTCTCTTGCAGCCACAGGAAGGCATCGGCAAAGGGATCTGCCACCAGATGGCCGAGGCTGTCCAGGAGCGAGATCAGATCCAGGCGGTCGCCTTCGGAGTGGTCAAAATCGGTGATGGTGTCGCCGGCCTCATCCAGAGAACGGAACACAAAGACATCCGCCCCGTCGCCGCCGGTCAGCGTATCGGCTCCGATGCCGCCAATCAGCACGTCGTCGCCGGCTCCGGCCAGAATTACGTCATGACCGGCCCCGCTGTCGAGGATATTGTCCACATCATTGCCGGTGATCTGGTCATCGCCGGACCCGGTGGTGGCATTTTCGATCACGGTGCCGCGGGCAATGGTAAAGGTGCCGCGCTTGCCGCCGATATCAGAGAAGGTCTCGGCCACCAGGGACAGCCTGTCGTTGGTGGTATGTGAGGCCAGATTGATCAGATCGGTGCCGCCGCTGTCGACAATGGCCACCGCCAGATTGCCCGTGAGGCCATGGCCATAGATCCCGGTGGTGTTGCCATCGCCATAGACCGTGTCACCTGTGGCCACATTGGTGGGCACCCCATAGAGGTTGTGAATGGCCAGAATATCCGCCAGCTGCGCGGTTGCCAGATAGGCAAAGGACGCATCGACCTCGGTGTTCTGGGTCTGGCTGAAATAGGACATGATCGACAGCTGCCAGCTGTCATTGGCAAATTTCGCGTCCGAGCTGTAGCTGCCGGACCCATTGTAATCGCCCGCATGGCCCAACCCCAGGGCGTGACCGATTTCATGAATGAAGGTTTGCAGATAATAGCCGCCGTATTTCGACCAGCTGTCGTCCACATTGATATAGGAGCTATTGACGGTCTCGTTGCTGACGCTGGTGCTGGCAAAGGCACCTGAAAATTCGTCATCAATGGTGATCTGGGCGCTGCCGGTGACCTCTTCAAAGTGGATGCCGCTCAAGGCGGTCCAGCTTTTCAGGGCGTGGCGGGCGGTCTCCAGCCCTTGGGTCCCCAATCCGCTGAGATTGACGGTAATGGTGTCGCCAGGTGTAACATCAAAGGACCGCGCGCTGCGTCCGGTATCGGACCAATAGCCATGGGTCAGGTAATTGGCGATCTCGTCAACAGTGGCAATGGGTTTGCCATTTCCGGCTGTGGTGCTGGTACTGGTGGAGAAGTCCGTGTCGGCTGTCTGGGTTTGTTCTGGGATGCGGTGCTCATGTGAGCCACAATATTCACACATCTGCCTGCTCCATTTCTATAAAAAGGGGCGCTCGCAGTGAAGGCGTGCGATGCTGTTCCTGTGAGTGGGTCCATGTTGTGTGCGCGGCAGAAAGAGCAAATGCACAGGCAGCGCCAAAAGATGTTTGGGGCACAGGCCATGCCAGAGGCATGGGAGGAGTGATTGGAGACTGTGCCTGAGAGCCGGGTCTGCTGGAGTGCATGGAGTGGAAGTAAGTCATCTATTTGAAGTGCTCTTTTGCCTAACGGAAGACGATCAAGTGGTGTCATGTGCCGTTCTGGCGACTTTCAATGGTCTATTAAGAAAATCGGGCGGGAAAGGTGGCGGGAGGAGGGCTGAAATATGGCGCGTGGCCGGGGAATGGCGGCGAATGGCGGAATGTGGCCGATTTTTGGGGGGAAGGCGGCGCATGCAGAGAGAGAAAAAGATGTTTAAAATCAAGCGCTTTGCGATTAAATAATTGATTTTTAACGCCTATTAACAGGAATTGCGCATCCTTAACTTGTCCTTAATTTCCATTAACTTCCGCCACAATTGCGCAGCTTTTGAAGGAAATGCGTTACATTCGGAAGGCGGTGTCAGAGGCCGTCTGCCGCTGCAGGAGTTTGGGGAGGAAAATTGGCTTTGTCCTCGCGCATCGGCGTGGGGATTGTGGCAAAAATTGGGCTGTTTGCCGGGGGCTGGGTGCGCGCGCCGACCCGGATTTAGAATCAAGTCGCCCTCAGACGCCGGTGGGAACCCGCAGATGCAAGGGGGAAAGCTGCGTGACATACAACACCCCCGCAGGCGCTCCGCCTGGGGGGCACGGCCTCATCGGTGAGCCATCAGCGCAAATTCCTGACGCTGACCCCGAGATCAGCAGGAGCGCCCGCAGCCCCGCCCATGACGCGCCTTGATCACCTTCACCATGGCCGATGTGAGCAAGGTGGACCGCGCCGGTGGCGATTACATCCGCCATCTTGCAACACGCCGAGGTGGCGATTGCTGCCGCCGGGATATCCTGAACTCGCAACACAACGCAACGCGCCTCGATTGAGCGGCCATGCCCAACGCCTCGGTGGTCGCACGGCTCCCATACGATGATCTCCTCTTAGATAACTTGCTGTTTTCTAAGAGGAGTCGCACTTCAGGGGAGCGCGCTCCCCGTCGCGGGATTTTAGCAGGTAATCAATATTATGTTAATTTATTTGCCGCCGCAACAGTCTCTGTGGTGCTTGCCGTGCAAGAAGCCGCTCAGGAAAATGACAGCCAGGTGAAAAACCCCGCTATTGGCACCGCTATGGCTTGACGGGTTGCGTGCGGGGGGTGCATCTCGGGATTATTATCTGTGCCGCCTGCTGGGCGGGTGTTTTGATTGAGGAGGCAGCAGATGGCCACAGGGGTTGTTCTGGTCGCGTTTAATTCTGGTCCGTTGCTGCAAGAATGTGTGCAAAGCGTGCTGGCCAGCCACGGGGCGGATCTGAGTATTCTGGTGGTGGACAATGGCTCCACTGACGACACTATCGAGACCTTTCTGGCCAGTGATCCGGGCGCGGCGGCGTCACGGCACAGCCGCCAGCCCGACAGCATTGCCCCTGGCCATGTGGCTGTGTGGCAGCTGGAGCATAACTATGGCTTTGCTGGCGGCGTCAACCATGGGGTGCGGGCCTTTATGGCGATGGAGGATGTGGATTATATCTGGATCCTCAACCCGGACGCACAGGCCCAGCCCCAAACCGCCGCCGTACTGGAGGCGCGGGCGCGTGAGCTGGGCACATTTGGCGTCTTAGGCGGGCGGGTCTGCTATGAGGCCGAAAGCGATCTGATCCAGACCGATGGTGGCCGTGTCAGCCGCTGGACCGGGGTGTGCAGCCTGTTCAACAACCGCCAGCCCGCCAGCACCACGCCGCTGCCGGACAAAGAGGCGCTCGATTTTATCTCGGGGGCGCATATGTTTGTGTCCAAAGATTTTGTCCGCCAGGCGGGAGAGATGCCAGAGGCGTATTTCCTGTATTATGAAGAGACTGACTGGTGCCTGCAGCACGGGGATCTGACCCTGGAGATGGTGCCGGGGGCCGAAGTCTACCATGTGGGGGGCGCCACTATCGGGTCCAAAACCACCACCCAGTCGATTTCACCGTTGTCGGCCTATTTCCTGGCACGCTCGCGTATGCTGTTTATGCGCAAGTTCTACCCTTTGGGGCTGCCGGTCTCCTTTGCTTATACTGCGGCCAAAGGTCTGAAGCTTTTGGCCAGCGGTGAACGTCCGGCGGCGATTGCGACGCTGCGGGGCATTCTTGGATTGCCGCCCTCTGCTGAGCTGCGTGCAAAAATCGGTCCCAAGGCGGTTCTGTAATGGGCACCACCTCGACATATGCGGTGATCATCCCCCATTATAATGATGTCGCCCGGCTGATCCGCTGCCTGGAGGCGCTGGTGCCGCAGCTGGATGATGACACCGATCTGCTGGTGGTGGACAACAACTCCACCGCCGATTTAAGCCCGCTGCGCGCGGCATATCCGGATGTCAAACTGGTCACAGAGGTCAAAAAAGGCGCGGCTGAAGCCCGCAATCGCGGCGTGTTAGAGACTGTTGCGCCCGTTTTGTTCTTCTTGGACTGCGATTGTGTGCCCCACCCGACATGGCTGCAGACCGCGCAACAGATCCATGATCGTGCGGATGTGATCGGAGGCCGGATTTCGGTTTTTGATGAAACCCCTGCCCCACGGTCCGGTGCGGAAGGGTTTGAGGCCGTCTTTGCCTTTGACAACCGGGCCTATGTCGACAGCAAAGGGTTTTCTGTCACCGCCAACCTGCTGACCCGTCGGGATGTCTTTGTGGCCACCGGCCCCTTTGTGGCGGGGCTGTCCGAAGATCTGGACTGGTGTCACCGGGCGGTGGCTGCGGGATATGGGCTGGCCTATGCCGATGAGCTGCAGGTGGCGCATCCCTCGCGCAGTGACTGGGCGGCCCTGCGCAAGAAATGGAAACGGCTGACCGAGGAAGGATTTGGCGTCAACGGCCACGGCGGCGTGGCCCGGCTGCGATGGGCGGTCAAAGCCCTGTTGATGCCGCTGAGCGCCCTGGCCCATTCGCCAAAGGTGCTGACATCGGCCAAGCTTTCGCCGCTGGAACGGGTGCGTGCTGTGGCCACCCTATGGCGCCTCCGGCTGCAACGGGCGGTTTGGATGCTGAAACAGGCGGCGGGTCTGGCGATCTGAAACAGGCTCTGTTTAAGGTGAATAGAGCCTGTTCCAGGGCGATCGCCGTTACGGGATCAGCGCTTTCTTGATATCGGCTTCGGCCATACGTTTGCCATCGCTGCTGCGGTACAGGCTGCAGTGATAGCGCTTCTCGGATCCGTTTTGCTCTGTCTCATGCAGGCAGAACCGCAGGGTCTCGGTGGGTTCCGAGTTGGCGTAATAGAGCACATCTTTCAAAACCGTGCTGGCCCCCAGCAAGAAGCCTTTGCCCTCATAGCGTTCCAGGCACAGATCAAAAATGGTTGGATAGGCCGCAAAATACAGAAGACCCACGCCGTTGATGTCATGGCTGGGCAGGATGTCATACGGGCATTCAAACAGAACCGTTTCGGAAGGCGCGGCCCGGCGGGTGCGGTATGCCTGTCCGAACTCGGGGAAATCGGCCAGGGACGGCAGCAGCTCTGGTTGCGACAGGGTTGGGGTGCCTTTGATCAATGAGGTGTTGCTGCCGCGCTCGCCGTATTTGGAAAAGGTTGACATGGTGCGCGCCTTGCACTGGGCCGGTGCGCCGCCCTGTCCACTGGCCAGGAGCGTGTGGTCGCCAAAGAAAAAGCTGGATCCGAACCGTGACAACTGGGACTGCAGATCCAGGGTCTGGTTTTCTTTGAAGGCGCGCAGATGTGGCTCTACTTCGAGGCGCAGGCGGGTAAATGTCGCATAAAGCCGGTCTCCGCTCTCATCGGTAATAGCGCTGGATGGCGTTTGCAGAAAGTTGCAGATCATCTCCCAGTGAATGTCGCCAAGCTCCTTGAACAGCCAGCTTTCAGAGAGGCCGGCAAGGGCCATTTGTGGCATATTCAGCGCCCAGCGTCGTGTGCTGTGCCCGGTGGCTGGCGCGCCAACCGGCGCGGTTGCGGGGGCGGCGGGGGATTGGGGTGTTGGCTGACCTGTCGCCTGATCTTGCCGGAGCGATGTCGGCGCCGAGGGGGCCGCTGTTTTTGCGCTCAGGCTGGGCAGGCGACAGATATCTGCCAGACGGTCAATGCCCGACCATTCCCGATCCGGAAGGTTGGTGGCAAAATGTGTCTCCAGACGTGTGCGCAGGGTGATCAGGTCAAAACTGTCGACCCCGGCATCCGCAACCTTGCCTTCAAAGGCGGTGGGGCTCACGTCGGGCAGGGCGCTGCGGACAAAGCTGTTGACGGCCTCATTGACGGCCCCCAGCGCAATCGGTGCAGGGTCGGACTTGGCAATGAAACGTTGGCCGATCTGTTTGGGTTCGGCGGCGGCGATAATGGCATTGGCGGGGATGGTGCCGCGTACAACGGCCCCTGCCCCGATGATGGCGCCATCGCCGATGGTTGTCCCGGGCAGAACCACCGCGCCATAGGCCAGCCAGACATCCCGGCCGATGTGTACATCATGTTCGTCCATGGGCTGCAGGTTGATCGGGCTGCCGTCGCCAAAGCGATAGTTGGAGGTGGTGATCATCACGTTGGGGGCCAGCATGGTGTCGTCGCCAATGGTGATCTTGGCGCTGCCGTTGCCCGCCCAGACCGAGCAATTGGCCCCGATGCGGGCGCGGTCGCCCAGGATAATATTGCGGCCATTGCCGAAGCTTGCGGTGGGGCTGACGTTGACCGCCCGCCCCCGCTGAACCTGTGCCAGCTCCGCCACATGGGTGTGGTTATAGTAATTGATGATCTTGAACCCATGTGCCAGCGCGCGGGGATCAACCATGGATTTCAAAAGCCGCACAAAGCGCTGAGAACGGGAGGGACGTTTTTTGTGAATGTCGCGGCTCATCTGTGTCTTACATCCTTAAGTCAACATCGCAAACGAAATGGGCTGAGCACATGCCAGAGGAGGGGGTGCTCCTGTATTTGAGGTAGCCTGTTAACGATCAATGTTAAAGCCAATGATACAGTTGGGATGAATTCTGCGGTGCGCGTTGCGGTGTGTGCCACAAAGCAGAGCACTTGCCCCCGCCCCGCCCTGCTACCACAAGGTAATGAGCCGGGCAGGCAGCAGGGTTTCAGCGGCAAAGCGGCTGATATGGTCGTCATCCACATAAAGCAGCTGCCCATCGGGAGCCTGGATCTGGCAGCGGGTCTGGGGGCAAAAGACATCGTCCAGCGGCACATAGCGGGCTCCGGTCTGGTCGGCGACACGCGCAAGGATCCGGGTTGTGCGCTGGCTGCGCGCGTCAAAATCCGCGCGGCTGGGCGCGTGTGGCGCAGGCAGCCCCAGCAGCGCGCTGCGGGCCAGCTGGGTGGGCACATCCCAGCCGATTTCAGGCACCGGTCCCAGGATCACAACCTTGCGGCCAGTGGCCTGAATGGCAGAGACGGTGGCCGCAAGACCGGCCTGCAACAGCGCTGCATTGCTGTGCCCGGCTGTGGGAGCGGCAGATGTTCCGGCCCACTCCAGTACCACATCCGCGCCGGTTTCCCCCTGGTACCGGTTGCCTTCGGCGGACAGGGCCCAGCGGGCGCTGAGGATCACCAGAGGCAGATCCGTGCGCGTTTCCAGCATGTGCCAGATTCTGGCGTTATGGGTGCTGCAGCTTTTGTTTTCGGGCTGTCGGCGCAGTTCGCGCACCGGCAGGCAGGCCGGGTGACCGGCAAACAGGCCGCTTTGGCCGCTTATGTGTGCGGCGCGGGTCAGGCCGGGCATAATGGCGTCGGCGTGGCTGTCCCCCCAAAAGAGGAAATCTTGTGGTTGATCCGGCGCGCGTGGTGCCCCAAGGGTACATAATGGGGCATCGTCGGATTGGTTGAAACACTCTGGCCGCCGGGGATTGCGGTCCTCCTTGGCAGCATAAAACGCCACGCTGCTGTCGGGCATCCGTGTGGGCAGCCCGTGGCTCAGATGAAGGCCCGTGCCCAGAGCGATCAGCAGCATCAATGAGACCCCTGCTCCCCAGAACGCCTGATTGCGTTTGGGAAAAACCCCTGAGCTGCCGCGAAAAGGGCGTTCAATATAGCGACAGGAGAGCCAGGCCAGCCCAAGCGACAGCACCACGGTGATCACCCCCACCCCCAAAGGCAGTGTGGCCTGCCCCAGCAGCAACCGCCCATAAGCCATGACAGGCCAGTGCCACAGATAAAGCGAATAAGAGATCAGCCCTATACCCACCATAAACGGGTGGCTCAGCAGCCGGTTGACCAGCGGCAGGGCGCTGGCTTGTGACGGTGCTCCTGCGGCGTTCGCAGACGCAGCAGGAGCAAATCCGAGATAGATCAGCACACAGGCCCCAAGCACCGGCGGCACCGCCGCAAGCCCGGGAAAGGGGGTGTGATGTGTATACAGGAAAACAGGGCCTAAAATGGCCGCCAGGGCGGCAATCCCCAGACCGTTGCGCACAGCAGCATGTGGGATCCTGGGCCAGGTGCCAAGGGCCAGCAGCGCCCCCGCCCCCAGCTCCCAGGCGCGAAACGGCAGTGCATAAAACACCCATTCGGGCTGGACAGGCAGAGCATAGGCCGCAGCCCCAAGCGAGCCCGCCGAGAGCATCAGAACCAACCAAAAGGCATGCCTGCGGGTGCCGCGGGCCAGGATCAACGCCAGCAGAGGGGGAAAAATCAGGTAGAACTGCTCTTCCACGGCCAAAGACCAGCTGTGCAGAAGCGGGGCGTATTCGGCCGCAGGGCCAAAATAATCCAGCACCGCCATAAAATACATGTTGGAGGCAAACAGGGCCGTGGCCAAGGTGGAGCGCCCGAGATCGGCAAATTCCGAAGGCAACAGGATCAGGGCGCCCACAGCCAGGGTTGCAAGCACCACAACGGTCAGGGCGGGCAGGATGCGCCGGGCCCTGCGTTCATAAAAGGTCCACAGGGAAAACCGCCCTGTTTCCATCTCGCGGGTGATGATCGAGGTAATCAGAAATCCCGAAATGACAAAGAATACATCGACACCAACAAAACCGCCGGACAGGCCGGGAAGGTTGGCGTGAAACAGAACGACCGGCAGCACAGCAACTGCTCGTAGCCCATCGACATCACGGCGGTACTGCATTGGATCTCCAGAACAATGGGGCATTGGTTGATAAAACGCGATGTAAAAGACCGCAGCAGCCTTGATCGCAAAACGTAAAGATGATGCGATTTATATACATGTGCTTCAAAAGGGAAATGCGCAAAACAGCGCCCGTGCAAGCTCTATGCGGAAAATCTCTTATGACGAGGGGCAAGCGCGAGGATATGTAGCACGATGGCGCGAAATTTGGCCTTTTGAGACCGAAACAACACGGTCGGCCCTGCTGGTCTTGCTGTGGAGAGACGGCATGGATATGGTGATGAAAATCTTGCTGCCTTATGGGTATTTTCTGTCATAAACGCACGCTATTTCTAGGGTGTGGAGAGCAGTGCACGGTAGACGATATCTATAACGGTGGACTTTGAAGTGGTGACGATTGACCGGCCAAATCGTAATGCAGCTGCGGTTGGCGCGTCGATGGCTGCACCTGGAATTACTCAGAAAAACCTGCTGACGGTGTTTTTGCTGACCATCATGCTCCCGATGAGCTTTCATGTCGCGGGATTGCAGTTGTCACCGGTGCGGTTGTTCCTGCTGGTTGCGATCATCCCGCTGTGTGTGCAGCTGCTGTCCAAACGCCTTGGCCGGATTGTGGCCCCGGACTGGCTGTTGCTGATGACCGGCGTCTGGGTTGTGGTCGCCCTGCTGACAAACCACGGTCTGGAGCGGTTGCCGTTTGCGGGCATTACCGCAGTGGAAGCTATCGGCGGCTATCTCGTGGGGCGCGCTTTTGTGCGCAACGAGGCCGATTTCCGCTATGTGTTCTCTTTTATGGTGATGGCGATGTTCGTGCTGTTGCCCTTTACGCTGGTGGAGAATGTGACCGGGAAGCTGGTGATCTCTGATATCTTGCGCCAGCTGCCCGGGGTGGATGCGCCATACCGGGGCAGCAGCGCCTATGGCCGCCTGGGGCTGGAGCGGGTCTATGGCGTGTTTGCACACCCGATTTTATGGGGGCTGTTCTGCAGCCTTGCCTTTGCCAATGTGATTTCCCTGTCAAAACAGCCCACCTTTATGGGCAATGCCATCAAGCTGATGTTTCCGATCGCCATTGTCGGGTATTCGACGTTTTCAGCACTGTCGTCCGCACCGCTGCTGTCGGTTGGTTTGCAGATGATGTTGCTGACCTGGGGCTTTGTCATGGGCGGGCGCTGGAAGCTGCTGTGCTGCTTGATTGTGCTGGCCTATATCGGGATTGATGCGCTGTCGAACCGCACCCCTGTCACCATTCTGTTTGAAACGCTGACGTTTAATTCCGGAACGGCCTGGACGCGGGTGGCGATTTTTGAATTCGGATCGGCGGCGGCGATGAAAAATCCCATCTTTGGGGTGGGGTTCAACGGCTATTCCCTGCCGCATTGGCTGACCTCTTCGGTGGACAACTTCTGGCTGGTGCTGGCCTTGCGCTACGGGTTGGTGGGCTTTGCGCTGTGGGGGGGGGCATTCCTGAGCGTGCTGGTGGCCGGTGCCTTTGCCAAGATCAAGGATGCGCATCTCAGCAAGCTGCGCCGCGGCTATCTGATTGCTCTGGCTGGGGTCATTATGACACTGATCACCGTTCATATCTGGGAACAGGCGGCGGTCTTTATCATGTTCTACCTGGGGGCCGGGGTGTGGCTTTATAATGATGGTGACCCCAGCCCGGACGCAACGGCCCAGGCCGCAACAGATGATGCGCCCGGTCCGCAGTATCGCTATTCCAGATTTCCTCCAAAGTCAGGGGCGCGTTTGGCCTCTCAAGGTGCACGGTAATATACATGTCTCAAGATGATTTCCCCTCCTCACAGCCTGCGCGACAGGGTGGCATGGCCAATGTGCCTGCTTCAGGCGCGCCGCGGGTCTGTGTGATTGTGCCCTGTTTCAACCGTGAAGATACGGTTGAGGAAGCCGTGCGCAGTGTGCTGACACAAAGCGTCACCGATCTGGAAGTTATTGCGGTGGATGATGGATCTGAGGACCGTACCTGGGCGGTTCTGGAAAGCATCGACGACCCGCGCCTGCGTCTGGTGCGCAATCCCGGCAAAGGGGTGTCCGCCGCCAGAAATTACGGCGTGTCAGTGAGCAGACAAAGCGATTGGATCGCCTTTCAGGACAGCGATGATATCTGGCTGCCTCATAAGCTGGAGCAACAATTGGCGCAGTTGGAGGGATCCGACTATGTCGCCGGATATTGCGGCATGCTGGTGAAGGCCGATGCCAACCCGCAGACCCGGGTGCAGGCGCGCTTTCCAGATCCCGGTATTTCGCCGCTTTTGGGGGACATTGTGCCAAGCCTTGTCCGGGGCAGCTACCTGTCGACGCAGATGCTGGTCATTCGCCGGGATGTGTTTGAACGGCTGGGCGGGTTTGACGAAGACCTGCAGGCGCTGGTGGATTGGGAGCTGATGTTGCGGGTGGCTCAGGCCGGGCCGGTTGGGTTTGTGGATCAGGATCTTGTGATCCAGCGCATGTCCGAGAATTCGATCACCCGCTCATCTGACAAGCGCCTGCGGGCGCAACAGCGCATTTTGGAAAAACATATGGACCTGATCGCCCGCTACCCCGGGACATTGGCGCATCACCATCACCGTTTGGCCGGTGCCTACCGGCAATGGGGGGAGTTCTCGGCGGCGCGTACACATGCGTTCAAGGCGCTCAGAGAGGTGCCGTTTCACTGGAAATACCTCGCCAATACGCTGTATCTGAGCCTGCGGAGCCTGGTGCCGTAACGCAAACCCCGGTCAGCCTGTCTGCGTGGCCCTGTTTAAGGTGCTGTGCAGCAGCTGTTCCAGTTTGGCCGTCATTTTTGCGCTGTCAAACCGTGCGGCCAGCTCACGGGCGGCGGCGCCCATCTGGCGGCGGCTGTCGGCATCCCGGGCCAGCTCCAGCATCAGCCGGGCTTGTGCATCCACATCGCCGGGGGGGAAGAACTGGCCGTTTTCTCCCGCAACGATCTGATCACGCAGCCCGCCGGATGCAGAGGCCAACAGCGGCAGGCCAACAGCGCCGGCCTCGGTCAGGGTGACGCCAAAGCCTTCAACCCAGCCGTTGTGCTGTTGAGAGTGTTGCAGATACACATGGCAGCGCGCCAGTTCGGCGGCGATCTCTTCGGGGGACAGCCGCCCGGTGAGGCGGACCTTGTCCTGTAGCCCCCGGCGTTGGATTTCCTGCTCCAGCTGTGCATAGAGCGGACCAAACCCCATGATGACCAGGGCACACTCAGGCAGGCTTTTCTGGACCGTGTCAAAGGCGGCCAGGCTTTCCAGCATGCCTTTTTCATGAGACAGCCTGCCAACTGTTGCAAAGCGAATGGGGCTGGCCGGGCTGGCCTCCGGCTGGTCTGGCAGCGGGCGGTTGGCAAATAAATCAAGCGGGGCGCCGCAGGGGATCAATGCGATATCGCGTGACACGCCCAGGGCGCGCAGCCGGTCGATCTGATGCTGACCCACCGCAACAATGGCATCCGCCTGTGCCAGGGCGCGTGTCAGCCCGGCGCGATAGGCGGGTTCTTCCAGCAGGGCGGATGCATCGCGGCCGTGAATATGAACCACCATGGGGATTGGTTTGGCCAGATGTGGCAAAACCTGCGCCATGACAATGGCATTCCAGCCAAAATGCACCAGCAGCATGTCCGGGTCCTGGGCCTGGATCTGGGCCACCAGGGTCTGGCGCTGGGAGGCTGAGAGCCGATAAGCCCCGGCCCAGCCGAGTTTGCGTTGCAGCCGCGCCACCCCGCCTGTTGGCTGCGGGAACGGGCCGGGGATCTCCACTTCGGGCAGGCGGGCGGTGTGGGGGGTGTCGGCGCGGGACCAGCCCCAGATGCTGGGCTGAAACCCCTGCAACCCGCAGGCCTGGCGCTCCATCCAAACTTCTGATGCGATCCCGATTTCCGTGCAGATAACAGCCAAGCGGGGACGGGATATGTGCGGCGAAGTCTGCGGCATGATTCCTCTTTCGGAGATGGGAAAACGTGATGAAACTCTGATAAACTATGTCCTGCGTGTAACGGAAATTATATAGTCCGCAATGCCTTAGACGACACATTCTTGTCTCAATTTTCTGGCAGTCGCACAAAAGCTTTGCCCTGGGCGGTCCTGAGCAAATATTTGCTGTATTTAACGCCGCGACGCATTGCTAAACATGGGCTGTCATGGTTTTTGCTGTCTGTCCCTGTAGCGTTTGGGGGGTCCTGCGCCGCTTGCCCCATTTATTTTATTGAGAGTTGAGACGTGATGCCCGGATGCAATATCAGCCTCATTATTCCGGTCTATAATCGGCCTGATATGATTTTTGACTGCCTGCTGAGCCTGAAGCCGTCGCTGGATGCGGTGCAGGAGGTCATTGTGGTCGATGATGGCTCGACCGACGGGCAGACGCCCGCAGCTGCGCAACGGGCCATTGACGCGCTTGGCGCCGCGGACAAGATCCGTGTAATCATACAAAAGAACGCAGGCCCCGGGGCGGCGCGCAACACGGGCGCGCAGGCCGCCAAGGGCGATTGGCTGGCATTTCTGGACAGCGATGATGTCTGGCTGCCGTGGAGCGGGGCCGTGTTGGCTGACGCGCTGGAGCGCCAGCCGGATATTGCCGGGCTGTTTATGAACACGCAGCCCTTTGAAGACATATCCGAACTGGCGGGCTGGCAGGATGAGGCCGCTCCCGAAAGTTTCTTGTGTCAGACGTTTTTTGAACTGACCCGCGTCCGGCCCATGCCGGTCCTGTTGGGATCGGGGTATGTGGTCCTGCGGCGCGATGTCTTTGAGGCCGCAGATGGGTTTGTGGCGGGGCTGCGCGGGGCTGAGGATACTGACCTGTTTTATCGCCTTTCGGCCAAGGGCGCATTCCTGGGGGTGAAACACCCGATTATTGTGGGGCGACGCACCTCCAACACGGATTCCCTGACCCTGAATATGAACGCGGTGTTTGAAGGTGTTGCGTTTATGCTCAAGGGGCACAAGGCCGGGCGTTATGCGGATCCGACCCCGGATGATGCCGAGCAGGCGCTGGCGGATTTGCTGGCCTTTTGGCTGCATGATCTGTTCTGGCGCGGATATGGCAAAGAAGCGTATCAGGTGCTGCTTGGCCAGGGAGGGCTGGGGATCTTGATGCGCCGCGGGCATCGCAAACACGCGCTCAAACTGTTGGTCGTCCCGGTGCTGGCTCTGGTGCGGCCACAAAACCACCGTTTTCGCTGGCGCCCTAAAGCGTCGTCTTGAGCGGTCGCACAATGAGCAAGCAAAACCTCACCAGACATGCGCTTAAAGGGATGCAGTGGGCCACATTTGGTCGGCTGTTAAAGTCGTTTGTCAGTTTGGGCACAATCACCTTCCTGTCGTATTACCTGACCCCCGAAGAGTTTGGCGGCGCTGGTATTATTGCGGTGGTGGCGATGCTGGCCCAGCTGCTGGTCGACGCGGGGCTTCGCACGGCGCTGGTTCAGCGCAGGGAAAACACCCGCATTCAGCAAGATACCGTTTTCTGGAGCAGCCTGGCGCTGGCGGCGCTGTTGGGGGTGGGGCTGTATTACCTGTCCGAACCGATTGCGCTGTGGTTTGAAGCGCCTGAATTGGCGCCCTTTATCTGCTGGATGGCCCTGGTGCTGCCCCTGTCCGCGCTGCAAGGCGTGCCGATGACAATTCTGGAACGGCAGTTCAAATTCCAGCGGATTGCCATGTCGGATCTGCTGGCCTCGTTTCTGGGGGCGGTGGTGGCCATTGTGCTGGCCCTGTTTGGCTGGACCATTGGTGCCCTGGTTGCGCAGCAGATCTGCTTGGCTGTGGTCTCCACAACCATCATCTGTCTTTCGGGGCGGTGGATGCCGCGGCTGCGCTTCAGCGGCACCGAATTCCGCAGCCTGCTGGGCTATGGTGGCTATGTGATGCTGACCAATGTGCTGGGGTTCCTGAACGGCAACCTGGACCGGCTGATTATTGCGGGCGTGATCTCCACCAATGCGCTTGGCTTTTACAATATGGGCAAAACGGTGGTGGAATCCCCATCCAAAACCATTGTCAAGATGGCCCGCAAAACCCTGTTTCCCATTCTGTCGTCGGTGCAGGATGATCTGGTCCGGATGCAGCGGGCCTATCTGAGGGTTCAGTTCTCGCTGTCGGCGGTGATGATGCCCATCTGTTTTGGGATTGCTGCAATTGCGCAGCCAATTGTCGATGTGCTGTTTGCCCCCGAATGGGCCGGGGTTGGGCCGATCCTGCAATTGATCGGGATCCATATGGCCTTTCCGCATCTGCAACAGGTCAACCAGGTCACCCTAGCTGCGCTGGGGCTGGCAAAGTTTCAGTTCTGGTGGTCCCTGTTGAGCGGTGCCACGGTTCTGGCGGTGGTGTGGATGATGGCCCCCTTGGGGATCGAAGCGGTTATCTGGGCGCGGATTGCAGTGATGCTGGCGATGATCCCAACCCTGTCGAGCTATACGATGCGGCGCCTGGAGCAACCTCTCAGTCGCCTTGGGGGGGTGTTGCTGGCTCCGCTGATTTCTGCAGCAGGCATGTATGGGGTGGTTTATTTCGTAGCCGCGCAGGTGCAGATTTCGCCGTTGGAGACATTGGCGCTGTGTATCCCGCTGGGCGGCGTGGTTTATGTGGTGTTGTTGTTTGTTTTGGCCCCCACGCAGAGTAAAGACCTGCTGCGCGCCTTTTCCAAACGCGGAGGCTAACCCCGTGGTTGGTGTTTATGATATTATCGTCTCAGAGGGACCCTATGCGTATTCCTGAACCCTTCTATCGTGTAACCGGACAGCTTCATCGGCGGTATCAGCAGCAATGGAAGACGGGAAAGCGGTCCGCTGTTTTGCCCTGGAATACGGCGCATAATGCGATCTTTGTGCATATTCCCAAAACGGCCGGGACAAGCCTTTTGAAAGTGCTTGAGGTGAACCCGCCAGCGGATTTCCTGACCCATGTTCCTGTTGAGGTATATCGCGACCACCATGCCGGGTTATGGGAGAGTGCGTTTAAGTTCACCTTTGTGCGCAACCCTGAAAAACGTCTGGCGTCGGCGTTTCATTTTATGCGGGATGCGACGGATTGGCCGCCCCAGGTGCGGTGGGCGGAAAAACACCTCAAAGGTCTGGAGTTTTCGGAATTCCTGCAGCGGATGGAGCGCAATTTCCTGTATCGCCAGGTGGTGATGTCCAACCCGTTTTTCTGGCCGCAAAGCGACTATCTGCGTCTGGGACGTGGCTATGCGCCCTTGGATCAGATCTATTATTTTGAAGATCTGGAAGCGGGGGCTGAAGACGTCTGCAAGCGGCTGAACCTGCCCTGGACCGGGCTGCCGCATGAGCGCAAAAGCACGGGACGTCCAAACAAGGTCACTCTGGATGACCGCGCAAAAGGGTTGATCCATAAGCTCTACCAGAAAGATTTTGAGATGTTTGGATATGCGCCAGAGATCTAGGTGTCGGCGCACAGGGCGCACGGCCCGCGTATCGGACAAGCCATTGATAAAGAGGGATAAGAGTTGTGAATGAAAAGATTTTTGGAATTGGTTTTCACAAGACGGGCACCTCAAGCCTTGCTGTGGCGCTGTCGCAGCTGGGGTATCGGGTCACCGGGCCCAATTGGGTGTATCACGGCAACATCGCCCGCACGTATCTGAGACGGGCACGGGAGGCATCCCACAAATATGATGCCTTTCAGGACAACCCCTGGCCTCTGGTCTATCGTGAGATGGATGAGATGTGGCCGGAGGCAAAATTTATTCTGACCTATCGGGACACCGACCGCTGGTATCAGAGCCAGGTTGGCCATTTTGGCACCGATGTCACCCCCATGCGCAAGATGATATACGGCCGCAACCGGGGACGTCCGGAGGGCAATGAACAGCATTACAAGGCGACATATGACGCGCATAATGCAGAGGTGCGCGCGTATTTCAAAGACAGGCCGGGGAAATTGCTGGAGATCAACTTCTCTGAGGGGCCCAGATGGGAACCTCTGTGCGACTTCCTGGGACGTCCCGTGCCCGAAACGGATTTCCCACATGCAAATGCTGCCGGCTCGGACCGCAGTCTGAGCCTGAAAACAAGGGTAGGCCAGCTGATGCGGCGGTATCTTCTGGTGTGATCTGACGCGGATATAAGAAATCGCGCCTATTGAAGGATGAAAACCATGCTGAAACGTGGCTTGCGTAGCCTTGTCAAAAAGGCGGGGTATGATCTGGTGCCCCAAGAGAAATCTGTTCAGCGGTGGCCGTATAAGTCATCTGTACAGAAAGTGGATTTTCCGACCATTCTCATTTTTACCCCGCCCAATTCAGGGTCAACGGCGATTTCACAATATCTGACGAGCTCGCGCTTTGTGTCGTCTTATCGTGATGAAAACAATGAGGTGCAGTGGCTTATTCCGGGGTTAAGAGAGGCGGATCGGTGGTGGCCGGATAAGCCCGTTTGTTACAGATCTGTTGCTGGGGTCTTGCAGGAATACGGGCGCCGCGCGCTTACGGCCCAGCCCGAGGCGCGATATCTGGTTGAGAAAAGTCCACCAAACATGGTGCGCCACGCGCGGTTTGTCGCGCTGTTTGAAGATCCTAAAATCCTGATCAACAACAGGGAGCCTTATGCCAATATTGCATCGCAGTTAAAACGGTACTCTGACAAGGGCTATCGCGATCTGGAGCGTGAGGATGTGGTGGAGCATCTGACAAAAATGTGGGTGATCCGTAGCCAGTATCTGCAGGAAATCTCATCTCGATATGACGCGCCGGTTGTGACCTATGAGGGGTTTTGCGAAGATCCGCAGAGCGTTGTCTCGCGCCTTGGGCTGGACCTTCCTGATCTTGGAGAAGACGCATCGGTGCGGGTGAAAGATTATGGCGATCAAGGCATCACCAATATGAACGCGGCGCAGGTTGCGATGCTGGAAAGCGCTGACAAGGATCTGATTTCGCATTATCTCAAACCCCATAAAGAGATCCTGAAGTGGTTCTCTTATGAGCTGGCTTAGCCGAATGTGATCGCTGCGGCGCGTGGATCTTTGGAAAATTAATCAACGCTTTGGGGCGGGTAGACTTTCTGGACGATGCTTGCACCCAGATCGGCGTTGTCGAGCGGGCTGCCGGCACGGGGGCGAAAATCGCCGCGGGTCGGATCCTGAAACAGCTTTCCGGGAAAGCGGGCGACCACATTCCGTTTGAGCGCCTCGGGAATGTTTTTATACGACATGGCCACGTTGTTGTAGACTTGGACATTGCGGCTGAGGCCGCCGTTTTTATGGTTGCGTACACTGATCCAGGGAGAGTTTTGCGCTTTGCCGCTGGGGTGAACCACCGTATTGTTGGCAATGACGCTGTCGATGCCGCCATAGATCGAGATTCCGTGGTATGTGTTGACCACAATCAGGTTGTTGCGGATGGTGACGTTTTTGAAAAAACCGTCAAACAGCGCGATGCCCTGCAGCCGACACCGTAGGGGATAACCTGGTCCGGCCGTCCATTCCCAAAAGACATTGTTTTCCAGGGTCAGGCCAGAGACGGTGCTTTCGGGGCCTTTGTTACGGGGGGCCCAGGACTGAAAGGCATCGTCGTGATTCTGCCCGGTCTTGATACAGTTTGTCACCACATTGCCGGTGAACCGACTGTTGTTGCCCAGGCCGCGCAGCCCGTCTCCGCTGAACCCCTGCACCAGATTGCCCGCCACCACCGCATGGGGGCCGGTGGTGGTGATGCCAAATTCCACGCCGGTGACGCGGCTTTTGATCACCTGCGTATTGGGACCATTCAGACGAAACCCATTTGTGCGCCAGAGCGTGGCCCAGTCTTTTTTGGTCCAGGTCAGGTATTGGGTATCGGCATCGGCGTTGCCTCGCAGGTCAAACTCTTCAAAAATCAGTCCTGTGCTGTTGGCCTCGGCCTTTACCAAAACCCCACGCCGGGCGTCTTTGTTGCGAGGCCAGACTGAGAAGCCGACCATATGAAGGTTCCGGCTGTTGCTCAGGCGCAGGCTGTCAAAATGGGCCTTGCCGGTGACTTCGCTTTCGATGCGGATGACCCGCCCGGGTTTGAGGTCGCGCCAGTGTGTGTTGCCATAAAACCCGGGTTTGAGCAGGATGCGGTCTGCTTTTTGAGCGGCCAGAGCCTTGAGCGCCTCGGACAGAGAGGTGAACGGAGCATCAGAGCTGCCATCAGGGACGGTGGTGGCGGCAGTGCCCGGTGGCAGCGGTGGCGCAAGATAGAGCGGAGCGGCAGTGCCGGTGGTGGACAGCATAAGCCAAAGGAAAAGCGCAGGCACCAGGGCCAGGATACCTGCGGGGGCGGGGCGGTCGGGCCCAAGGACCCGGCGCAGCACAGACAGGATCGGCCGTGTGACAGGGGGGGCAGCGGGCCGCATGAGGGGGCGGAAAATGGGGGCGAGATGAGAGAGAATATACATTTTTCACAACGAGGTTGCGGATAGGGGAAGATCAATATGGGCGGTTATGGCAATAGTGCAGCAGTTGGCCGGAAAGACGAAGGAAATATTTGCGGTTACGGCGAAAATCGGCATTATCCGGGCAATAAAGCAATTAATGACGAGGGCCAGTGATGTTGTGTCGAGCTTGGCGATGGATTTTGGTATGCATGCTGTCCTTTGGGTTGGGATCTGCAGCATTGGCGCAAACCGCTGCGTATCAGGTAAAGCCGGGTGATAAGCTTCGCGTCGAGGTGTTTGAGGATTCCAGTCTGAACCGGGATGTTCTGGTTTTGCCCGATGGTACAATCAGTGTGCCTTTGGCAGGGACATTGCCCGCCAGTGGTCGCTCGGTGGATCAGATCAGTGCCAGCGTGAGCCAGCGGCTTGCACCCAATTATGCGGTTGCCCCAACCGTTCATGTGTCCATCGCGGCGCTGTCTGCACCCAAAGTCTCAAGCCGGATCCAGACCCCGGATATCGACCTCTTTGTTCTGGGGGCCGTTGGCGATCCGGGGCGCAAAGCCGCCGCTCCCGGGATCACCATGCTGCAGTTTCTGGCCGTGGCCGGGGGGCTGAACCAATTCGCCGCCGACAAACGCATCGAGCTGATCCGCACAGATCCCAAGACCGGGGCTGTGACAACCTATCTGTTCAACTACCGCCTGCCCCAAGGCGGCGCGGGCACGATTTCAGGCAGCACTGAACTGCAGGCCGGAGATGTGATCAAAGTTCCTCAAAAACGCCTGTTTGAGTAAGCGGGTCCCGGGATGGTTTTTATGTGTTACAAACGGTTCGTTCCCCGGGCCGTTTTTCTTTCTGCTGCAGCCTGTCTGATCGGGGGATCGGCCGGGTCACAGGAAAATGCGGCAGAGAAGAACTTTGGGATCACAGTGTCCCAAAGCCTGCGTGTTACGGACAATATCCGGTTGAACGAGGAGTCCGTCGGGACCACAAGCTCTGCCGACACAAATGTGGACTTTGGCTATCGCTTTGGCCGCGAGGCCCATTCTTTGACGCTGCGCGGCAGCGGGGCGTTCCGGATTCAGGATGACCCGGTTCTGGGCCGTGAGACCGGGTTGAGCGATGCGGATATCTCCGCCGATTATCTGCGCGAGGGGGTCAATGCGCGCCTGCAGCTGCAATCGCAGTACGTGCGGACGGATCTGCTGTTTAATGACCCGCTGGAAGCGGATGAGATCTCCGAAGAGGATCTGGGGGAAAACACCGGTAGCCGCAATGTGACGCGGACCGACCTGAATTATGAAACAGGTCTGCAGTCTGTGCTGGGGCTGCGTCTGCAGCTGAGCCAGCGCGATGTGAGATACAGCGGGACAACCGACCCGGATCGGTTTGACACAGAGACGCGCAATGTCACCGTCACCCTGCCCTGGCGTCTGTCGGGGCGGACCAATGCACGTTTGAGCTATTTCAACGGTCGCTATGATGCCGAGGATGCCGAAGGGACAGAACGTGACACAGAACGTCTGACCATTGGCCTCAGCCATGCGTTTTCGCCAATCTCCCGACTGTCGCTGGATGTCGGACGAAGCGAAGTGGTGGAGACCTTTGACACCCTGCCCGGTGTGGAAGACGTCGATGATGGCACCATCTATAATATCTCCTGGACCCGGGATCTGCCCAATGGCTCTCTGGAGACCAGTTACAACTCCAACATCACCCAGGATGGGCGGCGCAGCACCTTTGAGCTCGAACGCGCCTTTGATTTGCCCGATGGCGACCTGACCATCATGGTCGGCACCAGCGATGGCAGCGAAAGCAGCCTGCGCCCTATTGGTGCGATCCGCTGGAACAAGGAAAACGAACGATCCAATTTCACCGCAGTGCTGTCGCGCAGCGCCTCTGTGAGCACAACCAGCTCTGAAGTGACCGAAACCACGCGGCTGAACCTGAATTACGGGCTGTCGCTGACCGAGGTTTCCAGCCTGTCTCTGGGCTTTCGCTATGCGGAGATTTCCGAGCTGAACGGCCCCGTTGACGAAGAAGACCGGCGCCGGACAAGCTTTGACGTGTCGTTGAACCGCCGGGTAACCGACGACTGGAACCTGGTGACGGGCTATCAATATCGCCATACACGCCGCGATACCGGTAGCTCGGGGCATTCAAACGCCTTGTTTTTCACACTAAGACGTGACTTTGGCGGCCTGAATTAATCAGATACAGAGGCATAGACTTAGCAACAGCTGCGGCTTGCTGTAAAAGACAACTATCCAGAGTGCGGCTTTTGTACATTCGTGCCGCTGACCGATTTGTAATGTGTGGATTTTTTGGGATATGGCTCTTTTGAATAGAACATCTGTTTTATCGCTGTCCAGCGTGTCCATCAATCCGTTTGGATTGGGGTGGTTTGTTCTTTTGATCCTGGGGTCGATCCCGGTGTTCTGGATCGGGCTGGTCTCGCTTGTGCAGGCCTGGCTGACGCCTGAATACAGCCACGGTCCGCTGATCCCGGTTATCTCGCTCTATCTGTTTCTGCGTGAACTGCGCTCCAAGCCGCTCCCCGATCTAGATGTCACAGACCGCTGGCCCGGCGTTGCGGTGATCATCTTTGGCCTGGTCCTTGCGGTTTTTGGCAACCTGACCCGCATCCCTGACATTGTCTGTTATGCGCTGATCATCTGGACCGGGGGCGTGGTGCTGACCGCCTTTGGCTGGAAACGGGGCATTCAGCATCAGCTGCCGGTGTTTCACCTGATCTTCATGTTGCCCCTGCCCCAGTTTATCTACTGGAAGCTGACCATCTTCTTGCAGGGCATCTCCTCTGAAATTGGTGTCTGGATTGTACGCCAGGCAGGGGTTTCGGTGTTCCTGGAAGGCAATATTATCGACCTCGGCGTCTATAAGCTGCAGGTGGCCGAAGCCTGTTCCGGCCTGCGCTACCTGTTCCCGATCCTGTCGTTCTCGTACCTCTTTGCGATCCTTTATCGCGGTCCCCTTTGGCACAAGGCGGTGCTGTTGCTGTCTGCCGCGCCGATCACTGTGATGATGAATTCTGTCCGTATCGGGATCATTGGGGTGCTGGTGGACAATTACGGGATCGAGCAGGCCGAAGGGTTTTTGCATTTCTTTGAGGGCTGGGTGATCTTTATCTGCTGTATTGCCATCCTGTTTACCATGGCGGTTTGCCTGCAGCGACTGACGCCCAATCCGCTGCCCCTCTCCGAGGCGGTGGATCTGGATGTCTCCGGGTTGGGGGCCATCGGCCTGCGGGTTCTGGCCATCCGCACGGCAGCAGCGCTCTGCATTGGAGCGACCTTGACAACAGCCGTCTCGGCGGGCTGGCTGCTGGTCGGAGATGTCAAAACCGTGCCGCTGGACCGGCGCAGTTTCATCCTGTTTCCGCGTGAGATCGGCGCCTGGTCGGGAACCACATCGCGGCTGGATGCAGATATCGAACGGGTTCTGGGGGCGGATGATTACCTCAACGCGACCTACCGCCAGCCCGGCAATGCCAATTACGTCAATTTCTTTGTCGCCTTCTACGAGAAGCAAACCGAAGGGTCCGGCATCCACTCTCCCGAGGTCTGCCTGCCGGTGGGCGGCTGGGAGGTGTTCTCATTGGAGCCGTATCAGGTCGACATGAGCGGCACCGGCTATGGGATGTTCAACGTCAACCGGGCGGTGATCCAGAAGGGCACCAGCCACCAGCTGGTTTACTACTGGTTTGAACAGCGCGGCAAGCGGATGACCAACGACTATAAGGCCAAGGCCAGCGTGGTCTATGACAGCTTGACCATGGGGCGTACAGACGGGGCGATGGTGCGGTTTGTCACCCCGATCGGCCCAAAGGAAACCCCCGAAGATGCAGACCGCCGCCTGCAGGGCTTTATGAAACAAAGCCTGGAGCGGTTGCCGGAATTTGTCCCGGAATAAGGCGATCAGCTTGTGCGGCGGCGCTGCCCGAACAGGGCCGCCAGCGCGGCGCCCAACAGAGGCAACCCCGAAGGCAGTGGCACCGGGGCAATGGTGGCCTGGGTTGCAACGCTGACCCGTCCACCTTCCCAGCCGATTTGAAACGGGTAGCGCCCCGGATCCTGTTCTTTGCCAGTGTTCGGGGCAAAAGGGAGGAACCAGTCCAGCGGTACGGGGGGCTGGCTGTCAAAGATCACATTCAACCCCAGCACAAGGCCGGGGGGAACATGGGAAAAAGCCTGGGTAAACCGTGCGCTGTTGGCCCATGGGCGGGGCCAAAGCGCCCTGGTTGAGAGGTACGCCCCATCCCAGTCGACAGGTGCGGTAAAATCCACAAAGCGCAGCCCCTGCGACACATCCGGTACCAGACGTGCGGGCAGGGTTGAGGCCTGAGCAGGCGTCGTCAGACCAGAGGCCACAGACAAAGCCAGGCAGGCAGCAAAAACGCGCGTATGGCTAAATCGCATCTGATGATCCTCCTGCCCCTGGCGGCATGATGGTTAATCTTCCGTTAACCATACCGCGCACAACAGTGAGAATTGCGTAAATATCAAGGCAATTTTGTGATCACGCCTTACCCAGCCCGGCCCATCCAGGGCCAGGCTGGCAGGGTCAAGCAGGCGGAGTAAGACGGGCGCGCGGCCAGATCGTCTGTGTCAGAAACCGGGCCTATTGTGAGGCGCTGATCCGGGCGATTTCCGCGTTGACCTGCTCCATAAAGGGCGGACGGGTGGCTCCGGCGTCGACCAGATCGACCACCCGCTGGTAATAGGGCAGTGCCTCCTGATCTTGACGCATCATCCGGTACAATTCGGCCAGATGGAACTGTACCACAGGGTCGCTTTCCAGGGCTTCGGCAGCGGGAACCAGATATTTCAGCCCTTCCTGCAGATTGCCCAACCGGGTTGTGATCCAGCCATATGTGTCCTGAAACGCGGGCTGTTTGGTGTTGCGTAGACGGCGGGCCACCACATAGGCGCGTTGCAGGCTTTCGTCATCATCGCGGTAGGTTGCCAGCAGGCTGGCCAGATTGTTGGCAACAACCGCGTTGTTGCTGTTGGCCTCATAGAGAGCTTCATAGATCTCGATGGCAGTCCCGATATCTCCGTCGGCTTCGGCGACGCTGGCCTGGACCCATTTGATGTTGACGCTCTGTGGCAGCGCTTCGGCGGCGCGCGCCAATGTTGCGTCGGCGTTGGTGCGGTCCCCCATGCTGCGCTGGACCCGATACAGCGACAACCAGCTTTGTTCATGGGCCGGGTATTCGGCCACCAGGCTGGTGAGGATCTCTGCAGCGTCGGGCAGCTGCCCTTCGGTTGCCAGAACCCCCGCCTGCAAGAAGCGCAATGTGGGGTTATTGGGATCATCTGCCAGCAATGAGCTGGAATATTGCAACGCGCCTTGCACATCGCCATTGGCCAGGTGCAGGCGGATGACAGCAGCCACCGCGCCCAAGTTGTTTTGGCCTTCGGTCAGGTCCGTCAGGAATGTTTCCAGATCCTGAGCCCGGTTCTGGGCGGCCAGAAGCCGGGCGGTCAGCTCGCTGATCATGGGCTTCGTTTCGGGGAGGTTCAGCTCTTCCAGACGGGTGATGGTCTGGCGGGCACGGCCCCAATCCTCGATCCGGACATACAGCTCACCCAGGCGGGCCAGCAGCTGTGGATCGTCATTCTGGTTGCGCAGCGCCGCCAGCAGAATTTCTTCAGCCGAGAACAGTTTGCCTTCGGTGACAAGATGTGCGGCATAGCGCAGCGTTTCATCGCGGCGGTGGCCCGAGACCTCAACCGCCATGGCCAGCATCTCAGCCATCAGGGCCTGATCGCCCGCGCGCTGGTGGGCCTGGGCCATCAGCGTCAGGATTTCGGGATCGCGTGGTGCATTGTCGAGGGCGGCGCGCAGTTCCACCAGTGCATCGCCCGGGCGGTCGTCTTCCACCAGCCAGGCGGCCTTGAGCTTGACCGCGCCAATTTGGCCGGGGTCGTGTTCCAGAACCTCTTCGACCTGGGCGCGTGCCCCAACCTGATTGCCCACCCCTTGCAGCATCCGGGCATAGAGCACTTTGATGGTGCCGCTCTCCCGGCTTTCGGGGGCGTCTTTGGTCAGGGCTTCCATGGCCGCCAGTGCCTGATCGCGGTTGCCACGGTCAAATTCCAGATTGGCGCGCAACGCTTTCAGAACCAGCGCATTGTCGACGTCATCCGCCAGCATGCGGTCTATTTCTTCGATCGCGGTCTCAACACCTTTTTGACGTGTCAAAAAGGACAGCAGTTCCAGCCGGGGCTGGGTTCTGTCTTCGGTGGCCTCTGCCACACGTTTGCGCAAATAGGCGTCTGCTTCGTCCAAACGGCCATCCTCAATGAGACGGGCGATCAGGGTCCGGTGCAGCCCGGCTTCGGGGAAGCGCTCCACCATGAGCAGAAGATGGTCGGCAACGGCGTCACGTTCTCCCAGCTGCTCCAATATGCTGAGGCGCAGCCGGTGCAGGTTGAAGGTATCCGAAACCTCAAGCAGGCGATCCACCAGTGCCAGCGCCCCGTCCCAATCCTGAGCCCGAACCAGGCTTTGAACCGCAACCATCTGCGCCACCGGCAGGGTGGTGTCGTCTGCAAGCAGCGCATTTGCCTCTTTGGCGGCTTGAGCCTGTGCGGCGGTGTCATTGTCACGCAGGGCATTGCGGTATGTCAGCCCCACCCGCACGGATCTGAGCAGGGGGTTGTCCGGGTCCAGAGGTTCGGCCACCTCCAGGTGACGTTCGGCTTCGGTCCAGTTGTTGGACTGTGCTGACATATGCGCCAGTTGGGTGCGCCCTTCCAGATCGTCGGGATATTGTTCCACCAGACGCAAATAATGCGAGAAGGCCTCGGCCTGATTGCCGCGCGCGGCCAGCGTGCGGGCATATGTCAGGCGCGCTTCACGGTGTTCGCCATTCAGCTGGAACACATTGCGCAATTCCACCAGCGCGCGCTTAACGTCCCCTTCCTCCAGAAGAGCCAGGCCTTTTTGATAGTGTTCTTCGGCACGCTCTTCTGCCGAATCACAGGCTGCCAAAAGGCAAGTTGTTGCAATAAAAGAGACAATTATAATAAAACGCTTCAACATTAGCTCAATACCTTACAATCTTGCGGTTCGGGTTCGAGGATACTCTGAGCGAATCCGTGAGGGCTGTTCTCTTCTATCGCAAGCAGGCATTTCTGCACAGCACTGCTATGTGTTTAAAAAAGATTTCACCTGCACTGTGCAGGTGCAGCATGGCTTGGCGTCAATTCGGGCAATGGTCTATAATCTTGTAAGAGGTCTTTGAAATTGTGATGCAATTGCCGCATGACTCCTCTATACCGAAGCCACCTTTGGCAGGGGCTGTTTGTCTGCCTAGAATGACTTATGTGGAGTGGGTATGTCCCCGAATTCCTTCGTTAGATGTTTAAGCTAAAATGAGCGCGCCTTCAGATCTTCTCTACTCGGCCCATTTCGGGATGAAGGAACGTCCTTTTTCACTCGTTCCCGATCCTGCGTATCTTTATTGGTCCAAAGAGCATAAACGCGCCTTTGCTGTTCTTGAGTATGCTTTGTTTACCCAGGCTCCGATTGCCTTGGTGACAGGGGAAATCGGTGCAGGAAAAACCACGCTGTTGCAGGAGCTTTTGTCCCGCCTCGGCAAAGATGTCACTGTGGGGCTCACCTCCAACGCCCAAGGCGGGCGCGGAGAGCTGATCCAGTGGATCCTCAACTCTCTTTATATCAAAGTCAGCCCCGAAGCGTCCTATGTGGAGATGTTTCAGGCGCTGCAGGACCATCTGCTGACGGAATACGCCAATGGCCGCCGGGTGGTTCTGGTCTTTGACGAAGCTCAGAACCTGTCCATGGAAGGGTTGGAAGAGCTGCGGATGCTCACCAATATCAATTCGAACAAAGACGTGCTGGTGCAGCTTATTCTGGTGGGACAGCCTGAGCTGCGCAACATGGTGCAACACCCCAATCTGGAGCAGCTGTTCCAGCGGATCGCTTCGAATTACCACCTCTCCAAAATGAGCCGTGAGACAATGGAGGATTATATCCGCCATCGTCTGACAGTGGCCGGTGGAACCGGGGATGAGTTTGACGCGGATGTTTTTGATCTGATCTTTGCCGAGACCAATGGCACACCGCGTCTGGTGAACCAGATCTGTGATTATGCGCTGCTTTATGCCTGGAGTGCTGAAGAGACCCGGGTCAGCATGGCCACTGTAACCCAATTGCTCAATGACGGTGTTTATATGCGCCGCCTGCGTCCCTCTGAGGAGGAAGCTGTCTAAATGGACAACATCCGTTACTACTTTTCGATTTTTCGACGTCGCTTCACCTATTTTCTGATTGTTGCGATGATCATCTCGGCGGCTTCTGTGATTGCCGCGATGTCCCTGCCCCCGGCCTATGAAAGCCGTGCGGTGCTGGTGGTCGAAAGCCCGCAGATTCCGGAAGAGCTGGCGGCGTCAACCGTGCGCGCGCCTGCGTTCCAGCAGTTGCAGCTGGTACAGCAGCACCTTTTGGCGCGGGAAAACATGCTGGATGTGGCTTACAAGCTCAAAGTGTTTCCGAAAATCGATGATATGGGCCCGGATGCGATAGCCGCCGCAATGCGGGCGCGTACCACCATCCGCATTCGTGGTCGCCGTCGGGGCGAAGCGCCCATTATGGAAGTCCAGTTCGAAGCCGGCAGTGCCCGGATCGCTGCGGAAGTGCTCAATGAATATCTGGTCCTCATTCAGGCGCGGGATGTGGAATTCCGCCGGGGTCGCTCAGGCGAAACCCTGGAGTTTTTTGTGCGCGAAGTGGATCGGTTGAGCAGCGCTTTGGATGCACAAAGCAAGCGGATCTTGGAATTCAAACAGGCCAACAGCGATGCCCTGCCGGAAAGCCTGGAATTCCGCCTGTCACAACAATCCGTCTTTCAGGACCGGATCACCCAGGTGGACCGGGATGTCTCTGACCTCAACAGCCAGCGCGAGCGCCTGAAGCAGCTCTATGAGCTGACAGGCAATGTGGACGCCCCACAAGACCGGAAACTGTCGCCACAGGAGCAGCAATTGCGCCGGGCCCAGCAGGAGCTGTCAGATGCTCTGGCCATCTACTCTAGCAGTAACCCGCGGGTCAAAGTTCTGCAGGCGCGGGTTGACCACCTGCAAGAGCAGATCACCGTCGCAGCAGAGGCTGCGTCGGCACAGAATACAGAGGAGCAGGCGCCCGAACAGTCCGAGCAGATTCCTGCGGTTTTGTCGGTCCAGCTGAGCGAAATAAACAGCCGCATCGCCGCCTTGCAGGAACAAAAAGCCCGTGCCGAGGCCCGGTTGGAGGTCTTGGCGGCCAGCATCTCCAAAACCCCTGAGGCCTCCATCGTGCTCGATGAGATGGAGCGCGAATACGGCGCGTTGCAAAAACAATATAGTCAGGCGCAGGACCGTCTGGCCAAGGCGCAGACCGGGGATCAGATCGAAACACGTGCCCGCGGTCAGCGGTTGTCGATTATCGAACAGCCTTCGGTGCCCAGCCAGCCCACCAAACCCGACCGTGTTCTGATTGCCGGCGGGGGCACCAGCTTTGGCATTCTGGCCGGGCTGGCCCTGATTGTGCTGCTGGAAGTGCTGAACTCGGCTCCACGCCGTCCAGAAGACATCGTGAACAAGCTTGGGGTAACCCCGCTGACCACTATCCCTTATGTGGAAACACAAGGTCAGCGATGGCGCCGCAGCCTGCGCCGGATGTTGTTGGCCCTGGTCATTTTCCTTGGGGTGCCAGCGGCGATCTATCTGGTTCATATTTATTATCTGCCACTGGATCTGATTGCAGACAAAATCATGAACAAAATCGGAGTTCGCTGGTGATCTGTATGATCGCTCAGCGCATCCTTCTGCGGGAGATATAACGATGGAACGTTTACAGGCGGCGATTGAAAAAGCCCGCGCCATGCGCGGTCACCCTGAGGGATCTTTGGTGCGCGACCCCCAAGGGCTGCGGCAGACTGGTTCGATCGGGGAGAGTGCCGCGGTCCGGGCCGCGTGGGATGCATTGCCAGAGATGCGGCTCGACAACAGTCTGCTGGTGCGCAACCGCATTCGCACCCTGGAACCAGGGAACGAGAGCGCGCCGTTTGACCTGCTGCGCACTCGGGTTCTGCAGCTGTGCAAGCAAAACAGCTGGCGCCGGGTTGCCATTGTCTCCCCGCATGCGGCCTGCGGAAAATCGACCACCACGCTTAATCTTGTCTTCTCTCTGGAGCGGCAGCAGGACCAGCGCGTCCTGGCGTTCGATTTTGACATGCGCAGAGCGGGGCTGACCAAAATGCTGGGGCAGATGCCCACCCATGGCGTGTCTGAGCTGCTGGAAGGGCAGGTCACCTTTGCGGAGCAGGGATTGCGCTATGGAAACAATGTGGGCTTTAGCCTGAGCGGCGTAAACCGGGTCAAAAACCCGTCTGAAATCCTGCAAAGCAAACAAACCACAGCGCTTTTGGATCAGGTCGAGGAGACCTATCAGCCCAGCCTGATGCTGTTTGACATGCCACCGCTGCTGGCCAGTGATGATAACTTTGGCTTTTTGCAGAATGTGGATTGCGCCCTGATCATGGTTGCAGCCGAAGAGACCCGCATGTCGCAAATCGACCTGGCTGAACGTCAGGTGGCCGAGTTGACCAATGTCATGGGGGTTGTGCTGAACAAATGCCGCCACATGGGGCATTCTCAGTATTCCTACGATTACAACACCGCATACTACTGACCCTTCCCGCCTTGCGCGCAGGAAGGGGGCCCGCCAGCCATAAGGCTGGCGGGCGACTGTGGTCTGATGCCCTTTAGGCTTGTTTCTTGGTCTTGCGGCGGGCCGAGGAGACCCCAGCAACACCCAGAGCCGACAGAAGCAGCACGCCACCTGCTGGCAGTGGGACCGGTGCAACAACCTCTTCGATGGAGATCGAAGCGATTGAGAAGATCCCGGCGTTGCTTGCATCTGCAAAGAAGCCAGGCGGGACCAGCTCAGGGCTGATGGAGAACCCTGCCGGGGTCTCTGCGCCGAGGAAGGCCTCCAGCGCGGAGAAGCCTGCGGTGGCCACATCATCGGTATCCACCCCGTCCGGTGCAGAGGAGCCCGCCACAAAGGCAGCACCGCCCGACACGTCGGCGTTGTTTTCTTCGGTGCCGGCGTCAAACACGTCCAGCCCGGTCACCGAGATGGTCCGAGGGCCGATAAATGTCCCGTCATCATTGAACAGATTGTATGCTGTGGCCTCTGCATTGGCGATGAACAGGTCGTTGGAGGGAAGCACCATCGACAGAAAGCTGAAATAGCGCTGGTTGAGGAAATCGGTAATCTCGACTTCAACGCTGGAACTGGCACCGCCAATCAGGGCGCCGCTGGAGACGGGGGTACCGGTGGAGGCCGGCAGGGCCGCGATGCGCTCGGCCCGGACGGCTGCAGGGTTGCCCAGCTCCGCCAAGGTTTCGACTCCGGCCGTGACGCGTTCACCAACGGTAACCGGATCAAACGAGCCATCGTGAAAGGCGCTGTAGACAGGCGCCAGGGCAAATCCGGCTTCGCCCTCGGTTGGGGCCAATTGGGTGTTGGTGACGGTAATACGCAGGGTGGTCGCGGATGCAGGCAGCGCCATGGCTGCCGTCATCAGGGCCGCGGTTAAAATCTTCATGTCTTATCTCCGTAAGAAACCCATTCTGAGGTGCTCTGCGGCCGGCCCACCCCTGTCTGCTGTGAGCGGCAGGAGAGTGTGGGCGCAAACGGGCCGAGATAAGGTTTTGTAGCACCGCCCGGAGACCAAAAACCGCGGCCCTGGCCAGTTTCCCGATCACGGAAGATCACGTCTGAGATAGAATTTTTGCGCGCCCTGAAAGTGGTTAACCAAAGGTTAACAGATCAGTTCTATCGACACTTGGAACACGGGGGATCACAGAGGTTTGATCGCATTCACGCGGGCGGGGAAGCTAGACCAGAGGCCGCCGAACCACCCGAATGTAGAGGTGATCGCCTGTTTTTTGTGCATTGATAAGGGCTGTTTGGCAGGGACAAAAGCGAGGCACAAAAAACGGGGCGCGTTTTGCGCCCCGTTCATATTGCGTTGCAGTGCAAAAAGCCGATTAGGCTTTTTTCGCCTTGCGACGGCCTGCAGCGGCCAGACCACCCAGGGCGCCAACCAGCAGGAAACCAGCCGCTGGCAGCGGAACCGGAGCTACAGCAGCATCCGCGATGGAGACTTCCGCGACATAGACGTCGAGGAAACCATCCAGCAGCGAGTCAACGGTGCTCAGGGTGAAGGTTGCTGCGGTATCGTCAAAGATACCACCGGTCAGAACGCCAGCAGCGGTGAAGCTGCCGTCCAGGATCTCGGTGAACAGGCTGGCGACGAAGGAGATGCCATTGTCCAGAGAGAACAGGGTGCCGGGCGCGCTGAAGTCAACGTCGAACGGAGACACAGTCGCACCGGCCAGATCGCCGCTTGCATCAAAAACAGCAGAGATGTTTTGAACAACATCAACACCGCCAGTTGCAGAGAAATCGCTGTCAGGAACGACCAGCAGACCGGCAAAGGTCAGGTCGCCCTCGATGGTTGCCGCGTGTGCGGAAACCGCAGCCAGCGACAAGGTTACGGCTGCGGCAGCCGCTTTGAGCATTTTCAACATAATTACCCCTAAGGTTCGTAAAAAGAAGACGCCCCTGAATACGGGCGCGCGCTAAGGTCTTCCGTACGTAAATTAACTAATGAAAATTCGTTTGCAAATCGTAGAAATTCTTCTGCAGTCAGAACAGATCAGTTTGTTGCCAATTCTGATCAGTTTTTACACTGCTGTTACCATTGGATTGCGAACAATGTTGCGTATTTTCACGCATTGTTGCCATTTTCGAAAATAGCATACTGCAGGTGCAGCATTTCTTTTTGCAGTGCCGAATCAGCGCAGTGCAGCAGAGCACAGCTCCGGCCCTGCTGCTGGCCAGCATTATCTTTGTAAAACTCAATATGATGGGCGTCTGAGCGCCTGCGGAACAGGCCCGGAACAAAGCGGATGGCCCCTGTCTGACAGGGGGCTGACAGGGGCGGGCGAGCGCGCGACAACCGCGTCCAAGGTCAAGATGCCAGAGTGTGCCACAGCACCTTGAGAGCAAAGGCAGCCGCCCTTGCGAGGCCCGGTTCCAGAGGTCTGTCCGGCCCCGGTCAGGGGAGGGTTTAGCCGTTGTGGATAAAGTTGGAGAGGCGCTGGATCAACCGCTCTTCGGCAAAGGGGGCAACGCCGGTGCCGACGGTTTCGCTGTTGTGCGTATCGGCGGCCAGGAGGGCGTCCAGCTCACGTGCCAGATCTTGGGCCGTTTCAATTGCAAACAAGCCGTTGCGGGATTTGAACCGCTGCAACGTCGCCTCCTGGTGATCGTTGCGATGTTCTCCCAGATGGGCCAGGCGGGCCATGATCAGCGTGGGTTTGCGAAACGTCATGGCGGTGATGATGGATCCCATACCGGCATGTCCTACAACCACGCGGGCGTTCTTGACCCTGCGAGTGAACTCATCCGGGCTGATTTTCTCTTCCCATTCAAAGTTTTGCGGCCGATAGCTGTCTGACCCGACCGATCCGATCTGGCCAAAGACATCGCAGGGCGTATCCTGTGTTGCACACCATTCATCCAGGGCGCGCGTCAGGCGGTCAAAGGGCAGTTGGGTGCCAACGGTGAGAAAAATCATATGACAGACCCGCTAAACGAAGGGCCTTCGGGCTTGGCCAGGTTTTCCCATTGCGTGAGCCACAGATCGCATCGCCCGCCCGCCATCTGCCCCGACAAGGACAGGGTTTCCGCATTGGCAATACTGTCGATCCAGGCGGTGCGTTTGCCCATCATACGCCCCAGGCGCAGCGCAAAGAACCCAGGCGCCGCGCCGGTTGTAATCACCACATCAGGGCGGTTGCGCAGCATGATCCAGATGATCTGGCACAGGGAAAACAGCAGCCGCAGCTTTTGCCAGCGGTTGGCATCTTTGACGGCGTAGAACTGAACAGATGCGGCATTGCGCGGATCGGCCAAAACCCCGTCACGCAGTTGCGGATCCGTTGACACATATGTCACTTTGCAGCCGACCCAGGCGGGGGAGAGCCGTCTGAGCTGAACCCAATGTCCACCTGCAGAGGCAATCGCAAGCACATGGGGAATTTTTGTCACGATAAATACCCTGTTTCAAAACTACTGGAGAGCGGTACGGCGGGCTGTTCAAGAGCACGGTTGCACCTGAGTGTCTACATAGAATTTATACTTGTTTGAGATGCAACGAAACGGTTTTCTCTCCAATCTCTTTGGCGGTTTGCTTGATATGCCCGGAATGTCACCAGAATGTCCGTTGGCCGTGTCACTGCGGGCGACGGGGCAGATCTGGATCGATCTCGGTCGGACGGCGACACAGCAGGCCGACCAAGGCACCGGTGATATAGCCCCCCAGATGGGTTTGCCAAGCGATACCACCGGGTTGTAGCACGGCCATGACAAGGTTGAGAAAAACCAGCCAGACCATCAGTTTGAAGACGGGGCGTCGGGTCTCGCCTGCTGCGCCCAGCATCCGCCATTGCCACAGCTGCCAGGCTCCGATCAGACCAAAGATCGCCCCCGAAGCCCCCACCATAGGCTGAGGGCTGCTGGTCAGCATGGCAAAGCCAGCAGCCCCCCCCACCACAGAGGCCGCATAGATTAGCAAAAAACCGCCCGGGCCGCTGCGAGCCACAACCCAGCGCCCCAAAAATCCCAGCACCAGCATATTGCCGATCAGGTGCCACAGGTCCGCATGCAGGAAGCTGTAGGTGACAAACATCAGCCAGGGCTGCGCGGCGTAATTGGAGCGCCAATTGTTCAAGAGCCCGGTCCAGAAGGCCCCGTTCTGCAGGGCCACGCTGCGCCAGTCCGCCTGACCAATCCAGCCCTGATCTGCTGCCCAGAGCGTACATTCCACAAGGCAGCACAGGCCGATAATCCCCCACAGTCCAAGGGCGCGCCGCCCGGGGCGTGATGTCATAAAATCCGAGGAGGACGCCTGCCGGTCAGGCCGCAGGCGATTTGGAGGAAACGGACGCATAAGATGCTTAGATCATAAGCACCCTCTCGCGCAAAGCCCTTTGCGGCATCAGGGTTTCTGCGATGTCTTGGCAAGTGGTAAACGGCGCGTGCGGCGCTGGCTGGCGACCGGCAACACAACCGCGCGGTGATGTAGACTGGCCTGGTCTTCAGATTGTCAGCAGCAGGAGCATCACATGCCGCAACAGGATCCATTTGGCAGTTTCCAACGCACTTTGACCAGCCCGGCCGACCGCCATTTTTCCATCACACCCGCAGATGGGGTTGATCTGCCGCTGCGCCCACGGGTGCTGCGGATAGTGTCCAGCGGCACCCTGGCGCTGCGGGATGGCCAGGGAACCGTGATCACCTATCCGGTGAGCGCGGGCGAAACCCTGCTGTTCTCGGCGGTTGGGGTCGAGGCCACGGGCACAACTGCTTCAGTTGTGGGGTGGCTGTGATGCTGGAGCTTGGCTGTGCCCTTGGGGGGGCGGCAACTTCGGTCTTTCATCCGGCACCTGTTGAGCCTCCCTTTTCGCCGCAGGATCTGTCGCCTGTGGTGATGCTGGATGTGTCCGACCTCTCCACCCTGTTTCAGGACGCTGCCGCCACCGTTCCGGTGGTCGCGGATGGGGATCCGGTGGGCCATATTGCGGATCTGTCGGGCAACGGCTTTCATCTGACTGCCAGCGGTGCTGACAGGCCGCTTTATCGCACCGATGGCGCCCGTCACTGGCTGCAGGCCGAGAACAGCCGCCTGTCCATTGCGTCACGCCTGACATTGGGCGTGAACCCCGATCTGACCATTGCGGCGGCCTGTAACCCGACGGCGCTGACAGGGCTCTGGGAGGCGCTGTGGCAGCTGGGAACCGAAAATGCGACCGGCACGTTGATTGGAGCCCTGCGCGACAGCAGCACAGGGTTTCTTCATGCCAACGGCAACCGGCTGTTTGGACCGCTGTTGCCGGATGCGGACCAGGTGGTGAGCTGGCGGCGGCAGGCCGGCAGCTCCTATGGGACGCAGGAGCTGTTCCTGGATGGGCAGGAGGAGGCCGTGATCAGCGAAGCCAACCCCGGCAACACCCCGGCAGATACGGGGGCCGGGTTCCAGCTCTTTGACCGGGTGACGGGCGGGCAGCCATTTTCCGGACGCCTTTATGCGCTGGCCGTGTTTGCGGCCTCTTTGCCGGACAGCAGGGTGTCGGATGTCGCAACATGGATGGTTGGCAAACAGGGGCAGAATGCCCCGCAAGAGACCCATGTGTTTGCCTTGATGGGGCAATCCAATATGGTCGGGCAAGCGGCTGGAGACGGTGGGGAAGGCTGGCCTGCGCATACCCTGCAATACACGCAGGCCGGGCACCTTGGCGTTCCGGCCAACAGTCTTGATCACTATTCGGCCTCTGGCGGTGGGGGAGCGCCGTCTATCGGCCTGGGATTTGCAAT
>NZ_JBSWUV010000006.1:0-6634 GCF_056159265.1 Epibacterium sp. ABZ3_068
TGTGCAGATATCGAGATCAAAACCGAGCATACAAATCGGCGAGTTTTTCAACTGAATAAGCCCGAAGCTGACGGTTTCAACGCAAGTGTCTTCGAGTGCTGAAGTCTTGATTTCGCCCGTATCATGAGCCACTAAGCATTCATGACCACACGATGCATATCATCTCGGTTGCCAAACCATTCAACACTCCTTCGGGCGTGGTATCGCTGAGCGCTTTTGCACTCGGCCCATATACTCGCATGTTGAAATGTTTGCTGGAGATGAAGCATGACTATTCCCTCGGTGCTTGAGCACCTTGTTTTCGAAATTTCTGAATTTGCCGATACAGATTTTTGCAATCGGGTTATTGATCGAGCAAACGCTATCGGTTTTGAACCTGCGACCATCACGTCCGAAAATGGAACTTTGGTTGCGCCAGAAATCCGAAACAACGACCGTGTAATATTTGATGACTTTGATTTTGCTGAAGAAATATGGATTCGGGTATCGTCTCACTTCCGGAAGCCGTTTAAGGGCCTGACAGCAACCGGCTTAAATAAACGCTTTCGTGTTTACAGATATGTGGCAGGTCAGTTCTTCGATTGGCATCAGGACGGTGAATTTCAACAAACCGATGGGTCTGTAAGCAAATTTACTATGATGATTTACCTGAACGACGGGGTGGACGGAGGCGGAACCTCTTTTGCAGACGTGTTTTCGCCGTATGTATTTACGGACTTCACAATCGAGCCAGCCGTGGGAAAAGCGCTAATATTTCACCATCCACTTTCACACCGAGGCGATTCAATCAACAGCGGTGTAAAGTATGTATTGCGCACCGATGTTATGTTTAGGGCCAAAATCTAAGGCCTGCTTTGTCCGCTAAGCCGTCGCAGCACTGATCTGGTTTTGGGATATCTGCGGGGGGCGGGGGGACAACGCCCCCAATGGATCACAGCTGTTTGGCCAGAACGCTTTCGATGCGGGCCACATCCTCGGGGTTGTTCAGCTCCCAGAACACCCGGCCGCGCCCCTCCACCTCGACACAGGCCACGGGCGTGTCGTTGAACAAAAACCGCAGCTGTTCCAGCCCTTCGCGGTTTTCCAGATCACATTCCCCCCAGGTGCCATAGGCGCGCAAAGCCGCCGGGCGATAGGCGTAAACCCCCACATGGTGATAGACCGGGATATCCGCATCCGGCACTTTGCCCGGATCGATATAGGGCAGCACTTCTTTTGAGAAATAAAGCGCGTGGCCTTTGGCGTTGAACACGGCCGTGGTGCCGCCCACACGGCCGGCTTTGCGGTCTTCGACAAAATGGCCATAGGTGAGCGGGTCACATTGCAAGACCGGCGTGGCCACCTGGGCCTCGGCGTCGGCTTTCATGGCGGCAATCAGATCTTCGACAAACCAGGTCGGCGTCAGGGGGGCGTCTCCTTGCAGGTTGACCACCAGATCCGCGTCAATCGCGCCGACGTCCAGCGCCGCCGCACAGCGGGCGGTGCCGTTTTCGCAAGTGGTCGGCGTCATGATCACAGAGGCGCCAAACCCTTCGGCGGCCTCTTTGATCCGGTCATCATCGGTCACCACATGGACCGCATCGACACCCTGAACGCCCATTGCCGCTTCCCAGCTCATCCGGATCAGGCTTTTGCGGCTGCCGTCAGGCTGTGTCAGCTCCACCAGAGGCTTGCCCGGATAGCGGGTCGAGGCATAGCGGGCGGGGATCAGGATCACGGTTTTCATGGGAATGCCTCTTGTTTAGAGCCGAATATCTATCAGGCGACGCCGGCGCGCAGCAGGTCGTGGATATGCAGGATGCCCACAGGGGCACCGGTCGTATCCACCACCATCAGCACCGAGATCTTGCGGGCGTTCATGGTGGCCAGCGCCGATGCGGCCAGTTCGTCCGGGGCCACGGTGATCGGGTCTTTGCTTGCGATCTCACCGGCGGTGGCGCGCAGCAGCTGCGCCATATTGCGCCGCAAATCCCCGTCCGAGATCACGCCGGACAGGCGGTCCCCCGCGACCACGGCGGCAATGCCAAAGCCTTTGGAGGTCATGGTCAGCAGGCAATCCTGCATCGGGGTATCCGCGGTGACCAGGGGCAGGGCGTCGCCCGAATGCATCAGCTGCGCCACAGTGGCCAGCTGTGCGCCCAGTTTGCCGCCCGGGTGAAAGACGCGGAAATCTTCGGGCATAAAGCCGCGCTGATCCATCAACGCCACGGCCAGCGCATCCCCCAGTGCCAATGTCAGCGTGGTGGATGTGGTGGGCGCCATGCCGATCGAACAGGCCTCAGGCGCAGGCGGCAGGCACAGGCGGTAATCGGCGGCCTTCATCAGCGTGCTGTCGGGTTTGGAGGAAATCGCCACGGTGGGGATCGAAAAGCGCCGGGTATGGGCCAGGATATCCTGCAGCTCGGTGGTTTCGCCTGAATTGGAGATCAACAGACAGATATCAGCGGGCGTTACCATGCCCAGATCGCCATGGCTGGCTTCGGCGCAATGGACAAAATAAGACGGCGTGCCGGTAGAGGCAAAGGTTGCGGCAATCTTGCGTCCGATATGGCCGGATTTGCCGATACCAGAGACGATAACACGCCCTTTGGCGCCCAGGATCAATTCGACCACGGCGGCAAAATCGGGCGGCAGGGTCTCTCCCATCTGCGCCAGGGCGGCGGCCTCAACCGCCAGAACATGCTGGCCCGAGGCGATAATGGCCTCGGGGGAAATGCTGGGGGTGGCCTTGCGCGCTTCTGACATCAATAACTCTCGGTGTGGCATGGGTGTTTTGCCTTCCTAGGGGGCGGATCCTGCCTAGGCAAGGGGGGAGGCTCTGGATATGGTCCGCCCAAACGGGCATGCACTGGCAATCACAGGACAAAGAGATGGCACCGAAATTTGGAACAAGCGGGCTGCGCGGCCTGGTGGTGGAGCTGACAGCGGAGCGGGTGGCCGATCATGTGCGGGCCTTTATTGCGGCCTGCGACACCGGTACGGGGATTTGTCTTGGCTGGGATATGCGCCCCTCTTCGCCTGAGATCGCCCAGGCGGTGCGCGCCGCCGTGACCGGTGAAGGGGTGACGCTGATAGACTGCGGCGCGGTGCCCACGCCGGCATTGGCGCTGGCGGCGCAGGCGCGCGGGGCGGCGGCCATTATGATCACCGGCAGCCATATCCCGGCCGACCGCAACGGGCTGAAGTTCTATTCCAAGACGGGTGAAATCACCAAAGAGGACGAAGCCGCAATCAAGGAAAACCTGGGCCGTGGCGCAGGGGAGGGCGGTGGCGTGGTGGACAAGGACAGGCGCGTTGGCGCCGCCTTTGTGGCGCGCTATGTGGCGGCCTGCGGGCCGGATGCGCTGCAGGGCAAACGCATCGGGCTTTACAGCCATTCGGCGGTGGGGCGGAACCTTCTGGCTGAAATCCTTGAGAAGCTGGGGGCCTTTGTGCTGGATCTGGGCCGGTCCAGAACGTTTATCCCTGTTGATACCGAAGCGGTGGATCCCGAGACCCGCGCGCAGGTGGAGGCCTGGGTCAAAGAGCATGATCTGGACGCGCTGGTTTCCACCGATGGGGACAGTGATCGGCCTTTGCTGGCGGATGAACAGGGGCAGATCGTGCCCGGTGATGTGATGGGGCAAATCACGTCTGAGACTCTGGGGGCCGAGGTGGTGGTGACGCCGATCTCCTCCAATTCCGGCGTGGCCCAAAAGGGGTTTCATCAGGTCACGCTCACCCGCATCGGTTCGCCTTATGTGATTGCGGGCATGGAGGCCGCATCTGGCAAAGTGGTCGGCTATGAGGCCAATGGCGGCTATCTTCTGGGGTTTGCGGCCGAGGGCCCTGCCGGGACGCTCTCGCCTTTGAAAACCCGCGACTGTGTGCTGCCCTTGCTGATGACGCTGATCGCCGCCGGAGAGGGGCCACTGTCGGCGCGTGTGGCTGAGGAGCCTGCGGTGGTTACTGTTGCGGATCGTCTGCAGGAGGTGCCACAGGAGGCCTCCCAGCCCTTTGTTGCGGCGCTGGCGCAGGATGCGGATGCGCGGGCGGCGTTTCTGCACGCTCTGGGGGTCAGCGAGGCCAGCCTGGATCTGACCGACGGGGTGCGTATGACGCTTGTGGGCGGTGGTGTGATCCATATCCGTCCTTCGGGCAATGCGCCTGAACTGCGTCTGTATGTAGAGGCAGAAAACAGCAAACTGGCAGCCGAGCGCTTAAAAGCGGGGCTTGCGCATTTGCGCAGCGCGCTTGGGTAAGGGTTGCTTGTATGGGCGCCGGGAAGCTGCCTATATGCATATAAGTTTCATTGCACCAATCGTGGGTGCTTAGAAGTCGGATGCACGTTATGCTCAAAAATAAAATTGCTGTTGCCGGAATTGGTTATGTCGGATTGTCTAATGCTGTGTTGTTGGCCCAACATCATGCGGTCGTCGCGCTGGATATCACGCAAGAACGGGTTGATCTTCTGAACCAGCGCAAAAGCCCGATTGTGGATGCGGAACTGGCTGATTACCTCGCCACCAAAGAGCTGGATCTGAGCGCCACCACCGATGCAGGCACAGCCTTTGCAGATGCGGATTTCGTGATCGTGGCCACGCCGACGAATTACGACCCCAAAACCAATTATTTTGACACCTCCACGGTGGAAACGGTGGTGGAACAGGCTTTGGCGATGAACGACAAGGCCACCATCGTGATCAAATCCACGGTGCCGGTGGGCTTTACTGAAGGGCTGCGGGAACGTTTGGGCACGGATCGTGTGGTGTTCAGCCCCGAATTTCTGCGGGAGGGCCGCGCGCTTTATGACAATCTGCACCCCTCGCGCATCATTGTCGGCGCCCAAAGCGACAGCGCCCGCCGGTTTGCGGAGCTGCTGGCCGAAGGCGCGCTGGACAAGGATGTGCCGACCCTGTTTACCGACAGCACCGAGGCCGAGGCGATCAAACTGTTCGCCAATACCTATCTGGCGATGCGGGTTGCGTTTTTTAACGAGCTGGACAGCTATGCGCTGTCACGTGATCTGGACGCGCGCCAGATCATCGAAGGTGTGGGGCTCGATCCGCGCATCGGCAGCCATTACAACAACCCGTCATTTGGCTATGGCGGTTATTGCCTGCCCAAGGACAGTAAACAGCTGCTGGCCAATTACGCCGAGGTGCCCCAGAATATCATCCGCGCCATTGTTGATGCCAACCGCACCCGCAAGGACTACCTGGCCGAGGCGATCATTGCCAAAAAACCCGCCTGTGTGGGCATCCACCGGCTGGTGATGAAGGCAGGGTCGGATAATTTCCGCCAGTCTTCGGTGCAAGGCATTATGAAACGGATCAAGGCCAAAGGCATCCCGGTCATTGTCTATGAACCCAGCCTGCCTGAGGATGAGTTTTATGGCTCCAAGGTGGTGCGCGATCTGGACGCCTTTAAGGCAGAGGCCGATGTGATCGTCGCCAACCGCCAGACCGACGATCTGGCAGATGTGGCCGACAAGGTCTTTACCCGCGATCTCTTTGGCAATGATTGAATTCCGGGTGGTGCGCCGATGCTGTCCCTGCTGAACCGCTGGCGCGCCTTCCCCCCCCTATCCCCCAACGCCCCATTTTATGCGGTGGGGGATATCCACGGCTGCTACGATCTTCTTCTGAAGATTTTCCCCGAATTAGAGCCTGATCTGCCGGTGATCTGTGTCGGAGATTATATCGACCGTGGCCCCCAGAGCGCGGCGGTGCTGCGCTTTTTAAAGGCCAGGTCGCAGCCTTTGGCGGCAACAGGCACAAAGGGGCAGGACCCGGCGCAGCTCATCTGTCTGAAGGGCAATCACGAAGCGATGCTGCTGCGGTTTGTGGACAACCCTGCGCGCGGGGCACCCTGGTTGCGATATGGCGGGGTGGAGACGCTCGAAAGCTTTGGCATCACGGTGCCGCCCGCCCCGGAAGACCATGCCCAGGATCTCCACGCGCAGCTGGTTGCGGCCCTGGGTCCTGAGCTGATCGCCTGGCTCCGGGAGCTGCCGACCTTCTGGCGCTCTGGGAATGTGGCGGTCACCCATGCCGGGGCGGACCCGCGCGGCCCGATTGAGGCACAGGACCCCAAACACCTCATCTGGGGGCATCCGGATTTTGCCCGGTTGCGGCGGCGGGATGGCACCTGGGTTGTTCATGGCCATGTCATCCAGTCGTCCCCCAGCCAAACCCATGGCAAGATCAATATTGACACCGGTGCCTTTGCCACCGGGCGGCTGACCGCTGCGCGGATTGCAAAAGACGGCGTCACATTTGTCGAAGTCACGGGCTGACCTCCCGTGTCGCCTATACCGGGGTGTCAGCCCCCCGCCTGCGCCGCCAGATAGGCCTGGAAGTAATCCGCCCCCAGGCCGCGTAGCGCTGCCGCATCAAAATGCCGGTCATCCAGCGCCGTGCTGTGCGCCGCACTGCTGGCAAAGCCGCAGTGATCCAGGAAATTGGGGGCATCGGCCAGAATGGCCTGGATCTGTGGCACTTCGTTGAGGGTGAAAGACGGCAACAGCCCACCACAGACAAAGGGGGTGTCCGCCGCTGCGGCTGTCACATCGCTGCGCAGGCTGGTGACAAATTGCGCCAGGTTCGCCTGATAGCTGGCCGCAGCATTCTGCGCGCCGTCCCGCTCGCCCTGA
>NZ_JBSWUV010000007.1:0-627 GCF_056159265.1 Epibacterium sp. ABZ3_068
GTTGCAGGAGATTGACCGCGATGATGGGGCCGAGGCAGGAAGCGCAGGGAGCGTTGTTCTACGAGTTCTCGATTGAGGACCATGTTCCTCAGGATCACATTCTCCGTGGCATAGACCGGTTCGTCGAACTTTCAGGCATCCGGGGACACCTTGCCCCCTTCTATAGCTCAACGGGCAGACCGTCAGTTGATCCGGAACTGATGATCCGGATGCTGCTGGTGGGCTACGTGATGGGCATTCGATCTGAGCGTCGGCTCTGTGACGAGGTGCATCTCAACCTCGCGTACCGCTGGTTTTGCCGCCTCGATCTCACTGATCCGGTGCCGGACCATTCGACCTTCTCGAAGAACCGGCACGGCCGTTTCCGAGACAGTGACCTTTTGCGGCATTTGTTCGAGACGGTTGTTACGCGCTGTATCGAGGAAGGGTTGGCCAGTGGGCAGCGTTTCGCAGCTGACGCCAGCCTGATCCAGGCTGATGCCAATCGGCAGAACTCCTCACCGCAGCGGGATTGGGCACCTGAGAAGATCGTCCCTGAAGATGCACCCCGCGCCGTCAGGGAATACCTAGAGACGTTGGATGAAGCCGCCTTTGGTGCTGCAAGCCCGGTGAAGCCGAAGTTCACCT
>NZ_JBSWUV010000008.1:0-522 GCF_056159265.1 Epibacterium sp. ABZ3_068
GCCGAGACCTTGATCATATGGCGGGTGTTGTTTGGGGAGCCGTGATGAGCTTTGCGAGTTTTCTGAGGTTCTGGGCGGTGGCGGCGAGGTGGAATTCGTCGCGTGCGCCGCATGGACCACGTAATCGGAGGCGTCCGAGACCGAGGATGCGTTTGAGGTGGGCAAACAGCATCTCGACCTTCTTCCTGAGCTTGCAAGAGATCGCGTATTGGGTGGTTTGGGCGATGGCGCGCGCCACGTCTCGGGATGGTTCGTGGACCGACCGTGTTACCTTGCGCCGCGGCTCTTTCGGGCAGCATCGGCTTTTCAGGTTGCAGGCGTCGCAGTCGGATCTGCGGGCACGATAACGAAGGATGCCGTCCTTGTCCGGTTTCGGTTCCCTCGGCTTTGTGAAGGCCCGGCGGTATTGTTTGAGTTCCTTGCCACCTGGACAGATGTACGCGTCATTCTCAGTGTCATAGGTGAAGTCGGCTCGCTCGAAGGTCCCGTCGTTGCGACCGGATTTATCGATAACCGGGATAT
>NZ_JBSWUV010000009.1:0-211 GCF_056159265.1 Epibacterium sp. ABZ3_068
TTCCGCCAACTATCTGATCGACACCGACAACGGTGTGATCCTGGATGTTGAAGCAACTCGGTCTATCCGACAGGCTGAGGTCGGTGCTACCCGAACCATGGTTAGTCGGGTGCACCAGCGCCATGATCTCAAGCCGGAACGGTTGATCGCAGACACGGCTTATGGTTCGGGACCCATGCTTGGCTGGCTTGTCGATCATGGCATTGCTCCG